>NZ_SMZY01000002.1 GCF_004358755.1 Peribacillus frigoritolerans | reverse complement strand
GCTCATAACCCGAAGGTCGCAGGTTCAAATCCTGTCCCCGCAACCAAATGGTCCCGTGGTGTAGCGGTTAACATGCCTGCCTGTCACGCAGGAGATCGCCGGTTCGATCCCGGTCGGGACCGCCATTCTTAATTAAAAAAGAATAAAATGGCTTGGTAGCTCAGTCGGTAGAGCAAAGGACTGAAAATCCTTGTGTCGGCGGTTCGATTCCGTCCCAAGCCACCATTTTTACTTCATACTATAAAATGCCGGTGTAGCTCAATTGGTAGAGCAACTGACTTGTAATCAGTAGGTTGGGGGTTCAAGTCCTCTTGCCGGCACCACTTACAGTGTGGAGGGGTAGCGAAGTGGCTAAACGCGGCGGACTGTAAATCCGCTCCCTCCGGGTTCGGCGGTTCGAATCCGTCCCCCTCCACCATTTTCATAAAAAGAATATAGGGGTATAGTTTAAAGGTAGAACAGAGGTCTCCAAAACCTCCGGTGTGGGTTCGAGTCCTACTACCCCTGCCAATTTAATTAATCTTATATAGTATAATGGCGGTTGTGGCGAAGTGGTTAACGCACCAGATTGTGGCTCTGGCATTCGTGGGTTCGATTCCCATCAGTCGCCCCTTTTTTTACTTAATAGGGTTTTTATTTTTGTATTGGGCTATAGCCAAGCGGTAAGGCAACGGACTTTGACTCCGTCATGCGCTGGTTCGAATCCAGCTAGCCCAGCCATTTTTCATTATGAGTCATCTTTGTGCAGCTATTGCATAAAATACATTACAAAGCGATTTGCGGAAGTAGTTCAGTGGTAGAACACCACCTTGCCAAGGTGGGGGTCGCGGGTTCGAATCCCGTCTTCCGCTCCAATAGTTGAGGCGGCATAGCCAAGTGGTAAGGCAGAGGTCTGCAAAACCTTTATCCCCGGTTCAAATCCGGGTGTCGCCTCCAATTTTTATTTATCACCCTTGCCGGGGTGGCGGAACTGGCAGACGCACAGGACTTAAAATCCTGCGGTAGGTGACTACCGTACCGGTTCGATTCCGGTCCTCGGCACCATATCCATCACAATTTCATTTGCCGGTGTGGCGGAATTGGCAGACGCGCACGACTCAAAATCGTGTTCCTCTGGAGTGTCGGTTCGACCCCGACCACCGGTATCAAAGATCTATAGAAATCAAGACTTCAACGATTATGTTGAGGTCTTTTTTTGTTTTAATTACACGACATAAATAATTCAAAATCGTGTGCGTGGAATCGTGTGCGTAGGAGGTTGTGGTGGGAAGAAGAGGAAAACTTACAAATGAAGAATTACTAATGCTTAAGAAAAAAATAACAGATGATGAAGCTTTTGAAATCTTCTTTAGAGATTGTTATTTAAGAAACTTGAGACCAGCTACCATTGAGTATTATAAAAATGAATTCCATGCAGCGAAGAAAATTATTAATAAGCAACTAGTTGATTGTCTGCAAATTGATATTGAAACATTCATTTTGCAAAGCAAACAACTCATGAAGGTAACTAGTATTAATACTCGTTTGAGAGCTCTAAGATCTTTTTACAATTTTCTATCTAAAAACAAGCATATTGATGAAAATCCAATGAGAAATATTAAGCTGCTAAGAGACAGACAAAAGACAATTGAAACCTTAGATAATAAAGAGATTGAAACATTGTTAAAGACGATTAGAAAGCAAAATTCGTTCATTGGCTTTAGGGATGAAGTAATACTATTAATATTATTAGATACAGGAGTTCGCTTATCTGAGTTAGTAGGAATAGAAGTAAATGATGTAATGGAGAATTCAATTATTGTTAGAAAAACTAAAAATTTATTTGAAAGAACAGTTTACTTATCTGATACTACTGTTGAGCAATTGAATAGATACATTAAGATCAGAGGAAATGTAGAAACAGATAAACTTTTTATTACTCAAGATAATGGAGAGTTGAAGCCTCATAGTATACAAACGAGGTTTACGAAGTATGGGAAGGATGCTCGAATAACTAAACGTGTAAGTCCACATACCTTTAGACATACAATGGCAAAACGAATGATTGTAGCAGGAATTGATGCATTTAGTCTTATGGCAATCTTGGGTCATCAGGACATAGCAATAACAAAGAAGTATGTAAACTTATGGGGATCTGATATTGAAAGGAAACATAGGGAGTATGGAGCATTAAGAGGAATTAAATTATAAAAGTGTACGAACTTGTGTTCGTGTTATAAAATTAATAAAAGAGATGGTATATGAGTTTGCGGCTCTACCATCTCTTAATAAGAACCGACAAGATGACAGTCTTGTCTACTTCAAATAGTAGTAAATGATTGTTGTCTTGTCAAGAAAGGGACAACTAATGAGGTACTATACTTCTCAACAAAAAGATAATTTAATTTATGTCCAAGCTCCAAAAGTTTTATTATATGGAGGTGAATATAAAGATATGATGCCTCAAGCCAAACTCCTCTACATAGCCTTAATTGATAAACTACAGTTAAGTATGGTAAATGAGTGGAAAGATGAACATGATCGATATTACGTTATTATGTCTATTGAAAGCGGTGCAGAGCTCTTAGGATTTAGTCATTCTACATTTAGAAGATGTAAAACAGAATTGATACGACGTAAATTGATTGGTGAAAAAAGGATGGGATTGAATAAACCCAATCGTATTTATGTAGGTAGATTAAATTATGATGAAAATGATACTTTCACACCAAGCGGTGAAAGGAGTGTTCAAAATGAGCAATCAGGAATGCTCAATGAGAGCACACATGAATGTCAAATGCGAGCATCTATTAATAATAAGAATATTAAAAATGAGATAATTAATAATGAGAATATATTTGTTAACAAAGACTCGGTTAACAATGAAGATACAATCAATAAATTATTTACTGAATATCGATTGAAAGGACTGAGCAAAGAAGTATGCTTTAGGGTCTTGGATGAAGTGAATAGGAATCCAGACGTTGAAAACTTTGGAGCATACCTTAGAACTTGTTTGGAAAATACATTATACAAAAGCAATATGAAGAGAGGGAATATTGATTTTTCTGAACGATTTGGAAAACTGAAAATTCCTTTATATAACTGGTTAGAAGATTAATGATATAATGAATGTATATTTTTAGGAGGTTCAATATGAGAATAAATGAGGTAGCTGCTATCCTTGGTGTAACTTCTTCAGCAGTAAAAAAGTATTATCTCCTATTTGAAAAGAATAATTATAAGTTCACTAGAAGCAAGCAGGGGTATTTGGTTTTTTCTGAATATGAAATTGAGTTATTTAGAAAGCTAATCTATTTAAAGAATGAGCCAGGAAATACTGTGGAAAAGTCAGTAGAAATTTTACTGAATAAGGAGCCACAAGTGAACAAAGAGCTTGATTTAAAGCAATTAATGATTCAACATGGAATACAGCTAAATATTATTTTAGATAGTATTAAAGAAATTGATAATAAGATTAAGAAATTAAATAAAAAAGTAGATAAGCTATAAGCGTTAATTGATAAGAAATTCAAGAAGGTTAGATAACGAGGTAATGGGATATCCACGGATAGCCTTCAGAAGCTCTAGATTGACCCAGATTACACAGGAATAAGTTGGATAATAAATATATTATCTAGCTTAATTTTATATTTAAATTAAAAATTGGAGATGATTTAAAATGACTGCAGAAAAATTATTCCAAATGATTAAGGAATTAGAGAATGGTGAGCGTTGGAAGCTATTAGATATGATGTATGACGAGTATTATAATGTTAGAAGTAATCCAAACATGGAAGAGCGACTTTCTAACATAGAGAAGGATGTAGAGTTCCTTTCGGGAAAAATTGGAATACATGATATGTACTTCAATCGAATTCATAAAGAAGAAGGAGATCGAGCATAATGCTCGGTCTTTTTTAATTTCATTCGTTACATAAAATCAATAATTTATTAACAAAACAAAAGGGACACTTTAGCCCCTTTTAGTTTACCTGTTTCTATTATGTTGACGAGATTTTTTTGATATTTTCTTTTTGTTTTTGACTTTAGTAGAACGTTTTTTGTTTTTAACTTGATAATAATTAGCATTATTTTCTGTAGACGAAGGATAGTAATCTTCTTTGGTTCTAGGAAACATACCTTGACTGACATAAATAGATTTACGGGTTTGATAAACAATTTCTGAAAGCCCGATACACGATCTCATTAACTGAAAACATTCAAGAACAAATTCTGTTAAATATAACCTTTCAGGAGTGCCTTTTTTATTTTCACCAGAGGGATAATAAGTTAACTCTTGAGTAATAACATCATAAGTATAACTTCTATGTCCTATTGCATTTCGCAATCTATTATCAACTTTGGAAACAAAAATTTTATCAAAGCTTTCTTCACCATTAATAAATTCTAATTTTCGTCCTTTATTTCGCATTTTCATGTAATCTTCAATGACTAGAATTTCTTTGATTACATTTTCTTTCATTTTTTTATAATCTGCTCGATGTTTTAAATTATTATAGGCAACGACTAAATTTAAAATATCACCTATATCCTCAAAAGTATCTATATAAAAATCCTTAATATCTTCAAAATCAACAGTTGTTAATCCTAAATTCTTCATTACTTCTTCTTTGTCTTTTTCTTCTGAATAAAAGTCTAATCCGTAAATTGGTATAAACATGTGGAATTTTTCAATAAACTTATTTAAAATACCTAATAATTTTTGTTCAAAGTCATTTAAATGACTTTCAAAGTGTTTTGCCAATAAAATTAATTGGTTACTATCGTTAATATTTCGAAACTCTTTAAATATATGGGTGGAAATTTCTTTAAAGTATTTATCTGCAAAAGTATTGGTAAACAAAAAATTTAAGACATGAACCGCTCTTAATAATTCTAGCTCGTTATCAGCAGGGAATTCGGTTTTACTTAGTAATTTATGAATTTCTTTAGGTAAGTATGTATGGTTTCCATTGAACCAAAGTTCATTAATTCGTTTTAAAGTCGGCCAGTCATTCTCAATATTATAAAGAAAGCGGTTTGTACTTTGTGTAAATTTTTCGAAGTTTTCTCCCATGTAGTGTATACCATTTTTGAGAAAAGGGGAGAAAAAAATATTTCTCTCTTTAGTAAATGGACTCATTTTGTCGGTTAAAAGTTCTCCAGAAACTTCAATTAAAAAATCAGGTTTTCCCATGTCTTCTAAAGGGGTTACATTATTTAATTTAATGGAGAGTCCTGGATTTAAAGACACGTTTCCGAATATTGAAATATGGCAATTACCACATTTAATTCTTACTGGATAATTATTTAACCAACCTAGCTGCACTTTTATACGAGTAATGCTATTACAAACATTACATTGAAAATCATTTGTAATTACCATTATATTCATCCTTTTATTATTACTCTATTTTTCGTTATATTTTAATAATACACTAACCAAATCCTTTAAAGGTTTTATAATAAATTAAAATTCTCATTTTATTATTAAGTAAGGTATCTTAGTTAGTTTGCATAAAACTCAGCTTATCGAAAGTTAGCGGTTTTTCAGATCATTGCTATTATTGACTTTCATAAGTACGGAATTCTGTACGGAAATATTAATTTTATACAAATGCTGATTTGATAGGCTTCATAGAGGTCTATCTTTTTTTATATAAATCTTTCTTTTATTTCAAATAATTACAATAGATGATTTACGTTTTAAAGAATACAGATATATATATATTAATTGTTCTTATACTTAAAAAAAGAAGGAGCATTCAAATATGAAAATAAAGAGAGTATTTAAAAGGTCGTTAGCAATGGAACTTGTAGGTCGAGGTCATAAGATTATTCGTATTGAAGAGAATAAACATAAATCTAATTTCTTAGTCTACTTATTTGAAGACTCTTTTACTTTAGCTGAAGATATTTATTTATCTAATAAAAAACAGTCACTGTAAAGTTACCTATATATATATTTATTATAATGGTAATTTTCACTTGACAATTTTTTCTAATTGAAACTAAATCATTCTAATAATTACATTTTGAAAGGACATTCTAATATGCTAGATCTTAAAACATATACAGAACAAGAGCTAGCTCTCGAACTAGGAATTGCAGCTAACTCTTTAAGAAGAACGTATAAAATTACTTTAAAAGATTATATACATAGCGATAGATACAAAGTTTCAAAAGGAATTTATGCTTACGATATAATCAATTATAAAGAAGTTCAAAAATCTGATTTCATAAAAGTCTGTGAGCAAGTTGCAGGACGTATAGTATCTTTTCCAAGAGAAAAAAACGCAGAAAAACTATTGAGATTTCTTTTTGAAGATGATCAAACAATATTGAGTAATGAAAAACTTGGCGAGAATATAAATATGGAGCGTCATACAGTTTCAAAATATATGAAACTTTTTCAGAAATATGGAATTCTTGAAAGTGAGAAAAAGAAGATTCCTTCAATTACTTTTGATGCTGAAACAGGCGAACTGTATTCAAAAGAAAAAGATTTTAATAAATATACTTACTATAAAGTACTAAATAGCCAAGATATCTTAGAAGAAATTAGTGAAGACGATTATCAAGAAATGATTGACTTCATTCATAAAATAAAGTCAGATTATGTTTCTGAGAATTTATTTTATTGTCATAGCGATGAAGCTATAAAAGCATTATATAAAAATGCGAAAATTGCAGCGCAACTTGAATGTAAAGAAGAATATGGTGCGCTTCCACGAAAAGCATTTACAAAGATTCCTAGTAAAAAAGCTTATGAACATTTTTCTAGCTATTTTGATATCCCAGTCAGAACTGAAAAAGACTACACTGATATAATTGATTTTTTAAATACTGAAGATGAAGACCCTATGAGACGTATATATCTAGAGCATACAGTTATTAGCTTCAACCATCATTCGGTAATTGGAAAGGATCCAGAACAAAGGGATTGGGATGATTTTCCTGACGATGAAGAAATATCAAGAGCAATTGAACTAGAGAAATTACATTCTGAAATTAATTACTTTAGTGTGCTGAGATTTAGTAATAAAAAACTGACTGATAGTCAGAGAAATGGTATTGATAAATTACTTTATGTATTGAGAAGCCGTGAGTCTGCATTAAATACTTGGAAAAAAGATGTAGCAGCTTAATTTATATATTTTTATATAAACTTACTTTAATTTCGTACAGAAACTACTACTTGGATATATATATAATAGAGAGAGTTGCACAACCATGCAATTTCTTCTCTGACTTCTTTTCGATTTTTAGAAGTTCTGTTAATTTGTGAATCGGTAGATCTTTCAAGCATGAGTACTTGAAGGTTTTACGTTTTTCTCAAGCTTTAAATTCATAAATAACCTCCTATTTTCAGTGAAACACAAAGAGCCGTACCTTTTTACGGTTAGTATCCAAGAAGGCGATCATTAATTTGATCGTCTTTTTTTTGCGATTTTTTAGTTGCAAGTTCATGCAAATTTATTAATAAAATCATAAAATCTGGCACTGCTTTTGCAGTGACTACTATAACTACCTTACAGAATAGTTAAGTCTCGTATTTTTTGCTTCTCCTGATAAGAGAAGTCGCTTTGAAAGCTTGGAAAACTTTCAAAACCCTGACGTATCTTCGGATACGTCTTTTTTTATTTAAATGGCCACTTTCAAAAATTGGGCGCTGATAGATTCAGCAATAAGAAACGAAAGGATGAAGATCTTCATGAAAAATATTGAGCTTAGAGTTCTGAATATGGAACTACGTTCAAACAAGAATGGAAGTATGACGGTATCAGGATATGTCAATAAGACCGAGCAACTAAGCAACGTCTTGGGTGTTGGAAAGAAATTTGTAGAAAAAATCGCAAAAGGTGCTTTCAACCGAGCAATACAGAATGCCACAAGAGACATTGATTTTCTTGCTGAGCATAAACAAGAAAAAATCTTGGCATCAACTCGAAATGAGTCTTTAACTCTTCGAGAAGATGAACAAGGTTTATGGATGGAAGCAACTATTGCTCCAACAACTTGGGGCAAGGACGCATATACATTGATTGATTCAAGAATCTATCAAAATATGTCATTTGGTTTCCGAACTATCAAAGACAGTTGGCGAAATCTTGAAGCCGGTCTTTATGAGCGAACTATTGAAGAGCTTGAACTCTTTGAAGTAAGCGTTGTAAAAGATCCGGCCTATTCTCAATCAACTATTGCAGCACGTGGAATGGACTTAGTTACAGAAGTTGATATTCCTGTATCAACAATAAAAAAAGAGGAGCAAAACAAAATGAAAACAGTACACAGATATGGAACTACTTACAAAAATGAAGCAGAGGAAAAACGAACTTTAGATAGCAAAGCTTTTAACGCATATGTTGCAGGTGAAGTTCAAGAAGCTCGTGATTTCAATCTTCAAACAACCGCAGGGGGTGGAGCTGTAATTCCAGAAACAGTTGCCGACATTATTGTTGAGAAGCTAGAAGAAAGTTCCCCAGTATTCGCTCGCGCTCGTAAGTTCCCATCAGTTCACGGAAGATTAAAGGTTGCTAGAGAAACATCAACAAGCGTCGGTGCTTTTGTAGGAGAAGGACAACCTCTTACTGAAGGTTTATTTGAACTAGGCTATGTAGAATTAGATCAAAAGAGAGTCGGCGCTCATATGGTGCTTACTAAGCAGTTGGTGAATGATGCAGCTATTAATATGGCTGAATACGTTCCTAACTTACTAGCAAAACGTACATTCAAGGCTGTAGAAAAATCAATAATTCGCGGCGCAGCTGCTGAAGAATTCAAAGGTATCGTTCCTAATGAAGAGATTAATAAGTTCACTTTGTCTAAGGCAGCTGATAATACAGATGTAAAACTGTTAGATAAGATGCTCGACATGGTAACATCAATTCATCCTGATTATCTACAAGGTTCAGCGTTTATTGTTTCAAGACCGTTCTTCAATAGACTCGCTATATTGAAGGACGGCGCAGGACATTTTTATATGCAAAACGGCACCGTAAACGGCCGCCTATCTTATACTTTCCTTGGTTTAAAATTAATCGTTACTAATTCTTTAGACGCTGGTGATACAGTTGGACAAGTTCCATGTGTCTTCGGAAATGTTGAAGCAGGATATGCAGTAATGGTTAAGAAAAATCCACAGATCCTTACAACTACTAATGATACTGAATCAGCGTTGCGTGGCGTACTCGGATTCGTATTTGATGCCTACATGGATGGAGCCGTTTATAATCCAGATGCATTATCAAAACTAACAATCGTTGCTTAACTATAAGCATTTATGTGAAATATTTTACAATATTGAGAGTTGTTAAATCGGCTCTCTTTTTCTTTTTATTCCAATACAACAGGAGGAATTTCTGTTCGGTGTACACATTATATATAGCGACTTTTCTTCTTCTATCATGGCAACTAAAATGTATGAAGTACAATTAAGGTATTTGCAGCATTAAAAGCTTATGAAGATTTAGTAGCACTAATCATGAAAAGATGCAGCACCTTCGGCAGATTGAATTAGAACATTAGCAGTATTAAACAGCAGATTAATTGCAGAAAGGATAGATGAAGTATGGATGAAAAGATTAGTTATTTAGAAGCAGTAAGAGAAGATATTGGAGAGAAAGCATTTAAGTTTTCTTTAGCGAAGATTGTGGTCAATAATTACATCGAAGTAATGAAGTCAAGGAACATGAAGCTAAGTAGAAGTTTAGTGCTATCAAAAGTTAACTTAATACTGACAACACATGGCAGTGAAAAAGTTTCGTATGGCTACCTCAGAAATGTTGGCTACTAAAAAATTTAGATTGGCTAAAACGACACCTCCTACCTCCGCGAAAAAAAACGATGACACGCTCGTAAATAACAGTGGGTGGTAACGGTTTTTTCAGGTACCAAAACGCTAAAACCCCGTAAAACTAGATAAAATTAAATTGTGACTATGTATTGTATACCTAGCGTACTATAATAGGAAATTGCTTTTTATAGTATTCTTAAAAACAAATGAAATTTATGGTAAAATTGGTATAAAAATAGAGGAGTCATGATTTTGTCTGATATTCGAATCGAGGCATACCCAGCTTTAGAAGGGGACTGCTTTTTAATAAGTATAGGGAAAAAAGAAAAAAAAAATATTCTAATTGATGGTGGTTTTGCAGAAACATATCATGATTACTTAAAACCTAAACTAATAAGTATGGCTGAAAATGGTGAAGAATTAAGTCTAGTTATTGTTACACATGTAGATTCAGATCATATAGAAGGTATTATAGAGCTTTTTAAAGAAAACGGATCGGCTGAGAACCCTTTAATTATTCCAATTAGTGAGGTCTGGCATAATAGTTACAGACATCTAAATTCAATAAAACAAAAAGGTGAGGAACTTAGTTCTAATGAAAAAGATATTCTTTCAGGAATAATTAGCCAGGGTTGTGTTGCTCAAAGCAAAAAGAATGATCCGAATAAAGATATTAGTGCAAAAGATGGATCCACGTTAGCGGCGTTGCTATATAGTGGAATGTACAATTGGAATAGTTTGTATGATGGTCAAGCAGTAAATTGTGATAAAAAAGGGTTAGTTTCACTGACCGAAGATATTAACCTTCGTTTGTTATCTCCTAATTCAGAGAGTTTGAAAAGATTAGAAAAATACTGGTTTAAGGAGTTAAGGAAAAAAAAGTATGACTTTAAGTTAACAGACAATAAACTATTTGATGATGCTTATGAGTTCTATTTACTCTCTCAAAATGATTCTCAACAAAATAATGAGAGCATAAATGTATCTTATAAGGATAAAAAAATGAGTCTCGACCAACTTTTAAGTAAAAAAATGAGCCATGATAACTCTCCCGCCAATGGTTCCTCTATTTCCTTTATCATTGAATATAAGGATAAAAAGCTTTTATTTTTAGCAGATTCCCATCCCAAAAGCATTCATAAAGAAATACAAAGTTTAATGGATAATTTTAATTACAATCCTTTTTTTGACATAATAAAAGTTTCACACCACGGTAGTCATAGAAATACTAGTGCGGACCTACTAAGTTTAATTGATTCTCCTTTTTATTTAATATCTACAAATGGGGAAAAGAATAATCACCCCAACCCTGAAACTATCGCTAGAATAATTTCTAGAAAAGGAATAGAGAGACATATAATATTTAATTATCCTGTTAATAATGAGCTTCTATCTAACGAAGAGCTAAGAACTGAATACAAGTTCTCTCTGGAATTTTCTGATGGATATCAAATTAAGGTAATTGATTTATAGAGGGGCTAATAAAATGATTAACAAAGTTGATTCTACATATGAAAAAGCAATAGGTAGGTTGATTTGTGGTGATGAAGAAAATGACAAAGCCACTGCTTTTCTTATTTCACCTAATAGAGCAGTTACAGCCAGACACGCTGTTGATGAGTATTATTTAGGAGGAAAGGAAATCCACCTAGAGTTTTTAAATATCCATAATGAACCAATTAAACGTAAGGCAAGTCCTATTGAGGTTTCCAAAATTCCAAATGCACCTATTACTGTTTTAGAACTGGATGAGCCTGTTCATTGTAATTTATATTTAAAATTCTGTAACTACGAAGTACAAAAGGATAATTTATATGAAACTTTTGGATACCCAGTGATTAAGTGGGGAATGGGTCATTGGACAAAGAGTAATGTATTAAGAAGAGTAACAAGTGACATGACTCGCCCATATGACTGGGATATTGATTTAAACTATGAATCAAATATAGAAGATTTCAGTGGTCTTTCAGGGGCACCACTATTTGTAAATAAGAATTTAGTAGGAGTTGTTTTAACTGAATCAAAAGCCAACGGCAAGGTAGTATCATTAGGTTCTATTAGCGTGCAAAGAATTGAAGATGTTTTAATACAATTAGAGATTCTAATTGATGAGCCTATACTGGATTTTAGTATGGACGAAATTTACGAATTAGATGAAAATTTGGATTTCTCTGAATCTATGTTTATTGTAAAGCTTGAGTCAGCAGAGATTTATGATCACGAGGATTGTCAGCAGGAATTTTTTAATGCGGAAATAGCAAAAAGCGCTATAGAAAGCAGGGGTATCTCTACTGAGATTAAAGATTTTATTATGTTAAAAGAAAACGTAAAGAGTATTTGGAAAACTCAACATCGGCCATATAAAGATGAGAAGGATGGAAACGAACTTTTAACAAAGGTTTACGAGAGAATTGAAAATTTAAATGACACAACTCTTAAGATTAGCCTTGATATCCCATTAATATCCAAAAAAGGAATTGTTCATCAATTATCTGATGAATGTAAGGTTGGGTGGGTAAAAAATTATAAGACTAGATTAAAAGACCACTTATTAGAAAGGAGTGGAGAAAATGATTGAAGAGTTGAATTTAGTCAACAGAGATATAATTTTAAATTCAACAAGATTACTCATATTAATATCTGAATTTGATTCAAAGAAATCTTTTAAAATGAATATAAATAGAATCATGTTATATGACTTTTTTATGAAGTTTCCTCGTACCATGCTACCAAATAAAGAAATTCAGGGGGATCAGAAGGATTTTAATGAATTTTATTCTTTCTTTCACTGGCAGCCAGATAGGGAAGAATATAACTTATATTTAAGGTACTTATTAAGTAAAAAATTAATTCAAAGAAAAATAGTGGATAACGATTTTTGCTTTAGAATTAATGAAATGGGTAAAGATGTTATAGAAAAGATGGAGAGTTCCTACGCAGTTGAGCTAGGCCGTGTTGCAATGTATATAAAAAAAGAATTGACTAAATTAAGTGATACTAAAGTTGAAAGTATGATTATCGAAAAAGTGGGAATGGTTAATTATGAGTAAAAAGATATTCTTAGAAAAATTAATATTAATTGGATTTCGGAAAAATTATGAAGTACTATTCAAAAAGGGTCTAAATTTTATTTCAGGTCCAATGTCAACTGGTAAATCCTCTATTGCAGAGATGATTAATTATGCTTTTGGAAGTGAAAAGCATAAAGCGTACATAGAAATAGGAAAAAGTTGTAAGGATGTGCAGTTGGACTTTTGGATTGGAGAAAAGAAATTCAAGATTGTCCGCCCCCTGTTTGATTTCAATAGGCCAGTTAAATTATTTCGATGGAATGAAGAAGGAGCAGATTTCGAAAAGAATTTTGATTTACTAGAGATTGATTCCCCAGCTAATAAGCAGTCACTATCAGCATTTTTATTAAATGAAATTGGACTACCAGATATAATCGTAGCTAATCAGAGTTTTAGTTTTAGAGATTTATTTAAATATTCTTATGTTAAACAGTCTATAATCGATTCTGAAAATTTACTGATGGAAAGAACCTCAGGCTCAAATTTAAAAAGAAAGCCTACATTTGAAATAATATTTAATATATATAACGAATTGTTAGGTGATTTAAAACAGCAATTGAAAGAGAAATTGAAACTTATTGAGTTTTTGAACAATAAAAGAGTTGGTGTGTATGAATTTTTAAAAGAAATGAATATGCTTAATGATAAAACTTTTCAAGAGGAAAAAGAGAGACTTAGAAAAATACTCTCAACTGAGACCAATAAACTTAGAGAAATAAAAGCTTCGGGAAAATACGACGAAAGTCTTACGATGGGGCTAGAAGGGGATATTAGTAGTCTAAAAGAAAAGATTAGTAATTTTGATACTGTTATTTTAGATAAAGAAAAGCACATAGATAAATTGCTTTTATTAAGAAATCAATATTCTAATGAAATTCAAAAGATTGAATTTATTTTAGAAGGATCACTAATCCTAAATAGTTACACTTTTGATTCATGTCCTTCTTGTTTAAACCCCATAAGTCCCAAAAGTGGATGTACATTATGTGGAAGTGAATTTAAAGATCTCTCAACAGAAGAGACGAAAGTTTTTAAAAGTGAACTTCTTCGATTAAAAAGAAAGCTTAATAACTTAATTATATTTATGGATCAACAAAGAGGAATTTTAATACAGGTTCAAGAAGAGAGAAAATTATCTAAAGACGAGTTGCATGTAAAACAACGTGAGTTAGATCACTTAATAAATCATTATATAAGTCCATACATTGAACAAATTCAACATATTAACTATGAAATTGGAAAAATCAATAACAGTCTTGATCAATTAGAAAAAAATTTAAGTGTGGTTAATCAATTTTCCAAGATTACTCAAGATATTCTTGAAGAAGAGAAGTTACGTGATAAATTAATAAAAAGAATTGATTCATTAGAAAAAGAGAAAATAACAAAAAAAGATGTAATACAAAACCTTTCTGAATTATTTTTTGAAATATTAGAGGAATTTTCGTTTCCAAAACTTAGTAATGCGTTTATAAGAGAGTCAAATTACTTACCTTATGTTAGGGGAGTAAAGTATGATGAATTAGGAAGTGGTGGAGCAATTACAATGACTACCATGGCCTATTTTCTTTCTATTGCTTTATTAAAGCTCAAAAATAAAAATCACTTAGGTCTATTAATAATTGATTCTCCACGGAAAAACCTGGGAGCAGATTCTAAAATCGATGATGAATTTAAAGACGAAGAAATATTTAATTCAATAATAAAATATTTTACTTCGCTAAAGGATAAAAACGATCCAGCTAAAACTGAAAATCCTGTAGAGGATATTCAATTAATTGTTATTACTAACGGTAATCCTGACTTTTTAAGTGAAGATGATTTAATCGTAAAATTTGATGGGAAAGGGACTAATGAACTACCTTATGGCTTAATTGATGATGTTGAACACCTTTAAAATAAATTAAACTATTTTAATAAAGCATAAAATATCAATTTTATTTACAAATCGATTCCCTTCGATATAAAGATATTGGAGGGGATTTTTTGTTGCCAACAAAAGAACAGCTAAAAAGACATTTAATAGATAAGATGACAAACCAAGATATTGCTGTAATTTACGAAACTTCTTTTCAAAAGATAATTCAACTTATTAAGAAGTTTGATCTGAATCCAAACTCGCTCAGAAAAGTAAATAATTTTATTGTTTATGAGCATTGGTTAGGTGAAGAAGTTGTGTATGTGGGAAGTGGTGTGTGGTATCGTTGTAGAAGATATACTAATAGAAGAAACGCAGAACATAAGCAGCTTATGCAAGATGGAATGATTACTTATAAAATTGTTGCTGAATATGATCAAGAAGAAGCAGCAAGACAGTATGAACATCAGCTAATTAAGAAATACAAAAAGTTAGGACAAGCAATTTTCAATAAACATACAAGGTAATCTTGACTTGACTGAACTTATGAACAGAGGCATAATAGTTCATAATCGTGTTCTTTAAAAAACACCTAAATTCAACTAATCATTGATATGATTGAGAATATATAGATTACCGTTCAGATTGGGACTCAAAATCGTGTTCCTCTGGAGTGTCGGTTCGACCCCGACCACCGGTATCACTGAACAGCATAAAACGTTTTTGTAACGAAGCTTCACACAAATATGTGTGAAGCTTTTTTAGTTTCAAAAATTCAAGGATTATCTTACTGGGGCATTAAAAATTGTATAAATCATATTTCTATCAATAAAGGCAGCGATAAATTTGTTGCTTTTTATGAGAAATTGAACAACACTTACATAAGTGGATATAGGCTAAATGGTCTAATTATGGGTCTATTATGGACTGGTTTAACAATATATACGAACAAATTTAAGAGAGAAGTGTGTTTTTAAATGAAGAAAACTATATTAATAACGATCGGTTCATTGTTTGTCTGTATTGCCATCTCTTTTTATGCTTTTGATTTTTCTGGAAAAGATTCTGTGGAAGTTGAAGAGAGCAATGGCCCCAAAGGCGGAAAAATAATTGAAATTGATGAGGTCAGAACAAAAACAATTGAAGAAGAATTTCCTATGAATTTGAGTGAAATATCTGTACAAGACGCCATACATGGCATGTCTCATCAGAAAATAAGAGCTAAAGATAAATGGGGGTTCATTCCTTTGACAGCTGAACGTGTAGAACGTTTGACAGCTGTTGTTGAGAGCAACATTAATGTATACAAACATGCAAATGTGTATTATGACATACTTAGTCGTTGGTCTAAGAATGATTTTTCAATGGTTGACGAAGATCACAATGCTATTTGGGAAATGCAAAATGGAAATATTGGAAAAGCTACTGGCATATTAAGTGTTGAACAGGAACGAGAATTTATCGAGAAGCATTTTGAAATTGTAAATCAATAAAAAAGTGAAAATACTAGATTAAAGTGCAATTCTAAAATGAATGCTAGTAGAAATGAGAGAAACGGCAATAAAAAGGCAGGGCAACTATTAGATACCCTACCGCCTAACTATTTTATTTCATTTCTTGAATTCTTGAAGTGTTAGTTAGCTCTCTTGAGGTTCTTCCTCATCTATTACAGCTTGAACTGCTGATTTTCCAGCTTCAATTTGTACAAGTCTCGCCTCTCTTAACGTATCTAATGCAAATGCTACATCCGCATTGTTAGTTAAAGTAGGATCTGCTGCTCTAGCTCTTTCAATAAGCTGTTCAGCGACTAAAAGTTCTCTTTGTGCACGAGTTGCTCTGATCTGAGAAACTTTTAGAAGAGCCTCTGCTTGCCTTGTAGGCATATTGATGTACCCCCTTTCATAAAAATATATTATAATTTATGATCCTCTATTAAAATCTCTTGGACAATTAATAAACAAAATAAAAATGTGTGATTATATTAGAGAACTAATAGAGGATTACCTATAACCGATTTAAAGCTTTTTCTATTTTATAAGATTCCAAAGACCGCCAAAGCGGTCTTTTTCCAATAGGACAAGATTTTGTACCAGAATCTAGTCAAAATAGTGCACCTTCTTAGTCAATTTAGTCTCCCTATATAAGTAAGCGCTACCATTATAATAAAAGAAAGCGATTACAATAAAAGGGGTGGTGATACGGTTGGAAACGAAAATTCAAACGAATCCGGTAAGCACGAAATCTCATTTGGAGGCAGTACCAAAAAAGAAATTTAAGTTTAAGAGCTTACTAACATACGCTGCCTTTGTTGGACCGGCACTTTTATTTTTCTTGGTTATTCAGATTTTTCCGTTCTTAATGGGTCTTTATTATTCATTTACTTCATGGAATGGAGTCAGCTCGGCTGTTGAGTGGGTTGGGATTGAGAATTATAAGAAGATCTTTACGAACGATCCGGCCTTTTTTAATTCCTTTATGTTTACGACGAAATTTATGTTTGCGGCTGTTATTATTAGTAACTTAATAGGTTTTGCGTTTGCATTGATTTTAAATGCTGCGCTTAAAACCAAGAACATATTGCGGACCGTGTTTTTTATTCCTAATGTTATCGGCGGATTGCTGCTCGGGTTTATCTGGCAGTTCATTTTTGTAAAAGGGTTTGCTTCGATCGGGAACATGACGGGCATCGAATTTTTCAAAATGCCTTGGCTTGGGGATGAAACGACAGCGTTCTGGGGGATTGTCATCGTGTTTGCATGGCAGACCAGCGGTTATATGATGGTCATCTATATTGCAGCGCTACAAGGAGTAGATAATTCATTGCTCGAGGCTGCGAAAATGGATGGAGCATCAAGCTTTACACTTTTAACAAAAATCATTATTCCGTTAATTTTACCGGCATTTACGATTTGTCTGTTCTTAACGATTTCGATGGCATTCAAGATCTTTGATCTGAATATTTCCCTTACAGGCGGAGGGCCATTTAATTCAACACAGTCTGTAGCGATTAATATTTATCAGGAAGCCTTCCAGAACAATCGTTATGGATTAGGTACAGCGAAGTCCATTCTGTTCTTTGTAGTAGTGGCAATCTTTACTACAGTTCAGGTTATGATGACGAAGAAGAGGGAGGTTGAGGCATAATGGGCAGCCGGTATACAAGCAGAACGTTTATATTAGAGCTGATAGCGATTGCCGTCGCGCTCATTTTCCTTATCCCGTTTTACTTCGTGCTGGTCAACTCAGTCAAGCCGTTTGCAGCAATCCTCATTGATGCAGCAGCTTGGCCGAAGGAATTCATGTTTTCTAACTATGCCAAGGTGTGGGAGATCATTAACTTCCCGCGCGCTTTCTGGAACTCCTTTGTGATTACCGTGTTCAGTAATATTGGTTTAGTTATCATCAGCTCGATGGCTGCGTGGAAAATGGTCCGCACGCCAGGGAAGTTCAGCAAGATATTATTCATTCTTTTCGTCGCTGCCATGGTCATCCCATTCCAGACGGTCATGATTCCGCTTATGAAGCTTGGCGGCACGCTCGGAATCACAAATAGTATTCCTGGCTTAATCATTATGTATTTTGGATTTGGTGTTCCGCTGTCGCTGTTCTTATATCACGGCTTCGTGAAAACAGTCCCTGTGGAGATTGAAGAATCAGCGAAAATTGACGGGTGCAGCGAGTTCGGAGTGTTTTGGAGAATCGTTTTCCCTCTTCTAAAACCGATTACTGTTACAGTCGTTATTTTGAACACGCTATGGATCTGGAATGATTATCTGCTTCCATTGCTTGTGCTTCAGGATGCAGAGCTGCGGACGATCCCGCTTGCAGCAAGCTCATTCTTTGCTCAATATACGAAGCAGTGGGATATGGGTCTAGCAGCTTTAGTGCTCGGTATTACACCGGTAGTAATCTTCTTCTTATTCTTGCAAAAGCACATTATCAAGGGCATTGCTTCAGGCTCAATCAAGTAGATATAAAGTTTCTGCATTCATTGGACGTAATGGGTGCAGAAAATTATATAATATTATAGTTATCAAGGAGGTCAAACCATTCATGAAACGCTTTCTGTTATTATGTATGTCTTTAGTATTCGTATTTGGTATTATGGCTGGCTGTTCTTCTAAAGAAACGGCTAAAGATGGTGAGTCAGGCGGAGATTCTAAGTCTGGTGATGAAGTAGTAACGCTTAATTTCTTCCAGTTCAAAGTTGAAATTGCGGATCAGCTTCAAGCGATGATTAAAGAATTCGAAGCTGAGCATCCAAACATTAAAGTTAAGCTTGAAACAGTGGGCGGAGGTGCCGATTACGGTGCAGCGCTTAAAGCAAAATTTGCTTCAGGTGAAGAGCCGGATATTTTCAACAACGGCGGATTTAAAGAATTAGAGCTTTGGAAAGAAAAGTTAGCTGATCTATCAGGCGAGCCATGGGTTGAGCATGTTCTTCCAATCGGTAAAGTGCCAATGACAGATGCAGACGGCAAGCTGTATGGTATGCCTGTAAACCTTGAAGGATACGGATTTGTTTACAACAAAGATTTATTTGAAAAAGCGGGGATTACAGAGCCGCCTAAAACAATTGACGAGTTAAAAGAAGCTGCGAAAAAGCTTGAAGCTAAAAAGATCACTCCATTCTCTGCAGGTTATGGCGAATGGTGGGTAATTGGACAGCATTTACTTAACATTCCATTTGCTCAGCAGGAAGATCCAGAAGCATTTATCGCTGGATTATATGATGGATCTGAGAAAATCGTTGGCAACAAGCAATTTAAAGAGTTCAAAGAAGTACTTGATACAGAGCTTAAATATGCAAATGATAACCCATTAACAACAGATTACAATACTCAAGTAACACTTTTTGCTTCTGGTGAAACAGCAATGCTTCAACAAGGAAACTGGACTGAGAACATGATCACTGAAATCAATCCTGAAATCAACATGGGCTTCCTTCCAATTCCAATCAGCAATGATGAAAGTGCAGGAAACCTTCCTGTAGGCGTTCCAAATAACTGGGTATTGAATAAAAACTCAGAACATCTTGAAGAAGCTAAAACATTCTTAGACTGGATGGTTTCTTCTGAAACTGGTAAACGCTACATCACAGAAGAATTTGCATTCATTCCAGCATTTGATAACATTGAGCCAGCAGGTCTTGGCGATCTGGGAACGTCAATCCTTGATTACTCTAAGGAAGAGAAAACAATTCCTTGGACTTGGTTCAAATGGCCGGATGGAGCAAATAAAGAATTCGCAGCTGCTATTCAGGAATACGCTGCAGGCAAAATTGATTATGATACATTGCTTGAGAGATTCCAATCTTCATGGGATAATTTGAAGTAATAGACTGATAGAAAGCACACCTGTTATGGGTGTGCTTTCTTTTCATATAGGCTGAATTTATGCACGAATAAATAGGTTTCGGCAGGGCTGGTCACTAAATTGGAGTGTTCAAGCGCGATTAAGTGTTGTAAAAAGAAGTTAGCAGCACGAACTGGAGCGTTCAAGAGCGATTAAGTGTTGTAAAAAGGAGTTAGCAGCACGAACTGGAGCGTTCAAGAGCGATTAAGTGTTGTAAAAAGGAGTTAGCAGCACGAACTAGAGTGTTCAAGAGCGATTAAGTGTTGTAAAAAGAAGTTAGCAGCACGAACTGGAGCGTTCAAGAGCGATTAAGTGTTGTAAAAAGGAGTTAGCAGCACGAACTAGAGTGTTCAAGAGCGATTAAGTGTTGTAAAAAGAAGTTAGCAGCACGAACTGGAGTGTTCAAGAGCGATTAAGTGTTGTAAAAAGAAGTTAGCAGCACGAACTAGAGTGTTCAAGAGCGATTAAGTGTTGTAAAAAGAAGTTAGCAGCACAAACCGGAGTGTTCAAGAGCAATTAGGCGTTGTAAAAAGAAGTTAGCAGCACGAACTGAAGTGTGTAAGAGCCAATTGGCCCATCAAAAGGCATGATGCAATGCTAACTCACTCAAAATTTGCTTCCACATACATATCATTTTAAGACTGCAATGTAATGATGCCATCCACTAAACCTCCTACTAACTCCAAAGGTATTTGCAGGAAGATTCCAAAAAGTTCTTTTAAGCCTATTAACCTAGTTATATACTAAAGAATAAGCGAGTCCCTGGAGGTCAGACCCCATGCTGAAGAGAAGCATCCGCAATAAGCTGATTGTTTTATTGATGATTACAACCATCGTGCCGTTCGGCAGTTCCATTTTAATAACGTACTTATATACGAAAGGGTCTCTTGAAGACCAGGTTGTCAAAGAAAGCAGCAACCTGCTGTACCAGGGGAAAATCAACCTGGAAAGCTACTTGAATGAGCTCAACGGGCTGACCCTCTCACTATACAATAACCCGGATTTCATTAATTATTTGAGATCGCCTGATGAAAAAAATGACTATCAAAATGTGGGCATTGTGAAAAATGTGATGCAGACGATTCTTTATACAGGGGATACGATCAACGAGGTAAAAATCTCCTATGCAAAAGATGACAGGGTGATTTCCGCAACGAAACGGTCGACCGTTGTATTTTCAACCAGCATTGAAGACAAAAAGAATGAGGCCTTCAACAGTGCTGAGCGCAGTCCCTACAACATGTATATCGAGCCTATATATGCAAGTCATGAAAACAGTGCGAGAAGAGGCAGAGACATTATCATGATGCACCGGGCCCTCACTAACGTTCCCGGAAGCGATGTTCTCGGCTACATTACCCTTGGAATCTCTCCCGATACGATTATTGACATGAGCAGAAACTTGTACAACCGTGAATCAGAGGAGTTTTTTCTGCTTTCATCAGAAGGGGAAATGATCTACAGTTCAAATGAAGAGATTACAGACCGTCAGAATGATCAGAAGTGGATTGAGAGTATCATGAAAGCAGACAGTACATCAGGAACTCTGGAGTGGAAAGAGAATTCATTTAATGGCGTGATGATGTATGACAGGTTATCTGATTCCTCTGGAGGCTGGATTCTAGTAAAACGAGTACCGTATCATATTCTGTATGACAGCGCCTACAGCGTAGCGAAAATTAACATTCTTTTTGGTGTCATCGGGTTATCGCTCGTCGTGCTGGCTGTCTTGTTTGTTTCGTTTAAAATTACGTCTCCGATCCGAATTCTTCTGCAGAATATCGAACAGGTCGAAAAAGGGAATATGAAGATTGCCTCCCAGTCTTTTGGATCGGATGAAATCGGCATACTCGGCTCCCGCTTTCAGCAGATGATTGAGCGGATTAATCAGCTGATTACAAGGGAATACAAGCTTGAGCTTGAAAACAAGACAAATCAGATCAAAGTGCTGCAGTCGCAGATCAATCCGCATTTTCTTTATAATGCCCTGCAGTCAATCGGGACGGTTGCTCTGAAAAACAAAGTTCCGCAAATCTATTCCTTGATTACTCACCTCTCCAAGATTATGAGATATGGGATGAACATGGAGGAGGATCTCGTTCCGCTGAGCAAAGAAATTACCTACACAAATGCTTTTCTTCTTTTGCAAAAAGAGCGGTTTGGCGACCATCTGCATTATCATGTCGAGGTTGAGCAAAACGTTCAGCATATTCTTGTCCCTAAAATGATTCTGCAGCCTATCATTGAAAACTACTTTAAGCATGGCTTTGATATCCGTGAAGGAATTGGAAGCATAGAGTTGAAGTGTTACAGGGATGAAAATGAGCTTGTGCTGAGAATAACCGACAACGGCTTTGGTGTGACACCGCAAAGGCTGAATGAGATTTACGAGCACTTTAGAGCGGATGCGCTGAATAAAAAAGGTCCGAAGACGAATATTGGACTGAAAAACGTCTATTCGCGGCTTAAGCTTTATTATGATCACAAAGCAAAGCTTTTTCTTGAAAATAAAGAGGAGGGCGGATTCATGGTCACCATGAGGCTGCCGGTCCAGCTGGAAGGTGAGAAAAATGAAGGCCATCATAATTGATGATGAAAAGCATGTGCGTGAAGGGCTCATGCTGCTCGCTGACTGGGAAAAGCATGGCATTGATACCATTATTGAAGCAGAAGACGGCGAAGAAGCTGCTGCGCTGATCACCGAGCACAGGCCGGAAATTATTTTTACAGATATGAGAATGCCGAGAAGGGATGGAATAAGTTTGTTAAAATGGCTACATTCCTCTGATTTTGGCAGCAAAACGATTGTGGTGAGCGGATATGATGATTTTGATTATATGCGAAATGCGATTGCGTATAAAAGCTTTGATTATATTCTTAAGCCGATTGAACCTGATGTTTTAAATGAAACTTTGGAACGGGCCGTTGCAGAATGGAAAGAGCAAGCCAGGTCAAGAACCTCTCAGGCTGAAGAAAGCCTTGTCATGAACGAAGTGAAGCCGCTCTATTGGGACAGGCTGCTGTCAGGTCTCTGTACAAAAAAAGAAAGATCCGAATCCGCGGAAAAGAAAATTGAAAAAGAATTTGGCATTTCCATGTCGCTTGCGGAAAAAACGGTTGCCATTCTACCTTTAAAATCAATTGTCATGAAATCATTCCAAGGTGATTATGAGCTTGCCTATTCGGCCCTGACGAACATCTGCAACGAAATAGTCAGAAAGCAGAATGACGGTGTTTGTTTCCGGAACATCAACAAGGAAGAAGAACTTGTTATTCTTTTTTGGAAGAATAAGAATGTGATGTACCTTGCAGAGCAGATCAGCTCATTCATCTATCAATCTCATAAAATTAATTGTATTCTTGCACTTGGAAAGAAATCGAATGACTTAAGCGAGGCTTACACATCTGCTGAGCAAGTATATATAAAACATCATTTATTGAGTCAGAAAAGGATTGTGACGGGTAAAGAGACTGATATAAAGCCGCTATTGCATCTGTTTGATTACTCAAACGAACTGAAGTGGTCGATTAAATCTGGAAGTGTGGCACAGGCAGAAAAACAGCTGGAGCAGATTTTCATAAAGCTGGTTAATGAACATACACTTTCATTAGAGCAGATTAAACTCTGGGAAAATCAATTTGATTTGCTGAGAAACAACTGGATGAAAGAATATGAGGTTCATCACCATCCTGTTTTTTATCAAGGCACGGATTATTGGAAGGAAGACGGTTCTTTTTCTTTTGAAAAATTTAAAGAAGAAAAGAAAAAAGAATTCAGCGAGCTTATTAAGCTTCTTTCCAATGTGAAATATCAGAAAGAAAAAAACAACATGCAGCAAATTGAAGAATACCTGCAGCAGCATTATCAGGAGGATATCAATCTCCAGGATATTGCCGACCGGTTTTTTCTGAGCCGCGAATACATTTCGAGGAAATTCAAACAGGATTATCATGCAACACTTACGGATTACCTGACAAATATCCGCATGGAGAAAGCCAAAAACCTGCTTGAGAATCCATATTTGAAAATATATGAAGTAGCCTATGGGGTAGGCTATCAAAATGAAAAGTACTTCAGTAAGGTATTTAAGAGACATGTTGGTCTTACACCAAATGAATACCGGCATTCCCTGACTTCTAAATCGTAATAGACGATGGAGAAAAAACAGGACTCCTGTTTTTTCTTTATCCTTATTTCGACAAAATGTGATGTTTCCGGTTGAAGACGGGTTCAATTTTTGCTATAATATCTTTATTACCTCTTGCGGGTGTAGTTTAATGGTAAAACTCTAGCCTTCCAAGCTAATGTCGTGGGTTCGATTCCCATCACCCGCTCCAATACATATACAACGCAGTGTTTCGTTTTTTGACAAACGGGGCATTGCGTTTTTTCATTTTAAAAAAAAGAAAAAATTCCTCCCTAGAACAGAGAGGAAATGCTATGTCTGATGAATTACTTAACTAACCTGTACTTTCCATCCCCGCCATGAATCTGAATGAACATTTTCGTTAATGATGATAACATTTCATCTGCATTTTCATGATCCATGCTTGGCTGGAGATAGATCAAGTGAAGCGCGTTTGTCGTTTTTTCTGTGACTGCGGTCCGCTTTGAGTCCACATAAGGGCCTCCAAAGGCACCTATGTCATCTGATGAAAGTATTTTGCCATTCATCGATACATCCCGTCCATTGATGGCCATATAAACATCCGCTTCATTTCCAACCTTGATTTCAATCTTCCCTGAAAGTTTATCCGCATCGTAAATGCCGAATGGGATTTGATGCTGCAGGGAGAAGAAGTTATTTAGATCGACTGCTGAATGGATAGGTTCAAGGTACTGCTGTTTTTGAATCCTGCGGTACAGCGCTTCGCTTGAAGGGCGATACCGGCCAGGATCTGTGCCAAGCTTTTTAAAAATGCTCCGCCATTCTCCAATCGGTTTAAGATCCTGTACTTTTTTGTCTTCCATTTCAAAGAAGATTGATTCCTGG
Source organism: Peribacillus frigoritolerans (assembly GCF_004358755.1). Lineage (GTDB taxonomy): Bacteria > Bacillota > Bacilli > Bacillales > Bacillaceae > Bacillus_P. The sequence continues at coordinate 1,217,962 of NZ_SMZY01000002.1, read as the reverse complement.
AAGAGCCGCATTCTTCCTTTAAGCATTTGCGGGGATTCTGATACACTTATGGCTGTATACTCAATAACGCCCAATTTGAAATCAGGAAAATGCTGTTTGATTTCAGGGTTTATGGAAATTTCCATCATTTTATCCTCCACTTTTTAATGAACTTATTTTACCATATAAGATAATGTCTTTTCGAAAATATGAACCGAAGGGAGGTGCAGGACATGAATTATGAAGAACTTAAGCAGGATATTCTTTCATTCAGCAAAAGCATCGGCATTGATAAAATCGGATTTGCACAGGCCTCTGTTTTCGATGAACTGAAGCAGCGGCTGATTGTTCACGAACAAAATGGATATCAGTCCGGTTTTGAAGAGCCTGATCTTGAAAAACGGACAAATCCCGATGTCCTCCTGCCGGGGGCAAAATCGATTATTTCCATTGCGCTTGCTTATCCATCCAAGCTGAAGGATGCACCCAGAAGCACGAAGGAAGATAGAAGAGGTATCTTTTGCAGAGCTTCCTGGGGACAGGACTATCACCATGTATTAAGAGATCGGCTGAATAAGCTCGAGGTATATATACGGGAGCGGGTTCCGAATGCTGAGTTTAAATCAATGGTTGATACAGGCGAATTGTCAGACAGGGCTGTGGCAGAAAGAGCGGGCATTGGCTGGAGCGGGAAAAACTGTGCGATCATCACTCCGGAATTTGGATCGTATGTATACTTGGGTGAAATCGTCACAAATATTCCATTTTCACCGGATACACCAATGGAAGACCGATGCGGCAGCTGCAATATTTGTGTGGATGCGTGTCCGACAGGAGCACTTGTACAGGGCGGCCAGCTTGATTCAAATAAATGCATCGCCTTTTTAACACAGACGAAAGGCTTTTTAGCGGATAAATACAGAAAGAAGCTGGGCAACCGTTTATATGGCTGTGATACGTGCCAAACCGTTTGTCCCGAAAACAAAGGCAAGGATTTTCATCTTCATGCCGAAATGGAGCCGGATCCTGAGATTGCAAAGCCGAAGCTTAAGCCCCTTCTTACCATGAGCAACAGAGAGTTTAAAGAAAAGTTTGGACATGTATCTGGGTCATGGAGAGGGAAGAAACCGATTCAGAGAAATGCAATTATTGCGCTCGCTCACTTTAAAGATCAAACCGCTATCCCTGAACTAATCCAGCTGATGCATAAAGATCCGCGTCCGGTTATTCGCGGAACTGCTGCTTGGGCAATTGGCTCAATTGGCGGAAAAGAAAGGCTGATCGACTTGAAAAAAGCCCTTCAGCATGAAGAAGACGAAGAAGTCCGGGATGAAATCGAAAAAGGAATATCGCTAATAGAAGCGTAAGTTTCATACTTGCCAATCTCCTTTCATATGGTCTTACTAACGACAAATATGGCGGTGAGGCATGGATGAAAAATAATCTTTCAGCTGCAATAAAGGCGAAGTTAGAGCTTCTTATCAATAATCGGCGTGCTAAAGAGCTTGATATTATAGAAGACAGCAAAGCGATGCTGCGGAAAAAAAAGATTCTGGAAGACCGGGATGTCGAGATTTTAAAAGGAAATGCCTCTGTTCAATTGCTGGAGCTGGATAAAGTATCTGACCTTGAGCAGCGTGTTCTTTACCGGTGCCATTATAAATATTTTCATAAAGATAAGGAATCCTTTTATCTTGAAGAAAAAACGGAAAGCCGTATAGCTGAGTTTCAAAATGGAACAATCATCAGGGATTATAAGGTCGAGCATGAGTATGATGAACCTATTGCAGAAAGTGAAGATCCTTCAATTGAAAGAGTCTCTTTTTTCTACGACAGGCTCGCTGCCGTTCAATATGCTGAAAGATGGTGGAACACCCACAATCCCAAGTTTAAAAACTTCGATGTGAACTGCACGAACTATGTTTCCCAGTGTCTTCACGCTGGCGGCGCTCCAATGAGAGGGTACCCGGGGCGATCAGCCGGATGGTGGATGCAGAACAATATCTGGAGCTACAGCTGGACGGTTGCCCATTCCCTCACCCTGCATCTCGGAAATTCAAAGACAGGCTTGAGGGCGACAGCTGTACGCGCGCCTGAGGTGTTAATGCCGGGGGATGTCATCTGTTATGATTTTCAAGGGGACGGCAGGTTTGATCATACAACGATTGTTGTAGCTAAGGATCAGGCAAACATGCCTCTTGTAAATGCAAATACGTACAACAGCCGAATGCGTTATTGGGATTATGAAGACTCAACAGCTTACACGCCGAACATTAAGTATAGATTTTTTCATATCGAGGATGATTCGGGCTCTAAAAAATAATAAGTGGTATAATACGGGTAACAGATTTAGATGAGGTGAAGAAAGTGGCATTACATGTCGTACTCTATCAGCCGGAAATTCCGGCAAACACAGGAAATATTGCGCGGACTTGCGCTGCAACCAACACCACGCTGCATTTAATCCGTCCTCTTGGATTCAGAACGGATGACAAAATGCTGAAGCGTGCAGGGCTTGATTATTGGGAATTTGTAAATGTTGTTTATCACGATTCCTTAGATGAGCTTTTTGAAGCCTATCCGCAAGGGGAATTCTACTATATAACGAAATTCGGAGAACAACCGCATACAACATTTGACTACAGCAATCATGAAGAAGATACCTTCTTTGTTTTCGGGAAAGAAACGACAGGACTTCCGAAAGACTTAATTGCTGAAAATCTGGAAAGATGTCTTCGTTTGCCGATGACAGGAAATGTGAGATCCCTCAATTTATCGAACACCGCTGCGATTTTAATCTACGAAGCATTAAGACAGCAGAACTATCCTGGATTACTCAAAAAAACGACCTGAGAAAACTTCTCAGGCCGTTTTTTTTTATGTTTATTTTTTCACGCCCGGCTTATCGTTGTACCCAGCAGTGAATATCGAAACTAGAAAAGTGATGCATACCCCTAAGATTAATGCCAATTTCATCGTGCTGATTCCTCCCTTATATGTAAATGATGACCCTTACATAGCTAGTCCTATTATATCTTATCCCTAATATCATGTGAATAAAAATGGGAACATTTCCTGAATTATCTTTTTTTGTTTGATTTTTAACAGGCTGTCTTATCTGTCTGTCCGAGTCTAAACAGTCGGTTCCGCTTATCTATTGTCCAGCTCCACCTCCTAGCCCCTCGGCCAGAACAGATTCGGCAGTAAAGGCAAAAAGCGCCTTTACTGCCGAATCCTTATCTGTCTGCCCGAGTCTAAACAGTCGTGTTCCGCTTTTCTAAATTAAACAAGAATGTTAAAGGACATCCTTGCATAAAGTGTATTAATCGCGCTCAAGTATCACCAATGATGGAGGAGGTCCTTATGGATATCTTAAAAAAAATTGAAAAGTACAGAGAAGATGAACAGCGACTGAAGTGGGAAGGAACCTTCGTTGAGTATTTAGAGATGTTAAAAGAGAAACCATGGGTTGCACAATCGGCTCACTCACGAGTTTACAATATGATCAAAGATGCCGGTATAGAGGAAGAAAATGGATCAAAGCGCTACAAGTTCTTTGATCATAAGCTGTTTGGACTTGAAGAGTCACTGGAACGACTTGTAGAGGAGTACTTCCACCCGGCAGCTAAGCGGCTTGATGTCCGGAAACGGATTTTGCTGCTTATGGGCCCTGTCAGCGGGGGTAAATCAACGCTTGTGACGATGCTGAAAAGGGGTCTTGAAACATATTCTCTTACGGATCGCGGTGCAGTGTATGCGATTAAAGGCTGCCCGATGCATGAGGATCCTTTGCATTTAATTCCCCACCATCTAAGAGAAGATTTCTTTCAGGAATATGGTATTCGCATTGAGGGGAATCTTTCGCCTCTAAACCTGATGAGACTTGAGCAGGAGTACGGAGGCAGAATAGAAGATGTGTTAATTGAGCGGATCTTTTTCTCAGAAGATAAACGGACCGGCATCGGAACGTTCAGCCCGTCAGATCCGAAATCACAGGATATTGCAGACTTAACAGGAAGCATTGATTTTTCAACGATCGCGGAGTTTGGTTCAGAGTCGGATCCTCGGGCCTACCGTTTTGACGGCGAGCTGAATAAAGCAAACCGCGGAATGATGGAGTTTCAGGAAATGCTGAAATGTGATGAAAAATTCTTATGGCACTTATTATCGCTCACCCAGGAAGGCAATTTTAAAGCAGGCAGATTCGCATTAATTTCAGCGGATGAACTGATCGTTGCCCATACGAATGAAACGGAGTACCGTTCGTTTATATCGAATAAGAAAAATGAAGCCTTGCATTCCAGAATTATCGTGATGCCTGTTCCATATAATTTAAGAGTTTCTGAGGAAGAAAGAATTTATGAGAAGATGATCAGTGAGAGTGATGTAGCAAATGTTCATATTGCCCCTCATACGATGCGGGTTGCAGCCATGTTTACCATTTTGACCAGATTAAAAGATCCTAAGCGGGGCGACATCGACCTCGTCAAAAAGATGCGTCTTTATGATGGCGAAAGTGTTGAAGGCTACAATAACGTCGATGTTGAAGAGCTGCAAAAGGAGCATGTGGATGAAGGAATGAGCGGGATTGATCCGAGGTATGTCATCAACCGGATTTCTTCGACCATCATCAGAAAAGAAATTCCTTCTATAAATGCCCTGGATGTCCTCAGATCTTTAAAAGAAGGATTGGATCAGCACGCATCCATCTCAAATGAAGACCGCGAGCGATACTTGAACTTTATCTCCGTTGCGAGAAAAGAATACGATGATCTTGCGAAAAAAGAAGTGCAAAAGGCATTCGTTTACTCATACGAGGAGTCTGCCAAAACGCTTATGGATAACTACCTGGATAATGTGGAAGCTTATTGCAATAAGAACAAGATCCGCGATCCGCTGACTGGGGAAGAAATGAATCCGGACGACAAATTGATGCGCTCCATTGAAGAGCAAATTGGAATCTCTGAAAATGCGAAAAAAGCGTTCAGGGAAGAAATTCTTATCCGAATCTCTGCATATGCACGTAAAGGTAAACGATTTGATTACAACTCTCATGAGCGTCTTCGCGAAGCCATTCAGAAAAAGCTCTTTGCTGATCTGAAGGATGTAGTGAAAATTACAACATCATCGAAAACACCTGATGAGCTGCAGCTGAAGAAAATCAATGAGGTTGTAAAAAGACTCATTGATGAGCACGGTTATAACTCAACATCTGCAAATGACCTGCTGCGTTACGTGGGCAGTCTGTTAAATCGGTAAACGAAAGCCGGGTGATTGTGCCCGGCTTTTTGACGCGGAAATGGAGAGGCTGAACGGTTTCCGTTTTTATCGGAGGAAATTTCGACAAAGGCTGTATCCCATCCATATTCATAGTGCAGCCTGCCCAAGGTTTCAATTTGGATAATACCGGGAAAAGTAAAAATAAGACTGGAGGTGCTTACCATGACAAAAAGAAATGAAACAGAAACAGAAAACGGCTCAATGGTGCGCAATATGAAGGATTTAGTAGAGCATTCGAAGATCATGGAGCATATGAAAACCAATCAGGAAGTGAAAAAAAGCGGCAAAAAACCTGATCCTGCTCAGCATGAAGATAAAAAATAAAACTCTCTGATATGACTGTCAGAGAGTTTTTTTCTGTCCTTTTTTACACCAAGACAAAGCATGGTCAATGGATAATGCATATGTATGAAAATGGTTTCCCTCATCTGTGCAAGATGAAAGCTCTTTGTTGAATAAACCGGTATGTACGTTAAATAATTATGCACAATGAAACTTGTCTATTTTTTATGAGGACCAGCCTAATTTTCTAAATTATTTGTCAATTATCTCTTTTTTCAGCATAGGATAGAGTAATCTAAACAATACCGAATCTAGACCCAAGGCTATTTTATGTATATAGGTGCAGTTTGGTGAATCTATTCCAAAATTATTTTTGGAGGGGGAGAAAATAAGATGATAGAAGGAAATGGGCGCAACTTTGTCATTTCGAATGAAGATTGGTCCCTCCATCGCAAAGGCCACGACGATCAAAAACGTCACCAGGAGAAGGTTCAGGAAGCTATCAAAAGCAATTTGCCAGATTTAATTACAGAAGAAAATATTGTGATGTCAAATGGTAAAGATGTTGTTAAGATTCCGATCAGGTCACTGGATGAATATAAAATCAGATACAATTATGATAAAAATAAACATGTTGGTCAGGGAGATGGAGACAGCAAAGTCGGCGATGTTGTAGCAAGAGATGGTTCTCAGTCAAATGCAAATGGTCCCGGAAAAGGGCAGGGTGCAGGCGATCAGGCGGGCGAGGATTATTACGAAGCAGAGGTTTCGCTGATGGAGCTTGAGGAAGCGCTGTTTAAAGAGCTTGAACTGCCAAACCTTAAGAGAAAAGAGCTGGACCAGATTGTTGTAGAGAATATTGAATTCAATGATATTAGAAAAACAGGTTTGATGGGAAATATTGATAAAAAACGAACGATGCTTTCTGCCTATAAGCGCAACGCGATATCAGGGGCACCGAAGTTTCATCCGATCTATCCTGAGGATTTAAAATTTAAAACATGGAATGAAGTGGTGAAGCCTGAATCACGCGCAGTCGTTTTAGCCATGATGGATACAAGCGGATCCATGGGTATTTGGGAGAAGTATATGGCCAGAAGCTTTTTCTTTTGGATGACAAGATTTTTGCGCTCCAAGTATGAAAAAGTTGAAATTGAGTTCATTGCCCACCATACAGAAGCAAAGGTCGTCTCGGAAGAAGATTTCTTTTCGAAAGGGGAAAGCGGAGGAACGATCTGTTCATCTGCCTACCGGAAAGCACTGGAAATCATTGAAGAAAAGTACCAGCCGAGCCGCTATAATATTTATCCTTTCCATTTTTCAGATGGAGATAATTTAACATCCGACAACGCCCGCTGCGTGAAGCTTGTGGGAGAACTGATGAAGGTATCCAACATGTTTGGATACGGGGAAGTTAATCAGTACAACCGCCATTCTACTCTAATGTCCGCTTATAAGAATATCTCTGATGAAAGATTCCGCCATTATATCCTCAAGCAAAAAGTCGATGTGTTTCACGCGATGAAAGGATTTTTCCGGAAAGATGAAGAGCAGATGTATGCATAGAAAAAGAGGGCGAAACACCGTCCTCTTTTTCTATTTTTCTATGAATAAATAACCTTCCAATCAAGCGGAAAAGTAGGTAAAATAGGATAGTTCATATCACACATGAAAATTACATAATCCGGAGGATCAAATGTCAGAGCATATACACAGAAAAGAACATATTTATTTCATTATCCTGCTATTAATCAGTATTCCAATGTACTTATTATTTATTTTTACAGGTGTCGGACTTCTCATCTTAATTCTTTTTATCCTGATCCCGCTTATTGCTCATTTGCTTTCCATCGGAGTGATCCGTGGCAATGGAGTGAAGGTTACCCCTTCTCAGTTTCCTGAGATTTATGCCAAGGTGAATGATCTTGCCGTTAAAATGGAAATGAAGAAGCTTCCCGATATTTTTATTATTGAATCAGAAGGCATGCTGAATACATTTGCGACAAGATTTTTAGGGCGAAACATGGTTGTCCTTTATTCGGGATTAGCCGAACTGCACGTAAAGGGCGGAAAAGAAGAACTTGATTTTGTCATTGCGCATGAGCTTGCACATATTAAAAGAAATCACCTATTAAAAAATCTCCTTGTTCTGTTTGGAAACTGGGTGCCGTTCCTCGGCAGCGCTTATTCAAGAGCCTGTGAGTATACGTGTGATGCTCTGGCACATTATTATACGGAAGACCTGGATGCCTCAAAACGGGCATTGACTGTCCTTGCGATTGGTCCAGTGCTTTATAAATATGTTAATGAAACGGACTATCTGCAGGAAAGCAGCCGTGAGAAGAACCTGTTTGTCTGGTTAAGTGAAAAAGTATCTACACATCCTGTACTTCCAAAGCGGATTCATCACCTGAATGGGAAATTTGGCGAGTCTGATCCATCCATTTCATTTAGGACAACTGCTTTGTTTAAAGCAGGAATAGCCGGAGCATTTGCCCTGATCTTCATCCTCGGAGCTGGCAGCGTCTTTTTAGTTCAAATGCTTGCTAAAACAAGTCTTTACAGTGACTTTGTACTGGACAGCGAGGAAACAACCCAGCTTATGCTTGCAGCTTCAGAGAATGACTTAGAACGTGCAGAAGAGCTTATAGAAAGCGGGGAAGACGTAAACGCTCAGGATGCCATGGGCATGACTCCGCTTATGTATGCAAGTTATCCGCCGGCAGATGAATACGAAGAAGAGTTGATCATCAATGCTGAAATGGTGGAGCTGCTCCTTAAAAATGGGGCAGATCCGAATATCGTTTCAGATAATGGAGACGTGGCTACGGTAGATATCATCTATTCAGGTGATCTTGATTTAGCTGAATTGCTTATTGAAAAGAACGCCGATATCAATCTCGAAGACGGCTACGGACAAACAGCGCTTACTGCTGCTGTTTATGAAGAAGATGTAAAAATGGTCGAACTGCTGTTGAATGCAGGGGCGGATCCTGATTATGCCACAAGTGAAGATGAAACGGCCCGCTCGATTGCAGAGGAAATAAAGGTGCCGGAAATTACTGCCCTGTTAAACAAGTAGATTGCAATTTTTATAGAAGATGATATTATATTGATAATTTACAGTTGAAAGGGAGATACACCGTGTAAGTAAATCGTTCTTCTATGTTTTTATCTAAATCTAACATAAAAGGAGAAACGGTTTTAGTTGGATCTTGATTGTTGAAGGAGACTGCACATATCACTTACATCCATTGTACTCGTGATTCTGTTTATTCTCAGTATTTTAACCTTAGAGGTAAAAAATCCGCCTCGTGTGCAAGTGGCATCTGGTCATTTGCCTGCTGTACAGTTTTATCAGGAACTTCGTCCTAGATAAAATGTATATTGGTTTATAGATGAGCAAAAAAAGTCCAAATCGCATCTGATTTGGACTTTTTTGTTATAGCTTACATGAAAAACATCTAAGAAAATATCAAATACAGCCGATTCACTGCTTCTTTTATTTTTTTCTCTTGAATATTGGCAAATCCGAGAACGAGACTGATTCTGTTTTCTTCTATTATGCTGTTCTTTAGCATGAAACGTCTCATTGTATAGATTTCCAGATTTTCTTCGATTGCTCTTTTTTCAATTTCCCCATAATCCAGCTGCGTTTTAAAATGAGCAAGAAAGTGAAGCCCTGCGGGGACATTTTCTATAGAAACCTTATGTTTAAATCGGTGCTGCAGTTCTTTGATTAACGTTTTTCTTTTGATTTCATAATGGTGATTCATCCGTTTAACATGCCGGATGTATTCGCCGCTTTCTATAAAGTAATGCATCGTAAAAAGGCTCAGTGTGTTGCTGGATTGAATTAAATCAGCATAATACTCGCGATGTTCCCTTAATAAAATGGGCGGAAGCACCATATAACTGATCCGCAGTCCAGGAAACATCGTTTTTGAAAAAGTGCCTGTATAGATGACGCGCTGATTTCGATCTAAGCTTTGCAAAGAGGGAATATGATCGGTTTCATATTTAAATTCACTGTCATAATCATCTTCGATAATGTACCGGTCATCAGAAGAAATCGACCAGTTTAATAGTTCGATGCGTCTTGCAATCGGCATAATTTTACCGGTTGGAAATTGGTGGGAGGGCGTCACGACTGCAAAATTTGCATTGGAGCGTTCCACTTCATTTATATTAACCCCTTTTTTATCCATTTTAACGGGGCGGATGTCAAATTCCATCTTTTTCAGTAAATGATAGAGTCTTGAATATCCGGGATCCTCCACAGCAATAATGGTCTCTTTTTTACGGGGCTCCATTAATTGGCGGACTAATGTTTTTGTCCCTGCACCAATAACAATTTGTTCTGGCTCACATATGACCCCTCGTGTTAAAGCGATCAAATGGCAAATCGATTTCCTTACTGAGTAAGGCCCCTGAGGATGGGGCATTTCCGAAAGTTCTCTTGAGTGATTCTTTATGGCTTTTTCCTGACACCTTATCCACTCTTTAAATGGAAATAACGATAAGCTTGAGGTCATATGAGAAAGGGATAGTCTATCTTCGCTGACAGAACTAGTTTCTATTAAATCAGCCGGCAATGTATGTTTCACTGATTCTCTTTGATTAATAAACTGAGTAATATTTTCGACATAATACCCCTTTCTTTCAAGGGGATAAATATATCCTTCAGCCAATAATTGATCATAGGCATTCATCACTGAATTGACACTGACCTCTAATTGTTTTGCCAATATTCGTTTAGAAGGGAGCTTATCATCCGGCTTCATTCTTCCTTCTAGAATATTGGCCTTAATCCCCTTATAAATTTGCTGATAAATAAAATGGGAATCCATTTTTTTATCAATTGAAAAGTAAATCATGTTTATCCCTCTTCATCTGGTACCTAAAATATTTTCTATTTGGTACTTTTTATTATACCAGATAGTTATCATAATAATGAATAAATTCTGATAAGGAGGATTATTATGATAACTGCACATTCAACTACAAAAGAATTACAAGAGAAAAGAAGGAAGTATGTCCCGAAAGGTGTGAGCAATGGAAATTTGAACATTGCGCAATATGCTTCCGGTGCAACAGTTACAGATATTGATCAGAATGAATGGATAGATTTTGCAGGTGCGATCGGCACTTTGAATGTAGGGCACAGTCATCCAAAAGTAACCCAGGCAGTGAAAGAGCAAGTCGATAAATTTTTGCATCCTGGATTTAATGTCATGATGTATGAAGGCTATATTAATCTGGCAGAAAAATTATGCCGCATCACTCCAGGCAGCTTTGACAAGCAGGCTATTTTATTTAATTCAGGAGCTGAAGCTGTGGAAAATGCAATCAAAATAGCCCGCCGCTATACAGGAAGACAAGCTGTCGTTTCCTTTGTCCGCGGTTATCATGGCAGAACGAATTTGACAATGACGATGACCAGTAAAGTAAAACCATATAAATTTGGATTTGGGCCGTTTGCTCCGGAAATCTATCAGGCTCCTTTCCCATATCTCTATCAAAAACCAAATGAAATGACGGAAGAATCCTATGTAGACATGAAAATTGAAGAGTTTAAGGAGTTCTTCATAGCTGCAGTTGCTCCGGAAACAGTTGCTTGTGTTGTCATGGAGCCTGTCCAGGGTGAGGGCGGATTTATTATTCCTCCTATTAAATTTGTACAAGCCGTTTATGATTTTTGTCAGGAGAACGGGATTGTTTTCGTAGCCGACGAAATTCAAACAGGGTTTGGAAGAACAGGAAAGGTATTTGCGATTGAGCATTTTAATGTAGCCCCGGATCTGATAACAGTATCAAAGTCATTGGCAGCCGGTTTGCCATTAAGCGGTGTTGTCGGGAAAACAGAAATGTTAAATGTAGCTGATCCGGGAGAACTCGGAGGCACATATGCAGGAAGCCCGGTCGCATGTGCTGCAGCATTGGCGGTAATTGATATTATGGAAGAAGAAAAACTTTCGGAAAAGGCAGAAGTGCTTGGACAAAAAATGGAAGACTTTTTAAATGAACGATATGAAAAACATGATTACATGGGAGATATTCGCCGATTAGGTTCTATGGTCGCGGTTGAAATTGTGGAAGACCGCATAAGTAAGCTGCCTAATAAAAAGAAGACAGCAGAAATTGTGAAGTACGCAAATGAAAATGGTTTATTGCTCCTCTCTGCCGGTTTAAAGGGCAATGTTATTCGTTTCCTTATGCCGCTGGTAATTACGGATGAGGAATTGGCAAAAGGACTGGCCATTTTGGAAAAGGCGTTTCAATAATTTCTAAATGATTGGGGGGAATTAGATGGAGAAGAATTTTTCGAAATCAATGTCGAAGGTAGATGTCTTATTCTTAGCCATGGGTGCCATGCTTGGGTGGGGATGGGTTGTTCTGTCAGGTGAATGGGTATCTAAAGCAGGATTTTTAGGAAGCATCATCGCCTTTTTGATTGGCGGACTATTGGTTATTTTCATTGGCTTAACTTATGCAGAGCTTGCAGCAGCTATTCCGGAAACAGGCGGGGGACTGGTTTTCGTCTTGCGTGCTTTTGGGAGACGGAGTTCATTTGTAGCAGCCTGGGCTGTTTTATTTGGATATGTTTCTGTTATCACCTTCGAAGCCGTCGCGCTTCCTACCGTTTTAGATTATATTTATCCCGTGCAGCATCAAGTTTTTCTCTGGACATTGGGGGGATGGGATGTTTACTTAACCTGGGCCCTGATCGGATCTGTCGGCGCCGTTTTTTTAACAGCTTTAAATTACTTTGGGATAAAACCGGCAGCCATTTTCCAGTCTGTTTTTACAGTTGCCATTGTCGCGGTGGGCCTCCTGTTAGTATTCGGAGCCATTAAAAACGGGAATACAGCTAACCTTGAGCCTCTTTTTAAGAATGGAGCCGGAGGGACGATGGCCGTATTGGTTATGATTCCATTCTTATTCGTTGGCTTTGATGTTATTCCGCAGGTCGCTTCTGAAATTAACGCACCACCGAAGATTATTGGCCGGATCTTGATCATATCAATTATCACATCTGTCGTGTTTTATTTATTTATCGTATTCGGGGTTACAACAGGGTTATCAGAGTCGCAGATAAATAGTTCCCAATTAGCTACTGCTGATGCCATGGTCAATTTATTCGGGAATCAATGGTTTGGCACCATTCTTGTCCTGGGCGGAGTAGCGGGAATCGTTACAAGCTGGAATGCCTTTATTATCGGGGGCAGCCGGATTCTCTATGCGATGGCCATTCGGGATATGATCCCTAAATGGTTTGCTCATATCCATCCAAAATATAAAACTCCGACAAACGCCATTCTCTTTCTGGGACTGCTTGCCTTCATCGCTCCTTTCTTAGGCAGACCGGCCCTCGTTTGGATTGTAGATGCAGGCGGAGTTGGAATCGTCGTCGGCTATTTGATCGTGTCTCTTGCTTTTTTAAAGCTTCGGAAAACAGAACCGAATTTAGAACGTCCGTACAAAGTGAAATACTGGAAAACAACAGGAACTCTTGCTATCATATTAAGCATCGTGTTTTTAAGCTTCTATTTGCCTGGCATGCCTTCTGCTCTTGTCTGGCCGATGGAATGGATCATTCTTGCTGTATGGTGTTTAATTGGAGCCGCCTTATATTTCTCCAGTCCAAAAGAAAATAGAAAAGAGTTGAATACGAATGCCGGAATCGTTCAAAGTAAATAATCCTGCTACAGGGCAGATGATTGCAGAAGTAAGCATTCATTCTGAAGAGGAAATTAAACAATCGCTTAAAAAAGGACATGTAAGCTTTAAAAGCTGGTCTAAAATAAACGCTCACGAACGATCAAGACTGTTAAAAGAATGGTCACGAAAAATACAGGAAAATAAAAGCGAAATCGCTGAAATCATGACGCTTGAGAACGGGAAACCTCTAAAAGAATCATTAGGTGAAGTAGACTACGCTGCAAGCTATATTGACTGGTATGCTGAAGAAGCCAAACGCATCTATGGCCGCACCATTCCGGCGTCTTCAGAATCAAAACGAATTTTCGTAAGCAAACAGCCAATAGGGTTAGTCGCTGCGATTACACCGTGGAATTTCCCGGCCGCAATGATGACCAGAAAAGCAGCCCCGGCCCTTGCAGCCGGCTGTACCTTTATTGTGAAACCTGCAGAAGATACGCCTTTGACTGCTATTAAGGTAATTGAACTCGCACATGAAGCAGGGATCCCAAAGGACGCCATTCAATATGTGATTGGTGACGGCAAAGAAGTGGGAGACTTATTTACTTCAAGTGAATATGTAAGAAAAATTACGTTTACAGGTTCGACGCCTGTAGGAAAATCCCTCATCAAAAACAGTGCCGAAACGGTTAAACATGTCACAATGGAATTAGGCGGGCATGCTCCTCTCATCATTGCGGAGGATGCAGAACTTGATTTCGCTGTTCAGCAAACCATCGCCTCTAAATTCAGAAACGCGGGGCAAACATGTGTATGTGCCAACCGTATTATCGTTCATGAAAATATTATTGAAGAATTTTCTCGGAAATTGACTGAGAAAGTGAAAGAATTAAAAGTAGGCAACGGTCTTGAAGAGGGAACTCAAATTGGTCCAATTATCAATGAAAAAGGATTTAACAAGATTGTTGAACAAATCAATGATGCTCTAGATAAAGGGGCGAAAGTACTGACTGGAAATGAATTCCGCGCGAGCAAGGAACAGGGTTATTTCTTTGTCTATCCTACCGTCTTGCAAAATGTTCATGAAGACATGAAAATCATGCAGGAAGAGACATTTGGTCCTGTAGCGCCGATTATGAGCTTTAAAGATATTGAAGAAGCTGCAGAAATTGCGAACAGTACGCCTTACGGACTTGCTGCGTATTTCTTCACCAATGATTACAAAATCGGAACCTATTTAAGTGAACATTTAGACTTTGGTATTATAGGCTGGAATGATGGAGCTCCTTCTGCTGCTCATGTGCCATTTGGCGGAATGAAAGAAAGCGGTCTGGGTCGAGAAGGCGGTACGGAAGGCATTGAGCCATATTTAGAAACAAAATTTATTTCGATCGGGAATTTATAATTAACAGAACTAATGAAAGCCTAATTTCTCTCATGAAACCCAGAGGAATTAGGCTTTTTGTATTCGTATAATTTTTACGCCTCAATAAATTTATACCCCCTGAATTTCACCAACACAAATAAAAGCTCAAATCACACACTAAGCAAAAACAATTTAACACACTGCCGCTTTTAAAAACAACACACTATGAAATGAATGAAACACAACATTCCCACTGGCTTGATAAACATGAGGATTTAAGAGTTGGCACAGGACTTGCATTATAACTAAGTGAAAGAGAAAAACAAATGGAGGGGAAACGATGAATATTTTACTGGTTTGTTCAGCGGGAATGTCGACTAGTATGCTTGTGACAAGAATGGAAAAAGCAGCAGCGGAACAAGGGGTTGAAGCAAAGATTTGGGCTGTGTCAGGCGATGAGGCAAAAGAAGAAATGAAAAATGCGGATGTTGTTTTGCTCGGTCCGCAAGTAAGGTTTTTGCTGAAAAATATGAAAGCGATTGCTGATCCTCAGGGGATACCGGTTGAAGTCATCAATTCCATTCAGTACGGAATGATGGACGGCAAGGCTGTGCTTGAGGCAGCAGTAGGCTTGGCGAAAAAATAGATTCTATATACTTTGAGATTGAGGGTGAAAGATGATGATGGAGTTTATTGAAAAGTATATTCTTCCGGGTGCCGTTAAGTTTGGAAATAATCGGCATTTATTAGCGATACGCGACGCACTTATTGGTATGATTTCGATTACAATGATTGGTTCATTCGCTGTATTATTTAACAATCTAGGTGCAGCCATCCCGCCGTATCAAAAAATGATGGTATGGATTTTTGGGGATACGTGGACAACTCTTGGCGGAGATATATGGTGGGGCACTTTTGCCTTCATGACTGTTTTTGCCGTCGTTGGAATTGCCTACAAACTTGCAAGATCCTATGATGACGATGGCTTTGAAGCCATGCTTGTTGCACTGGCATCGTTTTTTGTCCTTGTTCCTCAAGTAGCAAAAGTGACACTGACGATTGCAGAGAAACCTGAGACAGGGGATGCCTGGGGCTTTATCAGCAATACGTATTTAAACTCTACTGCTTTGTTTACAGGAATCGTTGTATCTCTGCTTGCGACAGAAGTTTTTGTCAGATTAGCAAGAGTGAAGTTTTTAATTATCAAGCTTCCAGATGGTGTACCGCCTGCAGTTGCAAGAGCCTTTGCAAAACTCGTTCCTGGAATGATTACCATTTTTGTGTTCGGACTTGGCGGTTTGCTCTTCAGAAAAGCAACAAATGGCATGTATGTAAATGACTGGCTGAACCAAGTGCTTGTTGCACCGCTTACAAATGCAGCCGATTCTCTGCCGTTTGCCATCTTACTTGCGTTTCTTATTCATGCTTTTTGGGCAATTGGTTTGCACGGTCCAAATATTCTTGGCGGAATTACAACGCCTTTATTTACCCAGCTTGGAAACAAGAACATCGATCTTGCTGCTGCGGGGGTTGATGATCTCAGCAAATATGCTGTTATGGCAGGTCCATATTTCGATGCCTTTGTTTTCCTGGGCGGATCAGGAGCAACACTTGGACTATTAATTGCCTTGCTTGTTGCTTCAAAGAAACGCAAGCAAATTGTAGCCCTTGGCATGCCGCCTGGAGTCTTCCAGATTAACGAGCCTGTCCTATTCGGATTGCCGATCGTCCTGAATCCAATCTGGCTCATTCCATTTATCTCAACACCGATTGTCCTGACGATTACCTCTTATTTAGCCATTGACTTTGGTCTTGTTCATCCTGTCGTTACAAACATTCCTTGGGTAACACCTCCTATAATCGGCGGTTACCTCGCAACAGGCGCCCATCTATCAGGAGCCGTTATGGCAGGAATCAATCTCGTTATCTCAATTGCTATCTATCTGCCATTTGTCATCATGCAGGAGCGGATTGATGCGAAAAAAATAAAAGAACAAACAGCAGCGGGGAATCATCATTTATCTGTTTAGTAAAGGGAGGAAGCTCAAACATGACAGCAAGCATTTCAATTGAACAAACCGCCTTCCAAATCATTCTTCACAGCGGCAATGCGCGCAGTTCTCTTATAGAAGCGATGCAATATGCAAGAGAAGGAAACTTTGAAGAAGCGGAAGAATGTTTTGAATTGGCAAAAAAAGAGCTGACAGAGGCTCATCATTCTCAAACGGGACTTATTCAGGAAGAAGCGCGCGGTCAGAAAGCAGAAGTGTCCATCCTTTTAGTGCATGCACAGGATCATTTGATGAATACGATCACTGTCCGCGAGCTGACACAGGAGATTATTTATCTGCACAAAAAGATCGAAAAGAAAAACTGAAAAAAGAGTGAAGGAGAACGAACTGTTAACGCTCTCCTTTCTTTTTTTCACTAATACTAATGAGGTGAATGGGATGAAAATTGTAACGATTGGCGGCGGTTCCAGCTATACGCCGGAATTAATAGAAGGATTTATCAAACGCTACAGCGAGCTTCCTGTATCGGAAATCTGGCTCGTTGACATCGAAACAGGCTCGGAGAAACTGGAGATTGTCGGACAATTGGCCAAGAGAATGATTGAAAAAGCAGGTCTCCCAATCAATGTTTTTTTAACAACCGACCGAAGACTTGCATTGAAGGATGCGGATTTTGTAACGACTCAAATGCGGATTGGCTCAATAGACGCCAGGATCTTGGATGAGAAAATTCCGCTTAAATATGATGTGATCGGTCAAGAGACTAATGGTCCGGGAGGGTTATTTAAAGGGCTGCGCACTATTCCTGTCATTCTTGATATTTGCCGTGACATGGAGGAGCTTTGTCCAGATGCCTGGCTGATCAATTTTACGAATCCTGCAGGAATGGTGACTGAAGCTGTTTTAAGATACAGCAAGATTACTAAAGTTGTAGGGCTTTGCAATGTTCCGATCGGCATGAAAATGCACATTGCCAAAACGCTCAATGTTGAAAGCGGGAGAATCCATATTGATTTTGCAGGATTGAATCATATGGTATTTGGATTGCGTGTATATTTAGATGGGAAGGACAAAACAGCTGATGTCATTGATAAGCTGACTGCCGGAGAGAAGCAAATGTCGATGCAGAACATTGCTTCTCTTGAATGGGAGCCGCAATTTTTAAAAGCGCTGCAGGCCATTCCATGCCCATATCATCGCTATTATTATAAAACAAGAGAAATGCTGCAGCAGGAGAAAGAAGAAGCTGCTGTAAAAGGATGCAGGGGAGAAGTTGTGAAACAGCTTGAACTGGATTTGTTTGAACTATATAAGGATCCTGACTTATCAATTAAACCGCCGCAGCTTGAAAAGCGGGGAGGAGCCTTTTACAGTGATGCAGCATGCAGCTTAATCCATTCCATCTATAACAACAAGGGGGACATTCAGACCGTAAATGTCCAAAATAAAGGAGCCATTACAGGTCTGCCATATGAATCAGCTGTTGAAGTGGACTGCATTATTACGCAGGATGGGCCGAAACCACTTGCAATGGGAGAGCTTCCTGTTGCTGTAAACGGGCTTGTTCAGCAAATCAAATCGTTTGAGCGGATGGCAGCAGAGGCAGCAGTAACAGGCAGCTATGAAACGGCCCTGCTCGCCATGACAATTAATCCGCTTGTTCCTTCTGATCGTGTGGCAAAGCAAATCCTTGATGAAATGCTGGAAGCGCATAAAGAACACCTTCCGCAGTTTTTCAAGGAAGCATCTTATCGTTAAACATACTTTTAAAACTTGGTATTGCGCGGAAAAGTACGTCTAACATTTTTAGGGATTAAGGAATATTTATGCAAACACAGTCTTATTAGGAAAGGAGGAAGTTTATGCCTCATTTTATTATCAATGCAGATGATTTTGGTTATTCACGGGGAGTGAATTACGGAATTATTGATGCACATACTCATGGCATTGTAAATTCGGCGACAATGATGGTGAATATGCCTGGAACACAGCACGCGGTTTCTCTTGCTAAGGAGCATCCTAATCTGCAGATTGGCATTCACTTAACGCTCACTTGCGGGAGGGCTGCGAGCAATCTAGTGCCTTCATTAATAGATGATAACGGCTGCTTTAAGATAAAGAATGATCCTAACCAAAATCAGAATTTAAATGTTGCCGAAGTTGAGCTTGAATGGGAGACGCAAATTCAGCGTTTTTTGTCATTTGGCCTTACTCCTTCTCATCTTGACAGTCATCATCATGTTCATTCATGGCCAGTGCTGGAACAGGTTATTAAGAATCTCGCAAATAAGTATGATTTGCCTACAAGGCGTTTTTGGGAAGGGGAAAAGGAAGGACTGCAAGCATTCTCTGATGTATTTGTGCATACTTTTTACGGAGATGATTTAAACCCGGATTATTTTACGGATTTGATGAAATCATATCAAGGGGATATTCGTGTTGAAGTCATGTGTCATCCAGCGTATATTGATGAAGCTCTATTAAAGGGATCTTCCTATTGTTTGCAGAGAAGCAATGAGCTGTCTATATTAATGGCAGCTAGACGTGTATAGCTTGCAAATCAAGAGCAACACTGCGATCCAAAGGAGGCCATATAAGAAATGGAAATGCTGTAGAAGAGGTAAAAAAGAAAGTTACCTTTATTACGCAGCATTTACTTTACGAAAATATATTCGTGCTAACAATCTTCTACCCCAAAAATGCCTGTTTTGAATATTGAATTAAACTATATGCAATATACGAAATAACAAAAATAAACAGGGTATATAGCTGGGTCCAAATTAAATTTTCTGTCATGCTTTTCAGTCCCAAATTATTTACACCTATATCAATAAGTTTTATGAAAAAAACATGGATAATATAAATACCAAGAGCGTTGCTGCCGATTTTGGTTATAAACAAACCTTTTCCTAATTGTTTGTTATGCAGTGCATAGGAAAATAAAAACACGGTTGGAAAAATGGTGGATATGAAATATTCTCCGTGACTGCCGGAAAATATCTTTTCTAAAATGTAGCCCTCCATCACTTGCAGAAATGAAAAGACAATAAACAAATATAAATAAATAGTTCCGTTTATTTTCAGGGATTTAATCATTTGTGAATGAAAAGCAAAGGAAAATCCTAACACTGTATAAATAAACCAAAGAATAGAGCATCTCTAGTACTGATTGAAATATTGAAGAACAATGAATAGGATTGTCCGAAAAGGCCTAGTATGTTCAAAATGAAACTAAGGGTTAATAGCACATTTATTTTTTTTAGTCTATAAAAGATAAACAGAATGATGATACTCCAAATTAAGGATGTTAAAAACCATAACTGATATCCGCTGGTCCCTTTGCCAAAATAGAATAGATTCATCACTGTAAATTCATCAAAATACTGCATTAATTTCTGAAGTACATTAGAATCACTTAGATATATGACGAGTACAGCGTATATTGTATAAAAAATGAGCCAGCATACGTAAATTTTAAAAATTTTAATAACATACCTTTTGAAATATCCAACAGACTCCCGAGTATTTATGATTTTATTTCCAAATAAATAACCAGAAGCAACAAAGAAAAAAGGTACAGCGAATCTGGAAAGGTTATCAAGAATAAACAATTCAATCTGACTGTCTAATGGAAAAGGGAAAAGTATGGATCACTACTACAGCAAATATCGCAAAAAATTTAAAGTCTATTGCATAATTTCTCTCCATTATATAACCCCTTCGATTTCATCTTTTACCTTTATTGAGAATTGTTTTATTATTTGCAAATAAACCTTTTATCATTAAATAAACGTCCGTCTGGTATACATCAGACGGACGTTTTCTCAGTTTTAGCACTGCTCTCATTTTTTAATAAGAAATCCATAATGAAGCACACTTCATCATTCGGAATGGCAATTTGATAAGCCTCTTCAATTTTATTTAGGGCTTTTCGTATTTTTAAATAGAGAAGATAATGTTCATTTATTTTCGCATCTTTATCAGGATAGCTGACAAACGGCTGATTTTTCCGGAGCCGGTCCAGCATACAGCTTATATGAAGAACAATTCCCATCAGACTTTCATGATTTAAATAGGTATTGGTCTGCAGCTGCAGATCGTTTAAAACGTTCCGCACAATGGTTATAACTTCGCCTGCATCGTCAATTGAGAGAGTCTGCTGAAGGGCATCGGCCATTTTAATATACGTTTCTTCATGAGTAATCAGCTCCTGAATCGGCTTGATTTCTTTCATATTCAGAATATCCTGGACGTGAATGGTTCTGTATGGCAAGGCGATTTCAAAGTTGCAGACCACACAGAGGATGCTGCGCTCCTTTGATATATTAGTCAGCATTTTTTGCATTTCTTTTCGGTCAAAAATGCTGATCGGCAATATTTCAATGATTTCTTTATTGAAATGCAGATAGTTTTCAAGGATGTTTTTAATGGCAATCGCACTGCCTTCTCCGGTTAAGCAGGCTGTCAGGATCACTGATTTCAGCGTCTGGCTGTTTGAATGTTTCTCTTTTTGAGTCTGCATATAAAAGGGAGTTAAATTTTTTACATCTTCATAGAGTTCATCCAAGTGATAGCCAAGGCTTGCTTTCCGGGATGCTTCGATGACATGGGCGGTGCTGACCATAGAAATGACTTTAACGGGAATAGAAAACTCTGTTTCAATCATTTCTCCGATAAAGGCAAGAGATCCCATATCGATTAATAGGAGCAGTCCAGTGCAATGATTCAGAGGCTGCATTTCTCTTTTAACACGATGCAAAAATTTCTCAGGCGATTCATGAAGCGGCATATCAATGCCGGTTACATCTTCGTTTCCAAGCAGGTGATTGGTTACGGCGGCCATCTCTCTTGCAATTCCGTTTCCATGTGCCAAAACGAAGACGGCGGTTTGAAAGCTTGGCGTTTCATCAGAGTCGACAACGAAAAACATCGTAAGAAACGCAACTTCATCAAATGGTATGGTGATTGAGAACGTGTCCTCTACGAGCCTCATACTTTCTATGGCTACATTGAACTGATCGCGGTACTGATCGCGGATCGCTGTTAGATTGGGATGATAGATTGACTTGTGAGATTCAAGACGCTGCATTAAGGTTTGCAGATGAAGCGACAAGCCTACAAATACCTTCTCATCAAATGTGCGGCCTAATTTTTTTTCAGCTAAGTGAATGATTTTTTCACTGACTTTTACAATGTCGGCTGACAAAATTTTTTGGAGGTTATCTTTGCTCATCTGCTGAATCGTTTGTTTTAAATATTGTTTGAAAAGAGACTGAATGTTATGGTCCATCAGCATCGCAAGCTCTGCCTGATCAATATCCCGATTTTTCAGTTCCTCATATTTCATATCAATATGCTCGTAGATTGAATGGTCAAACGAAGGCTGACTTTGTACGGAATAAGAATCGGTCGGGCTGAAAGTGTACTGTTCATTCATTTGAATAAGAGTGTGCTTCGTTTTCTTTTCAATAAAAAGCCCTTCTTTGATGTACCAATTCAGGTCTGAAGACCTGATATGAATGCTTTGTTTTTTATTGGTGACATAGTCGGCATAGGCTTTGGCGCATGTTAGCTGAATATCTGCTTTTAGCTGGCCGATGTTGCTTGTACAAGGATAAAAAAGCAATGCCCGGATCGTATTCGTTGAGACTGAGATTTCTTTACCCAGGCGGATGCTTTCATCTGTGAAGAAGCGTTTAATTAACAGCAGACGTTCTTCTGAGGATCGTTCCCGGAGCGGGGGAAGGGTGATAAACATCGGCATTCTCCGCTTGAAGGTACCAAGCAGGGAAGAGACAGGGTCCTCCGTTGTAGCAGCCAGAATGAGAACTTGAGCCGTTCTTTCATTCTCTGATTCTCCCAGTCTGCGGTACATGCCCCCGTCAATAAACGTAAATAACATTTCCTGACCTTCTGGTGTAAGGCGATGCACTTCATCTAAAAACAAAATGCCTCCGTCAGCTTTCTCTATCAGCCCTTTTTGTTCAACTGCACCAGTATAGGCGCCTTTTTTTACACCGAACAGCTGGCCAAGCAAAAGCTGAGGGTTATTTGCGTAGTCTGCACAATTAAAGACAACGAATGGAGCCGTTTCATGCAGACGGCCTGCTTCTCGGGCAAATTTATGCATGATGGAGGCGAACATGGATTTTCCGACGCCTGTTTCGCCGAAAATGAGCGTATGCATGCCATGAGGCGGATAAAGAATTGCTGATTTAGCCTGATCGATGGAGGTCCGTAAGCTTCTGTTTTCTTTTTGAAAAGAGTCAAATAAACTGATAACAGGTCTGAAAACTTCCGTATCATCCCCAGCATTTAAAAAGAAAACGACAGGTCTTGATGAAGACTTTGACAGTCTTCCTTCTTTTACAAGTTTATTCAGATCGCTGCTTACATTAGCACGGTCAAGCTGAAGCAATTTTGAAATTTCCGCAGCAGAATAGGAGGCCCTGCTCCGTTCCTTAAATAAGCTGTAAATCAAATCCTTTCTTTTCATAAAACGCGACAGCCCCTTTTGCACAAACTAGTATAAAGCGCTTACATTATATGGCGGAAATCTTCTGTTTTTAAGGAATAATCTACTATAAAAATATCACAGAGTCTGTAAAATGAACATCATTTTCAGAGTGTAAAATAGATCCAATGAATCAGGCCCGTTCCTAATTTGATGGGCCTGTTTCAAAGAAATTAAAGGGGGAACTTAAGTGTAATGACTGTCCCTTTTCCAAGCTCGCTCCAAAAAGCGATCTCGCCATGATGAGCAAGAATCAGCTGTTTTGCAATGGCAAGTCCGAGTCCAGTCCCTTTTGTAGATTCTTCTGTATTTGTTCCTCTGAAATAACGGTCAAACAGATTATCCTTAGTTGCCTCGTCCATCCCGTTTCCGGTGTCTTTAATCAGGACAGAGAAGAATGCAGCTTCTTTTTTCAAAGAAATTTCAACTTCAGTTGAAGAAGGATTATGCTTGAATGCATTAGCGACAAGGTTTTCAATAATACGGTGAAACCATCTTTTATCGATAGGGAAATAGATTTCATCATCCGAAGGGTGAAAATCTATTTCCCGTTCTTGATATTGCGGATCATTTAAAACATGCACGATGGATCTTCTGATTGTTTCGTTCATTTCCTCTGTCTCAATCTGAAGCGGAAGGGCATTATTTTTCAGGCGATAGGTCAAATTGAAGTCTTCAATCAAAGACGTCATATAGCTTGCTTTGTCTTTCATAATGCAAGCGAACTCCTGCACTTCTTCCTTCGTCCAGTCATATTGATCGGACTTCAGCATGTAGGCATAGCCGTACAGGGAGCTTAAAGGTGTCTTCAGATCATGAGACAGGCCGGTAATCCAGTCTTCTCTTCTTTCATCCATCTTAGCTCGGTCCTTATCCTTTTGAATTAAATTTGAGGTGAGCACGTTGAGTGAGTAGATAATATCATGGTAGATTCTAAACGAATTTTTCAATTTTCCGTTTTGCCGTGAGCTTGCCCGGACGCCTTTTTTAGATAGAGGTTCCTCATATCTGCCCGTCGCAAGATTTTCAAGCCATAGAATCATATGAAGCAGCGGCTTTCCAAGCTTATTTGAATACCAGATAGAGATAACGAAAAATAAGATTCCAGTGAAAAGAACGAAAACGATAATCCATTTGAATAAAGAGATCATGAGACTGTTGTCAAATTGATCATCCGGGAAGTACTCCTTATTTGGGGACCCAATAATATATTTGTAGCCGGTTGCCGGATCTGCATAAGTCGATATGGACGTTTTGTGATTCCACGGTTCTTTCTTATAAGACAGGATCTCAAAGTATTTCGGCAGATTTTTATTTTGTTTATTGTGGGAGTGAATTAAGGAGTACTCAGAATCATATACCGCAAGCCAGGCTTTTTGTTTTGAAAATTCATCCTGCAATTCTTTTGAGAGCACTGGCTTCTGATTGAAAGAAATGCCGTTCTCTATAAGTTTCGTCATTAGGTCTGTATTTGCAGAATGCTTTCCGTAGAGGACAATATAGGACTTTTCTTCCTGATGGAGCATCCAATACGTCTGATCATAGTGAAAGGCTTTTTCAGCATCTGCAAAAAAATGGTCCATGGAATAGTTTTTGGGAATAGAAGAAGGTGTCAAGTATGAAAAGGCAACGTGTCCTTCCTCATCAATGACCTGCAGCCAGCCATTCTGCTTTTTGATTGCATCTCTGGCAGACTCGTCAAGCGAGATGGCATCATCATCTGAAAAATGAAAGATATCTCCAATATACAGCGGATCAATTCGTTTCACTTCTTTTTCAAGCATGTTATTGAAATCCTGTGTCATCAGGATCGCAAGTGATACTCCGGTAATGGTTAAAAACAGAATAAACCAGACAATCATATGAAAAATGAAAAAACGCGTAAGCTTTCTTTTTAAATTCATGGTTTGACCCTGTTATCTACAAATTTATAGCCAAGGCCTCTGATTGTTTTAATATAACGCGGCTGACTTGGATTTTCTTCAATTTTCTCGCGGAGCTTTCTGATGTGGACCATAACCGTGTTGTCATCAACCATGTAATGCTCATTCCAGACGTTTTCATAGAGCTGATGTTTGGTAAATACGCGATTTGGATGCTTGCAGAAGAAAATCAGCAGCTGAAAGAGCTGTGCCGAACAGTCAACCGTCTGATTTCCTACGGTTAATTCAGCTGAAGAAACATTTAGTGTGAAGCGGTCGTACTCATACCGCTCTTCTGGAGCAGTCTTTTGATTGGTTTGAGGCATCGTGCGCTTTAACAGGGCTTTAGTGCGTGCCGCCACTTCGAGAGGATTAAAAGGCTTTGTAATATAGTCATCTGCGCCATATGCAAAGCCTGATAATTTGTCTAAATCACTGCTTTTTGCGCTTAAAAAAATGATTGGCGCATCTGTTTTTGCTTTGATAAGCGGGCAAAGATCAAAACCGCTTATATCAGGAAGCATGATGTCGAGCACGATTAAATCATAATGTTTACTCTCTATTGCTTTAAGAGCGTTTGCTCCTGTTAAGCATTCATCTATATGTAAAAAGCCTTCTTTTTGAAGCACCGTGCGGACGAGCTTAATAATCGCTTCTTCATCGTCCACTAATAGAATTTTACAAGTATGAATCAAGGAAATCTTCCCCTTTCTGTCTTTCATAACCTTAATTCAAATCCGCGCATTTGTTAAGAGGATCCTGTATGTTTCAGTTTGTTTTTTTCAATCAGGTAACAAATCATATTTCCGGTTAAACTGCCCAAAAAAAGAGCAGCAAGCCACCAATAATACTGGGATGCGAATGATACTCCAAAATGTCTTGAAATCATCAAAAGACACGCGGCCGTTGCGGTAAATCTGAAAATTGCTTTCATTTAGTCAGCTCCTTCACTACTCCCAGTCTAGCAGTATTAGCTTTACACATGGTTACCCAGACCTTAAAAGCAGCTTAATTGTTAAAAAAAGGTTTAAAATACATATTTAAGAATTCAGGATACATACTAATCAAAAACAATTGCGGTGGTTAAATGACCATAACTGATGGCAGAATCTCGTCTGATTTAACACTGAACTGTGAGCGGATGAAAGAAATTACAGGCGGAAGCGCTGACATGATTATTCACCAGATCCAATCATTCAGCCATTCAAACATTAAAGGAATTATGACAAGGATTGACGGAATATCAGATGATACAAAAGTGTTTGAATTTACCTTAAAGCCTCTCATCGAATCGCTCGCTGAAAATAAGCAGTATGCATCCCCCGAATATTTAAAAGAATTAAAAGATACGATCATCGCAATCGATGACATTAAAATGGAAAACAAGTGGGAGAACATCACAAAAGAGCTGCTAGAGGGAAATACAATTCTTCTTTTTGATCAAATAGGATTTGCTTTAATTGTAGGAACATCAGGCGGGGAAAAAAGACCAATTTCAGAGCCTACATCCCAAACGGTTATCCGCGGGCCAAAGGATAGTTTTATAGAAGATATCAGAGTAAATACTTCACTTGTCAGAAGACGTCTGAAATGTCCTGGTCTTTGTGTGGAAAAGCTTGAGGAAGGCGAGTACTCTCATACAAAAGTTGAATTGATGTATTTAAAAGATAAGGTGAATGAGAAAGCTCTTGAAGCAATAAAAGAAAAGCTTGTGAATAAACATCCAAATATTATCATGGAATCTGCCTATATCGAAAAAATCGTACAAAACGATCAGATTACTCCATTTCCCGTGATAAATCATACAGAAAGACCTGATGAAATTGTCAGTAACCTGTATGAGGGAAGAATCGCCATCTTTATTGACGGAACACCTTTTGTCCTCTATTGCCCAATCGAATTCCGTACTTTTTTCCAGACAACGGAGGATTATTTTCAGCAGTTCAGCATTGATAAATTCATGCAGGGCCTAAGATATTTTGCTTTTTTCCTGTCCTTATTTGCCCCGTCTATCTATATTGGTCTGGTGACACATCATCAGGCAATGATTCCAAACAGTCTCCTGCTGAGTCTCTATGCTCAAAGGGAAGGAATTCCATTTCCTTCCTTAATTGAGGCTCTAATTATGGAGACAACTTTTGAAATTTTAAGGGAAGCAGGAATCCGAATGCCGAGAGCAATCGGCCAGGCGGTATCGATTGTTGGAGCATTAGTCATTGGTCAAACGGCAGTAGAGGCAGGTCTTGTATCTACAGCGGTTGTGATAGTGGTCTCAATTACGGCAATCTCAAGCTTCACAACACCCAACTACAGCTTGGCTACAACCGCAAGGATGCTACGGTTTATCTTTATGTTCGTTTCTTATTTTCTCGGTTTTTACGGTCTGCTTCTCTCAATGTTAATTTTGATGGGTCATTTAATGAGTTTAAAATCACTCAATATGCCTTATTTCACCTATAATAATTCAGGCAAAAAAGGTAGGAAGAGTTCAACATGAAGAAAATCGCGCTGATGATCTGTTTTTTCTTACTAATGAGCGGCTGCGGCACCCAAAAAGAGTTAAACGAGCTTGCATTAATTTTGGCGCTTGGAGTGGATGTTCACGATGACAGCGGCTATCAGGTCACCCTTCAAATTGCTGATCCGAGCGAAATAATTTCCATTACAGGTGCTACAAGCGGAACAACATCCATTCCAATTGTCAATTATACAGGTGTTGGCCCAACTTTTATTGACGCTCTGGGGGATGCGGCAAAGCAAGTATCCCGAAGCACCTTTTACACTCATGTGGCCTTAATTGTCATCGGGCAGGATTTAGCTGAGCGGGGGATCTTTCCGCTTCTTGATATTTTAGAAAGGGAGCCTGAGATCAGGGAAAACATTCCGATTGTGATAGGGAATCAGGCTTCAGCCTTTCAGGTTCTTAACTCTTTGACAATGATCAATAAACTTCCGGCTTTCTCCATCAAGGGCAAGCTGAAAATGAATGAGGAGAGCTTCGGTAATACGATGACTGTGTCTATTAAAGAATTCCTGATAAAGAAAGATTCCGAAGAAGGATATCCTATCGTCAGCGGGGTAAAAACTCCAGACTATACGGAAAAGACAAGTCAAAAAGTGAACCTTGAACAGGCAGCTCCAAAATCAAGTCTTGTGTCAGGACTGGCTGTTTTTGATCAAGAAGGGAAATTTCTTTATTGGCTGGAAGAGGAGCAAAAGAGAAGTGTTCTTTTTTTAGAAAATAGGATACAGCAGACATTCATCACGGTGCCCTGTGACGATGAAAATTCAACAACAATAAAGGTGACGTACGCTAAAGTCAAAAAGAAAGCCAGTATGACAGGTGATCACATCAAACTGAGCGTAACCATAAAAGCGGAAGCTGAAATAGACGGTTTAGGCTGTGAGAATCAAAAAATGAAGAAAAAAAGGACGATTACAGACTTTGAAAAAGAGCTGGAAGGGCTCATTGAACAAGAAATACTGGCGTCGATTAAAGAATCCCAAAATCGTCAAACCGATATTTATGGATTTGGAGAAACGATTTACCGTCAAAATCCGGATCAGTGGAAAAAGCTGAAGGACCAATGGGAAGAGTTATTTTCCGGTGCGGATGTGGACGTACATGCGGAAGCGGAGATTAAGCGAACTGGCAATATCACAAATTCAAATTAAGGGACAGATGCTATGCAAATGCCTTCCATTACATCAAACCAATTGCTGTTTACCATTTTTATATTTGAAATAGGAAGCGCCATTTTGCTTGATGCAGCTAAAGGGGCAAAACAGGATGCATGGATTGCAGTCCTGCTTGGGTTTGCTGCGGCTATTCCGCTTATTTTATTATATCTTTCTCTCTACCGGAAAAATCCGGAACTAACTCTTACAGGTCAATTAATGAAAGGATTTGGAAAGAAAATCGGGCTCCTGCTCTGCTTTGCATATATGATATATTTTCTCTACATAAGTGCAAGAGTATTAAGAGATTTTGGAGAGCTGCTGATCATTTCTGCGTATAAGGATACGTCTATGATTGTGATCAATAGCTTCATGATTCTCTGCGTCATCTATTTTTCGCTAAAGTCCTTTCAGGTTGTTGCAAAGCTCAGTGTTCTATTATTTGTTTTAATTATCGTTCCGTTCTTTGTTATTATTATGTTTGAAATTCTCTCGCAGCTTGTTCATGTGGAGTATGTTAAGCCCATCCTTGGAAACGGATGGGGACCTGTGTTAAAAACGATTTTTCCAACAATCCTGACCTTTCCATTTGGAGAAATGGTCGTATTTTTAATGATTTTCCCACTGCTGGATGAGAAAAAGAAGGCATTAAAGGTAACATTCACAGCACTGATTATGGTGACATTTGTTTTAACGACAACAGCGTTTCTGCACGTTGCCATTTTAGGTGCCGAAATGGTCGACAGATCCATGTTTCCTATTTTAACCACCGTTTCTCTTGTCAGCATTTCAGACTTTATTGAAAGACTTGATGCCTTTGTTGTTATATTAATGATTGTCACAGGCTTTATGAAAGTCTATATTTTCTTCTACGGAGCAACAAGAATGGCAGAAGAGGTATCGGGAGTGCCGATCAAACAAATCTCTGTTGCTTTCGGTATTTTTGTCATTCTTTTAGCAGTGCTGATCGCTCCAGATTACATTGAACATATTAAAGAAGGAATTGAAGTCGTTCCGTACTTTCTTCATATTCCCTTTCAGATTGTCTTGCCTGTACTCTTATTTTTAACTCTTAAAGTAAAGTCATATTTAGCTAAGCAAAGGAAAATGCCGCTTAAGCAATAGGAGGGATAAAATGGTAAAGAGAATTGGTTTTGGGGCGGTAAGTTTTATTTCACTATTTGGTCTGGCGGTCGGAATAGACCTGATACAGGGAATGGAATGGAGTGTTTTTTTTAAAGAAGCAAAATTTTATTTCGGCACACTTAAACTGGATGATTATTTTTCAATTTCAATATGGCTTAGTTTAATGATCTTTTACTTGATCAAAGTCCCCAATCAGCAATAATAGGCATACTCTCTCTTTTTAAAAATATATTTCTAACAATGATTTAAAAAGGGGAGAAAAGATAATGTATAACTACTATAGGGCAAATCAAAATGAAGTAGATCAAATTGCAAAAGCACTTGCAGGAGAATATAATGCGATTCAATGCTATGAACAGATGGCCAATAAGGCGAAGAATGAGGAAGAGAAAAAGAAAATCATGGAGATTAGAAATGATGAAATAAAACACTATCAGACATTCGCTGCTATTTATCAGAGTCTGTCCGGGATGCAGTACAATCCTGAACAAACGGAAGAATGCACTGAGGAGTATTATGCTGCTCTGACAGCGGCATTTAAAGATGAGCAGGAGACTGTGGATTTTTATCTTGATATTGCTGAGAATGCAAGCAGCCCCTATATTCGAAAACAATTTAAAAGAGCATCAGCAGATGAACAGAATCATGCCGTATGGTTCCTGTATTATTTAAGAGATAAGAAAGTATAAAATTTTGCGATTCGATGGCGAGCGGAATCGCTCAGGCTCCTCGGCCAGAACGGATCCGAAAGTATTGGCAAAAAGCGCCTTTTCTGACGGATCCTTATCTGTCATGCCTGCGCTAAACGGGCGCTTGCGCTTTTCTTAATGCAGAACAGGTGAGGGCAATTTCATCGCTGATGCCTGATGTCACTTCAATTGATAATCGACTTTGCTGTAAAGCCTCGTTCCGTTATGAAGCCCAAGCTTTTTTTCCTGGTTTTCATTAAGACCGTTAATACTGATTACAATTTCGTCACCCCGCAGGGAAATCGTTCCTTCAACAGGTTTTTCAATTGCAGAATCCTCTATTGTAAAAGGGCCATCTCCATTTCCGCGGATGGTCGTTTTTGTTTTGTGTTCCTTCAGAATCTTGTTGTCCTTCGACTTAAGTCCAAGTGTCAGCTCAGCAACCTGTCCATCTTCAGGGAATTTGACAATGGCAAAATTGCCTTCTTCTTTCACCTTAACCCGGTCTACCCAAGTTCCGTTATAGATGCCCTGCATACTGTAATCTTCGTTCTGAAGCTGCGGGCGGTTGCATCCAGAAAGAATAAATGCAGCGACAGCAACAAACAAAAGACTTAATTTCAATTTCTTCATAGCAGATCCCTTCCTGTTCCAAATCTCTCTCTTATTATCGCCTAAAAAGGGGGAAAGAAGCAAAGGATAGAGAGTCATCGGCAGGATATTGAAAAGAAGAGACACGATCCGGAGCATCAACTCGCATAAATGCATTTCAATTAGCGGGAACCTGACGCAAGCTCGCAGGAATTTCAGTTTAATTCGCAAACAAACTAGGGTAGAAAGCAGTATGCTAGAGTACTCGTTTAATTGAAAGAAGAAAAGGGTATAAATAAAGCTTACGACAAGAAAATTGCAGAAGATGAGAGGATTCCATAATGAAATCAAAAAAGAATATCGCACTTATTACAGCTATTTGTTTATTAGCCATCGTTTTTATCATTCAGACTGTAAAGCCTGAGATTTCAAATGGAGCAAGCGGGGTAAAGGAAGAAGGAACGCCGACGGTTTTCGTTCACGGCTACAGAGGCTCGCTGAATTCGTTCGAAGGCATGATAGAGAGATTTCAATCCGATTACGAATGGGGAGAAAAAAAACTTGTTTGTACTTCGGATAATAGAGTAGCGGAATGCAGTCCCCTGACAGAGGAAAAAGTGAAAAATCCTCTTATACAAGTTTATTTCGAGGACAACGATTCGAATTTTGAAAAGACAAGCATAGAACTTGGAAATATCTTAAAGCTTTTAAAAGAAAAATATGGATACGATAAAATCAATATCGTTGCCCATTCCATGGGTGGCCTTGTTTCAGTCAATTATATTCAGGAAACTAGACAGGAAAAAGAGTTTCCTGAAGTTGAAAAGCTTATTACAATCGGATCTCCATTCAAAGGCATTAAGAGAGAAGTATTTGAAAAAAGATATCATGAGAAAAAGCATGATTTAATTGCAGATTCACAGGCAATTCAGGAATTATATGCAGAAAAAGAGAACTTCGATCCAACTACACAAGTGTACTCAATTGCAGGGAAAATCAGTAAAAAAGAAGATGGAGACGGCTTGGTCTCCGTTCAAAGTGCAACATCTCTAAAAAAAGCAGTTGCTTCAGACCAGTACCGTGAGCAAGTCATTGTATCCAAGAAAGCTACTCATAATGGCCTTCATGAAAATAAGGAAGTCGACGAGGAAGTCGGAAGGTTTTTGTGGAAGTAGATAAAGAAAGAGTCCATAGCGGGCTTTTTTTTTTGCATTATAAATACAAAATGGACCAGGCAGCCAGGACCATGATCATATGTATGTTCCAACTTTGCTGCTTTAACTGATTAGAAAAATTTAATTATTTTCATATTGTAAATGCTTTCATTAGGTGGTACTATAAATTTACGAAAACGTTTACGCGCGAGCAGAGAGAAGGTGGGAAATGAATTATACCATCAAAGATGTAGCAAAAAAGGCCAATGTTTCGATAGCAACTGTTTCAAGAATTCTCAATAATCAGAAGGGTTACTCTGAGAAAACGAAACGGAAAGTTCTTGAAGCCATCGAAGAATTGGACTATCATCCAAACGCGATTGCAAGAGGACTGATCAATAAAAAAACGTCGACGATTGGTGTATTATTTCCGGCACTTTCAAGTATGCTCGTGACGGAACTGTTAGCCGGAATAGAAAAAGCAGCTCATCAGCTTGGATCAAGCGTGATTGTCTGCCATACAGAGTCCAATGGTTCAAAAACAATGAAATATCTGCAATTGCTCAATGAAAAGCGTGTTGACGGAATCATTTTTACGAGTGAGATTCTAAAAGAAGAATACTACGAATTTATTCAGAAAATGAATATTCCCCTCGTCCTTTTATCAACTGAATCACGTGCTTATTCAGTGCCTTACGTCAAAGTGGATGACAGGCATGCCGCGTATTCTGCCGCACAGTACTTAATTAAAAAAGGGCACACTCGCATCGGCATGATCAGCGGAAATCAAAATGATCTTATCGCTGGAAAACCGAGAATTGACGGCTTTAAGGATGCGTTAATGGACCATGGTTTGTCCGTTGATGACAGCCGGATTGTCTGCAGCGAAGGGTTTACCTTTGCAGACGGAATAAAAGGATTTAAGAAAATGAGACAGCAGGCAGCTGAAGTGACAGCAATCTTTGCTGCAAGCGATGAAATTGCTTTTGGCGCGATTTCAGCGGCATATCAGCAGGGCATAAGGATACCCGAAGAATTATCGATTATCGGCTATGATAACTTAAGCATCGCTGAAATGTCGATTCCGCCTTTAACATCACTTGCTCAGCCCTTCTATGAGATGGGAGAAAAAGCTGCAAACATGATATTTGACATGATAAACGGCGAACAGCTCGTAGAAAGCCGGATTATGCCGCATTCGATCATGGAAAGAAGCAGTGTGGCAGAAAAAGAGGAATAGCTTTCTTCTTTTTTGAACATTACGTAAACGTTTACGCTGATAAAGTGAAAAAATGGTTCTTTTTTTGAAGAAAAGAGTAAACGTTTACTTATTCTGAATTGGGAGGCGAAATGAATGATCAAAAAGGTAACCGCAATCGCCGCAGGCATTGTACTTGGCGCGTCGATACTAGCAGGATGCTCTTCGGGAGATGAGAAAGACGGGAAGGTAACGCTGAATCTTTTCTCCAACAAATCTGAAAACATCAATACGTATAAAGGTCTGATAGAAGAGTTTGAAGCAGAGAATCCAGATATCAGAATTAAATTTGATTCTCCTCCGGAAGCAGAGACTGTGCTGCGGACAAAGCTTATAAAGAATGACATTCCTGACGTCATGCTGATTGCAGGAAACGCTACATACGGAGAATTGGGCAGGGCAGGAGTTCTTGAGGATTTTGCTGATTCAGAACTGATCGACTCGATTCAGCCTTCTTATCTTGACATGATTGACCGCTTAGTAGGTCCTGAAAAAGATGGCGTCTACGGGCTCCCTTATGCGACAAACGCAAACACGGTTATTTATAACAAACAGAAGTTTGAAGAGCTTGGTCTTGAAGTTCCGAAAACGTGGGATGAATTTATCGCCGTATTGGAAAAAGCAAAAGCTGCAGGCGAAATACCAATCTATTTAACGCTTAAGGATGCTTGGACCGGCATGATTTCCTTGAACTCTCTAGGAGGTAATCTGGCTGGCGAAGAATTTGCAGAAAAGAAAAGCGCGGGAAAAACATCTTTTGTAAAGAGCTACGATGAAGTCGCTGACAAGATGCTGACCTTGACTGAATACGGACATAAAGACAACTTTGGGATTGCCTACGGCGATGGCAACAATGCGTTCGCAGCAGGCGAGGGTGTCATGTATATTCAAGGAAACTGGGCGATTCCTGAGATCTTAAAAGCAAATCCTGAAGCAGAGCTTGGCGTTTTCCCGATGCCGGTAACAAACGACCGGGAGCAAAACAAACTTGTTTCAGGTGTTGATGTTCTGCTTACTATCAGCAAGGACAGCGAACACAAAAAAGAAGCTGAAAAATTCCTCGAATTCATGCTGGAGAAAGAGACAGCAAAACGTTATATTGATGAGCAAAAAGCTTTCTCTGCAATAGAAGGTGTTTATCAAGAGGACCCGGTTTTCGAAGGAATAAAAGAAAACTTTGAAAAAGGAAAGATTACAAGTTTCCAAGATCACTATTATCCAGCAGGAATGGGTGCAGAAAACATTCTTCAGGAATTTCTGATCGAGAAAAAGAAAGGCGCTTTCTTGAAGAAAATGGATAGAGAGTGGGAGAAAGTAGAGGATCGCTGATCGGGCGATTCAACATTTCATTTTGTCCAGCCGCACAGCCCTCCGCCTCAGTCAGAACAGATTCCCGAAAAAGTCAAAACAGGACTTTTACGGTGAATCCTTATCTGCCTGCAGGGTCTAAAGGGGCCGTTCCGCATTTCTAGTAAAGGAGATGAATCGATGAACACTAAAAACAGAGTATTTCTGATCATGACCATTCCTGCTGTTATCCTGTTCTTTATCTTTCATACCTATCCTGCGCTTCAAGGGATATTCTACAGTTTTACGGACTGGAGAGGGTACGGGGAATGGAACTTTGTAGGATTTAAAAATTATCTGAATGTCTTTAAAGACGAAAGAGCACTGGATGCGTATGGTTTTACGTTTAAATTCGCAATCATCTCAACGATTCTCGTGAATTTTTTCAGCTTGCTTGTGGCAATGGGGCTTAATGCGAAGATTAAGTTTCAGAAAACACTTCGGGCTGTGTATTTTATGCCTTATATCTTAAGTATTCTGATCGTTGGTTTTATCTTCAACTTCATTTTTACGCATTTTCTGCCTGATATCGCAGGAGGCCTTGGAATTGAGGCATTATCTAAAAATATTCTTGGCGATCCGAACCTTGCCTGGGTTGGTATCGTGATCGTAGCTGTTTGGCAGGCAATCGCGTTCAATACAATCTTGTACCTTGCAGGTCTTGTTACCATTACAGAGGATTTATATGAAGCGGCAAGCATTGACGGTGCTGGAATTTGGACAAAGTTCTGGAAAATCACGTTTCCGCTGATTGCTCCATTTTTCACCATCAATATGATTTTATCTATGAAAGGCTTTCTGATGGTGTTTGACCAAATTGTTGCCCTTACAGGCGGAGGACCTGGTCAATCAACAGAATCGATTTCACTTCTGATTTATAGAGGCGGCTTCCAAGGCGGAGAATTTGCCTATCAGTCTGCAAATGCAGTCATTTACTTTATTGTGATTGTGATCTTTTCTATCTTTCAGCTTAAGATTCTTGAAAAAAGAGAGGTGGGGAACTGATGATCAGCAAAAAGACAAACTGGCCTGTCACCATTCTCTTGATTTTAGGGGCCATGTTCATTATCCTGCCGCTTTACTTAACCGTTACCATTGCCTTTAAAACACCGCAGGAGCTTGCGGGAAACCTGCTTGCCCTGCCGCAGTCATGGTCTTTAGATAACTTTACTAAAGCAATCGAAATGACAAATTTCTTCAATGCATTAAAAAACAGCGTATTCGTCACTGTATTAGTAGTAATCTTTACAGTCCTGACGAATTCAATGGTCGCTTATGCGATTGCACGCAACATGCATAAGAAGTTTTATAAATTTACCTTTTACTATTTTGTAAGTGCGATGTTCATTCCATTCCCGATCATCATGCTTCCGATTGTAAGACAAACTGCATTATGGGGCATGGATAATCTAGTTGGATTGGTGATTTTGTACATTGTCTACAATCTATCTTTCAACATCTTTATCTATGTAGGGTATATTAGATCCATTCCTAAAGAGCTGGAAGAAGCAGCAATTGTAGATGGAGCAACAACATGGGGAGTGTTCTGGAAGGTCATTTTCCCGCTGCTGGCACCAATGAACGCAACAGTCGCCATTCTTACATGCCTTGGAGCATGGAACGATTTTCTCTTGCCGCTCGTCGTACTGAGCGACAGCGACATGGCAACATTGCCGCTTGTGCAGTACATTTTCCAATCACAGTTCAGCACAGATTATAACCTGGCATTTGCCTCATACCTGCTTGCACTGATTCCGATGATTATTGTCTATGTGTTTGCACAAAAATGGATCATCAGCGGAGTCATGAAAGGATCAATTAAATAATATGGCTTAATTAATAGGCCGGATTATTGTATATTGAAATAGAAAGATTAGCTTAAATATTAAAAATAATATATTATAGGGAGATTTTAAAATGAAAATTACAGTTTGGAACGAAAACCGCCATGAACAAAAAAATCCGGCAGTAGCAGAAATTTATCCTGAAGGCATCCACGGCGCTATCGCTAACTTCTTAAAAGAAAGCGGCATTGACGCTGCGACAGCTACATTAGATCAGCCTGAGCACGGGTTAACAGAAGAAGTATTAAGCGAGACAGATGTTCTATTCTGGTGGGGCCACCTGGCACATGATGAGGTTTCTGACGAAATCGTGGAGCGTGTTCAAAAACGTGTACTTGAAGGAATGGGCTTAGTCGTTCTTCACTCAGGCCACTTCTCAAAAATCTTCAAAAAGCTGATGGGTACATCTTGCGACCTTAAATGGCGCGAAGCTGACGACAAAGAGCGTCTATGGGTTGTTGATCCTTCTCATCCGATTACTGAAGGAATCGGCGAATTCATCGAAATTGAAAAAGAAGAAATGTACGGAGAGCATTTTGATATTCCGGCTCCTGATCAATTAGTATTTGTCAGCTGGTTTGAAGGCGGAGAAGTGTTCCGTTCAGGCTGCACATATCAAAGAGGAAACGGAAAGATTTTCTACTTCCGCCCAGGACACGAAACATACCCGACTTATCACAACAAAGAAATTCAAAAAGTATTAGTCAATGCAGCTAAATGGGCTGCACCGACAAAACGCGAGTATCCTGTTTACGGAAATGCTCAGCCGCTTGAGAAAATTACTGTTAAATCATAATAAAAAAAGGTACGCAATTGCGTACCTTTTTTTATTGTTTTGTTGAAATGGGAACCCTAAGAAATCATCGTGGTACGAAATCGTACAAGAAACCATGTTTAGAGTGCTCAAGGATAACTATGCTTTACCTGAAATAAGATACTTGTTAACAGGTCTTCCGATGCCGCCATAATGAATATCAATCTCTAATTTGCCATCCTGTTCAAGGTGTTCAAGATATCGCCGCGCTGTTACTCTGGCGATTCCGACGCTTGATGCCACATTCTCAGCTGAAACAGGAGCGCTTTGATCCTTGAGAAAGGTAAGAATTTTATGGAGTGTCACCTCATGCAAGCCTTTTGGCAAATCCTTTCTCTCATCAAGATCTTCTTTTTGAAACCTGATCGAATCCAATTCTTTTTGTGTCAGCTGTGTTTTATCTTTCAGCTT
Organism: Peribacillus frigoritolerans; assembly: GCF_004358755.1. Lineage (GTDB taxonomy): Bacteria > Bacillota > Bacilli > Bacillales > Bacillaceae > Bacillus_P. The sequence goes on along the minus strand of NZ_SMZY01000002.1, from coordinate 1,180,013 downwards.
GCTGCGGTAGGCGGAATAGTTTTCAAGTGACTGCTTCAGCCGTTCGAATTTAAATGGCTTCATTAAATAATCAACGGCCCCGTGGAGCAGAACATTTCGGACTGTTTCCATATCGCTTGCTGCGGTTATCGCAATAATATCAGCTGCATGACCTTCAGCCCGAATGGCTTGAATGGTCTCAAGTCCATTCATCTTGGGCATATACATATCAATCAAAATCAGATCAGGAGCAAGCTTTCTCACAAGCTCAAGGCCATCAGCGCCATTTGCTGCGATGCCAATAACCTCAAAGCCTTCCACTCTCTCTAAAAACTCCCGATTCACCTCCTGAACCATTAAATCATCTTCAATCAGAAGTACGGAAACTGGTTTGACCGGCATCATATCTCCTCCATAAAAAAAGTAACTGTAAAGCTTGTTCCTGCTCCTTCTTCAGACTCCACTAGGATTGTGCCCTTTGCCTGCTGAATAAGCTGATTGACTAAATGCAGCCCTATTCCCCGCTCACTGCCTCCCTTTGTAGAAAAGCCCTGTTCAAAAATACGGGGGCGGTCCGCTTCTTTTATTCCGCTTCCATTATCCTCGACTAAAATTGTCAGTATTTCTGCCTCCTGTTCGATGCTGATAAAAATATGAGGGTAAGGACCTTGATGGTGTTTAAAAGAATCAAACGCATTTTCAATCAAGTTTCCAAGAATCAGAACAAAATCATGATGATCAAGATTGGATGGGAAGCTTTTGAACTGGCTGTTACGGTCAATTTTCACACTGATTCCAAGTTCCGTTCCGCGGCGTATTTTACTGAGCAGCAGGCCGGCAAGACTCTCATCTCTTATGTTTTTACTCAAAAATTGAATCAGCTCTTCTTGCTCTTCAGTCGTTTTAAAGACAAATTGCAGCGCTTTTTCGTGGTTTCCCAACTGTATTAAACCTGCGATTGTATGGAGTTTATTATTGTATTCATGATTTTGGACACGTAAAGCGTTTACAAAGGCTCGTACGCCTGTTAATTCTTCTGCCATCTTTTTCACTTCTGTCCGGTCCTGAAAGATGGCCACTGCTCCCACCGTCTCGCCGCTCACCTTAATTGGGACCCGGTTGCTCAAAATGTTGAGGTTGCCGACATTAAGTTCTTTGCTGTAAATCGCATGATCAAGCTTGAGAATTTCAGGCAAGGCCGTATCAGGAATGACTTCTCTGATGGATTTGCCGATTACATCACCGTTAATCCGCATCATTTTCATGGCTTTATTATTAAAAATCGTAATCTTTTCATTTGTATCAATCGCTATTACACCTTCGTGCATAGCATTGAAGGTTTCAGTGCGTTCTACAAGCAGTCTGGCAATTTCATGCGGCTCGAGGTGAAACATCTGCCTTTTAATTTGACGGGCCAGTATCCATGCGCCCCACCCTCCAAAGAGCAAAGAGAGACTTGCTGTGATAAAAATTTCAAACGCAAGGCTTTGCAGCACTTCAAGAAAGACCGGAAGTTTGTATCCGGCAAGAACGACTCCAATTTGCTCATGGTCGTCGTTCATTACAGGGACAAATGCACGCATGACCGTCCCGATTTCTCCATTTGCTTTAGATGTATAGGAGTGTTCTGCAAAGGCAGGCCCTTCATCGTTCCCCTGTGAGCGGGTTCCAATTCTATCATGTACGGGATGTGTCAGCCGTTTTCGATCCATATTTAAAACGACAATATAATTTGCGTTGTTGATGATTCTTAGGCGGTCAATCACTTTGTTAAGGTCGTTCTCCCTGCTTTGAAGTGCTTCTTTCACTTCAGGAAGTTCAGCAATCGTTTGTGCTGTAACGAAAGAGCGCGCCTTTAATTCTTCTTCTTTTCCGCTTATGTAATTGCCGATTAAAACAATTCCAGCGAGAAAAAGAGAAAACCCTAATATAAAGAAGATTAAGCCTGCAATTTTCCATAAGATTGATATACGTCTCATATAGTTCCTCATTATTCTGAAGAATAAAATATCTTTCATTGTAACATGCGCGAAAATGTCATGATACAATGAATCTACTAAAAAATTGATTGAAACGGTGGATAGTATGAAATGGTTTATTAGCGCAAGTCTATTAACAGTGCTCATTTTGGTGGCAGTTTTTTCACATGATCCTATGCACGAAATTGAAGATGACGATGAACAGACTGGTTTGAATGACCAAATTGTGATTAAGTTCAGTCATGTGGTTGCTGAAAATACACCTAAGGGACTGGCGGCAGAAAAATTTGCTGAGATTGTCGCGGACCGGACAGATGGAAAAATAAAAGTGGAAGTTTTTCCGAATGAAATTATGTATTCAGATGAAAAAGAGCTGCAGGCATTAAAAAAGGGCGACGTGCAAATGATTGCCCCTTCTTATTCGAAAATGACAAAGGTCATCCCTGAATGGCAGGTGCTTGATTTGCCGTTTATTTTTCAGGATGAGCAGCACGTAAAAAACGTTTATACAGGGGAAATTGGAGAACGGCTGCTCGGCAAACTTGAACGTGAAAATATTAAGGGCCTTGCTTTATGGGGGAATGGCTTTAAGCAAATGACAAGCAGCAGCGGCGCATTGATTGATCCTGAGGATTTTTCAGGACAGCGATTTAGAATTATGCCGAGTGATACAATCGCTGAACAGTTTGAACTTCTCCATGCCATTCCAAAAGCTGCTTCCTTCAATGATGTATACATCGCATTGGAAGGCAATGAATTTGACGGACAGGAAAACACGATTTCAAATATCTATTCAAAAGGATTTTATCGGCTGCAAAAAGACATGACGGTTTCAGACCACGGCTATTTAGGCTATTCGGTTTTAATGAATGAAGAGTTCTGGAACAGCTTGGAACCCGAACTGCAAACTCAAATTCAAAAAGCCATGAATGAAACGACAGAGTGGATGCTTGAGGAATCAAAAAACATGAACGACTCACAGCTGAGAAGAATGAAACAAAATTCCAAGATGAAAATACATGAGCTGAGTGAAGCTGAAAAAGATAAATGGCAGGAAGTTTTTATGCCGCTTTATGAGGCGTATTCCTCTGAATATGGGGACAAGTGGATTGAAGAAATTCGAAACGAGCGATAAAAATTGGCCGCTGCAAGGGTGCAGCGGTTTTTTCTATTTAGGAGGTATTCGGAGAGAGCAAGGCTTAAAAGAAGATGAAAGCCGAACAGTTGGTTCTGCTTTTCGTGGTGTCCAGCTCCGCCTCCCTTGGCCAGAACAAAATCCTCCAATTAATTCGGAAACCCCATGAATTAATTTCAAAACCCCATGAATTAATTCCCAAATCCCTCCAATTAAATTGAAAACCCCATCAATTCGGTATTGACTCCTCGGTTTGAACAGTCGGTTCCGCTTTTCGTGATGTCCAGCTCCACCTCCTAGCCCCTCGGCCAGAACGGCTCCGCCAGTAAAGGCAAAAAGCGCCTTCACTGGCTGAGACTTATCTGTCTGTCGGAGCTAAACGGGCGATGCCGCTTTTCGTGTGACCAAAAAGACCAAAAAGAACAATAATACCAAAATGGAGTGGTGTCAAAATTATCAGTTAATATAAAGATATTCTTGAAAGCGCTATCAATAATAGAACGGAGGATACTATGAAAATTAACTTTAAGAATTTGACGGTTCAGGTTATTATCGGGATTATTTTAGGGATTGCAGTCGGCTTTTTGTTTCCAAGCTTCGGAATTGAGCTGAAGGTTTTAGCAGATGTTTTTATCAAAATGATTAAAATGGTAATTGCGCCAATTATCTTTTTTACAGTGGTTATTGGTATTGGCAGCATGGGTGACTTGAAAAAGGTCGGAAGAATCGGAGGCAAGGCTCTTCTGTATTTTGAAATTGTGACGACATTTGCACTTGCAATCGGAATAATCGTAGTAGGTATTGTTAAGCCTGGTGACGGCTTCAACACAGATAAAGTTGAGGGTGGAGATGTATCGCAGTATACAGAGCAGGCTGAAGAAACAAGTCACGGATTCGTTGACTTTATCGTCGGCATTATTCCTGAGAATGTAGTAGGCGCGATGGCTGAGGGAGAACTGCTCCCAATCTTATTCTTTGCCGTTCTGTTTGGTATCTCAATGGCAGCGGTTGGCGAAAAAGCAAAACCGGTTGTCGTTTTGTTTGAAAGGCTGACAGATATCTTCTTCGGTGTTGTCAACATGATCATGAAAGTTTCTCCATTTGCAGCATTCGGCGCGATGGCTTACACAATTGGGCAATTTGGACTCGGCTCGCTTGTTGCTCTCGGTAAATTAATGGGTTCTGTTTATATCACGATGTTCCTATTTATCATTTTAATATTAGGAGCGATTGCAAAATATTATGGATTCAGCATCATCAAATTTATCGCTTATATTAAAGAAGAGATCCTGCTTGTTCTCGGAACATCTTCATCAGAATCCGCACTTCCAAAGATGATGGAGAAAATGGAGAAATACGGATGCTCTAAATCTGTTGTCGGACTTGTTATTCCGACAGGCTACTCTTTTAACTTGGATGGCACTTCAATTTATTTATCCATGGCAGCCATGTTTATTGCCCAGGCATATGGAGTCGACCTCAGTATTTGGCAGCAGCTGACCCTTCTTGGCATTCTGATGCTGACATCTAAAGGGGCCGCAGGAGTAACCGGATCCGGCTTTATTACATTGGCAGCAACCCTTGCTGCATTCCCGATGATTCCGGTTGAAGGCATTGCCTTACTGCTCGGGGTGGATCGTTTTATGTCTGAAGCCCGTGCGATCACAAATCTGATTGGAAATGGTGTGGCAACGGTTGTTGTATCTAAAATGGAAGATGAGTTTCATCCTCCTGCTGAACATGCAGAACCTGCAAAAATCTCTATTGCTAAGTAAAAAAAGCGGAGTTTCCGCTTTTTTTTTGTGTTTTTTTAAGATTGTGTAAATTTATATAGAATTTAATACCATAGAAATATTTTACTTATATTAATACTTTGTAAAGAAATTGTTAAAATTAACGACAAAGTCTTTTCGGATTCGACATTAACGTATATACTTTTTAAGTTGCAAATAAAGAGAGAAAATAAAAAATATATCGCTCCTTGGAGGAATAAGCAATGGCTATCAAAAGAAGAAAAGATAAGTTTTCTGAAATGTTAAGTCAAATATCTGAGAACTTAAAAGAAACTGGGCAGTATTTTGTTGATTTTAAAATCAAAAATGCCAACGATCTGAAAGTTTTTTCAGAGACAATTAAGGATTATGAGTCAAAGGGTGACACGTTTGTTCATACCATCATCATGGAACTGAACAAAGCATTCATTACTCCGATTGAGCGCGAAGACATTCTTCAGCTCGCAATGATTATGGACGATGTTTTGGATGGCATCGAGCATTCTGCGGCATTATTTGAAATGTATTCTGTTACACAGCCGACTGACTACATGGTAAAATTCGTTGACACAATTAATGAGTGTACAATTGAAATCGCTAAATCAATTGAGCTGCTTTCAAATAAAAAGCTGAGCGATATCCGCACTCATGCAATCCGTTTAAAAGAACTTGAGTCAAACTGTGATAATTACCTGCGTACAGCTGTGAAAAATTTATTTGCAACCCAAAAAGACCCGATTAAAATCATTCAATATAAAGAGATCTATGAAACACTTGAAGAAATTGCTGATAGCTGTCAGGGTGTTGCGAACACACTTGAGACTATCATCATGAAGAACGCGTAAGAGGCGATATTATGGATACTATATTAATTCTTACCATTCTTATTGTTGTTTTTGCTTTGGCATTTGACTTTATTAACGGATTTCATGATACGGCAAATTCAATCGCGACTTCAGTATCAACTAAAGCCCTTAAACCAAGACAGGCAATCATTCTTGCATCTGTAATGAACTTCGTCGGTGCCATGACATTTACAGGCGTTGCAAAGACGATCACAAAGGATATTGTTGATCCGTTTACCCTGCAAAATGGTTCTGTTGTTATCTTAGCTGCACTTATTGCAGCGATCACGTGGAATTTGATTACCTGGTATTATGGGATTCCAAGCAGTTCTTCCCATGCGATTATTGGTTCAATCGCGGGTGCAGCGATTGCAGCGGCAGGATTTAGTTCATTAAACTATACCGGGTTCTTGAAAATCCTTCAGGCCCTAATCATTTCACCGATCTTGGCATTTATAGTCGGTTATATTGTTTACAGCATTTTCAAGGTCGTTTTTAAAAACAATAATCTTACAAAAACGAACAGAAATTTCCGTGCGATTCAAGTGGCAACTGCTGCTTTGCAATCCTACACTCACGGTACGAATGATGCTCAAAAAGCGATGGGTATCATCACGATGGCCCTGATTGCAGGGAATCTTCAAGATTCAACAGATATTCAATGGTGGGTTCAATTCTCATGTGCCCTTGCCATGGGACTTGGAACGAGTGTCGGCGGCTGGAAAATCATTAAAACTGTTGGCGGTAAGATCATGAAGATTCGCCCAGTTAACGGTGTAGCAGCTGATTTAACAGGAGCAGCGGTTATCTTTGGCGCTTCTATTATTCACTTGCCAGTAAGTACAACACACGTTATTTCATCTTCCATACTTGGTGTGGGTTCTGCCCACCGAATTAAAGGTGTAAAATGGGGAACCGCTAAAACGATGATCATCACATGGTTCATCACTCTGCCGATTTCTGCTACATTAGCAGCGATTTCCTACTATATTTTAAATCTGTTCTTTTAATGAGCAAGCCTTCCTTAATTGGAGGGTTTTTTTATTTTGTATCAGAGAGCGCATCCAAAATGAAGATCATTCTTCTCCTTCAATTAATTGACGAAAAAAACACGGAGTGATACTATTGCTTGTAGATGATAGTGAAAATCGTTATCAATTGGAGGGTGAAAGATGATTCAGCAACAATCCATTTCGGCTGTAATTCGGGAAAGAATTTCAATTAAATCAAATTACCTGCCTCTCGAGGTAAAGGAAGAAGATGTTGTCACCCTGCTTAATGACGCTGTCTGGGCGCCAAATCATGGGATTAGAGAGCCTTGGAGGTTCTTGTTTGTAAGCGAAGAGCGGAGGGAAGCTTTTATTCAGACTGTTCTTGCATGCTGTGAGGCAAAAACTCATGAAAAAGTGAGATTAAAGCTTGCAGATGTTCCTGCATTTTTAGTTGCCATTATGCCTGAAGATCCCCGCCAGAAAATTTGGGAAGAGGATTTTGCAGCAATAAGCACTCTTATTCAAAACTTGCAGCTGCTTGGCTGGGAAAAAGAACTGGGGATGGTCTGGAAGACGCCAAATTACATATATGATCCGAAATTCCGCCGGGCCATCGGAGTTCAAAACGGCGAAAAAATCGTCGGCATTCTGCAGCTTGGCTATTTTGATCCTGCTCAGCATGTGAAAGATAGAAAGCGGACCAATGCATTGGAAAAACTGACTTCATTTTAAGAGGAATTTCGTTGATTTTGGACAATAAAGAATGTCGATTATTGTTGTTATAAGCAGAATAATCATAGGAGTGCAGTTTCGCTAATAATTTATATGATTCCGCAAAAAAATCCCGAGTTTCGAAAATAATCTAATCAAGATTGCCTACAATAAAAACGCATGGATTCTATGTCCATGCGTTTTTATTGTAGGCAATGTTCTCATTGATTGTTGCTTTTTGTTGAGTGATTGGACGCACATCAAGTTTTCAGTCGTGCTCTTTTCCTCGAATTTTGAGATACAGCGCTATTTCAGATGGCGTAAGACTTCTTGTGCTGCAAACTCGGTTTTGTCGCACTTCCTTACTGCTGGAGAGCCTTCTTTGTGCTGCAAACTCGGTTTTGTCGCACTTCCTTACTGCTGGAGAGCCTTTTTAGTGCTGCAAACTCGGTTTTGTCGCACTTCCTTACTGCTGTAGAGCCTTCTTGGTGCTGCAAACTCGGTTTTGTCGCACTTCCATACTGGGGGAGAGCCTTCTTGGTGCTGCAAACTCGATTTTGTCGCACTTCCTTACTGCTGGAGAGCCTTCTTGGTGTTGCAAACTCGGTTTTGTCGCACTTCCATACTGCTGTAGAGCCTTCTTGGTGCTGCAAACTCGGTTTTGTCGCACTTCCTTACTGCTGTAGAGCCTTCTTGGTGCTGCAAACTCGGTTTTGTCGCACTTCCTTACTGCTGGAGAGCCTTCTTGGTGCTGCAAACTCGGTTTTGTCGCACTTCCTTACTGCTGAAGAGCCTTCTTGGTGCTGCAAACTCGGTTTTGTCGCACTTCCTTACTGCTGTAGAGCCTTCTTTGTGTTGCAAACTCAGTTTTAACGCACTACCTTACTGCTGGAGAGCCTTCTTGGTGCTGCAAACTCGGTTTTGGCACACTTCCTTACTGCTGTAGAGCCTTCTTGGTGCTGCAAACTCGATTTTGTCGCACTTCCTTACTGCTGGAGAGCCTTCTTGGTGCTGCAAACTCGGTTTTGTCGCACTTTCTTACTGCTGTAGAGCCTTCTTGGTGCTGCAAACTCGGTTTTGTCGCACTTCCTTACTGCTGGAGAGCCTTCTTGGTGCTGCAAACTCGGTTTTGTCGCACTTCCTTACTGCTGGAGAGCCTTCTTGGTGCTGCAAACTCGGTTTTGTCGCACTTCCATACTGGGGGAGAGCCTTCTTGGTACTCCAAACTCGGTTTTGTCGCACTTCCTTACTGCTGGAGAGCCTTCTTGGTGCTGCAAACTCGATTTTGGCGCACTTTCTTACTGCTGGAGAGCCTTCTTTGTGTTGCAAACTCGGTTTTAACGCACTTCCTTACTGCTGGAGAGCCTTCTTTGTGTTGCAAACTCAGTTTTAACGCACTTCCTTACTGCTGGAGAGCCTTCTTGGTGCTGCAAACTCGATTTTGTCGCACTTCCATATTGGGTAGGGCCTTCTGATTTTTAACGGACTAGCTCAAGCAAGAAAATTTACGAAAAAAGAGCCTGAAATTATGAGTACAAATACTTAAAAATCTCCGGTACTCTCTTTCTCCAGGCTGCTTCATTGTGTTCGGCATCTTCGATTACTTCATAGCGGCAATCGGCAATTTTATCTTTAAGAATGGCATACACATTGTCACTGGAATCAATGTAATCCTGATGATGAATGGATGCCGTTATTTCTTTTGTGCCAACATCCATATAAAACTTTTCAATTGCTGACAAATCACTGTCTTTTATCAGAGCTTCAATCTCATGCTGGTTAAACCAGTAAGCAGATGAAAGTGAAGCAACTTTCCTGAAGATATGCGGATATTTGCATGCTGCATATGTAGAAATTAAACCGCCCATTGAACAGCCTGCCATCGAAGTTTCACGAGGGAGTGTTCGATACTTGCTGTCGATCAGCGGTTTTAGTTCCTCCACGATGAAGCCGGTGTACGCTTCACCTTCCCCTCCAAGGTTAACGTCCTGTCCAGCCAGGTCCCTGGCAAGATCTTTGTTGATCCACGGACCATATTCGTTAAATCGATTGTATCCTGCATGATTGCAGTCAATGCCAACGACAATCAGCTCCAGGCCGCTCTGGTCAAGGTAATCCTTTATGCCCCAGCTGACACCAAAGCTTGCATCTCTGTCTTCAAATAAATTTTGTCCATCGTGCATATAGAGGACCGGATAAGCTTTAGAACTGTTTGCGTAGTTTTCAGGCAAATAGACGGTAATTTGTCTTTCACGTCCAAGTAATGTGATGATTACTTTGAATTTTTCGATCATGTTTATACACTCCTTTACTGACAATTAGTATCTATATTATAGTGAAAATTTCAGAATATAGCATAAAATAAATAACATATACGTTAACTTCTTAAAAAAACAATGAAAAATCATAATTTTTCCATTCTCCGCAAACAATAATAAAAAAGCGATTTTAGGAGAATGAAATGAATGTATTGATAATTTATGCTCATCCTAATCCTGAAAGCTTTAATGCAGCGATATGTGATGCAGTGGAAAAAGAATTTACAAGCAAAGAATTTCAGGTTAGAAAAAGGGATCTGTATCAAATGAAGTTTGATCCCATTCTGACAGAGGATGATTATACATCCTTTTATCAGGATAAAATTCCGGCTGATATTCAGGCGGAACAGAAAGAAATCATTTGGGCAGATATTCTGGTCTTTGTTTTTCCGACATGGTGGACAGGGATGCCGGCTATTTTAAAAGGGTATTTTGACAGAGTATTCACCAACGGTTTTGCTTTTCGATATGCTGATGAAGGTCCGGAAGGCTTGCTGAAAGAAAAACAGGCGCTGATTTTCCAGACTACGGGGCAGCCTGAAAAATCTCTTAAGCCTCCGCAATTGACTATGGCGATGCAGGCTGTGTTTGATATTGGCATCATGAATTTTTGCGGAATCGAAACGCTTGCCCATAAGTTTATTTATTCCGTGCAATATGTTGATGAAGAAACCAGGCAGATTATGCTGAATGAAGTAAGAGAAGTTGTTGAGATGATAGGGAAAACACAATGAAAAAAGATCTTCCTGCAGTCATGGGAAGATCTTTTTTATGTGAACGTAGTGAGCTTTCGGCTTGCACGTTGCACCTCGAAATCGCACCTCGCTCCCAAAGTTCGAGCGACAAACCAGCGCGATATCCTAACAAAAGCAACAATCTATGAGAAGACAGCCTCAGAAACTGAAAAGGTTATCTATCTTAAGACTCATGAGATATGCCTTCAACAGTGGCAGGAGTATGATTTTTATATGTGAGAAAACCTTTTCAACCTGCAGGGATCATTTAGATATTTAGAAGTCTTTTTCCCAATACAACAATCTATACCAGTGTGATAGATTAGTAGAGTATAGAAGAAAGTGAAAAATCTTCTAATTATAGAACCTTGAGGAGCTGGTAGTTTTGGGAAAAGGCGTTAAGTTGACCGCTTTTATGACGACACTTTGTTTAGCTGGAAGTGTTGTGTTTATGCCGGTTGTTCAGGCGGATGCTGCCCCGCAGCAGCTTCAGGAATTGAAACTGAAGGAAACAGGACAAGCATCATTCAGCGGACATAATCGGTCCGGAGGAAAAGCCATGTTCAAAATGGAGAGCTATGTCAGCAAGCTTCCAAAGAATGTGCTGAAGAAGCTTGAGCAGACAAGTTCGAAAAACACGCTTTATGTCGTTCAGTTAAGCGGTCCAGTAACGGAAGCAGACCGTTTATCCATTACAGGAGCAGGTGCTGAAATCATTGAGTATGTCCCTGATTATGCATTTGTGGTGAAGGCGGATCAAAAAGCCGTCCGTTCTTTAAAAAAGAGAAAGGGAATTTCGTCTGTAAAAGCATACCTGCCTTTATATAAATTAGATCCGGCTCTTTTTGAATCAGGATACAGCAAGCTCCTTAATGTTGAATTAAAACACGTCGATAAATCGAAGAAAAAAGCATTGAAAAAAAATCTTATAGAAATTATCGAATATGCTTCTCAGGAAGATACACTTTTTATAGCAAAAGAAAATACGTTCCAGCTTAACAACGATGTGGCTGCCGGCATCATGAAGGTAAATGCGGCGAGCAGCACATTTGGACTTTCAGGTGCAGGCCAGACAGTTGCGATTGCAGACACAGGCCTTGATACAGGCAGAAACGATGCTTCTATGCACGAGGCTTTTCAGGGCGGAAAGATCAAAGCTCTATTTGCATTAGGACGGACAAACAACTCAAGTGATCCTAACGGCCATGGAACACATGTCGCAGGTTCTGTGCTTGGAGACGCACAGTTCAAGGGGATGGCTCCTAAAGCCGGACTCGTTTTTCAGTCGATTATGGATGCAGGCGGTGGCCTTGGAGGATTGCCGAGTAATCTTAATACTCTTTTCTCACAAGCATACAGTGCAGGAGCGAGAGTCCATACGAATTCCTGGGGGGCGCCAGTTGCAGGTGCTTATACATCAGAATCAAAGCAAGTGGATGAGTATGTTTATAATAACGATGATATGACCGTGCTGTTTGCAGCAGGAAATGAAGGACCGAATGCCAAAACACTGAACACGCCTGGAACAGCTAAAAATGCGATTACTGTAGGGGCTTCTGAAAATAACCGCCCGTCTTTTGGAACATATGCGGATAATATTAAGCAAATCGCTGCTTTTTCATCAAGAGGACTTACTTCGGATGGGAGGGTGAAGCCTGATATCGTCGCACCTGGAACATTTATATTGTCGACCCGATCTTCATTGGCCTCAGATTCATCTTTCTGGGCGAATTATAACAGCAAATATGCTTATATGGGCGGAACGTCAATGGCGACTCCCCTTGTAGCGGGAAATGTTGCGCTATTGCGTGAACACTTTATAAAAAATAAAGGAATTACACCAAAGCCTTCCCTTATTAAAGCCGTTCTGATTGCAGGTGCACAGGACCTTGGGCTGGGCTATCCAAGCGGAAATCAGGGATGGGGCAGAGTAACTCTAGACAAATCAGTCAATGCCGCATTTACAAACGAATCAAAAGCACTGAGAACTAATGAAAAAGCCGCTTATACATTTCATGCTGCAAGCGGCAAACCGCTTAGAATTGCACTGGCCTGGACAGATTATCCAGGAAATCCATCCGCATCTGTTTCACTCGTCAATGATTTGGATCTTGTCATAAAATCACCAAGCGGAAAAACTTACACAGGAAACGATTTTACTTCTCCTTACAACAGTGAATGGGATGGCAGAAACAATGTAGAAACGGTTATTCTGCCGAATGCGGAAGCTGGGGCTTATACGATTGAAGTACAGGCTTACAATGTTCCGTCAGGCACTCAGGATTTCTCTTTTGCAGTAGTCCAATAGAACAGATAAAACGAGCCGCTTCATGCAGAAGCGGCTCGTTTTAATTTATGAGCTTCATTGGCGGCAAGTGGTAGCGCAGCACTGCTCAGTCATAACGGCTGCGCTTTTCTAATATTCAATGACAACCATGCTCCAATATTTCAGAGAAGGGAGAGAGAATGTTGTGTTGTTTCCCATTTGTTTGAACTGTATCTCTTCATTCATTAAATATTTTAGAGCAAAGTATTACAAAAATATGAGATTGACAGAAAGTGAAAAAGAGAATATAATTACTTTGAATTCAAGATATTTTAATTAAAAGTATTTTCTCGTCAGAGACTGCATATATATGAAAGAGTAAATTTTTTTAAGCATATATCTCGAATTAAAAATAATTGAAAGAAGGATGATGACAATGTTATTAGATTTAGGACTTTTACTTATTCGTTTAGTGATTGGACTTTCGTTCATGGCTCATGGAGCTCAAAAGCTGTTTGGTTCATTTGGAGGTCATGGAATTAAAGGCACAGGGGGATTCTTCGAATCGATTGGCATCAAGCCTGGAGTAGCAATGGCTGTCCTCGCAGGGCTGGCTGAGTTTGCCGGCGGAGCGTTTTTTGCCGCAGGCTTCCTTACTCCGCTTGCAGGAGCTGCATTAGCCGGCACAATGCTTGTAGCGATCGTGAAAGTTCATGCCCCGAACGGTTTCTGGGCTGCGCAAAACGGATATGAATTCAACCTGACTTTGCTTGCTGTAGCCATAGGCGTAGCTTTAACAGGTGCAGGCGCTTATTCACTTGATGCATTATTCTTTTAATCTAAAAAAGGAACTCATCGCTGAGTTCCTTTTTCTTCTATGATCATGACGGGATCAGACGCAAGCCTCTCAAGAATTCTTCTTTTCTGATATAACATAATCCCCGTTTCAGCAATATCCTTTACCATTGAACGATTTGTATACGCACCGAACAGCATGCCGGCAACGGGCACCATCTGCAGCAGTTTTTTCAGCCCGAAATGGTCGCGGTAGGTATAAACCACCTCACGCCATCCCTGCAGCTTTGACATCATTTCGGCAGGCTCCATGCTGCGGTTATAATAGCCTGACAATTCATTTAATATCGCTTGTTTGCCGACAATGTCTGCTGATGCAAACTGCAGGCACTTAACGATAAAAATCCGCTCATCCTTGTCTTCAGGATCATAACCATAAGCAATGGCAATCTCCTGCAGCGTTTTTAAGGAAAGTCCGAGCAGCACTGGGATGTCGACTGCCAGTGTGAAAATTCCTCCGAATCCGGTTGTCGCCCCCTGTACTGTAGCGACATTCCCGCGATTTGTCCTCAGATCGCTGCTTACAAGATTCATGACTTTTAAGGGCACATGTTTCATATCATCGATTGTACTTACTGTCTCACCTGGAACGAGGAGCTGGACTTTTTTAAAAATGCCGTTTTTCTGTGTTAAATATTTGCCGCCGCTTTGAATAAAGCTGCCGAGTTCATCAAGCAGAACACCGATTTTTTTTTGAATAAAAGCAGGTGTCAGCTTATCCAATAATTTAAAGGGAATCCGGCCGATTTTTTCCCAGAAGAATAATCCTTTTTGATCATCTTCCCATTTTTCAATCTCTTTTAATTGAATGAGGAGCTGCTCTTTCGTTTCCATTTCACAAACCGCACCCTTTCACATGACAATCTTCTTTCATTTTAGCAAAAGAACATGGAAATAGAAAAAATGAGGCATATATTTTGGATTTCGCAGAAGTTTATCAGATAATGTAGGTAATCTGATAAGCTGAAAGGGGAAACAATCATGGCGAAAAATCTTCAGGACACAACTGTGTTACATAATGGCGTTAAAATGCCCTGGTTCGGGCTTGGCGTATTTAAAGTAGAAGAAGGATCTGAGGTTGTCAATTCAGTGAAATGGGCAATTGAAGCAGGCTATAAAAGCATTGATACTGCAGCTGTCTATGGAAATGAAGAAGGCGTAGGACAAGGGATTAAAGAAAGCGGCGTTCCCCGTGAAGAGCTTTTCATCACAACCAAAGTGTGGAACGCAGATCAAGGATATGAATCAACATTAAAAGCTTTCGATGAAAGCATGAAAAAGCTTGGCTTGGAATACTTGGATTTATATCTCATTCACTGGCCGGTAGAAGGCAAGTATAAAGATACATGGAGAGCGCTTGAGACGCTTTACAAAGAAGGAAAAGTAAAAGCAATCGGCGTGAGCAATTTCCAAATTCACCATCTTGAAGACGTAATCAAGGATGCTGAGATTGTACCGATGGTTAATCAAGTGGAATACCACCCGCGTTTAACTCAAAAAGAACTTCAGGCTTTCTGCATTCAGCACAGCATTCAGCTTGAAGCTTGGTCACCGCTTATGCAGGGAAAACTTCTTGATGACGAAACATTAACAGCAATTGCTGAAAAGCATGGTAAATCTGTAGCTCAAGTCATCCTGCGCTGGGATCTTCAAAACGAAGTTGTAACGATTCCAAAGTCTGTAAAAGAACATCGCATCTATGATAATACGTCAATCTTCGACTTTGAATTATCTCAGGAAGAGATGGAGCAAATCGATGGATTAAACCGCGACGAGCGTGTAGGTCCGGATCCGGATAATTTTGATTTTTAATTGCGAGTAAGTCATAAAACAGGCTGTCCTCTAAGGATAGCCTGTTTTTTAAATTTGTCTGTTTTCTGGAAAATTCTTCTGTGCAATTTTGTGATATTTGGTATAATCAGAATGATAAATTGTGCGGATTACTTTAAAAAGGCTGATGGTTGTTTTGTAATAAAAAAGGAGAAGTGCCTGATCTATGAATGCATTCAAATTCTTTTCGCTTTTGTTAATAGCTGCTGGCCTTCTTTTTACAGGTTATGGTGTATGGCAGATTGTTCAAACCAATGTGAAAACAAACCAGTCATTGGCGGATGCACAGGCTGCGATCAGGTCTGCAGATGAGAAGAAAATGCCTTCTCCAACACCCGAGAAGAGGTATGAGCCTGAGATTGGGAATGCAGCAGGAATTCTTAAGATTGACCGCTTGGATGCAGAGCTTCCGATAGTAGAAGGAACCGACCCGGAGGATCTGGAAAAGGGAGTAGGGCACTACAAGGGAAGCTACTATCCGAATGAAAACGGCCAGATAGTCCTGTCAGGGCACAGAGATACTGTGTTCCGCAAAGCAGGAGACCTGGAAATTGGCGATTCATTAACCATACTCCTTCCCTATGGCGAATTTGAGTACAAAATAAAGTCGACTAAAATTGTCGATGCAGATGACATGAGTGTGATTACGCTGCAAAATGAAAAAGAAGAGCTGATTTTAACGACATGCTATCCTTTCAGTTTTGTCGGAAATGCGCCTGAGCGCTACATTATTTATGCTGAAAAAGTAAACTAGCAGCGGGAGGCGATTTTTTCATGATTGCCATTAGGGAGATTGCAGGGGAAGAAAATTTTAAAAAAGCTTATCCGGTTATGTCTCAATTGCGTACACAGCTCAGCGAGGAAGAGTACCTTAAGCTGCTCGAACCAATGAGGAAGCAGGGGTACCGATTAATCGGACTTTATGAAGATGAACAGGTTAAGGCATTAGCGGGTATTATTGAACTGACAAATTTCTATAACGATAAGCATATTTATGTGTATGATTTAGTGACAGATGAAGCAGCACGGTCACGTGGATTTGGAGAAAAACTGCTGCATTACGTGGAACAGCTTGCTGAGGCATCCGGCTGCGGCATGATTACGCTGAGCTCAGGAAATCAGCGAATTGATGCTCACCGTTTTTATGAAGAAAAGATGGGTTTTGACCGGGTTAGTCATGTGTTTAATAAGAAATTATAAAAGAATGCCCCGGATGATCCGGGGCATTTTCTTTATGTTAGGAGACATTTGGAAAAAAGATAGTAAAGTGTTCGATTCCGCAAGTACATCTTTTGTTTTGAAAAGTAATAGTTCTTTTCGGCAAGTAAATCTGGTGATTTGGAAATTATTTTCTCAAACCTCAGAAATTAGCCCATTAAAACTCCAGCTTCATCATTAATTTTTTCATATCGTCAGGGTAGTCCGCGGTTACAGTCACATTTTCATCTGTAAAAGGATGCATAACTGAAATTTCTGATGCATGCAGAGCTTGGCGGTCAATCAGGTTTTTGTTCCCGCCGTATAAGTCATCCCCGGAAATCGGATAGCCAATATGGCTTAAATGGACACGAATCTGATGGGTGCGGCCTGTGTCGAGCTGAACCCTGACAAGAGATACATCAAATCGGGTATTATAACCTTCCGTTTTAAAATGAGTTAATGCAGGCTGTCCGCCCGGTGATACTCTGCGGCGGACCGGATGGTGACGGTCTTTTCCGATCGGCTTGTCAATCTTTCCTTTTTTCTGCTTCATTTTCCCTTGTACGATGGCTGTATAAGTCCTTTTGATCAGCCTATCTTCAAGGAGGCGGTCCAGGATAGCATGTGATAAGGCATGTTTGGCAAATACAATCGCACCAGATGTATCGTGATCCAATCTGTGAATATGCCTTATTTTTCTGGAAAACCCCTGCATCTGAAAATGAAAGGCGATTCCATTAGCGAGCGTGCCCGTTTGACCGGGTTCATTCGGATGTGTATCCATTCCGGCAGGCTTATTGATAATGAGAAAATGTTCGTCCTCGAATAATAAATCAAGCTCCATGTATTCGGGAGTGATATCAAATTCCTCATCCTGAAATAAACGAATCATAACGGAGTCTTTTTCATTTAACGGCGATGTCCAGTTTGGCTCTGCATCATTCACTTTTACTTCGCGGTCCATCCGCCACTTATGAACGAGCGTCTTTGGCACCTTCATTTTTTCTCTCAGCATTTGCTGGAGGGAAATTCCTGCCCAATCTTTCTTTACCGGAAATTCCATCCATTCTCCCCTAATTTTCATTGTAATCCCCTATCTATCAGTAGTCCTCCAAGTATACTAAAGATGCTAATTGGATGTCCAAGCTAGAAACGGAAACACTTACCTCTCCTTCACGCAATAGAGCTATGTTATTCTAGCAGTAAGAGAAAAGCCCGAACGCAGTAAAGAGGTGAAATAATTTGAGAATCGTTTTTGCATCAACCGAAGAGCAGGAGCAGTACATTGAAGAACTGATTGAAAATATGTATGAAGAAGTATTCCCGCAGTACTTTTCAGATGAAACCATTGATCAGCTGGATGAGCTTTCAGTATTAAAGCCTCAAACAGAAGAAATGCAGTATAATGGCACACTAAAAGAAGCCTTTCAGATCATGTCCAGTCTTCAAGCGCTGACGGCATTGCTCAATCATTTGGATCAGCAATCAGAAGAGGAACACAGGGACCTTTATGACCGGAATATCAATATCTTAAAACAGTACGGCTATCAATTTCCCCTTACATTTGATCATTTTCTTTCTTCAAAAGAGAAGGCTGAAGAAGTCAGCAAGTACGGAAAACCGGCAAATAAGTGGATTGTATAAAAAAGGGTACACGGCCGTGTACCCTTTTTTACTGATATTCCTATCGTTTAATCTTATTTCCATTTACTCAGCAAATCTTTAAAATAAGCTCCATCATTATACCCTTCTACACGTTCAACTTCTTCTCCATCCTGATAGCGCACAAGTGTTGGCGTAGCTTCGATTCCGTATTGCTGCCATCCGTCTTCAAATTCAAGCAGGTTGAATTGACCGATTTCTACTCCAGTTTCTTCTGCAGCAGGCATTAATTCAGGAGTTGTTTTTTTGCAGTGTTCACAAGTTGGGCTGAAGTAGTAAACGACAAAATCCTCTTTTTTATTCATCTTTTCATCTACTTCTTCAGGAAGGATGATGTTCTGATAATTTGGATCATCAAGCTGGTCAACGGTAGCAGGATTCAGCTTGTCCTTGCCGTATGGATTGCCTTCCGCCTTTTCTGTTTGCTGATAGTTTGTTACAAATGCCAGACCGCCAAACAATACGATAAATATACCTGCAAATATTAAAAGCTTTTTCATATTAACGACCTACTTTCATTTTTCTGTAAATATTCAAGCTTGCTGCAAAAATAACGGTAAAGCCGATCAGTGCGAGAAATGGAATCGTAATAAATCCCAACCAGTTGATGTATTCTCCTGTGCAGGGAACAATGCCGCAGGATGCCGAATTTTCGCCTACAAAGTCAATCTTTTGAACGGCATAATGATAAATGGAAATCGTGCCGCCGATTCCTGACAAAATCATTGAATAAAACGCAATTTGGTAATCTTTTTTATAGATCGCAATTCCAAGAATGACTACTAGCGGATACATTAAGATCCGCTGATACCAGCAGAGCTCACACGGAATGAATTTCATGATTTCTGAGAAATATAAGCTCCCAAGCATCGAGATGAATGAAGCCGCCCATGCAATAAATAATTGATTCTCTATGTACTTTTTGAGTTTCTCTGACACACTATCGCCTCTCCATTCATGAGTTTACACTACATATTATAGTCCTCGTTCAGAGACTTGTAAAATCAAACATTCAGACAGCATAAAATCGAAAAAAGAAACCCAACATTTGCAGCTCAGACCATGTTTATTTTCCTGTTACACCATAAAAAAATAAATGCAGAAATTCTTTCGTCATTTTATTCCGGTCTTTATGGTTGTCCAAAATAAATTCCGGATGTTTATATACCTCTGAAGCAAACATATTAAAGTAAAACATGATCGTTTCAAATGAAAGATCATCTCTGATGTGCCCTTCTTTTTTCCCGCTTTCAATGAAGCTTTTGAAAAGAGGAATGGATTGATTACCTGAAAAAATCGTTTAATGACTTGTATCGCTAACGAATCCTTGCTGCCTTAATAATTATAGATGGTTACCTGGGAAACATTCGCAGCAGCTGCGATTTCCTGTATGTTAACTTTATTTATTCCATATTGTGAAAAAAGCTGAAAAGCCGCTTTTTGAATTTGCTCCATTTTAATCTGCTTTCTTCTTTCAAAACCGTTCATTCAGAACACCTCTTCCTTATCTTAATGAAAAAGGGGGGGGAATACAAATAACAAATCCTGCTCGTTCAGAACATGGATTTAAATGTGTGAAAAGGTCACATTTTCTAAGAGAAAAAGCGGTCTTCCTGCACATACTATTAGCTGAAAGGAGCTGTTTTAAGTTGAATTCATCTATTAGAGAAAGTATGACGAAAGATCTTGTTACGATTTCTTCCTCGCAAAGCATTCAGGAAGCTGCAGAATTGATGAGCAGCCAAAATGTCGGGTCCATTCCAGTTGTGGATGGCGGTCAGGTAAAAGGAGTCATTACAGATCGGGATATTACGCTCCGTTCAACAGCACACGGAATGTCCAATGATACGAAAGTGGCAGATGTTATGTCTTCAAACCTTGTGACGGGAACACCTGACATGAGCAGTGAAGAAGCAGCGCAGCTGATGGCATCAAATCAGATCCGCCGCTTGCCGATTGTTGAAAATAATCAGCTTGTGGGCTATGTTGCACTGGGTGACCTTGCAACTGATCAAATGTCTAATGAAGCTGCAGGCCAAGCATTGACTAACATTTCTGAACAGCACTAAAAAGGGAGGCACCTGCAAAGGACAAGCAGGTGCTCTCTTTTTTAAAGATAAGAAAGTATAAAATTTTGCGCTTCGATGGCGAGCGGAATCGCCCAACTCCTCGGCCAGAACGGATCCGCCAGTAAAGGCAAAAAGCGCCTTTACTGGCGGATCCTTATCTGTCATGCCTGCGCTAAACGGGCGCTTGCGCTTTTCTTGTTTTCTTCTTACGTTATATAATGAACATAAAATGACAGGGGGAAGATGCATGATTAAAGCGATTATTTTTGATTTTGACGGGTTGATTCTTGACACCGAAACGCATGAATATGAAGTTCTCCAGGAAATTTTTAAAGAACAGGGCAGTGAATTGCCAATGTCAGTATGGGGGAAAGTGATAGGAACTGCATCAGATTTTAATCCGCTTGTGTACTTGGAAGAACAAATCGGAAGATCAGTTGATCATGAGCATTTAACACGCCTGCAAAAAGAAAAGTTTGAAAAAAGAATATCAGCTGAAGCTGCAAGACCGGGTGTAGAGGCTTATTTAACGGCTGCAAAGGAGTTGGGTCTGAAAATCGGACTGGCATCCAGTTCAAGCTATGAATGGGTATCAACATATTTAAAAAGCTTGAATCTAATTGATTATTTTGAGTGTATCCGTACCTCCGATCATGTTGACTTCGTTAAACCGGATCCTGCATTGTACATAGAAGCAGCTAAATGCCTCGGTGTTAAGCCAAGCGAGTGTCTGGCTTTTGAAGATTCCGCAAACGGAGCACTTGCCGCTAAAAAAGCAGGCATGTACTGCACCATTGTTCCAAACAGTGTAACTGCTCATTTGGAGTTTGGGGAAACTGATCACCGTTTAGAATCGATGGCGGAAATGGAGCTTGAAAAAGTCATCTCGCTGATTGAATCAAGAAACTAGAGAATGTTTCGGAACGGGATAATTAGGGAATAAACTGCTGTTACTACATAAAGGAGCGATTCTTTTGACTGATACAATTGATTTATCCAAATTTGAGAAAAAAATGATTATCAGAAATATTGAAGAAAAAGATATAGATGAAATACTGGCGATGCAGGCATTATGCTTTCCAGGCATGGCTCCATGGGAAAGAGAGCATCTTGAAAGTCATTTGGAGCATTTTCAGGAAGGTCAGTTCTGTGCGGAATTTGAAGGCAAGATCATTGGTTCATGCTCAAGTCTGATCATTAACTTTGATGAATATGATGACCGTCACACGTGGGATGATATTACGGATAACGGCTATATATCAAACCATAATCCTGACGGCTACAATATGTATGGAATTGAAGTGATGGTCCATCCTGAGTACCGCCGGATGAAAATCGGCCACAGGCTTTATGAAGCAAGAAAGGATCTTGCGAGACGCCTGAATCTGAAAAGCATCATTATCGGGGGAAGAATCCCGAATTATCATAAGTTCGAAAATGAAATGTCTCCGCGACAGTATGTACAGGAGGTCATCCATCACAAAATTTACGATCCCGTTCTTTCGTTTCAGCTGCTGAATGGATTTACGCTTATGCGGATTAACCCAAACTATTTGCCAGATGACCGTGCTTCAGGCAAATATGCCACCCTGATGGAATGGAACAATGTCGACTACCTGCCAAATACGAAACGCTTCTACAAAACGGCTTTGCCGGTGCGGATTTGTGTTGTGCAGTATCAAATGAAACAAATTAATTCATTTGAAGAATTTGCGAACCAGGTTGAATATTATACAGACGTTGCATCTGATGCATCTGCTGATTTTGCGGTATTCCCAGAATTGCTTACAACTCAGTTAATGTCCTTTTTGGATGAAAAATCACCAAGCAGAGCGATCCGCAGGCTGACTGAGTATACAGAAGAGTACATTAGTCTTTTTACAGAGCTTGCCGTGAAATACAATGTCAATATCGTTGGCGGATCTCACTTTGTGGAGGAAGATAACGGAAAGATCTTTAACGTTGCCTACCTTTTCCGCAGAGACGGCACAATTGAAAAGCAATATAAAATTCATATCACGCCAAATGAACGCAAATGGTGGGGAATCAGCAGAGGGGATGATGTCAAAGTCTTTGATACGGACTGCGGCAAAGTTGCGATTCAAATCTGCTATGACATTGAATTCCCTGAGCTTGCACGCATTGCTACTGAAAAAGGTGCTAAAATAATCTTTACGCCATTTTGTACAGAAGATCGCCAGGGCTATCTGCGTGTCCGCTATTGCTCACAGGCGCGTGCAGTGGAGAATCAGATTTATACGGTTATTTCAGGCACAGTCGGAAATCTCCCTCAGACAGAAAATATGGATATTCAGTACGCGCAATCTGCTATCTTTGCACCGTCGGATTTTGAATTTGCAAGAGACGGCATAGTAGGCGAATGCAATCCGAATATTGAAATGGTTGTAATTGGTGATGTGGACCTGGAAATTCTCCGCAGGCAGCGTCAGTCCGGAACGGTCAGACAGCTGAAAGACCGCAGACATGACGTCTACGGAATTCGATATAAAAAGCATTAAGTTCTTATCGTAAAGAGGATTTTTATTGAAAAATCAAATTATTATTCGACGAATTTTCTGCAAATCCATAAATGGGGGCTGTCCATAAGGTCATTGTTTACTGACTTATTGGAAAGCCCCTTCTTTTGGGACTTTGCCCCATCAAAAGTGGCAGCACTAAGGGGAGTGACGCCACAATTTAAGCTTTGAACCGTTAAAAGTGGCAGCCCTACTGTGAATAACGCCATTTTTTAAGCTTTGAACTGTTAAAAGTGGCAGCACAAAGGGGAGTGACGCCACAATTTAAGCTTTGCATTGTTAAAAGTGGCAGCCCTACTGGAAATAACGCCACTTTTTAATCTTTGAATCGTTTAATGTAGTAGCACTAAAGAGTTGACGCAGAAATACGAGTGTCAAAACACATTATGCAACGCGAAAATGCTCTTCCGCATGAAATGCAGGCGCCCATATCCACAAACTATAGAATTCCCCTTGAGTTGTCATCCCGTATATAGTACATTCCTTGTATGCATTTATCTATAAAATTAACTAATAAATGGAAGGAGGATTATTTATGAGTTTTGAAGGCCAGCAGATTCTTCCTGCAATCCGCAATATGAAGCAGTTTGAACGTTTTCTCGAAAGCCCTTATACATACGGCGTACTTCTTGATACGCACCTTGGCCAAGTCCGGAATATTGTCCGGCTTGCTAATTCTTCAAACAAGAAAATGCTGATCCACGTCGATCTGATTCAGGGACTGAAGCACGATGAATATGCAGCCGAGTTTATTTGCCAGGAGGTAAAGCCTGCAGGATTAATTTCGACAAGGTCCAATGTGATCGCAAAAGCAAAGCAGCGCGGAATCTATGCGATCCAGAGGCTGTTCCTGCTTGATTCGAGCGCACTTGAAAAAAGCCTTGATTTGATTAAAAGGACAGAGCCTGACTATATTGAGGTTCTTCCCGGGCTTGTCCCAAGTTTAATCGAAGAGATTAAAGAGAAAACAGGTATTCCGATCTTTGCCGGAGGGTTTGTGAAAACATCAGAAGAGGTGCATAAAGCCCTTCAGGCAGGAGCGACAGCCGTTACATCGTCTGAAATGGATTTATGGAAAAATTATCAAAAACTATAATATATTTCTGTTGACACCGCTTTCATTAGCATGTACCATAAAGGCAAGTTAATAAATGTGATGGAGAAACGGAGATCCACAGCAGTTCTTTACTTTTATGTAAAGTCATTTGCTGTGGATTTTTTTTTCTTCAAACCTATCTCACATTTATAAGAATGGAGGAAATAAATATGACGGCTTTTTGGGGAGAAGTAATAGGTACAATGATATTGATTGTTTTTGGAGGAGGCGTCTGCGCCGGCGTCAGCTTGAAAAAATCATTTGCTCATCAGTCAGGCTGGATTGTTATCACGATGGGCTGGGGATTCGGCGTTGCAATGGCTGTCTATGCAGTCGGCGGAATAAGCGGTGCGCATTTGAATCCTGCAGTAACCTTTGCGCTTGCCTTTTCAGGATCTTTTGAATGGAGTCTAGTGCCAGGCTACATTGTTGCCCAGATGCTTGGAGCATTCCTTGGAGCAGTACTGGTATACTTGCAGTACTTGCCGCACTGGAGGGAAACAGAAGATCAAGGGGCAAAGCTCAGTGTTTTTTCAACAAGCCCTGCCATTCCAAATTACTTTGCCAACTTTATCAGTGAAGCATTAGGAACATTTATTTTTGTGCTCACATTGCTTGCAATCGGAGCGAACACATTTACAGAAGGCTTAAATCCGCTTATCGTAGGTTTCCTTGTAGTTGCAATCGGTTTATCGCTTGGAGGTACAACTGGATATGCCATTAACCCGGCCCGTGACCTTGGACCGAGACTTGCACATTTTGTGCTTCCGATAGCAGGAAAAGGGAGTTCGAACTGGAAATATGCATGGATACCAGTTGTTGCGCCGCTTGCGGGAGGCTCGTTTGCCGCAGTCTTTTACAATTACGTGTTTAAAGGTACTATGAATAATTCCTTTTGGTATGTAGCAGCAGCATTAGTCTTCATGCTTTCACTTGTCTTTGCAATGACTAAAAAACAATCAACACAAAGATCAGCAGCCTATTAAATCAGCAGTCTATTAATTCTTAGGGGGACTTATCATGGAAAAGTACATTTTATCGTTAGATCAAGGAACGACTAGTTCAAGAGCCATTTTATTTAACAAACAAGGTGAAATTGTTCACATTGCTCAAAAAGAATTTAAACAGTATTTCCCTAAGCCAGGCTGGGTAGAGCATAATGCAAATGAAATCTGGGGATCTATTTTAGCTGTAATCGCTACTTGTTTATCAGAAACGAATGTAAAACCAGAGCAAATCGCCGGCATCGGAATCACGAATCAGCGTGAGACAGCCGTTGTCTGGGATAAGAACACATCACAGCCTGTATACAATGCAATTGTATGGCAATCAAGACAAACGGCCGGCATTTGCGAAGAATTGAAAGAAAAAGGCTACAACGATACGTTCAGAGAAAAGACAGGCTTATTAATAGATGCTTATTTCTCCGGCACTAAAGTGAAATGGATTTTAGATAATGTCGACGGCGCAAGAGAAAAAGCTGAAAAAGGCGATCTTTTATTTGGAACGATTGATACGTGGCTGATCTGGAAGCTTTCAGGCGGAAAAGCGCATGTAACCGATTATTCAAATGCTTCCCGCACATTAATGTATAACATTCATGAATTAAAGTGGGACGAGGAGCTATTAGACTATCTAACCGTTCCAAAGTCAATGCTTCCTGAAGTTAAGCCTTCATCAGAAGTGTATGCAAATACGATTGAGTATCACTTCTTCGGTCATTCTGTGCCAATTGCAGGGGCTGCAGGAGATCAGCAGTCAGCATTATTTGGACAAGCATGCTTTGAAGAAGGAATGGCTAAAAATACGTATGGCACAGGCTGCTTCATGCTGATGAATACAGGCGAAAAGGCAATCCGATCTGAAAATGGCCTGTTAACAACGATTGCGTGGGGTGTTGACGGCAAGGTTGAGTATGCGCTTGAAGGAAGTATTTTCGTAGCGGGCTCAGCGATTCAGTGGCTGCGTGACGGACTCCGCATGTTCAAAGATGCGAAGGACAGCGAGCGCTATGCTGATCGAGTTGAGTCAACGGAAGGCGTCTATGTTGTACCTGCATTTGTAGGGCTCGGTACACCTTACTGGGACAGTGACGTGAGGGGAGCGGTTTTCGGCTTAACACGCGGCACTTCAAAAGAGCATTTTGTCCGTGCTACACTTGAATCACTTGCTTATCAAACGAAGGATGTTTTAACAGCTATGGAAGCTGATTCAGGCATTTCGTTAAAAACTCTTCGCGTTGACGGCGGAGCTGTTAAAAATAATTTCCTCATGGATTTCCAGAGCAATATGCTGGGAGTGCCGGTTGAGCGTCCTGAAGTAAATGAAACAACTGCCCTTGGTGCAGCCTACCTTGCAGGTCTTGCTGTAGGCTTCTGGGAGGATAAATCGAATATTACAAAGCAATGGAAACTAGACAAGCAGTTTGAACCGGAAATGGAAGATTCAGTCCGCGATGAATTATACGGCGGGTGGAAAAAAGCGGTAAAAGCAGCTCAGGCTTTTAAATAAACACTTCTTGTGATATACTAACATCAAGTTAATAGAACGGTTGGAGATTGGGAGAGGCCACAACACTAGAGCAGGCATTTATTGCTGCACTAGCTTGTTGTGGCCTCTTTTTTAATCCCTTCTGGAAAATATTAGGAGGAATATCAAATGACTTTTTCAAGCGATAAAAGACACGATATCTTAAATAAAATGACGCGGGAAACGTATGATGTTTTTGTTATTGGCGGAGGGATTACCGGTTCAGGAATTGCGCTGGATGCGGCTTCAAGGGGAATGAAAATCGGTCTTGTTGAGATGCAGGATTTTGCAGCCGGCACTTCAAGCAGATCAACCAAGCTTGTTCACGGCGGTCTTCGCTACCTCAAGCAATTCGAAGTCAAGATGGTTGCAGAGGTCGGAAAAGAAAGAGCCATTGTATATGAAAACGGCCCCCATGTAACAACTCCTGAATGGATGCTGCTCCCAATGCATAAAGGAGGCACATTCGGCCCATTTTCAACATCCATCGGTCTTCGTGTCTATGATTTCCTGGCAGCTGTTAAACGCGGTGAAAGAAGAAAGATGTTAAGCGCAAAAGAAACTCTTGCGAAAGAGCCGCTTGTGAAGAAAAAAGGTCTAAAAGGCGGCGGCTACTATGTTGAATACCGGACAGATGATGCAAGACTGACAATCGAAGTCATGAAAGAAGCTGTGCGCTTCGGTGCTGACGCAGTCAACTACGCAAAAGCGGACGGGTTTATTTACGAAAAAGGAAAAGTCATCGGTGTTCATATCGTGGATACGATTTCCGGAAAAAAATATGATGTATATGCTAAGAAAATCATTAATGCAGCAGGTCCTTGGGTCGATCAGCTGAGAGAAATGGATAAGTCCAAAAATGGAAAATCCCTGCAGATGACAAAAGGAATTCATTTAGTCTTTGATCAAAGCAAATTCCCATTAAAACAGGCTATATATTTTGATACGCCTGATAAACGAATGGTATTTGCAATCCCACGTGACGGCAAAACCTATGTTGGCACTACAGATACAGTCTACAAGGAAGATCCGAAAAATCCGCGTATGACGGTGAAAGACAGAGACTATGTGATTGAATCCATCAACTATATGTTCCCGGATCTCTCTATCCGTGCAGAGGATGCTGAATCAAGCTGGGCCGGCATTCGACCGCTTATTCATGAAGACGGAAAAGATCCTTCTGAAATATCCAGGAAGGATGAAATTTGGACATCTGAAACTGGGCTTATCACGATTGCTGGCGGAAAACTGACAGGCTACAGAAAAATGGCCGAGCACATTATTGACCTCATTGTAAAAGATTTCAAAGAAGCAGGACTAAAGGATTATGGTGCATGCAAAACAAGAAACATGCCAATTTCAGGCGGTCATGTAGGCGGTTCAGCAAGTCTTGAAACGTTTGTCAAAACAAAAACAGAACAAGGCATGTCCCTTGGACTGACTGAAATGCAGGCGAAGCACTTATCAAGACGATACGGATCAAATGCAGATGCACTGTTTGAGAGAGTGGAGACGCTAAAACCGCTTGCACAAAGATATGGATTGCCCGTTTACATCCTTGCTGAGATTGACTATGCAATGACAGAGGAAATGACAGCAACTCCTTCAGACTTTTTTGTCAGAAGAACGGGTGCAGTGTACTTTGATATTAACTGGGCAAGAACGTACCAGGAAGGAGTCACAAATTACATGGCTGATAAATTGAAATGGACTCCTGAACAAAAGCAGCAGCACGTTGATAAGCTTCAAACGCATCTGCATGACGCAGTTGTGCCTGATGAGGTAAGAAAAGCAAACTGATAAATGGACGGCAGCCGATATGAAAGCATAACCGGCTGCCATTTTCTTTAGATTTTATTATGATTTTATTATTTTGAAATTCAAATTTTTTAACAAAATTAAAATATCAGCAAGTCCCAATATGTGTTAAAATAAGCCAAGGAATCGACTGATTTCTATTATTTACATACGAATTTAGGCAGGAATTGTCTAAATAATGAAGAAATGAATAAGTAACACTTATAATCTAAAATTATTGGAGGTACGTTATGAGTTTTGAAAAAAGCTATCAGCGCTGGACCAGCAAAACAGATTTAGATTCAGAATTAAGACTTCTTTTATCAGATTTAGAAAATAACGATAAAGCGCGCGAGGATTGCTTTTACAAAAACTTAGAATTTGGAACAGGCGGCATGCGCGGCGAAATTGGACCTGGAATTAACCGCATGAACATGTATACTGTCCGAAAGGCATCAGAAGGCCTTGCGCTTTATATTGATTCTTTCGGCGAAGAAGCGAAAAAACGCGGAGTGGCGATTGCTTATGATTCACGCCATAAATCACCGGAGTTTGCAATGGAAGCTGCAAAAACTCTTGCAAGCCATGGCATTCAAACATATGTCTTTGAAGAATTGCGCCCGACACCAGAACTGTCGTTTGCAGTCCGGTATTTAAATGCGTTCTCTGGCATTGTCGTCACAGCCAGCCACAATCCTCCTGAATATAACGGCTATAAAGTATACGGCGAAGACGGCGGGCAATTGCCTCCTGCAGCAGCAGATGAAGTCATCGCCAAAGTAAACGGAATTGAGGATGAACTAAGCATACAAGTAAAAGATGAAGCAGAATTAAAAGCTTCAGGTCTTATTAAAATGATCGGAGAAGAGATTGACTCAGCTTATACAGACAAGCTTGTCACGATCTCTGTGAATCCGGAACTTTCTAAAGAAGTTGATTTGAATATAGTCTTTACTCCTCTTCACGGTACAGCAAATAAACCTGTTCGCCGCGGATTTGAAGCACTTGGCTATAAAAATGTAACCGTTGTATCTGAGCAGGAGCTGCCTGATCCAAACTTCAGCACAGTCAAGTCTCCAAACCCTGAGGAGCATGCTGCATTTGAATACGCGATCCGTGACGGAAAGAAAACCAACGCGGACTTATTGATTGCAACAGATCCTGATGCAGACCGTCTTGGAATTGCCGTGAAGAATTTAGAAGGGGAATATGTCGTGTTAACGGGCAACCAAACAGGTGCCATTCTTCTTCACTATTTACTATCGCAGAAAAAAGAAAAGGGCATTCTGCCTGATAATGGTGTGGTCCTGAAAACAATTGTAACGTCAGAAATCGGAAGAGATGTAGCAGCGTCTTTCGGATTAGATACAATTGATACACTGACAGGCTTTAAGTTCATCGGTGAAAAAATCAATGAATACGAGCGCACTGGCCAGTATACTTTCCAATTTGGCTATGAAGAGAGCTACGGCTATCTGATTGGAGACTTCGCCCGTGATAAAGATGCTGTACAAGCAGCAATTTTAGCCGTTGAAGTAGCAGCTTACTATAAAAAACAAGGCAAAACGCTTTATGAAGGGTTACTCGAAATCTTTGAACAATATGGCTATTACCGTGAAGGTCTTGAGTCATTAACCCTTAAAGGAAAAGACGGAGCAGAACAGATTCAAAGCATTTTAGCTTCCTTCCGCAGCAATCCTCCTGAGATGATGGGAGATAAAAAAGTTGTTACGATTGAAGACTACAAAGCAGGAACCCGCTTCGACGCAGAAGCTAAAACGACAGAAGAAATTACGCTGCCGCCTTCAAACGTTCTGAAGTACTATTTAGAAGACGGATCTTGGTTCTGCCTGCGTCCATCCGGAACAGAGCCTAAAGCGAAATTCTACTTTGGGGTAAAAGGCGAAACGCTTGCGGACAGCGAACAAAAGCTTGAAGCTCTTACTTCTGCTCTTATGAAAAAAGTAAACGAATTGATCTAGTATATAAAATGCAGCTGAAAAAGGCGAACCTTTTTCAGCTGTTTTAATGAGAAAGAGGTTTTTATATAAACATATGATCATTGTTGAATTCGTGTTTATCCGCTCGTTCAGCAATATCCGATTTCATAAATTCCGCTGATTCAGCGGTTTTTTTATTTGTTAAAAGAGCGGGGAATCAGGATCTGGCCCTTTCTTGGGTGTAAAATGCCATTTTATTAGTTTAACTGCATATTTTGTTATTCTCTCCATCTAAAGTCTGAGAAAAAATCAGTCACATTGAGAAGGCAGCAAAAGGAGAAACGCTGATATACTATCAATATAAACATGGTGAGGGAGAAAAATATGGCTAATGATGAAAAGCGCATTTTGGAACTGCAGACACTTAAGACGATTGCAGAAACGCTGAATCAGTCTAATGATCTGGATCAAATGCTTGATGACGTTTTGAAGAAGCTTCTTCACGTAACTGGACTGGAAACAGGTTGGATTTTTCTCGTTGATGCAGATAAGCAGTACCGATTGGCTGCAGACCACAAGCTTCCGCCTGCACTGGAAACAAATTGTAAAAAAGCAATGTGCAGTGGAGATTGCTGGTGCATCGATAAATTTGCAGACGGCCGTTTAAACAAGGCTGCCAATATCATAAACTGCAAACGTTTAGAAGATGCGGAGCAATTTGAATGGGGCGAAACGAATGAAATTACCCATCATGCTACTGTTCCGCTCCGAACAGGGGACGAAAAGATCGGGTTATTAAATGTAGCTTCTCCAAATAAAACTCATTTTACAACAGAAGAGCTTGCCCTGCTTGAGGCTGTTGCATTTCAAATAGGTACCGCTATGAAACGCATGAAACTTGTCGAAAACGAACAGCATCTGGCTCTCATTGCAGAACGTAACCGGCTGGCGCAGGATCTGCATGATTCCGTCAATCAGCTCCTCTTTTCCATTATGCTGACGGCAAGAGGATCAAAGGAAATGACAGAAGATCAAAAGATGAAAGAAATGCTGAAGTATGTTCAAGATCTTTCACAGGAGGCTCTTGCCGAAATGAGGGCTTTAATCTGGCAGCTTAGGCCACAGGGACTGGAAAATGGGATTGCATCAGCACTGCTGAATTACGCAAAAGTCCTGGGCCTTGAGCTTGAAACGGATATTCAGGGCGTTCAAACGCTGCCGTGTGACACAGAGGAAGCGCTGTGGAGAATCGGTCAAGAAGCGTTAAATAATTGCAAAAAGCATGCACAAATCAAATTTGCATTCATTCGTATACACCGATCGAAAAATGAGGTAACCATGTCGATTAGAGACCAGGGAGCAGGGTTTTCCTACAATGAAAAAGTTCCCCTGCCTTCTTTAGGACTTCAGGGAATGAAAAATCGCGCTAAAAAATTAAATGGTACATTTCAGATAACCACTGGATTAAATCAAGGCACCGAAATCGAAGTGAAAATTCCAATTTAAAGGAGGCACGATCATGGGAATCCGCCTGTTAATTGCCGACGATCATAAAGTGGTCCGAAGAGGGCTTCATTTTTTCCTCTCCACCCAAAAAGATATTGAGATTGTCGGTGAAGCAGAAAATGGAGTAGAGGCTGTGAAGATGGTCCGCACACTGATGCCGGACGTGATATTAATGGACCTCTCGATGCCAATCATGAACGGAGTAGATGCAACGAAGGAAATCCGGACATTCAACGAACAGATAAAAATTATTATTTTGACGAGCTACGCCGATCAGGACCATGTGATTCCGGCCATTCAGGCTGGAGCATCAGGCTATCAGCTAAAGGATGTTGAACCTGATGAACTAGTTCATACGGTCAGGGAGGTTCTGAAAGGAGAAAGCAAGCTTCACCCTAAAGTCACATCTCACGTCATGTCCCATTTGCTGCAAAGGAATCAAAAAGATGAAAAACTGTTGACACCGCTTACGAATAGGGAAAATGATGTATTGAAGGAGATTGCAAAAGGCAAAAGCAATAAGGAAATTGCCGCTTCTTTATTTATCACAGAAAAGACCGTAAAAACACATGTGTCAAATATTCTATCCAAGCTGTCCCTTGCTGACCGTACACAAGCTGCCCTGTATGCAGTGAAGAATGGTTTGGACAAATAAGAGAGGAAGAATGAAAATGAATTTGCTTGTTATTAATGGAAGCCCGAGAAAAAAAGGCAGAACCCGGCTCGCGTCAGCATTTATTGCTGAAAAATACGGAGCACAGTATATCGATTTAAGTGTACTGAAGCTCCCTATATTTGATGGAGAGGAAGAACAGGAAAAAATCGAAGCTGTTCAGGAATTGAAAAACAAGGTAAAAGCAGCTGACGGCATCATCTTATTATCACCTGAATATCACAGCGGCATGAGCGGTGCATTAAAAAATGCCCTGGATTATTTAGGAAGTTCCCATTTTGCACATAAACCGGTCGGCTTGATTGCTGTTGCCGGCGGCGGAAAAGGCGGAATCAATGCTCTGAATAACATGAGGACTGTCATGAGAGGCGTATATGCAAATGCCATTCCAAAACAGCTTGCCCTTGATCCAATCTGCTTTGATTATGAAAACAAAAAACTGCTTGAAGACTCAGCAGTGCTTGTTGGCCAGCTGGTCGAGGAACTTAAAATGTATGTAGAATTTTATATGCAAAAGCAAAAATAAAAATGGAGGGGATGAGATCCCGCTCCATTTTTTTTTGCTTTTTTGCTTGAAAACAGTCCATTATAGCTGTTACAGAGAATGAGCGAAGGAATTATCAAAAATTCGGCTGATTGGCCATATCAGTTTGACCGAATCATTTTAATTTATGACCGAAATCCGGCTGATAAATCTCTTGTGTATGAACACAATTCTGCTTTTTTAAGTCAGATACGCATACTCCGCATCTTCCAGCTCGTGACCTGTTTCTACTGCGTGATCGATATATCGAAGGAGTGAGTATAATTTCTTTTCGACTTCTCCGTAGTTATTTTCAAAATTATAAGCGTGAAGGAACTGCTCAATTCGTTTTGAGAGCAGATCATCTTTTGTGCGCACCATCAGAATCAGCAGGTTATCCCACTGTGATCGGTGTGTATAATACAATGCTTTATCGTAATCGACTGTCTCCACAAACATTCCTCCCTTGAAGGAGATACGTTTATTTTGTGTGAAATGAGCGATGATTTTCTGTGTAAAAGTTGGAGAGCCTTATTTATCAGCTTGGAAGTGTTTCCCCGGGATAATTGTGCTGTGAGCAGCTCATAAACATTCTTGATAAGGAGAAGAATAATGATTAATCACCTTATTGGGAAGTGGAAAGAATGGATTTTTTTCACGGTCAGGAAACGCTTACATCCATCCAGTGGATTCTGAGAGCTGTGTTTGCTTTTTTCTTTTTAGCATTGTCTGCTAAAGTAATGGGTCAGAGATCGATTGCCCAGCTTAGGCTGCTTGATTTCGTGATTGCCCTTATCATTGGTAATATCATGGCACATCCGCTTTCTGACGAAGGCCTTGGTTTAAAAGGTTCAATGATCACGATGGCCGTTTTAATTATTTTGTATTCAGCGGGCGTTTTTTTCAGCCTGAAGTGGCATGCGTTTCGCATCTTTCTTGATCCGCCTGCGTTTCCTTTAATCACAAATGGCAAGATTTCTTACAAAGGCTTAAAAAAAGCAAGATTAACCATTGAGGATTTGCTTTCTGAGCTTAGAAAGCAGCAAATTGAAGATCCTGAAAAGGTTGCAAATGCCCTTTTCGAATCAGACGGCAGAATTTCCTGTTTTTTAAAAGCGGATCATCAAACGGTTACGAATCTGGATTTAAATTTAACTCCATCACCCTTTGATCTTCCTGGCACCATTATCAGAGAAGGCAGCATTAATAAAAAAGAACTTCTGCGTTTGGGTAAAAATGAAGAATGGCTGGTTTCTGAACTGAAAATCGTTCATCAGAAAAAAGTGAATGAAATTCTCCTCGGCACACTTGATCAGCAGGGCAGCCTGAGGGTGTTTCTTTATTCCTAATATCTCCACAAAACAAGGTATCCAATAGACAAAATTTAGAAAAAACATTGACATACCCATAAAAATCCATTAGGTTTTACTAATAATATGTAACCGGTTACATATATTTGGTAGTGTATGAAAAAATTGATTTCAAGGGGGATGGCATGAGCAAAGAAATCCGGATTTTGTCGCCATGCGGCATGCTTGGATACGGCTTTCCGCTTGAGAGCTTCAAGAATGGCATGAAAATGAAGCCTCATGCGATTGTTGTGGATGCCGGCTCAACAGATGCAGGTCCTCATAAATTAGGGGCAGGTGTCGGCATCGTTTCGAAGAGGGCTGCCAAAAAAGATTTGAAGATCCTCATTGCCGCGGCTTTGGAGACTCACATTCCGCTTATCATCGGCTCGGCGGGAGGAGCAGGTGCAAAACCTCATGTTGAATGGATGTTGGATATAATCGATGAAATCCTGTCGAATAGGAAAGAGAAGCCGAAAGTTGGCGTCATTTGGGCAGATTTTGATAACGCGTACATCAATCAGGCTTTAAGTGAGGGTAGAATCGGGAAAATGAGTCCGAATGTTCCGGATTTAACACCTCATTCTTTAGCTGAAACTCATTCAATTGTTGCCCAGATGGGACATGAACCGATTTTAGAAGCTCTTCAACAGAAGTGTGAACTTATCGTCTGCGGAAGAGCGTTTGATCCGTCACCTTTTGCGGCTGTTGGTATTTTTAACGGTATGGATGCTGGTCTCTCCTATCATTTAGGAAAAATATTGGAATGCGGCGCTTTATGCGCAGAGCCTGGAACGACGAAGGATTGTATTCTCGGTACGATTAAAGAGAGCTCGTTTACTGTTCAGGCTTTAAATCCAAACCGAAAATGCAGTACAACAAGCGTGGCGGCTCATACCTTTTATGAAAAAGATCACCCCTATATACTCCATGGACCGGGATTTTTACTGGACTTATCTCAGTGTGAATTTAAAGACGCAGGAGAGGGCTCAGTTGAAGTATCAGGCAGCAAATATGTTCTTACAAAAGATTATCATGTAAAGCTTGAAGGTGCGAGAGTGAAAGCATACAGAACATTTGTCCTTGCAGGTATTCGCGATCCGATTTTGATTAAAAACATCGAACAAATTGAAGCTGCCGTAAAAGAAGAAGTAATCGGTCATTACAAAGATATCCCTGAACATTCTTTTCAAATCAACTTCTACCATTATGGCAAAAATGCCGTTTTGGGTGAAAATGAGAGTGAACCCTTTTCAGGCCACGAAATAGGTCTTGTATTTGAGGTTGTCGCAGACACGCAAGAAGCTGCAAGCAGCATTTGTGCAACGCTGCGCTCCACCTTTTTGCATTACGGCTATGAGGGAAGAAAGTCCACAGCTGGAAATCTGGCCTTTCCTTTTGCCCCGAGCGATATTGAGTTTGGTCCTGTTTATGAGTTCTCAATCTATCATCTTATGAAACTGAAAAAAAGCGAGATGCCGTTTCAGCTGGAGGTTCTATGACAACTTTAGGAGAATACTCAAAGGTGCTCAGAAGCAAAAACTCCGGACCATTTGAAATTACACTGGATGTTTTATTCAGCAAAAGTGAAGATTATTTTCATGTGAAGAATTCAAACAAAATTACGGCGGCCGCTATTTGCATGCTCTATCGTCTCAAAGAAGAACAGCTGAAGCATATCGTATTTTTTGATCAGGCGCTGGGATTTAAAATTACCTTTTACAGAAGCCATTCGTCTGGATCTGTATTCGACCGGGATGTGTATGGCGCGCAGCAGCATGCCCCTTTAATGAACCTTGAAATAGATTAGGAGATTTGTTTATGAATAAAATAGCGGTCATTGGCAGTTTAAATATCGATCTGGTTGCCGTAACAGATATCTCTCCAAAAATGGGAGAAACCGTTTTGGGCAAGGAGTTTAACATTTTTCCCGGCGGAAAAGGCGCGAATCAGGCAACTGCAGCTGCAAGGTTAGGCGGCTCAGTCAAGCTGTTTGGAACAGTGGGAGACGATCAGCACGGAAATTTTCTGCTGGATCAATTATCAATTAATGATGTAGGTATTGGAGACATTCAGAAGCAATCCGAAGCGCCGACCGGCTGTGCAATGATTGAAATCTGCGATGCACAAAACAGGATTATCGTTGTTCCGGGTGCAAATGCAAAAACGGATGAAGATTATTTGCAGGGAAAGATAAATGGTCTCTTAGAAGCAGAAGTTATCTTAATTTCAATGGAAATTCCGATGAACGCAATTGAATACATCGTTAAAGAGCTTGCCAAGTACGGAAAAAAGATCATTCTCAATCCTGCCCCGGCAGTTCCTTTATCTGAAGAGGTAATCAGCCGATGCACCTATTTACTGCCAAATGAACATGAAGCAGAAATCATTTTTAACGGCAAGTATGATGAAGCAGAGGCGTTAAAAAAGCACCCTAATAAGCTCCTGATTACAAAAGGAGAACAAGGCATCACTTACTTTACCGGTCATAAAATGGAAAACGTTCCTGCCATCAAAGTTAATCCAGTTGATTCAACAGGTGCAGGAGATACGTTTGCAGGCGCATTTGCTTTCGCCATTTCAGAGAGGAAGCCGCTCAAAGAATGCATTCAATTTGCGGCCATTGCTGCAGGCTTGAGCGTTGAAAAGAGAGGGGCTCAGAGCGGCATGCCGACTGCAGCAGAGGTTCAGGAATATTGCAGCAGGGTTGCTAGTGATGATTAAGCAAAAATTAGCGCTCATGCGCAAAGACTGGGTTCTGTACATCATGATATTCCCTGCTCTCCTGTATTTTGCAGTTTTCCATATTGTGCCCTTGATCGGCATGAAGCTTGCTTTTCAGGACTACAGGATAATTGGAGACAATGTGTGGGTCGGCATGAAGCATTTTCATGTCCTGTTTGATTCACCGGCGTTTTTTTCTGTGCTGAAAAATACGATCATTATCAGCACGATGAAAATCATTTTTGTTTTTCCAATTCCGATTATTCTATCTCTTCTCATCAATGAAGTCAGAAATATGCCATACAGGAAATATGTTCAGTCGATCGTTTATTTGCCTCATTTTCTGTCGTGGGTCGTTATTGCCGGTGTCTGGATCAGTCTCCTGAGTCCTGTAGACGGCGGAGTGAACGTCATCCGGAATTTCTTTCAGATGCCGTCGCTTGACTACATGACAAGCAAGGATCATATCCGCTGGGTGCTTGTTTTTTCTGAAATGTGGAGAAGCGCCGGCTGGGATTCGATTATCTATTTAGCGGCGATTATGAAAATCAGTCCTTCCCTTTATGAAGCAGCAAGGATGGACGGAGCATCAAGTCTGCAGCAAATGAGGTATATTACACTGCCTGATATGAGCAATACGATTATTACAGTATTTATTCTGAATTTAGGCTTCTTTATGAATGCAGGCTTTGATCAGGTGATTAACTTTATGAATGATTCCGTCATCAGCGTTGTTGATATTCTGGATACATATGTATACAGAATCGGAATTCTGAACGGTCAGTATGCCTACGCTACAGCAGCGAGTCTATTTAAAGGAGCGATCGGGGTCGTTCTTATATTCGGCACTCATCTCCTTGCGAAACGGCTGACCGGGAAAGGGGTCTGGTGAGGGAGTCTATGAAAAAAATTGAACTGTCCAAAATCCTGCTTTACTCAGGTTTATTTTTAATCACTCTTACAATGATTATTCCGATTGTGAATCTGCTTGCCTTGTCCCTCACAGCGCCAGAAAATGCTCATAAAATGACGGGTCTGTCGCTGATTCCGAAAGGGTTTTCGCTGATCAATTATCAAATTTTGCTTTCAAATCCGCTTATCGTAAAAAGTTTGTTCAATTCTATTTTTATCACCGTGGCGGGAACTTTGCTGAATCTGCTTCTTACTGCACTCGCCGCCTATGTTTTAACAAGAAAAAAACTTGTCGGCAGAAAGTTTTTTATGGTGATCCTGATTTTGATCATGGTGTTTGAGCCTGGCCTGATACCTGAATATTTAGTGGTAAAGGATCTCGGTCTGCTTGATTCCTATTTATCTCTTATTCTCTATAAAGCCATCAATGTCTATTACTTGTTTATTATGATGCGATTTTTTGAAGATGTACCTGAAAGTATTCTTGAAGCAGCAAGAATCGACGGGGCAGGTCACTTGAATATTTTTTTCAGAATTATGCTGCCGCTGTCAAAGCCTGCACTTGCAACACTTGGTTTATTTTACGCCGTCTTTCATTGGAACGAATTTTTCCGGGCATCCATTTATTTGACAGACCCGGGAAAATGGCCTCTGCAGCTCGTGCTCAGGCAATTCGTAGTTGAACGGGATAATGCCTCACTGGTCGGAGTACAAACACTTTTAGAATACAAAAGTGTGGCCAATCTTGATTTTGGATCGCTGCAGGCAGGCACCATTATGCTTGCTATCGTCCCGCTCTTAATTATGTATCCCTTCATTCTGAAGTTTTATGCAAAGGGTGCATTAGAGGGCGGAGTAAAGGATTAAGGCAAATTCATAATAAAAGGAGAATGGCAATGAAGAAACTTTTGCTGATTATGCTTGCAAGTCTATTTGCATTTGCTGCTGCAGGCTGCTCGGAAAAAACGGAAACGTCAGAAAAAAATGAGGATGGCTCTACAACGATCCGTTTTGTGATGAAGGATGAAAATCCATCGAATCCTGCTTCAGTTGCTTATTTTGAAGCGCTTGAAAAGGGGCTGAAGAATGATGAGAAGCTGAATGTGAAATTTGAGCTTGTTGAAATGCCTCAGGGAAACTATGCTGAAAAATTGAATTTGCTGCTTCTGAGCGGCGATATCCCCGACATGATTTATTTTCAGGGAGGAGATCAGCAAATTGCAGATCAGGATTTGCTTGAAGATTTAACGCCTCATCTTGAAAAATCGAAGTATTTAAAGGACAGTCTTGAACCGTGGAACAAAAAGAGGCTTGAAAATTATCCGTACTTACTGTGGGTGAAGCCTCTTTCTCAGAAAACGCCAGTAATCAGAGGCGACTGGTTTGAAAAAATGGAAACGTCCAAAGCACTGGCTGCTGATCCGACAATTGATAACTACTACAATTTCTTTAAAGAATTAAAAACGAATCCTCCGGGCGGAGAAGGTAAACCTGCTTATGCTTTTACGGCAGCTGGAGATCTTGAAGAACTGAATGCTATTTTTAACATGTCGTTCGGCATCACTTCATCATGGTTAAACAGCGGAGGCAAATTTGAGTACTACAAAGTATCGAATCAGGAAAAAGAGAAGCTTTCCTTCTATCAAAAGTTATACAAAGAAGGTCTTCTAGACCCGGGCTATATCACGAAAGAATGGGATACAAAGGAGAAAGCTTTTTATGACGGTGAAGCAGGCGTGATTGTCGGTACAGCCGGCAAAGTCATTGATATTTACAATGGGAAAATGATGCAGACAAATGGCGAAAACACAGGAGTAAAAGTCTTGCCGCCTGCTAAAGGTGAAGGACAGGGATTTGGCGCAACAGATGTTACAAAAGAAGCAAGAGGAGTAGCCATTTCCTCTCAATCAGATAAAAAGGAGCTCGCGTTTAAAATTCTTGATTACCTGGCAAGCCCTAAAGGACAGATGATTGACCGCCTTGGTTTTGAAGGGGAGCACTATAAGGTAGAAGACGGAAAGATCGATCTTACAAACACGTACTATGAGCAATGGTTTGCGAGATTCTGGGAGCCATCTGAGTTTAAACCTGAAATGCCTCTTGAAAAGCCGCTTCTCGGAGAAGCAGCAGAAGAATCCTTGAAAATGGTTAATGAATTCTACCAGGAAGACAACCTCTTTATTATGCCTGAAGAGTATATTGCCAATTGGGATGCTATGGAGAATCTGTATAAAGAATATGCAACAGATATCATTACAGGAAAGCGTCCGCTCGAGGATTTTGATGCATTCGTGAAAGAGTGGAATGCTGCAGGCGGAAAAGAGATTACAGAATACGCAAACAAGCAGTTGAAATAGAAAAAAGAGAGAGATTCTGAATTCGGGATCTCTCTTTGTTTAAACAGAGAACGATATAGTTTCCGCATTGATGTTCAGCTTCACCTCCCAGTCCCTCGGCCAGAACGGATCGGACTGTCGGGCCTGAACACGGTTCCGCTTTTCTAATAAAAAGATAGAATGATAGCCTGTCCCCCCACGTAAGTTAGAAAGAACAGCAGGAATTGCAGCGAAACTGAAATGGGAGAGGGGAATGGCGGTTGATTCCTGAAGATTATCTTGAGCGTGTGTATGCAGGGTTTCTTGGAATGAATATTGGAATAAGGCTCGGAGCGCCTGTTGAGCCTCTTGAATGGACTTTTGAGAGAATTCAAGATGTGTTCGGTGATATAAAGGGATATCTTAAAGACTATAAAGTCTTCTCAGCTGATGATGATGCGAACGGACCCGCATTTTTTATCAGGGCTCTTTATGATGATGCAGCTGACCGTGAACTGACGGCCGAAGATGTCGGACGCGCATGGCTGAACTACACCCGCGAGGGAATCGGCATGTTCTGGTGGGGCGGAGAAGGCATCAGCACAGAGCATACAGCCTATCTGAATTTGAAGAAAGGAATTATGCCCCCGCGTTCTGGATCTGCAGGTCAAAATGGCTTAACGCTTGCAGAACAGATTGGCGGACAGATCTTTGTCGATACATGGGGGCTTCTTTTTCCGGGAAATCCAGCGAAGGCTGCTGATTACGCAGCAAAGGCGGCGAGTGTTTCGCATGACAAGAATGGGATTTACGGAGCCAGATTCATTGCTGCATGCATTGCGGAAGCCTTTCATGCAGAGAGCATCCCGGAAATCATAGCAAATGCGCTAAAAACAATTCCGGATGACAGCACCTACGCCAAAGTCGTAAACGAGGTGATGGATTTTCATTGGGAGCATCCTGAAGATTTCAGAGCCTGCAGAACATTTTTAGAGGAAAATTGGGGGTACGATAAATATCCAGGGGTTTGTCACATTATCCCTAACGCAGGTGTTTGCATTCTTGCGCTTTTATATGGGAATGGAAGCTTTGAAAGAACGATTGAAATTGCCGCCATGTGCGGCTGGGATACAGATTGCAATGCAGGCAAGATCGGGACGATTGCGGGAGTATGGAATGGAATCGGAAGAATCCCGCAGCATTACAGGAAGCCGATCAATGACTTTATTGTGCTGTCAAGTGTCTCAGGCTATTTGAACATCATGGATATTCCTACATTTGCAAAAGAACTTACATTGCTCGGCTATAGGGTTTCAAAGCAGAAGGCTCCAAGCGGATTGCTGAAAAGCTTCAAAGAAGGTCAAATCTATTTCGACTTTACCCTTCCAGGATCTACGCACGGCTTTCAAACGAATTTTCCGTTCAAAACATTCATTAAACATAGCAGTCAAACCGGTTATGAAACTAAGGGTTCACTGGAAGTATTCATTGACCGGATGATAGAAGGCGAAGCAAGCAAAGTATTCTATAAACCTTTTCACAGGAGAAAAGACTTTCATGATGAGAAATACAAACCGGCATTTGCCCCAAAAGCCTGCAGCGGCCAGCAGGTCAGCATGCTGATTTATTGTGACAAGTGGCAGGGTGAGGATTTCATTGTCACTCCGTATGTCAGAAACACATTTAACGAAGAGGACATCAAGCTTGAACCGCTCCGGCTGATCAATCAAGAGTGGAACAATATCAAGTTTATGATTCCTGATACAGACGGTGCGATCATCGATGAGGTCGGTGTAATCATAGAAAGTCCCTCTCCCTTGCTGAACCGGGCCTTTGGAAAGCTATTCATTGATGAGTTTCACATATCAGGGAAGGCAAACTATAAAATTGATTTCAGCAAACAGGCAAATGAGTTCCAATCTGTCACTCCTTTTGCCCATCATATGGGTGAAGTGAGCCTTAAAAACGGAAAAATGAGATGCAAATCCGAGGATGAGTGCTCTTCTTTTACAGGAAATTATTATTCCAAAGACTATATGGCTGGAGCCACTGTTCAGCCGATGAGCGGCGATCAGCACATGATGATTTTCCGAGCAGAAGGAATCTGCCGTCATTACAAAGCGGGATTTGACGGGGAAAATAAGGTTTCACTGATTTTAAACGATTTTGGGATGAAAAGATTGATTGAAGTTCCGTATGACTGGACCACTGGTGTGGAGTACCAGTTTGAAGTGTCCTGCGAAGAAAATATCATTGAGTTTTTCATCAACGGCAAACGGATTTTTCAGTCGGAAGATGATCGCTTTAAGCGGGGAATGTTTGGATTCTCTGTCCTTGGAAAAGGCGAAGCGCTTTTGTCAGATATAAAAGTGAAGGAACTATAGGATCTTCAGGGGGAAATCACTTGAGGGAGAAGAAAGCAACAATTCGGGATGTGGCAAGGGAAGCGGATGTTTCTGTTGCCACCATTTCCAGATATCTGAATAAAAAAGGATACGTCAGTCATGCAACAGAAAAAAGAATTCAGACTGTCATGGAAGAGCTGAACTATAAACCAAATGAAATTGCTCGGGGTCTTGCAAGGCAAAAAACAAATACAATTGCTTTGTTCATTCCAGATATCAGCAACCCTTTCTTTCCCAAGTTAGTTCAAGCCATTGAAAAAGAAGCAGGGCGCAAAGGCTACAAAATGATTCTAGTGCCAGCCAGTTCTAATGCAATGACCGGTGTTTCAATGTGGGAAAGCTTTGAAAATATGTACATTGACGGGTTTATTTTCGCTCCCTATCAGCTCAAAGGGAAATCCATACAGCTTCTGAAAGAAAAGAAGATTCCGTTTGTGATTGTAGACCGTGCCGCCAATGTGACATCCGCAAATTCAGTGGCAGTTGATAATTATAAAGGTGCAAAGCTTGCTGTCTGCCACCTGTTTGATGTCGGATGCAGAAAAATTATTCACATAGGCGGCCCGAAACAGCTGATTCCATCTAAAGAGAGGCTGAGAGGCTACACGGACAGTTTAAAACAGTTTTCCCCAGAGCATCCCGTGATTCATTTTGAAGGTGATTTCAGTCTTGAAAGCGGAAGGCAGCTGACTGGGAAAGCGATAACGGATCACCCTGATGCAGATGGTTTTTTTCTCGGAAATGACTTAATGGCGATCGGCTGTTTAAAAATGCT
Source organism: Peribacillus frigoritolerans (assembly GCF_004358755.1). Taxonomy (GTDB): domain Bacteria; phylum Bacillota; class Bacilli; order Bacillales; family Bacillaceae; genus Bacillus_P. Next base: position 1,136,585 of record NZ_SMZY01000002.1, on the reverse strand, counting down.
GAAGTCGCTTCGGAAAAAAATTCCTGATGAGATTGCAATTGCAGGGTTTGACGGTATTGACCTCACGAAGCTTGTAGAGCCTGAAATCACAACGATTGAGCAGCCTGTTTATGAAATAGGGGTAGCTGCAGCAGACAAGCTTATTCAATTAATTGAAGGAAAAGCAGTAGAGAATGATCTATTAACGAAGCTTGAATTAAAACTGCAGGCAAGAGCTTCTACGCTTGGTTTTAAGGGGAAAACAAGAGGGGAGGAGAGGGACAATGACGAAGCGGATGCTTGAGAAAATAGAAGGTGTTCTATATGGAGGCGCTATTGGGGACGCGATGGGTTCTCCAACGGAGGGACTGCTTCCTGAAGTGATCAGGAAAAAATTCGGGGTTGTCACAGCATTTCGTGAACCGGCAAGTGATGCATGGAAGGAACCAGGCAACATGAGGCCGCTTGAAAAGGGCAACGGGCACATAACGGATGATACTTTAATGGTAGAGGCGCTGCTTAAGATATATGAAAGAAAGCAAAGACATTTAACTGCTTATGATATTGCGGAAGAATTAGTAGAGGAAATAGCTGAGAAGACGGTCTACATTCCTGAGCTGAGAAAAGAAGCTCCTGTTATCACAAGACTTTATTATCCAGAGCAATATCTCTTTCTAAGGCACAGGCTTGCCAATGTAGATCCCCGTGAAGCGGGCATCGGAAATATGGTTAACTGCGGGGCGGCCATGTATATGAGTCCGGTCGGAATGATGAACGCAGGAGATCCTGAACGTGCCTATCAAGAGGCGATTGATCTTGCCGGTGCCCATCAAACAAGCTACGGCAGAGAAGCAGCGGGTGTAATGGCAGCAGCTGTCGCTGAAGCCATGAGCGAAAATGCTTCAGTGCAAAGTATTCTGAATGTCTCCCGGACCCTGGCTAAAGATGGTACAAAGCTTGCCATTGAATCGGTGCTTGATGCTGCAGCACTCCATTTAGATGTTCTCGAAGCAAGAGAAGATTTAAGACGTGCGATTGAGCCTTTCGATACAGTGAAAACTTTTTCTGACCGCAAAAAACAGGGCAAAGGAAATGCAAACACCCCGAGCAGAATTCATTCTATTGAAGAATTGCCGATTGCTCTTGCTTTATTTTTGGTAGCGGGAGGAGATACGATGAAGACGATCATCGGAGGAGTGAATTACGGCCATGATTCAGATTCGATTGCAAGCATGGGCGGAGCGATCGCAGGAGCATTGAATGGAAAATCCTCATTGCCTGAAAATCTTACGCAGGAACTTGATGCAGTTAATAAACGATCGTTCCAGGATTTATCAAAGACAGTTTACGAAACGGCCATGACAATCATTAAACATGACAAAGCTTATTTTGAAAAAAGGATAAAAAGAATCGGTTTTTAATAAAAATGCCGCAGCCAGAAAGCTTGCTGCGGCTGATTATTCTTAGGCAGTTCCAATTTTATGGGGGTTATCCACTAAATGGATGTAAATAAATGTGTAGTTTATATGTAGACGGGGTAAAGATTAGTACAAACCTAAGGAAAGAGGTACAGCGATGAGAAAACCCACCATTTACTTTCTGTCATATTTTAACTCTTGCAGAAGTTTAATAGCAGAAGCCTGGGCAAAAAAACTGTTCTCCAGTAAATGGCAAATCGAAAGTGCCGGTCTTGTCACATCAGAAATTGACCCTGCTTGCGTAAAGGCCATGAAGGAAGTGAATATGTTTATTGAGGACCTTGACTCGGATAAAATTGACCTGGAGTTATTAAATAAAGCATCATTTGTCGTTCAAATGTACGATTATAAGCAGGAAAAAACACCCCCTGTTCATGAAGAAGGAAAGAATGTTCTTTCATGGAATTTGCCGAACCTCGCCATGTATTCATTTGAAAGCGACGAGGAAGAATTTGCCCACTATCAGGAACTTTGTGATGACATTGCCATGAGAGTGAAAAACCTCTACGAAAAGATTGAAATTGAAGGAAAAACAATCAATCAGACCGCTTCTGTGATGTAATACACGGCAAAAAAGCTTGGCAGCAGCCAAGCGTACATATCCATGATTTAATTTCCACTTTATCCATCGCCGCTCCCGCATTGATGAAGCTTAACCTCATCTCTGCTCTCAGCCTTGTCAGAATGGGTTTAACTCCAATCAGACCCAATGAAAGGATCAGCTTTTCCAAACTGTCCACCACTATCTCACCCGACCTTGTATACTCCCGAAAAGTTACATTCAGCGTGATTAATTAGGCTGTGAAGCCAGTTCTCTTTACTATTGTGCTTGAAGTCCATTTTCAAACATATAGATCAAACCCTGTTCAAATCCTGCAGCCCAGACAGACATGCCGTGGCCGCCGTTTAATATTCTGAGTTCAGCAGGACTGCCCGGAACTGGTTCCCATTTCTCAAATGGGCGATTAAAAACATTCGATCTGTGCAGAAATTGATAAGAGGTGACTGCCTGCACTTCCATATTGTATTTGTAGGCGTCCTCCGGAAGATCTTCTTTTTCACTTAAATGATTCCAGTCATCGTCTCCGGTCATAATAAACATGGGGACCTCGAAAGGCTGCTGTCCGTATGCTTCAAGAGCTTTAGGGTAGTTTAACGAATCCCAAATGGCCGGATCAAAAGGCTCTCCAAATGAACCTCGTTCCACTGCGCCCGATGTTTCAGGAGCATCGAATGCCTGTAGAGCAGGACTTAACAGCGACGTTCCGGCGAACAGATGAGGGTAAATGAGCGAGTAGCGCAACGCTCCATATCCTCCCATTGAATAGCCAACCAGCCCGCGGCCATTCCGGTCAGAAATCGTAAGGAAATCACGATCTATTTTTTGAATCAAATCGTTGATGACGGCAGATTCCATGTTTCCATACTTGAGCGAATCAACCCAGTAGCTGTTGCCTGTTACTGGAGCAACCGCTATGACGGGTTCTATCTTTTTATCTTGAATCATTTTATCTAAAATTGGCCAGAATTTATCCCAGCTTTTTTCATTTCCATTGGATCCATGCAGCAAGTAGAGGACGGGATATTTTTTTTCAGCTTGCGGGTCATATTCTTCAGGCAAATAAACGACATACTTCAGCTCATCATTACCCGGCGTTTCATCTTGAATAAGTCTTGGAGCATTAAACGAATAAGTATTCACAGTTCCTTTCTTTTCAGAGCTGTAGCTTGCTGGATTATAGATTGGAGAAAATTCCGGGCTTTCCGCTTTTCCGAACATATATTTTAAGCCTTCTTGAAATCCTTTCAGCCATACCTCGAGTCCATGGCCGCCATTGATGATCCTCAGTTCAGCAGGGTTTCCGGGGACATCTTCCCACTTTGGAAAGTCAAGGCTGAACAGGTTTTTCCTGTGAAGCTCCTGATAGAGCTGAACGGCCTGAACCTCCATATTGTATTTATAAGCATCAGGAGGAAGATCTTCTTTTTCACTCATATGATTCCAGTCATCATCACCCGTTACAATATAGACTGGAACCCGATGAGGCTGCTTCACATAGCTTTCGATTGCAGTTGGATAATTGTTCGCATTCCACAGATCTGGATCATAGGGTTCTCCGAAACTTCCTCTTTCAACAGCCCCGGATGTAGCGGGTGGCTCTGCGTTTTGAATGGCCGGACTTAATAGAGTTGCTGCAGAAAACAGATGGGGGTAAACCATTGAATATCTGAGGGCTCCGTATCCGCCCATTGAATAGCCTGAAATGAATCTTCCGCTGCGTTCAGCGATAGAATTGTATTTTTTATCGATATGCGGAATCAAGTCCTTGATAACAGCGCTTTCATAATGACCGTACTTTTTAGAATTCACCCAATAGGAATTGCCTGCTGCAGGGACAACGGCAATAAGCGGCTCGATTTCTTTATTTACGATCATTTCGTCAAGCTTTCCAAAAAAATCATCCCAGCTGTTTTCATTTCCTCCGCTGCCGTGCAGAAGATAAACGACCGGATATCCTTCTGTCCGTTTTTTATCATATCCTTTTGGAAGATAAACCTTATAGGTGAGCTTATGATGCTTTGGGCCTTCATCTTTCAATAATGCTTTTGAAGTAATCATTTCAACAGCTGTTCTGCTTGCTGGCTCATGCGGCTTTTTGGCAGAAGTGAAAGAGGGATTTGTTAAGGTGACTATAAAAAAGACTAAAAGAAGCACAAGCCATACTTTTTTGTTCCCCACTTTGGATCCTCCTTTTGAAATATTCCTCGTTTTATAGCTTATTTAATTTCTCCTGATTTGATCATATAAGATACCGGATATATTTACAAACTATTCTGAAAAAAGAAGGCGGAATTCAGACGTCTTTTGCATCAAAAGAGGGTGTCCAATAAAACTCTAAAATGATTATGACAGTTTTTACTGTGAAACTAATGGTGTAAGTCCCATGAGTGCTACCACTTTTAACGGTTCAAAGCTTAATAAGTGGCGTTATTCCCATAAGTGCTGCCACTATTGATGGGGCAAGGTCCCAAAAAAAAAGGCTGCCCAATAAGTCAGTAAAAATGACTTTATCGACAGCCTAACTTCAGGTGTTTTTTAATAATCTGGCAAGCATCGATTTGTTTTTAACCAGATCTGCTAGCGTATAGCAGTCAAGCACTTCAAAGTAGGCTTGCAGCGCTTTGTGCAGCACCCCTTTTAATGTACAGGCAGGGGATATCGTGCATGCATTGCTCTTTGGATCGAAGCATTCAACAAGATTGAAGTCGTCTTCGGTCTGCCGGACAATGAACCCGATGTTGATTTCAGAAGGATCTTTCGCAAGCCGAATGCCGCCGCCCCGACCTCTTATTGTTTCGATTACATTTAATTTGCCAAGTTCATAAGTTACTTTCATTAAATGATTTTTTGAGATTTGATAGGCTTCTGCTATTTCTTTTATATTGGATAGATTATCTTTTTCCTTTGTTGCCAGATAGATCAGCACCCGCAAAGAATAATCTGTATAGTTGGTTAATCTCATAAACGTCCATCGCCCCAGTACATGAAGTACGTCTATCTTACCACAGCAAATGAAATTTTAATAAAAGTTAAATTTCAATTGTGACAGATTTCTTAAAGATGTATTTGAAATATTGCTTTAAAGGTTTTTTGGATTTAAGATAAAGATGTATTTAAAATACTACTTTAAAAAAGAAGGGGAGCATCCATATGCTTACTCAAAAAACAATCGAAATTATTCAATCTACTGTTCCAGTCTTAGAAGAAAAAGGTGTAGAAATCACATCGCGCTTTTACAAAAATCTATTTGAAAACCATCCAGAGCTGCTGAATATTTTCAATCATGCCAATCAAAAAAAAGGGAGACAGCAGACGGCACTTGCAAATACGGTATATGCGGCAGCAAAGCACATTCATCAGCTTCATATGATTCTGCCGGCAGTTAAACAAATTGCTCATAAGCATAGAAGTCTCGGTGTAAAAGCGGAACATTATCCAATCGTTGGAGAACATCTGCTTTTGGCCATCAAACAAGTTCTAGGAGAGGCCGCAACGCCAGAAATCATTAATGCCTGGGCAGAAGCATACGGCGTCATTGCAGAAGTATTTATTGAAGCGGAAAAAGAATTATATGATGCCGCAGATTGGACTGGATTCAAGCCTTTCAAAGTCGTCCGCATTGAGCGGGAAAGTGAATGGATTTCTTCTTTCTATTTAGATTCGCCTGAAGGAAATCCAGCTTTTAAACCGGGCCAGTACATTTCCGTAAGAGTCAATATTCCTGGAGAAACATATACGATGAACAGACAATATAGTTTGTCAGGCAGCAAAGAGATGCCTCATCTTAGAATATCAGTAAAACGGGAACGCGGACCCGAGACGGAAGCAGGAAAGGTATCAAACTACCTTCATGATCAAATAGCCGTCGGAGATATGATCGAAATCAGTGCTCCTGCAGGTGAATTTACATTAAATGAGGCTGCCCAAACACCTGTCACATTTATTAGCGGAGGAGTAGGAATCACTCCATTTATGAGCATGCTGCGCACGATTACAATCCAGCAGACAGAGCGGGAAGTAACGTTTATTCATGCAACACAAAACAGCAGCACACATGCATTTGTAAAAGAAACAGCCTCATTATGTGCGAAGCTGCCTAACTGCAGAATGTTTGCCTTCTACAGCAGCCCGTTAAATCAGGACTGCATGGATCAAGGTTTTTATAAAGAAGGCTTAATCTCAAAGGATGATTTGGATCGTATTCTGGAGAACAAAGATGGAGATTTCTATGTTTGCGGACCTGTCCTGTTCATGAAAGCCATGATTCAGAACCTGCTTTCTCTCGGAGTGGAAAAAGAAAAGATCCATTATGAATTCTTTGGGCCGGCAATGGACTTAAAAACAGACGCTCATACCGTTTCTTAATTTCATAAAAAGTTCCAATCCTTTCTCGTTGACAGAATGATGCCAAACAACTTAACATGGTTAAGTATTTGAAAAATATATTCACGCAATAGTTAACCATAGAAAGAGGGGCTGTCATTTTGTCAGCAGAACAAAAGAAAAAAATGTTTATTTTGATGATCAACATGTTTATTGCAATAGGAAGCTTTGGGATTATTATTCCCATTCTTCCGGCCTACCTGGAATCCATTAATCAGGGCGGTACAGCAGCGGGATTAATGATCGCTATTTTTGCGGGAGCACAGCTTATTTTTTCTCCAATATCCGGAAAATGGGCAGATCAATACGGCCGCAGAAAAATGATCATTTACGGGTTAATTGGATTGACCCTCTCCATGTTTGTTTTTTACGCGGTTGATTCAATTTGGTGGCTTTATGCTTCCCGTGTGATTGGCGGAATTGGGGCAGCCTTGCTGGTTCCAGCAATCTTTGCGTATGTAGCAGATATTACATCAATGGATCAGCGGGCAAAAGGAAACAGCTTTGTTTCTGCCGCCATGTCACTCGGGATTGTTATTGGTCCGGGAATCGGCGGATTTCTTGCAGACTTCGGCCTGAAAATGCCGTTTTTAATCTCAGCAATCGTATCATTGGCAGCTGTGATTTTCTCGATCCTTGTGCTTGAAGAAAGCGAAACGAAGGATGCATCTGTGGCTATGCCGGAAGATACTGAATCGATGGCTAAGAAAATGGTGCGCTCAGTGCGCATGCCGTATTTTGTACCTCTTGTGATTACTCTTGTCATGAGCTTCGGTCTGATGGCATACGAATCAGTGCTCGGCCTTTTTGTAGACAATCAATTCGATGCAACACCGCAGGAAATTGCTCTTATGATTACATCAACGGGAATCATCAGTGTGATTGTCCAGCTATTTGTAGTAGATCGTGTTGTAAGACGATTTGGTGAAGGGATGGTTCTGAACATATTCCTTGCCGTAGCAGCAATCGGTTTTTTCCTTTCGCTGTTTGCTTCAAGCTATGTTCTTTTCTTTGGTGTTACACTGCTTATTTTCCTTGCAACGTCGATCCTTCGCCCTGTCCTTAATACGCTGATCTCGAAAATGGCGGGAGACGAACAGGGATTTGCAATGGGGATGAATAATGCCTATATGAGCATCGGAAATATACTTGGACCAACGCTTGCCGGTATGCTTTATGATGTACAAATCACGTATCCTTTTGTGCTCGGGCTTGCTTTTCTTGTTGTGACGCTTGTGATGACGATCATTTGGCAAAAACGCACACTGAAGCAAAATATGTATGTGAAGCCTGAACGGGCTTAATATAAAAGGAAAAGTATGAATCCTGAATAATAGGGGTTCATGCTTTTTTTTATTTAGCAGGGAATCAAATTGATAACATCTCTTTACGAGCGGATTTCCTTCATCTTTTCCGCCTGCCATTCATACATTGTCTTAAAGACGAGATAGGGGGAAAACGCGTGAACGAAGCTTACCGGAAATCACTGGAATATGCGATTGCGGAAATCACGGAAATTGCCGATGGATTTGGACTTGATTATTATCCGATGCGGTATGAAATATGTCCTGCAGATATCATTTATACATTTGGTGCTTACGGAATGCCGACCCGTTTTTCACACTGGAGCTTCGGAAAACAATTCTTTAAAATGAAGCTTCACTATGACCTTGGATTAAGCAAAATCTACGAATTGGTCATCAATTCGGATCCATGCTACGCTTTTTTGCTCGATACCAACTCTCTTATTCAAAATAAATTAATTGTTGCCCACGTGCTGGCCCACTGTGATTTCTTCAAAAATAACAGCCGGTTTCAGAATACGAAGCGCGATATGGTAGAAAGCATGGCCGCCACAGCCGACCGGATTAAGCAATATGAAATTGATCATGGCAGGGCAGAGGTAGAGACATTCCTGGATGCCGTACTTGCGATTCAGGAGCATATTGATCCATCCCTCATGCGGCCAAAGCTTTCCTGGACAATGGGAGATGCTGAGGAAGAGGATGTTAAAAAGGCTTCTCCGTATGATGATTTATGGAAACTGGATGATAAGGAAAAACCAAAAGGGGCTCCTCCAAAAAAGAATAAGAAGTTTCCGCCATCCCCCGAAAAAGACATTCTGCTGTTTATAGAAGAATACAGCAGAGACCTGGAAGACTGGCAGCGCGATATCTTAACTATGATGCGCGAGGAAATGCTCTATTTCTGGCCGCAGCTCGAAACAAAAATTATGAACGAAGGCTGGGCATCCTTCTGGCATCAGCGCATCCTAAGAGAGCTTGACCTCACCACAGATGAGTCCATTGAATTTGCCAAGCTGAATGCAGGTGTCGTGCAGCCGTCACGAACCGGCATTAATCCTTATTATTTAGGACTTAAAATCTTTGAAGACATCGAAGAACGCTACAACAATCCCACAGAAGACATGATAAGACGCGGGGTAGAGCCTAACTCGGGCCGGGAAAAAATGTTTGAAGTGCGTGAAGTAGAATCTGACTTGTCGTTCATCCGGAATTATATGACGAAGGAACTTGTCTCAAGGGAAGACATGTATCTTTTCCAAAAGCAGGGGAGAGATTATAAGGTTGTCGATAAAGAGTGGGAACATGTCCGCGACCAGTTAATTAACATGCGTGTAAATGGAGGGTTCCCATATATTACAGTGAACGATGGGGATTATCTGAAAAACAATGAATTGTACTTGAAGCACTGGTATGAAGATATCGAACTCGATTTGAAATATCTCGAAAAAGTGCTGCCGTATATTCATCAGCTGTGGGGACGCGCCGTGCACATGGAGTCGATTCTGGAAGGGAAGCCTGTTTTGTTTACGTATGATGGGAAGGCGATTCATAGGAAGTATCTATGAAAAAGGAGCAGCTTGAGTAGGGTTCTGTTGAAAGGTGCAACCCGCTAAATAACATATCAATTAGCATACTAATTCGCATATTTGGTATGCTTTTTTTGTTGACTAGAGCAAATCTTACTTTTCTAGTGTTGACCCCCGTCAATTTTTATAGTTAAGACCTATATTAAAATAGGTGATAAATATTGTAAATAATGAAAAGATTAGGATAAATTTGAAGGGGGGAATAATTATGGGTTTTAGTTTCCGAAAGAGCATTAAAATTGCACCTGGAGTCAAAATGAATGTAGGCAAAAGAGGTGTAGGCGTAAGCGTTGGAGGAAAAGGTTTACGGTATTCAGTAAATACAAGCGGAAGAAGAACAACTACAGTTGGTGTACCTGGTTCTGGCATATCATATAGCTCAACAAGTAACTCCAGAAGTTATAAAACAAGTGCATATCAAAAAAGAAAAGAATTAGAGAATAGGGAAAAAGAAATTCAGAAATTGCAAGAATTAGAACGTGCTAAACTCGAAGTTGAAGTTTATGAGAATAAACTTGAAAGGCTACGTTCCATTCATCATGAGTGTGATCACTATGTTAATTGGATTGAGATAAGTCAAAGACAAGCACCATTTAATTTGGGTGAAAGCGGACCAAATGAAAGACAAGCATTAAACATGTTAACAGGGTATAAACCTAACGTCCTTCAAAAATTATTTAAACAAGAAGATAAAAAACGTATTGAACTTGAAAATGATGTGTATAAGGCTAGAGAGAAAGACGGAGAATTGTTTGAGGAATGGCAATCGACCAAAAGAGCAGCTGATCAAATCCTTAATGGAGATATTGAAACTTATCTTCAAGTCATTGAAGAATTTGATCCCCTTGGAGATCTCGTTGAATTTGGGAGTGGATTTGAATTCGGACTAAATGACTCACGTACCTTATACGTTGAGTTTGAGGTGAACGGTAAAAATGTGGTGCCAAATGAATCAAAAAGTTTGTTGAAGTCTGGGAAAGTTTCACAGAAAGCTATGCCTAAATCAGCCTATTTTGACTTATATCAGGATTATGTGTGCAGCTGTGCTATTCGCATTGCTCGTGATTTATTTGCTTTATTGCCACTTCAAAATATTTGCATCAATGCATATGACGAAGAATTGGATTCAACAACGGGGCATAATAAGAAAATTGCTATCTTATCGGTTAAATATGATCAGGCTCCATTTGAAGCCCTCAATTTTAATCATATTGACCCATCTGATGCACTTGCTAATTTTAGTCATCATATGAAATTTAAGAAAACAAAAGGTTTTGAAGAGATTAGTCAATTCGTAAATTAAATACCGAACTCATACAAAAAAGATACCAAAAAAGGACTTACACCATTAATTGGTATCTTTGTTTTATTCCTGTCTACTCGAAGTAAATGCTGAAACAATAAAAGCAATACAAAAAAGACATAATAATGCAAGGACTGAATAATATATGATTAATTTTCCGCCCACAAATAAAAACCAGCCAAATAAAGCAACTTGAAAAACCGCCAAAAGAATCTTTAATCCAATATCAATTTTCTTTTCTTCTAAATGAAGAGTCGTTAAATTTGTAATACTCATCCATAGGAGCAGCAAACTTGAAATAATGTAAAGTACTCCAGGTAAAAAAACATTGATCCCAATACTAAATGTCTCCTTATTTGAAAAGAGGTTATCAAAACTTGATGAAATAAAGTTTGATAAGCTCATGTGAGACTGCTCAATGGATAAATATTTTACGAGTATCGCTAAACCTAAACTAAGTCCGATAAAAGAAACCTGTATGGCATTAATTCTAAACATGCTTTTTCCCAACTCAATCATAAGTCGTCCCCCTTCTTAAACCAATATATGTAATTTAGCTTAGACATAGGACAAATTATTTAGTGCTTTTTCTTTTCTGTACTTTAGTTATACTCTGCGTTTGTTTCATATACCAATAAGTCCATTGATTCGAGCCAATAATCTACAAGCTGTACACCATCAATTAGTTGTATATTAAGGTTATTGGCATATTCTCTAGCAGCTTTAGTAAAACTACTAGTTGTTATGACGTATCCTCCAACTGCATTCTGCTTTATCATGTTTGAATGAATTATTGCAATAGGTTTAAAGTCTAGATCATGTCGGTATGCTTTAACTTGCCCAAGATATAATCCAGTTTCTCGAGTATGTTCAAAATCAATTCCAAAGTCCCCTGTGGCACGCGTAACATAAATATCTCCGCCATACTTCTTCTTAAATATTTGTGCTACAAATTCTTCGAATTCTAAAGGTAATTGTTTTAAAAATATGTCTGAAGATTTTTCAAACTCATATGTACCGTCATCTTTATCGACTCTAGGATAATTAAAACGAATAGCTAAACCCAGTGCCATGGTTTTTTTTAGCTCTAAGCTTGATTCGATCTTATTTGATAAAACAGCTGATTTGTAATCACCGCTTCTTTTAATATAAAAAAGCAATGAACCAATAATCATTAAAAGAAATGCAAATAGTAATGGAATCATTTTCTCACCTCTTGCATAATTACTGTCCAGAATTCAGATTTTATAAACAACAAACTATATATTGATTTTGGAATAAAATACTAATATTCCAGAAAGAAGGAAGCTAAATAGTTATTATTTACATAGTTACAGATAATAAATCACCAATAAATAATTTCATAAAGGAATATATTTCTATAAAAGTTGTGGTATTATATGGAATATAAAGGGCTGATTTGTTAGGAGGATTATTTAATGAGGCAAATATCCAGCATATTTGTAATTGTTTTGTTACTGCTATTAGTCGGTTGCGGTCAAGATTCTTCAGACAAAACTGGAAGTACAGCAATCATAGTAATAATAAATAGTAATGAGTATAATGGAACTTCCGATGAGTTAAATTCCAATTACAAGACAGATGAAAAAATTGGAACAATTTCATTAAAAACTGAGCCTAATGTAATGCCTAAAGAAAAACAATCTAATTTTTATGAGGTTGGTTCTGAAATATTCTCTGTTGAAGGAACTGATGATTATATTATTGTGAAAGATAAAAAAAATAAAGAGCACTTACTAAAAAAAGTAACAAATGAAGGATAGATTCCAATCCTTCATTTGTTATTTTTTTTGTGAAATCAACAGCAATAAATCTGGAAAAAAATAAAAATATTGAAAATATTTGTAATTTACAATATGTTTAATATTGTAATAAATTGAAATAATAGGAGGTTTTATGTTGAAAAAGATAGTTTTAACTTTAATTGTCTCGGCAAGTATATTTTTGAATTTTACTAATGTTTCTGCTCACAATTTAGGCAGCAAAGGGTCCGAGAGTGCGGGGTACTTATATGTTGGTTCACATTGGCCAAGCAGAAGTACTAACTATTCTGAAGCTACATCTGATACATGGGAAAACCGTTTTAAATCAGGAGTTTCAAAGTTTAAAAATGAGAATATTGGATATTCAATTACTGAAGTTTCATCAGCTAATTCATCGAATTTTATTGAAAGTTACTCTGCACCTAGTGCGACATGGGTTGCACAGAGAACATTTTATGGAATATCGAACGATCATCCAACTCGATGGAGAATACAATATAATAGTGCTAAGTCTGCAAATAGTTGGACAACGGTAGGAGCCCATGAAATAGGTCATATTTATGGACTTGCAGACCTTTATGAAGACAGAAATAGCTCTAAGTTAATGTATGGATATGATAATGGAGTGAGATATACTCAATCATCTGATAAAACTGGATTTAGTTATATTTATGGAGTTCTTATAGCATCTAATGTCATGACATCATCTACTGGAGAACTTTCACAGTATTCATTGGGTAATATCGATAACAACGATGAGGCAGCCAGAGAAAAAGTTAAAGAATTAAATGAAAAAGTAATTAACGGAGAAGAAAAAATTATTGATGTAAGTGCAATGTTTCCTGAAGTTTCAAAAGAAGAGGCTTTTGAGGAAGCAGATCTAGTTATCAAAGGAAGTGTTAAATCAATTAAAAGTGAGTATATGGAAAACATAGATATTCCATTTACTGACTTTATTTTTGAAGTGGACGACTATTGGAAAAATGTACTTGATTTAAATGATCCAGAAAATCTAATTATTACTCAAGATGGTAATTCAGTGATCTCTTTTAATAAACACCCATTAATGAAAGTAGGTGAAGAATATTTTCTATTCTTAAAAAGAATTATCGATAGTAACAATCAAGGAAAATTCATATTAATAGGTGGACCAAATGGTAATTTTGCTTTAGAAAAAGGCATTATTCAAGAAGAAATTGATATCCAATCTGTAAATGGGGAAAGTGAATATGAATTTATCAGAAATGCTTCAAATGGAGAAATTAAGTGAAAAATTTACCCCTTTAACGATATGCTAAGGTTAAATTCAAAATCCTTAGAAGAAGGAAGCTTGGCATCCTTCTAGCATCAGCTCATCCTGAGAGAGCTTGACCTCACCACAGATGAGTCCATTGAATTTGCCAAGCTGAATGCAGGTGTCGTGCAGCCGTCACGAACCGGCATTAATCCTTATTATTTAGGACTTAAAATCTTTGAATACATTGAAGAACGCTACAACAATCCCACAGAAGACATGATAAGACGCGGGGTAGAGCCTAACTCGTGTAAATGGAGGGTTCCCATATATTACAGTGAACGATGGGGATTATCTGAAAAACAATGAATTGTACTTGAAGCACTGGTATGAAGATATCGAACTCGATTTGAAATATCTCGAAAAAGTGCTGCCGTATATTCATCAGCTGTGGGGACGCGCCGTGCACATGGAGTCTATTCTGGAAGGGAAGCCTGTTTTGTTTACGTATGACGGGAAGGCGATTCACCGGAAGTATTTATAAACAAGGAAGCAGCTTGAGCTGCTTTTTTTTATGCGCAATTTATATAAAAAAAGATATGGACCTACGAGTGAACGAACAATTTGCTCATTTCACAAATTGTTCACACTACACCAAATTTTTATTTTTCTCACACCATAACGTTTGACTGTACGGTTTTTGTGACTGTATGATTGATGTAATCTATTAAAAGGAGAATTAAACGCAAATGTCCTTTCATCCGATGCGAAGAAGAACGAGGGGTAAACAAAGTTCTAGGAGCAGCTGCTCTAACTTATGTTGCCCGAGGACTCATGGCTTTATTCGAACTAATTAAATTCATTATGATTTTTATGCAAGGGAATAACGACGACTAAAAACAACTTATACCTGTGGGAGGTGACTCCTTATTCTCATAAGAGGATAAGGATATATTGGAAATAATTAACTTATTGCTTATTGCTTTATTAATCGCATTAACAGCTTTTTTCGTAGCAGCCGAATTTGCAGTAGTAAAAATTCGAAGTTCAAAGCTAGATCAATTATTAATTGAAGGAAAAAAAGGAGCAACTTCAGCAAAACAAGTTGTTTCAAACTTAGACGGGTATTTATCTGCCTGTCAGCTGGGTATTACTGTTACTGCTTTAGGATTAGGGTGGTTGGGAGAACCAACTGTTGAACGCCTATTGCACCCAGTTTTCGAGAATTTTAATTTAAGCGACTCTGTTACACATATCTTTACTTTCGGTATCGCATTTGCATCTGTTACTTTCTTACATGTGGTGATTGGGGAACTTGCCCCTAAAACCGTAGCGATTCAAAAAGCGGAGGCAGTCACATTATTATTAGCGAGACCTTTAATCTGGTTCTACCGCATCATGTATCCATTCATCTGGTTCTTAAATGGATCTGCTCGTATCTTAGTTGGATTTTTTGGACTAAAACCTGCCTCTGAGCATGAGCTTGCCCATACGGAAGAAGAACTCCGCATTATTTTGTCTGAGAGCTATGAAAGTGGAGAAATCAATCAGTCGGAATTGAAGTATATGAACAAGATCTTTGAATTTGATGATCGAGTGGCAAAAGAAATTATGGTTCCAAGGACAGATATCGTTGCCGCAGCATCTGAACTATCATTTCAAGAAAACTTAAAGATCATGAGCCAAGAGAAATATACCCGCTATCCTGTCATTAAAGAAGACAAAGATCATATCATTGGCATGATCAATATAAAAGAGATCTTTACAGATATATTCTCCCTTTCTGAAGAGGAACGTAAAAGAGCGACAATTGATCAATACATTCGCCCGGTCATCCAGGTCATTGAGACGATTCCAATTCATGATTTGCTGCTGAAAATGCAAAAAGAACGGGTTCACATGGCAATCCTTGTTGATGAGTACGGCGGTACTGCAGGGCTTGTTACAGTTGAAGACATTATTGAAGAAATCGTTGGTGAAATTCATGATGAGTTTGACCAGGACGAAGTCCCAGAAATCCAGAAGCTAAAGGAAAATCATTACCTAATGGATGGGAAAGTATTGCTTTATGAAGTGAATAATGTGTTAAGTACGACTCTTGATGAAGAGACAGACGTCGATACATTAGGTGGATGGATGTTAACGGAAAATATTGATATTCAGCCTGGTGAAAGTATTATTTTTGATGATTATAAGTTTATTGCCAAAGAAATGGAAGGACATTTAATCCGGGTAATTGAAGTCGTGCCGCATACGGAATAACCGCAGAAAGAACCTGCCAGATAGCTGGCGGGTTCTTTTTACTCAGGCTGCCAAGTAAGAACTAATAATAGAAGTGCCCATATCATCTAGGCCAATTTCTTATTTGGTGAAAAATCTGAAAAAGAAATAAAAAACTTGCAACATGCAAATAATAAGCGTATAACTAAAGTATGAGGTGATTAGATGGAAAACACTCGAGAACTATTTCAAATCATGACCCGCCGCTTTGGCTTACTGAATAAAAACTGCTGCACAGCAGGCGGAATTGATATTTCTTTAATACAAAGCCATATTCTTTACGAAATTGAACATCTGCACCAGCCGTCCGTTCAGCAAGTAGCTGACGTTCTCGGTACAGATATTACGACTTTCAGCCGTCAAATCCAATCTTTAGTGAAAATGAACTTAATTAAAAAGACACCGCATCCTGATGATCGAAGAGTTCATGTGCTTTCACTTACTACTGAAGGGAAATTTGTCGCGGCAACGATTGATCATCAGATGAATGCTTATTTGGATGAGGTCTTTTCACACATGAATGAGTTTGAAAAAGAAACCGTCATTCGCTCGATCAAGCTATTGAACGCATCCATGGCAAAATCGAGCGTATGCTGCACTCCGATGGGGTGATTTCTTTTCAGTTAATACTTGCAATATGCAAATAATTTATATAAAAATGCATTGAGGAGGATTTATATGGAAAATCTTAATTTATCACTTAAAGTAAACGGGTGCTGTGCACCAGCAAAACTTGAGAAGGGCTCTAAACTTCCCGTAGCCATAATTGGAGCCGGTCCTGTAGGCCTTGCAGCAGCTTCTCATTTAGTCAGCAGGGGAGAATCTTTTATCTTATTGGAAGCGGGTCATCAGGCCGGAGCAAATATTATAACCTGGGAACACGTCCGCTTATTTTCACCATGGCAATATAACATGGATAAAGCGGCTTTGGCGTTACTTGAAAAACATCACTGGATTCAGCCTGAACCAGCTGCTCTGCCAACCGGAAAGGATCTTGTTGAACATTATTTGCATCCGCTTTCAAACCTTCCTGAAATTCAGCCATTTTTACATCTGAATACAAAGGTTTTATCCATCGGGAAAAAAGATGCCGATAAAATGAAAACGGCAAATCGTGAACTGGTCCCGTTTATCATTTACACAGAAAAAAATGGCGAGTTTCAAACTTTTGAGGCAAGAGCGGTATTGGATGCAACGGGAACATGGGGCAACCCAAATCCATCAACTTCAAATGGTATATGGCTGAATGAGGAAAAGTCCCTTAGCCATCACATTTTTTACGGCATACCTGATATTCTTGGAAAAGAAAAAGAGCGGTATGCAAATAAAAGAGCAGCAGTTGTTGGCGGCGGCCATTCAGCCATTAATGCTTTATTGGAACTTGCAAAACTGAAAGAATCTCATCCTGATACAGAAATCATTTGGGTGATGAGAAGGAAAAGGGTTGAAGATGCCTATGGCGGGGAAGAAAAAGATGCGCTGGCAGCAAGAGGTGAACTCGGCAGCCGTATCCATCAGCTGGTTGATCAAAAGATGATAAAAGTAGAAACGCCATTTTTTATTCAGAACCTTAAAAGGTCTGAAAACGGTATAGATATGATTGGTTCACAAAATGGGGAAAATTGTACTCTTTCAGGAATAGATGAAATCATTGTCAATACAGGCAGCCGTCCAGATTTTACAATGGTCAGTGAACTGCGTACATCAATCGATCCTTCAACCGAGAGTACAGAAGCTTTAGCCCCTCTCATTGATCCTAATTTTCATAGCTGCGGTACTGTCCGCCCCCATGGGGAGAAGGAACTCCGTCAGCCGGAAAAGAATTTTTATATTGTCGGTGCCAAAAGTTATGGCCGTGCTCCTACATTCTTGATGGCAACTGGATATGAGCAAGTAAGATCTGTAGTCGCCCATCTAAGCGGAGATCAGGCAGCAGCTCAAAAAGTGGAGTTAGATCTCCCTGAGACAGGTGTATGCAGTTTGAACCTTAAATCGAAATCCTCATGTGACGAGACGAGTCCTTGCTGTTAAGTAGAGTAGGGAGAATGCTGTTCTCCCTTTCAGCTATGAAAATAAACTGAGAAACAGGAGTGAACGATATGGTCATTAATCACGCCGGTGCTTTAAGAAAAGAGTACTTCATTGCCTATATGAAATTGCTTATGAATGCATTTGAATGTTCAGCCCAACATGCCCGCAATTTGACATTTGAACGCCTCTTTCGTTCAAAAGAGGATTATTTAGGAAATCAAAGCTATAACATTTTCCTTGAGGCCTATGAAAAAATAAAAGAATATGAATACTTTTGTATTGGGGAGGAGCCTGTGTGTTTATAGCATTAGGACTCCTATGGTATATCCTTTTTCTTGATGAAAAGACATCTGGTTCAATTCGAATAAAAAATAACTTACATAGTTAATGAAAAACTTGGAGTTTAAATCCAAGTTTTTTTACCGTTAAACCTAAAATGCTTACAGTAAATTTACAAAGTTTTTATATATAAGCACTTTATTATATAAGTGAGGTGTTATATAATGATTCCGACATGGAGGTGTTGGCGATTTGGAAGTGACTTCAACGCTTGATATTCAGAAAGTTTCTCAAATACTTAAATTGCTTGGAGATAAAACCCGTCTCACGATGATGAAAATGCTTGAGACAAATGATTGCTGTGTCTGTGAATTTACTGCGATATTCAAAACAAGCCAGCCTGCGATCAGTCAGCATCTGCGGAAACTTCGTGATGCAGAATTGGTAAAAGAAAAACGCAAAGGTCAATGGATTTTTTATTCAATGAATAAAGAGAGTGAATATTATCCATTCATAAAAGGATTATTAGCGTATTTACCTGCACAAGATAACTTATTAACAGAATTAGAAACACAAGGATTACGCATTACCTGTGAATAGAGAGGGGAAGAAAGATTGATTTCAGTCATATTAGCTTCATTGATTTTTCTTTTAACTCTCATCTTAGTAATATGGCAGCCTAAAAACCTTTCCATCGGCTGGTCAGCATGCGGTGGAGCTATAGCTGCTTTATTAGTTGGAGTAGTTGATTTTGGTGACGTTATTGATGTAACTTCAATTGTTTGGAATGCAACCCTTGCATTTATTGCCATTATTATTATTTCTCTGATTTTAGATGAGATTGGTTTCTTCGAATGGTCTGCTCTGCATATGGCGAGAGCAGCAAGAGGAAACGGTATAAGAATGTTTGTCTATGTCTCGATTTTAGGAGCATTGGTCGCTGCGTTCTTCGCGAATGACGGTGCAGCTCTTATCTTAACTCCCATTGTACTTGCAATGGTCCGCAATCTGAATTTTGAAGAGAAAATGGTTTTTCCATTTATTATGGCGAGCGGGTTCATAGCCGACACTACGTCATTGCCGTTAGTTGTCAGCAATTTGGTGAATATCGTTTCTGCTGATTACTTTGACATTGGATTTATCGAATATGCCACGCGGATGATTGTTCCTAACTTCTTTGCTTTAGGTGCAAGTATTCTCGTTTTATACTTGTTCTTCCGCAAAAGCATACCAGGGAAGTATGATCTTAAAGATATAAAAACACCTAAAGAAGCCATCAAGGATGAGAAGATGTTCCGCCTGTCATGGATCGTGCTTGGGGTTCTCCTCATTGGATACTTTATCAGCGAGTTCTTGCACATCCCAGTATCCTTTGTTGCTGGTGTCGTCGCCATTTTCTTCTTGGCTATGGCGAGAAGAAGCCCGGCTGTTCATACTAAAAAGGTTTTAAAGGGAGCTCCATGGGCGATTGTATTCTTCTCGATCGGGATGTATGTCGTCGTTTATGGTCTCAGAAATGCCGGATTAACGGCTGTTTTAGCTGATGTGATTCAATCGGCAGCTGATCAGGGATTATTTATTGCAACGATTTCAATGGGCTTCATTGCAGCCATCTTGTCGTCCGTCATGAACAACATGCCGACAGTTATGATTGATGCTTTAGCCATTGCCGATACAGATACAACGGGCACTTTAAGGGAAGCATTGATTTATGCAAATGTAATTGGTTCTGACTTAGGGCCTAAAATTACGCCGATTGGTTCTCTTGCCACGCTTTTATGGCTCCATGTTTTGAGCTTAAAAGGCGTCAAAATATCCTGGGGCACTTATTTTAAAACAGGTATCATTTTAACGATTCCAACCTTGTTTATAACACTTGTTGGACTTTATCTATGGCTGCTCATTATCTAAAACATCAAACTCAACTTAAAAGGAGACTACACCTATGTCTAAAAAAACAATCTACTTCTTATGTACTGGAAACTCTTGCAGAAGCCAAATGGCTGAAGGCTGGGCGAAAAAACATCTTGGCGAAGAGTGGGATGTAAAAAGTGCAGGACTTGAGGCGCATGGTTTAAATCCAAACGCTGTTAAAGCAATGAAAGAAACAGGAATTGATATTTCAAACCAAACTTCAGATGTGATTGATCAGGAAATCTTAAACAATGCAGACCTGATTGTTACATTATGCGGACATGCAGCTGACAATTGCCCTGTTACACCGCCGCACATCAAACGCGTGCATTGGGGATTTGACGATCCTGCGAAAGCGGAAGGAACGGAAGAAGAGAAATGGGCGTTTTTCCAGCGTGTGCGTGATGAGATTGGTGAACGAATCGAGCGTTTTGCCAAGACTGGCGAATAATAAAAACAGAAAAGCCGTGAGATTTTCTCCAGGCGTTTCTTCTTTTAACTTAAAGTCTCAGAAATGAGGCTTTTTTCTTTTCATCAAAAAAGCTGAATTTTATAATAAATTCAGTAAGATTACTTTGAGAGGGTGTAGAGGTTGGATTATCAGATAAAAATAATGACAGACAGTGATTGGGATCAGGTTAGAGCTATTTATTTAGAAGGCATTGCAACTGGCAATGCTACATTTGAAACGGATGCCCCTTCTTATGAGAGCTGGGATGAAAGTCATTCTAAAACATGCCGGCTTGTCGCTATAGAAGGAAATAAAATTCTTGGCTGGGCCGCTCTGAGTCCTGTCTCAGGAAGATGCGTTTACGCAGGGGTAGCAGATGTAAGCATCTATTTCGGCAAATCATACAAGGGTAGGGGAATTGGAACTGCTCTGCTGCATGCCATAATAGAATTAAGCGAAAAAGAAGGATTTTGGACGCTTCAGGCTGGAATATTTCCTGAAAACATCTCAAGTTTAAAATTACATAGGAAAGCCGGTTTTAGAGAAGTTGGGACAAGAGAACGAATCGGCAAAATGAATGGTGTTTGGAGAGACGTAGCGCTATTGGAAAGACGAAGTGGGAGGATTTTATAAATCTATGAAAAATAGTTTATAGACTTATTCAGGTGGAAATTTTGTGTAAAACGATAATGTCCCCGGAAGCCAAAGTTTCGTGCCCCAAACCGGATTATGCAGCACATAATGACCACCCGAAGCCAAAGTTTTGTGCTCCAAACCGATTTACAGCACGAAATGACCACCCGAAGCCAAAGTTTATGCGCTAAACCGGATTTTACAGCACGAAATGATCTCCCGAAGCCAAAGTTTGTGCGCCAAACCGGATTTTGCAGCACGAAATGACCTCCCGAAGCTAAAGTTTGTGCGCCAAACCGGATTTTGCAGCACGAAATGACCTCCCGAAGCTAAAGTTTGTGCGCCAAACCGGATATTCAGCACGAAATGACCTCCCGAAGCCAAAGTTCGTGCGCCAAACCAAATTATGCAGCACAAAATGACCACCCGAAGCTAAAGTTTGTACGCAAACCGGATTATGCAGCACGACGAAGCCGAAGTTTGTGCGTCAAATCGGATTATGCAGCACGAAAAGACCTCCCGAAGCCAAAGTTTGTGCGCCAAACCGGATTTTACAGCACAAAAAGACCTCCCGAAGCCAAAGTTTATGCGCTAAACCGGATTTTACAGCACGAAAAGACCACCCGAAGCCGAAGTTTGTGCGCCAAACCGGATTTTGCAGCACGAAATGACCACCCGAAGCCAAAGTTTGTGCGCCAAACCGGATTATGCAGCACGAAATGATCTCCCGAAGCCAAAGTTTTGTGCGCCAAACCGGATTATGCAGCACGAAATGACCTCCCGAAGCCAAAGTTTATGCGCTAAACCGGATTTTACAGCACGAAAAGACCACCCGAAGCCGAAGTTTGTGCGCCAAACCGGATTATGCAGCACGAAAAGACCACCCGAAGCCGAAGTTTGTGCGCCAAACCGGATTTTGCAGCACGAAATGATCTCCCGAAGCCAAAGTTTTGTGCGCCAAACCGGATTATGCAGCACGAAATGACCACCCGAAGCCGAAGTTTGTGCGCCAAACCGGATTATGCAGCCGAAGCCAAAGTTTGTGCGTCAAACCGGATTATGTAGCACGAAATGATCTCCCGAAGCCAAAGTTTTGTGCGCCAAACCGGATTATGCAGCACGAAAAGACCTCCCGAAGCCGAATTTCGAGCATCAAACCGAATTTTACAACACGAAATGAGAAAAAGCCTTTATAAATTTTAATGAATTTCTCCATTCATTTCTGTAATTAGCTTAAGCGTTTTTTCATCAAGCCGCTTGATGACTTGATAGAGCAGTTCAACTGAATGATCTAGATCGTCCTTGTGCACGATGGAAACGTGGCTGTGAATATATCTTGCCGGAACGCTTACGACCAAAGTAGGAACACCCTGATAACCAAGATGGAATTTCCCTCCATCTGTCCCTCCGCCAGGCATGATGTCTACTTGGTAAGGGATTGAAAGTTCTTTTGCCACACCGACGACAAAATCACGGAGTTTTGGATGCGGGATCATGCTTGCATCGAAAAAACCGAGCAAAGGACCTTTCCCGAGTTCTGTGTGTCCTTCTTTTTCTTTCATTCCTGGTGTATCACCGGCTACACCAACATCAAGTGCAAACGAAATATCCGGATTGACTTTATTGACTAAAGTCTGAGCGCCTCTTAGACCCACTTCTTCTTGAACTGTGGCTCCTGCATATAAGATATTTGAAGATTTTTTATCTGCAGCGACTTTCTCTAATGTTTTCAGCGCTACATAGCATCCTGCGCGGTTATCCCAATTCCGGGCAAGCAGAAACTTAGGATTTGGAAGTACTTCAAATGGACAAACAGTCGCGATCGGATCTCCTACCTGAACTCCAAATCTCTCTGCTTCTTCTTTGCTGGAAGCACCAATATCAATAAACATAGTTTCAGGCTTCAGAACATTTTTGCGTTCTTCTATAGACAGAACATGAGGTGCCTTTGAACCTATAACACCAGTCAAATCTCCATTTTTTGTCAGTACTTTTACGCGCTGGGCAAGCATGACATGCCCCCACCAGCCCCCTAATGTCTGGAATTTCAAGAAACCGTCATTCGTGATGGCTTTTACCATAAGGCCGACTTCATCCATGTGACCGGCGATTAAGATTTTCGGGCCTTTTTTTCCCGTAATTCCAACGATGCTTCCAAGATGATCTTTTAAAATCTCAGGCGTTATTTGACTTATGTTTTCTTCAAGGACTTTATGAATTCTTGCTTCAAAACCTGATGGGCCTGCAGTTTCGGTTAATTGTTTCAATAGCTGTAAGTCTTTTTCCACTATACATCCCTCCATTAGTAGGATGTCTTGGATGTGAAGATTTTACGCTGTTTATTTTTATTTATGCGG
Source organism: Peribacillus frigoritolerans (assembly GCF_004358755.1). GTDB lineage: Bacteria > Bacillota > Bacilli > Bacillales > Bacillaceae > Bacillus_P. The sequence continues at coordinate 1,113,024 of NZ_SMZY01000002.1, read as the reverse complement.
TAATCACATCATTCCAATCATTAATCCGATAAACGCGAGCAGAATCCCGCCAGCATAAGAGAAAAGGAGATATTTGATTAGAACAGGATGGTTTTTCTTTTCTCTAAGCTGGATATTCTCAAGCTTAAAGGTGGAAAACGTTGTGAAAGCTCCCATAAAGCCAATACCGAGCAGGGAATAAAAGCTTTCCGGCAGCCCTTGTCCGGTCATCCACCCGAGCAGAAAAGAGCCGGCTAAATTGACCGCTAGTGTGCCGATTGGAAATCCAGTCTGACTTTTGTTATTCAACCGTGAGCTGATGATAAAACGGGCAATGGCCCCTAAACACCCGCCGGCAGCAATTAATAATAAGTTCATGATGCAGCCTCGCCTCTTTCCTTAAACATGCGGAGTCCCAGGAAGTACCCATACCACGACATAAAAAGTCCTCCAGAAAGACTGAGGATTACATAGATAAGCGCCATGAGAATTGAACCGCTCCGAAGCAGCAGGACTGTTTCAACGCTGAACGTGGAAAAGGTTGTGAATGACCCGACAAGTCCTGTTCCAAGCCCGGCTAAAATATGAGGATGAAAGAGCTTCAGCCTCAAAATGCCAGTTGTAAACCAACCGAGTATAAAGCAGCCAATCAGGTTCGCAAGAAGGGTTCCTAGAGGAAAACCATTACTGAGCCAAGGGTTGGTGAGCACACCTAAAGAATATCTGAGCAAACTGCCGATGATTCCTCCGGCTCCGATCATTACAAAGTTCATCTTGTACAACCTCCTATATGAGAAAAAACCGAACCTCATTTTTAAAAAGATTTTGGCTTTAAGAAATCCGTTTCATAAAAACTTCACATCATTATTATAAAATAAAGATTATACTCTAATATAGAACTTTAAAGCGGGGTTTGAATAGTGAACACAGTAACTATTATGATCATTGACGATGAAGAAGCAATGAGAGCACTGATAAAAACATTTTTAATTAGTGAGGGCTATTCAGTCATTGAAGCTTCTAATGGCATGGACGCTCTTGAACGGATAAATATTGTTGCGCCTGATTTAATAGTTGCGGACGTTATGATGCCTTATATGGACGGCTTTACATTTGCAGAAGAATTAAAAAAAAACCATCACATCCCCCTTATTTTTTTATCTGCGAAAGGGGAGGAATGGGATAAAATCCAGGGCCTCAAACTTGGCGGGGATGATTATATTGTAAAGCCGTTTCACCAGGGAGAGCTGCTTGCAAGGATCGAATCTGTTTTAAGAAGAGTGAGGCAGAGCGGCATTTTAAGTAATCGGATAACCGTTGGTCCGCTTGTTCTTGATGCTTCAGGCTATAAAGTGATGATAAAAAATCAGCCTTTGTCCTTAACATTAAAAGAATTTGAGATTCTGTCCATGCTTGCAAGAAATAAAGGAACGGTCTTTACGAGAGAACAGCTTCTTGAATCGGTTTGGGGATTAAATTACATTGGTACCGGCCGAACGGTAGATACTCATATTAAAACACTTAGATTAAAATTGAAGGATCATGCATATCTCATTCAAACAGCATGGGGTGTCGGGTATAAATTTGAGGTGTAACTATTGAAACGACTGAACTTAAGTCAGAAAGTACTGATGCTGATTGGCATTTGCATAGTATTCAGCATTTTATTTTCTTTCTTTTTTCTGCATTTTTTATACAAAGAACTTTATTTTAACAGCATTAAAGAGTCTGTCATTTATCAGGGCGAGAGAACAGCTGCGCATTATCACTACGGCTCTCTGAGCGATGAAATCATTGAAAAAATTCACTGGTACAATGTCGTGTCTGAGTATGAAGTGATTGTACTGGATGATATCGAAGATTTAAGTTCGTATTTTCCATATGAAGTGAACTATGAAGCTCTGATTACTAGTGAGGACCGCGAAATCCTTGAAAATGGGGATTACATCGTGAAGGATGGCTATGTAAAAGAGTTTAACCGTGAAATCATAGGCGCAGTTTTCCCGATTATGGGTGATAAAGGGCTTATAGGATTCATCTATATCTATGTTCCTTTAGCAGATCTTCAAGAAGTATTCGAAGGAAGCCTGCCTATTCTTCTGCTTGTAGGATCTCTGTTTTTTATGATTCTCTTTTTAGCGGTCAATCAAATTCGGCGATCGCTTTTTAAGCCTCTGAATGATTTTCAGGAATTCTCTAAAGAGGTATCAAAGGGCAATTACTCGAATCGGCTTGTTCATAACAATCATGATGAAATTGGGCAGCTTGCTCACGCATTCAATTCCATGAGCCAGTCGCTTGAGGAGCAGGAAGCGAGGAAAAAAGAGTTTCTTGCAAATGTTGTGCATGAGCTGAGAACGCCGCTTACTTATATTGGCGGGTACAGTCAGGCTCTTAACCGCCGAATGTATGCATCGCCTGAAGAAGCGGAGCACTATTTAATGACGATTGAAAGAGAAACGAATCGCCTGAATAAGCTGATCACCGATTTAATCGATCTTGATCACCTTCAGGAAAATATGTATAAGCTAAACGTTGAACCGATCGCCATTGTTCAACTGTTTTTAGATACGCTTGCACTATTCGATATCCGAATCAATGAAAAGAAGCTAAATACAGAACTGGATATTCAAGAAGATCTTGCTCTTACAGGAGATCCTAAACGGCTGCAGCAAGTCTTTTACAACCTCTTGGATAATGCAATCAAGTATGCTGATGAAGAAAGTAAGATAAAAATAACTCTCATTGAAGAAAACAAGCAGCTATTGTTCCGCTTGAACAACAAGGGAAATGAGATATCGGAAGAAGATCTCTCCCATATAGGAGAACGTTTTTTCCGTTCGGATAAAGCGCGGAGCCGAATGACAGGCGGAACAGGTCTTGGTATTTCCATTGTGAAAGAAATAGTCAGGCTGCATGAAGGTGAGTTTTTAATCAGCAGTGATTCAACAAATGGAACCACTGTTACTGTTATGCTGCCAGGCCTAATATAATTTATTTTGAACCGCTCGATTTTTCGGGCGGTTTTTGGTTGTTGCATGAGTCCTCTAAATGGCTGACCGTGGAAAAAATGTATCTGTCTCGTCTTAATTATTTTTCTTCACTTTGTCGAAAAATCTCTATTCTTTTCTCACAGTAATTTCACAATCATTAAGTACTCTTAAGTTAATCAACTAAAGAAATGAGATGGAACATTGAAAAAAACAGCCCTAATTTTAATGATTTTCAGCTGTGTTATTCAAAGCGCCTGTCAATTTAATGACGAAAGACCGTATCAAATGAAATCGTTTACTTACACGAATCAAAATGAACAGGCTTTTGGCACCAATGATTTAAAAGGTAAGGTATGGATTGCCGATTTCATTTTCACAAGCTGTGAGACCGTCTGTCCGCCAATGACGGCAAACATGGCAGCCCTGCAGAAAGAATTGAAAGCAGAAGATCTTCCCGTTGAACTGGTGTCCATCAGTGTAGATCCAGCAATCGATACTCCAGCAAAACTAAAATCCTATATGCAAAAGTTTACAAAGGATGATTTAAACTGGAATATGCTTACGGGGTATTCCCAGGAGGAGGTAGAGAAATTTGCAAGAGATGAATTTCAAACTCTTGTTCAAAAACCTGAAGCATCTGATCAAGTGATACATGGAACAAATTTTTACTTAATCAACAAGAATGGTGAAATTGTAAACGATTATAGCTTCACACATGGAAATAATTTCAAAAAACTCATTGCAGATGTGAAGAAACAAATGTAAAAGGAGAACGAACATGATTAAAAGCGAGATAAACGATCAACAGGAAAACGCAGAACAAGCACCAGTAAAATCTTCAATATTTGGTTTCCAAGAAATAAAGCTTCCATCTGGGGCACTATTTTACCGAGGTTCACAAAAAAAGGCAGAACGTTCTGGCGTGATATGCATGCTTTTTGGTTCTCGGCTGCAATCTTAGTGTTAATTGCAACTGGCCTTCCGTGGTCAGGGGTTATGGGTGAGCAAATTAATAAGGCAGCCACATCCACAAATACGGGAGCTCCGCCATTTGCCTATAGCTGGGGTGAAAAGCCTGAGTCTGTCATCAAAACGCGGGATGTTGCAGAAGAGGTGCCATGGGCAGCGGAAAACCTCCCAGTTCCACCATCATCCGGTGGAAAGTATGTACCTATTTCGCTTGAAGATGTTCAATCTATATCTGAAAATGAAAAAGTTGCGAAGCCATATACAATTTCTTTCCCTCAAGGTGAGAAGGGTGTTTATACCATTTCCGTTTCAAACCCCAATCCGAGTGATGATGCAACATTGCACCTCGATCAGTACAGCGGGACTATCTTAAGTGACGTTAGGTTCAGTGACTACGGAATCCTGGCTAAAGCAATATCCCTTGGCATTTCCCTCCATGAGGGCACATTATTTGGCCTCGCCAATCAGATTATCGGGTTGATTGTTTGTCTAGGGTTGATCGGCTTGGTTGTCAGCTCTTTCATTATGTGGAGAAAGAGAAAACCTAAAGGGAAATCAGGAGCTCCCGATGGGTCAAAGAATAAAAAGGCGGCAAGGGGAGTTTTCTTCATTATGATGATTTTTGGGGTGATCATGCCGTTAGTCGGAATTTCGATCAAAGCAGTCTATTTACTGGACCGATTTGTTTTCGTGAGAATCAAACCGCTGAAAGCGTGGATGGGATGAAAATCGTGAATAGAAAATCATTTAATACGTGGATGATCCTTCTTATATTCTGTTTAACCGGCTGTGCAGCCAATGAAAAAGAAACACCTGAAATTGTAGAAGCAGACATTCAGCTGCCAGAAACACTCGCTTCCAATCAAGAAATTACTTTTAAGTAAAATTGACACAGGGCAATGATTCTGTGGAAGATGCGGATGAGGTCACGTTTGAAATATGGAAAGCTAATGAAAAAGAAAAGGCTTTCTTGATTGATGCCCCACATGATAAAAATGGAATCTACAAAGCCGGAACCAGCTTTATAACTGACGGCGTGTATTTTATCCAAACACATGTCACCGCCAGGGATATGCATGTCATGCCAAAGCAGCAATTTACCGTGGGTAATGTAACTGAAGATGAGTTAAAATCTGCTGAGGAAGCCGATGTAAAAGAAAAATCTGCTGGCATGTCAGGAAAACATCATTAAGAGACAAATGAATCGTCTATGTAAAAGTTTCATTATTAAAAAAGGAGGGAAGATAATCTTTAATGAAATAAATAAAGAGAGAAAGAAGGAAAATGCGATGTTATGGACGATTATTGGACTTTTACTTTTATTCTGGGTGCTTGGTCTTGTATTTAATGTAGTAGGCGGAATTATTCACGTTCTTCTTGTTCTTGCAGTGATTGTTTTTCTATATAACTTTTTTGTAAAAAGGGGAAAAACGAGGGTTTAATTAGAAAGACAGGCTGAGATAAAGGCACATCACGTGCTTTTGTCTCAGTCTTTTTTCTTGCTGTATTATTAATGGCCTTTCTGAGGCAGAAGGTATGATACAATGAAATAATAGCTGTAAAAATAAAGACTCGGAAATTGAACGTGATCAACAGTGCTAGGAGACTAAACATGACAATAGAGAAGAATGTAAAGATTATTCCGCTTGGCGGAATGGGTGAAATCGGGAAAAATATGTACCTCGTTGAATATGAAGATGAGATTGTGATTATTGATTCAGGAGTCAAATTCCCTGACGAAGAATTAAGAGGCGTTGATTACATCATCCCTGATTATACATACTTGGTGAAAAATGTTCGTAAAGTAAAAGGGCTTTTTATCACTCATGGACATGAGGATCATATTGGCGGTGTGCCGTTCTTATTGAAAAAGCTGAATGTTCCAGTATTTGCAGGAAGACTTGCTATGGGCTTCATCAGAAGCAAGCTTGAGGAGCACAACCTGCTCCGAGATGCAGTCCTGCATGAAATTACTGAAGAAAGCACGATTAATCTGGAAAACCTGGATGTCACGTTCTTCCGGACAACTCACAGTATTCCGGATTCATTTGGCGTGGTCATCCATTCGCCAATAGGAAACATTGTTCACACAGGAGATTTTAAATTTGACCTGACACCTACAGGACCGGAGCAGGACTTATCGAGGGTTGCAAGGGTTGGACAAGAAGGTGTGCTCTGCTTGCTGTCAGACAGCACAAACAGTGAAGTACCCGGCTTTTCAGTATCAGAAAAAAAGATCGGGCAAAACATTTTAGATTTGGTCAGAAGACAGTCCGGGCGTATTATTGTGGCTTTATTTGCATCAAATGTTTTCCGCCTTCAGCAGGTCATTAAAGCATCTGTAGCCTGCGGCAGGAAGGTGGCCTATACGGGAAGAAGCATGGAGAGAGCAATATCTATCGGCCTTGAGCTCGGCTACATTGAAGCGCCAAGCGGTACGTTTATTGATCCGGATGAAATCAGTTCTTATAAAAACAACGAACTGACTATCTTGTGTACGGGCAGCCAGGGCGAACCTTTTGCTGCTCTATCAAGAATTGCTGAAGGAAAACACCGCCACATCCATATTGAGGAAGGCGATACCATTATATTTTCTTCTTCCCCAATACCGGGAAATGTTCTTAGTGTAAACAGAATTATCAACAAGCTGATGAAAGCCGGAGCAGATGTAATTGACAATAAGCTCTATGACATTCATACGTCAGGGCATGGCGGTCAAGAAGAGCTGAAGCTTATGCTGAAGCTGCTGAATCCAAAATTCCTGGTGCCGATTCACGGCGAATACCGCATGCAGAAAATGCATCAGACTCTTGCAATGGAATGTTTTATCCCAGAAGAAGACATCTTCATTTTAGATAATGGGCATGTACTGAATGTTTCCAGTGACAAGGCGTATCAGGCGGGGAAAGTGCCTGCCCGTTCTGTCTATGTTGATGGAAATGGAATCGGTGATGTAGGAACATCCTTGCTAGGCGAGCGGAAGCAGCTTGCAGACAGCGGAATCATTTCCATTCTGATTTTTAAAAACGGAGAAGAAATCATCCGCAAACCGCAGATCATTTCAAGAGGCTTTGTTTACTTAAGAGAGTCAAATGACTTCATTGTGGAAATAGAAGCACTTGCCGCTGCTGTAATCAGGGAAGATAAAGTCCATGGGGATATCGAGAAACATCTAAATTCTGTGATATCCGACTTTATTTATAAAAGACTTAAAAGATCGCCTATCGTCGTTGTAAAGGTGATTGATGTGAAAAAGGAAAAGTAGGACGCATATTAACGGGTTCTGTTTTACATCATTTATATGCCATTTTTGAACCAGCAAATAACTATAGAAAAAATTACACATTTATCACGTTAAATAAACACAAAAAAAGCCACCGTTTTTCGGTGGTTTTTTGCTATAAAAAATGGCCCGTTTTTCAAATAAATTGGGCTATTGCTTTTAAATTTTGTTCTTCAGCTAGAGGATCATTAAATCTCTGATCTATTTTTTTTTAGGATAATAGGAAAACCCTGGATATTTAACAACAGGCCATTTCTCCTTGCGCAGAGAATCAGTCAATTCTGCTCCCACATTTAAGTTGGTCTTTATTAATTCTTGAGGAGTCAGTGCCATCCATTGATTTAGTGACACGTCTTCAAAGCGACTGCTTTTGAATATCTCTAAAAACCATAATGTTTCGGTTCCTGTGTTTTGAATATAGTGTCCAGTAGCAAATGGCACATATCCGACATCTCCAGCTCTAACATCAAATGTACGGGCTGTTCCTTCTCCAAGAAATACAGTCATTCTTCCTTGTCCGGTAAGGTAATACTGCCACTCGTCATTATTCGGATGCCAATGAAGTTCTCTCATTGCACCCGGCTCAATCTCAACGAGTGCTGCGGCAATTGTTTTTGAAATGGGAAAGTTAGTAGAGTCCACAATTCGTACGCTGCCACCCGGTGTTTTGACGGGTGTTTGTTTTAATAGCTCGTGCTTGAAGGTTAAAGGAACTTCTCCATAGGGTGACTGGACTTCTTGACTTTCAAGTGAATCTGGCATCTCCCCCTGATAGATATATACCTGTTCAGAAGGAATGGACTTAAAAGCACTCTCCGGTACTCCGAAATTAGCCGATAAAACATCTTTTGGCGTATGTGCAAACCAATCGGAGATGGATAAGGTGGAAAGATCGGAAAAGTTTCCGTCATCGAAGACGAGCAGAAATTCACAATGTTCCAACCCCTGAATCGAATGTGGGATGCCAGGCGGAAAGTACCAAAGATCGCCTGGGCCAACGTCGGCAATGAAATTTCGGCCTTGCTGGTCAACCGCGGTGATACGTGCCCGGCCTAACAGCATATAAGACCATTCTGCTTGTTTATGCCAATGAAGTTCACGTACCCCGCCGGCAGTTAAGCTCATATTTACTCCAGCAAGGGTGGTCGCTATAGGAAGTTCCCTGACGGTAATTTCCCGGGACCATCCACCGTGATTTAATGTCATAGAAGTGTCTGAGAATGAGAATTTTAAGTTTGGAACCAATCCAGCATCTGTCATAGGCGGGACAAGCATATCCGGATTTTGAAGATCCCGCATAATATTACGCGGTCCGGAGTCAATCGCACCAGCTCCATCACTCCGGATAGGTTGTGGCACTTTTCCGCCCGCTTGATTAAAAGTGCGTTTTTCCATCATTATGCTCCTCTTTTATGGATTATTAAGTGAGAATCATTCATCGTAGTGTATGAATTGGGCTTCAAATGGTTACTTTGCCTATTGATAAAAAAACAGGGGCTTTTCTTAATGAAGGAATGCTCCCTGTAGTTGTAATTAATAAACTTCCAATTTCCATTAATAATTTTGCTTTTGTCCAAAAACAACAAATAAAGCGCTTAATTCTTGTATTTTTAGAACGTTGTGAAAATTGTCGAAAAAAAGTAAGATTAACTTGTGATTACAACTTCTACAGGAGGTGTACGTTAACGATGGAAGCGATTACACGAGATTTTTTCTTATTCTTATCCAAAAATAACTTACTTAATAATATTGCAAAGAAGCGCGGCGGCAGTTTTGCGGCAGGGAAAATAATTGGTGGAACAGATTTCCAAAGTTCCATCAAATTCATTAAACAGCTGAATGAAAGCGGCTTGCTGGTAACAGTCGATCATCTTGGAGAATTCGTAGATTCAGAGGAAGTCACAAGAGAAAGAACGGCAGAATGCATCGAAACCATCGAAATGATCAGCAGGGAAAAGCTGAATTCACAAGTATCATTAAAGATGACATCGCTCGGTCTTGATATTGATCATAAGCTGGTTATCGAAAATATGACAAAAATCCTTGATACAGCGGAAAAACACAATGTCATGGTGACGATTGACATGGAGGATGAAGTGCGCTGTCAGGCTACTCTTGATATTTTCAAACAGTTCAAAGAAAAGTACAGCTGCATCAGCACGGTCTTACAAGCTTACTTATATCGTACAGAGAAGGATTTAAGCGATCTCGCGCAGTATAAGCCGTTTCTGCGTCTTGTAAAGGGAGCATACAAAGAGTCACCTGAGGTGGCCTTTCCTGAAAAGGCAGATGTTGATGAAAACTATAAAAAACTGATTGAGCAAAGTCTTCTTAACGGCAACTATACAGCTATCGCCTCTCATGATGACCAGATCATCGAATACACGAAAACGCTCGCCAAAAAGCATAACATTCCAAACTCTATGTTTGAATTCCAAATGCTTTACGGGATGAGAAGTAAAACGCAATTGGAGCTTGTCAAACAAGGCTACCAAATGCGCGTCTATGTTCCATACGGTCTTGACTGGTACGGCTACTTCATGAGAAGACTTGCCGAGCGGCCATCGAATATTGCTTTTGCCTTTAAAGGCATGGTGAAAAGTTAAGGGTTACACTAAATTATTCTTAAGGAGCGATTTCTAATGATTCCATACAAACACGAACCATTTACTGATTTTACAAACGAGGAAAACAAAAAAGCCTACCAGGAAGCTCTTCAAAAAGTGGAAGGCTATTTAGGACAGGATTATCCTTTATACATCGGTGCAGAAAAAGTAACGACAGATGATAAAATCGTGTCTTATAACCCTGCTGATAAAGAAGAAGTAATCGGCCGCGTGTCAAAAGCAAGCCGTGACCATGCAGAAAAAGCGATGCAGGAAGCTTCTGCTGCTTTTGAAAGCTGGAAAAAAGTAAAGCCTGAGATCCGTGCTGATGTTCTTTTCAAAGCAGCAGCCATCATCCGCCGCCGCAAGCATGAGTTTTCAGCCCTTTTAACAAAAGAAGCAGGAAAGCCTTGGAACGAAGCTGATGCTGATACAGCTGAAGCGATTGACTTCCTTGAGTTTTATGCCCGTCAAATGCTTAAGCTTAAAGATGGAGTTCCTGTTGAAAGCCGTCCGGGAGAATACAACCGCTATGACTACATTCCACTAGGCGTCGGCATCATCATTTCACCTTGGAACTTCCCGTTTGCAATCATGGCAGGCACAGCGGTAGCTGCAATCGTAACTGGAAACACGATTCTATTAAAACCGGCTTCAACTACACCTATTGTTGCTGCTAAATTTGTAGAAGTTATGATGGAAGCAGGACTTCCTTCAGGCGTTCTGAACTTTGTTCCAGGAAGCGGAGCAGAAGTGGGAGACTACCTTGTTGACCATCCAAAAACACGTTTTATCTCTTTCACAGGTTCACGCGATGTAGGTCTTCGCATCTTCAACCGTGCGTCACAGCTGAATGACGGCCAAATCTGGCTGAAGCGCGTCATCGCTGAAATGGGCGGAAAAGATACGATCGTAGTAGATAAAGAGGCTGACCTTGAGCTTGCTGCTCAATCGATTGTGAAATCAGCATTCGGCTTCTCAGGACAAAAATGCTCTGCATGCTCTCGTGCGGTAATCGTAGAAGATGTGTACGATCAGGTATTAAACCGCGCTGTAGAATTAACAAAACAATTAACAGTCGGCAATCCGACAGAAAACCATTTTATGGGACCGGTTATTGATCAGGCTGCTTTTGACAAAATCATGAGCTATGTAGAAATCGGAAAAGAAGAAGGGCGCATTCTTTCAGGCGGAGAAGGTGACAGCTCTAAAGGCTACTTCGTTCAGCCGACAATCGTTGCAGATGTTGATCCAAAAGCACGCTTAATGCAGGAAGAAATCTTTGGACCGGTTGTTGCTTTTGCAAAAGCGAAAGACTTTGATGAAGCGCTTGAAATTGCGAACAACACAGAGTATGGTTTAACAGGTGCAGTCATTACGACAAACCGCGCTAACATGGAAAAAGCACGTGAAGACTTCCATGTTGGAAACCTTTACTTCAACCGCGGATGTACTGGGGCAATCGTAGGCTACCAGCCATTCGGAGGCTTCAACATGTCAGGAACAGATTCTAAAGCAGGCGGTCCTGATTACCTTCAGCTTCACATGCAGGCTAAAACAACATCTGAAACATTTTAATAGATAGAGAATCAGAGATTCAAAGAAATGCGATTCAAAAGCATTCCTATAGTGTTTAAGTAAGATAACTCCAGATTCAATTTGAGGAAGTGACAAAACAAGTTGCTTCCTCTTTTTTAAAAAAATATAGATATTTCTTGGTTCTGAAAGGGGTTCCTCTATGATTGATTACGCATTGATATTATCAATAAGCATTTACATGGCTGGCATGCTGATTATCGGTTATTTTGCCTATAAGAGAACGTCAAACCTAAATGATTACATGCTTGGAGACCGCGGTCTCGGTCCAGCTGTTACGGCTTTAAGCGCCGGTGCAGCTGATATGAGCGGATGGCTGCTGATGGGACTGCCTGGCGCTATGTTTGCAACGGGACTCAGTTCTATATGGATCGTCATCGGTTTAACGCTTGGCGCTTATGCCAACTGGCTTTATGTTGCTCCTAGATTAAGAACGTATACAGAAGTAGCAAATAATTCCATCACCATTCCGGCATTCCTTGAAAATCGCTTTACTGACGGATCGCGGATTCTGAGACTTATTTCAGCTTTAGTTATCTTAATATTCTTTACTTTTTATGTTTCATCAGGAATGGTATCGGGCGGTGTTTTATTCCAGAGCACATTTGGCCTTGATTATCATACTGGATTATGGATTTTAACCGGCGTTGTAGTAGCCTATACATTGTTTGGAGGATTCCTGGCGGTAAGCTGGACTGACTTTGTTCAGGGGATCATCATGTTTATTGCTTTGATTCTTGTACCTATTGTGACTCTTATCCATGTTGGAGGGTTTGGTCCTTCGATTGACACAGCTCGTTCAATTGACCCGGCACTTTTAAATATTTTTACTGGAACAAGCCTATTGGGAGTTATTTCTTTATTTGCATGGGGCCTCGGGTATTTTGGCCAGCCGCATATCATTGTCCGCTTTATGGCGATTAATTCTGTAAAAGAAATCAAAAAAGCCCGCAATATCGGGATGGGATGGATGATTTTCTCAAGTATCGGTGCAATGCTTACAGGATTTATCGGCATCACTTATTTTTCACAAAATGACATGAAGCTTGATGATCCGGAAACAGTTTTCATCGTTTTAGGAGAAGTGCTGTTTCATCCGTTTATTACAGGATTTTTGATTTCAGCTATTCTCGCAGCGATTATGAGCACGATTTCTTCTCAGCTGCTTGTGACAGCGAGTTCATTAACAGAGGATATTTACAAAACATTCTTCAGACGTTCTGCTTCAGATAAAGAACTTGTCTTTTTAGGCAGAGCCTCAGTTCTGCTCATATCGGTCATTGCCCTTATTCTTTCTTGGGAGCAAAACGACACAATCCTTGGACTTGTCGGCTATGCCTGGGCTGGATTTGGTTCTTCATTTGGACCTCTGATTTTGCTGAGTCTCTTTTGGAAAAGAATGACTAAGTGGGGAGCGCTTTCAGGAATGGTCGTCGGTGCCGCAACCGTTATCTTCTGGTCGATGGCAGGATTGTCAGACACTCTTTATGAAATGATTCCCGGGTTTGGTTTAAGCTTACTTGCAATTGTTGCGGTCAGCTTGATGACACCTGAGCCTCCAAAAGAAGCGAAAGAGCAATTTGATGAATTTGAGAGAATTTTAAAAGACTAAGATTTAAGGACCGGGAATTCCCGGTCCTTTTTTTGTGGCTTAAACTCGATGGGATTTTAATATGCAGCTGCTATTCCCTTCGTGCTGAAAAAAGTATTATAATTAGTTTCATCATTTATATTTCAAGCAGGAGGGCCATATATGTTACTCGAAAAAATTCTGACACTGACAAACATTAACGATATTACAGATATGGTCAGCACTTACTTAAAAAAACCAGTCGTCATTGAAAATGATCAATTCTCTTTGCTGGCATACAGCTCTTATTACATAGACCATTTCGATCAGGCTAATCAGCAGACCATTTTTACAAAGCACTGGCCGATTCCCATTCTTGAGAAATTCATGGATGAAGGCATTGTTGATCAGCTCAAAACAATTACTCACCCGTTTCGGGTAAAACAGATAAAAGAAATCGGCTTAAATCAGCGGGTTGTTGTAAGCGCCATCTACAAAGATCAAGTTTTTGGCTATATCTGGGTTCAGGAGACAGAGCGAGTGACAGAAAATGAGCTGGATTTTCTGCATGAAGTATCCCGCCATATAGGGAAGCTTCTGTATCAGAAAAATCAGATAAACTTAAGAGAAAACGAAGAAAAAAACGAGTTTTATAAAAAGATTATCGGAGAAGTCTTTCAAACGGAGAATCAAATTAAATGGGAAGCGGCAAATCACAGTATTCTCATCCCGGAAACGTTTATCGTCAACATATTCACTGTTTCTCAAAGTGAAAAGGAACAGCTGGATGACCTGACAGAAACAGTTCGTTTATTTGCAAACGCATTGAATCATTTTGCGCATGTGTTTACAGATCAGCTGAAAGTGATCGTCATTATTGGGAGCAATGCAAAGGTTGCTGATCAGCTTGCAGCAAGTGCATCAGAGCTGACATCAACCGTCCTGTCGCAAATGGACAGCCATAAAATTTATGCTGGGATCGGCAATGCTTATTCGTCCATTTTACAGTTGAGAAAATCGTACTATGAAGCACTGGAAGTCATTAATGCTGCCAAATTTATCGGCTCTCCTGAAAAGCTTCCTTTTACTTACAGCAAACTCGGGATTTTCCGCTATCTCGAAACCATTTCAAAGCATCACAGTATAACTGGCTACACCAATAAAAGCCTGGAAATATTGAAGAAGAAGGATGAAGAAAGCCAGACAAAGCTGATTCATACACTTGAGATTTATTTGTTCAACAACTGCAAAATCAAGCCTACTGCCGAGCAGCTGTATGTGCATACTAACACGCTCAAATACAGAATTAATCAGATCAACGAGCTCACATCCATTGATTTTGATGATTTTCATACAAGGATTCAATTGTATATTGATCTTCAGCTGATGAAGAAAGAAATTTGATAAAAATGATACACAAGGATGGCGCCTGTTGATTTACTCAATTTCCCTATTCCTGCTGGCAGGGCTAGCAGAAATTGGCGGAGGATATTTAATTTGGCTTTGGCTCCGGGAAGGAAAGCCGGTTTATTGGGGTGTTTTTGGCGGAATCTCTTTAGCTATATATGGAATGATTGCAGCTATGCAGACGTTCCCTTCCTTTGGGAGGGTCTATGCGGCTTACGGCGGTATATTTATTATTCTTTCCGTTCTGTGTGGATGGGGAGTGGACCGGAAAACGCCTGATATTTATGATTGGGCGGGTGCAGTTATCTGTCTTGTTGGAGAGTTTCGGTTATGCTGTTTGCCCCCAGGCAATAAAATACAACAAAAAATGTCTATCCCAAGCGGAATAGACATTTTTGTTGTTTTATTTAATTTTCGCATCGATAACAGAAGTATCCACTGACTTGCCAAACCACTCTGTCAGCTTTTCCTTCGCCTGAATTTTAATATCGTCATCAATATACATAGCTACCTGCAGAAGAGCCAGGCCCAGTGCACCCAAATCGTCGGTGTAGCCGACTCCGGCTGCAAGGTCCGGGATTAGATCGAGCGGCAAAATGAAATAGCCCAATGCTCCGATAATGATCGCTTTTGTTTTCTTCGGCACTTCAGGTTTCTGCAGCGTAAAATACAAAAGCAATACGGCATAGACCACGGATGAGCCTGCTTTTTTTCCGAATTTCTTTAATTTATCCCAGAATTTTGTTTCTGAATAATGCTTTTCAGCTTCTTGTAATTCTTGAAGGGTATCCTGTTCCTGTTTTAAAGACATGTATTCACTTCCGTTTCAATTGGAGTATACCATTATTTTACTACATTGCGGTCACATCATGTTAGCACTTCTCTGTTTATTAGAAGCGGATAGAGGAAATATAACAGTAAGAATCTATTTCAGGAGGCGCTGTATGTTTTTTCATCCCATGGATATTTTGGTCTTTGCAGCCTTTGGTCTTGCGCTTTGGGCCCAGGCTAAAGTGAAAAGCAATTTTAATAAATGGTCAAAAGTTCAGGCTTCTTCCGGGTTAACTGGAATGGAGGTTGCCCGCAGAATTCTTGATCATCACGGACTTCATCATGTGCCGGTTGAACCTGTTAAAGGAACACTTTCAGATCATTATGATCCGACTAAGAAAACAGTCAGGCTGTCTGAACCTGTTTACGGCGGGCAGTCCATTGCGGCTATTTCAGTTGCAGCTCATGAAGTAGGCCATGCTGTTCAGCATAAAGAGGCGTATGGTGCATTAACGCTCAGGCATAAAATGTTCCCTGTTGTCAGTATTTCTTCCGGCATTGCTCCATTTTTGCTGATTGGAGGATTTTTGCTGGGTTCGCTGAATCTGATCGGCCTCGGAATTATCTTCTTTTCTGCAGCAGTTGCCTTTCAGCTTGTCACGCTTCCAGTTGAATTTAATGCAAGCAGAAGAGCGAAGGACTTTATGATTGCAGAGGGCATCATCCGCAATGAAGAAGAGCGGGGAGTAAACAAAGTGCTCGGAGCCGCCGCACTGACGTATGTAGCCGCTGCTTTAATTTCGCTGTTTGAATTGCTGAAATTCATTATGATTTTTGCAAATAACAGAGAATAATGAAAAACCGGACCCGCATGATAAGAGTCCGGTTTTTTAGCGGAGAATTCTCTCTAAATACTTTAAGCCGTCCTCTGTTATCCTTGTGCCTCCGCGTCCCTTGCGTTTCATAATCATTCCTTTTTCCTCAAGGTCATCCAAACGCCTTCTCACCTGCTGCGGAGACAATGGCAGCGGAATGCTCCGTTCTTTTGTTTTTTCTGAAATATAGTCCCTGCTTGCAGCTTTTCCTGAATCATTGCATTCTTTTACAATCTGCAGGATGGTGTCATGTTCTGATTGTTCAAGCATGTTTTGATGAAGCGGTTCTGTCCCAAGAGTTGCTGAAAAAGAATGAGGGAGATCTTTTATTGTCAGGATGGCCCCTTCACAAACCGTAATCATGTAATCCACTGCATTTTTAAGCTCTCTGATGTTTCCGCTCCATTCGGCTGCTGTCAGCTTTTCCATTAGAAGAGGATCGACCTTCAGCCATTTTCCATTCTTCGTAATACAGTGGTGAATCAGGAGCGGAATATCTTCTTTCCTTTGATTTAAAGAAGGGATGGAAAGATTCAGCACGTTTAAACGATGAAACAAATCATTTCTGAATGTCTGAGTTTTCATTTGTTCCTCAATTCTTTTATTTGTTGCTGAAATAATCCTTACGTTGATTGGAATAATTTTTGTTCCTCCGATTCTTCTAATTTCCTTTTCCTGAAGAACCCTAAGCAGCCTGGACTGCATTGAGAGGCTGATATCCCCAATTTCATCAAGAAAAATGGTGCCGTTATCTGCAAGTTCAAACAATCCCTTCTTGCCGCCGCGCTGTGCTCCGGTAAAAGTTCCCTCCTCATATCCGAAAAGTTCGCTTTCAAGCAGGCTTTCTGACAGGGCACTGCAATTCACCGGCAAAAATGGGCCGTTCTTTCTCATGGAATGCTGGTGGATCGCATGGGCAAATAATTCTTTGCCGGTTCCTGATTCTCCCTGAATTAAAATCGGGTGCTCAGATAATGCAAGCTTCTTTGCAATTTGTTTAAGCTCCTTCATTTTTGAGTTTTCACAAATGATGTCATCGAAGCTGTACTTAGCATAAAATCCTTTTTCTCTTAGCTTTCGCTGTGCTGCTTTTTCAATTTCAAAGGCTTGGCGCACACTTTTAAAAACAGCAACAGTTGTTTGTTCTCCTGTCATTGAGTAGCGGTATACGACGACATCCACCCCGTTAATGGTGAATAAATGACTTTCTTCGGAGCCGTTCATAATAAATTCCACAACTTCTTTCTCAAAACCGGCAATCTGGATGGGGGAATTCATTATTTCTGCTGATTTAACTTGAAAAAGCGCTTCAAGTTTTTCATTAAAAACGGTAATTTCATTTCTTTCATTCATGGCTAAAATTCCATCGTCCACTGTGTTTACTACATTCTGAATGTGCTGATAGACTTCTTTTGTCTGCTTTTCGGCAAGCATCAGTTTCTGCTGAAGCAGGATGATACTGCGGATGTATCTTTCAGAAATCTGCAGGGTGGCATTCTCAGGCAGGCTGCAGTAATCAGCTATTTTCAGGATAGTGGTCATATCAAAGAGGCGGACGCCAATATCTAATATTATCGGAACATATGAAGGGACAAGCTCGGTTTCACCGGGTGAAACGGCAGCATCTATATTTTCTTGATAAGAGTGATTTTTCTTAAATGGTATAAAACGGACATGGTTAATTCCCAGCTGATAAAGGGACTGAATCAGCTCCATCGTGACGTTGTATTCGTCATTTACTACAAGCACGTTTGAACCCGGCGGAAGGTTCAGCAGCTTGTCCAAGTATTCGTGATGAACAGTCCTCTGGCCGGTTATTAGTATTTTTGCATCTATATTCTTTAAATGACTGAGTTCTTCTTTAAGGGATTCTGAGGAATAGAGAATAATGTCTGCCTTAAGATCTGCCGGAAGACCATCATCAGCAGCATAGCTCTTAATGGAAAGATAATCTCCCAATAGCTGGTTTAGTTGGATGTGAAGCGTTTTCTTTGTTTTTATACCGCCTGTCAGTAGAATAATGGAAGGTTTCATTCTCTCACTCCTTTTGGTTCTATTGGTTATATAATATCATAAAAATAAACCAATTTAGACCAAAAAGCCAATGATTATTAGAAATTTTAGATAATAATACTTTATGCAATCTGATGAATATTAGAGTTGGGTCTATTATATTTGTGGACTATACTTATTAAAGGACAAGGTGTGATCAGGCCGATATAAAATAAAAAAGCCCCCTCTCATTTCGTGTTGGCACAAAAATTGCATTATATACTTGCAAATGACTATTTCCGGGAGGAGAGGCATTTCCTAGGGAGATGTTGTTTGCCATCTAAAGATAACGTGAAAAAGGGGAGAAGAACTTATGGCTCAAGCTGAAACAGCTTATCAACCAAAGGGGAAGGAAAAGAAAGAACGCAAGATTAATGTATTTGCACTTTTACTCGGTGTATTGGTTGTTGCAACACTATTAACTTACGTATTGCCTGCAGGAGATTATGCAAGGGTAGAGGTTGACGGTAGAACAGAAATTGATCCGGATACGTTTCAATCCGCTGAACAAACACCGGTCAGCCCGTTTGGAATGGTAAAAGCACTTCATACCGGGATGGTAGAAGCTGCAAACATTATCTTCTTTGTTTTGATCATCGGCGGATTTTTTGGAGTGTTAACGGCAACGGGTACGATTAACCTGTTGATTACTACGCTCGCTAAGAGGCTTGCAACACGTGAAAAACTTTTGATTCCTGCGATGATGCTGTTTTTTGCCATCGGAGGATCTCTTATGGGGATGGCAGAGGAAACACTTGCTTATATTCCATTATTGATTCCGCTTGCGCTGGCATTGGGATTTGATGTGCTGACCGGTACGGCGATCGTCATTCTTGGGGCTGCGGCAGGTTTTACAACAGCTGTCATGAACCCATTTACAGTCGGGGTTGCACAGGGGATTGCTGAGCTTCCGATGTTCTCCGGCATGGGGTATAGACTTGTATTATTCGTCATTGTTTATGCAGTATCGGTTATTTTTGTTTACCGTCATGCAATGAAAGTGAAGAAAGATCCATCAAAGGGCTTTTTCGGAAAATACAGCAGAGAAGAAGCGGATGTCCTGTTGAATTCAAATGAAAAATTAGAGACAAAACACAAATTGATTTTAGGCGCCTTTCTGCTGAATTACGTAGTTCTTGCATTTGGAGTGATAAAGTTTCAATGGTATATCACTGAGATTGCTGCTCTTTTTGTAGTATTAACGATTGTCATCGGAATCATCGGCAGACTTTCTGCAGATCAAATAGCCAAATCGTTCGTAGAAGGTTCCTCCCTGTTAATTGGCGGAGCACTCATTATCGGGGTATCGAGAGCGACGCTGGTTGTCTTAAATGAAGGTCATATTATTGATCCTATGCTTTACGGAGTTTCAGGCGCGCTTGAGAATATTCCTGCTTTTTGGAGTGTAATCGGAATGTACAATTTCCAGGCTATTATCCATTTTATCCTTGCTTCAGGAAGCGGGCATGCGATGCTTACAATGCCAATCATGACGCCTCTTGCAGATTTGCTTGATATTACTCGTCAAACAGCTGTCCTATCCTTCTCATTTGCAGATGGAATCGGAAACATCATCTTCCCGACAGCAGGTACACTAATGGCAGGTCTTGCAATCGCCGGTATACCTTGGACGAAGTGGGCTAAATGGGTGCTGCCGCTTGTTTTCATTCAATATCTCATCGGACTTGCAGCAGTTGTTATTGCTCACTTGATGAATTACGGGCCGTTTTAAAAGACTGGTCATCATAGATAAACACAGGAGGTCAAACATTGCTTACTCTTATAAAAAATACAGAAGTATACGCGCCTCATTATTTAGGCAAAAAGGACGTGCTCCTTACGGCGGACAAAATCGGCTATATCAAAGACCGCATTGATTTGGATGCTGCATCACTTGATGTGCTGGTAATCGACGGAACAGGCAAGCTTTTAGTGCCCGGTTTTATTGATGCTCATGTTCACCTGATTGGGGGCGGCGGGGAAGGCGGATTTAAAACACGCACCCCTGAGCTGAATTTGACGGATGCTACGACTGCCGGGATTACTACCGTTATAGGTGTACTCGGAACGGACGGAACCACAAGAAGAATTGAGAGTCTGCTTGCAAAAGCACATGCACTTGATGAAGAAGGCATCACATCTTATCTTCACACAGGGTCTTACCAGATTCCGGTGAAAACGCTGACCGGTAAAATTGAAGAGGATCTGATTTTTATTGAAAAGATCATCGGTGTTGGAGAGATTGCGATATCTGATCACCGTTCATCTGAACCGACGTTTGAAGAGCTGGCCAAAATTGCAGCTGCCGCCAGAAATGGCGGTTTGATTACCGGGAAAGCCGGAGTGCTTGAAATTCATGTCGGCGATAGTGACCGCAAACTTGATCTTTTATTTGAAATTGCAGAAAAAACGGACATCCCTATCCATCACTTCCACCCGACCCATATTAACCGAAACGCAGAGCTGTTTGAAGAGGGAATCAAATATGCGGAACTTGGCGGTTATGTTGATATGACTACAAGCACCATTCCTCAATTTCTAGAGGAGGGCGAAGTAAAGTGCAGCAGAGGCTTGCGCCTCATGCTTGAAAGAGGTATTCCAGTTACACAAATTACGTTTTCATCTGATGGTCAGGCAAGCCTTCCATATTTTAATTCAGACGGTGATTTTGCAGGGCTTCAAGTTGGGAAAGTATCTTCTCTTTTTGAAGAGGTCCGTTCATCTGTTCTTGATGAGGGAGTTTCTCTCGAGACAGCTCTTCAAGTCATTACATCGAATCCAGCCCGCATATTAAAGCTGAAGAAAAAAGGGGAAATCCGTGCAGGAAATGATGCGGATCTCGTCTTGCTTGATCAAGAAACACTCGACATTGACACAGTTCTGGCAAGGGGAAAAGTAATGGTTGAAGGAGGCGCCGCAACCATTAAGGGAACCTTTGAAGTATAAATGGATGTCAGTCTGATTTAACAGAAGTATATCTATATTGGAGGGGGAATTGGAGTGAAGAAACCATTCAGTATGCTTGCAGCAGCCTGTCTGCTTGCATCAAGCTTCAGCATGCCTGCTGCAGCAGGCAGCAAGGAAGAAATTAAAGGCAGTCTTGTTATTGCAGGAGGGTCTTTGGGGAGCAGCAATCAAGCAGTCTATGAATCTTTTATTAACCGCGCAGGCGGAAAGGAAAATGCCAGAATCGGGATTATTCCTGCTGCGAGCGGAAAGCTGAAGTCTTCCAAAGAGTTTAAAGCAGACCTCGTTAAATACGGGGTGAGAGCCGAAGATATAGATATTCTTCCAATCTCAAATCATGATTTCAGTGATACTGATTTTGATGAGAGCAAGTGGAAAAACAACGTAAGCGAAAAAGAGATCATCGATCAGATTGAAGACCTTTCCGCAGTCTGGTTCGTCGGCGGAGATCAGCTGAAAATTACGGACACTCTTTTTGATGAAAAAGGAAAAAATACAAAAGCCCTAGATGCGATCTGGGACATCTACAGGGATGGGGCTGTTCTGGGCGGAACAAGTGCCGGAGCTGCGATCATGAGTGACGTCATGATTACAGGAGGCGACAGCCTTGGAGGGTTAAAAGGTGAATTCACAGAGGCGGATAAAGCACCTGCGAACAAAGAATATGCGCCTGTTTACATTGAAAAAGGACTGGGTTTTTTCCAATACGGCATTGTGGATCAGCACTTCGATGAAAGAGCAAGACTGGGCCGGCTGGCAGCAGCAGCTGTAAAATATGAAAAGCAAAAAGCGAAGTTTCATTCATACGGGATTGATGAAGATACAGCCTTAATCGTTGACAATAAGACGGAAACAGCGGAAATTGCAGGCCGCGGCGGTGTCACAGTTGTAGATGCCAGCAAGGCAAAACCTGCAAGCAAGAAGCTGCACCCAGTCAATAATGTCTCGATCAGCTTCTTATCTCCCGGTGACAAAATTGACTTGAAGACCAAAGCTTTTACGGTGAATCCGGCCAAAGTTGAAACAAAAGGCTACGAGTATTATTCGTTTAAACCGCTTGAAGCGACTGGAGTCCTTACCTCTTACGGAAGACTCAAACCATATCTTTCTTACTCGCTGATTGATAACTCGTCGACCGAATCAGTAAAAAGCTATTTATATGACAGTAAAGGAAAAGGCTTTGCCTTAACGTTCAGTAAAACAGATGAAACGAATGGTTATTGGGGCTATCAGGATGGCCAAAAAGATGACTACTCAATCACAAACGTAAAAATGGATGTTACACCGGTTTCTATTAAGTTCAAAAAAGATGATAAGGCATTCAAAGACTATAAACCTTCTAATTTTGAAATTCCTGAAGAAACCGATCGCGGCGACATTAAAGGAAACCTTGTAATCGCTGGCGGTGCGCTTGGATCAACAAACGAAGCCGTAAATAAAGCTTTTATTGACCTTGCTGATGGGAAAACAGACGCGAAGTTTGGGATTGTTCCGGCAGCGAGCGGATCATTGAACTCATCCAATGCGTTTAAAAAAGATCTTGTGAAATACGGAGTTAAAGAAGAAAATATTCAGATCCTGCCGATTTCAACGACTAACTACAAAGAAACTCCTGAAAACGATGCAGCAGAGTGGGAAAAAAACAAAAACAGCGAAGAAGCAGCTGCAAGCATAAAAGAGCTTGATGCCATCTGGTTTGTAGGCGGCGATCAGACGAAAATTACAAAAGCGCTGTTTAATATTGACCAATCTGAATCGAAAGCATTAACAGCCATCTGGGACATCTATAAAAAAGGAGCTGTTCTAGGCGGAACAAGTGCCGGTGCTGCGATTATGAGCGATGTTATGCTTGCGGGCGGCGGCAGTCTTGATACTCTTACTAAAGGCTTTACTGACACATATGACGGCATGCAGCAACAAGAAGGCGGACCAGGCTATCTTGAACGCGGACTTGGTTTCTTCCAATACGGCATCATCGACCAGCACTTTGACAACAAAGCCCGCCTTGGCAGACTGATTGCGACAGCTTATGAAAAGGGAGAAAGCAATCAGCTTTCTTATGGAATAGATGAAGATACAGCCATGGTCGTCCGCAATGCTGAAAAGAAAATTGAAGTAGTCGGCCGTGCAGGAGTGACAGTTATTGATTTATCTAAAGTAAAAACAAATCCGAAAGCACAGAGTGAATATAAGAACATTCTTCTTTCAACAATTGCAGCGGGTGACTCCGTTGATCTTCAAACAAACCAATTCGACATCAGCGAACACAAAGTCAGTACGGTTGGCTACGAGTACGGAGATTACAAAGCAGCACCGCACTCAGGCGTTCTGACTGCTCACGGAACACTAAGCAAGTTCCTCTCCTATAACCTTGTTGACAACAGCGGTGAAAAAGAAGTAAAGAGCTATGCTTTTGACCAAGGAAAAGGTGTCGAACTTACATTCAGAAAAACCGAAGAAACAGACGGATTCTGGGGCTATAAAGATGGCGGCAGAGATGATTATTCAGTAGTTAACGCTGTTCTTGATATTACTCCAGTGACTGTAAAAGTGAAGTGAGAATGGAGAGAGAACCATGCCGAATGCGGTTTGGTTCTTTTTTTATGGTGGCTAACAAGTTTTAACCGGGAATTGGAGATGGCTAGTTGTGGGATACTCTGCAGATTAACTATAAATAAATTTATATATAAAATAAAAATATGTAATTTGTATTATGGATAAAACAGGTCTAAACTAAAAAATGTAAAACAAACCACAACACTCAGGGAGGAATTCAAAAATGAGTAAACATATATTAATGGTCGTAACAACGGCTGACAAAATGAACGATGATCACGCAACAGGCCTATGGCTTTCAGAATTCGGCGAAGCCTATGCGGAATTTAAACATGCAGGCTTTGACGTAACAGTTGCAAGCCCGCTTGGCGGCAAAGCGCCAGTTGATGCAAGAAGTTTAGAAGGAGAAACACCACAGGAAATTCTTGATACAGCTCAATATCTTGAAAATACAGTGAAGCTTGATGACATGAAAGATGCATCTGCATTTGATGCCATCTTCCTTCCAGGAGGGCACGGGACGATGTTCGATCTTCCGGATAACGTGAAGCTTCAAGAATTAATCCGCAATCTATATGAAGCGGACAAAATTGTGGCAGCAGTCTGCCACGGACCAGCTGGACTAGTGGGTGTAAACCTTTCTGATGGCACTCCATTAGTTGCAGGAAAAGCAGTGACTGCGTTCACAGATGAAGAAGAAAGAGAAACAACGCTTGACCGCTTCATGCCATTCCTGCTTGAAACACGTATGCGCGAGCTTGGTGCAGACTTTGTCGGCGCTGCAAATTGGACAGACCATCTTCAAGCTGATGGACGCCTGATTACTGGACAAAACCCTCAGTCCACAATCAGTGTTGCTAAAGAAGTCATTAAGCAATTAGCTTAAATTAATAGAGTTGAAGAAGCCTGTAAACTGCGGTTTACAGGTCTTTTAAGATGATTCATTTCAAAAATAGCGGGAAGCTTATTTATGAATAAGCAGTGATAAAAGGAGAGAATGAAAAAGATGAAAGCATTATTGCTGAACGCCAAAAACGAATGGAAGCAAATGAAGATTGAAGAAATGGAAACACCGTCACCGAAAAAAGGCGAGGTGGTCGTTGAAATTCATGCGGCAGGATTAAATCCGGTCGATTATAAAACAGGAACAAATGGAAACCCCAACTGGTCATTCCCGCACATTCTGGGACTTGATGCAGCTGGAACGATCCATGAGGTTGGCGAAGGTGTAACGGAATGGAAAAAAGGAGACCGTGTTGTGTATCACGGGGATTTTAATAAAAAAGGCGCTTATGCAGAATATGGCGTGACAACTGCTCATACGATTTCCCGCATTCCTGACAGTATCTCATTTGAAGAAGCGGCTGCCCTTCCTACAGCTGGCTATACAGCGTACCAGGCTCTTTTCCGCAAGCTTCCTATGAATGCAATCCAGACAATCCTGATTCACGGAGGAGCAGGCGGAGTAGGCGGCTTTGCTGTTCAGCTCGCAAAAGCAGCGGGCAAAACAGTTATTTCAACAGCTTCTGAACGTAATCATGAGTATGTTCGATCACTTGGAGCCGATCATGTGATTGACTATACGAAAGAAGATGTGAAAAATAAAGTAATGGAGCTGACAAACGGACGCGGCGTTGATGCTGTTCTTGATACGGTCGGCAGAGACAATGCGACAGCTTCCCTTGATATGATCGCCTACAACGGCCATATTGCCCATATTGCAGGAGCACCTGACTATTCGCATGTGAAGCCGTTTACCAAGGTGATTTCTTTCCATGAAATTGCCCTGAATGCCGTTCACCATCATAACGATGAAGTCTCTGAGCGGGATTTGGCGAAAATGGGCGACGAGCTTCTTCTTATGGCAGCAGATAAAAAAGTCTCTCCGTTATTGGAAAGAGTCATCTCGCTTGAAGAAGTTCCGCAAACACTTGATGAGCTTTCACAGCGTCATGTAAAAGGGAAAATTGTTGCGAAAATCAAATAATAAGGAGATGTGCAAATGCCAGCCATTACAATTACGGCTATTTTAAAAGCTAAAGAAGGAAAAGAAGATGCCCTGCGAGCTGAATTAGGAAAGGTGCTTGCTCCGTCCCGCGCTGAAGAAGGCTGCATCGAATATACCCTTCATGAATCCCTTGAAGAAAAAGAAGTCTTTGTTTTTTATGAAACGTGGGAAAGTGAGGATGCATTGCAGAAGCACATCCAATCAACACATTATCAGACATATCGGGAAATTACGTCGGATCTTATTGAAAGCCGTCAAGTATTCAAATTGAGAAAAACGGTTTAATTCTGTTCTAAAGGCACCGTTCTTGATGGACGGTGTTCTATTGTTTGAACTGATATAGTAAAAGTATAAATTAAGTTGGAAATGATAAAAATTTTTATAGATGAAAAGAAAGGACTCTTTGCGCATGATTGATTTCGAATGGTACCGCAGTTTTATCAGCATCTATCAGCACCGCTCTGTATCAGCAGCTGCCAAAGCACGCATCCTCACCCAGCCGGCAATGAGCCAGCACTTAGCTGCTTTAGAAGCTGAAGTAGGAGAACCGCTATTTGTGCGGGCACCACGTAAAATGATTCCCACTGAAAAAGGAAAAGAGCTCTATACGAAAATTGTGCCGCTGATTGAAAATCTGGAAAAGATGACGCTTGATATCCGATTTGCCTCTGGTGTTGATTCTGCTGTTCCTTTAATCCGCATAGGCTCGCCATCCGAATACTTTACAAAAGGAGCGTTGTCAAAGCTTGCCCATTTAGAGATAAGAATGTCCGCAGTATTTGATGTAGCCGGTGTGCTCCTTAATGCTCTTCAGAAAGATGACGCCGACCTGATTCTCACCACACAGAAGGTTCAAATGGCAGGGATTGAGTATGTGAAAATTGAGGATGAAACATTTGTCTTGACGGTTCCTGGTCATTTTTCCGCAAGTGAAGAAGATGTACAAGATACAGAGGAGTGGATGAATCAGCAAAAATGGCTGAGCTATGGCCTTGAGCTGCCGATTGTCAGAAGGTTTTTCAGAGTGCACTTCGGCAAGCGTCTGGAAATCCAGCCGTATTATATTTTCCCGGATTTGAGAACCATTCTTGAAGCCATTGAAAGTGGCATGGGAGTCAGCATCCTGCCCGAATATTTGATTGCAGAATCGGTAAAAGCGAATAAAACAAAAGTCATGTTTTCGAAGCTTACAGTAGATAATACGATTTATGCTGCTTATAAAGTTGAAAATAAGGATAATCCCTATCTTCAGAAAATTATAATGGAACTCCAATCAAACAGAAATTGATTATTCCGAACTTTTCATTATCCATTGTCTGGTGGAACCAATTCCTATATACTTCTTACTATTATTTAAATTTTTATATTCTTGTATAATTTCAGTCAAGATGGTCTGATCGTTTCTACCTGGCAGCCGCTAAAATGCCAGACTACAAGAAGGTATGAACAACAATGATGAGAAGATGTGAATGGTGTGATATGCTAATCTTTGATTATCCTGTGAGGCTAATCTTTGAAAAACGTATTGAACAGTGATTCCGCATGCAGGCTCTTATTCTTTCATACCTTCTGTCTTGCGGCTGAAGGTGTGAAAGAATAAGAGCTTTTTGATGATTATAAAAGAATGAATGCCAGCAGATGTTTACATTCTTAACAGCCAGAGGAGAGAGACAGATGGAATTGGTAAAAGGAACAGCGCTATTATTACTAGTACTTGGGTTATTTTCATTATTCAGCTATAAAGCTCCAAAGGGCATGAAAGCGATGGGTGCGCTCGCAAACGCAGCCGTTGCTGCCTTTCTTGTTGAAGCCTTTCAGCGATATGTTGGAGGAGATCTTCTGAAGGTTGAATTTCTCGGAGAAGTTGGCGATGCCGCAGGAAGCATGGGGGGAGTAGCGGCGGCTGCTCTTGTGGCGCTTGCACTCGGTGTGTCCCCGGTTTACGCCCTGATGCTTGGCGTATCATGTGCTGGACTGGGTTTGCTTCCTGGCTTTTTTGCAGGCTATCTTGTTGCTTTCCTGGTAAAACTGATTGAGAAAAAAACGCCTGCAGGTCTTGATTTGCTGGTGACGATTATCGTGGCGGCACCACTTGTGAGATTAATAGGAAACGCCCTAACTCCAGTTGTGGATGCTACGCTTCTGAACATTGGCGGCATTATTACTGAAACAGCCAACAGCAACCCGATTCTAATGGGGATTATCCTTGGCGGAGTGATTACAGTTGTAGCTACAGCGCCATTAAGCTCCATGGCTCTAACAGCCATGCTTGGTTTAACTGGACTGCCTATGGCGATTGGTGCTTTGGCGGTATTCGGTTCTTCATTCATGAACTATGTTCTCTTCAGCCGCCTGAAATTTGGCGACAGACGAACAACCATTGCCGTAGCGATTGAGCCTCTGACTCAAGCAGACATTATTACGGCAAATCCAATTCCGGTGTATGTGACGAACTTTTTCGGCGGAGCTGCAGCCGGTGTAGTCGTTGCCTTATTCGGACTTGTAAACAACGCAACAGGAACGGCAACTCCAATCGCAGGTTTAGCTGTCATGTACGGATTTAATGACCCATTAACCGTTACGATAACAGCCGCGCTCTGCGCTCTTGCCGGAGGGGCTTTCGGCCTGCTTGGATCAATTGTGTTTAAAAATTATAAGATCAAAACGGTTTCTGATATTCGTAAAAGCAGCGATCTTAAAGAAGCGGCATAACGAAAAAAAAGCTTCTGGGGACATCTTTCCTCAGAAGCTTTTTTTTGCTTCAATATGAAGCTTTTTCATTCTGTACTGCAGGCTCTGTCGACTTAAGCCTGCTTTTTCTGCCGCTTTTGAAATGTTATATCCGTTCTTTTTCAGCAAGGCTTTGATATAGTTTGCTTCTGAAAGGTCCAAGTGTTCTTTCAGCTTCAGGGACTCACTTGTTTCTTCATAAACCTGTACTTGGGAGGAAACAGTTGTCCGCGCTTTTGATTTTGAGCGGAAATGCAGAGGCAGATGGTTAAGGCGGATCGTTTCCTCATCTGCAATGAAATTCATCGCTCCTTCAATCGTGTGCTGAAGCTCCCGCACGTTGCCCGGCCATTCGTAAGAAAGGAGATTATCCATGACCTCCTGATCAACACGCTGAACATCCATTTGAAAAAGCTCATTATATTTTCGGATAAATTGCCTGATAAGAAGAGGGATATCTTCAGTTCTGTCTCTCAGCGGAGGAACAAAAACAGTCACGACACTCAGACGGTAGTATAGATCTTTTCTCATGCGTTCATTCGTTATCGCTTCAATCGGATCTTCATTGATTGTCGCTATGATTCTTACATCTATTGGCGTATCTTTCGTATCGCCAATCCGCCGGATCGTTCTCTCCTGCAAAGCCCTCAGCAGCTTGGACTGCAGATGGGGATTCAATGAATTAATTTCATCAAGCAGCAGCGTGCCTCCCTCTGCTTGTTCAAACAAACCGGGATGATCAATCGCTCCAGAAAAAGCTCCTTTTTTGGTGCCGAACAATAAACTCTCAATCAGACTGTCTGGAAGTGCCGCACAGTTCTGAGAGATAAAGGGAGCTGCTGAACGGCTGCTTCCGTTATGGATGCTTTGTGCAAAAAGCTCTTTTCCTGTACCGGTTTCCCCGACAATCAGGACAGATGACGCTGTGCGTGTCGCACGCTTGGCACTTTCAATGACTTCTTTTATAGCAGGACCTTCCCCAATGATACTTTCAAAGGTATACCGTGTCCCTCCCTTTCTTTTAATATTATCCTTTATCAGCCTCTCGATCTTTGTAATATCTTTTGCAATTTCAACAGCGCCGATGATTTCATCGCCATCTTTGATTGGAAAAGTGTTGTTGACGGTCGTGATTTCTTTTCCTTTGTTGTTGAAATAGGTTTGTTTAATATTCTTCGTTTCTGTGCCGTTCTGAAGAGCCTGCACGAGCGTGCTGTCTCCGTCTTTAGAAAACATGAAAACGTCCAGGAGATTTTTGTTCATGACATCCCGGCTGTCCATTGATTCAATCTGCATCATCTTTTTATTG
Source organism: Peribacillus frigoritolerans (assembly GCF_004358755.1). Lineage (GTDB taxonomy): Bacteria > Bacillota > Bacilli > Bacillales > Bacillaceae > Bacillus_P. Next base: position 1,083,353 of record NZ_SMZY01000002.1, on the reverse strand, counting down.
TAGAGAATGGTGTGTCCTTTTTTATCAATTACATGAAGACCTACATCAATTTCATCAATGATGGATTCCATAAACAAATGCAGATTTTCTTTTTTCGGATTCATAGTTGCCCCCCCTTTTTTTTATCCTGCTTTTCTTCCATTTTATCCTCTAATATGCAGTGGAGGCAAAATAATTTTGCGTTTTTGGTGCAAAAAAAATCGTCACTGCCATATTATTTTGCACTAAGAATCCTTTGCCTGTTGTGATAACAGGTTGGCACGGAACTTGCATTCTATCTTTATTGAAGAATCAAAATCAGGAGGAATGGCCATGACCGTCACATACAAGCATGAACCGTTTACAGATTTCAGTAAAAATGAAAACATTCAGGCAATGAAAGAAGCGCTGGAATTCGTGAACTCCCATCTGAATAAGGAGTATCCGCTTATCATCGGCGGAGAGCGAATCACGACATCAGAAAAAATAACGTCTGTTAATCCCGCCAACAAAGCAGAAGTGGTTGGCGTCGTTTCCAAAGCGACAAAGGAGTTAGCCGAAAAAGCCATGGAGCAGGCGCTGGAAGCTTTTGAAACATGGAAACTTAAAAAACCCGAAGCGCGTGCAGCCATCCTGATACGTGCAGCAGCCATACTTCGCCGCAGAAAGCATGAATTTTCAGCTTACCTCATAAAAGAAGCAGGGAAGCCTTGGAGTGAAGCAGATGCAGATACGGCAGAAGCCATTGATTTTCTTGAGTATTATGCACGCCAAATGCTGAAGCTGAAAGACGGTGTTCCTGTGCAGAGCAGAGAAGGAGAGCAGAACTCGTTCAGCTATATTCCTCTTGGAGCAGGAATCGTTATTTCTCCGTTTAATTTTCCGCTTGCCATCATGGCAGGAACGGCAGCGGCGGCTATTGTTGCGGGAAACACGATTCTTTTAAAACCTGCTAACTCAACGCCCGTAGTGGCAGCGAAATTTGCGGAGCTCCTTTTAGAAGCTGGACTTCCAGCGGGTGTACTGAATTACATTCCGGGAAGCGGTGCTGAAGTAGGAGACTACTTGGTTGATCACCCGAAAACACGATTTATTTCGTTTACAGGTTCTCGTGAAGTTGGCTGCAGAATTTATGAACGTGCGGCGAAAGTTCACAGCGGACAAAAATGGCTGAAGCGGGTCATCGCTGAAATGGGCGGCAAAGATACAGTTGCCGTTGATAAAGACGCGGATTTGGACTTGGCTGCATCTGCCATTGTTGCCTCTGCTTTTGGATTTTCAGGGCAGAAGTGTTCGGCAGGATCTCGTGCGGTAGTTCATCAGGATATATACGATGAAGTTCTTGAAAAGGCAGTAGCACTTACAAAAGAGCTGAAAGTCGGAAATCCTGAGGATGCGGACTCTTATATGGGGCCGGTTATCGATCAGAGTGCATTCAAAAAGATTATGAGTTATATAGAAATCGGCAAAGAAGAAGGCAGACTTATGACAGGAGGGGAGGGAGACGATACAGACGGCTTCTTCATCCAGCCTACTATTTTTGCAGATATAGGCGAAAAAGACCGCCTTATGCAGGAAGAGATTTTTGGACCTGTCGTAGCCTTCTGCAAGGCAAAGGATTTTAACCACATGCTTGAGATTGCCAACAACACAGATTATGGATTAACAGGTGCCCTCATCTCAAACAACCGCGATCACATTGAACGTGCTAAAGAAGAGTTTCACGTTGGAAACTTATATTTTAACAGAGGCTGTACAGGAGCCATTGTCGGCTATCAGCCGTTTGGCGGATTTAACATGTCAGGCACAGATTCTAAAGCCGGCGGACCTGACTATTTGCTGCTTCACATGCAGGCAAAAACAACTTCAGAGACATTTTAAGGAGGAACACATATGACAACTTTGACAAAATCTCAAGAACTCATTCAGCAAACATCCCAATACGGTGCAAACAACTATCACCCGCTTCCAATTGTGATTTCGGAGGCTGAAGGCGTTTGGGTGAGAGATCCTGAAGGCAAGCGGTATATGGATATGCTTAGTGCTTATTCAGCTGTCAACCAGGGGCACAGACATCCGAAAATCATTCAGGCGCTTAAGGATCAGGCAGATAAAATTACGCTCACATCACGCGCATTTCATAACGATCAGCTTGGACCATTCTACGAGGCTGTTGCCGGATTAACCGAAAAAGAAATGGTGCTCCCGATGAACACGGGAGCAGAAGCGGTGGAAACAGCCATCAAAGCTGCACGAAGATGGGCTTATGATGTGAAGGGTGTTGCTGAAAACAGCGCTGAAATCATTGCGTGCATCGGAAACTTTCACGGCCGCACCATGTCAGCTGTGTCGCTTTCCTCAGAAGAAGAATACAAGCGCGGTTTTGGTCCGATGCTCCCTGGAATTAAGCTGATTCCTTATGGTGATCTGGCAGCATTGGAAGCAGCCATTACACCAAGTACAGCAGCCTTTTTAATCGAGCCGATCCAGGGAGAAGCAGGAATCGTCATTCCTCCTCAGGGATTCCTGAAGCAGGCAGCTCAAGTGTGCAAAGAGAACAACGTCATTTTTATTGCTGACGAAATACAGTCAGGGCTCGGCAGATCAGGAAAACCATTTGCCTGTGACTGGGAAGATGTAAAGCCTGATATGTACATTTTAGGCAAAGCTCTTGGAGGCGGTGTTTTCCCGATTTCCTGCGTTGCTGCAAACAAAGACATTCTCGGTGTATTCAACCCAGGGTCACACGGTTCAACATTCGGAGGCAATCCGCTTGCATGTGCTGTCTCTGTTGCAGCCCTTCAGGTTCTCGAAGAAGAAAAACTTTCAGAGCGCTCGCTTAAACTCGGTGCTTACTTTAAAGAAAAGCTTGCGGATATCAACAATCCTTTAATCAAAGAAGTGCGCGGAAGAGGCTTGTTTATTGGGGTAGAACTTACTGTACCAGCCCGTCCTTACTGCGAAAAACTGAAGGATGAAGGGCTGCTCTGCAAAGAAACACATGAAACAGTGATTCGCTTTGCACCGCCGCTTGTGATTTCAGAAGAAGATCTTGAGTGGGCAATCGAAAAAATTACGCGCGTATTATCAGAATAACTTAAAAAATATATACTATTCATATCAATGGGGTGGAATCATGGGGATTATTAAGGACGTACAGGCAGATAAGGAAAAAGAAAGCTTAAATTTATTTCAATCGACGCAGACGATTATTAAAGAAGCCTTGAACAAATTAGGCTACTCAGAAGAATTTTTTGAGCTTCTGAAGGAACCTGTCAGAATGCTTACAGTTCGGATTCCGATTCAGATGGACGATGGCTCGGTAAAAGTATTTACCGGGTACCGCTCACAGCACAACGATGCCGTCGGACCGACAAAGGGAGGAGTTCGCTTTCATCCCGAAGTAAGCGAAGATGAGGTAAAAGCACTGTCCATTTGGATGAGCTTAAAATGCGGCATTGTGAATCTGCCTTATGGCGGGGGAAAAGGCGGAATCATCTGCGATCCGAGAGAAATGTCACTTAAAGAGCTGGAAAGACTGAGCCGCGGATACGTCCGGGCAGTCAGCCAAATTGTAGGTCCCACGAAAGATATCCCTGCCCCGGATGTGTTTACAAACTCTCAAATCATGGCGTGGATGATGGATGAATACAGCAGGCTGCGCGAGTTTGATTCACCGGGCTTCATTACAGGCAAACCGCTTGTCCTTGGCGGTTCACATGGAAGAGAAACAGCAACAGCCCGAGGCGTGACCATCTGCATAGAAGAAGCAGCCAAGAAAAAAGGCATAAGCCTTGCAGGTGCCCGCGTAGTCATTCAGGGCTTCGGCAACGCAGGAAGCTTCCTGGCGAAATTCATGCATGACGCAGGTGCAAAAGTAATCGGCATCTCAGATGCATACGGTGCACTCTACGATGCAGATGGCTTGGATATCGACTATCTGCTCGACCGCCGCGACAGCTTTGGAACAGTAACAACACTTTTTACGAATACCATTACAAACAAAGAACTGCTTGCACTTGATTGCGACATCCTTGTACCGGCTGCCATTTCCAATCAGATTACAGCTGAAAATGCACATCAAATCAAAGCGTCTATCGTAGTCGAGGCTGCAAATGGACCGACAACGATTGAAGCCACTAGAATCTTGACGGAGCGTGGTGTTCTTCTCGTGCCGGATGTGCTGGCAAGTGCCGGCGGTGTGACAGTATCATACTTCGAATGGGTCCAAAATAATCAGGGGTATTATTGGTCAGAGGAAGAAGTAGCGGAAAGGCTTCAAAAAGTGATGGTTGATTCTTTCGAGAATACATTTCAAACCGCACTTGTCCATAATGTAGACATGAGACTTGCCGCGTATATGATCGGAAGCAGGAAAATGGCGGAAGCTTCCCGTTTCCGCGGATGGATTTAAAGTAAGAAGAGCCCAGGAGATTCCCTGGGCTCTTCTATATTTTTGCTTTAAACTTCAGTGCCACAATACAAATGACGAGCCACGCGCCTCCCGCAGCAAACCCCGCAATGACATCACTTGGGTAATGCACACCCAGATAGATTCTGCTGAAGCCGATTAAAAAAACAATGAAAAAGAAAGATGCCATAATCAGTACCTTAAGACGCTTCTTTTTGACCATTAAAGTTATTAAATAGGCGAGAATGCCAAGAAATGAGAAGGAAACCATCGAATGTCCGCTTGGAAAACTATATCCGTCTTCTGTAATAAGAGGGTTAAATGTGGGACGGTCACGCTTAAACATCCATTTCAAATAATAATTTAAAAGAGATGAACCAGATACTGCCACAATTAAAAACAGCCCTTCCCACCATTGCCGGTTGATGAACAGTACAATGAGTGCGATGGACATTCCCATCATGATGCCGGTTGCTGATCCCAGGGAAGTAATGCCTGCCATGATTTGACCAAGCAAAGGAGTGCGCAATCCATGTATGTATTGGATGATTGGGTTATCAAATGATTTAAGTTCCATCTCAATGACTTCATCTGCAAATTCTATGAAAATAAAACTGAAAGCTCCAATAAGGAGGATGGAATACATAATAAATGTCTTTGACATTCTTTCTTGTGCATCATTCTTCATTGCAAAACTCCTTACCGTATTTAATTAACAAATTACCACTTTTGATCATTCCGCAAACATTCATGATGGTTTCAGGTTTTAAGAACGTGATTTAAGGAAAAAGAATATTACAATTGGAGGTGTCTCAGGTTGATCAAAGAACTTATTAAACGAATTCAGCTGCATGAAACAGGAGATCAGGCAGCGGTGCTGTCTCATTTCTTTTTGCTATCCTTATTTCCGCTTCTTATTTTCCTTGTTGCATTGCTTCCTTACTTTAATATTGAAACGAGCAGTATGGTTGATATTATAAACCAATATGCGCCTGCAGAAGCAGGGGGAATGCTTTCTGAGCATTTAGAAGGGTTAATTAATGAACCAAACGGAGGCTTGCTGTCATTTGGTATTTTGGCAACGATCTGGTCAGCATCTAATGCAACAAATGCCCTTATCAGGTCGTTGAATAAAGCGTTTATTGTGGAAGAGACACGCCCATTCTGGAAAATTCGTCTTCACGCAGTTATTATGACAATCGGTCTTGTCATTACGTTTGCCCTTACACTTGTACTGCCTGTGTTTGGAAGTGCCATTATCGGCTTTGTTGGAAATTATTTTTCATTTGTTAGTGACAATGAAATTATTTTAAATGTGATGAGATTTTTAATCTCTTTTCTGATGATGTGTGCCGTGCTGATGGTTTTGTATTATTTGGCACCGAATGAAGAGATGACTTTAAAAGGTGTCTACTTCGGGGCAATCATTGCAACCATCTTATGGCAGCTCGTATCGCTTGGGTTTGCATTCTATGTTTCACAGTTTGGGAATTTTAATGCTACATACGGCAGTCTTGGCGGTGTCATCGTTCTTATAACCTGGCTTTATTTATCCGGATTTGCCATTTTGATCGGCGGAGAAATCAATGCCATTAAGGTTTGTGAGCGGAACGGAAAGAAATGTGTTTAAGCCGTACTGCAGGGACGACAGCTGCAGAAATAAAAAAACAAATTAACTATTGACATCAAATAATAAATGATGTTAAAATTAAAAATTTGATATATTCATCTTCATGTGGTATACTGTAAATAGATACCATATGGAGGTGTTTTTTTGTTCAAAATAGGCGACAAAATTATGTACCCAATGCACGGAGCAGGAATCATAGAATCTGTAAAAGAGATGGAGATTCAAGGAAAGAAACAGGATTACTTTGTGATTCAGCTGTCCATCGCGAATATGCAGATTATGATCCCTCTGCAAAAACTTGCTAAACTCGGAATTCGTCCTGTAGAAAATCAAATAAAACTGGAAGAAGTATTAGTTGTTTTTCATGACGGAGAATCAGATGAACTGCTGCCTTGGAAAGAACGGTATAAAACCAATATGGATAAAATAAAATCTGGAGAAATCCAGCAGGGGGCTGAAGTAGTAAGAGACCTCATGCGAAAAAGCATTGAAAAAGCCCTAAATACAAGTGAAAAACAAATGCTGAACAATGCAAAGAACATTTTTGTCAGTGAACTTGTTTTAATTAAAGGCTGTACGGAAAATCAGGCTAATGAAATGCTGATGACCAAGAAAATATCTTAAGCTCTGCCCAAAATAGTGAAAGCTATTTTTTTTTTGCTTTAAAATGATAAAAAGTAATTCCTGAGCATCACTTTTCCTCTGAACACCTTGATGTGAACAGTCCGCATAATTCTTCAGAAAGAAGCTGATTCATTTCCCTTTTATTAAAAGAATAATAACTCCAGGTGCCTTTGGTTTCTTTCAAAATCAACTCTGCATCCAATAAAATCTTAAGATGGTAGGATAATTTAGATTGAGGCATATTTATCATTTCACTCAAATCGCCTACACACACTGTCTGGTGCCGACAAATGAGATGAAGTATTTCCAGCCGTTTCTGATCAGCCAGCGCTTTGAATTTTTTTTCATACAGTGCAAAGGGTTCATTTTTATATGCTTGTTCCATATTCATCACCTTTCATCAAGGATTAAAGTATATTCGCTCTGAAACAGTTTGACAATATTTTATCAATAAAAGTTGATTGTATAGAGTCTATTGTAAAATAAAAACCGTTTATCATGAAGATAAATGGTTTTTATGTTGGGTATGGACTGTGTAATAGGTTAACAGCTGGTTGAGCATTTCACCTTTGTCTTGCTCCAACACCTGGCACATCAGCCAGAACAGGTAGGTCTGTTTAACACATTGTCCAGCTCCACCGCCCAAATCCTCGGCTAGAACAGATTCGCCAGTAAAGGCAAAAAGCGCCTATACTGGCTGATCCTTATCTGTCTGCCCGCGCTAAACGGGCGCTTCCGCTTTTCGTTAATCCCACTTCACAAATGCCTCTAACAAAATAGACAGCAGAATTCCCATCATAAGACCGTTTGATAGGAGAGGAGAAATATAGACTGATAGGTTCTGGAAGACTGCGGGATCTGTATTCATGATGCTTACGCCGAGCAATAGCGGCGCTGCAATCCGGAAAATGGTTTTTGAGTCAAAGCTTGTTCCTTGAATGCTTTTCAGTGCTGTGCCGAAAAGCTGCAGATACGCAACGAAAAGGACAGCGTTTCCGACTGTTATTGGAAGTGTAATGAGAATGGCTACGAGCGGCGGGAATATGCCTAAAAGGGTAATAAGTGCCCCGCCAATGAAAAAGGGTTTGCGTTTGAATAGTTGAGTGCTTTCTAAAAATCCGATCGTCGATGTAAAGGGTGCATATGAAACAAGGCCAAGCAGGGAGGCACCTGCGGAATAAGTACCTGTTAAAAAAAACGATCTTCTGTATGAAGCAGAGTCTGGAACATCATTATAAAGCTTTGCGGCAGCCTGAATGGAGGCAATTGTATTGCTGAGGTTCATCATGCCGCCAAGAAATGCTATCAGGATAATTCCCCATTCAAGATTCGGTTTTCCAAGCGGAAAGAAGATTGAGCCCTGCCCGGTAACGGCTTGTATGGATCCTTCCGAAGGAAATAATAGCAGATAGAGAATCCACCCAACAACAATTCCAAGCAGTATAGAGAAATTGCCCAGAAAAGCATTTCCTTTTATTTTTAAAAAGCTGACGAAAAAAACAAGGGCAATCGAAAACAAACTTACAGCAGCATTTAATGTCCCGTCCGGTTCTATTTTCAGCATTCCTTTGAAGAAGGTCAATATTAATTGAAAAGCCAGCAGAAAAAGATACACACTGGCAACCATAGGTGTGAAAATCTTCTGCACGGCAGAAGTGAGGTTTAACGCAGCCAGAATAATCGTTGTAATTCCGGCAAGCAGTATGCCTGTAGCAATTCCTCCGCCAATTTGGGCAAAGCTCATCCCGAGTACAGAGGCTGACATGCCGAGATTTAAAATCAGTCCCCAAATAATCCCCGAGTGACCCTCCATTAATGGGTATTTGTGGCCAATCCACCCTTGCAGAAAGCATGCGATACCTGTGAAGATCAGAGAGCTTCTGAGGGTTATGGCAATTTGATCCGGTGTAAGTTCAAATGCAGCTCCTACTGAGATAGGGACAACAATCGTATTGGCAAAAATAAAGAAGAGCCACTGTATGGAGGCAAGCGGCGTTGTTAATTTTGATAGTGTCATATTCTTTCCCCTTTTTCTTTTATATCTAAGAACAGAATGAGAATAAGATTGGAATCTTAAAGACGTGTCTTTTTGCTTGCTCTATGATTATAATAAACCATTTTTAGTTAACCAACTAATTCCCCGTCTGTCAGCCTCCCGTTATTTACTTTGAGCTCCTCCTCATGAAAGCTAAAGACCACAAGAAGCATGATGATAAAAAGGATAATAGTAAATAATAATGTTCTATGCAGCAATGGTTTTTCTCTCCATTTTTTTTCGTTTCCTATTATGCTATCATACAGTTAAATATATGAAAAATATTTATATAATGAATAAACTATATCATTTTAGTATACAAAGAAGGCAGGTTACATATGGATATCAGGCAAATGAAGTATTTTATCGCGATTGCAGAAGAAGGCCAAATAACGGCGGCAGCCAATCGTTTAAGAATGGCACAGCCGCCGCTCAGCCAGCAGCTGAAAGCAATGGAAACAGAGCTTGGTTTACAATTGGCGGAAAGAAAGGGGAAATCACTTGAGCTGACGGATGCTGGGCATAAGCTGTATCAGCATGCCCTGAAAATAACAGATGCCATGGAAGAAGCTGTGCTCGAAGTCAAAGAAACTGGAACAGGTAAAACAGGAAAGCTTTCAATCGGCGTTAATACGTTATCCAGCTATGACTTGCCGAGATTTTTGAGAACGTTTCAGAAAAGGTATCCTGATGTATCATATAAAATTCAGCAGAATGAATCCGCTCAGCTTTGCAAGCTTCTTAAAGAAAGAGTCATTGATCTTGCAATAGTAAGATTGCCGCTTGAAGTTGATGATTTTGATGTGATTTCGCTTAAACCGGAGCCTTTTTATTTTGTAACTGCGGATTCAGCTAATACGATGTCATCTTCTGTTTCGTTTGAAGATCTTACTGGAGTTCCGCTGATTATCCCAAGTACAGAAGGTCTTGGTCTATATAACAAAATTTCTTCTGCATTTTCTAGCAGAGGACTTACTCCAGACATTATGTGTGAGTGCTCTGATATTTCTATTCTATTTGATTTGGTTTCCTCGAGTTTTGGCTCTACGATTGTGCCGGAAACAGTTGTCAAACTAAATTCACTGAAAGATTTACATGTTTATCTAGTTGAAGACACAGAAAAACTCGGGAAATCAGGGGTGATTTGTCTTAAAAGCCACTATTTGCCAAAAACAGCTCAAAACTTCATTGAACTTGTACATGAAGGGTAATAAGGCTATACATTATGGAGGGGAAAGATATGAAGAAACTGTGGGTGAGAAATGTTGTTTTAGAAACGGGTTATAAATTTGACGAAAATCATATCGAAACAGAAACAATGGTTTTTGATTTATGTATAGAAGATGGAAGAATTAAAGAAATAGCGCCAGCTGGAAAGGGTATTGAGGGTGAATGTGAGATCTATGATGCAAAAGAGGCACTAGCTTTACCGTCGTTTTCAGAAATGCATATCCACCTCGATAAAACCTATTATGGAGGAAGGTGGAAGGCGCCAGTTAAAGCCAACAACATCTTTTCCCGCATCGAGGAAGAGCAGACCCTGCTGATTGAGCAGCTTCCGTTTGTTAAAGAGCGGGCAGAAAGAATTCTGCAGCTTGAGCTCATGAATGGAACGACATTTGTGAGATCACATTGCAACGTCGATCAAGTAATCGGATTACAGCATCTTGAATTTCTTCATCAGGCATTTCATACCTATAACGATAAGCTGGAAGGTGAGATTGTCGCATTCCCTCAGCACGGCTTGCTTCGAAGCGGCAGTGTGCAGCTTGTGAAAGACGCGATGAGAAATGGCGCCAATCTAGTTGGGGGAGTTGATCCTGCAACAGTTGATGAAGATATAGAAAAATCATTGTCTGCAATGGTGGACATTGCCAAAGAATTTGATGCCGGAATCGATCTTCATCTGCATGACAGAGGCCACTTGGGAATTTACACAATGAAGCGTTTAGTCAGTATGATTGAAGAGGCAAAACTTACTAAACAAATAACAATCAGCCACGGTTTTGGACTTGCTGCTTTAGCTGAAGGGGAAGCTGGGGAGCTTGCAGTCAGATTTTCAGAAGCAGGAGTCAATATAGCGTCAACTGCTCCGCTTGATTTTAAAATGCCGCTTTCATTAATGAAATCACAAGGGGTGGATGTGTATTTGGGCACAGACAGTATTACAGACCACTGGGATCCATTTGGCACAGGAGATATGCTTGAGAAGGCAAATACACTTGCTCAGTTAAATCGCTGGAAGGACGAGCGCAGCTTAAGTCAGGCGCTTGGCTATATTACAAAAGGAATTACTCCGCTTTCAACAGACGGGAAACAAATATGGCCCAAGGTTGGAGATGAGGCTAGCTTTGTCCTAGCGGAAGCGTCCTGTTCTGCAGAAGCTGTAGCCAGAAGGTCAAAACGAAAAGCTGTTCTATTTAAAGGCAATATCGTATTTGAAGCATAAAGACATATTTTAAAGGTTCAGGTTTAAAACGTAATAGAGAGTTTATGATTGCCTGAAGCTTTTTGACTGTTATTATATAAAGCGGTTACAATAGTTATCGTGAATAGTCTGCTTCTTAATAGGAGAGGAAATTTAAAATGAAACGAATACTAGCTGCTATATTATTACTCGCATGTGTCTTGTCTATCGCTGCCTGCACACCGGACTCCGGTGATAATACAGCTGAAGGATCTGTAATGGTCAACGCTGATATTAGACTCCCGGCTGAAATCAGCAAAAATAAAGAGGAAACGCTCTCAGTCGCTGTTACACAAGGCGCTGAAGCTGTAGATGATGCATCTGACGTGCAATTTGAAATATGGAAAGCTGAGAGCAAAGAAGGCAGTGAAATGATCAAGGCAGTACATAAAGGCAAAGGCATCTATGAAATCAAAAAAACATTCAGTGAAGATGGCGCGTATTTTGTTCAGACCCATGTGACTGCCCGTGACCTTCACGTTATGCCTAAAAAAGAATTTACGGTAGGAAAAGTTTCTGAAGAAGAATCTGTAAAAGCAGATGAACATGAAAAGACAGAAGATGACCACAGTCATCACTAACAGGTCAGGGTTTATCCCCTGGTCTTTTTTGTTTTCTTGAAAAACTGAAAAGAATGGTTTCTAAGGACAGCTTTACAATTTTTATTAAGTCTTTACATTGAATTAATAATTATTTGTTACAATATTGAAAAGCAATATCGAAATCCGATATTAAGGAGGCGCATCTTAAAAATGCGTGAATTCATTCTGGGAGCTATTAAAATTCACATTCTGCATCATGCAAAAATTGAGCCGATTTACGGTTCATTCATGATTGAAGAATTGCGCAGCCATGGCTATGAAATTGGACCGGGAACTCTCTATCCATATCTGCACAACCTTGAGAACGCAGGATTTCTTACTAGGGAAGATAAAAAAGAAAATGGCCGGATCCGCAAGTACTACAGCATTACAAAAGAAGGGGAGGAAGCCTTGGAAAAATCAAAAGTGATGCTGAGAGAGCTTGCCAGAGAAGTGTTAAAGGAGGAATTGTAAAAATGTTTAAAACGTGGGTTGAAATCCTGCTTGTGTCTACGAAGCTTGGGCTGACCTCATTTGGAGGTCCGGTTGCACATTTGGGTTATTTCAGAGATGAATATGTAAAGAAGCGGAAGTGGCTTGACGAACGAAGCTATGCTGATTTAGTGGCTTTGTGTCAGTTCCTTCCGGGTCCGGCGAGCAGTCAGGTCGGAATATCGATTGGAATAGTCCGGGGCGGCCTGGTAGGAGGATTTTTATCATGGTTTGGCTTTACGATGCCGTCGGTCATTGCCCTCATCTTATTTGCTTATTTTGTATCAGGCTTTCAGGCAGAAGATGCTGGCTGGATCAATGGTCTGAAGATCGTTGCCGTGGCAGTAGTTGCGCAGGCCATTTTAGGTATGGGAAAGAATCTCACTCCAGACAGGCCAAGAATTACCATTGCGGTCATTGCAGCTGTTTCCGCTCTTTTCTTTCCAACCGCACTTGGGCAAATCGCCATTATATTAATTGCAGGTACTGCAGGCTATTGGATGTATAAAAATAAAGAGATTCCAAAGGCAGAAAAACTGAATATATCCATTAACAAGAAGACAGGGATACTTGCCTGGATCTTATTCTTTGGACTGCTGATTCTTCTTCCAGTAATCAGGCAAGTGTTTCCTTCGATATGGACAGCTATGTTTGATACATTTTACCGGGTTGGTTCCATCGTATTTGGCGGAGGACATGTTGTGCTTCCGATGATTGAACGGGAAGTCGTGCCGCAAGGATGGATAAGCGAAGAGATTTTCCTTGCCGGTTATGGAGCTGCACAGGCAGTTCCGGGACCGCTGTTTACTTTTGCAAGTTATCTGGGTGCATCGATGAATGGTTTCGCAGGTGCAATTGTTGCGACAGCGGCAATGTTTTTACCATCGTTTCTGCTTGTAGTTGCCATGCTCCCGTTTTGGAATACGCTAAGAGAAAAAAGCAGTGTCCAAGCAGCATTAATGGGAGTGAATGCAGCAGTTGTCGGCATTCTGCTTGCAGCCCTTTACAATCCAGTATGGACTAGTTCCATAAAATCGACCGGCGACTTTGCCCTTGCTCTAATAGCCTTTGCCCTTCTTGTGTATTGGAAGCTTCCGCCTTGGCTTGTGGTACTGGCAGCAGCACTTGGGGGAATTATGCTTCAATATATAGGATAATGAATAGGATTTTGTAAGGAGGGATGATAAATGAAAGATTTAAAATATCCTATTGGTCTTTTTCATGCACCAGAAAAAATAGAATCGGTCCATTTGGAAAGCTGGCTCCATGAACTATCTGCAGCGCCATCAAGATTAAAAGCAGCCGTATTGGATTTATCAGATTCACAGCTGGATACGCCTTACCGCGAAGGAGGGTGGAGCGTTCGCCAAGTGGTTCATCATGTGGCAGACAGTCATATGAACGCTTATATAAGAATAAAATTAGGCTTAACAGAAGAAAACCCGGTTATTCGTCCGTATGAGGAAAAGGAATGGGCAGAATTGGCTGATTCAAAGCATGGGGAAATTGACGTGTCACTTGTGCTGCTTGAATCTCTTCATAAGCGCTTGGTCAAGCTTGCGGCAACCCTATCTGAATCGGATTTAAACAGGACATTTTTTCATCCTGAGAATAAAACATCAGCTACACTTGCAGAAACATATGGTGTTTATGCATGGCATGGCAATCATCATATTGCACATATAGAGAGCCTTAGAGAAAGAATGGGCTGGTAAGGAAACAGGAGATCTTCACTAAGAAGATCTCCTGTTTTTATGGTTTGCATGAGCTAAACGGACGTTCCGCTTTTCTATGCCGCTGGGTCAACTTCAACTGCTTCGTTTAAAACTTCTTCAGGAATGGAGAAGTTCGGAAGCTCATTCATTTCAGAGAATTGAGAGGTGATGGTTTGCTGCATTTCGATCTTCTGCTCCTGTTCCGTTATAAACATTTTGATGTCCATGTTTAAAGACTTTGGAAAATAGGTTTCTTTGTCCAATGTGTACGTATAATCAATTTGTTCAATCTCCATTTGCTCCAGTGCTGCCTGCATTGCAGGATCTGAGCCGATCATATTACCTGTAAGGCTCATCAATTTTTCACCATTGCCTTTAACATTTAAGATATATTCATTTTCGGTTTCTTCCATCTGGATATCATCTGCCATTTGCTCCAGCTGTTTGATTTGATCAGCAGGAGTCATCGTTTTTTGCTGATTCATCATTTCGCCCATGCCTGGTCCAGCCTGCTTCATTTTCACCCATCCGCCTGACTGGAGATCTTTTATGTAAATGAATTCCTCATCCATATACATATCAATGGTATTCGTTTGCCCTTCAGCTTCCATTTGCATCGTCTGCTGCATAACGAGCGGCTTTACATTTGTTTTTGTCTGCATATCAGCATTGGTTTCCATCGTTTCTTCTCCAGATTTCATCACCATATTCAGTGTGCCATCCATGGCAAAATTTTTAAGCTCAGCAGATTTTTCACTGGCTGCTGCCAATACTTCCTGAGAAGTTGCTTTCTTGTCTGTTTCACTTGTTTCTTTGCTTTCAGCTTCCGTTTCAGTTGCTTTCTTTTCTTTTTCTTCATCAGCAGCGGTATTTTGACCGCATCCAGCTAAAAGCAATGCAAACAATAAACTGACAATCCATCCTGTTTTTTTCAAAATAAACGAGCTCCTCTCCAAATTGGTGAATCAAGATGTACACTTTCTTAAACGATTAAAACCTGATAAAGTTTCGTTTTTTCCTATTACCTCCTATATATATTTGGAAAACATTTAAACTTTTCCCTTTATCATCCAATTCAAAACGCGTTATAAGAGAATGATAAAAATAAAAGGACCACTTATAAAGGGTCCTTTTATCTTCAATTTTATTCAGTTGTTTCATTCAATCCCCATGTTTTGACTCCGTCTGATTCAAAAATGCCAAGGGTGACATCTGCAATATCATGATCGGTATATAAGTGATCTCTCACCCGGATTTTTATATCATCTGCTAGGGCAAGTGATAACCCGGGTTTTAGTTCCAGATAGCTTTCAACATGATATTTGCGGCCCTCCTGCAGAATGCGGAGATTTTTAATGTCTTCTACATCAGGATCAGCTAGAATCATTTCTGCAATCCGGTCTTCGACATCTTTAGGTGCAGCAACTCCGATTAATCCAATTGTATTCTCATACCCGATTTTAACGGCAATGCCTATCAGAAGTACTCCAATCAGCAGAGTACCTACACCATCTAAAATATACAAACCGGTGAAATAAGACACTACGATTGATACAAGGGCTAATAATGCACCGAATGTAGCAATGATGTCTTCGTAGAAAACAAGTCTTGTGGGCGGAGAAGCAAGGCTTACATTTTTGAATGCATTTCCTGCAATGGCAAATCCTTTAGCTTCCGTTCTGGTCTCATGGGCAATTTCTTTCATTGCTTTTATTAGAATGAGACCATCAATAATAACGGCGATGACAAGAATGCTTGCATTTAACAGGATATTTGTAGTTGGCTTAGGATGCTGAATCAGTTCCCAGCCCTTATGGAGCGTTTCATAAGCCATGATTGAAATCACAATCACCGCTATCAGGACGAAGAGATTTACGACCCGTCCAAATCCTGTCGGAAAACGTTTTGTCGGAGCTTTTTCAGCAAGAGCGCTTCCGACAAACACAAAACCCTGATTAATGGCATCGGCCGCTGAATGCAAAGTAGTGGCAAACATCGTTCCATTCCCGCTGATAAAAGCAGCAATTCCTTTAATAATGGTTAATGCCGTGTTTCCGAGAGCTGCAATGCCTGATGATTTATTCCCTTTTTTAAGTAGCTGAAAAAATGTCATATGCCCACCTGCCAAATCATGATTATTTGTCTATAGTTACTATCCTTCAAACTTGCAGAAATTACTCAATTTCGATGTCGATATTCGTGTTCCGGATTGGATCGAGCCGTTCTTTCCGGAGAAGGTAAAGTCTGTAAGAATGGCTGCAAATGACCTTCAATATAGCATAGGTCGGAACGGCAAGAAGCATTCCAAGCAATCCTCCCATGCTCCCTGCAACAATCAGCAGCAGGATGATGGTCAATGGGTGAATATCAAGTCTCTTGCCCATGATCAGCGGCGAGGTAACATTGCCGTCGATTTGCTGAACAATTACAACGACGATGAGCACTTGTATGACCATGAAAGGTGAATCCAGAAAGCCGACAATGACGGCAGGAATCACTGCGATAAACGGTCCAAGGAAAGGGATGACGTTTGTCAGCATCGCAAACATGGCAAGCAGGATGGAATAATCAAGTCCAATGATTAAATAACCTATGTACATCATCACACCAACCACAAGACTGACGAGTGCCTGTCCTTGAATGTACGAGCTTAGTGCATGATCCATATCTTTTAAAATAAGCTTGGCTTCGTTTGCTTTTGTATAGGGCAAAAAGCGCAAAACCTGTTTTGGCGCATATTCACCATCTTTCAGCAAATAAAAAACAATAAACGGCACCGTTACAAAGATAGTTGCAATGCTTGTCAGAATTCCAATGAAATTAGAAACACGGCTGCCGATATTGCTGACATTCGACTGGAAATAATCTGTAACAGAGCCTGTCATTTTTTCAAATGTCAAAATATCATTCTGTTCAAATCGGGCGAACCATTTGTTTTCTCTTAGAGCGAGAAGATTGTCCTGAAGGGTTTGCACAATCTGAGGAAAGTTTTTGATCAGTTCTTGAAATTGTTTCTGAATAACCGGACCGATCAGGAACACAAGCAAAGTTCCAAGACCAATAACCAGCAAATAAATAATGATGATTGAAATGGTATTCGGAACACCTTTACTTCCTAAAAAACGTACGATTGGGCGAAGCAAATAAAAGATGATCCCTGAAACCAAAAAGGGGAAAAACAGGGTAGTGAATATGATTTCAAGCGGTCTGAAAATGAAATCCACTTTAGTCGACAGCAGAATAATCGTTAAAAAAATAATGATTCCATATCCAATTTTAAAAATTTTGTCCTTCGGCAAATGACATGCACCACCTTTTGATGTATTTCTCACTTCCATGAGTTTGCGGAGATTTGCCATATGTAGTTTTTCCCATAAGGAGATAAGGTGAAACAAAATTGTTTTCATTATAGCATGCCCGGTGCAGCGGCGAAGCCTTTTTTAATTGGGCGAGTTTGTCTTTGTTTGTTATTCCCAAAGTTTATAATGTTTTTCAAGCTCACCAAGAGAAATCAAGTTTTTTTGCAGGGCTGCGGGACAAGAACGGTTGTATTTCATAATCTCTTTATTAATCAGTTCCGCTTCTGCTGTACGTTTTTCATCATCACTCAGCTTCATCAGGTTTTCTATGCGATGCTTAATCTCTTTCTGCAATTTAATCCATGCAGGCAGGTAGTTTGCGTTTTTGACGATTTTTGTGAAAATATCTCCTTCCAGAGCTCCTTTTGGAAGAGGCTTGCCCATGCCCGGCAATTTTCCAGCACCGCCTTTTTTTTCATAATCTTTATAAATAGAGCTCATTAAATCTCTGTTTGATAAATCATCATTGCTCTTTTTCAAGAAAATCCCTCCCATAGATCTAATAAGGATAACTTCTTGATAGATCTGGAAAGTCCTGTAAAGGTTTTCGTCAAATTTGTGAAATAGAAAAACCTATCATAAAAGATAGGTTTCAAGGGCAGTATTCAAATTCTGAACATAGGTGACATGGATGTTTGAATGAATTCTGTATACTTCTTTTGCCTGTGCGGGCGTCAAACTTGCAAAAAATGCCGCTGCTCCCATCAGGCTGAATTCCTGAACGAGATTTGAAAGGTCCAGTATTCCAGCTTCAGTGATTTCGCCTACACCATGAAAATCAATAAAGACCTGTTCGGCTCCTGAATCCGCCAAAAGGTTTAACAATCGGCCTGTATTTTTAGATATCAGATCTTGTGACAGCGATCCGAACAGCGGAATGAGCACAGCTTTTTTGGTCAGCATGATAAACGGGCTGGATAGTTCAACGATTCTATTGTATGCCTCTTCGGCCTCTTCTTTTTTTGCAAGGAGCTGAAGATCGGTTTCTGCCAGTCTTCTGCGGTGAAGTTCTACTTGATGGACGAGAGCTTCCATGCGTGAGTTTTGCTCTGTTAACAGAAGATAAAGAAAATCATCATCCCTGCTGATGTTTACTTTAAATAAGGCGAGAGGAGAGCTGAGTGTTTTTAGAACCAGCTCTGTCTCCTGTTTATCTGATTTTAGAACTTTTTCTGCTTTTGTTCTGCTGTCTTCATCAATTAAGTGAATAAAGCTATCCGTTTCTTCGAACAATTTTAATGCTGCAAGAGATTGTTCCTCGATGCAGAAGCTGTGATTTAATTTGAAAAAAGGAAGAGGAAGCATTCTGCTGTCAAACATGGGTATTTTCCTTTTCTTCTGTATTGCTGAGCCATTCATAGAGATCAGACAATGCATAAAACAGCCGCGTTTTATCAGAACAGTACTCAGCTTTATTTATAGTTGAGACAATTCGGCCTCCAACAATAACTGCAGGAGAGTGTTCTAATTGTTCAAGCTCCTGAATGTAGTGATTCAGCCTGTGGGCGTGCTTTCGAAGGGAAAAAGAAAGGCCGATTACATCCGGCTGCCAGTCGTCAGCTGTTTTCAGGGCATATTCTAAAGGGAGATTTGCTCCAAAAAGCTTTGTTTTATATCCGTATAGTTCAAACAAAATAGAAACCATCTTAAGACCAAGGTGATGAAGTTCATCCTCTATGCATAAAAACATGGCTTTCTTATTAGCTTCCTTTTGCTTTCGTTCTGTAAGAATGTGCTGCTGGTATCTGGAGAGGACAAAATCACAGGTTGTCGTTGCTAAGTGCTCATCGGCAACTGAAATTTGATCCTCTTCCCAGAGTATCCCTATATGTGCCATAGCCGGTGTCAGCAGCTCCTGAAAGATTGTAATAGGTTCTGCACCATCTGCATGCCTTGCTTCAACCAGCTGCCATGCGCGGTTTTGATTGCCTTCTAAAAGCAATCGTGTAAAAGCTGCTGTGTCTTTTTCCATATAAGTCACCTCTGAATCTATTAGCTGGAAAATACTGTAAGTTCGTATTATTAATTCATCACAATCATTTTACCATAAGTCATCCATTATATAGGAGGAAGAAACACCCATAGATTAAAATCACAAAATCTCTTTCCTAATGCCAATTTCTAGACGATAGGCTGAATGTTGCGATAAAATAGACTTATTCCCCTATTAAATCTCTTCAAAACGTTTTACAAAATCAAACTATGAGGTGATGCAGTATTGTCGTTTTCTGTTGATAATATCATTCTAATTTTAGCTGTTCTTCTCACAATCGGTGTTATGACCGCAAAGTTTTCCTCTCGCCTCGGATTGCCTTCCCTGGTATTTTTTATCGTTGTCGGTATGGTGCTCAGTCATTATATTTATTTTGATAATGCAAAGCTTGCCCAGCTTTTTGGTATTATCGCCCTGATCATTATTATTTTTGATGGCGGTTTACAAACAAAATGGGTGGATGTCAGAAAAATTCTTGTGCCATCATCCATGCTTGCTACAATCGGTGTTTTTATCACGACGATTATTATCGGCGTATTTGCAAAATTCATTCTCGATTTAACTTGGCTTGAGGGGTTATTATTTGGCGCGATCGTTGGGTCAACGGATGCTGCAGCGGTTTTTGCTGTTCTTGGCAACAAGAACATCAGAAAGAGATTGACGTCTACTCTGGAGGCTGAATCTGGTACGAATGATCCAATGGCCGTATTTCTGACAGTAACGATCATTCATCTGATTGGGCAGCCAGATACGAGTTTTATTGGTCTGATTTTAAGGTTTTTCTGGGAAATGGGATTTGGTCTTGCAGCAGGATTGCTTTTCGGGAAACTTGCGGTTTGGACCATTAACAAAATAAATTTAGACTCGTCCGGACTTTATCCGGTTTTATCACTTGCCTTTGCGATCTTAACCTACGGCTTAACGACGTTTGCGCACGCAAGCGGACTTCTTGCTGTATATGTAATGGCTGTAATAGTCGGAAATTCAGATCTGACCTTCCGTCATTCCATCATCCGGTTTAATGAAGGATTCGCATGGATGATGCAGATTTTAATGTTTATTTTGCTCGGATTGCTAGTATTCCCTAATCAGCTTTTGGACATCATTTGGGAAGGTTTGCTGCTTTCGGTTATTTTAATGATAGTGGCGCGTCCAATAGGTGTGTTCATCAGCATGATTGTTTCAAAGTTTTCCGCTAAGGAAAAGCTGTTTATTTCCTGGGCGGGACTTAGGGGAGCGGTACCGATTGTTCTGGCTACTTATCCGATGCTTGCAGGGATTGAAAACAGTCAGCTGATCTTTAATGTCGTTTTCTTCGTTGTCCTCACTTCGGCTCTGCTTCAAGGGGCGACACTTACACCTCTTGCCAATATGCTGAAGCTATCAGAAAGCAAGAAAAATTCAGTGCCCCATACCCTTGAATTAATCTCTATCGGCAAAACCAATAATGAGATGATTGAGCTTGAGGTTGGAGAAGGTGCAAGTGTTTCTGGAAAAGAATTAAAGGACATTGAGCTGCCGAATGATGCTTTAATAACGGCTGTTATAAGAAATGAAAAGCTTCATACTCCAAGAGGGGATACCAACATCTTTTCAGGGGATACCTTATATATTCTTGTCTCAAAGAAAAACCGGGAAAAAATCAAGACTATCTTTCAGGGTGAAAACGTAGAGACCGCGAGTAGCTTTGAATAGATAGTTAAAGAAGTGATGCAGCCTATGCTGCATCACTTTTTTGTGGAAATGAAAAAGCGAAATCCAGGTACCCATACCCAACGATGCCTTCGATCATCTTACATAATGTTGATCTGCAAACATATTAATCATGCTTTTTTTACAAAATTCGATCTTTTTTACTACATATTGTCATCATTGAGATATAATAGCAATGAAAAGTTAAAAAATTGTGATTAATCAGTAAAAATTTGAGGGGGATGAAAAATGAGAAAGATTGTTTCGCTTGTATTGGCTATTTTATTTATTACCATTTATTCAGCAGTTCCTGCAGCTTTCGCAGAAAGCAACAAACGATTAAGTGAGGATGAAGTTCATTTGCTGGTTGCGGAGGCAAATGAGAAAATAGATTTATTAATAGAAAAGGCAGTTGAAGAATCAGAGAAGCTTGAGAGCAGGTATTTAAAAGACAAACAAGAGACTCAAGAACGAATTGTACAGGTACAATCAGAGATCACAAACTTGGCAATAGAGCTTCAGGATGCAAAAGATGATAAAAAAATGATGAAAAAATTGGAGAATGCAGAGGAAAAGCTCCTGAAAGAAAATGAAAAGCTTGAAGAACTGCAAAAAAAGTTTGATAGAGAGCTTGATCAACTAATTCAGAATCTGCTGGAGGTTACAAATGAACTTTCAGCTGAGACCATCAGCAAAGCCGCTGAGAATGGAATAACTGTGGAATGTACATGGATTTTAGTTGAGCTTGGCGGAAAAAAGGTTTGGGTGGATCCGCTTAAAGTTGTTGGACCATAAACAGAGAAAAAGATTCCGCAATCCTTTTCTGATTTGGAGGGCTGTCAAATGGAAGGGCTGCATATTTTTAAAAGGGGCAGTTACATCAATACAGTAAAACAGCAGTCGGCAGAATTAAGTCTGCTGCTTAAAAATGAAGGAACAGAGATTCTTTTTCAAAGCATATTGAAGGATCGGATGTTCTATATATATCCCGGAGATAAGAGAGACTCCTTTGAATTCTATTACATCATTAAAGGGGAAGTTTTCTTTGAGGAAAATAACGAAAGCAGGCTGCTGAAAGAGAAAGATTATTTTTATGTTCAGGATTTGAAAAAGCCAATCTTCTTTAAAGCATTAACCGATGTAGAACTGCTTTGGTTTATTACAGAACCGGCTTTTGATGATTTAAGCGATGAAATAGAGAAGTTTACAAGCATGGTTCAGAAAGTAGAACATAAGGATCGCTACACGTACAATCACAGCATGAGAGTACAGGAATATTCCATAAAGATTGCCAAAGAACTGGGCCTTGATAAGAGAAGACTTGAAAACCTTTACGTAGCATCTTTGCTTCATGATATCGGAAAAATTAATGTACAGGCTGAGATCTTAAATAAACCGGAGAAACTGACTGATGAGGAATTTTCGATCATAAAAAAGCATCCCATTGATGGAGCTGAAATCTTGAAACATCAAAAAGGGGTAAGTGAGATCATTCTGCAGCATCATGAAAAATTAGATGGTTCAGGCTATCCTTTTGGACTGAAATCAGAAGAAATCCTGCTGGAATCTAAAATCGTAACAGTAAGCGACACCTATGATGCGATGACGCAGGATCGGGTTTACCGCAATGCTCTTCGTGCAGATGAAGCTGTTCGTGAACTGAAAAAATGGAGCGGAATCCATTTTGATCAAGAGATCGTGAATACATTGATCTCCATCTTGCACAAGGAAGGTAAAATTGATTGAGGCGTCTTTATATTCTAACTCTTATTATCTTAGTATAATAGAAGATAGATAAAGATGAAGGCAGTGAGATAATGGAGATTTCTGAGATTCTTATTTTTATAGAGGAGTATGGGTATTTGGCTCTGTTTGTCATGCTGTCTGCAGGTACCTTTTTTATCCCGCTTCCTAACGAAGTGATTGTCATGATGGGCGGATTTGCTTCTTCTCATGGGATTTTGCACCCTGTACCTGCCTTTTTTTCTTCCTATTTAGGCATTATGACGGCACTAACCTTTTGGTTTTTTGTCGGAAAAAGTTTTGGGGAACTGGCTCTGTCTTTTTTGGTGAGAAGAGAAAGAGCAAAACGCCGATTTATTAAATTTCAGCAGTTATTTGCAAGACATGGCGATTATACACTTGGCATGACCTATTTTTTCCCGCTGCTGCGGCATCTTGGACCGGTACTCGCCGGCATGAATAAATTAAAGTTTTGGAAATTCGCTCTGCTGGCATATGGATCAGCATTTTTATGGGCCATTCTCTTTTTTGGCCTGGGCAATAAATTCGGCTCTTCCATCGATGCAGTAAACGGGTATCTTACTAGATTTGGTCCGTTTTTTATTGGGGCTGGATGTTTGCTTTTTCTATCGATTATCTTTATTAGGTATTATCGCCGGAAAAAAATGAGGTCACGTTAACAAGGGAGATTAGGGTGGATAGTGAAACAGCAGTTGATGCGAGCAACGATTTTCATAAAAAATGTGCGGTGTCTTTATTCAATGGAGTGTGGAACTTGATGGAAAAACAGGACCGCACACCCGATGAAACAGATGCGATGATTCATATGGCGCATGCATCAAGATATCATTGGGAGCAGGTTGGCACAGCGGTTAACCTCTCGCGCGGAGAATGGCAAATAGCAAGGGTGTATGCGATTGCCGGCAGACCTGAGCCAGCCCTCTATCATGCAAACCGCAATCTGGAAATCTGTCTGTCCAATCAGATTGGTGATTTTGATTTAGCTTATGCATATGAGGGGCTTGCAAGGGCCTATTTTACAGCAGAGGATCTGGCTAACTTCAATCTCTACTTCGTAAAAGCACTTCAAGCAAGCAATCTAATAGAGCAAGACACAGATAAGCAGCTATTGCTGGATGATATGAAACAATTGCAGACAACGGCAGAAAAACTCGGGTGATTACATTCCCGGTTTTTTTATTTGAAAGTGAACATCCAAATAGAGGAGTATACCGTTTGCTTTTTAAACAAACCTTTAAGAAGAGGGACAGTGTTTAGAAAACTGTCGAAATTCGGCGAATTGGAAGCTGAAACATCATGTTAAAATGAAAATTAGAATTTACCTCTAGAAAGGAAGATACATATGAAAAAAATACTTTCTCTATTTGGAATGCTCGTTCTGCTCATTTTACCGAATACAGCTTTTGCACATACTCATATGACCTCATCAAATCCTGAAGAAGGTTCGACCGTAACAGAACCGGTTAAAGAAATTGAGTTAACCTTTGATACACCCATTGAGTCACTGAGTACGATGACCTTAACTAGAGATGGCGCTGACGTACCCCTGGAAGTGAAGGCTGAAGGAGAAACACTTAAAGGAATTTCTTCAAGTGAACTTGAAAATGGATCATACACAGCAGATTGGAAAATCATCGGTGAAGACGGACATGAGATGGAAGGCACTCTTGCCTTTACCGTTCAGCAAGAGGTCAAGGAAGAAGAGCCTCAACCATCCACTGATGATGAAACAGCAATGAATGAGGATGATCAAAATGCGGAAAATGATAAGACAGCACAAACAGATCAACAGGCTGAAAACGCGGAGTCAGAGCGGTCTGAGAACAGCCCGGTCATGACGGTTATTCTTGTAGCAATTGGTGTTATTGCCGTGATTGGCATCGTTCTCTTAATGAAAAAGAAAGGCTGATCAGCATGGCTTATCTTATACCGATAGGAGAAGGGATCACGTATGTTCTCTTCTCTTTCTTAATTGGGCATGTTGTCCTGCAGTTTGTCAAAAAAGACAAGAAACCTGATATACGGCTTCCAAAAGAATTTTTGCTGTTATCGGTGTTGTTAATCGCTCTTTTTTCTTTTTTTCCTGTTTTAAACATTATCCTGAATTTCTATCAAATAGCCGGGATCAGTCAAACGATACAATCGGTTTTGGCTGATTTTCAGACAGGCCAATCGTGGTTGATGACAGCAGCTGCCGCCGCCTGTCTATGGATTGTGATTTATTTAGATGGTCCAAAATCTATTCAGGGGCTGCTGCTGCTTTTCATGATTATAGCTTTAGGATATGCCAGCCACGCTGCATCATTATCCTTCTGGCCCGGAATCGCCTCTCACAGCATTCATTTTCTTTCCGTCACACTGTGGACGGGCGTTTTGCTTCATGCAGCCTGGTTTTCAAAAAAAGCGGAGAATTGGCAGGCTTTCCTGAACTGGTTTACGCCGTTTGCTCTCGTATGTATGACCGTTTTGACGGCAAGCGGGTTAATCGTTATGACATTTGTCGTTGATCTGAAAGATTATGCTGCTGCCTGGAGTTTATCGTACGGGCAAGTGATTTTATTAAAACATATCAGTATAGTCCCTTTGCTTGTATTTGCTTTTTTAAATGGCTTTGTAGGCAAAAGAGCCGGTCATTTTCAGGCTCTCGCCTGGGTAAGAGCTGAGAGTATTGTCGTAATGATTGTTTTTTTCTTAACAGGAGTACTAGGTACACAGGCTCCTCCTCATGATGTCAGCACAACACTTCGTTCTGACGGGGCTTCGCCTTTATTTGAATTTAGTAAAGGAATGAAAATTGAGGCGCCAATGGAGATCGGATTTGCTTTTACATGGAATGGAATTCTGCTCTTTGTTTTTGCTGCCCTTTTTATTGGCATGATGGTGGTCAGCTTTATGAAAAAAAGAAATGCATATGCAGCATGTGCATTTGCGGTTTTATTCATAGTTTCTGCATATCTTGCTTTCATGGCGAATGTTGCTGTCAGCTAATCAGCAGCCTGATTAAAGGACATTGTACGATCCAGGATTTATACTTAAGTAAAAGGAGGGATTTCCATGCCGGTACATTCTTTTCATTTAAAAGCACATTGGCCTGGCCTTAGAAACGATGTTGGGGAAATCGAAAGCGGGAATTTAAAAACACAGGTGTCGATTCCGCCGGAAATGGACGGTCCTGGCATCGGCACAAACCCTGACGAAATGCTCCTGGGCGCAGCTGCAACCTGCTATATCATTACACTTGCAGCAATGATGGAGCGCAGCCGATTGGAAAAAGAAGACCTTACCATGACATCAGAGGGAATTGTCGATGTTACTAATGGTGTCATTACCTATAAAAAAATCATTCATCGGCCTGTCATTGTGTTAAAAAGCACAGCATCTGCAAAAGATGAAGTGCTTGCTGGAAAGCTTGCTGAGCGGGCGGAGAGCTCCTGCATGATCAGCCGTGCGATTAAAGGGAACGTTGAAATGGGTCTTGAAGTGAGTATATGTAAAAAAGAAGTCACCGGGTGAGGTGACTTCTTTTTCTAGAGATAAGAAAGTATAAAATTTTGCGCTTCGATGGCGAGCGGAATCGCCCAACTCCTCGGCCAGAACGGATCCGCCAGTAAAGGCAAAAAGCGCCTTTACTGGCGGATCCTTATCTGTCATGCCTGCGCTAAACGGGCGCTTGCGCTTTTCTTAGTAAGGGCCAGAGCTAATTAGTTTGATAGGATGTTTTAAAAGCAATTATTGCCTTAGCGGATTAAACGTGCAATCTCTTCTTTTTAAGCGTGGTAATAATGCTATATGAAACTTCTTTCCATAGTGATTCGTCTTCTTTATAGGATGCCGTTAATGTTTGAATCATTTCTGATTGCTTTGTTTTGAAATCCGGGTGCTCTTTATCCGGCAGCGGTTTTCTCAGGCGGTCAACGAGCTGCTGAATTTTAGGAGCGCGGGGTCCCCAGACAGCTTTTTCGTTTCCTTCTTGATCGATGAAAATGAAGATGGGAATCGCACGTGATGTACCATTGGTTAAATATTGATCCATGAGCTCCAAGTTCGAGTCACGCAGCAAAAAGCGGACATCCATTCCTGCTTCTTCAGCTATTTTTAATAGAATAGGGTTATTCAGCATCGCATCTCCGCACCAGTCCTCTGTGAGAACAATGACGCGAAGGGATTGATTGCGGATGCTCTCAAGAATAGATACGTCGTCTTCATCAAGTGTAAATTGCTGATAGATGGTGTTCATTTCTTCTTTATTGACATTCATTTTTTCGATATATTCCTGTGCAGTTAATCCTTTAGCAAACCATGTATTAAGTGACATATTTAAGACCTCTCCCAGGATTGATTTAATGATAACGGTATCAGAATTCCCTGTAAAAATCCAGAAAGTTGAACTGAAATACTAACTTTATATACTATTTATAAAGGAGCTCAGATTCATGTACAAGAATAACCATCGAATAACCCTTTGTTTTTAAGATTTCACAATATCCGCTTTCATACTTGTGAAAAAGGGTGTAAGCTTCATTTCGGTAAATAACGTTGTGATGCATGTTTCTGCCGCCCTTCATTTTGTGATGTTACAAGAAAGACGCAGGAAGCAGCCTCAAAGTTACCAGTTTTTTAAAAATAATAGGGACCAAAAGACGATGAGGTTTTCGAAGAGTTTAGTATAATAGTATTTTGTGAATACATTAGGTATGAAGAGTAAGGAGAGAAGTTCATGTTTGAAAAATATATGACAATGGAAAGTTTGATTCAAATTGCCGTAAGCATCGGGATTTTCGTGCTGTTTATGGTCCTTCGCAAACTTTTCACGAAATACGTATTCAAAATGATATTGAAGTTCAGCAACAAAACGCCGACTGATATTTTCAGGAATGTTCTGGTTGCTTATGAAAAACCGCTGCGCATGTTTTTTATCCTGATCGGTCTATATTTGGCCATTCTATATTCGCCATTTTTCGAAAATCAAAGGGAAGTGCTGAGTCAATTTTATCGATCTTCCATCGTGATGACGATTGCATGGGGGCTTTACAATCTGACGGCATCTTCATCTCTCTTGTTTGACAAAGTGAATCAGCGTTTTGAACTTGAGATGGATGATATTCTTGGCCCCTTTTTATCAAAGGTCATGCGCTTTCTTATACTTGCGCTTACATTCAGCATCATTGCGCAGGAATTCAACTATGATGTAAATGGTTTTGTGGCAGGACTCGGACTTGGAGGACTTGCATTTGCCCTTGCAGCGAAAGAAACAATCGGCAATTTCTTTGGCGGAATCATTATCATTACAGAAAAGCCGTTTACACTCGGCGACTGGATTAAGACGCCAAGTGTAGAAGGGGTTGTAGAGGATATCTCTTTCAGAAGCACGAGAATCCGGACATTTCCTCAGGCGCTTGTAACCGTGCCAAACTCTACTCTTGCCAATGAGCCCATTACGAACTGGACAAAAATGGGCAAAAGGCAAATTCAATTCACAATTGGAGTGACATACGATACAACTGAATCTCAGCTGAAAACGTGTGTGAAGAGAATTGAACTTATGCTGTCTGAGCACGATGGTATACATGATGACACAATCAATGTGATCTTTAATGCTTTTGGCGACAGCCTTGATATTTTCTTGAATTTCTTCACGAAAACAACAGCCTATGCAGACCATTTAAGTGTGAAGCAGGATATTAATTATAAGATTATGGCGATTCTTGAAGAAGAGGGTGTAGGTTTTGCATTCCCAAGCCGTACTATTTATGTGGAATCCGCTAAACAGGATACATTTGAAAAAACAAAGCAGTATAGCTGATAGCCGGTGTTTCAACGCCGGTTTTTTTGTACTCTCAAGTTTGATAATTTGATAAAATAACAATAGTCGATAAAGAGAGGAAGTCATTTTTTGAAAAAAAGCACGATTTTATTTATTGGAGCAGGACGAATGGCAGAATCCATTTTATCCGGGCTTGTTCAATCTTCAAACGTAAAAGACATTTATGTATCCAATCATAAGAATAAAGAGAAACTCATTTACCTGCAGAAGAAGTATCAAGTCATCCCTTCTTTCAATTGGAAGGAAGATATTGAAAAAGCGGATATGGTTGTTCTTGCAATGCCTCCTGAAGTGCATTTGAATTTATTGCATGAAATGAAACCGTTCATACATAATCATTTTGTTGTAACGATAGCTGCGGGTATCGGGCCATCTTTCTTAGAAGAGCATCTGCCTGAGAATACCCCGGCTGCATGGGTGATGCCGAATACAGCATCAGAAATAGGCGAATCGATGTCGCTTGTCGCATACGGGAAAGCAGTGCTTCAAAATCATAAAAGCATGCTGAAGCAAGTGCTTGATGCCATTGGCGAAGCTGAGGAGTGCACAGAAGAACAGGTTCATCAATTAACTGCAATCACGGGAAGCGCTCCGGCTTTTCTTTATGCATTTTCAGAGAGTTTAATCAATCAGGCGGAGTCCTACGGAGTCTCTAATGAAACTGCCGTCAGGCTTGTCTCGCAGATGCTGGCCGGCTCATCTTCCATGCTGAAAGAGAAGCTTGCTCCAAAAGAACTTCGAGAGCAAGTGACAACACCAGGAGGAGCTACTGCTGAGGGAATAAAAGTCCTTAAAGAAGGCGGATTTGACGACTTAATAAAACATGCAGTCATTGCTGTAAATAAAAAAGCCATGAGCAAAGGGCTGGAATAGAATAAAAAAGGGGGGAGGGGTCAAGCGCGTTTCGAATTTTTAATGGTTGTTTGGCGCTTTCCCGTCCCGTTGCATGCAGGACATGCTTTTTTGAAAAATGGAAGCTTTGATCTGACCTTTCCTTTTCCGCTGCATTTTACACAAATATTAATCATTTTCATTCGCATCACCGTCTGAATTTTCTTACTATTTATTTTATCACAGATTATCCGCTTAGAGTTACTGTCAAACACCCTGAATAGGGGTGTTTTTTTTTGAAATCAGTCATTTAAGCAGTCTTCTGCATCTATATTTTAATATATAACTGAAATGACAAAGAGTGACTAAAAGGAGGAGGATAAATGGAGCCCCATCAAATGTCCGTCATCAAACAGCACAAAAAGCTGCCAAAAGCTGAAATTGGCAAACGCATGGTGCTGATTTGTTTCGGTGCAGTCTTGATGGCAATAGGTCTGGAAATTTTCCTCGTTCCTAATCGTGTGATAGATGGGGGGATTGTGGGAATTTCCATTATCCTTTCTCATCTGACGAAAGTGAAGCTTGGTATTTACTTGTTTTTTCTGAACGTGCCTTTTTTCTTTATTGGCTACAACCAGATTGGAAAGACATTTGCGCTTTCCACCTTGTTCGGTGTCGGAATTATGTCGGCTGCGACGGTTTTGCTTCACCCTGTTCCTGTGCTGACGGAGGATCTCTTGCTCGCATCTGTATTTGGCGGAATTATCCTCGGCATTGGAGTCGGCCTGGTTATCAGGTATGGCGGGTCGCTTGATGGGACAGAAGTTCTGGCGATTCTGTTTAATAAGCAATCTCCATTTTCCGTCGGGGAGATTATCATGTTTTTTAACCTGTTTATTTTAGGCAGTGCGGGTTTTGTATTTGGCTGGGACCGGGCGATGTATTCCCTGATCGCTTATTTCATCGCTTATAAAACGATTGATGTGGTCGTTCAGGGTCTTGATGAGTCTAAATCAGCATGGATTATAAGTGAGAACCCGGATGAGGTTGGTCAGGCAATTTTGGATCGCCTTGGCAGGGGAGTAACATACTTGAACGGCGAAGGAGCTTATACGGGCGATAATAAGAAGGTTATATTTTGTGTCATTACAAGACTTGAAGAAGCAAAGTTAAAATCAATCGTTGAGGAATTGGATCCTTCTGCCTTTTTAGCCGTAGCGAATATAACGGAAGTAAGAGGAGGCCGCTTTAAAAAGAAGAGCATCCATTAAATGACATGTTTTTTAAAAATACAGCAGGATAACAAAAAAAGTTACAAGGTCAGCTAAGTAAAAAGACCCTTATTTTCAAATGATTGTTAAATCGTGTCACGCTTGGCTTTTTCAAATACGGGAGTCGAAAATCCACCTTAAAAGAACGATGTATTTTGACCTTACCTTTGACTCAATTCAAAAAAAAGTCAAATAAATAGGGATATATCATTATTTACTAAATTTTCAGTTTAATTATGATATCAATAAAGGAGGAGATAAAATGGGTAAAGGAAGAATTCGTGTGGAAGAGAGTATTAAAGTGCAGACGGATGAGGAAATGTACGAAGCAACTTTAATTGAAAAAACGGAAGAGGAAGAAGTAAAGTAACAATCAGCCGTTTAAAGACACCGTGTGAATCCTTGATAATTTTGTCTCTGGTGAAAAATGCATGACTGTAGATTAAAACCACTATACAGGTATAGACAGCGTAGCGAATCTTAAGAGGTACGTGATATGCCATTGTCGGCTTGGCTGCCAGCTGGTTTTCTTGTTTTAGTCTTAATTGGCTGGATCAGCGATTTAAGGACAAAACGAAGAAGAAAATTAAATGTTTATCACTCTGATCCTAAAGCTGAAGCAATGAGAGCAGAACAGCAAATTCATAATGTCAATCGGGATATGAACAACTTTCATGGACAATAAATAGGGAGACTATCCAAGCGGATAGTCTCTTCATGAGTTTAAAGAAAGAAAATTCAGATAAATGGTTTAGTCAAATAAAAAAGAGGGTACGGTTTACCGTACCTTCTTAAGTTGGCTAGAGCTGTGAAGCAAGAACCACAGCACCTTCAGGAGCTTTGTTTCCTGCTTTTGGTTCAATCGTTATGGCTATCGTATCCCAATTCAGCTCGCCTTCCAGGTTCATTTCGTACATGACGGCACCATGTCCTGATGAATCTGGAACGAATGAACCGGCTGCTACTGGCTTTTCATTCTCAATCAGCCAGATTTGATACACTTCTCCGTCTTTCAGCTGCTTTAGCTGTTCAGCCTGAAGGACAACCATTTCTTTAGAATCGTTTTTTATCAGTGAAGCCATTGCCGTTACATTCTTCATTTGCTCATCAACAGGGGCAAGCGCAACTTGTTTTTTCAAATCTTCATTGCTGAATGCTGCATCTTTGGGAGGCTCATCAGCCATTTGTGTTAAGAAATAGCCATTTCCGAGAAGTGATGCAAAAAGCAAGGCAGCAACGGAAGGAAGAAGAAACTTATTAGGCCTTTTTTCTGCTTTAATTGGTACAATTTTGTCTTTTTTTTCTGCAGAGTGAACTTCTTTTTCTTTGACAAAAACAGGCTCAGGCGAATGATTTGCAGGATCCTCATTCAGGATGCTTCCTAAAATACGCTGTTTCATTTCTTTAGGAGGCTCTACAGGTTCAGAAAGATAAGGAAGGTCTTCTGTTAAAGCAGTTAATTCTTGAAGTTCTGCCGAACAGTCAGAACAAGACTCCAAATGAGCTTCGAATTCTCTTTTCTCTACAGCTGTCATCGTCTCATTAAAATAATCGAATAGTTTATCGCACATTTGGTTATTCATCTATGACCCTCCCTTCTTTGCCCAGCGTGCTCCTTAAATGCTTCAGTGCAAGCCGTATCCTTCCTTTGACGGTGCCGAGCGGAATTTGATATTCTTCTGAAATTTTCTGCTGAGTGAAGCCTTTAAAATAAAAGAGCTCAATCATTTGCTGCTGTTCCGTTTTCAGCTTGGAAACAGCTTCTCTCAATATTTCACC
Organism: Peribacillus frigoritolerans; assembly: GCF_004358755.1. Classification (GTDB taxonomy): domain Bacteria; phylum Bacillota; class Bacilli; order Bacillales; family Bacillaceae; genus Bacillus_P. The sequence continues at coordinate 1,050,906 of NZ_SMZY01000002.1, read as the reverse complement.
CTGCAGAAGCCACTCTACTTCATTTTCGACAGAGTGTTCGGAACTTGATACAGAGTCTTTTTCCATAATTTCAACGGTATCGGTTTTTTTATGTTTGCGAATCAGATCGATTGCCTGATTTCTTGTGATGGTTAATAGCCAAGAAGTAAACTTTCCTTTGCTGCTGTCATACACACGGTTCCCATGCCAAAGCTTCATAAATACGTCCTGCAGTACTTCTTCAGCAAGAGATTGATCATGAGTGATGCGGCAGGCAAATGAAAAAAGCAGTTTTTCGTAACGATCGTACATGATTTCAAGGGCATCTTTATCTTTATTGCGGATTCTTTCGTACAATAAAGTGTCGTCGTTTACTGTCATCTCCCAATCTCCTCTAATTTGATCAGACTTTCATAAATTAAAGGATATCATTAATTGTCGCAATTTGAAACTTTGAAGGATAGTCTTTCTTTGTATATAGAATAACGAAATAAAGATGTTTTTGTATCACTTATTACAGAAAAAATGTTAAAAAATATCCGTCTAATAATAGACTAACGGGTTCCGTTTTGGATGAGGAAAATTCAACATGTAGTGAAAAATGCAAATGAATTTGCAGTGAAATTTCACACTGCAATTATCCATTAAATTAATAAGATAAATAAGTTATACCCCTCACTAGTGAGGGGTATAACTTATTTATCTTGTGCAAGTTCTTTTCTATTGGGAGCAAGTGGCGGCTGTTCTAACCACTTGTTTTTCACCATAATATCAAACCATTTTTTAGTAATTGCTAATGTTTTTAGAATTGCTTTTTCATAAACTACAGCTAGGTCTGTTCGCATGGCTCCTGCTAGACCTGTCCCGTAATATACTTGTGCAGTTTGAAGCAAGAAACCCATATGATACAACATTAATTTATCTGAAAAAGGAGAGTCTTTTGACGTTGTTACCTCTGATTCCCACGACATTGGAACTGGCAAATTATCCTTGTGCATAATTTTTGAAAGGGCTTGTAAGTTTTCATCTGATGCTTTTTCTAATTCCTCAAAAAAATTTCTTACTTCTTTCGATTCAGTGACTTGACTGAATCCAATTGAAATAGCTTTTGCCATAATGCTCTTTTTAATGTTAAGAGAAATAGTGATTATTTCTGAAGCAGATAAAAGTCTCCCTTTTCCGAAGAATCCATCAGTAAAATCTTTTGTAGAAATAAATTCAGGGCTCTCATTAGGATAGAAATAGGGGTCTCTTTGGAATTTTCCTTTTTTAAGCAATAACTCAATGGTTAAATCGTACATCCTTTTTGCATCATTATCACATGAATTGTAAAATTCCCGTAGGTCCTTTCTGACAGAAACACTTAAAGCAGTTGTATGACCCAATAAACCATGTATAGTCATAATATGTAAATAATTTAAGCAGAATGTGTCAGAAAACAATCTCTCTGCACTTTTATTAAGGTCGGACTCAGTAAATCCAATGGGAACTGGAAATCCCTCTTTCTCAATAAAGGAAACAAGCTGCTTCTTTTGCTTTTCCCATGTCTCAATGGCTATCTCAAAAACTTCCTTTATTGATTCGTCTTCCAAAATAGAAATCATATACCTATTTACTATCTCGGCCATTGTTCCGTTTACATACTCCCCCCATAGTGTTCCTATTTCGGAAGATGTAAGTTTTAAATTGTCATTTTCCATTTGTTCTCACCTCTTCCGTATTTTTCACTAATACAGAAATAGATATGCATTTCTTTGGACTTAAACCTTTTAGATGAAAACAGTTGAGCAGTTGCTTTTTGAACGATCGGGTGCGTTAGTTTAATAAGAATTGTTAGGTGAACAATTTTAGGACTGAGGCCATGTTGAAAAACACCCTTAAATCCCCGTTATAACAACAAAAAACGGGTACAAATTGCTTTGCAATTTAATACCCATTTACTGCATTTTGTTGGTTTCTCCCTCAAAACTGAACAGTTAATAGTAGAATAGTAGACGGTCCATTTCTTATTATAGGTCATCAAATCCGTTATCAATGGAGTTGACTTTCGTATACTGCCGCGACTTTTGTTCAAAGAAATCAGACTTTCCAAGATCGACTTCTTCATAGGCTTTGATCCACTTCAGAGGATTCGTCCGGTTTTCTTCAAATGGGCGGTCAAATCCAAGCTGATTGCATCTGACATTTGCATAAAATTTAATATAATCCTCAACGTCTTTCATATGAATGCCGTCGATTTTGTTGCCAATGATAAAGCGGCCCCACTCAATTTCAAGAGCTGCAGCTTCCATAAAGGTTTCTTTTACAAAAGCTGCGAGTTCCTCTGTCTGATATTCCGGGTACTCGCGCAGCACTTCTTTAAAGATTTTCACAAACAAATCTACATGTATTTGTTCGTCCCGGTTAATGTAATTAATCATCGTGCTTGTAGCGACCATTTTTTGATTGCGTGCAAGATTGTAGAAATAAGCAAATCCCGAGTAAAAAAACAGACCTTCAAGAATGACATCATACACAATGGATTTGAGCAGATTGCTGACATTCGGTTCCTCTGCAAAGGCCTGATAGCCGTTCGTGACAAACTCATTCCGTTTTCTTAAAATAGGCTCGCTTCTCCAATATTCAAAAACTTCATCCTGAACGTGCTTTGGAACAATGCTTGAGAGAACATACGAGTATGAATGGTTATGAATCACTTCCTGCTGGGCGAGCATAATCATCAATGCGTTAACGCTTGAATCTGTTATATAGTCTGCAACTTTTCCCGCATAGTCTGTCTGAATGCTGTCAAGCAGGGCAAGAAGTCCGATGATTTTCAGAAAAGCATCCTGCTCATCTTTTGATAATTGCGGGAACTGCTTAATATCTCCGGACATATTAATTTCAAACGGTGTCCAGAAGTTGGCCAGCATTTTTTTGTATTTTGCGTAGGCCCAGGGATACGTTACATCGTCCCAGTTCAATACATTGGAGCTGCTGCCGTTAATAATGGCCGTGGACCGGTTGGGTGCTTCCGAATCCATAATGGACCTTGGTTTTAATGAATGCGTCATGATTTGTCTCTCCTTTTAGCTCGCACAAGATTCACAATCTTCTATGGCACTTGAAGTAGACCTCACATAATAAGTGGTCTTTAAGCCGGCTTTCCAGGCTGACAGGTGCAGGTTCAGCAATTCTTTTGCTTTTATTGTGTTCTGCACATAAAAGTTAAATGAAACGGATTGATCAATATGCTTTTGTCTTGCGGCATTTTGCCTGATGCTCCACGTCTGATCAATGAAATAAGCCGATTTATAATACCATGTGGTTTCTGGATTTAAATCAGGAGCAGTAACAGGTATTTTATAATCCTTTTTCTCTTCAGAGTACATTTTTTGGAAAATCGGATCGATGCTTGCTGTACTGCCTGCCAGAATGGAGGTGGAAGCATTAGGCGCCACCGCCATTAAGTAGCCGTTGCGAAGCCCCTTTTCCATGACCTGCTGTTTTAATTCATCCCATGGCAATTGTTCTGATGTGTAATTTCTGTTTTCGAAATACTCTCCGGTATGCCATTTTGATCCTTCAAACACTGGGTAGGCTCCTTTTTCAGCAGCAAGCTTCATGCTTGCCTGGATCGTGTAAAAGGCAATCTCTTCATATAATTTGTCTGCATACTGTACGGCTTCTTCGTCTTCCCATTTCAGGCGTTTTAAAGCTAGCAGGTGATGCCAGCCGAATGTTCCAAGACCGACTGCACGGTATTTCTGATTGGTGAGTTTAGCCTGCACCACAGGTATGTCATTCAAATCGATCACGTTATCCAGCATTCTGACCTGAATGGCAATAAGGCGCTCAAGCACTTCATCACCGGCAGCTCTTGCCAGATTAATAGATGACAGATTGCAGACAACAAAATCCCCAGGAGTTTTAACGGTGATGATTTTGCCGTCTTCTGTATATTGTTCATCCATCGTCGTAGCGCTCTGATTTTGAGTGATCTCTGTACATAGATTGCTGCAATAGACCATGCCTTTATGAGAATTCGGATTGCTGCGGTTCACTTCATCACGATAGAACATGAAGGGGGTGCCTGATTCCAGCTGGCCTTTCATGATGCCTTTCATAATGTCAATCGCAGGTACGGTTTGTTTAGTCAGCTCCGGATGATTGACGCACTCCCAATATTTATCGCGGAATGAGCCGAAGCCTTTTCCTTCATCGTAAAAATCCTCTAAGGAGTACCCCATAATTTTACGTACTTCATGCGGGTCAAATAAATGCCAGTCACCGCGGTTCTCTGCCTGTTCCATAAATAGATCAGGCAAGCAGACGCCTGTAAATAGATCGTGAGTTCTTAAGCGCTCATCGCCATTATTCAGCTTAGAATCCAGGAATGAAAAGATATCCTTATGCCACACATCCAGATAGACGGCGATAGCTCCTTTTCTTTGGCCAAGCTGATCTACGCTCACTGCTGTATTGTTCAGCTGCTTCATCCACGGGATCACACCGGATGAGACTCCTTTAAAGCCTTTAATGTCACTGCCGCGGCTGCGGATTTTGCCTAAATAAACCCCGATGCCTCCGCCGGATTTTGAAAGATTTGCAATATCTGTATTGCTGTCAAAGATGCCTTGCAGACTATCATCAACTGTATCTATAAAACAGCTCGACAGCTGGCCGACAGGCTTCCCTGCATTTGATAATGTCGGAGTAGCAACGGTCATATAAAGATTGCTGAGTGCCCAGTAAGCTTCTTTGACAAGCTGAAGGCGATGCTCTGTTTTTTCATTTGCCATAAGCGCCATGGCGATGACGAGATAACGTTCCTGCGGCAGTTCAAATGTTTTTTTATCAAAATCTCTTGCTAAATAGCGGTCCGACAAGGTGCGGAGTCCAATGTATGTAAACAGCTTGTCTTTTTCCGGCTGAATGATTGATGAAAGGCTTTCTATTTCTTCGTCTGAATATGCGTTCAGCAAATGCGGACTGTATATCCCCTTATCAGTCAGTGTTTTAAGTAAGTTCAGAAACGAATCATATCCATTTGGCTGATTGCGGTTGAACGCAGCTTCCTTATATAGCTTTCTTAGATAAATGCGTGCACAAAAGTAAGTCCATTGAGGTTCAAGCTCACTAATATTGGAGAGGCCTTCGAGAATAAGGAGATTGGAGATTTGGGATGATGTGTATTCACTGCGTCCTTCGATGTTTTGTACAATTCTTGTGCTGTAGGCATCCAGGTCAAGCTCTTTGAAGCCGTGTCCGATTTCACCTATGAAGTCTCTTATCCGTTTTTCTGAAAATGGGGCTTTTTCAAGTGTCAGTTCATTAAAAATAATTGTTGCCATTTTGGTTGCCATTTGACATCCTCCTAAAAAATAATAAAGCGCAAAGGCTTTAATCAGGTCTTGGTTGTGTGAATGTTTACGCCTAAAAAAAATCCGCTCAAGGGATCATGAGCGGATCAAACGATAGAATAAAAGGATACAAGCAGTCCTGTTATTAACCATCGTTTCATCTCCTCAGTCCCCGAAGAATTCGAAACTATAGCAATCAAATGGCAGGTCTCCTGACTTGTGATCATTCTGCGCTGAGTCCTTCCCATACTTCAATCTCGTACAGTGGTATTCCCAGTTCGTCACACTTACAGTTGCGGGGACAGTTCCGGATTTGCACCGGATTCCCTTTTAAGCCAATAAATTGGCACCTTTGCTTGCTGTTGTTTTTTCAATATGTAGTATTGTAATTTTGGTTTTTTATCAATATGTTGTGTTTGCGGTTAATTTCATCATAATGGACATGAAAAGAAATTTCAACTGAAATCTGTAAAAAAATCAAATAAAAAGTTGAAACCATTTTACAGACCAGCGTGTTTCATCATAACATAGAGAGAGGAAGTTTTTCATTCAATCTCTTTTAATAAAATCGATTTATTTCAGAAAACAGCCTTCAATCTAACCAAAGGAGCCTTCATATGTACATACTTTTAAACGGTGAATTTAAACAGAAAAACGAAGTATCCATTGATGTTGAAGATAGAGGATATCAATTCGGGGATGGCGTGTACGAGGTAATCAGAGTATATAATGGCTCATATTTTGCGATGAAAGAGCACATGGAGCGATTTATCAGAAGTGCAAAAGAGATTAAGATTGTGATTCAGCATTCAGCAGAAGAATTAACAGGGATGCTGAATGAACTCATCCAGAAAAATCAAGTGCATGATGGTGCCGTTTATATGCAAATCACACGCGGGGTAACAGGAAGGAAGCATCTTTTTCCGGGAAAAGATGTTACTCCTCAGATAGTAGCCTATCCAATTCCTTGCTCAAAGCCTGTAAAAGAGCAGGAAAAAGGCATTAAGCTGTATCTTATGGAAGATATCCGCTGGCTGAGATGTGATATCAAAAGCCTGAATTTGCTTGGGAATGTTCTCGCCAAACAGGAGGCTTACGAAAATGCAGCATACGAGGCTCTGCTTCATCGCGGTGAGTATATAACAGAGGGTTCTTCGTCTAATTTTTACGGTGTAAAAAATGGGACTATTTATACTCACCCTGCGAATCATTTGATTTTAAATGGAGTGACTCGCATGAAAGTTGCAGATCTTTGCAGAAAAAACGGATTGACGCTTGCAGAAGAGAGGTTGAAAGTAGACGATCTCAAAACGCTTGATGAAGCGTTTATTACTTCTACGACGAGTGAGGTCATACCTGTCACGGAGATTGATTCCATGAAGGTTGGAGAAGGGGTGCCCGGACCTGTTGCGAGAGAGCTTCAGCGGTTGTTTGAAGAAATGATTATCAACGAAGAAAAGGTTATTGGATAAGGTACATGTATCAAAGCAAGAAGAAACCGCTTGAAGAATCAAGCGGTTTTCCTTATGCAGCTAATTGCTCAGCAGGCTTCTTTCTGCCTGGCAAAAAACCAAATAACACACTGAATAAAGGAGACAAGTAGAGGAAGAAAGCGAATGGAAGGTACGCTATCACGTCAACACCAAGTGTCTGGGCGAAAAAGGCTCCGCTTACTCCCCATGGAATTAATGGATTGATGAGTGTACCCCCATCTTCCAAGGATCTTGATAAATATTTCTTATCAATGTTCATTTTTTCATAGGCGTCTTTGAATGATTGACCAGGAATTAAAATCGAAAGGTATTGCTCGCCTGTCACCAAATTTACTCCTATAGAAGAAGAAACCGTTGCAAGAATCAACTGACCTTTTACTTTGATCCGCATTATCAGTCCTTTTAGAATGGTTTGAATCAGCTGCATCGTATCCATTAATCCTCCTAAAGCAAAAGCAATCATGATTAATGAAATCGACCACATCATCGATTGAAGTCCGCCGCGGTTCAGCATTTTCTGAACCGTTTCCTGTTCAATCTCAAAAGCTGTGCCATTTTGCAGGACATTCAAAAACTGGGCAAAAGAAGCGCCGTCCTGAAGCAGGATTCCTGTAGCGCCTGCTGTCGCAATCCCGGCAGCAAGAGCGGGGATTACAGGAATTCTTGTCATGGCAAGGACAATCACTATCAGAGGAGAAATTAACGTCCAGCCGCTAATCTGTACATGCTGTTCCATGACAGAGATAATTTCCTGAATATTTTCAAGTGTTGCATCGTTTATCGTTAATGTCGTCCCCAAGTACCAAAAAAGGAATGCCGTAATTAAGAAGGCAGGGATAGTTGTATTCGACATATGCTTAATATGTGTGAAAATATTAACGGATGCTACTCCTGATGCAAAGTTAGTCGTATCAGACATCGGAGACATCTTATCTCCAAAACATGCACCGCAAATTACAGCTCCAGCAGCCCACTGGGCCGGAACACCTGCTGCAATCGCAACTCCCATAAGAGCCACTCCAACTGTACTCACTGTTGTGAAACTGCTTCCCACTAAAGAAGAAATAATCGTACAGCAAATCAGTGTAAGAATGAGAAGGGAACCTGGATCAATAAGATTCAATGCAGATATCATGACGGTCGGTATGGTTCCGCTGAACATCCAAGCACCGATCAGAATACCGATTAACGCAAGGATGATGATAGGCTGAACGCCATTTTGGATTCCTTTTACTAACCCTGCTTCAATTTCTTTCCATGAATATTTATAGATAAAAGCAACTCCGCTCAATAAAACGAGACATAGCATCAGCGGCAGGTGCGGTTCTGTTTTTAAGTAAAATAGACTAATAAATATAATGGCAATCATCGATAGAAAAATCATGACTGCAGCTCCAAATGGAACGGTTTTGAAATGGTTCATAACTTGTAATTCCTTCCTTTTATACTTAAACGCTTTTATGCTTTTGTGCATAAAAGTATTATATCAATCTATTAACTTATGTCAACTGGAGAAATTAGTAAGCATCTAGTCCTCTGTTCAATCAGATATCTCTGTTACTTGCCTAATATGATCTTTTACTAGCGGGAACGGGACAAATACTTGTCAGCCTGAAAGAAATACTGTCTTTTTTCCATATACCTCCTAACTAAAGAGGTGTAACAGTCAAATAAAAAGAAGAGCAGGCATTAACTGGCCTGCTCTTCTTTTTTGTATATATACAATGTATGATCCTCGCCATAGTGGAATTGGATGTTGTGGCCATTCCCATTTAACACAGGAATAAGCGTGCTGTGATACTCTTCTTCATGCACATCTCTAAAATGAAGCTTTAAAGCTTTATTAGTAATAGAAAAATTGCCGCTTACATTTTCGGACGGCTGCGTATCTTCAATATAAGCACGAAGAAGGTTTGGATTAAGGATAAAGTATTCATGAATATCATATAATACAGTATTTAAATTACTCATATGCTGTACCTCCTGAATATAGATAATTTATTTATATCCATAATAGAAGGGAGGCATACAGCTCATTTATTGGTATTTTCTGAAAAGGTTAATTGTTCGTGCATAAACCTGAAAAAGATGAATGAAATCAAAGAAACGAATGCAGGAATGCATTCGTATAAAAGGTTATTTTGCAATCAGTACTGAAATGGCTGAGTTATGGGACACTTTATCGCTTACTCCGCCAAACAGCAATTTTTTCAGGCCGCCTGAATCTCTGCTTCCCATTACGATTAAATCGGCATATTTTTCTTCTGCATATTTTAAGATCGCATCCGATGGAGAGCCTGATAAGATTTCAACCTCTCCAATCGCCTGATTCTCATCCATTTTCATTTTGATTCTTGATACAATTTCATCTGCGTTATCGAAGTAATCATGCTGAGTATGAGTTTGATCAAGCTCTTGAGAAGGAGGAGGCGCAACCGGATAGTTTTGAAGATTGTCTGTCAAATAGCCATTAGCAGGAGCACTCGGAATAACAGGCTGAACTCCTCTGGTGTGCATCACGTGTTCTTCCTGGAAAACGTGCACGACTGTCAGCTTAGATTCTAATTGTTTGCTCAGATCAATTCCTGTTTTTAAAGCTGCCTGACTTTCATCATGTCCATCATAGGCAACGACTATATGTTTAAACGTATTCATCTTGATCATATCCTCTCTAGGAAAAATGTGTTTATAAATAGATACCCTTTTTCAGAAAAAATAATCAATTCCCGTGAAGAAATCGATTACATAAAGATTTTTGGTTTTGACAGCCACATATTTTCCAAAATAGGCGTACACCTTTGATAATTAGGGTAATAAGTAGAAGCACTAATTTTCTAATTTCAGGGGGTTACTAATGATAAAGTCACTATTCTCAATTAAGGGTGTATTTACGAAGCTTTTGATTTTCGTTCTGCTGGCCATCATCCTTATGTTTATGGTACATAATGTCGTCATTGCATCACAGGATGTCAGCAAATTAGAAGAAAGAGCAAATGCGCCGACTATTATTTATGATCAAAATGGCGAGATTGCGAGCAAAATTTCAACCTCTAAAAATGAGTGGGTAGATTATGAGGATGTACCGGATCATTTCTACGAAGCTCTTCAAGCGACAGAAGATCAAAATTTCTACAATCACAGCGGAATAGATTATTTAGGAATTATCCGCGCGATGTTTAAGAATGTAGCAGCAGGAGGCGTAGTTGAGGGAGGAAGCACCCTTACTCAGCAGCTTGCTAAAAACACGCTGCTTACTCACGATCAAACATTTAAACGGAAGTTTGATGAGTACTTCATTGCGAAAAAAATAGATGAAGAATATTCAAAAGAAGAAATATTAGAACTCTATGTGAATAAGATTTATTTTGGAGAGGGAGCATGGGGGCTGAAAAGAGCAGCTAAAGTTTATTTTGGAAAAGAAGCAGCTGATCTTACAATTAATGAATCTGCTATTTTAGTAGGACTAATTAAAGCGCCGACAAACTACTCTCCTGTGAAAAACCTTGAAAAATCATTAGACCGCAGGGATGTTGTCTTAAGTTTAATGAAAAAAGAGAAGTTCATAACGGAAGCACAAATGAAAGAAGCAAAAAATGAAAAAGTTGTGCTTGAACGAAAGGAACTTGATGAATATAAAGGACGCTATCCTTTCTATGTAGATCATGTCATTGAAGAAGCCATTAAAAAATACGGTCTGACGCAAAATGAACTATTAGCGGGAGGCTTTGAGATTCATACCGAGCTGCGTCAGGATATGCAGTCCTCTATAGAAGAGGTATATAAAGACGATGCTAATTTTCCTGAAAGTCAGAGCGATCAGCTCGTTCAAAGCGGAGCAGTTCTCGTCAATCCTAAAACAGGAGGAGTACAGGCGCTTGTTGGAGGAAGAGGAGAGCATTCATTCAGACAGTTTAACAGAGCAACTCAGCTGAAAAGGCAGCCTGGTTCAACGATGAAACCATTAGCTGTTTATACACCTGCATTAGAAAACGGGATGGATGTTGATACGATGCTGAAAGATGAACCGCTCGATATTAACGGATATTCACCTAAAAACTTTGATGGCAGCTATCGTGGCGAGGTTACCATGTATGAAGCTTTAATTAAGTCATACAACGTACCTACTGTATGGGCGCTGAATGAAATCGGCGTACAAGCCGGCGTTGACGCTTCTAAACGCTTTGGCCTGCCAATTACCGAGAATGACCGTAACTTGAGTTTAGGTCTTGGGGGCCTTGATAGAGGTGTGGCTCCGCTGAATATGGCAGAAGCTTACACGGCTTTTCCAAATGAAGGAACCCGCGTTGAGGCCCATGCGATTACGAAAATTGTAGATGTTCAGGGAAATACGATTGCAGAATGGAAAAAGAAAGAAACAAACGTTACAACAAAGGAAATCGCGCAAAAAATGACCCATATGATGCTTGGCGTAGTGAAAGAAGGAACAGGGAAAAAAGCACAGCTTGAAAATCATGAGCTGGCTGGAAAAACCGGCTCCACACAGCTTGGAATTGATGGAATTGATGGAGTAAAAGATCAATGGTTTGTCGGATATACTCCAAACGTAGTTGGAGCAATGTGGCTTGGCTATGATCAAACAGATCAAAACAATTATCTGAATACGTCAAGCAGTGCGACAGCTGCACCGTTATTTAAAGTGATTATGGATGCAGCCCTGAAAAATGAGAAACCGGAGGATTTTAATCTTCCTCCTCTCAAGAAAACAGAAAGTAAGCCAAAGAAAAAGAAAACAGAAACCTCTAATGAAGAGAGTAATAAGAAACAAGAAGAAAAAAGTAAGCAAGAAGCTGATGAATTGGCTAAACGAGAAGAACAGGCAAGAATGGAAGAACAGGAACGTCTAAAGCAGGAAGAAAAAGCGAAAGCAGATGCTGAAAAGCAAAAGGCTGAAGAGCAAAAACGCAAAGAAGAGCAAGCTGAAAAAGAAGAAGAACAGGCAAGAAAAGAAGAGGAAGAAGCTAAAAAAGAAGAAGAACGCAAAAAAGAAGAAGAACGAAAGAAAGAAGAAGAGCAAAAACCAGCCGAACCTGAAGAACCAGCAGAGCCACCAGCAGAGCCAGAGCCGCCAGCAGAACCAGAACCGCCGGCAGAACCGGCAGAACCGCCTGCAGATCCAGAGCAGCCGGCAGAACCGCCAGCGGATGGCGGATCTGATGCCGGTGATGCATCAGGTAATTAACGAAAAGCTGAACGAGATCATTCTCGTTCAGCTTTTTCAGTACAATTATTTGCACTGCCGTTTCGGAGCAAGCGTCAAAATTGGGATATGCGGAAGTGGTGAATTACATTAGGTTAGGGCTGCAAAATCGGTTAGATGCACGAACTTAGGTATCAATCTCCGTTTCTTTACGCTGCAGGTCTCACTCATCCCTTTATTTACCGCAGAAGTCAAGTGTGTGGAGCGAAAGTGCATTATTTGTAAAGAAGCATACATTGCGAAAATCCAGCCTTAATATAAAACAAGGCTATATTCGTAAATATTGTTGCTAATGAATGAAATGTTAAAAGCCCATAGTGGATTGCAGCGGAGGGAACTTGACTCCTGCGGGAATTAGAGCAAAGTGGGAGACCCCGCAGGCACGAGGAGGCTCCCATGCTCCCCGCGGAAAGCAAGTTCCTCTCGCTGCAAGGAACGGACAACATTTATAATTGAAAACAACAATCTTTGCGAAAACAGCCTAAAATAAAAACACACCCTGCAAAGCAGGGTGCGGAGAAAAATATTAGTTCAAATACTATTGAAACATGGGTAATATATAAGTAATTAAAAACCAGATAATACCGAAGAATATAACCAAATATGCTGCATATTTAATAAAAGTAGCTCCAAGAAGACTGTTATTCGTTTTGTGCTCTTCTTTTCTCTCAACATTTACTTGTTTATGTTCAGACATAAGGTTCCTCTCCCTTGTTTATCTTTAAATTACATAACTACATTAAGCAGCCAGCCAATAACAACGATTGCTCCAATAACGATTAAAATAGTTCTGATCATAAGTCATAATCTCCTTTTCTCTGTTGTAATGTAAGTAAGCCATACTCCCTTTATCATTTGTAAGGGATTACTGATTTTATACCTTTACTTTTTCAGCTGTGTTTAAGAAATTCGTTGTAAATCTTGATTCAGTTGAACAAATGGTTTCCATTTCAGCTAAGATCTCACTCGGGTTATCCCCATCGATGAGCACTTTAATCTGATTGGATCCAGATGTCATCAGAAAGAAAGTAATCAAAGAAGGAAACTTTGAGACATCAACGATGCTTCGTTTTCCAGCTAAGAAGTACACCTTTCCTGAATAGTTTTTTGCGAGCTGATTTAAACTAATAATTTGATCCATTCTGAATTGATCCTGGGTACATAGACTAGTGGAAACTAACTGGCTCATTGTTTTCCTCCTTCAATTTTCCTTATCTTCTGTTGTTTGTTACAGTTCTTTACCTTGTTTTTTGTTTTTTGAAACATCTTGAAGGTGAAAATGATGATATGTACCTATAAACCTCTTTTTTTATGGGGGTCAATTTCGCGGATCTGGATGTAAAGATATAGGCAGAAGGAAGATAAATCCACCTCTTTTGCAGAGTGCGTTTGAAATTATTGCATATAGAACGGCTGTCTTTATTGAAGAATAAAAATTGCAGGTTAACCAGAAAATAAGGAAAAATTCCAATTGACAAAATAATGAAAAAGATGGTAATCTATCTAAGGATTAAAATAAAAATTTGGTAAAGGAGGGGTTTGACATGAAAAAATTAATTGTGATTGCGTATGATCGAAGCGTTCTTTCTTGTGCAGCCCCGCCATACCTTTATACCGTTTAGAGTAATCAGTCTCTGAATATAAAAAGGAAAAGGCACAGGGGTATGCTGCATTGTATCCTTCTGTGCCTTTTTATGTTTGATTGTAAAAAGGCAGATCCCCGGCATGCGGAGGTTTGCCTTTTTTATATAATATAAATCTTAAAGGAGGAAGCGAGTATGTTTGTAATGATGATGAAAAAAGAGAAATTGATGAAAAAAGGAGATCCAGACAGCGGTTAGCAGGATAAGGTTAGATAGACAAAGGAGATGATCAGATGTTCTCGGTGTTAGTGAAGTTAGGCTGGTTTTTTAAAAAGTATTGGAAGCGGTATACGGCTGCAATCGTATTGCTTTTAGTTGTAAATGTTCTTGAAATTATTCCCCCTAAACTGCTTGGGAATGCTATAGATGATATTCAGGTTGGACAATTTTCGAGTGAGCTGCTCGTTCAATATATTGTCTTGTTTCTTGGATTGGGTGTTCTAGTTTATATTTTATCTTATTTTTGGATGTACAATTTATTTGGCGGGGCTCATCTCGCTGAGAGAATCCTAAGGTCTAAACTGATGGGGCAATTCCTAGTGATGACTCCGCGCTTTTATGAGAAAAACAGAACGGGAGATCTAATGGCCAGGGCCACAAATGATTTGAAGGCCATCTCGACGACCGCCGGATTTGGGATTTTGACATTGGTTGACTCAAGCATGTTCATGCTGACGATTCTGTTGACAATGGGAATACTCATCAGCTGGAAGCTTACATTTGCCGCAATACTTCCTCTTCCGATTATGGCAGTTGCGATGGGAATCTACGGCAAAAAAATTCATGCCAGGTTCATGGCAGCTCAGGACTCATTCGGCGATATGAATGACCAGGTGCTGGAGTCAGTGGCAGGCGTGCGTGTGATTCGTGCTTACGTTCAGGAAAAAGCGGATGTAAACCGGTTTAACACGTTAACGGATGATGTTTTTAAGAAAAATGTCAGTGTAGCAAAAATTGACGCATTATTTGAACCGACAATGAAGCTGCTTGTCGGGATCAGTTATTTGATTGGACTCGGTTATGGCGCATACTTAGTTTTTCATAATGAAATTACCCTTGGTGAGCTGGTGTCCTTTAACGTTTACCTTGGAATGATGATCTGGCCGATGTTTGCCATTGGGGAACTGATCAATATCATGCAGAGGGGCAACGCATCACTTGACCGGATCAACGAAACACTATCTTATGAAGCAGATGTGAAAAATCATGATCAGGCGGAGGATATTGATTCACCTAAAAAGATTGAGTTTAAAGATGTATCGTTTCAGTATCCTTCTTCTGAAGTAGAGAACTTAAAGCATGTCAGCTTAACAGTAAATAGAGGGGACACAATCGGAATTGTAGGCAAAACCGGCAGCGGTAAAACAACAATCGTTAAACAGCTGCTCAGGCAATATCCGTCTGGAAGCGGTGAAATCACAATGTCCGGGGTTCCAATTGAGAAAATACCTCTTGAAACCTTGCAGCGCTTTATTGGATATGTTCCTCAGGATCACGTGTTGTTTTCAAGAACAGTGAGAGAGAATATTTTATTTGGAAAAAAAGAAGGATCAGACGCAGAGCTGAATAAAGCAATCGATCTTGCTTTTTTCAGAAAAGATCTTGAAATGCTGCCTGATGGATTGAATACATTAGTAGGGGAAAAGGGAGTTGCATTATCTGGAGGTCAAAAACAGCGGATCTCCATTGCACGTGCCCTTCTGATCAATCCGGAAATTCTGATTTTAGATGATTCCCTGTCAGCTGTTGATGCAAAAACGGAAACAGCCATCATTTCAAATATTAGAAGTGAGCGTGCCGGGAAGACAACATTTATTACGACACACCGTCTATCTGCTGTCGAACACGCAGACTGGATTCTTGTGCTCGATGAAGGAAAAATCATTGAAGAAGGCAGGCATCAAACGCTGCTTTCGAATAACGGCTGGTACAAAGAGCAATATGAACGCCAGCAAATTGAAGCTGAAAACGAAGGCGGGGTGGGAGCATGAGCACAGGAAAAAGACTGATACGCTATGCTGCCCTTTATAAAAGAACATTAATACTTGCTTTAATCATGCTTGCTGTTGCAGTCGGGGCTGAGCTTACAGGACCATTTATCGCAAAAAAAATGATCGATGACCACATATTGGGCATTGAGAAGAAGTGGCATGAAACTGCAGAAGGGGAAAATGCTGTAGCCTACAAAGGATCCTGGTATAAACGCGAGGATTACTTTGAACCAGGTGAAGAAAAAGGCAAAGAAGTTCACATTCTGCAAGTGCAGCGCGACTATTATTTCATAACTGGTGAAATTCGGTTTGACGGAGACAGAAGAGCGGCCGGCAATTCAGTCATTATTGAACGAGGAACAGATTCTGCTTCTTATACAGGCAGCAGGCTGACTTCTGAACAGCTGTTTGCATTTTATCAGCCTGAAATTAAAGGGCTCATCACTTTAATTGCCATTTATTTTGGTTTGCTTGTCTTTGCTTCATTCTTTCACTATGGGCAGAGGTACTTTCTGCAAATTACTTCAAACCGCATTATTCAAAAGATGCGCCAGGATGTATTTGAGCATATACAGCGCTTGCCGGTTGTTTATTTTGATAATCTTCCGGCAGGAAAAGTTGTTGCAAGAATTACAAATGATACGGAAGCAATCAGAGAACTGTTTGTAGCTGTGCTTTCAACATTCTTTACAAGTGCCATCTATATAACAGGTATTTTCATTGCCTTATTCCTGCTTGATGCAAAACTTGCATTAATCTGTACGGTCATCCTGCCGATCCTTGTCGTCTGGAGCATCGTATACCGAAAGTATGCTTCAACCTATAATCATAAGATTCGATCCCTTGTCAGCGATATTAACGGAACAATTAATGAATCCATTCAGGGAATGACGATTATTCAGGCTTTCCGCAGACAGGAAGAAACGAAAGCGGAATTTGAAGAATTAAACGCATCCCATTTTCACTATCAGAATAAACTGCTGAGCCTGAACTCCCTGCTGTCGCATAATATGGTAGGTTTTATGCGGAACTGTGCGTTTGTGGCGCTTATCTGGTATTTTGGAGGAGCCTCTTTAGGCGTTGGTTCTATTGTTTCGATAGGAGTTCTGTATGCGTTTGTTGATTATTTAAACAGGCTTTTTCAGCCAATCACAGGTATTGTGAATCAATTCGCCCAGCTTGAAACAGCGCGTGTTGCGTCTGAGAGAGTGTTTAGCCTGCTTGATGAAAATGGAACGGATGTCAGCGAGAAAAAAGAACCTCGCTATAAAGGAAATGTGGCATTTGAAAATGTTTGGTTCGGCTATAAAGAAGGCGAGTACGTTTTAAAAAATATTGATTTTGAAGCGAAGCAGGGTGAAACCGTAGCATTAGTCGGGCACACCGGCTCAGGAAAAAGTTCGATTATGAATTTACTGTTTCGTTTTTACGATATAAAAGAAGGCAAAATCACAATTGACGGCAAAGATATATTATCCATGCCGCGCCAGGCAGTCAGAGAGCATATGGGGATTGTGCTTCAGGATCCATTTTTGTTCACAGGAACGATTGCTTCGAATGTAAGCCTTGATAATCCGGATATCACCAGAGAACAAGTGGAGAAAGCGTTAAAAGATGTTGGCGCAGATCAATTGCTGAAGCATCTGCCCCTTGGATTTGATGAGCCTGTTATCGAAAAAGGAAGCACGCTCTCATCGGGACAGCGCCAGCTGATCTCATTTGCAAGAGCGCTCGCTTATGATCCTGCCATTCTCATATTAGATGAAGCTACGGCAAGCATTGATACAGAAACAGAAGCTGTCATTCAAGATGCACTTGAAGTTCTGAAAAAAGGCAGAACAACATTTATCATTGCTCATCGGCTTTCTACTATTAAGAATGCAGATCAAATCCTTGTCCTTGACCGGGGTGAAATAGCGGAGCGGGGCAATCACGATGAATTAATGAAACAAAAAGGAAAGTACTATCAAATGTATGAACTGCAGCAGGGAAAACAGAATACCCTTGCAGGATAAGAAAACCACGTGCCTGATTTAGTCAGGCACGTGGTTTTTGTTTTTTTTTAGAAGATAGTAATGCCTTAGTAAGCCAGTCCGACCCGTTTACGGATAAAGGACTTTTCAATTAGAACCTGATAAGTGAAATACCCTGTATCCTCAGCAGATATTTGCTTTCCGTGTTCCGGAAGATAATTTTCCTCAAATCTGTACTTCTTTGTTAATTCTCCATCTGGCAGGTAAGTGGGACAGACGATTGTCCATTGGAGATTGGACTCTTTTAATGTCTGATAGACATTTAAATGTTCGTTCGCTGCTCTTGTCAAAGTCCGTTTCGACTCATTTGATTGAAATCTGTACAGGTCAGGATTGGATTTTGCCTGTAAAATACCAGCTGTTCCAATTGTAATTACTCTGTTTATGTTTTCATTTTTGATTGCCTGTACAATCAGCGGCACTGCGACTGTAAGGGTATCATCTCCATCGGTGCCGAGACAGCTGACAACTGCATCACAGCCTGAAACTGTTTTCTCGATGCTTTGAAGATTACGTGCATTTCCTTTAATCATCTCAGCATTTTTATCTATGTTCTCTATTTTTGAAGGATCTCTGACAAGCAACCGGACATTGTGCCCTTCATTTAGGGCTTGTTCTAAGAATGCTCTGCCAACTCTTCCTGTTCCGCCAAATAGTGCGATTTTCATAACAAACTCTCCTGTCGGTTTTCTTTCATTTTACTTCATTTGAAGGAGAAGAGAAAAACATACTATGTTCTAAACTGGTTACACTAAAAAAGTAAAACAAATCAATTGACAGAAGGCGGTCTTGGAGGTAATATTCTAACGTACTTTATTAAAATCCGATAAGATTAGTGGGGGTTTAAACATGAAAAGATTTTTTAGTCTATTTGCACTTTTATCAGTGTTTGTGCTGATTTTGTCTGCTTGCGGAACAGGCGGCGATAAAAAGAAAGAAGGGGATCAGGCAGGAACTGACGCTGAACTGTTTGACAAAGTAAAAGAAGAGGGTGTGCTTGTCATTGGAACAGAAGGTACATATCCTCCTTTCACATTCCATGATGACAAAGATAAATTAACCGGCTTTGATGTAGAAATCGCACAAGAAGTTGCAAAGCGTCTTGGCGTGAAGGCTGAGTTTAAAGAAACACAGTGGGATGCAATGTTCGCCGGTCTTGATGCTAAACGTTTTGACATGATTGCCAACCAGGTAGGCATCAAACCTGAACGCACGGAAAAATATGATTTCTCTGAACCATATATTTCATCTGCCGCTGTACTTGTCACACATAAAGACAATAAAGACATTCAATCATTTAAAGATTTAAAAGGGAAAAAAGCAGCACAATCTTTAACAAGCAACTACGGGGAAATTGCCAAAGAAAATGGTGCTGAGCTTGTTGGTGTAGAAGGATTTACTCAAGCAATCGATCTCATTAATTCTAAACGTGCAGATGCAACGATCAACGACAAGCTATCTGTCCTTGATTTCCAGAATCAGCGCGGCAACGCACCCATTCAAATTGTTGATGAAAGTGAAGATGCTGCACAAAGCGGACTAATGTTCCGCAAAGACAGCGGCAAGTTAGTGGAAGAAGTGAATAAAGCATTAGCAGAAATGAAAGAAGACGGCACGTATAAGAAAATCTCCGAGAAATGGTTTGGCGAAGATGTATCTGAATAATATTTTTGCAGACCCTGAACGGTTAGAACGTTTGGCCAATATTGCACAAAGTTCCCTTCTCCCTTTGGTGAAGGGAGCTTTGTATTATTCACTTCCTTTGACACTGATCTCCTTTGCTATTGGAATGATTCTTGCTGTTCTGACAGCTTTGGCAAGGATATCAACAATAAAACCTTTTCAGATAATCGCAAGAATATACGTTTCAATTATTAGAGGAACTCCGCTCCTTGTCCAATTGTTTATCATCTTTTATGGTCTTCCAAGTGTAGGAGTGACAATCAGTCCGTTTATCTCAGCAGTAATTGGTTTCTCCCTGAATGTCGGTGCATATGCATCAGAAATAATCAGAGCCGCTATACTATCTACACCTAAAGGACAATGGGAAGCGGGATATTCAATCGGAATGAGCTACTCGCAGACGCTAAAAAGAATTATATTGCCGCAGGCTACGCGTGTATCGATACCGCCGCTCTCCAACACCTTTATCAGTTTAGTAAAGGATACATCACTTGCATCATTAATTCTTGTAACAGAGATGTTCAGAAAAGCCCAGGAAATTGCATCAACGAATTATGAATTCCTGCTCATGTATTCTGAAGCCGCTCTGCTTTACTGGATCATTTGCTTGGCGCTATCGGTCATCCAGCAGCGAATTGAAGGAAAACTGGACCGCTATGTTGCAAGGTAGTAAAGGAGCACTCATATGATTTTAATAAAAGGATTGCATAAAAGCTTTGGTGAATTAGAAGTTCTAAAAGGCATTGATTTGGAGATTGAAAAGGGGAAAGTAGTTGTTGTGATCGGACCATCCGGGTCTGGAAAAACAACATTCCTAAGATGCCTGAACGTACTGGAAGTACCGACAAAGGGGATCATTCAGCTTGATCAGCAAACACTTGATTTCTCGGGGAATGTGGCTAAAAAAACAATTACTGAGTTTAGAAGCAATACCGGTATGGTTTTTCAAAGCTATAATCTTTTCCCGCATAAAACAGCCCTTGAAAATGTAATTGAAGGGCCAGTAATCGTGAAGAGAGAAAACAAAGAAACAGCCGTGAAAAAAGCAAGTGCCCTGCTTGAAAAAGTAGGCCTTGGGGATAAAATGGATTTCTATCCTTTTCAGCTCTCAGGCGGGCAGCAGCAGCGCGTAGGCATAGCAAGAGCCCTTGCGATGGAGCCTAAGGTTATGCTGTTTGACGAGCCTACTTCAGCCCTTGATCCTGAACTTATCGGCGACGTACTCAATGTGATGAAAGATTTAGCCGCAGAAGGAATGACCATGGTGGTCGTCACTCATGAAATGCGATTTGCAAAAGATGTGGCAGATGAAGTGATCTTCATGGATAATGGGGTCATCGTAGAACGCGGTGCACCAGCTGAAGTATTTGATCATCCAAAAGAAGAACGGACAAAACGTTTCCTTAGAAAACTTGAAGAGTAGGCGCGAGCGGTTATGCAGCCTGCTCTTTTTTTATGGTGAAATTTACAGCTTTACAGATTTAACCTCATTCAGCAGCTGCTTTTTTTCCTGTTCAAAATAATACACTCTGGGCATGTTAAAGTGAACAATCATTTCATGTGCGAGGCTCGCGCAAATGAATGTAACAGCTCTCCAATCAATGGTTTCAAACATGGAGCATTCTCCTTCTGGATGTTTTCTTCATGTATATGGAGAAGGGAACTTGTTTGATACTAAGGGCTGATAAGAAATGTGGAAACTGGAAAAGACCCCGGCGGAATGCCAGGGTCCTTTAAGCCATGTTATTTGGTTGTCTTATTAGAATTTTCCGCCCATGTTTGATTGAGCATATGAAACTAAACGTTTTGTGATTTCTCCGCCAACAGATCCGTTAGCACGAGCAGTTGTTTCTGGTCCTAAGTTCACTCCGAACTCAGAAGCGATTTCGTACTTCATTTGATCGATTGCTTGTTGTGCACCAGGTACAACTAGTTGATTTGAAGAATTGCTGCGTGATTGTGCCATGTAAATACACTCCTTGAAATAATATAGTTTTTGGGTAAGCTGGAGTTGCACCAGTGCATGAGTCGAAATGATTCATGGCCTTCTCGGCTAACCCATCATGTGAGGGTGCAGCGGGTGTTCAACTGTTGTTATTACGTATTATGTATTTCCCGTGAAAATATATGCACATGCGAAAATGGTAATTATTATGGAAATATAGGTGTTACATAAAGTGAAAGAGAGTTAGGGAATATATAAAGAGGAATCAAGTATATGAAGCTGCAGGTGATAAAAATGAACATGTGCCCGCTTTGTAATGGGTTTAACAGTGAGATGGAAGCAGCAGCCTGTCCGAATTGCAAAATCAGCATGACGGATCATGGAAAAATAACCGATTATTTAGATGAATACAGCGCATATATGGAAATCGACACAATGAAGCTATTCGATGGGGTCATGGATTCTCTTGAATCACATCAGTGCATCCATTTGTTTTCTTGCAGCAATTGTCTTCATGAAGAGGCAATACACATTAGGGAGTAAGAATGTGCGGGGAAGGCGAGGAAATAAAAAAATCAGCCTGAGAGAGTCTCAGGCTGATTTGATGTTTATTATTGTTCACTTGCCGGACGAATACGAACCTCTGTCTCTTTATCAAAGAAGTGAGACTTGTTCATGTCAAGAGCAAGCTGGATGATTTGGTCTGGTCTTACGTCTGTACGTGAATCTACACGTGCAATGAAGTCCTGGCCGTCGATTTTAGAGTAGAGCATCGTTTCAGCACCCATAAGCTCAGATACTTCGATTTTAGCATCTACTTTTGATCCGTGAGAAGATTCGATGAACACTGGCTCATCATGGATATCTTCAGGACGCACGCCCATGATCAATTCTTTGCCAACGTAGCCTTGCTCGCGAAGATATTTCATTTTGCCTTCAGGAACAACAATGGATTGAGTTCCGATAGAGAATTTGCCGTCTGTTAATTGACCACTAAAGAAGTTCATAGATGGTGAACCGATAAATCCGCCAACAAAAAGGTTTTCAGGCTTTTCATATACTTCTTTAGGAGCGCCGACCTGCTGGATGATGCCGTCTTTCATAACAACAAGGCGTGTAGCCATTGTCATTGCTTCTGTTTGGTCATGTGTTACGTAAATTGTTGTTGTTTGCAGGCGGTGATGAAGCTTAGAAATTTCAGCACGCATTTGCACACGCAATTTAGCATCCAAGTTTGATAAAGGCTCATCCATTAAGAATACTTTTGCGTCACGAACGATGGCACGTCCAAGTGCAACACGCTGACGCTGACCGCCTGACAATGCTTTAGGCTTGCGGTCTAAATATTGATCTAGACCCAAAATGCGAGAAGCATCTTTCACACGGCGATCAATTTCTTCTTTAGGGAATTTGCGGAGCTTAAGTCCAAATGCCATGTTGTCATAAACAGACATATGAGGATAAAGCGCGTAGTTCTGGAAAACCATCGCGATGTCGCGGTCTTTCGGCGCAACGTCATTCATGCGTTTGCCGTCAATTGAGAAGTCGCCTTTAGAAATTTCTTCAAGGCCTGCAATCATACGAAGAGTCGTTGATTTACCGCAGCCTGATGGGCCGACGAAAACGATGAATTCTTTATCTTGAATGTGAAGATTAAAATCTTCAACTGCCGTTACCTTGTTATCATACATTTTATAAATATTGTTTAATTTAAGCTCAGCCATTTGAATCCTCCTCAGAAAATGAAAACGTTTTATTTATAAATTCAGTGTAATTCATTTCTGAGGATAAGCCTATGGACAGGTTGCACAAAAAAATGTAAGGGTTTTCGTGCAGGGTGAACAGCTTAGTTATTCTGCAAGCTGCTCCAAGTACTTCATCATTAAAGAAAATGCAGCTGCTTCGTGAAAATGCTTAATGTCGAGCCCTGTTTTTTCAATGAACTTGTCAATCCGGTATTGAACGCTGTTTCTGTGCATGTACAATTTTTTTGCTGTAAGGGACACGTTTAGGTTGCATTCAAAATAAACCTTCAATGTTTGCACTAGCTCGCTGTCCTCTAAAGATTCTCTCAATAATTCAGATATGAGCTGTCCGCTGACACTTCCGTTAAGAAAGAGCACGGGCAGAGCCTCTGAAAATGTTACGCATTTTTTCATCCTGAACGAATTGTAAATCACTTCAAAGCTTGCCTGCTCAGATAAAATTCTTGCTTTTAATTCAACTGACATTTTATGAAGCTGGCCAATATAGACGTGCAGCTCGATGAAAAAATCGCTGGTAAATGTGTCAATCCATTGATCGAAGCTTTCCTTATCAATGACCGGTTCAGGGCTTTCTTCAAAGATAATGCCTTTATGGCGGCTGATCCAGAGAATAGTTGAAGCTGGAATCGATCCCTGCATCGCTTCTTCAAAGCTCTGCCTGTCAGAGACCGGCTGTTTGCTGAAGAAGTAATAGCACCTGATGCTGTTTGCCGATGGAACGAAAGGAGGGCTGTTTTCACCGTACAGATAGTGCAGCCATTTTTCAGAACGCTCACTGTGTACTCCAAAACCCGAATCATAAGATGTATATAAAGTCGAAAGCAGGCTTTCTTCCTGTTCAGATAAGGCTTCTTTTAGGATGCCGAATACCTGGCCATCTTCTGTTTTGTACCATTTGTAGCCCTTTTTTTCATGCGAATAGGCAAGAGAGAAGGCTTCTTTGTAGTGGGATGCTAATTTATCAATCATCGTGATAACTCCTTTCCCTGCCTTTCTATTATATAAAAAAAAGAGAGCCTGGCGATAGCCTAGCTCTCATTTTGAGCGGGAGGTTCTTCTTGTTCGAGGTCGCGCGCCTCTTCAATATTCGTGTACTTATCCCGCATATGCACAGAACCGCCTGATAATCCTTCGTTGATCATTCGGTCAATATCCAGATAGGCTTTATCTCTGCCCTCATACTCTGTATCTTTTTGTTCCTTTGCTTTGTTTTTCAAAGTGAACCCTCCTTCGCTGTTTGCTCTTATTTTGCGGAGGAAAGGCTGAAATTAACCGTCATAAACGTGAAACAGCATTAACTCGTGAATGCGGGACCGAATTTGTTCCTCGTCATCTAATGCAGGTTTGGACGTGCCCCACTCGATTTCGCCATTTTTATGGTAAATGGCATCGCAGTGAATCCCTTTATAGTAAAAAGAGACACGCCAGCCTGGCAGATTTGTTTGTTTAAACAAAGGCTGCCATTGAAAGTGTGTAATCATCTCATTCATCGCTCCTTATGATTTTATCTTAAAGGAAATCGGGAGCGAAGTGAAGATGTACCTGCAGAAAGGTGCATAAATAAAGCGGCAAGCTTGTTAATGCGGTGCGTTTGAATATGGGGCTCATCAAAGGGCATAGGCTTGCTGTTTACTTCGTAAATGACCGGGCCTGATTCCGTTACTCCTATATCCATTGAAAATTCTCCAATTTGGCCATAATGGGAGGCTAACTCCCTGCCGGCAGTTCTTGCAATCATTTGAAGCTCCTCCATGCTGACTCTATCTGAAACAGATTCAAATGGTAAAATCGATCCGCCATTTGGAACATGTGTCGTCAGTGTTTGACGATTTGCAGCAGAACGTACGCCGATGCCGCAGATGTGATAATCATCTTTGCCTAACAATGTGAGCACCCGAAGGTCATATTTTTTGTTTTGAAAGGTATCTGAGGCTACTTCTTTTTGAATGAGATAGCCTTCATAGAAAGGGTGTTTTTTTTCAGCAAAAAACGTTTTATCACATAATTCACTTGAACCATCAATCGATGTTACCTCATATTGATGTTCCTCAGAGCGTATCCGGTAAATTCCCTGGCCCTGACTGCTCCTTAATGGCTTCAAATACGCACCTGAACAGGCTGAGAGAAAAGAGTGAATATCCTCTGCGGATTGAACTTTTTCTGCAGGGGGGAGATAGGACTGCAAAGATTTAGACAGGATTTGATGCACATCCCACTTATCAAAATAGACAGAATTAAAAAAAGGGATTTGGGAGGAGATTATTTCTTTTTTAAGCAACAGAAAGGTTTCCGAGCTTTCTTCGTCCCGTGAAGCGATCCGATTGTAGATCACATTCGGATACGGGCATGCCATTTTTGCCCATTGCTGCTTTTTACTGCTGAAGGCAAATCCTTCAATATATTTTTCTTTTACACCGTTTAAAGTAAATACATAGCAAAAACCGCCCGCAGCTTTCATCTTGCGCTGAAGGCTTTTGAAATAGGTGCCATCTCCATGAAAGATTTTTCCCTTTCCGCCTTCTCCTGTCAGGATGCCGACGATTGGCCAGCAAGAAAGCAGGCTCATTTGTAAAGCACCTCTGGTTCTTCAATCGCTTTTTTAGATAAATAAAGAGCATACTGAAGTGACAGCTTTCTTGAGTGCAAATCTTCTTCTTTAAGTGAAGGATGAGAAAAGATCGATCTGCCCGGTTTTGAATTTGCCTCAAACAGCCAAACATTGCCGCAGTCGTCTATGCCAAAATCAAAGCCGATTTCACCAATAAAGCCTTCAATACATTGATCGATTTTCTCGCTTAGAACAAGAGCTGCAGAAGTGAGTGAACGAAAAGCCTGATTGCGTTCATCTTTCTGATCAAAAAGCTCTTCAAGTGTTTTGACAGTGCCTCCATTATCTACATGTGTAGTAACACTGCCTTTGCCGGCAATTTTGGCGGCAATGGCGGTAACGTGAAATCGGCCCATTGAATCCTTATTTGTATGGACACGGAAGTCAACTTGCTGCTGCTCGATCCGAATGAGTTTTATCCGCTCTTGGAGGAGGTAATCTTCCATCTTTCTGCTTCCAAATGAAAACTTGAAAAATTGATCCAGCGATTTGTATTTGCGCAGGATATTATCTTCCTGAGAACGGTACCTGCAGTAGTAGATATGCTCATCAGGCTCATAAATTAACTGAAAAACACCCAGTCCAAGACTTCCATTTCTCGGCTTTAAATACACGCTATTATGACGGCGGAGCATTTTTTCTATTTGCTCGTATGAGGGATCAAGCATCGTTTCCGGCAAATACACGGCTGCTTCAGCGTGGGAAAGGAGGAGCTCGTGAATCGTCCATTTATCAAAGAACCCCGGATTAAACCATGGTATCCCATACTCGGTTTTAAGCCGTTTTTTAACCATTTTCATCGCATGATGATCTTCGGTTTCCCGATTTGGCAGCCGGTCATATACAACGTTCGGAAGCGGGATTTTCATTTGCCTCCATCCATCATCATCAAATGTATAACCATTTACAATGCCGGATTCCCAGTCAATGAGGTGAGCCCCAAAAACATAGGCAAACAATCCGGCTGCTTTTTGAGCTGTTAAGTATTTTGCGAAAAATAACGAACGATTACCAATAGGGCGCAGAATGGAGCCGGTAAATCCAGCAGTAAATATACCTATCAGCGGTCCCAGGTATACAGAGTTCTGGTGAAGAATCAATTGTGTTTTTCCAAGAGGAAGGCGGATCTGATCCATTAAGTCCTTTGATATCTTAATAGCACCATTCAGCTCCTGAAATTCAACAAAGCATGGAGATGCTGCGGTTCCAAAAACAACCTCGGTGATCATCTCATTCGTTTCATGTCTGACGGAAGCCGGAAGTATCAATTTTTTTGCTTCAGAGAATATGGCAGTAATGCTGTAAGAAGGATTCATAAAACACCTCCTGCATAGAATAGAAAAGCTTAGTGAGCTTCATCCTGATGAGCTTCGCTTAAAAATAAACAATAATCAATAATGGACCGCGCTGAAGGCCTTGCCGCCAGTGATTTGCGTTCTTCTGTATTTTTGGAAGGCTTTGTGTTTACTTCAATAATCCATGGATGCCCCCCTGAATCGACGGCCAGATCCATGCCGAATTCGCCGTAAAGACCGCCTGCATATTTACCCAAAGCCTCGGCAATCTCAAGTGAAAGTTCATTTAAGAGCTTGCTGATATGAGCAGCTTCTGACAACTCAAAAGAAGCAGATAGGGCCTCTCTGATTTTGTACAGAGAGCCGCCGCGGGCTATATTGGCCACAAATTGATTTTCCGCAGAAACGCGGGCAACACCGGAAGAGATTTTCCACTGGGAGTAATTTCTTTTATGGCACAGTATCCTGAAATCCATTGGCTTTTTCTCATAAGTCAGCAGCTCGATTCCTTCTTGAACGATAAAAGCTTCTTTCTTAATTCTTGGAAGAAGACTTTGAAAAAGATCGTCAAAGGAAAGATAATCCCGCAGCAAATGCCCTGAGAAAGTAGAATAATCAAGTTCATATCCTTCATCTGTAAGACAGATTCTAAAGATCCGCTTTCCCTGGCTGCCGTTAATAGGCTTTAGGAATACAACAGGGTACAGGTGTACCATCGTTTCGAGAACCGTTTTTGATGAAAGCAGTTCAGATTTCGGCAGGAAGGGGGTGAGATGGGGAGTTGCATTTAATATCTGATGAACTTCCCATTTATTTAGAAATCTGTCATTAAAATAGGGAACTTTATGCTGGATGAAATCTGCCGTCATCCTTAAAAAATCCTCTGACTGTTCCAGGGTCCGGGAATGAATGCGATTATGGACAGCACTCGGATGAGGAACAGAACATTCCTGCCATTCATTCTGATTGAGTGTATAGCCATTCATCTTTTCTTGATGATAATCAGACAGGGAAAAAACATAAAAGAAGATTCCCTTTTCTGCGCTGCATGAAGCGAGCTCTCTGCAAAAAGAATCTATGCTTCCAAGGGAGACCGGCTTTTCAGCAGCATCAATTTCGGTTAAGACAGCAACAACAGGTCCAAGCTCAAGCCATCTTTTCTGAGAATCATATTTTATGCTGATCTTAAAAGGATAAGCAGGAAGCGAAAGCTCTTTAAGCAGTTCCTGGTGGATAGAAACATGAGTATGTTCTTCATTCATACATACGATTTTTGCGAAAATACTATTCCTTCCGCACATTACTTTCACAAGGCCGGATGAAAATGGCAAACTTAGTTTTGCTCTCAAAGAATAACTGATTTGGATACTATTTCTGCCATGAGAGGTAAAGCGCGGGGATACAGCTATTTTTTCTATATTCATAGGAAACCCTCATTTGCTGACTGTTCTAACAAGCACTATAATAGGTTTATAGGCAGACGCTGATATAAGCATCGTATGAATAAATCAGTGAATAGGTGAGATTTGGAAGGTAGATGGTTATGACTGGATTGACATTAATTTTGTTTATGATTGCAATTGGAGCGGTAATTGGCGGAATCACAAACCACCTTGCCATTAAGATGCTCTTCAAACCGCATAATGCGAAGTATTTATTCGGAATGAAAATCCCTTTTACACCCGGACTTATTCCAAAACGGCGAGTGGAACTTGCTGATCAAATGGGGAAAATGGTTGTCGGACATTTGCTTACACCAGACGGCATTCGAAGAAAGCTCGCAAATGACGATTTTCATAAAACCGTTACATCATGGGTAAATAATGAAGCGAAACGTCTCATAAACAGTGAAAAAACGGCAGCAGCATTTGCTGCTGACATCGGCATCGAAAATTTGGAAGGGAAAATAGAATCAAAGCTGAGTGAAATGATCGATTCTAAAATGAAAGAGAAAGTTGAGCAATATCGGGTACTGACTGTTAAAGAAGCTTTACCTTTTCACCTTTACGAAAAAATAGAGCGCTCACTTCCCGCAGCATCAGAATTTGTTGTTCAAAAGGGCATTGATTATTTTCAAAGTGATGAGGGCAAGCAGCGCCTCAGAAGAATGATTGATGACTTTCTGGCAGAAAGAGGCATGCTCGGCGGAATGCTTCAAATGTTTTTAGGAAATACAAGCGTATATGATAAGGTGCAGCCGGAAGTGCTGAAATTCCTTCGAAATAGTGAAACCAAACGGCTGCTCACTTCCTTAATTGAAAAAGAGTGGAAGAGAATTGAAGACATTAAACTTGGAGATCTTGAAGAAAAATTCAGTCTTGATGAACTTCTGTCACTGTCAAAGCAGGCAATTTTAAAGGAAATGGCGATCAAAGACAGGCTCAATGCTCCTGTTTCTGACTATCTGCTGCCTTATTCCGAATGGATTACAGATGAATTTATCCCCAAAATGGTAATACTTGCTGTCCAATACCTTCAAAACCATATGGAAAAGATGCTGGAGCAGCTTCACCTTCAAGAAATTGTTAAAGAGCAGGTTCAATCTTTCTCTGTCTCAAGGCTCGAAGAAATGGTCCTTGGCATTTCGAGAAGGGAGTTTACCATGATTACTTATTTAGGTGCATTGCTCGGAGGGATCATTGGAGGCTTCCAGGCGATAGTCGTCATGCTGCTCAGATAGAAAAATGGGCACGAAATGAAATTTGTTGAATAGTTTGTTATAGTTGTAGGGTGCTTTTAAGGCACAGCGTGAAAAGATGTTAGGAGGAATACTTATGGCAGCGAATGTTTATGATTTAGGATACGATCTTGAGAAAGCACTTAGAGACAGTGATGATTTCAAAATACTAAAGAGTCTTTATGATGAAGTAAACGCTGATGATTCAGCACGCACTTTGTTTGAAAGCTTCAGAGATATTCAATTAAACCTTCAGCAAAAGCAAATGTCAGGCCAGGAAATTTCTCCAGAAGAAATTGAACAGGCACAGAAATCAGTGGCACTTGTACAGCAGCACGATAAAATTTCAAAGCTGATGGAAGCTGAACAGCGCATGAGCATGACGATTGCAGAACTAAATAAAATCATCATGAAGCCGCTTGAAGAGCTTTACGGCAGTCTTCAACAATAAGAAGGAAAAACGGAGCGAGTACGAAATGCTCCGTTTTTTTTTTTTGGTGTGCGGCATGGGATTGACGTCTCCGGCTAGTAATAAATGATCTTGGCTGATCAAAGGGATGATGAACAAAAGGTTAAATGAAAAAATCAGTTCGCTATAAGATTGCCTTAATCCGCTAAAAATGATGAAAATATCGTTAATAAACGGAAGGTTTTCATAAAGAATACTTCAGGGAATCCTAAATCGTGTAAATTCAGAATAAATCAAACAATAAAACGCTTTCATTTTTTCGAGAAAACCCCTTGTCAAATTTGAAATAACTTGCAATAATAAATGTAAGCGTTTTATTTCACTTATTTTATGGTCTGCGATTATGGGGATGATCGCCTGAACCATTCTGTCAACGGAAGCTGCGGGTAACAGTTTTCCGTCACGTTTGTTGGGAGAAAGTTAAATACTGGGGTTTTACAATTATAAAAACAGCTCTGTGGCAAGAATCACAGAGCTGTTTTCATTTGGTTCGAAAATCATGGAAACAGGCTGCCGTGCATTTCGTTCTATTTCAGGATGAAAGGACATATCCTCATATTAGAAATCAGACATCAGCTGAAGGGGGATTCACAGTGATCTACCGACTACTAGCGTTAAACATTGACGGAACATTGCTTCGTTCCAACGGTCGACTTCAACCTTCTACAAGGGAAGCGATCCATTATGTTCAAAAAAAGGGAGTATACGTTACTCTCGTGACAAGCCGGCATTTTCAGACAGCCAAAAAACTTGCAAAAGCGCTTAAGATAAACAATATTTTGATTACGCACAGCGGTGCGTTTATTTCTGATAAAGTTGACAGGTCTTTCTATGAAAACAGAATATCAGAGGAAAAAACATTTAACCTCGTTCAGGTGCTCGAAACATTTGATTGCAACGTCCGAATCGTGCATGAACGTTTTTCGCTCGGAAACCGGAAAAAAGTATCCTCAAATATCGTGGGGAAAACATTGTTAAGCCCAACGGATCCGTTGTTTTATCCAGTCCAGTTTGTCGATTCGCTTGGAGAAAACTTAAGAGATGAACCGCTCTCAGCCCCAAAAATAGAAGTGTACTTTTCAGAAGAGCATGAATGCCAAGAGGTTGAAAAAGTGCTTTCTGATGCGTTCGTTGGCATTACCATAAGGGTCAAAAACCCGACAGTGCTCGAAATCACTGCAAAAGGTGTATCAAAGGAGAACGGCTTAAGGCTTCTTGGTCAGCACTTAAATATTATGCCTGAAGAAATGGTCGCTATTGGAGACGCTGATGATGACAAAGAAATGATTGAAATGGCCGGACTTGGAGTAGCCATGGGGAACGCCCCTAATCATGTAAAAAAAGCGGCTGACTGGATTACAAGAAATAACGATGACCAGGGTGTTTCTTATATGGTAAAAGAACACTTCAGAAAACAGCATCGCATTGAGTTTTTAGATAAACTGAAGGTTGACCGATAACAGGACCATATGAGCAGAATAAAACGGGTACTAAATTGCAAGCCAATTTGTATCCGTTTTTTTGTTGTTTCAGGAGATCAAAGAATTGGTATGATTCCTCAAGGTGCTGAGATGGGAAGGAAAGTGGAAACAAAGCCTTGCTATGATTCCATAAAACGATGAGATGGCTCGTAAAGTGGAATCAAAACCCGCTATGATTCTACAAATCGCTGAGACGGCACGTAAGGTGGAAACAAAGCCCAGCTATGATTCCACAAAACGCTGAGATGGGACGAGAAGTGGAATCAAATCCCCGCTATGATTCCATAAATCGCTGAGATGGGACGAGAAGTGGAATCAAATCCCCGCTATGATTCCACAAAACGCTGAGATGGCTCGGAAAGTGGAATCAAATCTCTGCTATGATTCCATAAATCGCTGAGATGGGACGAGAAGTGGAATCAAATCTCTGCTATGATGCCACAAAACGCTGAGATGGCTCGGAAAGTGGAAACAAAGCCCTGCTATGATTCCACAAAACGCTGAGATGGCTTGGAAAGTGGAAACAAAACCCGCTATGATTCCACAAATCGCTGAGATGGCTAGTAAAGTGGAATCAAATCTCCGCTATGATTCCACAAAACGCTGAGATGGCTCGGAAAGTGGAAACAAAGCCCCGCTATGATTCCACAAAACGCTGAGATGGCTTGGAAAGTGGAAACAAAACCCGCTATGATTCCACAAAACGCTGAGATGGCTCGTAAAGTGGAATCAAATCTCCGCTTTGATTCCACAAATCGCTGAAATGGCGTGAAAAGAAGAATCAAGAACAAAAGAAGTTTAAAAGTGCCAACTTTCCGCAGCCTTAGTTCGTTCAATAACCGGATACCCCTTTTTTAGCCAATTGTAAATTCTATGTTAATCTGTATCCATTTCAAAAGGATTTTTATAGGTTAATAAGAAGATATAAGAATGCTTAAAAAGGAGGACCATCATGATTAACAAAGCAGCTGTAAGAAAGCCGTTTCTTATGAAAATGTGGGAACAGTACCCTAAGCTTTGGAAAGGGTTAATTGATTTTGGGATACTGATGAAATACCGAACATTGGATATCAGCAAACTTCCGGATAAAATCGTCCTCCCGTCTTCAACCGTTCTTTATGTTGATGCAAAAGAGAATCGGGGCAGAGCATTGCTGATCAGCGGAGGCGTAACGCAAAAGAGGCTTCTTTCTTTTTGGCAGCAGGCTGTTGAAGCAGTGAAGCCGGACTATATTATTGATATAGGCGTCAACTATGGAGAATGTATTTTCTCAATCATTTATCCGAAACATACAAAGATATTCGGAATTGAAGCTAACCAAAACCTGCTTACATATATCAGCAAGTCCCGGGATGCTCATCCGAATCACTCACAAATCAAGATTGTTCATGCCTTTGCTTCTGATTCAGACGGAGAAGATAAACGCTTTTTCATAGATAACCACTGGTCAGGAACTTCTTCGGCTTCTTATATGCCGGCTCATCACATGGTCGACGAGGTTTCTGTACAATCAATTACTGTTGATTCGTTATTGAATAATAGCATGGAAAATAAAGTTGTTCTTTTTAAAATTGATGTTGAAGGATATGAAGCTTTCGTATTAAAGGGAATGAGGCAATTATTTGAAAACAGCCGTTCTGTTCTGGGGTTTATTGAGTTCAACAGCGACTATTTCGAAAAAACGGGAGTAGACCCAAATTCCTTTTTTGAATACCTAAATCAGTATTTTACTATTTATGTTTATAAAGAGAATGATGATATCGTAAAAGTGAAATCGCTGAAAATAGAAGACCTTCATGAAATGTTTGGCTCGGACTACGTCCATACAGATCTTATTTTAGCGACGGACGCAGAAATAGCAGATTCATTAACAAGCAATGAAAAGAGCTGAAAGATACAGCTCTTTTTTTTGTTCAAAAATAAGAAAGTGTAAAAATTTGCGCTTCGATGGCGAGCGGAATCGCTCAGGCTCCCTGGCCAGAACGGAACAGTAAGTATTGGAAATAGCGCCAAGAATTATGGATACCTATCTGTAATGACTGCGCTAAACGGGGTCTTGCGCTTTTCTTGCAAAGAATGAGAAGGTATTTCCGATTTTATTTAGAACTAATAAGGTATAACTTTTTTTTTCCGAAATGCACGGATCACTCACAACATTCCTGGGTCAATAACTAAAGAAAGAAGGTAAAGAGATGAAAGGGGACTTCTTCTCAAATTACGAAAAGTACATTATTGTGCCGCTCGAAGATCAAAATGCAAATCGAGAATTTAATCCAGGCGAGTATCAATCGCACTATATCCTAACGCTGTCACTTTATGATTCACTCATCTCAACTTGGAGTGAAGCGGGCAAATTCGATATAGAAATAGGAATGGGCCTTGAAAAAGTGCTTGAAGACTTTAACCGCAAACACGGGGATAGTTATCATCTGCAAGTTCTGGAGCTGGATTATGAAAAAACATACTTTGTTTTAGCTTTTTCAAGCAAAGTGAAAATTGAAACTGAAGAAGCCGAAGACCGGATTTCCTATGTACTGGAGATCCTGCTTTCAAATCACTTTTATGTCGGGCAAAGCTGGTACAGGCTGATTGGCGATAAAGGGAGAATTAAACGCCAGTTATTCAGCTATTCGATTAAAGAGTACTTTGCAATGGAATCGGCGAATGTTTAAAGAATAAAAGACTTTTGAGTAGCAAGAGGCATCCATTTGGTTTATCAGCCTGTAAAATGATATCCTAGGTAAAGAGCCGAGAAGGTATAGGAGGATTTTTACATGGAAATTAAACTTATTGCACTTGATATGGATGGTACACTTCTGAACGAAAAAAAAGAAATTTCAGAAGCAAACAGAAAAGCAATCAGAGACGCTGAAGCCCGGGGCATTCATGTCGTCATCAGCACTGGCAGAAGCATGGCAACCCTGCGGGATCTTGCTAAGTCACTGAGCTTATCTTCTTATTTGGTCACTGTAAATGGCAGCGAAATTTGGGACGAGCACGGTGAACTCGTGGATAGAAATATCGTCCATAATGATTTGATGACTTGGATGTATGACTTATCTAAAACACATAAAACAGGTTACTGGGCAACAAGCACAGAAAGAGTGTTCTTTAATGAAATGCCGGAGGATTTAAGCACGTTTCAGTGGCTTAAGTTCGGATTTGAAATTGAAGATGATAAAGCCCGTGAAACCATTTTAAATGAGCTCCGCAGCAGAGGGGAGTTTGAAATCACGAATTCAAGTCCTACAAACCTTGAGGTGAATGCAATTGGAATTAATAAAGCCAAAGGCATTGAGAAGGTATGCGGACTGCTCGGCATCACAATGGAAAACGTGCTGGCCTGCGGCGACAGCATGAATGACCTGGCGATGATTAAAGAAGCAGGTGTTGGTGTTGCAATGGGGAATGCACAGGACATCGTCAAAAAAGCAGCTGACTGGGTCACTTTGTCCAATGATGAAGACGGGGTTGCTGAAGCAATTAAAAAATATGTGCTGTAATATAGGAGCAGATGGCTGTATAGCCATCTGTTTTTATCTTTTTTGGAAGACTGTTGCCGTAAATTGAATCGGGAATCCTGCGAGCAGGCAGCAATCTTGCGGCGTGCTTCAGGGAACGAATCTGCCACCCTGAACTGACCGAGCGTCTCCGCTTTTCTAAATTGACCATATGCTCCAGGTTTTGTACACTTAAGGAAGTTTTGAATCTAAAAAAAGATAAGGTGAGAATCTTGCGTTTTACTATAAATGGCATAAACGATGAACGATTTCATCGTCCGCTGCAGTTAATTTCAAATTTGTTTTACGAAGAAACAAAGCTGATGTTTGAAGAAACGGAAGCGGACATCAGCATCATTTTCCAAATAGAAGAAAAGAATGGAAGCATTAGCGTCCGCGGAACTTTGTCTGATCAAAAAGGATATGAGAAGTCGGCTGCGCACGAAAAAGGTATTTCAGATGACCTGAGTGAAAAAGAGGTATTTAAAGCGGTTAAGCATACACTCGTATATGTGCATCTGAACCTGCTTCAGGATTACACAGGCATGATACAGCAGTGGGGAATCTTAACAGGTATCCGGCCGACAAAGCTTCTTCATAAAAAATTGCGTGAAGGCATGTCAAAAGAAGAAGCGCATCAGATGCTGAAGGAAGAATATTTAATTTCAGACGAAAAAATTCAGCTGATGCAGCGGATCGTCGACAGGCAGCTGAGCGTTGTTCCCGATCTGTATGATCTTTCAAAAGAAGTGAGCATTTATATTGGCATCCCGTTCTGTCCGACTAAATGTGCGTACTGCACGTTCCCTGCTTATGCAATAGGCGGAAGACAGGGATCTGTTGATTCGTTCCTTGGCGGGCTGCACTATGAAATTCGTGAGATGGGAAAATGGCTGAAAGAGAAAAACATAAAAATCACAACTGTGTATTACGGTGGAGGTACTCCTACAAGCATTACTGCAGAAGAAATGGATATGCTGTACGAGGAAATGAACGCAGCATTCCCGGGTGTTGATAAAATCCGCGAGCTTACAGTAGAAGCGGGCCGTCCGGATACGATTACAGAGGACAAACTGAACGTGTTGAAAAAATGGAATATCGACCGAATCAGCATCAATCCTCAATCTTATATTGATGAAACATTAAAAGCCATCGGACGTCATCATACCGTTCAGGAGACCATTGATAAATTCCATTTAGCCCGCTCCATGGGCATGAACAATATTAATATGGACTTGATTATTGGATTGCCGGGTGAAGGAATAAAAGAATTTGATTATACATTATCCGAAACAGAAAAACTGATGCCTGAATCCTTAACGGTTCATACACTGTCCTTTAAACGTGCATCAGAGATGACAAGAAATAAACAAAAATACAAAGTGGCAGGACGCGAAGAAATCGAAGAAATGATGGATCATGCTGTCAAATGGACAGATGAACACGGCTATACTCCATACTACTTGTACCGTCAAAAAAACATTCTTGGCAATCTGGAAAATGTGGGCTATGCGCTTGAGGGCCAGGACAGCATTTATAACATCATGATCATGGAAGAGCAGCAGTCCATCATTGGCATCGGATGCGGAGCAGCAAGCAAATTTATTCACCCTGAAACAGGGAAGATTACGCAATTTGCGAACCCGAAGGATCCAAAATCCTATAACGACAGTTTTGAGCATTATACAGAAGCGAAAATTAAGATTCTGGAAGAAATGTTCGTGTGATGTTTTGAAAGAGAGGCTTTCCCATAAAAGGGGGAGCTTCTTTTTTATAGAAAAAAGGGATCATTTTTCGCATTACCCTCAAATGTCTTCCTGCGCTATTCAGCCACATAAATAATCCAAGCATCCCCCAACATGAGACAGCTCATGGCTGAATAGCCTAGGGGAGTGAGGAGGTGGGAGAAATGAAAAAACCACTTTGCGCCTGTCTGTTTATGTTCCTGTTTTTACTTTCGGGATGTTCGGAGGATCCTGTTCAGGAAGAATTGCTGACCTATGTGAATGAAATCCTGCCTGAGGTTACGGAAAAAGAAACGGCTGCCATCAGCGCATATGACAGTGTGTCCGGCGACAATTACACAAGTGATGAAGTTATGTATTCAGTGATGGTAGATGAAGTTTCGCCAACGTACAATTCCTTTATTGCTGATTTAGAAGAAGTTCAGGTACAATCGGAAAAAATAAAGGCACTGCATGAAAATTACATTAAAGCAGCCAATATTCAGCATAGTGCTTTTATTTTGATCATTTCAGGGCTTGAAGAACAGGACCGGGGAAAAATTATCGATGCGAATGATAAGCTTGCGACAGCACGAAAAATGATCAGAGAATTCAGTGATGAGTTAGAAATGCTGGCAGAAGAGCATGATGTTACCCTTGAAAAAGAGTATTAAATTCATGAATTTTGCATTCAAAAAGACTGGTTGCGGCTTAGGGTTCGGAATAAATGTCCCGAGCCTTTTTTTGCATATGATTTAATCCTTTAAATAAGAACGGATTTTCATAGATATAAAACCTTCTAATGAAAGATTTCAAATAGAATGAAGGAATTTTCTGAAAAAAGATGAATGTTAATAAAGGGATTAAATAATGAAGCATTACCGCCCTTTTTGTAAACGCTTTCTATCTAAAGGAGGAGTTTCTATGTATTCAACGATTGGACGAGTATTTGATTTGACTGCTGAGAAGTACCCTGCAAAGGAAGCCATTTATGATGTCCGGAGAGGCATCAGGTGGACGTATGCCGAGTGGCAAAAAGAAGTGAATAAGCTTGCAAATGCGTTTTTGGAGGCAGGCGTTAAGAAAGGTGACCGGATCTCGACGTATTTATTCAATACGATTGAACTTGCAACGGCTTATTTTGCCAGTGCCAAAATCGGTGCAGTCATCAATCCGATCAACTTCAGGCTTAAAGCCCAGGAGGTGTCCTACATCTTAAACGATGCAAAGCCTTCCTTAGTTCTGTTTGAACGGGCGCTTGAGCAGCAAATCAGCGAAATTCAATCACAGTTTGAAGAGATCTCCTTCTGGTTCATCGACGGTGAACCGCCATCATATGCTTCAAGCTACCATGAGAAAGTTAAGCATACAAGCGGCAGGCTCATTGACATGGAAATTACTGAAAATGATCTGTATGCCATCATGTATACGAGCGGGACGACTGGGCGCCCGAAAGGAGTTCTTCATCGACACCGGGATATGATTGAGCAGAATCATGTTTGTATTGCTGCGAAAAGGCTGACAAAGGATGACCGCGGATTAGTGGCTGCACCGATGTTTCACTGTGCGGAGCTCCACTGCTGTTTCCTCCCGCGCGTACAAGTTGGCGGAAGCAACGTGATTTTGCATCATTTTGAGCCGGAGCTTGTGCTTCAGCTGATTGAAGAAGAGAAAATCACTGTCTTTTTTGGAGCGCCAACAATGTGGAACATGATGCTTCAGGAGAAAATTGAAACGTACAATCTGACTTCCCTGCGACTTGGCTTGTACGGGGCAGCCCCGATGGCACCGGCTCTAGTCAAGCTCTGCAAGGAAAAGCTGGGCACCGACCTTATCCAGGCTTATGGCATGACAGAAATGGGACCTGCAGTCACTTTCTTGTCAGAAGATGAGCAGCTGACTAAAGTAGGCTCAGCGGGAAAAGTCTGCTTCGGACATGAGCTGCGGATAGTAAAGCCGAATGAGAATGGTTCATCAGAACCTGAAGATATTCTTCAGCCGGGACAGGTTGGTGAAATTATTGTAAAGGGACCTTGTATGATGGCAGGTTATTTCAATATGCCGGAAGCTTCAGAAAAAGCGCTGTATAAGGGCTGGTATCATTCAGGCGATTTAGGATATTTGGATCGTGACGGGTTTTTATATGTGGCTGACCGAGTAGACGACATGATTATAAGCGGCGGGGAAAATGTGTACCCGCGAGAAGTTGAGGATGTTTTATTTGAGCATAAAGGCGTACTCGATGCAGCTGTTTTAGGAGAGCCGCACGAGAAATGGGGAGAATGTGTGACAGCCTTTATTGTCAGAAAAGATATGAATCTATCAGAACAAGAGCTTGAGGAATTCTGCAAATTGAGCGATAAGCTTGCGCCATATAAAAGACCGCGCAAATATCACTTTGTAGAGGCGCTGCCTAGAAACGCAAGCGGCAAAATCCAAAAATTTCTTTTAAGGGAGAAGCTCGCAGAACAGCCAAGCGCATAAAACAGGGGGGCTAGATTGAAATGCCGGCAGCATACTTGCAAAAAGAGCATCAAATTTTCCGGGAAGCACTAAGAAAATTCCTTCAAAAAGAAGCAGTGCCTTACTACGATCAGTGGGAAAAAGCAGGAATGGTCCCGCGTGAACTTTGGATCAAAATGGGAGAGAAAGGTTTTTTGTGTCCCTGGACGGATGAGAAGTACGGAGGATCCGGCGTAGATTTTGCCTATTCCGTCATTATAAACGAAGAGCTTGAAAAAGTGGGATCCAGCCTTATCGGCATCAGCCTTCATAACGATATCGTCGTGCCGTATTTTGATTCTTACGGAACGGAAGAGCTGAAGCAAAGGTTTCTGCCGACTTGTGTGACGGGAG
Source organism: Peribacillus frigoritolerans (assembly GCF_004358755.1). GTDB lineage: Bacteria > Bacillota > Bacilli > Bacillales > Bacillaceae > Bacillus_P. The sequence continues at coordinate 1,011,203 of NZ_SMZY01000002.1, read as the reverse complement.
AAACCATTACGGCGATTGCTATGACAGAGCCGGGCGCGGGTTCAGATCTCTCAGCTGTAAAAACGACAGCTATTAAACAAGGAGACTATTATGTATTAAATGGGGAGAAGACATTCATTACAAATGGAATCTGTGCGGATTTAATTGTTGTTGTCTGCAAAACGGAGCCAAAGGCGGTGCCTGCTCATAAAGGCATCAGCCTGCTGGTCGTTGAAAGAGACACACCTGGCTTTAAAAGAGGCAGAAAGCTTGAAAAAGTTGGCTTGCACGCACAGGATACCGCAGAGCTCATTTTTGAGGATGCAAAAGTGCCTGCGGCGAATCTTTTAGGAGAAGAAGGCAAAGGCTTCTATTACTTAATGGATAAGCTGCAGCAGGAGCGTCTCCTTGTAGCAATCGGAGCGCAGACTTCTGCTGAGAGAATGCTTGCTATTGCCAAGCAGTATACGAAGCAAAGAAAAGCGTTTGGAAAATCAATCAGCGATTTTCAGACTGTTCAGTTCCGGCTGGCAGAAATGGCAACAGAAATTGAAATTGGCCGTACCTTTTTAGATTCTGTCATTGAAGAACATCTGGCAGGGAAAAATGCAGTTACACGTGTTTCCATGGCTAAGTACTGGATTACGGACATGGCTAAAAAAGTGGCGTCAGAGGTCATGCAGCTTCATGGCGGATACGGTTATATGGAAGAATACGAGATTGCGAGACGATATCGTGATATACCTGTTTCAGCCATATACGCAGGTACAAATGAAATCATGAAAACCATCATCGTGAAAAATTTAGATCTTGCTTGAACCATTCAGCAAAAAATCAAGGGGGACTCACTTCTATGAACATACAGAAAATAGCTGTTATCGGATCAGGATTAATGGGGAGCGGGATTGCCCAATCCTTTGCCGCCGCAGGAAAAACAGTTTACTTATATGATGTGTCAGAGAAAGCGCTGGAAAAAGCACAATCTGGAATTGATAGAAGCTTATCAAGGTTCGTTAAAGCAGGACACCTTTCAGAATCTGATAAGTCAGCAGCGTTAGAAAAGATCCATTCTTTTACCGTGCTTGCAGATGCAGTGAAGGGAGCAGAGCTGGTTGTTGAAGCAGTTCCTGAAAATCTGGAGCTGAAAAAAGCGATTTTCAAAGAACTTGACGAATTAACGGAAAAAGGGGTCATCCTGGCCACAAATACGTCTGAACTAAGCGTTACAGCTATTGCGGCTGCAACAAAAAGACCGGATCAGGTCATTGGCATGCACTGGTTTAATCCGGCCCCTGTTATGAAGCTGATTGAAATTGTAAAGGGAATTGATACATCTGATCAGACAATTGAAACAATCAGGAAATTATCAGAGGAAATAGGGAAAGAAACAGTATTAGTAAAAGATGCACAGGGCTTTATCACAACAAGAGCTCTGTCTGCTCATATGCTTGAATGCATCCGGATTTACGAAGAAGGGATTGCAAGTGCAGAAGATATCGACAAAGCGGTCAAGCTTGGGCTGAATTATCCGATGGGACCGCTTGAGCTTGCAGACTTAGTCGGTCTTGATACGATGCTGTTTGTCAGCAATGGGATGGCGGATGCATATGGTGACCGCTTTTTGCCACCGCAGCTGTTAAGAAAATTAGTTGAAGCGGGACATCACGGACGGAAAACAGGTAAAGGATTTTACACATACGAAGGAGAGAGAAAATGACACGGGAAGTAGTAATTGTTGAAGCGGTAAGAACGGCTGTTGGAAAAAGGAAGGGTGCCTTCAGAGAAACACATCCCGTTCATCTTGCAGCTGCGGTATTAAATGAGGTTGTCACAAGGGCAGGTCTGCCGAAAGAGCAGGTTGAGGATGTGGTTATGGGCTGCGTATCCCCAATTGCAGAACAAGGCTTTAACATTGGAAGACTGGCGGTTCTTGAAGCAGGATTTCCTGTAAGCGTGCCTGCCGTTCAAATAAACCGCATGTGCGGATCGGGCCAGCAGGCCATTCATTTTGCCTGTCAGGAAATCAGGTCGGGTGATATGGATATTGTCATTGCAGCGGGTGTAGAGAGCATGACAAAGGTTTCTATCTTAAGCGATGGAAACGACGAAACAATTCCTTCAAGCCTGCATGAAAAATATAACTTTGTTCATCAGGGCATTTCAGCAGAAATGATTGCAGAAAAGCATCAGATTACAAGACAGGAGCTTGATGAATACTCGCTTCGAAGCCATAAGCGGGCTTTAGAAGCCATTCAAAAAGGAATCTATCAATCTGAAATTCTGCCGCTGAAAGGGCTGAATAAAGATGGAGAAGAAATTGTCTTTGATCAGGATGAGGGCCCGCGCGCTGATACCTCACTTGAAGCTCTGGCAAATTTAAAAACGGTGTTCAAAGAAGATGGCGTTGTAACGGCAGGAAACGCAAGTCAAATGAGCGACGGGGCGGCAGCAGTCCTGTTAATGGAAGGCTCCAAAGCACGGGAGCTCGGACTCAAACCAAAGGCAAGAATTGTGGCACAAGCCGTGGTAGGCTCAGATCCAACCTACATGCTTGAAGGTGTCATCCCTGCAACTCAGAAGGTACTGGAGAAAAGCGGGCTGACTGTAAACGATATTGATCTTTTCGAAATCAATGAAGCATTCGCTCCAGTTGTCCTTGCCTGGCAGAAAATGATTGGGGCAGATCCTGAAAAAGTGAATGTAAACGGCGGTGCCATTGCTCTTGGTCATCCACTGGGTGCTACTGGAGCAAAGCTGATGACAAGTCTCGTAAATGAACTAGAACGCAGGAATGCACGCTATGGGCTGCTGACGATATGCATTGGACACGGAATGGCGACAGCGACAATCGTTGAGAGAATTTAAATTATCTGAAAATAATATCAATTATGTTCAGAACGAGCTATAATAATTAGTGAGGATGGAAATTTAATTTAGGGGGATGGGTATGGAAACTGTTACATATGCGGTACATGGAAGATATGCAACGATTGAAATGAACAGGCCTGATGTTTTAAATGCCATGAATGAACAAATGCTGAGAGAGCTTCTTCAGGCTTTGAAGCTTGCTGGTGAAAGTGAAGCGGATATCGTGGTTTTATCAGGCAGCGGAAGAGGTTTTTCAGCTGGCGGGGACATTAAAACGATGCTGAATTCAATGGATAACTCGGGCTTTTCAGGGGTAATGGATTTAATATCAGAGGTCATCACGACGCTATATACACTGCCTAAGGTAACAGTGAGCGCCATTCACGGACCGGCAGCAGGTTTAGGATTCAGTCTTGCTCTAGCAGCAGACTATGTTGTCGCACATTCAAGCTCAGTTCTTGCGATGAATTTTATCGGCATCGGGCTTGTACCTGACGGAGGCGGACATTACTTCATGGAAAAACGCTTAGGCGAAGCGAAGGCCAAGCAATTGATCTGGAGCGGGGAAAAGTTAAGTGCAGATGAGGCGTACAAACTTGGTTTAGTTGACTTAGTATGCGACGTTGACTTAAAAGATGCCGTACAATCTCTTGTCAGCGAATGGCTGCAGAAACCTGTAAAAGCGATGATTGCGAGCAAAAATATTTATTCTGCTGTAAAGAAACCAGAGCTAGAACACATCCTTTCACTTGAAAAAGAAACACAATATAACATGAGACAATCTCAGGATCATCAAGAAGGCATTAATGCGTTTTTAGAAAAAAGAAAACCTCAGTTTACCGGTAAATAAAGAAAAAGCGGTTACCGTTTTGTAACCGCTTAAATATAAAAGGACGTCCTTAAATGGATGTCCTTTTGAAAAGAGAAGAACGTATAAATTTTTGCGCATTGGTGTCTAGCTCCACCTCCTAGCCCCTCGGCCAGAACGGCTCCGTCTATAAAGGCAAAAAGCGCCTTTTCAGCCGGATCCTTATCTGTCTGCCTTAGTCTGACGAGTCGGTTCCGCTTTTCTAGGTGTCTAACTCCAACGCCCAACTCCTCGGCCAGAACGGCTCCGCCAGTAAAGGCAAAAAGCGCCTTTACTGGCGAAGCCTTATCTGTCATGCCTGCGCTAAACGGGCGTTTCCGCTTTTCTAGTCACCTTTCAAATAAAATCAATTTACCGCTTGCCGATGTGCAGCGGTGCGTTTTTTTAAGATAGTTTTTCTCTTCAAGCTTTTGCTCTCCGACTCTTTTAGCTTCCTGGTCATTGGCCGCTTCAAAGCTTTCATCCATTAATTTTTCCCCGTCTTTATTAAATGCGGTTAAGTAATACATGCCCATTTAATAGCCCCCTTTGCATATGAAGTTTAAAAATTTTATAGGCTTATAACTATAATTCTCATCATCTTCTTTTTTTCCTGCAAGGAAAATGAAACATTTGCTTGATGAGTTTCGTACATAAGATAGACAGGAGGAATCAGGATGACTTTACAATTGGATGGAATTACGAAACGATTTGGGTCACACACAGCAGTTGATCAGCTTTCATTATCGATTCCAGAGAGTGAAATGTTTGGTTTACTGGGGGCCAATGGCGCTGGAAAAACGACAACTTTCCGGATGATATTAGGCTTATTAAATCCATCAGCAGGTCAAATTTTATGGGACGGGAAGCCGATCGGATACGATGCGAGTGATGAAATTGGCTATCTTCCGGAAGAAAGAGGGCTTTATCCTAAAGTAAAAGTGCGTGATCAGCTCGTTTATTTAGGGCGGTTAAAAGGGATGAATAAACAGACTGCGCTTGCAGAAATGAATGAATGGCTTGAACGCTTTAAGATTCCGGAATATGCAAACAAGAAAGTAGAGGACCTCTCAAAAGGAAATCAGCAAAAGATTCAATTCATTACAGCAGTCCTGCATCGACCGAAGCTGCTGATTCTCGATGAACCGTTCAGCGGTCTTGATCCGGTAAACGTAGAACTGCTTAAAAATGCCGTATTGGACTTGAAAAACCGCGGAACATCGATCGTCTTTTCAAGTCATAGAATGGAGCATGTAGAAGAACTCTGCCAGCATTTATGCATCATGCATAAAGGAAGGCCTGTTGTTCATGGCGCATTAAAGGATATTAAGCGTTCCTTTGGAAGAAAAAATGTGATTGTTCATGCTGATTTTGACTTGGACTATTTACAGAACTTTGAAGGTGTTACTAAATCTAAAAAAACGTTTGAAGGAATGGACCTGCAGGTTACAGGTGAAGAGGTCTCTCAGAAAATCATGGCTTCTTTGCAGGGCAAAGGATTTGTCAGGAAATTTGAACTGGCAGAGCCCTCTTTGAATGATATTTTCATTGAAAAGGTTGGTGCCGCGTATGAATAAATTTTGGATCATCTTTTGGCATACATATACAAGCAAATTAAAGACAAAATCATTTTTGATTACAACCGGCGTAACACTGCTGCTGATCTTTGGGCTGACAAACCTGCAAAATGTGATTGATTTTTTTAATGATGGGGATAAAGATGCTGTTAAGGTGGCAGTTATTGATCAAACGGAAAATGAAACGATTTATCCTGTTTTTGAGCAGAATGCTTCAGCTATGGATAAGAAACTGCAGCTGAAACGCTCAGAGAAATCAGAGGAACAGCTGAAAAAGGATGTTCTTGATGAAAAAATGGAAGGATATTTAATTCTTAGTCTTGATCAAGATGGTTTGCCGCAGGGCTCCTATTATGCAAGATCCATTGCAAACTCAAGTGTTTCCGGGACAATTGAGCAGGCCATACAGCAAACGAAAATAGCAGCAGGTACAGCAAATCTTGGCTTAAAAAGCGAGCAGCTGAGTCAGTTGTTTACACCTTCAGAGCTTAAGAAAACAGCCCTGTTAGAAAATGCAAAATCAGAAGAAGAGCTGAATCAGGCAAGAGGGCTGGTCTACGTTCTGCTGTTCATTATTTATTTTTCGGTGATCTTATATGCAAGTATGATTGCGATGGAGGTTGCGGTAGAAAAATCATCACGGGTGATGGAAATTCTGATCAGTTCCGTTTCTCCCATCAAGCAAATGTTTGCAAAGCTGCTTGGCATCGGTCTATTGAGTTTAACGCAGTTCGGTCTTATTGTATTGGTCGGATACAGCTCGATTAAAGGAAATATGGAAAATACGGAATTGATGGGTGACGGTTTCTTCAGTTTTTCAGAAGTGCCTGTTGCAACATTAGTTTATGCAGTCGTTTTCTTTATTCTCGGGTACTTTATTTTTGCCACTCTTGCAGCATTTTTAGGATCGCTTGTCAGCAGAATTGAAGATGTTCAGCAGATGATTGCACCGATGACGTATATAATTGTTGGTGCATTCCTTATCGCGATGTTCGGACTTGGAAATCCTGAAGCGCCTTTCATCACGGTTACATCCTTTATCCCGCTTTTCTCTCCAATGATCATGTTCTTGAGAGCAGGGATGCTGAGTGTTCCGGCATGGGAAATTGGATTATCAATCGGCATTTTAGTTATAACCATAATCGCTCTTGCGGTATTAGGTGCTAAAGTCTATAAAGGCGGCGTACTCATGTACGGCAAATCCTCATCATTTAAGGATGTCAAGAAAGCCTTGCAAATGTCAAAGGATTAATCAAAAGAAGGAAGCAGAGTCGGTTCGGCTCTGTTTTTTTTGTTTTGAATGAAGATTTGCAGCAGTTCTCATGTGCTGTTTCGGCTGAAAAAGGATATTTCAGCGGATAGAAAAGAAAATAGGCGGAATGAGCAAATAAATAAAAGGTGGAAAAACTGTTATTCTATATAATTCTGGCTGGCGATTTTGGTATTTTGTGCTGTCCAGCTCCACCTCCTAACTCCTCGGTCAGAATGGCTCCGCCAGTAAAGGCAAAAAGCGCCTTTTCTGTCGGATCCTTATCTGCCTGCCTGCGCTAACCGGGCGATACTGCATTTCTCATTGTCCAGCTCCGCCTCCTAACTCCTCGGTCAGAACGGCTCCGCCAGTAAAGGCAAAAAGCGCCTTTTCTGTCGGATCCTTATCTGCCTGCCTGCGCTGAACAGCCGGTTCCGCATTTCGGTGCAGAACGTGCATTCGTATTTCCAAGGTGATACAATATAGAATAAGAGAGAAGTAAAGGAAGGAAAGCAGATGGAACCTATTCGATTTATTCATGCAGCGGATTTACATATAGACAGCCCGTTTGCCGGAATGCAGCAGCTGCCGGAAACGATTTTTGAAAGGCTGAAGGAAAGCACATTTGCTGCTCTGGACAATTTGATCAAGCTTGCTATCAGCGAACAGGTTGATTTTATATTGATAGCGGGGGATTTATTTGACGGCGAGGACAGGAGCTTAAAGGCACAGCTGAAGTTAAAAAAAGCATTTGAACAGCTTGAGCTGCACAGTATTCAAGTATATGTCATACACGGTAATCATGATCACATGAGCGGGAAATGGCTGGATCTTAGCTGGCCGCAAAATGTTCATATTTTTTCAGACAAAGAAGTAGAGTGTAAAACTTTCTGGAAAAACGGAAATACATCCGTCAATTTATATGGATACAGCTATCCGAAGCGAGCTGTCATAGAGAATATGACACCTTTCTATAAAAAACAGGGAGAGGCGGATTTTAACATCGGACTGCTTCATGGATCGATTGCGGGCAATACCGACCATGATGCATATTCCCCTTTCCTGATCAGCGACCTGCTTGAAAAACAGTTTGACTATTGGGCGCTTGGCCATATACATAAACGGATGCATCTTCATGAAAGTGAGCCGCCGATTCTGTATTCAGGCAATATTCAGGGCAGAAACAGAAAAGAAACGGGAGATAAAGGATGCTATCTCGTTTCCATGTCTGAAAGCATCGTGTCTTACACGTTTAAGCCTCTCCATGATGTGAAGTGGGAAGAACTTTTAAATGAGATTAAAGGAAGTTTTGAGGAATGGATTAACAGCCTGCATCTGCAGCTTCAGCAGCTTAGAGGTGACGAGCCGCGTGTTGTTACAATTCGTATAAGCGGTACAAGTGAACTGTACGATTCGCTTCAGGAAGAAAATGTGCTTGAAGATTTAATAGATCAATGGAATGAAGATGAGACAGGGCGTGAGAATTTTGTATGGATTTCCTCAATCATCAATGAATCAATGCCTGAGATTAGCAAGGAATCCCTGCAGCTTGATTCTCATTTTTTAGCGGATTTAACAGAGATTATCAAAAACTTTGATGATTTTGAGGGTGCCGTTTTGCCCCTGAAACAGAACGCATTATTCAGGAAACACATACCTGCATTTGATTCAGCTGAACAGCAGCAGATAGAAAGAGAAGCTGAATACCTGCTGTTTCAGGAACTTTTGAAGCATAGAAGATTGTGAGGTGAAAAAATGAAAATCATTGAACTGAATATCTATGGGTATGGACAATTTAATCACATAAATTTCACCCTTAATCCCCATGCCTTTCAAGTGATTTACGGGAAAAATGAAGCAGGAAAATCTACGATTATGTCATTCATTCAAAGTATCCTATTTGGATTTCCTGCAAAAATTCAAAATGAAAACAGGTATGAACCTAAGCAAGTGAAAACATACGGCGGAGCTCTGATTGTTGATACCGAACAATATGGAAAGGTCAAAATTGAGAGATTGCCTGGAAAAGCAGCAGGTGAGGTTACGCTGTACTTTGAAAATGGAGAAACAGGCAGCCGGGAAATTCTTGATCAAATGCTGTCTCACTTTGATAAATCGATGTATAAGTCTATTTTTTCATTTGATATCCACGGCATACAGCAGGTAAGCAAAGTAAGTGCTGATGAACTCGGAAAGTTTTTATTGTCATCTGGCTTGCTTGGGACAGATGCACTCTTGCAGACGGAAAATCACCTTTTGAAAAAACAAGAACTCCTTTATAAGCCTAATGGCAAAAAACCAGAAATTAATGCAGCATTAAGCAGACTGAAGACCCTTTATTCCGACATGCTGAAAGCAAAAGAACAGATTCAGCCTTACGAGGAACTTATGAAAGAAAAAGAAATGATTGAACGTCAGCTTATGGCAAAAACAGAAAGCAAGTCTTTTCTTGAAGCAAAATCAAGAAGGCTTGCTGAAATTATCGATGCTCTTCCATTATGGATTGAAGAAGAGTCGATCCTTTCTGAATTAACAAAGATAAACCAGGCATTTCCTGCAGATGGATTAAAGCGCATGGATGAGATTGAAGCGAAGGAAGAGCCATTGCTGTCTGAAAAGCGTTCTCTAGTAAGATTGCTAGAAGATCATCAGCAGGCAATACATCAAATGAGTGTCAATGAATCGATTCTTTCGAATCAAGCTGAAATCGAGCATCTCAGGGACACAAACTCCGCCTATCATGCGAAAAAAGATCAGCATCAGCAGTACAGTCTGAAGTACGGGGCACTTTCAAGAAAGATTTCAGAAGAAAAAGAACGGCTTTTTGAGAAGGATTTAGAGGATGAATCTGTTCTTTCAATCAACACCTCTATAACAGCCAAAGAAGAAATAAGAGAAATCGTGTCGGACTATCAGCAGCTGCAGCAAAGAAAGCAGCTCCTCGATCAGCAGTTTGAACGGGCGAAAGAAAATCTGGAGGAAAGCGAAAACAGATTAACAGATTACGCAAAAGGGCTGCTTGGTGCAGAAGAAAGAAAGCTTCTAGAAGAAAAGGTGAAACAGCAGGAAGCCATGCAGCAGCAAGTGCTGGATGAAAAAAGAGCAGAAGATGAATATCGGAGCAATGAAAAGAAAATTAATGAACAAAGCAAGACGAACCAATCAAAAAAGAATCAAATGAACATAATGAAAGCAGCTGCGGCTGTTCTGCTTATTTTGTGTTCCGGTTGGATTATCTATGAGCAGCAATGGCTCATCTTGCCGTTTCTATTAGGCTTGATTGGTCTCGTTTTCTTTTTTCTTTTCCAAAACGATAATGGAGAAGACGCATTTCTGATTCATTTACGCGACAAACAGGAGGAATTAAAACGTCAGCTTGAACAGTCGAGGGGGCAAGGTTATACAGATACAGAAGAGCTCAGGGGCATCCTGTGGAAGGATGAACAGCTGAGGCGGTCTCATGAGCTTGAGCAAGTGACATTTGCACAAAATGAAAGAGCGTATCACCGCACAGTCAGCGGTTTTGATGAATGGGAAGAGGACCTTTATCAATTAAACCGAAAAGCTAAAAAAGCGTACAGTGATTTTAGGATGAGCAGTGAATTCTCGCCTCTCGCCCTGCCTGATCTTCTGCAAACATTGTTTCAGCTCCAGAAAGATATTCTGGAGTGCTCTCAAATTGAAACGAAACTTGCAGAGCTGACATCTGCACTTTCTGCTTATGAAAAACAGCTGGAAGGTGTATGTGAAAAATGCGGATTTGACCAAAAGACTGATTTGAATGAAGGAATGCGGCATTTGTCTGCTGCTCTCCAAGATTCAATTGAAAAGCAGAGCAGGCAGCTTATGACTTTAGAAAAAATAGCCGATGCCGAACATCGATTAGCAAAAATTGAAGCAGATCTCAGCCTTCTTTCTGAGAAGAAAAAAGAGCTTTTCCATTTATCCAATTCAGCTGATGCCGAAGATTTCCGTAAAAAGGCTGAGGAAGAGAACAACAGAAGATCATTAGAGCAAAAATTAAACTGGATTCAGCAGCAGCTCCAGGCTAAAAAGCATTTGCTCAAAGATGGAAAGCTGGATTTTCTGATCGATTATAAAGAAGAAAAGCTTTTATGTGATAAAGAGCTTAAAGGCGCAATTGAACAGGAAAGCAGCATGCAAAGGAGACTGGCAGAGCTTACGGCTGCACTTCAAAATATTGAGGGATCTGGACTTTACTCTGAACTAAAACAGAAGTATGAGCTTGAAAAAGGTGCAGTAAAGCAGCTTGCGCACAAGTGGGCCGTGCTCGCAGCCGCCAAAAATATGCTGAATAAAACGGTGGAATTTAACCGCTCGGTCAGACTTCCAAAAGTATTGGAAGGGGCAGAGCACTTTTTTTCTATAATGACGAATCACCAATACAGAAAAATCTTTTTGCCTGATTCAGAACAAACATTACTTGTAGAAAAAGCTGATGGAAACCGGTTTGCAGCAAATGAGCTTTCACAGGCAACAGCAGAACAATTATATATTTCCCTTAGGCTGTCTCTTGCCCGTCATTTGAGCAGTGATCAGGGCCTGCCGATTATTATTGATGATGGTTTTGTGAATTTTGATTTTGACCGGACGAAACAAGTGCTGTCACTGCTTGAGGAATTTTCAAAGCAGCATCAGATTATTTTCTTTACTTGCCAGGAGCACCTTCTGCCGCTGTTTAAAGAAGAACAAATTCTTGATTTAAAAGCTTTGGACCAAGCTGCAAAACAAGTATCTATTGGACAGAGATTATTGTAAAATGAACTGACGAAAGGTACCTGAAAGGAAGTAAGTCATGCAGCAAATTACACATGAGAAAAAGCCTCTTGGCAAACCGCTCTTTTTACTGAGCTTTAACTTATTTATTATTATGGTGGGCATCGGCTTAGTCATCCCGATTCTGCCGTTTTATGTTGAAAAATTCGGAGCAGATGCAGCAACACTTGGATTTCTGGTAGCTGTATTTGCATTCATGCAGTTTTTTTTCGCTCCGATATGGGGGCGGTTATCTGACAGAATTGGCAGGAAACCGCTGATAACGCTTGGACTATTTGGATTTGCGGCAGCTGAATTTATTTTCGCTTTTGCAACGGATTTATGGATGCTGTTTTTATCAAGGATGATTGCAGGTATATTCGGTGCTGCGATCATGCCGAGCGCAATGGCATACGTTTCTGATGTAACCACACCTGAAAAACGCGGGCAGGGGATGGGGTATTTAGGCGCCGCAATGGGGCTCGGCATTGTAGTTGGCCCGGGGATCGGCGGCTGGCTGGCTGAATTCAGTCTTTCTTTTCCATTTCTATTTGCCGGTATTGCAGCAACACTTGCCGGAATTGTATCAGTCTTCGTTTTGCCGGAGTCCTTGTCAAAAGAGGCGATGGAGCAAACCATTGCTGAAAATGAGAAACGTGAAAATCAATTTGTCTTAATCAAAAAAGCTCTTCAAAGTCCTGTTGGCTTTTTGCTGATCCTTGTCTTTATGATGAGTTTTGCCCTAACGATATTTCAGGCGATCTTTGGCTTCTATGCATTAGAGCGCTTTGGTTACGGACCGCAGGAAGTCGGTCTGATCATTCTTATAACAGGGATTGTAGGAACGATTACACAAGGAGCCGTCGTTGGAAGGCTTGTGGCTAAATTCGGGGATGAACGGGTTGTGACCTCTGCTCTTTTGCTGAGTGCATTTGGGTTTGTCATCATGACATTTGCGAATTCTTTCACCACCGTTCTATTGACAACCTCTATCTTCTTTTTGGGAAATTCCATTTTGAGACCTTCTTTAAATACGTTTATCTCAAAATTAGCAGGAAGCAAGCAAGGTATGGTGATGGGGCTTAATAATTCATTTATGAGTCTTGGAAATGTAGCAGGCCCCATTTTGGCGGGTTTCGTTTTTGAATATCAAATCAACCTTCCATATTATATTGGTGCTGCGGTTATGCTTGCTGCACTGATTTCAACGAAGGTGTGGATTTCAAGGAGACACTATGCAGATTTGTCAGCATAGCTGAAGTCAGGAAAAATAGATGGAAATTATGCTATACTCAGGATAATGAGGCAATTTGGGAGGGACCGTTTTAATGATGACAAAAGGAATAAATCATTACGAGGTAGGAGAGCAAGCAGATGTCTTTCTGCTTGTTAAATCATCGACTAAGGGAATAGCCAGTAACGGAAAACCGTTTTTAACATTAATTCTTCAGGATCAATCAGGTGAGATTGAAGCAAAGCTATGGGATGCGGGTCCAGAAGATGAGGTATCCTACAGTTCACAAAGCATTGTTAAGATATATGGTGATATTCATCACTACCGCGGACGAAATCAGCTTAAGATCCGCAATATCCGAACTGCCTCAAGCACAGATAACGTGAAAATTTCTGATTTTCTTGAAACAGCTCCGGTCGGACAAGAAGAAATGATGGAAAAAGTCACACAATATATTTTCGAAATGAAAAACCCCAACATTCAGCGCGTAACAAGGTATCTCATGAAAAAGCATCAAAGTGAATTCCTTGAATATCCGGCTGCAACAAAAAATCATCACGAATTTGTTTCCGGATTAGCTTATCATGTTGTTTCCATGCTTGATTTAGCAAAGTCCATTGCAGCTTTATATCCAAGTCTTGATACGGATTTGCTTTATGCAGGAGTCATTCTGCACGACCTTGGGAAGGTAACTGAACTCTCAGGACCTATTGGCACTACTTATACAGTAGAGGGAAACCTGATCGGCCATATATCTATCATGGTAAATGAAATTGCCAAAGCAGCCGAACATTTAGGTATTGAGGGTGAAGAAATCGTGATTCTTCAGCACCTGGTCCTCAGTCATCATGGAAAAGCAGAGTGGGGAAGCCCTAAGCCTCCGCTGATCAAAGAAGCCGAAATTCTGCATTATATTGATAATCTCGATGCGAAAATGAACATGCTTGACCGAGCACTAGAGCGAGTGAAGCCCGGTGAGTATACGGAACGAGTTTTTGCACTTGATAATCGATCGTTTTATAAACCTACATTTCATCAATAATATTGAATCCTTCCATTTTGAAATGGAAGGATTTTTTCTTTAGTGCAGGATCTTTCACATTGATTGATATTTTTGGTTATCCATTCATCCGTTGGATCTCCGATGCAGGCACTTGCCTTCCGCTGAAATACACTCATGGTTTATACATTCTAATAGCAACAAACTGTAAAAAAGAGCCTCGTAGTAAAATGCTTAAATTGACTGTTTAAGATCTCAGAATTAGATGTATAAATCATGAAACAAGCTCATATAGTGCAGTAAAGGGCTTGTCAATGAAAAGGGGGAAGCGGGAATGATCTTGCTGCCGTGGTGGGTTTACCTCTGCATACTTGGGATTTTATACAGCGGTTACATGGCTTTTTCAACAACAAGGAAAGAAAAGATTGTTGAGGAGGCGTATATAGAAAAAGAGGGCAATGTTTATATTGAAAGAATGCTTAAAGAACGTGAGATCCGAAGAAAAAATCAAGATGATGAAATGTAAAAAACTCCCCCATTTATATAAAAATGGGGGAGTTTTGCTGTTATTGTCCTTCAGCAGGAGCTGCAGGTGCTGCCGGAGCTTTGAAAGTATCTTCTAATTCTTTGTCTTTCACCTTTACATCTGCTTCTTTAAGAGCTTTGTCCAATGCTCCCTGAACAGCATCAGGCTGGCTTGTCTTTTGTTTTTTAACATCTGCTTCAAGTTCTTTTTTCATTTCTTCATACGGCTTCACTGTTTTTGTTACTTTAATAATGTGATAGCCGAATTCAGATTTTACAGGCTCGCTTACTTCGCCTTCTTTAAGAGCAAATGCTGCTTTTTCGAATTCAGGAACCATTTGTCCTTCGCCGAACCAGCCTAAATCTCCGCCGTTTTGTCCTGATGGATCTTTAGAAGCTTCCTTCGCTAAATCCTCAAACTTTTCACCTTTATCAAGTCGGGCTTTAATTTCTTTTGCTGTTTTTTCATCTTCAACAAGGATGTGGCTTGCCTGTACTTTGCCTTTTAGGCTTTCGTAGTATTGTTTTGTATCTTCTTCTGTAACTTTCACTTCTTTTTCAGCTGCTTTTTTGCGCAGCAGATCGACTTTTACCATATCTTTAACAGTCTTTTCACCTTGCTGCTGAATGACTGCTTCAAATTGAGGGCCGTATTGCTGAGTTAAGTTGTCAATTTCTTTGTTAACTTCTTCGTCAGAAACTTTGTACTCTTTGCTTAAAACTCTTTCATGTACAAGCTCTGTTAAAACATCTTTTCCGAAGCGGTCTTTCATTGCTTCATAAAATTCGTCTTTTGTTACATTGCCTGCTTTCGTTTCAGCAATGACCTCGGAACCGCTGTCATTATTGCTGCATGCGCCTAATGCCAAAACACTTGATGCTGCTGCTAATGCAAGAGCAAATCTTTTCATCTGATACAACTCCTACTTCTGTTTAATTTAAAGCCTGCCTAATAATTGGAACACTACCACATTGTGCCATGAACTAAAAAGTTTTGCAATAGGACTAGGGTAATCAGGGCATTCGTCTAGGTCAAAATGAGAAAGCGTCCATATGATGTATGGAACGCCGATAAGGGAGGTTTTAACATGAGTGGAGGATACTCGAACGGTTTTGCTTTACTAGTTGTGTTGTTTATTTTGTTGATCATTATTGGTGCTTCTTACATTTGTTAGGGAGCAATAAGGGCTAAGATTTTAAAAAAAGATCGCTTAAAACAAATGATAAATGCCTATTCGTTACATGATGATCGTGCATACAATAACTTACCGACGCATAAAAGGAGGTGTCATTATGGGAGGATACGCTGGAGGCTTCGCGTTAATCGTTGTTTTGTTCATCTTATTGATCATTGTTGGTGCTGCTTGGCTATAAGCCAAAATAAACATAGCTGACAGGTAAACCTGTCAGCTATGTTTGTATAAGCTGTGTGCGGATGTTTGCACGCAGCTTTTATAATGGTGAAATCTACGTAAATAAGATTTCTATGTATGAAGAAACTAATAAAATCGTAATCAGGACGTTGATTGTCCGGAATACTTTTGTTTGACGGTCTTCAGGAATCTCTCGGACCAGACACAGCGTATTGGTCAATTTATTTATATAGAACAAAATGAACACGGCAAACAA
Organism: Peribacillus frigoritolerans; assembly: GCF_004358755.1. Classification (GTDB taxonomy): domain Bacteria; phylum Bacillota; class Bacilli; order Bacillales; family Bacillaceae; genus Bacillus_P. The sequence goes on along the minus strand of NZ_SMZY01000002.1, from coordinate 995,519 downwards.
AATGAAAAAAGCTATCATATGAGATTCCCCCTCTCCTCACTGATACATATTACATTACCAAAAAAATGATGAAAAAGATAGCAATGACTCCTAATAAATAGCAAAAGAAAAGCTTCTCCTGAATGAGAGGCTTTTCTTATTAGATAAGAAAGTATAAAATTTTGCGCTTCGATGGCGAGCGGATCCGTTCAGTCATGCCTGCGCTAAACGGCTTTTCTTATTTATAGCAGCATATCATATTCTTTATGAATCAGCAGTCATACAATACGCAAAGTATTTTTTCTAATACTTTTGAAAAAGAATTTCAAAGCTTTCATCGGCTTCTTCAATGAAACATGCTTTCGGCGCTTTGGAAAGCTGGCTCAAAAAAATAAAATCAGTCACACACAAGCCGGTATGAAAGGCGATTCCCAGGCAAAAGTAGTGCAAATATGCAGGGAAATGCATGAGTCCAGCGATCATAACCGCCGTGACAATGATAAAAGGTGTTAGAAGCGAAAGCGTCATACTTGCTTTGCTTACATTACAGTTAGTCTTCAAAAAAAGAATCGGCATGTATGACTGGAATTTCAGTTTGAGGGATACGCGGTAACCGTACATCCATAAAGGCATAGCATGAAGCAGTTTGTGACATGGCACGATGCATATAATAAACAGAAGCAATAAGAAAAAATGATCTTCTTTCAAATGGATAGAAGGAAAAACGACCACAAGCGGTAAATATATGCTAATAAAGGTAATCATCATCGTTAATACAGAGACTATAAAAAGTCTATGGAATCCATAATCTTTTGAAAGATTAATGGTTTTCCAGCAATTCATTTCAATCACCGTCCGAAAGTTATAAATGTTCATGCAGATGCACGAATGGTCAAGTCCCTACATACTTTACGATGTTCAGTTGGAAAAAGCAATATGAAATTTCACGTGTAAACGGTTAAAATGAAATAAGTAAAGTTTTACAAAATAAGAAACTTTCGAAAAAGGGAAGAATGATTTAAAATAAATAAACGAAGAAGAATGAAAGAAGTGAACCTTAGTGGAATCCTTGGAAAAACGAATAGCAAATTTGGAGTACTACCAGAGGTTGCTTGTAAAGATGGTCGACGCGGATCAATACCCTTTTTATCTGTCTGTCATGAATACAGGTTTATCTGCTGAAGAAATTGAGGACATTCACCGTATTTGCGCGGAGCTTGAGAAAATGCTTGCAGAACAAAAAGAGCAAGGACTCCTCGATTACATGAGTCTCCTTACTCTTTTCGCCGGACAGCTTAACCATAAGCTTCCAGTTAATGATACGATTCTTGCTTTGCATAAGCAGGGAATGTATGTGCCGCTGATGACAGAATTCAAAAAAATTATTCGGAAATAGCTGAAGCCGTTTCAGGAGCAGGTTCTTCCCGTTTTTTAAGCTTCCGGTTTTCCTCAACAAATTCCTTCTCAATATTCGTAAAGGAATGTTCGAAGATCTCCATAAAGTCATCTCCGTATATGTTTCGTATGATACACATCATTTCCATAATTTCAGGGAATTTCCCATACAAATTTTGAAGCGGCAGAGCGCCTTTAAACACAGCGTTTCTGCTTGGATCATAGTCTTCTAAAAGCTTCAGCAAAATTTCTTCGCCCTGTTCCGTCAGCTGAATGTACGTATTGCGTTTGTCATTCTGCTTTTTCGAAAACTCAAGATAGCCTCTCTCTTCAAGCTTCTTTGAAAAGTTGAATGCAGTTGATACGTGCATCACTCCAAATTTAGCAATCTCTGAAATCGAAGCACCCTTTAAATGATATGCAATCCATAAGATGTGATGCTCATTGATATTCAAATCATAGGGCTTAATCCATTGCTGCCAGTCTTTTTCGATGGATTTCCACAAAGCTTTGCTGAGCTGCGCGATTCTCTGGCTGAATAAAAGCGCTTCTTTTATAGAATAATCCTGTTCGTTACGTTTCATCCCCAGTCACCTACTTTTTCTCTTTTGCTCTTATATTCTATTATGCCAATAAAATAAAGATTAATAAAGATTAAATTTACAAAATTTTTAAATAAATCTTAAAAGCATAGGAAAAGCGTTGTTTTTTTGGATGAAAAAAAGAGCGGCATGTGAGATAATCTGCCGCTCGTACAAGTGAATTGCTTTGTCTACAAAAATATTCTATTTGTTTAGAGTTTGTTCTAATTCTTTGATTTTCTGTTCGATTTCATTTATTTCTTTTTGAAGCTCATTTTTATGAGGTTCAATTTCTTCCTGCCAGGTTTGAATGGATTTTTGAAGGTCTGATGCTACATCTTTTAAAACAGCAGCACTTTCTTGAGCGGTTTTAACCACTTGATCTTTAAGCGAGACACTGTCATCTTTAAGCTGAACTAAAATATCTTCTAATTTTTGTTTATTTTGTTTTAACTGACTGCGCAAATCTTTTCCGGAAGAAGGCGCGGAGAGGATTGTTGCTAGACCTCCGATAACGCTCCCGACTAAAAGACCAGTCATTAATGATTTTCCTTTTGCCATAGGGTATCACTCCATTTGAGAAGAATTGTATGTATTTTTAAAAGCAATAAACAGGAAAGTCCTACTTATATAAGTACCCGCTGTTAGGATAGATAAACGCTGTTTTATTCATAGCTTATGATGCCTTTGCATAGATATGAGTAAAAGGGGGGAGGAGCTTGGCTGGCGTCATCTTTCTATTTTTTATCTTAAGCTTGCTTTTTTTTATAGGTGCTTTTCATTACCTCAAACTTGCGCAGCAATCAGCATCCTATCCGCCTAAGCATGTTGTTCACCAAAAAGCTGCTGTACTTGCAGGAGGCGGAACACTTGCATTGCTGATCGGCATTTTATTCTATTCTTTCCAATAGGCTTCATTTTCATAGATTTTCACAAAAAACCCGACCGGCTAGGATCGGGTTTTTTCTATGTTATTGAGCAACAATGTTTGAACGCTTCATAATTGTCTGTACAATCGGATAAATGAAAACCATTGCGATCGTATTAAGGGCTGTTGCCGGCAAAACAACTGCGATGAATAACGCCGTAAAACCTGCACCGCCTGGAAGTCCGACAATGAATAGTGCGGCTGTCAGAAAAACAGTACCGGAAATCAGTGTGCCGACCGCTGTCAGGATTCCTGCTCCTGCAGTTGATGCGGCAAATTTCTTAATCACAATGACTAAAAGATAAAAAACAAATGCAGTCACAAATTTATCAATGACATTCGGCAGAAGACCGCCTGGAAAACTGGTAGTTAATCCGGACAGCACGCCCGTAACCGCTCCAAGTAAAAACACATTGCGAATGTGAGGGAACAGCAGGATGCCTAAGAACATCATAGTGAGCATCATATCCGGCTTCATCCCATTAAAAAATGGCGGGATAATTCCGTGTAAAGCAAGCCCCATTGCGACAAACAAAGATAAAACAACTAATACTTTTGTATTCATTTCTCAACTCTCCTCAGACTAAGCTCTTATTTTTGGAACTCCCCAATAATGACCTGTGTCTTATTGCGGGAGAACTTACAAAATAGTATAACAGGTATTTCTGACCTTGTAAAAAAAATTATGTGTGCTTTTTCTGAAATTCAGTCATGAATTCAGCAAGTGCCTCGCAGGCTTCTAGCGGCACTGCGTTATAAATGGAAGCTCTGCATCCGCCAATTGACCGGTGTCCGGCCAGACCTGAAAAGCCTTTTTCAATGGATTCTTTTAGAAAAGCCTTTGTTAACTCTTCATTTTTTAGAGTGAAAGTCACATTCATTGCTGATCTGCTGTCCTTTTCAGCATGCCCTTTATAAAATCCGCTGCTTTGATCGATGCAAGAATAAAGCAGGCTCGCTTTCTTCTCATTCAGTTCTTCCATTGCTTTTAAACCCCCAGTTTTCTTGATCCATTCCAGAACAAGGGAAAGCATGTAAATCGCAAATGTCGGAGGTGTATTGTACAGTGAATTCTGCTTTGAATGCGTGCTGTATTTTAAAATAGCAGGAATTCCCTCATTTGCATTCTCAAGCATTTCTTTTTTAACAATTACCACGGTTACACCTGAAGGGCCGAGGTTTTTTTGAGCTCCTGCATAAATAAGCGAGAAACGACTGACATCAATTTCCCTGCTCATGATGTCGCTTGACATGTCAGCAATTAACGGCAGTTTTGTTGTAGGGAAGGTTTTCCACTGCGTGCCGTAAATTGTATTATTTGAAGTTAAGTGTACATAGCTTCCTTCTGCTGGATCTTCAAAGCTTTTCGGAATATATGTATAACGATCTTCTTTAGTTGAGGCAATAATTGCTGTTTTGCCTATTTTTCCTGCTTCTGATTGTGCTTTTTCAGACCAAACTCCGCTCATTATGAAATGGGCGGGAGAATCGCTTTTTAAAAAATTCATTGGAATCATGGCAAACTGCAGGCTTGCACCGCCTTGAAGGAACAGGACATCATACTCTTCTGGAATATCCATCAGCTCTTTTAATAAAGAAGCTGCGCGGCTGTGAACTTCTTCGTAAGGTTTGCTTCTGTGGCTGAGCTCCATGACTGACATGCCTGTTCCGTTAAAATTAACTAATTCGCTTTGCGCTTTCTCCAAAACGGCAAGAGGTATTGCTGCTGGTCCTGCGTTAAAGTTATACGTTCTTTTCATGGGTAAATAACACTCCTTACTTTGTTGCGCTGATTGATTAAATTTCTATTTCATTATCCTAACATGAAAAGGAGAGTTAGAGTCGGAATTTTTGAAAAATAGTAAAAAGAACAAAAAAACCCGCAAAATGCGGGATTAGAGCAAGCCTTCTTGAATGGATGATGCGATTTGCTTTAAGTCTTCAGGTGTATATTCTTCCGTATGTGTTTTCCATACAGCGCCAAATCCATCGCCTTTTCCGTAGCGCGGAATCAGGTGCATATGATAGTGAAACACTGATTGTCCGGCTTTTTCGCCGTTATTATTAAGGATATTCATGCCGATTGGCTCGAATTGTTTTTTTATCGAATTTGCGATTTTGGGAACAACTTCAAACACATTGCGAGCAATGTCAGGTGTAAGTTCGTAAATATTTTCTTTATGTACTTTCGGAATAACCAGTGTATGTCCTTTTGTCACTTGACTGATATCCAGAAAAGCTACCACATGTTCGTTTTCAAAAACCTTAGCGCTTGGAATCTCTCCGTTCACAATTTTACAGAAAATACATCCGCTCATCATGTTTCATCCCTTTCTCAATTTAAACTGGATCTTAACCGTATTTTACCATAAATCATCGGAGGATTAAATTGCCGGAGCCAGACATCAATGGGCGGTTCTTTTCGTAATTATTATTCCTATTGGACTAAATGTAAAAAAACTTAAGTGGATTGCAGCGGAAGGAACATGACTCCTGCGGGAAATAGAGCAAAATGAAGACCCCACAGGCAAAGCCGAGGAGGCTCCCATGCTCCCCGCGGAAAGCAAGTTCCTGGAGCGGAAAGGAACGGACAACATTTATAATCAAAAACATCTATGCGAGATAAAAAGAAAAACAGGATGATCACAAGGATCATCCTGTCCTGAAGAGGAAAGCAAACTGGCGCAGCTTAAAGATAAGGCTCGCAAAACTCTTTGTCATCTCCCTCATTTGCTTGGAAATGAAGGTTAAAAAAGAGTGAATTGACTAACATTGTACAAAGCAACCATCTCCTAGTTAAGAAAATCACCTAAAGGATAAACTCTTAACAAATCAGTAAACGGTCTTTGACGAACACCTCATTCAAAAATGAATTTATATAGGAGCATCTATTACAAAAAGTAACGGCCCGTAGACACCTCATCTCGAAATGGTAATGGATCATCATTTTTTTCAATGTTAACTTACTCATGGATTCCTTAACATAAACTGTCTTTGACACACACCTCATTTGAACTGAATGTCTGTGACAGCTGCTTTCCTCTACACTCATTATGATGTCCGGAAAAGAATTGATTATGCATCGCAAATTAGCAAAAGTATCAAATGATTTGTTAAAATAAAAGAAAACGGTGAAGGGAAGTAAACATGAGCTTATTAAAAGTAAATCACCTGACTGGGGGATACACGCGTAATCCCGTCTTGAAAGATATATCGTTTGAAATTGAAAAGCACCAAATTGTCGGTCTGATTGGTTTGAATGGCGCGGGTAAAAGCACAACTATCCGCCATGTGATCGGGTTAATGGAGCCGCATAAAGGCGAAATTGCCATTAACGGCATTTCTTTTCAGAATAAGCCGACTGAATACCGCAGCCAATTTTCATTTATTCCTGAAACACCCATTCTTTATGAGGAATTAACGCTTTATGAACATTTGGAGCTTACGGCGATGGCGTATGGACTAAGTCAGGAAACATTTAAACAGCGGCTTCAGCCATTGCTGTCTGAATTCAGAATGGAAAAAAGACTAAAATGGTTCCCAAGTCATTTTTCAAAAGGCATGAAGCAAAAAGTCATGATTATGTGTGCGTTTTTAGTTGAGCCCGAGCTGTACATCATTGACGAGCCATTCGTGGGGTTAGATCCGCTGGCAATTAATGCGCTGCTTGAAATGATGAACAAAGCAAAGAAAGACGGAGCTGGAATTTTAATGTCAACGCATATTTTAGCAACAGCAGAACGCTACTGTGATGCATTTATTATTTTACATAACGGAAAAATCAGAGCAAAAGGGACGCTCGAGGAGCTGCGTACGGAGTTTGGAATGATGGACGCAACTCTTGATGATTTGTATATTCAGCTGACGAAGGAAGATCAAAATGAGCAGCATTGATCAAATTTGGAGAACCCGGTTAGAGGCTCACATGAAAGAAGTGCAGTCTTATACAAAATATATGTTCAATGACCATTTAATTTTTGTTCTTGTATTTTTGGGAGCAGGCGGTGCTCTTTCTTACCAGGAATGGCTGAAAACAATGCCTGATGACTTCCCTGCACTGGCGATCTTAACGGCTGTATTTGCGCTGATTATTACGGCATCGAGTATTCGGACACTTTTAAAAGAACCTGATTTGGTTTTTCTTTTGCCGCTGGAAGAAAAAATGGCCGGCTACTTTCAAAAAGCCCTTGTTTACAGTTTCTTCAGCCAGCTGTATGTGTTTTTGATAGCAGCATTAGTACTCGCCCCTATGCTCTTCAGGGCTGAGAACTTGGCTGGTACAGACTACCTGGTCATCTGTATGCAGATCCTTCTTGTAAAAGGTTGGAATTTAATGCTGAATTTCAGAATATCTTTTTATACTGAGCCTTCAGCGAAGATCTATGATTTCATTGTCCGGCTTGCTATTAATGCTTTAACCATTTTCTTCTTGCTGTCAAAAGCCTATATATATGTATTTGTAATGTATGGTGTGATGGCGGTGCTTTACATCTATTTTCAAAAAGCCACAAAGGCAAAAGGAGTCAAGTGGGAGAAGCTGATTGACCTGGAGCTTGAGAAAAAACAATCCTTCTACAGGGTTGCTAACCTTTTTACAGATGTCCCAAAGCTCAAGAAAAAAGCAAAGCGCAGAAAGTATTTAGATGGATTCCTTGCGTTTATAAAGTACAGACAGGAAAGCATCTACAGTTATTTATATACAAGAGCATTTTTCCGCTCAAATGATTATCTGGGCATCTTTTTGCGGCTGACAATCATAGGAGGAATTGTTCTCTATATTATCCCAACTAATCAGTTAAGTGTGCTTGCAATCGCAATTCTGGTTCTTTATTTAACAGGAATTCAAATGATCGGGCTTTATAAGCATTACGACATGCTTGCTCTGCCTGACTTATATCCGGTTCAGCCAAAGTATAAAAAAGCGAAATTCCTTAAACTGCTGTTTATCATGATTTTAAGCCAGCATATTATATTAACTCTGATTGCTCTGCTTTCTGGTAATATCGTTCCGGCGCTGATTCTTTTTGCAGCAGGATTTATTTTTGCCTATGTGTTTGTTTATCTCTACGTGAAATCAAGGCTGGTTAAAATGGATGCCAGCGTATTCTAAGATAAAGGCAGCTGATACAAATGATTTATGAAAAACAGCTGGAAGAAGATCTTTTTCAGTGGAAAAAGAAATTGCTGAGAAAATCCTCTAAGTTAGAACGTATTTCTAAAAAAACACAAACGAAGATTAACGGGCGCATTCCCGAAAAAGTTCATGCAATCATTACAGAAAGCATAAAAAAAATGGTGCAGGCAACACTTGCGGGGTCAAACCTCACAACAAGCGAAAAGAAGCTTGCTGGACTGACACTTGAAGAAAAAGAAAAGAAAGTCAGGCAAACGATCGGCACCTTCCAAAAAACTGCTGCCGTCGAAGGAGCAGGGACAGGTGCCGGAGGGATTTTCGGTTCGGCTGCTGACTTTCCTTTGCTCCTGGGAATTAAAATGAAATGTTTATTTGAAATAGCGACTTTATACGGGTTTGATCCTAAGCAATATGAGGAGAGACTGTTTTTGCTCTATGTCTTTCAATTGGCTTATTCAAGTGACGAACATCGAAGAAATACGTTCGAACGGATTGAAAATTGGGAACTGAGAAAAGATGATCTTAAAGAGATTGACTGGCAAACCTTTCAGCAGGAATACAGAGATCACATTGACCTTGTCAAGCTGCTGCAGATTATGCCGGGAATTGGTGCAGTTGTAGGAGGAGTAGCAAATTATCATCTTGTCCGCCATTTAGGAGAAACGGCTATGAATTGTTACCGTCTTCGGATTATGAATATATAAAAAGAGTGCGATTTTTAGAATCGCACTCTTTTCTTATCCTTATTTCTCAATTGCAACAGCATTGTGCTCTGACTGATAGGTCAATAATGCCAAACTGAGTGTTTTTGCTGCAATCAGCATTGCTTTTTCATCGATATCGAATTTAGGATGATGGTGAGGATAAGCTGTTTCAGAGTAAGCAGGCTTTGCTCCGGTGAAAAAGAACGTTCCTTTAACATGCTGCAGATAATAAGCAAAGTCTTCGCCGCCCATTTGCATTGGACTTTCTTCAACAATCTGGACACCGGGAACCTTTGATGCAAGCTCAGCAAGCTGCTCGGTTTCCTCGCGGTGATTAACAACAGCCGGGTAGCCTCTCTCGAACTGATATTCGTAGTCAGCGTCATAAAGGGCACAGGAAGCCTTGACCACACGTTCAATTTCTTCCTCAATCAAAGTGCGCACCTCTTCATCAAATGTCCTGACCGTTCCAATCAGCACAGCTGAATCTGCGATGACATTAAACGGATTTTCAGCCACAAAAGATCCTACAGAGACGACTGCAGAATGAACAGGATCTACCTTTCTGCTCACAATCTGCTGCAGGTTCATGACAAGCTGGGAGCCGATGACGACGGCATCTTTCGTTTTGTGAGGCTGTGCACCATGTCCGCCCTTTCCATTAATGGTAATCTGGAAGCGGTCGGCGGCAGCCATGATCGGGCCGACCCGGTACTGAATTTTTCCTGCTGGTTCGCTTGCCCATAAATGAGTCCCGAAAATGACATCAACACCTTCTAAGCAGCCATCTTCAATCATGGAAACTGCTCCGCCCGGTGCATATTCTTCAGCATGCTGGTGAATAAATACTACGCTGCCTTCAAGCGTATGTCGGTGTTTATGTAATACCTTGGCAAGTACAAGTAATGTGGCAGTGTGGCCATCGTGGCCGCAGGCATGAGCCACACCCGGCACAGTCGACTTATAAGGAACATCCTTTTCATCCCCGATAGGCAATGCGTCAAAATCGGCCCGAAGAGCAATGGTCTTTCCGGGCAAATCTCCTTTAATAACAGCAACGACCCCGTTACCGCCGACACCTGTTTTTGTTTCGATGCCAAGCTTATGGTAAAACTCGGCGATGTAGGCTGCCGTTTTGAATTCCTGGAAGGAAACCTCGGGATGCATATGAAGGTAGCGTCTGATCTCCACCATTTCTTCAAAACTCGCATCTAAATCTGAACATATGTCAGTATACAAAATTTTTCATCCTTTCTTTTTCGAAGGCTTCTATTCACCAAATCATTAATAAGATAAAATAAATGCAGATATTACAATAAATTCTAGAGAAATTGTTTGAAAATTACAAGAATAAAGTTTGGAAGGGGCTAAAAGATGAAAAAAGGGTATTTGCTTGCTTGTTTTCTTATTCTCACAATATGCATTATCTTCTCTATGGATTCTGAATTTACAAAGCGGGCAGATGCAGCTGCGCGGGAGGCAGTATCATGGGTTCACCATTCAGATTTGCTGCTCTCTATCGTGGATGGGATAGGTTTCCTGGCTTCTAAAACAGGGATCATAAGCTTACTGGCTCTTGCCATTATCTTACTCGGACTTTTATATAAACATATTCTTCAGCCGTTTATGATTGTACTGGCTGTATATTTGGGAGACCTCCTGAACAAAGCTCTAAAAAACTTTTTTGGGCGTGAACGCCCTCTTGAACCGCTGCATATTGAAGAAGGCTTTAGTTTTCCAAGCGGGCATGCGATGGTCGGTGTTCTTTTTTATGGATTTTTAATCTATTTGCTGGCAGGGAAAATAGCGTCAGCAGCTGTAAGAAGATGGCTTTACGCTGCTGTGTGCATGCTGATGCTGCTGATTGGCATGAACAGAGTTGCCACGAATGCTCATTTTTTATCTGATGTGGCGGGAGGATATCTCATTGGTCTGATTTGTTTAATCCTTGTGATTGCGGTCTATGACAAAGTGAATGAAATTCTTACTGCCGGAAGAAGCAAAAAGAGCGGCGTTTCTATTTGACGTCTCAGAGACTAAATAAAACAGGCACTTCTTATTATACGAGTGCCTGTTTTTGTTTTTTAGGAGGTTGCTTTGGTGGATAAAAACGCTGGATTGTTACATGGGACTTTTTTTCCATTCTCTTTACATTAAAAACATAGCTACAATCGTGGTCACAATCAAACCTATTGTCACAGGGAGGATATTTCGTCTTGCAAGTTCAAATGGATCGACTCCGCATATGGCAGCAGCAGGAATAAGCGCCCATGGAATGATAGTCCCTCCGCCTACCCAGATGGCTGTGATTTGACCTAAGGCTGTTAATGTGGCAGCTCCTGTACCTATAGCTGTAGAAAACAAACTGGCAATTGAGCCTGCAAGTGATATCCCTGAAAATCCAGAGCCATCAAGACCGGTAAGCACGCCGACACCAGTCAGTGTAATAGCTGCGATTTCTTTAGTTAAAGGAACAACAGATGCGAGGGCCACCCCAAGGTCGTTTACAATTCCCTGAGAAGTTTTTGGTAAAAAATCGCCGACAATTTTAACAAATCCGGCATCTCCCAGATAAAAGAAAGCTGCAATCGGAATAACAGGACCAAACACCTTAAAGCCAAATTGAAACCCTTCAATCATGTATCCTGTTGTTTTTTCGAGACTCGCATTTCTGTGAGCAAGCAGACAAACAGCAAGCAGAATGACAAGTGCAGTTCCTCCGATTAAAGCTGTTGCATCTCCGCCCTGCAAGTTAAGCTTAACCATCAGCAGGATATCAATCGCAAATAATATGGGAATAAACAAGGCCATGAACATTTTCATCCTGTCAGTCAGAAGCTGCGTTTTTTTCTCAGCTGAGCTTGGCATTGTAAGAGACGGAAATGACTTACCAAGCTTCATATCTCTCATTAAGAGGAAATAAGCTGTTATCGTTGTAACAGTCCCCATCACAACAACGAGCGGAATGGATGCACTGATTACATCGCCAATCGGAAGACCCGCTGCATCTGACGTAAGTTTTGGAGCAGCCTGAATGACAAAGTCGCCCGAAAGAGCAATTCCATGACCGAATAAGTTCATGGCCATTGCTGCCCCTAATGCCGGGAGACCTGCTTTTATGGCAACTGGCAGCAGAACAGCGCCAATCAGCGCAACAGCGGGTGAAGGCCAGAAAAACCAGGAAATCGTCATCATTAATAGCCCAATTGTCCAGAAAGCAAGTGTTGGATTGCGAATGATTTTTGTGAATGGCGAAACCATTGATTCATTTATTCCGGTTACTTCTAAAATCTTGCTCATTGAAACAATGATGGAAATCACAAGGATCGTCGGCAGCAGCTCAGTGATAGCAAAAATAAAGCTGTTGAAAACACTTGTAATTGAATGGCTTAAAGAATGGCTCGCGACAAAAGAAATGACAATGATCCCGATAATGCTGACAACGGTTGTATCCCGCCTGAAAAGCATGAATCCTATAATACTGATAATGAAAAACACATAAAACCAATGTATGAGAGTTAACTCAGCCCCCATCATAATCACTCCGCTCCTGTATATATGCCTAAATTCCTGTAATACAGGTTATGTCCGGCATACTAGGTTGTGATTGTTATTTTTAAAGGAATAGGGGGTATTATTTTAGTAGAATGCTGTCATTTCCAAGGAAATATTGTCACCGTATCCCGAAAAGCGGAGCCGACTGTTCTGGCCGAGGTCCTAGGAGGCGGAGCTAGACACCACCGAAAAGCGGAATCGTCCGTTTACCTCCGACAGACAAGGCGCTTTTTGCCTTCACTGGCGGAGCAGTTTTGGCCGAGGAGTTGGGTGATGGAGCTGGACAAAACGAAATGCGGAACCGGCTGTTCATAAGTGCTCCCTCAGGCACAAAAAAAACCTCCGTCAAATGCGAAGGTTCAGATCGTACATTCTTTTATTCGGTTACAGCATAATAGGTTGTTACGTAAGAAGGTCTTGGGAAAATCGGTTTTTGGTCTACACCTTCGCTTGTCCCTCTTTTTTTATGAGCCTGTTCATACGATTTTGATTGCTGCCAGTTTTTAAAGGACGATTCATCTTTCCAAAGAGTAAGGATGACATAAGTATCATCATTTACAGGTCTAAGCACACGAATTGCGACAAATCCGGGCTCGCCTTCAATCATCCGTGCCCGTTCTTTGAAGCGCTGTTCAAAGAGAGGCTTCCCTTCATCAGATACAGGAATATTGTTCAGGACAGCATAGCTTCCGTTTTGGAAATCACCCACACCATCAAGAACCTCATATTTTTTAGGCTCCTTAAAAAGGGAAGGGGCATCGCTTTCATGTAACAGAATCGCTTTATCCTCATTTTGCATAAGAAGCATTTTTTCATTCTGATTTTCAGATGCTGTTTTAGCTAAATAGTCTGCAGTTCCAAATGTGACATAAAAATTCATTTTACATTCACCTCTTTTTGTTTCATTATAACAATGATTCCATAATTATTGCTATTTTCTGCCTCGATTGTACATATTCATTCCTTTATTTAACAATAATAAGGGTATCTAAATTAAACGAATTGTAGGTGATGACATGCGGAAAAAAATCATCCTCTCTGCCAGTGTTGCACTATCGACAGCTGTAATTGCTTTTGCAGTCTACCTGCTCATTTTAGTGATTGGCGATTATTCTATAGATGAGAAAAAGCTTGTCATGGATTCGACTACCACTTTGGTGGATTTAAAAGGCAAAAAGGTTTCGGAGCTGTATTTGCAGAACCGTGAGCCCGTAATGATTAAAGAAATTCCGGAGCATGTCCGCAATGCATTTATTGCTGTAGAAGATAAACGGTTTTATGAACACAATGGAATCGATATGAAGGCCATAACGAGGGCTTTATATAAAGATCTGCTTGCCGGCCAGAAAGTGGAGGGCGGAAGTACAATTACCCAGCAGCTTGCCAAAAATACGTTTCTCTCTACTGAAAAATCTCTTCTAAGAAAAACCAAAGAAGCAGCCATCGCGATGAGCCTTGAAAACAAATACAGCAAAAATAAATTGCTTGAAATGTATTTGAATCAAGTTTATTTCGGTCATGGGGCGTACGGCATTCAAAGTGCTGCGCTTTACTATTTCAATAAAGATGCAAAGGATCTGACTCTCGAAGAAGGAGCGATGCTTGCCGGTCTCCCAAAAGCACCTTCCAATTATTCCCCGGTTCTTCATCCTGAAAGAAGCAAAGAGCGCCGTGATACTATTCTGAGCCTTATGGGCGATCAAAATTATCTCACACCTGAAGAAGTCGTCCGCGCTCAAGGAAAGACGCTTGGTTTAAATATTTTTAAAGAATCAGAATCCCCGTGGCTCACAACATACATTGATATGGTGATGGACGAAGCTGAAGATCGATATGCTCTATCAAATGAGGAATTGATGCGGGGAGGCTATACAGTCACAGTTCCTATAAATACGGAAATGCAGGAAACAGCTTATGAGCTGTTTAAAAAAGAAGAATACTTTCCGGGAACAAATCAGCATGCAGAAGGAGCATTTGTCCTTCTTGATAATAAAACCGGCGGAGTTCTGGCTGCGATTGGGGGCAGAAATTATACTCAGAAAGGGTTTAACCGCGTCAATACTAAAAGGCAGCCTGGTTCAACTTTTAAACCAATTGCCGTATATGGACCGGCAATGGAAGAAGACGAATTCGGACCTTATTCACTGCTCGAAGACAAACCTGTCTCATATAATGGGTATCAGCCCAAAAATAATGATCAGCAGTACGATGAAGAGGTAACCATGTATGACGCGATTGCTGCTTCTAAAAATGCTCCTGCTGTGTGGGCATTAAATGAAATAGGCATTTCTAAGAGCAAGAAGTACCTTGAGAAGTCGGGTCTTTCTATAGAAGATAACGGTCTTTCCATCGCGCTCGGCGGACTAAAGGACGGGGTATCCCCATTGCAGCTTGCAAATGCCTACAGATCATTCGCCCAGTACGGCGTTTATAGTGAGCCGTTTGTTATTCAAAAGATAGAGGACCGTGAGTCAAAAAAAATCGGAGAAGTAAAACAAGAGAAGAAGCGGATTTTTTCTTCTCAGACTGCATGGAACATGACAAGGATGCTTCAAGAGGTAGTTGAAGACGGGACAGGACAGACAGGAACATACGGCGGGGAACTTGCCGGAAAAACAGGCACAACTTCATATGTCGATAAAAAAGGCGCTGTAAAAGATGCATGGTTTGTAGGCTATACACCGAAAGTTTCAGGTGCCCTATGGATGGGCTACGATAAGACAAACAGTGAGCAGCATCTGACTCATGGCAGTTCCTATCCAACAAGACTATTTAAAGATATCTTAAGAAATACTTCGCTTGATCAGAATGTTTCGTTCAGTCTTCCAAAAGGGGTAGAGGATCTGGAAGAACCGATCAGGCTTAAAAATCTTGGTGCGGTTGATGCAAAGTATACATTCAAGCCGCTCGGTTTATTTACCGTCACACTGAACTGGAAAGCTCAGAAGGATGACCGTGTCATCTACAGAATTTATGAAACAAGCGGAAGCGGGGACAACCTTGTCGGTTATGTTAAAGGAAAAGATTCCTATGAAATTCCTTATTCTAACCTGTTCTCAGAAGCCTCTTATAAAGTTGTTCCTTATAATGAGCAAACGGATCAAGAAGGCAAAGGCTCAAAACCTGTTAAACCAAAACTATTTTCAACGACTCCTTACTAGCTGGTTCTGACAGCGTTCCTATTGATCAGGACGGATCTGGCAGTTAAGTCAAAACTGGACTTTTCAGCCGGATCCTTTTCTGTCTGCCTGAGCCTGAACAGTCGGCTCCGCTTTTCGGTGGTGTCTAGGTCCGCCTCCTAGTACAACTGGCGAGACCAAAATCCTCCAATTAATTGGAAAACCCCATGAATTAATTCCCAAACCCCTCCAATTAAATTGAAAACCCCTTCAATTCGATATTGACTCTTCGTTCTGAACAGTCGGTTCCGCTTTTCGTGATGTCCAGTTCCGCCTCCTAGCTCCTCGGCCTGAACGGCTCCGTCTGTAAAGGCAAAAAGCGCCTTTTCAGCCGGATCCTTATCTGCCTGTCGGAGCTGAACAGTCGGCTCCGCTTTTCGGTGTTGTCTAGCTCCGCCTCCTAGCTCCTCGGTCAGAACGGATCAGCCAGCAAAGGCAAAAAGCGCCTTCACTGGCTGATCCTTATCTGCCTGTCGGAGCTGAACAGTCGGCTCCGCTTTTCGGTGTTTCAGTGTCAATTTGTTGACATTTATTTGTGAAATCTATACAAGCAAGGGTGAAACAGTTATAGTGTAAGAAGCAAAAACATAGGATAGCGTGTTGTTTTACATAGAAAGGTGGATTTGAGGATTTATGACGGATACAAAGCAGTTTAATGATACATTCCTTAGGGCGTGCAGAGGTGAAAAAACAGATCATGTTCCTGTATGGTATATGAGGCAGGCAGGAAGATCACAGCCGGAGTACCGTGCTATTAAAGAAAAGTACAGTCTGTTTGAGATTACGCATCAGCCCGAGCTGTGTGCATATGTCACAAGATTGCCGGTAGAGCAGTATGGTGTGGACGCGGCTATTTTATATAAGGATATCATGACACCGCTTCCATCAATTGGGGTAGATGTTGAAATCAAGTCAGGTATTGGCCCTGTTATTGATAATCCAATCAGGTCGCTGTCAGACGTTGAAAAGCTTGGCGAAATCGACCCTGAAAGCGACATTCCATATGTGCTCGATACGATTAAATTGCTGACAACAGAGCAATTGAATGTTCCATTAATCGGGTTTGCCGGAGCTCCATTTACGATGGCAAGCTACATGATCGAAGGCGGACCGTCTAAAAACTACAACAAAACAAAGGCATTTATGTATGCTGAGCCGAAAGCATGGTTTACGCTTATGGACAAGCTTGCAGACATGACCATTATTTACTTGAAGGCTCAAATCAAAGCAGGGGCAAAAGCGATTCAAATTTTTGATTCATGGGTCGGCGCTTTAAATGAATCAGATTATCGTTACTTTATTAAACCTGTCATGGAACGCATTTTCACTTCGATGAAGGAAGAAAATGTTCCGATGATTATGTTCGGCGTGGGAGCAAGCCACCTTGCGCATGAATGGCATGACCTGCCGCTTGATGTAGTCGGACTTGATTGGAGACTGCAAGTAGATCAGGCACGCTCCATGGGACTTACAAAAACAATAATGGGAAACCTTGATCCTGCAATCCTTCTAGCCCCTTGGGAAGTGATTGAGGAGCGCGCTAAAAACATTCTTGACCAGGGAATGAAGCAGGACGGTTATATTTTCAACCTTGGACATGGTGTATTCCCTTCTGTTAATCCGGATGTTCTCAGAAAATTAACAGGTTTCATTCATGATTATACAAAAACTGCCAAGCGTGCGAAGAGCATCTGATTTGGAATCTTGCCCTGAGTAATGGCAAAATAAGACTAGATCTTATAACTAACCAAAGAGGTGTAGGGAAAAATGACAAAGAAAACAATGGGTCTTCTCGTTATGGCATACGGAACTCCATATAAAGAGGAAGACATTGAGCGCTATTATACACATATTAGACACGGCCGTCCGCCTGCTCCTGAAATGCTTCAGGATTTAAAGGACCGCTACGAAGCAATTGGCGGTATATCTCCTCTTGCCAAAATCACATTGGATCAAGCTAAATCCCTTGAAGAACATTTAAATGCTGTTCAGAATGATGTGCAATTTAAAATGTATCTGGGACTAAAACATATTGAGCCTTTCGTAGAAGATGCCGTAAAACAAATGAAGGAAGATGGCATTGAGGAAGCAGTCAGCATCGTGCTTGCTCCTCATTTCTCCACTTTCAGCGTCAAATCATATAACGGACGGGCAAAGCAGGAAGCAGAAAATCTTGGGGGACTGAAGATTACATCTGTTGAGAGCTGGTATAAAGAGCCTAAATTTATTGATTACTGGACGAAAAAAGTGAAAGAAACCTATTCATCTATGACTTCAGAAGAACGAGAAAAGGCTGTCTTAATCGTGTCTGCACACAGCTTGCCTGAAAAAATTATAGCAGCGGGAGATCCGTATCCTAACCAGCTTCAAGAAACAGCAGATCTGATCGCAGGAGCTGCCGGCATTGAAAACTATGAAATTGGCTGGCAAAGTGCAGGCAATACGCCTGAACCGTGGCTTGGACCAGATGTACAGGACTTAACCAGAGATCTATATGAACAAAAAGGATACCGTACGTTTGTCTATATACCAGTCGGCTTCGTTGCAGATCATCTAGAGGTTTTATTTGATAATGATTATGAATGTAAAGTGGTTACAGATGAACTTGGCGCGAAGTATTACAGACCGGAAATGCCGAATGCCAAGGATGAATTCATCGACTGTCTGTCAACGGTTGTCTTAAAAGAATTATCTATGAAAAAGTAAACAAAAAAGAAGGCGATAAACAATGACTGACAAGAAAAAGAAAGTTGTCATCATTGGCGGAGGGATAACTGGATTATCCGCGGCATTTTACTTGCAAAAAGAAATACAGGAAAACAACCTGCAGGCAGAATCAATCTTGATCGAAGCAAGTCCGAGACTTGGGGGGAAGATCCAGACTGTCCATAAGGATGGATTTATCATAGAACGCGGACCTGACTCTTTTCTAGAAAGAAAAACGAGTGCACCGCAGTTTGTCAAAGATGTTGGACTAGCGTCAGAGCTCGTAAACAATGCAACAGGAAGATCTTATGTGCTTGTAGGAGATCGGCTGCATCCGATCCCGGCAGGTGCTGTAATGGGTATCCCTACACAAATCCTTCCTTTTGTTACAACAGGGTTATTTTCCATTTTGGGAAAAGCAAGAGCTGCCGGTGATTTTATCCTTCCTGCGAAAAAAGAGACAGGTGATCAATCACTTGGTCATTTTTTCAGAAGGCGTCTGGGGAATGAAGTTGTCGAAAATCTGATTGAACCTCTTCTTTCAGGAATTTATGCAGGAGATATAGACAAGCTGAGTTTAATGTCGACGTTTCCGCAATTTCATAAAGTGGAGCAGGATCACCGCAGTTTGATACTTGGGATGAAAAAAGGACTGCCCGCATCGAACCAGAAACATGAACCCGCACGTAAAAAAGGTATTTTTCAAACGGTAAAAGGCGGACTGCAGAGTTTGGTGGATGCCGCTGAAAGCAAGCTTGACGAAACGAAGATTTTAAAAGGCGTTAAAGTGGAAAGTATTGTGAAAAAAAACGCTGGATATATACTTAGGCTAAGCAATGGGGACTTAATTGAAGCGGATTCCGTTATCATCACAACTCCACATCAGCAAGCGGCAAACATGCTGCCTGACAAAGAAAATTATCAGTATATGCAGGAAATGCCTTCAACATCAGTTGCGACTGTCGCTATGGCTTTTCCGGAAGAAGCCGTTGATATTGAAGGAAACGGCACAGGATTTGTTATTTCCAGAAATGGCGATTACACGATTACTGCCTGCACATGGACACATCGGAAATGGCCTCATACCGTTCCGGCAGGAAAAGCTCTGATTCGTGCATATGTAGGCAAAGCAGGTGATCAGGCGATTGTGGAACAGCCTGATCATGAAATTATCAGTGCTGTTTTAGAGGATCTAAACAAAATCATGAAAATAGATAAGAAACCTGAATTCACTGTCGTTTCAAGATGGAAAGAAGCGATGCCGCAATATAATGTCGGTCATCAGGAAGAAATTCTTGAGGTGAAAACAAAAATGATGAATTCTTATCCTGGTATGTTTTTAGCAGGTGCTTCCTATTCGGGCGTAGGGATTCCTGATTGTATTGATCAGGGAATAATGGCTGCAGCTAATGCATTGGAGTATCTCAAAAAGGCAACTCTTTAAAAGAGAGTTGTTTTTTTTGATGTTTAATCTTGATTGTGAGAAATTCCTGTGATATATTAAGTTCTGTACTAATTGACCAGATTTGTCATTTGGTCATTTTGATGGAGGTAAGCCGATTGAGCATTGATCGAAAACATTTAATTGTGGAGGCTGCAAAGAGGTCGTTTACACAATTTGGCTACAAAGCTACAACAATGGACTCTGTTGCGAAGCTTGCCAACGTTGGCAAAGGGACCATCTACACTTTTTTTAAAAACAAAGAAGAACTCTTTGATGAGATTGTATCCACGCTTCTTGCTGAAATGAGAATGGAAGCAGAAAAAGCAATGGATGATGATCTGCCTTTTTTCGAAAATGTACATCGTGCTTTATACAGTCTGCTTGAATTTCGGAAAAAACATCAGTTCACAATCAAAATCTTTCAGGAAAGCACAGATGTTGGCACTCCGGCTGTACAGGAAGTTGTGCAGCGCCTTGAGAAAATGATTCTGCAGTTTATTGCTTCAAAAATAGAAGCTGCCGTTTCAAAAGGCGAGCTTCGGGAATGCAATCCTGAAGTAACGGCATTTGTGATGGTGAAGCTTTACATTTCCCTTATTTTTGATTGGGAAAAATATCATCAGCCGCTTGAAAAAGCGGAAATAGCAGATCTTTTTCAGCTTTACTTATTAAAAGGATTGTCAAAATAGATGGTCCTCTATTTTTTTAAACAGAATTGACCAAATGAACAAAATGGTCAATATGAATATTTATAGGAGGAGATTTTTGAATGAGCTTAATAGCGAAAGAATGGAAAGCATTAGTTTCCAACAAAAAAGTTCTTATTCCAGTACTCGCTGTATTATTTATTCCGCTAATGTACGCCGGAATGTTCCTATGGGCGTTTTGGGATCCATATGAACAATTAGATCAGCTGCCGGTTGCAGTAGTGAATGAAGACACCGGGGCAGATTACGAAGGAACCGAATTGAAGATTGGCTCAGATCTGGTTGATAATTTGAGGGATAATCCAAAGTTTAAATGGGATTTTGTCTCAAAGGATGAAGCGGTAAGAGGCCTTGAAAATGAACAATATTACATGATGATTGAAATACCTGGGGATTTTTCGAAAAACGCTACAACTCTAATGGATAAAAATCCTCAGTCCCTGGAATTAAAATACGTTCCGAATGAAGGCTTTAACTTCCTATCAGGGCAGATAGGCGGAACAGCTGTTGCTCAAATAAAAGAAGAAGTCTCAAATACGATTACGAAAACCTATGCAGAAAGTATTTTCGAAAATATTGATAAGCTTGCAGACGGCATCGGCCAGGCAAGTGACGGTGCCAGCGAGATCAATAACGGTGTTGGCGAATTGAAAGACGGATCTGGCAAACTGAAGGAAAATCTTCAACTTTTGGCTGAGAAATCAATCAGCTTCAAAGATGGATTGAATAGTGCATCTGCCGGTACTAAGGAATTGTCAAACGGCATTAAAAGCCTGGACAGCGGGCTTGGTCAGCTGCAGGACGGCGGAAAGCAGCTTCAGAGCGGTTCTTCTGAAGCAGAAGCTGGGACTGTTAAGCTGAACGAAGGATTGGGTACATCTCTTGCAGGGATGACAAAGCTGCAGGAATCAGCTCCGCAGTTAACAGACGGTTCAGCTAAACTCAGTGCAGGTGCGGGAGAGCTGTCAGGCGGTTTGAATCAGCTGGCTGAAGGCAATAAAGCATTATCAGCCGGTGCAGGAGAATTATCAAGCGGTTTAAATCAGCTTACTGACGGCAGTAAAGCATTATCAGCCGGTGCAGGAGAACTTTCAGGAGGCTTAAATCGTCTTTATGATGGTAATCAGGCTGCACAAGCAGGGGCTTCGGAGTTATCTGCAGGATTATCTTCATTAAATGATCAGATGGCTGCTATGATTCCTCAAATTGAAAAAATGCCATTGCCGGAAGCAGAGAAACAAAAGTTAATTGAGGCAGCAAAAGGTGTCAATCAATTATCACAAGGAAGCAAGAAGCTTGAAAGCAGTCTTGGAGAGCTATCAGCAGGAGCAAACAAGCTTCAATCAGGTGCGGCAACACTATCTGAAAAATCCGGCGAGCTATCAGCAGGAGCAAACAAGCTTCAAACAGGTGTTGCAACACTATCTGAAAAATCCGGCGAGCTATCAGCAGGAGCAAACAAACTTCAAACTGGCGCTGCTACCCTATCTGAAAAATCCGGACAGCTTGCCGCAGGTCAAAAACAGGTTGAAACTGCTTTAGATCAGCTTGTTGCAGGTCAAGAAGCTTTATATGATGGTTCTGGTAAGCTTTTAACCGGTCAGCAGAAGCTTACAAACGGATTAGAAACATATAATCAGAAATTCGCTGAAGCAAAAGCTGGATCTGCAAAACTTGCAGCCGGCAGCGGTGAACTCAATTCAGGAATTTCTAAGCTTGCAGACGGTTCATCTGCTCTTCAAGACGGTACAAATCAGCTTGCAGACGGTGCCGGAAAAGTAGATGAAGGTGTAGACAAACTTTCAGATGGAACTGGGGAACTTTCTTCTAAACTTGGAGAAGCCGCAGAAGAAACAAAAGACAAAGGCGGTTCAGATAAAACGTACGACATGATTTCCGAACCTGTAAAAGTAAAAGATGAAAAAGTAAATGCGGTTCCTAACTATGGAACGGGCTTCGCACCTTACTTCTTGTCACTTGGTTTATTTGTTGGGGCATTGCTGCTTTCAATTGTCTTCCCATTGAGACAGGCGGCTGGCGTTCCTAAAAGTGCAATCGGCTGGTTTATGAGCAAGTTCGGCATTCTCGCAGTCATTGGCGTCATTCAGGCATTGCTTGCAGATGCAGTCTTATTATATGGATTAAACATTGAAGTACAAAGTGTTCCATATTTCGTTTTATTCAGCATCATTACGAGTCTGACTTTTATTACACTGGTACAATTCTTAGTGACAACATTAGGCGATCCTGGAAGATTTGTTGCTATCATCATCCTGATTTTACAGCTTACAACAAGCGCAGGAACATTCCCGCTTGAACTGATTCCAAATGCGCTGCAGATCTTTAATGCATGGCTGCCTATGACTTATTCAGTCTCTGGCTTTAAAGCGGTCATCTCATCTGGTGACTTTGCCTTCATGTGGCAGCAGGCAGGCATTTTGGCGATCTTTATCGCTGCTATGATGATTGGCACAATTGCTTATTTCTTCTTCGCTTTAAGAAAGAATAAAAGAGAAGAAGCAGAAGAATTAGCTGCATAAAGGAAAAACGTCTAAAGCGATATGCTTTAGGCGTTTTTTTTATTATGAATGATCCAGGAGTGAACTGACAGAGAAAAGATTCAATCGTTTTATATATTGAAAGCCCTTACATTTTGAAATATAATGGAAAATGAGAACGATTTCATTTGTATAGAGACACCATTCGTTCGCGAGATGAGGGGGAAAGCAAGTGTCTACAATTGAGGATGTTGCCAGACTTGCAGGACTGTCCAGAACCACGGTATCACGAGTCATCAACAACCATCCGTATGTATCTGAATCTAAAAAAAGGGTTGTATTAGAAGCAATGGAAGAACTGGGTTATGTACCTAATTCATCCGCCAGAAGTCTCCGCAATCAAAAGACAGAAATTATAGCAGTGTTCATTCCAAGAGTTCTCAATCCTTTTTTCAGCCAGTTCATTGAGTCATTGGAGATTGCTTCGTCTGAGAGAAACTATCAGCTGATTGTTTGCCAGACACAATATTCTAAAACCAAAGAACTTAAATATTTAAACCTGCTTAAAACAAAGCAGGTTGATGGCGTGATCCTTGCATCCCTTGAAAATGACTGGAGAAAAATCGAACCGTATATGGAGTATGGTCCAATCGTATTGTGCAATGAGTTCGAAGAAAATGCAAAAGTTCCTATGATCAGGTTAGATCAGGCATTTGGAGGCTACATAGCGACAAAGCACTTGATTGAGCAAGGCCACAAACATATCGCCTATTGCTGCGGAGGGCACAGAAGCAATGTTGCCAAAGAGCGGGAGAGAGGATTTAAACAAGCCTTAGCAGAAACAGGACTGCCTTTTGACGAAAATGCCGCGTTCAGGGACGCATTTAATATTGAAGATGGAAAGAGAGTTTTCCGCGAATTAATAGAGCTGCATGAGAAACCAACAGCTGTTTTTACTGGTGCTGATGAAGTAGCAGCGGGAATCATCTCTGAAGCAAGAAAGCATGGCTGGAACGTGCCGGATGAGCTTGCCGTCGTGGGCTTTGATAACCAGGCGATTACGGAATTGCTTGATCCAATGATTACAACCGTTCACCAGCCTGTAGGAGAAATGGCTAAAAAAGCAATGGATGTGATGATTGATAAAATTAACAGGAAAATCTATCATTCTCTTGAAATTTACCAGTTTCCTCTGAAGCTTATTGTGAGGGATTCCACTGTGAGTAAGGAGATTGTAAAGTTTAGATGACAAATTAGTCAAAGAATTGAGAGCTAAGGACACTGTTTTAAAAGCAGTGTCTTTTTTGATGAAAGGAATCTAAGAAATATGGGTTTCATTGTCGAAATTATGTGGTAATTCAATAGAGTACATATAATAGAACGGAAGGAATGAATCAATTGACCAAGCATTCTAAAAACAGCAAGGATGAACAGTTAGAAGCGTACCGGGTAGATGATACGGGAAAGAAAATGACGACGAATCAGGGGCTGCGTGTTTCAGATGATGAGCATTCTTTAAAAGCAGGTGTACGGGGACCTACTTTGATGGAAGATTTTCATTTCAGGGAAAAGATGACTCATTTTGATCATGAGCGCATTCCTGAGCGAATTGTGCATGCTATGGGCTATGGGGCTCATGGTTATTTTCAGGTCTACGAGCCGATGAAAGAATTCACAAAGGCTAAATTTCTTCAGGATCCTTCTGTTAAAACGCCTGTATTTGTCCGGTTTTCAACGGTTGCGGGTTCAAGGGGTTCAGGTGATACGGTAAGGGATGCGAGGGGATTCGCAACCAAGTTTTATACCGAGGAAGGAAATTATGATTTAGTCGGAAATAACATTCCGGTTTTCTTCATTCAGGATGCGATCAAGTTTCCGGATTTGGTTCATGCTTTAAAACCAGAACCGCATAATGAAATGCCTCAGGCTTCTTCCGCTCATGATACATTCTGGGATTTTATTGCAAACAATCAGGAATCAGCACATATGATTATGTGGGCAATGTCAGACAGGGCGATCCCGCGAAGCTACCGGATGATGGAGGGATTTGGCGTCCATACCTTCAGATTTGTAAACGAGGAAGGGAAAGGCCGTTTTGTGAAATTCCTCTGGAAGCCGAAGCTTGGCGTTCATTCTCTTGTGTGGGATGAAGCTCAAAAGCTTGCAGGAAAAGATCCGGATTTTCATAGAAGAGATCTCTATGAAGCGATTGAAAATGGAGATTATCCAGAATATGAGCTAGGCGTTCAAATCATAGAAGAAGAGAATGAGTTTAACTTTGACTTTGACATTCTAGATCCGACAAAGCTATGGCCGGAGGAAATCGTTCCTGTAAAATTGATCGGAAAAATGACGCTGGACCGCAATCAGGATAATGTGTTTGCTGAAACAGAGCAGGTTGCGTTCCATCCTGGAAGTGTAGTTCCAGGCATTGATTTTTCAAATGACCCTTTGCTTCAGGGCCGATTATTTTCATATACAGATACACAGCTTTCAAGACTTGGCGGTCCAAACTTTCATGAACTTCCAATCAATCGTCCCGTCTGTCCGTTTCATAACAATCAAAGAGACGGTATGCACCGCATGACGATTAACCGCGGCCAGACCGCGTATCATAAAAACTCACTTGCTCAAAATGACCCTCGTCCGGCTGCTGAGGAAGAAGGCGGCTATGTTCATTATCAGGAAAAGGTAGAGGGAAGTAAGATCCGTCAGCGCAGTGAGAGCTTTAAGGATCATTTTTCACAGGCTAAGCTGTTCTGGAACAGCATGACAGAAATTGAAAAGCAGCATATCACTACAGCTTTCCGCTTTGAACTTGGAAAAGTAAAGAGCAAATATGTTCAGCAGCAGGTTGTTGACATGATCAGTGCCATAGACATGAATCTTGCAGAAGAAGTGGCAGCAGGCATTGGGGCATCGGTCAATAAGGATACAGCAGAGTCAGGTGTAACAAACTCGTCTCCTGCACTCAGTCAGGAAAAAACAATCAAATTACCGGATACACGAAAAGTAGCGATACTCGCTGAGGACGGGTACAATGCCTCTCAGCTAAATCCATTCTTAAGTTCATTGGAAGAAGCAGGAATGACGCCTGAAGTGGTCAGTCATACACTGAGCCCGCTTAAAAGTGATGACGGCCATCAACTTGAAGTGGACCATACTTTCCTTACTAGTGATTCCGTCTTATTTGACGCGATTTACGTTGCAGGAGGAACGAAAAGCCGGGATCTCTTACTTCAGAAGAAAGAAGCGGCTGCTTTCTTGAAAGAAGGCTTCAGCCACTTTAAAGCAATCGGAGCAGCTTATGAAGCGGCTGAAATTCTTGAATCAGCGGGAATTGGCAATGGTTCTGGCGTAGTAGTTGCTGAAGCATCAGAAAAAGCGGCTACTTTCTCTGATGCATTTATTGCAGCAGCAGCCGAGCATCGCCATTGGGACAGAGAAGTTTAATAGAATATGAAAAGGCACTGATTTCTCAGTGTCTTTTTTATTGCATAAAAAAAGAGAAAGAACGTAACATTCTTTCTCCAAAATATAGGTATTGTAAGGATGAACAAAGGTTAAATGTGGTTGATTTTCATGCATTTATCGCATGTATTGCCGTAACACTCATGCTGTTCTTCAATTTTATCCCCGCACTCCAAGCACTTCTTAGCAGGCAGGTTTTTGAAAAATTCAGTCATTTTAACTAACATTGGTATCCCCTCCAAGTTGTTGTTAATATCATTGTATTATAACAGATGGAGATATGTCAACGTCTGTTTTGTAACAATATCATAAAACATGCAATTTTTTATGAAAATGGGTATATTGAGAGGTAGGAATAAAAATAAAGGAGGATTGTCATGAAGGTAACAGTAGTTGGTTTTTGGGGTGGGTATCCAGCTGTTAATGAGGCATCATCGGGATATCTTTTTGAATCTGACGGATTTCGGCTCCTTGTAGACTGCGGAAGTGCTGTCTTATCACAGCTGCAGAATTATGTGAAGCCTGAAGAGCTTGATGCGGTCATCCTTTCCCATTATCACCATGACCATATTTCAGATGTGGGACCGCTGCAATTTGCAAGACTGATTGCAAAGTACTTAAACAAGAACAGCAGGGCACTGCCGATCTATGGACATGCCGCTGATCAGGTGGAATTTGCAAGACTTACATATAAAGACGTGACAATAGGGAAGGCCTATAATCCAAATGAACAGATTCAAATCGGACCTTTTACCATTCGTTTCTTAAAAACAAAGCACCCGGTAGACTGTTTTGCAATGAGGATTTCTGACGGTGATGCAGAAGTTGTTTATACAGCTGACTCAAGCTTCATCGAAGAATTTATTCCCTTTTCAAAACTGGCAGATCTTCTTCTTTGCGAGTGTAATTTTTACGGAGAGATGGATGGGTCAGGTGCAGGACATATGAATAGTTACGATGCAGCAAAACTGGCAAATCGCGCTTCCGTTAAAGAATTAATGCTTACTCATTTGCCGCATTTCGGGAACCATCAGGAGTTAATCTCAGAAGCTCAGACCATCTATCAAGGTCCTGTCCGCCTTGCTGCTGCCGGCTTAACATGGACACAGGAAATTTAGGAGGAACAAACCATGCTATTTATCGATAATCAAGGAATTACGGATCCAAGAATAAATCTGGCCATAGAGGAATATTGCCTGAAAAACTTAGATCCTGAACAAACTTATCTGCTTTTCTATATAAATGAACCTTCCATCATTATCGGGAAGAATCAAAATACAATAGAAGAAATTAATACGAAATATGTAGAAGATCAAGGGCTGCATGTTGTCCGCAGATTATCAGGGGGCGGAGCTGTTTACCACGATCTTGGAAACTTAAATTTCAGCTTTATCACAAAAGATGATGGAGACAGCTTTCACAATTTCAAGAAATTCACTGAACCTGTGACACGTGCGTTAAAGCGCCTTGGGGTGGATGCTGAGCTAAGCGGCAGAAATGATATTTTGGCTGAAGGCAAAAAAATATCAGGCAACGCACAGTTTTCAACGAGAGGCAGAATGTTCAGCCATGGGACTCTCCTGTTTGATTCGGAGATGGAGAATGTTGTGTCTGCTTTAAAGGTGAAAAAAGATAAAATTGAATCAAAAGGCATAAAATCGATTCGCAGCCGGGTAGCAAACATCAGCGAATTTCTGGAAGAAAAAATCACGATTGAGCAATTCAGAGAGATCATTCTCCGTTATATCTTTGATACGGATGGGGAAATCCCTCAATACAGACTGACAGAATCAGACTGGGGAAAAATCAATGAACTCTCAAAAGAACGTTATCAGAACTGGAACTGGAATTACGGAAAATCGCCAACCTTCAATCTTCAGCACTCACACCGTTTTCCAATTGGCCAGATCGATGTTCGTCTGGAAGTGAAGAAAGGCCAAATTGAAAACTGCAAAATTTTTGGCGATTTCTTCGGAGTGGGAGATGTTGAAGAAATTGAAAACCGTTTAAAAGGTCTGCAATATGATCGTTCCTCAATTGAACTGGCTCTCAGGGACGTTGAGATCAAACACTATTTTGGAAACGTGGAGAAAGATCAGTTTATCGATTTGCTGTATTAATACATGCAAGGGATGTCCGTAAATCGGGCATCTTTTTTTTGAAATAATTTAAACGAGCCGTTTATTGAGTATTTCTCTTTCATAAAATATAATAGACTTATAGTTTTAAATTTTTAGAAAATGAATGGTTATTCATTCATTTTTACAAGGGGTGGGAGAATGAATTTATCATCACAGCTGTCTTTATCCGCAAAAACGTATAGAGACAAGCCGGCATTTATCTTTGAGGGAAAAGAAACATCCTATGGGGAACTGGATGTTTTAATCAGCAAATTTGCAGATGGCCTGCAGAAGCTCGGAGTGAAAAAAGGGGATCATCTCGCTCTAGTGCTTGGGAATTCACCATATTTTGTTATATCGCTATATGGAGCAATGAGGGCTGGCGCTACAGTCATTCCAATCAATCCAATCTACACACCAGATGAAATCGGGTATATTTTAAACAATGGTGATGTAAAAACAATTGTTACTCTTGATGTTCTGCTGCCTTTATTTGAAAAAATGAATCATGTTTTGCCAATGCTTGAGAATATCATTTCATGCGAAACTCCTCCATCTGATGCAAAATCAGGATTGGATGTTTCAGCACTTTCAATCAGCTCTAAAATGAAATCGTTTACAAGTTTAATCGCTTCTTCTGTTTCGGATCCTGATGAGGTCATTCTCTCAGAAGAAGATGTTGCTGTCATCTTATATACATCAGGCACGACAGGAAAGCCTAAGGGGGCAATGCTCACTCACAAGAACCTTTACAGTAATGCAAAAGATGTAGGTTCTTATTTGAAAATGAATGATGGTGACAAGGTGGTTGCTACTTTACCTATGTTCCACGTTTTCTGTTTGACGGTATCACTTAATGCGCCGCTAATCAGCGGGGCAACCCTGTTAATTGTGCCGCGCTTCAGTCCTGCTGACATTTTCAAGCTGATTAAAACCTATGAAGCTACTGTTTTTGCAGGTGTGCCGACAATGTATAATTTCCTTTTACAGCACGCAGCGGGGGATGCAGACGATCTGCAGTCTCTCAGACTCTGCATTTCAGGCGGGGCATCTATGCCGGTTGCGCTATTAAAAGGATTTGAGCAGAAGTTTAAGGTCGTTATTTCTGAAGGCTATGGATTATCTGAGGCTTCTCCAGTTACGTGCTTCAATCCGCTTGACCGTCCGCGAAAAGCAGGCTCAATCGGCACGAACATTCTGAATGTCGAAAATAAAGTAGTCAATGAATTAGGAGAAGAAGTACCTCATGGACAAGTTGGAGAGCTGATTGTTAAAGGTCCCAACGTCATGAAGGGGTACTATAAAATGCCTGAAGAAACAGCCCATACGATTCGGAATGGCTGGCTCTATACCGGAGATCTTGCCACAATGGATGAAGAAGGCTACTTTACCATTGTCGACCGCAAAAAAGATATGGTGATAGTCGGCGGATATAATGTTTATCCGCGAGAGGTTGAGGAAGTGCTTTACAATCATCCGGGTGTAGTGGAAGTAGCCGTTGTCGGTGTTCCGGATCCAAACCAGGGAGAAGCAGTAAAATGTTTTGTTGTATTAAAAGATCAATCACTGACAGAAGAAGGATTAAAAGCTTACTGCCGCGAACATTTAGCTAAGTATAAGGTTCCAAGTTCCATTGAGTTTTTAGAAGAACTTCCTAAAAATACAACAGGGAAAATCTTGCGCAGGGCGCTTAAAGATCAAGTTCTTCAAAAATAGTCAGGAGGAAGTCAGTTTTGACCAACATTTTATACACAGTAGAAAAGCACTTGGCCGTTGTCATGTTAAATCGCCCGGAAGTATTCAACTGCTTCAACTATGAAACACTGCTTGAGCTTGAGGCAGCAGTTGAAGATATCCGCACGAATCCTGAAGTCAGGGCTGTGATTTTTACAGGTGCAGGGGAAAAGGCATTTTGTGCAGGCGCCGATCTGAAAGAGAGAAAGACTCTGACAGATCAGCAGGTAAAACGGAATCTTTATAAAATCGGCGAGGTATTCACAAAGATTGATGCCCTTCCTCAGCCCACAATTGCAGCCATTAACGGTTATGCATTCGGCGGAGGAATGGAGCTTGCCCTGTCATGTGATTTCAGGCTGATAGCAGAAGGCACGTCTGTCGGGCTGACCGAAACAGGCCTTGGCATCATTCCCGGTGCAGGGGGAACGCAGCGCCTTCCGCGCATTATCGGCGAGGCTAAAGCGCTTGAGCTTATTTTAACTGCGCGCAAAATTACGTCAGTGCAAGCACTGGAGTATGGTCTTGTTTCAAAGACAGCTCCAGATGTCATGGCTGCGGCAATCGAGCTTGCAGAAGAAATGCTCAAAAATGGACCTATTGCTCTGCAGCAGGCTAAATTTTCCATTAAACAGGGGATGAATGCAGATCTTCAGACAGGCTTGCATATTGAGCGCAAGGCTTATGAAATAACGATTCCTACCGAAGACCGAGTTGAAGCTTTAGCAGCATTCAGCGAAAAACGAAAACCAGTTTTTAAAGGAAAGTAAGCAGGGAGCGGCCAAGTGATTGGCCGTTTTTCTGTGGTTTTTTTTCTAGGAGCTTTTCGTAAACATTCTTGCTTTAAGATTACATGGTAAAACCTTAAGTGGATTGCAGCGGAAAGGAACGGACGGAATTTTTCTTATTCCTTTTCATGGACTTTAGTCTTAAAAATCAGAATATTACTATTTCTATATTGTTCAAAATATAATACGAATGTATACTATATAAAACAAATCGAAAGGGAGAACTTATGAAATCACTGCAGGAACAAATTGGAATCAACTTAAAGAATGTGCGCAAAATGCGGCAGTACAGTTTGGATCAGCTTTCAGCCGTTACGGGTGTGAGCAAAGGAATGCTTGCACAAATTGAAAAGGGCCAGTCAAGTCCGACCGTTAATACGCTCTGGAAAATTGCGAACGGACTTGGTGTATCTTTTTCGTCTCTGGTAGAAGAAGAACAGACGAGTGTTGCGGTTGTACGCAGGGCGGATAAAACAGCCGTTCAGGATTTGAATGAATTATACAATGTCTTTTCCTATTTTCCTTATGATCAGCAGAAGAAGTTTGAAATTTTTCTGCTTGAGCTGCTGCCGGGATGCAAGCATGTATCAGAGCAGCATTTAAGCGGGGTAGAGGAGTATTTATTTGTAAGTGAAGGAGAAATGTCTGTTTCTATTGGAGCTGCACATTACGAGCTGAAAAAAGGAGACTCCATTAAATTCACCGCTAACCGCGAGCATGTTTATGAAAATAAGGCAGATGTGTCCGCAAACTGTTTTCTGCTGATTTATTATCCGTAAAGAAGAGAGGGAGATTAATGGCAACAACAGCATTTTTGAGAAAACAGTCACATTTTTCTGAAGGAATAACAGCCGGTCTCAGCATTGCAATTGGGTATATGCCTGTTGCTATAACATTCGGACTGCTTGCAAGTGATACAGGACTTACTCTATCCGAAACCGTTTTAATGAGCATTTTCGTTTTTGCGGGAGCTGCACAATACATATCACTGAGTCTGATTGCAGCCGGCACCGGAGTATTTGAAATTATTTTTACTACTTTTATTGTGAATATCAGACATTTTTTGATGTCAGCTTCTTTAAATGAAAAGGTTGAGGAAGACAGCTTGTGGAAAAAAGCGCTGTATTCATTTGGGATTACAGACGAAACGTTTTCGGTTGCTTCTGTGAAAGAAGGGCATGTTTCAGCAGGTTATATGTTTGGGCTTATTTTCATTTCCTATTCGAGCTGGACAGTGTTTTCAGGTGTTGGACATCTGATAGGCGAAAGCTTGCCGGAAACGCTGCAGGAAAGCATGTCGGTTGCGCTATATGCGATGTTTATCGGGCTTTTAGTTCCTTCTATGAAAAAGCACAGGAAAGTTGTTTTACTGGCATCAGCTGCTGCGGTTATTCATTCTTTCATTTATCTGACAGGGCTCATGTCAACTGGATGGGCTATCGTCGTATCTACACTGCTTTCAGCTGTTCTAATCGAGCTGATCTATTCAAAGGAGGAAAAGCAAAATGATCAGTAATGTCATGATGATGATTATCGGCATGGCAGTAGTCACTTATTTGCCGAGGATGATTCCTCTGGTAGCTCTAAGCGGTATCGAGCTGCCTCCTTTTGTTCAAAATGTATTAAGAAACGTTCCATTTGCAACCCTCGGAGCATTGATTGTTCCTGGTGTTTTTCTTATTCAAGAGGATATCTGGTTTGGAATCACTGGGGCGATTTCAGCTTTTGCCGTTGCTTATCTGGGTGTTAATGTCATCGTCGTTGTAATGAGCTCCATCCTGACGCTGATTGTATACGGGCTCGTGTTTTAACCCGAATTTTAAGTTCTAACTCTCTTTGTCGTGAACTACACTAATACAAAGAGCTTGTTCGAGGGGGCATCATCATGCGCAAATGGCTGACTGTATCAGTCCTGATTTACTTCTTGTATGGCCTGTTTGTTTATTGGTATATCTATATGGGGGCAGATTCCGCCCTGCCAACCCAGTTTCAGGGAGGTTCAGCTGACCCGAATACGTTTATGAACAGCCGCGAACTGGTGCTGTCAGGCGAATATTCCAGGCTTAGGGATTTTCTCTATTTCATAACAGCGCCATTTGAATGGTTTATCTTTTTCGTTATTCTAGTTATTGGGTTTTCAAGGAAAATTCAGCATTGGTCTGAAGGGATTTCACGTTTCTTTGTGATTCAGACAGCGGTATATGTGTTCTGGCTTTCTTTTATCGTGACACTTTGTGCGTTTCCAATCGAATGGATGCGCTATAAAATCTCGCTTTCTTACCACATCACAACTCAATCCTTTGCTGGATGGATGAAAGATCAATTGATTGATTTCTGGGTGAATTATGCGTTTATGCTTTTAATTGTTGCAGTGCTGTATGGGCTTATCCGCAAGTTTTCCAGGAAGTGGTGGCTGTTTGCCTGGGTGCTGTCGATTCCATTCAGTCTGTTTTTAATGTTTATCCAGCCCGTTCTAATTGATCCGCTTTACAATGATTTTACTCCGCTTAAAAACAAAGAGCTTGAAACGAAAATCCTTGCTATAGCGGAAAAAGCGGATATCCCGGCAGAGCATGTGTTTGAAGTGAATATGTCCGAGAAAACAAATGCGTTAAACGCCTATGTGACCGGAATTGGAGACAATTCGCGAATTGTGCTCTGGGATACTACTTTAAACAAACTGAGTGAGGAAGAAATTCTGTTTATCATGGCACACGAAATGGGACATTACGTCATGAAGCATATTTACGTCGGAATTGCCGGCTACCTTGTTTTGACACTGATCGGTTTATATTTGATCAACCGGTTAATGAATTTTTCAATCAGGCGGTTCGGGCATATTCTCAATATCACCGAAAAACAGCAGCTTGCTTCCTTGCCGTTATTTCTGATGCTTCTGGGGATGCTCACTTTTGCCTCAGATCCATTTTCCAACATCATTTCACGCCATCAGGAAAAAGATGCTGATTTATACGCCATTGAAATGACTGAAAATCCGGAAGCAGCCGTCAATACGTTCCAGGAGTTGACGAAAGCCGGCTTGAGCCAGGTTAATCCGCCTGGCCTGGTGAAAATTTTCAGATACAGCCATCCTACGATACTTGAGCGGATTACCTATCTTGAGGAATGGGGAAGCGGTAATCCTGATAAATAAAAGGCTGTTTTCGCATTAATCTAAAAAGTTTACGAAAAAAGCAAATAAAAAACATCGCTGTTCCATTATGGAGCAGCGATGTTTTTATTATTAGCTGAGCACTGTCAACTCCTTTATAAAGCCTCGATCCACCCTTCCTATTAAGCAATTAAATTTCAAAAATAAAAAATTCAAAAAATTTTAAAGAAAAAGATTCCATTTTCAATTAGTCTGTTATATATTAATAATATAAATTAATAACTGTATTATAACAATACAAACAACCTACTGGAGGGATCAGGAAATGACAAACGAAAGAGCACAGAAATTACAAGAAAATTGGGCAATGGATGCAAGATGGAATGGGGTAGAAAGACCATATACAGCGGAAGAGGTCATTCGCCTTCGCGGATCAATTGATATCGAACATACACTTGCACGCAGGGGCGCTGAAAAGTTCTGGAACCTGCTGCAGACGGAAGATTATGTACATGCACTGGGCGCACTTACAGGAAATCAGGCAGTTCAGCAAGTAAAGGCAGGATTGAAAGCGATTTATTTAAGCGGCTGGCAGGTAGCTGCTGATGCAAACCTTTCAGGACACATGTATCCGGATCAAAGTTTATATCCGGCAAACAGTGTGCCGTCTGTTGTAAAACGGATCAATCAGGCCCTGCAGCGCGCCGATCAAATTCAGCATCTTGAGGGAGAAGGAAACATCGACTGGTTCGCTCCAATAATTGCCGATGCAGAAGCCGGATTCGGCGGACAGCTGAACGTATTTGAATTAATGAAAGGAATGATTGAAGCTGGAGCAGCGGCGGTTCATTTCGAAGATCAACTATCATCTGAGAAAAAATGCGGTCATCTCGGCGGAAAAGTATTGCTGCCGACACAAACAGCTGTTAAGAATTTAATTTCAGCTCGTCTAGCAGCTGACGTTATGGGCGTTCCGACATTAATTATTGCAAGAACAGATGCAGACGCAGCTGACTTAATCACAAGTGATGTAGATCCTGAAGATCAGGCATTTATTACAGGTGAGCGCACACCGGAAGGCTTCTTCCGCACAGCTGCCGGCATTGATCAGGCAATCGCACGCGGACTTGCTTACGCTCCGTATGCTGACTTAGTCTGGTGCGAAACATCAGAGCCTAACTTAGAGCAGGCGCAGAAGTTCGCTGACGCTATTCATGCTAAATTCCCAGGCAAGCTGCTTGCCTATAACTGTTCGCCATCTTTCAACTGGAAGAAAAAATTAGACGAAGAGACAATTTCCAAGTTTCAAAAAGAAATTGCTAAAATGGGCTACAAATTCCAATTTGTTACGCTTGCCGGTTTCCATGCGCTAAACTACGGCATGTTTGAACTCGCAAGAAAATACCGTGATCACGGCATGGCTGCATACTCTGAGCTTCAGCAGGCTGAATTTGCAAGCGAGCAATACGGCTATACAGCAACAAGACATCAGCGCGAAGTCGGAACAGGCTACTTTGATGAAGTATCACAAACCATCACAGGCGGAACTTCTTCTACAACTGCGTTAAAAGGTTCAACAGAAGCAGAGCAGTTCACGGCTAATCAATCTTAAGCAGGACAAAAAAAGCTGCCGCATCATTTTGGTGCGGCAGCTTTTTTTGTGTCCTGGATTTAATTTGGATCTAAGATGTTGTATGATGCTTGGAATAAAGAAGTTTTTTGCTAAGGTACCCATAGGAGCTGTACGATGCCCTGCACATTCTCCACCAACAACATAAAAGCAAGCCCCGCTTCGGGGCTTGCTTTTAAATGATTAATCGCAGCTCTGCATATTCTTTGGCTAACTTTAAAAATAGCGGTTTGTCATTTCGGTCCAAGGACTCATCGATCTTTTCCGAAAGGAGGGACAGTTTCCGGGTTAACACAGCTTCATCCAACACCATTTGAATGTAAATATCAAGTACGGTTTCCTGTTTCTTTTCCATCTTGAATGTGTTACGGGACTTCATGATCTCGGTATACGTTTTCCTGTTTTTCACGAAAGATCACCCCTGATGCCTTTTTTTAATTATATGGATAATAGGCACGGAAATCAACTAAATATTTATAATTTTTAGAAAACTTATTTCTCCAATTTCTGCATGTGGTAAAAAGTCAGGAAAACATGGAAGAGGAAAGATAAATTGAACGCAGAGCAGGACATGAAAGTTGATTGGGTTCTGCCGGATGCCGTGTAGCAGAGGCTTGAATTTTGAATAAGAGATTTGTCTATAGCATTTTCTCTAACTTTTCACCGCATTGTTAAAATATTGTAAAATTGTAGAAAATGAGAAATGAATATGCTAGATTAAAACTAGTTCTATACTCCTATATAATTAGAGGTGAAAATTTTGGAAAACGAGCAAGCAAAGTATTTAGATCATTACGTAGCAAATCGATTTACGATGGCAATCTTGCCTGAGGCACACAGAGGAAGTCTGTTTTCTAGAGTCATTGAGGCAGAGCAAGAGGTTTTTGTGAAGCTCACTCCTCAGGATATTATAAACCGCAGCTGTTCTTATTTTGGGTCCAGCTATGAAGGACGCAAAGCTGCCACAAGGGACTTAATGGGAATTACACATAAACCTCCGATTGTCATTGATCCGGGAAATCATATGTATTTCTTTCCTACGTCTTCTTCATCAAGAAGGCAATGCGCATGGATTTCGCATGCACACATTCTTCAATATACAGCAGCTGATTTTGATAATACAGACATTATCTTCACAAATGGGAGCAGTGTGACAATTTCAGTCTCATCGACCTCTTTTGAGAACCAATTATTCCGGACGGCTCAGCTGCGCACAATCATTACAGCACGAATCGAAGAAGAGCACCGCAAGATGAACTTGGTGCTGTTTCCAAAGGAAAAGCAGACGAATCTCATTTACGAACAAATCATTCGCGAGCTGAACAAGCATTAATTACTTTTTTATCACTTTAAATAAATATTCTTCCATGAGTTCGCATACTTTATTGCGTATTCTCGGATTAAAATAATTGTGCTGCTCCTCGTAGCCTTTAAAGATGAATGAATACATCGTAAATGCTTCATCTCTTTGCACCTGGCTGACCTTTATGCTGTTTTTTTTCAGTTCATGGCGTACGACTGTCAGATCCTTTTGTGCAAGTTTGAGTGATTCTTCGATGATGTTCAGGTATGGCTGTTTAAGCTTGAATGGACTTTGCTCAATGATGGATAAGTCCCGGTTGAATATGGATATGGTCATCGGAAGGTATATGGACATTTCAATTGCATCTCGAAGGTCTGAGGGAATTCTCGTCATCAAAAAAACCTCGCTTCAACATTATAAAAAGAACGTATGTTCGATTTTATTTTACTTTATCAGCTTATGAAATGCAAGTCTGTTTTATGCATGCTCCGCACTGTAAAATACCCTCTATGTTTAAAGTCTTTACACAAACGTGTAAAATAATAGCATAGATAAAGATGTAAGGAGCTTACCGCATGGAACTCGAGGCGTTTTTGGATTATTTTACTATTGAAAGAATGATGGAATTTTTTAAAGATTACCGTTCGTTTGGCCCGCTGCTGGGCATAGGGCTTCCTTTGCTTGAAGCGTTTCTGCCATTTTTGCCGTTAGTCGTTTTTCTTGTAGCGAATGCCAATTCGTTTGGCCTGTGGTTCGGTTTTATTTATTCCTGGATCGGAAGCTGTCTTGGTGCCCTAATATTGTTTTTGATCGTTCGAAAGTACGGACAGGAGAGGTTTTTCAGGGTTTTCAGCCGGAATGCGACTGTGCAGAGAATGATGGGGTGGCTTGAGAGGCACGGGTTTGGTCCTTTGTTTTTGCTGCTTTGCTTTCCGTTTACGCCATCTGCAGCCGTTAATATCGTGGCGGGGCTGTCCAAGGTGAGTATCTGGCAATTCAGTTTGGCTGTGCTGTCCGGAAAGTTTGTGATGATCTTTTTAGTCAGTTTCATCGGATATGATTTGCGTGCTTTGATTACGCAGCCTTCAAGAACGGTTATTGCCGTGGCTGTCATTTTTTTATTGTGGTTCATCGGCAAGCAGCTCGAAAAGCGGCTCAATGTCAAAATGCTTGAAAAGAAAAGAGATCATTAATTTTACGGGGGAGTTAAGATGAGAAAAAGATACTGGTTTTTTTCAACTGTCATCACATTCTTGCTCATTATTACCATAAAAAATCTCATTTTCGTTGATTACAAGGTTGAGGGTGTTTCCATGCAGCCTACTCTGACAGCCGGACATCTGCTGTCCATAAATAAGGTCAATCACCGCCTGTTTGATTTTAAACGCTTTGAGATTGTTGTGTTTAAAGCACCGGGCGGAGAAGATGCTTACATCAAAAGAGTGATCGGTTTGCCGGGGGATAAACTCGAATATAAAAATGATAAACTGTTTGTAAATGGCAAGGCAATGGAAGAGCCTTATTTGAAAACGCTGAAAAAAGGGACTCCTTTCGGAAGAGTAACAGGCAGCTTTACTTTAAAAGAAATCACCGGAAGAAATACAATTCCAGAGGGATATCTGTTTGTTTTAGGGGATAATCGTCTCGTAAGCCGTGACAGCAGGCAATTTGGCTTGATCAGGCAGGATGAAGTGATTGGAAAAGTAAAAGAATGAATCTATTTTCTGATTGTAAAAAGAACAGCGATGCTGTAAAACACTGAGAACAAAAACAGAATTTCATGAAAGGAAAAGATGCCGGCTATTAAAGGGCCTATGCTTGCTCCGGCTAAAAGCAGGAATGAATAAAGGGATACTGCAGTTGCCCTGTCACGGCCTCCGTATTCGCCGATAAGCGAAATGACCGCGGGTATGCAAATGGAGAGCGATGCTGTGTATAACACTGAAAATCCTGCTGACATGTAAAGATTCGTGCTTAAAAATGAGAGAAGAAATGAAAGGATTATCCCAATCATGGCATATCTGACGGCAGTCAGCTTACCATACTTTATAATCCACTTCACACTCATCAGTGAGAAAAATACCCCCGTTAATCCCGCTGCTTTGGCCCAAAATAAAGCCTCGCTTGAAACCGTTCTCCCGTATTCTCTGTGAAAACCTTCATAGTAAGCAACAAAAGACATTAACATTGCAAAGGCAAGAAGATAACACAACAGCAATTTTTTGTTTTTAAGAATAGAGCTTAAAGAAGAGAAGAAATTTTTCCGGACAGTTCCCGATCTTTTTTCCTCAATAAAAAATACCATCCCAGCCATAACAAAAGCATACATACATGCAAAAAAATAAAACACAGCAGCCCAATTGAAAGCGGCTTCAATTGCTGAGCTGATCAGCTGACCCATGATGCCAGACATCAAAAACCCCATATTGATAAGGGAAATCAGCCGTGTCCTTATTTTCTCATTAAAGGCTTCAAAGCAATAGGCATAAGCGACAGGCGCAAAGCAGCCCAAAAAGAATCCTTGTAAGGAGCGCAGCGGGAGAAAGGTTGAAGGTGCCGCAAAGGCTAAGAGAACCGTGGCAATGATGGAGCAGCCAAATCCGGCAATGAGAATTTTTTTCTTCCCCGCCATCTCTGTAAGCGGCCCAAATACAAGGAGCCCGGCTGCATAGAAGAAGGTGAAAAAAGTGCTTCCGAGTACAGCTTCATCAAATGAAATTCCAATGCCTTCTGCAGCTTCGTGATAAATCGGAATAAGAATATAGATGCTGCTTGCGACCATGATCGCCGTGATTAAAAAAAAGAATGAGAGCAGATTAATCTTATTCATGTTCCTGCCTCCTTTTCATTCATATCAAGATTCAGATAGCATCCAGCATCTATGTCCAGCGCAAGCACCCGGATCCTCTGTCAGAACGGCTTTGCCAAAACCTTGGCGCATTCACTTTTCTTATAGCCTATGCGTCAGCCAATCAGGCCGTTCTCCCATGATTCTGCAAAACTTGGAAAGGGTACGGGAATGGTATTCCCCTGTTTTTTCAAGTAAAATAGATGGAGAGATTACAAATGAAATAATAGATAGCTTAAAGAATGAAAAAGGCATATTGGTATGCCTTTTTATTCATTGACGAAAAGAAATTAATTTAGAATTTTATAACAGTAAGCCGCCTGTGCGTATCAATGTGCTTGCGCTTTTTATAGGAAGGGGTCCTGGATGTGGGAGTAAAGTTTGTTTTAGGGAGATCTGGAAGCGGGAAAACACACCGGCTGTTAAATGAAATCCGCATGGATCTTTTTGAACAGCCGGAAGGAGACCCAATCGTTTATTTGGTGCCTGATCAAATGACGTTTGGCATTG
Source organism: Peribacillus frigoritolerans (assembly GCF_004358755.1). GTDB lineage: Bacteria > Bacillota > Bacilli > Bacillales > Bacillaceae > Bacillus_P. The sequence continues at coordinate 955,193 of NZ_SMZY01000002.1, read as the reverse complement.
AATATGAGCTGATTAAAACGCCTGATTTAGGCGGGATGATGCGTGCGCAAACATTCAGCTTCAGCCGTCTGGCATGGAGGATTCTGCAGGAAACAGGAGGAATCAGCCGCTATCATATCTCCGGAACAGGGATTCAAATGATGCTTCGGAAGCTTGTTGAACAGCATAAGCAGGAGTTTAAAATTTTTGCAAAAGCAAGCGGCAAAAGCGGATTTATTGAGCATATTGAAACGATGATTACAGAACTGAAGCGCTATAGTCTCACGCCCCAGGACATGGAAGATAAGCTTGAGAAGATGTCAGTAAATGCTACCCGTCAGGAAAAGGCGCTGGCTGATAAGCTTCATGATGTTGTCCTGCTCTATAAACAGCTCGAGATTGAACTCAGCGGAACGTACGTTGATTCAGAGGATTATCTAAAGCTCTTGGCAGAGAAAATTGCAGAATCAACTTATATTCAAAATGCGGATATTTATATAGATGGATTTCACAGCTTTACACCAAAGGAGTATGAAGTCATCGCAGCATTCATGAATCATGCGAAAAGCGTAACCATTGCCCTTACAGCAGACAAGCCGTTTCATGAGCATCTGCCGCATGAGCTGCATTTATTCAGAATGACTGGAATGACTTATCATAAGCTCTCAATGCTTGCAGAAGAATCAAGGATGGAAGTGGATGAGGTTCTCGTATTAAATGAAATGCCGAGATTCATAGAACGTCCGTCACTTGCCCATTTAGAGAGATACCTTGAATCAAGGCCTGTAAAGCCGTACGAAGGAGAAACAAATGCGGTGATTGCCCAGGCCTCGTCCCGCCGCTCAGAGATAGAAGGGATCGCCAGAAAAATCCGCGGTTTTGTCATGGATGATGATTACCGCTACAAGGATCTTGCCGTATTAATACGAAATATTGGAGATTATCAGGACTTGATTGAACAAGTGTTCAGAGATTATGAGATTCCTTTTTTCATCGATCAAAAGCGTTCGATGCTGAATCACCCTGTGATTGAACTGATCAGATCCGCTCTTGAAGTCTTAAACGGCAACTGGCGGTATGAAGCTGTGTTCCGCTGCATCAAAACAGAGCTTCTTCTGCCTTTTGGCGCCGGCAAGCAGGAAATGCGGGAGAAAATGGATCAGTTTGAGAACTACGTGCTATCATACGGGATTCAGGGAAACAAATGGACGAAGGAAGAACGTTTTGTCTATCGCAGATACTATTCACTGGACGATGAGTATGTCAGAACAGACGAAGAAAATGAAATGGAAGACATGATCAATGAGCTCAGAGATCTTGTTGTACGGCCGCTGAACGGACTTGCTGAGAGAATGAAAAGGGCTAAAAGCAGCATCGGCATGGCTGAGGCTCTGTACCTGTTTCTTGAAGAGCTGGATATTCCGCTTAAGCTTGAGCAGCTGAGAGTGGATGCCGAGGAAGCGGGAAGACTGACTGAGGCTAGAGAACATGCTCAAGTATGGAGTGCTGTAACAGGAATGCTGGATGAGTTTGCTGAGATGATGAATGAACATGCCATCTCCCGCAAGCTATTTTCCGAAATGATCGAAACGGGTCTTGAAGCGATGAAGTTTGCGCTTGTTCCGCCTGCAATTGATCAGGTTGTCATCGCAAGCCTGGAACGATCAAGGCTGCTTAACGTCAAGATTTCATTTGTGGTTGGCGCCAATGATGGTGTTCTTCCTGCAAGGCCGATGGAAAAAGGGGTGCTGACAGAGGAAGACCGGATGTCTCTGCACCATCAGGGAATTGAACTTGCGCCAACTGCGAGAGAGCAGCTTTTGGATGAGAGTTTTATCATTTATTTAGCACTTGCAGGCGCATCACATGAGCTGTATATCTCCTATCCGCTTGCAGATGAGGAAGGAAAAGCTTTGCTTCCGTCCATGATCATTAAGCGGCTGAAGGACTTATTCCCAGCCATTCGAACGGAAATTTTTATAAATGAGCCTGAGGAGCTGCCTGAAGAGGAACAGCTGTCCTTTATTGTGAATGAAGATGTTACCATTTCCTATCTTACGTCTCAGCTGCAGGCCTGGAAGCGGAGCTATCCAATCAGTTCGATTTGGTGGGATACGTACACGTATTTTACCCAGCAGGACCAGAAGGAGACGTTATCAAAAGTTGTGGGAAGCCTGTTTTACCGAAACGAGGCAGAAACACTGCAATCAGACATCAGCAGAGAGCTTTACGGCGAGCACATTCAAGGCAGTGTTTCGCGGATGGAAATGTTTAAGGCCTGTGCGTTTTCCCATTATGCAACACACGGATTAAAACTTAAAGAACGGCAATATTTCCGTCTTGAGGCACCGGATATAGGCCAGATGTTTCACTCCGCTTTAAAGCTGATAGCAGATCGAATGCAGCAATTAAAGCTTGATTGGAAGGACTTATCGAAGGATCAGTGTGCAAGCCTTTCGCATGATGCAGTTGAAACACTTGCGCCAAGACTTCAGCGGGAAATTCTATTAAGCTCAAACCGGCATCACTATTTAAAAAGAAAGCTTGTCAGCATTATCACGAGAGCTTCGTCTATTTTAAGCGAGCATGCGAAGGCAAGCGGATTTGCACCGGCCGGCCTTGAGCTTGGTTTTGGAAAAGGCGGTCCGCTGCCTCCTATCCGTTTTCAGCTGGATAATGGCTGCACGATGGAATTGATCGGACGGATTGACCGCGTGGATAAGGCGGAAAGCTCTAAAGGAGTTCTCCTGCGAATCGTTGATTTTAAATCAAGTGATAAAGCTCTTAATTTATCAGAGGTGTATTACGGACTCGCCCTGCAGATGCTGACTTATTTAGATGTGATTATCACTCATTCTAAAAGCTGGCTTGGAGTGGAGGCGACTCCTGCAGGCGTGCTTTACTTTCATGTACACGATCCGATGATTCAGACAGCATCACAGATTCCGCACGATAAAATTGAAGAGGAAATTTTCAAGAAGTTTAAAATGAAGGGGTTATTGCTTGGAGATGAGGAAGCTGTGCGTCTAATGGATCAGACATTAGACAGCGGCCTTTCGAAAATAGTATCTGCCGGCATTAAGAAGGATGGCGGCTTCAGATCAGATTCTGCGATTGCAAGCGAAGGGGAGTTTGATTTGCTCCGCGGTCATGTGCGTTCGATTTTCCAAAGCATAGGAACGGATATTACAAACGGGGTTGTTGACATCGCCCCATACAAAATGAAGGAGAAAGTGCCGTGCACGTTTTGCTCCTTTAAGTCCGTCTGTCAATTTGATCAATCATTGTCAGAAAATCAATACCGCATGCTGAAGGATGACAAAAATGATGTCATTCTCTCAAGATTGAGGAACGAAGCAGGGAGGGAAGAGAATGATACAGAAACCGAGTGACAGCCAGTGGACGGATGATCAATGGAAAGCGATCGTCTCAGGCGGACAGGATATTCTTGTGGCTGCCGCCGCTGGATCAGGAAAAACAGCGGTGCTCGTTGAGAGAATTATCCGCAAAATCATTTCAAAAGAAAATCCGGTCGATGTGGACCGCTTATTAGTCGCAACTTTCACCAATGCATCAGCAGCAGAAATGAGAAACCGGATCGGCGAAGCGCTTGAAAAAGCATTGAAGGAAAACCCCTCTTCCCTTCATTTGAGAAGACAGCTGTCCCTATTAAATCGGGCAGCCATTTCTACGCTTCATTCCTTCTGCCTGAATGTGGTGAGGAAGTATTATTACTTAATCGATCTGGATCCTGGTTTCCGGATTGCAGATGAAACAGAGGGGCAGCTCCTGATCGATGAGGTGCTGGGTGATATCTTTGAAGAACAATACAGCCTTGCAGATAATGATGCTTTTTTTGATCTAGTAGACCGCTATACAACAGATAGAAGTGATACAGACCTGCAAACACTGATCCGTGCGCTCTATCAATTTTCCCGTTCGCATCCGAACCCATCTAAGTGGCTTGATGAACTTGCCGGCATGTATGGCGAAGAAGAGCGGCTTGAAAACTTGCCGTTTTTTCCATATCTTGCTGCAGATATTTCCATGCAGCTCACAAGCAGTCTTGAAAAACTGCAGCGAGCACTTGCACTGACTGAAAAACCGGGGGGCCCAGCTCCGCGTGCGGAAAATCTGACAGATGATATCAGGCAGGTTCAGGAATTGATTAAAGCAAAGGATTCGTGGCAGGAACTGGCGGAAAAAATGGCACTGACGTCATTTTCGCGGGCTAAAGCTTGCAGGGGGTCTGAATACAGCAAGGAATTGCTTGAACAGACTACGGCGCTGCGCAATTCAGCCAAAAAACAAATCGAACAGCTGCAGGAAGAGCTGTTTGCACGATCTTATGAAAGCCATCTGCAGGATTTGCGGGATTTAAAACCTGTCATCGAAACACTTACAGGACTTGTGAATCTGTTTGGGGAACGTTTTGATGAAATGAAAAAACAAAAAGGGATTGTTGATTTCGCAGACCTTGAGCACTTCTGCCTTCAAATACTGGGAACACCCGATGAGCATGGTCAATTGCATGCAAGTGAAGCAGCTCTTGATTATCAGAATCAGTTTGAAGAAGTTCTTGTCGATGAGTATCAGGATACAAACCTCGTACAGGAAACCATTCTCAAGCTGGTAACAAAAAGCGGACGGGGAAACTTGTTTATGGTAGGCGATGTAAAACAATCGATTTACAGATTCCGCCTTGCTGAACCGTTTTTATTTTTAAGCAAATATAAAACCTTCTCAAAAGAAGGACAGCACATAGGACTCCGCATCGATTTATCGAAAAACTTCAGAAGCCGTTCAGAAGTCATCGACGGCACGAACTTTCTCTTCAAGCAGCTGATGGGAGAGAAGGTAGGGGAAGTTGCCTACGACCTTGATGCTGAGCTGAAGCTTGGCGCAACTTATCCGGAATCCGAGCAGATGCGGGCTGAACTCCTGCTTGTAAATCGCGGCAAGGATGAGGAAGAGGACTTTTCTGTGGAAGAAGCTTCATTCCATCCTGAAGAACTTCAGACTGTTCAGCTTGAAGCAAGAGTCATGGCAAAGAAAATCCGCGGGATGATTCAGGATAAATTTCAGATTTATGACCGCAAAATCGGCGGTACCCGGAATATCACGTACAGAGATGTAGTCATTCTGCTGCGCTCTATGCCATGGGCGCCACAAATTATTGAGGAGTTTAAACAAGAGGGCATTCCTGTGTATGCAAACCTCTCAGGCGGTTATTTTGAAGCAACGGAAGTCGCCATTATGATGTCGCTTCTCAAAGTGATTGATAACCCGTACCAGGATGTTCCGCTAGCATCCGTTCTAAGGTCGCCTGTTGTCGGACTGAATACAAATGAACTGGCCATCATCCGGACATATTCAAAAAAAGGCACGTACTTTGAAGCGTTAAAAGTTTTCTTATCAGAAGCATCCCGGGAAGATGCAGCCCTCAGCAGAAGACTGCAGTCGTTTTATGATCAGCTGCAAACATGGCGAGAACTTGCTCGCATGGGATCCGTTTCAGAATTAATTTGGCAGCTGTACCGGGATACGAAATTTTTCAATTATGTCGGCGGAATGCCCGGCGGCAAGCAGCGGCAGGCCAATTTGCGGGCGCTCTATGACAGAGCACGTCAGTATGAGGCCACTACCTTCAGAGGACTTTTCCGTTTCCTTCGCTTCATAGAGCGCATGCAGGAGAGGGGAGATGACCTTGGTGCTGCAAGAGCCCTCGGCGAGCAGGAAGATGTTGTCCGGCTGATGACCATTCACAGCAGCAAAGGTCTGGAGTTTCCGGTCGTATTCGTTGCCGGGCTAGCACGACAGTTTAATATGATGGATATGAATAAAAAATACTTGCTTGATAAGGAGCTCGGATTCGCTACGAAGCTGATCCAGCCGTCTCTTCGAATCAGCTATCCAACCTTGCCGCTTGCAGCCATGAAGAAAAAGATGAAAATTGAATTGCTGTCAGAAGAGCTTCGCGTTCTGTATGTAGCTTTAACTCGCGCAAAAGAGAAACTATTCTTGGTCGGAACATTGAAAGACGCCGGAAAAACGCTGTCTGACTGGCAAAATTCAATGACTCAGGAGGAGTGGCTGCTCCCGGATTTTGAACGTGCACAGGCTAAATCCTATCTTGACTGGATCGGTCCTGCATTAGTCCGCCACGAGAATGCGGAAAGACTCAGGGAAAATAGTGAAGAAACAAGTCCATCCATTCTTCATCATCCATCGCGGTGGGAAATTAGCGTAATGAATGAAGAGGAACTGTATGACAGTCAAAAAGAGGAGAAAAAGTACAATCAGGAAATGCTCAGTGCTTTGAAGAACCTTGAACCAGTAGCTGAGCAGTCAGATTATCAGGAGAAAATAAAAGCCCGATTATCATGGACATATGAGCATCAGTTTGCCACCATATTCCGTTCAAAGCAATCAGTATCGGAAGTGAAAAGGCAGCAGGAATTCAGAGATGAATATAGTGATGAAACCATTCTGCGTAATCAGAAAGACACCTTTATGTATGACCGTCCAAAATTCATGCAAAAAAAATCGCTCACAGCTGCAGAAAAAGGGACAGCTATGCATGCAGTTATGCAGCAGCTTAATCTGAGCGAACCGGTAACGGCCGAAATTACCCGCCGAAAAGTTCAAGAGCTTATCACAAAAGAAATCCTGACAAAAGAGCAGGCGGACAGCATTGATATTGACTCCATTGCTCGCTTTTTCCAGACGGATATCGGGAAAAGACTTCAGAAAGCAGACCGCATAGAGAGGGAGGTTCCCTTCAGTTATGCCTTGCCCGCCGATGAACTTTACGAAGAAGCAAAGGGTGAGCATGTACTGATTCAAGGTGTCATCGACTGTTTATTTGAAGACAAAGAAGGTGTCGTTTTGCTTGATTATAAAACAGATGCTATTGAAGGGAAGTTTCCGGGAGGATTTCAGCAGGCACGTTCTGTTTTAACGAAACGCTACAGTGTTCAGCTTGATCTTTACGGAAAAGCGATTGAAAAAATAACGAAGAAACCTCTTTCATCAAAAGTTCTTTATTTCTTTGATGGAGGACATGTACTAGAAGTGTAAGACATGAGAAGAAGTATTTACTTCTTCTTTTTTTAGAACATAAGTAAGAATGAATTGCGCATTGGTGTCTAGCTCCACCTCCTAGCCCCTCGGTCAGAACAAATTCACCCAAAAAGGCGGGAACCGGACTTTATGGGTGAATTCTTATCTGCCTGTCGGGGCTGAACAGTCGGTTCCGCTTTTCGAGGTGTCTAGCTCCATCGCCCAACTCCTCGGCCAGAACGGCTCCGCCAGTAAAGGCAAAAAGCGCCTTTTATGTCGGATCCTTGTCATGCCTGAGCTAAACGGGCCGCTTGCGCTTTTCTAATAAGAAAGGTTGGGGAAATTATGCGGATTCTACACACAGCAGACTGGCATTTAGGCCGAACGCTTGAAGGGAGAAGCCGTCTTCTTGAGCAGGCTCAATTTTTAGACGAGCTTTCGCAGATTGTCATTGATGAAAAAGCGGATGCTGTCATAATGGCAGGTGATGCTTTTGATACGGTGAATCCTCCGGCAGCAGCTGAACAGCTTTTTTATGAAAGCATCTCGAGGCTTTCCGATAAAGGCCGCCGTCCTGTTATTGTGATAGCGGGCAACCATGACAACCCTGAACGTCTGCAGGCTGCTTCACCGCTTGCAGACACACAGGGCATTCACCTGATTGGATACCCTTCATCAGGTATTTTGACCGTTGATGTGCCGGCTGCTGATCAATCAATGATGATGGCGGCGCTTGCTTACCCTTCAGAAGCAAGATTAAAAGAAGTGCTCTCAGACAGTCATGATGAAATTCTTTTGCGCAATTCCTATGATGAACGAATTCGGGATTTATTTGCCTATATGGCAGAGCAGTTCAGAGATGACACGGTTAATCTTGCGATGAGCCATATTTATGTAGCCGGGGGAAGCTCCACTGATTCTGAACGTCCAATAGAAGTAGGAGGCGCATATACGGTAGCTGCTTCAAGTCTTCCTGAAAAAGCGCAGTATGTGGCGCTTGGGCATCTTCATCGTCCGCAGACTTTGAAGCGGGCCGGCACAATGGCAAGATACTCGGGTTCGCCTCTTGCCTACAGTTTTTCAGAATCAGGCTACGCAAAATCAGTTTCCATTGTCGATATTGAGCCAGGCGGACAGGCTCAAGTTTCTGAAGTCTTGCTCTCAAGCGGAAAGCCATTAGTAAAATGGAGAGCGCGAGAAGGATTGCAGCAGGTTCATCAGTGGCTGGACGATGGGAAAGACCAAAATGCCTGGATTGATTTAGAGGTCCATTTAAAAGATACCCTTTCCCTTGAAGAGATTCATAGACTGCGAAATTCACATCCAGGATTTGTGCATATCCGTCCTGTCTTTGAAAAAAGCATTCATGAACAAAGCCGGGAAAGCAGAGCAAATCTTCCGATAGATGAGCTTTTCGCCAAATTTTATGAGCAGCAGACCGGCGGGGCACAGCCTGATCAGGAAACGATGAAGCTCTTTCTGGATATGATTCACGATGAGCCGGAAGAAGAGGAGGAGGACAAGGAATGAAGCCAATATCCCTTACCATTTCAGGATTGCATAGTTTTAGAGAAAAGCAGGTTATTGACTTCAGTTCTCTTTGCGAAGGCGGAGTGTTTGGCATATTTGGCCCGACAGGAAGCGGAAAATCCTCTATTCTTGATGCGATGACTCTTGCTTTGTACGGAAAAGTAGAGAGGGCAGCCAATAACACTCAGGGAATATTAAATCATGCAGAGAATGTTCTCCACGTCTCTTTTACATTTGAACTTGAGAATGCAGACAGTTCCAAGAAGTATTCTGTAGAACGGATGTTTAAACGCACAGATGAGCAGCGGGTTAAAACTTCGCTTTGCCGCATCATGGAGCATACCGAAGAGACCGTAGTACTTGCTGACAAAGCTGCAGAAGTAAATGAAAAAGTGTATGCTCTCCTCGGTCTGACAATTGATGATTTCACAAGAGCAGTCGTTCTTCCTCAAGGGAAATTTGCTGAATTCCTGTCTTTGAAAGGAGCGGAAAGAAGGCAGATGCTTCAGCGTTTGTTCCATTTAGAGCAGTATGGAGATGAGCTCGTTAAAAAGCTCAGAAAAAGACTGCTGCATGCCAAGGGAAAACAAAACGAACTGACAGCTGAACAGGCAGGGCTCGGAGATGCTTCAAGTGAAGCAGTTAAGCTTGCTGAACAAGAGCTTGAAGGGGCAAATCTGCTCTTTGAAAAAAGACAAAAAGAATACGATCAAACCGTCAAACAATATGATGAGTACGAAGAAGTGTGGCAGCTTCAGCTTGAAAAAAGCGAGTATGAAAACCTGCAGTCGCGCCTTGAGCAGCAAAAAGATGACATGGCTGCGCTTTCTAAACGTCTTGAAGCTGCGGAGAAAGCGGACTACGTCAAGCCTTATGCAGAGGCGCTTCAATCAGCTGAAAGAGAAAAAAACAGCAGCAGCCGGCAAATGAAAGAGCTGCAGCAAGTCCTCAAGCAGCATAAGGAGCGTTACGCCCAAACCGTCAGCGCCTATGAGCAAATACGTGAAAAGAAAGCTGCAGAAGAACCCGTTTTAGTGACGAAAAAAGAACAGCTATTACAGCTTAGGGAATTGGAGAAAGTTCTTAAAGAAGAGTTAACTGTTATAAAGGAATTGACGGAAAAGGCTAACGCGTCAGCGGACGATCTTAGTCAGCGGCAAGAAGCAGCGGAGCGGGCCAATCAATTATTGAAAAAGGCGCTTGAAAAGCAAAAGGCATTAAAAGAGCAAATGGATCAGAACACTGTAACTGTTCAAGAGAGAGAACAAATACGGAAGGCGTCTGAACAAAGGTTTCACCTCGCCAATCTTGAAGCATCCTTAGCTGAGTGGAAGAAGACAGCTGATAAAAAAGAGATTCTTTTAAAGCGTGCAGAAGATCAGCTGAAGGACACAAGACAGAAGCACGAGGCGGTCGGCGAGAAAATCAAGGATTCCTTCGGCAGTGTTCAGCAATTTTACCATAGAAGCTGCGAGCTGCTTAACGATCATAAGCAGCAGACTGAAACCCGCAAGCTGCGCCTATTGGATGAAAAGAACAAAGCAGAGAAACAGCGCGAGCACAAAATGGCGGTCCAGCTTGCAAAACACCTTTCACAAAATGATCCCTGTCCAGTATGCGGATCGGCTCATCATCCAGAGCCTGCCAAAGAGACGGGTGCTTTAGAAATATCAGGCTCACTGATTGAGGAGCTAGAAGAGAAAACAGCTGAAGATGCAGCCATCAGTGCACATCTTCAGCACTTAAAAGAAAAATGGGAAGAACTCTCAAGAGAAATGGTCTCGGCCTATCCCTTTTTATCGGAACTGGTTGTTTCATTGAATGAAGACGAAAAAGAGGAAATGGATTCCCGTACAGAGTATAAAGCGCTGAATCAGGATTTTCTGCAAACGAAAGAACGATTCCAAAAGCTTCAAGTGAGCGAAAGAGGATGGCAGGAGAAAATCAATCAGCACCTTTATACTCAAAAGAACAGTGAAGAAGATTTAAAAGAAATTTATGAAAAGCATGATCAAACGGAGGCCGAATATCTTGCTGGACTAGAAAAGTGGATCCATGAGTTTGGCGGGATTTCCTTTGAACAGGCAGAAGAAAAGCAGCGGAAGATCAGTGAAAAAGATGCTGTTCTTGAAGAGCTGAAAACAAGAGTGCAAATAAGTGTCCAATTTATTGAAGAAAAAGAGAAACAAATCAAGCAGCTGGAGCATGAAGCTCAGCTAATTAAAAACACTCAGATTGAGCTTGCTGCTTCGCTTCAAAATAAACAGCAGGCAGCTGACGAGAAACAGAAAAGGCTGGGTCAAGAGACAGTTGGCAGTGACATTGCCTCTTTGCTCCGGGAAACGGACAGAAAATTAGAAGAGCTTGTTCAAACGGAGAAGAGCCTGTATAACGAGTGGCAGACTGCCCTGCAGGATGTTCAAAAGGCTGAAAGCAGGAGCCATGCAGCAGAGAAGGCTTATGAACAGGCAGAAGTGCGTCTGAAACAAGCCGTAACAAAATGGGAGCAGGTCAAGCAAGAGACCCTATTTGCAGATCTTGAAGCTGCGGTGAGATCCATCGCAGCACCTGCAGATAAGCAGAAAATGAAAGAAGAAATTGATGCCTATCAGGATAAAAAGAAACAAGTGTTGGCAGACTTAAAACGTGTAGAGGCAAAATTGAATAACAGATCTGTCAGCCTTGAAAAATGGACAGGTATTAAGCAGTTTAAGTCTGAAAGCAAGGCGCTGATAGACCTTGCAGCGCAAGAAAAAGGAGCTGCTTCGAAAGCATTGCAGCTTTTGAACGAGAAGCATAAACGATTTATGGAAATTGAAGAAAAGCGAGTGGAACTTGACAGCCTTGCTTCGCGTCTTGAAAAACTTCAATCTGTCTTTAAGGGAAACGGCTTTGTGGAATTTTTGGCAGAAGAACAGCTTCACCTGGTCGCAGAGGATGCCTCCGAACGTTTAGGGCAATTGACGAGGCAGCGTTATGCGATTGAAGTAGATTCCGGCGGCGGATTTATTATGAGAGATGATGCAAATGGGGGAGTGAGGCGTCCTGTCTCAAGCTTATCCGGAGGAGAAACGTTCTTGACTTCCCTGGCCCTGGCCCTGTCTTTATCCTCGCAAATTCAGCTGAGAGGGGAATATCCGCTTCAGTTCTTCTTCTTGGATGAAGGATTCGGTACCCTTGATGGGGAGCTGCTTGAAACGGTTATTTCAGCCCTTGAAAAGCTGCAGTCTGACAATCTTGCTGTAGGCGTCATCAGCCATGTTCAGGAGCTTCGTGCCAGATTGCCGAGGAAGCTTATTGTCTTGCCTGCTGAGCCGACCGGAAATGGAACAAGCGTATTGCTTGAAGTGATGTAGGTATTAAAAAAGGATGGATGTAAATGGCGAAAAAAGGGTTGGGAACGTGCGAGCTATGCAGACGGCAGGAAGTAGAAACGACAGAGCATCATTTAACTCCAAAAGAAAAAGGCGGGACCTTTTTGCCGACAGCACAGCTCTGCATACCTTGCCACAAGCAAATTCATGCTTTGTATACAAATGATGAGCTGGCCATCCGTCTGAATACGATAACAGAACTGAGAAATGATCCTAAACTTGCAAGCTATGTAAAGTGGATCCGAAAGCAGCCTTCTTCCAGACTTGTCCGGACAAAAAAATCAAATGAGCGGAAGAAAAGAAAATAACCTGACATAAAAATGACGTGCTGTCTCACAGGCACGTCATTTTAATTATTTCCTACAATATTTTGATCATTTACGTCCGGATCGATTGAATTCGTAGCACTTACGATATTGTTGACGATGATGAAGTCCCCGGTATTTCCCCCGCCAGACCCAGATGCGGTCTTTGATGAACTCTTTGGCGAAAGATAGAAAGAGTCACCAAAGTTTACAACACCGCCTCCGACAGAGTTAATGCAGATTGGACCTATAATAGCTGGCATGAATGAACATCCTTTGGCTTTCTGTCATATTCACAGTCTATGCATTAAGGCTGTTTACGTTCATTCTTGCTTTCTAATTGCCTGATGTGTTTTACCCGTGACTCAGCTGAAATGGTGTTCGTTGAACCAAAATGAACAACAGCGGCTGAAGAAATAGACGTTACTTTTACTGCCCCAACTTTTATGGTCGGATTTTCATGAAAGAAAGCAGTCTGTATGTTTTCTGTGATCAGTGGCTTTGGCAAAAGCTCTGAATAAATATTGTATTGTTTCAAGTCACCCTCGCTGCCGAGTTCAATTTCAGCTTCCCTCTGCACAGCGTAAACTTTAACTCGAGGAACGATATCTACACTGTCCCCGATCTGAAAAATTGAACTGATCCCGATTGAATCAACATACGCCTTGTTAACAATCGATAATCGATTGATCATAGCAGCTTACGTTGGTGCAAGTGGAACAAATGGGCCGATAATGAGTGATTCAGGCGGCGTATCAAAAACGGATGACAGTGTAATGCAATTGGCATCGCCAATTAGGAAGACGCTGGAACTTGCAACAGCGGTCACCCGAATGGCTCCAACAGAAAGCTCTTTATTCACAACGCTGAAATTCATGAGTTGCTGTCAGCTCCTTCTTGTGGCAGGGCTTGGATAAAGTACGTTATGGAACGCTCCACATCCTGCTTTACTTTCGATGTAATATCTTCAATCTGCGCGCTGACAGGAATGGATTCATCATAGGTTCCCTGTTTTAAGTAGAACCTGATCCTGCTGTCAATTTGCTTGCGGATATCTTCAATGATAAATTCCTTATGGGCATCATCAAGCTCATAGTTAGTTTGGGCAGCGATTTGCTCAATGTATTTGACGCAGTCTTCGTTCAGAAATGCGAGCAAGTTTGCCTGGACTGCTTCAAATATTTCTTCCTCGCGCTTTGTATTGTTAACCTGGTTTACTTGAAGACCCTTCTGATCTACCTCAAAGTTTTCAATTTGATCAGGGACAGTTGGATTGAGCCCTATGTTCAATGTTCCCTCAAGTGTTTCAACTTTTAATTGATCAAATTTATATTCTATTTTTTCAATTGTTGTACTGGGGCGTTTTTTTAATTCTTCTATTTCGCCCATCATGGCGGAAACAGCGGATTCAAGTTTTTTGATTTTCTCATCCTGAGCCTGAACGATTCCGTATAAATTCTGCACATACTGCATCATGGATTGATCATAGTACACTTTCATTCACCCCGCTTATAAATCACGTACACAACTTACCCTAGATTCATTTATATGCAGGGCGCTGAAATGGGTGAATGCCTATTCCTGATTAACTCGGGGCGAGCGGAACGAAAGGGCCTTCCGTCCCAGTCTGGCCTCCAGGAGGTACAGCAGCAGGGGCAGGGGCAGTAAATGCTCCAGTATTATAAAGGTTTGCGAGGGGTTTAATCATACCTGCGCTGCCAATTTGAAGAACAGAAGAGTTGCTGACGGCATCAACTTTCAAGTAATTAATTTGGATCGTCTGATTAATATAAAAATTCATGTTTTCACCTCTTTTATCCCGCATTAACGGGCATTAATACCCCTCCTCAAGACTTGAGAGGGAAAGTATAGTTGGGTAGGCAGGTAAACTGCCCGTAAAAGCCCGATTGGTTCAACTAACCAACAGTGGAAGATGAGGAAAACCTCCACTGTTGGAAGTTTCACCTTATGCATTTCCCGTTATTGGCTGGTCAATCGTGTCATTATCGTAAGCATTCGTGACACTGTTTTGATTGTTGATGCTCAAACCGTCTCCCGTATTGAAAGATCCAGCCCCTGCAAAGGTTTTGACTTCGCTGTATGGCGAGATGGTAATCACATCCCCGATATGAACAATGCTGCTCGTACCAACGGCATTTATTTTAAATGCTCCTACTATGGCTGGCATATTCCGACATCCTTTGCATTGAGGTAAAGTATTGCACCTGTAAAATATCGTATGAAAAATAGGCAGACTTGTGATAGGTGCGGAGTTATTTAGCGGATATAGGCAAGTGAGATAACGGCTGATATGAGTAAAATTTGTTGCTTTTAGACTTACTATTAAAAACCTTAAGTGGATTGTAGCGGAAGGACTTGACTCCCACCCTCCCCGGTGAAGGCAAGTTCCTGCAGCGGAAAGTAAGGGACAACATTTATAATCAAAAACAACAATCTATCTGAACACAGCCAAAAAAAGGACCCGCATAAATTGCAGGCCCTCTCAACACCGATTTTCCTTTTCATGTTACTTCATTCCCGATATCGTATATCCTTCAATAATGTGTTTCTGAAATAAGATGAAAATGATTATGATCGGAACGACCATAAAGGTTGATCCTGCCATTTGCAGGGCAAAGTTTCCTCCATACTGGCCTTTTAATAAAGACAAACCAACTGAGAGAGTATACAGTGCCTCGTCATTTGCGATAATTAATGGCCATAAGAAGCTGTTCCATCCTGCAATAAAGGTAAGGATACCCTGAACAGCAAGAATTGGCTTTGAGATCGGCAGGACGACTTGCAGGAAAACGCGAAATTCGCTTGCGCCATCCAGTCTTGCCGCCTCAAGTAATTCATCCGGTATAGTGGACATAAATTGCCTGAACAGAAAAATGCTGAAGGCTCCAACAAGACCTGGCAAGACAATTCCCGCCATTGTATTTGTCAGCTGCAATTGGTTCAAAATTAAATAAACAGGAATCATCGTGACTTGTCCAGGAATCATCATAGTAGCAAGCACCATATAAAAAATCTTTTCTCTTCCCTTAAAATTGAATTTTGCAAATGCATATCCCGCCATCGCATTTAGAAATAATCCAGCAAAAGAAAAAAGTACGACGATAATGGTGTTCTTTAAGTAAACGGCAAAATTCATGTTGACGAAAAGATTAACAAAATTTTCAAGGGTAAATTCACTTGGCCATAGGGTTGGCGGTATTTGCATGACTTCACTCTCAGTTTTAAAAGCCGAGAGAATCATCCATATGAATGGAATGGAGATAAGAAAGCCTGCAATAGTTAAAATGATGCCTAGTGTCCATTGTTTATAGCGCTCTTTTTCAGTTAAATACACCGGCTGTTTCATTGTCTTTGTTTTCATCGTACTCACCTCTTCATCCTCAATAATCAACATCTTTTTTCTGTAATCTGAATTGAATCATTGTCACAATGATGATGGCGATAAACAAGATAAACGAGCCAGCAGCAGCATAGCCAAAGTTGCTCAGCTGAAATCCATTGCGGTAGATAAATAATGCGACGGAGGTTGTGCTGTCTAGCGGTCCGCCCTTTGTCATGATAAATGGCTCCTCGAAAAATTGCAGCCAGCCGATCATCGTAGTAATGGAGACAAAGAAAATCGCATAGCGCAGCAGAGGAATGGTGATTTTTGTTAACTGTTTCCAATCACTTGCACCGTCAAGCTGAGCCGCCTCGTAATACGTTTTTGGAATACCCTGAAGTGCTGCTAAAAAAATTATCATATTGATCCCGATTGCACGCCATAAAGCTAAAGCAATTAATGATACCTTTGCCATTACAGGGTGCTGCAGCCAAGGGACGGGAGGGATATGAAGCAGCTCCAATATGTAGTTGAACAAACCGAATTGAGGGTTGTATAAATAACTCCATACAACGGCAACTGCTACAACATTAGTGATTGAAGGCATATAAAATACAGCTCTGAAGGCTTTGAAAATACGTGCTTTTCCATAGTTAATAAGCAGAGCGATTCCAAGGGAACAGATAATAACAAGCGGAACCCCAAAGATTACGTAAAAAAGAGTGTTAAAGATAGATTTAATGAAGATTTCATCGCTTAAAACATCTGTATAATTCTGCAATCCAATAAAGTTTATGGTTGACCAATCTGCTAATCCTGCTAAATCAATATCTGTGAAACTGATCATCAGAGCCACAAAGATTGGCAGCAATGAAAACAAGAACAACAAGATAATCGCAGGAGCTATGAAGAAATACGGTGTTTTGTTGTTAATGATGCTTTTCAAGGGAATCCCTTCTTTCACGTTAGCCAATAATTGATGATGGCTGACAGACAGAGGACTCTGCCTGTCAGCTCAATTCTGTCACTCTATTTGTTTAAAATTTCTTCGGACTTCTTGTTGAACTGATCTAATTCTTTTTCTACATCTGCACCGCCGCGGTAAATCTTTTCAAAGGTGCTTAAGTAAGTTTGGGCAATTTTTTCCCATTCTTTCATTACAGGCATTGATTGTGAGTGCTCCATTTGCTCCCCAAACGTTTTGTAAAGAGGGTTTTCTTTTAAAGATTCATCCTCCCAAGCTGCTTTTGTTGATGGCAGTGAATTTGTCATTTCCATCCACTTAAGCTGTGTTTCAGGTTTATTCATGTACGCTAAGAATTTTAGAGATGCATCTTTATTTTTTGTATGTTCAAAGATCGATAGATTTGATCCGCCAAGTGCCGAGATATTATTTTCTTTTGCGGGAAGAACAGCTGTAGCCCATTTCCCTTCAAGCTCTGGAGCCTGGTCATTAATAAGTTTAATCATCCATGGACCGCTGATGAACATTGGAAGAATTCCTTCATCCCGGAAGCCTTGAATGATATCAATTCCCAGTTCATCTTTAGGGGCGGAGCCATTCTTGAAAAATCCGTTTAAGTAGTCAACAGCTTCAATAAATTCCGGTTCGTTGAACAGTGGCTTATTTTGGTCATCAAGCAGGGTTGAACCATTTTGTCTTGCGAACATGAATGCCAAGCTTTGTTCTTTTGTATCAAGGCTTATTCCATACTTGCCTTTTCCGCGTTCAGATAATTTTTTTGCAGCGTCCTGAAGTTCATCCCATGTCTTAGGAGCTTCGTTATAGCCTGCTTCTTTCAGCAAATCTGTACGATAATAGAGAACTCGCGTATCAATGTACCAAGGCACTCCTACCGTTTTATCTTCAAATTTAGTTGTTTCTACGGATCCTTCATAATACTTGGCAGGATCAAGCTCCGGATAATCTTTTATGTGAGGTGTTAAGTCCATTAATGCATTTGCAGAAGCAAATTCAGGAATCCAGGTTGTTCCCATCTGCAGAACATCCGGGCCTTTTTTTGAAGCAACAGCGGTTAATAATTTATCATGCGCTGTATCCCAGGGAATTGCCTGAACCTTTACTTCAATTTTCGGGTTTTCTTTTTCGAATTCATCAGCAATTTTAGGAAGGGATTTTGCTTCCTCGCCCATGCCCCAGACAGTGATCGTCGTTTTATCCGATGATGCTGAATTACTTGAACAGCCTGCCATCACACCAGAAACAAGCAATGTTCCTAAAACTGCAGCACTTATCCATTTTTTGCTCTTAAATCTTGCAGATTTCTTCATTTTATTTCCCCCAGTTCATGTAATTCATTGATAAGAATCAATGGTGTAAACGTTAAGCATTAAAAGTAAAGAAAGGTATAAGATTGAAAGATTTAACCCATCCTCCTTCAGTGAAACGTTTCTATTAAGAAGAAAAAAATAGAGATTGTCCTATTTCTAATCAAAGCAAGGAATATAACAAACCGTAGAAACGTTTCGATAGGGCTATTATAATTGAGCGTGTAATCGTTTTCAACATAAAATTTTGGATTTTTATCATTTTTACAACATAATTCCATTATTTATTCGCTAATAAATAGGATATGAAGTGATTTAATACCGTTAAAAACGTTTCGATATTGTTTGACTCACAAAATGAAAGCGTTTATAATCCAATTAAATAGTAAATCGAAACGTTTTTATTACATAAGTTATATGAATCTACTAATATATGGAGAGTGAAAATAGTGAAACAAAAGCTGAACTCTATAATCCAAAAGATGACACTAGATGAAAAGATTGCTCAGTTTATGCAGCTGGCAACTCCTTTTTATAAAGGAGCGAGCAGTGAAGGTCAAATAACAGGCCCTATGGCAGAAATGGGAATCACAAAGGATGTTATTCAAAATAGCGGATCTGTTTTAGGTGCATCAGGAGCGCAAGAAACTATGGATATTCAAACTGCCCATATGAAAGAAAACCGATTAGGAATTCCGCTTTTATTCATGGCGGATGTGGTTCACGGATTTAAGACTATTTTTCCAGTGCCGCTTGCAATCGGATGCTCATGGGACACTGAATTAGCTGAAAAAAGTGCGGAGATTGCTGCTAAAGAATCTGCTGTGTCCGGTGTGCACGTTACGTTTGCGCCTATGGTTGATTTAGTGCGTGATCCGAGATGGGGACGAGTGATGGAATCAACGGGAGAAGATCCTTATCTTAATAGCCGATTTTCAGAAGCATTTGTCCGCGGTTTTCAAGGGACAGATTTAACATCCGATCTGAATCGGGTTGCGGCATGTGTGAAGCACTTTGCAGCATATGGTGCTGCTGAAGGCGGACGTGATTACAATACCGTTGATGTGTCGGAGCGTGCGCTGCGTGAATATTATCTTCCTTCATATAAGGCAGCGCTTGATGCAGGCTGTGAGATGGTTATGACGGCTTTTAATACAGTAGATGGCATTCCTGCAAGCGGAAATAAGAAGCTGATGCGGGATGTACTGAGAGAGGAATGGGGATTTGACGGTGTTCTTATATCTGATTGGGGAGCAGTCAAAGAGATGATTCCACACGGCGTCGCCGCTGATGAATCAGAAGCAGCACTTAAAGCTTTTCAGGCAGGAGTTGATATTGAAATGATGACTGCCTGTTACGTCAACCATTTAAAGAGTTTAATAGAAGCGGATTTGCTTGATGAAAAGCTTGTTGATGAAGCAGTCTTAAGGATTTTGGAGCTGAAGCAAAAATTAGGATTATTCGATAACCCGTATCGGGGGGCAGATGTGCAGCTTGAAAAAGAAGTTGTTCTTAGCGCGGAACACCGTAAGACAGCGAGAGAACTTGCTGTAAAATCTTGTGTTCTATTAAAAAATGAGAACGTTCTTCCTTTAAACACAAACAAGAATATAGCTCTTATTGGACCGTTTGCTGAAAGCGGCGATCTTTTAGGGCCATGGTCATGGCTCGGTTCAGAAGATGAAGCTGTAAAGCTCGCAGACGGGTTTAAAATGAAACTGGAATCTTCAAAGCTCCATACTGCCAGAGGCTGTGAGATTGAAGAGGGGAATAAAAGTCAGCTTGAGGAAGCTCTGGAGGCAGCTCAAAAAGCGGATGTGGTCGTGCTTGCTTTAGGCGAGCATTCTGGTATGAGCGGTGAAGCAAAAAGCAGGTCGAATATCCGCCTTCCTGAAATACAAGTTGAATTAATCAAAGCGGTGAAGCAGCTGAATAAACCGATTGTAACGGTTCTCTTTAATGGCCGTCCACTGGATTTGCGCGGTGTGATCGATCAATCGGATGCTTTACTTGAAGCGTGGTACCCAGGGACAGAGGGCGGTGCAGCCATAGCAGATTTATTATATGGAGATGTTAATCCATCAGGTCGTTTATCCATGTCATTTCCACACTCTGTCGGACAAGTGCCAGTCTATTACAATTGCTTCAACACCGGCCGCCCGCCAGAACATGCACAGGATGATTATGTTTCAAGATATCTGGATATCCCTAATGAACCGCTTCTTCCGTTTGGATTCGGTCTAAGCTACACAAGTTTTGCTTATAGCGAAGCAAGACTCTCTGGGGATGCCATTACAGAAAAAGAGGCTTTGCAAGTATCTGTGAAGGTGACAAATACAGGTGAAGCATCCGGAGAAGAAACCGTTCAATTATACGTTCAAGATCTGGCAGGAGAAGTTGTCCATCCTGTAAAAGAACTGAAAGATTTCCGGAAAATTCTTCTGCACCCTGGGGAAACAAAAGAAGTGACGTTTGAATTATCCGAAGCAAAGCTTCGCTATCATCATTCAGACCTGACATACAAAAGTGATCCGGGCAAGTTTCATATTTATATAGGTGCAAACAGTACGGATGTTATTGCTCTGCCATTCGAATTATTGAAAGAAAATGAGGGATAAAAACATGACAACAATGACTGGTTCAACAATTGACATCAAAGCGGGAGATGTTTGCTTCAGCTTTTTAAACAGCGGGGATCTGAGAGTGGCCACCCATAAAGATACAATGATTAATCAGTGTATCTCAAATCCGATAGACGGATCATTAAATAATTTATATTTGCGCTTGCATAGAGAAAGTGAGATTCAGTTTTTTCCATTGATTGGTGTACAGTCTGACAGCACAGTATCCTTTACAGATACTGAGGTTATTTGGGAAGGAAAAGCTGAACAAGTTTCCTATCAAGTGACATTTCAATTAACAGAAAGAGGCATTTGGTATTGGAATATTCAGCTTGAAGGGCATGACGTGATTGCAGACGTAATTTACGGTCAAGATCTGGGAATTGCAAACAAATGGGCAGTCCGTACAAACGAAGCATACCTTTCCCAATATATTGACCATCGGGTCTTTGAACATGAGCGTTATGGCTATGTGGTGTGCTCCCGCCAAAATCAGCCTCAGAGCTCTGGATTTCCTTATATTCAGCAGGGTGCCCTGACAAAAGCTGCCGGCTATTCAACGGACGGATATCAGTTTTATGGTTTATCTTATAAAGAAACAAACATTCCAGAAGCATTAACTAAAGAAAATCTGGCAAATGAAGTGTACCAATATGAATTTGCCTATACAGCTCTTCAATCGGAACGAGTGAAATTAGCAGGGAAAGCACAGGTTGTTTTTTATGGCCTATTCAAAGAAAATCATCCTGAAGCCGTTGCTGCACTGGAATATGCAAATGAGGCAGAGGATGCATGGAATGAATATAAGACAGAAAGCAAGAAAGATTTTCAATCTATTGGAAAGATTTCACCATCTTCTGACATAGGAACGCCACTGCGGACACTTTCTATGACCATAGAAGAAGTGGATCAGTACTTTCCGGACAGACATCAGGAAGAATGGGACGGAGATACTCTGCTTTCCTTCTTTACAGATACACATGAGCATATCGTTTTAAAGGAAAAGGAAATGCTTGTCGAACGTCCTCATGGTCATATTCTGATGACAGGGAACAATGACAGGCTCACTGATCAAATTATTACGACATCATCCTATATGTATGGTGTATTCAATTCACAGCTTGTAATCGGAAATACTTCCTTTAATAAAATGCTGACTAACACCCGAAATGCGCTGAATGCAATGAAAACATCAGGACAGCGCATATATGCGGAAATAGATGGAGTTTATCAGCTTTTAACGATGCCGTCTATGTTTGAAATGGGGTTCAATTATGCCCGCTGGTACTATAAGTTTGAAAAAGATATGCTGATTATTACAAATTTCACGACAGTTGATTCTCCGGAAGTTCATTTGCATGTCCGTTCTCTAAATGGCAGCGCCTATCGCTATCTTGTCACGAACCAAGTTTCAATGAACAATAATGAATATGAAACATCGTTCAAAATGGCGAAAGATGGTCAAACCCTCACTTTTCATGCAGATGCTGCATCAGACAGTGCTGGTGTTTATCCGGAATTAATGTATCGTCTTCAAGTAGAAGGCACAGATCCGGTGATTAAAGATGAGCGGGCGCTTGCCGAAAATGCTGAGCCGCTTTCTGCTTCCTTAGTTGTGATGGAGTTATCTGCATCTAGTGAATGGAACATAATCTTCACGGGACATCTTCACGGAGAAGAAAGGTCTGTGTCATTTCTTGATGCAGAACAGGAAATCGAACGTTACCGCGAATTTTATCAAGAGGTCATGAATGGTTTCCGTTTGTCATTGCCTGACGGGGAATCCGAAGAAGTTGAAAAAGTGAACGACCTTGCCTGGTGGTACACCCACAATATGCTTGTCCATTATTCCGTTCCACACGGTCTTGAACAATACGGAGGGGCTGCATGGGGTACACGGGATGTGTGCCAGGGGCCAGCTGAATATTTCATGGCGACACAAAAATATGATTCCGTCCGCGAAATTATCAAGACCGTATACTCCCATCAATATGAGGATGATGGAAACTGGCCGCAATGGTTTATGTTTGACAACTATTCTAAAATCCAGCATGGTGAAAGCCACGGCGACATTATCGTCTGGCCGCTTAAAATACTGGGTGATTATCTTGCTGTTACTAAGGACTACAGTATTTTAACTGAAAAAGTGCCATATACCATCCGCGGATCCTTCCAATATACGGACGAGGAAAAAACAATTTTAGATCATGCAAACAAAGAAATTGACTATATTAAACAGCACTTCCTGCATGACACTTATCTGTCTTCCTATGGTGACGGAGATTGGGATGATACTCTGCAGCCTGCAAATGCCAGTCTGAAAAAGTATATGGTCAGCAGCTGGACAGTAGCCTTGACATATCAGGTGATCAGCCAGTTTTCACAAGTTCTTGGGGAAGTGGATGGAAAAGAGGCTGACAGTCTCGAAAAACTTGCTGCAGGAATTAAAGCTGATTTCAATAAATATATGCTGCAGACGGATGTGATTCCTGGATTTATTTACATGGAAAAAAAGGGCGAGGAAGAGCTTATGCTTCACCCGGAAGATACAAAGACAGGCATCAGCTATCGTCTATTGCCGATGACACGGAGCATGATCAGCGAACTGCTTACGCCTGAACAGGCTGAAACACATTATCAGCTGATTAAACAGGAACTTTATTGCCCGGATGGAGTCCGCTTAATGAACCGGCCTGCAAAGTACGCAGGAGGGGTAAGCACTCATTTTAAACGGGCGGAACAAGCAGCCAATTTTGGCCGTGAGGTAGGACTTCAATATGTGCATGCGCATATCCGTTATGTAGAAGCGATGGCTAAGCTCGGAAAAGTGGATGAGGTTTGGGACGGGCTTTCTATAATTAATCCCGTTGGCATTAGTCAGACCGTTCCAAACGCTGAACGCCGCCAAAGCAATGCTTACTTCAGCAGCTCGGACGGGAAATTCAATAACCGCTACGAGGCACAGGAAAGATTCAACGAGTTGCGCGATGGCACAGTCCCTGTTAAAGGGGGATGGAGAATCTATTCAAGCGGTCCCGGCATTTATATGAATCAATTGATTTCCAATTGTCTCGGAATCCGGCAAATTCAAGGTGACTTAGTCATCGATCCCGTGATTCCTCAAAGATTAAATGGCCTTAAATTTCAATTTGAGTATATGGGACGGCAAATTACGTTTACTTACCGCATAAAAGGTGAAAAACTAAGCCATGTTCTAATTAACGGGAATGAGATTGAAGGAGAAATCCTGAAAAATCAATACCGCGAGAGCGGCATACGCATTCCAAGTGATGAACTGGAAAAAAGGCTTGATCATCATACAGCTGAGATTGAAATTTTTATGTGATGAACAGCAGGCGGTCGTGATTGACCGCCGTATTGTATAATAGCTGTAATGTTAAGGGAAGAGATAGGAGAGAGTTTCTTGGTCAGTATTAAAGATATCGCTAAAAAAGCAGGAGTTTCCATATCAACGGTATCCTACGCACTAAACGGCAGCCCTAAAGTTACAGAAGAAACCTCCGCGAAAATTTTAGCCATTGCGAAAGAATTAAATTATATTCCTAACGCAGCGGCCCGGAACCTTAAAAAGAGAGAGACGAAAGTAATTGGTGTCTATCTGACTGATTTCAGCGGAGCATTTTATGGCCAATTGCTTCAGGGAATATTGGAATCTCTCAGCAGGAATGACTATGGACTGATTGTCTGCAGCGGGGAGCATTCTCATCGGTACTTGCCTGAGCGCATGATTGATGGTGCGATTATTCTTGATTCGACGTTTTCAAGCGGCGAACTTTTGATGTATGCAGAGCGGGGACATAAAATAGTGATACTCGACCGGCAAATCGAACATCCAAATATTAATCAGGTTTTATTGGATAATAAAGCGGGCGCCACACTTGCCATTGATCATATTGTTGAGAAAGGACATACGAAACTGTATGTGGTGACAGGTCCGGAAGATTCATTCGATTCGATGCAGAGATTAAACGCAGTAAGACAGGCCGTACAAAGGTATCCTCATATTGAATATACAGAAATACCAGGGGATTTTACTAAAGAAGCGGGAGAGCGGGCCGCAGGGCAAATCATTGATGACTATGATCAAATTGCTGCTGCCTTTTGCTTAAATGATGAAATGGCGATTGGCATGTACAATTACTTGGCTAATACAGAATACAATGCAGGAGAGCACATTCATATCATCGGATTTGACAACCTGGAGGTTTCACATCACACCAAGCCCCGGCTATCTACGATTGACTATTCAAAACGCAGGTGGGGTGCGGTTGCTGCTGAACAATTATTGAAGCTGATCAAAGATGTGCCTGCAGAAAATGAACGGATTTATGTGACCTTGGTAGAAGGCGAATCAATTGGAGAAAAGAAAGCGTAATCCGCACCAAATTGGAGGCGGGAGTGGAAGGAATCTGTGACGATTCTTTCCATTCCCGCCTTTCGTTTGTCTAGTGTAAAATTAGATTTTACCGGATATTAGAGCCGAAAACATAGGCAAAATTCTATTTTAGTATCTGGCGGCACCGTATCATGTATTTCTTTTTCAGAGAAGATGTTTCATACTGTAGATAGAATGAGAGGACAGCAGATTCATAGTGTCCCTTAATTAAATGTTTGAAAAGAGGTTCATAAAAGTATGTCGAGAGTTCTTATACTGGCAGAAAAACCTGATCAGGGGCGTAAACTCGCTGCTCCGTTTCCTTTTGTAAAAAGAGAGGGATACTTGGAGATTGGGGCGTGCCCTGTCTTTCCAAATGGAGCGAAAGTCACATGGGCAATCGGCCATTTAGTTGAGCTTAAAAATCCCGATGAATATAAAGATGAATGGAAAAAATGGAGGCTTGAGACGCTGCCGATTATTCCAGACCAGTTTTTGTATAAAGTGAGTAAAGGAAAAGCAAAGCAATTTAAGATTGTGAAAGAGCTATTAAAAGAAGCGGATGAAATTATTATCGGAACAGATCCTGCCCGTGAAGGGGAAAACATTGCGCGCCTGCTGATCATGATGGCTGGTGCAAACCAAAAGCCGATAAAACGTCTCTGGACTTCTTCATTAACGGAGAACGCGATTATAAAAGGCTTTAATGAGCTGTATGACGGCAGCAAAACGATTCATTTGTTCCACGAAGCCCAAGCAAGGCAAATATCGGACTGGCTTGTCGGATTAAACGCCAGCAGACTCTATACCCTGCACCTTCAAAAAAAGGGGATCCGCGATGTGTTCAGTGTTGGCCGAGTACAAACCCCTGTATTAAAATTAATTTATGACCGGCAAAAAGAGATTGAAAATTTCAAACCAGAACCTTTCTTCGAAATGCAGGCAGCCTTCAAGGTCGAGAACGGGGAATATACAGGAAAGCTGAAAGGCCGATTTAAAACATCAGAAGAATTGTTTGCAGCAGCAGGTCCTGATATTTCGGCAGATCAGAAAACGTATGATGCAAGAGTTAAAAGTACAGAAGTCGCAGAAAAACGCGTGCCTTCACCAAAGCTTCACAGCTTGTCCACTCTGCAGGCAAAGCTGAATAAACAAAGGAAAATGAGTCCGAGCCAGGTGCTGAAAACGGCTCAATCATTATATGAAAAAGGATACATCTCCTATCCTCGGACAGATTCGCAATATATTACAGATGAAGAGTTCAGTTACATTAAAGCAAACATCAGCCAGTATCAGCAGGCACTTTCCCTGTCTTTTGATCCTGTGCGGCAGCATCCAACAAAGAGATACGTAGATTCTAAGCGTGTCAGTGATCACTATGCTATCGTACCGACTGAAAAGAAGGTCAGTTCTGCTGTTTTCAACTCTTTTAGCTATGAGCAAAAGTCTGTCTATGAAGAAGTCATAAAAACAGCACTTGGAATGTTCATGGAGGACTATGTGTACGATGAAACAACCATTGTGACTTCTATTGGAAAGAATGATTTCATCAGTAAAGGCAAAACAATGAAGAATCCGGGGTGGAAGTCACTGTATCAAAAAGACCCCGTGGAAACGGATGAAAAAAAAGAAGATCAAATGCTTCCGAAAGTCACAAATGGGGAAGCAGCTGCAGCCTCTGTGAAAGTTAAGGATGGCATGACGCAGCCGCCTAAACCTTACACTCAGGGCCAGCTGATTACCCTTATGAAAACGGCAGGCAAGCATGTTGAAGACAAAGAAATGAGAGAAGCCCTTAACAGTACCGAGGGACTTGGGACAGAGGCAACACGTTCAGGGATTATTGATACATTGCTGATGAGAAAATTCATTGAAGTCAAAAAGAATGAGGTATTCGTTACAGGCAAAGGGGAAATTCTCTGTGAAGCTGTTGAGGGCACACTCCTTTCAAAGCCGGAAATGACGGCTAAATGGGAGGTTTATCTTAAAGGCATCGGCAGCGGGGAAAAGTCAAAAGACGTCTTCATTGATACAGCCAAAAAATTCTGTTTCACATTGCTTGATCAGGCTAGTGTGAGCATGGAGAATTTAGAAGTGGCTGCACCTCAGGCTGCAGATACAAGGGAAGCGATTTGTGTTTGCCCTGCATGTAAAAAGGGAAGCATCATGGACCGCAAGACTTTTTACGGATGCACAGATTACAAAACAGGCTGCAAACAGACGTTTCCGAAAAAGCTTTTGGGCAAATCGATTTCAGCGGCGCAAATTAAACAGCTGTGTCTTAAAGGGAAAACGAATAAGCTGAAAGGTTTTAAAGGCAAGAAACCATTTGATGCAAGCCTTGTTCTGAAAGAAGGGAAAATAGAATTTTCTTTCTCTTAAATTCTCCATTCAAATTCCGGGACTTTTGTCCGATATAATAAAGAGAATATGAACTGGGGAAAATGGGGTTGGAATGTGTCACTGAATTTAAAAACGTATGTTGCGACAAGCTTTGGGATTCTTATTTTTTTACTTACTGCTTTTTTGAGCTTCACGATCAGCAGCAAATCTGTTCATGAAGTGAAAAATCAGTCTGGGAATTCATTATCAGAAATGGCTTTTCAAATGTCAGATAAGCTGGATTCATTTATGTGGTCCAGATATACAGAAATAGAAGTGCTGAGTGAACTTGAAACGGTCAGGGAGACTGATAATCTTGTCTACACTCAAAATATGCTGGATCAGCTTCATAAAAGTATTCCTTCCTTTTCATGGGTTGGTTTGACAGATGAAGATGGAATTGTAACGGCGGCAACGGATAAACTGCTGATAGGGACAGATATCTCAGATCGGCCAGTGTTTAAACACGCTCTGACCGGGCCGTTTATCGGGGACGTTCATGATGCGGTTCTGCTCTCTAAAATCCTTCCGAATCCAGGGGGTGAGCCGCTTCAGTTTGTGGATATCAGTACACCTGTTAAAGGCTCAAATTCAGAGTTTAAAGGGGTTCTTGCAGCTCACCTTAGCTGGGAGTGGTCGAACGAAATAAAAGAAACTGTGCTGAAGCCGTTAAAAGGAAAAAGAGAGAACGTTGAGATTTTCATTGTGAGTGCAAAAGATCATACCGTTCTACTTGGACCGGACAGCATGGTGGGGAAATCTTTACCTTTAGACAGCATAAAAAAAGCCAGAAAAAAAAAGAAAATGATTGGCAAATTGAAACCTGGCCGGATGGAAAATCATATGTAACAGGATATGCCAGAAGCAATGGCTACAAAGACTATTCAGGCCTGGGATGGACCGTTATAGCAAGGCAGGCAGAGGATACGGCCTTTGCTTCTGCATCTGAGCTGCAGCAATTTATCTTGCTTCTCGGCATCACATCTGCATTTATTTTCGCCGTCATCGGCTGGTTTGCAGCAGGCCGAATTGCTGAGCCGCTTGGATCGATTTCTGCAGCAGCTCATTCCCTGAAAAAAGGGAAGAATGTAAGAATACCAGATTATAAAGGAATCAAAGATATCGAAGTGCTCTCAGACTCTTTGAGAGATCTGATTGCCGACCTGCAAAAGACAGAAGATGAACTCGGCAGAATGGAAGACCTGGCGTATTTTGATGGTCTTACGGGTTTGCCTAACCGCTTCTCTCTGTATTTGAATATGGAAAAAGCAATGAAAAAAGCGAAGGCGGGAGAAGAGTCTTTTGTCATTCTCTTTCTTGATTTAGACGGTTTTAAAGAGATTAATGACAGCTTCGGGCATCATGTAGGGGATTCTGTTTTAATTGAGATTGGGAAAAGGCTGATGAACACCATGGCTAAGCCGAGCTTTGTTTCGAGATATGGGGGAGATGAATTTGTGTGCATCATCCCTTCAAAAAACGATCCTGAGGCATTTGGCAAGCTTTATGCAAATGAGATGATCAGCATCATTAATCAGCCAATTCATTTGGCCAAGAATGAAGTGAAAGTCGGCTGCAGCATCGGCTGTGCCATTTGGCCGCAGGACGGCGTCAATCCAGAAGATATTCTTAAGCTTGCCGATCAAGCACTTTATGTTTCGAAGACTTCCGGAAAAAATCAGATGAGTTTTGCATGCAAGAAAAACGCTTAGGGATTCCTAAGCGTTTTTTCTTTTCAACTTCTTTTATTCGTCTGATTCTTCACCGGATCGGTTTGTTTGAGTCGGAAGTGTATCCCAAAAGCTCACATCCGCGTTCTCGATTGATCCGTCTGCGATGGCTCTGACTGTAGAGTCAAGCGTTGTAATTGTTTGTCTAATCAGGTAGCCATTGCTCTTTTGTCCAAGCGCATAGGACTCGATATAGTGATCAGACATTCCGCGCATTTCAAACAGAAGAGTAGATATGCCATAACGGACAGCTGCGCCGTTGCGTCCGATATCTTGACCGCTGCCCCCATTGTATTTTCCGATATGGCCCCAGCCGGTGTTTTCAATAGAATGATAAACAACAGACCCCAGTTTTTTAGAACGCTCAAGCACTTCAGCTTTAACCTCACTATTAGTTGGATGCAGGATTGAACCAGAAACAAGTTCACCCTCTGTTTCGCTTAGTGTACCTTGGTGATGCAGGTCGATCATGTAATCAATCTTGTACTTTTCAAACACATTTTCATAGAGAGCCTTCACTTCTGCCTGCATGCTTTCAATCGGTTTATCATGCTCACGGTTTAAATCAATTTCATTTGCATTATACCGGGTTAAATGACGGTCACCATCAGCTAAATAGTTATCCAGTGAAAAATTTACATCACCCATGGCGCCATCAGCATTCAGCATTGGAATGACCAGAATATTTACGTTCTCCAATACACCTTTTGTTTTATTGGTGCCTAAGTGTTTGATAAATTCAAGGGCTCCTTCTGTTGTCAGCTGCTCGTTGCCGTGCTGCTGCGTTAAAAAGAGAATAGTAGGGTTGTCCGGGTTGGATATGTATTTTGTTAAGTAAATATCCCGGCCTTTTACCGTTTGGCCGATGATTTCAAGCTGCATGGCCTCCTGCTTGGCATCTTGTGTTTTTAAATAGTCGACCATGCTTTCATAGGTATGAAGAATGGATGTTTGAATTGACCCATTCCCTGCGCCAGGTCCATTGCCGACTGCACTTACTGGTGAAGAAACAACGGATATAGCACTAATTGCCATAAGACTTGATAGAGAAACAGAGAATACTTTCTTTTTAAGATTCATAGACATCCTCCAAATGTTTGATTGATAAATATTTCGTTATACGAAATATTTATACTTCTATGCTATCTTTAAACGTTTTCATTGTTAATAAAAGGATAGACCTGTTGTTTTGACAGTATTGACTGGGAGAAAAGGCGGGGTAAACAAATTTAGTGGCATTTTTTATGAAAAAAGCAGCAGATTTCTCGATTTTTTCACGTGAAAAAAATCCTATTAAAGAGCTTTCTTCTGATTCTGTACAAAAATTGTCGAAAAGAAAAAGACATGATTAGCCTTGAAGGGAAAAAAACGGATGAATAGGAAAAGAGAGGTTAAGCAATGTGATATTATATTTCTTAACTAGAAGAAATTGGAGGATATGATGGAATCATTACACGCAATACATAAAAATGACAGGCTTCATTCACTTGATATTTTAAGGGGTCTATCTCTGCTTGGGATTCTATTGGTGAATATGAAATCGTTTCATGAGCCCGCGCTGTACAAAAGCAGTTTTGTCAGCAGCACGGCAGCACCGGACAGGCTGATCGAACAATTCATCAACTTGTTTGCACAAGCGAGTTTTTATCCGCTTTTTTCATTTCTTTTCGGTGCGGGAAGTGTGATTTTTTATGAGAGGGCAAAGAAAAAAGGACATTCGTTTGCGCGTTATTATTCAAAGAGGCTGCTTGGGCTTTTTATTATCGGTATGCTTCATGCCGCTTTGATTTGGCACGGAGACATCCTCACAAATTACGCGATCATCGGGTTCATCTTTATGATTTTTCTTACATGGAGTGCGGGGCGCCTCATGAAGGGGGCACTGTGGATTCTGATCCTGCCGAATCTCCTGATTACGCTTGCTTTGATGGCGGCATATTTAGGAGAACCACTAAGTCTTGATCCTGAAAAAAATGGATCAAAGGAAGCCATCCAGCAATCATTGGATGTCTATTCGACAGGAAGTTTTATGGAAATCACCCAGCAGCGCCTGACGGATTGGGCGTATGTAAACAATGCGGAAAATGCCATTTTCCTGATCTTATCCATTCTTCCGCTGTTTATGCTTGGTGCGGCTGCTTATAAAAGAGGCTGGTTTCATCAGCCGATGACAAAAGAATGGAAACGCACGGCAATCATTACAGGTACTGCGGCTGCCGTTTTTAAAGGCATGCCGTACTACTGGCATGAAAGTATCCTTACCCAGCATTTGCAATTATCACTTGGAGGGCCTGCTCTAACCCTCTGTTATGTATCACTTGCCCTGATGTTTTTAAATAAATTCAAGTTCAGGCTTGAGCCAATAAGAGCTGTGGGAAGAGGATCACTGAGCAATTATCTTTTGCAATCGATTGTATGCACGTTTATCTTTTATTCTTATGGTCTTGGATTCTATGGTGAAATTTCTGTATGGACGGGGTTCATGCTGGTTTTTATTATTTACGGGATGCAGGTATTTTTAAGTCACCTGTGGTTTAAGCGCTATGGATTTGGGCCCGCTGAATGGCTGCTGCGGAAGTGGATTTACTTTTCGCCGCGGCCTTAATTGACGGCAGACTGAAGGGGTCTCTGCTGTTTAAGCTGCTGTTTAATTTGTTCAATAATCAATAAATCAAGTTCCTGGCTGCGGCGAACGGTTTCTGATGAGTTCATGCCGTATTCTTTTGCAGCTTCGAAAAGCTTTTGTCTGTAGTTTTCAATTTCGTTCAGTGCCATGATCTTTTCTCCAACTTTCATGGTTTAATATGTCTTGGTTTCAGGCGGAAAGTGTATTGAAATTGTGAAATTGATTCCTGAAAAAGCATCTCTGCATAGGTAATAAGCTTATTATACACAGGGTTGTACAAAATGGTTTACATTCGCTAAAATAACAAAAAACATTACAGATTTCTACAAACAGCGGCTGTTTGCGGATGGTTGAGAGCGATTAATATTACTCTTGAATCTGCTGATTTCTAAGAGAAATCTTTTTTCTGGAATTGAAACTTCATCCATTTTTATAGAGGAAATATGTCATTGTTTAGCGAATATTTCAGATAAGAGAAGGCAAGGGATTATTAAATGTTCTATCAAAGGCAAAATGGGGGAAAACTATGAAACTGGCTACTGCACAGCTACACGGTCGAACATTCATCGGATTGATTATGGAAGAAAATAAAATCCTTGATATTGGGAGGGCAGAGAAAAAATTGTTTGATATGTCTTCAGCCCCGAGAACGGTAATTGAATGCATTGAAATGGGAGAAAAGTTCTTCAACCATATAAAACAGCTTGAAACTTGGGTGAAAAAGTCAGACGAAACCGAATCATACTTATACTCCTTTTCGGAAGTTAAATGGCTCGCACCTATCCTGAATCCCCGCAAGAATATTTTCTGCGTCGGAAAGAATTACCGTGAACATGCGGTTGAGCTTGGAAGCGAAGCGGATATTCCTGAACACGTGATGCTTTTTTCTAAAGCACCAACGACAGTGATTGGACATGAAGAAGCGGTTGATCCGCATTTGCATCTCACAAAGGAACTCGATTATGAAGGGGAACTTGCGGTCATTATCGGGAAAAAAGGAAAACGCATCACTGAAGAGGAAGCCATGGATTATGTGTATGGCTATACCATTATTAATGATATAACGGCGAGAGACCTGCAATCAAAGCATAAACAATTTTTGCTGGGCAAAAGCCTTGATACATCATGTCCGATGGGGCCTTACATTGTACATAAGTCTGCTGTGCCGGATCCATATGAGCTGAATCTGGTGACAAAAGTGAACGGGGAAGTAAGGCAGGATGGGCATACGAAAGATATGATTTTTTCAATTGAAAAGGTGATTTCAACGATCTCACAGGGCACAACACTTGAACCGGGAGACATTATCGCTACGGGAACACCGGCAGGCGTCGGCAAAGGATTCAAGCCTGCTAAATATTTAATGCCAGGTGATGTCGTAGAGATAACGATTGACGGAATAGGAACGCTCAGCAATACGATTGGAGAATAATTCAAGCACACCAGTGAAACAGCTGGTGTGTTTTTAGCAGGGGGAATAACAGAATGTGCGGGATTTGAATGGAATCATAGAGTAAGAGACGAAGGAATTCCAGAGAAGCGGCAGGAGATATTGACTGCGATTGAAAACGACCTTCTACATGATCATCACATAGAGGCTTTTTTCTATGGCGGTTCAATCGGCAGCGGGAATACAGATTTGTATTCAGATATAGACTTAAGAATTGTGGTGAATCCAGATAAGTGGGAAGATTTCATATTGAACAAGAAAATCAGGCCCGGTAAATGGGGGAACGTTTTATTTTACGAAGACTTCTCTGGTGCAAGCTACACCATTGCCCATTACGATTCATTCATTAAGGCGGATGTCTTTTATTATACAAAAGAGAATATCACTCCTTCTGTATGGCTGAAAAACATTCAGATTGTCCGCGATGACAATGGATTTATGACTGCTATAAAAAATGAATCTGATACGCTTTTCTATAAAATTTCTAAGCCGGAATTTGAGTTTTGGAGAACGAAATTTTTCGCCTATTTTCACGAAGCTTACAGAAGAATGATGCGCGGTGAACTTTATTATGCGATTCACTGCATCGACAGCATGAGGCAATCGTTAGCTGCCGGATGGTATATGGAGCTCGGAATACAGCCAAATTCATTTGGGGACTGGGCTAAGATAGAGGGGCCGCGGAGCCAATTGGAAAAAGAGCAGCTTGATTTGCTGGATAGCTTTCATTGCGGGAGAAATCCTGGAGAGATTTATGCCGTCATGAAAAAGATGATACCTGAGTTTACCAGACTTCACCGTCAATTAGGTGAAAAGGCTGGGGCTGAAACGGATCAGGAATGGGCAGTTAAACTAGTAAGTATGGCCGTGCCTGAGATAGAAAGGGATCAAACCCAGCAATAGAGCTGGGTTTGATTTTTTCACAATGGCTTCAAGACCATTAAAGCAATCAGGACAACAGCAGCTGCATAAGTGAAATTGTTATATGGCGCCATTTTTTTATTGATCAGATGATAAGATTCCGGCAGTTCATCCTCTTTGTGATTTTCGAGGATTTGTTTTTGTTCTGCCAGTTTTCGCGGAAGGATAACAGCTACGACAGGCTGAACAGCTATGTAGATCATGATTGAAGCTATGTACCAGTTTTGAGAAAATAATCCGGGATTTAATGCACCTAATGCAAGGCCTGTTGCGAGCAGGGTGAGGCTTCCCATCTTGGCGGGCTTTTCAATTCCAGTATTGACGGTGAATGCAAACAGAGCATGAGAAACCGTCTATGGCCTGCTCATTAAAACAGGGAGAGCGAATGTAGCTCCTAGTCCGCAGACTGCAGCAATAATATGAATAAAAACAATGATTCCATAAAAACTAATCATACTTTCCTCTTAAAAGATTTATAAGATAATAGTATTATAAAAATAGAAAAAAATGTATAGTTAATTCTTTGTTTTGTAAATTTTTTTCAAAAGATTAATAAAGTTAAACTGAATACAAAAAAGTGTTAATCCGCAAAGGATTAACACTTTTAAAACTGTATTTTATGAGAGGACTTTTTTCACTTTCTCAATTGCCCAGTCAAGATCTTCTTTCGAAATGACGAGCGGCGGTGCAAAGCGGATGACGGTTTCATGCGTTTCTTTGCAGAGAAGTCCTTCTTCTTTAAGCTTTTCGCAATACGGGCGGGCTGATTCTGTCAGTTCTAAACCGATAAATAAACCTTTGCCGCGCACTTCTTTAATAATCGGATTGTCGATTTCACGCAGGCGGTCCTGCATGTAGCTTCCAAGCTTGAGCGAGCGGTCAGACAGCTTTTCATCAACAAGCACATCCAAGGCTGCAATGGAAACGGCACATGCAAGCGGGTTTCCGCCGAATGTTGAACCGTGTGAGCCAGGCTCAAAAACCCCAAGGACATCTTTATCTGCAGCTACACATGAGATTGGGAAAACACCTCCGCCAAGTGCTTTTCCAAGAATGTACATATCCGGTTTTACGTTTTCCCAGTCACAGGCAAACAATTTTCCTGAGCGGCCAAGTCCTGCCTGGATTTCGTCTGCCACATAAAGCACATTGTTTTCTTTACAGATGTCATATGCAGCCTTCAGGAATCCATCTTCAGGAATGTGAATGCCTGCTTCACCTTGAATTGGCTCAAAGATGAAAGCGGCTGTATTTGGAGTAATCGCCTGTTTCAGGGCATCCAAATTACCGAATGGAATCACTTTGATGCCAGGCAGCATAGGGCCGAAACCGCGTTTGTATTCTTCGCTTGAGCTCATTGAGACTGCTGTCATTGTCCGGCCGTGGAAATTCTCCTCGCACACAATAATCTCTGCTTGATCTGCCGGAACGCCCTTTACATCATAAGCCCAGCGGCGAACAGTTTTAACGGCCGTTTCGACTGCTTCTGCACCTGTATTCATTGGCAGAACCATTTCTTTTCCTGTAAGATTGGAAACCTTTTCATACCACGGACCAAGCTGGTCATTGTGGAAGGCTCTTGATGTTAACGTGATTTTATCTGCCTGTTCCTTCAATGCAGCAATGATTTTTGGATGACGGTGCCCTTGATTTACAGCAGAATAGGCACTGAGCATATCCATATATTTGTTCCCTTCAGGATCTTCTACCCAAACTCCTTCTGCCTTTGAGATCACGATTGGCAGCGGATGATAATTATTTGCTCCATATTTTTCAGTCAGATCGATGATTTGTACTGATTTTGACACAATATCCCCTCCGAGTACGATTAAGTCTGGAAACACATGAATCTGGCATTCCCTCAAGTACTACAATATCCTACCTTTTTTAAGAAAACAATAGGAGAGTCGATGCGCTTACATTTCATTTTTTATAGGCATTCATGATACTATATGGATGGGAAGTTATGAAAAAGAGGAGGATTTACATTGACTACACACTTACATATCACGACTTGGGTTGTCGCACTTATTCTATTTTTTGTCGCGCACTCACTCTTTAAGTCGGGGAAAGAAAAACCATTTAAAATTGTACACATGACTTTAAGACTTTTCTATTTGCTGATCATCGGTTCAGGACTTCAGCTGCTGTTAAGCCTTCCTTCCATCAGCGGAGAATATATTGGAAAAGCGATTCTTGGTGTCTATGTTATTGCGATGATGGAAATGATTCTTGTGCGTGCTAAAAAGAAAAAGCCGACA
The DNA here is from genome assembly GCF_004358755.1 of Peribacillus frigoritolerans. Lineage (GTDB taxonomy): Bacteria > Bacillota > Bacilli > Bacillales > Bacillaceae > Bacillus_P. The sequence goes on along the minus strand of NZ_SMZY01000002.1, from coordinate 918,924 downwards.
CGCATTTTCTGGATTCAGTTCGTCATCGTGCTGATTGTTGTCATTCTGCTTGGCTTGCGTTTGCCGATCGGTTTGAAATTCTTTTAATGCAAAGAACCTCTGCAGGAAGCAGAGGTTCTTTTTTATTGCTCCAACTGTGTTACTAGTGCTCTTTTCCCCGTACAGGTTGTAAATTCAAACCGGTCTTCGTTCTTGCTGCCTCTTGAAAAATGATGCTGCACTCCGCAAATGGCCTCCTCGTTGTCAAATTGAAAGAAAGAAACCCCTTGTTTACCGTTTTTACCTTCCTGAAAGACCATATGATTATAGCTGTAGATACAATCATGGATGGAGAAAGATAACGCGTTCAGCTTAGCTGTGAAAGCAAGAAAAGAATCATCACTGAATTCCTTGAGCATATATTCTAATGCGAAAGGCACCTTTTTTTGAATGCGCAGCATATCGTTTGTTTTTAATTGATGGATGCCCATCGGTACAGATAGCTGTCCATCTGTTAGATAGGTGCCAGTATACCAGCAGTCATTCAGCAAAATCCCGATTGTTTCGTCCTGTTTAAATTGCAGGATGGAGACTTCTTCGTTCACATCATCGTAAAATAAGAATTCCTGATCTTCGCCGATTTCAATAGAACCTGTTACGTATGCCCGTTCCTGCTGTTCGAGCAGGCCGTGTTTCTGTTTAGAAAGCAATGAATGAACCTCCCTTAAATAGACTCGTTATCGTTCGTTTTTTCCAATTAGAGAGGAAATTATTCAAAGAACCTTTTAAGAGATGGAGGAACCGCCGACATTCACATAACTTTACAAAAGCATCGCTATTAAAGAAAAACGTGATACGGACAAATCAACACTTCATAAGTTAAGCATAGGATAGGTACATCTTTTACAGTCTGAGTAAAATTCAGGCTGTTTAAATGGGGGAGATGATAGGCAGATGTGTGGAATAACAGGGTGGGCTCATTATCAGAAAAACCTGCAGCAGCATAAATATGTCATGACAAATATGGCGGAATGCTTATCTAAAAGAGGACCGGATGATACGAATGTGTGGGGAGAGCAGCACATTCTTTTTGGCCATAAACGCCTTGTAGTTGTTGATCCAGAAGGCGGAAGACAGCCGATGACCCGCAAAAAGGAAGAAAATACATTTACGATTTGCTACAATGGCGAGCTTTATAATACAGAAGATATCCGCGTTGAATTACTGAAGCGGGGGTATACATTTGCAGGCCACTCCGACACTGAAGTTCTGCTCAGCGCTTACATGGAGTGGAAGGAAGAATGTGTACATCATTTAAATGGTATCTTTGCCTTTGCGGTCTGGGACTCAAATAATGAAAAACTGTTCATTGCAAGAGACAGATTGGGGGTAAAACCGCTTTTTTATTCTGAACAGAATGCATCGATTATCTTTGGGTCAGAACTGAAGGCGATTCTTGCACATCCTGATCAAAAGGCCGTTCTTGACAGGGAAGGGTTAAGTGAGGTATTTGGACTCGGGCCTTCCAGAACACCTGGAATCGGTGTCTTTAAAGGTGTAAAAGAGCTCCGTCCAGCTCACGCAATGACGTTCTCAAAAGAAGGGCTGAAGGTTTGGAGATACTGGAATGTAGAAAGCAGAAAGCATCTTGATTCATTTGACGAAACGGTCAGCCGGGTTGGATTTTTAGTCAATGATGCCGTGACACGCCAGCTTGTATCCGATGTTCCTGTGTGCACATTTCTTTCAGGAGGACTCGATTCTAGTGCGATTACCGCAATTGCTGCAAAAGCATTCGAGAAAGAAGGCAAGGGACCTTTGCACACGTTTTCCATAGATTACGAGGATAATGATAAGTTTTTTAAAGCAAATGAATATCAGCCAAACTCAGACGCTCCCTGGATCGATAAGATGACAGAGACTTTTAAAACCGTTCACCACCGGTCAATCATTACACAGCAGCAGCTTGTTGATTACTTAACGGAAGCTGTTGAAGTGAGGGACCTTCCTGGTATGGCGGATATTGATTCTTCTCTTCTATGGTTCTGCAAAGAAATTAAGAAAGATTTTGTTGTAGGCCTCTCAGGAGAATGTGCAGATGAAATATTCGGGGGATATCCGTGGTTTCATCGCCCGCAGGATTTATCGGAAGATGCATTTCCATGGATGAGATCGACAGATGCAAGGATGAATCTGCTTCGTACAGATTGGCAAAGCAAATTGAACTTAAAAGAATACGTAAAAACAAGATATCAGGAAACATTGAAGGAGACACCTCTTCTTGATGGAGAGTCTGAAACAGAATCTAAGCGCAGACAGCTGTTTTATCTCAATATTCTTTGGTTTATGACGACCTTGCTCGACCGGAAAGACCGCATGAGCATGGGAGCAAGTCTCGAGGTCCGCGTTCCGTTTGCTGACCATCGTCTTGTTGAATATGTGTGGAATATTCCGTGGGATATGAAAATGCATGGAGACCGGGAAAAAGGCATTCTCCGCAAAGCATTAGAAGGCGTGCTTCCAGAAGAAGTGCTATACCGCAAAAAAAGCCCGTATCCCAAAACACATAATCCTCATTACACAAAAGCTGTTAAAACGTGGCTTCAGTCGTTAACTCAAAATAAGGACTCAGCCCTTCACGTCTTCTTTGATAAAAAAGCGCTGAACGATATTATTGAATCAGAAGGCAATGCATTCCAGGTACCATGGTACGGACAGCTGATGACAGGTCCGCAGCTGCTCGCCCATCTGGCACAAATTCACGTATGGTTTGAAAAGTACAGAATTGATATTGATGAATCATAAAGCCGGCTATGCCGGTTTTTTGTATAGAAAAACTCCGTCAAATTGTCTCCTTTTGATCTTCCTATTTATGTTAAAATTGGATTTGGGGTGACAGGTGTGATTTATAAAAAAATTGGAATTGCTGCAGCGGCATCCATTGGTGTCAATTTTCTTATCTATTTAACTGCGCTTATCACAGGGTTTATAACAGGAGATTTCACCTCTAGACCAAGTCTGGAGGACATGGCTTTCTTACTGTTTTATATTAGTTCATTTATCTTCGCTATTGGTACTCCTGTCAGTATTCTTGCCTATTACATTGTCCGAAATAAGGGCGAAAGCAGAAGAGCATTGAATTTTTCCATTCATATGCTGTCATCATCAGCTGCAGGCTTGATTTTTTTTCGCGAAGTATATCCGCTGGTTATGATAACTGTTCTCTCGGGCTTTCTGTTTTTTCTTGGGGATGAATGGTTTTTGTACAGGAAGGGTCTGAAAAGCGGAAGGTTCAGAGTCTGGGATGCCGCAGCTGCTGCAGGTATTATTGCCTGTGCGGCAGCTCCGATTTATCTCATTTCCGCTAATGACAGCCCGGAGGCGGTGGAAACAGTCGATCTCAGTAAGCCGCCGGTAATTTCGGTTGAATGGAATGAGACAACACTTAACCGCATTAAACCTGAATACTGTAAATTTAAAAGAAAAGACTGTACCAAAGATAAAGAGCCATATTACATAAACGACTTAAAAGGTGAGACTATCGACATTTATTACGCAAACACGTTCAGGCTGAGTGCGTCAAACAGAATAGAAGATCCTGAATATGAAATTTATTATCTTGACGGAGAACAGGTCAAACAGCTTGAATCTGTCAACGGGGTATTTGTCATTCCGGATGGTCTTAAAGATCAGGTGATCAAAGGGAATGCAATCTGGGAAAACGAAATTTTGCAGTTTGAGGCTGCAGTCAATATGGTTGACGCAAGTCCGGCGAATTGAGCCGGTCTTTTTTTATTGTTTAGGAAATTATAAAAGTTAAAAGGTTGTGGATATATAAATAAAGTTATCTGCGGTAAGCGCAAGCGCCTAGATCCTCGGTCAGAACGAATCCGACAAAAGGCGGGACCAGGACTTTTCTGTCGGATTCTTATCTGCCACGCCTGAGCGGGCCTTGGCGCTTGAGCTTTAGTTCTGGCTTCAGGATGTCTTTCGCCATATTTTTAAATGAATTGATCTGAAAAGCTATTGAGTTCGTTTTCTTTTGGGAAAGATATTTACTACTTAGAACACCATATTAATTGTGTTTTAATAAAGTGAATTGTATAATGTTTGTATAAGTATTGTATAGTATTTAGGAGGAGTAAAACATGGCTAAAAAAATCATAGTCATCGGTGCAGGACCTGGCGGCTTGGCAGCTGCCATGAACTTGGCCAGTCAGGGGTACCAAGTAGACGTTTATGAAAAACAGCCATATGTGGGAGGACGCAACGCCTCTATTGAAATGGACGGATTCACATTTGATATGGGGCCAACCTTTCTGAGCATGATCCATATTGCTGAAGAGATTTTTGCTTCAGCAGGCAGAAACCTTCATGATTATATGGACATGATTGAACTAGAAGAAATGTATGAATTGATCTTTGATGATCGTTCTTTAAAAATGACGAGAAATTCAGATGAAATGGTCAAGAGATTAGAAGAGTTTTCACCTGGAGACGGGAAGGGCTACTTCAAATTTATGAATGATACACGAAAAAAAATGGCTGCTCTGACCCCGATTCTTCAAAGCAAGATGGACCGTTTTCACCACTATATGAGCTGGAAGGTCATTAAGGCGCTTCCACAGCTTACGGTTACGAAATCTTTATACGATGTACTCTCCAATTATTTTCAGGATGAAAGAGTCAAATACGCGTTTACCTTTCAGTCGAAGTACCTTGGCATGTCGCCGTGGGACTGCCCGGGAGCATTTTCAATCCTATCCTTTATGGAACATGAATACGGAATATTCCATCCAAGAGGCGGAGTAAATCAGCTGTCAAAAGCGATGGGAAAGGTGCTTGAAGAATACGGGGGAAGGCTTCATCTCGGCACAGGAGTCAAAAAACTATGGGTCGAGAAAAAGGATGTAAAAGGAATAATTTTAGAGGACGGAACAGCAGTTCATGCGGACGAAGTAGTCATTAATGGCGATTTTGCCCACGTAATGTCCAATTTAGTGGACCCAGGCATCTTGAGAAAGTTTTCAAAAGAAAAGCTGGAAAAGAAGAAATATTCCTGCTCGACTTTCATGATCTATCTTGGACTTGATAAGAAATATGATCTTCCTCACCATTCGATTATTTTCTCAGAAGACTATAAGAATAATGTGGAAGAAATTACAAAAACGCTCAAGATGTCAGGGGATCCATCCATCTACATCCAAAACGCCAGCGTGACTGATGACACACTTGCACCCGATGGCAAGTCTGCCTTATACATTCTTGCCCCGGTTCCTAATAATTTCAGCGGAATTGACTGGGAAAAACATCAGGATTCGTTCAGAGATTTGGTGTTTGAAACAATTGAGAAAAAGACGCAATTTAAAAACTTGAGAGCTCATATTGAAACGGAAAAAATCATAACTCCGAAAAATTGGGAGGAAGACATTCTCGTATACAAAGGTGCAACGTTTAATTTAGGACATCAGCTGACGCAAATGATGGTTCTCAGACCGCACAACAAGTTTGAAGAGCTGAATCATTGCTGGCTGGTGGGGGGAGGGACGCATCCCGGCAGCGGGCTTCCCACCATATTGGAATCAGCACGGATTACAACCAATGCCCTCATGAAGGAAACAAGTCATCCTGTATCTTTAAAATCTGAAAAGAAATTGGGGAATGCACTATGAAAATAGCGATTGCGGGCGGCGGGATCGGCGGTCTGATATCAGCGCTGATGCTCAGGAAACACGGATATGATGTCACGATCTTTGAAAAAAGGAACAAGCTTGGCGGCAGGTTAGCTTTTGTAGAGGAACAAGGATACAGGATCGATGAAGGACCGACGATTGTCCTTTTGCCTGAAATGCTCACGGAGATTCTGCAAGAGGCAGGAGTATCAGATGATCAGTACGAATTAATTAATATTAATCCATTGTATAAACTGCAGTTTAAAGATGGTGCGTCTTATACGAAATACAATTCTGCAGAACGCCAGCTTCAGGAAATAAGCGAAAATTTTCCCGGAAATGAAGACGGGTTCCGAACGTTTATGAAAGATATGGAGATTCGGTTTCAGCTTGGAAAGTCAAAATTCCTTGAGAAGTCATTTCATGACAAGCGCACGTTCTGGACGCGGCATAACTTGCAGACGCTTATGCAGCTGAAGGCTTATAAATCAGTGAATAACTCACTCAAAGCTTATTTTCAGGATGAAAAGATCAGGCAGGCTTACTCTCTTCAGACGCTGTATATAGGCGGCAATCCTCTTGATTCTCCCGCTCTGTACTCACTCATCTCATTCAGCGAGCATCAGCATGGAATCTATTATTTAAAAGGCGGTTATGCAAGCCTTGTCACCGTTTTAGAAAAAGAACTTTTAAAACAGGGTGTAGAAATTGTAAAGAACGCGAATGTTGAAAGAGTTTTATCAGACGGCGAAAAAGCAGAGGGACTAATTGTTAACGGCAATGTGATAAAAGCAGATTCCTTTGTTTTAAATGGAGATTTTCCCGGAGCATCCAAGCTGATTGCACAAGAATCAATGCCGCCCCGAAACTATACGCCGTCATCAAGCTGCGTCATGCTTTATTTCGGCTTAAACAAAGTATACAAGGATGCACTTGTTCATCAGTTTTTTATGGGTTCAGATTTTAATCAGCATATGAAAGAAATTTTTGTTACTAAAGAAGTTCCTTCAGATCCGTCCTTTTATGCATTTCATCCTTCTGTAATCGATCCTTCGCTTGCACCTGAAGGTCATGGAGTGCTCTATGCGTTAATTCCCGTTCCTTCCGGAAGCAGCATCAATTGGAAGGAACAAAAGAGCTTTATCGAAAAAATGATCGGTCAGCTTGAGGAGCGGGGGTTCCCTGGACTCAGAGAATCCATTCAATGGATGAAGGTGCGTACACCTGAAGATAAAGAGATGGAAGGTCTATTTCAGGGAGGAAGCTTTGGCATTGCGCCTTCCTTATTCCAATCAGGCGTTTTCAGACCCCAGGTAAAGCCTTCGAAGCTGTCAAATGTATATGCAGCGGGAGCATCCATTCATCCGGGAGGCGGTGTGCCGATTGTGATGCAGGGGGCGAAATTGATGGTATCAGCCATCCTGTCAGATCATGAGAACAAAGAGAGTGAAGGAGTGAGTTTGAGTGGTTGATTTAAACCTTGCCTATAAACAATGTGAAGAAGTCATTCAGCATCATTCTAAAACTTTCTATAAAGCTTTTTCCCTCCTTCCCTCTAAAAAGAGGAAAGCTGTCTGGGCAGTATATGCTTTTTGCAGAATCGTAGATGATATCGTTGATGAAGGAAAAAAACCTAAAGAAGAGCTCAGGGAATTTCAGGAAGAATTCGAAGGTTTTCTAAAAGGCAGTTTTTCTCATGAAAACTTTATGTGGGTTGCCCTTCACGATACATTCAAACAATATGAAATGGATATTCAGGCCTTCCGGGATATGATAAAAGGACAGGGTATGGACCTTGTGAAAATCCGCTATCACTCTATGGACGAAGTGCTGGACTATTCTTATCACGTAGCAAGCACTGTCGGTCTAATGCTTCTGCCCATTTTGGCGCCTAGAAAGATAGCGGTTCTTAGAGAAGGGGCGATTGCACTCGGACTTGGCATGCAGCTGACGAATATCCTCCGTGACATCGGTGAGGATCTTGGACGAGACCGGATTTATCTCCCAAAAGATATTATGCAAAAGCATCACCTGACTGAGATGGATCTGCAGAAGCAGACCGTTACTCCAGAATTCATCAGTGTATGGGAGCATCTTGCCGCAGAAGCGGAGAAACAGTATGATACAGCGATGCTGACAATGAATGAGTATCCTATCCATGCTCGCGCCCCTGTAAAAGCAGCCGGACACTTTTACAGAGCCATACTTAACAAAATCCGTCTGAATGACTACGATGTTTTCGGAGAGCGGAATTTTGTGTCGAATGAAGAAAAACATGCCATACTATCGCAGATCTGATTCTGAATTGGCACTGCGGCAGCCAGAACCTATGAGGCTGGTGCTGTATACGCAGTCAGCAGCACAAACTTGGTGGGGTATTAAGGGTAAAGTGCAGTAAAAGCAGTTTAGCAGCACAAACTTGGTCTGGTATTAAGCGAAAAGTGCAGTAAAAGCAGTTTAGCAGCACAAACTTGGTCTGGTATTAAGGGGAAAGTGCAGTAAAAGCAGTTTAGCAGTACAAACTCGGTCAGGTATTAAGGGGAAAGTGCAGTAAAAGCAGTTTAGCAGTACAAACTCGGTCAGGTATTAAGGGTAAAGTGCAGTAAAAGCAGTTTAACAGCACAAACTCGGTCAGGGTCAAAGGGTAAAGTGCAGCAAAAGCAGCTGACCTGATAGCTGAACCACCGTCTTCATCGGGACGGTGGTTTTGGCGGTTTTTAATCTCACTATTTTGATTATTCTAAAATAGTGATTGACAGATTGGAATATACAGTTTAAGATTACATTATTCAAATTTAATAGCTTGCTTATCAAGAGAGACTGAGGGAACAGGCCCTGCGAAGTCCGGCAACCTCCTTAAATGGAACGGTGCTAAATCCTGCAGAATGATTGTTCATTCTGGAAGATAAGTCGTCATACATACGATTCCTCTTTCTGAATGAAAGGGGAATTTTTTTGTGTGGGAAAATAGGAGGAGAAAGAATGAAAAAATTCGTTTTAGCACTTATTGTACTAGTTATGGGAGTCTTATCTGCTTGCGGTGCAGAAGGAGCAGAAGGAGAAAAGAAAAGCATTAAAATAGGAGCTTCAGCAGGACCTTACACAGACATGGTTGAACTGGCTATCAAACCGGGGCTTGAACAAAAAGGCTACGACGTTGAGGTTGTTCAATTCAATGATTACATCCAGCCAAATCAGGCGCTGGGCAATGATGAGCTTGATGCCAATTTGTTTCAGCATAAAATCTATATGGAAACTTTCGCAAAACAAAGCAAATTGGATTTATCTGAAGTGATTACAGTGCCTACTGCTCCAATGGGGATTTATTCTAATAAAGTCAAATCACTCGGTGAAGTGAAGGAGGGCGCAACTGTTGCCATTCCAAATGATCCGACGAATGCTGCGCGTGCTCTTCAGATCTTGAAAGATGGCGGATTAGTCGAGCTGAATGAAGACGTGAGCCCAATCCAGGTATCTGAAAAAGATGTGACCAAAAATCCGAAAAAATTAACATTCGTTCCTGTAGAAGCTGCCCAATTGCCGAGAGCAGTGGAGGATACAGATTTGTCCGCAGTACCGGGAAATTTTGCTTTAGCTGCGAAAATGAATCTTGCAGACGCAGTTCAGCTGGAGGCTATGAATGATGTGCACCGCAACCGTGTCGTAATGAATACGAAAGATGCAGATTCAGAGATTGCTGAAGATATTAAGGAAGTTGTTCAATCTGCGGGATTTGAAAAAGCAATTGATAAAGATTTTGAAGGATTCGAAAAGCCTGAATGGATGGAACAGAAGCAATAGAGAGAAAAGAGCTCTCTGTAGTGCTGCCACTTTTGATGGGGCAAGGTCCAAAAGGAGGGGCTGTCCAATAAGTCAGTAAAAAATGACTTTTTGGACAGCGCCTCTTTCATAAAGCCGTTCAATATCTTTTTGCTAAAGCCTCACCAACATTGATTCCGCTTAACGTCACCATAGGCGATCCGCCTCCTGGATGCGTGCTTCCGCCTACGAAGGAGAGATTTTTAATATCCTTTGCAAAGTTGCTGGGGCGAAGAAAAGCATCTATTTTCCTGTTGGCAGATATACCATACAATGCCCCGCGGTAGGCCCCAAACGTTTTTGATATCTCAAGCGGAGTAATGATGCGCTCACATGCAAGATGTCCGCGAATTTGCACGCCTTTTTTTTCCAATAGATCATAAATTCGTTCTTTGTACTCTTCTTCGTGAATAACAAGCGTGCCTTCTTTAGTCAGCGCAGGAGCATTGACAAGGATAAACAGGTTGTCTCCATGCGGGGAAACAGTTCGGTCACTATAGGAAGAATTACTGATATAGATGGTAGGAGTTTCGCTATATTGATGATCTGAAAACAATTCACGGAACTCTGTTTCATAGTCTTCTGAAAAAAAGACATTATGGTGAAGCAATTGCGGATTGCGAATCGTTAATCCTGCCAGTATGACGAATGCTGAGATGGACGGCTGGTAACGGTCGCGTTTACCTGTGGTGAAATTTGGCCGATCCTGTTCGCGGACGAGATTTGGATAAGCTTCAAGCAAGTCAGCATTCATAACAAATTCATCTGCCGTAATTCGCTGTCCGTCTGAAAGCATTGCGCAGCTCGCGCGCTTGTTTTCAACATCTATTTTCATAACTTCACTGTTAAAATGAAACTGAACCCCAAGTTTCTCAGCTATTGTCAAATAAGCTTCAGCCATTTTTACATTGCCGCCTTTGACATAAAAGACTCCCTGTAAAAGTTCCAAATAGGCAATCATAGCGAATGTGGCAGGTGAAATATAGGGTGAGGAGCCAATGTAAGTCGCATAACGGTCAAATGCTTTTATAATATCAGGATTCTTAAAATAGCGGCTGAAAAAATGGTGCATGGATTCAAGCGGTCTTACCTTGAGAAGAGCAGTTCCGAGAGAAGGAGACAAATAGTCTGTAAAGGATTCGAACATCTTAGGAAAAAAATGGGTTTCTGACAATTTGTAGAGTCTTGTAATCTCTTCTAAAAACGAATCATAATGCTCTGCAGCAAATGGATCTGCTGTCTCAAGCTGTTTTTTCATGGCTGCCGCCCGGCTTGTAAAATCAAACACGGCGCCGTTTTCGAACGCATTCCTTGTATGAACATCAAGCTTTATCATTTCGATATAGTCCTGCATCTTTTCGCCGGCAATTGAAAAAACACGCTCAAACACTTGCGGCATTGTAATCGTATTTGGGCCGAAATCAAAATGATAGTCTCCAAGATCTACCGGCATCAATTTTCCGCCGGCGTGACTGTTTTTCTCGAATACGTCCACCTTGAATCCTCGGCTTGCAAGTGTGATTGCAGCGGATAATCCGCCTAAGCCCGCTCCTATAATGACCGCTTTTTTCATACGTAACGTCCTTTCTGACACTGAAAGCTATAATATATTAACGAAGTTCTTTGTATCTTGATTCATGACCTGCTGTTTTAAAACATCCAGTTCTTTTGTAAAGAAACATTCGAAATGTTCGTTTTTTTCCTTGCGAGTGTTTCCATCAAGCTGATCATAAAACAGGGGAGGCAAGATCCGGACGAAAATATCCTGTTTTTTTTGATTGCCAAATGAGTAGAAAAACAGCACAGGCAAGATGGGGATCTCTTTATTTTTCTCAAGCAGGGAAATGGCGCCTGGCAAGAATCCGAGCGGCCTTTTCTCAATGTGCTTTTCATCGCCCTGAGGAAACAGGCAGACGGACTTGTTTTCACCGAGCTTCGTATTTGCATATTGAAGAGAAAGCACAATGTCTTTAGGTTTATCGCGGTTAACGGAGAAAGCACCTAACTTTTTAAAGAATGGGAACTGGATGAGCCCCTTTTCATGCATCATAATATAAATGTCGTGTTTTAGCTTAGCCTGATTGCAATGAAAAAGCAGCAATCCGTCCCACCATGTGCTGTGATTCATGCAAATCACGGCCTGATCGGGAATGTTTGCACAGCTGTCCGTATAGATCCCGTTAAAATGACGTTTAAACAGCATGCGATTATAGATGAAAAAGAGTTTTTCAAAATATGGATTTTTAGCGGCTCCGATCATGTCTAAACCTCTTTAGTGAAAGATAATAGCCTGCCAAAGCAATGGCTGTAAGCGAAGCTGTCATAATGACGGCAAGCCAAAGCTGATTAATCAGCGCAAGTAAGATAAACATAGCCTGAATCAATCCGAAAACAAGAATCATTCTGCTGTGCCAAAGATTATAGGTTGTAATTTCTTTATGTACGATAAGGTAGATGGCAAAGTGAAGAATGAATGCCACGATAAACCAGCCTGCAAAATTTGAAAAGGGAATATTGTAATAGAAGCTTTCAGCCTGCCAGACCCAATATTCTTTTACCTCATAAGCTACTGGATCAATGATTAAATCCATCAGGACTGCAAGAAATGATCCCGTCAGCACGTATAGGATGACATTTTGATTGTAAGCAATGACTTTTGCCAGGGCATGCGAAGAAGCAATAACCATCAGCCATGCAAATCCGATTGCAATTGGTACGCCAATCAGCTTCGGACCAAAATCCTGAGTATAATAATAATCTCCGAACAAAATTCCGTACTCTACCCCAAGATGTTCAGCAAAAATGGAAAAAAACACGATTAGTGCTGATATGGCAAGTCCTTTCGTCCGGCCGTAGGAGCGGATAAAATAAATGCCGCCGATGATCCCCGCTGCAATCAAAAAGACGACATTTGCCCATTCAAGGGCAGGAGGAAGAATATCAAAGCTAAGCAAAATAACCCCGCATGCATACCAAAAAAGAAAAAAATAATAGATGGATTGATCGAGTTTCATTTTTTCGCACCTCTCTCTACCTTGATTATAGGAGACAGGGGTGTGATTCACAAGAATACATGCGCTGTGCCTTTCATTTAAACAATAAGAAACAGGCAATAAAGTCACAACCGGACTCTATTGCCTGCTTCCTTTCAGTCTGTTTTCTCAAAACGGACCGTTCTGATTTACTTTTTAGGCTGTGGATTTTTAATATAGGAAGTTTTGCGCTTCGATGTCTAGCTCATCGCTCACCTCCTTGGCCAAACGGATCCGAAAGTATTGGCAAAAAGAGCCTTTATTGGCGGTTCCTTATCTGTCTGCCTGCGCTTAACGGGCGCTTGCGCTTTTCTTATATGAACTGCTTTCTTGTGCTTCAGCGAATGATTCCGGATAGCCGTAGCTTCCGTGCTCACTCATATCCAGCCCGATCATTTCTTCTTCTTCCGTTACACGGATTGTGCCCATTACTTGCTTCATCACTTTCAAGATAATGTAGGAAATGACAAACGCATAAGCAGCGCATGATAGGATGCCAATCGCTTGAACCCCAAGCTGAGTGAAGCCTCCGCCGTAGAATAATCCTGCTAAACCGCCGTTTCGTTCTGCAAGCTCAGGAGTTGCAAAGAATCCGGTTGATAAAGTTCCCCAGACTCCTGCAGCACCATGAACAGACAAGGCGAAAATCGGATCATCAATTTTGGCTTTATCAAATAGCTTCATGCTGAAGTAGACAATGATTCCTCCGACTAATCCAATAACAACCGCTGCCCAGGGAGCAACAAACGCACATGACGCTGTTATGGCTACAAGACCAGCAAGTGCACCATTCAAAGTTGTTGGAACATCTGCTTTTCCTGTCATCATGCGAACCACAATCATTGCAGCGACTGCACCTGCAGCAGCGGCAAGCTGAGTGTTTAATGCTACATAGCCAAAGAATCCGTCAGACACTCCGAATGTGCTTCCAGCATTAAAACCAAACCATCCAACCCATAGAATCAAAACACCTAAAGCTGTGTATACTTGGTTGTGGCCAGACAATTGATTCATAGTTCCGTCTTTCCCGTATTTTCCAAGCCTTGGTTTTAAGACAATTGTTGCTGCAAGTGCTGCCATAGCACCAGTTAAATGAACAACAGTCGAGCCTGCAAAGTCCTGCTTGCCTAAATCCTTCAGCCAGCCGGCACCCCAGATCCAGTGTGCGACGACAGGATAAACAAGAGCTGAGAATAAAACAGCGAAAATCACGTAAGCAGATAATTTAGCACGTTCTGCAAAGCCCCCAAAGGCAATAGTCAATGCAATGGCTGCAAATGCCAGCTGGAAAAAGAAATCAACGGATGTTGTTAATCCGCCATCAGCAGGGGATGCGTCACCATAAAAGAAACTTGATAAGCCGATAAATTTATTTCCATCTCCATAAATAAACCCATAGCCGACAGCCCAGAAAACAAGAGAAGCAATTCCGATTGTAAAGATTGTCTTGCCGGCGATATGGCCGGCATTTTTCATTCGGGTAGAGCCGGCTTCAAGTAATATAAAGCCTCCTTGCATAAGCAATACCAGTATACCTGCAATAATGACCCACAAATTGTCCATTAACACTACAGCATCCATAAAAACACGCTCCTTCTTTTTAGTTGGCAAGTAAGAAGTAAATAAGACCAAAGACAGAGAGAAGATCTGAAATGATGTTAGGTAATATAACACTTGTTGTTATGTTTATTATCATATGGCATGAATATGCAGAAATCAAGTATTTTTCCGAAAATTTAAAATAAAAAAATTTAGGACTAACAGACTACAAATAAATGAAGCGCTTTCTTTTTGTGTTAATGTATCTTACATAAAAAACCTGACTGTATAAGCCAGGTTTAGGAAACAGCATTTGATTGTAAAATAAATCCTTTGTTCACCCACACTTTTGACTTCCAGCGAATCAGCATCAAGACTCCCCTTAGCCACTCATCTGCGATAAAAGCCATCCAAATTCCTGCAAGACCAAGTTCAAAATGAATGCCTAATAGATAAGCGAGCGGGACGCTGACGCCCCACATGGATAAAATACCCATATAAACTGGAAACTTAACATCGCCTGCTGCTCTCAGAGCGCTGATAATAATCAGGTTAAACGCTCTGCCTGGTTCAAGAATAATCGTCAGCAGCATCAGGGATGCACCAATTTGCAGAATTTCCTGATTTTCTGTAAAAATGCCAAACAAGCTATCTGTGAAAATGCTGAATAAGATTGCGATAACAGCAGACATTCCAATTCCCCAGTACAAAGATTTCATGCATCGTTCATATGCTTTGCTGTATTCTCTGGCACCTGCCATTTGTCCAACAAGGATTTGATTTCCCTGGCTGATGGCTAAACTGAAGAGGAAGATGAACATCATCAGGTTCTGAGCGTACACTTTTGTTGTCAGTGCTTCGGCGCCAAGCATTGTAATGAAGACTGTGATGACGATTTGAGATCCATTGTATGATAAATGTTCGCCAGCTGAAGGAACACCGATTTTCAGCAGGTTTTTAAGATGTGCAGCCGGCAGTTTAAATACATCCTGCAATTTTGTTTCAAAAGAAATCCTTTTTATGAGCAAATATGAAATGGCAATCAATCCGATGAACCTGGATGCGACAGTCGAGATGGCAACACCTTCGACGCCCAGTACCGGCAATCCGAATGGACCAAAGATAAAAATGTAGTTGCCGATGACATTCAGTATATTCATTCCGATCGTAATGTACATCGTATCTTTTGTGAAGCCGTAGCTTTTTAAAATCGCTCCGATTGTCATGATCAAAGCCTGGATAAAGCATAAGCCTCCTACTAAACGAAGGTATAAATCCGCTTCCGGAAGGAGTGAGGCCGGAAGGTTCATCATATTCAGCATGGCTTCGCTGAACACAATGACAATCAGGCCGATGACAATCCCGAGGATCAGATTGGCTGCTATGGAGACTTGAGAAATCTCAAGCGCGCTCTTGCGGTTGCCTGCCCCGATATTTTGTGTGATCAGCACAATTGTGCCGGTTGCAATAAAGCCGAACATCACAATAAGCACATTCAATATCTGATTGGCAACGCCTACTGCGGCTACAGATTCATCGGAGTATTGGCTTAGCATAAGGGTATCGGCATTTCCCATCAGCATATGTAAAAATAATTCTATGAAAATCGGCCATGTAAGAGCAAATAATGTCAATTTTCGATCTTTTAATTTTTGAGTCAAACCGGACATTCCCTTCTGTAAAACACATATAAAATCATTACTAGTTTACAGAGGATCTTATATAATAAAAAGAGATGATTACGATCATTTTTGTAAATATACGACCTGAAAAAAGGAGGACAGTATGACGTACATCGGTTTTGATATTCCTCCATTTCCTGTTTTTATTAAAGGAGGGGATGCCATTTTTAAAAAAGGAACCAAACATTTTAAACGTGTTTTCACTGTGTTTGACCTTATCTATGTTCAGTCAGGAGTGCTTTATATGACTGAGCATGAACGATCATTTACGATTAGAGAGGGACAATATCTGATATTAATCCCTGGTCTTGAGCATTATGGCCATAAAAGCTGCGGGAAAGATACAAGAGTTTTCTGGACTCATTTTAAAATGGCAGGAGCTTTTTCCCTTCATGATCAAGGAAATGAAAACTGGTCGGAGGTGCAGACTGTTGATGGAGATTTCGTAGAGCCGTCCAGATTCCATTTTAAAATTCCTGCTTTTGGGGAATGCATACATAAAGATTTTGTCGAAAAGATCTTTGATAATCTGGTCCTCATGAATCACCAGACTCCAGATTATCCGTTAAGACAGCAGATTTACTTTGAAGAATTGATTCTTCATCTGCAAAAAGAGTCGCTGCAAATTCCAAGCGCTGCCGAAAAAGTAGTGGAGGAAACACTCAGATTTTTAAGAAAGCATTACAAAGAAGAAATTAAAATGGAGGACTTCGCGAGAGAACTGCACTTTCACCCCGATTACATTACCCGGTGCATGCAGAAAACGATGGGAGTGACACCTGTTCAGTACTTAAATCAATACCGGATGGAGCAGGCTAAGCGGCTGCTCAGAACGGCTGACCACAAAATTTCCTCAATCGCAAAAGAAGTCGGAATTTTTGATGCTGCTTACTTTACAAAAATTTTTAAACGTTTGGAAGGGGTTTCGCCGCTTGAGTATCGAAAGATAGTATCAAGAAAGAAATAAAGATTGGATTAGAATGGCCGGTAATAGGTCAGGCTGATACTAAATTGTAATGGAGGAGATTGAAATGCCGAAAATACACGTTCCGGGAAAAGGGTCGTTTGAGGCCGAAATGGGAAGAAAACTGGTACTTGCACTTGAGGATAACGGAATTGATATTCTGCACCGCTGCGGGGGAAAAGCAAAATGCACATCCTGCCGGGTCGAAATCCTCGAAGGTGATTTTGAAGATGTTACAAATGCAGAGAAAAATGCTTTTGCTGAAAAAGGTGTGGAGGACCATTTGCGGTTATCGTGCCAAATCCGCGTGAATGGCGACATCACCTGCAGGCCGATTATGACAGTCGAGAGCAGGGGCATTGATGCAGGACCGCGTCCTGAAGAATAATTGATTAAAAAAGAAGGCAGGCTGATTAACAGCCTGCCTTCTTTCTTAATCGTTAACTGATTTTTTGATTAGCATAATTCTTATCATTCTTTTTATGAAACCCCTTGCCGAAATAAATTCCGACTAGAAGCAGAATCCATGCAGGTCCAACAATAAGTGCAATTCTCGTATCCGGGAAAAATGCCATAAGCCCAACCACCAGCACAAGAAATGCAAGTGAAAGATATGATGTGAAAGGAAATAGCGGAAGTTTGTATTTTAACTTCTTCGCTTCTCCAGGTTTCAGTGATTTACGGAACTTCAGCTGAGAAAGCAGAATCATTGACCAAGTCCATATCGCGCCAAATGTCGAGATGCTTGTTACATACATAAAGACTTTCTCAGGAACTAAATAGTTTAATATAACACCAATCAGTAAAGCTCCTCCTGTTGCCATGATGGCAAAACCAGGAACGCCGCCTTTTGTAAGTTTTTCAAAAGATTTTGGCGCCTCACCCTGTTGAGCAAGGTTAAACAGCATCCGTCCTGTACTGAAAATTCCGCCATTACATGATGATAATGCAGCAGTTAAAACAACGAAGTTAATAATGCCTGCTGCTGCTGGTATTCCGATTTTTTCAAAGGTTAAAACGAATGGACTTCCTTGTGTTCCAATTTGATCCCAAGGATAAATGGACATAATAACAAACAGTGCGCCTACGTAGAAAATAAGAATTCTCCAAAAAACAGTATCGATTGCTTTTGTTAACGTTTTTTCCGGATTCTTTACTTCCCCTGCTGTAACTCCAATAAGCTCAATGCCGAGATAAGCAAACATAACCATTTGGAGGGACATCAGGACACCTGAAAAGCCGTTAGGGAAGAATCCTCCATTTTCCCATAAGTTGCTGATGCCTGTCGCTGCACCGCCGTTCCCGAATCCGAACAGAATCATTCCGAATCCAACAACAATCATGAAAACAATAGCAACAATTTTAATCATGGCAAACCAAAATTCTAATTCTCCGAAAAACTTTACAGCCAGAAAATTGACCGTTGTCATTATGACAAGTGCAGCCAGCGCCCAGATCCATCTTTCAACATCTGGATACCAGAATTCCATATAGATTCCTACTGCAGTTATTTCAGCCATGCATGTAATCACCCATAAGAACCAGTAGTTCCACCCTGTTATATAGCCAGCGAGCGGCCCTAAATAGTTCCGGGCATATCTGCTGAATGAACCAGCCACAGGATTATGAACGGCCATTTCGCCAAGTGCTCTCATAATAAAGAACATAATCATTCCGCTAAACGCATACGCAAGCAGAATTCCCGGACCTGCCATTTGAATCGCCTTTGCAGAACCGTAAAACAGCCCTACTCCGATAGCAGCTCCCAGAGACATAAGGGAAATATGTCTTGGTTCAAGTCCCCGCTGCAGTTCTTGGTTGTTTTTATTCATTTTTTTAATCCTCCTATTGTTAAAGCTGCAGATGAATGTGAACGCTTTCAAAAGATATTGAAAAAATAAAACTTAATGGATAGTGAATAGCATTCATTCATCAAGGTGATAATTGATAAAATCATAGCAAAAGAATCGCTGGAAATCAAATATATTAATATAGTAAAATATTCTTAATAAAGTCTAGTATTTCAATAGGAAAAGAAAAAAAGGCAAAAATCATGATGATTTTTACCTGGTGATGCATTAATTTTCTATTAAGTAAAATGCCATTTCGTAAGGCGGGACGTCAACTGTAAGTTTTTTTGCATGTGCAGCATATTCTTTGCCTGTCAGTAAGTCGATTAATTTTTTATCTTCTAAATCAAAAGGAAGAGCTGCAGTTAACTCGGTTTCTGAATTATTAAGGACTGCAATCATTTTTTGTGCTTCGTTCTGTTTTGTAAAAATAACATGATTGGTTTCATCGTTTGCTTCGACAAATGTAATATCTCCTCCATTGCCGAATACAGGATATTGCTTGCGGAGGCCAATCAGCTTTTTCACATAATTGAAAAGCTCGCGGTCCTGCTTGTCCTCCTCCCAGATCATGCATTTGCGGCAGCCTGGATCCTGTTCCCCGTCCATGCCGATTTCATCTCCATAATAAATGCAGGGCGTACCGATAAAGCTTAACTGGTAGGCAAACAGCAGCTTAAGTTTTGCCTTGGAGTGATTCGCTGTATTTAAAATGCGCGGTGTATCATGGCTTCCGAGTAAATTGAAAGCCACTTCATTGACGTTTTTCGGATAAGAGTGGAGGACGCTTTCCATAATATTCACGAATTCCTGAGCCCGTACTTTATCACCAGCAATAAAATTCATTGTCCCTGTTGTAAACGGATAGTTCATAACGGCATCAAACTGATCTCCCAAAAGCCATGGCATCGAATCATGCCAGATTTCACCTAATATATAAACATCTTCTTTTTCTGCCCGGACAGCCAGTCTGAATTCACGCCAGAATTGATGATCTACTTCATTTGCAACATCCAGTCTCCATCCGTCAATGTCAAACTCGCGAACCCAGTAACGCCCTACTTCAAGCAAGTACTCCTTTACTTCAGGATGCTCCGTATTCAGTTTCGGCATGCTCTCGACGAAAGCGAATGCATCATAGTTTAATGTATCATCTTCATTTTTAAGCGGAAACTGATGAATATGGAACCAGTCTTTATACTTGGAATCCATTCCATGTTCGAGTACATCCTGAAATTGGGGGAAGTAATAGCCGCTGTGATTGAATACCGCATCAAGCATGATTTTAATTCCGTTTTCATGACACGTTTGCACAAGTCGTCTAAACGTCTCTTTATCGCCAAATTGAGGATCGAGCTCCATGTAATCGATCGTGTCATATTTGTGATTGGAATACGCTTTAAAAACGGGTGTGAAATAAAGACCGCTTATCCCTAATTCTTTCAGATAATCGATATTTTTGATTACGCCTTCAAAATCCCCGCCAAAGAAATTGCCGCTCGTCGGCTCCGTGCTGCCCCAGTCCAATGTGCCTTCTGGATTAATGGAAGAATCACCGTTTGCAAATCGTTCAGGGAAAATTTGATACCAGACTGTATCCTTGACCCATTCAGGTGCTTTAAAAACATCGGCCTTGTTCAAAAAAGGAAAGGCAAAATAAGGGGCAGTGTCATCAGTTGTGATTTCATTCATAAACCCTTTTTCCGTATATATAAGCTTTTCGTCTCCGGAAGACAGCTCAAATCCGTAACGCATCCGGCGGTATTCTGGTTCAACAGCTGCAAACCAGTAATCAAACAGCTCGTCCGAACCGCTTTTATGCATCGGTTCAAGTTTGAATTGCCAGCCTTTTTCGCTCCATTCATATGGATCGCCATGAATCAGACTGACAGCGTCAGCATCATTCTTTTTTGTGCGAAGCCTGAGGTGCATGGTTTTTTCATCATAAGCATAGGCAAATTGATTTTTGGGGCGGTGATAGATTGCTTCTTTTAACAAGTTGTTCACTCTCTTTCATTAGTTGAATTGTGGTACAGCGGTGAAATGGCAGGAATAAGCTGATTTAAAAGGTGTGACTATCATCCTATTCTATTGATCACCGTGAATCGCCAAATTATAGAATATGAACTCATTATAAAACATCAGGAAAACGTTTGCATTAAATTATAAAAATATATTGACTTTTAATTCTGGCAAACTTAAAATAAAAATTAGTTAATAGGGAAAACGTTTGCACAATTGTTCTCACAAATCACTCACCCTTTTTTTTGAGAATGATAGGAAGCGTTTTCACTTTTAAACTATGAGACTTTGGTTTCAGTTGTGCGGATTGCCACGGGCACTAAGTACAATGAAATAGATTACAACAAAATAAAAGGTGGGGAAATTATGAGAAAGATTTTATCTTTATCTCTCATTGCATTACTGATGTTTGTTATGGTTGCGTGCAGCAAGCCTAGCAGCTCAGAGCCGGCAAAAACAGAAGGCGGCGACAAAGAGGGCGGTAAAAAGACAGAAGAAGCAGTAGATTTAACTCCTGAAGAAGGCGCAAAGCTGGTTCTTTGGGATAATGCAGACTCAGAAGCTGAGTGGGCAACTATGGTAGCAGAAGAATTCACAAAGAAATACGACATTCCGGTTGAGGTTCAAGAAGTAAACCACACTGACGCTGCCGGCAAACTTGAAGTTGACGGTCCTGCTGGACTTGGCGCAGACGTATTCCACGCACCTCATGACCACGTAGGAAACATGGTAAAAGCTGGTCTTATTTATGAAAACGTTTTAGCTGACGAGTATAAAGAAAAATTCCTGCCAGCTGCTATCAGCGGTACTTCTTACACTGAAGAAGGCGGCGAATCTACTCTTTACGGATTTCCTATGGCAATTGAAACATACGCACTTTATTACAACAAAGATTTAGTGGACAAGCCTGCAGAAACGTTTGACGAAATTTTTGAGCAGTCTAAAGAATTTGCTGGAGACGGCAAATACGGCTTTATGATGGAGCCTGCAAACTTCTACTTTGCACATGCATTCTTCGCTGGATACGGCGGATACATTTTCGGAAACGACAACACAGATGCTACTGATCTTGGAATCAACAACGAAGGCGCTGTTAAATCAGGTGAATTCATGCAGCGCATGAACAAAGAACTTCTTCCATTGAAAAAAGAAGATATTACTGGTGACTTAATCAGTTCTTTCTTTAACGATAACAAATTAATGTACCGCATCTCTGGTCCATGGGATATCAAAAACCATGAAGAAGCAGGCATCAACTTCGGTATTGCTCCGCTTCCTAAATTAGATAACGGCGAAACTCCAAAAAGTTTCTCTGGAATCAAAGCTTACTATGTAAACTCTTACTCTAAGTATCCTAAAGCTGCTACTCTTTTAGCACAATTCGCTACAAGCACAGAAATGCTTGAAAAACGCTTTGAAATGACTGGACAGCTTCCTCCTCAAACTGAATTGATTGAAAGCGATGCTATCCAAAATGACGAAGTTGCTTCTGCATTCCTTGAGCAGGCTGAATCAGCACTTCCAATGCCAAACATCCCTGAAATGCAATCTGTATGGGGACCAATGGAAACTGCTTATACAACAATGTGGAACGACGGAACTGAACCTAAAAAGGCACTTGACGCAGCACTTCAGCAAATTGAGGATGCTATCTCTTCACAAACGAAGTAATAGTCAGTCTGAGCCGATACCTTTGGTATTGGCTCAACTTTTATCCTTTATTGGCAGGCAGCAGCCTCTACCTCTATGCGGATAGAATGCATGGGACAGAGGTGCAGGCTAACTGCCCGTAAATGGGGACAGCAAAGGGACAATGGGGTATTAAGCAAGAAAAATTTCACAACTTTCAATCAACGTGAGGAGGCCTGGCATAATGCGCGGACCAGCTAGAATAGGTGCATTACTATCGTTTTTACTAATGGGGCTTGGACAGATCTACCACCGTCAATATCTCAAAGGAATTTTATTTATTCTTTTAGAAGTTTACCTTTTGGTATTCTGGTCTTTGCCGTTCAGATATGCAATGTGGGGCTTAACATCACTGGGCGACACCCCGCAGACAAGAAATGGATTTACAGTCGTGCAAGGCGATCACTCCATATTCTTAATGATCGAAGGAATCATTTTCTTAATCTCCTTCCTGCTTTTCATCTGGGTTTACTACTTAAACGTTCGTGATGCATATAAAGTAGGCAAAATGCGCGAGCGCGGCATCAAGCCTAATACAGCAAAACAAACCCTGATAAATGTATGGGAAAATGGGTTCCCTTACATCCTTTTAACACCATCTATTCTGTTTACAATGTTTTTAACGATTCTTCCTCTGTTATTTGGAGTTATGATTGCATTTACAAACTATTCAGGTCCAAATCATCTGCCCCCAAAGGCTTTGGTGGATTGGGTAGGATTTGATACGTTCTTAAACCTTTTCCAATTAAAAACATGGAGCACAACGTTCTACGGAGTTTTTGGCTGGACGGTCTTATGGGCAATTTTATCAACAGCGACTACGTTCTTCCTTGGATTGATCTTTGCTGTTCTGATCAATCATAAAGGCATTAAGCTAAAGCGTTTATGGCGCAGTATTTACATTCTGCCATGGGCGATTCCGCAATTTGTCAGCATCTTGATTTTCAGAAATATTTTCAACGGTGAATTTGGGCCGCTGAATCAATATATTAAAGCACTTGGTCTTGAAGCTATTCCTTGGCTGTCAGATCCAATGTGGGCAAAAGTTACGCTTGTAACAGTAAATATGTGGTTTGGATTCCCGTTCTGGATGGTTCTGATGAGCGGTGTTATGACGACAATTGATAAAGAAATGTTTGAAGCGGCAGATGTTGACGGAGCAACGCCTTGGAGCAAGTTCTGGAAGATTACTATGCCGATCGTTATGTTCTCAACCGCTCCTCTCCTTATCATGAGCTTTGCAGGGAACTTCAATAACTTCAACATTATCTATCTATTAACTCAAGGGAATCCTGTTAACGTGAATTACAGCTATGCCGGATCAACGGATATCCTGATCAGCTGGATTTATAAAATGACGCTTGAACAAAGTCAATTTGCTACAGCTTCTGTCGTATCGATCTTAATCTTTATCGTAGTAGCAACTCTTTCTATCTGGAACTTCAGAAAAACAAAAGCATTCAAGGAAGAGGATATGATGTCATGATGAATAAAAAATTAACTGATAAACTCGTCGTTGGCTTTATATACGCCATATTGATCATAACAGCGATTCTTGTATTGTATCCTGTCTATTTCATCCTGATCGGGTCATTAAATCCAGGGGATTCACTGTTTGCAACAAAGCTTATTCCAGAAGCTTTAAGTCTTGATCACTACCGTTATCTATTTGAGGAAACAAAATATTTAACATGGTACAAAAACACGTTTAAAATTGCATTCTTCAACATGGTAATTTCAACATTCCTTGTTGTAACAGCAGCATATGCGTTTTCACGCTTCCGTTTTCCGGGCCGCAAACAGGGGTTAATGGCGATGCTTGTCCTGCAAATGTTCCCAAGCTTCATGGGAATGATTGCAATCTACATTTTACTTCTTCAAATCGGATTATTGGACAATCACTGGGGTCTTATCTTAGTGTATGCTGGCGGATCGATTCCGTTTGGAGCATGGCTTGTTAAAGGATACTTTGATGGTCTTCCAAGAAGCTTAGAAGAAGCAGCAAAAATGGACGGTGCCAGTCATACTACGATTTTCTTTAAAATCATGATGCCATTGTCAAAGCCTATCTTAGTATTTATTGCTGTAAATAACTTTATCGGACCTTGGATGGACTTTATCTTCGCCCGTCTGATCCTTCGTTCAAACGATAACAAAACACTTGCAGTTGGTCTATTTGAATTCGTAACGGGCAGAACGAGCACTCAATTTACAACGTTCGCAGCCGGAGCGGTTCTAGTAGCAGTTCCAATCACCATTCTATTCTTGCTTTTCCAAAAATATATTGTTGAAGGATTAACGGCTGGAGCGAATAAAGGATAAGAGTCGGAAATCGATTTCATCTTGAATTAACAGACATAGTTTAATAGTCTTATACGTAAAGCTGTCTCGAATCCGCTTATATGGAGACGGGACAGCTATTACGCACTAAGGGGGGCAGAGGGATGTTTAAACGTATACTACAAGTACTGATCATCCCTTTTTTCCTTCTCTCAGGTTTTTCAGTAAACACTGTTCGGGCACAAGAGAAGGAAGAACGATCGTGGCAAGATGAAAGCATGTATTTTATTATGATTGACCGCTTCAATAATGGCGATACAAGCAACGATTTTGAAGCAGATCCCAAAGATCCGAAGGCATATCACGGCGGAGATCTTCAAGGGATTATCGATAAACTGGATTACATTCAGGAAATGGGGTTTACTTCTATTTGGCTGACTCCGGTCTTTGATAATGAAGAAGGCGGCTATCACGGGTATTGGATTCGTGATTTTAAAAACGTGGATGAAAACTTTGGATCACTCGAGGACTTTAAAACGCTTGTAAAAGAAGCGCACAAACGGGATATGAAGGTCATGCTTGATTTTGTTGTCAATCATACGGGCTATAAGCATCCATGGCTGAATGATCCTGAAAAGAAAGACTGGTTTCATGAAAAGAAGGATATTGCCAACTGGCAAAATCAAGAGGAAGTAGAAAATGGCTGGCTGTTTGGCTTGCCGGATTTAAACACTGAAAATCCTGAAACGAAAGCCTATTTAATGGATGCTGCCAAATGGTGGATTACGGAAACAGACATCGACGGTTATAGACTGGACACTGTTCGCCACGTTCCTAAAGCCTTTTGGGAGGAATTTTCAAAAGAAGTAAAATCAGTGAAAAAAGATTTCTTCTTGATGGGCGAAGTTTGGGATAAAGATCCTCGCTACGTATCGGGTTATACGGAAGCAGGCCTTGATTCGGTCGTTGATTATCCTTTTTATAATGATGCATCTAAAGTGTTTTCGAATGCAGGGGGATCGCCAGGAATGCTTGCCAACGTGTTTAAACGCAATCAAATTCTTTATAAAGATCCTTATGTTTTAGGCAATTTTATAGATAATCATGATAATGAACGTTTTACACGGAAAGCCATTGCGAATAATCAAAATCCGGTTACCCGGCTGAAGATGGCTCTTGCATACATGTATTCAGCACCTGGCATGCCAATCGTGTACTATGGCACAGAGATTGCGATGGACGGCGGCAATGATCCGGACAATCGCCGGATGATGAATTTCCGTGCCAATGAAGATCTCATCAAGTATGTGTCAAAGCTTGGAAAGATCCGCTCTGAATTTCCTTCTTTAAGACGCGGAGAAATGGACGTTTTATATGATGAAAAAGGAATGACCATCCTTAAAAGAACATATAAGAATGAAATGACTGTTATTGCGTTAAATAATTCCGCTGAATCAATAAACGCCGTTATCCCGGCAAAAGCGCTTGAAGAAAATAAAGAATTGCGCGGACTGCTTACAGGCGATATGACAGAAGAAAAGAACGGAGAGTATGAATTTATTCTCGACCGTGAAACAGCTGAGATCTTTGAGGTTGGGGAAAAAACTGGCCCCAACTTGCCGTTAATCAGTGTGTTCGTGGCAGTTCCGGCAGTATTTGCAGGATTCCTATACATGAACAGAAGAAAGAAGCAGACATCCTAAGCTCAGTGAACCAAAGAGAAATGAGATGATTTCTCTTTGGTTATAAAGGATTCAAAGTGAATGCGTTTACAAAGTGGTTATTTAAAAAAGAGTATGTTAAATTAGACTTTTCAATTTGGAGAGAAAAAACTGCTCCAAACATGATGAAAGTAAGAGAGGGATGGGATTGTGGCAACAATAAAAGATGTCGCAAGGTTAGCAAATGTAGCTCCATCAACCGTATCGAGAGTGATTGCTAATAACCCGCGTATAAGTGAGAAAACAAAAGAGCGAGTAAGAGAAGCCATGACTGAGCTTGGATATCATCCGAATTTCATAGCCAGAAGTCTTGCAAATCAATCGACTCAGGCTATTGGAATCGTGATTCCGGGTTCTGCCGACAAAGCCTTTTTAAACCCCTTCTTTCCGGAAGTGATCCGCGGCATCAGTAAAGGAGCTCACCAAAAACATTATGCCCTGCATATGTCCACTGGAGAAACCGATGCTGAAATTATGGAAGGTGTCGTTCAGATGGTTGAAGGAAAACGGGTGGACGGGATCATTCTCTTGTATTCACAAGTAGATGATAAACTGACAAAATACCTGCTTATGAAAAACTTCCCGTTTGTAATCGTTGGAAAACCATTTAAGGATGTAGAGTTAATTACTCACGTAGACAACGATAATTACCGGGCAGCAAAAGAAGTAACAGAACATTTGATTGAGCTTGGACATGACCGCGTTGCTTTTATTGGAGGTAATCTTAAGCTTGTGGTGACAGTTGAACGCCTTTTAGGGTATGAGAAAGCGATTCGAAATGCAGGACTTGAATACCGTGATGACTACATTGTGCATGCTCAATTTCTAAAAGAAGGCGGGCAGGCAGCTGTTCAGGAATTGTTCAAATTGAATGAGCCGCCGACTGCGCTTGTCGTAGCCGATGACTTAATGGCGCTCGGAGTTCTGAATATGCTTGATGATATGGGCATAAATGTACCTAATGACGTATCAGTTGTATCGTTTAATAATGTGATGCTGTCAGAAGTTTCAAGACCGCCGCTTACTACTGTGGATATTAATATTTTTCAATTAGGCTATGAAGCTGCCAAGCATGTGATTCAGCT
The DNA here is from genome assembly GCF_004358755.1 of Peribacillus frigoritolerans. GTDB lineage: Bacteria > Bacillota > Bacilli > Bacillales > Bacillaceae > Bacillus_P. The sequence continues at coordinate 891,590 of NZ_SMZY01000002.1, read as the reverse complement.
GGTGGAAGATCCTAACGATCCAATTAAACGGATCATTATCCCGCATAAGCTTATGAAAAGGCAGTCATGCAAGGGATATATACAAGAAGAAAAGCTGCATCACGCATGATGCAAAATTAGGCTGCCCGGGGAATCAGGGCGGCTTTTTATATTGTTTTATTTAATTCTTAAATAGTGGCTGCATCCACTAATTCCTGGTTTATGACAAAAAAACAGACAGCATGCAATGGCATGCTGTCTGTTTATTCCAGTCTTTTCATTTCTCCGGCAATAAAGTTAAGCTTTCTTCCTTCTGCACCGCATCTAGGTCAGTCAGATGATAGGTTCCGTTCATCCAATCAGCAATCTGATCTTGATACCAATCGCTTTTCACATGGCCGGATTGGCCAGGTCCGACAATATGGTGTCCTTTTGTCATGTCAGCCGCATCGATGACAAAGCGCCAAGAAGCACCGTGATTGACGATTCCTTCAGGATTATAGTTTGCGGCGGCGACTGTAATCTGACTGCCGCCGACAGGCTGAGGTTTCTCGTTATTAAACAGCCATTTTAAAACAGGAGAGGCTGAAGAAAGAGGGTGGCCAAAATAAAGCTGATGGTAGTCGCCCCATTTCCAATCCTCTGGGTTATCGCCGTATTCTTCTTGAAGAGAGGCGACGACATTCCCAAATGAAATGAGCAAAACTTTATCAAGGCCACCCTTATCTGAAATCCATTCAGACTCATTCCCGTTAAAAGCACGTCTGAGCAGTTCATCAACGATTCCCTGTTTTCCTTCAAATAAGGCATCCATTTCTTTTGGAACAGCGTCTTCAAAAAGAGTGACGGGAATTTCTTTCATCAGCAAGTGAAAGAGAAGCGGAGCTCCCATCTCTTTATCATCTTCCATGTTCCATTTTGCAAGCAATTTGGCAGAAGCTTTTTCGCTCTCATTTAAATCAGCCGCGCTGATTCTTTTAAGAATGGCGGGCAAAAATTCCTCAGCGTATAAATTTCGCTGATCCATCTGCAGTTTTTTCATATCATTTAAAGTGAGCTTATCCTCTGTCTCTAAAACTTCTTTAATTCTCATATACCGATAAGGCTGCGCCCAATGATGACTAATATGGTAGGGGTACGAATCATCAATCACCTTATTGTTTGCGGTAGCAACAAATCCTTCCTCAGGGTTGACCGCGCGGGGAAGCTCATCATAAGGAATAAATCCTTCCCATTCATATTCATCAGTCCAGCCAGGTACAGGAATCATACCGTCACCTTTTTTCCGGATTGGGATTTTTCCGTTTGCCTTATAGGCAATGGTTCCATCCGCCCCGGCAAAAACAAAATTTTGGGTTGGAACGTGAAAATCTTCAAGAGCCTGTTCGAATTCGTCCCAGTCTTTCGCTTTGTTCATTGAGAGAACTGCCTGGAATTCGGTTGAAGGCATTAGAGCTGTCCATTTCATAGCGAGAGCTGTATCCTGCTTTTTATCAAATGCAAATTCGGACATGATCGGGCCGTGCCTTGTTTCAATCACTTCATAATCAATGATCTTTTCATCCTTCACCGCGATAGGCTCTTTAAACACCTTTGCATCTTCCCATTTATCGTTGTATAAAAATTGCCGCGGATTATCAGGATTGCGTTTTTCAATATATAAATCCTGTACATCTGGCCCCGTATTCGTTACACCCCAGGCAATATAATCATTGTGTCCAAGAATGATTCCAGGGACGCCGGCAAAAATAACGCCGCTGACATTCATGCTGCCACTTTGCAGATGCATTTGATACCAGATTGATGGGGTGGCAAGTGAGAGGTGGGGGTCGTCTGCAAGCAGAGGTTTCCCGCTTTCACTTTTTTCACCGCTCACAACCCAATTGTTGCTTCCGTTAAATTCTGGTGGAATGATGGCACTTGCAAAGCTTTTCTCCATGTTCATATTCACTTCTTCATAAGCAGACAGAATTTCAGGGGCATCCTTTGGATAGGAAGGAAATAAGTCATATGCTTTCTCTTTTGGAAACGTATCAAGCGCCCAGTAGCGGAACGCCTGCCCTGACCAATGGCCTCCTAAATCAAAAGCCATATATTTTCCGATGGTGAGGGAATCGATTGGTGTCCATTCTGCCGGCTCGTAATTCAGCAGGCTGAATTCAAGAGGCAGTGTCCCTTGTTCTTTTGCGTCTTTCATAAAGGCATTTACACCGTCTGCAAACCACTGCATGGCATCTTTTGAAGATTCATCATACTCGGGATAGGAAGCTTCAGCTGCTCTTCTCAAACCAAGCGTTCTGAAAAATTTGTCCTTTTCAACAGTTGCCTCGCCGACCACTTCACTCAGCATTCCAGACGCCTGTCTTCTGCTTAAATCCATCTGGAAGAGGCGATCCTGAGCCTGCACATATCCTTGTGCGATGTATAAATCTTTGTCTGATTGCGCCATAATATGCGGTACCCCGTTTTTATCCCTCGTTACTTGGGCTGCATCGGTCAACCCTCTGACGTTTACTTCTCCATTTAATTGGGGAAGACTTTTCTCAGTGAAAAGGTTTACATAAATAAATACTCCGATTAGAAGAAAGAGAATGGCGAAAGCTCCAATCCATATACCTCTGCGTCTCCGGGGTACTAATCTGCGTTCTGCCTTTGCTTCCATGATCCTCACACTCCATCTTTCAGTTAAGTGAATATATTACACTCAGATTTTAAAAATCCTGTGTACTGAAAAAATTTTAGAGGCAAATGACTATTTACCCATTCAAAAGCGATCGGAGTGAAACGTTGCATTCAATCTTTTCCAATTCCATATATATAATCATCTGACATTAGAAAATAGGTGGATTAATAATGAAAAAAATATTACTGTTTGCAGATCCCGGAATTGATGATTCCCTGGCCATTATCTACGCATTATTAAATCCCGATATTGAGCTTTTAGGTATTGTTACAAGCTATGGGAATGTGTCTAAACAGCAGGCAACAGAAAATGCAGCCTATTTGCTCAAGCTAGCAGGCAGAGAGGACATTCCTGTTATAGAGGGGGCGACATTTCCATTAAACGGCGAGGTTTCGGTCTATTATCCTGAAATTCATGGGCAGGAAGGGCTTGGACCGATAAGGCCTCCAGAGAATATAGAGATTAATCTTAAGCCATTCAGTCATATTTTTACATTGATTGAAGAACACGGAGATGAACTTGTTATTGTTGATACAGGCAGAATGACCTCCCTTGCAAATGCTTTTAATTTTAATCTTGAAGTCATGCAGGGGGTTCCTGAAATTTATTTAATGGGAGGAGCATTTTTTGTCCCGGGAAATGTAACTCCGCTCGCAGAAGCTAACTTCCATGGTGATCCAATAGCAGTAAACGTTGTGCTTAAGTATGCGAAAAAAATATATATAACCCCACTGAATGTGACCAACAATGCCATTATCACGAGTGAAATTGCAGGATATATATACTCTATCTCCTCAAATCCCTATAAGGAGCTTATTCCTGCAATTACGAAGTATTATTCTGATGCTTATGCAAAGCTTAGGCCAGGAAGAAGAGGAGCATCCATACACGATGTTTTTACTTTGTACTATATGCTAAACAAAGACAAAATCTATTCTGTTACCAACAATGTCGAAGTTTCCGTCTTAGATGACGCAAGAGGACTCAGCTATGCCGATTTTCGCAATAATCAGGTGCAGCCAGGTGCAAGGCACACCATTGCCCTTCATTTTCAGTATCAGGACTTCCTTGCTGATCTTATTAAAGTAATGTCTTCACCTCTCGGATAATCAAAGTTTGAAAACCTGCATATAAACGTGCAGGTTTTCAGTTAGAAAATGGCTTACAAATCACATAAAACAAAGTATATTTAAAAAAGAAGAAATAAATATTTTGAATAATCCGGCGAGGGGTAAATATGAATCTATCATACATAGAAGAAACGCTGACAAAACATGACTATTCAGAAGCAATAAAGCATTTTTTAGAAGAGTACAGGGAAGTTGCCGAGGAGAATAAGCTTTCACGTTTTCGAGGGTTTATCCGATCTTACACAGATGAAAGCCAATTGAAGTATTTGCTTCAGGTTCTAGATGCATCATTAATGGAGCAGCTTGGCGGAATCATTATAAGAGACAGCTATAGGAGATTAAAATCTCCTCTGACGGCTATTTGGTATTGCCAGCAGCTTATTGATGAGAACAAGCTGATAGAGGCTGAAGAACTTTTAAAAGAAATAGAAAAGCAGGAACTTTCTGATGAATGGAAGGAAAAGTTTTATTTTACAATGGCAAGTGCACTTATTGGGATGCGGCGATTAAAAGCAGCGTTTCAATATATGAAAAAATGTGAAGAAGCTTCCAGTGATCCCGCAGAAACGCTCTGGGCTTATTACTTTTTGCAAAGCGGAGATTGGGACAAGGCATTGAAATGCTTAGAGGCTAGCAAGAAGGATGAAAAAGACGGTTTGACCGCCTATTTGCTGCTTGTTCAGCATCATGCGCTTCAGGGGGATGCGGAACAAGCCCTGATCACTTTAGAAGAAGGTTTAACCCTTTATCCGGATTTTCCAAAACTGATCGTTGAAAAGATTAGGCTGTGCTATAAACAGAAGCGCTGGACGGATATGGAGAAAGCGATCTCAGACTTGCATTCGCTTACCCCATTTCATGAATATAAGAGAATGGTCGAGTATTACACGGCTGATTCCTTCTATGAGCAGAAAGAATTCGGGAAGCTTGAAGTGTTTTTAGCAGAGCACACTGAATTTAAGAAAGAATCCCATTATAAAAACTTTACTGGCCTGGCAGACCATGCTTCTAAAATGGTGAACTTTAAGCCGGTCGTGCAAAAATATAATTATTGTGTTCCTGCATGTGCAGAAATGATTTTCAGCATGTTCGGCAAGACGTATAAACAAGATGAAATTGCTGAATCTGTCTTTCATGTTTCAGGTTCAAAGTTATCTAAAATAATTGAGTACTTCGATGAAAAAGAGTTAACAAGCAGGTATTTTTTTGGAAATCCCAACATTTTAAAAACGCTGATTGATCTGGATGCGGCCGTTATGATCAATATCGATTATCCAACAACCTCCCATGTTCAATTGCTTGCGGGCTATGATGACAATTTGAAAGTTTTCCACGTTCAGGATCCAAATCTCAGAACCACCCATGAAGTCCTGTATGAAGACTTTGAGCAGGAATATGGGAACAATGGGGTCTTATCTTTAGCGGTGCTTCCTGAAAAAGAAGCTGGAAAATTGAATGTACTATCTATAAATGAACACGAATTAGCAGTTAAGCTCTTTTCGATGACCGAGGTCTCGAACAAGCAGCTGAGTGATGCTGAGCAAGCCCTTCTGAAAGAAAATCTTCACCTTATGGCTGTCTCAGCCTATGTCATTAAATATCTTCCCGGAATTGTGGCAGAAGAAATTCTGGATGCAGCTGCCATGTATGTTTTTGAGCATTCTAAGGAATCTGAATACCGCAGTCTGTCTGCTGCCATGGCTTATTTCAGCGTGAAAAACAATGAACGAGCCATGGAGTACTTGGAGCAGCTTCCTTTTAAACAGTATTTGGCGACATATTGGTATGCGAAAGGCAGATTAAGCTATAACAAGGATGATTATGACGGTGCATTTGAGGCATTTGCGGAAGCCTTGAAATCGGAACCGGATGATCATATCCTATGGGGATACCTCGCGCTGACTGAACTCAATCGAGACCGCGCTCAGGAAGCTTTGAGATATTCAGAGATTGCGATGGATATCAATGAAGATGATGCTTTTTCACTGATTAACCATGGAATTATTTTAATGGAAATGAACGAGTATGAAAAAGCCAGAAATCTGTTCCACTCATACTTGAAAATTGAGAAGGAGGACGGGTATGTATGGTATCAGCGGGCAAGGTGCGATAAAGAATTAGGAAGAAGTAAGCTTGCAAGAAGAGGATTTCAGACTGCAATCGCACTCGAACCGGAAGTACCGCTTGCATATAAAGAGCTTTCAGAACTTTACGAAATCGATTACGAGGATGTTTCTAAAGCGAAGGAGATTCTTGAACAGGGGATTGCAGCTGCCGAAGACAAGCAGATGCTCCTCCATGAAGCGGGAGATTTATCTGTACGTGCTTTGGAACTTGAACAAGCAAGGCAATTTTATATGCAGGCTGAAGCGTTCGATCCGAAAGATGTGTATGCACGTATTTCCCTTGCCGCTCTTTATAAAGAGGAAGGAAAAAGAGATCAATTTTTCAAGGCAATTCACCGCTATTTTGAACAATTTCAAGAAGACAGTGAATTTCTTATCAACGCAGGAAAGCTGATGTTCGCCGCAAGTGCAGAAATGAAAGAAAAAGACTCACATATGGATCTCGCGCTTTCTTATGTAGAAAAAGGAATTTTATATGCGGATGCTAATATTGGGGAAGCAATCGAGATTTATGTTGATCTCGTATCTGAAACGCCATACTCACGCCGCGGACTTGAATTTTTAGAAAGCATAAGAGAAGGAGAAATAGACGAATTTCTTCTGATCAGCTATATCGGCTGTTTATATGAGTCCCATGGTCTTTTAGAAAAGGCCAAGCAGTATTTAAAACAGGCCATTGCCTTAAAGAAGGATGATATTCTTCCGTTTTACCGGCTTGGGGAGATTGCTTTTAAACAAGAAGATTATGGAGAGGCAGAAAAACAGTACAAACGGGTGCTTGAGCTTGATCCTGCACATGAGCAGGCGATGCTTGACCTTGCGGGTATCGCAAATGCCAGAGAGGACAGGAAATCAGAAAAGAAATACCTGATGTCTGCATTTAAAGTGGACCCTTATTGTGCTTCTGTCGAAGCTCTGCTCGAGGTTCTTGAATTCCAGCCGGAAATTGAAGCATTTAAAGAACTTCTAATGAGTGTAAATGTTGAAAAGGCCTTCCTCTATGATGCCCTTGCCCATATTCATGGAAAGCTTGGAAATTTGAAAGAAGAAGAAGAAAATTTGAACAAAGCATTTGAACTTGCGCCAGCTCAATTCCAAATCCTTCATCATCAAGTTAAGCTCTGGATCAAGCAGGGAAAAATGAAACAAGCAAAATCCCAGCTCCTCACACTGATTATGGAAAACCAAGAGAATAAGCAACTATATGAAACGTGGATGGAAGTGATGCTTGGTACAAAGTCCATGCATAAACTTGATAATGAAATTAAAAAAATGAAGCTTTCTGATGAAGAAAAAAGCATTGTCTTCATGAACGCAGCTGCTGCATATGAGCGGCAAATGCAATCCATGCGTGATGCTTATGAAGAGATGGAAGAACAAAAAGGATGGCTGAAGCGGTTCACGAATTTTTCGAAGATGAGCCTGAAATTTGGAACACTGATTGGCCTGTATGAAGAGGCATTGAAACATGACCGGGAGAATGTTACAGCTGTTATGTGGTATGTCGAATTTCATTTGGATGCAGGATTGGCGGAAGATGCGATTAAAATTCTGGAGCAGTGGCTCCGCTATCAGTGGGAGCCTGACGTTGTCTATAGGCTAGCTGTTCTTTATATAAATGAATTCGGAAATGTCCCAGAGAAAAAAGCTGTTAAGTACTTGTCAGGGGCATGCAGCCTTATTGAAACACTACTTGAAGAAAACGAGGATCCCGATTATCTCGTTGTTCTTGGAATGGCCTTGCTTGAACTTGAAGAATTTGAAGAATCAGAACAAGCTCTCATGCGTGCAGTGAAAATTGAGCCTGCTGTTGAAAAAGGATACTTCCACTTGGCCAGAGTCTATGAAGCTATAGAACAGTACAGCAAAGCAGAAGAAGCGATCCAACATGCAATCACTCTTAATCCGGATAATCATGACAATTATAATCAGCTCGGACTGATTTATCGACATCAAAATAAACTACAACCAGCACTTGAAGCAGTTGAGAAAGCTGTCTCAATAGAGCCCGAGGATTTAATCAGTTTGTATAACAGGGCTTGTTATCTTTCAACTTTGGGCAGGTACAAAGAATCTGCCGGGCAGCTGGAAGCTCTTTATGAGCTTGATGAAGAATTTGTTTTCACTGAGATGGCAGAGGATGACGAAGATTTAGAATCGTTGAAAGAAGCGGGATATTTTCCGAAGAATCCGCTGCTGAAACGATAATATTGAATGAGATGGATATAATCGGCGAAGGCTCTACAGCCATTACGTATTCTTACGGAAAAGATAAGGCTGTTAAAATGTATAGATATGATTCAACAAATATTCATTACGAATTTGAAGTGAATAGGTACTTGACTGAATGTGGAATCAGCGTTCCAAAAGCTTATGAGATTGTGACCATTGACGGTAAAGAAGGGATTGTCTTTGAAAAAGCAGCGGGCAATCCATTAACATCTGAAATGATGAAAAGTCCTAAAGCTGCCATTCGAAGTTTAAAGATGATGGCAAGGCTTCATGCAAGTATCCATGAAAAATCGGCAGAATCTCTAAAAACCCAGAAGAGTTCTATTGAAATGAAAATCCATGCTTGTAGTCTTCCAGATGCAGAAAAGACAGCGATATTAGACCATTTAGTTTGTCTTTCCTCAGGAAAACAGCTTTGTCACGCGGATTTTCACCCTGATAATATTTTAATCTCTGACGGTAATCCTGTAGTGATTGATTGGGCTGATGCGGTGTGCGGGCATCCTATGGCTGACCTTGCTCGGACTATTCTAATTTTGAGGTTTGGCGGATTGAAGACTAATGATGCAATTATGGGGTTCATCCGAAAATGGATGTGCAAGCTGTATATTCGAGAGTATAAAAAATATCGTTCCTTCACTGCTGAAGAGCTTTATGAGTGGGAGCTGCCATTAGCTGCAGCCAGACTTTCAGAATCCATTCCGCCTCATGAAAAGCAGAAGCTGCATGCCATCATAAGGTCGTACTTGAAAAAGTAAGCAAAACGGTTAATAATAAGGTGTATCTTTAATAAACTTTTAAAAATAAGACAGTGAACGGCACAATTTTCTGTTAAAATAAGAAAATATACGCCCCTTGATGCGGCAAAAATTCTAGAGTATTAACAGCAAAGGAGTTTTTTTAGATGGAAAAAGTCTTAATCTTTGGTCATAAAAATCCCGATACAGATACAATATGCTCTGCCATTGCGTATGCTGATCTTAAAACAAAGCTTGGTTTAAATGCTGAGCCTGTGCGCTTAGGCGAAATCAACGGTGAAACTCAGTTCGCTTTAACTGCTTTTGGGATTGAAACTCCCCGCTTTGTAGAAACAGTGGCAAATGAAGTCAGCCAGGTTATTTTAGTCGACCATAATGAGCGCCAGCAAAGTGTGAGTGACATTGATGATGTTCGAGTGCTTGAAGTGATTGATCACCATCGCATTGCCAATTTTGAAACAAGCGATCCGTTGTATTATCGTGCAGAGCCAGTAGGCTGCACAGCTACCATTTTAAACAAATTGTACAAAGAAAATGGTGTCAGCATTCCTAAAGAAATTGCAGGAATAATGCTTTCTGCGATTATTTCAGATTCACTATTGTTTAAATCGCCTACATGCACAGATCAGGATGTAGCAGCTGCACGTGAATTAGCTGAAATTGCAGGAGTTGATCCCGAGGTCTACGGTCTAGATATGCTTAAAGCAGGTGCTGACTTAAGCGACAAAACAGTGGCTGAGCTGATTTCACTTGATGCAAAGGAATTTTCTATGGGCAACTATAAAGTAGAGATTGCACAAGTAAATGCAGTAGATCCAAACGATGTACTCGTTCATAAAGAAGAGATTGAAGCCTTGATTTCCGCTGTTATCGCTGAAAAAGAATTAGATTTATTCATTTTTGTCGTAACGGATATTTTAATCAATGATTCCGTAGCACTCGCTCTTGGACGCGAAACACGTGCTGTAGAACAGGCATATGATGTGAAACTTGTGGACAACACAGCTGTTTTAAAAGGCGTAGTTTCCCGCAAAAAACAAATCGTACCTGTTATTACGGACATTTTGACAAGTGCACAAGTTTAAGTTTAAGCGCATGGATTCTAAAGAATTCATGCGTTTTTTATGTATTTAGAAACGGCTTGCTTATGAAGCAAGCCGTTCATTTGTCATTAGCAGTAGCCGTGTCCGCCGTATCCAGCGCCGCCTACAAAAGAAGCACCGATGATAATCAATAAAATAAACAATACGATAATTAATGCGAAACCGCTATTATAGCCGCCACCGCAATTTCCTCCGTCTTTACCCATTAAAAATTCCTCCTATTTTTAAATCTTGTTGATGAGCATTTTCATGTCTCAAAATTAAGGTATGCCGGAGGAAGAATTATGTTAGCCTATTTATGGCCTGCGGCAGCGTAAAGTGAAATACACACTAAAAAAACCGGCAAATAATCTTGCCGGTTCCCTGCTATTTTTTAAATAAAGCTTTGAATGCTTTAAAGATTAGTACAAAAGAAAATACTAAAATGGCTAAAGTGCCAACGAAAGTGATAAAAGGCGCTAAGAAAGCTAAGAATGCAGGTAATGACAGTTCAAGTAAAGCAAAGCCGGCAAGAATAGCAGCCAAGAACAAGAAAATTAATCGATCCATGATTTTCACCCCTTTCTGATACATTATATGTATGCGCTTTCAAAAAAGTAGCGGTCATTCACACATTTATATGAAGCGAAAAATAAAATTTTACACACAAAAAAACGCCATGAATCCGCAAATTCAGGACGTTTTGAAAATAGGTTTATCCGTTAATGATTTTTCCGCCATTTACATGTATCATCTGGCCTGTAATATACGTTGAATCATTGCTTGCAAGGAAAACGTAGCTTGGTGCAAGTTCGTCTGGCTGACCGGGACGTCCCATAGGCGTGTCTGCTCCAAATTCTGAAACTTTCTCTGCATCGAAGGTAGATGGAATCAGCGGAGTCCAGATTGGACCTGGAGCTACTCCGTTTACCCGAATGCCTTTTTTAACAAGAGACGCGGAAAGAGATCGGGTAAAGGCTGTAATAGCGCCTTTCGTTGATGAATAATCGATCAGCTGGTCGTTTCCTGCATAGGCTGTAATAGAAGATGTATTGATAATGCTGCTGCCTTGTTTCATATGCGGAAGGGCAGCTTTTGTCATGTAAAAGAAAGAGAATATGTTTGTTTTAAACGTCCGTTCAAGCTGTTCTTTTGAGATCTCCTCAATGCCTGCCTGGGGATGCTGTTCTGCTGCGTTATTAACAAGAATATCAATTTTTCCAAGCTGACCCACGGTTTCAGATACGATTTGTCCGCAGAATGATTCTTCTCCAATATCTCCCGGCATCAGAATGCATTTGCGGCCTTCCTGTTCAACAAGACGTTTTGTTTCATTAGCATCCTCATGCTCGTCCAAATATGAAATGACGACATCAGCGCCTTCTTTTGCATAATGGACAGCAACTGCCCGTCCAATACCAGAATCTCCGCCTGTAATAATAGCCACCTTATCAAGCAGCTTTTCACTGCCCTTATATTGAAGTGCATCAAACTCAGGCTGCGGGTTCATTAAGTTCTCATGTCCCGGCTGAACATCCTGATGCTGTGCCGGCATCGTTTTTTTGCTTTGACTATCTTGACTCATCCAAATCCCTCCAAGGTTTAATCTTGATTAGTATGGTGAAAAGGTTGTTGAATATGTAGCTGTTATTTAGAATATATTCCCTATGTGTTTGGGATGAAACATGAAAATTTCTATAAAAAAAGAACTAAAACCGAAGTTTTAGTTCAATACATTGAAATATCTTGCTTCAGGATGAGCAACAACAATTGCCGTAACAGAAGCTTCCGGCTCCATCATAAAGCCTTCCGTCAAGTTTACGCCTATATCTTCAGGAGCAATGAGGTCGAATAATTTCGCCTGATCATCCAGATTCGGACAGGCAGGGTATCCGAAGGAAAAACGCTGCCCTTGATATTTGGCAGAAAAGCGCTGGTCCATAGTGAAATCAGGAGGATCTGGAAAACCCCATTGATCGCGGATCAGCTGGTGAGTCCGTTCTGCTAAACCTTCAGCAAGCTCAAGTGCCAGTGCCTGTACTACATGGCTTTTCAGGTAATCACCCTGCTCTTTAAAGCGGTTGGCAATTTCCCTCACTTTTTTACCTGCCGTTACGGCAAAGAAGGAGACATAATCTCTTTGTTTATCATCTTCTCTAGGACGGATATAATCTGATATACAGCGGTGCGGCAGCTTTGATTGCCTTGGGAATTCAAAGGTCTGCAGCCTTTTTTCCGTTTCAGGATCAAGAATGTGCAAATTGTTGCCATCAGATTCTGCCGGGAAAAATTGATAGACAGCTGCAGGCTGAAACCATTTTTCCTTGTAGCCCTGTTTTAGAAGTTCATCTATTGTTTCTTTTAGGGCAACCGCTTTTGGATCTTTATTTTTAAGCATTTCCTTTACTTTTCCTTTTAGGCCAAGATGATGGCCGATCAGCATCTGCATGTTAATGTAGGGAATCAGATGTGACAGTTCAATATCTTTAATAATGTGCCGTTTGCAGTCTTCTGGCTGAAAATAAGGAGATGGTGTGAGCTCTGCTCTTTTTTCCAGCAATTCAGTTACAGCAAGAGTTGCTTTCTTTTCAGAGGACCTTTCTGGAACGGCTTCTTTTTTCTTAAACTGAGAGGGATCCACTCTGATCCTGTTTGCAAGGGACAGTCCATCCATAGCGTCTTTGGCATAAATGACAGGACCGCTGTATTGAGGTGCAATTTTTCCGTCGGCAAATTTTCTGGATAAAGCAGCGCCGCCAACCATGATTGGCACGGAGATGTCAGCTTCTTTTAAATCCTGTGCCGTCAAAACCATTTGCTGCGCAGACTTTACGAGAAGTCCTGATAATCCTACAATATCAGGATTTTCTTTTTTGACCGCAAGAATCAAATCCTGGGGTGTTACCTTTATGCCTAAATCCACAACCTTGTAGCCATTGTTGCTTAAGATGATATCGACTAAATTTTTCCCGATATCATGTACGTCACCTTTGACTGTTGCCAGCAGAATTTTGCCTTTTCCGCTGTCATCCTTTTTCTCCATGTGTGGTTCTAAAAAGGTGACGGATGCTTTCATGACCTCTGCGCTTTGCAGTACTTCAGCAACAATCAGCTGGTTTGTATTAAACAGTTCTCCAACCTCAGCCATACCTTTCATTAGAGGGCCGTTAATAATATCCAGCGGTGCTGCGTATTCTTTTAATGCAATCTCAAGATCTGCAAGAAGTCCTTCTTTCGTGCCTTCGACCACATATTGAGCAAGACGTTCCTCAAGAGGAAGAGACTGAACCGGTTTTTTAGCCGTTTTCTTTTTCCCTCTATAGTGGTTTGTGAAGGCAGCCAATGTTTCGTCGTTTGTGTTTAAAAGAAGAGTTTCTGCCATTTCAATTTCCTCTTTTGGAATGGACGCAAATCGTTCAAGTTTCTCTGTATTGACGATTGCGTAGTCCAGTCCTGCCTGTGTACAGTGATACAAATAGACCGCATTCAGCACTTCGCGTCCAACAGGAGGGAGGCCGAATGATACATTGCTTACGCCAAGGATAGTCAGGCATTGCGGCAATCGCTCTTTTATTAAACGTATGCCCTTTATCGTTTCTTCAGCTGAGCCGATATATTGCGCGTCTCCCGTTCCTACAGGGAAAACGAGCGGGTCAAAAATGATATCTGATGGATTTAGTCCGTGTTTTTCTGTCAGAAGTTCGAATGAACGAACGGCGATATCAAGCTTTTGCTCAGCCGTAAGCGCCATTCCTTTTTCATCAATCGTTCCGACAACAACAGCTGCACCATATTTGTGAATGAGAGGGACGACAGCGTCAAATCTCTCTTCACCATCTTCTAAGTTGATTGAATTGATGATCACTTTTCCTTGAGAATAGGAGAGTGCTTTTTCAATCACTTTCTCATCGGTTGAATCGATGACAAGCGGTGCTTTTACTTTTTTCGTAATTTCCTGCATAAATGCTTCCATATCTTCTAATTCTTCGCGGTCTGGATCAGCAAGACATATATCAATAACGTGTGCGCCGTTTTTCACTTGCGCACGGGCAATTTCGGCTGCTTCTTCAAATTTCCCCTCCGCGATTAATCGTTTAAACTTTCTGGAGCCAATAACATTAGTCCGTTCTCCTACGAATAGGGGCCTCATCGAATCATCATAAATCAGCGGATCGATGCCTGATACGGTATGGGCTGGATCGCGTCCCGGAACTGAACGGGGGGCGAGTTCACCTACAGCGTCAGCAATGGCAGTAATATGTGCAGGTGTCGTTCCGCAGCAGCCGCCTACAATGTTCAGCCAGCCCTGCTCTGCAAATCCTTTCACTTTTTGAGCAAGAGAACGGGGTGATTCATGATAATTTCCTTCCTCATCTGGCAATCCTGCATTAGGGTAGCAGCTGACAGCCGTGTGAGCCATTCCTGACAGTGTTCGGATATGGTCGGTCATAAATTCAGGTCCCGTTGCACAGTTAAGACCTACAGATAAAGGCTTCATGTGCTCAAGCGAGATGAAAAAGGCTTCAATATCCTGGCCTGCAAGCGTGGTTCCCATAGGTTCAATCGTTCCTGAAATCATCAGCGGAATTTCTTTGCCTGCTTGTTCAAAGGCGCGTTTAATGCCAAGAAACCCTGCTTTCACATTTAATAAATCCTGGCTCGTTTCAAGCAGCAGCAAATCAGCGCCGCCTGCGAGGAGGCCAAGTGTCTGCTCCTCATAATTTTGAATAAGCTCATCAAACGTTGCTCCGCCTGTGACTGACAGTGTTTTTGTCGTAGGGCCCATTGAGCCTGCAACATAACGGGGCCATTCAGGAGTTGAAACCTTTTCAGCTGCCTTCTTTGCAATCTCCGCGGCTTTTTTATTTAATTCAAAAGCGAGGTGACCAAGATTATATTCATCAAGGACTATTTTAGTAGCGCCAAATGTGTTGGTTTCAATAATATCTGCTTTTGCCTTCAAGTAAGCATCATGAATGGATTCGATGACTTCTGGTGCAGTAATCGTTAAATATTCATTGCAGCCCTCGTATTCTTCTCCGCCGAAATCAGCTGCTGATAGATTTGCATCCTGAATCATGGTGCCCATCGCTCCGTCGAGAACGAGGATTTTTTTCTCAAGCTGTTTTTTTATATCAGACATGCGTAATCTTCCTTTCATTGACCTCAGTTTGTTTCTTATGAATGTAGTTTGTCAGTTCAACGGTTAATTCATAGTTTAAAAATGGAGTAATTAAGTAGATTCCATTAAATAAGTCAAAGGCAGCATCGATCAATCTTTTAGCGATAGCCAATCCTTCCTGATAGGCTTTCTCCCGATTATCACCCGCCTTAGCCATTCGCTCCCGGATACTGTCAGAGAGAATAATGCCCGGTATTTCGTTATGAATAAACTCTGCGTTGCGGCTGCTTGTGAGCGGCATAATGCCGATATAAATCGGAACGGTTAAATGCTTCGTTTCCTCATACACATCAATCAGCTGTTTTTCTGAGTAAATGGGCTGCGAGATGAAATAATCTGCACCGCAGGCAATTTTTTTCTCAAGCCTTTTTACCGCTTTATCAAGATATTTGACATTAGGGTTAAACGCTGCAGCTACTGAGAAATTGGTTTTTTCCCCAAGCGGTTTACCTGAATAAGAAAGGCCGTCGTTAAATTGCTTGATTAAGCTGATCAAATCAAATGATGAAAGATCATAAACCGATGTGGCTCCCGGAAAATCCCCGATTTTTGATGGGTCGCCCGTGATTGCTAGAACGTCTGTAAGTCCAAGCGTATGAAGCCCCATTAAATGAGATTGAAGGCCGATTAAGTTCCGGTCGCGGCATGTAATATGAATTAAAGACCTGAGTCCAAGTGTTTGCTGAACGATGGAACCAACAGCAACATTGCTTATCCGCGGCGACGCAAGCGAGTTATCTGCTAGAGTTAAGGCATCGATTCCAGCAGCCTGCAGCGCTTTTGCTCCTTTTAAAAATTTGTCAATTCCAAGTTTTTTAGGAGGATCAAGTTCTACAATCAGGGAACGTTTCTCGCTCACTATTTCCTGCAGGGGAGGGTACTTTCTTTCCGCTGCTGCCGTGACAGAGATCTCTTCTTTTCTGATTTTCACTTTCTTCTCTGTAACTGGAGCCAGGCCTTTTAGCGCTGCCGCCATTGCTTCAATGTGCAATGGCGTTGTGCCGCAGCACCCGCCGATCAGCCTTGCTCCCTGATTTCTGAAGGCAAGAGCACTTTCTGCAAAATATTTTTCTCCCGAGCCATACACAAGTCTGCCTTCTTCAAGAGTAGGCAAGCTGCTGTTTGGATAAACCGATAAGTAGGCTTTATCAGGCAGCGGAATTTCTTCAAGTGATGAAAGCATATGATAAGGTCCCAGTCTGCAATTCAGCCCGACAACATCAGCACCAAGTGCCTCAAGCTGAGAAAGACCTTCATGCAGGGGTGTTCCGTCCTGCAGCACCCCGATTTCGTGCAGGGAGATGTTTGTAATAATCGGGATATTCGTTTCTTTCCTCGCTATCTCTAATACTGTTTTTATTTCCTCGAGATCGTAGTAGGTTTCAAGGAGAAGGCCGTCGACCTCTTCACTGAGCAGCAGGTAAAGCTGTTCCCTGAAATTTCTTTTAATGTCTTCAAGAGAATAGGCGTTTTTTTTGAAAGCGCGGATGCCTCCAATTGTCCCGAGAACATATGTGTCATTGCCGGCTGCTGCTTTTTTGGCAATCTGAACAGCAGTACGGTTGATGGCTCTTACTTCATCTTCTAACCCGTATCTTGAAAGCTTAATATAATTGGCTCCGTAAGTATTTGTCTGAATAACATCAGCACCGGCTGCAATATAAGCCTTATGAACATTTAAGATTTCATCAGGCTTTGATAAATTCAATTCTTCGAAACATCGGTCCACTCCGTGAGAATAAAGCAGTGTTCCCATTGCTCCGTCGCCAATAAGGATCTTGTTCTGTAAATCGTTTAAAAGTGTCAAACTCCAAACCTCCTTCATGCAAGTAACGAAAAACAAAAAAAGTCTTCCAAGAAGAAGACTTTTGAACGTTCAGGACTTCTTCTTATCGTTCGATGGATGCATCGCTGGAATTAGCACCTTGGAATGAAAGCTCTGCTGAATACAGATGGTTTCATTATGCCAGGTTGCTGAAGCTTCAAAGGGCCAGTCCCTCAGCTTCTCTAGATAAGAATGGTGAAATATGAAATTAGCAAAAAGATATTATATCTAATTTACATGTTTTTTCGGATAGATTCAATACAAAAGTAAAAGTTTTCTGAATAGAAGGGGAATTTATTTGAGGATAGTTCAAAGGTAAAACCAGCTGAACAGCAAAACGAACACCCGGCTGAGAAGAGCCCGGGTGTTCGTTCACTTTATCTGAAATTAAGAAACTGAACGTCAATCGGCAAGTCTGCACCGCGAACGGCTGCAATTACCTGCTGAAGGTCGTCCTTATTTTTGCCGGTTACGCGGACCTGATCATCCTGAACCTGTGTTTTTACTTTTAAACCAGAATTTTTAATAATGGCATTAATCTTTTTCGCATTATCCTTATCAATACCCTGAATCAGCTTAGCACGCTGGCGAATCGTACCGCCGGATGCGCCTTCAATCTTGCCATAATCAATGTTTCGGGTCGCCACATTGCGCTTGATCAGTTTGGAAATAAACACATCCTTTAACTGATCCATTTTAAACTCATCATCTGAGACTAGAACAATCTCTTCTTTTTCAAGAGAAATACTGCTTTTGCTCCCTTTAAAATCATAGCGCGTGCCGATTTCCTTCATTGTCATCGTAATCGCATTCGTCACCTCAGGCATATCCACCTTCGACACAATATCAAAAGAACTATCCTTCGCCATAAGAATCCCTCCAAGAACTTTGTATTATTCTTAGATTATAGTAGAATGGACTTGAGATAACAACTAAAGGCAGTATGGCTGCAAAGGAAGGAACAAACTGATGAATCCAGGAATGTTTATGACACTTTCAATAGATGAAAAATTAGATTATGGATACTATTTAACAGACGGAGAAAGCCGTGTGCTGCTTCACAAGACCGAGATCACGGAGCCGATCGAAGACAAAGAAGAGGTTGAGGTTTATATCATTGTCGATCATGAGGATCGTCTTGCTGCAACAATGAAAAGACCGAAAATTACTGAGGATCATTATGACTGGGTAGAGGTTGTAAGTGTAAGGGAAGATATGGGAGCATTTGTTGACATCGGCTTATCCAAGGATGCACTGGTGGCAAACGATATTCTTCCAGCGTTTATTGAGGTCTGGCCTGAAGAAGGGGACATGCTTTATTGTTCTTTGAAGGTAACGAAAAATGGCAGGTTTTTCACGAAGCTTGCAACAGAAGATGTCATGCAGGAGAATATTGTCTCAGCGGAAGGTACAGCCAACAATCAAACCGTGACAGGCAGAGTGTACAGAATGATCATTGCCGGCTCATACATGATCACCGAAGAAGGCTACAAAGGATTCATTCACTCTTCGCAGCGTAAAAGAGAGCCTCGTCTTGGCGAGCTTGTTACAGGACGCGTAATTGATGTTAAAGAAGATGGAACAATTAACGTATCCCTTCTTCCAAGAAAGCATGAAGCATTGGATGCAGACGCTCAGCAGCTTTATGATTACATGGAATCAAGAGGCGGAGCGATGCCATTCTTCGATAAAAGCGATCCTGAAGATATTAAAGAACGCTTTAACATGAGCAAAGGCGCGTTCAAGCGTGCAATCGGATCATTAATGAAAGCCGGGAAAGTTTATCAGGAAGACGGGTGGACATATTTCAAAAAGGAACAGTAAGCGAGTTGCTCGCTTGCTGTTTTTTTTTTTGCTCTTTTAGTAAACATTGTTGCTATTAGACTAAATGGTAATAACCCTTAGTGGTGCGGAAAGTAGCGGGCAACATTTATAATGAAAAACAACAATCTATACGAAACAGCCTTTTTTTGAGGAATTACAAGTTTGGTAGATAAAAACTCAGGCGGCGGATAAAATCAAAAATTGGCTGATATTAGTCTGAGGTTCAGTTATCTCATAAAAAATTTACACGCCAAACCCTTACAACAATAAAGATTTCCGAAAATCAGTCGATATGACATGAGGAGATACTTTTAAAGGGAGAGAAACCATTAATGAAAAGAAATCATAGAGCGATTCTGTTTTCGTTTTGCCTCTTGTTGCTGCTTTCAGGCTGCGGAAAATCCGAATCTGTGAGTAAGGCAGATGAAAAGATAAAGGTGGGCATTATGTTATCTGACGTCGGACTTGGCGATCAGTCATTTAGTGATTCGGCATTTGCAGGACTAATGAAGTCACGTGATGAGCTTGGAATTTTATTTGATTACAGAGAAATTAAAGATACCGGAACCTATGAAAAGGGATTAACTGAATTAGTTAATGAAGGCAATGACTTAGTTATCGGACTTGGTTTTATGGTTCAGGAGGATCTTGAGAAAACAGCGAAAAAATATCCTGAACAGAAATTCATATTAATTGATGCCGTTTCAGATCTGGATAACATCACGTCGATTACGTTTAAAGAGGATGAGGGCAGCTTCTTAGCAGGGGTAGCTGCTGCCATGACATCAAAATCCAAGACAGTCGGATTTATTGGCGGAGCAGATGTTCCGCTTATCAATAAGTTTGCCGATGGATTTTCAGAAGGAGCAAAGGCCATTAATCCGGATATAAAAATAATAACGGAATATGCCAATGATTTCGGCGACGATAAACTTGGAAGTGAAATAGCGGAAAAAATGATTGGCAATCAGGCTGATGTTTTATATGCTGCCGCTGGTTTTACCGGAGTAGGTGCACTAAAAGCAGCTCAAGATAACGGTATATACGCAATTGGGGTTGACAGCGATCAGTATTTTTACGCAGAAAAATCTGTGATAACTTCTATGCTTAAAAATGTAGACGTGGGAATCTACCAGCTTCTTAAAGAGTATGTAAGGGAAAATGAAGTTCCTGATGGTCATATTGAATTAGGTTTAAAAGACAATGGCGTTCAGCTGGCGCCAATCCGTGTTGTTTCGCTTTCGGAAGATCAGCAGAAAACCCTTGATGAATGGCAGAAAAAATTAGCAGAAGGCAACTAGGGGGATTACTTGTGTCACTTAAGAAAAAGCTTTTGCTGAATTCACTCAGCATCATAATTATGGCTACATTGATGATTGGTTTTATTATTGTAAATATGCTGTCCATTCAATCATCTAATCAAAATGAGATTCCAGTACTTTTAGATATTGAAAAACTGCAGGGAGAGCTTACTGTAACAAAGCAAAGCCTGAACAATTTTGCCTTTACCATGACAGATGCCCAAAAAGAAGAAACCCTTCAGGCACTGCAGAGAAATGAAAAGCTTTTAGAAGAATTAAATCAAATCGTGAAGGATAAAAATACGAAACAAGCTCTGCAAAAGGCTTCAAATAAATTTACAGCTTTAAAAGAAGAAACAGGACAGGCACTTAATGAAAAAAATCAGGCAGAAGCGAAGCGGCAGTCTGTCCGAGTTGATGGAGTTTCAAATGATGTGCACTTGATGAACATTTATGCGAATGAACGATATGAAATGCTTCAGGAGAATTTGAAAAACCAAATCGAATTCGTTATTTTATCTGCAATAATTGGTACAGTTCTTTTAATTTCACTATCTTCCTATATTGTCATTCGCATGACGAATGCCATTACAAAGCCGCTAAAAGGGCTTTCCCATCAGGCAAATGAAATTGCAAGTGGCAATTTGGCAGTGAAAATGATCACTTACAAAGGAAAAGATGAAATAGCTGCACTGAATGATTCTTTCACTGCAATGACTCATCAGCTAAAAGGACTTCTATTCTCAATCGACAGCGTAAGTAAAGAAGTAGAAGGTTTTGCAAAAGATCTTGAGGGAGAGAACAGGACATTAACTGAAATCAGCAATCAGGTAGCTGTGTCTACAGATGAATTATCTGCAGGATCTCAATCCATTTCCACAGACCTTCAAGATGCGGTAACCTTGATTGAGAGAATGGATTTTGATTTCAGCGAAAATGTAAACCGGTCTGAGCAATCCGTTCAATACGGAAATGAAACGGTTAACGCCATTACATCGGGACAGAACGCCATTAAAGCGCAGCGGCTGCTCATTGCGGAAAACATGAATACAACCAGGCAAATTGAAGAATCAACAAAAACATTTATCGGGTATATGACAAAAATAGAAGATATGGCTAAGGTTGTTTCAAATATTGCAAATCAGACGAATTTGCTTGCGTTAAATGCTGCGATTGAAGCTGCACGTGCCGGTGAGGCAGGCAAAGGCTTTGCTGTTGTAGCAGCTGAAGTGAGAAAGCTTGCAGAAGAATCAACGGGGGCAACATCCCAAATATTTGAAATGGTAAGTTTAATTCAATCAGGAATATCCAGTATTTCAGAATCTGTCGTAAATGGAGTTACGATTGCTCAAAAGCAGCAGATCGGAATGGATCACACAACTAGTGCTTTTAAAGATATTGATCTTAAAGTAAAAGGAATTACATCAGAATTAAAAGAGTTAAAAACAGGAATGCTGAATTCAAAGGAACTTGGAGAACAAGTACTGCAAAATGTAGAAAGCATCAGTGCCGTGGTAGAAGAGACAGCAGCTGGAAGCGAGGAAATATCTGCTTCGACAACTGAACAGCTCCTGGCCTTTGAAAAAATGGTGGAAAAAGTGGTTGAACTAAGACAGCTTACAGATGATTTAAATCAGACGCTTTCAAAGTTTAAGCTTCAATAAAACGAAAACAGCAGCGATTTTCGCTGCTGTTTTTTATAAATGATCTGTCTTTTTAGAATATTGTCTTTCGCCTTTTTGGCGGTTTTTCTCGCGCATCATGTTTCTTTCGTGTTCTTTGGCATTATTGTCTTTTGCTTTTTTGTCATTATCGCTCGTATGCGGCATCATAAAAACTCCCTTATTTAAAGATAAGTTTATGTTGCCCTGTAAGAATAATATTATGAGATCGGTTTGTTTAAAAAGAAAATGGCGATTGTGCCAGGTCCTGAATGCGCGCCAACTGAACAGCCGACTGTGTTGATGTATATTTCTTTCGGATGAAACTCCGATTCAATCATTGCTTTAATTTCACTCGCAGAGCCCAGATCATCCCCGTGACTGATGGCGATTGTCTGGTTTTCAAGGTCTGAGCCGCGTTCTTTCATAAGCTCAATTACCCGGCGGTAAACTTTTTTCTTGCCTCTTAATTTTTCAAGAGGAATCAGCTTGCCGTCTTCAACATGAAGCAGAGGTTTAATGTTGAGAAGACCGCCTACAAATGCAGATGCTTTGCTGATTCTGCCCCCTCTTGCTAAATATTCAAGGTTATCGACAGTGAAAATGTGTTCTGTATGCTCACAAAAATCCTTTACAGACGCTTCAATTTCATGTAGAGTGTTTCCTTTACTGGCAAGCTCAACTGCATGTTTAACTGCAAGTCCAAGCCCAAGGGAAGCGCATTTAGAATCAACGATGGAAAGCTCAAAGTCAGGATATTCCTCTTTGACTTCATTCCCGATCATGACAGCTGTCTGGTAGGTTCCGGAGAGTTCGGATGAAAAAGCAACATATAATGCAGGTACTTGTTTTTTCGCAAGTTCAGTAAATGTCTCTTTTACATCAAGAGGAGAGATTTGAGTCGTTTTAGCTATTTTCCCTTCACGCATCGCGTCGTATACTTCTTTCGGGGAAATCGTGACTAAATCGCGATAGTCGTTTTCCTCTATATGCACACCTAATGGGAGAAGCGTTACGCCGTGTTCCTCATAAAATGCAAGCGGCAGATCGCTTGCGCTGTCGGCGACGATATGTACAGTCATTTTGACACCTCAATTCATCTGGTTTTACCCTTAATAGGGGATTTTAGTCTCATATATAGTTCTAAATTAGCACTTAGCCAAAAAGAAGTAAAGAAAGTTAGTTTGCCCTAAATAGACAATATTTGTATTGATCTGCAAGAAATAGGGGTAAATCAGAAATACTATCATTATCTTATAGCCCGGGAGGATATTCTGCAAATGGTTTATGAAGAAGTGAAAAAAGCGGTTGTCGTTGTTTTTGGAGCGCTGCTGAATGCTGTCGGTCTGAATTTATTCATGATTCCTGCTGATGTTTATGCGAGCGGTTTTACCGGAATCGCCCAGCTCTTATCAAGTGTAATTAAAGAATATACACCTTTATACATATCAACTGGGGTGCTGCTGCTCTTGCTTAACATTCCGGTAGCGATTCTGGGATGGCAGAAAGTCGGGAAGTCGTTCACTCTGTACAGTGTTCTTAGTGTAGCAGCGACCACATTATTTTTATCGATTGTCCCTTTATATCCATTATCAGAGGATATATTGCTCAATGCCGTTTTTGGAGGCGTCATTGTGGCTATCGGTGTAGGTATTACGCTTAAATATGGTGCATCAACAGGAGGACTTGATATTGTAGCGATGATCCTTTCAAGAATGAAGGATAAACCGGTCGGCACTTATTTCTTTATTTTAAACGGAATTATCATTTTTACAGCCGGATTGCTTTATGGCTGGGAAAAAGCGCTATATACCCTTGTCACTCTGTACGCATCAACAAGGGTTATTGATGCCATCCATACCCGCCATGAAAAATTGACAGCCATGATCATTACAAAAAAAGCGGATGATTTAAAACAGGCGATTCATGCTAAAATGGTAAGAGGTATTACAATGGTTCCTGCTAAAGGAGCTTTTACAAATGAGCAAAAGGACATGCTGATGATTGTGATCACGCGCTATGAGCTTTATGATTTAGAAAAAATCATTAAGGAAGTTGATCCAAAGGCATTTACAAATATCATTCAAACAACAGGAATCTTTGGTTTCTTCCGCAAAGAATAGGAGACGTGCAGGATATGAAAAAGCTTGTATTTATTATGCTGGGCTTATTATTTCTTGTCGGCTGCGGTCAAACTGCTGAAAAAAAGGATGAAGCGGAAGAGGTGTCCGGTGACGTGGAGACAAAAGATGTACAGTTATCTGTAGAGGCAAAAGCGGATGATGGAATTGTCCAGATTAACATGACGGTGAAAAACCAAACAGACGAAGAAAAAAACTTTGAATTCTCATCCGGCCAGAAGTATGAAATCATCATCACGGATCCAAATGGCGCAGAAGTATACAAGTATTCCAAGGGCAGAATGTTTACACAAGCTCTGCAATATATGACCCTTCCCCCTGGCGAGAGTCAAACTTACCAGGAAACGTGGGATATGAAAAGCGCTGGGACAAAGCTTGAAGCAGGTGAATACACAGTAACAGTTATGTTTGCCGGAAGAGCAGAGGGTGTTAAAAGGCTTGAGCAAAAGCAGAAATTCACTATTTCTGAATAGCGGGAAAAGCTGCGGGTTAATCCGCAGCTTTTTTATGGAAGTAATTGTCTTAACGGTCACTAATTAGAGTAGAGTGGTCAGAAACGCGTATTAAGCGGTCAGACCATATCAAAACAAAACCCCCGAAAATGATTTTCCGGGAGTTTCGATTTCACTCTTGCTACATATTCTTCAGTTCATCCTGAAGTTCGCTCAGCTGCTTTTGTTCTTCAGGAGAAGCATTTGCGAAGGCGGACATGAGTGCACCTTCTGCTTTTGCTTTTGCATCTGCATCTGCGCCTTGGTGGCTGTGCTGTTCGCCATTTTGACCCTGATGCTGGCTTGAATACTGATTTTGCTGACTGTCATCGTGCCCGCTGTATTGGTTTTGCTGATGATGATCATGTTTGTTATGATCGTCATTCATCTTGCCGCTTAAAACCTCGCCTGCTTTTTCTACTGCTTTTCTTGCTGCCTGAAATAGTTGATTGCCCATCTTAAAAGCCTCCTAAAGAGGATTTGTCTGCCATTTGAGCTTTGCGCTCTTCTGACTCAGCCATTGTTGTGTGATAAGGGAAACGTTCATCATGTTTCGAAACGGAATCTTTACCTTGCTGTACAAAGCGTTTAGATTTATTACTGCTCATGCGAAATTCCCCCTAAATGAATGTTTGCTGACGCTGCTGATGCGTCCTTACTATTTTGTCTCAACTCTCATGGTTCTATGGATGGTAAACTTCACTAAAAAAGACGCCCTTATAGTGATAAGGCGTCCTTTAAGTAAATGGCAATGCCATCCTCTTCATTGGTTTTTGTTTCTCTGTTCGCAGCTTCCTTGAGTTCAGGAATGGCATTGCCCATCGCAACACCCTGTCCTGCGTATTTAAGCATTTCAAGATCATTGTCTTCATCGCCGAATGCAATGATTCTTTCAGCAGGAATGTTATACGAATCAGCAATTTTCTTTAATCCCACGGCTTTATTCATTCCGTGCTTGATAATTTCGATTACGTGCCAAGGTGCAGCCCAGCGTCTATGATCAACAAGCTCAGCATGAACATCGGATAAGTAGCTGCGGATATTGTCCACTTCTTCCTCATTTGCATGGATAAGAATACTTGTTACATCATCCCCAAGACTTTTCCGCAAATCTCCAACCGTGATGTCTGATGAGTTCATTGTGAAAATATCAAGAAGCTTTTCGTCGTGGTAATGAAAATAAACATGATCCATTACTTCCGCAAGGATGTTATTAACATTGTGTTTTTCGCACACTTCAACGATCTGCTTTACAACATCAACAGATAGAGTCGTGTGATACGCTCCCCACTGATCGTCTTTTGGATGATGGACAAACGCTCCGTTGAAGTTGACAATCGGCGTATCCAGCTCAAGCTCCTCATAATACATCGAGCTTGCACGATACGGGCGTCCTGTTGAAATGCAGACAATATGTCCTGCATCTTTTGCTTTTTTAATGATTTCTTTTGAATAGGCAGAAATCGTTTTATCATCTTTTAATAAAGTACCATCTAAATCAAGTGCAATTAAAAAAGGTTTTGTTGTCATAGAAGCTCCTTTACTCTTTGAATTAAAAAACAAGTTCCACTATCAGTGTATCTTTTTTCCAAGATTATTGTCTACATGTTACACTAATGATAATGAAAAAGAGGGAGGCATAAAACATGATCGCTGTTGAAAAAATGAATGCAGCCGGTATTCCTTTGCTTCATGTAGTAAAGGATTCCGCCAAAAATGAAAAAACGCCATTTGTCATTTTTGTCCACGGATTTACAAGCGCGAAGGAACATAACCTGCACTATGCCTACCTGCTTGCTGAAAAAGGTATTCGTGTTGTACTGCCGGACGCCCTGCATCACGGAGAAAGAAACGAAAATCTTGCAGGACTTGAGTTAAATATGCAATTTTGGAGCATTGTAATAAATGAAATCAATGAATTGCAGACGATTAAGGATTATTTTGAAAAAGAAGAGCTGATTGACCCAGGTCAAATCGGTGTAGCTGGAACTTCCATGGGCGGAATCGTGACTCTTGGAGCTTTGACGCAATACGAATGGATCAAAGCAGCTGCAAGCTTAATGGGAAGTCCTTATTATGAACAGTTTTCCCGTCAGCAAATACAATATATACAAAAGATGGGCATTAAAGTTCCGCTCACGGATGAAGAGCTTGAAAAGCACTTCTTAAGTCTGCAGGCTTATGATTTGAGTATACATACTGAAAAGCTCGCAGCCCGTCCATTATTATTCTGGCACGGCAAAAAGGATCAGGTTGTCCCTTTTGATCCGACCTACACGTTCTTTGAGGAAATCAAATCGTCCTATGAGGAAAAGCCTGAATATCTGAAATTTATTGCGGATACCAATGCAGATCATAAAGTTTCACGAGAAGGGCTGATTGCTACCGTCGACTGGTTTGCTGATTTTTTGACTGAAAGCAAATAATTTCAGGTTACTGCTTTGTTTCGATATACTTTGCTGTGAGGAGTGATTATTATGGATGAAGCACTTAAAGAAAATATTTATGGAGCGCTTGAGCTTGTCATTGACCCTGAGCTCGGTGTTGATATTGTGAATCTCGGACTTGTTTATGATGTGGAGCTTGACGAGAACGGCACTGCGCTTGTGACAATGACACTGACTTCAATGGGCTGCCCGCTTGCAGGGACAATCATCGATCAAGTAAAAACAGCCTTGCGTGATATTCCCGAAATTAAAGAAACAGAAGTAAATATCGTCTGGAATCCGCCATGGACAAAAGACCGAATGAGCCGATTTGCAAAAATTGCACTAGGCGTTCAGTGAAATAGGGAGATCCCGGTTCTTAAAGGAACCGGGATTTTTTTTGTGAGCGTTTATAGGTTAACTTCAGTAAAAACTGCTAGATGACTCAAAATATTGAAGGAATCCCTGTATTCGTCTAAACCGGAGAGTCAGTTTATGATGGAGTGTCCGAATATTCCGCATTCAATAGAAAGAGCGCGAGAAGGGGAATCAAAAGCGTATTATGATTCCACAATTTATGGAAAGAGCGCGAAAAGAGGAATCAACCGCATGCTATGATTCCACAATCGATAAAATGAGCGCGAGAAGGGGAATCAAAAGCGTATTATGATTCCACAATTTATGGAAAGAGCGCGAAAAGAGGAATCAACCGCATGCTATGATTCCACAATCAATGAAATGAGCGCGAAAAGAGGAATCAACCGCATGCTATGATTCCACAATCAATGAAATTAGCGCGAGAAGAGGAATCAACCGCGTACTATGATTCCACAATCGATGAAATGAGCACGAGAAGAGGAATCAAAAGCGTACTTTGATTCCACAATCGCGGCCAAAACCAAAAAAAGTGTCCTCTAAGAGTACTCTCACCCCAAGTTTGAAGGAGGTACAAATATAATTTTAATAAAGTCGCCACTCTGATCAAATACGGTAAACTCTATCAGCTCGCACCGGGCAGCCGCAAACAATCAATTAATCTATAAAATTTTTAAATATACAATTGATTTTATTTTTATGCAGTATTATAATGGGTACTAATTCAAATAAAAGAACGATATAAATTAAAGGGTGATCCAATTGAATGTAGGTATTATAGGTGCAACGGGCTATGGAGGCAATGAGTTATACCGCCTTCTCACAAAACATCCAAAGGTGGAGAAGTGTATTTTATATACATCTTCTGAAGACGGAAAGGCATACAGGGAATCTTATCCTCACTTAACCGGCATAAGCGATGAATTCCTGGTCAGCATAGACAGCGCCTCAATCGATAAAGAGGTTGATGTCCTGTTTATGGCCTCACCGCCTGGAGCTGCGGCAGAGATTTTACCGCAAATCAACTTAGATCAGATAAAGGTCATTGACCTGTCAGGAGATTTGAGATTAAAAGATTCTGCTTTATACGAAAAATGGTATAAACGAAAGGCTGCAGACCAGAAGATTGTTGATTCAGCGGTTTATGGTCTTTCTGAACTGAATAAACCATCCATTATGAACGCATCCATTCTTTCAAATCCAGGCTGCTTTCCGACAGCGTCAATTCTGGGCCTTGCGCCGGCTGTCTCTAATGATCTGATCAATGAATCTTCCATTATTATTGATGCAAAAACAGGAGTCTCGGGTGCAGGGCGAAAAGCCGGCATCGGTGTTCACTACTCAGAAATAAATGAAAATCTGAAAATCTACAAAGTGAATGGGCATCAGCATATTCCAGAAATTGAACAAGCACTTCACCTTATGA
Organism: Peribacillus frigoritolerans; assembly: GCF_004358755.1. Taxonomy (GTDB): domain Bacteria; phylum Bacillota; class Bacilli; order Bacillales; family Bacillaceae; genus Bacillus_P. The sequence continues at coordinate 862,948 of NZ_SMZY01000002.1, read as the reverse complement.
ATGAAAACATTTCGGCCATTACCTTTCAAACACATTTGGTTCCAATGACAAGGGGAATCATGGCAACCATCTACGCGGATGCAAAAGGAGAAATGAGTTCAGAGGAATTACTTGCATACTATCAAGCTTTTTACAGAGATTCCTATTTTGTCAGAGTCAGGCCGCTTGGAGAATTTCCATCGACAAAAGAAGTATACGGTTCGAATTTTTGTGACATCGGCCTTTCTTATGATGAGCGGACAGGAAGAGTCACGATCGTTTCAGTGATTGATAACTTAATGAAAGGCGCTGCAGGTCAGGCCGTGCAAAACTTTAATATGATGAATGGATTTGAAGAAACAATGGGACTTGAGATCACACCGCAATATCCATAGGAGGCTGAATTATGCTGAAAGTAAAAGAGTCCATCGGGCTTCTCAAAATAAATGAAGGATCAGTGACATCACCAGCTGGATTTACAGCAGATGGCGTACATACTGGACTGCGATATGCTAAAAAGGATTTAGGCGTTTTAATAAGCGAAGTTCCGGCAAGCTGTGCGGCCGTTTACACACAAAGTCATTTTCAGGCAGCTCCGCTGAAAATAACTCAAGAAAGTATTGGAATGGATCACAAGCTTCAGGCGCTAATAGTGAACAGTGCGATTGCAAATGCGTGTACAGGAGAGCAGGGATTAAAAGATGCTTATGAGATGAGAGCATTGTGCGCGAATTCTTTTGGATTGAAAGAAGAGCATGTGGCAGTAGCCTCAACAGGTGTTATCGGTGAATATTTAAAAATGGACTGCATCCGGAATGGTGTGGAGGATATTTCTCCATCAAAAGATGGGTCACCGGCCTTTCAAGAAGCGATTTTAACGACGGATACAGTGACGAAAAAAACATGCTATGAAATGATGATTGACGGAAAAAAAGTAACAATCGGCGGCTGCGCAAAAGGCTCCGGGATGATCCATCCCAACATGGCTACAATGCTTGCATTTGTTACAACAGATGCCGCTATCGAAAGCAGTGTTCTGCAGCAGGCGCTCAGTGAATTGACTGATGTTTCATTCAATCAAATTACCGTAGACGGCGAAACCTCAACGAACGATATGGTTTTAGTGATGGCAAATGGGTTGGCGAGTAATGAACCTCTGACTTCCGAGCATGAGGATTGGGATATCTTCAAGCAGGGCCTAAAGCTTGTATGCGAAGATCTTGCAAAGAGCATAGCAAGAGACGGTGAAGGCGCTACGAAGCTGATTGAAGTGACAGTTGAAGGAGCAGCAACTGATGAGGAAGCAAGAATTACAGCAAAAAAAGTGGTCGGATCAAGCCTTGTCAAAACAGCTGTTTATGGTGCTGATGCCAACTGGGGAAGAATTATCGGTGCAATCGGCCACAGCAGCGCAGAGGTGAATCCTGATAAAATCGGCATCTTTTTAGGTGATCAATGCCTGTATCATAATGGGCAGCCTCAGAATTTCTCTGAAGATAAGGCAAAAGAAGTCCTGGAAAAAAATACAGTGAATATTTATATCGACCTCCGGATCGGAAACGGAGAGGGAAAAGCCTGGGGCTGCGACCTGACATACGATTATGTCAAAATTAACGCAAGCTACAGAACGTAAGGAGAGGACCATGAGCAAAGTTGTCGTGTTGAAATGCGGAGGAAGTATAGTTGATGAACTGTCAGAGCCATTTTTCGGAAGCCTGCACGAGCTGAAAAAACAAGGATATAAAGTCGTCATTGTCCACGGCGGCGGTCCTGCAATCAATAGCGTTCTTCAAAGCATGAACGTTCAGACGCAGTTTATCAACGGGCAGAGAAAGACAACAAAACAGGTCCTGGATATCGCTGAAATGGTGCTCGCAGGCCAAATCAATAAACAAATTGTAAGAGCTCTGGAACAAAATAATCTCACTTCTGCTGGAATTGCAGGTTCTGATGGCGGAATACTGACAGCTGATTTTTTAAATGAGAAAGAACTTGGATATGTAGGACAAATTTCAAACGTCCAAATTCACCTGATTAAAACACTGCTTGATGGGGATTACATACCTGTCATTGCTCCGATTGCGAGAACAGAGGATCATCAACCTCTTAATGTCAACGCGGATACAGCAGCAGCTGCTATAGCAAGTGCACTTGGTGCAAAAAAACTGCTGTTTGTTACAGATGTCCCAGGTATTTTAAAGGAAAAACAAGTGATCAATCATACAACGCCCGATGAAATTGAAGAGATGATTGGCGCAGGAATCATTAACGGCGGGATGATTCCGAAAGTGCAGGCTGCGATCAAGTCATTGTCTCAATCTTTAAAAGAAGTGATGATTGTCAGCGGTCAGTCAATGTTTGTTACAGAGCAATCCATCTTGGGAACAAAAATTACCATGAAAAAGGAGGCTGCATTTAAATGAGTCATGTATTTCCTACATATGCACGCTGGGATTTGGAGATTAAGGAAGCGACCGGTTCGGTCGCCACCGATCAAAACGGCAAAACTTATCTTGATTTTATCTCAGGAATTGCGGTTTGTAATTTAGGCCACGGAGACAAGGATGTGCTGCAGGCGATTCAAGATCAGCTTGATAAAGTCTGGCACGTTTCGAATCTTTTTCAGCATCCATTGCAGGAGGAAGCAGCGGAGATTCTTACAGCCAACTGCTGCTGTGATGCAGTGTTTTTTTGCAACAGCGGGGCAGAAGCGAATGAAGCTGCGATAAAGCTTGCGAGAAAGCACACGGGCAAAACAAAAATTGTTACTTTTAAGCAATCATTTCACGGAAGAACATTTGCAGCGATGTCTGCTACTGGCCAGGCGAAAATTCATGATGGGTTTGGACCGTTATTACCGCAATTTGAATACTTGCCTTTCAACGATACAGAGGCTCTTGCCCAATTAGATGGAGATGGCTATGCTGCTATTATGCTTGAAGTTATTCAGGGAGAGGGCGGAGTTGTACCGGCAGAAGCTGCATTTTTAGAAAAAGTAAAAGAAACATGTGAACGGCTTGGCACACTGCTGATTATTGATGAAGTCCAAACAGGCATTGGACGGACCGGTCTGCCATTTGCTTATCAGCACTTTCAAATAGAGCCTGATATTATAACAGCAGCAAAAGGGCTCGGCAGCGGATTTCCTGTTGGAGCCATGATTGGAAAAAAAGAGCTGATTGCATCCTTTCAGCCGGGCACTCATGGAACAACATTTGGAGGGAATCCGCTCGCGATGGCAGCAGCTAAAGCAACGCTCACAAAGATCTTTCAGCCCCAATTCTTACAGGAAGTCGCTCAAAAATCAGAGAAAATGGCCGAGATGCTTAAAACTGCATTGCTTGATGCGCCAGCTGTAACAGAGATTAGAGGAAAAGGCTTCATGATCGGCATTCAATTAAATCATGAAGCAGCACCAATTATAACGGAACTGCGAAGCAATGGATTATTAACACTCCCTGCAGGTCCAGACGTCATCCGTCTGCTTCCTCCGCTCACTGTAACAGCGGAAGAAATAAAAGAAGCGGTTGAGATCATAGAAAAAACGATCAAACACGCAGCGGTGACAGTCAGTCAGTAACATAAATTTTTTTAAATCTAAATGTATAAATATACTTAAGCGTAAATAAAAATTCATTACGAGGTGAATGAAAATGAGCGGTTACCTGCTTCTAGAGGATGGCACCAGCTACAAAGGAAATTTGAACGGCGAAGACAGTGAAGGCGAGATTGTCTTTTACACGGGCATGACAGGCTATCAAGAGGTGCTGACAGACCCATCTTATCAGAATCAGATCATCGTGTTTACTTATCCTTTGATCGGAAATTACGGCATAAATGCAGTTGACTTTGAAAGTGAGAGACCGCAAGTAAAAGGTGCCGTTTTTTATGAATGCTGTGAACATTTCTCCCATTATGAGGCCGCTTATAGTGTCAAAGAATACTTGGGCAAATGGAACATTCCATATATCAGTCATGTTGATACAAGGTCGATCGTCAAGCAGATCCGCAAAAATGGAACGATGAAGGCACAGCTGTCGGCTGATTGTAATGAAATAAAACAAAGTAAATGTATAACAAAAAAATTGCCTGAAATTGAAAAGGGGATCACTGTTCTCGGAGAAGGATCTATTCACGTTGCCTTGATTGATTTTGGATTCAAAAAATCAATTTTGCAATCGTTTCTGAAGAGAACCTGCAAAGTAACGATTATTCCATATACAGAACTGAATAAGCTTGCGCATATTCAGCCTGATGCAGTTGTTCTATCAAACGGGCCTGGCGATCCAAAAGAACTTGAAACCTATTTGCCGGCTATAAAAAAGATTGCGGACAGCTATCCAACGCTCGGCATTTGTCTTGGACATCAGCTTATTGCCCTGGCTTATGGAGGAGATACGATGAAGCTGCCGTTTGGACATAGAGGAGCGAATCACCCTGTCGCTGATCAGAAAAAAGGAAAGGTCTTTATGACTTCTCAAAATCACAGCTATGTGGTGACGTCAGCTCATCATAAAGAGTTTGGCGTCAGATTCATCAATGTGAATGATCAGTCGGTTGAGGGCATGTTTCATCAGACACTTCCGATTCTGTCCGTTCAATTTCATCCAGAAGCCCATCCGGGACCTGCAGAAAGTGAATATATCTTCGATGAATTTCTAGAAATGGTTCTAAACACAAGGAGAGAAATGGTTTATGCCTAAACGTCATGATATAAAAAGCATCCTAGTAATCGGTTCTGGCCCAATTATCATTGGCCAGGCTGCAGAATTTGATTATTCCGGTACTCAGGGCTGCATTGCCCTGAAAGAAGAAGGATACAAGGTCATCCTTGTGAACAACAATCCGGCAACGATAATGACGGATCATCAATACGCAGATGAGGTCTACTTTGAACCGCTGACAGTAAAAAGCCTCTCGAAAATTATTGAAAAAGAAAAACCGGATGGCCTGCTTGCAACTCTTGGCGGTCAAACCGGACTCAACTTGGCTGTGAAACTTCATGAGGCCGGAGTTCTTCAAAAACATAATGTGCAAGTTCTGGGTACATCCGTTCAGTCGATTCAAATGGGAGAAGACAGAGAAAAGTTCAGAAAACTGATGTATGACCTGAAACAGCCTGTACCTGCAAGCGAAATTGTAACGGATGCAGATCAAGCACTGGCATTTGCAAATGAAATCGGCTACCCGATTATCGTCCGCCCAGCTTACACATTAGGCGGTAAGGGAGGCGGGATTGCTGATGATGAAAAGGCATTAATCGGCTTGATGAAGAGCGGATTAAGTGCAAGCCCGATTCATCAATGCCTTGTTGAAAAAAGCATTGCCGGATTTAAAGAGGTTGAATATGAGGTTATGAGGGATGCAGCAAATACGTGTATCACTGTTTGCAATATGGAAAACATTGATCCTGTCGGAATTCATACAGGGGATTCAATTGTAGTGGCACCTTCACAAACGTTGACTGATCATGAATATCAAATGCTGCGGAGTGCTTCGTTAACCATCATTTCAGCTTTGAATGTGGTTGGCGGCTGCAATATCCAGTTTGCTCTTGATCCGGTAAGCAAGCAATATTACGTTATAGAGGTCAATCCGCGTGTCAGCCGTTCTTCAGCACTTGCATCGAAAGCTACGGGGTATCCAATTGCCAAAATCGCTGCAAAGCTTGCAGTCGGGTACACATTAAGCGAGCTGAAAAATCCATTGACACAGTCAACCTTTGCAAGCTTTGAGCCTGCTCTTGATTATGTGGTCGTGAAGTTCCCAAGATGGCCATTTGATAAATTCAAAGACGCCGACCGCACGCTTGGTACTAAAATGAAGGCAACCGGTGAAGTGATGGCGATTGAAAGAAATCTCGAAGCAGCCATCCAAAAAGCCGTATCATCACTTGAACTTGGAAATATTGGAATTTACTTTGAAGAAATATCAATGCTGTCAGATCTTCAACTCTTAAACATTACAAAAAAAGCTACAGATCAGCGATTTTTCGCCATTATTGAGCTGTTAAGAAGAGGGGAAAGCATTAATGTGATTCATGAGGAAACAGGGATTGATTATTATTTTCTAAACAGCTTTCTCTCACTTGTCATATTGGAAAAAGAGCTTAAATCCCTAACCTTGCACGAAATCACTAAAGACTTCCTATCCTATGCAAAGGAAAAAGGATGTTCTGATCTGTACATCGCACATTGTTTGGATGAAGATGAATCTGCTGTAAGAACGCAGAGAAAATCACTCGGCATCACAGCTAAATATAAGCTGGTTGATACATGTGCGGCGGAATTTGAAGCGAGAACCAACTACTATTATTCAACTTATTTCGGAGAATGCGAGCTTGAAAAAGGTGAAAATTCAAGAAAAAAAGCGCTGGTACTTGGATCAGGCCCAATCCGCATCGGACAGGGAGTTGAGTTCGACTACAGCGCTGTGCATGGAATACAGGCCTTGCAGAAGCTAGGGTATGAAGCAATTATGATCAACAATAATCCTGAAACAGTCAGCACAGATTTTGAAACAGGAGACCGTCTGTATTTCGAACCGCTGACAGCCGAACACGTTCTGAATGTAATTGAAGCTGAGCGGATAGATGTAACGATTGTGCAATTTGGCGGCCAAACCGCCATCAATCTTGCAGCCGCACTTGAAGAAAACGGAGCACTCCTTCTCGGAACAGATTCAGAAACCCTTGATATCCTTGAGGAACGGGAGAAATTTTATCACCTGTTAGATGAAATAGAAGTCGCACATCTTCCCGGTACAACCGCTCATAACGCAGAGGAAGCCATCAAGGAAGCGGAAAATATCGGCTATCCTGTTTTAATCAGACCATCTTACGTCATTGGTGGAAAAGGGATGATTGTGCTTGAAAATAAAGAGCAGCTGGAGATGCAGGTTCAAAAAGCCGGCACTCAGGCATTTCCAATCCTAATCGATCGGTATGTCACAGGCCAGGAAGCTGAAATTGATCTCGTTGCAGACGGCGAAAGCATCCTCATTCCTGCGGTGATGGAGCACATTGAGCCAGCTGGTGTGCATTCAGGAGACAGCATGGCGATTATTCCTTCCAAAAATATTAGTGACAAACTGAAGCAAGACATGCATCAGACGGCTAAGAAAATCGTGAAGCAGCTTAATTTTAAAGGAATCATGAATATCCAGTTTCTGATTCAAAACGAAACGCTGTACGTTCTGGAAGTCAATCCGCGGGCAAGCCGGACGGCTCCGATTGTCAGCAAAGTCATGGATGTCCCGATGATTGAACTTGCGGCAGGAATGCTGAATGGAGAAAAACTCACACATCATTATATAGAAGAAGTTAGACCATATACGGCTGTGAAATATCCAGTTTTTTCTAGTCACGCCCTTCAAAATGTAGACCCTAAGCTAAGTCCTGAAATGAGATCAACAGGGGAAGGCATGTGCCTTGCACCTACATTAAAGGAAGCGCTTGGCAAGGTGTTTGATGAAGATTTCGATAAGAGCAGCGTCAGTGTTTTTATGGATGAAATTGATTATCCCCTGCTTCAAAAAGCAGAAGCGGCCGGGCTGAAAACTGAAACGGAATGTTTTCTGAAATGGGCTGAAACGGTAGAGAACGGCGTGTTTGTCAGTTTGAAAAATGGAGAATCGAAAGAAAAGCGGCTGCTTGCTGCTGAAAAAGGAATCAAAGTTTTTTCAGATTCCGCGTCTTTTATGGCTTATTTAAAAGCGGCACCTGACTATGAGGTTTATTCAATTAGAGAACTAACAAGAACGGGAGTGAACATGATATGAGTTCAATAAAATTGGCACAGACTAAAACATCCGCATTATTAGGAAAAGATTGTTTGACCCTGCTTGATTATACGACTGAGGAAATCCTGCATCTTGTTGAAGAAGGAATCCATATGAAAAAATTCCCCATACAATCGGTTTTGTCCGGAAAAATATTGGCAATGATTTTTGAAAAATCGTCAACTCGGACACGTGTGTCGTTTGAAGCGGGAATGCAGCAGCTTGGGGGGAGCGCGCTCTTTTTAAGCAGTCAGGATCTTCAATTAGGGCGCGGGGAAAGCATTGGTGATACAGCCAAAGTCCTGTCAGGGTATGTAGATGCTATTATGATCCGGACGTTTGAGCATGAAAAAGTAGAGGAGCTTGCCCTTCATGCTTCCATTCCAGTTATTAATGGATTGACAGACAAATTCCATCCGTGCCAGGCACTTGCAGATTTAATGACGATCTTCCAGCTGAAAAAAACGTTTAAAGGCATAAAGGCTGCATACGTCGGAGATGGAAATAATGTTGCGCACTCTTTATTAATTGCGTGTGCAAAGGTTGGAATGGATGCGGTCATTGCCCATCCGGAAGGATACGGTCCGGATCCGTCCGTAATGGGGAAAATCGCTGAGATCTGCAAAAAGACAGGAGCTGTTATCTCTGCCACAACGAATCCGCAAGAAGCTGTTCATCAGGCAGATATTGTGTATTCTGATGTATGGACGAGTATGGGGCAGGAAAAAGAAAACGAAATCCGCCTAGCTGCGTTTAATGCTTATCAAATTAACGAAGAGCTAATGAGCGGTGCAAAAAAAGACAGTCATTTTCTTCATTGTCTGCCGGCACATCGCGGCGAGGAAGTAACAGCAGAAGTCATTGACGGAAATCAATCAGCCGTTTTTCAGCAGGCGGAAAACCGTCTCCACGTTCAGAAAGCCCTGCTGAAGGAACTTCTGGTTGGATAAAATTTCAAAAGCATTTAAGCATGGATCCAATAAAAGATCCATGCTTTTTCTAAGCAAAAAATAAAACAAGCGGTCCGGCAATGAAGCAATAAAAAGCAAAGTACTTCAAATTCCCTTTTTCCATAATGCCCATAAACCATTTTAGGGAGAAGTAAGACATGATCAAGGAACCGATAAACCCTGCTGTATAAGGCAATAAAAGCTCGCTGAAATGTTCATCGGAAATCAGATCGGCAATGCCGAGCACCATTCCTCCTGCACTGACTGGAATAAATAAAAGGAAAGAAAATCTCAAAGCAGTTTCCTGCTTTGTTCCAAGCGCCATTGCAGCAACGATCGTAGCTCCTGAACGGCTGATGCCGGGAATAAGGGCAACTGCTTGGGCAAAGCCAATAATCAGCGCATCCTTTACCGTTAAATCTCCATCTTTTTTGCTCCCGCGAAGATTGCGGATAAGGTACAGCGCAATACCTGTTACGATGAGGGACCCTGCGGCAAGCTGAACATTTTTGCTTGAAAGGACATCTTTAAATAAGATTCCCAGCACAGCTGCGGGAATCGTCGCAATGATTAAATAGACAATAAACATAAAGTCTTTTTTTGCTGAGGGGTCCTTTTTCACTGCATAATTCGCTCCGTTAACCGCTAAGCGAATTAAATCTTCACTGTAAATCAAAAGAACGGCAATCAGAGAGGCCGCATTCACTAGGAGTTCAAAGCTTAATCCCTCAATCTTCACGCCCAAAAAGTGCTGGGCGAATACAAGATGCCCGCTTGAGGAAACAGGGATTGGCTCTGTGAACCCCTGAAATAAACCGAGCAGTAAATATTTTAAAGTTAAATAAACTTCGTCCATCTTTTTCCTCCGTTCCTTCTCAGGTCACTACCATTAAACTATAGTGAAGAAAACGTGTAAAGGATAAAATTCTATTCAGCTTTACATGTATTTTGAAGAGATTTGCCATACTACATAATGAAGGAACCTTAAGGAGGGATCTTATTTTGGGGCAGCAGCATCGCTTTAAATCAGGTCAAAAAGCACCTAATAATGGCATCTACGTAGAAGTTGGGGAAACAGGATCAATGGTCAAAAATCCGCAAAAAATAAAGCTTCAGGCAGGAGATCATTTCCCTGAAACGTCAAATGATGACCGCCACTGGACGTATCAAAGAAAACCATAATCGTGAAACCCGAAAAAAAACCCTACTATTTATAGTAGGGTTTTTTGTGTGCAGAGTCGAAAATTAGGTATTAATGATGTCCCTCTGCAGATCGGTCAGGCACAACTTCCCCGAGGATCAAGATGAGAACGGTTGCAACAACAGCAAGAATAGAAGCAGTAACAAAGTTATATGCAACACCTGTCATTGAAGAAACGACGTAAGCCATCATTTGCATTAATAAAAACGTCCAAAAAAATGTCCAAAAATAGCGCAATCTGTTCACCTCATTCTTCAAACAATTCTATGTCCATATTATCATACATAGATTGTGGAATAAAAGCTTTATTTACACTGAAAGTTGACTATTTCATGAACGTTCATTATTGAATAATTAGGTGAATATCCATTCGCTTTTACATGAACGAACATATCTTATATAAAGTGCTCAAAGTACGAAAGAAAGGTGGTGGGCAAATGATGGGAATTACAAAGCGTTTATTTCAGCTGGAATCAGAATGGAACATCATCCATTACCCTTATAAACCAAATGGATTCGGTGTCTTTATCTTTGGTGACAAAACACATTTCGTCGATTGCGAAACGAGCTTTTGGCAGCAGCACTACGGAAGAAACCAGCTGCTTTCAATCTTGCTTGACGCAGGTTATACGGTTTTCACTTCTAACCTTTACGGTGCAAACTGGGGAAGCCCAAAAGCACTGAGTCTTGCACAGAAGATTTATCATATAATCATGAAAAAAGAAATTCTGAATGAGCGGGTTCATATTCTTTGTGAAGGAATGGGGGCGCTGATTGCAAAGGAATTTATGAAGCTTTCTAATGAAAAAATCCGCTCTGTCGCAATGTTTAATCCATGCCTTAACCTTCAAGCCCACCTTGAAAAAGAAAGAGAGAACATGTTTTTTTATAAAAGGCTGACAAAAGAAATTGCGCATGCATATGAAATGGATCCAAAGAAAGTAAAAGACCACCTTTTTCAATCACGTTTTGACAGTACCAGCATTCCTGTTCATATTTGGCAAAGAATGAACAGCATCACATACCCTTATCAGGATCACAGTAAAATCTATGAAGACTTCAGAAGCAAAGAAGGCTCCCCTATCAACTTAACCTTTCATCTGGCAGACAACCAATACAGACTGAATCATTCCGTAGTGAAATTCTTCAAAGAAAACGAAAAAATTTTATAAGCGGAATCGTCCTGAGGGTACAAGGGACGATTCTTTTGTGCTCAAATGCTGCATACCATACTATAACGCTTCCTAAAAGGAGGAAATGGATGATGAGAAAAGCATTGATCGCAGGCTTTGGGCAATTTGTCGGTTTTGCTTTGTGCAGCCGCCTGCTTGAGAATGGCATCGAAGTTGACGGATATATGAATGCCTATAAAGATGATCAGGAACAAAAAATTGCCGATGAAAAAATGATGCTGATTGGCAGAAACGCTTTGTTTGAAAAAGTCTCTTCCATCACAGAAGCGAAAGAAAATGATGTGATTTTTTATTGCATTCAGGATCCCACTGATAAGCAAAATAGACACGATTCAACTTTATTAAGGGAGTGTGCAGATCTTTCTATAAAACAAAAAATTCCATTTATTCTTATATCATCTGCAGAAGTTTTCAGTGAAGCTCAAGAGAAGATTGAAAAGGATACGGTTCCCCATCCTTCAACAGAAAACGGCAAAGCCCATCTGCAGCAGGAGTCAGAAATCCGTGAGCTATTTGGCGAGTCGAATCTGTATAAAATTGTAAGATTTCCCGGTCTTTTTGGACCGTGGCAGCCGCAAACGAGCTTCATACATCAGTGCATTATTTCAGACTTGACCGGAAAAAAATGTGAAGTTGAAGCAAAAGAAGAAAAAAGAGATATTCTCTTTATTGATGATGCAGTCAGCACTCTATTGGAAATTGCAGAGGCACATCCTTATAAAGAATCTGTTGTTCATCTCTCGTCTATGAAAGAAGGACAGTGGAGCAAAATCGCTCAATTATTTTCGGAAAAAGCAGAGCGTCATCTTTCTTATAAGTTATCGAAGGATATCATCTGTCCAGTTGAAACTAGTGTTTCTTTGGAAAGAGGCTTACAAATCCAAACAGAATGGATCAAGCAAAACCTGTATATATACCAATAATTTTAGATAAAGTTCAAGTTTTAATCGTTATTGGGAAATATATCCTTGTGCGATGAATTGGTTACAGTCTAAAATATAGGAGGAATCATGACTTGCACAAGCTAAAAGGAGTTGCTTGGTATGCTGAAGAAAAGTATTCTTTTCGCCATGTGTCTTTTTTTTCTGACAGGATGCGGACAACCCAGGCAGAATGAACTTGAAAAAGTGGGTTTGCTTGTCCCGGATACAATCAGTGATCAAGTATGGGGCACAAAGGGATACAAAGGATTATTGAAAATACAATCACGGTACGGTGTTGATGTTTTTTATAAAGAAGGCATGAATAATCAGGAAGTAGTCAGAGAAGCAGTAAAAGAGTTTTCCGGAAAAGGCGTCAATCTGATTTTCGGCCACGGCAGTGAATATGAAGTGTTCTTTGAAGAATTGAATGAAGAATATGAAGATATCCATTTTGTTTTTTTTAATGGCGAGGCTGATGGAGACAATATGACGAGCCTTAACTTTGACTCGAATGCCATGGGTTTCTTCGGGGGAATGATTGCCGGTGAAATGACAAAGACAAATAAAGTCGGAATAGTGGCAGCATATGAATGGCAGCCTGAAATTGACGGCTTTTATGAAGGTGCGAACTATCAGAATCCTGATATCGAAGTTGACATTCAGTATGTACAAAGCTGGGATGATGTAAAAACCGCCCTTAATTATACAGATGAAATGATTGCAGAAGGCATAGATGTTGTATATCCAGCAGGCGATGGGTATAATGTACCTGTCATTGAACGCGTAAAAGAAAATGGTCTGTATGCAATTGGCTTTGTTTCCGACCAGTCCGATCTTGGCGAAACAACTGTCCTCACAAGCACCATTCAGCATGTAGACCGTTTATATGAGCTTGTTGCCGAAAAATATACAGATGGTGAGCTGGAAAGCGGAAATCTGTATTTTGATTTTCAGGACGATGTCATAGAACTCGGCAAATTCAGTCCGAGTGTGGACAAAGCCTTTCAAAACAAAATGAAGGAACATATTGAAACATACAGGCAGACAGATAAACTGCCTAATCAAATATGAAAAGGGGTATACATATGAGCCATGAACCGAAAACGTTAGAATTTATGCAAATCGCCATGAAATATCTTCCAGAAGCAAAAGCGAAGCTTGATGAAGCAGGCATAGAAATTACTGCTGATCATCTTCAGCCTATGATGGAGCTGCTCACAAAAGTAATGAATGATGCTTATGAATTAGGAAAAAATGAGGCAGGCAAATAAACATGAAAATCCACAGTATATATGAAACTGTGGATTTTTTTAATTTAGGCTGTTTTCGCATAGAGTGTTGTTTTACATGATAAAAGTTGTCCGTTCCTTGCAGCGAGAGGAACTTGCTTTCCACGGTGAGCCATTTTGCTCTATTTCCCACAGGAGTCAAATTTATCGGCCACAATCCACTTAGTGTTTTAAACATTTAGTCTGGCAGCAACAATATTTACGAAAAGAGCTTTATTTATGACAACTTCCAAAATTTTTCAGATTGAGGGTATCATACACGTACATTATTCTCTTCCATGGAATTCTCCAAATCTTGGTCATTTCTCCTAAACAAAATATCCTATCTCATCGAACTTCAGTTTATTTTAATTTTTGTTTGAAATAGTCCAAAATCGGAGAAAACTCTTTTACTACTGGCTTTAATTCTTTTAGAGAGTCCATAATATTATCAATCTGCATGAAAAGCTGAAAAAAATCTGGCTCTGACTGAGGTTCCTGCTCATCTGGAGCGGGGGTTCTTTCTGCTTCCTTCTGCTCTATGCTACGCTCTCTTTTATTTCCAAACATGAAGGATGAGAAGAAATCTCCGGACTCTTCATATTGTCTTTTTTCGCTCAACATAAACACCTCGCTTATCCTTCTTTATTAGTACTGTATGTTTTCTTTTATAACTTGTACGGGGCATTTGCACAGATTTTTGATTGAAATTTTAAAAAAGATAGGATAAAATTAGTACCAGGTAATAATAATTGATTCTAAATATAGGGTAAAAGGAGCTGCGTATATGAGTGCTGGGATAATTGGAATCGGACGGTATACCCCAGATCGTGTTGTAACAAATGCGGATTTGGAGAAAATAATGGATACGTCAGATGAGTGGATACGCACACGGACTGGGATAGAAGAGCGAAGACTTGCAGACGATGAAACAGATACTTCTGATATGGCCTATTTTGCTGCCCAAAAAGCGATTGAGAATGCAGGCCTGACTGCTGAAGATATAGATATGATTTTGGTGGCAACTGTCACGCCTGATCAGCCTTTCCCATCTGTAGCGTGTATGCTTCAGGAGAAACTGGGTGCAAAGAAAGTGGCTGCCATGGATTTAAGTGCTGCATGCGCGGGCTTCATGTACGGATTGATTACAGCGCAGCAATTTATTGAAACAGGCGCCTATAAAAATGTTCTTGTTGTAGGTGTAGAAAAACTTTCAAAAATTACAGACTGGGATGACCGGAATACAGCTGTTCTTTTTGGAGACGGGGCTGGTGCGGCAGTTGTCAGTTCAGTTACACCTGGAAAAGGATTTCTTGCCTTTGAGCTTGGATCGGACGGTTCTGGCGGAAAGCACCTATATCAGAGTGAAAAGCTGATAATGAATGGCCGCGAAGTCTTTAAATTTGCAGTCAGACAAATGGGTGAATCGAGCGTAAATGTGATTGAGAAGGCAGGCCTTAAAAAGGAAGATGTTGATTACTTGATCCCGCATCAGGCCAACATCCGGATCATGGAAGCCGCCAGAGAACGTTTAGAGCTGCCGGTGGAAAAAATGTCAAAAACGGTTCACAAGTATGGCAATACTTCTGCGGCATCGATTCCGATTTCGCTTGTAGAAGAACTTGAAGCAGGAACGATAAAAGACGGAGACATCCTTGTAATGGTTGGTTTTGGCGGAGGGTTAACCTGGGGAGCCATTGCCATGAGATGGGGCAGATAATAAATATTACAGCTAGTGAAAGGTATGGTGTTTTTATGAGCAAGAGGCGAGTAGTCATTACGGGTATGGGAGCAATTACTCCAATTGGAAATGATGTTGCAACAACATGGGAAAGCGCAGTAAATGGAAAGTCCGGCGTCGGTCCGCTAACCCGGATTGATTCAAATGATTATCCGGCCAAGGTAGCTGCTGAAATAAAAGATTTTGATGTTGAGACGTACATGGATAAGAAGGAAGCAAGAAAAATGGACCGCTTCACTCAGTATGCGGTTGCTGCATCTTTTATGGCAGTTCGCGATGCGAACCTTGAAATTACAGATGAAATCGCTCCCCGCACAGGTGTGTGGATCGGTTCTGGAATCGGCGGAATGGAAACCTTTGAAAATCAGTTTGAAACACTTCTTACAAAAGGCGCAAGACGTGTAAGCCCATTTTTCGTCCCTATGATGATTCCTGATATGGCAGCAGGCCAGGTTTCCATCGCTTTGGGCGCGAAAGGCTTTAATTCCTGTACAGTGACAGCATGTGCAACCGGCACAAACTCCATTGGGGATGCTTTTAAAGTCATTGAGCGCGGCGATGCAGATGTCATGATTTCCGGAGGAACAGAGGCGCCGATTACAAGGATGGCATTTGCGGGCTTCTGTGCAAGCAAGGCTCTGTCTACGAATCCGGATCCTGCTACAGCAAGCAGACCATTCGATGCAAATCGAGATGGATTTGTTATGGGAGAAGGAGCAGGCATTTTAGTCCTTGAAGAACTTGAGCATGCACTTGCCCGCGGTGCAAAAATTTATGCAGAAATCGTTGGCTACGGCGCAACAGGCGATGCCCATCACATTACAGCTCCCGCACCAGGCGGCGAAGGCGGTGTCCGTGCGATGAGAATGGCGATGGAAAACGGCGGACTGTCACCTGAGGACGTTGATTATGTGAATGCACACGGAACAAGCACATCCTACAACGACAAGTTTGAGACGCTTGCCATCAAGGAAGTATTTGGCGAGCATGCTTATAAGCTTGCTGTTTCATCTACGAAATCAATGACTGGCCATTTGCTTGGCGCTGCAGGCGGAGTTGAAGCGATTCTTTCGATTCTTGCAATCAAAGAAGGCATCATCCCTCCAACAATTAACTACAGCGAAAAAGATCCGGAGTGTGATCTGGACTATGTGCCGAATGAAGCGAGAAAAGCCGAAGTGAATGTAGCACTCAGCAATTCACTCGGATTTGGCGGACATAACGCAACGATTATCTTTAAAAAATACGAGCAGTAATACGGAAAAGTCAGCTTAGCTGGCTTTTTTTAGTTTTAAGAAAGAATAAAAATTTTGCGCTTCTTTTCTTAGTTGATGGATCCTTTCACTTCCTCAAACACACCTTCATAAGATACGGCAGGAGGGAGTGGAGATTCCATGACTGTCATCAAAACAAATGAGTGGCTTGAACACTCTGCAGATCATATAAAAATTTGCGAGCGTCTGAAACCTTACTTTCATAAAAGCAAACCTGAGGAAATCAGCAAATATCTTCATTCATTTGGGATGTTCAAAGGAGAGCAGACTGGTGAGAGCCTGTATAAGGATTTAAAGAAGAACAGCGTGTGGGAATTTGTAAAGACGGATGAAGCTGCATTGAAAAAAGAGTGGGGCGGACCGGACGTGCCGATTTTCATATTGCCTGCAGATGCAGGGAACCGGAAAATGAGAAATGAATATGGCGGGAAATCAGGCCTTGCCTTTCACGATAAACTTTTCTTGTTTTTATCGGATAACAGCAAAAAAGAGATTCAGACCATACTCACACATGAGTATCATCATGTTTGCAGACTGGCAAAAGATCCTAAAAAAGAAAAAGACTACACGCTGATTGACGCTGTCATTCTCGAAGGACTCGCCGAGAATGCCGTGCGTGAGCGAATGGGTGCGGAATTTACAGGTTCATGGACGAAATATTATTCAAAAGAGCAGCTGACTCAATTCTATCAGACAATCATTGAGCCTAATCAAAATATAAAAAGAGACTCGCGCAAGTTCTCGCAACTGATGTTTGGAACCGGCTTTTATCCTAAAATGCTTGGCTATGCAGCGGGTTATTACATGGTGCAATGTTACATGGAGATGACAAAAGCGAATATAAAAGAATTATTCTCCGTTTCTTCAGAAGAAATAGTGAAAAAGTCATCGATTAAACCCAATTAAGGGTTTTTTTATTGGTATTTTTTCCTAGTAATGATGGTATTTTTAATATAAAGTTACATTATTTTAAAAATTAGCTTGATTTTGTAAAACTTTTGTAATACTATACAAATATATATTTTCTGATTATTCTATTTATAAAGAAAGTTAAGATGATTTATAAAATTTAGTATTTCAAGCGGTTTATCTTTTACATCATAGGGCGGTGAAGGGTATTGTCAGTACTGTTGGAAGTTAAAAATCTAAAAACCTATTTCTACAAAAAGAAGCAGGCTGTTCCGGCTGTGGACGGTGTTGACTTAAAGATACATAAAGGCGAGACGGTTGCACTAGTAGGAGAATCTGGTTCAGGTAAAAGTATCACTTCTTTATCGATTATGGGACTTGTTCCTAGCCCGGGCGGCAAAATTGTTGATGGAGAGATCTTATTAAACGGCAAAGATTTGGTGAAGTTACCTGAAAAAGATTTGTGTAAAGTCCGCGGAAACGACATATCGATGATCTTTCAGGAGCCGATGACATCTTTAAATCCGGTGCTTACAATCGGAGATCAGATTACAGAAGTGCTGATGTATCATCAAAAGCTTCCAAAAAATCAAGCTGTTAAAAAAGCAATTGAGTTACTTAGATTAGTAGGTTTCTCCCGTGCAGATGAAATCATCAATGATTATCCCCATAGATTATCAGGAGGTATGCGCCAGCGTGTCATGATTGCCATAGCCATGAGCTGCAATCCGAAACTGCTTATTGCAGATGAGCCTACAACAGCACTCGATGTAACGATTCAGGCACAAATTCTTGATTTGATGAAGGATGTCAGTCAAAAATTTGACACTAGCATTCTCTTAATCACTCATGATCTTGGTGTTGTATCTGAAATTGCAGAGCGGGTTGTTGTGATGTACTGCGGGCAGGTAGTAGAAGAAGCTTCTGTAGATGACTTGTTCAATGAGCCGCTTCATCCATATACGCAAGGATTAATGGAGTCTATTCCTTCAATTGATGGAAATATAGAGAAGCTTAATTCAATTCCAGGGAACGTTCCTTCTCCAGATAATCTCCCGGCAGGCTGCAGGTTTGCACCGAGATGCACGAAAGCATTTGACAAATGTTTCAGTTCTCTTCCAGCGCTTACGGAAAGATCAGCACATCGCTCTGTCCGCTGCTTTTTATACGATGATGAGGAGGCTGCTGTTCAATGAAAGTAGTAGACGCAGAAGTAAAATCACCGCTGCTGAAACAGGATGAAACGATCCTTCAGCTGATAGATGTCCAGAAGCACTTTCCGATCAAATCAGGTTTTCTGCAGCGGACTGCAGGACATGTAAAAGCAGTAGACGGCATTAATTTAACCGTAAAAAAAGGTGAAACCATCGGGATAGTAGGAGAATCAGGCTGCGGAAAGTCTACAGCAGGACGAACCATTATCCGCTTATATGAACCGACCGGAGGCAAGATTATTTTTGACGGGCAGGATATTTCACATTTACCCGAAAGTGAACTCCGCAAAACCGTCCGGAAA
This sequence comes from Peribacillus frigoritolerans, assembly GCF_004358755.1. Taxonomy (GTDB): domain Bacteria; phylum Bacillota; class Bacilli; order Bacillales; family Bacillaceae; genus Bacillus_P. Next base: position 844,215 of record NZ_SMZY01000002.1, on the reverse strand, counting down.
AATATTCAGATGGTGTTTCAGGATCCATTTGCATCGCTGAATCCCCGTAAAACACTAGGTTCCATTATTAAAGAACCAATGGATACACATAGCTTATATAGAGGAAGAGAGCGGACAGAACGAGTGGAAGAGCTCCTTGAAAAAGTAGGGCTAAACGCCTCCTTCATTAACCGCTATCCGCATGAGTTTTCCGGAGGACAGCGGCAGAGAATTGGAATAGCCAGAGCCATCGCCCTGAATCCGCAAATGGTTATTGCTGATGAAGCAGTTTCTGCTCTTGATGTTTCGATTCAGGCCCAAATCATTAACTTACTTGAAGATCTTCAGGACGAGTTTAACTTAACTTATATGTTCATCTCCCATGATTTAAGTGTAGTCCGTCATATAAGCGACCGCGTGGGCGTTATGTACCTTGGAAAAATGATGGAGCTTGCTGATAAGCACAGTCTCTACACAGAGCCGCTTCATCCTTATACTCAAGCCCTTTTATCCGCAGTGCCTGTTCCAAGAAAAGCAGGCCAGGCAAGAAGAGAGCGCATTGTATTAAAAGGAGAGCTGCCAAGCCCGGCCAATCCGCCTCAGGGCTGTGTTTTCCACACTAGATGTCCTGCTGCGACAAGCGCCTGCCGCGAAGCTGTGCCTCAATTTAAAGAAGTAAAAAAAAATCATTTTGTTGCCTGCCATCTATACTGATGGCAGGATCAGCATATATTCAAGTCCTTGAAGGGAGGAGATGGACCAACAATAATATGCATGTTAAGAAAACTAAAAATTCGAATTTTTAAGGGGGAAATACGAAGTGAAACAACGTAAAAGTTTATTAACATTTCTTAGCTTATTGTTAGTTTTCTCTTTGTTCTTAGCTGCTTGTAACAGCGGCGCAGGCGAAAAAACACCTGCTTCAGGTTCTGGCGGGAAAGAAGATAAACCGGCTGAAGATGCAGGCGAACCGCAAATGGGCGGAGATTTAGTTGTTGGAACGATTGGCGGACCAACATTGTTTAACCCAATGTATTCAACAGATGCTTCAAGCTCAGATATCGAAGGTTTCATCTTTGACGGTCTTGTAAGCTCTGACACAGAGTTTAACCCGACATTACACTTGGCAGAAGATATCCAAACGTCTGAAGACGGATTAACGTACACAGTTAAAATTAAAGAAGGCGTTAAATTCCACGATGGTGAAGAATTAAATGCTGATGACGTAGTATTTACATACGGCATCCCTAAGAGCCCTGACTATGTAGGTGAGCGCGGTTCTTCTTTTGAATCTTTAGAGTCTGTAACGAAAAAAGGCGACTATGAAGTAGAATTCAAGCTTTCTAAGAAAGATGCTTCTTTCTACCCTGTAGCTCTTAGCTACGGAATCCTTCCTGAGCACATCCTTGGAAAAGTTCCAGTTGGTGAACTTGGCGAAAACGAATTCAACACAAAATCTCCAATCGGTTCTGGTCCTTTCAAATTTGTTGAGTGGAAAGATGGAGAATATGTAAAAGTAGAGAAAAACCCTGATTATTTCTTGGGCGAGCCATACTTGGATTCAATCACTTACAAAATCGTTCCTGACCAGGATGCATTATTAGCACAGCTTCAAGCTGGCGATGTTGATTTTACTGAAGTTCCAGGAACTGATATCGAAACTGTAAAAAGCACGTTCAGCGGCGTGAAAGTGGAGTCTGGCCTTGGTCTTTCTTACACTTACATCGGCTGGAACCAAAAGAACGACCTATTCAAAGACGTGAAAGTACGTCAAGCTTTAACAATGGCACTTGACAGAGAATCAATGGTTTCTTCTGTAATGAACGGCGACGGAGAAGTTGCACACGTACCTGAAAGCCCGCTTTCATTCGCTTACAGCGACGATGTAACAAAGTTCTCTTATGACGTAGAGAAAGCTAAATCACTACTAAAAGAAGCTGGCTGGGAAGATACTGACGGCGACAAAATCTTAGACAAAGACGGCAAAAAATTCTCATTCTCTTTAAAAACGAACCAAGGAAACAAAATCCGTGAAGACATCGCTGTAGTTGTTCAGCAGCAATTAAAAGAAATCGGCATCGAAGTAAAGCCTGAGATCATTGAATTCTCTGCTTTCATCGAGCAAGTTTCTGCACCAAACTGGGATTTTGATGCAATGATCTTAGGATGGAGCTTGTCTACATTCCCTGATCAATATGACATTTTCCACTCAAGCCAAATTGCTGAAGGCTTAAACATGATTGATTATAAAAACGAAGAAGCAGATAAGTTAATGGAAGAAGCGAAACAAATTCTTGATCAAGATGAGTATGCTGCAAAACACGCTGACATCTACAAAATTATTGCTGAAGATCAGCCATACACATTCTTGTACTACCCTAACGTTCACCGCGTAATGCCTGAGAACTTACAAGGCTATGAGTTCAACGCTAAGAGCGAATTCTACAATATCCACAAATGGTGGTTAAAACAGTAATCATTCATTGATTGCTGCAACACTTCAGAGAAACTTGCAGAGGGAAGGGAATATTCCCTTCCCTCATTTTTATGAATTTGAAAATTGAACGAGTCTGCTGAGAATTCTGGACATGTTTTTATTTATAGAAAAATGAGAAGGAAAGGGGAGAACTAGCTGTGCTTTCTTATATCATCCGCCGTACGTTAATGGCTATTCCCTTATTATTAGGCATCACCATTATCTCTTTTGCGATCATACGATTAGCTCCTGGAGATCCTACAACATTATTAATGGATCCATCAATAAGTCCTGCTGATAAAGCGAAGTTTATGGAGAAATATGGATTAAATGATCCTGTACATATCCAATATTTAAAATGGCTAGGAAGCATGGTTCAGGGTGATTTTGGAACATCATTAATTCGTAAAGGTGTACCTGTAAGTGAAATGATTATGAACCGTTTGCCAAACACACTTCTTTTAATGGTCGTATCTACAGTCCTCGCATTGTTGGTCGCCATTCCGTTTGGAATCATTTCAGCTGCAAGACCGTACACAAAAGTTGACTATACCGTTTCTGTCACTTCCTTTTTGGGGCTTGCCACGCCTAACTTCTGGCTCGGTTTAATTTTAATTATGGTATTTTCCGTTCAGCTTAATTGGTTCCCGACAGGAGGGACCTCAACCTTGAATGCCGAATTCAGCATATGGGACAGGATTCACCATCTCATGCTGCCTGCGTTTGTGCTGGCCTCAGCCGATATGGCAGGGCTGACCAGGTATTCAAGGTCAAGTATGTTTGATGTTCTTAAACAGGATTACATGAGAACAGCGCGTGCAAAAGGATTCCGTGAATCAAAAGTAATCATCAAACATGGTGTCCGCAACGGGTTAATCCCGATCATTACGATTTTCGGATTAATGATTCCTTCATTCATTGGCGGAGCTGTTGTCGTTGAGAAAATTTTCTCATGGCCTGGGATCGGACTGTTGTTCATCGATTCAGCATTCCAGCGCGATTATCCTGTCATTATGGCTTTAACCGTTATCTCTGCTGTATTTGTAGTTATTGGGAACTTAATCGCAGACATTCTTTATGCAATTTTTGATCCGAGAATTGAGTATTAGGAAGGGGGAGCAAAATGGCACAAACAAACCTAACACCGGAAACTTCTAATCAACTGGAAGTTCATGGGAATTTAAAAGCGAACCCGGATACATTAACGAAAATATTTTTCAGGAAATTCTGCAAAAATAAATTGGCTATTGCAGGTGCTGTTTTTCTGATCTTTATTATTTCTGCAGCAATCTGTGCTCCGGTGATCGCTCCATATTCATATGAAACGCAAGATTTAATGAAGAAACTCGTTCCTCCTGGCGGCAGTGAACACCTTCTTGGAACGGACCGATTTGGGCGTGACTTGCTGACACGTTTGCTGTACGGTGCTCAAGTATCACTGTTAGTTGGATTTGCATCCGTACTGGGTTCTATTACAATCGGTACGGTAGTAGGAGCTATCGCTGGTTACTTTGGAGGAATAATTGATGCTATATTAATGAGATTTGTTGATATTGTTCTTTCAATTCCACAAATCTTTCTGCTTATTACACTTGTAACAATCTTTAAACCAGGTGTAGACAAGCTAATCATTATTTTTGCAGTACTGGGATGGACAACAACCGCACGTCTTGTACGAGGTGAGTTTTTGTCGCTGCGGACACGGGAATTTGTCCTTGCATCCAAAACAATCGGAACGAAAAGCTTTAAAATCATCTTCTCGCATATTCTTCCAAATGCAATTGGACCGATCATCGTATCTGCCACACTTTCTGTAGGGGGAGTAATTCTTGCTGAATCAACGCTGAGCTATCTGGGGCTTGGAATTCAGCCTCCGACTGCGAGCTGGGGGAACATGCTGCAGGACGCACAAAATTTTACGATTCTATTGACTTCACCATGGTATCCAATTTTGCCGGGATCACTGATTCTTTTGACAGTGCTTGCCTTTAACTTTGTAGGCGATGGCCTCAGAGATGCCTTGGATCCAAAAGTGAATGAATAAGACAGCGCAGCCAAGAATTTATTCTTGGCTATTTTTTATTGTCTGTTGAGTTATAATGATAGAATTCGGATTTAATCTGATAAAACAAGTGTTTTCATTGCTAAAACTTCGATTCAGAAAATATCACCGATAAAATGGCATTTTAGACTATTAAAACGCAAATTTATGCTGATAGAATGACAATTCTTACTGATTAATCCCAAAACTTCACATATGTATAAATGACCTCCAACAGAACATGCTCAAAAATTGTCGAACGAAAACATCCATAAAATGAACGAATTGGAATATATTTTCTTCTCTCTGCCTATACTGAAAGACAAAAGCATCGGAAGTGAGGGGTAATAAATGTTGTTTCTTCATGATGTATGGGTGAACTGGTTTGAAGGAGAAGAAAACGGGTACAATGTGTGTCATTTTCATGAATGGAGAAAAGATGACAGTGTTGAGCTTCTGGACCAGGTTCCGCTATTTAAAGTTAACTCGGTCTTATACCATTATATTGAGAATGATTTGTCGGAGCTGCCGCAGGGACTGTTAAAAGATGCCTTCCAAAAAGCATACATTCGAAAAAATCACGAGCGAATTCAGCTTGATTACTGTTTCGTCGTAACAGACGGACAGGGGATACTGGCAGTCGATACGATTGGCTACAGCATTCCAGTCCGCAAAAGCCGGTTAATTCCGCGCCAGGAACAGCTGGTTTATGAAATGATCAAAGATGTGGAAGCAGAAGAGTATTTGTTTGAGACAGAATCAATGGAAAAGGAATTTCATATCCTGTCGCCAAGTCCATCACATATGAGCGGTTTGACTAGAAAAGAACGGCAATTAAAGCAGCTGCTTTTCATGGCCCTTGATCAGCTGCAGTCAACAAAAAATGCGGCTGAGGTTAAGTATTGGTACACCGAATGGAATCCAACGATGTATGAAATGATACAGGACATGAGCTTTGAAGATGTATGGAGAAAGCTTTACGATGAAACGATAAATGGCTGGAGTCCTAAGCATATGACGTTATGTGAGCATCTGATAAAAGGACAGCCATTCTTTGAGAAGCTTTGGGAAATGGAACATGAATCAAAAGTGAACTAGGACAAGCTCAAATAAAAGAAACCAATTCACAGAATATGGTTTCTTTTTTATGGTAAAAAAACGGTATAATTGAAAATGAATGGTAAAATAGAGCGGTATGCAATTATAAACGATTAGCGAGGGTTCATATGAGCAGCGAAAAAGAACAAATTGAAGAATTACAGGCGGAAATTCTTGAACTTAAAAAGCAATTAGCAGCAAGTGCTGAGATTATAAAAGAAATTTCTGTTCCGATTATCCCGTCCATTATTCCTGATACCATTCTTGTCCCGATTACCGGAAGACTTTCGTCTGAAAGATTTGATCAAATCATCTCAAAAATTTTAGAAGTTTCTCATTCAGATGAAATTTCTACTGTAATTGTTGATTTTTCAGCGATCTCAGAAAAAGAAATATGGGAACTCGATCTGTTTGGATCTTATATTCATAATATGACGTCAGCAATCAGGCTGATGGGCATTCAGATTCTGTATGTGGGCTTTGGGCCTGCTTTAACCCAGCTGCTTGTCACTTCCGGACTGACAAACTTTAATGAAATTCAGTCGTTTTTGTCATTCAGAACGGCCCTTCAATATTTAATGACTCAAAAGGGAATGGAGTTTGAACAGCAAATATAAAGAGAGCATCGGATGCGATGCTCTCTTTTTATATGATTCATTATCTTCTTTTTCTGCCAAGACCCATGGCATTTTCCATTTTTTTAATCATTTTGTTTGCCGCAGCATTTGCTCTTTCTGCACCGCGGTCTAAAATATGATCCAATTCTTCTGACTCGAGTAAAGCATAGTACTTATCTTGAATGGGCTTCAGCACTTCAATCACGGAAGCCGCGGTATCGTTTTTAAAATCACCGTATCCTTTGCCTTCATATTTTTTCTCTAAATCATCAATGGACTCACCAGAAAGGATGGAGTAAATAGAGAGCAGATTAGAGACACCTGGTTTGTTTTCTTTATCAAATTTTACGATTCCTTCTGAATCCGTTACTGCGCTCTTGATTTTCTTTTCGATCGTTTTTGGTTCGTCTAATAGAGTAATAAACGATTTTAAATTTGGATCTGATTTGCTCATCTTTTTCAGAGGATCTGCAAGTGACATGACTCTTGCGCCGACTTTTGGAATGCGGACCTCAGGGATTGTAAAGATGTCGTTATACTTTTTGTTAAAGCGCTCTGCCAGATCACGTGTCAGCTCTAAATGCTGCTTTTGATCTTCACCTACAGGAACGATGTCTGTTTTATATAGTAGAATGTCGGCAGCCATTAGTGGCGGATAGGTTAATAACCCCGCAGAAACAGTTTCTTTTCCTGTAGATTTATCCTTAAATTGCGTCATTCTTTCAAGCTCTCCGATATAAGCGACACATTGAAGCATCCATCCTGCCTGAGCATGTGCGGGAACTTCAGACTGAACAAATAATGTTGCTTTTTCAGGATCGATGCCGATCGCAAGGTAGAGGGCTGCAAGACTGCGAATACTTTTGCGCAGCTGAAGACGATCCTGCGGGACAGTGATCGCGTGCTGATCAACAATGCAAAAGTAGCAATCGTAATCATGCTGAAGATCAACAAATTGTTTCATTGCCCCGATATAATTTCCGAGTGTAACGGATCCTGTAGGCTGTATGCCCGAAAAAATAGTTTTCATTTTATCACTCCTGTTTTAAAATACACACAAAAAAGCCCATTCGTGTCCTGCTGAACAGGGACGAATGGACCGCGGTGCCACCCTAATTATTTCTAAAAGAAATCACTTAACGTCTTTTAACGCAAGACGAAACGGCTGATCCTACTAATGTTCGGCCAGCTGCTCAAAAGTCCATTCCATAGCTTTCATTGCCTGCATTCCAGCAGCAGCAGGCTCTCTAAAAATGAAGTCACTATGTACTACTCTTTATCATCGCTTCATAAATAAGTATTTTTTTTCATTATAAAAGCTTATGAGCAGATAATCAACTGCTTTACAGGTAATAGAGCATTAACCCCGCAAGCATAGTGGCAGCAAGGAGCAGGCCTGCTAATAAAAATGGCATGTATTCAATGCTCAGCAGCTCAGAAAACAGCCTCATTTCCTCTACTTCTCCCTTTTCTAAATCGCTGCCTTTTGATTGAAAGGTTCTTCTAAAACCTTGTGTAATTCCATCAAAAAATCCACCCTCCGCTACAAGCAGGAACAGCGAAATGAAAAGCAGAATTCCAGATATGTAAAAAGAAATATTGATATAGTGAAGAAGCGTGATCTCTCCATAGAATAGAAGGGAGAGCATAAAGACTAGAACAAACGACACGGAAAACGTTGATAAAAATAATTTTCGTTTCATAAATACCCTCTTTTTTTAACTAATTATACTAAAATGTAAACCGTTCAAATAGTAATTTTGTATCGAAATATACGAAAGATATTATAGCACGAAAAGTAAAACTAGTCAGAATCTTTTTATTATGCCCGCAAAATAGTTTATTAACTATTGTTGTATATTGTATACATTTTATATTTTACACACTATTTAAATTCTTTACAAAGACTAAGCATTTGGTATTTCCTGTGTAAATTAACTGAAATATCAGGACAGAATACAGCATAATTTGTAGGTATAAAGAACTATTTTTCATTAAAAATAGTCTTAATTTTATTGCATTTGTGTAAATTTTATTAAAAAAATGAATGTACAAAAATTCGAAAGCTTGTATAATAGTGTTTGTAAGAATTTTTTAAAAATAAAAGGGAGGGTTATTAATGAAAAAGTCAAAATTTTCATTGCTTTTAGTTCTTTCGCTTGTATTAAGCGTTATCTTAACGGCTTGCTACGGCGGAGGCAATTCAAGTTCTTCTGACGGAGGAGACAAAGAGAAAGACTCTAAAGAAGAAACAAATGTGGCACAGGAGCTTAAAGTTCTAGAATCATCTGAGATTCCTTCAATGGACTCTGTATTAGCAACTGATACAATCAGCTTAACTCAATTAAACAATACGAACGAAGGTTTATACCGTATTGATGAAAACCAAGAGCCAGTGCCAGCTATGGCTGAAGGCGAGCCGGAAGCTAATGAAGACGGCACAGAATATACGATTAAATTAAAAGAAGATGCAAAATGGTCTAACGGCGAGCCTGTTACTGCTAACGACTTCGTTTTTGCTTGGCAGCGCGCTCTTAACCCTGATACAGGATCTGAATATGGTCCATACATGATGATGGGTAAAATCAAAAATGCTGAAGCACTTTTCAATGGTGAAGTGAAACCAGAAGAATTAGGTGTTAAAGCTAAAGATGAAAAAACATTGGTTGTTACACTTGATAAACCAATTGCTTTCTTTAAATCATTAATGGCTTTCCCGACTTTCTATCCTCAAAACCAAAAGTTTGTTGAAGAACAAGCTGCAAACTTCGGTAAAAAATCAGAAAATTTAGTGTTCAACGGACCTTTCACGATCCAAGGATGGGAAGGACCAGCTGATACTGAGTGGACTTTAGAGAAAAATGCGGAATACTGGGATGCAAAAAATGTAAGCCTTGATAAAATCACATTCAACGTTTCAAAAGATCCTCAAGCTGCAGCAAATGCATTTGAAGCTGGAGAAGCAGATGTTACTCCTAAACTTTCAACGCCGGCTGTTATCGCTCAATATGAAGGTGATGACCGTTTGTTAAGATGGTTAGAGCCTACAATTTTCTGGCTTAAATTAAATCAGAAGAACGAAGCTCTTGCTAACGTAAACATCCGTAAAGCAATCGCAATGGCATTTAATAAAGAAGATTTAACAAACGAAATCTTAAACAATGGATCTATTCCTGCTAACTATGCTGTACCGAAAGAATTCGTTACAAACCCAGAAACTGGCGAAGACTTCCGCGAAGCTAATGGAGATCTATTAACTTACAACGTAGAAGAAGCTAAAAAGCTTTGGGCTAAAGGCTTAGAAGAAATTGGCCAAAAAGAAGTGAAATTAGTATACCTTGGCGGAGACACTGAGACGTCAAAAACAATCGATTCTTACATGAAAGATCAGCTTCAAAAAAATCTTGAAGGCTTAACAATCGATGTACAAAGTGTTCCTTTCAGCGTTCGTTTAGATCGCGACAAAACAATGGATTATGACATCCAGGCTGCTGGCTGGGGTCCTGACTACCTAGATCCGATTTCTTTCTCTGATCTATGGATTACAGATGGCGGAAACAATAAAATGGCATACTCAAATGAAAAGTATGACAAATTATTAAAAGACGCTCAAACAACTTTAGCTAACGATCCTGCTAAACGTTTCGAAGCTCTGCAAGAAGCTGAGAAAGTTGTATTAGAAGAAGATGCTGGTATCGCACCAATTTACCAACGTGCATCTAACCTATTAATCAACAAAAAAGTTGAAGGATTCACATATCACCTTGTTGGTCCTGAATACAGCTACAAGTGGATTAAAATCACTGACGCTGAGTAATACTTATTTACGGATGCAAGTCGAATGATTATAATCAAAAAGAATAAAAAGAGAGTATATGTATATACTCTCTTTTTACCTGCTAAAGAATTGTCGAATTATGTAGATGATTCTGAATTTTTCATATAGTTCTAGGAGGTGCACACATGGTTAAATATTTAGGCCAACGTATGATTTACATGCTTATCACACTTATATTAATTGCTTCATTTACATTTTTCCTTATGAAAGTGATCCCCGGTACTCCATTTAAAAACAACAAGCTGTCAGATGCACAGGTAGAGATCATGAAAGAAAAATATGGATTAGATGAGCCTGTACCTGTTCAGTACTTTACCTATATGACAAACCTTGCTAAAGGTGACTTGGGAGTATCTTTCCAATTTAACAACACTCCGGTAACTGAGCTGCTTGCTGCTCGTATAGCCCCATCTGCCATCCTCGGATTTCAGGCAATGTTTGTAGGAACGATATTAGGAATATTTCTTGGTATTCTCGGAGCACTGCGTCAGAATACATGGGTGGATTACGGTGCAACATTCTTTGCTGTTATCGGTAAATCCATTCCATCGTTTGTTTTTGCCGGATTAATGCAATATTACATCGGTGTAAAGCTCGGATGGCTTCCGGTTGCCTTCTGGCGCGGACCAGAATACAGCATTTTGCCTACAATAGCTCTTGCTATGTTCCCAATTGCGATTGCTGCACGTTTTATGAGAACAGAAATGATTGATGTTTTAAATTCAGATTACATTACACTAGCAAAAGCCAAAGGCGCAAGCTACTTTGAAATCGCCTTTAAACATGCACTGCGTAATGCTTTAATTCCAGTTGTAACGGTTTTAGGACCGCTAGCTGTTGGACTGATGACAGGTTCCCTGGTTATTGAGAAAATTTTCTCCGTACCTGGAATTGGAGAGCAGTTCGTTAAATCAATTACAGTAAACGACTACCCGGTCATCATGGGTACAACCCTTTTATTTGCTTTCCTATTTGTTTTAATTATTCTTGTTGTCGACATTTTATACGGCATCATTGACCCACGAATTCGTTTAGCGGGAGGTAAAAAATAATGGCACAAAAAGAAATCAGCAAAGAATTATTCGAACCCGCTAAGTTGGATTCTGCAAAAAGTGAGGAAATCAATAAGCCGAGTTTGAATTATTGGCAGGATGCTTGGCTGCGGGTTAAGAAAAATAAAGCTGCCGTGTTCAGCATGGTTGTTATTGTTCTGCTAGCATTATTAGCTTTTATCGGTCCTGCTGTCAGCGGATACGATTCAGCCCGCCAAAAAGCAACACACGCAAACTTGCCTCCGCGTATTCAAGGACTTGAAAACATCGAATGGCTTCCTTTTGATGGAACAAGAACTCTTAATAATGGTGAACAAGTAAAGGTTTATGAACAAAAACAAATTAAAGAATACTACTGGCTTGGAACAGATAACCTGGGCCGTGATCAGTTTACCCGCATCTGGAAAGGAACACAAATCTCTCTATACATCGCATTTTTAGCAGCATTCATCGACATGGTCATCGGTGTTGCTTACGGTGCAATATCCGGATATTTCGGCGGACGTCTTGATAATGTCATGCAGCGTATCATTGAAGTGCTGATGGGTATACCAAACTTAGTTGTCGTTATCTTAATGATTTTGATATTAAAGCCTGGTATTATTTCAATTACAGTTGCGTTAACAATCACTGGATGGGTTGGAATGGCAAGGGTTGTTCGCGCTCAAGTACTTAAAATGAAGAATCAGGAATTTGTTTTGGCATCGAGAACACTTGGTGCAAGTCATGCGAAAATTATCTTTAAGCATATGATTCCTAACTTGGTTGGGGTTATTATCATTAATACAATGTTTACCATCCCGAATGCTATTTTCTTCGAGGCGTTCTTAAGCTTCATCGGACTTGGATTACAGGATCCTCTTGCCTCTCTGGGAACGTTAATTGATGAAGGGTTTAAATCAATGAGAGCATTCCCTTATCAAATGATTTACCCGGCGATCGTAATCAGTGTCATTATGATTGCATTTAACATGATTGCAGACGGACTGCGCGATGCGCTGGATCCTAAGATGAGAGACTAGAAAAAGGCAGGTGACCTAAGATGGAAAAAATATTAGAAGTAAAAGATTTGCATATTTCGTTCCACACGTTTGCAGGAGAAGTACAAGCCATTCGCGGTGTGGACTTTGACTTGAAAAAAGGGGAAACACTGGCGATTGTAGGAGAATCAGGCTCCGGTAAATCTGTTACAACAAAATCCATCATGAGATTATTGCCTGAGAGCAACTCTGAAATCAAACAAGGTGAAATTCTCTTTAATGGAAAGAACTTGGCGGAACTGTCTGATAAACAAATGCAGAAAATCCGCGGTAAAGATATCTCTATGATTTTTCAGGATCCAATGACTTCATTGAATCCGACAATGATTGTTGGAAAGCAAATCATGGAGCCGATCGTAAAGCATCAGAATATGAGCAAAGCACAGGCAAAGGAAAGAGCGATTGACCTCTTGCGTCTTGTTGGAATTCCAAAACCTGAGCTGCGCTTCAAACAATACCCTCATCAGTTCTCGGGCGGTATGAGACAGAGGGTTGTTATTGCCATCGCGCTTGCTTGCAATCCGAAAGTGTTAATTGCGGACGAGCCTACTACCGCTCTTGATGTTACGATTCAAGCTCAGATTCTTGAACTGATGAAGGATCTTCAAAAGAAAATTGACACGTCAATCATTTTCATTACACATGATCTTGGAGTAGTAGCAAATGTTGCTGATCGTGTAGCGGTTATGTACGGAGGAAAAATCATTGAAATTGGAACGGTAGATGAGATTTTTTACAATCCGCAGCATCCGTACACTTGGGGCCTTATCAGTTCAATGCCTAGCCTTGATTCGCAAGATCAGGAGCTGTATGCAATACCTGGAACGCCTCCAAATTTATTGCATCCTCCAAAAGGCGATGCTTTTGCACCGCGTAACGAATATGCCATGCAAATTGATTTAGAACAGCAGCCGCCAATGTTTAAAGTTTCAGATACACATTATGCTGCTACATGGCTGCTTCATCCTGATGCACCAAAGGTTGAACCGCCTGCAGCGGTAAAGCTTCGTCAGCGCAAGTTCCCTGAAATGAAGGAGGGAAAGTAAGTAATGGAAAGAGAAAAACTTCTTGAGGTCAAAAATTTAAAACAGCATTTTAATATAGGAAAAGCAAATGAAGTAAAAGCAGTGGATAATATTTCATTTGATATCTATAAAGGTGAAACTCTTGGACTTGTTGGTGAGTCAGGCTGCGGAAAGTCTACAACCGGCCGTTCAATTATCCGTTTATACGATGCTACAGACGGTGAAGTGAAATTTAATGGTGTAAACGTTCACGGTAAGAAATCAAAAAGCGAGCTGAAAATTTTTAACCGCAAAATGCAGATGATTTTCCAGGATCCATACGCTTCCTTAAACCCGCGCATGAAAGTATCTGACGTTATTGCCGAGGGAATTGATATTCATGGTTTGGCAAAATCAGATAAAGAGCGGATGGAAAGAGTGTACGAGCTACTTGAAACAGTAGGTCTGAACCGGGAGCATGCTAACCGTTTTCCGCATGAATTCAGCGGCGGACAGCGCCAGCGTATCGGAATCGCGCGTGCACTTGCAGTAGATCCTGACTTCATTATTGCAGATGAGCCAATATCTGCACTTGATGTGTCCATTCAGGCACAGGTTGTAAACTTAATGAAGAAACTGCAAAAAGAAAAAGGCCTTACGTATCTATTTATTGCCCATGACCTTTCAATGGTAAAATACATCAGCGACCGCATCGGTGTTATGTATTTTGGCAAGCTGGTTGAACTTGCAGATGCAGAAGAGCTATACAACAATCCGATTCATCCTTATACACAAGCATTGCTTTCTGCTATACCTCTTCCAGATCCTGATTATGAGCGCACTCGTGTCAGAAAGAAATACGATCCAGCCCAGCATCAGTATACAGAAGGAGATGAGCCGCAGTTCCGTGAAGTAAAACCTGGCCATTTCGTTATGTGTTCAGAAGCTGAATACAAGCAGTACAAAACTTTATACGCGAAGTAATGCAAAGTGATCTCATTGACTGAGATCACTTTTTTTTATGTGTAAAAAGAATGAGAAATGAAAGCGGAAAGCTGTAGAAAATTGTCAAAATAAGTCCCAATACATGTATGAACATCCTGATTTTTCATTTATAATGAGGAGAGATCAGCAAATGGAGGGTGTTAAACGTGGCTTTTTTTCAAAAGATTGTACCTGCATTCCTGATAGCAGGATCTATTGCCGCAGCTGGAGCAGGCTATCAGGTGCAGGCAGACACAGGCTTAGTTGCCTCTGCACACAATAGTAAAGAACTTGTGTATCAAAAGAAAGAATTGCCGGATTCGATGCCCCGTTTTGTATTTGATTCAGGATTGAAGTTTGAATATCCAGATGCAATCAGAGGAATCTATGTAACAGGACATTCTGCCGGAGGAAGCAAGTTTGAACAGCTGACAAAGCTGATGGATACAACGGATTTAAACGCAATGGTCATTGATGTGAAAGATGATTACGGGAATTTGACTTATCGCCCTGACCCCGCGTCTCCTTATTACGATATTAGTCAACAATACATAAAAGATCCGCGCGCCATGCTGAAAGAGCTTGAGAAAAAGAAAATCTATCCGATAGCGAGAGTTGTTGTTTTTAAGGATTCGGTTCTTGCAAATAAAAAACCGGAATGGTCATATAAAGACGGAAACAGTGTCTGGAAGAACGGGCGCGGAGAATCATTTGTAAACCCATTTGTTAAAGACGTATGGGATTACAATGTTCAGATTGCCATTGAAGCCGCAAAGCTCGGTTTTCAGGAAATTCAATTTGATTACGTCCGTTTCCCTGAAGGGTTCGAAAACAAAGATGCCACGCTAAAATACAGCCACGGGGATTATACAGACTCAAAGCAAGACAATGTTCAAAAACGAGTAACAGCTGTAACGGATTTTGTTGAATACGCTAGAGAAAAATTGAAGCCTTATGGCGTTAAAACGTCCGTTGATATCTTTGGATATACAGCGACATTGCCTGAAGCACCAGGTATCGGCCAAAACTTCACCAAAATCTCAGACCATGTGGATGTCATCTCATCCATGATTTATCCAAGTCACTGGACGGCCTATTTCGGCATTGCGAAGCCCGACTTAAAACCTTACGAACTCATAACTGAATATGCAAAGCTTGAAAACAAAAAGCTTGATGAACTGAAAACAAGACCCGTATCGCGCCCGTGGCTTCAGGATTTCACAGCCTCATGGCTCGGAAGCGGAAACTACAAAAAGTACGGAAAAGAAGATGTAGAAGCCCAAATCAAGGCATTGAATGATCAGGGGATAGAAGAGTACCTTCTTTGGAATGCCGGAAATAACTATACAAAAGGCGTAGATTACACGCCTTGATGCAATAAGAGAGTACAGCAAAATACAGAAAAAACGGGTACTGAAATGCAGCGCATTTCAGTATCCGTTTTTTTCTATGATCCCACTTTGAAGTGGTTCAGTTTGAAAAGTGTCCTCAAAGGAGGTCTATGATCCCACTTTGACGTGATTTAGCATGAAAAGTGTCCTCAAAGGAGGTCTATGATTCCACTTTAACGTGGTTCAGTGTGAAAAGTGTCCTCAAAGGAGGTCTATGATCCCACTTTGAAGTGGTTCAGTTTGAAAAGTGTCCTCAAAGGAGGTCTATGATTCCACTTTGACGTGATTTAGCATGAAAAGTGTCCTCAAAGGAGGTCTATGATTCCACTTTGACGTGATTTAGCATGAAAAGTGTCCTTAAAGGAGGTCTATGATTCCACTTTGAAGTGATTCAGTTTGAAAAGTGTCCTCAAAGGGTGTCTATGATTCCACTTTGAAGTGATTCAGCATGAAAAGTGTCCTCAAAGGAGGTCTATGATTCCACTTTGACGTGATTCAGTGTGAAAAGTGTCCTCAAAGGAGGTCTATGATTCCACAAACCTCAATTTCAGTCCTTTTTTAGAGAAAGAACCGACTTAAATGTTTCCCTCAGGGGACCCCAGCGCAGCCTCCCCATAATTAACTGCATAATGTGATTCCTCAAAATTAATGATCCTGCATTAGATTAAGAGTGTTTCACATGAAATCCAAAACAAAAAAACCGGTCATCAAGACCGGTTTCCTTCATTAAATACTATCTCCGCCTGCCGCCGACTTTTCGCCATCCTGCCTGCGTTTTTAAAGTGTGTTCAACGTTTTCATTTTTCTTTTTTCCGCTGAAGATGGTTTCTCCGATTCCATTCGTTATGACTCCCATTAAAGCTGTTATTCCAATGACCAAAGCAGCAACAAGCAGAAAATCGAACGCATATTCAAACAAAATCTTCACCATCCCATTATTTACTTATAATTTTATAGTAGCTTATGTTTAACACTAAGGAAAGAGGGTATATCTAATTTAGAAAGAAACGAACGTTAAAAACGTGCAAGGAGCGGGTCAATGAATTGGTATGAGAAGTTAAATCAATATTTTCCTATCGAGGAAATGAAGTCTAAAGAACATATCGAAACTCTCTTGAAAGAGCGGGGTGATATTTATCATAAAGATGAAGGAGAACATCATGTTCTTATGTATGCTGAATTAGAAGATTTCATCTTTATTGACTACTTGTTTGTGTCGAAAAAAGCGAGAGGACAAGGTCTAGGCCATAAGCTGATTTCAAATTTAAAAGAGATTGGAAAACCGATTATTCTAGAGGTGGAACCCGTGGATGAAGATATTCTTGATACGGGCAAGCGCTTAAAGTTCTATCAGCGAGAAGGGTTTCAGCATGCAAAATCAATTGGATACAGAAGAAAGTCGCTTGCTACAAACGAAGTGAATGCAATGGAAATTCTTTATTGGTCCCCTGAAGATGCTTCTGAAGAATTAATATATGAAGCCATGAAAAAAACATACTTAATGATTCATACTTACAAAGATAAAGAAATCTACGGAAAAGAATATCAGGATGTCCAGGAAGTATTATCCATGCAGGATCAGGATAAGCAGAAAGATATCTTCGATAGCCTGGATTAATTGAGAATCAGATTGCCTCATCCTGAGTGATGGATGAACCTGAAAGAACAGATTTTAGAGGAAGTTTGATTAAATAGTAAATAAAATCCGTCGATTTTTTTCGGAATTGTAACTGTTTTGTCAAACATTTGTATTTAAAAAGTATATACTTACTTACTTTTCTATAGTATAATTCGTTATAGATATTACTTAATTGTAGTTCTTTCAATTTAAACATAAAGTAATACTAATTACTAATATAAGCAGTCTGCTCATTTTACACAAAAAGGAGTGAAAGGTTTATGGTAACGTTATATACATCACCAAGCTGTACTTCTTGTCGTAAAGCAAAAGCATGGTTAGAAGAACATGAAATAGCATATACAGAGCGCAATATCTTTTCTGAGCCATTGTCAGTTAATGAGATTAAAGAAATCTTGCGCATGACTGAAGATGGAACGGATGAAATTATTTCAACTCGTTCAAAGATCTTTCAAAAATTGAACGTGAACGTTGAAACAATGCCTCTTCAAGATCTTTATGATCTGATTCAGGAGCACCCAGGCTTACTCAGACGCCCTATCATCATTGATGAAAAGCGATTGCAGGTCGGGTACAATGAGGATGAAATCAGACGCTTCTTGCCTAGAAAAGTTCGCACATATCAGCTGCGTGAAGCACAGCGTTTAGTGAATTTCAGTTAATGAATCATAACCCATAGAAAACCTTCCTTATCTATTAAGGAAGGTTTTCGTTTTTTTCGATGCGCTGATAAATCATGCCTGCCAGGATTAAAAATAAAATGAGCAAATAAGGGAGCATAACACCCATGCTTGGATGAGTATGGAAGATTGGTGCGAGCTTGTGTTCATGGATGATCATTTTGCCTGCGGTATAAGCAAGCATTCCTCCTCCGATATAAATGAGGGCAGGATATTTATCCAATATTTTCAGAATGATATTGCTGCCCCAAATCATAATCGGAATTGAGATTAACAGTCCGATGACGACCAGAAACGTCTGGCCGTTAGCCGCCCCCGCAACTGCAATGACATTATCCATTCCCATCAGCATATCAGCAAGTACAATTGTCTGAACGGCTTTTCTCAATGAATGATGACTCTTAATTTCTCCTTCCTTTTCCTGCGTTCCTACAATTAAATGATACGCGATGTAGAGGAGCAGGATTCCGCCAATCAGCTGTACAAAAGGAATCTGGAACAAGTAGACAGCTACGGAAGTAAGCATGATGCGAACCCCGATTGCGAAAACCGTTCCTAAAATAACTGCTTTTTTCCGCTGTTTAGGAGGAAGATTTCGGCTTGCCATTGCAATAACGATCGCGTTATCTCCTCCAAGGAGCAAATCAATGCCGATAATCATAATCAAAGACATGAGAAATTCCTGTTCCATTTAAGTACCTCTTTCCCTGTTATAGACTGCTCGTACCATATATATGAAGAGATCTTTGATTTATGAGCCATTCTATATAGGTAAATAACTGTTTTTGTAAATTCAAGGTTTTTTTATTTCATTCGGAGCTGTTTTATCATAAAATAGGAGTACAAGAATCTTGAAAGGCAAGTCTCATTTTCAAGACAAGTTTTATAAGCTAATGATGCGTTGCGCTGACGATTAAATAGCTGCTGATTTGGGTAAAGTGTAGAAAAGTGCAACTTATTTAGGGGTTTAGTTGTCCCTTCAACATCATATATAGAAGGGAAGGTTGTAAAGATGGAGATAGAACGTATTAATGAATATACCGTAAAGTTTTATATTTCATATCTTGATATAGAAGAACGCGGTTTTGACAGAGATGAAATCTGGTACAACCGCGAAAGAAGTGAAGAGCTTTTTTGGGAAATGATGGATGAAGTCCACGATGAGGAAGACTTCATGGTGGAAGGGCCGCTGTGGATTCAGGTTCAGGCTCTCGATAAGGGGTTAGAAGTCATTGTCACAAGAGCTCAGCTTTCAAAAGACGGTCAGAAGATTGAGCTTCCATTGTCAGAGGATAAAATGAAGGAGCTGCCGGTCGATGAGAACATCGAGTCTATTCTTGATCAGCACTTTAATGATGATCTTGATGACAAATCGGACGGTTCCGCTGAGGAAGAAGAGCAGCAGCTGCAATTCTTGATAAAATTTAATGATTTTGAACATATTATTGCTTTAGCCCAAGTTCCTGTGAGCGGCTTTGTCAATTCACTGTACTCACTGGATAAAAACTACTATCTGTATGTAGAGTTTGATGAGCAGCACTCAGATGAAGACATTGAGAATATGCTTAGTATCATACTCGAGTATGGACAAGAATCGCGCATGACGATTCACCGCGTCACCGAATACGGCAAGGAAATTATTGCGGATGAAGCTCTTGACGTTGTGAAGAAACATTTTAGCTAAACAGGAAAAAATGCCGATTTCATGCTGTTGAAATCGGCTTTTTTAAGCATTCCTATTATGACAGAACCATTATAAAAGTCAGGGGTAAAACATGAAAAATACGGTTCGAGTGCTCTTATTTGCCATTATTATTGGTTTTTCCATCTACATCATTCAAAATTTTACGGGCAGTATTTCAAGTGAATGGATGATTACTGCTACAACTGTACTTTTTACTTTTTCAATTATTTTTATCGGATTTGTCATATTCCTTGAAAACCGCAAACCATCTCAAACGATTACATGGCTTGTTGTCCTTGGAAGTTTTCCGCTGATCGGTTTTTTGTTTTATCTTGTATTTGGCCGCAATGTGAGAAAGAAGAAGTTATTTGACCGAAAAGCGCTGGTTGATGAAAAAATCATGTTTGAAATTGAAGGCAATCAATCGACTTATGAAGATAGAATTGATTTAATGGGCGACCATCAGCAAATGCTTTTT
This sequence comes from Peribacillus frigoritolerans, assembly GCF_004358755.1. Taxonomy (GTDB): domain Bacteria; phylum Bacillota; class Bacilli; order Bacillales; family Bacillaceae; genus Bacillus_P. The sequence goes on along the minus strand of NZ_SMZY01000002.1, from coordinate 824,214 downwards.
AATCTTGCCCACCGCCTTGGACATACTCCCATCTCTTTTGCCACAAGAACGAAAGCATTGACGAATGGCAATGAGACATTTGGTCATATTTTCGGTGAAATAGAGAAGGCCAAGCATCACATTCACCTTGAATATTATATAGTCAGACACGATGAGGTCGGCAACAAGCTAAAAGATGCTTTGATTAAGAAAGCAAAAGAAGGCGTAGAGGTTCGCTTTTTATATGATTCGGTCGGAAGCTGGAAATTATCAAAAACGTACATTAAAGAAATGCAGCAGTCAGGCATTGATGTTGTTTCATTCTTACCAGTTAAAATGCCTTTTTTAAATAACAAAGTCAATTTCCGCAATCACAGAAAAATCATCGTCATCGATGGAACAGTCGGGTTTGTCGGCGGTTTGAATGTCGGTGATGAATACTTGGGCAAGGACGAATATTTCGGGTTTTGGCGTGACACTCATTTAATGGTGTGGGGCGAAGCTGTCCGCACGCTGCAAATGATTTTTCTTCAGGATTGGTATTACATGACCGGCGAAAATATTGTGAAGAAGGAATATATGACTCCATCTGTTCAGCTTGAAGAGCATGAAGGCGGCGTACAGATCATCGCCGGAGGTCCTGATAATAAATGGGAAGTCATTAAGAATCTGTTCTTCTCGATGATTACATCCGCCAAAGATTCCATCTGGATTGCCTCTCCTTATTTTGTGCCTGATGAAGATATTCTTTCAGCCTTAAAGGTAGCTGCATTAAGCGGTGTGGATGTGAGGCTGCTTGTGCCAAAGCGGCCTGATAAAAAGATCGTCTTTTATGCTTCAAGGTCATATTTCCTGGAACTGCTTGAAGCGGGTGTGAAAATTTACGAGTATGAAGAAGGCTTTATGCACAGCAAAATTGTGATTGTTGATTATGAACTTGCATCTATAGGAACAGCAAATATGGATATGAGAAGCTTCCATTTGAATTTTGAAGTAAATGCCTTTCTTTACCGGACAAGAAGCACACAAAAGCTTGTCGATGAGTATGAGCGTGATCTTAAAGTATCGCATGAAATTATCATGGATGAATTTAATAAACGTCCTTTCAGGCATAAGCTTTATGAATCAATGTCCAGACTGCTTTCACCTCTGCTATAAAAAGAAAAGACATGCCGTGTCGAAAAACGGTGTGTCTTTTTTAATTCCGCAATAGTGAAAATTTTGTATATAATGAAGAAGATAATCATATGATAGGAGCTGATGAAAAGCTATGTTAATTGCCAAAAACGGCAAAGGAACGATGATGAACCTTTGGGAAAAGCAGTGGGATGCAACGATCCTCATGCAAGAAAGAAGGGAAGAAACATTTTACTGTCCTGTATGTGAAAATCCGCTTGATTTAAAGATCGGAAGCATTAAAGTTCCTCATTTTGCTCACCAAAAAAATAAAGCATGCACCATAGAAACAGAGCCTGAAAGCGAGTACCACCTGAATGGAAAGCTCCAGCTGTATAAATGGCTGCAGGGACAAAGTGTACTAAGTGCCAAGCTTGAACAGTACCTGCCAAGTATCTCGCAGCGTCCCGATGTCTTCTTTAAAAATAGAAAAAGATACACAGCTATTGAATATCAATGCTCAGTCATTCCGGCTGCTCTTTTTTCAAAACGGACCAGCCGATATAAACAAGCCGGTATTGAGACTATGTGGATATTAGGCGCTAAAAAAACGGCAAGATTAAGCAGTCACACCTTTCGCATTTCTCCTTTTCAATGGCTGTTTACAAGAACATGCGAATCTCCGCTTGATCCGCCATCTATCTATACTTACTGCTCTGAAATGCAGGCATTCCTCATACTTGAACATCTCATTCCTTTTTCAAAACAAATCTTCTTCGCTATTCCAAGATATTTGCCGCTAAATCAAACTTCTATTTCTGATCTTCAATGTCCAAAAACAAACTCCATTAAACCTCATCTTTCAAAATGGATTCACCTCATCAAATCACATCGGTTAAAACCTGCTTTCCATCTTCCGCCTGAGCTGATATTACTTCAGAAAGAACTTTATGAAAAAAAGCATATTCCACTATCCCACATTCCTCCTGAAGCTTTTCTTCCAATCAATACGGGCTATCTGTTTGATTCCCGCATCTACTTTTGGCAAACCAAGATTCTATTGTTCATAGATCAAATTCAGAAACATACGATTTTTACTCTTGAAGAAGTGACCCGGGAAATAAGGACGGACTCATCCATTAATGTACGTGAACTTTCTCATTTGAAAATGCTTCCTATTGGTGCACCTATTCTTGAATATTTAGAAACATTATCACACATGGGACTGCTTCAGCGTGTTCATAAAAACAAATATGTCAAACAGAGAGAAATCACATGGCAGAGTTCATCTGCTGATTTATTAAAAAGAGATGAGATGGTTATAGAGCTATTTGCTCAATCTAAATGATTTGAATGAACAGCGGAAGGACGAAGCAACCTATGGAAGAGAGATTACGAATGGAGGAATGAAGATGTTTTATAAAAAAAGACGGAAAAGCAATCTGTTTGATTATACTTTGACAGCTGTCAGCACAGGAGCCATTGCATGGCTGATGACGAAGTCGATGCGCGAAAATGGAGAGAAGGATGTCGACAGCCGTCAGGACTTGTCTGATATGCAGGGAAATTAGCAAGACTCTTAGATTGATTTGCAAGAAAATATAGAATATTATTGGGGTAATCATGTTTAAAGGGGGATTTCGATAATTATGGCAGAACAAACAGCCGTAAAAACATTGCCTAAACGAAGTGATATCGCTGTTGAAGATACATGGAGACTAGAAGATATTTTTAAAAATGATGAAGCCTGGGAAGCAGAGTTTAAAGAAGTGAAAGCTGCCTTGCCTAAAATTGGTGAATTCAAGGGCAGGCTTGGAGAATCAGCAGATGCTTTTCTAGAAGCACTTACATATCAGGATGCTGTAATGGAAAGGTTAGGAAAGCTTTATACATATGCCCACATGAGATATGACCAGGACACAGGAGATTCCCACTACCAGGGTTTAAATGACCGTGCTTCAAATCTGTACACACAGGCAAGCAGTGTTTCATCCTACATCATTCCAGAGATTTTATCCATGGACGAAACAAAAATCAAAAGCTTCTTAAATGAAAAAGAAGAGCTTAAGGTATACGGTCATACGCTGGATGAAATTAACCGCCAGCGCCCGCACGTATTATCTGCAGAGCAGGAAGCCCTGCTGGCGCAGGCTTCAGATGTATTGGGATCATCAAGCAATACATTCGGCATGCTGAATAATGCAGATCTTGAATTTCCTTCTATAAAAGATGAGGACGGCGAAGAGGTAGAAGTAACCCACGGCCGCTATATCCGCTTTCTAGAAAGCGAAGACCGCAAAGTTAGACAGGATGCGTTTAAAGCTGTATACAGCACGTATGATAAATACAAGAACACATTTGCAAGCACTCTTAGCGGAGCGGTTAAAAAAGATAACTTCTACGCAACGGTAAGAAAGTATCAATCAGCACGCGAAGCTGCTCTCAGCAATAATAATATTCCTGAAGAAGTGTATGAGAATCTCGTTAAAACGGTCAACGATAATCTCCACCTGCTTCATAAGTACATTGAGCTCCGTAAAAAAGTGCTCGGCCTTGATGAACTTCATATGTACGATCTTTTCACACCGCTAGTGAAAGACGTGAAAATGAAAATCCCATATGCTGAAGCAAAAGACTATTTGCTTAAAGGGCTTGCTCCGCTTGGTGAAGATTACTTGGCAATCTTAAATGAAGGCTTTGAAAACCGCTGGGTCGATGTTCATGAAAACAAAGGAAAAAGAAGCGGTGCCTATTCATCAGGAACATACGGCACAAACCCTTATATCCTAATGAACTGGCAGGATAATGTGAATAATCTCTTTACACTGGCTCACGAATTCGGCCACTCAGTGCACAGTTATTACACAAGAAAATCCCAGCCTTATCAATATGGCCATTATTCAATCTTCGTAGCAGAGGTAGCTTCTACATGCAACGAAGCATTGCTGAATGACTATCTGCTAAAAACGATCGATGATAAGAAAAAACAGCTGTATCTCTTGAATCATTATCTAGAAGGATTCAGAGGCACAGTGTTCCGTCAAACAATGTTTGCTGAGTACGAACATACCATTCATAAAAAAGCGCAGGAAGGCGAACCGCTGACACCGGATCTATTAACGAAGCTTTATTATGATCTAAACAAAAAATACTTCGGCGAACACTTGGCAGTAGACGAGGAAATTGGCCTTGAATGGGCAAGAATTCCCCACTTCTACTACAACTATTACGTGTACCAGTATGCTACCGGTTTCAGTGCGGCAACTGCACTCAGCAAGCAGATCCTTGAAGAAGGAAAGCCTGCGGTCGACCGCTATCTGGAGTTCCTGAAATCAGGAAGCTCGGATTATCCGATTGAAGTATTGAAAAAAGCGGGCGTGGATATGACATCACCGCAGCCAATCGAAGAAGCATTGAAGGTATTTGAAGAGAAGCTGAATGAGATGGAACAGCTTTTGTCAGAGTAAATAAGAAGAATGCAGCCATGCGGGGCTGCATTCTTTTTTTGTTTCTTCGTAGAGGAAAGCGGGTGAGGCTGCGAGAACTAACAAAAAAACTCTGCTGGAAAGAGCTGATCAAAAGTTTAGACACTGCTATGCTGTTGTTAAACCAGCTTCAAAACCCCTTAAATGTTTTCCGGTGATTCACCAAATAAAGTGTCACGAAAATAGCTATAAACAAAAGCGGAGAAGATATCAGCAATGGAAACATCTCCATTAATCCGAGTATATTAAGAAAGAAACTAATAAATAGCAGAGCGGTACTGATAATCAGAGGAAGGCTGTTTTTCAATGTTAGATCCTCCTTGTTTGTCCTTTCTAAAAAATATGAAAGACATCCTGTATTTATGTTTGTGACAAATTTGTGAAATGAATTTCTATGGGTTGTCATAAGTCGACAATATCTGATATATTATAGATGTGAAATTAATCACAAACAAACATTTACCCCTTTGTTTGACCGTGAAAAATTTCTCCCATCCCCTTTGTTGTCGTTAAGACATACAGAAGACTCCGTATTACCCGTGCGGAGTCTTTTTAAGAATAAGAAAGTAAACGTTTTCAATTAAAAAGAAAGAGATCCGGTACAATTCCCTGTACCGGATCTTTTTTCTTTTATCCAATGTATCTCCAGAACGTACCATGCTTCACCGGTACGCGCTCAACCTTTTGAGCAAGCAAATACTTTTTCATTTCTTTTTCAGCATCTTCTGCCGTTAAATTATAAACGGATGCAATCTCTGCTGTAGCAACAAATTGAAAATAGCTTAAAAAGATTTCAAGCGGCGGAGCCTGAGATGGCTTTGGAACGTCGCCAAGCATTTCTGATAAGATGCCTACATACATTTCATATGGATAATATCCGCTGATTTTCAGTCCTTCCTGGTCGACATTCTGATTAAAGAAAGTGAGTGTAGGGTTTTCCTGAACGTCCATTTCAGCAGAAATTTTCAAATCGCATTGCAGCGCTTTGGCAGCACTGGCAGAATGAAGATCCTTTACAAACTCCTCCGTATCAAGGCCGACTTCTTTTGCTATTTCGACAAGAACTTTTTCTTCTGCAATATTCTTCGTTTGAAGAAATAAGACTTCCTGAAGCTTGCGCAAGTAGCGTATTCCTGATTTTCGCCCTTGCAGCTCTGCCGATTTTATCGCAAGCGAAGCTGCAAATGGAGATGAAATTGAACTTTCAGACTTGAGGATTCCATCACAGGACATCCCTGTTAAACTGGCTGTTTTTTCCCATGCCTGTGCAAGATTAGCCGGATTTTTCCGTTTCATCTGGTTGAGCGTTTTAATTCGTCCGCTGATGATAGGTTTTAAGGTGAAAAATCTTCCATATTCAATCAGCAGTTTTTTGATGATCGGTTCAAGTGCCCAGCAGTCAGGGCAGAGAGGATCAATGAACATATAGATTTCGAGCGGTTTTTTTGAATTGCCTTGACAGTGAGAGAAAAATGGAGCGGATTTTTGATTCTCACTGTGCTGAATCATCATTGCGGAGCTCCCTCAGATTTTTCATCTGGGGTGTTCACCATGTGCTGGGCTGTCAGTTCCAGCCGCTCAAAAAACCATACCCGAAATCGTTCATCAAGCTCTAAATCTTCCATCGCTTCTTCCATGCAGGATAGCCACGCCTCGGCTCTTGCTTGCGTAATTTGAAAGGGCAAATGTCTTGCCCGAAGCATAGGATGTCCATGTTCTTCTGTATATAAAGACGGTCCGCCTAAGTATTGCGTTAAAAATTGTTTTTGTTTTCTAGCTGTTTCCGACAAATCATCAGGAAAAATCGGAGAGAGCAGAGGATGCTTGTGCACTCTATGATAGAAGGCATCAACCAGCTGCGAAAGTGCATCTTCCCCAATCGCTTCATATGGTGTTGCAAATTGATCAGCCATGCCTGTGATCTCCTTTATTGATAAGATAAGCTTATTGTAACAATTGACCTGCCATTGCTCAAACAAACTGCTTTGAAAAGATATCCTCGATCAGTATGTTCTTATTATATAAGCCAAACTGGATTTAGGCGATAGGTGCTTTTTTAAAAGATAAGAAGTATGAAATTTTGCGCTTCGATGGCAAGCGGAGTCGCTCAGGCTCCTTGGCCAGAACGGATCCGAAAGTATTGGCAAAAAGCGTCTTTACTGGCAGAATCCTTAATCTGTCATGCCTGCGCTAAACGGTGCTTGCGCTTTTCTTAGTATATGTCCTGACATGTGTTCTATGAAATGAAAAAGAGCCGATTCAAAGCGTTAATCGCTTTTGAATCGGCTCTTTTTTTAAGCAAAATAAGAAGCAGTAATTTTCTTTACATAGTTTTGGGTTTCTTTAAACGGAGGAATGCCGCCGTACTTATCTACATTTCCCGGCCCTGCGTTATAGGCTGCAAGTGCAAGCGGAATTTCGCCGTTGTATTTTGTGAGCATCTGCTTTAAATACTTTGTTCCGCCTTCTATATTCTGAGCGGGGTCAAATGAATCGATGACACCAAGAGACTGAGCCGTTTTTGGCATCAGCTGCATAAGTCCCGAAGCACCTGCTGCACTCCTTGCATTTGGGTTAAAACTGGACTCTTGGGAAATGACAGCTCTTATCAGTTTTTCATCCACGCTGTATTTAGCTGCCATTTCAGAAATGATGCTGTCAATTTCTTTGCTTTCCCCCGGTTCAGAAGAGGGAATTCGGACACTTATATTTGCCGGCGGCATTGTCAAAGGAACAGCTGATTGCTTAACTTGGGGCAGGACATCATCTGTCTGTCCATCAACATAAGACTGGAAAATCTCTTTGAACATGGAGACAGAAGAGGACCCAGCAGTATCATCTGTATCCGTTTGGGACAGGCTGCGTAAAGCCTGAAGCTGCATCATTGCTTTCATATGATTAATTTCCACTCTTAAAGCTCCTTCTCATTATCGATCTCACGTTTATGGTCATAAAACGTTTAATTTTGTTTGGTGTTTTGCGCAAAGGAACCTGCTGGGAAGCGAGCAGTTCGCGGAAAGCAAGAAGTCCTTCTTCTGCATCCAGGACTTCATATTCAATCTCATAATCCTCTTTATTTATATATCGGCTGTGATCAAGAACAATTAAGCCATTTTTATAGGTTTTCTCTGCTCGATTTGTGGATAAAGTTCCAAAGAAGGAAATGTTTCCAGAATGAATTCCGAGTGAGTGAATCTGTTCTAAAACTTTGCCTTTTGGAAGAGAAGAAGCTGATGAAATAAGCTCTGACGCTTGCTCTGCCGTGATTTCCTGGTGAGTTTCAAGCAGGCCGACAGGTGCAGGTTCTTTTAGTGTAAGGACGTACCTGCCGTTTTTAAAGCGAATGCGAAGGGCAGCTCCGCGCTCTTTAAGATGAAATTCAGGCGTATCAAAATAGTGATTGTCCTGGTGTTTGAAGTCATGATCAGCAATATGAAAAAAATCAGCCAGCCGGGAAAATTCTTCTTTCGTAAGCAGATTCTTATATTCAATTTCAATTTCCTGGGTCATATTATGGAATTCCTTTCGGTTATCAGATAAAAAGTACAAATGATTGTGTGTTCTATGTTCTGTCGGAGCTAAACGGGCGATTCCGCTTTTCTATTCTATTATTACAATTAAAAATCCGGTTTTCAATGTTTATCATGCATAAGGGGAATATGATAAAATAGACGTGGAATTGATTTGGAAGGAGATTTTTATGAAACGAAGAATTGAAGTGAATGAAGCAGTACTTGATCAAGAAAGAATGATACTAAAAGCGCAGCCCTTTGAAAAGGATGATTTAAGCGGTTTGACTGCAACGGGCCAAGTGCTGGTTGACTCCGATCAATTAGCGTTTATTTACATAATGGATCATCATGAAGACTTTATCTACACCAATTTGCCGGCAGCGGTTTGGCCGCAGCTGAAAACGGCATTAGACAGCGAAATTCCTATAGATCTTAATGTAAATGGTATAACGATTGAACTGACAGATATCCATGAAGAATTATCCTATCTGCTGGAAAATATCAAAGATAATGCAAACTACGGCGAAGAAATGGAAAAGAAAGTCGTTGAGACATTTGGCTTAAATGACTAATACATAAAAAGCATGTTGTTTATTTATAAAAAAGTTTGAGTATTGATGGCAAGCGGAGCTGCCCGACTCCCAGGCAAGAACAAATCCGCAATAAATTCAAGACACGGACTTTTTTGCAGAATACCTAGGAGCTAAACGGGCGCTTGCGCTTTTCTTATGACGAGGGGGAAGGCTATGATCGGCAGAAAATGGGAAGTTTTTTTAGCACCGTATCACCAGGCGGTTGATGAGCTGAAAGTGAAGCTCAGAGGCACAAGATCGCAATATGAACTAGAAGGCAGCCATTCGCCGATTGAATTTGTAACAGGAAGAGTTAAGCCGATTGCAAGTATTCTTGATAAAGCAAGGCGCAAAGATATTTCCTTAGATGCTCTTGAGACTGAAATGCAGGACATAGCGGGCATCCGCATGATGTGCCAGTTCGTAGATGATATAAAACTTGTCGTCGACATGCTCAGACAGCGGAATGATTTTGAAATCATTGAGGAACGTGATTATATTTCACAGAAAAAAGCAAGCGGATACCGCTCCTATCATGTAGTTGCCAAATATCCTGTTCAAACGGTATCAGGTGAAAAAAGTATTCTGGTGGAGATTCAAATCAGAACGCTTGCGATGAATTTCTGGGCAACAGTTGAACATTCTCTTAACTACAAATACAGCGGGAATTTCCCCGAAGACATTAAAATCAGGCTGAAAAGATCAGCGGAAGCAGCTTTTCTTTTAGATGAAGAGATGTCAAAGATTCGCGGAGAAATAAGAGATGCACAAGTCATTTTTTCAAGGAAAACAGAAACGAAAGATAAATGATGAATAAAGGGGCATGCTGTTATGAAATTTGCGGTCACATCTAAAGGAGATACCGTTTCAAATACACTAATGCATAAAATGAAAGCCTATTTAATGGATTTTCATCTTGAATACGATGAGGATAAGCCTGATATTGTCATTTCAGTCGGAGGAGACGGCACGCTTTTATATGCTTTTCACCGTTACCGCAGCAGGCTTGATAAAACGGCATTTGTTGGTGTACATACTGGTCATCTCGGTTTTTACGCAGACTGGGTTCCTGATGAAATTGAGAAGCTTGTCATTGCGATTGCGAAAACACCTTATCAGGTTGTTGAATATCCGCTGCTTGAAGTCATTATCAGACATAATGACGGCGGACGGGAAGCCCGCTACCTTGCATTAAATGAATGTACTGTCAAAGCGATTGAAGGCTCTCTTGTCATGGATGTTGAAATCAAGGGCCAAATTTTTGAAACCTTCCGCGGCGACGGTCTCTGCATGTCTACACCATCAGGCAGTACAGCATATAATAAGGCTCTTGGCGGCGCTATTTTGCACCCATCCATTCCTGCTATTCAAGTCGCTGAGATGGCCTCAATCAATAACCGGGTATTCAGAACGGTCGGCTCGCCTCTAATTTTGCCGGACCATCATACTTGTTTATTAAAGCCTGTAAATGATGTTGATTTTCAAATCACGATTGATCATTTGACGCTTCTGCATAAGGATGTAAAATCGATTCAATGCCGCGTTGCCAATGAAAAAATCAGGTTTGCGAGATTCAGGCCGTTTCCATTCTGGAAGAGAGTCCGTGACTCATTTATTTCGGAGTAGGATTCTGAAAGGAAGATCGTGGTGAACGCGTTTCAATTAACATGGACGATCCCTGCTGCTGAAGCCGGCATGCTCATCCGGGATTATCTTAAGGAAAAGAATATTTCAAAGCGCGCTTTAACTGATATTAAGTTCGGGGGCGGAAGCATTTTAGTTAATGATGAACATGCAACCGTCCGTTTTGAGCTTAGGGCAGGGGATGTCCTCAAGGTCATTTTTCCTGTAGAAAAGCCAAGTGCAGGCATGCTGCCTGAAAAAGTTGATTTTGAGATTGTGTACGAAGATGAATGGTGTCTTGTCATCAATAAGCCGCCTTACCTTCCTACCATTCCCTCGCGTGAGCATCCTGGAGGGACGCTGGCAAATGGGCTGCTATTTTATTACAAAGAAAAAGAGATAGCTGCAACTATTCATGTAGTCAACCGGCTTGATAAGGATACTTCAGGGCTAATGCTTGTTGCTAAGCACCGCTTTGCCCATTCCTTGTTTTCATCCCAGCAAAAGCAGGGGGAAATTAAACGGAACTATTTTGCTTTGGTTGAAGGGGAAGTGAAAGAGAAACAGGGTACCATTTCTGCCCCAATAGGCAGGAAAGAGGACAGCATTATTGAACGGACCGTGAGAGATGACGGCCAGCACGCTGTAACCCATTACCGGGTTATTGCGTATTCAGAATGCAATACTCTCGTTTCCCTGAAACTTGAAACGGGAAGAACTCATCAAATAAGAGTTCATATGGCGCACATCGGCCATCCGCTATGCGGCGACAGCCTATATGGGGGCAGTCATCGATTTATTCCAAGGCAGGCACTGCACAGTGCAAAACTGTCATTTTTTCATCCATTGCTGGAAAAAGAAATGAACTTCAAGATTGATTTGCCGGATGATATTCAATCGGCGGTAAATAAGAAAGACTCATGCTGAGAACAGCATGAGTCTTTTTAACAGGCTATTTTCAAAAACATCCTAGAGTCTCTGCAAAAAATTCCTGTGGTATCGCACGTAAATTTACTCTCACACAAATATCAGGCTCCTCAATCCATCTCCCGGAATCTGGATTCGTCATAAGGCAAGGATGATTTGACTGAGACAACCTCTTTTTCAGGATACCTGAGTGCTGTTAAATAGCCTCCAAATACCGCTCCAGTATCAATGTTCACTGTATCGCCGACAAATCTTGCTTCGCGCACAGGTGTATGACCGTAGACAATAAACGGTTTTCCTTTGTACAGCTTGGCCCAGTCTCTTCTTACAGGAGTGCCGTCAGGGTTTGTCTGGCCGGTTATGTCCCCGTAAAGGACAAATTCTTTTACCTTTTTGTGCGTTTTTCCTATGTAGTCTGCCCGGATTCCTGCATGGGCAATGACAAGTCTGCCTGCGTCCAGGACCTGATAGAGAGGGGATTGATCATAGAGCTTCATGAAGCTTTGATAGATTTTTTTACGCTCATCTTCTTCCAGTGCTTCAAGTTCTGCGGCAGTCGTTTCTAAACCATGTGCAACCTGGACTTTGTTTCCGAGCATGTAGCGGTAAAGTTTGTTGCAGTGGTTGCCAGGCACGTAGTATCCTGCTTGATTTTCTGTAATTTTAATAACGGTCTCAATTACTTTTATAGATTGTGGTCCCCGGTCAGCAAGATCTCCTACGAAAGCAAGTTTTCTGCTGCTGTGCACAGGATACCCGTTTTTCCAAGCATATCCGAGCTTTTCCGTAAGTTCGTAAAACTCATCAAAACAGCCATGAATGTCACCGATAATATCAATTTTCATCTAAACCCGTCCTCATTTGTCTCTTTTTCTAAAATGATAGCAGATATCTTTAAAGAATCAAAAATATCATATACTTTCATCGTTCCAATAATGAAACAAAAGAATTCAGGATAATAGAAAAAACCCGTTATAAAAACGGGTTTCATTAAGATGATGGAAAATATGGAGATTGTGCTTTAATTTGTAGCTAATACCTCCCAGCCCCCAGGCCAGTCGGTTCAGCTATTCTTAATCAAACATATACTTTCTCGTCCGTGATCTGACATTTAACACAATGCCAATGGCAATCATATAGGTTGCAAGAGAACTTCCCCCATAGCTGATAAAAGGAAGGGGCAGTCCTGTAATCGGCAGGAGGCCGACAGTCATGCCGACGTTTTGAAACACCTGAAACGTAATCATGCCAATGACTCCTGTGCACAGGAAGCTTCCGAAGGGATCGTTGCTCTCAAGGGCAATGTGAATCATCCGGTAGATGAGAAGGAAGAAAAGAGAAATCACAATGCTGCCGCCGATAAATCCGAATTGTTCAGAAATAATCGCGAAAATGAAGTCTGTGTGACCCTCAGGCAAATAAACCTCTAGCTGCTGATAGCCTTTTCCGTAAAGCTCACCCGATCCGATGGCAAGAAGGGATTTGATCAGCTGAAATCCGATGTCGCTTGAATATTCATATGGATTAAGCCAGCCATAAATACGATCCAGTTTGTAAGAATTGGTGTCTAAAATGTACTTGTTGAAGAAATCCGGAAAGGTGAAAAAAATGAATACGCCTATAGCGGCAATTCCGGCACCGGATAAAATAAAACTGAAAATGAGCTTCCATTTAACACCCGAAACAATAATTAACGATCCGATAATGGCGCAAAAGACCATTGTCATCCCAGTATCGGGCTGTCTCATCAGCAGAAGTATGGGAGGTGCCGCTGCTGCAAATACTTTACCTAAAAGGAACAAGTCATCTCTGACCGTGTTGGAGGCGTACTTTTCGCGATGATCTGTGATAATTTTGCTCAGGACAATAATCATAAATATTTTCATAAGTTCTGAAGGCTGGAAATTACCTATGCCAGGGAGAGTATACCAGCTTCTTGCGCCTTTAATCGGCTCTACAAGCGGCGGCGGCAGGACTTCAAGCCCTAATAGCAAAACCATCCCAAATCCATATAAATACCATGAGAGCTGTTTGAACCGGTCAAAATCAATGACCATTGTTCCAATGACTGCGATAATACCGATGATGTACCATCTAAGCTGAAGAAAGGCAAAGTTTATATTCTGCAATTTTTCGGGTAGAGTAGGTTGGGCACTGCTTATCGCAATGGCACTGGTCAGCGCCATTAAAAACATGATAAAAATAAGTGTGTAGTCTAACTGCTGCTGTGGGGATTTATCTGTGTTCATAATGGATCCCTTTCTATAAAAAAACTAATAATGGAATAAAATCTTTTTTTAAATTCTGAACAAATAAACAGCGGAGAATAAACTCCTTCTGATTGATGTTTCACTTTATCAATCTTAGCGAAAATTGATGAATTTGCAAAGGATTCATTTGTAAAACATCGCAAAACATGCTACCTTATCACAAGGAAAAAACGTCTGTACAGAGCGCAAACGCTAGTGCCGTGCATGTTTTATGCAGGTGAATAAAATGTATCACAATTTGATGACATTTTGATGTCTAGGCTTTAATATAGGAACGTGTTGGGGAAGGAGGAGACACTTGATGTCAGATGAAAGAGAAAAACTGGAGATTGAAGCAGCGAAATTAGTAACAGCTTTGGAGAATGAAGACTTTGAAGGGTTTCGCTACATGTTTTTGGAGCAGCATCCATATGATCAGGCGAAAATTTTTGTAAAGCTTGAGCAGGAGGAGCGGACAAAGCTTTATCATTACTTGTCTCCAGAAGAAATGGCTGCACTTTTTGAGAATATAGAAGACGAAGAGTACAATTACGAAATGTACCTATCCGAAATGGATCCGCGCTTTGCATCCCAAATGCTTGAGCACATGTACGCGGATGATGCGGTAGATGTACTTAATGAATTAAATAAAGATCAGGTAGCAAGCTATCTGACCATAATGGATGATGAAGCTGCACAGGAAATCCGTGAACTCCTGCATTACGAAGAATTCACAGCAGGAAGTATCATGACGACTGAATTCATCGCCATTATTGCCAATCAAACCGTTAAATCTGCCATGCATATTTTAAAGCATGAAGCACCAGACGCAGAGACCATTTACTATCTTTATGTCATCGATGAAGATAAGCATCTTGTAGGCGTAATCTCCCTGCGGGATTTAATCGTCAGCGACGATGATCTCATGATTGGCGAGATTATGAGCGAACGGGTATTTTCGGTATCCGTCGGCGAAGATCAAGAAGATGTAGCAAGAAAAATGCGAGATTATAATTTCCTTGCTCTGCCTGTAGTTGATTTTCAGAATCATCTTTTGGGAATCATAACGGTTGATGATATCGTCGATGTTATCGATGAAGAAGCATCTGACGACTATTCAAAGCTTGCAGCGGTATCAGATGTGGATTCTATAGACAGGGGGCCGCTGTCAGCGGCTAAAAAAAGATTGCCTTGGCTGGTCATTCTATTATTCCTCGGAATGTTAACCGCTAATTTAATAGGCCAATTTGAAGAAACGCTTGATAAAGTAGCCATTCTAGCTGTATTTATTCCGCTGATTGCGGGAATGGCAGGGAATACTGGAACTCAGGCACTTGCAGTTGCCGTCAGAAGAATTGCAATGGGTGATCTTGAAGAGGGCGGCAACTTAAAAATTATCGCCAGAGAAGCTGGTACAGGGATTATAAATGGCGCCGTGTGCGGTTTTCTTGTCATTGGTGTCGTTTATTTCTGGAAGCATGATTTCTTTTTAGGACTTCTTGTAGGCATCTCCATTCTGGCAACCTTGACTGTTGCCACAATCGCCGGGGCGTTTGTCCCGCTTGTGATGCACCGGCTGAAGGTTGACCCTGCGGTGGCATCGGGCCCGTTTATTACAACGATTAATGATATTATTTCCATTCTTATTTATTTTGGCATGGCAACTTTGTTCATGCAATATTTAATCTAGATTCAGGTTAGGAGGGAAATACTGTGCATGGAGCTTCCTTTTCATCACTTGTTATCGTACTATTAGCCGCTTTTATAACCCCTCTCTTGCTGCATCGCTTTAAAATTAAAGTCATGCCTGTTGTAGTGGCCGAGATTATCATGGGGATTATTATCGGTCAAAGCGGATTTCATCTGGTTCAGGAGGATATGTGGCTTGAAACACTATCCATGCTCGGATTTATTTTTCTTATGTTTTTGAGCGGACTTGAAATTGATTTCACCGCTTTTATCGGCGGCCGGAAAAAAGAAATGCTGCCGAGCGGAAAAGAAGCGCCAAATACGTTTGCCGTTTCTTTCCTTGTGTTTGTAGGCATCTTTATTTTGTCTCTGCTCTTATCGTATCTGTTTGTATTCCTTGGTTTTATCGAAAATGCTTTCTTGATGACACTGATCATTTCTACGATATCGCTCGGTGTGGTCGTTCCTACACTGAAGGATGCGGGCATTATGAAATCCAACATTGGACAAATTATTTTGCTTGTTGCAGTCATCGCCGACTTAGTGACGATGATTTTACTTGCCGTCTTTGCATCGATTTATGGCGGAGAAAATACGAATACGTGGCTGCTGTTAGTGCTATTTGGCGCTGGAATTGCTTTATATTTCCTCGGCAAAACCTTTAAAAGCAGGTCGTTTATTGAAACTCTGTCAAAAGGCACGATTCAAATTGGGACAAGAGCGATTTTCACCCTGATTGTTGTCCTTGTTGCTCTATCAGAAACAATCGGGGCTGAAAATATATTAGGAGCTTTCTTAGCGGGGGTTCTTGTCTCCCTGCTTTCACCGAACAAAGAAATGGTTCATAAAATGGATTCCTTCGGATACGGCTTTTTGATCCCGATTTTCTTTGTCATGGTTGGTGTCGAACTTGACATCTGGTCGCTGTTTAAAGATTCTAAGATTCTAATGCTGATTCCCTTGCTGTTTATCGCCCTGCTGATCTCTAAAATTGTGCCGATCTATTTACTGAAGAGATGGTATGACACAAAGACAACTCTGGCATCAGGCTTTTTGCTGACGTCAACTCTGTCCCTTGTTATTGCGGCAGCTACTATTGGAGAAAGAGTGAATGTGATTGATGCGCAAATGTCCGGGGCGCTCATTTTAACAGCGGTCCTGACGTGTATATTTACTCCGATCGGGTTTAAGAAGCTTTTCCCTGTACAGCTGTCTGAGAAAAAGAAGCTGAAGGTAGCTTTCATTGGAGCCAATCAGATGACTCTTCCAGTAACGCGCGAGTTAAATCCGAAGCTGTATGAAACAACGGTGTATCATACTCATATTGATAAAAATGAACAGCAGATCGCTGAATCCCTTTTTCAAATTGAGTACCTTGAAGATTATTCGATTGAAACGCTTCAGTCAAAAGGTGTTTTCAATGCAGATATCCTGATTGCCGCTACAGGAGATGAAGATGCGAATGCGGAAATTTCCTTATTTGCGAAAGAGCTTGAAGTTGACCGGGTAATAGCAAGCATTTCGTCACCATTATTGGATGAACAGCTTAGAGCAAAGGGAATCGATGTTTTCTCTGTCCTGCTATCTACAAAAACTCTGCTCAGAGCTCTTATTGAAGCTCCCGGCATCATGAAAATTCTGACTCATAACGATTCGGCGCTGTATCAGATAAAATTGAACAACAGAAGCTACGATGGCATGGTGCTTCGCAGTTTTCCCTTTACAGGTGACGTTATTTTTGTCCGTATTTTCAGGGAAAATGAGTCGATTGTGCCGCATGGCGATACAGAGCTGAAACGCGGAGATCTGCTGATTCTGACTGGATCAGCTGAATATGTGGATGAGCTCAGACAAGAGCTTGAATTCCATAAAAGCTGAAAGTTTTGACTTGAAAGTTTCTTTCAGCATGATATGATGGACATGTAAATATTTCTAAAATTATATATGAACTACCGCTAGGGGAGCCCTGTTAGAAGGGCTGAGATTGAAGTTTGCCTTCAAGACCCTCAGAACCTGATCTGGCTAAAACCAGCGTAGGGAAGTGGTGTAAAGGTCTATTCATACACCACTTTTCTATGCGAAAAGTGGTTTTTTGCTGTTTTTGCACCTAAAAATGAGGAGGAACAAAACATGTCATTTTCAAAAGAATGCCGGGAGTATGCAAATAAATGGTGGGAAGGAAGCTTTGAACATCCTTTCGTAAAAGGAATTGGCAATGGCACCCTTTCAAAGGATAAATTTAAATATTATGTGATGCAGGATTCCTATTACTTAACGCATTTTGCAAAAGTGCAGGCTTTTGCAGGGGCGATGGCGCCTGATTTGCATACTACTTACCGGATGTCCGTTCATTCCCAGGGAACGTATGAGGCAGAGCTCTCTCTGCATCAGCAATTTTCTGTCCTGCTTGGCATTACAGACAGGGAAAGGGAAGAATTTAAGCCATCTCCAACTGCGTATGCTTACACCTCCCATATGTACCGTTCCGTTGCGACAGGAAATCTTGGAGAAATCATTGCCGCATTACTTCCTTGTTACTGGCTCTATTATGAAGTCGGGGAGAATCTGAAAGATTGCAAGCCTGGTGATGATGTTTATGAAAAATGGATCGCGACTTATCACGGTGATTGGTTTAAAGAGCTGGTTCTTGAACAGGTTGCACGATTTGACGAGCTTGCTATGCGTGCAAGCGATCACGAGAGACAAATGATGAAAGAAAACTTCCTTATCAGTTCGATGTATGAATATCGTTTCTGGGACATGGCGGAAAAAATGGAAGTGTGGGATGAGTCAGAAACTGTGCTGATGCAAAAGTGAAATTGCATCTTGTGACAGACGGCCGTCGCAATATATCAGAGCTCATTAAAATCATCACAGACATACATACAGCTGCCGATGCCATTCATATTAGAGAAAAGAATAAATCGGCCGGGGAACTGATAGAGCTGGTTGAAGCTCTCCATCAAAATGGGGTGCCGAAATCAAAGCTTGTCATGAATGACCGTGTGGATGCAGCTGTTCTATCAGGTTTGCATCAAGTTCAGCTTCCAGCTCACAGCTTTGATGTGAAACGGGTGAAACAGAGGTTCCCGCACCTTGTGGCAGGCTGTTCTGTTCACTCTGCAGCTGAAGCAATACATTGTGCTGAAAATGGGGCAGACCGGCTCCTTTTCGGCCATGTATTTCAGACATCCTCCAAAGAAGGTTTAAAAGCAAGAGGGATTGGCGCATTAAAGGAAATAGCGGAATCTGTCAGCATTCCTGTCATTGCAATTGGGGGAATCATTCCCGCTGTCATTCCGGAAATAAGAGATTTAAAGATTGAAGGAGCAGCTGTGATGTCCTGCGTTTTTTCATCAGAGCATCCTTATTATGCTGCACTTGAGATTGCAGAACGATTAAAAGGGGGAATGGGCGATTGAAACCTTTATTTGACGCCGGTATTATCGGCGGAGGCGTCATCGGGCTTGCCTCTGCCTATTTTTTAGCGAAAGCAGGCATCCGCGTTGCGGTGTTTGAAAGCGGGAAAACAGGCAGCGGCGCATCAAGTGCTGCTGCCGGAATGCTTGGCGCCCATACTGAAACGGAAAAGGATGATGCTTTTTTCAGGTTTGCGAAAGAAAGCCAGGCGCTTTATCCGGGATTAGCTCATGATTTGCTGCTGGAGAGCGGAATCGACATACAGCTTCAGTACAATGGAATGTACAAACTGGCAATTTCAGCAGAAGAAGCAGATGCTTTGAAAAAAAGAGCAAAAACAGAAAAGGATGTTGAATGGCATTCTAAAGAAAAAGTTTTAAGGAATGAAGAAGGCATATCAGATTCCATATACGGGGCTCTTAAAATTGAAAAGGATGGCCAAGTTAATCCCGCTGCTCTTTGCAAAGCTTTTACAAAAGCCATTCAGCTCATGAATGGAAAGATTTTTGAAAACACACCAGTTTATAAAATCAACAGAGTTGAACACTCCCATTATGAAATCGAAACGCCTCAAGATCTCTTTTTTTGCGAAGCTCTTATTCTTGCAAATGGTACATGGAGCAGCAGATACTTAAAGGATTTCGCCCGGAATACCTCAGTTTATCCCGCTAAAGGCGAATGTTTGTCTGTGACATTGAAAGAGGGAAAACTATCATCTACTGTTTTTCATGAAAGCTGTTATCTTGTGCCAAAGCTTGACGGAAGAATTGTTATTGGCGCAACGATGAAAGAAGATACGTGGAATACGGAGCCTTCCGTTCAAGGAATCGCTGCTCTCATGAATAAAGCGGTTAAAATGATGCCGGCAATTGAAAAAGCCAGTTTTCATCATGCATGGGCTGGATTAAGGCCTAAAACAGCAGACGAAAAGCCATTTATATTCAGGCATCAGGGCATACCGAACCTTTTTGTAGCAACAGGTCATTTCAGAAATGGCATCCTGCTTGCTCCGAAAACTGGTGAAATGATCCTTGATTTATTTTTTAATAGACAGGTAACTGAAGAATACGTTCATGCATTTAGAATGGACCGTGCACTAGAGGTGAGGTTATGACCTTAAAAGTGAATGGGAGCATGATCGTTCTGCAGTCTTCTGTGCGCACGGTTCAAGATTTGCTGGCTTTTTATGAGGTAAGTAATAAAATCGTCATCGTTGAACATAATTCAGAAATCATAGCCAAAGAAGAATACGCAAAAACGGTTATCAATGATGGGGATGTTCTTGAAATTGTTCATTTTGTAGGAGGAGGATAATTGATGCTGACAATCGCAGGAAAAACGTTTCAATCAAGATTGCTGCTTGGAACGGGAAAGTATCCGTCTTTTGACATTCAAAAAGAAGCAGTACAAGCGGCTGAAGCAGATATTTTAACGTTTGCGGTAAGAAGAATGAATCTTTTTGAACCGTCTCAGCCTAATTTTCTGGAACAGCTTGATCTTTCACGCTACACGCTGCTGCCAAACACAGCTGGTGCGAAAACGGCGGAAGAAGCAGTCAGAATTGCCAAGCTCGCTAAGGCATCCGGTTTATGTGATATGATAAAAGTAGAAGCGATCGGGTGTGCAAAGACACTGCTTCCCGATCCTGTAGAAACCTTAAAAGCAAGTGAGGAGCTCGTCAAGGAAGGGTTTATAGTGCTTCCTTACACGTCTGATGATGTCGTGCTTGCAAGAAGGCTTGAAGAAACAGGTGTTCATGCCATTATGCCGGGCGCGTCGCCAATTGGTTCAGGGCAGGGCATAATCAATCCTCTGAATCTATCTTTTATAATTGAACAAACGAATCTGCCGGTTATTGTGGATGCGGGTATTGGATCAGCTGCTGATGCAGCAAAAGCGATGGAGCTTGGAGCGGATGGCGTTTTGTTAAACACCGCCGTTTCTGCTGCAGGCAATCCAGTTAAAATGGCAGCAGCTATGAAGCTTGCCATTGAAGCAGGAAGATTAAGCTTTGAAGCAGGCAGAATACCGGTAAAAACCTATGCATCTGCAAGCAGCCCGATCGAAGGAATGATGACATCTTAAATGGAACGGTATTCTAGGCAAATCTTATTTTCTCCAATAGGAGAAGCAGGGCAGAAGAACATTCGAAATGGTCATGTGCTCATTATCGGTGCGGGGGCTCTTGGGACGGCAAATGCAGAAATGCTTGTACGCGCGGGTGTCGGCACACTGACGATTGTGGACCGTGATTATGTTGAATGGAGCAACTTGCAGCGGCAGCAGCTCTATACAGAAGAAGATGCGATTTTGCGTCTTCCTAAAGCAGCTGCTGCCAAACAAAGACTATCCCAGATTAATCATGAAGTAGAAGTCAGGGCGGTCATTGAAGATGTAACGGCTGAAAATATTTTTGAATTTAGTCAAGATGCAGATGTTATTGTTGATGCAACGGATAATTTTGAAACGCGGCTTGTGATCAATGATGCAGCTCTTAAGCAGGGCATTCCTTGGATCTACGGGGCATGTGTCGGAAGCTATGGCCTGACGTATACAATCTTGCCCGGGCTTTCGCCTTGTCTGAACTGCCTTTTGAAGCAAATTCCTATGGAAGGACAAACGTGTGATACAGTTGGGATTATCAGTCCTGCTGTCCAAATGGTTGCCTCTTATCAAACAGGGGAAGTGCTGAAATTGTTAACAGGTGCTGCCGGTCAGGTGAGAAAAGAACTGCTGTCGTTTGATGTTTGGAGAAATCAATTTTCGCAAATAAAAGTCCATGCACTGAAAGATTCAGCTTGTCCATCCTGCGGCGAATCTGCCGTTTATCCGTTTTTATCACGCACTAATAGTGTGAAAATGTCGGTTCTATGCGGCAGAGACACGGTTCAAATAAGACCTTCAGTCTCTAAAGAAATGAACTTTAAGGAGCTTGCAAAAACACTTGGAAGAGCTGCAGCAGAAATCACGGCAAATCCGTATTTGCTATCATTTCAGACGGAGCATCACAGAATCGTCGTCTTCCGTGACGGCCGTGCACTGATTCATGGAACAAAAGATCTAGCGGAAGCAAGGAAAATTTATCAGCGCTATTTAGGATAACAAGTTTATAAGAATACATGAAAGAAAACTGGTCTATGCTGGCCAGTTTTTTTCTGTATGATGACATAGAATTATTGGATTTCTTTCTTGTTTTAGACTAGCATGGACTTAACAATTATTTTATATAGATTGAAGGTAGAACATGTCTAATAAATCTAAGAATTTAGCTGGAATATCACTTGCTGTCATGGGAGCGGGGTTTGCCGCAACAATCCCTTTTCAGGGATCAGTTGCTGGAGAATTTCTTCAGGGAGGATTTGAAGCCGGGCTTGTCGGCGGGTTAGCAGATTGGTTTGCTGTTACAGCGTTATTCAGACACCCATTCGGTTTGCCTATCCCCCACACCGCATTATTGCCGAAGAATCGCAACAGGATGATCAGGGGACTTGTTAACACAATCGAAAATGACTGGCTGTCAAAGGACAGCATTCAAACCAAATTATCACAAATAAATCTCACAGAAAAGCTGCTGCCTATCTTAGAAAAAGAGGTTCATTCGGATTCTTTCAAAAAAACAATGAAATCGCTTTTGATCCAAATGATTGAAAGTGTGGATCTCGAAAAGCTTGCTCCCCTTATCCAGAAGCAGCTGAAAGGATATTTAACGTCTGATGAAGTATTGAAGCTCCTTAAAGCTCTCATTCATCAGGTGCTTGAACGGAAATATGATGAAAAAAGCCTGGATTATTTCCTTATGAAATCTGAGGAGTGGGCGTCAAGACGCGATCAGCGTGAGGAGTTTGGAAGATTTGCGATGAGGGCCATTGATAATGGACAGGCCGATGGTTTTTTGCAATTTGCCATAAAATCCTTCCGGAATATTGTAAACGAAGAAAAACTCGGAAAGATTCTCCAGGATATTATTCTGAATGTAATTGGCGGTTTGCGGAATCCTGAAAGTGAATACCGGCAGGCCATCCTTGATCGCGTTCGAAAAGAATTGCTTGGCATTCAGGAAAACCATGCTTTGCTGGAGGAAATTGACCGTGTGATTTCGGAGTGGGACCCTTCCGAAAAACTGATGACAATATTAAAGAAAACACAATCAAAAACGATAGCTTTTATTGAAGAAGATTCATTTATGGACGATCATCTTATGCCTTTTGCTGATCAATTAATCGGAAAAATCAGTGCGGATAAAGATAAAATAGATGCTATCGAGAGCAAAATACAAGAACAAATCACTCTTTTTATAGAAAAAAACCATTCGAAAATCGGCAAACTGGTCGAAGAGAATTTAAACAAGCTTGATGATGAGACATTAATTGATATGATTGAAAATAATGTAGGGAAAGATTTACAGTGGATTCGGGTGAACGGTGCAGTGTGCGGATTTTTCATCGGAATTATTTTAACGGGACTAAAAATGTTATTTTAATTTGCTGAAATGATTCAGGTTCGTCCATGAAATCCAGCAGTGGTCTAGAAAATAAGCAAATAGCATGATATAATTATAACCAGGTACTAATAACATGTATTAATTAGGAGGATTCCAAATGAATTTATCATTAGCTGGACGCAATGTAGTCGTAATGGGCGTCGCAAACAAACGAAGCATTGCCTGGGGAATTGCCCGATCTCTTCACTCGGCGGGAGCGCGTCTTATCTTTACATATGCAGGTGAACGACTTGAAAAATCAGTGCGTGATCTAGTTGAGACGCTAGACCGCAATGATTCAATTGTTCTCCCATGTGATGTAACGAATGATGCTGAGATTGACACATGTTTTGAGGCGATTAAAAAGGAAGTCGGCGTTATTCACGGAATCGCGCATTGCATCGCATTTGCGCATAAGGAAGAACTGAGCGGAGAGTATATGAATACAACGCGCGATGGATTTTTGCTTGCTCACAATATCAGTTCTTATTCTCTGACAGCTGTCGCAAAAGCTGCAAGAGGCTTAATGACAGAGGGCGGAAGCATCGTAACACTCACATATCTCGGCGGAGAAAGAGTCCTTCCTAACTACAACGTGATGGGAGTTGCAAAGGCATCACTTGATGCCAGTGTGAGATACCTGGCAAGCGATTTAGGAAAAGACGGCATTCGCGTGAATTCCATTTCTGCCGGTCCTATCCGTACGCTTTCTGCAAAAGGAATCAGCGATTTCAACTCTATCCTGAAAGATATCGAAGAACGCGCACCGCTGCGCCGCACAACAACACCAGAAGAAGTTGGAGATACAGCCCTGTTCTTATTCAGTGACCTTGCAAGAGGCATGACTGGCGAAAATCTTCATGTTGACTCTGGCTATCATATTTTAGGTTAATCTAAGCCTGGACATTAATAGACAGAAGAAAACGGGTAATGAATTGCAGAGCAATTTATGCCCGTTTTTTTTGTTGTTAGGGATGAGTATTATCTAAGCTATGATTCTCTGCCCCTATGATTGAGGGTGTTCAGTGGACTCAAAGGTCCTGTATGATTCCGTAATTTCATGAAAGGCGGGAGAATAGTGGAATCAAAAGCCCTGTATGATTCCACTATTTCATGAAGGAGAGTGAATAGTGGAAATAGAGCCCCTGTATGATTCCACAATTTCGTGAAGGCGGGAGAATAGTGGAAACAAAGCCCCTATATGATTCCACAATTTCGTGAAGGCGGGAGAATAGTGGAAACAAAGCCCCTATATGATTCCACAATTTCGTGAAGGCGGGAGAATAGTGGAAACAAAGCCCCTGAATGATTCCACAATTTCATGAAGGAGCGTGAATAGTGGAAACAAAGCCCCTGAATGATTCCACAATTTCATGAAGGAGCGTGAATAGTGGAAACAAAGCCCCTGTATGATTCCACAACCTCAGAATAAAGCTTATCCCAAAGAATCAACTACCCTCTAAAGTCTCTTTAAATGAGACATTTTTATTCCAGAAAAAATATATTTGCTGCTTGTCCATGTGACCGCTCCTATTCTGATAAAATATGGATAAGGAATGAAATCCTAACCTTAAGGAGGATTGGTTTTGCATGAGTGAATTTCAAGATCAAGTTACTGTCGATGCACCGCTTGACCAAGTATTCAAATTTGCAGCAGATGTTGAAAATGCCCCTTTGTTTATGCAAAATGTGACGAAAGTCGAAAAGCTGACGGAAGGCCCTGTCCAAGCAGGTACGAAATACAGGGAAACCCGTGAAATAAGGGGAAGAGAAGCATCAGCGATTATTGAGTTTATAGAATTTGTTCCCAGTGCAAAGTACTCTGTTAAAAGTGAAATGAACGGGATGGAAGCCATTTATCATTACACGTTTTCATCATCAGGCAATCAGACGACAATCCGTTTCGAATGTGAAATCAAAGCTAAGAAATTCACAATGAAGCTCATTAAGCCGGTATTTGTGAAGATTATGAAAAAAGAAGACGGAGATCATCTGCAGCATTTGAAAAAAGCTTTTGAAGCTAAGGGTGCAGATGATAAAAAAGGACAGTGACAAATGAGAGGATTAACATTTAAACGGGCTGAATCAGACGAATTAGAAGAAATATATGAATTAGCAGGAGAAAACCGCAGGGAAGCAACAAATCACCTTTCAGACGAAAATAAGGAAAAAATGATTGAAGCCTATGAACACTCCGCTAAATATCAGGCTTATTTTGTGTGCCTGATGGACGGGAGCACATTGATTGGCTGGATTATGATTGATAAAGCATTCGATTTCCTGACAGGCGATGAAATTGGCTGGATAAATGATTTATATGTAAAAGTATCATACAGAGGCATGGGCTACTCCAAGCTATTGATGGAGGAAGCATTAAAGGAATTCAAACAAAACGGGTACAGTGATGTCAGGCTGAATGTGTATGCACATAACCAGAAAGCAATGAAACTATACGAACAAATGGGGTTCAAAGACGTCAGCAAATTTATGAAAATATCTCTTTAACACCCTCTCATCATAAAACAAATCTCTCCGCATATACTTCTTTGTAGAACATGAACATGAGGAGGGACGTCTGTGAAAAAGCATCAATCTGTTAAAAATCCTCCGCTGCTGTATATCGTTCAGCCGGAATTTGAACCTGTGTTAACATCTATGCAAAAAACATATGTCGTAAAAAGAGAGCTGCCTGCCCAAACAGCAGCTGCACCTGAGGAAGCTGTTTTAAGCGAAGAAGTGAAGCCTGAGGCAGCTGTCCAAAAAGAAGGCAAATTGACAAAGCCTCTGCATTCCTTCAATGACTTATCGATCCCGGATAAAATTCAGCTGCTTCTTCATTTGCCTGACCGTCTTTCAAGCCTGAACTGCAGCATTTCAACGAACGTAAAAACACACATTGGAAAAGTAACAGAATACAAGGATAACTGTGTGACGATAAACGGTGAAAAAGTGCCGCTGGAAGAGATCCAGGCCATTCATTTAAAAGGTTTATGAGAAGTGTCCATGAAATGGGCACTTTTTTTAAATTTCGTTTGAATAAATCAAGCCTCCTCAGATACAGTTGAGGATATACCAGTTCTGTTTCGATAAGCAATCTGATTTTATTCACATTACGTCGAATTAAATTTAAAAGCGCGCGAATTAATTTGGAAAGGCCGCTAATTAAATTTAAAACCCCGCGAATTAAATTAAAAGCACGCCAATGAACTGGCAACCCCCTCGGTTAACTGCAGCCATCCGTCATACGATAAAAAAACTCATACACAACGTATGAGTTTTCTCGACTTTTAATTCGATTTAATCATTGAATTCAATTGTGCTTCTTTAATTCTTTCATATTCAAATGCCTGAGCCAGCTCTTCAGGAAACATATCTGTTTTTCTGACGAATTTTTCCCGTGCGATATCGTACATTTCATAAGGGAAAAGCATGTCAATATACATTACTTCTTTTTGTTCAGATGTTAACGGATTGACGCTTTCATAAGCATTCATCATTAATTGGAATCTTGCTTCATCCCACTCGCCTGTTGTATCCAGCAAAGGAATGATCATCTTCCGGAGGTCGCGGATCGGCAGGTCGTATGAGACTGTGTCGAGGTCGATGACCCAGATCTTGCCGTCATTCCCAAGTACGGTATTTCCAGCGCCGTAATCCTGGTGGCAAAGGGTAGGATTTGCTGCTTGTTCCGTTATCCAAGGGACATACTTAGAATTCATCAGACGGTCAAGAGTTTGTCTTCCTTGATCTATAAAATAATCGATCTCCTGTAAATACAATTGGGAAAACAGGTTATCGGGCGTGGTTCTTGCAATATGTTTCCATGATTCCATCTGCTGACACCTTTTGATGTAATGATTCGGCCAGCGTCCAAGTTTTTTAAACACTGGAATGCCTTCCGGCGGATGGTATCCCTCTGACCACAGGTGAAATTCAGCCAGTCCTTTCATGACAAATTCCAGATCAGGATCGACGGCTAAATCGAAAACGCCTCCTTCAATCCAATCATAGAGAACGAATAAATATGGCCCTTGTTTAGTAAATAATTGATTTTGTTTGTTCCGGATAATTCCTGGTACTCTTGCGCCTTTTTCTGCTAAGTAATTTTGAGCATTTATGGAAAATAATGCTTTCTTTTCAGGGCGGTGTATCCGCTTTAAACAGACTGGTCCGCTGCTCGTGTGGATTTTCCATACGAGTGCCATTTGCCCGCCTTGAATGACCTCAATCCGGTCAACAGAGATGTCCCAGCTTCCAATAATATATTCAGCAAGCTTTACAAGCTTAGCTTCTTCTTCAGGTGTCAGGACAAACCCAATCTCTTCTGCTTCCTCTTTCTCTTCTTTTTTTTCCTTTTGCTTTTTTTCTTTTGGAAAATCATATTTATTCGTTGTTTTCAGATCCGCACGCGCAGGTGATTTTGCAAGTTCTGATTCCATCTCTTCTTCATAATCGAAGTAGTTAAAGAGTATTTTTCCGGCCAATATCGTCACCATCCCATCCTTTTACTTCATAGGTTATGAAAATAGTGCGTTTTTTGTCCTAGGCTCTTTTCGTAAAGTTTAATTGTTGTTTTGATTTTTACAGCAGATTCTCTGTACAGGATGATAACACACAATATCCGCTGAAAAGTGATGAATTCGCCTTTTTTAAAAATAGTTTCTATGGGGAAAGCACACCATTCCGCTTATTTCCGTATTTTAAGATAAGGGTTTTATAGACGAATGGAGGTAACGTATGAAGATTGCATTAATAGCAACAGAAAAATTGCCTGTTCCCGCAATTAAAGGAGGAGCAATCCAAATCTATCTTGATTCTATTGCTCCTCTTCTTGCACAAAAGCATGATGTGACGATCCTATCGATTCAGCATCCAGATCTTCCTGAAACTGAAACGCGAAATGCTGTTCATTATATTCGGTTTGCAGAAAGCGATTATCTTTCTCTGCTTGCCGAGCATGTGAAAATTACGAAATATGATGTGATTCACCTTTGCAACAGGCCCGCATGGATTCCGCTCCTGTATGCAGAGTCACCAAGTTCAAGATGGATTTTAAGTGTTCACAATGAGATGTTCGCCAATGATAAAATGACGGATGAAGAGGGCAGGGCTTGCATTGCAGCTGTTGCCCAGATTGTAACGGTAAGCGATTATATCGGAAGGACGATTACAGATAGATTTCCTGAGGCAAAAGGCAAGGTGAGAACCGTTTATTCAGGTGTTGACCTTCAAACCTATTTTCCTGACTGGACGTCTGAAGGCAGAAGGCTAAAAGAACAGGTGCGTTCTGAACTGAAGTTGAGAAATCAAAAGGTAATTTTATTTGTAGGACGATTAAGCAAAGTAAAAGGACCTCACATTCTCTTACAGGCAATGCCTGAAATTATCAAAAGACATCCCGATACGGTCATGGTTTTTATTGGCTCGAAATGGTTTGGCGACAATGAAGTCAACAACTACGTCAGGCATTTATACACTCTCGGTGCGATGTATCCTGAAAACGTTCAGTTCATTCAATTTGTTCAGCCGAAAAATATTCCAACACTCTATGCCATGTCCGACATTTTCGTCTGTTCATCGCAATGGCAAGAACCGCTTGCACGTGTTCATTACGAAGC
This sequence comes from Peribacillus frigoritolerans, assembly GCF_004358755.1. Classification (GTDB taxonomy): domain Bacteria; phylum Bacillota; class Bacilli; order Bacillales; family Bacillaceae; genus Bacillus_P. Next base: position 795,544 of record NZ_SMZY01000002.1, on the reverse strand, counting down.
AATGGCTTGCGGACTTCCGATCATCACAAGCAATCGAGGCGGCAATCCGGAGGTTATTGATGAGGGCAGGAACGGGAGGGTCATCAAAAATTTTGAAGATCCAATGGCATATGCGGACGCCATCAACTCAATGCTTGACAGCTCGGGAAAAAGAGAAGAAATGGGCAGGTACGGCAGATCAAAAGCAGAGCGTGAATTCAGCTGGAACACGGTTTCAGGAAACCTGTTGAGAGTTTATGAAAATGGAAGATAGAAAGGGTGGAACATCTTGGATACAGAACTAAGCCGGCATGAACTTCAAATGAATATATTAAGCTTGTACCCTTTTGATGTGCAGTCAATAACCCTATTAACGAACAAAAGCGGAAGAACGACTTGGCGGGTGGAAACTGAGCAAGGGACAAAAATATTAAAAAGAGTTGTGATGAAGCCTTCGAGAATGCTGCTGATCGCAGAAGGACATGAGCATTTACAGGAAAATGGCCTCCAAATTGCCGCCATTCACCGCACCAAAGCTGGAGCTATTTGCGTAGGCGCCGAAAACTCAGCATACGTTCTTTATGATCTGCAAGAAGGAAAAGAAGTGCTCTATTATGACAAACGCCAAATGCTGCAAATCATGGAGTTTATAGGGAAGTTTCATCAAGCATCAGCCGGATACATGCCGCATGAAACGAGTAAAAAAAGAAGCCGTCTTGGCAAATGGCACAAGTTATTCCGCTGGAAGCTGCAGGAACTGGAAGGAAATAAAATGCTTGCCATAAAATCAGACCTGGAAAATAACCTTCCGGCACCAGCTGTGATTGATCCTGAAATGGAACAAACGTGGATGAATGATCAATTTTCAAAAATGGTGATTGAATCAATAGATGAAATGATCCTCCGCGGAAAACAGGCTTTGGCAGAACTCGATGAGGGACATTATGAGAAGTGGTCGCTGGAATGCCTGGAATCCAGAATGTTTTGCCAGCAGGACTTTACTCTTGCCCGTTTTATTGAGCTGGATGAGGGGCTTGCGATGAAAGAGCTTCATTCCATTACAGCTGATCTGCCATCCAGGGATCTAAGAGTTATTTTAAATAAAGTCATGAAAAAAATGTCAGTGTGGGATCATGATCTTGTCATCGAACTCTTAAGAACGTATGACAAAACGAATCCCCTTACAAAAGATCAATACCGGGTGTTATGGACAGATTTGAAATTTCCGCATTTATACTGTTCCATTGTTCACAAATATTTTTTGGGCCAAAAAACGTCTTGGTCAGATGAAAAATACATTTGGGCTATTCAGAACATTATCGCTGTTGAACAATCAAAACAAAAATTTCTAACAGATTTTGATGAGTTTTATTCCAAAATAAAAGCATAAAGGAGGGGATATAAGATGAGTGAGGCAAAAAAAGATCACAATGAAATACCAATAGTAAAATTAGGTGATTTTTCCTTTTCCCCGCCTGGTCCAATGGGCTGGAGCTCTGCAGAGTATGAAAGCATGCTTGCAGATCCTGAACTGTTTTTGTCCCAGTATAAAATAAAGCATCCTGAACCTCATAATGAGAATATTATGCTTGTAGAGCTTCCTGTAAGAAACAGGCGGAATTCTGCAATGAATCAAACGGCATTCTCGCCTGTAAAAAAGGAAGCTGTTTCTAAGGAAATGATAGCGCCGTCAGCTGTTCCAGTCAAAATGGATGTCTTTGAGCCTGCAATCATGGAAGGGGTTCAGGATGATCAATCTACCTTTAATTACGATCAATTAATGGAGCAATTGATTGATGAAGACTCTGATTTTTACAGTATTCAAGACGACGGTATTTTTATTGGAATCGGCAAGAGAAAATCAAAAACCTATTCTTCCAGAAGGACGACTCGTGTTATTTTTATCTAATCATAGCTGCAGTATGAGATGCTTGGGTTTTCCATAGCGGATCACAAAAGCAGATTAATAAAGATGGAAGAACCAGCCACAATGGCTGGTTCTTTTAAGAGTTTAAATAGATTTGCTCAAGCTTTTTTGCTGTATTTATAAACGAGAATTTCTCTTCGACCATCCTTCTTCCGTTTTTCGCAAAATATTCAGAGAGGCTGGTGTTTTGTAAAAGGCGTGTAATAGATGAAATGAACGCCTCTTTCTGATCATATTCTCGGATTACATATCCATTTACATCATTATATATTACTTCAGCATTGCCTCCGCGATCGGTCGTAAGTATGGGCAGACCAGCTGCCATTGCTTCGTAATGAATTCTGGCAAGAGGCTCGTGCCATTGGGAACTGCAAACAAGGAGGTCCCCCATCAGGAGAATGTTTGGAATATCAGGTGCTGGTATATATTTTGTGAATAGGACCTTATGTTTAATAGGCTCGGCTATTTCGTGCAGGTGTCTGACATAATCGTTCAGTCCGTTTTCACTGAACCATTTTCCGCCGACGATGACAAGAACGGCATCTGGTTCGTGTTTGATAATCTCGTACATGGATTTAATAAGCAGGTCAGGACCTTTCGTTTTGCTTAACCTGCCTATGAAAAGAATGACTTTATGATGCTGCTCCAAGCCATACTTTTTCTTCCGCTCAGCTCTTATTTCCTGTCCCTTTACAGACCAGACTGGGTGGAATTTTGTGATATCAACTCCAGAATATACTACATGAGTTTTTGGTTCAGCTTGAGGATACCGGACGGTGACGGTGCGTTTAATGTATTCACTTACTGTTGTGATGCTATCGCAGTGATCAATGACTTCACAGGCTTCCTCGCCGCTCAGCTTTCTCGTCGTAAACATATCATTATGAAGACTTAAAATGATTTTGCTGTCGGGTGAAGCTGCCTTATATCTGCAAACTTCACTTGGGCGATTAAAAATATGGATGTGAGTGAATGATTTTTCTTTTAAATCCATTGCGACATTCTCTGAAAATCCAAGTCTCGGAAAGCGGATATAGGTTATTCCGTTCTCACTATTTCTCTCCGGCAAAAGCGGATCGGTAATAGAATAAACCGTTAACGTGTAATTCTTGCTGAAATAAGGAGAGATTCCATCAAGCATGAGCTGAATGGCCCCTCCTTTAATAGCAGGTGCAGGCAGTTTTTCAGTGCAGATAAAAGCGAGATTCATGTTGATTCTCCTTTTAGGATGACTTTCATATATTCATATTCTTTGATCAGTCCTTCGCGCAAAGGAATATCAGGTGAATAGCCTAATTCCCTGGATGCGTGGGAGATATCTGCATGGGTGTGTTTCGGTTCGCCGGTCGCTGCATCTAAATAGCGGATAACAGCCTTTTTGCCTGTGATTTTTTCCATTTCATTAATAATTTCATAAATGGCAGCTCTTTCTTTTCCGCCGATGTTAAAGATTTTTCCAATCGTATTCTCTGCATTCATCACAGCCGCTGTTCCTTTTACGCAATCATCAATGTAAGTAAAATCACGGGATTGAGTGCCGTCTCCGAATAATGTAAGCGGCTGATCCGTGAGAATTTGTTTGAAAAAACGGTGAAAAGCCATATCTGGCCGCTGTCTTGGCCCATACACAGTAAAATAACGCAAAATCGTAACAGGAACATCAAAGTTCTGTTGATAAACAGAGCATAAGTGCTCGCCTGCAAGCTTTGTTACCCCGTAAGGCGAGAGCGGTTCGGGCATGGCATCCTCAGCCACCATTCCGTGTTTGTATCCATAAATAGACGAGGTGGAAGCATAGATGAACTTTTTCAGATTGACAGACTTAGCGGCCTCCAATAGACGCTGGGCGGCGAGGATATTATTTTCTGTATATGGAAAAAAATCCTTGCCCCAGCTTGCTCTTACCCCTGGAATGCCTGCCAGATGATAAACAACATCTGCTTTTTGCAAAAGTTCTGCACAATCAATATTCATGATTGAGTCTTTAATAAGCTGAAAACGCGGGTGCTGCAGTAAACTATATATATTTAAGTCTTTTAAAGAATAAGGTGTCGGACCGATAAAACAATCGATCCCGATAATTGTGTTTTCTTCCTGCTCCAAAAGCTTTTCGCATAAGTGTGAGCCGATAAATCCAGCACAGCCTGTTACAATAATTCTCATATGCGGCCAACTCCAATATAGTTTAAATCAGCTGCCCTGATGATGTCAGGATCAAGGCAGTTTCTTGCATCAAGTACTGATCTGCCTTTCATTTTAATCCGTGCCTGCTTCCAGTCGAGTCCAATAAATTGTTTCCAATCTGTTGCCACAACAGTTAGATCCGCATCCAGCATGGCATCTTCCGGAGTTTCAGTCTGCACAATCATTCTTAGTTCTTCCGGCAGAGATGCTTTGGGATCATATGCAGAAACTGTGCACCCATACTCATGCAGTTTTTTGATGAATGCAACAGCAGGTGATTCGCGGATATCATCTGTATTCGGTTTAAAAGCAATACCAAGCACGGCAATTTTCATAGAGGACAGATCCTGAAACATGGCTCTTATTTTCTCAAAATAGATGTTCATTTGAGAAGCATTTACAGATTGAACGGCATCCAATATGAGAGGCTGAAGTCCGTTATCTTTAGCAGTAAAACTTAACGATTTTAAGTCTTTTGGAAAACAGGAACCGCCGTAGCCAATGCCTGCCTGCAAAAATGAGGGGCCAATTCGCGCATCCAAGCCAATACCCTTAGCAACATGCGTCACATCGGCGCCAAATTGTTCACAAAACCGGGCGATTTCATTTATAAAACTGATTTTAGCAGCCAGAAAAGCATTAGAAGCATATTTGATTAATTCTGCTCCAGCATAATTTGTGACAATAACGGGAGCATCAATTCCGCGGTATAGTTCTTTCATCTGACCAAGCAAATCCTCGTTTTCTTTTGCTAAGCCATAAACAATCCGATCTGGAAACTTCATATCATGGAGTGCCGATCCTTCTCTTAAAAATTCAGGATTTGATACAAGATCAAACAGATCCCGCTGATACCCCTTATCTTTCAGGAGCTGCAGGATAGCTGCATTAGTCCCTGGGGGAACCGTACTTTTTATCATGATTATTTTATAGGAAGCAAGATGTTCCATGACATCAATCATCGCTTTATATAGAAAGCTTAAATTTGTGCTGCCATCCGGAAGGGACGGTGTACCGACTGCCATAATAATGATTTCTGCATGGTTTATGCATGAGGGAAGATCGTCCGTAAAGCGGAGCCTGCTTTTATTTTTCTGGACGCAATCTTCTAAATCAGGTTCGAAAATTGGTATATAGCCGTTCTGCAGCGATGCAATCTTTTTAATGTCTTGATCGATGCATGTAACGTGATGACCAATATCTGAGAGAACGGCTGCAGTTGTTAAGCCAACATAGCCAGCGCCAATCACGCAAACATTCATAGTAGAAACCCCTTTCTAAACACCATCTCTCATAGCCTATTATGAAACAAGCCTGAAAGGTTACAGCATCTGAGAAAAAACTCATAAAAGAAGCTTTTAACAAGGACAAATTGCCTTTCCGGCAGCTTGTGAATAGGCTAGAACATAAAAAAATGAAGAGCGAGTGGAGGATAAGAATCTTATCTTTACCGTGAGCAGAGGAGTGAATCTTCTCATATGGAAACAATTGCCCATTATTTAATGGAAGACATGAAAATCAATCAGCGCTTTATTTATAATCAAATGGTTTATCAGGGGCTGTACCGGTCGATTGTAATCGGTCCTTTTCCAAGAAAACAAGACACTGATTTTCCATTTGAATCCTTTTATAATATGAATGAAATTTCAGATCTGGATGCGTTTTTTAAAGAACAAAAGGTAGTCGCCATCCATGCACATCACGGAAAACATGCCGTTGATGTTTTTCCGCTTGCCATGCAGCACAATCTTCCTTTTATAGTGAGCATCCGCGGTTCAGACGGTTCAGCACAAAGTGAAGTGCTTTATAATAAAAATTTTTCCCGGTACCGGTCGATTGTGAATTATGACAGCTTATTCGTTCCGGTCTGTGAGTATCTCGGAAATGAGCTGCTGAAACTTGGGGTTCCGAGTGACAAGATAAATGTCCTGTACGGGGGAATTGACCTTGATCTGTTTCCTTTCCAAGAACGGCGCAAACCGTTTGATGGGGAATTCGTCATTATTTCAGTCGGCAGGCTTGTTCAAAAAAAAGGACATGAAACCCTTATTCATGCATTTAGAACTGTTCAAAAAAATCATCCCCAAATCAAGCTGAAAATTATCGGAGGCGGCAAAGAGAGGCCTGTTCTTCAAAAGCTCATTGAAGAACTTGAGTTAACACAATCCGTTTTTTTATTAGGGAAAATGAGCTTGTTTGAAATAGCTGCGGAACTTCAAAAAGCACATCTCTTTTGCTTGCCCAGCGAAACGGCACAAAATGGAGATGTTGAGGGAATTCCCAATGCTTTAAAAGAAGCGATGGCCATCGGGCTGCCGGTCATATCAACTAGACATGCAGGTATACCTGAGCTGATTACTCATTTGCGTACAGGTTATTTAATAGAAGAACGGAATATTCAGCAGCTTGTTGACGGCATTGAATCATTCATACGGTCACCGGAAGCTTGGAGTGAATACTCAAAGGCTGCAAGATGCGTTATAGAGGAAAGATTCGAATTAAAAAAGCAGCTGAGAAGGCAGCATGAACTGTATGAAAGATTTGTAAAAAAACAATTAGAATTAGAGTACAGAAACGCAGAGTGATGGCTGCGTTTTTTATATTTTTGCTGCAGGGAAGGCATGAAACCAGTGAAGGTTACAAAAAGAGCGAAAACAAAAAAACACCTCACAAGGTGCTGAAGTACTCGCTGTTTGCTTCTATTACCAGTTTTGGCAGCTCATGCAGATGTTCTCTATTTAAGAAGGCATACAATTTTTCTTTTTCCGTCTCGGATACATCCCATTCAGAAGGTATTTCGTTGAGGACATTCCAAATAAAATCTTGATTAAGGTTCATGATTTTTTCACTGAAAGCAAACAGCAGAGAGGGATCTCGAACAAGTGAACTTGCCCATTTATATACAGGCATTTTAACCCGGTACAATGGGTCCTGAACGAGAGTTTCTTCGTTCCATTCATACATTCCCGGGAAGCACCTGCCATGGTCAATCATCCGGAAATGATAACTTCCGCCATCATTTTTTTCGAACAGGAGATTTGTCCGGCTTCGGTCATTGTTGTTTATCCACTGATCGAACACGAGCATACCTGCGAGGTTATTAACGTTTACTAGATTTTCTTTATGCGGGAGTTCACTAAGTTCATCGTAAGAGGCAGCATGTTCAAGAAACGGGATTGCAAGGTGTTTTCCTGATTTATAGGATGCGTGGCGGTAAGCAGGCAGATCTGCAAGGGAAGCTATTGGCATGTCAACAAGTTTTATGTTTAATACAGGCAGATCAAGAAGCCGTGCAAGCTTAACGGCAAGCCATTCATTAACAACTTCGCGTTTGCGGTATTTTCGAACACGATGAAATTTTACAACATACTTCTGATTATCACTGAATAAAAACAGATGAGCATAATTGCCTTCTAATGTCTGTAAATATTGAACGGGCACGATTTCTTTTTTTGACAAGCATCCATTCCCCCTGACATCCAGAAAAAGCTTTTTAACGTCAGCTCTTTATTCATCCTCTCCTTCAATGTTCTTTTCAGATACAGGCAGATCCAGTCCTGTTATTTCATCGAAAGAAAATGACTTTTGTGTTCCGCCGTGCTCGTAAAAACGGTCAATCATAAATTGGGCGCATTCACCTTCAAGGTCTATAGAAATTAAAGAGGCTTCATAATAAATTTTCTCACCGGCATGTACATTGACTTCTGTACCTTCTGTTAATTGAATCAGTATCTCTTTGACAGGCAGCGTGGATCCGCCTTCACCAGAAAATTGTAATTTACTCATAAGATCCTCCTTCAATTTGATTTACTAACCAGTATATGTTGCATCTCCCCAGAAAGTATGGATATTTAACCAGTAAACGTTAACTTCGGTCATAAACGCTGAATGCTTTCATAAAATGTATCATTATCTAAAAGCAAAGAAGGAGACCTGTATGATTGGATGGATCGATTTTATCCTGCTGTTTTTAGCGAGCTTCCGCCTTACCAGATTGCTTGTTTATGATAGAATAACCGCATTTATCAGAAGGCCCTTCCACAGGGAAGCAGAAGAAGTATTGCCGGATGGAAGTAAACTTTCCTACATTGAAATAAAGGGCACCGGGCTGCAGAAATGGATTGGTGAATTGCTCAGCTGTTACTGGTGCACGGGAATTTGGACATCGGCCTTTTTGTATTTTATCTTTGTATATATGACAGAGCAGGCAGCTCCTCTCATACTCATATTGGCCATTGCAGGATGTGCGGCGATCCTGGAGTCTATCATTGAAAAATTAACATTTTAAAAGAGTCTATTGCTAGACTCTTTTTTTGTGGAATCTTTTACCGGCAGCACTTCAGCATTTCGTTCTGAATGTTATTGGATGGAAAGATGATTGAGTGAGGAGACACCCTTAGGCAGTTCCTTCGCATAAACAAACCCTTTTACAGATATTGGACGTTTGTCGGGTATAGGGAAGGAAATTTCGAAACCTGAAAAAATAAGATCCTCATTTGGATTGATTTGAGTTTCTGTTATCGGCTGAAGCCAGTATTGATTTTCGCTGCGAATTCGCTCTCTCCAATTTTCATGAACATGCTTCCAATGATTGCTTGGGGCATCCTCATAGATTTTGGTGTCATCCATTTTACGCTGCATAATGATTTTTCCGCTTAATGATCCGAATTGAAGCGGGGAAATTTGAATGCAGATAATCGGCTGCTGAAGCGGCTGATTCCCTGTATTTTTTATAATAAAATCTCCAAATACAGACAGATTGTCATCTTCTGATTGAGGAAGGAAAATAGATGCCTGGAAATATGAATGAACTTGAAAAACAGGTTCAATAACAGCTGGCTTTGCTTGTTCTTCCTGCATCAGCATTTTTTTTCGGATATCAGCTGTTCGTCTTTTTTCTTCTTCAAGGGCCACTTCAAGTTTAAGTACTTTTTTTTCAAGCTGAAAAACTTCTTTCTCGTATTGTTCAGTATGAGTATGAAGAGCTTCATTTAGTTTTTCCTGCAAATACTGGTTGCGGATGATTTCTTTTTTTACCTGATTTTCTGCATCACTTACAAGCTTCTGCATGCGGCTTAGTTCAGAACGGTAATGCAGAATCTGCTGCTGAAGCTGAATGAAACGTTCTGCAGAATGAGGACCTTCTTGCTTTTTCATCTTTTGCCGCTCCTTTCTGAACTCCCTAAAGCATATGTATGAGAAACAACAGAAAATCATTTCAAATGGTTTTGATAAAAAACAAAAATAAGAGGCTGCTGGTTCAGCAGCCATCTTAATGGTATTAGTGTACTGGGAAGATATCCGGGCATTGCGGCGGGAAGTTGTTATTGTCGCATGCGTTGATTGCTTCTGTCAGCTCATCACGCGGTCTGCAGATTTTAGCTTCCACTTCAAGTTTCACATTAGCTTCCATTTGAACATCTAAGCAGAATGTAATGGATACGTCTAATTGTGAAAACACATCTGTGCAGACTAAAGTTGCGTCGCATTCAAAGAAGTTAATATGACAATCAAGCTCTGTGCCTTCTGGTGCACAAAGAATAAATGTTTGTGCCGTAGCGAATGGAATAGGCTTTGATTCACAAAGAACGTTGTCGTTTGCATCTAAAATTTCAACTGTCACGAAGCCTTTTACAAGAACTTTCACTTTTTGCAATGTAACTTCATCGCCGTTTGGAAGATTCACTTTTACATCTGTGCGTTTGTCAGAAGGCGAAATTTCCTGGCAAAGGAATGATCTGCTGTCTGAATTCGGATCAATTTTACGTCCATCCTTATCACTCAGGAAACAATTGACTGTTAAATCGCCTGATCTCACCTTGTGTTTTAAGAATTTACAAAGATCATCATGTTTATCATGTTTTTCTCCGCAGTCGAATAATTTATCTAATTCTTTGTCATTAACGCTGATTAATGGCAGATCTACCGGACGAGTAACCCAGTCGTACACTTTACGCGTCTTAATACAAACTTTTTCTTTACGAGAATGATGACTCACTGTTGTTTTCCTCCTATCTTAATTTCTCCCGTCCATTTTAATGAACAGATACATTAGGTGTCGGGACTAATGTATAGTATGTTTTTTCCCAATTTGTGTGCCGTGATAAGAGCGGAATTTTAGGTGAATGTCAGTTTCCTGCATAAATGCACGGAAGTCTGAATTTCTTATTAGTAAGGGAATAATTTAAGTATATGGAGGGAGAGGAAAAGAGTGACAAATCAGCAAACCGAAAGTGTAAAGACTCTTAAAGCAAGAATGGCCTATTTGCAGAGGGAGCTTTCGCATACAAAAGCACAGCTGCTCGATTATGAGGAGAATGGTACATTCAATGAACTTAGAAAGGAAAATAGCATTCTCAAAGAAAAGCTTAGGAGTCTAGAAGGGGAAAATCTGGTCCTATTTGAATTGCTTACCAAAAACAACACTGAAAAAGATATAGCTGATCACGAAACAGCAGAGAAGTTTGACTCATGGTTTATGAGCAACTTGAAAAGTCAAGCATCAAAAGATAATGGAAGGCAGAAGGAGTAACTTCTGTTTTCATTGTTTTGTATTATATGTAGATTTAATTATTTGCCGGATCCTTATCTGTCTGCCTGCGCTAACCAGGCACCTCCGCTTTTGTAAATAGTTCTTTCGCTGAAGTCAAAGCATAGTTTATTAACATATTGTATGAGTAGTAACAGAAAGGGAGGATTAGCATGCAATACAAAAAATCAACAAAATCCGCCAGTTCAAATCCAGTCGTGGTGTTTGGCTCTTCCCAATATAAGCAGTTATCCGGCAATACACTGAAGGCAGGCTGCGGATGCGGCAAGAAAAAGAAGATTGTGAAAGAATAGGTTTATCCATTAAATACATGAAAAAATCCTCTGTTACCACAGTGGATTTTTTGTATTTCCAGCTATAGGCAAAATGCTTTCTTATTGAATAAGTTATTTGGAGAGGTGAGTGATTTGGGAAAGTTTAGCGGGGAATTCGAAAAGTTTCTTGAAGGACTCTATGGCCGTCATGATGAGATCCAAAAAAAGCATTCTAAATGGATGAACGAGAAGGAGAAAGACTTAGATTCACTGGACATCTCAGCAGGCAAATTTGAAGGTGGGATGGAGCAGATGGCAAGTGACATGGAGAGATGGATGACAGCACAGGAAAAACATCTAAAATCTTAAATTTCCGCACTTGACCTGCTCAATCTGTCCAAACAAACAGGTTCATCTGACATAAGATGTATAGACGAAAGGCAGAAGGAGGTGGCTAAGATATGGGTTACGGATATTGTGGATATGGCGGCGGTTACGGCGGCGGTTACGGCGGCGGCTACTACGGTTCAACATTCGTATTAATCGTAGTATTGTTCATCTTATTGATCATCGTAGGTGCTTCTTTCTATAACTAAGCATAACGAAATCGAATGAATAGGAAGTACGGGCATTATTGTCCGTACTTTCCTTTTTTTTAAAAAAAAGATAGGCACAACAGATCCAGAGCTTCATAGGATATATCATCATAAAGGAGGCAACAAACATGGATAATCACTTCTTTAAAAATCTTGAAAAGAAAACAGGCGTAAATATGAAGGAAGTTCTAGATCTTGCAAACTCCCTTCAAAATGCCAATTTCAAAGATGAACAAACCGTCCGCGGAGTCATTCGCCGCGTCTCTCAAATCGCCAATAAGCCCGTTAATAAAGAAATGGAAGACAAAATTGTAAACAGCATCGTAAATGGAAAAGAGAAGCTCGACTTTGGAACCATTTCCAAGATGATTAACAAGAAATAAGAAAACGGCCTCTCCAGAGTTGGAGTGGCCGTTTTTTGCGGATAGGTTCAATATGATCGGTTCTGCCTGTCATCATCTTTTGCTCGGCTGAGTGTCGCTTGACTTAAACCATCAATCCTCTGATAAAGCGTGACGGAATGGCTTTTCGTCCCCGCCTGTACTGAGGAACTGATACAGATAGAGAAGATTTTGCACGTGTCATAGCGACATACATTAAGCGGCGTTCTTCTTCGATTGGCTTTTCATCGCCTTTTCGGAAGGAGTCCAGCGCGAAATCATGAGGCAGGCCTCCGTCTACTGCCCCTAAAATATAGACATGTTCATATTCTAAACCCTTTGCCCTGTGAACGGTCATCAGCTGAACGGCATGCGGGTCCCGCTTTTGTTTCCATTCCTTCGATTTGGCTGTCATATGCTCGACATGCTCCAGGAGTTCTGCGACCGTATCAAATTTATTGGCAAGCACTCTTAAATCCTTCAGATCGTCCGAGCCTTTTTCAATGGCGTTCCCTTCATTGCCCCGCTTTTTCAAAAAATCGGAGAACCCCATATCTTTTTCAATCATATCAATGGCAGCTGCAGGCTTTAGTGTTTTCAGCTTTGCAAACATCGGCACAATCCGCTTGATTTTTGCCTTTTGAAACGGCTGAAGGGACTCAAGTTTAGTCAGCGCCTCAACGAATGTACAATCATGTGTGATGGAAAAAGCCTTCAAGTCGTTCAGGGCACTCTGTTTTATAAAAAGAGCGCTCATCACATGGACGATGGCAGCAGAATCGTCCGGGTTCATACCGAGTCTTAAGTATGCAAGCAGCCCCTTAACCATTCTTCTTTCGTAAAAAGAGAGGCCCTCCTGTTCAATCGTAAAGGGAATGCTCGATTGAGCGAGCCGTTCGAAAATGGCACGCCCTGCCGTATGAGTCCGGTACAGGACGGCAAACTCTCCGGGCTTAGCTCCGTTTTCAAGCTTTTCCTTCATGTCATTTACAACAAGTGTCGCTTCTTCTTCTTCATCATGAGGAAAAAAGAAGAGGGGAGGTGCTTCATTTTGATATTGTGCGTTCATCGCTTTTTGATGGCGCTGTTTATTTTTAGAAATAACCGAATTGGCGCTTGAAACAATTTCGTGGCTTGACCGGTAATTCTCTGCAAGTGTCACAATTTTTGCATCAGGAAAATCATTTTTGAAATTCAGAATAAAAGATGGGTCACTGCCCCTGAATGCGTAAATAGATTGATCATCATCACCGACAACACAAAGCTGATTTGTGTGGGATGACAGCATTTTTAAGAGCTCATACTGAACCGGATTAATATCCTGGAATTCATCCACGAGAAAATAGCGGAACCGCTTTTGATATTGGGCAAGCAGATTGGGATTTTCGAGTAATAATTCGTAGCATTTAATCAGCATATCATCAAAATCAAACTGATTTTGAGCGCTCTTCATTTCTTCATATTTTTCGTAAAGAAATAAGGCTTGTTCTTCCCATTCTGTTTCAGGCTTTATTTCGCGCTTAGAAAGAAATGTATTTTTCCAGAAGCTGATCTGCTGCAGGGCCTGATCGTATGGAAACTCCTTTTCATCCAGACCTAGCTCGCGTCCGGCTGATTTTATGTACTGCTCTTTCTGCCAGTCCCATTTAATCAAGTGCTGCCCGTTCCACCTTTCCTGATCGCTGTGCAGCAGAATTTTATAAAAAATACTGTGAAACGTTCCGCACACAAGTCTGCCTGAAGCTTGTGAAGTCGAATATTCATTCAGGCGGTGCTTCATTTCCTGAGCTGCCTTTGATGTGAAGGTGACAAGCATGATGGAGCCGGGATTTATTTGCTGTTCCTCCATCATATAAAGAGCGCGTGTTGTTAAAACACGAGTCTTGCCGCTCCCAGCGCCCGCGAGAACTAGAAGCGGACCGTCAATCGTAGTAACAGCTTCAAGCTGTGTATCATCAAGCTTTACTTCCAAAATGCTTTTTGCGGCCGTTTTCTCTTTTGAACGGAGCGGAGCAGACCCAAGTTTTGCAAGCTGATATGGCTTCCACGCCGATTCTTTTTTAGGCTGATCTTCCCCAATAGCTCCTTGTGACGGCATACGAAAACCGTTCGTTTCTTTATAAACAATTTCCTTTGAGGCAGCCGCCTGCTGGATTGTTTCGCTGTATTGTTCACATTGCTCATGTACCGCATGATCAGCATGATAAAAATAAGGTTTTTGTTTGATGCCCAAGTATAGCTTTAATGGCTGATTGCAGCACGCGCATGTCACTTTTCCATGAAGGCTTGCTTCATAGATTTGCTGAAACCGTTCTCTGGCCAAATAAGGGAGCTGTATAAATTCATCTTTAAATTTTCCGCAAATCAACGAAAGTCCTCCCATAATTTCACAATAAAATGCGTATCTTTATGGATAAAGACACAAACTCTATCTTATCAAAAGGAAGCAAAACAAAAAAGGGGAAGGAAGATTCGTTTTAGAGCACGAAATAATGGGAATAGATTCTGACAGGGGTGATGAAGATGAGTTACGTAGCACCAATTCAGTTAGATCAATATGTGCAGTATGCCAACCGGATGATAAGGCACAAGCAGGATTATGCAGAATTATCAAGTGTCACGCGAACCCAGCTTAACACCAGATCAGCTGAAGAAGGAAAGAAATTTGACAGTATGCTTGATCAGGCAAAACGAACAAAACAGGTCAGGGAAATGTATTTAAAAAAAATGACAGGGAATGGGCGTCTGTTTAACGAATCTATTTGAAAAGACTCAGTCAAAATGAGGTTATGTCATGAAAATGATCCAACTAACGGAAAAGTGCTTTTATTTTCAGGGTGCCGTCAATATTGGATATATCAGGAGCGGCAAGTTCGGAATGCTTATTGATGCAGGCCTTGATGCTCAAACAGCAAAAAAAGTCTGCAGACAATTAACAGAACTGAGCTTTCCTTTAACCCATTTATTTATTACCCATGCACATGCCGACCATTACGGCGGTGCAGCATATATTCAAGAAAAGCATCACGTTTATACATTCGCTTCAAAAGAAGAGGCAGCCATTTTAACGAATCCGATATTGGAACCGCTTTACTTATTTCAGGGAAATAAGCCATTGCCAGAACTTCGGAATAAGTTCCTGGAAGCTGCTCCTATTTTGATCGATGAAGAGGCAGCGGAAGGAGAGCACCAATTTGGCGATGTTTTATTTGAATGCATCGCATTCCCGGGTCATAGTCTTATGCAGCTCGGCGTAAAGGCGGACGGCATTTTATTCGCTGCAGACGCCTATTTTGGGACAGCTCAGCTGAAAAAACATAAAATTCCCTACATAATAGATGCAGAAGATACGCTTCAATCTTTAGAAAAACTGTTAACCACCAAATGTCTTGGCGCGGTGCCGGGACATGGAACTTACGAAGAAGCCTTTCAGGAAACAGTCAAGCAAAATTTAGAGTATCATCAGCATGTACTCTCTGTGCTTTATAACATGCTATCTGGCGATTCTCTTACACATGAGCAGATCATTCAAAAAATGTGCCGACAATTTGACGTTAATCCTCCGTCGCTTTCATCTTGGCTGCTGTTTCGGACAGCGATCACGGCATACGCCACCAAGCTTGTAAAAGATAAAAAAGCTCAAATGGTAGTCGAGGATGCCATTTTGTATTTAAAGCGCTAATTCATTTTCTGCAGAAAAAGTCCATCTCCTTCAAGCCATTCAGCGTATAAGACCTCTCTGTAGGTCTTTATATTTTGTTTTCTGAGCTCTGCCTGGAGCCATTCTTCCGAAAATCCTGCTTCTTTCACATTATCCAGCAAGACTTCCCCATCCAGAATCATGGAAAAAGGCAGAATCGCTCTTTTTGGCTCCATTTGAAAGTCGTGCCGAGTCGGGGTATCATACTTTGGCTTTTTTAAAATATTTACTGTCCCGTCAGTTTCCAGAACAGCAAAAGCTACCTCTCTCAGGGAGAATGCGCCTCTTGCCCTTACTAAATGCTGAAGCTGATTGATGTCTAGTTTAGATCCCTTTAAAGCTTCACGTAATATCTCCCCATGATGAATAATAATAGTCGGTCTTCCTTCTAGAAATGCTCTCGTTTTTTTCCACTTTTGTGTAATGATTTCAAGTAGATAAATAAGTGTTCCCCATACAGTGATGGCGAAGAGTATTTTAAGTATGCCGGTATCATCATCAAAAACGGCATTTCCTACAAGCTCTCCAAGTACTAGAGCAGAAATGAAATCAAATGTTGTAATTTGGGTAATTTGCGTTTTACCTAATATTCTCGTTAAGAAAAATAAACCGAAAAAACCGATGATTAAATCAAGACCTGTATATACAAATTCCATAATGTCACCTTGTCTCATGTTAGATGAATTTAGCATGTGCACCTTAGGCTGTTTTTATTGAGAAAGAAAAAGAAGGAAAAATAAAAAGCAGCGGAAATCGCTGCTTTTAGAATTTTATTTCTTTAACCATCGTTACATGCGGAATGCCTGCATCCAAAAATGTTTCTTTTGAAATGGTGTGATAGCCAAGCTTTTCATAGAAAGGCTCTGCATGAGTTTGTGCATTCAGTTTTAACGTCTGCATTTCTTTTGAAACAGCGATTTCTTCAAGCTTTTCCATGATGATTTTGCCTGCACCTTTAGATCGGTAATCAGGAAGCACGCAAATGCGTTCAATTTTGCCGATGCCGTTTAGGATGCGGAAACGTCCTGCGCCGACTGGCTTGTCGCCGTCATATAAAACAACGTGAGAAGCTTCTCTTTCAAATTGATCAATTTCCTCTTCTTCAGGAACTTGCTGTTCTTCTACAAAAACTTTTGTGCGGACATCATAAGCGTCCTGCAATTCTTCGTCTGACTTTACAATTCTTGCGATCACTTACAGTCCTTCCTTTCCAAGCAGAAATGTTTCATATACCGTCCAAGATCCATTTTCCAGCTGATAAAGAAGATGAAAGCGGTCAACGGTTTCTTCGTGCTGAAAATCTGTCATTTTCAGGCGGCCAAGCACATCTGAATGTTCATCGTCAGACAGCTTTTGACCAATCGTGATATGCGGGACAAAGGCATATTCCGGCTCAATATCTGAGAAATATTCGCCGTGCAGCGCATCATACAGATTCAAGATTTCTTCTGTCGGCTCCACTTTAAGATAAATGACATTGTTTACTGGTGAAAAAGAGCTGAATTTTCTAATTGAGAGTGAGAGCGGCTGAATTCTTTGTGCAATCTGTCGCAGCTCTCTTGAAATGTCCCTTACTTGCTCATCTGTCGCTTCAAATGGCTGTTTAAGCGTCAAGTGAGGCGGAATCAATGCATAATTGGGATCATAGCGCTTTCGGTAAGAGTTAGCTGAATCCTGCAGTTTTTTTGATGGAAAAATGGCAATTCCGTACTTCATAAGGGTTCCCTCCCATGTTTAACTATGTATTCATAGTATATCAAAATTTTAGGATTGAAGCATATGAGACCATTAGAACATTGCTTTTAAAATCTTTTTCAGAGACGGCTGCCAGTATGTCCATTTATGATCGCCTTCAAACTCTTCATAAACGGATGGAATACCTTTTGCTTCAATGGCTGCGTGCAGTTCCCTGTTTGGAGTCAGGAAGTCCATTACGGCGCCGTCTGTCGTTTTTACTTCTGTTTCTTTCGTGCCAATTTGATGATAAATCGATAATAAGGCAGGGGAAGAAAAATCCTTCACCATCTGCAGAATAGCTTCATCTGAATATGGTGATTGCATTATGACTTTTCCAAACGTATTCGGATAAGTAAGAGCAGTCATAAAAGATACAGTTCCAGCAAGTGAATCTCCAATCAGAGCCCGTCCGGCACCCATTTGATAGGTTGGAAACTCTTTGTCCAAAAAGGGAACAGCTTCATGAGCCAAAAAGCGAATATAGGCTTTTTGCTTCCGCCCTTCCGGATGATATTTATCACGGCGGTCTTGCACGTCACGATACGGAATTCCGACGATGATCACATTTTCAATTCCTTTCCTGCTTAACAGCTCCTCTGTCTGCCTTGGGATGCGCCCGAGCCTGAAATAATCCTGACCGTCCTGTGCAATGATCAGGCTGTATTTATAAAGAGGCGAATAATTCTTCGGCAAATAAATCAAGAGCGTTACTTCTTCTTCTAATTCCTTTGAATAAAGCAGCGTTTCTTTTACAATTCCTGCTTTTGCTGTCATCACGATACCCCCAAAGATGATGGACGAATCACATCCATTATTAAAAACGCTTCCATTCATTTTAGCATGAATTGCGGCAAAATTCTTGCTTCACGCGCGATTGATTTTTGCCGAAACGTCTGACATAAAGCGGCGGGCTTCATCGGCATTTAGAAGAATGACATTTGCTTTCTTTTTAAATCCATACATGAGCTCTGCGGTTACAGCTTCTGTCAAAACGATTTTAATAGCCGGTTTTTCTTTTATGAAATCAGGCAGACTTAAATCCAGAACGGTTTTTTCTTGATCTCCCGTTAATTTTTCAGGGTAATCATTGTCCCTGATCTCTTTTATTAAGTGAAGCGGAATGGTGACGCGTTTAGAGATTCCAGCCTGAAGGTATAAGCTATGCTCCGTCAGTCTGAACGGAGTCAGTCTTATGGCTTGAAGATCTGCCAGAATAAATAGGAATCCATAGCTGTTTAAAATAAGCAATACCCATGAAAGAAGGGGACTAAACGAATGAAGAAGAAAATGAAATCCAGCTGTTTCAAGAACAATTGCGTGAATCAGCATGATGTTTATGGCAATGACACTTGTTTGATGATGAGCGGTGAAATAAACGCCTCCATGCTGTGGGGCTTTTTTCCGCCAATTGAACAAAGCATAGTAGAAAATGGAAATCTCCGTAAAAACGATATCCATCAAGCGGTTTGAAGGCAAATGCTTTTCAAATGCGGCTTTAGCTTTTGGAAAAAAGAAGGGGAGATCAGTATTCAACTTGTAATCTCCAATGATTCGCGGAAGTTTCTTGAAAAAGAGAATAAGGATCAAAATCTCCGCGAGTAAAACAAGAGCTTCACAAGCAAAAAGCAGCCGCGGTATAAAGGAGAAAGCCTCCATTTGCTGAGCGGGGAGGAGAAAGCGGGCAAATCCATAACCGGCAAGGATGACAGGAACCAGATAGGTAAGGGAGTACCTATTTCTTAAGATAAACAAGTAGGTTAAAAGCGGTATCACAATCACAAAATCAAGCAGAGAACCTAGAGCTGCTCCCTGCGGAACAGGCTGCATGAATGGAAAACGGTAGATTGCGGCATTCGATCCGGCAATGAGAAGAACCAGGGCTGCAAAAAGACCCCATTTTGGCTTTGTTAATGAATGTGTCATTCGATCGCCACCTTTCACTTATAGGATAAATATATCATGAAAATATGTAAAAAAAAGACAGTTGATTTGAACGATTTTTGACAGATTCAGGACGCGGCATAATTCTATTCTTCAGCACATATTCCTTATATGAAGACAAGCCCGATGCGAGGGAGGGGAATGCCTGAAAATGAGGAAATCTGTTCATGTGACAGCAAGTATCTATGCAGCCGTTTCTATTTCTTTCTGGGGAATATCTTTTGTTTCAACGAAAGCTGTTTTAAGTCAGCTAGAACCTTTTACATTGCTTGCTTTGCGCTTTTGCATTGCTGCGGTCTTTTTATTTTTCCTTCTTTTGCTCCTTCGTCAGCCATTTAAAATGAAGATGGTTCATCTTCCGTCCATTTTTATCCTTTCAGTGCTTGGCATCTTTGTTCATCAGGTGATTCAAGCAGCAGCCCTGCAGTCTATTCAGGCATCGCAAGCGGGATGGATCATCTCTTTTTCCCCGATCTTCACAGCTGTTCTGGCCAGTCTCTTTTTGAAAGAAACATTTACGCTTTTTAAAGCAGCTGGCATGACAATTGCGGTATTCGGCGTTCTTTTAATTACTTCATATGGACAAGGCGGGTCTTTAACTTTTCACGCTAACATTGGTTACTTGCTGATGATTTTAAGTACATTAAACTGGGCGGTTTATTCAATTCTGATAAAAAAACTGAAAATTCCATATCCCGCGCTGACAGTTACTTTTTATACATGCTTCTTCGGCTTTATCATGACACTTCCTTTCTTTTTAAGAAATAATGGCTTTGTTCAG
This sequence comes from Peribacillus frigoritolerans, assembly GCF_004358755.1. Taxonomy (GTDB): domain Bacteria; phylum Bacillota; class Bacilli; order Bacillales; family Bacillaceae; genus Bacillus_P. Next base: position 775,515 of record NZ_SMZY01000002.1, on the reverse strand, counting down.
ATGGCTTACCTGACACCGGAAAACTGGACTCATTTGCTGTTTCTCGGAATTTTTGTCTCTGCAGTCGCATACTGGTTTTGGGGCAAAGCGCTCGAAGTCATGGAGGCAACTAAAGTGTCATCTTTTCTGTACTTTGAACCCCTTGCAACTGTGATTGCAGCAGTCATATTGCTGCATGAACCGATTTTGAAGGCAAGCGTGGCCGGAGGTCTTCTGATTATTGCCGGGGTGATGGTTGTAAACATAAGAAAAAAGGCTTAAAGGAGATTGCATCTTTCTCTAGAATTTTTATAGAGAAGAAATAAATTGACAATCTTGTAAACTCTTACTATGATAAAAATTAATTCTGACTATTCTTATAAGGATAGAGCTGATTGGACAAACCAAAGGCTCCCGCCCGTTTATTTAGGGTGGGAGCTTTTATTTATTTATAGCTGAAGTGCCTATGATCAAGACGCTTTTGCTTTAAAAAATTAGGAGGATGATCATGGAAGTATTCTGGTTTTTACCCACAGCAGGAGACAGCAGATATTTGGGAACAGATAAAGGCAAAAGGGAGGTCACCCCCGAGTATTTGCAGCAGGTGGCAAAAGCAGTCGATACGCTGGGGTTCAGCGGTGCCCTGCTGCCTACAGGGAAAGCATGTGAAGATTCATGGGTCATCGCGTCAAGCCTGATACCCATAACGAAAAGAATGAAATTTTTGATTGCGCTTCGTCCAGGTTTTGTTTCGCCGACAATTGCTGCGAGAATGGCTTCTACATTTGACCGCATGTCTGGCGGAAGACTCCTTCTTAATATTGTACAGGGAGGAGACCCTGTTGAGCTTGCAGGCGACGGTCTTCATCTCGAGCACAATCAAAGGTACGAAATGAGCAATGAATTTTTAACAGTGTGGAGAAGACTGTTTGCAGAGGAGTCCGTTGATTTCAAAGGCAAGTACTTTGATATTGCCGGAGGCGGGATTCATCAGCCGCCGATTCAAAAGCCCTATCCTCCGCTTTACTTGGGAGGAACATCCCCGGCTGCTCACGAGGTAGCAGCTGAACATGTTGATTATTATTTAACGTGGGGAGAGCCTGTGGAGATCGTGAAAGAAAGAATTGCCAAAGTGCGGGAAATTGCACGGAAAAAAGGACGGGAAGTCAAATTTGGCATCAGGCTTCACGTGATTGTCAGAGAAACGGCAGAAGAGGCTTGGCAGGCTGCAGATGGGCTCATTCAACATGTGGACGACAAAGTAATTGAGGAACAAAAAAAGAAATTCGCACGCTTTGACTCTGTTGCACAAAGACGAATGACAGATTTATCAGTCGACAACAGGAATGCCCTTGAAATTGCCCCTGGACTGTGGGCAGGAATCGGACTTGCCAGGGAGGGCGCGGGAACAGCGCTTGTTGGAGATGCGGACAGTGTGGCAGAAAACATGAAAAAATACGCAGAAGCAGGCGTTGATACATTCATAATGTCAGGCTATCCGCATCTAGAAGAAGCATATCGTACAGCAGAGCTGCTGTTTCCAAAGCTGCCGCTAAAACAACATACACAGGAGGTTTCAAATGAAAAAAAAGCTTAGCAGTTACATCGTAATCGGACTTGTTTTAGCCCTCGCATTAATGGGATGCTCATCCAATGAAACAAGCGGAGGCGGCAAGGACGGAGTGACGGAAATCAGCTTCATTCATTGGCGCGGGGAAGATGCAGAAGTGTTTAAAGAGCTGATCAGCAAATTCGAAAAAGAAAATCCGAAGATTAAAGTCGACATGACGATTTATCCTTCGGAAGAATATCAATCTACTGCTCAAACAATTTTAAGAGATGGATCAACAGGAGATATCTTTACTTCGTTTCCGGGTTCTCAATTTGAAATTATTAAAAAAGCAGGACTGTTTGCTGATATATCAAATGAAGAGTTTGTAGGAAAATTCAGTGAAAATCTGATTGAAGCAGGAAAGGCAGATGGAAAACAGCTTGCGGTTCCGCTTCAGCTTGTTTACAACCAGCCTGTCTATAATAAAGGGATCTTTGAAAAGCTCGGACTTCAGCCGGCGAAAGACTGGGAAGGGTTTTTGGCCTTATGTGAAGAGCTGAAGAAAAATGGCTACATTCCAATCGCTTTCCCTGGAGCAGACATTGGCCCTGGCCAATTAATGAACACCATGATGATGAATAACGCTCCTGACGAAGAAATTTTCACAAAACTTATGGCTGGCGATGCAAAGCTTACTGATGAATGGTGGGTCAAAACCCTGTCTCAATTTAAGGAGCTTGTTGATAAAGGCTACATAACCAAGGAGGCTCTTGGAACAAAGCATGACGGGGCGATTGCGTTAATGGCTCAGGAAAAAGCAGCAATGCTTGCAAGCGGCTCGTATGCAATGGCGGGCATTAAACAGCAAAATCCGGATATTAAGCTTCAGCTTCTTGCACCAATCACAGTAGCCGAAAGTGAAGCCAAGTATGAAGGTGTACACACAACAACCTTCATGCTGGCAGTCAACAGCAAATCAGAAAAGCAGGAAGCTGCCAAGAAATTCATCAGCTTCTTGACAGAAAAAGAGAATGCTGAGGATTACGCAAATAAAACCGGGCAGCATGTCACTCTCAATGATGTTGCTTACGAATCTGAAGAGTTAAAAGAAACAGCTGTATGGATGGAGAAGAATACGAGATTTCAGCCGCGCTTCCTGATCCCGAACGCAGATGTGGAAAAAGCAGTCATTGCCTCAATTCAAGCAGTTATTGGCGGAACAGAGCCTGAAAAAGCGGCAGCCGAAGCTCAAAAAATTGTGGATCAAAATTTAAGCAAGTAAGCTGAAGAAGAGGGGGGTACCCCTCTTCTTCTCATCATGAAAGGAGACCATCTCAGGTGCTGAAACATAATAAATCACTCATTCTCTTCCTGATTCCTGGAGTGCTTGTGTATTCCATCTTTTTCATTTATCCGACGCTCAGTGCTTTCTTTTACTCTTTTACAAACTGGGACGGCATTTCTCCTGAATTTGATTTTGTTGCAGTTGAGAACTATATCAATTTAGCAACGAATGATTCTATTTTTGTAAAAGCTCTCGTGAATAACGTGAAGTTTATGCTGTTTGTCGTTATTTTTCAAACTCTGTTTTCACTTGTGTTTGCTCTATTTCTTATTAAAAATACAAAGCAGAATGTCTTTTTCAGAGCGCTCTTTTTCTTTCCGACCATCTTATCATCTGTCTCTGTAGCCTTTATCTGGTCATTCATTTATGATCCCAACCTTGGTTTACTGAAAACCATTCTGACAGGGCTGCAATTGGATTTTCTTGCCCAAAACTGGCTGGGTGATGAGAAGATTGCCATCTTTTCCATTGCAGTTGTGCAAGTATGGTTTCACACAGGTCAAATGATTATTATCTTTATTGCTGGACTGCAAAGCATTCCGGCTGATCTGTACGAAGTGGCAAAAATTGAAGGGGCAAGCCGCCTGCAGACGTTCAGAAAAGTAACGTGGCCGCTTATTGCACCTGCTGCAACGATTGTTGTTGCGTATACAACCATTCAATCCTTCAAAGCATTCGATCTTATTTTTGCGATGACACGGGGCGGTCCGAACTATTCGACCGAAATCATCGCTACGCTGATTTATACAACCGCATTCAGAAGCTTCAAATTTGGTTATGCTTCTGCTGAGTCCGTAATTTTCATGCTTGTCATAGCTGTAATTACCTTTGTCCAGTTTAAAACACTGCGTGCAAATCGCGTTGATTATTAAGGAGGGGCCATAGATGAAGGGAACAAAATACGGTTTGATACTTGTGTATGCGGCCATTATCATCATTCCGATTTTTGCGATTTTTTTAACCACGTTTAAAACCATTTCAGAGATGTATGAAAATGTTCTTGGGCTTCCGGAACAATTCTCCATTTCTAATTACATATCGATTTTCAGGGATCAGTCAATGGGGCTTTATTTTCAAAACAGTTCCATCGTTACATTGATTTCAGTGTTTTTAACCTTGTTTTTTGCCAGTTTAATCGCTTTTTCCATCACAAGAATGGGCGGTTTAGCGGGAGCCATCATTTTCGGCCTTTTCACCCTTGGCATGATGATTCCAGCACAGGTCAATATGATCCCTCTTTATCAATTAATCTTTCAGCTGAAGCTTACAAATAGTCTTATTGGATTAATTGTGGTCAACATAGCTGCAACGCTTCCTGTTGCCGTCTTTATTTTGACTGGATTCATGAAAACACTTCCGAAGTCTCTGTTTGAAGCAGGTTCAATCGACGGTGCCGGAAACTGGCTGATGTACAAAAAGATTGCCCTGCCGCTATCCTTGCCGTCGCTTTCGGCAACAGCGATTTTTCTTTTCGTTATGCACTGGAATGATCTCCTGTATCCCTTGCTCTTTATCACAAAAGATGAGTACAAAACCCTGCCGCTCGCCCTGCTTGAGTTTCAGGGAGAATATATGACTAACTATCCGATGCTCTTTACTGGTGTCATGATTGCCTCTGCACCGCTGATTATCGCCTACATCTTTTTGCAGAAATATTTCATTGCAGGTATGACAGCAGGTTCAGTAAAGGGGTAAGTATTTTTGAAGAAAACTTCTTGCATTTCGGTAAAAAGTGAGTTATGGTTATAAAAACAATCAATTCAAAAAGTTCATACTATTTATTCTTATCCAGAGAGATGGAGGGTTCTGGCCCTGTGAAATCTCAGCAACCGGAAAAGAACGGGGAATCTTTCTGTTCGAACCAAGGTGCTAAATCCAGCAAGCGCAGGTAATAAGCTTGGGAGATAAGGAGAAGCAATCATTCGGGTATCAACGTCTTCTTCTTAAATGAGGAAGACGTTTTTTATTTTTATATTATTGGAATGCAGCCTTCTTGCTGGATTAGATGGAATGGCAGTTATTAGGTTTAAACACACAAATGGAGAAAAACTTGCAGAAACTATTATGGGACGGTGTTGGAAATGTCAGAACGCATTGAAACAATCTTAGCTCAAATTGGAAATCGAAGTGAAAACGCAACGGGAACCGTGAATCCGCCCGTCTATTTTTCTACAGCATACAGGCACAATGGTATAGGGGAGTCTACTGGATTTGATTACGTCCGCACTGGAAACCCGACGCGGCAGATTCTTGAAAAGGCCATTGCAGAGCTTGAGCATGGGGATCAGGGCTATGCCTTCAGTTCAGGGATGGCAGCAATTCAGACGCTTATGGCATTATTTAAAAGCGGAGACGAGCTCATTGTATCCTCTGATTTGTACGGAGGTACTTACCGATTATTTGAACGGGAATGGAGAAAATATGGCCTTGTTTTTCACTACGCCGATTTTAAAGACGAGGACTGTACGCAGCAGCTGATCAATGAACGCACAAAGGCCATTTTTCTTGAGACCCCGACAAATCCTTTGATGCAGGAAACAGAGATCAGCAAGATTGCTAAAATAGCCCGCGAAAACCATTTGCTGCTGATTGTCGACAACACGTTTTATACACCGATTCTGCAAACACCGATTTTAGACGGAGCTGACATCGTGATTCATAGTGCCACCAAATATTTAGGGGGTCACAATGATGTGCTTGCCGGTTTGGTTGTTGCGAAGGGAACGGAGCTGTGTGAAGAGCTTGCCCAGCATCACAACGCAATCGGAGGGGTGCTTTCTCCTTTTGATTCCTGGCTCTTGATCCGTGGCATGAAAACCCTGGCACTGCGGATGAACCAGCATGAGAGAAATGCGGGCCAGCTTGCAGCATTTCTTGAAAATCAGTCTGAGGTGACAGATGTGCTTTATCCGGGCAAAGGCGGAATGCTTTCATTCAGGCTGCAGAAGGAAGAATGGGTGAATCCATTTTTAAAAGCCTTAAAGACGATTACATTTGCAGAGAGCTTAGGCGGAGTGGAAAGCTTTATCACATATCCGGCAACACAGACACATATGGATATTCCTGAAGAGATTCGCGCGGCAAACGGCGTGTGCAACAGGCTTTTGCGTTTTTCTGTCGGCATTGAATTCGCAGGAGATTTGGAACTGGACTTAACACAGGCATTTGAACTGATGAAGGAGGCGGAGAAAGTTGAGCAACGGTGATTGGAAATTCGAGACGAAACTGCTCCACAATCGTCAAAAGGTGCAAAAAGAAACAGGAGCGGTAAGCGTACCGATCCATCATTCCTCTACTTTTCACCAATTTGACTTTGATGACTACGGCAAATTTGATTACAGCAGATCCGGAAACCCGACGCGCGAGGCATTAGAAGAAACCATTGCTGAACTTGAAGGCGGTACAAAAGGATTTGCCTTTGCTTCTGGAATGGCGGCTATTTCAACCTGTTTTTTATTGTTGTCTAAAGGCGACCACGTTTTAATCACGGAAGATGTATACGGCGGAACATACCGGATCATCACAGATGTATTGAGCAGATTCGGCATTGAATACAGCTTTGTCGACATGACTGATTTGCACGAAGTGGCATCGCACATTAAGCCGAATACAAAGGTAATCTATGTCGAGACACCTTCTAATCCGCTTTTGAAAATTACCGACATCCAGGGCATTACGAAACTTGCAAAAGCAAATAACTGTTTAACCTTTTTAGACAATACATTTTTAACACCTGTTCTGCAGCGTCCGCTCGAGCTTGGAGTCGATATCGTGCTTCACAGTGCAACCAAGTTTTTGGCCGGGCACAGTGACGTCCTTGCCGGTCTTGCAGTAGTAAAGGACGCTGAGCTCGCTGCACAGGTTGGAAAACTGCAAAATGCGTTCGGTGCGGTACTCGGGGTACAGGACAGCTGGCTTGTCCTCCGCGGCATTAAAACACTGAACGTCAGACTTCAGCAATCATCCGCATCTGCCCGGAAGCTCGCAGAATACTTGTCGAAGCATAAAGCTGTCCGTCACGTGTATTATCCTGGACTAACGTTCCATCCAGGGCACTCCATTCAGCGCTACCAGGCGGATGGACCTGGTGCCGTGTTATCGTTCACACTGGCTGATGAAGATGCGGTCCGCACACTTGTCAAAAATGTGGAGCTCCCAGTATTCGCCGTCAGCCTCGGCGCAGTAGAATCCATTCTTTCATACCCGGCAAGAATGTCGCATGCCGCTATGCCAAAAGAAGAGCGGGAGCGACGCGGGATCACCGATGGACTGCTGCGCATCAGCGTCGGCCTTGAAGACGCCGACGACTTGATCAAAGATTTTGAGCAGGCCTTGGCGAAGCTGCCTGCGCATGCGCATAATAAGTTAAGAGCTTGATAGAGTTAAGGACGATTCCATTTGGGGATCGTTTTTTTTGCAGGGGATTCATTTCGAAAGACAACTATCAAATGGATGGTCAAAATTAATCCAAATTGGACGGTTATTACATGTGTTCTTAATTGTATAATATTGTCGGAACCCTAGGATGGAATAGATAAGTTATTAAAGTAAAGGTGATGAAAATATGACTTTGGCAGTAATAATTTCTTTAATTCTAATGAGTGCTATAAAAATAGTAATGACCTGTCTTCCAACTTTTAGTGTCGATTGGCTTATCAGCAAATTTGAGATTCATTCAAAACTCAGTGACTCAAATTCTAAAGTAACCATTGATGGGAAATCCTTGAAAGGTGAAGGCAAAATACAAGTAATTAATGATTTTAACGAAGCAGTATTTTTAAAAAAATATTATATTTATCCAGGGAGCGAGAATTTATTTTTACATCCGGAGAACGGCGGGACTCCAATTATCATTGATACTAAAAGAGGAAAAAAGGATGTTAGAATCTTTATATACAGTTACAAAGATCGCGTTTATGTAGTAAAACGGTTCAAAAAGAAAATAGCAGCCTACAGTCTGCTTTCTGATAGTCTCCAAAACCGTTCGAATTTGTTATCAGAGGGAATAGTGTTATCCTCCTTTTAGTTTGACTATTCAAAAAAGATACGCTATCTTTCTATACATAAGCTGATCGGAAAAACCGAAGGCCCTTAACGTTTATTTGTTAGGGGCCTTTTCTATTATGGAGGGATTTTTTCATGAATTATAGTTATCTGTCACATTTAAGCTGCCCGAAATGCGGTACGGAGTATTCAGCGGACACGATTCAGCAGCTTTGCACGTGCGGATCGCCGTTATTGGTAAACTATCATTTGGATCTAGTGAAATCGGTGTTGACGAAAGAAGAGGTAAGTAACAGAGAAAACAGCCTTTGGAAATATCATGAGCTGCTTCCGGTAGAAAATCCGGACAATATTGTATCAATGGGAGAGGGCATGACGCCGCTCCTTAAGATGGACAGAATCGGCAGAAAATTAGGTATTGGGCATCTTCTTATGAAAGATGAAGGTCTGATTCCAACTGGTTCTTTTAAAGCGCGGGGCGCTGCTGTCGGCATATCGAAAGCGAAGGAGCTGGGTGTGAAAACATTTGCGATGCCGACAAACGGCAATGCAGGTGCCGCGTGGTCACTTTATGCAGCAAGAGCGGGGTTGGAGCCGTATATAATCATGCCATTGGATGCGCCGCTTATTACTAGAAAAGAAACGGCGATTTCCGGTGCGAATTTGCATTTGATTGACGGATTGATCAGCGATGCAGGAAAAGTTGTAGCGCAGCTTGTCAGCGAAGAAGGTTTTTATGATGCATCCACGCTAAAAGAGCCATACCGCATTGAAGGGAAAAAGACGATGGGGTATGAAATTGCGGAGCAGCTGAACTGGACCGTGCCTGATGTCATTTTGTACCCGACTGGCGGGGGTGTGGGCATAATCGGAATCTATAAAGCTCTTCTGGAATTGCAGGAGCTTGGCTGGATCAGCAAGGACAAGCTTCCCCGCCTGGTTGCTGTTCAGGCGGAAGGGTGCGCACCGATTGTAAAAGCATTTGAAGAAGGGAAAATGGAATCAGAATTCTGGGAAAATTCAGAGACGGATGCGTTTGGCATCAATGTGCCGAAAGCAATCGGTGATTTTCTTGTTCTTCAGGGGATTTATGAGACGAATGGCTGTGCCATTGCTGTTTCTGAAACAGAGATTCATGCTGAGCAGTCACAAATTGCTGAATTAGAAGGCTGTTTTATTTGTCCGGAGGGAGCGGCTACTTTTGCTGCGGCCCGTCTCTTAAGAGAAAGAAACTGGATTAAGGAAAATGAAACCGTGGTCTGCCTGAATACAGGTCAGGGAATAAAATATCCCGAAACCGTTCGTGCAGAAGCACCGGTGCTCCGAAAAGGAGAAATGCTGAAACTATAAGCTTCTACTCTTCGCGGCCGAATCATATAATTTATCAATGTACAGCCTGTCTTGTACATAATCGGCCGCGGAGGTGGAACATGTTAATCGAACTAAGTGCTGTCGGAGCTGCGTTAGCTTTTATTTGCCTTGTAGGGTATTTGATCCAAACGCTAAGACGCGGAATGGTTACCCTGGAAGAAACAAATGAGACCCTTGTTGAAGTAAGAAAGGCTGTTCATGATTTGTCGGGAGAGGCTGAGGATCTGATTCACTCTGCCAATCAAATCACTGTTGATGTAAAAAGCAAAATGAAAACGGTAGAACCATTGCTTGAATCTGCACAGGATATGGGAGAGGTCATTCACAGTGTGACGAACACTGTAAAACAGGCGGCAACCGGGTATGGATATGGACTTCCGCCGGTGAAAAACGAGAAGGCGCCAAACCGTGAAGTGAAGATTAAACTGAAATGAAAATTCCCCGCATAGGGGAATTTTTTTAGTTCTTATACTGATCCTGAATAGCTTTGGCATGCGATAAGATACTCTCAATCAGTTCCTGCGGTTCTTCAACGATAGCGTCTCCTCCAAGCAAATAAAAGTGCCTGGCCATAAAGCTGATTTCATCAATTGGAATTTTGGCAGAAATTGTCCCTGTGCCATCATGATGCTGAGTTATATAATCTGCAAGGTATGGCAGGCTCTTGCATTCCCTCACTCCATTTTTCGTCAATTGGACTTTTAAAGGAATTTGATCCCGTTGTTCCATTTTAGAAAGCCATCCAAATAGGTTCATTTTTATAGATTCGTCTGCACCTATTACCTTCACGCTGCAGATTCGGTCGACTCTGAATAATCGGTGATCCTGAGAGCTGTAGTCATAGGCTGGACAATACCATAATCCATTAGATGCATAAATGCCATAAGGAAAAATGCTGCGAATAGCTTTCCCTTTCTTTCCCTCATACTCTATTTCGATTTGCGACTGGCTGACTGCGCTCCCCAGAATGTCATTTAATAAAGGGGCATGAATTTTCTGGGGATGCGCTAAAAAGGAAATGTGATTTTTTATTTCATCTATTTTCTTTTTGATTGTTTCATTGAATGATAAGTAAAGTTTATCGGAAGCGGCCTTAATTTCCGTTTGAAAGGGCAGGGTCTGGTAGTGCATAAGGTACTCGTATGAAAAATACAGGGCAAGTCCCTCTTCTTCAGTGAAGAAGAGCGGAGGAAGGATATTATTTTTCAAAACAGTGTATCCCCCGTGAGGTCCCTGTTCACTATATAGAGGCAAGCCCCATTCTTCAAGCTCGGCTAAGTCACGCTGGATCGTTCGGACAGATACTCCAAACTCATTAGACAATTCGCCTGCCGTTACTTTTCTGTTCCGGTTGATATAAAACAGGATGCTGAATAATCGCTGAAATTTTGACATGTTTTTTCCTTCCTGATCATGACTATTTCTGTCGTCATTATCTGTTAACATAAAAGCCAAAGTCAAACATTTCTACTAAAGGAGACATGAATATGAGCAGAAAGATCGTTTTATTTATTGCAATTAGCCTTGATGGATATATAGCCCGTCTGGATGGGGATATCAGCTGGCTTGATGAGGTCGAGGGTGCTGGGGACAATGGCTATAGTGAATTTATAGAATCCATAGATACGGTCGTGATGGGAAAAAAAACGTATGACCATGTTCTACTTTTAACTAATAATCAGTATCCGTATGAAGGAAAAACAAGCTATATATTTACAAGAAAAGAAATCAGCACGAGTTCAGATCTGCATTTCACAACGGAAGACCCTGCAGCGCTTGCTGAAAAATTAAAATTACAGCAAGGCAGGGATATCTGGCTTGTTGGGGGATCAGAGTTATTGGACGGTTTTATGAAAAAAAACTTGGTCGATGAGTACATCATCACGACTGCCCCGATTATTTTAGGCGACGGCATCCCGCTGTTTAAGACCAGGAATTCTAAGATCAAACTAAGGCTTAAAAGCAGCAAAAAGTATGGGGAATTTGTGCAGAATCATTATGTGAATGCTTGAGAAAAGGTAAGTTTTTAAATGAAGCAGACAGGAAAAACGTTTGTTTTTTCTGCCTGCTTTTTTCTGTAATTCATAGTATCACCAGCAATAGTGCTGCCACAAATGACGGTCCAGATCTTGAGAAGTCGTGTTATTGTTGGAAGTGGTGCCACAAGTAACGATCTGAATCCTGAGAAGTGGCGTCATTGTTGGAAGTGTCCTCCTTTTTCCTTTTCAGCTCCACAGTACAACTCCTAGGCAAGAACAAAATTCTCCAATTAATTCGGAAACCCCACGAATTAATTTTAAAACCCCATGAATTAATTCCAAAACCCCTCCAATTAAATTGGAAACCCCATCAATTCGGGATTTTCTCCTAGGCCTGTGAACAGTCGGCTCCGCTTTTCTTGTTGTCCAGCTCCGCCTCCTAGCCCCTCGGCCAAAACGGATCCGTCTGTAAAGGCAAAAAGCGCCTTTTCAGCCGGATCCTTATTTGTCTTTCGGGTCTGAACAGTCGGCTCCGCTTTTCTCTATACAAACAGAATCTCATCCGTCAGCCGATATTCACTCGGGGTAATGCTTACGTATTTTTTGAAGGTGGTGCTGAAATAGTTCGGGGTATTAAAGCCGAGTTCGTCTGCAATTTGCTCAATTGTTTGATCGGTATGCCTGAGCATCCAGACGGCGCGTTGAAGTCTGACGAAAGTGACATATTCAACAAAGCTGCGGCCGGTTTCTTTTTTGAAGAGTTTGCAGAAATATGGAACGCTGATGTTGATTTGGTCAGCGACGATTTTCGTCGTCAGTTCTTTATGGAAGTTAAGAGCAATATAGCTTGTGCACGTATTGATTTGCGGATTAGTGGTTATTTCTTCAAAATATCGGAGCGAGAGCCGGTTGTAATGAGGGGTGCGCCTTGCTTTGCGTGCTTCTCGGTACGAATGGGATAAAAGCAGGGGCTCTCTGTAAATGGAACCGACTCCTATGTATAAATGAATGCCATGTTTATTTTTCAGAACCTCAATCGCCTGTAGCAAGTTGCTTTCGCCTTCCTGCCAATTTCTGATGGAAGATAAGCCGTGCGGAACCTGGATAAGCATGAGCAAATGTTTTTTGTAAGCGAGAAAAGACGGCTGCTGATTCACTTGTGAAAAGAGCTGATTAAAGACAGACTGAATGAGAAGAGGCGCTGATTCTGCTTTTTCCCTGCTTTGATTGTGAATAAATCCCTGTATGAAGCAAACCGCGTTTGGAACTGTTTCATCAGAAAGATAGGAACGTGCTGCAAACAGCTCTTCTTCTGATTTCACTTCGGCCCGGAGCAGTCTCCGAAGAAAAGCTTCTTGAAAAGGTAGAAGGCGTGCGTCTGTCCTTTCCTGTTCAAGCTGCTGAACCATTGAACCATAGTTTGCGATGACTGCGCTTTCATTTTTATTTGACGTGATGACTTTTCTTAAACTCTTGATGAAGGTATGTTTTTTGACGGGCTTCACTAGCATGGTCTGCAGCTGCAGTTCGATGGCAATTGGAGATGTTTTCAGCATAGATGGGTCTAGAAGCGGGAAGATGATGCAGTCATGGTGTTTTTTTTGCAGACGGTGAATTTTGACCCAGTCAAATAAATTTCTAATTTCTACTACAGCTATTTTGTGTGTGGTGTTTATGTTTCTCTCATCCACATGCAGGGTATCCTCTAGTTCTTCTTGTATCCATGTTGTCATTTTTTCTTTTTCAGCTGTTTCTTCCACTATGAATGTAACGTTGTACACGTTTAATTCCCCGTTCCTTTACAGTATGTCTCTAGTACTAGTATACATGAAATGGATAATATATTAAATATTTATACATTTCTGATAATTTATTGTAAGGTATGCCGTTTCCTTCTATTGTAAAATACAAGCATGCAGTGAAATAGATAAAAACAAAGGGGGAACGGATTTTGGCCGCTGAGTTTAAAGAATATGATTATGTAGAGGCAGGGACGGTTGATGTCCGAGAGCTGGAACCGCTTGATCAGCAGACACGCCATTTGATGAAAAGTGAATTTAGTACAGGCTCGAAACTGACTTTGTTTTATTTTGCCTTTATTTTTGCGATGCCGATCCTGAATTGGTTTGCACCTGAGTTTATGTTTTCAACTTTTTACGGCGGAATGACGTATGCCTGGTTCTTTACAGGAATTGTTGCAATGGGAATGGCCTTTATTATTGCTTATATTCATACTGCGTTATATGAGAAGAGATTGAAAAAGAGCCAGATGACAGACAGCTCCATTCGTCCTTCTAATGGAAGGAGTGTCAACTGATGGCTGCTTTGTTTGAACCTAAAATGCTGCTCACGATTTTCCTGATGGGAACGATCGTCTACATTACGTATCTATCAAAACGGAATGCAACGGCATCTGACTTTTTTGTAGGCGGCCGGAGCTTTGGCTGGTTTACGAATGGATCGGCCATCGGCGGAGATTACTTGAGTGCTGCCACCTTCCTCGGGATTGCAGGATTGACTTTTCAGCTTGGCTATGATGGAGCTTATTACGCATTTTGTTTCTCGATCGGACTGACTCTCCTTGCAATCTTTGTAGCGGGACCGCTTCGCAGATTTGGCGCTTATACAGTTGCGGATTTTCTTGGCTACCGTTTTCACAGTAAAAGGGCAAGACTTGCAGCGGTTGCTGTCGTACTCGCGATTTCAGGTTTCTATGCAGCGCCGCAATTGTTGGGAGCAGCACAAATCTTAAGTATGTTCTTTGGGACAAGTTATGAATTTGGCATTATTTTTACTTGCAGTGTCATGATTTTCTACGTTGGAATCGGCGGAATGAAAGGGACTACGCTAAATCAGGCGCTGGAATTATGGATTCGTCTCGGCGCATTTATTTTGATGGTAGTAGCGGCGATTTACGGCGGTTTATATTATGAAAGAATCCTAGCTTCTGTCACTGAATTTACAGGAAGCATTGCCGGAACAGCAACGTTTGCACCTGATGGAAAAGACGTTGTTCATGATGGTCAAACCTGGATTGGCACAGGAAACTACTTCCCGTCCTTCTGGCAGACCATTTCAATGACAATCGGGCTTGCGCTGGGTACGATCGGTCTTCCGCATATTCTGCTTCGCTTTTACACAAACCCAAGTGCAAAGGCCGCACGTAAATCAGCTCTTATGGCGATCTTAATTGCAAGCGTTTTCTTTTTCTTCGCGGTTTACCTTGGAGCAGTCGGAAGATCTATATTCTTAAGCGGCTCAGCGGATCCACAAGTTATGAAGGATCTTGTAGCGGGTGGAAACAATATGGTTATTCCTTCTACTGCACAGGCTCTTGGCGGAGAATGGCTGCTTGGACTAGTCATCGCAGGTGCATTTGCTGCAGTCTTCTCGAACTTGTCCGGTTTATTTATCGCAAGTTCCGGTGCTTTGGCACATGATCTTTATGCAACTTTCTTACGGAAAAATATCACTCAAAAAGAACGTGTTATTGCCGGTAAAGTCTCGATTCTGGTTTTAGGTGTCCTTTACGGTGCGCTTGGTCTTCTTGTAAAAGAAGCATCGATTGGCCATCTTGTTGCACTCGCCTTTACGGTGGCAGCAAGTACATTTACACCTATCTTCATTCTTGGAATCTGGTGGAGAGGCATGACTGAAAAAGGGGCAATTGCGGGACTTGTCCTTGGGCTCCTTTCCTCCATGTACATGATTTTCCTGCCGGAGACTTTGCCTGAATTCCTTCAGTTCAGAGTACCAGGACTGATTACCGTTCCAATCGGATTCCTGTCTGTTTACATCGTCTCGAAGCTTGACCGCAAAGTTCCTGCTGACGTAAACGACTTTATGAGAAAAGTGCATTCGAAAGAATCTGAGATTGCTTGATGAATGAAAAAGAAGACCGAATCAGGTCTTCTTTTTATTGCTAATGCTTCGTTATCATTCAGTTCAAAAAAACTCTTTCATTAGAAAGAGTTTTTTTGTCTTTTCATTATAGAATAATGAATGGTTAAAAAGGGAATCCGAAAAATCCACATGTTATGCTCTGCGGTCAGCGTTCCCCCAGCTGATTCCCTGACATGAAAAACTTCTTCAATTGGAAGTTTGAAAAGATTTTGCCGGAAAGCCAGATAAACACCGGCATCTGAATCCTGCTTCTCTTTTTTGCTTGAAAGCTGAAGGTCTCTTCCTCTCTGCTTAAGTTCCAGTATTCCAATCATCGCTGAACCGGGAAGAGGAAGCCCAATATTCATATAGGTTTTTTCATTTGTGCTGTGATAAGAGTAGAGGGCAACAAATGCAGTGTCACCATTCATTTTCCGAACCCATGCCCGGACGGATTCTCTGTCATCGTGTTCTTTTTTTACCGGGTAGATTCTTCCGGTCATTTCAGCCTGCTTGCTTGAGAGCGGAAGGTTGATTTGTTTCACTTGTCCGCTGAACAACCGGTAGATGAAGGCGAATGGTTTGAACCACCTGTGCCAATTTACTTCTGCAAACAGGCGGTATTGGTTGGTATTTTCATAAAAGCTGATAATCTCTTTAGACAGGCTATTTAAAGAAATACCAGGTTCATAGATGCCCATATTATCTACCAGTCCCTGGTATTCAGCGTTTCTGTCTGCGATCTCATCCAGTATTTTCTCGCCAATGGCTCGTTTTCCCCTGACTTTACTGATGGGAAATGCGGGGCCGTCAGCAGAAGAAGGGGTGAAAATAGACCAGCCAATTACACCCAATAAAGCAAATAAGCCGCAATTCAGGATGCCATGAAATTTCAGCATGAAGTTGATGGATACGGTGAAAACTCCCCAACCATTTCCCAGGGCATAAGCCAAAGAAAAAAGAATCGTGATCCCAAGAGCTGAAAAGGACAGTCTGATCAGCCATTTCGCCTGTTGAAGAGGCACTTTAAATGAGAGATAGATCAAACTATAAATCCCCGCAATATATAAAAGGACGGATAACAGTTCAAGCCAGACTGAATAGGCAATCCCCAGCGCTACAATAATTGGCGATACGATCAGGATGGAAGTCGAAAGCCGGTAAATTGGAGGTTTCGAAATTCTCCCCAAGAACCCTGCAAAAACCGGCAGCAAAAAGGAAGAATAGTGAAAGTGAATGCCTGTCAGCCATCTGATGATAGGGGAAAATCCAGTTTCAATATCCCCTATATGGGCAAAAAACCATGCCCCGCCGATCATTAACGATAATAGACCCATATCCACTGCAAATTCTTCAAATTGGATAAAACCCCGGTTTAAAAAACGTGAGCAACCATAAGTCGCGACAAGAACCGTAAAGAACAAGTAGACACCTGCAAAAAAGACATCAAATGAGGATTCTCCTGTTACTTGCAGGAGAAATACAGATGTATAAGCAGGAATGGAAACATAGGGATAAATCTTATAAAACCAATCCCCTTTTTTCATGATGAGCTGCAATACGAGCGGAACATAGACAAGCTGTGCTGCCGTAAGCAATAAAAAGTACCATGGCCCCTCATTTAAAAGCACGGATAGAAGGAAGATGATGCTGTGAATGATGACATAGCTGCTAAATTTCATCTGCTGTAAACGCTCCTTCATATGAGAAAACGGTGCCGATAACACGGTTTACTACTTTTACTTCTATTAAAAAAACGTCCCTGTCCTGGTCGTAGGATTCTGTTACAAAGGCCAGTCCCTGAAACAATTCAGGCATAGGTATCTCAAGCTTTCCAAGCACAAGGCGCTGACTTCTGGACTCTATTTTTAATTGTCCCCTGTCATTCACATGGAAGGATAAATCTGAATAGAACAGTTTCGGCTCACCCAGGTAATCTTTAATCAAGTTCCTTTTAGAATCCAGACTCATTAAGGCATTGAAATACCTTTTTTTCTTTTTAAAATAAAAGATCCGTTCCCAGTGAACCTGTTCTTCCCCGTCAGCGCCAGTGCGGGGAGTATTTCTGATGACAAACGGAATCTCTTGCCCATCCTCCGGAAATAGGAGTTTAAAGCGGACTCCTGCTAAAAAGAAGGGGTACAGCCATTTAGGTCCGCCGTTTATTGTTTTCATCACTCCTTTAGCTGTAAAGGGAAACTCGTACCTTTTTTGAAGCTTCGGATGGAGGCGCTGAAATTGATCACCTAATACACTTCTATAAATAGACATCTGAATCTCCTATCTCTTTCTTTTGCAGCTGCCGGCTGTCGGCAGGTCCCTGCTTTGGAAGAATCCTATGATCGAAAGAATGAATAAAGCGGCATTAAAAGTAATGGGACTGAATGGATGAATCAGGTTAGCTGGCTCTGCCAAAACAGCTGATAGGGAAAGAAATGGGAACACTATAATCTGCAGGCCAAATAACCTTCTTTTATTAAAGGGCAAAAGCCACAGCAGTCCGAATAGTATCTCTGCTATGCCAACAGCAGTAACGATGGAGGAAGCCTGCATGGAAATAGGCATCAAGTTTTTCGTCATAGATACTTCTTCTGGATGCTGGAAAAATAATTTCGGCACTGCGCCGTGATAAGTCCATATAAAAAAGAAAAGAAAGGAAATAAGCCATGTACAAAAAAAGCGAAAATACTGGGAGGCCGGGGCTTCTCCCTTTTCAAGCCATCTTTTCAGGACATCAAAACTTAAAGCAGTTGCCCAGCCGATTAATGGCCTGAATATGATGGCATCAAAGAACGCACCCAACCTGCCAAAGTTCACTTTATAATCGTATTGTGTCAGAAAAGTGAGTGCGTCCTGTTTTTGTATGTACTTCCAGTATCCCTTGCCTTCTTTGATCAGGGATATTTTTTGATCTGTTCCGAAATGAAGAGATGAAGTTCTGGGTCCATCCTCAGTTTGAAAGGTTCCGACGCTTTTTCCCCATCCGTGTATGCTTTGTCCAAAGCCAATATTGGTTTTATATAAAAAGTGCTGAGGTTCGTTTTCTTTTTTCGGAAGATAGGTAATGGATGAAAAACGGAGATCCCAGCTCGAATGCAAGTCTGGAGTTTGTGTTGCACTCCACAGTTTTTCCATGTCTGATCGGACCAAAATTTCAACATAAATTGGTTTTCTTTTCATCGTATTCACCCCTCTTTTAGAGTATCATAATCTTAGATGGAAGAATTAGAGAATGATAGAAATTAATTGAAAGGAATGGTTCTGAATATGACGAAAATAGGGATTATCCGCCATGGGCGCACTGCGTGGAATGTAGAGAGAAGAGCACAGGGGAGCTCAGATATTCCACTTGACGAAAATGGAATCATCGAAGCGGTGAAGCTTGCTGAAAGGTTAAGTTCTGAAGAATGGGATGTGATTTATGCAAGTCCATTAGCCAGGGCGAAACAGACAGCGGAATACATAGCTGAAAAGCTTGGAAATCTTCCTATTCAATATGATGAAAGACTTAAAGAAGTGGACGGCGGACAAATTGAAGGAACGACAGAAGCAGAAAGATTAGAAAAATGGGGAGAACAGTGGCGGGAGCTCGATCTTGGAATTGAAAAGACAGAAGCTGTTATCAAAAGAGGACAGTTATTTTTCGATGAATTAATCAAGAAGCACCCTGAAAAAAACATCTTAATTGTCAGCCACGGAATGTTTATCTCACATTTTTTAAGACAGGTGGTCCCTAAATTAGAAATGAAGGATGGACTGAGAAATACGTCAATTTCGACAATTGTAAAAGGAGAAAAGGGATGGGACTGCGATTTGTATAATTGTACAAGCCATCTGTAAAAGCAGTCACCGTAAAGCACAAAATGACAGGATTTAAAGAATCTGCATTGGTAAGATTGGACTTGGGAGTGAGTGATATGTCATGGATAGAGTCAATACAGAAGGCGATCGACTATATGGAAGAACATTTGCATGAAGATATTTCGACTGAACAGATTGCAAAAGAGGCAAATGCTTCAGCCTATCATTTTCAGCGGACATTTTCGATCTTAACAGACATTTCAGTTGGAGAATATCTTCGGCGCAGACGTTTAACTTTAGCCGCCCAGGAGCTCGCAAACAGCCGCAGAAAAGTGATTGATCTTGCCTATAAGTATGGCTATGACACTCCCGAATCGTTTACAAAGGCTTTCAGAAGGCAGCACGGGATATCGCCGAGTGAAGCGAGGAAAAGCACGTGTAAACTGAAATTCTACAGCCGCCTGGCCATTCAGGTGAGTTTGAAAGGAGCAGATCCGATGAATTACAATGTGGTGGAACGTAAAGGTTTTGAAGCAGTCGGAATTAAACGTGAGTTTTCATGTGACTTTTCTCATTACTTATCAGGCAGGTGATAGTTTCGAATTATTTTCTTGTCCGCTATCATCCACCTGTTTTTTTCTGAAATCGTTTATGATAAGGGTAGGAATAATTGAAAACACGGGGTATAGGAAATGAAACAGGACAAGATTTTAGAAAAGGATTTATATTTGCCCATACAAAGATATTTTCTAAAACAAGGCTTTGAAGTGTACGGTGAAGTAAATGACTGTGATCTGGCTGCGGTCAAGGGAGAAGAGCTGATTATCGTTGAACTGAAGCTCAGGCTGAACGTTGAACTGCTGATTCAGGCGGCAAAAAGACAGCGTTATACAGAACGTGTGTATATTGCCATCCCCAAGCCATCATACAGCCTGCGCTCTAAAAAATGGAAAGATCTTTGCTACTTGGTGAATCGGCTGGAACTTGGTTTGATTATCGTGTCTTTTCGTCAAGGAAGAGCTCAAGCTGAAATCAAGCTTGAACCTTCTTCATTTGATCGAGTCAAAAGCATGAAGCAGAGCAAGAAAAAAAGAGAAAGAATATTGGCTGAAATGGCCGGGCGAAGCGGGGATCATAATATTGGCGGCGTGAACAAAACGAAAATCATGACAGCTTACAAGGAAAGATGCATTCATATTGCCTGCTGTCTCGAAAGGAATGGGCCGCTCAGTCCTAAAATTCTCCGTACCATGGGGACAGGCGATAAAACGCTCTCGATTCTTAACAAGAATTACTACGGCTGGTTTGAAAGGGTGAAAAGGGGGACGTATTCCTTGAATGAAACCGGGAAAAAGGAATTGCTCCTGCATGAGGATTTAAGTGAGCATTATTATAAGAAGATTGAAGAGTGGATCCACGGAGAGAAGACCTGATTTTGAGGTGACGGATGTACTGGAATCAAGCTTTCCGTAAAAAATGAAGAAAAAATTTATATTTCTGTTGATTGAATAAATGATCCAAAATACAGCAGAAAAAAAAAGAAAATCCCAAGTTTTTAGCACCAAATGGAAAATTTTTTTTGCCAACTGCCACAAAAAGGGTTTGAGATTCTAAATGTATAGTACTATCCTTATAGATAGAACATCGTTTTGGAAAGGAGAACCATGCAGACTAAAAATAATTTACACACAACCCTCAAAAAAATTAATGAAGTAATTATAGATCAAAAACAAGAATTGATCCAAACTATAAAAGTAGAAAAGAGCATAAAATACCCGAACCTGATTCAGTCAAACAGCCAGGAGCTTTCTAATTGGAGAGAAAAATTGGTGAACGTTTATGCCGAAGCCATTTTGCTCAAGAAGCAGGAATCGATTGTTCTTCTGAACAACTGGGGAAGAGAAACGGCAGATTTGCTGTTGGCGATTCAATTTCCGCTTGACCTGGCCATTGAGGAAATCAAGTTTTACCGTGATGTGATTGGTGACATCATTAAAGACCATGCAAAGGCTGACAGCTTATCCCTGGATGAGTTTTATGAGCTTCTTTCATCGTTTGACGATGTGGTAGATCACGCTATTCATTTAATCAGTGTTTTTTATATGAAAAAATACTCGACTAACATTCAATCTGCCAAAAATGCTGTTGATGAGCTTTCTGTGCCAATTGTGAATGTTTCAGAAAAAATTGGGGTTCTTCCTTTAATCGGAGACCTTGATACACAGCGTGCACAAATATTAATGGACGTTGCTTTAACAAAAAGTGCTGAATGTGCATATGAGTATTTAATCATTGATTTATCAGGTGTACCTGTTATTGACACGATGGTAGCAAACCAAATTTTCAAAGTGCTTGATGCTCTGCAGCTTTTGGGTGTAGAAACAAAATTGAGCGGAATCCGTCCTGAAATTGCACAGACCATGATTAGCCTTGGTTTTGATTTTAAAGAGACCAAATCATTTTCAAGTCTGCACCTTGCCTTGAAATTTATTGGATTTGAACAAAAAAATTTAGGATAACGTGAAGCGGTATCTCTTATAGGAGGTGCCGTGTTTTTTTAAAGAGGATAAATAAACATAAAATTTTGCGTTTCCGCTTTTCTTAGGGTGCATGCGTTTTAAAAGTTCCCGCATAGGGAAATGATTTTTAGAAAAGAAAAGGACGCAGTGAAGGAGCGATGTATTTGGAGAACTGGATTACGGATTTTATGGAACAATACGGGTACTTTGGCATTTTTCTGATGATTGCCTTAGAAAACATATTCCCTCCTATTCCTTCAGAAGTTGTGCTGCCATTCGGAGGTTTCATGACGACCAATTCAGACATGAATGTGATTGGGGTCATACTCGCCGCTACTGCAGGATCTGTTGTCGGCGCGATCGTTTTATTCTGGATTGGCCTTCAGCTGGATGTTGAACGGCTCGAAAAAATCATTGATAAGTGGGGCCATATCCTGAGAGTTAAAAAGAAAGATGTACACCGTGCAGATGCATGGTTTGATAAATACGGCATTTGGACCGTCTTTTTCTGCCGTATGGTGCCTCTGCTCCGCAGCCTCATCTCGATTCCGGCAGGCATGTCCAATATGAATTTCCTGAAATTTGTTCTATTTACCACCTTTGGAACCCTGATCTGGAACATTGCACTTGTTATGCTTGGGGCATCTCTCGGTGAAGCATGGCCGAAAATCAATGAGTATGTCGGTGTGTATTCATCGGTAATATATGCAGTACTTGGAGCAGCAGCAGTTGTGTTTATTATCTGGTTTATTCGAAAAAGGCAAACGAACAGTACACATTAATAGAGAAAAAATACCCAATCTGAATGGATTGGGTATTTTTTATGCAGCCTGTGGCTTGCTGTAGGTCTGCTTAAAGGTATTCATCATCGAAATATTCACAAGCATTCCCGCAGATATACAGAGCAGAATCAGTGATGACCCTCCGTAGCTTACAAATGGAAGGGTAACACCCGTAATTGGAAGCAGACCGGCTACCGCACCAAGATTGACGAGGGCCTGAATTCCAATCATGGATGAAATGCCAATGGCAAGGAGTGAGCCGAATGGATCCGGACAAGCTTTGCTGATGGCAAAGCCTTTTAACACGATAAACGCAATCAGTCCGATGACAAAGAGCACTCCGAACAAGCCAAGCTCTTCACTGATGACCGCCATAATAAAATCCGTATGACTTTCCGGCAAGTAACCATATTTTTGAATGCTGTTTCCAAGGCCAAGCCCGAGCATGCCGCCGCTGTTAATTGCATAATAAGAGCTGACAAGCTGATAGCCTGAATCGGCGATATTTTCAAAGGGATCTAAAAAACCTGTAAATCTTGAAATTCTCTCGGATGAGAAGACGTCCGCTAATTTATTTGTGATAAATAAAAGCATAAGCCCGATTGAAACGGCCATCACTGTAAAGGCTGATAATTTGATAAAGCTTTTAAGCGTAATTCCTGAACAAAGAATGATGATCGCTGCATTCAATAAAATAATGAGTGCAGTTCCAAAGTCGGGCTGCAGCAAAATTAAAATGAAAATCACGACAACAAATATAACTGGCGGCAGAATGGCATTGTAGAAATCATCCATATATCTCTGTTTTTTTGCAAGCAGTGCTGATAAATAAATAATGACCCACATCTTCGCAAACTCTGCGGGCTGAATCGCTGCTCCGCCTAATTTTACCCAGCTTTGAGCATTTCCGGCTGTGTGCCCAAAAATCATGACAAACAATAAAGAGCCAATCGATATGTAAAATAAGAGCTTGATCATTTTTTTCTGAAGAAAGATTTTATATGGAAAAAAAGAAAGTGCGGCAAACATAATGAAACCTATTAGCAGGGAAATACTCTGCTTTTTGAAAAAATAGCTGCTCGTCACATCATACCTTAGAATGGATGTGATCATGCTTGAACTGTAGACCATTAGAAGGCCGAATGTGCTTAATAAGAAAATGGCTGCTATTAACGAATAGTCGTATGATTTAAGAATTCTGATAAACATGATGTGGCTCCTCTATTTAATTGGTGTACAACATAGTAGATGTACCCAAAATCTACAATGAAATAACCTCTTGAAAGCGGATTTTAAAAAAATATTCAAAAATCTTTGCTGGTAAAGTAGGATAAGAGTAAGAGAATGGAAAAAAGGCATCCTTTCTAATTATCGGATAGCGTACAAATTACTTAACATTCTCTGCGGTATAGCCTGAAATTTATTGTGGAGGGGAAGTCCAATGTAAGAACCTGCCCTATATATAAAGAAAGAGGGGTAGTTTACATGAAAAATAAATCGTTTCGCTTTCTTTGGCTCGGTCAATCAATAGCTGGTGGCGGAGATGTCTTTTATATAATTGGTTTGATTACACTGCTTTACTTATATACAGGTTCTGCCGTCTTAATAGCGGCTGTTCCTTTTACTGTCACAATCGGCCATTTTATCAGCGGATTTTTAGCCCCTATCCTGATTGATAAATATCCGCTTAAAACACTGCTGGTTATTTCGCAGTCGGGGAAGACGGGAATCCTCTTCATGCTGGCGCTGTTTAATGAGTTCACTGGTCAATCAGGGCCTGTATATCTGATTTTCATCTTCGTATTTGTCATCTCTTTTCTGGATGGCTGGGCAGCTCCCGCTGTAAGTGCAATGCTGCCTAGATTGGTTCCATCAGAGGAACTTGTTAAAGCCAACAGCCTTGTTTCGGTTTTGGATCAGTCTGTTCAGCTTGGCGGCTGGGCAATAGGGGGAATACTGGCTGCTTCAATCGGGGGAAGTAATGTGATCTGGGTAACATTCGGATTGTTTGTCATTTCATCGGTGTTGATGATGCAAATTAGAGAACAGCATTCTGCTGCAAATCATAGTCGGGCTCCAAAAACGAAATGGTACTCTCTAAAAGAAGGCTGGGTCTTCATTTGGAAAAATCCAACCTTAAAAACACTGAGCATCATTGCTTTTATTGAATCCATTGCCTTTGTCGTCTGGATAGCAGCGATTATCTATATCTATGTAAAAGAACAGCTGCAGATGGAAGAGGAATGGTGGGGCTATATCAATGCCAGCTTTTTTCTTGGCTTGATCCTCGGGGGATTCATTGGTTTGAAAGCATCTGCTTTTATACGTGGAAAACTCAGCAGCATCATTATGGCTGCAGGATTTGGGTTAAGCCTTTGTACTATTCTGTTTGGGTTCACGACCATACCAATGCTTGCTCTTTTCCTCGCCTTTGCCTTCGGAGTGAAGGAACAGCTGAAGTCCATAGCCATGCAGACCCTGCTGCAAAGTAATGCATCAGCTGATCAGCTTCCAAAGGTTTATGCAGCACAGGGTGCCATGCTTTCTTTAACATTCGGCGTCGCATCCCTGCTGTTTGGCTATTTGACAGAGCAGACAAGTGTGCAGATTGTTTTTGCCGTTTCCGCCTTGCTTCTCCTCGGTTCAGCTGTGTTTGCCTTTAGAAGACGGCTGGACTTAAGACTTAAAACTAAAGTTGATAATGAATAGAAAGAAGCCGGTGCACGTCTGCGCCGGTTTCTTTTCATATACATCACACTTGTTATATAACACCTTCTCTCAGATATGCTATAATGATTTTGAAAATAATTGAATATTTAGACGAAAAAGGGGATGGAGAAATGAAGGTGCCTTTGCTGCTGCCTCAGTTTTTGGATCGGGCTGTGAAGCTATACAGGGATAAAACAGCTGTGATTGATGAGTTAAAAGAATTTACATACGCAGAAGTAAATGAAAGAGTCAATCAGCTTTCGCGGGGGCTGATGGATTTAGGGATTGAAAAAGGGGACCGCGTTGCTTATCTAGCACCAAACTCATCTGAAATGTACGAGGGATTTTACGGCGTCCTTCAGCTTGGAGCGGTTATCGTTCCGCTGAATACGAGGCTGATTCCGGAAGATTATGTGTACATTTTAAACCACAGTGAAACGAAAGTATTGTTTGTTGATCATGAACTTTATTCACAGATTGAACCTGTAAAAGATCAGCTGAAAACGGTTAAAAGCATTATTGTTCACGGTCTTGAAATCAGCGGAAATGGTCCGATCGCTTATGAGCAGTGGCTGAGCAAATATGAAAAAGATGGAATCGGACGACCTGAAATGGAGGAGGATGATTTGGCCACTCTTCTTTATACGAGCGGGACGACCGGCAAGCCTAAAGGGGTTATGCTGACCCATCGGAGCAACTATTTGCACGCGCTTTCATCCATGCATCATCTTCGGGTTTCAGACCGTGATATTCTTCTTCACGTGCTGCCGATGTTTCATGTGAATGGATGGGGTTCGCCATTTTATTACACCGCAAATGGAGCAACACAGGTCTGTCTTCGAAAAGTGCAGCCGGGTGATATTTTTAGAAAGATCAATGACTATGGCGTGACTGTCATGCACATGGCTCCAACGGTTTTAAACAGTCTTCTGCAATACGCGGAAGTGAACGGCTATTCAAAGCAGCCGCAGGATATTCGAATTGTAATTGCTGGCTCTGCCCCGCCTCCTGCATTTGTAAAGCGGGTGGAAGAGGAATTGAAGTGGGAGTTCATCCAGGTCTATGGCATGACAGAAGCATCTCCGCTCATAACAACATCCATCATCCGTGATACACAGCAGCATCTTCAGCCTGAGGAAAAATATCGCTTAAAAGCAAAAGCAGGCTATCCGTTCATTGGGAGCGATGTAAGAGTTTTTAATGAGTTTGGAGAGGAAGTTAAGCCCAACAGTCAGGAAATCGGAGAAATTGCGGTACGCGGAAACGGCGTAATGGAAGGCTATTGGAACAACCAGGAAGGAACAGATGAAGTCATTCGCGGCGGCTGGTACTATACAGGGGACATGGCGGTTGTGGATGAGGACGGAAACATTGAAATTGCTGATCGGAAAAAAGATATTATCATCAGCGGAGGAGAAAACATCTCTTCAATTGAAGTGGAAGGCGTACTGTACGAACATCCTGCCGTGCAGGAGGTAGCTGTTATTTCAGTCCCGCATGAAAAATGGGGAGAAACACCTCAGGCTATAGTTGTTATAAAAGACGGACTGCTGACAAGCGAAGAAGAACTGATCGCCTTTGCGCGGAGCAAGCTTGCTCATTTTAAAGCACCGACGAAAGTGATCTTTACAGATGAGCTGCCTAAAACGGCTTCAGGCAAAATTCAAAAAGTTCATCTTCGGAAGGAGTTCTGGAAGGAAAAGGAGAAGTTTGTAAACTGAAAAAGCTGGTGCAACAGACCAGGGAAACCTGGTCTATTTATAGTGAAAAGGAAGGTGATGCAAAATGAAAGCAACAGAAGAAATCTTGTCAGTCTGGAGAAAATTCGATAAATTTCCGATGGAAACCCTCACTAAGGCATGGTATTACAGGAGATCTGGTTCAAAAAAGCAGAGAGATGTTTTTTTAATGGAGGAACATAAGGAACAGTATGGCATAACAGGCAACTGTTTTGATTTATCCATCTGGCTGCTGGATGAGTTTGCAAATAGGGGAATCGATGCATACCCGATTGGAGAAGATCACGGAGCTGTCATCGCGCTGGATGAAAGCGGCAGAAGATATTTGTGCGATTTAGGGGATCAGTGGCTGAATCCGATATTGATAGACACTCAAGCAGAGGATTTCACTTCGGAAAAACTAAAGAATTTTTTCCCTGGTGCAGAAATAAGAGTGGAACCCAGCGGGGAGGATGTGAAAATTACATACTATCGTCCGAATGGAAAGTCGTCCGAACAAATCTATCAGACTGCTCCTATTGAACGAACACAGTTTCTGGCTGCTGCCGAACACTCACAAAATTCAATCAAGCGGGAGCCGCTTTTAGAAAAAAGAGTTCAACATGGAGAAGAAACAGCCCATTGGGAATTTTATAATTGGAAAAGCTTCTTAAGCACCCAAAATGGATTGTTCGAGGATCCGGATGCAGAGAGCATAGAAAAATGGGTTGATCGTATTTATCAGAAGACGGGTTACGATAGAGAATTTCTCATAGAGACGCTGACAATTTATAAAGATTTGAAAGAGCAGAACTGAGAGGTCATTAAAATGGAACAAGAAGTACTGCGTATTTTTGATGAAAATCAAAATCCAATTGGAACAGCATCCCGTGCAGAAGTACATAAGATAGGTCACTGGCATGAAACGTTTCACTGCTGGTTTGCAGGAATAGAAAACGACAGGGTGTATCTCTATTTTCAGCTGCGGAGCAAAGAGAAAAAAGATTATCCAAATCTATTTGATATTACGGCTGCAGGCCACATCCTGGCCCATGAAACGATTGAGGATGGGACACGCGAAGTTGAAGAAGAAATCGGCATTCATGTTTCCTTCTCAGAGCTGGTTCTGCTGGATGTGATGAAGTATTGTGTATCCCAAACAGACTTGAATGATAATGAAATTGCCCATGTGTATTTCTATCCATTCAATCTGTCATTTGAGGCATTCACCTTGCAAAAAGAAGAAGTATCCGGAATGGTTCGGGCAGATTTACATTCATTTAGAGAGCTTATTTCAAGCAGAAGAAGCAGTCTTCTTGTGGAAGGTTTCGAAGTGGACCAGGATGACACTAGAAGAACAATACAAACGGAAGTAGATAAAACGGGATTCGTACCTCATGAAGATGCTTATTATGAGAGAGTTTTAGACTTGATTGAAGAGAAGATGAAGAGAAAATAAGAGGCAAAAATAATCTATTGTTTTCTGAAACTTCATAATCAGCCTATAATGCGGCAGCTGCTTTCATTAGACCCAAATAATTCTTTCAATTAAAAGAAGGAAAGTCAGACCTTATCAGAGAAGTCTAATAGCTTAAGTTAAATCCAGATAAGGACTGAATGGCTTTGAATAAACGAAACCCTTATTTTCTTTTAGTTCTTGCGACGATTTTATGGGGAGGAAATTTTGTCATCGGCCGTGCGGCAACGGACAGCATGCCGCCATTTACCCTCTCAGTGCTCAGGTGGTGTACAGCTTTCATCATCTTTCTGCCATTTGCGTGGCCACACCTGAAAAAAGAGCATGCCCTGCTAAAAAAGAACTGGCACATCCTGATTCTAATGTCTATTACAGGTATTGCGGGCTTTAACAGCCTTCTTTATCTTGCGCTGCATTATACAACATCCATTAATGCTTCGTTAGTGAATACGTCAACTCCAATCATGATTTATATTCTCTCGTTTTTCATTCTTAGAGAGAGCTTGAACAGAAATCAGATGATCGGAACCGTTCTTTCACTTGCAGGACTACTTTTTATTCTTTCAAAAGGATCGCTTGCTGTTCTTGTCAATTTCTCGTTTAATTCTGGTGATTTTATTGTACTTGCAGCTGTTGTCTGCTGGAGCATTTATTCGATTTTAATAAAGCGGTATACAGGAATTTTGCCCGGCTACAGCACATTTTTCGTTTGTATGGCTGTCGGGATTCTCGTTCTGTCTCCGCTGGCTTTTTACGAGACTTTCATTTTAAAGATCCCTGTTGTTTGGTCAGGATCTGCGATTTTTACCATTTTTTATACAGGGGTATTTGCATCGATTGTTGCATTTATTTCCTGGAACACGGCTGTTGTTAAAGTTGGTGCAAATAAAGCGGGAATTTTTCTGAACTTGATTCCAGTCTTTGCCGTTATCTTTGCTGTTTTATTTATTGGTGAAACATTAATGTGGTATCAGCTTGCAGGGGGAATATCTGTCATAGCGGGGGTCTACTTGTCTGCAAGACCTATTTCAGCTGAACAGCAGTCAATTTTAAGAGATAAGGAGTTTTATCGTTGAAAAAAGTAAGCCGTTTTTTTCTCGGTTTGGCACAGCTGATCTTTCTATTCATCCTCCTTGCAGGCATCATATTTTCTGGTTTTATGATTTATGATTCCATTCTGGACGGTGTATATGGTGATTTGGCTATTTACATAGTAATCCTTTTATTTTGCATGTATTTTTTAGGCATGCTTATGGAGAAAAACAACTTCGATGGGGGAGCTGGGGATGATTTCATTGCGCTTGCTGTTTTGATTCTTTTTGTTCTTCTGGGAGGACTTGTTTATCACGGGATAAACGCGGCAGGAAAGCATCTCTACTGGTTCTTTTTCCCTCATCGAAAACCCGATGAGCCTGCAAAAGTCAGAAAGGAAGTACAGGTGAAGCATTAGACGTGAAAAAATTTCAAGTAAACAAGTATAATTCCTAAATCTGAAAGCATGTGACACAGAATGGCTGGGACCAGTGAGCGGAATCGATGACGAAAATACCCCCAAATCATTCCCGCCAGGAAGACAGGGATGACTGCAAGAAGATTGATTGGCCAGTTAAACAGGAAGATCAGTGACAGCAGGTGATAAAGGCTGTAGAAAAAGGATGTAATCAGGATGGTTTTTAAAACACTCAGTTTTTGCATCAGCTTAGTGTACATAAATTCCCGCCAATAATATTCTTCCAATAAAGGATTGACGATCAGCAGGATCAGAATAAGCCAGATGAGATGCCCGCCAGTAAAGTTCCAATCTATTAACTGCTGCTGAAGCTTTTCTGCATCAAAAAAAGAGTCAGAGAAAGCTGAAACGGTACCGAAGATCAGGAATAAAAAGAGGATTCCAGTACCGAAACCTGTTAAGACCCCTTTATTTAAGAGTGCATTGTTTCTAAGAAATTGAAGGCTCTGTCGGATGCTTGAAGCTGAGAACAGCAGAAGCCAGCCGTAAAACAGACTAAAAGTCAGGGGGACACTTTTCATAGCATGCAGTCCAAAAGCAATCATGATGGCGGGGCCAAGAAGAAGCAGCGAATATCCGAGCACAGTATCACCTCTTTAAAATACGTTCTTCTATTTCTTCTTGATAAAGAAGGAAAAATCCTTTCTTCTCCCATATTCAAATTTCCTGCATTTAAAACCTGTTTTTTAAACAAAATACCGACAAAAAAAACGAAAAATCTTCAACATTCGACAAATTTCATATCTATTCTTGCAATGTTTTCTTATTTTATGGCTTCCGCTGTAAACAAGAGTCGATATTTTTGAATATCTTTCAGGTTCTATCTGAGGTAATATAAACATACTTCCTAGTTGCTAGTTTTTGGAGAGGGACCATCATCATCATGAAATCTGCGGAGGGATCTGTATGAGTGTTACATTAGAAGTGAGGAAGATAACAAGTTATGCTGATTTGACAGATGAGGTTTTGCTTGAACTCGTTCAAAATGGAGATTCAGAATCGACCGACTTTTTAATCAGCAAATATCGCAATTTTGTCCGGGCCAAAGCAAGCAGATATTTTCTTATTGGCGGAGAACGGGAAGATATCGTGCAAGAAGGGATGATTGGACTTTATAAAGCCATTCGTGACTTCAAAGTGGACAAGCAGGCTTCATTCAAGGCGTTTGCAGAATTATGCATTACCAGACAGATTATTACGGCCATTAAAACAGCTACCCGTCAAAAGCACACCCCTCTTAATTCCTATGTCTCTTTGTACAAGCCTCTTTTTGAAGATGATAACCACACGCTGCTCGATGTGATTCCCGGAACAAAAACAATGGATCCGGCCACTTTGATCATCAACCAGGAAAAAGCGCTGGACATTGAAATGAAAATGGCTGAAATGCTGAGCGATCTGGAAAGAAAAGTATTGGCCCTTTACATGGACGGACAATCCTACGTTGAAATCTCTGAAGAGCTGAATAAGCACGTTAAATCAATAGACAATGCACTCCAGCGGGTAAAGCGAAAACTCGAGAGATACATGGAGATGCGGGATTACAGCCTGGTATAAAGAGAAATATCAGAATAGCAGGAAAATGGATGGCATGACTTTAATCGGTGATGCTTTTTGTTTTGCTTTTTTCTATTTTTTACCTATAAAAGGGATTTCATTCAAAGTAAAATAGATAGAAAGGGAGGGTGAAAGAGATGGAAACACTTTTGGTTTACAAAGATGGATCATCGAATAAATTTTGGAAAATACAGACGGATCATACCACTTTTACGATTACATACGGAAAAATAGGGACAAGCGGAGCGGTCAAGACAAAAGGATTCGAATCCGAGGAAGAATGCAGGAAGGAAGCAGAAAAGCTGATTAAAGCAAAAATGAAAAAAGGCTATCTCCCAGCTGAAAAAAAAGAAGGTATTATGAAAGAAAGCTCTATGACTGAGCATGCATTCTGGAATCTATTGCAAACAGCCAAGAGGAAGGAAGCCGACAGTGAGGAACAAATTGAGGTGCTGACCTATGCGTTATTAAAAATGCCTAATAAGGATCTTGTGCGTTTCGATTACATCCTTCAGAAGTTTATGAACGAATCATACTCTTCAAATTTATGGGCTGCCGCCTATATTATTATGGGAGGGTGCTCGGATGATTGTTTTGATTATTTTAGAGCATGGCTTATTTTTCAAGGAAAAGAGACATACGAAGCAGCCATATCTAATCCTGAAGTGCTGATACCACTGCTTGAGAAGAGGGAAGAAGAGGGGGAATTCCCTCAGCTAGAAGAGCTTTTATCAGCAGCCTGCATGGCTTTTGAAGAAAAAACAGGCCGGGATGATGAGGATTATTACGAACTGTTTGACAAACTTGAAGGATTTGAGGCACAGCCTGAAATTGAATTGGACTGGGAAGAGGATGACGAGAAAGAACTGCAAAATAGATTTCCAAAGCTTTGGGAAAAATATGGAGAAGTACCGATGGAATGGTAGAAGGCTTGGGGTTTGATTTAGCGAGTTCGGTTCAGGGGTGCAAAACATAAAAACACATAAAAAATAACACTTCGTATAACACACTAATTAACAGCATAATGGGTGTGTTAACTGGCCGCAGCATTAGAAACCTTTTTAAACAAATAACCATAATATTATTTGGAGAGTGATAGTATGATTTGGTTATATTTATTGACTCCTGTCGTTATTCTAGGTGGTATTGCTATTTATCTTGAAAAAAAATCTGGAAGCACTCCACCTGATGAAAAGATCCAAGATGAAAAACTAGGGGAAGTTATCAATCAAAACGGCATCAATTCCAATGGAAGCCATGATGGATCAGGATATTAATAGTTCACCACTAAAAGACACTCTTTATCAAAAAAAAGAACTTCTGCTTAAAACCCTTGTTTTTTATGCAGCCGGCCAGCTTCTTCCTCAGCTCAAAACGTTGATCTGACAGGCTTGTATAAAAACGTGCATACCCGATAAATTCTCATGGAAAAACCCCTTGTTTATCAAGGGGTTTTTGGTTTGGTAACTGCCTAGAGGTTTCATTATGTTAGCTAGATTTGTTTAGTGTAATCATATAGTAATTGAGGATCTTGTTCAACTAAGGCCGATATTATTGATTAAGTATTTACGGAATAATGTGATAATTAATTTATACTATCGACCTCTAAAAGAGAGGGAGAAAAATCTATATTTAGGATTTTTTTCAATAAAAAAATTTAAAAACACAACTTTTGATTTGTTAGTACGTCTAAGTATTGAACATCAAGAAATGGGGGGGTAAATTTGTCGGAGTACAGAAAAGAAGAAATTGCTGATTGGTATGACCAACATAGTAAATCAGTTTTAACCTTTATTTTATTGTTGGTTAAAGATTACCAACAAGCAGAAGATTTGACCCACGATACGTTTGTTAAAGCATATTTGTATTATGATTCTTTTAAACATCATTCTAGTGAAAAAACATGGTTATTTAGTATTGCTCACAATCTAACGGTTGATTTTTTAAGAAAGCGTAAGCATAGCATGTTTTTTAAAGAATTATTTATTTCACAAAAAAACAATAATCAATTGCCTGAAGAAATTATAAAAATAAAAGAGAACTCATATGAACTTTATAAAGCGTTAGGTGAAATTAAAGATACATATAGAAAAGTGATCGTTTTAAGAAAGATCAAGGGTTTTTCTATAGAGGATACCGCAATGATTTTGAGCTGGTCTGAAAGTAAGGTTAAATCAACGCTTTTTAGGGCGATGCCAGTTCTAAAAAAACAATTATTAAAGGAGGGATTTTTAAATGAAGAAGCAATACGAAGATACTGAGTTTGATAATCCCTTAAAGAAGCTAAATTCTGATTTAATGTGGAATAAAACAAAAAAACTAGAAATAAAAAACCGAATTTTAGTTGATATTGAAAAGTTGGAATCTAATGAGAGAAATAAATACTCTATATTATCAACACATACTAAAAAGGCAAAAGTCAGCACCTTTAACAAAAGAAGTACTCTTTATAAAAGATTTTCATTAGCTATAGTAGTGTGCTTGTTTATTGTCTCTACATTAATTTTTACACCCGCATTAGCAGTAATTCAGGAGGTTTATGATAACATATTTTCGAGTAAACATATTGATGACACAGGTGTTAGGACTGCAATTAACCTGGGATTTGGTCAAGCTCTTGATCAAACATTTTATGATAAGAAACATGATATTACAGTGCATTTTGAAATGGTGATGATGGATGATAAGGAGACAAAACTGTTACTGACCTATCAAAGTGAAAAAACAAATTTAAAGAACTATTATCTAGATATTTTTGAAGGCGATACTTCGATTAGCCTGATTGTGGGAAATGAACGAAAAAAATTAAATAATGTGGGTTGGGGAAGCAGGTATTACGATAGTAAGGAAAATAAAGTGGCTGAGGCCGAATCTTTTGAATCAATCAAAGAATATGAAGGACAGAACATTCGATTAGAAATTGAAAACTTGACCATATATGATGACAACGAGGCTAGTACAGTTCATACGATTTGGCCACTTAGTTTCACACTCGATAAATCTGCCATATCAAAAAGAAAAACAGTAGAAATAAACAAAAATTTCTCTTTTGAAAGAGAAACATACAAGATTAAAAAGGTTGAGTTTTCTGCGCTGGAAACAAGAGTGGTTGTTACTGGATCTGACACGAAACTCCAAACAGATGAAAGTGGAATGCAATACAGGGTAATAAGTAAATTAGAACAAAAATTCCTTAATGCAAGGAAAATAGATGAAAAATACGGTTATACCGTTGACAATAAAAAATCTGGTGTATTTTTGAAATCAGCAGGCGAAAAAGTGGAGCCGATTTTTAGTAAGGGTGAAGTAGACGGAGCTAACGACGAATATATAATGATTTTTGGTCCGGTTAAGGATCGCCAAAACTGCATTCTTGAAGTTGGTAATGATATGAAAATCCCATTAAATAAAAGTGGAACTATAGAAAAACAAGCGGAAGAGAATGAAAAAACAAAAATAGACACATTGTTAGTTGAAAATGGATTTACAGCAGAACCACTGACGAATGATGAAAAAAAAGAAATGGATTTATATCTTGAAAAATATCCAAAAGAATTTTCAATTGATAGAACTGTAATAGGAAAAGTGAAAAATCATGAAAATTCAAAGGTTATAGAAGTTTCCATATCAGAAACATCTGGTATTCTTAGTGAAATTCAGGCTTTAAATGCAGAAGAAGCTAAAGTAGCAAGAAAAGAAAATGGTTTGTCTTTCATTCCTATTTATTTAAATCATGATTAAGATAGATAAAATAAATCCCCTTTATTAATTTAAAGGGGATTTGTATTTAAATATGGCTCATTGATCAGCAGTTACAGTTTCAACATGATTTCTGATCTCTTTAACATGCTTCAACTGAGCCACAATCATAAAACTGACAATGACAAGGAGCAGCCATGAGCTGATTTTGCCGATGTGGACAATTTCCCATTGCTGCTGCTGGTTTGGATACGCCCATGCCCCAAAGAATGTCGCAATATTTTCTGCAATCCAAATGAAGAATCCGATTAGAAAAAAAGATAAAGTAAGAGGCATGAAATAGGTTGTTTTGTTTACAGTGAAAGAGACAAACGTTTTTAGAAAAACAAGCAAGATTAGAAGTTTCAAAATCCATCGCACATCATAGATGTAATGATGCGTATAAAAGTTAAAGTAGATAGCAGCTCCGAGAATCACGACAATCCAAGATGCCGGCCAGCTGCTGATCTGCAAATCCATTCTTCTCCATGCCTGGCACATATAGCTTGCCACACTTGCATACATAAATCCGCTGTACAATGGTACCCCGAATACTTTGCTCACAGCTTCTTCAGGGTAAGCCCACGAACCCATCTGCACCTTATAAAGTTCAAGAGCAAGTCCAATAAGATGAAAGACAAAAATGACTTTCACTTCATCTGCTGTTTCGTACTTGAAAAGAATCATTAGAATCTGAACTGCAAGACAAATCAGCAAAATGAGATCGTAGCGGGCAATGAATGGAATTTCTATGTATTTTGTAAATGCGAGCGTTAGAAAGATAACCACTGGAAAAAGGCATGACATGGTTTGCTGGAATCCAAAGTGAAAAAGATTTTTTAGATGCTTCATAAGAACACCTCAGTTAATAAACATTCAGTTTTTCTATTAAGTATGATGGATAGAATTTGGGAAGTCTATAAAATTAAGTGATATATTTATCGGTCAATGTAAAATATTGCTTGACTTAAATTAGTTACGAAAATATAATTACTTACATAAAGTAAGTTTGAAAAAGGGATCATAAAGGGGGATTCATTTATGGAGTTTCATCAGCACCCGCATACCTATGTTGGCCAAGTCAGCATGAAAGTTCAGGATTTAAACAGGGCATTAGTGTTTTATCAGGATGTGATCGGTTTTAAGATTCTTAATCAAACTGAAAGGCATGCCAATTTGACAGCTGACGGCAAGACGGTTCTTCTGTCACTTGAGCAGCCGGATAATGTTTCACCTAAACAGCCTCATACAACGGGGCTTTATCATTTTGCTTTGCTGCTTCCAAAGCGCTCAGACTTAGGAAGAGTGCTGCAGCATTTGGTTCAGATCAGCTATCCGATTGGTGCATCCGATCATTATGTAAGTGAAGCTCTTTATTTAAATGATCCTGATGGCAACGGCATTGAAATTTATGCAGACCGGCCAGCATCTGAGTGGACATGGCAAGAGGGTCAGGTGTCAATGGCGACTGAACCGCTTGACGCACAAAGTGTCTTAGCTGAGGGGAAAGGTGAACCTTGGACTGTTCTTCCTGAAAAGACTGTAATGGGACATATCCATCTGCACGTTTCACATTTGAAGGATACAGAAGAGTTTTATGGCAAAGGTTTGGGATTTGAAGTTGTCACCCGTTATGGCAGACAGGCTCTCTTCATGTCAACAGGCGGCTATCATCACCATATCGGTTTAAATACTTGGGCAGGAGAAGGTGCTCAAGCTCCGTCCGAAAACAGCGTCGGGTTAAAATGGTTTACACTCGTCTATGCTGATGAAGAAGCTAGAAATAAAGCTATTCAGCAAGTAAAAGACTTAGGTGCAGTGGTTACGAAAGTAAACGCTGACTTTATTACGGCAGATCCATCCGGAAACCGGATTATCTTAAAAATTTGAATACATGATGCAGTCTTATTGGCGATGCCAGTAAGGCTGTTTTTTATGCCAAACTGCATAGAAAAAAATTCCATGAACATTTTGTGAAAGCGATTGTTTTCCTTAATAAATCGGAGTATAGTAAGGGTATAGAAAGTTAGTGAAAATATTCACAAACTTTCTTGACACAAGCTGGCTTGTTAAATTATTTTCCTTTTTTTAATTAATTATGTGAAAATATTCACAAAGAGGAGATGTTTAAGATGGCATGGTTTAGAGGAACAAAGATGGCAGTTGTTTGGACGGTTCTGCGAATATGGCTTGGAATACAATGGTTTGAAGCAGGCATTGGAAAAATTACAGGCGGTTTTGATGCAACAGGGTATCTGCAGGGAGCAATTGTGAAAGCGGGCGGAGATCATCCTGCCGTCCAAGGCTGGTATGCGGCTTTTCTGAAACATGCAGCATTACCAAATGCTGAGCTGATTAATGTTCTGGTTCCATGGGGTGAAGCACTTGTCGGAATCGCATTAATCGTTGGACTTGCAACATTGCCGGCTCTTTTAGCAGGTGCATTTATGAATCTGAACTTCATGCTGGCAGGGACAACAAGCACGAATCCAATACTCTATACCGCAGCTATGATTTTGATGGCAGCCGGTGCGGTAACCTGGTTTTACGGGGCTGACCGCTTTGTCATACCATATATCAAAAACAATTTAAATCGAAAACAAGGGCTGAAAAAAACGAAACAGCATCATGCAGCAGCTCATTAATGAAACCTGGGCAGAGGAGATCATATCTAGTATTTCTGTTCAGTTTCAGCACCTGAACATCTCGGTCAGCACGGATCCGCAAGTATTGGCAATTAGCGCCTATAATTGCGGATCCTTCTCTGCCTTAAAAGAGCTGACTAAGGTGCTTGCACTATTTTAATTAAGACGTCGGAGCTCCCATATCAGACCATTCTTCTTTTGAAGGTCCATAAGCGCCGGTTACTGGAAGTCCTGCCTGACGCATTAAGACAGTCAGCTGTCCGCGATGGTGGATTTCATGTTTAACGAAAAGAGATAATGTCATTCCGTTTTTCCACTGAAAACCAAACACTTCTTTCGTTTCCTGCATTTTCTCATCATCCCAATCACTTATGCCATCCAGCAGCGATTGAACCGTGACGCGGTATTGGTCCGCAATTTCTTCAGCAGCAGGGACTTCATTGTTTGCAGGTGCCTGAATCTTAACACCCATTGGTTCAAGCATTCCTCCAGCTGGCACTAAATGCCATGCCAGTTCACCAAGAGTACGATGCCCGGGTGCAATTTCTTGCATTAATGAAGCATCTGTTAATGCATTCAGCAATTTTTGTGTGACGGCTGCTTCATTTTTGTAGTCGCTGATAAAGCTCTGTACAGTTAAATACATGTGATTAGCTCCCATCCGATTTTAATTTACAAGAACATACGTACTGTTCATTAAATTCAATTCTCCATAAATACCTCATTTCCTTCTTAAAAATAGAAACGATTTTTTAATCTAAAAAAAAATGTATAGAATATTTTCAACCTGCAGAAAATGAATGTGGAAATCATCTCCATTCCCTATATGACATTTATCATGTATCTAACATGACACCTATGTCTGCACAGAGGATTGGATTGCGTCTATAATTTGAATTACCTTATTACGAAGGGAATCAAAAACTATGAGCAAAGAATTGCAAAGAAACTTACGAAAACAAGTAGCTCCATATGAAAAAGCAAATACGAAAGCAAGCATTATGCAGATAATCAATACATTAGGGCCCTTCTTTATCCTTTGGGCGCTTGCGTATCAGAGTCTGTCGATTTCATACTTCCTGACGCTTGGATTCGCTGTCCTTGCTGCCGGATTTTTAACAAGAATTTTCATTATTTTTCATGACTGCTGTCATCACTCGTTCTTTAAGAACCGAAAAGCAAATAAAATCCTTGGTACAATTACAGGTGTTTTAACCCTGTTTCCTTACAGCCAATGGCAGCATGATCATTCAATCCATCATGCAACAAGCAGTAATTTAGATAAACGCGGAACAGGCGATATTTGGGTTCTGACAGTGGATGAATATTTGGCAGAGCCGATGTGGCGCAGAATTGCGTACCGTTTATACCGCAATCCGCTTGTGATGTTCGGAATTGGACCAACCTACGTTTTTCTTTTCAAGAACCGTTTTAATAAAAAAGGTGCAAAAAAAGGCGAGAAAATGAACACTTACCTTACGAATGCATTAATTGCTGCAGCAGCGGCTGCTCTGTGTCTCACAATTGGATGGGAAGCGTTTCTTTTAGTACAGGGCCCAATTTTCTTAATCTCAGGATCTATGGGTGTATGGCTTTTCTATGTACAGCATACATTTGAGGATTCTTATTTTGAAGAAGATGAAAACTGGGATTATGTAAAAGCAGCTGTAGAAGGAAGTTCATTCTATAAACTTCCAAAGCCGCTTCAATGGCTTACAGGCAATATCGGCTATCATCATGTTCATCACTTGAGCCCAAGGGTGCCGAACTACCTTCTGGAAGAAGCACACAATAACACAGCGCCTCTTCAAAACATTCCAACGATTACACTTGCAACTAGCTTGCAGTCGTTGAAATTCCGTCTATGGGATGAAAGAAGCAAAAAGTTTGTGGGGTATAAAGAAATAAGAGCTCTCTCAAAAATGAGAAGCAGCCATCAAGTATAAGAATAATTGGAAAATACATGCAGTCTTAATAGGCTGCATGTGTTTTATTATGATAAAATAGTTAGTAAAAAGGAGTTTCCATCATGTTTAAACGATATTTTAATAACGGAATTTCTCCTTATATATGGGCCGTACTCAGCATTCTGCCATTTTATTTTATTCTTCAATCCTCCTCAACGGCTGAAATCATTATTGGCATATCTTTAACGATTTTATTTTTCATTATTTTCAGGTTTGCTTTTATTTCAAAGGGATGGCCGGTCTATCTATGGACGTGTCTGTTAATCGGTATTTCCTTTACATCGATGTATTTATACACTTATATCTACTTTGCGTTTTATATTGCATACCTGATTGGAAATGTGAGGGACCGGATCGCTTTTCTTACCCTTTATGTCATCCATTTAGTCGTGACCACGGCTGCCATTAATTTCAGTATCATTTTTCAGGAAGCATCTTTTTTAGAGCAGC
Organism: Peribacillus frigoritolerans; assembly: GCF_004358755.1. Taxonomy (GTDB): domain Bacteria; phylum Bacillota; class Bacilli; order Bacillales; family Bacillaceae; genus Bacillus_P. The sequence goes on along the minus strand of NZ_SMZY01000002.1, from coordinate 735,530 downwards.
TCCCGTTTATTATAATCACGTGCATCAGTGTCATTCTTCTTCCCTTTAATATCTATAATAAGAAGGAGAGGGGACAGCTTGAAGAAAAGCTTGAAGATGCCAATAAGAAAATCTCGGAGTTTGTAAAGCTTGAAGAGCGTCAGAGAATTGCCCGTGATCTGCATGATACGCTAGGTCAAAAATTATCGCTGATTGGTCTGAAAAGTGATTTGGCCAGAAAATTAATTTATAAAGATCCTGAAAAAGCACGTGAAGAATTAAAAGATGTTCAAGCTACTGCCAGGACAGCCTTAAACGAAGTGAGAAAAATGGTCTCACAAATGCGGGGCATCAGGCTTAAAGAAGAAATGGTCCGTGTCAGACAGATTTTAAAAGCAGCAGAAATCGAGTTTGTCCTTGAGCAGGATGCGGCACTTTCTAATGTTTCCTTGCTTACTGAAAATATATTGAGCATGTGTTTAAAAGAAGCGGTAAACAATGTTGTGAGGCACAGCAAGGCAAAAACCTGTTATTTCCGGGTTGAACAGACTTGGGACGGAATCGTGATGACGGTTCGTGACGATGGAATCGGCAGCATTACTGAGGGTGATTTTACAAAAGGAAACGGGCTGAACGGCATGAAAGAACGCCTGGAATTTGTAAATGGAAGTCTCGAGATCAGGTCAGAAAAAGGAACCACGCTCATTATAAAAGTACCGAATGATGTAAAACAAAAAGATAAGGAGGATCTCATATGATCCGAATCGTGATTGCAGAGGATCAGCAAATGCTATTGGGCGCATTAGGATCACTGCTGAATTTGGAAGATGATATGGAAGTTGTAGGGAAGGCTAATAACGGGGAAGAAGCTGTTGCCCTTGTGAAAAAATTCAAACCGGATGTATGCATCACTGACATTGAAATGCCTGGAATGAATGGACTCGAAGCGGCTGAGCAGCTAAAGGCAGAAGGCTGTAAAGTGATTATCTTAACAACGTTCTCACGTTCTGGATACTTTCAGCGTGCGGTAAAAGCCGGCGTAAGTGCCTACTTGTTAAAAGACAGCCCGAGCGAGGAGCTTGCAAGCTCCATCCGCAGCGTAATGGAAGGAAGACGAATCTATGCACCAGAACTCATGGATGATGTCTATAGTGAAGAAAATCCCTTAACGGAACGGGAAAAAGAAGTGCTGGAGCTGGTTGCAGACGGCATGAACACAAAAGAAATAGCCGAGGAACTAAGCATAAAAGCTGGAACCGTCCGGAACTATATCTCAACCATCTTTGAAAAGCTCGAAGTGAAAAACCGAATAGAGGCCATTTCCCAATCGAAGGAAAAGGGCTGGTTCAAATAAATGGCTGCAAACCTTGATAAAGTGGAGAACACTGGATTGAGGTTTTTTGTTTTGACTGGAAAAGTCTTTTTTTGAAATTATAATTGAAAAAAGCCGGCAATTGCCAGCTTGATTAAGAGTACTTGTTAAAAATGGTTTTATCTGATGGGATATTTTCCAGGTAGACAATTTTCCCTTCTTCATTCAGTTTGGCACGATCAATGCCGGATAAGGCATAGACTTTCCCTTGAATCGTTTTTCCGCAGACAGCCCAGTTCGTTTCGTAATATCCGCTCTGATCATTGAGCATCCATTTTTCAAACATGTGTTTGACTTCCGCGTTGTTTGAATAGAAAGCCTTAATGAAGTTTTCAAAGCCAATTTGTTTTGCTCCGTTTAAGACGATTTCAACTTTCGGTGAAAATAAGCTCAGCAGCTCGTCCATCGCTTTAGTGTCTTGTCCTGCTTGATCGAACAAATAAAAGTAGTCATTTAAAATTTTCATAATATCCCGCCTTTTTTCTATGATGTGAACGATAATTGCTATTATACTCCTGCTAAAATAAAATAAGAAGAAGGCACTTTTATATTAGATAACCAAATAGAATAAAGCAGGTTACCTGTAAGTTACCTGCTTACTTTTACTTAAGGCGGTCAAATCCATGGAGAATGAAGAGATCAGATCGGCAGCAGAAGGTTCATGCATCCCGATTATTGAAAATACCATAAGCATAATTGGAGGGAAATGGTCATTTTTAGTTTTGACTCAGCTGTGGGTGCATAAGAAGAGACGATTCTCTGAACTGCAAAGGTCACTTCCAAACGTAAGTTCAAAGGCTCTTACAGATACATTGAGAAGCCTTGAACACAACGGAATGCTTACGAGGGAAGTCTTTGCTACCGTCCCTGTTACGGTGGAATATTCCCTTTCCGAAAAGGGAGCGGACTTCCAAAAAGTCCTCCATGCAATGCAAGTGTGGGGCAAAAAATGGGCAGACGAAACGATGTGAAGTTCATAGTGCGAAAAAGGAAGGATGCAATGTAAAAAAATTGCATCCTTCCTTTTAAATTATCATGATTTTACAGCACGGTAGATCCGCTTAATTGTTTCAATATGCATGGCCTCATGATAAAAACTGAATAAAAAGGTCTCTCCTACAGTATGAAATGTAATGCCTGCCCGGTTGGTAAATGGTTCTTTCAGCTTTTGATGAAAGTGGCCGGGAATGTATTCTTTTAATCTATCCTTTTGATGATTCAGAACTTCTGAAATCTCGGCAAATGAGGGCGGTGTGCTCTTCCAATCAGAAGGTTTAGTGCCGGCGCTGAAAAGCTCCTTATAATTCCCGGGTACCCCTGATTCCGCACCAGAGAGTTCGAAAACAAGCTTTTCCTGTATGTAGGCAATATGGCCAAAGTTCCAGCGGATGTTATTGTTGTAACCTGCAGGAATAATGTCCGCTCTTTCCTCAGGTATTCTGCGGATTGTGTTTTCTGTAATGCCTCTAACAATCTCCATGTGCTGCATAATAGTTTGTTCCATGAAAAATCACTCCTTTACAGGGTTAATTCGTTTCTATACCCCGTTTTCCTTTTTTTAAAAGGATTTTCGATTTGTCTTAAAGAATAATACTTTGATGGTTCAAACTTTAAAGGTTCTGGAGGAACAAGATGTTAACTGAAAAACAGCTAAACGAGATTGAGGTGCTTCAGCATGAATGCGAAGCGTTTGATCAAATACAATTAAAATTGAACTGGGATATGCTTAAAAATCGTTCTGAAAATGAAAAAAATGATTTTCTTCATTATGAAGAAGGAAAGCTTGCGGCATTTTTGGGCATATACAGTTTTGGAAAAAAAGCAGAACTGTGCGGTATGGTCAAACCAGAGTATAGAAGAAAAGGAATTTTCTCTCAGCTAATGAAGCAGGTTTTGTCAGCTTGCACAGAGAGACAGTTCAGGGAAGTTCTTTTAAATGCTCCTGCAAAGTCTCCTGCTGCAAAAGATTTTCTAAAAACCATCTCGTGTAAATATGGTTTCTCTGAATATCAAATGAAATGGACTGAAAACGAGTATCCGGTTGAGGACCGCCGAGTTACTCTAAGAAAATCTGAACCTGCTGATCGTGAACTTGAGATTCAGCTGGATGTAAGCTGCTTTGGCTATTTGGAACAAGATGCATCCGATTACAATCATTCCATAAAAAGGGAAGACGATCAGGATTTTATCATCATTGAATTTGAAACCCAAGCAGTCGGGAAAATGCGTGTTTCTCATACGGGCGGGGAAGCCTGGATCTACGGCTTTGCAGTACTGCCTGATTATCAGGGAAGAGGAATCGGCAGAAATGCTTTGCAGAAAGTGATTGCGAAGGAAAATGAAGCAGGGTATCCGATCTTCCTTGAGGTTGAGGCTAAAAATGCTCATGCTCTTAAGCTATATGAATCATGCGGTTTCAGTTCGTTTCATGTGCAGGATTATTATGTCCTGCAGAATTAATTAAAAGTATTTTCCCACGGGGGGCGTTATCCATTCATTTGATGACGCCTGTTTGACTATGGTGCTTTTCATCATTTTCCAAATGAATGGTGGCAGATATGAAAACGAGAGCATACTCATATCAAATGACCAAGCATGATTCTGTTCACAGAATTCAGGGAGGAAAAGACCATCAGAAGCGGATCGGAATTTGTTGATTTTTTAATGGCAGATGAATCCGAATTGGATTCATTTCAGCCGTTGGCAGGATCTTTTGTAATTTTAAATTGCAGGGGTAAACTCCTGCTTTGTTTCAGTACAAAGAGAAAGCGGTGGGAGCTTCCCGGCGGAAGAAGGAAGAGCGGAGAATCTTCGAAAGAATGCGCGATAAGAGAATTATTTGAGGAAACAGGACAGTTTATTCCGCAGCTGGAATTTGCCGGTTTGCTGAAAAAAAGAAAGAAACGCACTGGAAAAATAAAATACAGTCCGATTTTTTTCGCTGATGCGGAGGAATTAATGCCATTTAAAGTGAATAAGGAAACATCAAAGATTATCTTATGGGATCTTTCTGAACACATAGGCATTATAGATCAAAAAGACTTTAGCCTTTTAATCTATTTAAAAGAAAGGCTGTTGGACGGAAATCGGACGCAGAATAAGAGTTTTAAGAGAGAAAAATATTCAATAAAGGATGAGGAGCATGAACAAACGCCCGGAACAAAATGAATATGCACCGTATTATGAAGGTTATATCAGCATGATACCTGAAGGCGATCTTGAACAAATACTAAAGGAGCAAGTGAAGGAAACCCTCCATTTGCTTAACGATCTTTCCGAGACACAAGGAGAATTCAAATACGCAGAAGGGAAATGGAGCATAAAAGAAGTGATCTGCCATGTTGTGGATACGGAAAGAATTATGGCATACCGTCTTTTATCTATTGCAAGGGGAGATGCAGTGCAGCTGCCTGGCTTTGATGAAAATGCATATGTAAATCAGGCGGATTTTAATAGAGAGAAGATGGAAGACCTCCTTCAGAATCTGTTCGTTGTCCGGGAGGGAACGCTGCTCTTGCTTAAGAGCTTAAAAGAAAAAGACTGGCTGAAACGTGGAACGGCAAATCAAGTGGATGTAACAGTACGTGCGATAGCATGCATCATTGCAGGTCATGAGCTTCATCACCGAAAAATCCTTAAAGAACGCTATTTGGGAGCGAAGGAATTTTCAGCTCTAGTCTAACCCTAGAATTCTAGAAAAAAAGCGGAATAAAGGTACATATATGAAAAAGCTGTGTCACATGTGGACACAGCTTTTTCAGAATAGCCCAGTCGCTTCTCCAATTCCGCTTGAAGCTCCTGTTAAAATCACAACTTTATTTTCAATGTTAGACATTTTCATAACCTCGCTTTGATAAGAATGATAAACAGGTATTTCAGTTTATAAAGGACGGTTTTCCCTGTTTGAACACAGTTAAACTTTATAACTGTATGCGGATAGAATGAAAGGAGCTGATTGAATGGACTCTGCCCTGCTGATGCTAGTGCCGCTTTTGCTTTATGCAGGAACTATTTTCCTTGGAATCTTTGCGATCATCTATTTTCTTAAATTAACAAAAGAAAGAAATGAAGTCTTAAAGGACATAAGAGAAGAGTTGAAGAAAAGGAAACTTTAGCGTATGCACTTATTAATAAAAAAGATAAATAGAAAAATGGCTGCTGACATTCTGAAGTGGACCTACGAGCCGCCCTATGATTTTTACAACATGGAACTTACCGAAGGCAATATAATTGGAATGCTTTCAAACTCTTATTATGCGCTCGTCGATGATAAGAGGAGATTGATAGGCTTTTTTTGCCTGGGAAAACCGGCTCAAGTTCCTGAAGGGCCCATGCAGGAAGTCTATTTAGAAAATATGATTGATATTGGACTGGGAATGAATCCGCATTTTACAGGTAAAGGAGCTGGTAGTGAATTCTTTTCCTATATTGTTTATCATGTACGGATTGGATTTCCAAACATGCCGCTTCGTTTGACCGTTGCTTCTTTTAACAAAAGGGCTATTCGCGTTTATCAGAAAGCAGGGTTTGTGGAGGCTGCGAGGTTTGATAAAGGAGGCGTAACATTTAAAGTGATGGTAAACAATGGCGGTTTGTAGAAGAAAAAAAAGCTGTTCTTCCAGATTCCCTATCTATATGAGCAATAAAATAGAGCATGAAATCTATGAATTGAGATTTCATGCCCTTAACTTGTTCATTTGAAATATTTAAACTCAAACTGCTGTCTGATTCATTACTCTTTCAATGAATTCCAGGGTCTTGTCAATGATCAGCTGCTGGTCATGGTCAAGTGTCGCGACATGGTAGCTGTTTTCAAGAGTAATCAGGTTTTTATCCTTTGAAGAAATCTCTTCATAAATGACCCGTGAGTTATCCGGCGGCACAACGTTGTCAACTGAGGATACAAAAATAAGCGCAGGGCATGTGATCTCGTTCAGCTTGTTTTTCACTATGTCCATAAGTTTATTAATCTCTTTTAATGATTGAACAGGTGTTTTTTCATAAGCAAGCTCAGTAACTGCGGGATTTTTAATGTCAGATCCAATTGCGTCGAGAAATCTTGCCTGAATTTGCTGGGCTCCTGCCATTGCCTTGATATCAATCGCTGCATTTATTGGGATGATCGCTTTTATTTCAGGATGATGCTGGGCGAGATAGAGAGTCAGCGTGCCGCCCATTGAGAGTCCTGTAACAAAAATGGTGCTGCAGCGCTCCGTGAGCCATTGGTACCCTTCTTCAACTGAAGTAGCCCAATCCTCATAAGTGGTTCCTTCCATTTCCTCATAGTGAGTTCCGTGGCCTTTAAGCCGGGGGCCGCACACCGTGTATCCAGCTTTTGCGTAGGCTTCTCCAAGCGGGCGCATGCTTTGCGTTGAGCCCGTAAATCCGTGTGATACGAGAATGCCGACTGAATTCCCTTCAAAATAAAAGGGTTCAGCCCCTTCGACTACCGGATATCTTTCTGACATTAACAAAACCTCCTGCCGATTATTTAAAAACCTCAACGTTTTACCATTCGCTATGAGACTTGCAATCTCCTACTAAAGGTTGAGAGTCATCCTCCCATTTTAGGATTCGGAAAATGAGAAATTGTGGTAAACTTTCTTTTATCACAAAGTGGAGGGTACATTCATGAAACAGCTTAAACAGATTCATCCGCTGGGGTGGAACATCTTAATCGGCACCATTTTCGGCAGAATGGCAACATCGATGAGCATTCCATTTCTGGCGATTTATTTAACTCAAGTAAAAGGTGTCTCAGCGTCCATGACAGGAACGATAATTGCCGTCAGCTCACTCGCCGGCATCTTATCAAGCTTTTATGGCGGCTATCTATCTGACAAACTTGGAAGAAAAAAAGTGCTGCTGACATCTATCTTTCTATGGGTGCTTGTGTTTATCGGTTTTGGGGTGGCAGACAGTGTGCTTTCATTTTTTATCATGAATGCGCTGAACGGAGTGTGCAGATCGGTTTTTGAACCAACCTCTAGAGCACTCTTGTCGGATATTACCGATCAGAAAAATAAGCTGCTGATTTTTAATTTGAGGTATGCGGCCATCAATGTCGGGGTTGTATTCGGACCAATACTCGGCATCTTTTTGGGGTCAGCCAAAACGACGTTTCCCTTTTACATTGCAGCTGCGATTTATACGCTTTATGGCATCTCGCTGCTGCTGACATATATGAAATCAGATCTTGCTGGAGAAGCAGCGCAAACAGCACGTATTGCCTTTGGGGAGGCTTTTCAAGTCACGAGAAAAGATAAGCTGCTTCTGTTATCTTTAGTCGGCATTATCCTTTGCATCACAGGATTTTCACAGCTTACTTCTACATTGCCGCAATACTTCGCCATGTCCCCTCAAATAAAAGACGGGGCCAAAACGTTTTCCATTCTGCTGTCGCTTAATGCGGTAGTCGTTCTTATCATTCAGTATCCGGTCGTCCGAATAGCAAAAAACTATTCTCCGATTAAATCGATTATGCTTGGAAATCTGTTTGTTGGAAGCAGTCTTTTCAGCTTTGCTTTTGTGGAAAGCATTTGGATGATCGGCCTGGTTGTTATCTTCTTTACAGTTGGGGAGGTCCTGCTCTTTTCAATGATGGATGTGCTGATTGATGCCATTTCCAATCCTGATATGAAGGGAACATATTTTGGCGCGATGGGCTTTACCCAGCTTGGGAACGTTCTAGGTCCATGGATTGGCGGGCTGCTATTGGATTCTTACGGTGTCAGTGATCCGTCCATCTTATTCGGCTGTCTCATGCTGATCACATTAAGCGGGCTGCCGGTTCTGCTGCTTGTGAAAAAAGAAATGGAGAAAGGGACACTGATAAAACAGCATGTTCATGTGTAGAGCAGAGGAAGCGTATAGTGTGCGCTTCCTGTTTTTTTGATGGTTTGAGATTAGACTAGATGTGTATAAATCGATAAGTGGAGCGGAAAGGAACGGACAACATATATAATCGAAAACACCAATCTTTGATTAAACGCTCTTACTCATACCTGTTTTCTTTTTAAATGATAAAAAAGGGATGAATAAAAGCAGAAAGAGCAAGAAAGCCACTATCTCCAAGGAAAGAATATACCAAGGATAAGGCCCTAAAAAATCAAGCGGAGTCGGGTTCACTGGTTTTCGGGATAAAAACATATAATTGCCGCCAGCCGTTTGATTGATGAAGAAAATAATAACAGCAGCTGCATTCAGAAATCCCATCGTTTTTAATACAGATCTAAAGGTTACTTTGTACCTTTCAACCCATACAAAGAAGAAGCAGGTTAAGATGATGACCGAATGCGTCATAAAAAAGTGAAAGAAACGCAGATGCGGAAAGTTATAGTTCAGTTCAGGCGTGAGTAATGCGAAGAAAGCTCCGGCAAGGCCGATAAAATAAACAACTTCAAATACCCGCCTGCTTTTTGTGAGCAGCAAAACAATACATAAGAATAGACTGATGCTGCACAATTCCAGCGGAAGAGTGTAGGCAGCATTCCACGTTCCGTTCAACGTCAGCCATAGGTGATAGGAGAGCTCGGAAACTAAACCGGTCCCTGCCAGAAACCAACTTGCTGCTCTATTTCTACTTGCATTCAGCAGCTTTTTTCGGAATAAGAAAAGGACCAATAAAGTCAGGAACAGCAGGAATAGACTTAAAAAGTGTACGGCTGAAAAGGCAACAAACGGGTTGTCTTCATAATTCTGCTGGAAAATCTGGTTCATAACACATCCTCCTCCTCTATAAAGAATAAGGGTTTCAGAGGATGATTAAAAGATAAAATTTGGAAAAAACAATTGATTATTATCAAAATATATATTATTATCATAAGTGATAATAAAACAAAGCAATGAATATAATGGAGGAAAATGATTTGAACAAATCAAAGATGAACCTGATCTTGCATCCTGTGAGAATGAAGATTGTTCAATCTCTGCTGAACGGCAAAGAGATGACCGTTCAGCAATTAGGGGTGCGGACGATAGATGTTCCACAGGCGACACTTTACAGACATCTTAATAAACTTCTTGAAGCCAAGATTATTCAAGTGGTAAAAGAAAACCAGATTAGAGGGACGATTGAAAAGGTATATGCGCTCAATGAACCATCCGTTCAGTCGCAGGAAGACTTCTTAAACTTAACAAGGGAAGAACATTTAGAACTTTTTATGAATTTTACAACCCAGCTGATGGGAATGTATGAGAGTTATTTGCAAAATGGAGAAGCGGATTTGGTGAAAGATGGAGTAAGCTACGCTGTAGCAAACGTCCATTTATCAGATTCAGAATTTACGGAACTGGTAAAGGGTATCGCTGAACTGCTCCAAAACGCGATGCTAAATGAACCTTCGCCTGAACGGACAGGAAGAAACATCGCAACGATTGTGATTCCTGATAAAAAGCCATAGGGGGAAGCGATATGAAAAAAACCGATTTGAAATTGGCACTGCTCATTGGAGTAATTTGTTTCGGAGCAGGATTCCTCCTGGTGCCGTATCAAATGAATGCGTTGACATCTGTACTGCCTGCGAGTGAATTGGAGAAGATGACTGGTGAAATATCGGCCGGATTTCTATCACTGATGACAGCGATTCAACTCTTTATTACAAGTTTTATTCTTTCATGGATCGGTTTCAAACTGGCGCGCAAAACGGGCTTTTCGTTTGAGATTCTTCAGTCATTGGCTGAAAAAGGACCAAAGAAATGGTTTTGTGCAAAGCCTCTGCTGCTTGCTGTCCTTCTTGGTACAGTGACCGGATTCATCATTGCCGGAGGCGATCGTTTTTATTTTGAAAAGCATATTCCTCAAATTGAAGCAATGAATCCGGAGTTTTCTTGGATCGGGTTATTTGCAGGTGCTCTATACGGGGGTGTCTTCGAAGAAACGATGCTGCGTTTATTCTTTGTGAGTCTGCTCGTATGGGTATTTATCAAAATTTTCAAAAGAAAGAACAGCACCTTTTACTGGGCAGCCATCACCATTGCAGCTCTAGTATTTGCTGGTGCCCATTTGCCTTTTACTACCCTGCTTTTTGGCGAACTTACAGGGATGATTATTTTCCGCTGCTTTTTGCTGAACGGGATCGGAGCCATCTTTTTCCGCTGGCTCTACTGGAAAAAAGGATTTGAATATGCCATTGTTTCGCACATGTTTGCCCATATTTCCATGCAGCTGCTGTTTATTCCATTATTCTATTAAAAAGGGAGCTTGAGAACAGATGATTGAAGTCGCGGGGGTTTCAAAAACGTTCGGAAGCCAGACGGTGCTGAAGAACGTGAATTTTAAAGCTGAACAAGGGAAGATTGTAGGACTACTTGGACCGAATGGAGCTGGAAAAACAACATTTATCCGCATATTAAACGGGGTTATAAAAGCGGACAGCGGAATGATTTCGATCCTGAATCATGATCCTGTGAAAAATGGCGATGAGATCAGAAAAATATCAGGCATTGTTACAGAAGGGGCAGGTTTGTACCATCAATTGAGCGGTGAGGAAAACTTAGCATTTTTTGCAGATTTATATGGGGTAAAGGATAAAGCAAGAATTCGTCAGCTGCTTCGGCTGTTTGATTTGGCTGATCATAAAGATAAACCTGCCGGAACATACAGTACAGGAATGAAAAAGAGGCTTGCTCTCGCAAAGGCGCTGTTGCACAGTCCAAAATTTCTGTTTCTGGATGAACCGACAAATGGCCTCGATCCGGACGGCATCAAAATGGTGCTCGCTTATTTGAAAAAATACAACGAGGAAACCGGCACAACGATGATCATCTGTTCTCACGTGTTGCATCAGCTGGAACCGGTTTGTGACTCCTTCGCGTTTCTTGAGAATCAAACCATTGTTGAACAAGGAACAAAAGCTGAACTTGAGAAAAAGTATTTAAAAGAAATAAAAATAAAAGTAAACACGAATCTGAAACTTCAAGGAAAAGAAAATATGGCTTTTCCTTATGAAAAATGGGGAGAAGGAGAAATGATTTTCACTCTGCCTGGAAAAGAAGATATTCCGTTCTTGCTGAAGAAGATTTTAGAAAACCATCATGTCTATTCTGCTGAGATAATAAATAATGATCTGGAATCCATTTATTTTAAAGTAAGGGAGAAGCATAATGAATAGGACCATGATGAAAGCAATCATAAAAAAAGATTTAAGAGATATTTTCCGCAGTAAAAACTTATTTGCTACGCTAATTATCATTCCGATTCTTTTTTCAGCGGTCATACCTGCAGCGATTCTGGGCAGTGCACTCTTTTTCGATATTGAAAAGCTTGCGGGCAATGATGCACAGAAGATGATCAGCAGTTTCCTGACTCAGCTGAAAAGTGAAGACCTCGCTCTTGAAACGACCGAACAGCAATTTGTTTTTTTATTTATCAACTATATGCTTCCGTCTTTATTTTTGCTGGTCCCGATTATCACAGCGAGTGTGGTGGCTGCCAATAGTTTTGTAGGCGAGAAGGAACGGCGTACACTTGAGAGTCTGCTTTTTTCTCCTGTTCCGATTAAAACCCTCTTTGTTAGCAAAATTCTTGGATCGTTTATTCCCTCGCTGCTTGTCTCTTGGCTGAGCTTTTTGCTTAGCGGTGTGATCATTAATGTACTCGGGTTTCAGCTGTTTGGACAAATGATCTTTCCGTCGGCCAATTGGCTTGCGCTGATCTTGTGTCTTTCGCCGATGGTGTCTCTCATGACGGTTTTGCTTAACGTCTTTATTTCCTCGCGTGTCAAAACGTATCAGGAAGCGCAAAACATAGGAGGCTTGATTATTCTTCCTGTTGTGGGAATGATGGCCGGCCAGGCAAGCGGATTGTTTTTGGTTGGCGCACAGATTACGCTGCTGATCGCTCTTGCGATTTTTATTGTGAATGTCATTTTGCTGCAGAGAATCACGAAGTATAATGACAGGTATGTGCTGTTTGAAAAGCAGATTCACTGAGGATGTTTTTAAAATGAATGTTGTTTTTCGCTTCAGGAACTTGCTTTACGCGAGGAGCATGGGAGCATCTTCGGCGCTGCCTGTGGGGTCTCCCAATTTGCTCTAAATCCCGCAGGAGTCAAGTTTATCCGCTGCAATCCACTTAGAGTTGAAAGAATCTAGTCTATTAGCAACAATATTTACGAAAAGAGCCTTGATTATAAATATTGTCAGCGATCTTGCCGGGGATGTTCTCAGCTTTCGTGCTTGGTGTATGAAGACAATAAAACAGAATAGCAGCTTCAAAGTGGAATCAACCGCATCCTATGAGGACAAAAATTCAGAATAGCAGCTTCAAAGTGGAATCAACCGCATCCTATGAGGACAAAAATTCAGAATAGCAGCTTCAAAGTGGAATCAACCGCATCCTATGAGGACAAAAATCCGGAATGGCAGCTTCAAGGTGGAATCAACCGCATCGTATGAGGACAAAAATCCGGAATGGCAGCTTCAAGGTGGAATCAACCATTGTTTCTGCTGCAATCCACTAAGGGTTGGTAACATAAAATCACAAAGCAGCTAACCAGAGCTATATGAAAAAAACCCCCGCAGCCAAACGGCAGCGGGGGTCATTTCATTAAATCTTAAGATCAATCTTCGCGCTTTTCTTTAGTTCTTCTACTTTTTGAGCAAGCTTCTCCTGCTGTTTTTGCTGCTGAAGAGATTGTTCAATCTGCGGTTTTACTTCTTCAAGCTTTGGCACTTCCTGTCCGCTGCTTTTTCCTTGCTCTGCATATTGATCATACGTTTTTTGAATTTCTTCATCTGAGATCTCGCCTGCAGGCACTTCTTTTTCAATATACTGTCTGAATTTAATATCATCAGCAATTTGAGCTTCAAGTGTTTTCATGTCCATGCCTGATTTTTTAAGAGCGGCTTCGAATTCTTTTTCTGTTTTAAACTGTTTTTTCGTTTCATCAAGCTGTTTTTTTACGTCTTCATCAGATGCTTTATAGCCTTTTTTATCTGCCTCTTGAAGAAGCAGGGTTTGTCCGACTAAGCTGTCCAGTGTTTGTTTTTTCACTTGCTCTGCAGCTTCTTTAGAAGTAGGGTCTTGTCCCATTTGCTGCATTTGGCCCTGAGTTGATTGAAGGACGCTGTTATAGTCGCTGCCAAGGATTTTCTCGTCATTTACAAGAGCAACAGTTTTCTTTTCATCTACTTGCTGTTTCTCTAATTTCTTTTGCATTTCTTCCATTTGCTTTTGCTGATCCTTCTGCTGATCAGTTTCGGCTGTTTTTGCTTTATCATCATTTTTCGCTTCTTTGCTTTCTTCATTTCCTCCGCATGCTGCTAAAACAACGGCCATTAGACCGGTTATTAATGGTAACATCACTTTTTTCATAATCGATCTCCTTCCTTCAAGCTAGAAGTATAATTTTTCTTTTGAAAAAAAATCATCTAGTGCGCATTATAAAGGAAATTCAGTGAAAAAGAAACCTTATGCGGCCGATCTGAAGAATTGTAACAGGATTGAAACGTTTAAAATCAGTAAATGGCAATAAGGAAATATGTTAGAATATGGATATCAAATACATCAATTACTGGAGAATCTTATGGATATCAAATGGAATCCGGTTTTAAAGGAAGAATTAACGGCAACTGCTCTGCAAAACGCGATGAATGCGGGTCAACTTACAGCAAAAGAACTTGTAATGTATTACATGTACCGGATCGCGAAATATGATCAGGCTGGTCCAGTCATCAATTCCATTCTAGAAGTAAACCCTGATGCTTTTTTCATAGCTGAGGCATTAGATCATGAAAGAAACACCAAGGGGCCAAGAGGGCCGCTTCATGGAATACCAGTGCTGCTTAAAGATAATATAGAAACAAGTGATGCTATGCATACAAGCGCAGGTACGCTTGCTTTGGAAAACTATCTGCCTGAAAAAGATGCATATCTCGTAAACTTGCTCAGGCAGTCAGGTGCCGTTATTTTAGGAAAAACAAATATGACAGAGCTTGCGAATGGGATGTCATCTGAAATGTGGGCTGGTTATAGTTCGAGAGGCGGACAGGTGCTAAATCCATATGGCGATTTCTTTGTAGGGGGATCAAGCTCGGGAGCTGCGGCTGCAGTTGCTTCTAATTTGGCGGTATTGGCTGTCGGAACTGAAACGGATGCTTCTATTTTAAGCCCAGCCATTCAAAATTCTGTCGTTGGAATTAAGCCCACAGTAGGCCTTATTAGCCGTACAGGAATGATTCCGTTTACATATTCACAGGACACAGCAGGACCAATTGCAAGAACTGTGGAAGATGCTGCCCTGCTGCTTTCAGCACTTGCTGGGCCGGATCCATCAGATCCTGCCACCTTAAAAAGCGATGGGAAAAAGGATTATTCCGTTTTCTTAGATCCAGAAGGGTTAAAAGGTGCAAGAATTGGAGTCTTTAAGGATGCAGATGAAGACTATTTTCAATCTGGTGAATATGATGAAGGCTTATTCAAAGATGCTGTTGCGGGCTTTAAGGATCTTGGGGCAGAAGTTATTGAAGATATCATCATTCCATCCTTTCATAGAAAGTGGAGCTGGAATGTTTTATTTTATGAACTGAAGCACAGCCTGGACAACTATCTCGCTAAGCTTCCTCCGCAACTGCCGGTACATTCTTTATCTGAGCTGATCAAATTCAATGAAAATCATAAAGAATATACGCTGAAATATGGTCAAGATAAACTTGAAAGCAGAGCGAAGCTGCCATATTCATTGAGAGCACCTGAATATATACAAGCAAAAATAGAAGATATATACTTTTCACAGCAGGAAGGTATAGATTATGCATTGAAAAAAGATAAGCTGGACGCCATCCTTTTTCCTTCGTATATTGGTTCAACTATCTGTGCAAAAGCTGGTTACCCTTCAATTGCCCTGCCTGCAGGATATATGGAAAGCGGCAGGCCTTTTGGGATTACTTTAGCGGCATCTGCTTTTAGTGAGGGGCTTTTAATCAAGTTTGGCTACTCATATGAACAGCATACGAAGCAGAGAAGAAGTCCCAGCTTGGCGAAGCCAATGAGACAGAAATAAAAAGGAGATTACCATGAAACAGACACCTAACAGCAAACCATGTTCAGAATCAAGAGTTTTTCAAACAAACCGTGTACTGCCGCCTGACACGAACAATCATCACACGTTGTTCGGAGGGAAATTAATGGCTTCAATAGACGTTGTAGCCTCCATTTCAGCTGCCAAGCATTGCCGTTCAGAATGCGTCACGGCATCAATGGATTCGGTTGATTTTCTGCATCCGATTCGTCCGACTGATGCGGTGCACCTTGAATCTTTTGTTACATACACAGGAAGATCATCGATGGAGATATTTGTGAAAGTTACGGCAGAAGATTTAGTGAGCGGTGAATCAAGAGTCGCAGCGACAAGCTTTATCACGTTTGTTTCACTGAATGAGCAGGGAAAGCCAAAAGAAGTTCCAGGAGTTTACCCTGAAACGGATGAGGAGAAATATTTATTCGAATCAGCAGAGGAGCGCTCCCTGATCAGGAAAGCGAGAAGAAAAGCAAGTATTGCGTTTTCTGAGGAAATTAAAAAATATTGAGTGATATGGTTAAAAAGGGAAGATCCATTGCGGGTCTTCCCTTAATACTGACTGAAAGTGGAATTATACTGATAAAATGCGATTTCCACTGTTAGAATCCATTGATAAGCCTTCGATCGTGCCTCTAAAATTTATCCGGAAACTGCTTCATGATTCCTGCAGAAAGAACATCGGCCATCATCAGCAGATGGTCTAACCCTTTATCAAATGCAAGTATACTCGCATTCCAATCCTTCTTAAGTCTTGCCGTTACATCATCTGTAATGAATTGCAGATGCATATATAATGCTTCCTTCAGCTCTTTTTCAGACCAATTCGGGTTGGCGCTGCTCAAGAACTTCGCAATGTCATCAGCATTCTTATACCATTCTGCATGAAACTTCTTAAAGTCTGATTGATTGCCGCTTTTTGCAGCTGCCGTTAATTTTCCTGCAATCAGAATGTGATCTCTTAATAGTTCCGCAAGTTTGTTTCCTGCTTCTTCCCCGTAATAAGGTTTAATGGCATTGCCGATGTCATCCTGATTTTTCAAAAGTCTTGCAAGCAGTTCTTTTTGATTTTCAAGTCCATTAATCGAGCTGACAATATAGCTTTTTGTCCAAATCGCATGATCGATCCAGAGCCTTCTCATGTCTTCTTTTAAAGCAAGGGCTTCTTTTGTGATGCATTCCTCGCGTGCCTGTGTCATTTCTTTTGCAACAGCTTTTATAGGCGACATGACGAGAACTAAGGACATAATCAGCATTCCAGCAGTCATAAAAAGTTTTTTCAATTGGAAAATCTCCTTTATAAAAGTATCATGTAACTTAAATAATTTGCATGTAACCTTACGTTTCATTCAGATTTTTTTCTTCCGCAAGAAACTCTCTTTCTGCTTCTTCATTTGGATCATTATCAAAACCGTATATATCATTGATCTCTTTTGCCACTTCTTCTAAAAATTCATCAGATAATAGCGGAATGTTATCTTTATTCATCAATATCCTCCTGTCAAATGTTTGAAATTAGTGTTCGCGCCAAGCGGCAATATCATACATTTTATTGCCGAAAGCAGATTGATTTAAAAAAGTCAAGAAAAGTGAAAAAATTAATTACAGCTCAGTAATTTAGGAGTATGATAACAAGCGGTTTGATTTTTATTTTTCGCTTAATCCGAGAGGAGCGGGGAACCCGATTTTGTAATAATTTTTGCAAAGGGGTGAATCCTATTTATGTAGGTAGGGATACTCTTTTGTCCCGAATCCGTCAGCTAATCCCGTAAGCGTTAGAAGAGTGGATGTGCAGTTAGTGAGCATGCGTTTTTAATATTGATGTTCTTTATTTTTTTAAAAAATTTCATTACCTCCTGATCATTTTAAAAGAAAATTTGGTGGTGCAGAAATGTTATCAATGCTTAAAAGAATAATCATTGGTGCTCCCTTAAAGTCGACAGAGTTAGGCGAGCAAAAATTAAACAAAAAGAAAGCGCTGGCTATTCTATCTTCAGATGCATTATCTTCTGTAGCGTATGGGCCAGAGCAGATCCTGCTTGTCTTGGTAACAATAAGTGCTGCAGCATTTTGGTATTCCATTCCAATTGCTGTAGGGGTACTCTTTCTGCTGACAGCTCTGATCTTATCTTACCGGCAAATTATTTATGCTTATCCTCATGGCGGGGGGGCGTATGTGGTCTCGAAAGAAAACCTTGGCGAAAATGCAGGTTTAATTGCAGGGGGCTCACTCTTAGTTGACTACATATTAACAGTTGCCGTGAGTGTCTCGGCAGGAACAGATGCGATTACTTCTGCCTTTCCTGACTTGCATGATTATAATGTCGAAATTGCCTGCTTGCTTGTTGTTTTTATTACCATTCTTAATTTACGGGGAATCACAGAATCAGCATCGATTTTAGCCTATCCAGTCTATTTGTTTGTTTTGGCCCTATTTATTTTAATAGGGGTAGGCATATTTAAAATCATAACCGGGGATGTTTCACCGGATTTGCATGAGCCTATTGGGACTCCAGTTGCAGGCATTAGCTTGTTTTTGCTGTTGAGGGCATTCGCTTCAGGAAGTTCTGCGTTAACTGGAGTTGAAGCAATCTCAAATGCGATACCGAATTTTAAGGATCCTGGTCCTAAAAACGCAGTCAGAACGCTGATGGCAATGGGATTATTGCTTGCTATTTTATTCTCGGGAATCGTATTTTTAGCTTATTACTTCGGGATCGCTCCAAAACACGAAGAAACAGTTGTTTCCCAAATTGCAGCTGATACGTTTGGAAGAAACTTTATGTATTATTTTATCCAGGGAACGACAGCTATGATTCTTGTTCTAGCTGCCAACACCGGATATTCTGCTTTTCCTTTGCTTGCATTCAACCTCGCAAAGGATAAATACATTGCAAGAATGTTTACAATGAGAGGCGACCGATTAGGGTATTCAAATGGGATCATCACTCTCGGAATTACGTCCATTTTATTAATTATTGCTTTTCAAGGCCAGACAGAACAGCTCATCCCGCTTTATGCAGTGGGCGTGTTTATTCCATTTACCCTGTCTCAGACCGGTATGCTTGTGAAGTGGCTGCGTGAAAAGCCTAAGGGGTGGCCTGTTAAACTTGCGATAAATTTAACTGGCGCCCTTATCAGCTTTCTTGTCATGATGATGTTCTTCATTACAAAGTTCTCTCAGGTATGGGCCGTGCTGATCTTTTTGCCTCTTATCGTTTTAGGGTTTCACCAAATTAAGAAACACTATTTGGCCGTTGGAGATCAGCTGAGACTCACAACATGTGAGCCGATCAAGCCGATTGAAGGGAATGTCATTATCGTTCCGGTAGCCGGAATGACTCATGTTGTAGAGAATTCTTTAAACTATGCAAAATCATTATCCGCAGACCAAATTATTGCGGTTTATGTTTCATTTGAACGAGTCGATGAAAAAATCTTCGAAGATAAATGGAACAAGTGGCAGCCGGAAATTCGCCTTGTAACACTGCAGTCTTATTACCGAAGCATCATTCAGCCATTGACTAAATTTATTGATACAGTTGAGAAGAAAGCAAGTGAATCAAACTATAGAGTGACAGTTTTAATCCCGCAATTTATACCAAAGAAAAGCTGGCACAACATTCTTCATAACCAGTCTAGTATTTTAATCAGAACGTTTTTGCTGTATAAAAGAAATGTCATTGTCACTACCGTACCGTATCATTTGAAAAAATAGCAGGAATGTCAAGGAGCTCATGGAAAGAGCTCCTTTTTTTAAGGTTAACAAAAATCACAATATCTTGACTTTTTATAAAGCGGCTACTAAAGTTAAATCTGTTAATAGTTAAACAAGTGAACAATTAAACAATAGAACAATCGTTGAAATGGGGTGAAGAGATGTCAGGAGAAAACATAAAAGAACTGGTCGACCGGTACATAACGGTTTCTTTTTCTGTTACAAGCATTGCAGAGACTCTGGTCAAAGAGCAGATTGGGAGCGATCTGACAAATGACCAGCACTACATGCTCAGATATATCAATCAGGCAAACTCATGTACATCTTCTGAGCTGGCAGAAGTGTTTAATGTGAAAAAAAGCGCGATAACCGCGATTATCACAAGGATGTTTGAAAAAGGACTGATTGAGCGGACTCGTGATGAAAATGACCGCCGCGTCGTTTATTTGACACTGACTGATAAAGGGAATGACATGTATGAAAAAGCGGAAGACCGAATTCATAAGCTTGTGGAATCCTTAATTAAAAAGTTCGATCCAATGGAAATTAAACAATTTATAGAAACCTATGAAAAGCTCAACCAAGTATTAATCGAAAGCAAAGAAGAATAACTGGGGGAAAATTATGAAGACAATTATTAAAAGCAAATGGCTTGTTCTGATTGCCTGGATTGCTGTTGTGGCAGGGTTATTGTTTGCTGCCCCGAACATGGCGGACTTAGTCAGGGAAAAAGGGCAGATTGATGTTCCTGAAGGATACTCGTCCTCTTATGCTTCAGAAATCCTTGAGGAAGTGCAGAAGGATGAAGGCGGCGGAGATGAAAGCAGCGTGGCACTTGTTTTTTACAGTGAAAAAAAACTGACAAAAACAGAAATTGCCGAAGCTGAAAAAGCGATCAGGCTGCTTGAGAAGAATGAAGAAAAACTTGGAATTACAGAAATTCTCACGCATTTTAACGAAGAAAATTTAAAAGAACAGCTTGTATCCAAGGATGGAAAAGCGATTTTGGCATCGGTCAATGTGGCCTGGAATGACAGAGAGCCGAGCGAGGTCAGAGAAGCCCTATATGGTGCGATCAAAGATGTGAAAGTGGATCACGACTATACGGGAAACTGGATGATTAATGAAGATTTGATGAAAAGCTCAGAAGAGGGCCTGAAAAAGACAGAAGGCATTACAGTTGTCTTTATTTTAGGGGTTCTGCTTCTTGTATTCAGATCGATTGTCGCGCCGCTTATTCCGCTGCTTGCAGTTGGATTCAGTTATTTGGCTTCGCAGTCGATTGTGTCATTTTTAGTTGATTCATTTCATTTTCCGATTTCAAACTATACTCAAATCTTTTTAGTTGCGGTCCTGTTTGGAATTGGAACGGATTACTGTATTTTAATTTTAAGCAGGTTTAAAGAAGAATTATCTGCATATGAAACCGTGCCGGAAGCCATTGTGGCAACTTACCGAAATGCAGGGCGCACCGTGTTTTTCAGCGGTGTTGCCGTGATGATCGGTTTTGCGGCAATCGGTTTTTCACAGTTTAAACTCTATCAATCTGCTTCAGCGGTTGCTGTTGGGGTTGCTATTTTGCTAGTGGCTTTGTTTACGATTGTTCCTTTCTTCATGGCGGTTTTAGGGGGGAAGATTTTCTGGCCGTCCAAAAGCAAAGCAGAGCACGGGGAAAGCAAGCTTTGGGCAGTATTGGGAAGGTTTTCGCTTGCACGTCCTTTTCTGTCGCTTTTGATAGTAGCTGTGATATGCGTGCCATTTCTGGCAGTCTATGACGGAGAATTATCTTTTGATTCACTAGAAGAGGTCAGCGGAGATGTAGAGTCAATTAAAGCATTCAATGCGATCGCAGACAGCTTTGGTCCGGGGGAATCGATGCCGACTCAGATTGTCATGAAAAATGATGAAAAAATGGATTCTGCAGAATATGCGGCACTTGCAGAAAAAATCAGCCAGGAGCTCGAAAAAGTGGACCTGGTCGATAACGTCCGCTCGGTTACCCGTCCAGCAGGAGAACCGATCGAAGATTTCTTTGTTGCCAAACAGGCGGAAAGCCTTGGAGAGGGAATTGGAGATGGGAAAGAAGGACTCGATGAGATCAGCAAAGGTCTTAATGAAGCAGGCAGCGAGCTTTCTAAGTCTGAGCCGGAGCTGAATGATGCAGCAGAAGGCATAAACGGCTTAATTTCCGGTACTTCTGAGCTTCAATCTGGACTGACTGAAGTTCAGGCGAATTTAGCAAAAATCGAAAATGGAATTCGTCAGGGGTCAGCAGGATCAGGAGAAATTAAGAAAGGGTTGGAGCAGGCTAAAGCTGGCAGTGAGGAATTGCTTGCAGGCTATAAGGAACTTTTGGAAGGGTACGAAGATATTGAAGGGAATTTAAAAACCTTGAGTTCTCAATATACACAGGTTCAAAACGGCCTCGCGGCTTTAAATGAAGCTATGGCTCAAATCCAGCAGCAGGATTTTGCCTATATTGAAACGAAATACGCAGGTATCGAAAATGAAGCTCAGTATCAAAAAATAAAGGGAACAGTTGGCGCTGCCCAGCAGGAGCTGCCTAAGCTTTCAGCAGGATTAACAGAGCTGAACTCCGGTTTAACTCAATTATCCGCGGGCATGAGCCAGGCAAACGCAAGCTTTGCTGAAGCAAATACAGGGCAGCAGGGCGTAGCTGGAGGACTTGATGCACTCATAAAAGGCATCGATCAGCAGCTATCAGGACTGGATCAGCTCGCTGATGGTCAAGGTCAAATCATAGATAACATACCGAAGTTTACGGATGGACTTATCGGAATCAACTCCGGGCAAAAGCAGCTGCTTGACGGATTTGGAGATCTTGGAGGTCAATTAGGAGAGCTGACAGATGGTCTGAATCAGAGTGCGGACGGTCTGAATCAAGTATCAGACGGACTTGGTTCTGCCCAGGATTACCTTTCAGGCTTATCAAAGACATCGGATACAAATGGTTTTTACTTGCCTCAGGAAGTGTTAGAGAGCAAAGAATTTGAACAGGCGATTGATGCCTACATGTCAGAGGACCGTAAAACAATGACTCTTGATGTTGTCATGGAGGCAAGTCCTTATTCAAACGAAGCAATGGAACAAGTGCCTGAAATGAAAGAGGCAGTAAAAAGAGCTGTGAAAGATACGAAACTTGAAAACGCAGTAGTCGCAGTCGGCGGAATTACCAGCACGAATGCAGACTTAAGCACCGTTTCGGCACAGGACTATTCCAGAACGGTTGTCCTGATGCTTGTCGGAATCTCAATTATTCTTATCTTCATGTTCCGGTCTATTATTATGCCAATCTACATTATCGGATCTTTAGTCTTGGCTTATTTTACATCTATGGCTATTAACGAAGTAATCTTTGTAGACATTCTGCAGTATGCGGGTATCAGCTGGGCAGTGCCATTCTTTGGATTTGTCATTTTAGTCGCTCTTGGAGTTGATTACAGCATCTTCCTTATGGATAGATTTAATGAATACCGCGACCTCTCAGTAGGAGAAGCAATGCTGATGGCTATGAAGAAAATGGGAACGGTCATAATTTCAGCTGCAGTTATTCTTGGCGGAACCTTTGCGGCGATGATGCCGTCGGGAATGCTGTCATTGCTGCAGATTGCATCAATTATATTAATAGGATTGTTCTTATATGCAATAGTGATTCTGCCGCTGTTTATTCCAGTAATGGTAAAGAGTTTTGGGCAGGGGAATTGGTGGCCATTTAAGAGGATTTCGAACTGAATAGGTTAAAGGTCAAGCCGTTTTCTTGATGGAGGACGGCTTGCCCTGCTAATCGAGTTATTTTCAAAGAAAAAAGTACTACTAGAAACTGGAAATTTACAGGTGAAATTGATAAGCTAATGGGGGCGATAAGAAGTTATTATTGTGCCCTTTCTTTATGAAAAAAATATAAGCAAGAATAGAGAAGGTCGTGATTAAGGTGAACTCAGCAAATGAACATTTAATGAAAGATTGGAAAAAAAATATTATTCTCTTTTTAAGTAGTCAGACGATCTCACTTTTTGGTTCGTCCTTGGTTCAATATGCGATTATGTGGTATATCACACTTACAACGGAATCAGGTCTAATGATGACGCTGTTTATCATTTGCGGATTCATACCTACTTTTATTTTATCTCCCATTGCGGGTGTATGGGCGGACCGCTACAATCGGAAAATGCTGATTATTTTATCAGATGGACTGATTGCGATTTCAACACTTATCCTCGCAATTGTATTTTTTATGGGATATGATGCGATTTGGCTGCTCTTTGTTATGGCTGCAGTTCGTGCAATCGGGACAGGCATTCAAACCCCGGCAGTCGGAGCCATTTTACCTCAAATCGTTCCAAAGGATAAGCTGACGAAAGTGAACGGAACAAACGGAAGTCTTCAAGCAATTATTATGTTTGTGTCTCCAATCGTTAGTGCAGCTCTGTTAACAATGGCTTCGATCGAAATGATTTTTATGATTGATGTCATCACTGCAGCTATTGCCATTCTGACGTTACTTGCGTTTTTTAATATTCCGGTGCATGAGAAAGCATCCGAAAAACAAACTACGAGCTATTTCGATGATTTTAAAAAAGGATTAACGTATATAAATAATCACGATTTTCTTAAGAAATTCTTTCTGTTTTTCGCGTTTTTCTTTGTCTTAATGGCACCTGCTGCATTTTTAACTCCATTGCAAGTCACTCGCAGTTTCGGCGACGGTGTTTGGAGGTTAACAGCCATCGAAATCGCTTTTTCAATTGGGATGATGGCGGGTGGAGGAATTATTGCTTCATGGGGAGGTTTTCAAAACAAAGTTTATACGATGACATTTGCAAGTCTTTTAATGGGAGCCTGTACGTTTGCTCTCGGGATTGTTCCTGTCTTTTGGATTTATTTAATTTGTATGGCTGTATTTGGAGTTGCAATTCCAATTTTTAATACGCCAACTATGGTTTTATTACAGGAGAGAGTAGATGAAAATTATCTAGGGAGAATTTTTGGTGTTTTTGGGATGATATCGACGTCGATGATGCCGGTTGGGATGCTCATTTTCGGTCCACTCGCAGATATAATAAAAATCGAATGGCTTCTTATTGGAACAGGGTTACTCATTTTAATCCTTGCTATCTTTTTAGGCAGAAACAAAGTATTAATTGAAGCCGGAAAAAAAGTAGTGAAAGAACATTCAATTAGTTAGGTTATTATTAATAAATATAAGATTCAATCGGTCGCAATTGGTGAATAAAATAAATCCCAATCTCTCATTTATTCCATTGAGAGATTGGGATGTTTTTAATCCTGTAATATTCTTTTCGTTGTGGACTCTGGTGTTTCTGCAAATTTAACATCCATCCCCTGAATAGAAGTTATCGAGGCAACAGTAAGATGCCATCACCGACTGGACGTTCACCAGAAGCATCAGAAGGTGTATTTACCAGCTTCTGATTAACGGTCATGGTTGTGGAGCCGCCGCCGTCAAGATTCAGGGCGTTTACCGCACCTAAAGATTTTAGAATTTGTGCACTTTCTTTAAAGTTAGCTCCAACGCTATAACCTGGTTTTCTTCCATCAATAGTTACTAAAAGAATCGTACCATCAGCTTTAATTCCAGCAGCGGTCCGTGGATGACGTCTCTCTCCAAACTGATAAAAGAACTCTGGGTTATCAGGCTGGTGAAATCCTTCTGCAGTTGCAGGAATGTCTATCTTTTTATCTTGTAAAAGCCTTGGCCCGCCATTGATGATTCCAATTTCTTCTCTTGAAGAAATAGCGCCTTCTTCTGTAACTATCTTTTTCTTAATGTTCACCTTTTCTCCATCTACCAGATGAGCTTGAATCCACTGTGCATTTTCCGCCGTTCCTGATAAAACGGTACTGCCTTCAGGAATTTTGCCTCCGCGTACTTCTCTTATTTCTGTCACGATCCCTTTGCTGTTAATGACGGCTTCAGCACCTTCACCAGAAGGAGTATTTGGTCCAAAGTGTGAAGAATACTGAATCAATTCGCTTGAATCTGTACACGTATAGTCGTGTTTTGCTTGATTGGTCTCTTTATCACCTGCACCGCCGCATCCCCGAATAAGTCCAGGTACCCGGTTTAGGCCATCTATTTCCATTTTGTCACCCTTAGATGTTTGAATGCTGAGTTTTGTATTTACTGTAGATATGGAGCCTTGATTTTTATCGTTTAAAATGAGGCTTGTTCTTCCATTTACAGCCTCACTGATCAGCTTGCCATCTACCATAGAAATACCTGCTAGGTCACCTTCAGTTCCATCTTTAGGTCCCATAACAAAATATCCGCCGTTAATGCCGCCTAATGCATTCAGCCTCTTTGACATACTAGTCAGTTTTTCTTTACCAGGGACTTGGTCATTCGCTAAAACAGGCGATATATGGCCTTTAAACGTTTTTGGGTTTATCTCAAGAACACGGACAACCCATGGTCCTGTGGTCGCATCTCGGTCTTCTCCAGTAAAAACAACCTTAGAATCGCTGTAACCTTTTGACGCCAGTTCCTCTTTTAATATCTTTGCTTGAGATTCTGCTTGGTATGGACCGATTCTCACTAGATATCCAAGCGGTTCTTGTTTCTGATCGTCTTGTGCTCTTTCATTAATTGTGTGGATAAATGAATCATAGCCCTCTGAAGCCAACTTTTCTTTGAGTTTTACTGCTTTATTGTTTGAAGAAAAGAAATCCAAATCTACCATAAAAGCATCTTCCTGATTTGCTTTTCCGTAAACAAGTTTAGAAAAGGTTGCCCCGTCCTGTAATTTATGTGATTCTTTTGTTTCATACTTGGTAAATGGGGATTGAGTTTCTGCTTTCACAGTCTTCGTTTGTGGATAGTAAGCATCGATAAGAGATGGAGTTGAAAGTAAAAATAATGCTGTGAAAGTTAGTTGAGAAATCCTTATTATGTCTTTTTTCTGAGATTGAAAAAGTGGTTTTTTCATCATTTCCTCCCTTAGTGTTGTGACTACTTCACTTTACTAAAATGTTATTAAGCTAAAGTAAAGGGGATATTATGTGTTTATGACCATTTGATTACAGAGTTAGAATCAGAAGGGTTTTTAAAATCTTCTTAAACATTAACAAACAAAATGCTCTAGCAAAATTTTTGCTAGAGCATTTTAAAACGATTCAGCATATTAAGAAGATAAATCAAAACGTCACTTCGTCCTGATTCCTTACAACGAGAAGTGTCTTTCCTTTATCCAATTCTTCTTCAAGCTTTTCAGCCATTTCTTTATCAAAGCCGATTTCTTCCATTTTTACGCGGAGTTTATCGCCTTTGCTGCGGAACACATTTTTTATGGCAGTTCCTACTCCGGTTACGCCTACGCCAATTTTGTTAGCATCTGTTTCTTTGCGGTCACGTCTCACATGGTCATTGTCATGTGACAGAATATAGATGTCGTCATCTCTGATTCCATCATGTCTTAGCGTATCAATCGATTTGCTTAATTGTTCGTCATCGTGGAATACTTTGAATTTTGGTTTCATTTGTATCGCCTCCATAGGTAAGAGATACCCGGTCTATTAAATGGATAAACAAGAGAATGTATTGGCAGAGGACCCGCATCGCAGCGGCTATTCTTTTTTCAGCAAGTAACTCGTGAAAAATCGGATGAATTTGATATAATAGATTGAATGAAGAAAATAACTAGATTTAATTGTGCAGCCAACTTTTTATAGGCATTTAAACTGCCTTTTATATGAATGGAAAGAGAGTGAAAGAATATGGGTCGCAAGTGGAATAATATTAAAGAGAAAAAAGCGTCAAAAGATGCTAACACCAGCCGGATTTATGCTAAGTTCGGACGCGAGATTTATGTAGCAGCAAAGCAGGGCGAGCCGGATCCAGAATCAAATCAGGCATTGAAAGTAGTCCTTGAGCGTGCAAAAACATACAGTGTTCCAAAAGCGATTATCGACCGCGCGATTGAAAAAGCAAAGGGCGGTTCAGAAGAAAGCTATGACGAACTTCGTTACGAAGGATTTGGACCAAATGGATCAATGGTCATCGTTGATGCCTTGACTAACAACGTAAACCGAACAGCTTCAGATGTTCGTGCAGCTTTTGGCAAAAACGGAGGCAACATGGGAGTGAACGGATCAGTTGCCTATATGTTTGATGCAACTGCTGTTATCGGCATCGAAGGCAAAACAGCGGATGATGTGCTTGAGCTGTTAATGGAAGCAGACCTTGATGTGCGCGATATTATGGAAGAAGAGGATTCAGTCATTGTTTACGCAGAACCTGATCAGTTCCATGCCGTACAAAAAGCATTTAAAGATGCCGGCATTACCGAATTTTCAGTTGCAGAGCTGACAATGCTTGCACAAAATGACATGGAGCTTCCTGAAGATGCACAGGCACAATTCGAAAAAATGATTGATGCCCTTGAAGATTTAGAAGATGTTCAGCAGGTTTATCATAATGTGGATTTAGGTTAATAGAAAAAGTATTATATAGAAGAAAACGGGTGCAAATTACAAAGTAATTTGCACCCGTTTATTTTTGAAAACTAAATTAGTGAAGAACTGCAGTAAAGAGAAAGGGAATTATGGGATTGTCCAATAATTCTCTAAAATGAAGCAGGCAGGGAAAACGAATGCTATTTCCTGCCTGCTTTTTTCTGTAGGTTCTTTTCGTAAACTTAGTTGTTTATAGACTGACTGCATGTTAAAAATCTTAAGTGGAGCGGAAGGAACGGACACTATTTCTAATCGAAAACAACAATTATGCGAAAACAGACTTTCTGGACAACCTCAAAACAAGGATAGATTTAAGGTGTCATACTCCTCAACCTCAATATGCACTGCCTTCTTAAACCTTCACTTCTACACTTCAAACTTATACCCCACACTCCATACAGTCTGAATCAGTTTTGCCTCGTCCTTTAATTTCAGCCGCAGGGTTTTGATATGGGTATCGACTGTTCTGCCGGTGCCTTTGTAATCGTCTCCCCACACAGCCTGAAGCAGCTGATCGCGCGAAAAAACGGTTCCTTTATTTTTAGCGAGCAGGGACAGCATGTCAAATTCTTTAAGGGTTAAGGACATCGGCTTGCCATGGATATATGCACGGTAGGCCATGGAATCCAAAACGAGCGGGCCGATTGATAGTTCTGCACTTTGCCTGGTTTGATAGTTGGCTCTTCTTAAAACGGATTCAATTCGCGCGAGAAGCTCTCCTGGATGGAATGGCTTGACAATGTAATCGTCTCCGCCAAGCTTAAGACCATGAATTTTATCCCATTCCTCTCCTTTAGCAGATAAAAAAATAAGCGGGATTTGATAAGATTTCTTTAACTCTTCCGCAAAAGCAAATCCATCCATAAAGGGCATCATCACATCTACAAGGATAAGATCAGGTTCTTTTTTTGAAATCAGTTCGAGAGCTTCCGGGCCATTAGAAGCTTCAGATACGTTATAACCATCTTTGTGTAAAAAGGTCTTAATCAATGACCTCATAGGTTCTTCATCGTCTATTATCAAAATCGTCGGTTCATTCATAGTGAGTCCCCCGCAGTTTTTAATCACAACTTCATAATCTCTCAAGTCATTTTATAGCAAAAAAAGAAAATAAACAAAAAAGTGATCCATATCAAAAACCCACTCGTTATCCTTAACAAGAAGTTCAAAAAGAACTCAAAAAATGAAGGAGAGTGGAATCATGAAAATCAAGAAGTTATTAGTACCAGCACTTAGCTTATCATTACTCGTCCCAGCTTTTGGAACAGCCAAGGCAGAAGAAATGAAGCCGACAGTTAATACACCGGCCGCTCAACTTAGAGCAGATTTAGACTATCTCTTATCTGAACACTTCGTTTTAGCCGTATCGGCCATGACAAAATCGTATGATGGTGCAAAAGATGCAGAAGCCGCAAATAAAGCACTTGATCAAAACGCAGCTGACATGACGCCGGCAATTGCTTCGGTATATGGAGAAGAAGGCGCTGCTGAATTTGAGAGAATCTTCAGAGGCCACAATGATTACACCGCAGATCTAGTAAACGCAGCAAAAGACAAAGATGAAAATGCACGTGCAGAAGCTGAAAAAGAAGTTGCGGAATTTGTAGAAGAATTCTCTGCTTTCTTAGGAACAGCAACTGAAGGCAAGCTTCCAAAAAAAGCAGCTGAAGAAGCGGTAAAAGTTCACGAAGCACAAGTTCTTGAAGTATTTGATAACTACGTTGAAGGCGACTATAAAGAAGCGAATGAAACGTTCCGTGAAGGGTACAAGCATATGTATGTCATCAGTGATGCACTAGCAGGAGCCATCACGACGCAAATGCCTGAGAAATTTGAAAACACAAAATCAGATACTCCTGCAGCAGATCTTCGTTCAACATTAAACAGTCTTGCAGCTGAACATTTCGCATTAGCAGCTACAGGCATGCAAAAAGGTTTTGACCAAAAAGAAGATTACGACTTCGTCAGCTGGTCTGAAGATGCAAACACGGCAGACTTCAAAGCGGCAATCGGCTCTATCTACGGAGAGGAAGGCGCAGCACAGTTTGAAAAAGTATGGCAGGGCAACCATATCAATGCACAGGCTGAAATTGTAGCAGCCACTCTTGAAGGTGACGAAGCAAAAGTAAAAGAAGCAAAAGCTAAGCTTGATCAGTTTGCAATGGATTTTGGTGCATTCCTTGGTGCAGCTACTGCTGAAAACTTGCCGCCAAAGGATGCGGAAGGTGCCGTTAAAGCGCATGAAGCACTTGTCACTCAAACATTTGACCAGTACGTTGCTGGAGACTACGATGCTTCTTACCAATCATTCCGCGAAGGATACAAATTCATGTTTGGTGTAGGCCAAACATTGGGAAATGCAATTGTAACGCAAATGCCCGACAAATTTGCAGCTTCAGAAATGCCTGAAGATATGCCGAAAACAGGAATGGGCGGAGCAAGCGAAGCATCATCTGCTTCTGCTATGACATTTGCAGGTCTTGGATCACTCCTTGCTCTTACAGCATTGTTCTGGTTCCGCAGAAAATCAGCTAATCAACAATAAATAAATGGATGAAGAGAGGGAGACCTCTCTTCTTCTTCAATTAAAAGAGGTGCAGCGGTCCCATGAAAAAAATTATGATTCTTTCTATCAGCAGTCTTATCTGTTTTATCCTCGCAGGCTACAATTATGGTATTTTTCCAAATCAGCAATCCTCCCAAAAACAGTCCCAAAAAACAGCAGAGCAAACGGAAGTTCAGACGGAGAATGTAACAGCTGAATCTGAAAACGCAGAAAGCCCATTATCCAATGAGTTTACTCTATTAAAATCCGAAGTTAAAAAGCTGACAGAAGCACAAGCAAGACAATCGGCTCAAATGAAAGGCATAACGCCTGTTAAAGTAGAGATCCCTTCAATAAAAGTAGAAGCGAACATTGAACAGGTAGGTATTTTAGAAAACGGACAGATGGGAGTCCCTCAGAAAATCAAGGATGTAGGCTGGTTTGAACCGGGGGTAAAACCAGGAAGCAGAGGCAGCTCTGTTCTTGCCGGACACGTGGACAGCAAAACAGGACCTGCCATCTTCTTTCATTTAAAAGACTTAAAGCAAGGTGATGAAATTATTGTGACAGATAAATCAGGAAAGGCCTTGACTTTTCTTGTGAAAAAACAAGAAAGCTATCCCCGGGGATCAGCTCCTATCGATGAAATCTTTCAGACCTCAGAAGGACAACATCTAAACCTGATTACATGCTCAGGCACATTCAACCGATCAGCTGGTACACATGAAGAAAGACTCGTCGTGTATGCTGAACTGAAAAAAGACAAGGAAATCAAAAAGGAAGCACCGCCCGCTTCACCTGAAAGTGTAGAGATAAACGGCACGTTTGTAACATGGCACGCTGTAAGAAGTGAAAACATCGTGGGGTACAGAATTTACAGAGGTGACAAAAATGGGGGCAACTTCGAAAAGGCGGGAAGCGTCTCAGCCCATGAAAGAAAAAGCTTTACCGATGAAAACGCCGCTGATCACACGTATTATGTAACCGCAATTGATGCTTATGGGCAGGAATCAGAGCCTTCTGAAATCGCAGCCGTAAAATAAATAATAACTAAAACCGAATTGAAACAAGTAACGGGTTCCGTTTTGGAGGAGATTTCAATTTGACATGAAAAATGCAATTGAATTTGCAGAGAAACTCGCACACCATTTTATAGTTAAAATGGTGTTTTTTTTATAAGAAAGGCTTTTTTCACACATTTTATACTTTAATTGTAGTGAACAACATAAACATTCTATAGTAGAAAATTATTTCTATAGGAGGTTTCCATGGATCAAAAGGATCAAAGTCGTCAATTAGATCAAATAAAGCAAATGCAACAAATGTTTAAAGCGAACATGAAAACTCAACCTTATCCCATGTACCCTAACTATGGGAAAATCACACGTTACGAAGAAATCCCGATAAGTTTACCTGAACAGCGCCAGCTGCGCCATCCCGGAGAGGAAAAATTTATGGTGCCCCTTCCAATTATCGAAAACCCGAACTATAAAGGGAGTGGAAAGTTAACAGGAAAAGTAGCTCTTATTACAGGGGGTGACAGTGGTATTGGTGCAGCAGCAGCAATCGCGTTTGCTAAAGAAGGCGCAGATGTTGCTATTTCATACTTAGATGAACATGAGGATGCAAATAGGACTAAAACGAGGATTGAACAACTCGGACAACGTTGTTTACTAATGCCTGGTGACTTGCGAGACAAACAACAGTGTATCTCCATTGTAGCACAAACAGTAAATACGTTTGGACGTCTCGATATTCTTTGTAACCACGTTGGTATCCAATTCCAACAACTAAGTCTGCTTGACATTACAGATGAGCAATTCGATAACACCTTCAAAGTTAATATATACTCTCATTTTTACACAACAAGAGCAGCGCTTCCTCATTTAAAACCAGGCAGCTCAATCATTGGCACTACTTCAGTGGTGACGTATGTAGGTGAGCAGCAAATGATTGATTATACGGCCACAAAAGGAGCAATAGTTGGCTGGACACGTGCCTTGGCTAAAAATGTCGTGAAACAAGGGATCCGAGTCAATGCCGTCGCCCCCGGCCGTATTTGGACCCCGCTTATTTCAGCAAGTTTCTCGTCAGACCAAGTCGCTGTATATGGAGCATTTAATCCAATGGAACGAGTTGCCCATCCATTTGAACTCGCACCAACCTTTGTCTATCTTGCTTCTGATGATTCTCGTTTTGTTACTGGTCAAGTTCTTCATGTTGATGGGGGAGAATCCACACATTCCTAATGGAAGGGGATTACCATTTTGAGGTATGAATTTAATCCAGAAGTAAAGCTATTGCTAGTAAACCATTCAAATGAAAAAGTAAAGATGGTCTATATGGAGGATTCCTGGCCAATGTCTAAAATAGGACTTAGACCACCTTACTATTGCTACCCAAATTACGAGCTTAATTATCCAATAATCTAATAATAACAGACAAAAAGAATTCTATACACAATGTGAGAGTCCATTCAACCTTTCGCTTAGGGTTCGCAATTATGCAAACTTTCAATTCATCCATATAAACTAATAAGAAAATAGGATAACGGTTTTAAGACGACTTTTATCCAGTCGTCCTCACGACTATTAAATATTTGATAACTATGACTTGCTTATCCAAAGGCCACTTTGTGTGTGGGTCAAATTCGTTATTCGTTATTTTTCCAAAAATTTATTCATAAAATGTATGACTGATGCCCATTCTCAGATTGATATTTCTAACCCATCCCAATGGAAACACATTATAGTTGCCCCCATAAACACCTATTAAAATATGTCGGGAGCAGATGTAAACCTTAACGAAAGTGCAGCTGTCTAACGAGTCAGGTATTTATACAGAAGATTATGAGATCTTTGCAGATGATTCGCTCGGACTTCGCTTCTTGTACCGCTTTCAGGAATGGAGCGGCATCTCAAACTTTTAACAAAAACGGCAGCCTGTGAGCTGCCGTTTTCCTTTTAAAAAGAGAAAAAAGTATAATATTTTGCGCTTCGATGGCGAGCGGAATCGCTCAAGCTCCTCGGCCAGAACGGATCCGCAAGTATTGGCAATAAGCGCCTTTTCTGTCGGATCCTTAGCTGTCATGACTGCGCTAAACAGGCGCTTGCTCTTTTCTTAATACACTTTATACGTTTGCCCCGTTTGAGCACCAAGGACACTCTTTTTATAAGCAAGTGCTGCATCCGCTGCAGCAACCGGTTTAAAGCCCTGAAAAAATTCAGCATACTTATCCATGGATTCAATCAGGACATTGGGACTTACGTTATTGATTCTGATTCCTCGCGGCATTTCGATGGAAGATGCTCTGACAAACGACTGAATTCCCCCGTTCGCCATGGCTGCGGAAGCTCCTTTAAGAATCGGATCATCCATCATGACTCCGCTGGTGAGAGTAAAGCTGCCTCCGTCATTTACAAAAGGGATGCCGAGTAAGACGAGGTTGACCTGCCCTTTTAGTTTGCTCATGATTCCTGTTTCATTTAATTCAGGCGTAAGCTCTTCAAGGGGGGCAAATTGTGCTCTTCCGGCAGCGCTGACAACTGCGTCTACTTTGCCCACAGCTTCATACATCTTTTTTATGCTTTCCGGAGAAGTGAAATCTACTTCCACATCTGCGCCGTTACGGCCTGCACGAATGATTTCATGATCTGTACCAAATTCTTTTACAATCGCATTTCCGATTGTTCCGCTTGCACCTATTAGTAATATCCTCATTGAACAGCCTCCTTATGGATGATTATGGTTTCTATTATATCTTTCATTTTTCTGTTCTTCCAATCATTTAAGCTGGAATTAATAATGTTTCTTTTACCTATATACCGACAGTATTTTGTAAGAGGAGTTGTAACTTATAAATAAATATTAGATTGATAAATTCAGAACAATCAGATATAATGACGGTACCAATCCGATGACAGCAAAAACCTTGCTGCATAGCCGGAATAATGAATAGCTTGAATACTAAATTAAAATGGCACCTTATTCATTTGATCTTCTTTTGCGGGAAGACGAGCCTTGAGTTAAGAGCCAGTGAAACGGCAATGTTTGGACATTGTTTGTTTTACTGGCTCTTTTTTATGTATAAATCCAAAGAAAAGAGGCAGATAAAATGGGAAGAGCATTAGAAGGAGTAAAAATCATTGATTTATCCCGTGTGTTAGCCGGCCCTTTTTGCACCATGGTTCTTGGAGATTTAGGGGCAGAGATTATTAAGATAGAGCATCACGAATCGGGTGATGAGACAAGAGCTTGGGGGCCGCCGTTTATTAATGGGGAAAGTGCTTATTATTTATGCGCGAACAGAAATAAAAAAAGCATCACTCTTAATCTTAAATCAGAAAAAGGCAAAGAAATTTTTCATCAGCTTGTCTCTTCAGGAGATGTTGTGGTTCAAAATTTTAAAACAGGGACATTAGAAAAAATGGATTTAGGCTACGAACAATTAAAAAAGAGTAATTCATCACTCATCATGGCTTCGATTACAGGCTTTGGATTAAATGGACCGTATAAAGATTTGCCTGGCTATGATTATATCATTCAGGCAATGAGCGGAATAATGAGCATCACAGGTGAATCAGAAGGAAAACCGGTGAAAGTCGGGGTTGCGATTGCAGATGTTTTAACAGGTTTATACACATGCATTGGAATTATGACAGCTTTGTATCACCGGGAAAGAACAGGAGAGGGTCAGGAAATTGATATTTCATTAATGGACTGTCAAGTTGCTTCATTAATCAATGTGGCCAGTAATTTTTTATGCAGCGGGATTGAACCTGTCAGGCTTGGAAATCAGCACCCAAACATTGTCCCTTATC
Organism: Peribacillus frigoritolerans; assembly: GCF_004358755.1. GTDB lineage: Bacteria > Bacillota > Bacilli > Bacillales > Bacillaceae > Bacillus_P. Next base: position 700,585 of record NZ_SMZY01000002.1, on the reverse strand, counting down.
AAGTATTCACAGCGTTGGATGGGGATTTCGTCGTTGCAGTTGGAAACGATGATCAATTTCGGAGGTTTACAAATCAATTGGGAGTGCCAGATTTAGCAGATAGGAAAGAGTTTCGTACGAATGAAGCAAGAATTCAAAATAAGGATCATTTAATCAAGATTTGTGAGGATATTATAAAAAGGAAAACCAGAAAAGAATGGAATGAGCTGTTTGATAGCAGCGGAATACCAAACGGTCCAATCAATTCAGTAAAGGAAATGTTTGAAGATCCTCAAATGAAAGCCAGGGAGATGGTGGTAAACATGAGACATCCTCTCATTGAAGATCTTAAATTAACAGGATCTCCTCTAAAACTATCTAAAACTCCGGTAACTATGAATAAATACCCTCCATTATATGGAGAACATACGGACGAAGTCCTGCAGCAAATAGGGTATAGTAAAGAACAAATTTCTGATTTTAAACAAAATAAGATTATTTAGCAGGAGCGGAAGAACGTATTTTCACCATGGTATAAAAAAGAAGGCACACACCTGTACCTTCCAATTTACGAGTCTATTAATCCATCGATTTTCCGATATTTTGCTTACGTTCCTGCTCAGCAATCAATTCGTCATCTTCGGCGTTATCTCTTGTTACTTTCTGAGTAAGAATGGCTCCGACTGCAACCAGCATCATAACCGCAATGTAGTAACCTTTTTCATTTAGCTGCAGATTGTCTGCGTTGTAAAGACCGATACAAAATAATGCGACACCTGCAAAAAAAGTGAAATAGGCTAAAAAGGTGAATGCAGGCGTATTTCTTCTTCTGTACTTTTGCATATTTATGACCTCCCTGATATTAAAGCTATGTATGTAATGACTTAGATATCATACCATAATTTACCTGAAGTGAAACCTGAGGATTGTAAATTTTTGTTGATTTTAAATGGCGGGTTTTTGGAAAAAAGACAGTATTTCTTACAAAAAAGAAAGTATTCCAGGCATAGTGGAAAGTATTGGACGCAAATGGGGCAGTAAATCCATCCAAATGGAAAGTAAATGCAAAAAGAACGATTTGCGGGCAGCAAATCGCTCTTTTTTTACTTAACATTAATATGAACAGGCCCTTTGATCCGGACTGGAGGTTCATTTACTGAAATTTCGGTGCGCGGCGGGCGTTTTCCGCCGAAGACGGCACCTACCTGTTTAATCGAGCTTGTGACATTGTGAATCATTTCTCCCACATCCTGTGCGGATTCAAGCAGCGGATCGACCGTTTTGATTTTTCCTTTTAAGTCAACGGTAATCTGATTAGCTGTATGTATCAGCTGTTCTGCTTCTTCTGTCAGGCCGTTAACCGCGTTTCTGACCTCAGCAAGTGTCTTGTTTGTTTCATCAAGTGTGACCATCCCTTTTTTCAATGTCCCGACCAGATTGACAGCAAGAAAAATAAATGCGCCTGATGCTCCTGCTACACTCAATTTAATAAGCATTTCTTCACTCCTTTTTACTTTCACTTTATGTTTTTCCGGGACCGTACATTCCTATATTTAAATGATAGAAATTTTATGGCCAGTTGAGGTAAACTGTTCTTACTGAAGTCACCCAGCGAAAGGAATAAATACATGATAAAAATCAGACAAGAAGCCCCTTCAGATATCTCAGCCATAAAGAAAGTAAATGATGCAGCATTCGGTCAGGAAAATGAGGCAAATTTAATTCATACAATCAGAAAATCTCCGTCCTTTGTGCCAGAACTTTCTCTAGTTGCCGAAAACGAAGAAATTGTCGGGCATATTTTGTTCACTAAAATAACAATCGAAACGGAAAACGGCAGTGAGGTTCCTTCACTGGCTCTTGCGCCTATGGCGGTTAAGCCGGAATTTCAGAAAGAGGGAATTGGATCACAGCTTGTTCGCGAGGGCCTGAAACGCTGCAGAGAACACGGCTATGATTCAGTCATTGTCCTTGGACATCCTGAGTTTTATCCCAAGTTTGGATTTGTTCCTGCAAGCACGAAGGGCATTAAACCGCCGTTTACGGTTCCCGATGAGGTGTTTATGCTGATTGAGTTAAAGTCAGGTGCACTTGATGAAGCAGCTGGAGTTGTGAAGTATCCGCCTGCTTTTATGAATGTGTGATCTTGGCCTGATTTTCAAAATTATTATGATTTTGTGTTGACACAGAGTAGGATTGCCTTTATGATAAGAGTATACAAATCGAATAGTTTCTCCTAAAGGGGAGTAGCTTTTACAATAGAGTCGTCATTTCGAAGCATTCGTTGCTTCCGGCCCTATTGGCAACCATTACGTTGTTAGCAAGACCTTTACCTATAATGGTAAAGGTCTTTATATTTTTTTCAGATAAAAAACCTTTGCCAGATCACAGGCAGAGGTTTTTTTATTCGAAAAATGTCCTGAAAGGTGAGATGAAAAATGAAAAAAGTCAGAGGTTCAATTGAAAAGCTTATTAGAGAAAACAAAGAGGAGCTGCTGAAAGATAAACGCCAGCTCGAAAAAATTGAAAAACGCATAGATGATAAATATTCAAAAGAAAATTCATAACAGGAGGAATGTATCATGATACTCAGAAAATATATGTCGATTTTAGGAATCGGTTCAGCGCAGATTGATCTAATTTTGCCTAAGGAAGAGTTTGAGCCAGGAGAATGCATCAAGGGTTATTTCTTAATCAAAGGCGGTCTCATTGAGCAGCAGCTGAAACGCATTGATTGTGATTTAGTTATGGCTGATCAGTCATCAGGATCAGAAAAGGTCATTGAAACAGCCAATATTTTAACTTCTAAACAGATTCAGTCAGAGGAGCAGAACAGGATTGATTTTAGATTTCGATTGCCTGAGGATTTAGCGGCTTCAACAGAGGAGAGGTCGTATTACTTTAATACAAGACTTGTGTTTAATGAAGGTGTGATCAGCAAAGATCAGGATTTTATTACGGTAAAGGGGGAGTAATTAGATGGAAATGACGATGTTAATGGAATATGGATGGGTACTGCTCCTGTTAATTGCAATCGAAGGGCTGCTCGCAGCAGATAATGCTCTTGTACTGGCCATCATGGTGAAGCATCTTCCTGAAGAGCAGAGAAAGAAAGCCTTATTTTACGGTCTGGCCGGCGCGTTTGTTTTCCGCTTTGGCTCCCTGTTTGCGATTTCTTATCTCGTAGATGTATGGCAGGTTCAGGCAATCGGTGCTCTCTACTTGTTGTTCATTGCAGCAAACCATATTTTAAGAAAGCTAGTGTTTAAGAAAAAAGAAGAAGATAAGCAGGATGAAAAGAAAAAGTCAGGATTCTGGCCAACGGTGCTTAAAATTGAGCTTGCGGATATTGCGTTTGCGGTTGATTCGATTCTTGCAGCTGTAGCGCTTGCTGTTACACTTCCAAATACAAGTCTTCCTCAAATTGGCGGCTTGGATGGCGGAAAGTTTCTCGTCATTTTTGCTGGAGGAATCATTGGACTTGTGATTATGCGGTTTGCGGCCAACTTCTTTGTTGACTTGCTTCATAAAAGACCTGGTCTTGAAATTGCCGCATTCGCGATTGTTGGATGGGTTGGTGTGAAGCTCTCCGTCTACACGCTGTCACACCCGGAGCTCGCAATCTTGTCAGAAGGATTCGCTAAGTCTCCTGCATGGAAAATCACATTCTATGTTGTTCTTGTTGGAATCGCATTAGCGGGCTGGTTTTTATCCAAAGAGAAAAAAGAAGAAACACCTATAATTGAAGGAAAGAATGCATAAAATTAAATCGGTATCTTTTTTGCTGGGAAGCTGGCAGGGGAGATATCGTTTTTTTCTGCAATTAGTTAGATAAATAAGGCTTGCGCAAACATCTGCAGCCAATCATAATCATAGTTGAATTCCTAAAAAATACTAGTTTACCCATATATTATAATTTATATTAAATATAAAACTATTAAACATGAAACGGACGGACTTCGATGAAAAAAAGAATCTTGATAATTATGACCGCACTTTTTGCAATAGGCTTAATCTATACAGGCTTTTTGCATTACAACATCCACCGGTACAGCTCAGAAAAAGCGATAGAAGACGCTGATTACATAATCGTACTCGGGGCGAAGGTGAATGGAACAGTTCCTTCGCTTGCCCTGCAATACAGGGCGGATGCAGCAGCAGAGTATTTAAAAGACAATCCAAATACGATTGTGGTTGCCTCAGGAGGGCAGGGTCCCGGCGAGGAAATAACGGAAGCGGATGCAATAAGCAGGATTCTGCAGGATCATGGGATTAAAGAAGCCCGGATCATAAAAGAATCAAAGTCTACGAGTACGATTGAAAATCTGACCTTCTCAAAAGCATTGCTTCCGCCAAGTGCGAAAAAAGGTCTCATTGTAACAAACGATTTTCACATCTACCGTTCATGTATGATTGCAAAAGATCTTGGTCTTGATGCGGCAGGTCTTGCAGCTAAAACACCAGCCAAAGCCATCTTGAAATCCTATACAAGAGAATACTTGGCCATTACCAATTATTATGTGAAGAGCCGCTAAGAGGCAAAATAAAAAGAACCATCTTTTCCTTCACCCTGGAAATGGTTCTTGTACTTTTGCTTATATAGCTGCTCTTTTTTTGTTTTTGTTTGTCTTGTACGCAAGTCCTGAAACACAAACGGGCTTCTGCCTGCTTCCGGATTCCTTTCTCCTTCGCGCATTTTCTTCAATCGCTGTTTTTTTGCTTTAGATTGACTCATGCTTTAACACTCCTTGTCATGTATTTCTATCAGTATACGGGAAAGAACCGGTTTTTGTACAGGAAATGGTAAAAATATCAGAGTGAATGGTACACTGAGAATTCTCATTTTGGAGACTTTAATTTTCAATGACGATTTCTCCCTCCATTATCCCCCTCAAGTAAATTATAACAAGGCAAAAAAGAAATCCTTCAATTAATCTTTTGCTTTGGAGAGCTGTATTCCTTTCTTTAGTTTACTCAATGGTTTTTGTATAAAGAAACATTTTCCAACAGGTTTCTTTTCTCTTAACAATGGGAAATTAACACTCAGCAGGCATTATATTTAAGGGAGCGATTGGTATGGAGTATTCTGCAAAAGCAGGTGCTAAGCAAAAAACAAATCAGGCAGGAAATGAAACGAAGCCCTGGATCAGGCGTTTGGGCAGATTTGGATATATGGCAAAAGGAACCGTTTATTTCTTAATCGGGCTTCTTGCTTTGATGGCCGCACTTGGCCTTGGAGGCAAAATGACAGGAACAAGCGGAATGCTTGAGACGGTTGCAGGGAAGCCTTTTGGAGAAATTCTTCTTTGGGCGATTGGAATTGGCTTAATCGGATATGTGATTTGGGAAGTGATTAAGGCAATCCTCGATCCGGAAAATAAAGGAACGGATGCTAAAGGTTTATTGACTAGAGTTGGCTACGGAGTAAGTGCAATTATATATGGAGGTATCGCGTTTAAAGCCATCTCAATCGCCATGCATGCTAGTTCAGGAGGCGGAGGCGGATCGGAAAAAACGATCTCTGCCAAGCTATTGGCACAGCCTTTTGGACAATGGATCATCGGGCTCGTAGGCATTATTATAATCGGCTACGGAGTGTATGAACTGTATAATGGTTACACTGAACGATTTATGAATAAATTCAGAGTCAGTGAAATGAATCAGCATGAGAAAAAGATAGCCAGAAAATCAGGGAAAATGGGGCTGATAGCTCGAGGAGCAGTTCTTGCTATGATCGGTTATTTCTTTATTCAGACAGCTATTACGGCTAACCCTGAACAATCAAAAGGCATTGACGGAGCACTTGCAGAACTCGCTTCAAAGCCTTATGGACAGTGGCTGCTTGGAATTGCAGCTGCAGGACTGATGCTTTACGGCATTTATGAAGTGATTCGAGGACGTTATGAACATATGAGTTTTGGCGGTAAATAAGAAACGGAGCAAGAATCCAATAAGGGTTCTTGTTTTTTTATCTTTTCATAAGCTAAAATCCTCCTGCAGAATGGTTTAGCATGATCGCCTATTAGATTTATTCATATTTTATAAAAAACAAGGCACCTTAAGAATGTCTTGTTTTTTGATGTGAAAATTCCTCAGGTTAGAGGAGGAGAGAGCTTGTTTCCTTTTTTTAAGAAAAAACCAGCTTTTCCTCAGCAGAAAACAGCTGGGGAGAAGAACGAAGATGTAAAGCTTGAAGATCTGCTGAAGCAATGCAAGCTGTCGTCTGATTTTACCTCGTATCGCTATTCACAAAGCAGTCCTTATTATATTCATTACTATAAAACTTTAGTAGATGTAAATGTATTACATAAGCATATTCTGCCTTACTTAACCGAAGGACAGAGCAATACGAGTTTATTTGAACTGAAGGAAGTTCTGCCGATTGATAATACAGAAATCATTGGCAATGTGCTCAAAATTCAAGAAAGGCTAATGTGTGGTTATGTTGCCGTTCAATGTGAAACGAATTTAAATGAAGTGCTCTTGCTGTCAGCCGTTACCGTAGAGAAAAGAGCGGTCAGTCTGCCTGAGGTTGAATACAGTGTTGTCGAACCTAAAGAAGCCTTTGTTGAATCTCTGGATGCTAATCTGAACTTAATTCGTAAAAGACTTCCTATTCCTGAACTTGTTGCTGAAGAGATGAGGGCAGGAAGGCTTTCTAAAACAAGAATCGCTGTTTTATATATTAAAGGAATTGCAAATGAAGATAACATTCAAACGGTCGTGCAAAGAATAAAAGACATCGATTATGACTCGATTTTGGATAGTTCAATGATTGCACAGATTATTTCTGATAATAACAATTCCCCATTTCCTCAAATGATTGATACAGAACGGCCTGACAGGGTAGCGGGTGTTTTGTCAGAAGGGAAAATCACGGTTTTGGTTGACGGTTCTCCTCATGCGCTGACTGGGCCGACAACGCTGGTTGAATTTTTCTCTGCCTTTGAGGATTATTTTTTATCCTGGCCGATTGCCTCGATTTTCAGGCTTGTCCGGTTATTTGCCGTTTTCTTTTCCGTTGTATCTACTGCCATGTATGTCGGCGTGCTTACCTATCATTACGAAATGATTCCGCAAAACCTTCTGAATCCGCTGGTAGCATCCAGGAGCGGTGTTCCTTTTCCGCCAATATTAGAGGCCATTATTCTTGAACTGACAATCGAGCTCCTGAGAGAAGCGGGTGCCAGATTGCCGACTAAGATTGGCCAGACAATTGGGATCGTAGGCGGGATTGTTATTGGAACAGCGGCTGTTCAAGCCGGACTTACGAGCAATGTACTGCTGATCATTGTGGCTCTTGCTGCACTCGCATCCTTTACTACTCCCGTTTATCAAATGGGCAACGTCATCCGTTTAATCCGTTTTCCTTTTATCTTTTCTGCACAGTTTTTTGGTCTAATAGGGATTGCTTTTTGTTTTGCTTATTTTCTTGGGCATTTGCTTAAGCTGTCTTCCTTAGGCCGTCCATATCTTGCACCGGTATATCCCCTAAGGCTTAAAGATTTAAAGGATTCCATTTTCAGGCTGCCGATGAATATGCAAAATAAAAGGCCTCTTCAAATGAGATCACCTGCGCCTGATCGTTTTCAGCCAAAAGTTCATAAAAAAGTGAAACGGGATATTGAGGAGTAAAGGAGGTGTTCCCATGTTCCCATTGCCTAAAGATGATAAAAAAGTATCCAATTATTTTGTGTTTTATTTGATACATACCATGCAAATTGGTGTGGGGATCTTAGGATTTGAGAGGTATATCGCGAAGTCTGCGGGCCACAGCTCCTGGATCGCTATCATTACTTCCGGCATGACCATTCTTGTTTTGATCTGGTTATCGTACCTAATTTTAAATAGAGGAAAAAATGATATCGTAGCCATCCATCACCAGGTTTTCGGAAAATGGATTGGAGGGATTTTCAGTTTTTATTTTATTATTTATTACGCCATGTTTGTCCTTGTTTTGATTCGTACGTATGTAGAGGTCATACAGGTGTGGGTTTTTCCGGATGTCTATCATTGGGTATTCATCGCGATTATTATTCTAATTTGTTATTCATATGTCACAGGAGGATTCAGAATTGTAACCGGAATTGCTTTTCTTGGAGTCATCTATGGATTACCGTTATTATTCGTCAAATATTTTCCGATAAGGGAGTCTTATTTAGGCAGCCTACTACCTGTTTTTGATCTCTCGTTTAAGGAGCTCTTGTCGGCTACAAAAGGAATGACGCTTAATTACCTGGGGTTTGAAGTACTGTTTATGTTTTATCCGTTTATAAAAGACCCGCCTAAGTCTCAAAAATGGGCTCATTATGCTGTTTTATTCAGTATGTTTATATATTTGCTGACTGCACTTGTTTCGTTTGCTTACTTTGATCAGAATCAGCTGAAAACAACCATTTGGGCAACGCTCACTCTCTGGAAAATTGTGGATTTGACCATTATTGAACGTTTTGAATATGTAGGTATTTCTTTATGGTTTTTTGTGGTATTGCCTAATATGTGTATTGGACTATGGAGCGCAAGCAGGGGAATGCACCGTCTTTTTTCCATGACTCAAAGGAATGCGCTTCGAATTATATGTTTTATCATATTTATCGCCGCTGTCTTTTTAAAAGACAGAGAACAAATTGATTTGCTCAATAACAACATGTCTGAGATAGGCTTCTATACGATTTATGGATATATTCCTTTACTGTTTATCTTGCAGCTCATCATCATGAAGGTGAGGAATAAAAAATGAATGGTTATAAAGTTTTTGCATTCCTGCTATGCATGTGTTTCTTAAGCGGCTGTATTCCTGTTTCAAAAGTGCTGGAAGATGTTCAGCTGATTCAGGCAATTGGCTATGATTATGTTAATGATAAAGAATTTCAAGTGACTGCCGGTGCTACTTATACACCGCCTGGCATTCAATCCAAACCGCAAAACGTAGCATTAACCGCTGTAGGCCGGACAAGCAAACATATAAGGCAGGAAATTCAGGCACAGTCTCCAAGACCAATTGAAATAGGCAGGGTGGGAGTGATTTTGTTCAATGAGGAACTGGCGAGAAGCGGAATCGATGATTTCGTTGACAATCTTCAAAGAGACCCAAATATAGGGAGAGACATCAGTTTAGTTGTATCAAAAGGTAAATCAAATGAAATCCTTTCAACAGAATCCGAACAGCACGAATCTGTTTCACAATTTGTCATTGATATCGTTACACAAAATATGGAGCGGACAATTCCAAGCATCAATCTGCATCATTTTCTTTTTCATTACCGGAGCGAAGGATTTGATCCTTTTTTGCCTCTTATTGAGAAAAAGGGGGATCTTATTCAAGTTTCGGGTGTAGCTCTTTTTAAAGGAGATCATTTAGCCGAGACCATCGATCTGAAAGAAGGTTATATATTAAAGGTCCTATATGAAAAAATCCGAAAAGGCATCATTGAAATCGATATAAAAGAAGACAAGCAGGTCAGCATACAAAATCTTTCTTCCAACACAAAGTTCAAACCTGAAAAAACAGTAAACGGCTATAAGTTTAATGTCAGCATAAAAATGGATGGAAGAGTCATGGAAGGCGGAGGATTAGATCTTACACAAAAAAAGAATATCGAAAAAATTGAAAAGAAAACAGAAGAAATGCTGGAAAAAGAAGCTTTAGTATTGCTTGAAAAACTGAAGAATTTAGATGTCGATCCACTTGGCATTAAGGAAGAGCTAAGACAGGAAGGCTATAAAGATTGGAAAAAGCAGTATGGATCTGTTCATTTTGAGGTAGATGCTAATGTTCATCTGATTCAGGCTGGGATAATGGAATGAGAATAAGACGAATAGATTCCTCACTCTGATGCAGAATAGATATGTATGTCTTTAATGAATGAGAAGAGAGGAATGGTTAATGTGGATCAGTTAATAAATAATGCAGGCTCTAAAAATATGCAGACTGGAGCTGTGCCTCCCCAATTAAGTCATGGTGGACATGAAATGTTTGATGTATCCGAAATTTTATCGGGTGCTATTAATACATTAAACTTATACACCATTTTAAAACCGCACGTTAAGGATCCGGAACTTCTGGATATGATGAACCGCCATGAGCAATTTATGATAACCGAATACAATACGATTGTTGAGTGTTTCCAAACGGGAATGAAGCCTTCCGTATCAACTGAAGTCTATAACATGAAGCAAGGAAATGACTTTGTGTTCGGCCTCAAACAAACGCCGCCGATGAAACCGATGATGATGCCAGAGGAAATTAATGATCAGGTTATTTCAGACCTGATGCTTGGATCCGTAAAATCAAATGCGTCATTAAAGGGTATGGCAACCACAGAAGTTTCAAACCCGGTTGTCAGACGGGTTTTGGCTGATACGATTCCAAATTGCATTGAAATTGCCTATGAGATTTCGATCTATCAAAATAAGCATCATTATTATCAGGTGCCGCAGCTGCCAGCAGGTGACATGCAGCAGATGGTTAATTCTTATGCTCCCGCTCAATCGAAAAATCTTCCTAATTGATCCATGTATCTAAAAAGACATCCCGCGCTGGAGAGGTCTTTTTGAAATGATTTAAACCAAAATGGTTAACGCGACCCTTTTTCTAAAACGGATTGATTTGAAATTTTCCGTATAAACCCAATAAAGAATCGAGCAAATAAAAAAGTGAAAGTGATTGAAAGAAAACTTATTTTTGAACTCCAGCCTTTATGATACTTAATTAATTGTGTGTTTTTTTCAAGCCAATCTTCGACTAGTGTCATTGGAACACTGAAAAAAAGAACTTTAGCAGAAATACCTCTGAGTGATGAATTGACTGTCAATTGATTATAAAAAACACAGGTAATCGGGAAGATTAGATAATCAAAAATTACACTTATATTAAAGTATTTTTTAAAGAGGTTGGCCGGATACGAAATATACCCCATTTTAACTAAGAAATTATCTACTAATGATGAAAAATAACTTTTAACAAGAAAAATGATCAGCCAATCTTTAACAGGCGGTTTTTTAAGCAAGACGATTAGTGCTAATATCCCAAATGAAAGTAAGAATCTTAATACCTTTTTTTCGAATTTTTTTCCCATCTGTATGTTTGCTCCAATCTGCTGGATTTACCCTACTCAGGTCTACCCGGCGGGTTGTATTTTGGCGGCACACGAAGCCACCCTCTTTCTTTCATCAGGTTTTTAAGCGGAGCAGCAAATTTCATCAGTTCAACCTGTATTTCAAAAAACAGAATTCCTACATCTGTCCGAACCGTTTTAGACATTGCCTGCGCGCAAAACGTGATGGAGGATGCCATTTTGACAGCAATTAAATTGGCAATTTCATCATCAGATAGTTTAACACCTTCTGGAACTGCAGCTGCGTTTGAAAGGGGTTTTTTAGGATTGACCAGCGGCAGAGGCACTCCTTCCTTTAACAAAAAATCTTCAATATCCTGAGTATCTTTTTTACTGCCTTCCAAGGCATTCTGAACAACATGCTGCAAATCGGGATCGATTGTTGAGTTCAGTGCTACTTGGTAAAGGGAATGTGCTTCATGAAACGCAGTGAAAATTGTCCATAAATCCATCACTTCCCCCACATGCAGCGGAGGTTTAGGATCTTTATCAATAAAGTTTTTAATAATAGCTGAAATGGATTCGATAGCCCTTGTCATAAGTCACCACATAGAAAATCATTCTTCTTATTGTTTCCAAAAGTCTGCTTAAAATGAGAGAAAAGAAAAACAGCCTTTATAAAAGGCCGTTTTCGTATTTATTGATTCAAATCGTTTAAGCCGGGACTGTGTTCATTCGGCATCTCTGGAAGATCTGGAACAGGAAATCCTTTAGGCGGATCAGTGACCTGTAAATCTCCGCTGTTTCTGCTTGGGGATTCACCTGTGAAAATTTCACCAATACGAGTTGAATCCAATCGGAAGTTAAACTGGGCATTGTGATACCCCATTTCAACATATTTTCGGCATTCAGGATATTTGTTAATATCATAATTTGGAATCGGGAAAACCTTGCCCCAGTTGACTCCTAATGTTTCAAGTGCTTTGGCAAATGCATTTTGATGGGCATTGTCCCGAACAATTAAAAACGCAATGGTTTCTCTAAACGTTTTATTAGAGCTCATTTCATAAATTCTAGATTTTTGCAGAACGCCTGTTGATTCGAGGATTACGTTATTAAGCAAATCGCTGATTAGGTTTCCGTGGCTGTAAACCCATGAGCCATTCCATGGATTTCCTCCAGCATCAACAGGCAGGGAAGCTTGTGCACCAATAATATAATGATGAGGGTTTCCGTGCATGACCGGCTCTTCAAGCGGTGCTTGACTTGGGCCGGAATTCCCCGCTTCATTCACTTCGCCTGAGCCATTTAACAGCTGATTAATCGTTGTTTGAACAAGTTCCACGTGACTGATTTCTTCAAGGAAAACGCCTCTGATTAAATCGCGGTATTGTTTATCTTTTCCTCTGAAGTTGGCACTTTGAAAGGAGTATTGCATCATTGTGCGCATTTCACCGAACTGACCGCCGAGTGCTTCCTGCAAAACTTTTGCAGCAGCTGGATCCGGCTTGTCCGGAACAATCATATTGATTAAATCTTCTTTGTAAAAATACATAACAGACTCCTTATAGGCAGCAGATAGAACTGCTGCCTGTTTTATTATTTATCTAAATGCAGAGGAGGGGGAACTAACCAGCCTTTTTCTTTATTTAGTTGAAGGATTTTTCCACCATATTGAACTTTTTTTGCATGATGCTGAGTAAACATCAGGGCAATATCTTCACGAATACATTGTCCAATCATCGTGCTGTCAGCCACTAATCCTTGAGCAAGATCTTTAGAGATACTCAAAGCCACTTCAGGATCTGAGATGCGGGCACCCACAGGAATTTCTTCTACTTGAGCATTTGGTCTTTCAGGAGGTGTTGGCGGCAAACCAACCTCATTCTTTTTTAAAAGTGCCTCTAGTTCTTCAATTGAAGGCAAAATATTATTTTTAATGATTTGATCAATTAATTTTTTCAAATCAGCATCACCAGTGTGATTGTAATAAACTTGATAAGCTGCATGAGATGCTTTAGCAACTGATAATGCACTCCAAACTCCGAATACCTCTCCATAATGCATTGGTTCATCTGTCGGATTTCCGCTGAGAATACCCAAATTGATCACTCCATTTCATATTTTTTAAAGACATGTTCTATTTTGCACAAGAAGATTTAATTGATACCGTTTTTTTATAAAACGTGATGTATAAAAAATTCCTGTTGGAGGATTATAACTAATGTCTAGTCATAAAAAAATGGAGGGGTATCTTTGAAGAAGAATAAAATGATGATCATATGTACAATGGTTCTTGCAATTATGATGTCTGGTGTAAACGTTCAAGCAGAAAATAATTATAATGACAGAGACGATAACATCAGCACAAGAAATGTGAATACCGAAACTGCGGCAGCAGCTGATGATGACGATGACATGGATATTGGCTGGATTGGTTTATTAGGACTAGCAGGGCTGCTGGGGCTTAGAAGAAAAGATAGAGATCGCAGAGATGTCAGATAATAGCGTTAATACTAAAAAGCATGCGGCAACACGCCGCATGCTTTTTCTATATGAATTTAAGGCTTTAATACAACCTTTACACACTCATCTTCATGATCATTAAAGATTTTGTAAGCTTCGCTTGCCTTGCTTAAAGGCACTTTATGCGAGACGATCTCTGTTGGATCCAACTTCCCTGATGTAATCATATCAAACAGCATTGGCATGTAATGAATAACAGGTGCCTGTCCCATTTTCAGGTTGATGTTTCGTTCAAAAATATTTCCGAGCGGGAACATGTTGTATTTTGATCCATAAACACCAGTCAGCTGGATTGTCCCAAACTTTCTGACGGAGTTCATCGCAATTTCAAACGGGCTGAGGGTTCCGCCTTGGAGCTTCAACTTTTGCCCGATTTCTTCAAGTGCTGTCTTTTTCCCGTCCATTCCAACACAATCGATGACGGCATCTGCTCCGCCGCTTGTCAGCTCTTTAATGTGAGAGCCAGTATCTTTAAAGTCATCAAAATTAATGATTTCAACGTTGTTCATTCTTTTCGCCCGTTCTAATCTGTAGGGCACGTTATCAACGGCAATGACCCGTTTAGCGCCCTTCATCCACGCGAACTTCTGAGCCATAAGACCGACTGGTCCGCAGCCAAGAACTACTACGGTATCATCACTTTTCACACCGGCATTTTCAATGCTCCAATACGCAGTAGGCAGGACATCTGACATAAAAAGCAGGGCTTCATCTTCAAGCTCGACGGATTCCGGAATCACAAACGGCATAAAGTTTCCAAATGGGACTCTTAAATATTCAGCCTGTCCGCCCGGATGATTCCCGTACCGTTCTGTAAATCCAAAGTAGCCCCCTGTATCAATTTCAGGATTGGGATTTGAGTTATCACACTGGCTTTCAAGGTCGTGTTTACAATAGTAGCAGCTTCCGCACGAAATGTTGAAGGGGATAACCACTCTGTCGCCTTTTTTAACCTTTGTTACTTCTGGGCCGACTTCCTCGACAATTCCCATCGGTTCATGACCGACCACGTAATCTTTCTCAGCAGGCAGTGCTCCCTGATAGATGTGGAGGTCCGATCCGCATATAGCAGTTGATGTGATGCGGACAATGATATCGTCTTTTTTTTGCAGAACAGCATCCGGGACCTCTTTTACTTCCATTTCCTTTGTTCCCTGAAACGTGACAGCTTTCATCAATTATACAGCCTCCTAAAATGTGATAGTGTTGTTATACCCTTTTGAACTATAAATAATGAGGGAAATGGAAAAATGAGACTTTTGGAGTGGGTGGGGAGGAGAAATGTGTGCATGAATCAGGAACAGCTTACGCAACGAATAAAGCCGCCCTTAAACAGAGCGGCTTAATCCCTTCACTTATTGTTTTACATCAAAACGGTCAGCATCCATCACTTTCACCCAGGCAGCCGCGAAGTCACGCACAAACTTTTCTTTGTTGTCATCTTGTGCATACACTTCTGCAAGTGCACGAAGAATGGAGTTTGAGCCGAAGACTAAGTCGAAACGTGATGCAGTGCGCACCACTTCTCCCGTTTTACGGTCATGACCTTCGTATTGGTTGAAGCCCGCGGGTTTCCATTCGATGCCCATATCTAAAAGATTTACGAAGAAATCATTTGTCAATTGGCCAACACGGTCTGTGAACACACCGTGTTTAGTACCGCCATGGTTTGTCCCAAGGACACGCATTCCGCCAAGAAGAACCGTCATCTCCGGTGCTGTCAATCCCAGTAACTGAGCTTTATCGACGAGCATTTCTTCAGGGCTGATGGAATATTCTGCTTTTTGGTAGTTGCGGAAGCCGTCAGACACCGGTTCTAAAACGTCGAAGCCTTCGGCATCTGTCTGTTCAGCCGCTGCGTCACCGCGGCCTGGTGTGAATGGTACCGTTACGACGAAGCCTGCGTCTTGCGCAGCTTTTTCGATTGCAGCACTTCCTCCAAGGACAATCAAATCAGCAAGGCTGACTTTTTTGTCCAGCTGGCTTTGAATGCTTTCAAAAGCATCTAGAGCTCTTGCAAGTTCAGCAGGCTCATTTGCTTCCCAGTCTTTTTGAGGAGCTAATCTTACTCGTGCACCGTTTGCACCGCCGCGCATATCAGAACCGCGGTATGTGCTCGCAGATGCCCAGGCTGTTTTCACAAGCTCGCTCACTGACAAGCCAGAGGTTAGGATTTTTTCTTTTAAGTCTGCGACTTCAGCGTCTGATAATGTGTAATCGGCTGCAGGAATTGGATCCTGCCAAACCAGTTCTTCCTGCGGCACTTCCGGACCCCAGTAGCGCACTTTTGGCCCCATGTCGCGGTGAAGAAGTTTGAACCATGCACGCGCGAACGCATCCTCAAACTCTTCCGGGTTTTCATAAAAACGGCGGGAAATCTTCTCGTACGCCGGATCAGCACGCAATGCCATATCTGCCGTCGTCATCATTGTTTTCACTTTGATGGATGCATCCTCAGCGTCTGGGGCCATGTGATCTTCCGGAAGGTCAATTGCCTGCCACTGGTATGCACCTGCCGGGCTCTTTGTCAGTTCCCACTCATAGCCTAATAACTGTTCGAAGTAGCCGTTGTCCCATTTCGTCGGGTTTGATGTCCAGGCACCTTCGACTCCGCTTGAGATTGTGTCACGGCCTTTTCCTTTGCCGTGCTTGCTCAGCCATCCGAAGCCTTGAGTTTCCAGGGTTGCTGCTTCAGGGTCATCACCCACAAGAGATGGATCGCCTGCACCGTGTGCTTTACCAAAAGTATGTCCGCCGGCAATTAGAGCAACAGTTTCTTCATCATTCATTCCCATACGGTAGAACGTATCTCGGATGTCCCTTGCACTTCCAACAGGATCCGGCTTGCCGTTTGGTCCTTCCGGGTTAACATAGATAAGTCCCATTTGAACCGCTGCAAGGGGGTTTTCAAGTTCACGGTCGCCTGAGTAACGGTTGTCGGCTAACCACTCTTTTTCATTTCCCCAGTAGACGTCTTCTTCCGGGTGCCAGATGTCTTCACGTCCTGCACCGAAGCCAAATGTTTTCAGCCCCATAGACTCAAGCGCTACATTGCCTGTTAAAACAAGTAAGTCTGCCCAGGATATTTTATTGCCGTACTTTTGCTTGATTGGCCAAAGCAAACGGCGGGCTTTATCTAGGTTTACGTTGTCCGGCCAGCTGTTCAGCGGTGCGAAACGCTGAGATCCAAAGGCACCGCCTCCGCGTCCGTCAGCTGTACGGTATGTACCGGCTGCGTGCCAGGACATACGAATGAAGAAGGGACCGTAATGACCGTAATCTGCCGGCCACCAATCCTTGCTGTCAGTCATCAGGTTATGAAGATCATTTTTCAATGCATCATAGTCCAGTTTTGAGAACTCTTCTTTATAGTTGAAGTCTTCTCCAAACGGATTTGATTTTTTATCATGCTGGCGCAGGATGCCAAGATTCAGCATGTTCGGCCACCAGTCTTTGTTTGTTGTGCCACCAGGTTTTTTGGAAGTAGTGATGGCGCTGTCTTTATGACCTCCACCTGCACCAGTTATAGGGCACTGACCTGCACCAGCTGCTGTATGGCTTTTTTGATCGTGGCTATTGTTATCGTTCATTTTCAATTCCCCTCCTATTTGGTTGTTTTGTGTTAAAAGATGAATATACTAATGATTGTGATAATTCAATATAAAATAATCATTATTAATTTAAAATTATACTAAATTAAATTTTAAATTTGAAGCAATAAGGTTAGAGAAATATGAAAAATTATAAAAGATTAACAAACCGAAAAAACTCAAGCTCCTCGATAAAGATGCAATCTAACAAATCAAAGAGAATATTACTTAATAGAAAATAATGAATATTCGAATATAAAGAATAGATTGACAATTTTCTTCAAACCTATGGTAATATAAAAATGTGGTATTGTTACAAATAAATGACAAAGAGGGGGAAATTTACTAGTGAAAATGCGTAAAAGTTTATTTATGGTCATGCTTCTTGCTGTTGTGATGATCATTTCGGCCTGCGGCGGAAATGAAAAGACATCGGGTTCCGGCGGTTCAGGAGATTCTAAACCGAAAACACTTAGAATTCTAACAGGCGGAACGGGTGGTACATATTACCCTCTTGGCGGATCATTCGGCGATATCATTTCTGATAGCACTGATTATAAGGCAACTGTACAGTCTTCAGGTGCATCTGTTGAAAACATGCAGACATTAAAAAGCGGAGATGCTGAGATTGCATTTTCTCAAACCGATATCGCGACATATGCATTAAGCGGAGAGAGTATGTTTAAAGATAACAAGATTGATAATGTACTGGGCTTAGGTACGTTATATAACGAAACGGTTCAGCTTATCACAACTGACAAGAGCGGCATTAAATCAGTTGAAGATTTAAAAGGCAAGAAAGTTTCCGTTGGGGCAATCGGTTCGGGAGCTTACTTAAATGCTACACAGGTCTTGGAAGTACACGGTTTAACAGTGGATGATATTCAGGCTCAAAACCTTTCGTTTGATGAATCAACTGAAGGAATTCAAGGAGGAAGCATTGATGCAGCATTCGTTACAGCAGGAACTCCGACAGCTGCAGTTGAAACTCTTTCAGCTCAAAACAAAGTAGTAGTCGTTCCTCTTGAAGCTGACAAAGTGAAAGAGCTTATCGAAAAATATCCTTTCTACTCTGAGGATGTTGTTCCAAGCGGCACATATAAGATTGGTGAAGACGTGAGCACAGTTGCTGTTAAAGCGATGCTTGTGGTTCAGGATGAACTTGATGAAGACCTCGTATACGACATCACAAAATCAATCTTTGAAAACACAGATAAAATTGCTCATGCAAAAGGTAAATTAATCAAAGCAGAAACAGCACTTGAAGGAATCGGTGACCTGAAGCTTCATCCTGGCGCTGAGAAATACTTTAAAGAAAAAGGCGTACTGAAATAATGGTTTGAGAGATAGGCCGCAGAGAAACTGCGGTCTATCGCTTGATTTTGGAGGAAACAGGGATGAAGAAACAGCTAGTTGCCGTCCTCATACTTTTCATCGCTATCATTCTCATCTGTTTGATCCCGTTTAAGAACATCGTTGCTTTCCATTACCAAGACACAGACAAGCTGCTTGCTTATCTTTCTGTAAATGAAAAGGATACGTTTCAGATTAAGTACACACATTCCATTCATCTGACAGATGTGATTGAAACATATGAGCTTTCGAACAAACAGATCAAACAAATTGAGCTTTCCTATGAGACGTTTGCAGTAGGAATGCCCTCTGGACCTGAAGGGGAAGAAATTTTTGAAAGAAAGGATGGCCGTTATATCATTTCAAATATGAATCGGATATTTCCTTTTTTTGACCTCAGCACAGGACAGGTAGTTGCCAATCACAGAGTCGTTTACAAAGGAAAAGAATATGAATTGAAAAAATACATAAAACCCGGTACATGGGTCAGAGTCAGCTATGAAACCATGAATCTTTTTCAGCTTTTGAGAGGAGTGAAAATCAATGAAGGATGAAGAAGTAAAATTTTTATCACTTGAAGAACAGCAGGAAATTCTCGAAAAATACGATCCTGAAGCTGCAACGCGAAAGCTCACAGGTATTATGGGATGGATTGCTTTCCTGGGATTGCTGTCATTTTCCCTTTTCCAATTGTACACAGCTATTTTTTCCGTTTTTACTGCCCAAATTCAGCGTTCCGTCCA
The DNA here is from genome assembly GCF_004358755.1 of Peribacillus frigoritolerans. Classification (GTDB taxonomy): domain Bacteria; phylum Bacillota; class Bacilli; order Bacillales; family Bacillaceae; genus Bacillus_P. The sequence continues at coordinate 681,337 of NZ_SMZY01000002.1, read as the reverse complement.
TTTAGGATTTGCACTGGCGCTTATTTTTCTATTATTCCCTTTAAATAAGAAAAAGAAAGAAACCGGCAAATGGCAAGTTGGCTGGTATGATATTGTGCTTGCTCTTCTTAGTATTGTCGTAGGCGCCTACTGGCCGCTCTTTATGGAAGATATCGCTATGCGTGTTGGAATTTTAACGACAACTGACTTTGCAATAGGGATTATTGCGATTTTGCTCGTCCTCGAAGCCACAAGAAGAGCGGTCGGGCTTCCTATTACAATTATTGCTGTTATTTTTATGGCTTACGGGGTTTTTGGACAATATATGCCGGGATTTCTTCAACATGGAGGCTTGAGTCTTGAGCGATTGGTTCAGACGATGTTTTTCACAACAGAAGGGATTTTAGGAACGCCGCTTGGGGTTTCAGCAACATTTATTTTCTTGTTTCTGTTATTCGGCTCGTTCTTGATTCAAACTGGTGTAGGTCAATATTTTAATGATCTATCAGCTGTAATCGCTGGGAAAAGAGTCGGCGGACCGGCTAAAGTTGCCATTTTTTCAAGCGCCCTTCAAGGCACAATCAGCGGAAGCTCAGTTGCGAACGTAGTAACATCAGGGGCATTTACCATTCCAATGATGAAAAAATTAGGATATAAAAAGGAATTTGCAGGTGCAGTTGAAGCCGCATCTTCAACTGGCGGGCAATTAATGCCGCCAATCATGGGAGCTGCTGCTTTCTTGATGGTCGAATTTATTGGAAATGGCATCACTTACTGGGACATTGCAAAGGCTGCAGCCATTCCAGCAATCCTTTATTTTACTGGAATCTGGATCATGACCCATTTTGAAGCGAAACGTTTAGGTTTACGGGGATTAACAGAAGAAGAAATGCCTAATCGTAAAGAAGTGGCGAAGAAAATCTACCTCTTGCTTCCAATTCTGGCGATTATCGTCTTGTTAATGACAGGTATTCCAGTTATGCATGCAGCACTTTATTCGATTTTAATTGCTATAGTAGCAGGTTTTATTAATAAAGAAACAAGAATGGGCCCGAAAGCTATCATTTTAGCATTGGTAGATGGGGCAAGAACGGCTTTGTCTGTAGCGGCGGCAACCGCAGCTGCGGGTATTATAGTTGGGATTGTTACGAAAACAGGTCTTGGTCTTACGCTTGCAAACGGATTAATTGATCTTGCCCAAGGCTACATTATTCCAACGCTGATTTTCACCATGATCGCATCCTTAATCTTAGGAATGGGATCGCCAACAACGGCAAACTATGTCATCACATCAACAATAGCAGCACCTGTTATCATTTTTATGGGCTATCCGGATTTAGCTGCCCATCTATTTGTTTTCTATTTTGGAATCATTGCGGATATTACACCCCCGGTGGCACTTGCAGCATTTGCTGCTGCTGGTGTATCAGGAGGCGAACCTATTCGTACAGGCATACAATCATCCAAGCTTGCCATCGCAGCATTTATCATTCCATATATCTTTGTTCTTTCACCAGAAATGCTTCTAATTGACACGACAATTCCAGAAGTCATTTGGGTTGTGTTTACAGCAGTGACGGGAATGATCGCAATTGGTGCTGGAATTATTGGCTATTGGATGAGACCTATGAACTGGATCGAACGAGTACTGGCTATCATTGCAGGCTTGCTATTAATCTATCCAGAGGGAATTTCAGATGCAGCAGGTCTAATCATGTTTGCAGGCTTGTTTGCTGCACAGTTCTTCATGAAAAGAGACAAAGATCAGAAAATCGTACAGCAGGCATAAGAGAAGGAGAAAGCATGAAAATCAAGTTGATTTTCATGCTTTCTTTATGAATAGAACTCAATGAAAGCTAATGATATCGTCGATTATTGTCCGGGAAATGAGTCGAATAGGATACTAGTATTATGGTGAAATATTCTATGTTTCCGGAAGGGTGAAAAGCGGAACTGGCGCTGAAAAGAGAATAAATAAGCTCGGCTGGAGGACATCCAATGAAGGTGAATCTGCAGAAATGATTAAAGAAGAGTTAATGGAATCTATCAAAGATCATCTTGAGGAATTGGATAGAAAGGGCTGAATCTAATGATTTACTTTTTTCTTTTAGTCATTCATATTTTAATAGGCATTGCCCTAGTAAACATAAGAGGAAGAATCCCTCAACCGCTTATTGTATTTGCAATCTCTTTTATAGGAATGAGCTTCATTTATTTTGGAGCAGTATTTTTACAAAGAATCATTTAAAACAGGAAAAGCAGAGCCTGAATGGGTTCTCAAAACAGCAGAAATAAGGAAATAGTGTACTTATTGAACCCCTATGATTCCCAAAATCAGCTCATAAAAGAAAAAAGATAATTATTGGTTTTGTAGGATTCCTTAAAAGCTCAGAAAACTTTTTGAGGCTGAATAATTTTGTTGACTTTACGCAAGCAGCCTCATATAATAGAGTTTGTCAGCAATATCTACATACTGCGACTTGTTAGCTCAGTGGGAGAGCACTTCCTTGACAGGGAAGGGGTCGGGGGTTCAAGTCCCTCACAGGTCATTATAACAGATCCTTGGTAACCTTTGTGTTATCAAGGTTTTTTGTATATAACAGGATATTTAATTTGAAGTAATACAGTGGAATTGGTGGTAAATTGGTGTCGAAAATTAAAAGCTTCTATTTTAAAAAGAGGATCTTACTTAAAAACAAAAAATAACTCACCCATTTTCTCAGAATGTATAAGGTGCATGTAAAACTGATGAATCTAGAAAGTTACTTTTCGATTTGTGGTTAATATGACAACGTACAGGACGCACGGAAGCAAGAGTCAAAATTGATCCAGGAATATATTTGAACAAGAATCTAAAAGTCCAGTATCTTTTGTGCTTTTTGTTCTAGACTAACTTTTAGACGCGTTAGCAACAACAAAAATAACAACAAATTGTCCTTTGACTAATAATTTGCGCTTATTTTAAGTGTTATTTTGCACTTCCAACTTTAAAAACCCAGCTACCTTCACATTAGAAGATTAGCTGGGTTTCTTAATTATGTACATCCAATCATTTATAGCTCGGTTCTGATCGGTTTAGTAAAAAAGGCGACTGCTCATTGTTCAGCAATCGCGCCCGATTATTTAAAATATGTCCAGTTTCATGTGCCCAGCGAAAAAAGGACTTCTAAGGATTTTATACGTTATTGAAGATTAGCTTTTCGTTACATTAACAGAGCCTTTCTAATTAAAAATGATAGGAAAAGTAAATGTAACGAAAGCTGCCCAAAATCCGTAGACCGGCAAATACTTAGTAACGGCATCTTGGATAGTTGAAGGTCCGGATTTGTTTTGTAGAAAACGCAAATAGGAGAGCATAATCCAAATTAGATTTGCCCAGATAAGTATGTTTACTCCTAAAACAGCAAGTCTATTAGGCGTAATCCCATAAGAAGAAAGCCTGAACACGATAGCTGACAAAGCCACACTGTCAATGATAAGCGCAAGAACAATTAAGGCGAAATTTATATAATCTGAAATGTTCTTTTTCTCGTCTGAGTCGCTCTCGGTAATGGAAAATATGGTAACGGCCAATACGCCAAGGAGTATTCCGTTGAAGGCTATCAAGAAATTGCGGTCCAAGAATGGATTTTTTCCGACCCATATAACCGTTATAAGATAGACCAACAATGTGACCAGGACAAGAGGACTAAAAATTTTAGCTATATATGGTGTAATATTCTTAGCAAGTTTAAGATTCATTGATACCTGGTATGCAGCCACAATAGCGAGAGCGGCAGCACCAAATAAAACGACATTACTAAAATAGAAGTCTTCTATATCCAAGCCAACAAAGCTAAATAACTGCATGGTTAATGCTGCTAGTACCATTCCGCTAACTGCCATGCTGGCGTAGAGAATACAATATTCCAAATTAAATTTAATATAGGCTAATCTTGTACTGCCTTTTGAATATTCATTTCCTGTAAATGCAAGCCCTACCAATACCCATAAGAATATGGGAAGGTGTAAATAAGCAAGGATAATACTGTCTTTATCATTTAATGGCAGCATATTTAGATAAAACCCGGAAATTAGGAACAATGCTGCAAGGGAATAAATAACACTTTTTTTCGGAGTATTATTATAAACAAAATAGGCAGCAATAAAGGGAATTATACCAAAAGCCAGGTTAATTGGAGCAATTGCTTCCTGTTCGACAAAATGGAAAATGATCCTGGTGCTTATCCCGGCCAGAATGGCTAAAATGCCCATGAATAAGAAACCTTTTTGAAGCAAGGAAGATTTTTCTGTATATGCCGTCTCCTTGAAATGCAATCTTTCATACCAAACGCCAAGAACCTGAGAATCAGGATTTTGTTCCCATGCGTGTGCGAAGGATTTTTTAAAAGCTTTCGGGTCTTTTCTATACATTCTCTCCAGCTCATGAGGGTTAGCAATATTTTCAATAATCAAATTGTTAATGTCCATAGTTATACCTCCCCTAATAATTGTTATATTAAGTTTCTTCAATATGTTTAACTGTGTTCGTCACTTTTGTATTCTAAAATATCTCCAGGCTGACATTCTAAAGCCTTACAAATTGCCTCTAAAGTGGATAAACGAATCGCTTTTGCCTTTCCATTTTTCAATATAGAAAGGTTCGCCATTGTTATTCCGACCTTCTCCGAAAGTTCTGTTACGCTCATTTTCCTTTTTGCTAACATCACATCAATATTGATTATAATTGCCATTGTTATTCACCTCAGACCGTTAAATCATTTTCTGATTTGATATTAATTGCTTCTTGTAAAAGTTTTTGGAGAACAGCCGCAAAGACTGCGATAACCATCGAAGCAAAAGGAACAGCCAATCCGACAAAGATAACTCCTGGTGCGTCGTCTACTTCCGCAAAGATATAGAAGAGCGGCCAAACTAGCACATGCAAAATACTGATTGTGATGGCACAGTATTTGATTTTCTTTAAAGCTTTTACCGATAAATCGGAGAAAGCTTTATTTTTGTCAATATAGCGTAAGAGTTTGAAAGCTTGATACAAAGCATAGTAAAAAGGTATCGCCGATGCATCAAAAGCGATGAAAACGAGATATTTTATAAAAGCAAACTCTGGAAGCAACTTTGCTGCAAGATTCGCCATCTCAGGCACTAAAAAGATACACAGAGCAAGAACTGGGACTCCTAAAAGAATAACAGCTATTTTTAAAAACAACGTTGTTACTTTTTCCATAAAAAGCACCTCACTTATTTTATTCTGATTATGATTTTAATCTATATTTTATCGTTTTACAATAAATTTTTATTCATTTAAATAATATTTTTATTGTAAGTTTTTGTTTTAAGCGAAAATAAAAAGCATTCCTCATTCAAAGAAATGCTCTATAACTTTAAACCATTAAATTTATAACTTGTACAGCGAAGGGATTCAATTAATTATAGTGGATGAAATCGATCGACTGAAACTGCAACACTTAGAGTAACTTCGTGGCATCTATGATCAACATGACTTAGCCATGATATTCATCGAAGGGGTCGGGGGTTCGAATCCCTCACAGGTCATTCTAAAGAGAAAAACCACTTCGAATTTTTGTAAGGTGGTTTTTTTGTTATTGATTTCTAACTCAGGAGCAGATGGAATTAGGATTACGACTTCAACTTACAAAAAAAGAAGTTCAAGTTAAAAAGGATAAATGCTCTTTAATTCTTGTATAATATGGATGAAATATCATTAGGAGATGAAAGTTAGGAGAAAAAGATATGCCGTTAGAAAAATTGATTGACCGCAGAAAAACACATTCAGTTAAATGGTACATAGAGGATCAAGATATGATTCCATTATGCATTGCGGATATGGATTTTCAAGTTTCAGAAGAAATAGTCAATGCTATAAGTCAAAAAGCAGTGCACGGAATATATGGGTATAGTACATTTTGTGAACGATATTATGATGCTGTTCAATATTGGTGGAACACACAGTATGATTGGGAGTTAAAACGCGAGTGGATTTCTTTTAGCCCGGGTATTATTCCTGGAATAAATTTATTATTACAAGCTTTAACACAGCCAGGTGATGCTGTGATCGTGCAGGATCCAGTATACTATCCTTTCTTTTCAACGATTGAAACACAAGGCTGTACATTGTTAAGTAATTCTCTTATCTATTCTAATGGTACATATACAATGAATTTTGAAGACTTTGAGGAAAAAGCATCCCGACCCAATACGAAAATATTTATTTTGTGCAGCCCTCACAATCCGGTTGGAAGAGTTTGGACCAAGGAGGAATTGCGAAAGATCGGAGAAATTTGCGAGAAACATGGTGTTTATGTTATTTCAGATGAAATGCATGGAGATTTAACTTACTCCGGTTATAAACATACGCCGTTTGCAACTGTTCATCCCGGCCATTTAAAGTTTTCGATTACATGTGCTGCTCCCAGCAAAACATTTAATATTGCAGGAATGCAAAGCTCTATCTTTATTATTCCGAATAAAGCAGTTAAAGAAAAATATGAGAAGCTATTAATGGGTTACGGATTAATGCGTCCAAATGCTTTTGCTGTGGAAGGAACGATTGCCGCCTACTATAAAGGTTTGCCTTGGCTTGAAGATGTAAGAAGTTATTTAGAGTGTAACCTCCAGTATGTATGTTCCTTTTTAGAACAAAATATACCGTCCATTAAAGTGGTGAAACCTGAAGCGACCCATTTGATTTGGCTGGATTGCCGTGATCTTGGCATTCCGCATGACGAGTTGCATCATTTCTTTTTAGAACATGCAAGAGTCCGCCTTGATGAAGGAATGAAATTCGGTAAAGGCGGGTATGGGTTTGAACGTATAAATATTGCCTGTCCCCGTGAGGTCTTAACGGAAGCTTTACTTAGAATGAAAGCTGCTGTAAAAGCAAAAGAGACAACCTGCTGACAATTCTGGCAGGTTTGTCTTTTATTTTACGAGTAAAATGAGGGTTATATTAGTTGCTAATTTTAGTTAGGAGGACAAATCATGATTATCGAAGCCATCGCAGATTCACTTGAGGATGCAAGAACCGCACAAACTGCTGGTGCCGATCGGATAGAATTAGTCACAGGATTGATGGAAGGCGGGCTTACCCCTAGCTATGGATTAATTAGAAGTGTCTGCAGGGGATTAACGATTCCCGTGAATGTAATGGTTCGCCCGCATAGCCGGAGTTTTTGCTATTCTGATGAAGACTTGAATATTATGTTAGAAGATATTGAAATATGCCGGAAATTAGGTGCAGCTGGAGTTGTATTTGGTGTTCTTAATAACGAGAAGGAAATACACGAGGAAATGCTTACAAAATTAATTCGAGCAGCGAAGGGGCTGGATATTACTTTTCACCGCGCATTTGACGAGGCCAATCATCTGGCAACAGCTTTAGGCGTGCTTCAGAAGTACCCTGAGATAACTAGAGTACTTACATCAGGCAGCAAAGATAAAGCAACAGAAGCAATAGAAGAGCTGAGTCAGCTGGCAGATCTATCAGCCGGAACGGGTCTTTCCATTATGGCAGGATCAGGGTTAACACCTCAAAACTTATCTGCATTCTTAGAAAAAGTAAACGTGAGAGAGGTTCACTTTGGTTCGGGAATCCGTTATGAATCAAATTATAGTTATCCTATCGATCCCCTTCAAATAAAAGCGATCAGAAAAATCGTAACATGACTAATACAAATAGAAAGCTGCAGCCATTTAAAAAGTGTCTGCAGCTTTTTTTCGTTTCTGAAAGTATTGGTATAACGGAACATCTGAAAATAAATCAGGGGGATATTTCCAATATTTAAATAAGAACAAAACTTTAATCATCATAGAATAAGGAAATCTTTGAGTCATAAATTTTCATCAGGTCTCATTAATAAATCCAAGCATATACTTCATTTATTTGAAGTGCTGTATCAGCAAAGAAAAACGATAAAGGGATTTTTAATAGGTGTGGAACCTTATCAAATTGATTTTCATATAGGACTGAGCAACATCCTGACTGAAAAATGGGATGGGATTTTAGAGGAGGCAAGGAAGACGATTGTAGAATTAATAATAAATGAAAATATTAATGAAATAGAAGATAGTTAAAATTTATAAAAAATATCAATTAATAGATTTACAGAAAAGGCAAACGGTCAGCGTATGCCTTTTCTTTTAGCTCTTTTCGTAAGGATTGTTGCTATTAGGCTAGAAGTTAAAACCATAAGCGGCGCAGCGGAAGGAACTTGACTTCTTCTGGAGAATAGAGGGAATTGGTTGATTCCATTATACAGCTGCCATTCTGGAATTTTGTCCTTATTGCGTGCGTTTGATTCCACTTTTCGCTGCAAAAACCTAAATTGTGGAATCATAGCGTGCGTTTGATTCCACTTTTCGCTGCAAAAACCTAAATTGTGGAATCATAGCGTGTGGTTGATTCCACTTTTCGGTGCAAATACTAAAATTGTGGAATCATAGCGTGTGGTTGAATCCACTTTTTGGTGCAAAAACGTAAATTGTGGAATCATAGCGTGTGGTTGATTCCACTTTTCGGTGCAAATACTAAAATTGTGGAATCATAGCGTGTGGTTGATTCCATTTTTCGGCGTAAAAACTTAAATTGTGGAATCATAGCATGAGGTTGATTCCACTTTTCGGTGCAAATACTAAAATTGTGGAATCATAGCGTGTGGTTGAATCCACTTTTTGGTGTAAAAACTTAAAGTGTGGAATCACAGCGTGCATTTGATTCCACTTTACTGCACAATAACCAAATTTATAGAGGATAATCAAAAACAGCCTTTTCTTTTTTTCTGAAAGGCTGCTGCTGGCTTTCTTCCAGCTGATAGAAATATAATAAAGGTGATAAGCATTCCATCATTCATTAGCGAGGGGATAGTCATGGAAAACAAGGAACTCCTGCTTGCCATCACGGAATTGAAGGCAAGCATTGACAAACGTTTTGACGTGCTTGAAAAACAGGTGGACGTGAGGCTTGATAAAGTGGAAGAGCAGCTGTACAAGCTGTCAAAACAGGGACTTGGAGATGGGGATGACGACCAGGATGAGCCTCTCCGCGAGTTGAATGCAGAGGTCAAAGACTTAAGGCTTTCAATGAAGTATGCTTTGAAGAAGATTGGTGAACATGATTTTGATGTGTATAGGCTGCTTAATATGAAAAATGACACCTCTGAGATTTAATCAGAGGTGTTTTTGCAGAGATTTTGCTGATTTCCTAAGTGCCAGCTTTGGCTCCATTAGTTGAGTAAGGCTGATGGAATCTGGCTTTTCAATCAGAGTAAGTAAAGATGCCACCATTTTCTTAGCTAATTGTTCGATCGGGACACCAACACTTGTAAGCTCAGTTTCAAGGCTCGCCATCTGCGGAATATTGTCATAGGAGATAACGGAAAGATCTTCAGGAATTCTGATCTTCAGTTCTTTGGCAGCACGCAGCACCCCGACGCTGATATCATAGCTTCCGCTGATCAGGGCTGTTGGCTTGCTTGTTTTGAGTAAATTTTTTGCTGCAAGGTAGCCATCATACCAGCTCAGTCCCTTAGTATTGCCAATGCTATTTTCATGGACAGTCAGACCGGCATTTTCCATAGCTTCATAGAACCCATTCAGCTTTTCGGTTTGCCGCTTATCTCCCGGAGTGGCATCGCCGATATACGAAAGGCTTGTATGCCCCAATTCTATCAAGTGTCTGACTGCCAGATGAATGGCTTTTTTATGATTTACGTCAATGATCGGGTAGACATGATCCCCTGAGACTCCGTATGAAAGGATCGGGATAGAAGAGAAGACATCTGAATGGAGCATGGTTTCTCTGCCTTCTTCAAAAATCATCACGCCGTCCACTTGGAATCCTTTGAACATCCCAATGGCCTTGTCTGCTTCATCCACTGAGAGAATCATAAAATAATTTTCAGCTGTGACAAGCCCATTTATTTTAGAAACAAGGGCTGTTAGGGCAATCCGGTCAATGGCCGGCCACACAAGCCCAATCGTTCTGCTTTTTTTAGAGACAAGATTTTTAGCGGCAAAGTTAGGAGTATATCCAAGCATACTTGCTGTTTCAAGGACTTTTTTCTTCGTTTCAGGTTTAACAAGCGGGCTATTATTAAGCGCCTTTGAGACGGTTGAATAACTGACTCCTGACTCCCTTGCGATATCTTTTATCGTCACACTCATTTTAAATCCTCCAAAAGGAAATGTTGAAAATTTTCGGAATACATATTATACTGAGAAATAACAACGTTGTTACTTGTAGTATAGTATAAAAAGCCGAAGAATAACATGCTTTTTGAAGAAAAATAACAACGTTGTTAATCAAGGCTCTTATCGTAAACTTTGTTGCTTTTAAACTAGATATTTAAAACTATGAGCGGAAAGGAACGGACAACTTTTATCACCCAAAACAACAATCTATGCGAACACAGCCTTAATTAATAATGAAACCGTTATCAAAGGGGCAGTATACTTTCAGGAGGGATGGGAATTGAAAAAATGGATGGCATTTATGATGATCTGCCTGCTTGCAGCTGGCGCATTGTCTGCTTGCAGCACAAAGGCATCAAGTGATGGGACGATTACGATGAGGCTTGCACATAACCAAAGCGAAACGCACCCTGTGCATAAATCGCTGACGGAGTTTGCGAGATTAACAGAAGAGAAGACAAACGGAGAAGTGAAGATCCAGCTTTATCCGAATGGACAGCTTGGGGCGGAGCGGGAAGTCATTGAACTGACCCAGACCGGAGCTGTAGATCTATCAAAGGTCAGTGCAAGTGCTCTGGAGAGTTTTTCAGAAGTCTACTCTCTTTTCAGTCTGCCGTATTTGTTTGATGGACGAGATCATTATTACAGAGTGATGAACAGCAGCACGGTTAATGGCATCTACGAATCTACAGAAGAGATCGGGTTCAGGGGACTTACTTTCTATGACGGGGGTTCAAGGAACTTTTATACGAAAAATAAACCGATCATGCATCCGGACGATCTGAATGGCATGAAAATACGGGTACAGCCAAGCGCAACATCCATCAGGATGATTGAGCTGATGGGCGGTTCTCCTACTCCGATGTCTTTCGGCGAAGTCTACACCGCTCTGCAGCAGGGGGTAATTGATGGTTCGGAAAATAATGAAACCGCTTTAACCGATAACAACCATGGAGAAGTGGCAAAGGAATATTCCTACAGCGAGCATGCCATGGTTCCGGACATTCTGATTATGAACCAGGCAAAGTGGGACGTATTGAATGAAGAACAGAAACAGGCCATCAATGAGGCTGCCCGCGAATCGTCTGCTTTTCATAAAGTTGTTTGGGAAGAAGCGATTGAAAAATCGATAGAAGATTCCAAGGAAAAAGGTGTGACATTCAGTACGCCGGATAAGGAACCCTTTCAAAAGGCGGTTCGTCCGCTCCATAAAGAATTTGCCGAAAAAGTGTCTACAGCTGAGTACTACAAAGAGATCCGTGAAGCTGCCGAAAAGGAATAAACAGGGGGAGGAACTGTGATGCAGAAAATAAGAAAAACAGCCGATAAGACCATAGCTTTTATTACATGTACCATGCTTGCGTTTATGGTGCTTGTGGCGGTATGGCAGGTTTTCACAAGGTACGTGCTCAACTCGCCAAGCACTGTATCTGAAGAAATTTTAAGATATTCACTGATTTGGGTATCCATGCTTGGTGCAGCTTATGCATTTGGACAGAAGAAGCATATTGCGATTGAACTGCTTGCAGAAAAGCTGCCTAAAAACAAAGCTCTTCCTGTCAGCGTCATCATTGAAGTGCTTGTTCTTTCATTTGCTGTTCTCGTTATGGTCATTGGAGGATCCAGGACAGTAGCGATTACAATGGCCCAGTCTTCAGCGGCACTTAGCGTTCCGATGGGATACATCTATTTATCTCTGCCGGTAAGCGGCATTCTTATCATCGGATATAGTCTGATGAGCATCTATGAAGCTGTTGTTAAGAGAAAAGTAGAGTTATATTCAGATGATTTGGAAGCCGTCTCAAAAACTAGGATTGAAGGCTAAAACAAAGGAGTGATTGAAATTGACCTTAACTGCAGGACTCATCTTACTGAGTGTGTTTTTTGTCCTTTTAGTAGTGGGAGTGCCGATTGCTGTCAGTATTGCAGGTGCTTCCATTGCTACCATGCTGATTTTGTTTCCGTTTGATGTTGCGGTATTTACCTCTGCCCAGAAAATGGTTACAGGCCTCGACAGCTTTGCTCTTCTGGCGGTTCCCTTTTTCGTGCTGTCTGGGATCATTATGAACAATGGCGGAATTGCCATCCGATTGATTAACCTTGCCAAACTGCTGGCTGGCCGCATGCCGGGTTCTTTAGCTCACACAAACGTGCTCGGCAACATGCTTTTCGGATCGATATCAGGATCCTCTGTCGCTTCTGCTGCGGCAATCGGAGGAGTCATGTCTCCGCTTCAGGATAAAGAAGGATATGAACGGACCTATTCAGCAGCAGTCAACATTGCTTCTGCACCGACAGGTCTCCTGATTCCTCCAAGCGGTCTGCTTATTATTTACTCGCTTGTCAGCGGGGGAACGTCTGTAGCTGCCTTGTTTATTGCCGGATATGTTCCAGGCATTTTATGGGGGATTGCTACGATGATTGTTGCTTACTTCATTGCGAAAAAGAAGAACTATCCAATTGCACCCCGGATTCCGTTTAGTCAGGGACTGAAGGTATTCCTTGATGCCATTCCAAGTCTTCTGCTGATTGTGGTTGTCCTCGGGGGGATCATAGCAGGGGTTTTTACAGCAACTGAAGGCGCAGCCATCGCTGTTGCTTACTCACTTATTCTGTCCATTATTTATCGAACGTTCAGCTTTAAGAAGCTGCCGAAAATGCTGCTTGAAACGGTGGAGATGACAGCCGTTATTATGTTATTGATTGGCACTTCCACGATTTTATCTCTGGTCATGTCTTTCACTGGTATTCCTGAGGCAATCAGCAGCGGTCTGCTCAGCTTAACAGACAGTCCGATTATTATTCTGCTAATTATGAACCTGATTCTATTGATTATCGGTACATTTATGGACATTACACCTGCCGTATTAATCTTTACACCAATTTTTCTTCCGGTCGTTACAGCATTCGGCATGGATCCGGTTCACTTCGGAATCATGATGGCCTTTAACCTTTGCATCGGGAACATTACACCTCCTGTCGGCAGTGCTCTGTTTGTAGGCTGCAGCATTGGAAAAGTGAAAATGGAGCAGGTCATAAAACCGCTTCTGCCGTTTTACGGAGCCATTATCGTGGTGCTTTTGGCGGTGACGTTTATTCCGGAAATCAGCCTCAGCCTGCCAAAACTGTTTGGCTTATAAAATACAGCAGAGAGAAGGGTTTCATTCATGAGCATTAAAGAAACATATCCATTTACATTCGTAAAAGAAGAAAACAATATCGTTGAATTTCAGCTTGAAAACGGAACGGTAAAAGCTTATGTGTTCATTCTTGAAACGAACATTGTACGCGTTCTTTTTTCGGAAGGAAATTCACTGAAACTAAAGCAAACATGGAGTATCGCTCCCGGAATGGAAGACGTTCCTTTTGAAGGAAGAAACAGATTTGAGACGGCGGGATTTTCATTGCCCGGCTATCAGATCAAACAGGGTGAAGACGCAGTATACATCCAGACAGAAGCATTGAAGATGGACATTCAGCTTAATGGGTTTAAAGTGACGTGGTATACAAAAATTGAAGATAGCTGGATTCAAATGGCAAAAGACCGGGCGACACAGGCCTATCATTTTGAATATGCAGCAGGAGGAGAACCTGCCCATTATCTGCAGCGTGATTTAGAAGAGCAGTATTTCGGGTTTGGAGAAAAAACAGGTGCTGTAGATAAACACGGAAAGCGATACCGCATGCAGACAATTGATGCCATGGGCTATGATGCAGAGTACACAGACCCGCTTTACAAGCACATGCCGTTTTACATAACAAGAAATAAAAAAACGGGTGTATCTTTCGGTTTGTTTTATGACAATCTATCAAGCTCTGTTTTTGAAATGGGCTCAGAGCTCGATAACTATCACGGATTGTACCGCTATTTTCAGGCGGAAGACGGAGATCTTGATTACTATGTGATAGCGGGACCAAAAGTACAGGATGTGACTGAAACATTTGCGTGGATGACGGGGAAAACGATCCTTCCGCCAAAATGGAGCCTTGGCTATTCCGGTTCGACCATGAGCTATACGGATGCACCTGATGCGCAGAATCAGCTGAAGCAGTTTCTGGAACTTTGCCGCACACATGACATATTGTGTGAGTCGTTTCAGCTTTCATCCGGATATACGTCGATTGGCGATAAGCGATATGTCTTCACCTGGAATGACGACAAGTTCCCAAATCCTAAGGAATTGGTGAACGACTACCATGAAGATGGTCTTAAACTGTGTGCAAATATCAAACCTTGCCTGTTAAAAGACCATCCCTTATTCCATGAACTGGCAGAGAAAAAAATGTTTATTGAAAACCGTGAAACCAAGGATACAGAGATGGCCCAGTTCTGGGATGAGACTGGGGCTTATCTGGATTTTACAAATAAGGAAACCTACAGCTGGTGGAAATCACAAGTAAAAGAAAAGCTGCTTGACTACGGGATTGATTCAACATGGAATGACAACAATGAGTTTGAGATATGGAGCAAAGAAGCTGAATGTCATGGATTTGGAGAAAAAATCAGCTTTGATGTGATTCGTGCATTGCATCCTCTGCTCATGATGAAAGCTTCGTATGAAGCGCAGCAGGAATACAATCCAGAGCTTCGTCCTTATTTAATTTCAAGATCCGGCAGTCCGGGTATGCACCGCTACGTTCAAACATGGACAGGCGACAACCGGACAAGCTGGAAAACGCTGAAGTTCAACATCAAGATGGGAATTGGAATGAGCTTGTCCGGCCTTTATAATTTTGGTCACGATGTCGGCGGATTTTCTGGTCCTGCACCAGAACCTGAGCTGTTCGTAAGATGGATTCAAAATGGAATCATGCATCCTAGATTTACGATCCACTCTTGGAATGACGATCAAACGGTCAACGAACCATGGATGTATCCCGAGGTGCTTCCTGCAGTTAGAGACCTTATCAAATTCAGAACAAAACTTGCGCCATATCTATACACAGCACTGTACGAAGCGCATGCCAACTACAAACCGATTATCCGTCCAACTTTTTATGAATTTGAGCATGATGAAACGACATTTGAAGAAAACGATGATTTTATGCTCGGTGATAACCTGTTAGTCGCATCTGTTGTAGAAAAAGGGAAAAAACAGCGGGACGTCTATTTACCGCAGCACCACGGAGGCTGGTATGACTTCCATGATGGAACATGGTTTGAAGGCGGAGAGACAGTTACCATTCCCGCACCTCTTCATTATGTTCCCCTGCTTGTAAAAGGAGGAAGCATCCTTCCTGTTAATCTGGCGGACGTTTCATTTGCTGATAAACATAAAGATGAAAGAGGATTTCTGTTATTCCCAGAAAAGGGCAGCAGTGAATCCCTGTACAGATTATATGAAGATGACGGCGTGACCACTCAATACAAAGAAGACTTCGCTTATGTGGCTGTCAAAATGAATACAACGGAAACAGAGATTCATATAAACGTTGAGATAGAGGGGAAGTTCACTCTTCCATATGACACAGCAGCATTTATTTTGCCGCAGGGTGAAAAAAGAAAGCTGATTATAAACGGTGCAGAATATAAAAGCGGAGATCAAATCGATTTGAAAAAGGAGGAAATCTGAAGTGAAAAAATTCATGGATGACGATTTTCTATTAGATTACGAAAGCTCTAAAATTCTGTACCACGAGTATGCAAAAGATATGCCGATTTATGATTACCACTGCCATTTGAGTCCTGAAGAAATTGCAGGAAATAAGCAGTTTCGAAACTTGACGGAAATCTGGCTGAATGGTGATCACTACAAATGGCGGGCTATGCGTGCAAACGGCATCAGTGAAGAGCTGATTACAGGCAGTGCAATTGATAAGGAGAAGTTTGATGCCTGGGCAAAAACAATGCCGTCCTGTATCGGCAATCCTCTTTATCATTGGACTCATTTAGAGCTGAAGCGATATTTCAACATTGATTTGCCGCTGAGTGAAAAAACGGGAGACGAAATCTGGGAACGCTGCAATCAGCTGCTTCAGCAGAAGGATTTTTCTGCCAGGGAGATTATAAAAAAATCAAATGTTCATGTGATTTGTACAACAGACGATCCGGCAGATTCGCTTGCTTATCATAAGGAAATTCAGGCAAATGAAAGCATAGAGACAGCTGTGCTGCCTGCTTTCCGTCCAGATAAAGGCATTGAAGTTGCACAGCCTGGTTTTAAGGAGTATGTAGAAACTCTTTCTAAAGCAGCAAACATCGAAATAACCAGCTATCAGGATTTATTAGAGACTTTTGAACATCGTGTTGCTTACTTCCATGAAGCCGGGTGCAGAGTATCAGATCATGGCTTTGAACATCTTTTCTATGAAGAGGCAACGCTCTCAGAGGTTTCAGCGATTTTTGATAAGGCTATTCACGGTCACTCCATCACTTTATCTGAAGAAAATAAGTATAAGACCTTTACGCTGCTTCATCTTGGGAAATTGTATCATTCTCATGGCTGGGTAATGCAGCTTCACATTGGAGCGACCCGCAATAACAATACGAAAATGTTTAAGAAAATAGGTCCTGATGCAGGATTTGATTCGATGAACGATTTTGAACTGGCAAAGCCGCTGAATCAGTTTCTGAATCATCTTGACAAAGAGAATGAGCTGCCAAAGACGATTCTCTATAACCTTAATCCCGCACATAACCCGATCATTGCTTCAGCCGCCGGGAATTTTCAAAATGAAGAAGCAAGAGGGAAAATTCAATTTGGATCAGGCTGGTGGTTTAACGATCAAAAAGAAGGAATGATCCGCCAAATGACAGACCTTGCAAGCATAGGCATGCTCAGCAATTTTGTCGGCATGGTGACGGATTCCCGCAGTTTTCTTTCCTATACAAGACATGAATACTTCCGCCGCATTCTATGTAACGTAATCGGCGGCTGGGTCCACAAAGGGGAAGCGCCAGATGATTATGAATTGCTCGGACAAATGGTCCAGGATATTTGCTATAACAATGCCAAAAACTATTTTGAGATTACTAGATAATCAGATGGAGGGAAAACGTTTATGCAAATGACATTTCGATGGTATGGGGACAATGATCCTGTTACCTTACAAAATATTCGCCAGATTCCCGGTATGACTGGAATTGTATCCGCTATTTACGATATCCCGGTCGGAGAAGCCTGGACGTACGATAAAATTACCCGGCTCAAAAAGAAGGTTGAAGAGAGCGGATTACAGTTAAGTGTAATAGAGAGCGTCCCAGTGCACGAGGACATAAAGCTTGGTCTTCCATCAAGAGAACGGTATATAGAAAACTACAAAACGACGATTCGGAATTTATCCAGGGCCGGAATAAAAATTGTTTGCTATAACTTTATGCCTGTCTTTGACTGGACACGCTCATCCCTTGATTATGAGTTGCCGGACGGTTCGACTGCCTTAATCTATGAGGAAGAGAAAGTGAAGCAGATGAATCCTATAAACGGTGATTTAAAGCTTCCGGGCTGGGATACAAGCTATGAAACGGAGCAATTAAAAAGTCTTATGAACCACTATCAAACTGTATCTGAAGAAAAATTGTGGACGAACCTGTCCTATTTCATTAAAGAAATCATCCCCGTTGCAGAGGAAGAAGAAGTGAAAATGGCCATTCATCCGGACGATCCGCCATGGTCCATCTTCGGATTGCCAAGAATCATTAACAGTAAAGAGAACTTAGACAGATTCGTTCATTTATACGATAGTCCATACAACGGACTTTGTTTATGCAGCGGTTCGCTTGGGGCAAATCCAGAGCATGATTTCCCTGAATTTGTCCGTTATTTTGGCAGGAAAGGGAAAATCAATTTCGTTCATTTAAGAAATATAAAATGGACCGGTGAAAAATCGTTTCAGGAATCTGCCCATCTTTCAACGGATGGATCATTGGATATGTACGAGATTGTCCGCGCCTTAAGAGAAGTGGATTTTTCAGGACCGGCGAGACCCGATCATGGCAGAATGATCTGGGGAGAAACGGGGAAACCAGGTTATGGTTTGTATGACCGTGCTCTGGGTGCTACCTATCTAAATGGCTTGTGGGAAGCGGCAACAAAGGAAAAAAACAGACAAGCGGAAAAGGGGAATAAATATGAAGATTCCTTTTCAAATTAATTTAGACGGAAAAGTGGCTGTCGTTACTGGAGGAAGCGGTGTTCTGTGCAGCCAATTTGCCAAAGCTCTTGCTGCATGCGGAGCAAAAGTGGCTGTCATCAGCAGGCGGCAGGAATCTGTAGAACGTGTTGCTGAAGAAATCCGCGCAGAAGGCGGGACGGCTATAGCCCTTTCTGCTGACGTGCTTGATAAAACAAGCCTTGAGAGGGCAAAAGCAGAAGTGAATGAAAAACTTGGGTCCTGCAGCATTCTGATAAATGGCGCAGGCGGCAATCATCCTAAAGGGAATACCGATAAAGAATATTATTTCAATGAGGACTTGAACAACTCTGAAATCAATACGTTTTTTGACTTGGATTCAGAAGGAGTCCGTTCCGTCTTTGATTTGAATTTTCTCGGAACCCTGCAGACGACTCAGGTCTTTGGCAGAGATATGATTGAAGGCGATGTGATCATTAATGTCTCTTCAATGAATGCTTATACCCCACTTACGAAGATCCCTGCATACAGCGGGGCAAAAGCGGCGGTCAGCAACTTTACTCAATGGCTGGCTGTCCATATGTCGAAAGCAGGTATAAGAGTCAATGCCATTGCGCCTGGCTTTTTCTTGACAGAGCAAAATCGAAATTTACTGACGAACAGTGACGGCAGTTACACCGACCGGGCGAAAAAAATTCTTAACCAGACACCGCTTGAGAGGTTTGGAGATCCTGAGGATTTAAATGGCACGCTGCTCTGGCTTGTGAGCAATGAAGCATCCAGATTTGTGACGGGAACCGTGATTCCTGTAGATGGAGGATTTTCGGCTTATTCGGGAGTTTGATAGAAACTGCTTTTTCGTTAAGCGGTACGGTTAAAAAGTTAAATAGAAAAACCACATCATTTAATGACTGATGTGGTTTTTTGTTGAAAGGCATATTCTTGAATAGGGTTAATGACATTATTAAAACTTCTAATCTATCTTTTTTAATATGCAGCACCCGTTAAAATTCAGACTGTTTTTGTCTTCTCATCCATTGTGTTGCAACCCATTTTTCTCCAGCTGTAACAGGTGCTCCGCCATGTAGCGTTCGTTCATTTATGTTTTGATCGTTATAGAAATATTCGAAATACACGGCCATCCCTTTTTGTGGAGATACAGAAAAATTCAATTTAGGAAAAAACGTTTCTCCCCCATGCTCTACATCATTTAAGTACATGACCAACGTGCTGATTCTATTATTTTTTATGACTTTACTTGAAGATGTGAAAAAATCAAAATGAGGTTTATACTCTTGACCAGGACTATATTTAAGAATTTGAATGCCATCCCCATGTTCAATGGGTATGTTCATGATAGCTGATACTCTTTTTTCTATTTTAGTAATGGTGTCATTTTCATTTTCTTGAAAAAACATGCTGCTGCTTGTTCTTATCTGATTTATTTCGTGTGAAACTCCAATTTTAGAACGGTTTAATTTGTCTTTTGACAAGCTGATCAGTTCGTCGCATTCTTCGTCACTCAAAACATTTCCTAAAATGACGATTAGCGGTTCTTCTAATCTGGCAAGGATCTTAATTTCTCTATCTTCTGCTATAATTTTATTTCCAGTGTGATTGAAAATAGTTATTTCTTTACTATCAATTGTCAACTTTCATCTGCCCCTTAAGAGATTTAATCTTCAAGTTTATTGTTTTTGTAAGCGGTTTTCTATCATAATTATACCATGAACCACCTGCTATAAACTGTGCCTTTTAGCTAACAGGTGCTTTAATTTTTCAAAAAGATAGCTTGCTCAATGATAGGGCGCTTATCCAAAACAAGGTTTAACGGGATATAAATAGATAAGAGGGAGGAAGAAAAATGAACCTGCACATTCACATACCCGCAGCATCAAATTTAGAAAGCGATCCAACTTTTCCTATGCCGGAAGATTATAATTACTGGCCACCTTTAGTTGCACACTATTTAAAAAAATCCAGGTTAATTGAAATTCATTGCTGGAATGATGAAAGGCAAGTAATCGATGAGTTGAAAGAATTAGGAGTTTTTATAGTGGAAGCGGGAGAGAATATGACGAGATTCAAAGGGGATATGTCAGATGAAGCTGCCGATTTTCTGTTGAATCGTTTTTTGGATGGTGAAGGGAAGTTTAAATGGTTTTCTGTCTTTGCCGATCATTTTTCAAGCGAACATTGGGCAACAGAATTCATTATTGAGGCTGCTGATGCAAAGGAGACCGAAAGAATTAATTCCGTTACACCGGCTGAGACACAAATACATCAGTTCTAATAAGGGAAAACAGTCAGGAGAGACTGTTTTCCCTTATTTATTTGATTCCCGATGCTTCCATCGCTTAACTTGCTGCTTATCTTCGTTAGACCCTCTAAAAAAGAGATATTTAATAGATAAAATCCCCCTCCTCCATCCAAATCCAAAATTCTGATACCATAAATGAAATTTCCTAACTTATCTTCGCGGTCAGGTTTTCTTACAATGAAGACAGATAGAGAACATCATGAAATTGGGGTGGTGAAGAAATGGAAGCGAAGATTGTACAGGCGCAGGAGCAAGTGATCGCGGCCAGTACACGCAAAGAGAAAATGCAGCGCGATTTGAGAAGAATGAATTCTCAGAAGTATTTGCAGATCATGGCGCTGCTTGGTATGGTCTGGATGTTTATTTTCAACTATGTGCCGATGTACGGGCTGATTATTGCGTTTAAGGAATTCAGTATTATCAGCACGATCAGGGAGGCGCCCTGGGTTGGCTTGATGCAGTTCAAGGAATTTCTGCAGGATGAGAATTTTATCACGGTTCTCAAAAATACGCTTGGGATCAGCTTGATTAAGCTCATCATCGGGTTTCCGCTGCCGATTATTTTTGCTCTTTTGCTGAATGAGCTGACATCTCTGAAGTTCAAAAAAACGGTGCAGACAATTACGTATTTGCCTCATTTTCTTTCTTGGGTTGTTTTAGGAGGAATCCTGACAACATGGCTTTCAGATATTGGCATTATAAATGAAATTTTATTAAATCTTGGCGTGATTGATAAACGCATCAGTTTTCTTGCTGAACCGCAATACTTCTGGGGAATTGTGATTCTCTCAGATATTTGGAAGGAAATCGGCTGGTCCGCGATTATTTATCTCGCAGCGATTGCCGGAGTATCGACAGAACTTTACGAATCATCGACGATTGACGGAGCGAACCGCTTTCAGAAAATGTGGCACGTAACACTGCCTTCCATTCGTCCAACGATCACGATTTTATTCATTCTTGCAGTCAGCGGTGTGCTGAATTCTAACTTCGATCAAATCCTTGTGCTGCGTAATGCATTAAATGAAAGCGCTAGCAACGTAATTGATATTTATGTCTATCAAATGGGTGTGCAGAATGCTAGATACTCTTATGCAACTGCAGTTGGTTTGTTAAAAGCGATTATTGCCTTTATCCTGCTGTTTGCGGCAAATAAAATTACGAAAAAATTAGATGGCACATCTTTATTTTAAAAAGATACAAAGTTGTGCGCATTGATGTCTGGCTCCACCGCCCAACTCCTCGGCCAGAACATCCGTCAAAAAAGTCGGGACCCGGACTTTTCCGCCGGATTCTTATCTGTCTGTCGGAGCTAAACGGGCGCTTGAGCTTTTCTTATAAGGAGGCGAAGGAAACGTGCTGAAACTGTTCAAACTCAATCGCAGAACGAAAAGTGAATACATTTTTGACAATATCAATGTTGTCGTCATGTTTATCATCTGTGCGATTACGCTTTATCCCATTTGGTATGTGATCGTCAACTCCTTAAATGAAGGTGCCGATGCCATGAATGGCGGAATCTATTTCTGGCCGCGCGAGTTTACCCTGCAAAACTATGAAGCGGTATTCGCGAATTCAGGTATTTTGACTTCCTTTGGCGTAACGATTGCCAAAACAGTCATTGGGACGATTACTCATGTCTTTTTCACAGCAATGGTCGCTTATGCGATTTCACGCAGAGATTTATATGGCAGAAAACTGTACATGATGATCGGAATCATCACGATGTTTTTCAGCGGAGGATTGATTCCTTACTTCCTCTTAATCAGAGACCTTGGCTTGTTTGATAACTTTCTTGTGTATATCATTCCAACCATGTTTAACTTTTTCCATCTGATTATCTTTGTCTCCTTTTTCCGGGAGCTGCCGCCATCGCTTGAAGAGGCAGCAAAGATTGATGGAGCGAATGATTTCGCTATTTTCATTAAGATTATTGTTCCATTATCAATGCCTGTTATTGCGACAATCGCTTTATTTCAGGGAGTGTATCAGTGGAATGACTACTTTGCAGGGGTCATTTTCGTCAACAATCCAGATCTGCAGCCGATTCAGACTTATCTTTATAAAGTAGTCGCAGAATCAAGCTCGAATCAGATGATGATGAACGCACCGGGAAGCATTACGACGAAAACCGTCACATCCCAGTCTATAAAACTCGCAACAATGGTTATTACAACGCTGCCAATCGTGCTTGTCTATCCATTCCTGCAGAAGTATTTTGTCAAAGGTATGTTAATCGGCTCTGTAAAAGGCTGATGCATAGAGAAAGAAAGTCCATTATAATCAAGTATTAGAGAGGGGTTTACTATGAAAAAGTTAAAAAGCTTTTCGATTTTCCTGATTTCGATCCTCCTTATTTCCATGCTCTCTGCGTGCAATAATGAAACCGCTTCCTCAGGTGAGAAAGAAAACAAGAAGCCTGTTTCTGCGGATGAGCCTGCCTGGAAAGCAGATACTTCACCAATCACATTTGACTGGTACATGAACTTTTCGTGGTTCGCTTCCAAATGGGGAGAAGACGCTGTTTCCAAATATGTAACAGACAAAACAGGTGTTTCAATCAATTACATTTCTCCAGCTGGAAATGAAGCGGAGAAAATGAATACAATGATTGCATCAGGGAAGCTTCCTGACTTTATCACGCTTGGCTGGTGGGAAGATGCTGTGAAGAAAATGCAAGAGGGCGAGCTTGTTCTTCCATTAAATGAGCTTGCTGAAGAATATGATCCATATTTCTTTAAAGTAGCAGACAATGCAAAGCTTGAATGGTATAAGCAGGAAAATGGAAATGTGTATGCTTATCCAAATGCTTCTTCTTCACCTAAGGACTTTGAAAAATACAAAGATTTAAAGCCTTCTAATCAAACATTTTTAGTGCGAAGAGATATGTATGAAGCTTTAGGCAGCCCGGATATGAGCACGCCTGAAGGGTTTATTTCAGCTCTTAAAGCAGCTCAGGAAAAATTCCCGGAAGTAAACGGCGCGCCGATGATTCCAATCGGACTAAATGAGTTTACGGATGTCGGCAACGGATCGCTTGAAGGATATCTTCAAAACTTCCTTGCGATCCCAATGGAGAAAGACGGAAAGCTTTATGATCGTACAGAAGATCCTGAATACGTTAAATGGCTGAAAACGTTCAGAGAAGCAAATGAAGAAGGACTTCTTGCAAAAGATATTTTTGTAGACAAACGTCCGCAAATGGAAGAAAAAATTGCGCAGGGCCGTTATTTCGCGATGCTGTATCAGCGCAGTGACATGGCTGCACAGCAGCAGGCTCTTTTTGCAAAAGATCCAAATTCCGTATACATCGCTGTTGATGGTCCTGCGAACTCAGCTGGTGATCAGCCAACCCTTGCAGGAGACAGCATTTCAGGGTGGACAGTAACATTGATTTCTAAAGATGTAAAAGATAAAGACCGTGCGATTGCCTTCTTAAGCTATTTGATCAGTGAAGAAGGACAAAAAGATTTCTTCTTTGGAGAAAAG
Organism: Peribacillus frigoritolerans; assembly: GCF_004358755.1. Classification (GTDB taxonomy): domain Bacteria; phylum Bacillota; class Bacilli; order Bacillales; family Bacillaceae; genus Bacillus_P. The sequence goes on along the minus strand of NZ_SMZY01000002.1, from coordinate 657,267 downwards.
GACGTAACGTATGAAGAAAAAGACGGAAAACCTGAATTTAAACCTGAAGTGTTAAAGCTTCTAAGCTCAGACCGCACAGCCTTTGATCAGCAGTACGGAGCATCATACAAGCACTGGATGCTGATGGATACAAACATGAGTCTTCCATGGAACCCGCCAACGGCTGAACCGTTTAAACAAATGGAAGATTGGACAAAAGGAAAAACAATGAGTTTTGCAGAATTTGATGGCTTGAATCCAACAGGCACTTCTTCTGAAGCAATTTCCAGCACGAAAATCAGCCAGGAATGGGGTAAAACGCTTCCTAAACTCCTGCTTGCCAAATCCGATAAGGAATTTGACAAGATTATGAAGGGGTACTTAGAAAAACGCGAAGACCTTGGCTATGAAAAAGTGCAGAAATACCAAGAAGAAATGTACAAAGAAAATAAGAAAAAGCTAAGTGCTGGAGAATAATAAATAAGAAAAGGGCTGCTTCCGGCAGCCTTTTTCCCTATATTGGACCTGCCACAGTAAAGATGTATGGTTTATACTGAAATGACTACTTACAGACAGCAGGTGCGGACATGTTTTCATTTAATAAAATTAAAACCTCTATATATGAGTATTTCCTCAGACTCTCTTTGCAAAAAAAATTCATAGCTTTATATATTTGCATTATTATGATTCCCGTCATCACCTTCACGCTCATTTACACAAGACAAGTCGATGACAGTGCCATCAAGGATATTACCAATAAGAATGAATACTTGCTTGAAATTGAGAAGGTTCATATTGAAAATAACATCGAATCCATGCGGCGGACGGCTCAAATGGTTGTGTCTGACAATGAGTTTATCGATTTTGTCAAAACTAGAGATGAAACGAATGTGAATGATTTGCTGAATTTTAAAATGAATGCGTTCTCAAATGTCTCCCGTCTTCAAGTGAATAACCCGACGATTGAAAACATTCATCTTTATACGAATAATCCTTACGTGAACGAAATGTGGCCAATTCTCTTCAGTGAAGACAGAATCAAAGACAAGCCATGGAAGCAGGAAACGATTGCCCGAAACGGCATGGAGTTCTGGTGGTTTGAACAGCAGGATTATGATATTTTGGGTCGCTACCCGTACCGTGCAAACGCTAAAATTTCCGTGCTGAGGGAGCTTGATTATCCTAAGGATGAACACCTCGGCATCATTGAGATCAGCATGCTGCAGAAAAATTTCTTCCCGAAAATGTTCAGTGCCGTTGATTCGGTTGATTCTTCGATCGTGGTTGTCGACAAAAACAATAATTACATCATCAACCCGGAAAACAGCTTTCTCAAAAACAATCAGATTGATATGAAAAGCCTGACCAAACAATTTGAGAACAAGAAGAAAAAAGGGACTTTTTCCTTTCAGTATATGAATAAAGAAACCCCGATTTTAGTAGGGGCGATCTATTTGGAAGGCATTGATTCTTATATGCTGAACATTGTTTCTCTGCAGACGATTTTTGCAGAGACGGAGAGCACCAGGAATCTTGTGCTTGGCGGCATTATTTTTCTTGTGCTGATCCTTTCTTATCTCACTTATCGGATCATCTCTTATCTGCTGAAAGAAATGTATAAACTGATGAATACGATGAAAGAGGCGGAAAGCGGAGATTTTGGCGTAAAAGTTGACGTCGACGGCTACAGTGAAATCGGTCAGCTTGCCTATCATTTTAAAAGCATGCTGTCTAAAATCAACCGCTTAATTGCAGATGCAGTCAACAAAAACGCCGTGACAAAAGAAGCCGAGCTCAGAGCCCTGAAAACACAAATAGATTCTCATTTTCTTTTTAACACGCTTGAAAATATCAAAATGATGGCTGAAATCAAGGGAGATTACGAAACGTCGGATGCTGTCACTTCCCTTGGTTCGATGATGAGATACAATCTCAGATGGAAAAATGACTTTGTTCTTTTGCAGGAAGAGCTGTCGCATATTAAAAACTATGTGGACATTATGAATTTGCGTCTTGAAGGCCGGTTGACACTTATGATTGATGTTCCGGATGAGCTGATGGCGACCGAAGTACTCAAAATGTCACTGCAGCCGATTGTTGAAAATGCGGTAAAGCATGGGCTGGCCCCTGTTCTCTATGAAAAGCAGGGAGAGATTAAGCTACATGCGTACCGGAATGAAACGGATATTGTCATTGAAATTACCGACAATGGCATTGGCATGACGGCTGAAGACGCTCTGAACCTGAATGAAAAAATCAATTCCGGTTTGGATGCCGAATCGAATAGAGGAACGGGAATCGGATTAGTTAATGTGCATGAGAGAATGCAGCTTCTTTATGGAGAAGAATACGGACTTGAGGTACAGAGCAAAGAAGGCGAATACACGAAAGTCGCCTTTCACGTGCCAAGTTTCATTGCAAAGGAGGAGAATCTTGTTGTACAAGCTCTTAATCGCTGACGACGAAAGCAATATCAGGCGCGGAATCCAGGCCATGATCGAGCGGGAGTTTTCAGGAGAAATCGAAACTTTTCTAGCAGGAGACGGATTGGAAGCATCTGAACAATTAAACAATGAAAAAATCGATATATTAGTAACGGATATCAAAATGCCGCGCATGAATGGAGTGGAGCTGATTCAATCCCTTCAGGAAAAGGATCAAATCCCCGTTCTCATTATATTGAGCGGCTATGACGATTTTGAATATACGAAAGCTGCAATCAAATGCAGGGTAAAAGATTATTTGCTGAAGCCTGTTAATCGTCATGAGCTTTTTCAAACGATCCGCAGCACACTCGATGATTTTAAGAAAACAGAGACGATTACACAGCGTGAACTTGAAGAGGTGCAAAGCAGCCAGCTGCAATACATCCTGCTGAATCCATTGATTACGGAAGAACAAATAAAAGAAATATGCAGCAAAATCCAGCTCGATCTCTCTGCTGAAAGCTATTATACCGGAGTGATTGACATTGAAAATGGGATCGAATCCGTTAAAAACTATCTGGAAAAAATCGATATTCATTCTTATTGCTTTTTGGATCAAAAAGAGCGGACCGTTATTCTTTCAGAAGACAAGAACATCTTTCCGTTTTTAAAAGAACAGTTGGGCTCCGTGCCGATCGGGTTCAGTGATGGGAAAACCGACATCAGGCTCCTAAAGGCCTCATACCTGGAAGCGGCAGAAGCGGTGAAATATGGATTTCTCTACCCAAGAAACCAGCTGATTGATTATAAGGATATTCAATCGAGAGAAGAAAACGTGCTGCCTCCGATCGATGAAATCAAAAAAATAAAGAACATGCTTGGCACTGTTCGGGAGCAGGAAATCAAATCACTCCTCTTAAAGATATTGGATTATGAAAAAATCACGACTTATTCAATCAGCTACCTTGAAGCAGTCAACAAAGAAATAAACAGGCTGATCTTTGACAGTTTCTTTGCAAGGTTTGGAGAGGAATCTGCGGAAACGTTTAAACGCATTTCAAAAACGGGGTGTCTTTACAGCTTCCGTGATTTTTATCACTACCTGCATGAAACGCAGAATTTGCTTATGCGACTGCACGAATATATGAAACAAACAAAATCCATCTCTTCTGAGCAAAACCACCTGGAGCAGGCCATGCAGTATATTCAGGAGAACTATTATAAAGATTTAAACCTTGCTGTCGTATCCAATCATATTTCTCTGAACTACTCTTATTTCAGCCATGTCTTTAAAGAAAGCACAGGTCAAAACTTTGTTGATTACTTGAAACAGGTCCGCATCCTTAACAGCAAAAAATGGTTACGTGAATCAGATCTGAAAGTATTTGAAATCAGCGAAAAGGTCGGCTACAAAAACCCTAAACAATTTGCGCGCGTGTTTCGTGAAATAGAAGGAATCTCACCGAAGGAGTATAGGGAGCAGGTCCGCGAGGCTGGGAGTGAAATGGAAAAAAGTAAGTAAATGATTTAAATGAGAAAGTGATTTTGCTGAACCGGACAGTAAATCAGATCGAGCAGACAGTAAATTAAGAAAATGGAAAGTAAATCGAATCAATCGGAAAGTTAATTAAGAAAATGGAAAGTATGATCAAAAAAATCTTGAAGGATTCTCTTTTCTTAATAAAAAGGCTATTTTCATAAATATTGTTGCTAACGGATTAAATGTTAAAAGCCTTAAGTGGATTGAAGCGGAAGGAACTTGACTCCTGCGGGAAGTAGAGCAAATTGGGAGACCCCACAGGCAAAGCCGAGGAGGCTCCCATGCTCCCCGCGGAAAGCAAGTTCCTGGAGCGGAAAGGAACGGACAACATTTATAATGTTAACAAATATCTATGCGAAAACAGCCTGAAAAAAACACCTAAAACGTTCAGGAGGAAATCTATGATTACCTATCCTATCTTAAAAAATGATGCAACAATCGGAGTAACCGCACCTTCATCGGGAGTACCATCTGAACTGCACGATATTCTTACCCAAGCCTGCAGCCGCATGGAATCCAAAGGCTATAAAGTAATCTGCGGTGAAACAGCCTGGACGCAGGAAAAAGCTAAATCAGCCCCTGCCAAAACAAGAGCTGAAGAATTTAACCGCATGATGCAGGACGAGGAAATCGATTTAATCATCCCTCCATGGGGCGGAGAGCTTTTGATCGAAATGATTGAACATATTGACTATGAATCAATCAAACAGAAATGGGTGCTTGGATACTCAGATATCAGTCTGCTGCTGTTTGCAATTACTCTAAAGACAGGAATGGCGACGGCTCATGGAACGAACCTTGTCGATTTAAGAGGCGAGAAGTCTGATCCAACTACAGCAATGTGGGAAAACGTTCTGAAGACAAAAATCGGAGAATCGATTCTTCAATTCTCCTCAAGCCATTACCAGAAAGAGTGGCAACACAACAATCCGACGCCGCATATTTTTCATTTAACTCAAAGCTACAGAATGGAAGACGGTGTCCAATCGGTCAGAAAAAACAGAAGGCAGGCTGCTCGGAGGATGCATCGATGCAATCAGACAACTGGCCGGAACACCATTTGGGGATGTTAAAACATTCAGAGAACAGCATATCCCGAACGAACCCATTCTCTGGTACTTCGAGAACTGTGAGCTTTCAACAGCCGATTTGCGCAGATCCCTTGTTCAGATGAAACTTGCAGGATGGTTTGAAAACTGCTCAGGCATTTTGTTCGGAAGAAGTGCTGCAAATCATCCAGTCGATCAGTATACAGTGCTTGATGTATACGAAGATTTGACTGAGGAATTGAACATTCCGGTCATTTATGACATCGATTGCGGTCATCAGCCTCCGCAAATCACGCTGATTAACGGGGCTTATGCGGAAGTGAAGGTGGAGAATGGTTCGGGAACGGTTCTGCAGAGTTTTAGAGAATAGATGAGAGAAGAACTGTTTTGAAAGAATTAGGAAGTTTATAAGGAAAAGAAAAAGAGCATCATTTGCGCATGATGCTCTTTCCTGTGTCAATAAATCTCTTTGATCCCCGCAAGCCTGATCGAGAAAATGTTCTTGTTCTCGTCTTCTAAAGAAAGCGTCTGATCGCTCAGGTCCAGATTATGGACGCGGCCCTTTAATGTTTGAATCGCACCGTCAATGTAGTAGTTCACCGTTACTAATTTATTCCGTCTCAATGCTTTTAAGATCATGATGATTTCTCCTTTCACATGTTGTTATATTTAAAGTTAATTAATCTGTAAAATTGGGTTTCTGTGAGTATATTTCCATTATACTATAAGATTGTGAAAGCGATTACATAAAGTTTGAACACTTTGTGAAAAAAAACACATTGAGAGGTTATTAAGATAAGATTGATAGATTGATGGTGGAATGATACCTTTATTATAAGAAAAAATCGATATAGTCAGTGGAAATGGGGATATAACATGGGAAAAGGTTTAGAAGGAAAACGGATTGTCATCGCAGGTTCACGAAAAACAGATGAAATCAGCACGTTAATTGAAAAGCAGGGGGGAATACCGCTAGTGCGTTCTCTGCAGGGAACCGTCTTTTTGGCGGAGGAACAGGTTGAACCCGATCTGAGAAAATTTATTCAAGAAGGTGCCGATTGGGTTATCTTTACAACGGGTATAGGAACGGAAACGCTTTTAAATCTTGCCCGGAAACTGGGGGAAGAAGGAGCTTATTTGAAAAGAATTCATCAGGCGAAAATCGCATCCAGAGGGTACAAAACGTTTGCTGCTCTGAAAAAGCTTGATTTAGCACCCGCTGCAAAAGATGATGACGGGACGACAAGAGGGCTTGTGCGCGCTTTAGAAAACGAGGATTTAAACGGTAAGAAGGTTATGGTTCAGCTTCACGGGGAAACAGCTCCAGCGCTGATCAAATTTCTTAAAGATAAAGGCGCTTCTGTTCTGCAGGTTTTGCCTTATCAGCATATAGCTCCCGACGAGAAGGCAGTCAGCCTGCTTTGTGATGAAATGCAGAGCCATCAAGTAGATGCAGTTTGTTTTACAGCGGCGATACAAGTGCGCGAATTTTTTACCTATGTGAAAAAAAATGGGTGCCTGCAGGAAATTCTTCATGCATTTAATACTGATGTCCTGCCTGTGGCAGTTGGAAAAATTACGGCAGAAGCTTTAACGGAAGAAGGCGTCCGCAATCCGCTTGCACCTGATCTTGAGAGAATGGGTGCCATGATTATTGAGCTTGCAAAGTATTACGAAGAAGCAAAAATAAAATAAAGGATGATGCATCATGCCAAAATGGCTGAACAACACGGTATATATTTTGGTCTTAATTCTCAGCATCGGATGTGTATCGCACGGTTTTGAGTGGAAAAAATAACAGAGGAAGTTCTTGACATAAAGACATTTACTCCGCATAATATATAAAAATCAATGAACGTTGAAGAGGGACTAGTATGCGGGTCTTTATGTGACAGAGAGCGGGGTTTATCAGCTGGAAGACCCTGCCGCAGCAAAGCCGCAGAACCTGCCCTCAGAGTCCTATGCCAAAAACATAGGCGCCATCAACCTGGCGTTATCAGGCAAAGCGGGATGCTGCGTGCATCCAACTAAGGTGGTACCACGGAAAAGCCAAGCCCTTTTCGTCCTTTCTATAAGGATGAGAAGGGCTTTTTTTGTATTTATCGTTTTAATCGGTTCGGATAAAAACGTCAAATTCGGCTGGGAAAAGCAAGTTATCGCAAACAAGAAAATGCAGCCAGCAATTATCCATTCAAATTAGGAGGTCCAATCCCATGAAAAAACGTATTGTCGTTAAAATCGGCAGCAGCTCCTTAACAAACCGCAAAGGAGAAATTGATCAGGAGAAGTTTACCGATCATATTGCGGCAATCGCTGCCTTAAGAAAAGAAGGCCATGAAGTGCTGCTCGTCTCATCGGGAGCAGTAGCCGCAGGCTTCAGAAAACTGGGCTATCCGGCAAGACCTGTTACGCTAAAAGGAAAGCAGGCAGCCGCTGCGGTTGGACAAAGTCTCTTGATTCAATCCTATATGGAGCAGTTGGGCAGTTTTGGCATCATTCCTGCGCAAATTCTGCTCACCCGCAACGATTTTTCAAAAAAGGACCGCTATAAAAATGCCTATGCCACCATTCGCGAGCTTCTGGACCGCGGCATTCTGCCAATCATCAATGAAAACGACACTGTCTCCGTAGAAGAATTAACGTTTGGCGACAATGACATGCTGTCAGCTCTTGTCAGCGGTCTTGTGCAGGCAGATCAGCTGATCATTTTAACGGACATTAACGGATTGTATGACTCCAATCCTCGTGAAAATCCTGAAGCTAAAAAATACGATCAGCTTCAGGAAATCACAGATGAAATGATGCAGGGAGCTGAAGGTGCTGGATCACTCGCAGGAACAGGCGGCATGAAATCGAAGCTGATTGCTTCAAAAACGGCGCTGACTTTAGGCGTGAACATTTTTATCGGGGTAGGAATTGGAGCAGGAAAATTCATTGAAATTCTTGAAGGAAAAGGCGATGGAACTTACATAGGCGGAGACAGCCGTTCCTTCATCAACAGCAGCAAGCAATGGATTGCCCTGCACTCACTCGTCAGAGGAACAATCTATGTTGATCAAGGCGCCGAGCTTGCATTGACCGCAAACGGCAGAAGTCTTTTGCCGGCGGGCATTTACGACATTACCGGAACATTTGAAGCAGGTGACGTCGTAGAAGTTTTCGGAACAAACGGTCTGCTTGGAAAAGGAGAAGTGCTCTATTCATCAGAAAGCCTGAAACAAGTAATGGGGAAACGAAGCCACGAATTAACAGACGAAATCAGCTCTATAGAAGTAATTCACCGCGACCGCTGGGTCAAAGCCTGAAACGGAGGGGGAAAAAACATGAGTGAAGTGCTAAGAAAAGGCAAGGCAGCCAAAGCTGTCAGCTATCAATTAATCGAAAAAACGACGGAAGAGAAAAACACGGCATTAGAAAAAATTGCCCAGCAATTAGAAAACGAGCAAGACTATCTCATCGCCGAAAATCAAAAGGATCTCCAGTTTGGAAAAGCAAATGGCGTATCTGACTCTATCCTGGACCGGATGCTGCTGAATAAAAAGCGCATCGAAGACATGGCACACGCCATTCGTCTCTTGATTGAACTCCAAGACCCAATTGGAGAAATCCTTGAAACGATCGAAAAAGAAAACGGACTTCATATTCAGAAAAAGCGTGTTTCGCTTGGAGTAATCGGCATGATTTACGAAGCGAGGCCAAACGTCACCATTGATGCCGCAACTCTTTCATTAAAAACAGGAAATGCGGTCATTCTAAGAGGGAGTTCATCCTCCATCCATTCAAATAAAGCGCTGGTAGCTATCATCCATCGCGCTCTCGAACAAACCGCTATTCCGCAGGATGCTGTTCAGCTAATTGAAGACACCAGCCGTGAAACAGCGAAAGAGCTTTTCACTCTTAATGAATACCTGGATGTATTAATTCCTCGCGGCGGAAAAAAATTAATCGATACAGTTGTTAAAGAATCAACTGTTCCGGTCCTTGAAACAGGCGCTGGGAACTGTCATATTTACATCGATGAATCAGCAGATCCGATCATGGCTGAACGAATTGTTCTAAATGGAAAAACACAGCGTCCATCAGTATGCAATGCGATTGAAACGATATTGATCCATGAAAACTGGCTTCAAGCCAATGGAGAAACTCTATTGAAGAAGCTTCATGAGCACGCTGTTGAAATCTTTGGAGATGAGCAAATCCGGTCCATTTTTTCAAAAGCAAAACCAGCCGCTGAAGAAGACTGGAGCACGGAATACTTGGCGCTTACCGTAAGTATCAAAACAGTTAAGAGTGTAGAAGAAGCCATTCAGCATATCAATCAATATGGAACGAAGCACTCAGAGGCCATCATTTCGCAAGACGCAGCACATGCAGCTCAGTTTCAAACACGGGTAGATGCAGCAGCTGTTTATCATAATGCATCAACACGGTTTACAGATGGCTTTGAGTTCGGATATGGAGCAGAGATCGGCATTAGCACGCAAAAATTGCATGCAAGGGGGCCGATGGGGCTGCCTGCTCTCACCTCAAGCAAACACTTTATATATGGAAATGGACAGATCAGGGAATAGCTAACTATATTAAGTCAAAAGGGGCTGGGAATAATGAACACATCAATCAAATGGAACGGGAAAATGAGTTTCTCCGGCACAACGCCATCAGGCCATGAAGTGAAAATGGATGCAGCAGAAGACTTTGGCGGAGAAAATACTGGCGCAAGACCGACGGAGCTGCTATTGAATGCAGTTGCAGGCTGTACAGGGATTGACATCATATCCATCCTTCAAAAAATGAGGCTGAGTCCCGCGTCTTTTTACATGGAAGTTAGCGGCACACGAGCTGAAGATCATCCAAAACGCTTTACGGCGATCCATATTCATTACGTATTGGAAGGAGATCTGCCAGAAGACAAGGTAATCAGAGCCATTCAGCTGTCGAAGGACAAATATTGTTCGGTTTCACAATCGCTCAATGCGGAGATAACGGCAGGGTATTCCATTAATGGGGTAAACGGGGAACAGAAGATATAACGGGAAGAGATGATCAGGGGCTGCCATTATTGGCGGCTTTTTGTTTGAAATGATTGTTTTCATTTGCTAATAATCGTCATTTTTATTTCAAAATAGATGTGTATCCGTTTCGGGGCTATTCATTTATTCATACTCTATTAATACTAGGGAGGAGATGAATAGATGACGTCTAAAGATGAATTGATTTGTCAAAAGTTTGCTGAAATGATCGGAGGCCAAGAAGGATTTGCGGGCGGGAAATGTGTGGCAACGATCAGTCGGGATGAAATAAAAGCAACTATTTTAGGAAAACGTTTTAGAGTAACCTCTTCCTTCTCATTTGAATCAAGGAATAAGAAGACTGGGCTGGCCTTGTGCTTAGGCAGGGTGGCACTCTTGCAAAATGAAGTAGAACATTTTGCTGCTTCCATTCTTAAAAAAGGCATCCTTGTTTCGTCCATACACAATGAGTGGCTTTTTGATCAGCCGAATTTGATTTACGTGAATATCGAAGCTGTAGAAGATCCCTTAGTTTTTGCAAAGAGTGTCAGAAAAGCGTTAAGGAACTAACGGATTTCTCTCTATTGGTATACGTGAGCTGTCATAAAGGCAGCTTTTTTCCTTGATTCATTTATAATTAGATCGGCTCTTTTTTCATGTATTAAAATCGTTCCCCTGTCATGGTGGACATAAAATGAGAAAAGAATAGACGATAATCCAGATCAAATGCGATCCGGTGTTTTTTCTCTGTATCACTGAATGTAGCATAGGGTCTAATATCGGCAATACTGTGGCCTCTCTCCATCCCGTCTTTTGCCTGGACGATATAGACAGGCAGTGATTGATATGTCAGCATTTCAGGATGTAGCGGAGCCATGATGGTTAAGGCGTCGTGAACGGGACTTCCGGGTGCAGCGGGATTTCTTTTTTTATAAAAAGCATAATAGTAGTCAAGCACAGGCTTTAAAATCTTTGCTTTCCCAATGCCTGCAATGTAGTCGACCATTTCTTGATTGACGATCGCACGCTCGGTTACATTCAAGGGGATGATCGTCAAATTCCGTGCGTGAGTCACAACCACTTTGGCTGCAACAGGATCTGCATGGAAATTGGCTTCTGAAACAGGAGTAACATTTCCAGGCACCCAAAAAGCTCCGCCCATTACGTAACAAGCTTTTACGCTGTTCATTAACGATTTGTAGTGAATAAACATGGTGGCGAGAGATGTAAGCCTTCCAATACTGACAATGATCAGGTCATTTCCGTGAGCTTCGATCACCTTTGCGATTTCCATAAAATTTTCTCCCTTACCCGAATACTCCTGCTCTGGAATGATGGGACCCAGCCCATACTCTCCGTGGATTTCAGGATAATAAGTAGGATTTTCGCCTGTCATTGGAAGCTCTGCCCCTTCAAAAATGGGGATTTGATCAGATTGGTTAAATAAATCGTGCAAATATTGGACGCTTGCCATCGCATTTTTCCTCGGTATATTTCCGTAATCAGCCACAACTCCAACGATCTCAATCTCATCATGCAGCGCTCCATATATAAGGGCAACAATGTCATCAATGCCGATATCTCCAAATAACAGAATCTTTATTGCCATGGAAAAGCCTCCTCATGTTTCTGTCCATCCTGATAACATAGTTGCTTTAGCCAGTCAGTGAAAATTCTGGTTCTGGATTTTTTACACTCCTTATGCTGTCTAAAATAACCCTATATCTTCAAATTTGAAGAAAAGAGCACGACCGAGAACTTGATCCGTGTGAATTATTTATACGCAAAGCAATAATCAATGCGAACACAGCCTTACATAAAGAAAACTTTCCCTTATCTGTATCCACCTTGATTATCTAAAATGACTCTTTTCATGAAGTTGTGGAAAATCACTTCTAATTGCCTAATTGCGACTGATTTATTGTAATAAGAGCAATGGCGGGGGAGTCTCTAGAATTGATAGGTGGGTTCGGTTCAGAGGTAAAAAGCAGGAAAATCGGATTGAATAAACACACCATTTCACTTGAAAATGGAGTGCTTTTCTCATTGAATGATTAAATGCAGAATCTTGGATATTTATGATAAAATGGTAATATCAGTTAAAAGAGCAGGATTGTTGAGTAACGATATGAAATTTTTGTAGATAAAACGATTATGTTAATTTTTCAGTAAATAATAAAAGAACTGCATTTGAAGTGACCCCTAAAAGGTAGACACATTATTTCGGTAAGTTACTAGTTGGGTAAAAGTTGAAGAACGATAAAAAAAATAGATGGGAAGAAAGCCAAAATGAATCCTATTAATGACATAATTTTGAAGATTTCGTCTGTATTTTCACAGTTAGAAGAAGTGGAAGGTGTTGTACTCTCTGGCTCTCTTTCAACAAATACCCAAGATGAACATTCTGATATAGATTTGTATATTTATAGTGATCAAGAAATCCCTGCCAGCACTCGCAAAAAATTGTTAGAACCATTTTCGAATCATATGGAGATTAATAACCAGTATTGGGAAACAGAAGATGATGGAATGCTAAATGAACCCAATATTGGTATAGAAATTATATATAGAAATTTTGCTTGGATTGAAAACGAACTTATGAAAACAGTAGTGAATTTCCAGGCTCAGGTCGGTTACACTACATGCTTTTGGAGTAATTATTTAAATTCAAAAATACTATATGATCAAAATGGTCAATTAAAAAAACTGCAGGATAAAATTGACGTAGCCTTTCCAAAAGAATTAAAAGAAAATATCCTTAACAAAAATTACCCGTTATTACGTGACAGTGTTACATCCTACTATTGGCAAATCGAGAAAGCTCTAAAAAGAAAAGACTACATAAGTGTCAATCATAGGGTTACTGCATTACTTGCAAGTTACTTCGATATCTTATTTGCGATTAACGAGGTGCCACACCCTGGAGAAAAGAAGTTAATTAAGATCGCACAAAAAACATGCAACTATCTCCCAGAAAAGATGGAAGAAAACATAATCATGATTCTTAGCAACAATACCCTAACACTTTTATCTGACATAAATGATTTGGTTGACAATTTAGATGATTTGTTAAAAAGTAATAACTTATAACCTTATCTAGAATGGCTAGTAAGTTTGTAGACCGGAGAGATTTCGATGTAGAAAAGGAACAACCAAGGGAGCTCAACATTAAGTTGAGTTCTCTTTTTTATGTTGCCCAGTTGTGATACCTATTAAAAGAACGCACTCTGCAATCGAATCCGCTACAAGCGGGAGCAGCTCCTTTTTTTCAGTCTAAAAAAACCGCGCTATTAAAATAGGCGGTTTACGTGAGTAATTACATTTTAGGATTTGGTCCATATTTATTCGCATTCGGCTCGCTGTCCTGACAAGTGAACACGATGATGACAATTGCTCCGATGATCGGAATCAGGTTAATTAACAGCCACCATCCAGTTCTGCCGGTATCATGAAGTCTGCGGGCGCCAACAGCAAGTGAAGGTAAAAGAACAATAAGAGAATAAAGTCCAATTAAAATGTCGGTCAGACCAGTGATTGACTCTACAATCGCTAAAATTAACGTAACGATTAAATTAACGAGAAAAAACATCCAGTATTCCTTCCGTCTTGCACGGCCTTGAAATACAGCATAATTCTTTAATACATGTAGGTACCATTGCATGTGTAAATCCTCCTCTCTCAGTTTATATATGAAAATAACTTATTTAGTATATCACCTTCAGAATCCTAATTTGAACATTATTTTCGGAAACAAAAAACATCGAAATCCATTCATGGTTTTCGATGTTTGAAATTTATTTATTCAGGATGCTCTCTTCAAGCACAGTTGATTTATCCCCATACACCTTCGTAATGTGTCCTTCGCCCCAGGCACAGAGCGAATCTAAAATCGTCTGCAGGCTCCAGCCGTATTCGCTCAGTTCGTATTCCACTTTGGGCGGAATCTGCTGATGGACGATCCGGTTAATCACGCCATCATCTTCAAGCTCCCGCAATTGCTGTGTCAGCATTTTTTGTGTGATGTTTGGCATCAGGCGCTTCAGTTCATTTGTGCGTTTTTTGCCGTGAGTCAAATGGCAGAGAATGACGCATTTCCACTTGCCGCCAATGATTTCAAGCGTTGCTTCAACAGGGATATTGTATTTCTTCTCCATATTAGTCCTCCTATTTTATAGGCACCAAAAAGTGCCTACAGCACTTTAAAGTACGTACTTTTCATTAGATCTGATATGTATCATAATAACATTTGCCGGCTGATCTTTACCATACACTTTATTTTAATAAATTTTCAATTTTTTAGGAGGAGAAAAGATGTCTTTAGATAAAAAAAGAAGTACACTTGCGCTGCTCGCGTTAGCAGTCAGTGCTTTTGCCATAGGGACAACAGAATTTATCAGCGTTGGTCTGCTGCCGATGATAGCAGAGGATTTAGCCATTCCTGTCACAACTGCAGGATTAACCGTTTCTTTATATGCAGTGGGGGTCATGTTCGGGGCGCCGATTTTGACATCCCTCACATCAAATATGTCCCGCAAAACGTTATTGCTTTGGATAATGATTGTTTTCCTTATAGGAAATAGTCTTTCTGCAGGAGCTGCAAGTATTGGGGTATTATTAGCCGGACGTATGATCGCGGCTCTGGCGCATGGTGTGTTTATGTCAATCGGTTCAACGATTGCTGCTGATCTTGTGCCTGAGAACCGCCGTGCAAGTGCGATTTCAATCATGTTCACCGGTCTGACTGTCGCAACAGTAACAGGAGTTCCATTTGGAACATTTATCGGCCAGCAATTTGGCTGGAGACTAGCTTTTATTGTCATTATTATTATTGGACTTATTGCTCTTATTGCAAATAGTATTCTTGTACCGTCTGATTTGAAAAAAGGCAACCGCACAACGTTTGGCGATCAGCTGAAGCTTGTAAAGAACGGCCGTCTGCTGCTTGTCTTTATGATCACAGCACTTGGTTACGGAGGAACATTCGTTGTCTTTACGTACCTATCACCGCTGCTTCAAACTGTAACAGGTTTTAAAGAAGGAACGGTAGCAATCATCTTACTTGTTTACGGAATTGCCATTGCCATCGGGAATATGATTGGCGGAAAGCTTTCAAACCAAAATCCGATTAAGGCTTTATTCTATATGTTTATTGTGCAGGCAATCGTCCTTTTTGTGTTAACTTTTACTGCTCCATTCAAAATTGCAGGCTTACTCACGATTTTATTGATGGGATTATTCGCATTCATGAACGTGCCTGGATTGCAGGTTTACGTTGTGATGCTTGCTGAACGCTATGTGCCAAGTGCCGTTGATGTAGCTTCTGCCATCAATATTGCTGCGTTTAATGCAGGAATTGCAATCGGGGCATTCCTTGGAGGAATCATTACAGACTCGATCGGTCTCATTCATACTGCCTGGATCGGAGGATTCATGGTTCTTGGCGCCGTCATTCTTACAGGATGGAGCCGTGCTTTAGAACAGAAGGATCAGAAAATAGAAGGACAAAAGCTTGCTGGATAACTTCATGAAAGCAGTGGAGGAATGCAAGCCCCGTCTGACTCTGTCATTCTGTAAGGAGCATGGTGTTCTTTTTAGCAGCATGTCCAATTGACCTTGCCGGGAATCGGGCCTTCAGCTTTTCCTGCAGAACGAATTTAGCCGAAATCTCCAGTGATTTCGGCTTTTTTCATAGAATTGGTAAACGAATAATGGTCTTAAAAGAAGAGGGTCGTTAGTTGAAAACCAAAAAGAATCAATATGACACTTATTAAAATAAGCACAACAAATGTAAGTCCCTGGCGAAATGTCACGGCTCGATTTAATAAAACAGACCCAAGTTTTCCAACTAAATAACCTAAAACGCATAAGAGCAATATGACGACATCCAGCACTCCAAGAATATATATAAATTGTGATTCAAATAACATAGAAGCGAAATTATCCATTAAAAGGTTCTTCCCCTTTCTGAAAATGATCCTTTGCAATATATGTTTTTATAACCAATTTGGTGAGGGACAAAGGCAAAAAAGGGTTTTGAGGCAGTATAGTCAGTTAGTAAGAATTAGTTTGAAGCATCAGCGGCTTCAATCTAAAAAACGGACGCCATTCACATGCGGTGAATGGCGTCCGTTTTCATTTTTCTATTTATATCACATCATTCAATGACGGGTATTGCTCTGAGACGATGAAATCCTCTTCAGTTAAAACATAAGGGTGTGTCTCAAGTAATAAGGCTCTAAGGTGATCCGGCATTCTTTCTCCGTCATAGGCACAGATTAATGGAAACGACAGCAGGTTTACCGCTTCATCTACTGTTTTTTCAAGATCTTTTATCAAATGCAGAGGATCTTCCATCGTGGCCCACTCTACATGTGCCCATGACCTGAAAGAGAGTTTATTTTCCACGAATGGATGAACCGTTTTATTAAAATAATCAAAAATGGCAGGGGGATGATAACTGCCGCTTGAATAATAGAAATCGAAGTTGTTTACGAAGTGAACGAACTTCATTTGATCTTTCGTTAAGCGGGTGCCCAGTTCTTTATGAATCATGCGGTAAATACGCTCATTTTCAATGAGAATCACATAATCTCCCGCCTCAATGCCATTTTTGGTGTAACTCACAGCCTGTTCTATGTAATTCTTCAAGCCATTATAGGAATACAGCACATGAACACTCCGTTTGTCCTCAAACAACTGGTGCATTTTACTTTTCATGTTATCACACCCCTTTATTTCTATCTCTTTCCTACATTATATGAGATTTTGGTGAATATAGCTAAACAATAATAGGACGCACCTTATTATATGCAGCGAGTCATCGCAGAATAAGGAAACTTCAAACTCGACTATGTCACACTGGCCAGTCAGTCATTCCATTATAAAGAAAATAAAAACGCCATCCACAAGGAATCGCGTTTATTTCATAAAAGAAAACCACTTAAAAAACGGGTTTTTCTTGTCGGTTATTTTGATTTCATTCATCAAAAGTTTGTCTTTTCGTTCAGCAATCCATTGATTTAATTCATGCTTATCCTGGCAGTGGGTCATGTACGTTTCTCCGCCTTTTCCGCTCGCGTTAATGACATATCTGCACGAATTGTTTTTCATTTTGTCCCGCCTTTTTTTCATAATGATCGTTAACTTTCACCTATTATAACAAGTTTAATTAAATCGTCTACCCCTAAATGAAAAATATTTTTAGTTTTATTTTTTAGGAAGAATTCCTTTTTTCTGATATAGACAGATAGTAACGAGTTTGAGTGAGAAGAATTAACTAATTGTTAACAAAAATTTACACCTAATTTCCAAATATTGTTGTATATTTATGGAGTATGTCTATTTTATTTCTCTGGGGGATAAGCAAATGTCTATTTTAACGAAGTTCTCGCTGAAAAATCGGGCAGCCATTGTCATTATGGTGTTTTTGGTGACAGTACTCGGCGTATACTCAGGTTCACGACTGCCGATGGAGCTGCTTCCGAGCGTGGATGCACCGATGATCACGGTCACCACGTTTGGTGAAGGAATGGATGCCGAGACGGTAACCGAAGAAATAACGGAACCGCTCGAACGTCAATTGAAAAATGGTACGTATTTAGACAGCATGACCTCATCAACAAGTGAAGGAATCTCCATGATTACGCTGAATTACACATCAGAAGCTGACATGAAAGAGGCTGCTTCTGAAGCTGAAAAGCTGATTAATCAAGTTCAGCTGCCTCAAAACACAGGAAAGCCTGTTGTGTCCCAGCTTAACTTCTCCATGATTCCTCTTGCCCAGGTGGCGCTTGAATCAGAAAATGGATTTTTAAAAGCCGATGAAGATCGGATTGAAGAAGAAATAAAAACGAAATTTGAAGACATAGATGGTGTATCAAGCGTCACGTTTTACGGAAAGTCCATTTCGGAGCTGTCTGTGAAAATCGATCCCAAAAAAATGAAAGAAAAGAAAGTGTCCGCCGATCAGCTGATGATGGCTCTGCAATCTCAGAATGCATCTGTACCTGCAGGTGAAATTGCCGTGGACGGGAAGGCAAATGCCATCAGGGTGCTCGGGGAAGTAACAGATGAAAAGCAAATTGAGAATGCCATACTTGCACCTGAAACAAAAATAAAAGATGTTGCTGATGTTTCCATTCGCCAGTTTTACGAAGCAGATGCCAGATTAAATGGAAAAGAAGCACTTGTCTTAGTTATTTTTAAAGAAGCAAGCAAAAACGCCGTTGAAATTGGAAAAGAAGTCGACCGGAAAGCGGAAGAATTACATGCTATTTATAAAGATGACTTTTCGATCCGCACGGTTCAAAATACGTCAGAAGATGTTGAAGGCGCCGTGCTTGGCATGGCAAAGGAAGTAGCCATTGGGGCAATCGCTGCAACGCTCATCATTTTGCTGTTTTTGAGAAACATCCGAACGACCTTGATTGCAGTAGTCAGTATCCCGCTGTCGATTTTAATTACCTTGTTTTTACTTGATCAATCGAACATTACGCTAAATATTTTGACCCTTGGAGGGCTTGCGGTTGCGGTCGGACGTTTAGTCGATGACAGCATCGTGGTCATTGAAAATATATACCGCCGCATTCAGACTGAAGGGTTATCTAAAGATGTCATTCTGAGCGGAACGAAAGAGGTTTCCACTGCGATTACGTCTTCAACGCTTACGACAATCGCGGTCTTCCTGCCGATTGGCCTTGTAGGAGGTTCGATTGGAGAAATCATGACACCGCTGATTTTATCAGTTGTTTATTCAATTCTTGCATCCTTGCTTATCGCATTGACGGTAGTACCGCTTTTAAGCTTTGTCCTTTTGAAGAAGGTGAAACAGAAGGAGCATCAGCCGTCTGCCAAGTATTTATCGATATTGAAATGGTCGCTGAATCATAAATGGATGGTATTGGTCGCCGCACTGCTCATATTTGTTGGTTCCATCTTCACTTTCAATGCCATTCCGCAGGCAAGTGTAAACAGTCAGTCTGAATCGTTCGTCAACGTCTCATTAACGTTTCCTGCAGATTTTGATTTAGAAGATGCCAAGGAAAAAGCAGGGGAACTGGAGCAGGAATTATTAAAAGAAGATAAGCTCAAGGATTTGTTTTTTCAGATGGGTTCTACAGCAGAAGATGCAAAATACGGCCAGGTGTTATCTGAAAAACAAGCGAATTACTCGGTGATTTTTGAAAAAGGGAAAGACGTTGAAGCATTCCTCGACATGCTCAAGGAAAAAAATGAAGAGTATGCCCCTGGGAAAATTGAAGGGTCTCAATTCTCATTTGGAAGCTTTGGCGGAGGGAATGGCATTCAGCTGAATGTGACTGCTTCAAATGAAGAAGACCTTGCAGAAGCAGGAAAGCTTGCAGCAGAAGAACTTGAGAAAATCGAAGGAATCGAAAAAGTCAAAAGCAATTACGAAGACTTAAAAAACGAGTGGATTGTCAATGTGGATCAGGAAAAAGCGGGAGCACTTGGCTTAAGTCCGGTACAAATCGGCCAGCAGATCCGTGCCATGCTGAATAAAACGCCGCTTGGCCAAATCAAAGTCGGCGAAGAGCAACTGCAAGCCGTCATCGAATACGAGGATGCCGACTTCTCCACAACAAAACAAGTCCTGAATACGTATGTCACTTCTCCAGTTGCGGGACCTGTCCAACTAAAACAAGTGGCTAAGATTGAAGAACGGGACATCAAAACTCAGGTCTATCATCAGGATGGAAAAGAAACGATTCAAATTTCAGGTGAAATCAGTGCCGAGGACTTAAAAACGGCTGGAATGAAAATCGATCAAATGACAAAAGAAATTGATCTCCCGGAAGGTGCAGCTGTTTCCATCTCTGGCGCAACTGAATCGATGCAGGACGATTTCGCCGACCTCTTTAAAATGATGGGCATCGCCGTATTAGTCGTCTACCTCATCATGGTCATCACCTTCGGCCAGGCAAGAGCGCCATTTGCGATTCTCTTCTCGCTGCCGCTTGCTGCAGTGGGAGGCATACTGGGACTCGTTATCTCGCAGACCCCGGTTGACATCAATGCGCTGCTTGGAGCTCTAATGCTGATCGGAATCGTCGTTACCAACGCCATCGTCCTAATTGAACGTGTCCAGCAAAACCGCGAAAAAGGACTCGAGGCTAGAGAAGCTCTGTTGGAAGCGGGATCAACGCGCTTGCGACCGATAATCATGACAGCCGTAACAACCATCGTAGCCTTAACACCAATGGTTTTCAGCGCTACAGAAGCCGCCAGTATGGTTTCAAGAAGCTTAGCAGTAGTCGTAATTGGTGGCTTAATTGTTTCAACTGCGCTTACACTCGTAGTTGTACCGGTTATGTATGAATTGCTTGCGAAAATGGGGAGAAGACGGAAGAAGAATAAAGATGTTGCAGAGGATGTTGTGGTATAAGAAGTAAATGAACGCAGAGGTGCAGCCTTTTAAGTGTGCCCTCTGTTTTTAACGAAAAGGAGAGGGAAATCGTCATGGGACTAGAAATGAGAACAGTATGTGAAAAATGTTCTGCAAACCTTCATAACAAATCAGAAGCATACATCTGCACCTATGAATGCACGTTTTGTCATACCTGTACAGAAGAAATGGAATTTGTCTGCCCAAACTGCGGGGGAGAGCTTGTGAAGCGTCCGAGGAGCGGAAAAGCTGTGCTAAGCTGATGGCACTCAAGTATTAAAAACAAAGGACAGCGAATATCTCACTGTTCTTTGTTTTTGCTTTCTGGAAGACAAATTGACCTCAAATGATAGTCCAGGGTTTTCATCATCTTCTCATACGAAAAGACAGATGGATGAAGAAGGTGATGCAGGGCTAGTCCGTCCACTAGTGAATGAAGACGGTTTATTTCAGCTTCCATATCCAGTTCATCCTTTAACATCCCCAGTTTGCTCAGCAGCTGCAGGACCTGCCCCAAACCATCATGCATTTCTTGGTATACATTTTCACTTAAAGGCCGGAGTTTAGCATCGACGAGCATTTTTACGGAAAAAACCAGCCACACCTCCATTTCAATTCTTCTCTCGTCATCTGCCGGAAGCAGCTCAGAAATCGATTCTTTTATAATATCAAGCGGGTTCCCTTGATAAGTTTTAGCTAAGGCACGCTGCCTCACCCGTTCTGACACAAGTTCCATGGAATAGGAAAGCAGCTCAGACTGCGAGGAAAAGTAGTGCCGTAAAGCTCCAACCGAAAGACCGGCCGCACTGGCAATTTTCCTTACAGTTGCCTGCTCAATACCTTCCTCGGCAATGATTTTCCAAGTTGCTTCAGCAAGCTGTATTTTACGTTTTTCATGATCAATCACTTTTGGCATATTATTATTATAACACAGTTGTATTATTTAAAACATTTTGTTAGTATGAAATAGTACACTTGTATTAAATAAGGGGGATTCCGAAGTGATTGGCTGGTTAATTATAGGGTGTGAAATTGGATTTTGGGTCTTTGTTCTAGCAGGTTTAATCGCAAGATATCTATTGAAAAAGAAAAAACTAGGAGCGTTTCTGCTGATTTGTACACCTGTTGTGGATTTAGTGCTGCTCGCAGCAACCATACTCGATTTAAAAAACGGGGCGACAGCGACAATGGTACATGGAATCGCAGCCATCTATATCGGGATAAGCATTGCGTTCGGTCATGGCATGATCAAATGGGCAGATCAGCATTTTGCCTACCGGTTTGCAAATGGCGTGAAACCGCCGAAAAAAATCAAATACGGAACCGAGCATGCACGACGTGAAAGAGAAGGATGGCTCCGCCACCTCCTTGCCTGGATCATTGGGGCATCTTTTCTCGGAGCTATTATTCTCTACATCAACAACGGGCAGCAGACAGAACAGCTGCTTAAAACGCTTCAGCTTTGGACTCTTGTCCTTGGAATTGATTTTCTTATCAGCTTCAGCTACACCATATTCCCGAAAAAAGCACATCATGAGGGAAGAGGGATGTAAGATAAAAACGGTTTGCTTTTCTCATAAGAAAGCAAGCCTTTTTAGCATGATACAAATTATCTTAGGCATAGGGTTAAGTAAAAGCTTTTGAAAAGGGCTGATCAGGTTGAAGCGAAATCCCTATGTTCCGCTGATTGCAGGATTGAGTCTGATTTTTTTCGTTTATGTGATTGTTAATACAATTAGGCATGTGAAAGTCTATCTCGTCTATAGCTCGGGCCTTGGTCCGTTTATGATTGGCGGGTTATTGCTTGGGGTGATTTTAGTTTTGATTGTGAAGGGGAGCAGTTATCGGTAATTTTCTGAACTCAGTCCATTAAAGATTTAAACACAGTGGGGGTCAGATGCTTTTTGCGCAATGAAAAAGGAGACACTTTTTCTGAAGATGAAAGCTGGTTTTGTAAAATCATTTATTTGGAGGAGCAGGCTGATTTGTTAAAATATGGTGCAGTTTTAGACGCGTTTATACTTGCTCTCCTGTTTTTTTCGTTATTCATATATTGGATCTATATATCTGTTATTAAGAAAAAAATAATGATTAAGTGGATGTATCTAATGGAATAACGAAGCATTGATATAGAAAAGGGTTTCACCTGTTTAGAAGCGAATTACTAAAGCGGGGATACCAAAAAGAGATTAAGCAGGGGAGAAGGATATGTTTCGTAAAGCATCCAATAAAGAATTGGTCTATTTCGTAATAGTCATAGGTATATGTACAGGGTTTTATTCTATTTCACAATGGACACCTTGGTTTTATATAATGGCTATTCTAATTTTTTTAACTGGCTTCATTTTTAGAAAACTAACAAAAAAAGATATCGTTTTAGACTCTCTTGGACTTTTTTTATTAGTGCTTATCATTACAGTAGGGGAATATGTGATTTGAATAAATAAGCGGTATTGTTGAGGTGAAATTAATCGAAGCAGCATTAGGTGGAATGAATAATCGCCGTGAAACTTGGTTTCTTTAGACGAGCATATGACTTCGTTTTACAGAGATTTCCTATCAGTTCCTCCCGAAATAAGGGGGGGCTAGATTTGCAGCTGAAGTAGTTCAAAAAAATATCACACGGTTTGGCGCTGAACAAGCTATTTGTTCAATTTAAATAAATGAAAGCACGACTTACTCAAAAACCTTTAAAGATAAGATTTAAACTGAAAATTAATACAAAAAATGTCACGACTACGATGACTTCTACCGTGTGTTTTTTCTCATTTTTCTGTAGTGTTTCTTGATATATCTGCTGTACTTTTTTTCTCTTATTATCGAATTCCACACATATCATCCTTGGTTTTCATTATTAAATCAATATATTCTCTATTGATTTAATAAATCCTTTACCAACTTGAAAAAAGCAGCAGTAAGCGAAATAAAAAAAAGACCTAAAAAGGTCCATATGAAAGTTATCCCGAAACACTATTGAAGAACCAAATTATTCAGATTTCTCATTTTTAGAATTTGAATTGTCCTGCTGTTTCGTGCCCTTACTTGTATAAGGCTTAAAACTCTTCTTTTTATTGGCACCAGCCTGCCAGCGATTCCAGCCTTTTTTGCCTGTTCCGCCGCCTGTACCGCCTTTACTGCTCTTCGTTTTTGCTTTAGCTTTACCCATACGATCACTCCATTATAATTGAACGCTGAATTGCAGCGTGTTTATTTTAAGCATATTAGTACTACACTACCACAAACCCCAAGCCTTATGTAAAAACCAAAAATAGTTCCAATATTCGGTTTAAGTTTTACGATTCAATGCTTCAATCACTTCATCTGCTTTTTCCCATGATCCAATCGAGGCTCCTGCTGCTAAAGAGTGCCCTCCGCCGCCAAACCTTCGGGCGATGTCATCTATTGGAATATTCCTTGAACGAATTCTAACGCGAATCTCATTCGGATATTCAATAAAGAAGACCCAGATGCTAACCCGTGCCATCGAAGACAGGACATTCACAAGATTTGCCGCTTCCGCATGATCCACCCCGTAAGCAGTCAGTTTCTCTTCCGTTAAATAAATATAGGCAACCCCTTGCTCCGTCACCTTAAAAGTCCTTAAAATCGCCTCGCGTAACCGAGCAACACCGCTGCTTTTCTTATTCAGCTCATTATGAATCCGTTCAGGCTGAAAAGGAAACTTCCGCAATGCCTTAACAGCCCTCAAAGTACGCGGCGAAACAGTCCCGTTCAGCATACGTCCAGTATCCCCAATAATTCCGGCATACAAAGCCCCGGCTGCCTCTTTATTCATCCGAAAAACCTCTGGATACTCCAAAAACAAATCAACCAGCATCTCACTAGCCGAGCTGTAGGAAGGATCCACCCATGAAAGATCACCGTATGGTTCATGATCATGGTGGTGGTCGATTTTTATTAGCGTAGCTCCTTTTGAATATCGCTGGTCACAAATGCGAGAAGTTTCGGCCGTATCACAGACAATGACTAGAGCTTCTTTGTATGCTTCACCTGGGATGTCGTTCATCTTATTGATGAAGAGAAGACTTTTCTCATCAATGCCAGCTGCGTAGACTATTTTGTCAGGGAAAGAATGTTTAAGCGTTCTCTGCAAGCCTGCCTGAGATCCGATGGCGTCGAGGTCGGGGTGAATGTGGCGGTGGATGATGATGGTGTTGTAATCTTGTATGGCTTCTACAATGCTTTGTTTAATATTTTCCATCTCTTCACCTTTTCCTTATTGCATCTATATTTATTTTCTTCCTAATATAGTAGAATTTTACTTACAACCTACTATATCAGTTCGTCAGGAGACTTAATATGATCGTAGAAGAAAAACTGATCGTAAATTCCGATAAAGGAAATTTATTAAATGAACTATCACGTTCCATTTTAGAGTGTGAACGATTTTATTTCAGTGTGGCATTTATTAATTTTAGCGGTCTACAGCTTTTACTAGATTCTTTTAAAGAAGCAGAAAAGCGCGGCATTAAAGGGAAGATCATTACCTCTACCTATCTCAATTTTACAGAAGCAAAGGCCCTTCGGAAAATAAAGGACTTTGAACATATCGATTTAAAGGTTTTTGTGACAGACAAGGAAATCGGATTTCATACGAAGGCTTACATCTTTGAATATTTGGATCACTACAAGGTATTCATTGGATCTTCCAACTTAACGCAAAGCGCGCTGAAAAGTAACATTGAGTGGAATGTAAAAATCATGACCAAAGAGGATACGCATTTTATTAAAGAGGTGTTAAGTGAATACAATCAGCTTTGGGATAGAAGTTCAGAGGCAGATGAAGATTTTCTTAAAAGATATGAAGAGTTTCTTAGTAAGCTGACTGCACTTACAACGAAACAGTATCTTATTTATGAAAATACCGACTACATCATACCAAATAGAATGCAGAAACGAGCAATGGAAAACCTCGAACGGTTACGTTCCTTTGGAGAAAGTAAAGCATTAGTAATTGCGGCAACAGGTACAGGGAAAACCTATATGTCGGCTTTCGATGTGAAAAATTTCAAACCACGCAGGCTCCTTTTTATTGTACATAGAGAAGAAATTTTGAAAAAAGCGAAGGAAACGTTTGAAAAACTGATCGTAAATGAAGCAAAAACATTTGGTTTGTTAACGGGTAATCATAAAAATAAGCATGCAGATTATGTGTTTACAACCATACAGACATTGTCTAGATGCTATCACGAATTTAGAAAAGATGAATTCGACTACATTATTTTTGATGAAGCCCATCACGCAACAAGCCCAAGCTATGAAGTAGTCCTTAATTATTTCGAACCAGCCTTTACATTAGGAATGACGGCTACACCTGAACGGAGTGACAATCATAATGTTTTTGCATTATTTGATAATAACGTAGCAATCGAAGTGCGATTACATGAGGCATTAGATGATGAACTCATCATCCCCTTTCATTACTTTGGCATAACAGATATAGATGGAATCGACTTAAGTGATGTTGATATTGACAATATTGCTGAGGTGACGAAGCGTTTAAAAGTAAATGAACGAGTAGACTTTATTATTGAAAAGATGAATTTCTATGGTCACGATGGGAAAAAGAGAAAGTGTTTGGGCTTCTGTGCAAGTGTAGATCACGCGCATTACATGGCGGACGAATTTAATAAAAGAGGGTATAGCAGTGTAGCTTTATCGGGAGAGAATTCCGTGGAACAACGCTCCTATTTCATGAGTCGATTAGAAAACAACGAAGATGAGTTAGAGGTTATTTTCACCGTGGATATTTTTAACGAGGGTGTTGATATCCCATCTGTTAATTCCGTGTTAATGCTAAGGCCGACAAACTCTCCAATTGTTTTTATCCAGCAGCTGGGGAGGGGACTTCGTAAACATGAAAGCAAGAGCTTCCTAACCGTGCTCGATTTTATTGGCAACCACAACAAAGCCTTTTTAATTGCTCTTGCCTTAAACGGAAGCCGGTACTATGACAAAGAAAGCTTAAAGGTTGCCATTGCAACGGATTTTGCGAATATTCCTGGATGTACTCATATTCAAATGGATCGGATTTCCCAAGAACGAATTTTAGAACAGATCGATAACGAGAACTTTAATTCTATGAAATATCTGAAGGAAGAGTATTTCGAGTTTAAGAAAATGAACCAAGGTCATATTCCTTATTTATTACTGGATTATTTGATGTTTGATGGAGCACCGGACCCTATTAAATTTATTCAAAAGGAAAAAACCTATTTAAAGTTCCTAAGCAAGGTTGAGAAAGATGATTACATTAAGGGCATGCTGAGCAACGAAGCATTTGAACGTGCACTAAAAGAACTATCGGATATGCTTCCATTAAAAAGAATTTACGAATTTGTGATTATAAAATATTTAATGGAAAATGAAATGATTTCTGTGGATGCTACGAAGGTAGAGTTATTGAAGTATGTGACTGAAGTTCATGAAGATAGTATTAATCACGCATTTGAATGCTTAAATCATGACTACTTTGACAGCGTTCAAAAGAAAAGTAAATTGAAACTGGTCGACTTGGTAAGTGGAATTCTTCGTAAAACAGCAGGTTTTTCAACTGTATTGAATAATCCTGAGTTTAGAAGATTTATAGAGGATATCGTGAATTATGGCATTTTCCGCTACGAAAAGGACTTCAAAAACTTGGATTACGGCGTACCGCACTTTAAGCTCTATGAACAATACCAAATGATTGATGCAGCCCTCCTATCCAACTATCGAAAAATCCATAGCTCATTTAGGGGCTCAGGACTACTGACAAACGGGAACGATTATTTTCTTTTTATCGATTTGCACAAAGAAGAGAATATCAAGGAAAGCATCAATTATCAGGACAAATTAATCAACGAAAACACATTCCAATGGCAGACACCAAACAGTACGAGCCAAAGCTCTGAACGTGGAAAGAATATCATCTTCAATGCATCGAGGGGGATTAACCTTCATTTGTTCTTGAGAAAATATAAAGAAATCGATGGAAAAGTAGAACCCTATATTTATATAGGGAAGGGAGATGTATTTGAATACGAGGGAGAAAAACCAATAACCGTTCAAATACAATTAGAACATGAACTACCCGCAACTCTTTATACAGAATTCGTCGTAAAAGTATAGTCTTCTCAATGCGAGAAGACTATTTTTTCGTTTATTAAAGCTTCAACTGCCGGGACATCAGCTGGTGCCCAATTCAGTGAAGCAAGATTTTCACGCTTCAACCAAATCAATTTAGAATGCTCACTCGGCTCAGGCGATCCTTCAGTGATACGAGCTTTAATGCATAAAAGAGTAATGATAAAGGTTTCATATTCATGAGTATGTTCGTGAAATAAATAATCAGTCTCAATCATACATCCTAATTCCTCATCAATCTCTCGAATCAAAGCAGAATAGATATCTTCATCCTTCTCGACCTTCCCTCCAGGAAACTCCCACATGTTCGGAATGGCCATCTCTGGAGATCTTAACGCGCAGAGGATTTCGTTTTGATCGTTTTCAATGATTGCTGCGACGACTTTTAGTGATTTTTTCAAGGTGGAATCCTCCTCTTAAATAATTTCAATTATATTTTATCATAGAGAACCTGCTGAAAAAGATTTTTCTATTAATCTCTATTCCTGTAAAATAGGGATTAATTAGAAAAAATTGTCTTGAAGGAGTTATCTCATGCCAGCCTACAACAAACTAGTCCGAGATCGTATCCCGGAAGTAATCGAACGTACAGGAAAATCATTTAACACAACAATATTAACGCAAGAAGAATACATAAAAGAACTAAAAAAGAAAAGCTATGAAGAACTTGAAGAGTATATGTCAGTTGAAACTAATGAAGAAGCATTGGAGGAACTTGCAGATCTTCTTGAGATTATCCATGCATTCGCAGCTGTTCATGGTTCTTCCATTCATGAAGTAGAAGAAATTCGCAAGAGGAAAGCTGAGAAACGCGGGGGATTCCAGGAACGAATCTTCTTGGTGGATGTTGAAGATTGAGTAAGGTTCAGCTAATAACCAATCAACTTGTTGAACGGCTGATTGAAAAAATGGAAACAGCTGAAACCATTTATATCTTAACTTCCTTTGTCATGAAATCTGGCGTAGATTTACTAGAGAAGTCATTGCTGAAAGCAGCTGAGCGGAACGCCGACATCAAAATCTGTACAGGAGATTATTTGTACATTACTCAGCCTGAAGCGATCGAGAAGCTTGCTGCAATCCATCCATCAATTGAAGTTCGGATGTGGAAAAGCAATGGGGTCAGTTTTCATCCAAAAGCCTATTTATTTGAAGATGAGAGAAATGGGACATCGATTATTGGTTCTTCTAATCTTTCAAGGTCCGCTTTAACGAAGGGCTATGAATGGAACATAGAAGTAGATGAAGAGTCTGATGGGGACTTATTTATAACTGCTGCTCAGACGTTTCTTGAAGTGTTTCATCATGAACAGACGATTCCTATAAATAAAGTGACGGCAGAATTGTATAAGTCAGAATATGAAATCTTCCATGCTAAAATTCCTCAACTCGTGAAAAAGGGGACGGCGTTAGAAGAACAGGATTTAATGCTTCCTGTTTCAGACGAAAAAGCAGATCTTGTAAAAGATCCTCCAGTCATTTACGGATCCATACAACCAAGATTTGCACAAATTGAAGCATTAGAAGAACTAAACACTGTCTATGAATCAGGATACGATTCCGCAATGATCGTAATGGCGACCGGATTGGGGAAAACATACTTAGCGGGATTTTTTGCAGAGGAGTTTCCAAGGATTTTATTTATTGCTCATTTAGAAGAAATTCTTTATCAGGCAAAGTCATCTTTTGAAAAGATCATCCAAAATCGTTCGCTTGGAATCTATAATGGCAAAATAAAAGATTCAAAAGCATCTATTGTTTTTGCTTCTATCCAGACCTTAAGCAGAAAAAAGCACTTGGAAGTTTTTGATGCGCATGAGTTTGATTTAATTATTGTCGATGAATTTCATCATGCAGCTGCAGCTTCCTATCAAAAAGTAATCAATTATTACAAACCAGCGTTTCTACTGGGAATAACAGCAACTCCAGATCGCAATGATAATCGTGATGTGTACGATCTCTGTAAAGGAAATGTTGCGTATAAAATTGATTTTCTTGAAGCGATTGAAAAGAATTGGCTGTCTGCATTCAAGTATGTAGGTGTATACGATGATACAGATTACTCCAGGATTTCTTGGCTGGGTACAAGATATGATGAAGAAGAACTTTTGGCCGCACAGCTCAGACATGGGATGGCTGATAAAATAATAGAGGCCTGGGAGAATCATAAACAGTCTCGGACAATCGTCTTTTGTTCTTCTATTCGACAAGCTGACTTTTTATCACAGGCTTTTTCAGATAGAGGATACAGAACAGTAAGCCTGCATTCACAATACAAAGGACACAATCGGAATTTCTTTATAGAACAGCTTGATCGAGGGCAACTGGATGCGATTTTCACAGTGAATCTCTTCAATGAAGGGGTAGATATCCCATCTGTAGACACTCTTTTATTTGTAAGACCGACAGAATCATTGACCGTGTTTACTCAGCAAATAGGACGCGGATTAAGGCTTCATCCTGATAAAGAAAAATGTGTCATTATCGATTTAATCGGAAACTATCGAAATGCAGACCTTAAGCTTAGTTTGTTAAGGGTTCCTGCGGCATTAGATAAGAGTAAATCAGGTGTTTTGCCAACGCTGCCTGCAAATTGTGTGCTCGATTTAGAGATGAAAGTCATTGATTTGCTGAATGAAATGATGAGGAAGAAGCAGCCGAGAAAAGAGATGCTGCTGGCTAATTACAATATGGTAAAAGAAGAACTAGGGAAAAGGCCTTCGTATTTAGAACTTCATTTAAAGGGAGCAGAGCCAGCTTCGGCCTATAGAAGTGAATTTAAATCTTACCCAGCTTTCTTAAATTGGGCAGATGAGCTCCATGAAAATGAGAAAAGGGTTTTTGAAACATATAAGGATTGGTTTACTGAAGTTGAGAAGACAGGAATGACGAAGAGCTACAAAATGATCGTGCTTCTCTATATGCTTAACAAAGGTCCTGAAAAATGGATGAAGCCAATTACACCGGAAGAGGCGGCGCCATTTTTCTTTAACTATCTGACTGAAAAAGAATATAGAAGAAACATCGATTTTTCAGGAAAAGCAGCCATGGAAATGTGGAACGGAGATTTGAATAAAGTAGCCAAACTTATAAGAGATATGCCGATGACTAAATGGAGCGGGAGTTCGAATGGATTGGTTATCTTTAATGAAGGTGAATTCTCTTTTAATCTTTCGGTGAATGAAAATGATGAGTTGCAATTGTTTAGATGGACAAAGGAGATTTGTGAGTATCGTTTGCATGAGTATTTTGAGAGGAAGGATAGTAAGGTTTTAAAATAGTAATTAAGATTCAACCGTCCTCACTTTTGGACGGTTTTAAATTTATTTATAATCAACTCTCTTTAGTAATTTCTAGTTATTATTAAAAAACAAACTAATTGAGCTGCAAGGTAATTTGAATGAACTAAAACAGTGGGAAAAAAGCAGTTATCGTGCTTACAATCTTGAAAAAATTCAATCAAGTATTATGGGAGCTTCTGAGGAAGAAAGAATCGAACTTATTAGAAAACATATTTTATCAGTGGATCCTAATGATCTTGGCGGATGCTGTATAGACATCTACTTAGTAGCTTATGTTGCCGAGACTTACGGAATAGGAAAGAAAGTGTTTATTGATTATGTGTTGAAGAGAGGAATTACAGAAAAAGAAGGATCAGCACAAGCGATCTGGCAAGTAGGAAAAGGTGATGGCGTTTATTTGAAAATCTTGAATGAGGACGGCTCAATTAAGGATTGGAACTTTATCGCTGCGTGGATTAAAGGAGTTAAGTAAACTTAGTTTGAGTCTACGAAAAATAAGTGCCAGACTCCCAGTTCGCTAACGCTATAAAACAATGGAGAGCAGCTGAGAGACTGCTCTTTTATTAAGTGATATGAGTGAGCTTCTCCGGGTTCATGACGGAGTAAATCGTTTGGATTTTGTTGTCCTCGATGTGTAGGGCGAGGGCCGCATATACTTGCTTCCCGGCGTATAGAATGAGGCCTGGCTCCCCGTTTACGGAAGTGAAGGAATAGGTCATGTCATGCGGGAGTTTTGATAGAATGCCCATGTAAAAACGGGTGATGCGTTCCGCGCCAAGGATCGGGAAGATGGCTGCTTTTACTTTTCCTCCGCCGTCCGTTAAGAGGGAAGCATCCGCAGACAGGAGGCTGAGCACTTTGTTGGTATCTCCTGATGCAAGGGCTCCAAAAAACTGTTCGGCGAGCCATTTTCCCTTTTGGGTCATTTTAGGTGCTTCCTCTGGGGGAACGATGCTCCTTTTTGCCCGCGAAAATAGCTGCCGGCAATTGGTGCTGCTCTTGCCGACGATCTCTGCAATTTCCTCATAGCTGTATTGCAGCACTTCTTTCAGGATAAAGACCGCACGTTCTGTCTCGGATAATTGCTGAAGCAGCAGGAGATAGGCCATGGATACCGATTCTTTTAAGAAGACTTGGCCGGCCGGGTCGCCGCTTGGACTGTTTTCGGTAATCAGCGGTTCAGGCAGCCACGTTCCTGTATACTGTTCCCGTCTCTTTGAAGCAGATTTTAAAAGGTCGATACAGCGGTTTGTCACCATTTTGCATAAATAAGCTTTCTGATTTTGAATAGCCCCTGTCTCTGTTTCACTGAATGTAATGAACACATCCTGAAGCAGATCCTCCGTATCCTGTATACTGCCGAGCATACGATACGCCAAAGAGAAAAGCAGGGGGTGGTGCGAGGTGAAAAGCAATTCGGATTCAGTCGGACTCATATTATGCCTCCTTTACCATTACAGGATTTGCAGATTGTTGAATGATTGCGGCTGCCGCTCTTTTCGCACTTGCAAATGCCGCATCTGCTAGCAATTCGCTGCGTCCGGCTCCATCTCCTGCAATATAAAGACCGGGGATATCAGGAACAGCTGGACCTAGGGGGAAATAATCATTCAGGGCACATGAACCGTTCGAGACCGCTATGTGAGGTAAGTACTGATAGCCTTCCAGTTCCTTTCTCCAGCCTGGCTGCATCAATTCCAGAACGTTTTCGAGCTCTTTTTGATCAGACGCGGCGTTGGAAGCTTCTTCCGTCCCCAAGTACTTGATGAGACTGATTACGGAGGAGCCGTTTTCACTTATTTTTGCAGCCCTCGATTGATTGGTTAACAGGATCGGCTGATCGATGCCGATGGCAAATTGCTCGCCAGGGCTTGGAAGCTGACGGAGTGAAACGTCGAGACAGGCGGCATAAATAGGTTTGACGCGCTGTCTCCAAGTATCCAATGAGGTTCCAGCCGCTCCTTCTGTCAGAGAGAAGGTTTGTTCAGGGCTTGCAGTTGAAAGAACCTTCGGAACTTGAATTCTGTCCCCGTTTTTTAAGGTAATCACAAATCCTGATTCTTTCTTAATCGAAACAACGGATTGATGAACGATGGCTGCGCCGGAATCGATGGCCTTTTGCTTTAACAGATCTACCATGGGTTGCCACCCTCCGTCAATATAGAGAACCCCATTCATACCCCTCTGCACTTGATCAAGCACAATCGCCGCCTGCTGATTTTCAGGTCCGATGCAATAGGTAGAAGTCCTGCATAAAGCGTAAAAAGCATGCCGGACCATTGGATCGGTCAACTCAGCCTCAGCCCAATCCCGTAAGCTCATCTTCCCAATTGACGCTGGCTGCAGATTCTTCAGCTTTCTCATCACGTTTCCGAGCTCAATTTTACCGGACAGCGTTAAAAGCTTTGTGGATATGAGGGAGGAGAGGTTTGCAGGAAGTGTGAAAAGCGAGCCGTTCCAAATGGCTCGGCCTTTCGTATCTGGGATACCGCCCGAAAGTTCAATCTCCAGATCAGCTAATACCGCTTCCGCTGGGCCCCCTTTGTAGAGGGCATGAGCGCCGATATTAAAATAGGCTCCGTTCTTCTTAACAGTTTTTGCCCGTCCCCCAAGAGCTTTCCCCTTTTCAATCACCACAGCTGATATCCCGGCCTTTGCCAAGTACACCGCCGCCGTCAATCCTGAAATACCTCCGCCAATGATCGCTGCTTCATATTTTTTCATCGCAAATTCCCTCTTTCTGTTTTACAAACAAGACGAAGAGGTGTGGTGTTCTGTGACAATTTTATTTATAAATTTTAAATGAGGACGGCTCAATGAAGGATTCGAACATTATTACTGCGTGGATTAAAGGAGTTAATTAAATTTAGGAAGTCTCCAACAATCAAGATGGAGACTCTTATCTAACATTCTATTTTTATGAAGAAACAATCATTTTACTTTTAATAACCCCGCTCTTAATCAAATTTTTCAGTGCACCATCATTTTTATACCTAAAATAAATAAGCAAACGACCAAAATCTTTCTTTGACAGCGCTGAGTCCTGAACTCCAAGTTCATAGCCGTCCCAGGGATCAGGCACCTTTTTTTGCAGCTCGCTGCTTGAGCAATATTGGTAGGGGTTATTGCAGTGGGAAAGTTCACATTTAACACCAATTTATTTAGAAACCCCACGAATTATTTTCAAAATCCCTCCAATTAAATGGCAAACCCCATGAATTAATGACAAAACCTTGCGAATTAATTTGAATATATGCAGGAGGCTTGTTTTGGAGCGGAAACAGGTACCTTTCTTACAAATTATTACACTCATTAATAACAAACTTAATATACTTCAAAGAATCATTTCTCCTCTTAATCATCGATCTATAAAGAGGGAACTTATCCCCATTCCGAATGCGCAGCGCTTCTGTGATGATTTGGTGAAACTCTTCAGGAACCGTACGCAACGCATATTTCCCTGCCCCCACTTTTGATGTGATATCTTCTTCTCGAATGGAGTAAAAAAGCCTTGTGACTCCAAGTACTCCCCACTCGATCATGCTGCCGCTTAAATATAGACCCAGAAATTGGAGTGATGTGACACGTTCACAACCCTTCACCCAGTTAAGCCAATAGCCATTGATGTTTTCAACCAATTTCGTTTTTAAGTGCTTCCAATCTGCGGGTAAGTTATACGTTTTAATTGGAAGTCCTTTTACTACTATGCCGTATGTCTTTAGTTGATAAGCATCAATCCAGTTTCGGCGGAAGGGTTGGTATATCTGGAGTTTGCCTTCATTAAAATACGGACATGAGGACTCTCTTGCGTTACGTCCTTCTAGATCTTCACGCGTCACATACATGCCATCTAAACTTGGCGTTGGAAACTGTTTTTTCATTTCTTGATGAACCTGTTTTAAGACTTCAACATCAGTTTCCGTCAGCTTTTCTTTTACAACTCCATAAAAGTCCAAATCGCTTTTTCCCTCTTGATAAGCACCTAATGAAACGGATCCATACAGATAGAAAGATTCCAGCACGTTTGGCAGTCTTGCCTCTAACATTTTCAAGTAGGAGTCAACTACTATATTCACATCTTTTGGCAGATGGTTACGTTCATTCGTTGATTTGAGTTGTGTCATTGTTGTTGCCCTCGTTTCATTTCTTTCCTCGTAAATATTCTCGACTAGCAGGATAAGCTCCTCTTTCACGTATTGACATACAACTAAAAGGTGTTATATTATAAACGTACAACCAAATGGTTATATATTGATTGTAGGAGATGAACGTTTATGGCAACATTACCGGATATAAAACAAACCGCAATTTTCAACGCACCGATCCAAAAAGTGTGGGATTCTGTATCGACAGCGGAAGGTATGTCAGTTTGGTTCATGCCAAATGACTTTAAAGCTGAGGAAGGGCACGAGTTTCATATTCAGTCTCCTTTTGGTCCTTCGCCGTGTAAAGTGTTAGTGATTGATGAGCCGCACAAGCTTTCTTTTGCATGGGATAACGATGGCTGGGTGGTAACGTTTCTTTTAGAAGAAAAAGGAGATCAGACAGAGTTCACCTTGATTCACAGCGGATGGAAAGAAGACGATGATGTGATTGGAAAAGCGAATGAAAAGAGTTCTGTTATTCGCGACCGCATGAATGGCGGCTGGGTTGGTATTGTTAATGAAAGATTAAAAAAGGTTGTTGAGAGCTAAGTGGCGGCCCCAGCAGAAAAACACGATGTCTTTAAAGCGATCGCTGATTCAACAAGACGTGAAGTATTGAGGCTGCTAGCAGAAAATGAACGGCCGATTGCAGAAATCGCTGAACACTTCGCTATGAGCCGGACAGCTGTGACAAAGCACCTTCAGATATTGACGGAAGCAGAACTAATATCTGGAAGAAAAGAAGGGCGCGAAAAGATCTACCGGCTGCACCCCGAGCCGTTAGCTGAAGTGAAGCAGTGGCTCTCTTATTATGAGAAGTTCTGGGAAAATAAGTTGTCGA
The DNA here is from genome assembly GCF_004358755.1 of Peribacillus frigoritolerans. Taxonomy (GTDB): domain Bacteria; phylum Bacillota; class Bacilli; order Bacillales; family Bacillaceae; genus Bacillus_P. The sequence continues at coordinate 621,428 of NZ_SMZY01000002.1, read as the reverse complement.
TGTTGAAGCATTTAGTTGAAGACAATAAGTAAGAAAAAGAGGTTCGCTCAAAGTGATTTCTTCCTTTGAAAGAACCTCTTTTGTTACATTTTATTTCTATAATAGGACACACGGTTTTCCGATGCTTCCATTATCTGAATTCAAAATTGCCAAAACCTCATGATCCCTCCCATGCAGTGGGAAAGTTCACATCTAACTCCAATTAATTTAGAAACCCCGCGAATTATTTTCGAAATCCCTCCAATTAAATTGGAAAACCCATGAATTAATGATAAAAACATGAGAATTAATTTGAATATATGCAGGAGACCAGTTTTGGAGCGCACCCGCCTGCGTTATGTTGACGTCGAGAATAGGCACCTTTCATTCATCAGCAGGATTCAAAATCGCCAAAACCTCATGATCCTCCCACTTCCCGTTAATCTTCACATTCTTTCTTGCAAGTCCTTCTTTATGAAATCCTGCTTTCTCCAGTACTCGAATCGAGCCAATGTTGTGCGGCATGACGCCGGCTTCGATGCGGTGGAGTTTGAGTTCTTCAAAGGCGTATTGAACTAGTAATTTGACTGCTTGGGTTGTGTAGCCTTTTCCGTTGTGGGATTGGTCCAGGAAATAGCCGAGAATCGCGTTTTGCAGAGAACTGCGCATGACTTGGAAGAGGCTTATGGTGCCGAGTAAGCGATTGTCCTCATTTAGGAAGATGCCGAATTGATATTCGGTGTCTTCTTTGCTTTTTTGTTCGTATTCTTGGATCATGGTGCGCTGCGTTTCCAAGGTGTAAAAGTCAGGTGTGCGGATCATGGAGAATTGTTCAAAGAACTCGCGGTTTTTCAGCTGCAGCTGAAGTCTTGCTTCTGCGTCCGCGATTGTGAAAGGCCTTATATGTATGTTTTCATTTTTTAACATCGAATCATCTCCCTCTCTTAATTGTAGCGAAAGATGAAGGATAAACAAGGTAAAAGGTGGAATAGGGAGGGTGGAATTGTTTAAAAGGTCAGGGAGTGAGTGACATGAAAATTGAAATTAGAAGACCAAAAATGGAAGATATGGATGAGCTGAATCGGTTTTTCAGTAAAGTCATTAGGGATACGTTTGAAAAAGAAGGAATCTCGGAAATGGTTGGTGATATGAAAGATGAAATGGCATGCAAGATACAATACTTAAAGACTGATTTGGAAAGTAATGGGGAGAATCGGTATTTTTTGATCGGTTTGGATGGAAAAGAGATTGTCGGTTCGATTGAATATGGTCCTGTAAGTGAGCTGATTGTTAGCTGCACAGATGGAGCGTTTAGCCGATTGAGCGAGATAGGGACTGTTTTTGTTCATCCGGATTATCAAAAACGAGGGATAGGGACTCTGCTTTTAAATGTCATGCTCCTTACCTTGCAGAATAGAGGGATCAGCGAATTTTGCCTTGATAGTGGTTATTCGAGTGCACAGAAAGTCTGGAAGAAGAAGTTTGGTGAACCTGATTATTTCCTGCAGAATTATTGGGGAGAAGGGTGCGACCATATGATTTGGAAAAGGAATTCGGATGATTTTCCCTTGCAGTTTCATTTGTAAAATTAATAGAATCTTAACAAGGAAAACTTTGGATAAGGACGAATAGTACGTAGTGGAGGTGGCATCCATGGATTTTTATTTTGAAGCGGAGGAACGGGCTGAGATTCTTGAAGAGTTAACAGAAGAGCAGCGGGTGTATTTGCTTGAGAGGTTAAAGCGCGGAAAACGGACTCTTTTTTCAAATGAGCTGGTGAAAAGCAAGGGGACTTACAGTGGTTCGGAGCAGGAGCTTGACCGGGAAATTAACGACTGGGAGTTTATTGAGCTGCTTGACGGTGGCCTTGGGAATCGCCCGTTTCGCTGTGAGTGCGGGATGCCGCTGAGGTATCAGTATATTGTGAAGAATACAGAGACAGGCGAAATCAAGAAATTTGGAAAAGATCATTTTGAATTTCATACCGGGATTCCGGCGTCTGTTGTGAAGGAAATCATCAAAGGGTTTACGCAAATCGATTTTGAGCTGGATGAAATTCTTTATAAGGTGATGAATGGCTGGGATCAAAAGGTTTTAAAAGAAGCGAAAGCGATGGGTCTCGACCATGCTGAAGAGGTGCAGGATCTTCTTGATCTCGACCTGCCTTTGTTAGACCGGCAGATTAATAGAGTTTATCGAATGATTTTGAAGGAGAAAGAGGGACGCCGTAAGGAAATACATCAGCCTGCAGCCGTTTCGACGATTACAAGAGCAGCTCCAAAGAAGTTAACAGTGATTCCTAAAGTGAATTCGCCACTTGGGGATGAGATTCATCAAGCGATTATTCGCTTAATAGAAAACACGGGAACGATAAGTGTGCTGGAAATCTGTGAGGAAATCAGTGAGTACAGTCATCCGTTTAAAGGATATTATGACTCTGGAAAACCGAAGTCGTTTGTTTATGTGGCGATGGTGATGGATCAGCTTGTGGCTCAAGGAGTCTGTCAGTTAGACAGTAAGACGTTTGAGGATCGGTGGTATTCAGTGATGTAGAGGTTTAACTATCTTAATTTTTGCTATTAGGGGTGACAAATTCATGTACCAGCCAAAAGCATTCGGAACGTTTCTGAAAAAGAAGAATCACATTTTCCGCCAGTCCGCTTATCTTCAATGGGGTGAGAGTGAAAAATCAATCGGCAGTTTTTTGCTGCTGAATCCTGGAAGTGCCAGTCATGAGACTGTAAAGGATTTGCGCGATGGGCAAAGTGTTTTTGCACCTATTTCCCTGGATCCCACAATGAAACAAGTGGTGAAATTGGTTGAAGCCTTTTATCGTCTTGAGCCTTTAAATGGAAGAATTCATTTGTATAATTTGTTTACGCTTCAGAACACGAGGGACAGTGAAGCCATTGCTCAAATTGAATATTTTGGCGGAAGAGGGATGGTTCTTCCTTCTGATATGGAAGTTCCGCTGAGTGAGCTGAAACAGAATCCTTGGATTTGCGTCGGGTGGGGAGTAAACAGTAGAAGTACATACACCTTTTTAAAAGAGCTGAAACACAGCTGGATGGAGCGAATCAATCAAGCAGGCATTCCTTTCTTTGGTAAAAAGAATCAAGATGGCGATTTTTATCATGTATGCCCTCAGTTAACAGCTCAAAGGCATTCAATGATAGAAGAGCTCAGACAATTGTACGTGCAGGAGGTTAAACCCCGAGAACTATCTGAGATTATTGAATTTACGGTTGCTGCCACTCGTCCTAATCTATTTCTTGGTCCTTTTACTACCTATTATGATGAAAATGAAGGATGGGCGGTTTCGAGAGATAATCCTGAACGTGTGATTCAAAGTTTTTCACAGCTGAAGATTCGAAAAGGGTATAAACTGAGAGCCTATCAATATACAGCTGGAGGAAATGGAAATTCTGCCGTATACGCTATTCCGCATGACCGGGAACTGCCGCCGCCGGAAGAATGCATGTATTCGGATGAGCATAGTTTGGAGCACCCGAAACCGGACTTTGCCTATGATCATGTTATGCAGGCAGTGGACGGGGATTATTCTCCGTTATCCTACTTGCAGGCAGCCATTGCCTATCATGAAATCGGGGAGTTCGGCGCGCTGTGGCACGGGTGCTATTGGAGTGCGGGCGATATTTTGCCTATAGATGAGATGGAATACAAAGAGGCAAGCAGTGTCGTAGACTATTTGTATACACTTGGTGAATGGAATGAATTTAAAACGATCCCGCCTTCACTCAGACCGGTTTTCTTCTATGAGAATGAAAGGCCGACTGTTATCTTTTATACGAAGAACGATGTGGGTATGGTCAAACTGAGCCGGTATACACATCGATTTGAGAAAGACAGTTATGTTCAGAAGGTGGAGTGTGAGGATTTGGCGTTTGCGGGGCTGGGGATTATTTTTTGATAGAAAAAGTGCCTGACCCCAGTTCGCTAACGTTGTAACGCAACTGGGGTCAGGCACCTTTTATATGTTCACATTTAACTCCAATTCATTTAGAAACCCCGCGAATTATTTTCAAAACCCCTCCATTTAAATGGCAAACCCCATGAATTAATTTCAAAACCCTGCGAATTCATTTGAATACGTGCTTATGGGCGCTCAAGTACCTTAACAAGCATCTCGTGAATGACCCCGTGATCACGCAAGTCATACAACCGGTATTTCTCACCTGGAAGGGAATACCACTCCTCAGCCCCAACATATGTAATGGCGAGAGTTAGGTCGCCGTCATCATTGCACGTTGTGACAAGCTCAAGGTCACCGCTGATTACGCCAACCTCAGAGGTCATGACACCGTGGGTTGCTGTAAAAGTGGTTGACTTCTTTTCCATAAAAGCACCTCCATTCTTTTTAATCATCGTTCGTACAGCTATACAATCAATAAGAGCAACTATTGAGCATGCTCTGAAGCGCGGTCTTCTCTGAAGACTGCAGGCTTAAACTCCATTTGTACTTCGTACTGATCCACCACTTTGAGTATCCGCAGGCTGCGCCGGAACGGGGCGGCTGCCATGTAGATGGATCCTGGTCACCTTTGGAACGGTTGGTGCTGGCGCTTACCGCAATCAGCTGAGGGCCGCTTAAGTCGTTGGCAAAGTCCTCACGTTTGTCCGTTGTCCAGCTGCTTGCGCCGGAACGCCACGCCTCAGCAAGAGGGACGACATGGTCGATATCAAGATCTGATGGATCGTAGAACGTTACACCGTCGTAGTAGCTGTACCACTTGCCGGACGTCACAGGGCAGCTGCCGCTGTAGTAGTCGGCATCACGCTGAAGCACCAGCTGGCGGGTGTCACAGCCGCTTCCTTGACTGATCCAATGGGGAAACTTGTCACGGGAGTAGCCTGTCATGGAGCCCTCTGTCTTCACGGTCAACGCGTTCAGCTGGGATTGAGCCGTGGACTTGGACGGAGTGCCGGGTGGCAGTGCATAAGCGTCCGGTAAGAATAATGTGAACGAGAGAACTAGTGCAAAAACAAACAACATCGTTTTTTTCAGCATTTAAATGCCTCCTGTATGTAATTTTTATATCAATCTCTCAGGTGAGAGGTTAACAACAAACGCGAAGCAGCCACTGGATTGTAATATTATAGTTAAATGGAAATTTATATCTCCATTTGAAATGATAGTATAATAATAGATTTTTTTACAAGTTAAGCATTTGTAAATCCCTTAACATTTAGGGGGAGACATGTAAGTACATAAGAAAGAGAAACGGTAAGGCTCCTTGAGTAAGAAGGGTAATAAGTAATAAGTATTTTTAAAAATGAGGATATTGTATCAAAAGATCTCTGAATGCAGTATTTCCATGAATTTTTCAATTGTAAATATTATCAGAAAATGAGTACATAGAAGGATAGGTGCCTGACCCACAATTCGTTGATGCTATAACGCAAAGGGGGTCATGCAGTGGGTAAGTTCACATTTAACTCCAATTCATTTAGAAACCCTATGAATTATTTTCAAAACCCCTCCAAATAAATGGCAAACCCCGTGAATTAATTTCAAAACCCTGCTAATTAATTTGAATACAAGCTAGAGGCTTGTTTTGGCGCAAGGCACCTTTCTTAAATTCTTTATTCTCATCCCAAATGAAGAATGCTATAATCATCCCGAAAGGAGCTAGATATGATAAAAAAAGAACGGAAAATCCCCATCATCATTCTTCAATATGAAGCTTTGCTAAGGAGAATCCCCCCTGACCATCCGAAACGTCCTTACATTCTTGAGGAATTGGCAAAAAGCAAGGCAGGCTATAATGGTGAAAAGTCTGTCGATTACCACCTTGCCATGATTGATCAAAAAAAGCATTACATTTACCACGGTTTACGACTGGAGATTGGCCCTCATATTTTCCAAATCGATTCGCTGCTTGTTTTAAAAAATCTCCTTATTCTAATTGAAACGAAAAATATTCTGGGGACTCTTTATTTTGACGATCATTTCAGTCAGCTTATTCGCACTTTGAATGGTGTTGAAACGGGCTTTTCAGACCCGCGGCTGCAAGTTGACCGGCAGGAAACATTGCTGCAGCAATTCCTGAAACAAAATCATATTCCATGCCCTCCTTTTAAAAGCCTTGTTGTCATCAGCAATCCATCAAGCATTATTAAAGCCTCATCTTCCCTTAAGAAAACCAGTATTATTCATGGTGCAAATCTTCCTTCTCTAATAAAAAAACTGGAGTCTTGTCATTCAACTGAGATCCTGTCAGATAAAGAATGGAGTAAACTTTCCCGGGTTCTTTTGAAAAAAAACACACTTTCCATTCGGAAGATCTTGCCCAAATTCAATCTGGATGAAAAGGATCTTATTCGAGGTGTTTATTGCCCGAACTGCCAGCTGCTTCCCATGGATAGAACGTTTTCCTCTTGGAGTTGTCAACATTGCCGCTTTTCCTCGCGAAGTGTATACCTTCATTCGCTGATTGATTATGCTCTCTTGATTTCACCTGAGATTACAAATAAACAAGCACGTGATTTTTTGCAGCTGCCTTCAAAGTCTTCTGCTTATAATCTGCTGCGGGCATTTGAACATTCAGGTGAAACGAAGGGGAGAAAGTATCAATTGAGCTCGCTGCTTGAGCAATACAGGTAGGGGGGTAAGTTCACATTTAACTCCAATTCATTTAGAAACCCCGCGAATTATTTTCAAAACCCCTCCAATTAAATGGCAAACCCCATGAATAAATGTCAGAACCCCGCGAATTAATTTGAATACACGGAGGAGGCTGGTTTTCAAGCGCAGCCTCCTGCGTTATTTGTTGAATTTTCAAAATTAATGTTGACACCAAGCATATTTTTCCTTTTAATTATAAATGTAAACGCTTTATGAAATCGTTTGCACATCTGCGCAACACCCAGCCACGTATACACACTCTTACCAGTTTCAAAGTTTCAATGAGTACAAGCTACTAAATCATAATGGAGGTTGAAGAATGCAAAGGATTTTGAAAAGTGCACTAGTTTTGATTTTAATGGTTTCATTGATTGTTCCATCTCTGTATTTGCCGAAAGCAAACGCAGCAGAAAAGGACCCGGATCTGCCTGAGAACACGGTCAGAATTCACTATGTGAAGGACGATAAAAATTATAAAGATCTTGGATTATGGTTATGGGAAGACGTAGCGGAAGCACCAAATGAATGGCCAAAGGATGCTGTGCCATTTACCGAGGAGCAAGCTGATGAGCATGGCCGCTACATCGATGTGAAAGTAAAAGAAGGCGCGAAGAAACTCGGATTCCTTGTTGTCAATCGCGTGACTGGCGAGAAAACAGGCGGAGACAAAGTGTTCACGATGCTTGAGGACTACAATCACCTGTGGATTAAAAATGCGGATGACACCGTTTACACATCATCTGAATGGGAAAATCCAATTGGCATTGTCAGTGCAGAAATCGTTTCAAAACAAAAGCTTCTGCTTGGACTGACAAGAACAGAAGGTTTGACGGAAGAAGAGCTACTTGCAGCCATCAAAGTACAGGACGAAAACGGCACAGGCATACCGGTTGAAAGTGTGAAAATCACGTCTGGTTCAACAGTGGAAGTCAGTACTTCTGCAGAACTGACGAATGATTCTTACACCGTTACATACGCCGGTAAATCCGTTGCTGCAACGAAAGGCTGGAGAATGATTGATGAGCTTTATGCGTATGAAGGCGACGATCTTGGGGCTGTCTATCAATCTGGCAAAGCTGTCCTGAAATTATGGGCGCCTAAAGCGAGCAAAGTAACAGCGGTATTTTATGATAAAAACGACTCAGCAAACGAGATCGGCAAGCTCGATTTAGCCTTAGGAGAAAAAGGTGTCTGGTCAGTCGAAGCGAAGCCTGAGAATCTTGGAATCTCTGATTTAAAAGGATACTTCTATCAATACGAAGTAACAAATGGCGGCGAAACAAAGAAAGTGCTTGACCCATATGCAAAATCTATGGCACCTTTCACTGTAAATACAAAAGGTGAAGCAGGACCTGATGGTGATATCGTGGGAAAAGCAGCTATTGTTGATCTTGCAGGAACAGATCCGGCAGGACTTGATTTTGCGAAGATTGACGGTTATGAAAAAAGAGAAGATGCGGTTATTTGGGAAATCCATGTCAGAGATTTCACTTCTGATCCTTCCATTGAAGGGGATTTAACATCTGACTGGGGTACGTATGACGCGTTTAAAGATAAGCTCGAATACATCAAATCACTTGGTGTGACTCACGTTCAATTGTTGCCGGTAATGGCTTGGTACTACGGTGATGAAACGAATATGAGAGAACGCGAGCTTGAGTATTCAGCTGCAAACAACGAATATAACTGGGGCTATGATCCACACAGTTATTTTTCACCGGACGGAGCTTATTCAATGAACCCGAAAGATCCTGAGCTCAGAATCAAAGAATTAAAGGGACTTATTGACGCAGTGCATGATTCAGGAATGGGTGTCGTGCTTGATGTTGTTTATACCCATATGGCAAAAGCAAGCATGCTGAATGATATTGTCCCGAACTATTATGCTTTCCAGGATGCTAATGGAAACTTCATCGGCGGATTTGGAAACAACCTTGCGACAAACCACGTTATGGCTGAAAAGCTGATGGTTGATTCGGTTAAATACTGGTTTGATGAATACAAAATTGACGGCATGCGTTTTGATATGATGGGTGATGCAACGTATGATTCCATCCAGAATGCTTACGACGCAGCTGCTGAAATTAATGAAAATGCTTTATTCATCGGCGAAGGCTGGAGAACGTTTGGTGGTCATCTTTCAGATCCGGCACTTGCTGGTAAAGGTGCCGATCAAGATTGGATGAACAAAACAAATGATGTCGGGGTTTTCTCAGATGAAATCCGCAATGAACTGAAATCCGGTTTCGGATCTGAAGGGGAACCGCGATTCCTGACTGGCGGAGCAAGAAGTCTTGACCTTATTTTGAAAAATATTAAAGGGCAGCCTACAAATACTGCGGCAGATGATCCTGGGGACATGGTTCAGTATATTGAAGCGCATGACAATCTTCCATTATATGATGTCATCGCCCAATCGATTAAGAAAGATCCAGCCATTCCTGCCAACAACGAAGAAATTCATGACAGAATCCGTTTAGGAAACTCCATGATTCTGACTTCTCAGGGAACTGCATTCCTCCATGCTGGACAGGAGTACGGAAGAACAAAGCAATGGTTTGGAGAGGGACTTCCTGAACAGAAATTCCATGCCCTGCAAGATGAAGCTGGAAAAGTGTTTGGCTACTTCATTCACGATTCCTATGATTCGTCAGATGCCATCAACAAATTTGACTGGGAAAAGGCGACAGATGCTGGCACATTCCCAATCAACAACACAACACGCGAATACACGGCTGGTCTGATCGAACTGAGAAAATCATCAGATGCATTCCGACTGGGAAGCAAGGAGCTAGTTGACGCAAATGTTACGATGATTGATGCTCCTGAAATGAACGATTCAGATTTAGTCATCTGCTATAAAAACGTATCTTCAAATGGAAAAGAAAGCTACTCTGTGTTCATAAACGCGGATACAAAAGCAAGAAAGCTTACTCTTTCTGAAGACTTAAGAAAAGGCGAAGTAGTAGTCGACAATGACGAAGCAGGCGCAAAAAAAGTAAAGAAGCAATCAGGATTTAAGCTGAAAAAAGATTCCATTACAATCGAACCTTTAACAACGGTTGTGATAAAAGTAAGCGATAAAAAACCGGGTTCTAATAAACCTGAAAAAGAACAGGAAACTCCAGTTCCTCCGGCTAAACAGCCTGAAGAACCAGGTGACACTCCTGTAAATTCAGACAATCCAGCTGAACCAAGTACGCACGCAGATACAGAACAACCAGCAGGCCAAGAGGCGGCATCTGCTTCTAAAAATCAGCTGTCAAATGATTCAAATGGAAACTTTTTGCCATCAACGGCAACGAACCAATACAACATACTGTTAATTGGCTTAGTGAGCTTGCTCGCTGGAACTGGCCTCTACTTCATGATGAGAAGAAGAAGCGCAGCGGTATAAGAATTTCAAAAAGAGTACTGAATGGCTTTTGCATTTGGTACTCTTTTTTTATTAGCAAAAACATAAAAAAACGCCCGAATATTACTAGGCTTCAACCAAAACAAGGATCATTAAAATAAACAATTTCAGACAGAAACTTGCTGCCTTTTAACTTTTTGAAAGCATCTCTGGCTTCTTTTTCTGAGCTGAATTCGTACATTTTAATGGTTTCCTTTAAAAAGAGGGTAATCACCCACATGTTAGTTCCTCCTTGTGGAGCTGTTTTTTTCTTCTTATTAAATGCTATTTCGAAATGGACATATTATGACTGCTCTCAGGCAAGCATTCCGGAAACATCATAGTTTTTCTTTGTATACACGTACCCTTCCAAGATGATTCGCGCTGTTCGGATGACTTTGATGGCGCGAATGTGACCGGCGATTACATCTGTTTTTGTCTGCATAATGCCTGCCGGATGTCCTAAACGGAAAACTTGATTTTTTACGTCTATGAGATCAGACAAGATTGTATCTTTTAGATATGCGCTGGAAGTTGTACAAATCGCTCCTGTAATAGCAAGGGCCTGATGCGGTTTCTGCATGGACATCATCCTGATGGTGCAATCCATTTCAGAAGCGGATCTTGGTGTTCCAGTTACATCCGTGTAATCCATTGGCGGAGCGATTATGGTCATTTTTGGCACCGCGGGCGATTGTTTCGTTGCGTTTTCTTTTTTTGCAAAACCGCACAATTCAGCTGCCGACGCTCTTATTTCTTCAAGTTCAGCCAATTTTTCCTGCGTAAATTCATGGGGAAGCTCTGTTCCTTTAAGGCCCACATCATTTGCGTTAACGAAGACGAGCGGATTGGCCACATCAACTATTGAAACTTCAATGGGACCTCTCGGTGTTTGAATAGTATCTGCAGCATTTCCGGTCGGATACAGCTTTCCAGTTACGGCACCCTCTGCATTTGTGAACGAAAGATAGATTGGGGAACCTGTTCCGGGAACACCTGGGATCGAACACATTCCTTCTGTTTTGACCCGTCCATTCTCAACCTCTACCTCCGCAATGATGATCTTCTTCGTATTGGTATTATAAATTCTTACGGTCGTAATCGGTTCGATTGCCGGAACAAGTCCCTGCTCAATTGCATAAGGACCGACTGCCGAGGAGATGTTACCGCAATTTCCTTTAAAATCAGCCAGCTGATTTTCAATGCTGATTTGGGCAAAGGTGTATTCGACATCCATTTCTTCTGAATCTGACTTTTTGATAATCGCCGCTTTACTGGTTAATGAATTGGCTCCGCCGAGTCCGTCAATTTGCCTGCGGTCAGGGCTTCCCATAATATCGAGTAAAAACTCATCCCACAGCAAACGATCAGCCGGCATATCTTCAAAGTTCAAAAAAACGCCTTTACTTGTTCCTCCGCGCATCACTACGACAGGCACTTTCATCTCGTAACCACCTTTTCTTATTCATTTTCAAAAAGTACCGGTGCTTTTAAAAATATAGTATGATAGAGGGAATCATAAGTAAAATAGATAAATTCTTAATAAAATACATAATAAAACTTATAATCAATGATTGGAGCTGAAAGGTATGGATGAAAAAGACTGGATTGCTTTGAGGATTTTAAGTGAGGAAAAAAATATCAGCCGGGCGTCTGAACGTCTGTATATTTCACAGCCTGCGCTGACATATAGGCTGAAAAATCTGGAAGAAGAGTTCGGAACTCGTTTATTTTTCAAAATTAAAGGGGGCATAGAGTTTACCTCCGAGGGGCTGCATTTAGCTGCTTATGCAGAAGAAATGATCCAAAATCTGCAGAAAACAAAAGACTACATGTTGAACATGCAAAAGGAAGTGAGGGGAACTTTACGCCTTGGAGTATCGAGCAACTTCGCACAATATAAACTTCCTAAACTATTAAAAGGGTTTTCAACCGAGCATCCTAATGTGCAATTCAGCGTGAACACCGGCTGGAGTACTGAGATTATGAGCCTGCTGGATTCTTCAAGCGTGCAGCTTGGCATTTTGCGCGGAAATTATGACTGGTATGGAACGAAAACACTTCTCCATAAAGAAAGGCTGTGTCTGATTTCAAAAAATGAAATCAATATGGACCGGCTTCCTCAGCTGCCGTTTATTCAATATAAGACAGATAGTTCTTTAAAAAATCTGATAAACGGGTGGTGGAATGACCGCTTTTCAGAGCCGCCATTTGTAACAATGGAAACAGACAGGCAGGAAACGTGCAAGGAGATGGTGAAAAATGATTTAGGAATTGCGATTTTGCCTGAAATTTGCCTCCAGCCATCTGATAATCTATATACATATGGCCTGTCTTATAAAAATGAGGAGCCTGTTTTAAGAAATACGTGGCTTATGTACAATCAGGATTCTCTGCAATTGTCTACTGTTAAGCATTTTATTGACTTTTTAGATCATCATCCTGAAATTTGAGAATGGGGAAATTTCCTCGTTTTAATGACTGATTATAAGAATTTTTTTAAGAAAACCTAAAAAAATATATATTTTACTTATTTCCTTGTATCTAATAATCTTAAAATATGCAATATTGCGAATGATAATAAGAATTATTTGTAAGCGGTTACTTAATACAAGGAGGGGATGAAGATACTTACTTTTTTAGGAATTTCGATGGTGGCGGTCTTTACCTATTTGATTATGGCGAAGCGGTTATCTCCTGTTACGGCTCTGGTTATTGTACCGATTGTTTTTGCGCTGATTGGGGGTTTCGGGTTAGAGCTTGGGGAGATGATGATGGAAGGCTTGAAGACAGTAGCCCCTTCAGCTGCTTTACTCCTGTTTGCGATTTTGTTTTTCGGTATTTTAATAGATGCGGGATTATTTGATCCCCTTATTCATAAAATGATGAAATTGGTGAAAGGCGATCCGGTGAAAATAGCGATAGGAACAGCTGTTATCGCCATGATCGTCGCGCTTGATGGAGACGGAACTACGACACATATGATTACCATTTCTGCCATGCTTGCGCTTTACCTGCGAATTGGAATGAATACGCTGATTCTCGCAACGATTTCGATGCTGTCTGTCAGTATTATGAGCGGAATGACACCTTGGGGAGGACCTGCGACAAGAGCGGTTGCCTCATTAGGCCTTGATGCAAATGAATTCTTTCTCCCTATGCTCCCGACCATGCTTGCAGGAATGGGATGTATTCTTTTTATCGCTTTTGTTCTGGGAAAAAAGGAGCGGGCACGAATAGGGATTATTGAAATGCAAGAAGTCTCGAAGGAATCTTTGGCGTTTAGCGAAGCGGCAGCCGCATACACGCTTCAGGAAGATATAAAACGCCCAAAATTAAGATGGGTCAACTTCATTTTAACTCTCACAGTCATGGTGATCCTGGTCATGGGCATTCTGCCGGTTCCAGTTCTGTTTTTAATCGGAGCCATGCTTGCCGCGATGATCAACTATCCGAATTTAGAGCAGCAGAAAGAGCGGATTCTTTCTCATGCGGGAAATGCTTTAACCGTTGTTATCTTAGTATTTGCCGCAGGTATCTTTTCAGGCATTTTTTCCGGAACAAAAATGGTGGATGCAATATCAAATTCACTGGTCGCTATTATTCCTGAATCTGTAGGTTCTTTTTTTCCGCTGGTTGTGGCGCTGACAAGTATGCCGTTTACATTCGTGCTTTCCAATGATGCGTATTACTTTGGAGTATTGCCGATACTTGCTGAGGCAGGAGCTGCATATGGAGTAAGTCCCCTGGAGATTGCGAGAGCTTCTGTTTTAGGCCAGCCTGTTCATTTTCTGAGTCCGCTCGTTGCTTCCACGCTCTTACTTGTTGGAATGGTCAAAACGGATCTTGGCGAATTCCAGCGCTACGCCTTTAAGTGGACGCTTCTATGCTCCATTGTGATTATACTTGCTGCCTTTATAACTGGTGCGATTACTTAAAAAAGAAACGGAGCCTGCTAGATGCGAGGCTCCGTTTCTTTTTGCGCAGCGATTGAAATGATGCTGACAATGATCTTCGCCAGGTTCATGACCGTAAAAAGGCGGGTATCATTTAAAAATTGAGAAGCAGGCAGCGGATCGATAGAATTCACGATTGCTTTGAAATGGTAGTCTCCAACTTCCGGCAACATCTTTTCCAGCGCTTTTCCGGGGGCAAGAGGACCCTTATTAAAAAGAACAGATCCGACTTGATCCTGAGTTCCGAGGCAAGCATCCATACTAATAATGAGAGGTTTCTTAAATGGTTTTTGAATCTCTTTAAGGATTCCTTTTAGATTAAAGGCATGAACAGGTTCTTCTAATGTTCCGTAAATACGGAAGGGGATCTCATTTTCACTAAGCATCGTTCCGACTAATGGTCCTAATGAATCACCGACATACCGGTCTGAACCAATGCATAGGAAAACAATTTCCTGATTCTCCTGTGCAGCTTGCTGGAAAATTTCCCGTAATTTCCGGGCAGCAGCTTCAATTTCCTTTTCTTCTGTTTTCCTTTTGGATTTCACTCGATAAGCAGGTTCCTCTGGCTTTTCATTAGAAAAAAGATTCACTGTTGTCCCCCCAATAGGCTCTGTTATGAGGCAGAAGCCTGCGATTGTTTCTTCTTCTTACATTCTAAGACATGCAAGAATTTAAAGAAAGGAGGAAGAATCATACAGACTGCGACGATCCGCAGCACCTGAACCGCTGCGACAAAGGCGGAGTCGGCATGAAATACGATTGCTGCAGTTGTCATTTCTGCGATGCCGCCCGGGGCAAATGCGAGCACAGAGGTGATGAATGGCAGATCTGTTGCAGCTGATACAAGATAAGCACAGAAGAACATAGCGAGCACTAGACCTGTTGTGCTTAAAAAAGAGATGAACAGTGTTTCTTTTAAACCAATGAACATCCTTTTATGAAAACGGGAGCCAATGCTTGCTCCGATAAATAGTTGTGAAAGGATGATCAACTCATGAGGCCACCAGGCTGTGAGATCATAACCGGCTATGGAACTGAAAGACTTGACCAAACCTACACTGATCATCGCGCCGATCAGCCATGGAGCAGGAAATTTAAATAATTTAAACGTGTAAGCGCCAAGCCATGCGGCCAGCATGAAAACCGCAGTCCCTGGCAAATCTTCGAATTTAAAAGAATAAACTGCAGGAGAAACCGTGTCCTGAACAGGGCTTCCCATCCATATAAAGAGCAGAATAGGAATGGAGAGAACGACAATGAATATGCGCATGGTTTGAATGATGCTTACCATACCTGTATTGGCGCCTGCTTCTTCTGCCATACCAGGCATCGCTGATAAGCCTCCAGGTGCTGAGGCGAAAAAACTGGTCAGCATATCAAGTCTGCTGTACTTCCATAAAATCAGGCCGGACAGCATAGCAAATAAAAGGGAAAGAAGCAGCATCATCGTGACAATATGCCAATTCTCTTTGAAAATAGTAAAAACAGAATCATTTAACTTCATGCCCAGTTCAATCCCTAAGATCCCCTGACCAATTAATAACCAATGATTTGGAACACCTGTATGGGGCATCTTCAG
The DNA here is from genome assembly GCF_004358755.1 of Peribacillus frigoritolerans. Taxonomy (GTDB): domain Bacteria; phylum Bacillota; class Bacilli; order Bacillales; family Bacillaceae; genus Bacillus_P. The sequence goes on along the minus strand of NZ_SMZY01000002.1, from coordinate 605,871 downwards.
CCATTTTGGACGCTTGATTGTAAGAAAAGCTGCCGAGAGCAGTGTACCAATCATCCAGCCGACCGGAACACCTGTTAGGGAAAATAGAAATCCGCAAACCCCGCATACTGCCATAAAGAAAACACATTGCAGAAATTGGCTGTTTTCTTTCATTCAAGCTCCTTCTTTCTATGTTTTAAAGCAGTGAACGGACGAATCACCAACTTGTTAAACCAAATATAGTATACTTTCAGATATAAATAAAATATTGATTTTTTATTCTTATCCATAAATATAGTTGATGTCTAAATGAGGGGGTAAAGAGAATGGATGAAAGGGATTGGCTGGTTTTACAGACGCTTTACCGTGAAAAAAACATCACAAAGGCTGCCCAGCATTTATATATTTCGCAGCCTGCATTGACGAATCGCCTGCAGCAGCTGGAAAAGGAATTCGGCGTGACCATCGTTCACAGAGGAAGACGCGGCGTTCAATTTACACCACAAGGCGAATATTTGGCGAAATGCTCCCATGATATGCTGTCTGCCATTCAGAAAATAAAAGAAAATGTCCTCAATATGGAGGATAACGCGGTTGGAACATTAAGGCTTGGAGTGTCTAATTTTTTCACAGATTATAAGCTTCCCAATCTCTTAAAATTATTTAAAGAACAGTACCCGAATGTGGAATTCAAGGTAACGACCGCATTCAGCAGCGAGATTGCCCATTTAATTTACAGCGGGGATGTTCACATCGGGTTTGTCAGGGGAGATTACAGCTGGAAAGGGCAAAAGCGTCCGCTGTTTGAAGAAACTTTGTGCATTGCTTCAAAAAGTGAAATCGATATCTCAAAACTCCCCGATTTTCCGAGAATTGATTACCACACAGATCCTCTGCTGAAAACAGCCGTAGATCATTGGTGGTCTGAACATTTCACACAGCCCCCATTGATAAGCATAGAAGTGGATAAAGCCGATACGTGCAAAAAAATGGTTGTAAATGGATTGGGCTATGCTATTTTGCCTAGTATGATTCTAAGTGATGTCGATGACCTCCACAAAATTGTGATTAAAACCGCTGACGGAAAGCCAATCATGCGTAAAACGTGGATGTTTTTCCACGAGGAATCCCTGCAGCTCAATATTGTGAAGGCATTCGTTGATTTTATCGAGGAACTGGATTTGGAGAATGGGATTTAGAGGAAGAAAAAGGCTGTCTATTTTACATTGCTCGTTTGTGTATTTTAAAACAGGGGTAATAATGAAGGAAAACACTAGAAAAAATTTTAAAATCACTCATTCCAAAACGGATACCCGTTTCCGGTTTTCAAGGAAGGCATAGGAGGAACAAATGAACATAAGCAAGTATAAGGTTGAAGGCAATAAAAAAGTCGAACTGAAGAATTACGCAACAACAGAGGACCATGGCTTCAAGAAAAAGGAACTGCTTGATCAGCACATTCCGGAAAGCGTTGACAAATTGAAAGAATTGCACTGGCGCCTTCATGCAGAAGAGAAAAAAGGCATAGTAGTTGTTTTGCAGGCGATGGATGCTGCAGGTAAAGATGAGGCAATCAGCTATATCTTTTCGAATTTAACTGCACAAGGTTTAAAAACGACTTCTTTTCAGAAGCCGTCTGACACGGAGCTTAGCCATGACTATCTTTGGCGGATTCGCGAAGGACTTCCGGCGAGAGGACAGATCGGCATCCTGAACCGGTCCCATTATGAAGAAGTGATTGCACCAAGAGTCCATGATTTGCTGGATGATGAAACAATCCCCGACGATAAGGATAAGGAAGAAATCTGGTCAGTGCGCTTTCGTCAAATAAATGATTTTGAACGGTATATAGTAGAAAACGGCTTTGAAGTAATTAAATTTTTCTTTCATATGTCGAAAGAAGAACAGAAACATAGACTGCTGGAGCGAATGAAAAATCCGAAAAAGAATTGGGAGTTTTCATTTAGCGATGTGGAAGAACGGCAGCATTGGGACAGTTATCAGGAAATCTTTGAAGACATGTTAAGCAATACGTCAACGGATTACGCCCCATGGTACATCCTTCCGGCAGATGATGAATGGTATTCGCGCTACATTATTACGGAAGTCATGATTGACTGTCTGGAAAAAATAGACCCGCAATTTCCGGAAATTTCACAAGAAAACCGTGAGAAGCTCGATGACTATATCGAGATGCTGGAAAATGAGGCAGACTAATATAGTGAGCTAACTTATTGTGTTAAAAAAAACGGGTACTAATTGCTTTGCAATTTAGTACCCGTTTTCTGCTGCTTTTTGATGTTTTCTCAATATGGAACCCGTTATGAATTCAAATCAGCTTTTTTCAGAATAGGACTCTGCAGGTCCTTTCATTTTTTTCTTCATAAACATACTTTGTCTTTTCTTCATCGACTTTGTTAAATAGCCGCCTTTAAACGAGCGGATTTCATAGGACATCATGAAAGCAGTTGGTTCTCTTTCCTGAATAATTTCGAGCAATTCTTCTTCGCGTGACCGTTTAGAGACGATATCCAAGCGGTAGCGGGTAGAATTAATGCCCTGTCCTTCAAATGAAGTTACCCCAAAACCTGCATTTCTTAAATCATTGACAAGCACCGTATTTCTCTCAGGAACGTTTACCTGATACGTTATATACCCAATGGCAAGCTTCTTCTCCAATAAACCGCCGAGCAGCAAACCAACACTGAACCCAACAACGTACGCAATAATATTGTAAAAGTTTGATAGATCCTGAAAGACAATCCCTAAGCTGATGACGTAGATAATCGCTTCCAATAACCCGACACCAGCTGCTGATTTTGTTTGATTTTTTACAAGAAGGATGGTTCTCATTGTGAGGACCGGAACATAAACCAGCTGCAATAAAAAAATCAACAACGCTTGAAGCAACATGTAAAAAACTCCTTCTTCCTGACATACGGAAAGCTTAACATATTTCGTATGGATTTTCAGTTATTCTTAATCATTCATAAAATTACCAGGAAATCTGTTGGATGCATTTCCCGCATGCGTTATCCTTATCATGTATTAATAACTCTTTCATCGAGGGGGGGGGGCGGTGGGAGAATTGAATCGGGACATGCTGAAAAGAATGTAACAGATGTTGCCGTCTCTATATCAGAGCCGGTTTTTTTCAACCTAATGGTCAAAATCCTTTTAATTTGTATAAAATAAAAATAAATAACCGACCCCGTATCTTTTCATCCCCCTTCATTCGTTTAAAAAGCAGAGAGGTTTAAAAGGAGTGAGATCATGCGCGGTAACAGGCTGTCAGACTTAGAAAAACAGGAATGGCAAGCGTCCGAAATGCTTGAGTATTATCCGAAATTACAGCAATATTGCCAGTTTCTGACCCAGAACAAATATGACGGAGAAGATGTAGCGCAGGACGTGATGGTAAAAGCTTTTCTAAAATATGAGCAAGAAAAAATCAGTACTGCCCTTTTGAATAAGATGGCGTATCATCATTGGGTCGATGTGACTCGAAAAAGAAAGAAAGAATCTATTGGCGAACTCCCTGAATTGAGTGCCCGGGATCATGCATCTCGCATGAATGAGCTTTCAGAAATGATTGATCATTTAATGGCGAAGTGCACACCAAAGCAAGCTGTGCTATTCCTGCTGAAGGAAGGATTTCAATATCAGGCCAGGGAGCTTGCTGAAATGCTTGAGACTTCTGAAACTGCCATAAAATCCGCGTTGTTTCGGGCAAAGAAACGATTGGCAAAGGATAAGAAAGAAGCTGATTCCTTCTGGGATGAGGAAGAACGCGAGCTGCTATCTGACTTGATGTATACTTCGCTGCAATTTCAGGATCCATCTCCTTTGCTTCAGGCATTGCCTGACATTCTTACATTTGAAGGCACTGAAAGTCCGGCACTCATCCTTACAAGTGTGCGGCCTTTACCGAGCTTCTCTTCTTCGGCCTCTCTGTGCATGGCTGCATAGCCTGCAAAAACGAAACGAGGAGGAACTCCAGTGAGTACTATACCTTATGTTATTGAACAGTCTGGGCGCGGAGAACGTTCCTATGATATTTACTCCCGCCTATTGAAGGACCGCATTATTATGATCGGGGATGAAATTAATGATCATGTCGCGAACGTAGTTGTAGCGCAGCTCCTGTTTTTAGCAGCAGAAGATTACGAAAAAGACATTTCCATTTATATAAACAGCCCTGGAGGATCCATAACAGCGGGGTTCGCAATTTTTGATACGATGCAATACATTAAGCCTGATGTCAGGACCATCTGCACCGGAATGGCTGCTTCATTTGGAGCAATGCTGCTTTTAGCCGGGACAAAAGGGAAACGGTTTGCGCTCCCGAACAGCGAAATCATGATTCATCAGCCGCTGGGAGGAGCACGCGGTCAGGCGACGGAAATCGAAATCTCTGCCCGCCGCATCCTGAAGCTTCGCGAGCACATCAACGAAATCATCGCTGAGCGTACAGGCCAATCCATTGAAAAAGTAGCCAGAGATTCTGACCGCGATTACTACATGAGTGCTTCTGAAGCGAAGGAATATGGGATTATTGACGAGATTATTGTTTCGAGATGATAGAGGACACATATCTGCTGTAAAAGCGGATGTGTGTTTTTTTACGTGAAATTAACAAATTACGATTAGGGAAAATTGTAAAATGAAAATTAAGGTATTTTGCTGAGATGTTGATTCGCATAATTCGCTGCACAGATGGCTATTATTTCTAAAAAGAGACAAGGCAAAGCAGCCGAATTTAGAGGAGGCATTAATCTTGGATCATTTAGTTGCAAAGGCAGAAGATAACTACGCCTTTTAAGCGCTAACGAGGAAAGCATTAGGATGTATGAGCTGAGTGAGAAATATATTGCGGATCAAAAGACTCAGATTGACGGTGCGAGAGAAGAAAAAGCCATAGAGATTGCAAAGAGCTTGCTTAAAGTACAGAGCATGTCCATTAAGGATGTAGCCAATCATACGGGACTTACGATTCAAAAAGTAAAAGAACTTGCTGAAGAAGGAAGATAATTTCTATATTTCTTTGTGTAACATTAACTCGGTGAAATGAAAACAATATCACTAGTAGGAATGAGATTATCAGTCGTATAATTAGAGGGATACATGACCGCTTGAATGGCTGAATGGCTGGAATGTCTCTCTTTTTTTTGAACTATTTTTTAACTTTCTTTAGAAAAATATGTTAATATTTTTTATAATCCGTTAGGGGAAGGTAAATATGAGGAAAAATCCATAAGGAAGAGCTATAGAGATGAACTCAAATTTAAAAGATTTAGAGGAACGACATACGTGTTTGGAAGTGCGAAAAAGCCAGATAGTAGCTGATGATTTCTTTGAAATAGGCAGTTCAGGATACATGTTTGATAAAAAAGAAGGCTCTTTTAGTAAATATTGTTGCTATTAGATTAAATGTTAAAAACCCTTAGTGGATTGAAGCGGAAGGAACTTGACTCCTGCGGGAAGTAGAGCAAATTGGGAGACCCCACAGGCAACGCCGAGGAGGCTCCCATGCTCCCCGCGGAAAGCAAGTTCCTGGAGCGGAAAGGAACGGGCAACATTTATAATGAAAAACAACAATCTATACGAAAACAGCCAAAAAGAATGTCTTGAAAGCTGAGGAGAAACGATGAAATTCATCTTACTATTTGGTCCGCAGGCAGTCGGCAAAATGACTGTCGGTCAAGAGCTTGAAAAAATAACGGAGTTAAAACTCTTTCATAATCACATGACAATTGATCTAGTAGCCCCTTTTTTCAGCTATGGCACGTCAGAGGGGAAAAGACTGGTTAATTTGTTTCGGAAGGAAATCTTTAAAGAAGTGGCAAAAAGCAGTTTGCCCGGTTTGATTTTTACATACGTATGGGCATTTGACCAGCAATCAGACTGGGATTATGTCGAGAAGGTCTGTCATCTTTTTGAATCCAAGGGCGCTGATGTTTGTTTTATTGAGCTCGAAGCAGATATGGAAGAAAGAGTTGAACGCAATAAAAGTCCCCATAGACTTCATCACAAGCCTACAAAACGAGATGTTGAGTGGTCGGAAAACGATTTAAAAACGAGTTTGGTAAAGTACAGGCTGAACTCGAGGGACGGTGAGATCACTAGGGAAAAATATATTAAGATTAACAATACGCATTTATCTGCAGAGGAAACGGCGAGCTTGATAAAGCAGCGATTTCAATTATAAGGTTTTCCGAGGAGGAGATAAGGTTGCTTATACGGAAGATGAAGGAACATGAAATTGAGTTTGTCCGAATGCAGCGTTTGGAAGGTTACAAGGAATATAGAAGTCTTGTATCAGAGGATCATTGGTATGCTTTAAAAGGGACACTCTCATCTGACAGTGATCTGAATAAGGGTGTTGAGATTTTTGTTGCAGAAATAGAAAATCAACTTGCAGGAAGCATCGTCCTGTTCCCTGGGAAAATGGCTTCATATGAATGGACCTCAGATTCACCGGATTATCCAGAAATTCGAATGCTTGCAGTGGATCATCAATACAGAGGGCATGGAATAGGGAGAGCCTTAGTGCAGCACTGTATCGATCTGTCTGCAAAACAGGGATACTCATTTGTAGGATTACATACAGCTGATTTTATGAAAAATGCGATTGCTTTATATACTAAAATGAATTTTGAACGAGTTCCTGAGTTTGATTTTGAACCAGTTAATGACGGCATTATTGTTAAGGGTTTTAGACTGCCTATTCCGCTGTTGCATCCCCTCAAAAATAAAAGTCAGATAGAATAGAAGTTAAATTGGGCCGCATAAGGTCCTTTTTTTATGCCTTAATATCTCCTTTGGTAATTCTTAAATTTCCTTAAAAAAATCTTAAGAAAAAGTTTCCTTTCATAATGGGAGAGGCTGGCATATAATTTGAAGAGAAGAGTTATAAGAGTAAATTTAACCTGAATACAGTTATTATATAAAATGTTAATTTAACTAGAATTATAGAAAGACGGGTGAGTCAGTCATGCCCCCAGCAGCAGCTGCAGCAAGCGATCAGACTTCTTTTAACGATATTTATCAAACTTATTATACGGTGATTTACCGGATTGCCCTGAGGATGACAAAGGATCCCCATTTGGCTGAGGATATTGCCCAGGAAACCTTTCTTAAGGCATTTTTGAAGATGGACACGATTTTTGAAAAAGAGAAATTGAAAAATTGGCTTTCTTCAATTGCAAGGAGAACGGCGATTGATTTGTTTTTAAGAAAGAAGAGAAATGAGATTTCTATTGAAGAGCAGCAGGTAGCCGACGGCAGGGAACAGTTAGAGGATACGATTGACTATTCACTATTAAAAGAAAAGACGAAGCATCTTGTTTCTGGGCTGAAATCAGATTACAAGGAAATCATGACGCTGAAACTGTTTTTAGAAATGAAAGATCAGGAAATAGCAGAGTATCTTTCCTTGAACATTTCAACGGTTAAAACAAAAATACATAGAGCGCGCAAGGAATTAAAGGCCGCGCTTTGAAAGAGGATGAACTCACAGGAGTTCATCCTCTTTTTAATGTCTAGTCCTATTTAAAAAACATACAATGGAAATAATTATCAGAAACGTGAAACTTTAACTCTGGCGTTCCGTAATACCAGGTATAGGAGAGGAGGAAACATATATGATTTATCTTTTCACATTAGTCCTTTATGCAGTAACACTCGGATTCATTGGACTTGGCATCTTTATGCTTTTCACTGGATATGAAAAAAAGAAAACAATCATTGTCCTGATCATCGCTCTTATTTTAGTCATTGTGGGTCTATCCATTAATAAACTTATTCCTGCCTCAGATGGTGAAAGAACAATAAATGTAGACAATAAAGCAGTTTCCGAAATGGATGGCGGTTACCAGTGCGTTCTGAAAGACGACTACCTGGAAATGGATTTCCGCTATGAAACTGCCGATAAAGCTAAAGCTGAAACATACTGTGATCAATTTAATCAAGGGGAAGAGTATACGATAAACTATGTTCGTAAAGATGGGATTAATCATATAAAGGAATTAAACAATTAGAGTTTGTCAGAATGCTAAGAGGATGTTTTCAAAAACATCCTTTTTTGTATTTTTATTTACAAAAACCAAACAAAAATTTACATAAATCTGATAGCCTCAGGCATGGTTTTCAAGTTACCCTTTATTTATAGAAAACCAAGTTCAGGAGGAGAATTCATGAAAAACACAGATTTGTTTCGTAAATTCGGCACATTATCTTTAGCAGGTGTTTTACTGGCTTCGAGTTTTCCGGCAAGTTTTTATTTTGCAAAAGCTGAAACGACAGCTGAGAATGCTTCTTCCCAAATGATGTCAGGGAAAAAAGAAGGCGATGTATCTATCAATAATACGATGAAAATTTCCGATATAAAATCAGAAAAAGGGCTTAAAGGCCAAATGATTGCAGTGGAAGGTACGGTGTCTGCAGCAAACGTGAAGGTTCATCCTGATGCCATGCCCGTAACATATATACAAGATGAAACTGGAGGAATAGCAGCTGTCGGACTTGACTCAAAGAAAGGTCAGCGCGTCCGTATAAGCGGGATGGTTCAAGATCAAAAAGGCAGTCGTTCATTATTAACACAGGAAACTGTCCTAGTAGATGAAAAAGAAACAGATGTTGATGAGAAAATGGTTTCTGCTGAGGAAGCAGCCTCAAAAGAAGGTTTGCTAGTGAAAGTGAAAGGTGAAATTACATCTAAAACAGCAGATACACTGACGATTGACGGTGCATTGACTGTCTACGCAGATGCTTCAGCTGGAACATTACAGGAATACAAAACAGGTGATCTCATTACGGCATCAGGGATTATTGCGTTTGATGAAAAGAAAAAGCCGCGCCTGATTGTGAGCAGTCTTGGAGATATTGCGAGGAACGAACAAATGCCTGATACTCTTCAGCTGAAAAAGGTGGCAGGTTTCAGTACTGGTGTAACGGACAAAGATGGCGGAGTGGCAGAGATTGTGAAATACAATCCTGATAATAAGAGTTTTTACGTGATTAATGGAAAAAGCCAAACAATTGATATTGTCAGTATAAAAGACTTAACTTCTGAATACGGCCAGGAGCTGAAAAAAGAAAAGTCACTTAATATGGCAGAAGCCGTAAACTCGGATACGTTCAATTACGGTGATGTAACAAGCATTGATTTCAATCAAAAGCAGAAAGTGATCACTGCTGCGGTTCAGGAGGCAGACTATACAAAAGCAGGCAAAATAGTTGTAATGGATTATGATGGGAATGTATTAAAGACGTTTGCTGCCGGTATCCAACCGGATATGGTGAAGATGTCTGAAGATGGCCGCTACATTCTGACAGCTGATGAAGGTGAACCTAGAGCAGGACTTGAAAATGTAGTTGATCCTGAAGGCTCAGTAACCATTGTGAATTATGAAACGGGTGAAGTGAAAAAGACAAGATTTAATGATGCAAAAGTGATTGATCGTCATGTTCACATCCGGAATAACGGCAATAAAGCAGATGCCGTACATGATTTGGAGCCGGAATATCTTGCTTTGTCTAAAGACGGAAGCAAAGCGTATGTATCTCTTCAAGAAAACAATGCTATTGCGGCGATAGACGTGGCCTCAGGCAAAGTGAAATCAGTTAAATCTCTGGGGTACAAGGATCATTCATTGCCTGGAAATGAGCTGGATGCTGCACGAAATAACAAAATCGAGATCGGGCGACTTCCGATTTTAGGTGCATATATGCCAGATTCTATTGCACATGTGGACATTAAAGGAGTCAGCTATCTAGTTACAGCAAATGAAGGGGATGCCACAGAGTGGGAAGAGTTTGAAAACGTCACGGACTTTTCAGATGTAAAGGACAGCATCAAGCTGAAATCCAATCTTTTTAAAGGAATGTCACCTAAGGAAGCAAAAGCGGCTTTTGATAAAATGAAAAACTCGGGAGATTACGATAAACTTGAAGTGCTGACGGACAGAGGCGACGACGCCGTTTATACGCTAGGCGGAAGATCGTTCTCCATTTGGAAAGCTGACACGATGGAGCTGGTTTACGACAGCGGAAGCGACTTTGAAAACATAACAGCAGAGCGCTTTCCTGAATTTTTCAACTGGTCGAATGATGATAGCGCCTTTGAGAAGCGCAGTGCAAAAAAAGGACCTGAACCAGAGGATGTAAAAATAGGCATGATCGGTCAAGAGGTGTATGCGTTTGTAGGTCTTGAGCGAATTGGCGGTGTCATGGCATATCATATTTCAAACCCAAAAGATGCTCAATTTGCAAGCTATATCAATACTAGAGACTTTTCAAGTGAAATCGCCGGAGACGTTTCCCCTGAAGGACTTGAATTTGTGCCTGCTGAGAAGAGTCCGACAGGCCGTCCGCTTGTTTTAGCGGGAAATGAAGTCAGCGGGACAGTTGCCGTTAATGAAGTGCAGGAGGCTTTGCATAGCAAGTGAATGGATATCCATATCCATTCAGTTCAGACTGCAGATTAACAGACATAAAAAAAAGCAGAAGCTCCAAGCCGTTAGGCTGGAGTTTCTACTTTTTTCTTCGGCTTTTTAACCGGCACTTGATTCATGCCCAGTTCTTTCGCCTCTTGTGTTAAAGCTTTAATTAAGCTGATGGTCATGAGCGCCATGATGACAGAGAACGGAAGGGCCGCAATGATCATCGTGTTCTGCAGAGCCTGCAATCCGCCTGAATATAGGAGGACGAGTGCGATTGCAGCTAAGAATACTCCCCAGATCACTTTCACGCTGCCGCTTGGATTTTGAGAACCGTTTGTTGTCATCATGCCAAGCACAAATGTACCTGAGTCAGCTGATGTGATGAAGAACGTGCCGACCAGCAGCATTGCAATAATGGAGAGAATCGTGCCCATCGGATAATTTTCAAAAACACCGAAAAGGGATTCTTCTGTTGCGAGTGCTGAAATCTTTGCTATCCCCTCATGCTCAAGCAGGATAGCGGATCCGCCAAAAGTTGAGAACCAGATAAATCCGATAAGTGATGGAATCAGCAGGACGAATACAACAAATTCGCGAATCGTTCTTCCTTTAGATACACGGGCAATAAAGATACCGACAAAAGGAGACCATGCAATCCACCATGCCCAGTAGAAAATCGTCCAGCCATTGATCCAGCTGCGGTTTTCTTCATCTAAAGGCGAGATGCGGAAACTCATGTTCAATATATTTTGCAAGTACGTTCCGATCGTGTCTGTAAAAAGATTTAGAGTAAACAGCGTTGGTCCAAATATGAACATTAATAGGAATAAGGCAAAAGCTAAGATCATATTGGCATTGCTTAAAATTTTGATACCTTTTCCCAGTCCGCTCAGGGCAGATAGGACAAAAAGTATAGTGAAAACCGCAACGATAATGAATTGAACGGCTAAATTTGAAGGAATGTCATAAAGGAAAGTTAATCCTCCGTTAATCTGCACCGCTCCGAAGCCTAGTGTCGTTGCAACACCGATTACAGTTGCGATTACAGCGATAACGTCAACAGCTTTTCCAATCGGTCCATTTGCATGACGGCCAATGATTGGCTTAAGTGTTGCGCTGATTAATCCTGGTTCACCTTTTCTGAAAGTAAAGTAAGCTAAAACCAGTGCAACGATTCCATAAATAGCCCAGGCATGGATGCCCCAATGAAAGAACGTGAATCTCATTGCGTTTCGAATCGCCTGATCAGTGCCTGTTTCTCCTGTTGGAGAGCTAATCGCATAATGGCTGATCGGTTCAGCCGCTCCCCAGAAAACAAGACCAATTCCCATTCCCGCACTAAAGAGCATGGCAAGCCAGGTTGGGCGTGAAAACTCAGGCTTATCCTCCTGCTTCCCAAGTTTTATCCGGCCAATCGGGCTTACCAGCAGATATAAACAAACAAAAACAAACACGGTAACAATAATCAGATAATACCATCCAAACTTATCTGTAATAAATCCTTGCATACTGCCTGTGACACTCTCAAGAGACGATGGTGCAACAACACCGACCAATACGAGAAGGGCCAAAATGGCAGCTGATACGTAAAATACAGCTGAAACATTTTTCATATTAAAATAAAATCTCCCATCTTTGATAGATTCGCAGAGGGCTTTACTTCAGTTGGAAAACACAAAAACATGCAAAACCAATCATTCATATCATTTCTTTTTTATGAAGCAATAGTAACTAACCCTTAAAGATTGCGTTAATAGAATACGTTAACTAATCATTCTCACTTAGCTATTATTTCCTCATGAACACTAAGCTGCCTGAACAATTTACAGGCAAATTACACCTGGATGGATGTTTGGTGATTTGTTTGTTTTGCCGCGCGGACATACTGCTCGGGTGCGGGGGGATCTTGATGGTCATCTGAAAAAGGCACTTAAACAGTATACACTACTTAAGCAGAAAATGTCTGTTCAGAGGAGTCTTTTTATAAATATGTAATTTGAAGAATGGAATCATGTTATGCAGATTTTTGTGTGTTTGAAGCAAACCTCTGAGTACAATTCCCCATTGCATAGGGGCTTAAACCTGTTTTTTGTGAAAAGTTGAACATGAAAAACTGTAATGAATATTCTCTTAAAGACAGATATAATAAATACTAGATTTGCGGACTGTGCTAAAAGGAGATATGAGATGAAGAAAAAAGAAGATGTGCGTTTTAAGATTGCTCATAAAGAAGCCAAAATCGGTATTGGTCTCGTTCTTTTCAATTTTATTTGGTGGTTTGGCTTCGCTTATGGGCTTGGTTCAGGTGACCCTGAGGCCTACAATTACATTCTAGGAATGCCAGAGTGGTTTTTTTACAGCTGTGTTCTTGGATTTCTTGTTATGGTCGTGCTTGTCATCATTTGTGTGAAATTCTTTTTTAAGGAAGTATCGTTTGAGGATGAGGAAGAAGGTGAAGCAGGATGAATTGGGCCGTTATATCTCCATTATTGCTGTTTTTGATCCTCATTTTCTTCGTTGGATTTTGGGCGAACCGATATGTGAAATCCACAGACTCCTTTCTCCAGGAGTATTTTCTTGGCGGAAGACAGCTGGGGGGATTTGTGCTTGCGATGACGATGATCGCGACATATGGAAGTGCGAGCAGCTTTATCGGCGGACCGGGTGTTGCTTACACACGGGGGCTTGGATGGGTGCTCTTATCCATGGCACAGCTTGCAACAGGGTATTTTGTGCTGATGGTGCTTGGGAAAAAGTTTGCGATTATGGCGCGGCAGTACAAGGCGATTACGCTGATTGATTTTTTGAAAGAACGATATAAGAGCCATGCAGTCGTTATTATTTCAGCCATCAGTATTATTGTCTTTTTGTTCTCGGCGATGGCCGCTCAATGGGTTGGCGGTGCAAGATTGATCGAATCGCTGACTGGTTTGTCTTATACCACCGCTTTGTTCATATTTGCAGTATCTGTTCTTGTGTATGTTATTATCGGCGGATTCAGGGCGGTCGCGCTGACAGATGCGGTTCAGGGTGTCATTATGTTTGTTGGAACGCTGGTTCTGCTTGTGGCAACGATTATTGCAGGCGGAGGAATTTCAAACATCATGGCAGAGCTTGTGGCAGAAAATCCGAACCTTGTATCTCCTTACGGGGCTGAGCGAGATTTAACTCCGCTCTATGTTTCTTCTTTTTGGATACTCGTTGGTGTCGGTGTTGTCGGCTTGCCGCAAATTACTGTCAGAGCTATGTCCTACAAAGATTCTCGTTCGATGCACAGAGCTATCATGATCGGTACAGCTGTCATCGGGTTTATTATGCTCGGCATGCACTTAATTGGTGTTTTTGCCCGGCCGATTCTGCCGGGTGTAGAAGTGGGAGATCAGGTGATGCCGATGCTGACACTTAAAGTGTTGCCGCCTTTGCTTGCAGGACTCGTCCTTGCCGCTCCGATGGCTGCAATCATGTCGACCGTTGATTCACTGCTGATTTTGGTCAGCTCAGCAATTGTAAAGGATATATACTTAAACTATATTAAACCTGAAGCTACAGAAAAACAGGTAAAAACCACAAGCTTCTGGGTAACAAGCGTAATCGGGATTTCCGTGGTGCTGTTCGCATTAAGCCCGCCTGAACTGCTGATATGGCTGAACTTATTTTCGTTCGGAGGACTCGAATCGGTTTTCATTTGGCCGGTTGTTTTCGGTTTGTATTGGAGCAAAGGAAATAAATATGGTGCGGTATCATCCATGATTTTTGGGATGGGTTCATATATTCTGCTTGACAGGCTGCATCCAAATGCGCTCGGCATGCATACCGTTGTGCTTCCGATTCTGATTTCCTTATGTGCCTATGTTGCTGGAAGTCTCCTTGCACATCGACAAAGTGTTCAGTTAGAAAAATAAATAAATTGGTTCATTTTTCCTGGGAAATGTGAAACTTCTTGTATAGAGAATCGTACTAATAGTACGGTTCTTTTCATTTGGACACATACATAAGCAAGTAAGCAAGAGCAGTCCGGACACCAGAACTGAATGATGGATTTATCAGGGGGAAATAAGAATGTCACTAGCTGCAAAAGCGTATTCATGTAATGGAAGAAGTTCATGGTCAGGAAGTTCACGAACGGAAAAAGAAGGGTATCAATGGATTGTTAATACGTCGGATAAAGGATACGTCCAATCTGGAAGCTCCATATGCGGGGTCGTCTTAAGCAACACGGTCATTGATTTCAGCGATACTTTTCTCGCTAAAAATGGCTATTCAGGAAACAAATCATCTTATGTAGCAAGCATTCAAAGAACACTTGCATGCCTGGGCTACGCACCGGGCGCTGCTGACGGAATCTTCGGAAGCGGGACAGAGCGTGCAGTCAAGGAATTTCAGGCTGACAAAGGCCTTTCTGCGGACGGAATTGTGGGCAAGGATACTTATTACTGTTTATCGACTGCGAGGTATTAATAAAATCCGGTTCTGCTTCTTAGTGAAGAGGAACCGGATTTATTATTGGATAAATTTATAAAAAAATATAAAAACCTAGTTGACTTATCGGATTAATGTATTATAAAATACAGACAATTAAAAAAATAAATGATTTGCTAATCGGAAAACCGAAGGCTCCAGGTCTCGCTTTACAGCGAGAATTGGGGCTTTTATGCATATCAGGGAAAGGGTGTTTAAACATGAGTTATCTCGTTGCCATTTCTGGTAGTCCATCGGCAGAATCAAGATCTTCTACTCTAACAAGCTATTTGCAGAGGGAAGCTGAGAATAAGGGAGTTCAAGTTGAAGAAGTTTCCGTTCTTGATTTTGACCCTGAAGTTTTGATTCACGGCAAGTACGATCATCCGTCCATTTTGGAGTTTACAGATAAACTGAAAGGAGCAAATGGTGTGATTATCGTGTCGCCTGTTTATAAAGCTTCTTATTCGGGCGCTTTAAAAACCCTGCTTGATCTTCTTCCGCAGGATATTTTGAAGAATAAACCTGTTTTTCCGTTGATGGTAGGAGGAAGCGGAGCGCATTTACTGGCGATTGACTATTCATTGAAGCCTCTGCTTGCTGCTTTAGGTGCACAGACCATATTGAAGGGAGTCTATTTATTAGATAAATATGTGGATAAGGCCGATTTTGAAAATCCAATTAATGAGCTTGAGGTTCAGTCGAGAGTAACCTTGCAATTTAATCAGCTTTTAGAAATTGCTTCGAATTTACGGAGTGCTGCCAAATCGAATTAATCGGAACAGGGAGGAAAAAGCGGATGGCAAATTTAAACGAGTCAAAGGTTCAGCAAATTTTAACCGCTCTGAAAAAAATCAATTACGGCTCTGTGCTCATTACTATACACGAGGGGGAAATTACGCAGCTGGACAGTACGGAAAAAAACAGGTTTGTTAACCCAAAACCTGTTAAACATTCATAAGTGCCTGACAGTCATTCGACCGGTCATCCGGAGAAGACACGAATTCTATTTATAGAACGTGTCTTTTTTTAATGGAATAAAGAATGGAAGGGATGGATGAGTTTTGAGTGAAACAAGAAAGGAAATTGAATTTGGATGGTTCATACCTACAACTGGCGACGGAAACTACATTGGAGTGAAGCCTGAGAGAGAATCAACGGCAGAGTACATGATTGAGGTTGCGAAGACAGCAGAAATGGCAGGTTTTACATTTGCGCTGATTCCAACGGGAGGATCTTGCCTTGATGCCTGGATTGTCGGATCCATGATTGCCTCCCATACCAGAATTCTAAAACCTTTAGTAGCGATGCGTCCGGGATTAATTGAGCCGGTGCTTGCAGCAAGGATGGCGGCAACTTTGGACGTTTTATCAAAGGGAAGAGCTTTAATCAACATTGTAACAGGGGGCTCTCCCGATGATTTAAAGGCAACAGGAGACCCTTTGGCAAATCATCATGACAAACGCTATGACAGAACTCTTGAATTTTTGCAGGTCATAAAAGGACTTTGGGAAAACCAAATAGCTGGAGAAGGAAATGAATTTTTAGCAGCGCATGCCAAAAGCAGCGACAGAGGACTTTTTTTCAAGGGAGAGTATTATGCGATTGAAAATGGAGCAAGTCAGCCTTCACCTATTCAGAAACCGTATCCCCCTATTTATTTTGGAGGCAGCTCGCCTGCGGGAAAACGCACTGCTGCTGAAACAGCTGATGTTTACCTTATGTGGACCGAACCGCTCGATTGGATCAGGGAGCAAATTAATGAGGCAGAGCGTCTGGTAAAAAAGGTGAATGAAGAAAAAGGGCTGAATCGCAGTCTCCGTTATGGACTGAGAGCACAGGTTCTTGTAAGAGAAACGGAGGAGGAAGCGTACCGTGCTGCATGGGAAATCATCAGCAAAGTGGACCAGCGTGCAATTGATCAATCCAATCAGCGTTTCACACGCACAGATGCAACCAATCAGAAGAGACAGAATCTGCTGAGAGCGCAGTCAGTTGATCAGGATTATTTTGCAGGGCCAAATTTATGGACCGGTCTTTCTAGTGTCAGGGGCGGTGGCTCAATGCTGCTTGTCGGTACCCCTGATCAAGTGTCTGACCGCATTCTGGAATATGCTGATCTCGGCATTTCTTCCTTTATTTTATCCGGGTACCCCAACCTTGAGGAAGCAGAGATAACTGGTGAGCTGCTTTTGCCGCTTGTCAAAGCAAAGCTGAAAGTAAAAGCGTAAAGAAAGGAGACCGCTATGGCATTACTTAAAATTCATGACTTAAATAAACGGTTTGAAACTGAAAAAGGACAGACTCATGCGCTGAAAGATATCCAGCTTTCGGTAAAAGACGGTGAATTTATTACGATCATCGGTCCAAGCGGATGCGGGAAAAGCACTTTGCTGAAAATAATTGCGGGACTTGATACTGATTTGTCCGGCAGTGTTCAGATTGAGGATGAAGAAGTAAAAGGACCGAGCATTGACAAAGGATTTATCTTTCAGGAACCGAGACTTTTTCCGTGGTATACGGTTGAGAAAAACATAGCAGCGAATTACTCGCTGCATGAAAGAGAGACGTGGAAAAAAGTTAAGGATTTGATACAGCTAGTAAAGCTGGATGGATTTGAAAAGGCCTACCCTAAGGAGCTCTCAGGCGGAATGGCGCAGCGTGCTGCGATTGCAAGGGCCCTGCTTCGAAATCCAAAAGTGCTTCTGCTCGATGAGCCCTTTGGAGCGCTTGATGCTTTTACACGATCTCATATGCAGGAGGTTCTTCTTGATATTTGGCAAAAGAACCGGACTACGATGCTCTTCGTCACACACGATATTGATGAAGCAATCTACCTCGGGGACAGGGTCGTCATCATGAATGCCAGACCGGGTTCCATACGAAAAATCGTTAGGATTGATCTCCCGCATCCAAGGAAAAAAACAAGCCGATCCTTTCAGGAATACCGGCAGCTGATATTGAATGAGTTTGAAAAATCGGAAGAGCTTGAGCTTGTGGACAGCGCAGGTATCTAGTGGAGGTGAAAAGGAAATGAGTCAAAAAGCTTTATGGATTTTCGCACCGGCCGTCAAACAGAGCCAAAAAAACAGCATAACAAAACAAGGGAAGAGAAAGGCTCAAGCCGGAGCCTTTGTGAGAGGGTTATTGTTTCCTGCTGCCGTTCTTGCCATTTGGGAGCTAGCAGGTTATCTTGGCATCATTTCTCAGACCCTGCTTCCGAGGCCTACGGACATTTTTGTGTCATTTACCGATCTGCTGTTAACAGGCAATCTGCTTTATCATTTTCAGGTCAGCTTACTCCGTGCTTTGGGGGGATTTCTGATTGGAGGTACACTAGGTCTTCTTGCAGGTCTTCTTGTTGGCTTTTCTAGTAAAACAGAACAGATAATTGACCCGACCATGCAGATGCTGCGCACCATTCCGACACTTGCTGTGATTCCTCTGTTTATTTTGTGGTTTGGGTTCGGGGAGGTTTCCAAGCTGCTTTTAATTGCCAAGGGGGCTTTTTTCCCTCTTTATGTAAATACCTTTCTTGGCATCAGGAGTGTAGATACAAAAATGTTTGAAGTAGCCAAGGTGCTTGAGTTCAGCAGGTGGAAGCAAATTAAAAATTTGGTGCTGCCTTCAGCCCTTCCTAATATTCTGCTTGGCTTGCGTCTAGCTCTCGGTGCAGCCTGGCTTGCCTTGGTAGCTGCTGAGCTAATGGGATCGAGTGAAGGAATCGGCTATCTGATTACAGATGCCAGACAATTTTCTCAAACAACTGTCGTTTTCGTGGGAATTATCATTTTTGCTGTTTTTGGAAAGGCTTCAGATTCATTTGTACGTTTTTTCGAGAGAAGACTGCTTAAATGGCGGGACAGCTATAAAGGTTAATATTTAAGGAGGATTATAATGGCGGAGCTGAAAAAGGGGATGCATTTGAATTTGTTTCTGACAAGCATGGGGCATCATGAGGCAGCATGGAGGCATCCATCCTCTGATATAGGACGGATCCATGATATCAACTATTATCGTGAGATTGTTCAAAAGGCAGAAGCAGCAAAGCTTGATTCTATTTTTCTGGCAGACAGGTATTCTGTTTCTAAACAAGCGGTTAAATACGGGGAGCTTGGTGGCGGAGGAATAGAACCTCTAACTCTCTTATCAGCTCTTGCGGCAGTAACAGAGAAAATCGGCCTGATTGCCACCGTATCCACCTCTTTTAATGAACCATTTAACGTGGCAAGAAGGTTTTCATCTCTTGACCATATCAGCAAAGGAAGAGCCGGATGGAATGTCATTACTTCAGGAACAGATGAGGAGGCGCTCAATTTCAATATTGAACGTATTCCTCCTCATGCAGAAAGATACAGTCGGGCTAAAGAATTTATAGAAGTAGCCATCAAGCTTTGGGACAGCTGGGAAGAGGGAGCACTTGTAAAAGATAAAGCTTCAGGCATTTATGCTGATAACGATAAAGTGCATGAAATTCATCACAAAAGCAATTACTTTTCGGTAAAAGGTCCTTTGAACAGTTCACGTTCTCCTCAAGGTCATCCTGTTATCGTCCAGGCTGGCTCCTCAAAGACCGGAATTGATTTTGCCGCACAATATGCTGAAGCCATTTTTACCGCTCAGCAGTCGCTGACAGAAGCTAAAGGATTTTATCAAGCTTTAAAAGCAAAGGCTCTTGAATATGGCCGCTCGCAAAATGAAACGATTATTCTTCCAGGGATTTGCCCGATTATCGGCAAAACAGAAGCGGAAGCAAAAGAAAAGGAAGCCATGCTGCATGAATTAACGAATACGGAGTACAGCCTGATCCAGCTTTCAAACCGAATTGGCATTGATTTAACTGGCTATCCGCTTGATGAACCGCTGCCAAAGCTTCCTGACATCAGCAATATACAGGGCCATAAAAGCAGGACACAGCTGATTGTGAGTTTAGCAGAAAAAGAGCACCTATCACTTAGAGAACTGCTCCTTCGTCTGGCAGGAGGCCGCGGTCATTTCACGATAGCCGGAACAGCTGTGCAGGTCGCAGATGAGCTGGAATTGTGGTTTAAAAATGGTGCAGCAGATGGTTTTAACATCATGCCTCAGCTTATGAGTGAAGGTTTTGATGATTTTATCCAGCTCGTAGTGCCGGAGCTTCAGCGAAGAGGCCTTTTCAGGACGGACTATGAGAGTGATACATTGCGGGGGAATCTGGGACTTTCGTTTTCGAAGAGTGATGAAAAAATACAAAACTATTAATCGTTTATCAGAGAGGAGCATGTTTAATGAAATCTGCAGCCAGCCTTGGAAAATGGGGAGTTTTATTAAGTTTACTAATGATCATTCAGCTTTTTCTTACAGGGTGCGGCTCAGAAACCGGCTCTGCTGAAGAAGAAAAAGTCAATTCTTCAGGCAAAAAAACAGTGGTGCACATTGGTGTTCAGGGAAGTACGGGGATTTTGCCTTATGCACGGAATAAAAAGTCGTTTGAGAAGGCTTTTGAAAAAGCAGGAGCAACAGTAGAGTGGCATGAATTTGCAAGCGGTCCGCCTCATTTTGAAGCTCTTGCTTCAGGAAGACTGGATTTTGGGGCAACTGGCGGAACACCTCTGATTGCAGGACAATCAGGAGGCGTTGATTTTAAAGCGATTGCGGTAACTACAGACGGCAAAAAAGGAAACTCAATCGTTGTTCCAAAAGGAAGTCCAATCAAAGACCTAAAGGATTTAAAAGGGAAGAAGATTGCAGTAGCAAAAGGAAGCAGTGCTTATAATTTCTTATACATGGCGCTTGAGCGGGCAGGAATAAAAGATGAAGACATCAAACTCGTTCAGCTGCAGCCGGATGAAGCACGGCCCGCTCTTGATAATGGCTCCATTGATGCATGGTCAACATGGGAACCGTACGTGACAACAGCCGTATTTCAAACGGGGGCGGAGGTCCTTGTCAGCGGTGAAGACTTAAATATTAACGCACCTGGTTTTCTGATTGCCCGTACAGATTTTACAGATGAGCACCCGGAACTGACCGTTCTCTTTTTGAAAACATATGAAGAAGTCAGGAAGCACTTTACTGGTAATCTGGATGAAGCAGCGCGGGAAATAGCTGATTCAGAGGGAGTCGAAGTTGACATCATTTCAACTGTGCTCAAAAATTCAACCCCTATTTTATCGCCAGCAACAGACGAATTTAAACAAGCGCACCAGGATCAGGCAGATTTTCTTTTTGAAGCAGGCGGCATAAATAAAAAACTAGATACATCTGAAGTCATAGATAATCGGTTCATTGAAGAAGCCCTTAAATAAATGAATGCCAGAAAAAGAGAATGCTGTTCTGCATCCTCTTTTTTCTGCATAAATGGAGGTAGACCAATGAGGGAACTATTATTTATTATTGGCCCATTAATAGGTGAACGGAAAATGAAACCATTTTCCACCCGCTTCACTGAAAAAGGTTTTATGGTAAAATCAATCTATCTTTGTGATTTTCACCCCGATATTCTTTTTAACCCGCAGTACGGTCATCCGAAACTCCGTCAATTAATAGATGGAATCATCTCCTCAAGAGTTGTTATTCTCGCTGTTCCCAAACAGTGCCTGCCTTCTTGTTATGCGATGAAGTCCATCCTTGAAGCTTTGCCGGCAGAGATCTTTGAAGGAAAGCTGCTGCTGCCTGTGTTTTCACCTGCAGAGCAGAAAGAAGACATTCCGGAAAAGATTTTGCATCTGATAAGCTGTTTTCATGAAGCAAATATTATAGAAGAAAGCAGATAAACACCCTCCTTTTCATGATGAAAGAGGCTGATTTTTTTAGATTGGTTTACTCATATTCCTTTAGAACCTTCTCAATGAATGAATTATCCACTACTTCTGAAACGTCCAGTTCTTTTTTCAGGCCTCCGAGTTCAAGCAGAAGATCAGCAGTAGTTTGCTGTTCATGCATGATGCTCTCATCAATAGGGGTGTTCGCAGGGACAGAGTTTTCAAGGACTCTTTGTATTACTTCTTTATCTGTGTTCTTAAGTTCAGAATAAATCGCTATCGCTTCTTCCTTGTTTTCATTTTGCCATCTCGTTGCTTTCTCCGTTACTTTTAAGTAAAGTTCAACAAGCTCAGGGTGTTCCTCGGCAAATTGAGTCCGAACGATTTGAAAACCGGGGCTGAAAGTGCCGATTGCTTCTCCGTTTGAAAGAATTCTTGCTTCATTCTTTACAGTCTGTATGGATTGATAAGGCTCCCAAATCGCCCATGCATCTACTTTATGCGTTTCAAAAGCAGCCTGCGCTTCATCAGGCTGAAGCTGAATGATTTCAATTTCAGATGGTTCTATGTTTTCATTTTCCAGGAAGCGGTAAAGCAATCCAAATGCACTGCTTCCCTTAGCAACCGCTACTTTTTTCCCTATTAAATCCTCTGGTTTTTGAATAGGGCTGTCTTTATGCACAAGAATAGCATCCCCTTTTTCACCGGTGCTCGCTGCTGCGATTTCCTTAAACGGGATATCAGCACCCTGGCCGGACAGGACCGGAATGTTGCCGACTCTCCCAAAATCAAGCCTTCCTGAAGCGATAGCTTCAAAATAGGAGGGACCGCTTTGAAATTCGGCCCATTTAACTTTTGCGCCTGCCTTCTCAAATTCTTCCTCAAACCACCCTTTATGTTTGGCGAGCAAAATAGGCCAGATACTCTGCTGAATGCCAATCGTGACGGTGATCTCCTCATTCTTTGATTCACTATTCTCTGTTGAACCAGCTGATTTAGACCCGCAGCCTGTTAGAAAAATTGTCACCATTAAGAAAATTAAAAGCCCTGTTAGTCGATTAGTTCCTTTCATCTTTATCCCCCCAATAGTTAAGTTGATATTTAGAAACCCATTTTCACTTCCTTTTCTCCGCTGAAACAGGAAAGGCCCTATCTAATAGCAAAAAGATGCTGTTAGACAGGGCCTTCGGTTGACAGATCGGCTTATGTATTATGAAGATATATTCATGTTAATATTTACTATTCCGATTTGTCAAGTATGATTTATTTTTAAACCTTATTGACGAGTCTGAATAGTCGGAATAAAATAATAGAAATAATACGTCGACCAGACGCTGGAGGCTTTCGTTCCTGTTTAATAAACAGACAGAATGAAAGCCTCTTCGTCTAAAAAAAGGAGGATTCTTTTATGGAAGTATTTGATGATTGCAGGCGGAGATCGCATTGAGCCCATCGTGGAGAGACTTCAGCAGCAAGGGTTTATGGTGATAACTCACCTTGACGGCAGAAAACCAAAGATGATGATCAAGGAGATCCCAAGAAAGGTAGATGTTGTTCTGATCCTCACTGATTACATTAGTCATAATCTCTCCATTATTGTAAAAAAGAAGGCTCAGGAGAAGTCCATTCCGGTTTATTTCTCCAAGCGTTCATGGACCTCCATTTCCTGTGAGTTAAAAAAAATCAAAACAGCATAGGTTAATTATGCATTAAAACCAACTTGACGCATAGGATTAATTAGTATTAAAATATAAATTAAAACATGGCTGATCGGTCATCCGAAAGCTCATACCTATTCAGGTATGGGTTCTTTTTGTGAATGACACTTACGTCATAATAGTAATTCTTCTTATCAAGAGAGACGGAGGGAATGGCCCGATGAAGTCTCAGCAGCAGCTTTTATGTCCAGAAGACTGTGCTAAATCCATCAAGCTCTGATGCTTGGAAGATGAGAAGGGGCACGTTCATTTTTAATGAACCCTCTTCTTTGTAAACAGAAGGGGGTTTTTGGTACCCCTATACTAAGAAAAAGGGGTGTCTGAATTGGGAAACATGATTCGTCAGGCAATCGAAAAAAGAAAAAAACATCTCATTAGCAAACTGCTCAGCAACGGTATTTATAAGAAAAATGATTTGCATTTATTTGAGCTGACCTTAACAGAGCTTGAAGAGGAATTCAAGCGGGTTTTAAAAATGCAAAATTAAGAAAATCCCTGATCATCTATTGGTGATCAGAGATTTTCTGTGTGTTTCTTATTTATTGGTCGAGTTCTAAAATCCGCATCGGATCAAATTCTGCAAGTTCAGCTCCTTCCGGGGGAGAAGCATTAAACAGTTTGTGATCTTTTTCTACTTCAATAACCTTGAATTCAATCAGCTTAGGTCCATCATCATTCGGCAATTTTTTCCCATTCTCTATTCTGTATTCATTGATGATCCAGTTTGTTTCTTTATCAAACCAGTACTCTGCGATCCATCCATCATCAAACGTAATTTCGTACATATCTGCTTTGCGTCCCACATAGGTCGTTTCCCCAAGGTGCTTAATTTGGCTGGGATCTAAATCTTTAAAGATATCTTGTGTCATTTGTGAAATGGTTCCGTCTAATGGTTCTGATGTGTATATATTTTTTTCTTTGAAATAGGTTATTCGTACACTTCCATCTGAGACTTCAAAGTTGCCGTTTGCATATTCATTCCGATTTTTTTGTCCTGATTCATATGTGATCATTTTGTTGCCATTCGGCGTTTCTTTTACGGTCCGAATAACCAGTTCCGTATCCTTCTTCTTCTTTTTATCTTCATCCTTATGCTCAAGCGGTTTGTCCATTTCTAAAAACTTGTCACCGATTAACTCATTGAGCGCTCTTTCTATCGCTGCTTTGACCGGAGGTGTGTTCCAGGCTGCAAGACACAGGATGAAAAGGGATGCACAAATGAGTGCTGCACGTTTTAAGTATTTATATGGATTTGGCTTTTGCTTTTTCTGCTGAGGGAGAATGATGGCTTCATTTTCAAGAATGATGTCCAATGCTTCTTCAAGCTGCAGAAAGTGTTCAAAGGTATCTGAGCATTCCTCGCATTCTTCAATGTGTTCAAGCAGGGCATCCTGTTCCGTCTCTGACAGCTGATCAAAGATCAGAATTTTTTCCTGGCATGTTATGCAGTTCATTTAGAGCACCCCCTTACTTTTAAGAGCGTCCATTAATTTCTTGCGGCCCCTAAATACTCTTGTTTTTACTTTTGCAAGGGAAATTTTAAGGCTAGAAGCTATTTCTTCATATGAACGGCCTTGATTTCTTAAGATGAGAATATTCTTTGTTTCCTGATCAAGCGTCTGAAAAACTTCTTTAACCTCGCCGATCATTTCTTTCGACAGAAATGCCCGTTCCGGTGTTTCATTGTCGATGCTGATGTGGTGCTTGTATTCTTCACTCACATGTAAAACCGTATCCTGATTGCGTTTCAGTTTCCGCAGATGATCATAGGTTGTGTTTTTTGAAAGTATGGTAATCCATGCTTCGATATTTTCAGGATATTCTCTCTCTTTGTCGGAAAAGTACCGAAAGATTTTAATTGAAGCATCTTGAAGGATGTCATCGACTAGAGAAGGATTCTTGATTAACTTCCTGATGGTCCTCTCCATTCGGGGACGGTGCGCTTCAATCAGCTTTTCAACATTCACTGGTTCCAATCTCCCCACCCTTTTTCCTTACTGAATTGACGTCGCGTAATGACATTAGTTTCAAAAATATGTAAAATTATTCATAAAAAAATCAAACCTCTGTCATTATAACAAAGGACAGCGTGTACTCATGAAATTATTTTATAATAATGGAAACTTTTTCCCCTCTTATTCGTATTACATTTGAATACATAAATCGGCAGAAAGAAATGAGGTCTAAAACATGACGCAGTATGCACTTGAAGTGCAGTCTCTGACAAAGAAAATCGGCAAAAAAACAATCGTGGATGATGTCAGCTTTCAAGTTGAAAAAGGGGAAATCTTCGGTCTGCTTGGTCCTAATGGCGCGGGAAAAACAACGATTATCCGCATGATTGTCAGTCTGATCAACCGCACTGGCGGGGATGTGATCATTAATGGCCATAATATCGATGATTCCTTCAAGGAAGCAATGAGCGAGATAGGCGCAATCGTTGAGAACCCGGAGTTTTACAAGTATATGAGCGGATTAAAAAACATCCGTCATTATGAACGGATGGCCGTAAAAGATATTTCAGAAGAACGCAGAAACGAAGTCATTGAACTTGTAGGACTTGAGAACGCGATGCAGCAAAAGGTAAAAACGTATTCGCTTGGCATGCGCCAGCGGCTTGGAGTTGCACAGTCTTTATTGCATAATCCGTCTGTGTTGATTTTTGACGAGCCGACAAACGGTCTCGATCCGCAGGGAATCAGAGAGTTCAGAGATTATTTGCGCAGACTCGCAAACGAAGGGATCTCTGTGCTTGTTTCATCCCATCTGCTATCAGAAATGCAGCTGATGTGCGACAGGTTCGCCATAATTGAAAAAGGAAAATTGATTCACATTTCATCCATGCATGATTCAATGGAAGAAAGTCAGGAAATGACACGCGAGGTTGTTTTTGAAGTAAGCGACAGCTCTCAAGCGGCCATTCTCATTAAAGAAAATGGCTTATATGAAGGTGTGATGGAAGCAAAGGGCGACCAGCTTAAGCTTCATTTGGACAAGGAAAAGACGATGGCCATTAATCAGCTGCTCGTTTCAAGCGGAGTCGGCGTATACGGAATCACAAGCCATAAAGCAACACTTGAAGACCGCTTTTTAGAGCTGACGAACAATGTGAAAAAGGAGCAAATGCTATGATTGGACTCATACAAAATGAATGGATGAAAATCTTTTCAAAGCTGTCCAGCTGGATTTATCTTATTTTACTAGCAGTCCTCGTATTTGGAGCTGCTTTTATCGACTATAAGTTTTCAGAGAAACCGAGTGATAACTGGCGCCAGGATGTTCAGGCAGAAATCACGCAGCTGCAGCAGGATATGAAAGAACTGCCGGAAGAGGAACAGGAATGGCAGCAAATGCAAATTGGGGAAAAGCAGCTGTATTTGCAGGAAGATATTAATCCTAATGCCAAAAGCACCTGGCATTTTCTAAATAACATCGTCTTTATGATGACGTCTGTCGTTACATTGTTTGCGGTCATTGTGTGCAGTGCAAATGTGGCATCTGAATTTTCGGACGGCACCATCAAGCAGCTGTTGATCAGACCGCATAGAAGATGGAAGGTATTGCTTTCTAAATACATCGCAGCGACGCTTTACACGCTTCTTCTTTTGCTTGTGCTGCTGACTGCCGGGTATTTAGCAGGTCTGATCCTGTTTGGTGCAGGAGATTTTGGTGAAAGAATGTTTGAAATGTCGATGGAAGGTCAAATGAACCCTGAAAACATCGTGGCTGTAGGCGATCAGGCTGTGCTGAAACTGCTTTATTTCCTGCCGAGTCTATTCATCGTAACAGCGATTGCTTTTATGCTTTCGACTTTATTTAAGAGTCAGGCACTTGCAGTCGGCATCGGGATTTTTGTTCTGTTTTTCTCATCGACCATCGGAGGAGTCATTCTTTTCTTGGCTGAAAAATACACATGGACGAAATTTTTAATCTTTCCGCACATGGATCTGACCGTGTATGCCTATCAGGATAAGATCCTTGAAACCATTACGCTGCCAATCTCATTGCTTATTTTGGCCATTTATTATGCGATCTTTATGACGATAACTTTCCTGTATTTCCAGAAAAGAGATATCAGCATATAATTTTCCACCAAAAAAGAATCAATTCATTTGGTTCTTTTTTGGTTTATAGAGTAAAATAGAGAACAGATAAGAGTGGAGAAATCAGGAGGAGAAATATCGTGCACAGAAATCAGAAATTCTATAACTATTTGCAGCAGCGGGCACATCATTTAACGGAAGAATGGTATGACTCTCTGGATAAATCCAAAACAGGCGGCGTATACACCTCAAATGACCCTGAAGTTATTAAAGCTTTGAAGGCACAAAACCAGGAATTTCATCAAAGATTTATTCAGGTTTTTGCTGAGGAAGAAAAGGAATTTATGGAGCTGTTTGAAGAATGGATCGAGAAAATCGCTAAAGACGGCGAGCATTTAAGTACCCCGATTCAGTTTATTATAAAAGAATTTATGAGAACGCGCAGTCAGTATTTAGATGAAGTCAGTACATTTGCACGTCTTCATCCCGAGGATTACACTCAAGAGCAGTTTCATGCCTGGAAAGATTTAATCGTGAGAGCGCATGACAGGGTTATTTATCATTTTGTTGAAGAGACCCAAAAAACAGCTGACCGTCAATTAAAAGCTCAGCAGGAAATGATTTATGAGCTCAGTTCACCAGTTATTAAACTTCAGGATGATACAGCCTTGCTTCCGCTTGTTGGAGATATTGACACAGCCCGCGCTAAAATGGTTCTTGAAAACACATTAAAGCAATGTTCTGAAAAAAGAGTGTCTCATTTGTATATCGATTTATCTGGTGTAGTGATGATTGATACGATGGTGGCACATCAAATTTTCCAATTGATTGATGCTCTGAACCTGATCGGCATAAAAACAACATTGTCCGGTATTCGTCCTGAAATCGCGTTAACATCTATGCAGCTCGGACTGACGTTTGATAATATTTCCATAAAATCGACACTATCCCAGGCGCTTGCAGCTAAATAGGCTCTTTTAGGACATAAATTAATAATGTCTGCGAACAGTCTAGGGGGATCTTTGTTTCTCAAGATAAAATGTTAAGAGCCCATTAAGGGGAAATGTACTTGAAACAAAAAATAGATCAGTTCACAAAAGATTTAATGCAAGCAGAAGGCGGACATATCCTGTATTACATTCATAACCAAGAACGATATCTTGAAAATATTGTTGCTTATATTGTGTCCGGAGTGGAACAGGGAGATCGTGTTTTTGTCATAGAAAATGAAAGATTGTCACCTGCCATTATCAGTAAATCCAAACAGCTTCTGTCTGAAGAACAGTTAGCTAAAGTTCACTTCATAAACAATTTTGATTTTTATAGTCTGCATGGTGAGTTTAATTCAATGAAAATCACCGATTACTTTTCTTCTATTGTTAATCCTTATTTAGAGGCTGAAGATTCTATTCGGACATGGGCCCATGTAGAATGGGGAAAAGTCAACGATGTGATAAAGACCATTGGCGATTACGAAATGAATGCAAACAAAACGGTTTCTGAAATGGGGATTATTTCTGTTTGCGCCTATGATGCTGAAAGAGTTCCTGAAGAATTGAAAGAAACCTTAATGATTAATCATGATTTTTTCATGACGGATGATGATATCTTTGAACTTTCAAAAACAGAATAAATAAAAACGTTAAGAGCGGAGAGTAAATCTCCGCTCTTATTTTTTGTATTGAAAGGCAGCCGTTTCAATCTTAGCTAAAATCGTGGTTACTTTGCCGTTCAGCTCTTTTTCTTTGACAGGTATGACGCGCCAGCCTTGTTTATTGAGATACTTCCTTTTTTTCAGGTCCTCAATTTTGTCGGAATCCCGGTCGCAGCGGAGGGCAATCCGGTAATAGGGGAGCACTAAATCAAGCGTATAGGGTCCGCACTTTTCTTTAACCCGTACATAATAGCCATTGTTGCGGAGGGTATCATAGAGTCTGCGCTGCATTCTGCTTTCACACTTTTGAGCTTGATTCAAAAAGATTGTCTGATCCGCATTTACATGCAGATAAAAGAGGACTATAAATAATGGCAGCCATAAAAAGAATAAGAATATAAGTGTCACCTGTGTCATGCTTATCACCTCTGTCCATTAGCTTTCGCAAGTTCGGCATGAACCATTCTTTTAAAGGTTCATGGAAAATTATGAAAGTATTCATGGTAAAATGAAGAAAAAGGGAGGGGAAAGCTTGAAGCAGAACATTTACGATGATGAGACGTTTTTTGAGTACTATCAATCTCACCGCAAAACAGGGGTGACGTATAATGATTTTGTCGAACAGCCGGCGATGAAAGCTGCGCTGTCTGATCTTCATGGGAAAAGCATTCTTGACTTGGGCTGCGGGACAGGCGGCTTTGCGAAATATTGCGTCGTTCATGGTGCTTCTTCTGTTTTGGGAGTGGACCTTTCTGAAAAAATGCTGAAACAGGCCATCTTTGAAAATTCGCATGAAAAGATCGAGTATGTCTGTTCTTCTATCGAAGATTTTGAGGCAGAGGATGACTCATTTGACGTCATAATAAGTTCGCTTGCCTTTCATTACATTGAAGACTTTACGGAGCTGATCAAAAAAATAAGCAGATGGCTGAAACCCGGCGGCAAGCTTGTGTTTTCTGTTGAACATCCCGTTGTGACAGCTCGCTTAGAAATGAATAATTGGGTTATAGACAAAGATAAAAACAAACTCCACTGGGCATTCGACAATTATCAGGAAGAGGGAATACGTCAACAGGAATGGGTAATTAAGGGAGTCATTAAATATCACCGGACCCTTTCAACCATTGTCAATTCGGTTATCAAAGAAGGGCTTGTGCTGGAGGAATTAAGAGAGCCGCAGTCGATGCCAATCGGACTTGAGCGGCTGCCAAAGCTTGTAAATGAAAAGCGCAGACCTTCTTTTCTAATTGTACAAGCAGGAAAGTAAAAGCAAGAACGCTTCAATTTTCAGAAGATAAGCGTGTATAATAGAATCATCAAAACCAAGAAAGAAGTGGAAGGTTTGAAGCTGAGTATTTTAGATCAGGCACCAATTGCGCAGTCTGCTTCCCCGCAAGCTGCGCTGCAGGAATCATTGAAGCTTGCGCAGCTGGCTGAAAATACAGGCTACACCCGTTACTGGATTGCCGAGCATCATGATATGCCTGGACTTGCGTGTTCTGCGCCGGAAGTGATGCTCGGCTATATTGGTGCCGGAACACGTACGATCCGAATCGGTGCTGGTGCGATTTTGCTGCCGCATTATAAGCCATACAAAGTGGCTGAAACGTTTAATCTGCTTGCCGCTCTTTTTCCGGGAAGAATTGATCTTGGAATTGGAAGGGCTCCAGGGGGATCAGCTGAAGCAACAATGGCTTTGTCCGATAATTTTCTTGAGAACGTACGGACAATGCCGCAAAAATTGAAAGAACTGCTTTGCTTTTTACATAACGATTTTCCAGTTGAGAATATGTTCTCTAAGATTAAAGCTTCACCCATTCCAGCAGAGTCCCCTGAAGTCTGGCTTCTCGGCACAAGTGAAAAAAGCGGGAAGCTTGCTGCTCAATCAGGGATCGCATATGCATTCGGACAGTTTATGAGTGATAAGGACGGTGCGGAAATTCTGAAAGGATACCGGGATTCCTTCCAGCCGAAGTATGAACTGAAGCAGTCCAAATCCATTCTGACTGTAAATGCCGTTTGTGCAGAAACAGCAGAAAAAGCAAAAGAAATGGCAAGCAGCGCACATCTGTGGAGAATGCAGCAGCTGCAGGGAGTCAACAGAGGAGTCCCAACTATTGATGAGGCAAAGGCTTACACATACAGTCCTGAAGAGCAGAAAATGATTGAAGCAGCGGAGGCGAAGATGGTGATCGGAAATCCATCTGAAGTCAAAAAAAGGCTTTTGGACATCGAAAGAAAATACGGTGCGGACGAGCTGATGATTGTCACGATTACACACAGCTACGAGGATCGCCTCAAATCTTACAAATTAATCGCAGATGAAATGGGAGAGATGATGAAATGAAGAAATTAGGTTTTGTAATGATGACGCTGTTATTGCTTTTAATGGCAGCTTGCGGCAATGATGCAAAGGAGCAAAGTTCTGACAAACCTGCCAAGAAGGTTGAAAAGAATCCAATTGTCACAATTACAATGGAAAACGATAAGCAAATCAAAGTTGAGCTGTATCCGGAGATAGCGCCTAATACTGTGGCGAATTTCGTTTCGCTAATCAACGATAAATTTTATGATGGTCTGATTTTTCACCGCGTCATTCCTGAATTCATGATTCAGGGCGGCGATCCTGAAGGAACTGGAACAGGGGGTCCTGACTACGCCATTAAAGGGGAATTCAGTTCAAACGGATTTGAAAATCCGCTGAAGCATGAACGTGGAGTCATCTCTATGGCCCGTTCGCAGGCACCGGATAGCGCCGGATCTCAATTTTTCATCATGGTAGCTGACTATCCAAGTCTAGACGGCGAATATGCCGCTTTCGGAAAAGTAACAGAAGGCATGGATGTAGTAGATGAAATCGTAGCTGCACAAACAAATGGAGAAAAGCCAGTAGAAGATCAGAAAATGAAAACCGTAACCGTCGATACATTTGGCGAGGAGTACGGGGAGCCTGAGAAGGTGGAGTAGAGGAAAGCAGCGGGGATATTCCGCTGCTTTTATTTTCCCTTATTATGATCTTTTTCTTCATAAGGTGCTTCATGCTTGGTCTCGCTTATTGGAATTTCGTTCGAATAATGGCGGACAAGTCCATCGTCGATGTCATTGATGGGTGTATACTCATTGCTGGGCAGCTTGCGGTTTTTCCTGATGATTTTGTAGAGAGAAAAAGCGATGACACCAAGAATGACAGCGAGAAAGATGGTTTCCATTGAAGCACCTCCGTTAATAGTAATCTTCTTTAGTTTATTCGCTTAAGCGAGTTGACTTTCCTGCTCTGGATTAACCCTTAAAATAGAAAAAACCCCACTCTTATGCAACATACCATAAGAGTGGGGTTTTTCATTTATTGATTCAAAAATTTCACACAAACCGGATCTGGAACAGTTACATCTGATTGAAGCAGTGTAAGCGTGCCTGTTTCTGGGTTTCTTTCAAATAAAATAAGGCTGCTGCTTTCCTGATTTGAAGCAATTAAGAATTTCTCTGTCGGATCAAGGGCAAAATCACGTGGCCAGTTGCCTTCTGTTGAAGTGCGATCTACAAATGTCAGCTCGCCAGTGTCGCTGTTTGTGCTGAAGACGGCGATGCTGTCATGGCCGCGGTTGGCTGCATAAACGAATCTCCCGTCAGACGAGATATGGATGGCACTGCCCTGGTTATTTTCAGTAAAGTCATCCGGAATGGTTGAAATGTACTGTAATTCTTTAAAGCTGCCATCTTCTTTGTTGTAAGCAAGGACAACAACTTCATTGCTCAGCTCCGTCATGAGATAAGCGATTTTTCCGTTCGGATGGAACGTCATATGTCTTGGACCGGTTCCTGCCGTTAAATGAAGGCTGTGAATTTCGTTTAATTCGCCTTTATTTAATTCGTACGTGTACAGTTTATCTGTTCCCAAGTCGATGGCGGCCACGTATTTCTGATCAGGAGTAAAGCCTGCATAATGAGCATGAGGTCCATCCTGTCTTTCTTTGTTGGGGCCGTCTCCTACATGTTTTTTAATAGAGAGCGCGGGATAAAGAGTTTCACTGTCAGCGTTCATTTCATAAGACCCAATGGTTCCGTTGTGATAATTCGCTGCTACAACAAACTGATTCTCATCATTCACACTGACATGACATGGAGATGCGCCTTGAAGAAGCTGACGGTTCAATTCCTTCAATTCGCCTGTTTCCGTATTTCTTGAGTAAGCAACTACACCTCCTGCCTCCCCTTCATTGGCAACGGCATAAACAAAGCGGTTGTCCTTGCTGAGATTTAAGTATGTAGGGCTTCCAATGGCAGCAGCAACGCTGACTTCCCCCAGTTTTTTCTCGTCCGTATCAAGAGTGAACGAGTAAATTCCTTTGCTGTCCCCTTTTGTGTATGTACCGATATAGCCAGTATACTTCATCTTTTTTCCTCCTATTTAGTAGGTTTGCTTTTATTTTAGCACATGAAGCGCGTGAACTCTCATCTGAAAGGTCCGTTATTCATCCATACCCTTCCGTCTTCAAAACAGAAACCCCTTTTACTGAAAAATATGCTGAGGCTATTTCATCAAATTCGACACTATTTTACAAAAGAATCACTATATTATTAAGTATCAAAGAATCAATCAAATCATAAAAGAGGAGGATAAAGGAATTTGACTATCAACGAACTGTTCAGTTTGAAAAATAAAACGGCCATCGTAACAGGCGGAGGAAAAGGTCTTGGCGCCAGAATGGCCATGACGCTTGCAGAAGCAGGAGCAAATGTTGTGGTTTGTTCAAGGGATCTGAAGGCATGCGAAGAGGTAAGTGAGCAGCTGCAGGCAAAAGGGGTGAAATCCTTAGCCTTACAGTGCGATGTGTCAAAGCAAGAGGACATAGAGAGAGTCGTTGCCGGAACTCTCAGCCAATTTGGCTCAATCGATATATTGGTTAACAACAGCGGAACCTCATGGTTGGCCCCTGCGCTCGATCATCCAGCCGATAAATGGGACAAAGTCATGAATGTAAATGTGAGAGGATTGTTTTTATTCAGCCAGGCTGCAGCAAAAGTCATGATCAGCCAAGGCGGAGGGAAAATCATCAATATTGCTTCTGTGACGGGTATGGGAGGAACACAGCCGGAGCTGATGGATACAATCGCCTACAGCACGAGCAAAGGGGCAGTTCTGACATTTACAAAAGATCTCGCAGTAAAGCTTGCAAGACATAATATTCAAGTGAACGCCATTGCACCAGGGTTTTTCCCTACTAAAATGTCCCGCAGTGTCCTTGAAAAGGAAAATGCGATGATTTTAAAGGGAGTTCCTGCAAGAAGATTCGGCAATGAGCAGGATCTTGATGGCGCCATTTTATTTTTATCAGGGAAAGCTTCTGATTATGTTATTGGCCAGGTATTGGTTGTCGATGGAGGCATTACGGCATTAGTTTAAACAATTTCATTTAAGAAGAGGAGTAAAAGTAAATGGATCAACGATATTATGATCTTTTAAAAGAAAAGGGAGGAGAACTCGAACAGCTGCTGAACGGCATGATACAAGCAGGATTAAATCAAAAGGGCATCGTTCAGGCAGCAGAAGTTCTCTTAAAATCAGGAGCCCTGAAAATGAAGTCTGCAAGCGGAATGGCGGAAAAAATAATGGATCTTTCTCTTAGCTTGCCAAGCAAAGAAGATCTGAAATATGCAGCTGGACTTATAACAAAGGCCGAAGAAAAAGCAGAGAGAATGACAGCGGGCCTGCATGAATTGAAGCGGAGTCCCTGCAAGGCTATAGGTAAAATTGAAGATAAAATAGAAAGCCTCGAGGAATCACTTAAGTGTTTGATGAAAGAGATAAAAAAAGCAAAGAAGCATCAAGCAAAGAATATGATCGAAGAATTGTTTGAAGAGTACCGTGAACGTTTTGAAGAATCCCTTAATGAACGAAAAGCCGAGCAGACATTGGGAATGCAAGCTGCAAATTCAGAAGAAAAAACTTCAGATCTTATCATTACCCGCGGAGAAAAAAGAGAAAAAAAGAAGAGAGGAACCATCATCCATGAAACCTGAAAAGGATAGTGAACTGGAACGGTGGAAGAATTTTGCGAGTGTTTTTAATGAGGATGACATCCAGATTGGATTTACTGAAAGAGAAGCAGTCTGGAAAAAAAATAAAGCGACGCTCTGGCGTTATAAGCCGTCTGTACGGAAATACAGCACGCCTCTTTTTATGGTTTATTCTCCTGTAAACGAGCCGTTTATCCTTGATTTACAGCCAGGCATCAGTGCAATCGAATCATTTATCAATCATGGTTTTGATGTCTATTTGCTTGATTTTGGAATCCCGGATTATGAAGATAAAGATTTTTCAATTGCTGATTATATTCTGCGGTATATAAAAGAGGCAGCGGAGTTTGCTCTTTGCCATTCAGGTGCAGCGGACTTATCTGTAATTGGCTACTGTCTTGGAGGAACACTTGCTGCAATCTATGCTTCACTCGCAGGAGAATCAGTCCGCAACTTAATCTTATTTTCAACACCAATCGACTTTCGGCATGTACCGTTATTTGATGAGTGGACAAAAGCTCTGAAAGAGAAAGATCTCGATTTTAATGAAATCATCGATCAATATGGAGTTCTTCCTGCAAGCCATGTCGAGGCAGGAATACGGCTGCTCACTTCCCCCATCTATTACAGCCCCCATCTGACTCTTCTTGCAAAAGCCGATAATCCGGACTACGTCATGAAGTGGAGACGTTTCAACAAATGGACGAAAAGTTACATTCCAATCCCGGGTGCTGCTTTAAAAGACTTGATTCACGATTTTGTTAAAAAAAATAAGCTTGTAAAAGGCAAACTGAAAATAAACGGTCAAAAAGCAGACCTGAAAAACATAAAAGCTAATGTGCTGGTCATTGCGTCCGCATTTGACCGCTTGGTGCCAAAAGAACAAAGCGAACCGATCATGAATCTTATCTCAAGCAAAGATAAAGAATTCCGTCTGATTCAGGACGGTCATGTTCCTCTAACTGTAAAAGATGGACAGCTGCCGGAACTTCTCGCAGACTGGCTGCCGAAGCGATCAAATCAAAGTTTATGAATGGAGGATGAGCATGTATTTTTTTGATGAACCCATGCAATATGAACTTTCGCCTGTGATGGAGTATTTAGGTTTTGCAGGTATTGTCTATTTCCGTTTTTTTGCAAATTTATCAATTGAATAGTAACTAGTTAGTTAGGAGAGAATGCAGTCAGCATTCTCTTTTTATTGTCGAAAAGGTATCAAATTCCCGGTCAGAACGAATCCGCCTGCGGGATTTGACCAAGGCGCTAACACTTTGGTTTTTTGTATTTTCAAACTATTGTGAAATTTATATTGAAAAACGGGCGGACAACCCATATGATAGTAAAAAATGTACTCATGTGATAAAAGTTGACATTTTGTGATTTATTAGGAAAAAAGGAGGTGAAAGGCTAAGTCGCCTGAGCAAGACGTAAATCATTAGAAAAGGGGAATCATTCGATGAAAAACTACAGTAAGTTTATAGGAGTCTTGTTATTTGTCATCATTTTCATGCTGTCGGGCTGCGGGAACAGTGAGAAAGCAAGCAGTGGTGCAGGGGCAGATGAAAAGAAAGTTCTTAAAGTAGGAACCGATGCAGCATTTGCGCCGTTTGAATACATGGATAAAGGAAAGATTGTCGGATTTGATGTCGATTTTCTGGATGCAGTGATGAAAGAGGCAGGCTATAAACATGAACTCGAAAACATCGGGTGGGATCCATTATTTGCATCTGTACAAGGCAAACAAGTCGATTTGGCGATTTCAGGTATTACAATCAACGACGACCGCAAACAAACCTATGATTTTTCAACTCCGTATTTTGAATCCACTCATATGATCGTTTTTAAAGAAGGTACAGATATTAAAAGCGCTGAAGATCTTAAAGGGAAGAAAATTGGCGTGCAAAATGGTACAACCGGGCAGCTTGCAGCAGAAAAAGTAGTCGGCGCAAATAACAATATATCAAAATATGAAAATACCGCTGTTGCTTTTATGGCACTTGAAAACAATGACGTAGAAGTGGTAGTGACGGATAATGTTGTGGCAAGTGAATTTGTGAAAAATAATCCAAACAGCAAAGTCGAAGCAATTGAAGATAAAGATAGCTTTGAATCTGAATTTTACGGCTTAATGTTTCCGAAAGACAGCAAGTTAAAAGCAGAATTTGATGCAGCAATTAAAGAGGTCATCGAAAGCGGGGAGTACGCAGAAATCTATGAAAAGTGGTTTGGAAAAGAGCCGAGTGTAGATACTCTATTAAAAGCTGAATAAATACTGTGCTTTTCATTCGATTTAAACATAAAGGAGACAGCTATGGATTTCCGTTTTGATATTATAATAGATTATTTGCCGCTTTTTATAGAAGGAACACTTTGGACAATCGCCATCACGATTATGGGCGTTCTGCTTGGAGCAATCTTAGGGCTTTTTATAGGCATAGGTAAAATGATGAAAAATCCGCTTGCTAGGCTGCCTTTTGTCTGGTACGTCAATTTTTTCAGAGGCACGCCGCTGCTGGTTCAGATCTTCATTATCCATTTTGGTGTAATGCCCTTGTTTATGTCTACAGTGAATCCCATCCTATCAGGAGTTGTCTCCTTAGCCTTAAATGCTGCTGCTTACATAGCGGAAATCTTCAGGGCCGGCATTAAGTCAATCGACAGGGGACAAATGGAAGCAGCACGATCACTTGGAATGAATCATATGCAGGCAATGAAGGAAGTGATTTTACCGCAGGCAGTGAAACGGATGATTCCTCCGCTTGGAAATGAATTTATCGTCCTGCTTAAAGATTCTTCGCTGATATCACTGATTTCAGTGCCGGAATTAATGTACTGGGGCAAGGCCGCCACCGGTCAATATTATCGGATTTGGGAACCTTACCTGACAGTCGCTTTTGTTTATTTAGTGCTTACATTAACCCTAACCTATTTGCTAAATTACGTAGAAAGAAGGTTAGACACAGAATGATCTCGGTAAAAGCACTGAAAAAATCTTTTGGAAAACATGAGGTACTCAAAGGGATATCAATGGAAGTAAATCCGCAGGAAGTTGTCGTCGTGATTGGACCTTCAGGATCAGGAAAATCAACGCTGCTGAGGTGTTTAAACTTGCTGGAAACCATTACAGAAGGGCACGTGTACATCGAAGGGACTGATTTGACCGCCCGATCGACAGACATCAATGCCATCAGAAAAGATGTGGGAATGGTCTTTCAGCATTTTAATTTGTTTCCTCACAAAACAGTCCTTGAAAATCTCACAGTCTCTCCAATCATTGTACGAAAATGGAGCAAGGAAAAAGCAGAGGTTAAAGCACGTGAGCTTCTTCAGAAAGTGGGGCTTTCTGAAAAAGAGAATGTATATCCCGATTCCTTATCAGGCGGACAAAAGCAGCGTGTTGCGATTGCAAGGGCCCTCGCGATGGAACCGAAAATCATGCTGTTTGACGAACCTACCTCAGCTCTTGATCCGGAAATGGTTGGGGAAGTGCTGGAAGTCATGAAGAATCTGGCTAAAGAAGGAATGACAATGATAATTGTCACACATGAAATGGGCTTTGCCCGCGAAGCAGGAGATCGTGTCATCTTTATGGATGATGGGATGATTATCGAAGAAAACTCCCCCAGGGAGATCTTTGAAAATACAAAGCATGAACGTACAAAGAGTTTTCTCAGTAAAATTTTATAGAAACAAAAAAGCTGCAGCCAACTTGAGTGGCGGCAGCTTTTAACGTTTTCTAAAACCAAAGTCATACAAAGCCTGTTTCATATTAAATTTAGTCGTCACTGCATTAAAATCTAGTCCAAGGCTCATAATCGTCTGGGCGATCTCAGGGCGAATGCCTGTCAGAACTGTATCAATGCCGCTCAGCTTCAGAGCGTTAACAATCTTAAAAATTTGATCAGCGACCATTGTATCGATGATTGGCACTCCGGATACATCCAGAATCATATGCTCTATATTCAGACGGGCTCCTTCATGTAGCGCAATCTCCATAATTAAGGAAGCGCGGCGCGTATCGACTGCGCCAACAAGCGGGATAACGGCGATGCCGTCTGCAATCGGAACAACTGGAACAGATAATTCTTCAAGTGCTGAATAAGCAATTTTCATTAATTCATTGCTGTGATTTTCATAGACACTGCCTGTGACACTGCATGCTCTATCAATAAGGGGTTCAATGATTTTTGACACATCGAGCATGGTGATGGCTGAAAAATTGTTTTTATGAAGCTCTTCAGTAAGCGTATCCCATAATGCTGTACGGTAAGCGGCAATTGCACGCAGACATTGGCATAACGGTACATTAAAATGAATCGCACGCTTAGAAATTTTGATGCTCCAATTTTCCACTTGCTCATTTACAGATTCTCCGCATAAAGCCTGTCCTAAATATCCAATCAGTTCATCCCGATAGGCAATACGTTCTCTTAACGGGAAACCGGATTTATCTAGCTGCTGTGTGTGCTGTGTGTCTTGAACATTTGGTATATTCAGCGTGATTTCCCTAGCGTTTTCCAGTATTTTATGGCCGATATAATGCAGCTCTTCCTTCATTCGGAATCCATTCCCCTTTTGAAACTCAGATAGGTTAAGTATATAAGATTTTTGGGGGAATAGACAGAGAGGAGGAGGAGGTAAAAAAAATATAAAGTACTAAACTATTGTTTTCAATGCGATGGAAGGTTGAAAAAAGTGTTTGAACTAATAGATTTCAATACAGTATGTGGTACTGACATCCATGTACAGTTTTAAAAATTGCTTGAGACCTGCGTGCCAGATTCCAACACAGTCTTGCTAATTGTACATAGTTAACCGCACGATGAAAACTCAATCGTGCGGTTTTTCTTCTTGTTTTAATGCTTTACTACTGTAACGGTAGTGGCTGAACTTACATTTCCTGCACCGTCTTTTGCAGTAACAGTTAACTTAACGCCCGCTTTTTGAACCGGTATGGCAACTGAGAATGATCCACTTTTTGGGGTCTTTCCTGTTGCCAGTACAGTTTTCCCATTTTTAATTGTGATTGTAGAATTGTATTCAGCCTTTCCGGTTAAAACTTTGTCATTGCTATCGACTTTATTAACAGTAGGCTTTGTAGGGGCAATTACATCTGCTACAGTCACTGAGGCAGATGGACTTACATTTCCTGCACTGTCTTTGGCTGTAACTGTCAACTTGGCGCCTGCTCCTTGAACAGGTATGGAAACAGAGAACGAACCGTTAGCTGCCGCCTTTGTTGTTCCTAATAATGCATCACCTCTTTTAACTGTAACTGCAGAGTTGGCCTCTGCCTTTCCAGATACAACTTTATCATTGTTATCAACTTTGTTTACAGCTGGTTTGCTTGGTGCTGTACCATCTACAACAGTTACTGACACACTTGGACTCACATTTCCTGCCTTATCCTTAGCTGTGATTGTCAATTTTGTGCCGGCTTTTTGAACGGCCATATTAACTGTGAAATTACCATTAGATGAAGCTTTAGCAGAACCTGCTACTGTATTACCATTTTTAACAGTAATTGTGGCACCAGATTCACCTTTGCCTGTTACAACTTTGTCATTATTATCTACCTTGTTGACAGTTGGCTTGTTTGGAGCCACATTGTCTGCGAATGCAGTTGCGAGTGCATATAAATCTTCTTCTGTATTATCATCAAAGTAATTGTTATCATTGTCGATAACGCCTACATAGTAAGTGCCACCCTTAGCCTGGTACACCTGGTACTCAATTCCCTCTTCATACTCAGAACCCAAATATACTAATTTATCATTCTCAACAAAATCTTTTTGCATAGCGGCAAATACTAGATCAATAGCATAGGAGTTAGTACCCCCAGCTACCATTAGCAAACCATTTTGCGGTACAACGACTTTATGAAAATCTACATCATATAAAGGCAGCAATTGTCCTATTGTTGGCATATTATACGATGTGGCATTTGCAGTATTAAAAGTGTCATTGTATTCCATTTCAAGCAAATACTCTTCATCGCTGGCTGCGGCGCTGCTCATTACTCGCATTTTATTTAAACTTTTTGTTAGGTAAGATTGAGATTCTTTTACTTCTTTTTCAAGCTGATTAAATGTGCGTGAATCAATGATTCCTTTATTAAGAGGTTTTTCAATTTGACTTTCAATACTCTTCTTAGACAGTTCGTACTTATTCCCTTCAGCCTTTACAGCACCAACAGATAATGATGAAGCTAATAGACCTGCAGCAACTAATGAAATAATACCTTTTTTACTCACAAATAACCTCTCCTTTATTCTTTATTAAGAACATACTAATAGTACAATAAAATTCCCGAAATTACCATCTAATAATTCTAATTACCTAGATAACAGCAAAAAAAACAGGATACCTTGATTTATAGGTCTCCTGTTGCACGGTTGAGAATTATACGTTCGAACTACTCATTTATTTTACTAATGAACCAACTAAATCTTCAACGCAACTATCACAAACTAATTTGCCTTTAAATTGATTAATATTTACGTAACTCATGTTTTGTTATTTGCATTTTTCTAAAAGGAAATTTGAAGAACTGTATTAGCCCTGAAAATTCTATTATTGATCAGCACTCTTTCGCTCGATCCTCTCAATAATCTCCCCAAGCTCTTCCGGCCGGTGAAACTCTATCGGCGAAACACCTTTCTCAAACTGAATCGTATCCGCCTCTACCAACAGCACATACCTGCCATTGATTTTCCCCAGGTGAATATTTTCCCCATAGTCCGCAAGCAATCCTTTAATGGAAGTTTCACCAAGCTTCATTTTCAACTCAGCTTCTGGTGTGTGCTCTACGATTTGCGCTGCAGCTTCAATGACTTGATGGGTATCCAGACGCTCTTGAATTTCACGCTTTTCGCTTGCTTCCCAGATTTCCATGTCATGCTCAAACTGCTGGCGTTCCTGGCTGTTTTCTTCGTATGTTTCAAGCACGTGCTCCTGGACCATGCTCATGACTTGGGTTTTCATGATTTCCGGCATGGATTCTCCGTATTCGACGAATTTCAGGAAGTCTTCAAAGTAGCGTGCATGTGAGGCCTGATGAATTTTCAGCTCGCCCGGCTCTGTCATTCCTTCTTCCGGCATGTACGGGTATTGAATGGATTTCATGTTTTTTGTTGTAATGGCCATCTGCACGTTGCGGATGAGAGTGGATTCATCCGAGATCGAGGCAACCTTTGGTTCGAAATCACATTTTAAGATGAACAAAAAGGTATCCTCAAAGTATTTTTCAGGAGTTGCGGAAAGAACAAGAAATGCCCCGCCGCGAACAGCGCTTGCATCCAAATAAGCTCCGACAAATCGTTCACTTGCTTCTTTGAATGTTTCTTTTGAATCGGCAGTCAGCGCTTTATGGAAAAGGTTGTAGTTTGGATTGGAATCAAGCTCATAGCCGGGTTCAACGACAAAGTATCCAAGTTTGGTCGGAACCTGTTCACTGCGCGGATGCTTCTCGACTTTGCGTTTGACGATTTTCTTCAGTTCTCCGTCCAGGAAATCTTTCAGCGCGTTTCCTTCGTACTCTTCAGTCGTTAATGTTTGAAAATGTTTATATTGTTTATTGGCATTCTCTTCTTTTCCATCTACTTGGATGAGGTAAAAAGAAAGATAGTTAATTTTAAATTCCATAGATTCACCTGCTTCTTTTTCAGTTCTTCAAGTGTAAAAGATTGGACTATGGCAGTCAATCTATTACAATGGCTTTAACAAAAGAAGAAGGGAAGTCGATTCTATGGAAAAGTTCAGAGCCTTTGTCATTGATAAGCAAGAGGATAAGATTCAATCGGAAATAAAGCCGCTGTCGCTGACAGACTTGCCGGAGGGTGATGTCACAATTAAAGTTGCCTACTCAAGCATTAACTATAAGGATGGCTTAGCGACGCTTCCTAAATCGATCGTAAGAAATTACCCGATGGTTCCAGGGATTGACCTCGCAGGCACGGTTGTAGAGTCCAGCAACGAATCTTTTAAAAAGGGCGACGAAGTCATAGTCACAAGCTATGAACTAGGAATCTCTCATTTTGGCGGATTCAGTGAGTACGCCCGTGTCCCTGCAGAATGGGTTGTTCCGCTGCCTGAAGGGTTAACGTTAAAAGAAGCGATGATTCTGGGTACTGCTGGATTTACAGCTGCATTATCCATTTTGAGGCTGGAAGAAA
Source organism: Peribacillus frigoritolerans (assembly GCF_004358755.1). Taxonomy (GTDB): domain Bacteria; phylum Bacillota; class Bacilli; order Bacillales; family Bacillaceae; genus Bacillus_P. The sequence continues at coordinate 562,642 of NZ_SMZY01000002.1, read as the reverse complement.
ACGGACTGACTCCTGAAAACGGAAAAGTGCTGGTTACCGGTGCAACTGGCGGAGTTGGAAGTATTGCCGTCGATATCTTATCTAAAAAAGGCTACGAGGTTGCTGCTAGTTCCGGAAAAAAATCAGAGCACGCTTATTTAAAGCAGCTGGGAGCTAAAGAAATTTTATCGAGGGAAGAAGTTACTTCTGACGACGGTAAACCGCTTCGCAAACAGCTTTTTGCCGCTGCAGTTGATCCAGTCGGGGGAAAAACACTTGAGTATTTGCTGAGCGCAACTAAATACGGAGGATCGGTGGCAGTAAGCGGTTTGACTGGCGGAGCAGAGGTTGCAGCGAGTGTCTATCCATTTATTTTAAGAGGCATTAATCTATTAGGAATTGATTCAGTCTACTGCCCGATGGAAAAGAGGCTGACAGTCTGGGAGAGACTTGCGTCTGATCTGAAGCCTGACAATCTTGATAAAGAAATTGTGAATGAAGTGTCTCTTGAAGAAATTCCGTCCATTGTGGAAAAAATATTAAATGGGGAAGTCCGGGGCAGAACACTTGTGAAAATGTGAGTAGATAGAATTTTCAATTAAATTATTGCGTTTTCACGTGCTTATGTGTATAATCCAGTTAACTAAACGTATTTCACGCCTAAAGAGTTAGCCCTCCAGTGTCCCGTGATTTCGTTTATTACCAGCATTAATAGGATTTTTTTCAAATCTGCTGATTTGTCTATGGAAGAGAATGATTAACGTTGACAAAAGCCAGCTGCCTTCAGTGTGCAGTTGGCTTTTTTTATATCTACAACCACAAAGGGGATGGAGTAATGATGAACTTTAACTTGTCTGAAGAACAACATGCAGTAAGAAAAATGGTGCGTGATTTCGTAGATAAAGAGATTAATCCGAAGATTGCAGAGTGGGATGCAGCGGGGCATTTCGAGCCTTCCATTTTGAAAAAGCTTGCAGAGCTTGGGCTTATGGGAATTTGTATTCCGGAAGAATATGGCGGAAGCGCTATGGACTACAACACACTTGCGATTGTGTGCGAGGAGCTTGAGCGCGGGGATACGGCGTATCGTACGGCCGTTTCTGTTCATACGGGTTTGAACAGTCTGACGCTGCTGCAATGGGGAAATGAGGAACAAAAACAGAAATACTTAGTTCCTCAGGCAAAAGGAGAAAAGGTCGGGGCGTTTGGATTAACTGAGCCTAATGCAGGATCTGATGTGGCTGCGCTTCAGACAACATCTGTTTTAGATGGTGATCATTACATACTGAACGGTCAGAAGACGTGGATTTCCTTGTGTGATTATGCGGATCATTTCCTGGTATTTGCCTATACGGATAAAAGTAAAAAACACCATGGAATTTCTGCATTCATCGTAGAACGCACAATGCCTGGCTTTGATTCAAAAGCTATTAAAGGCAAGCTTGGTATCCGAGCGGGGAATACGGGAGAAATCTTCTTTGATCATATTAAAGTTCCGAAAGAAAACCTGCTTGGACAAGAAGGCGACGGCTTTAAAATTGCCATGTCTGCACTCGATAATGGAAGATTCACAGTAGCAGCAGGAGCATGCGGTCTCATTCAGGCCTGTATGGAAGAAAGCGTAAATTACTGTCATGAACGGAAAACGTTTGGAAAAGAAATCGGAAAGCATCAGCTTGTTCAGCAGATGATTGCAAAAATGGAAGCAGGCTATCACATGTCACGTCTCCTTGTATTCCGCGCTGGCTGCCTGAAAAATGAAGGCAAGCGCAATACGAGAGAAACGTCTCTGGCAAAATGGCAATCCTGTGATTTCGCAAATGAAGCAGCAAACGATGCCGTTCAGATTCACGGAGCATACGGATACTCCAACGAATATCCGGTCGAACGCTTCTTGAGAAATTCAAAAGCACCGGTTATTTATGAGGGAACAAGAGAGATCCACACAGTTATGCAGGCGGAATACGTTTTAGGATACCGTGAAGATAAAGCGCTCTCAAACATGCTTCCGAGCTGGCCGTTTGAAGATGCGAAAGAGAAAGTAGAAAGCTGATTGAGCAACCCGCGGTTATAAGCTGCGGGTATCTTTTTTTAGGGGTAAAGGCAAGAGGGACATGTGTAAAATCAAATGGCAATATTATTTGAGCACTTGAATTGATGGGTGCTTTTTTATATGGGTTAATCAAAGTGTTTTTTCAATAAAGCAGGATTCCCCCAAAAAATAAAGAAGTAAGTCAGTATCAAATTGGGGTTTTTGCCCGAAAGGAAGGGCTGCACGATGCACTCACAGACGATGTTTATTGCCGGACATGCTCGCTTGCCAGCAGGGATGGCTGCAAAAAATGTATATGACATGCTGACCATTACGGTTGAAATTGATAAGAGGTATGCAGTAATTTTGGAAGCATCCTGTACGCTTGCGACAGAACACGGAAGAGATTTCGTCGGACGCCTGCTTCGGGGCTACTGTCTTCAGCATGGGATAGAAGAAGTAATCCAGCATGTTAAGGAAAATTACTGCGGGAAAGCGATTCATGCGATTGTTGCTGCGTTGTCTGATCTTCATTTTCAGTACCAGCAGCTGAAATTCGAGAGGTGATTGCCATGAATGCGAAGATGATTGAAAGCATTCCTTTTCCTTGTGTTGTGACGTCAAGCAGCAATGTCATTTTGCACAGCAATGAAATTGTCCTGAATTTCACTGGCCGCACTGACGTTCAAAAGATGAAAGTAAGCGACTTGTTTGATGTGTGGGAAGAACTAAAAGGCGGGAAACTGATTCATGCGAGCTGCGGCGGTTCCAGCTGTATTTTTATCAAGACAAAGCTTGCTGATTCTGCTGATAATCTCTTTATTGGAACCGCTTCCACCGAACTTATTTCCCTGATGAATGAGCTGAAGGAATCAAAGAGGGTCAATCGTGAACTGGACGCGATCATCGAAAATTCATATGACGGCATATATATTACAGATAAAGAGGGTGTCACATTAAAAACGAATTCGGCGATTGAACGGATTACGGGGATTCCGAAAGATTACTATATCGGGAAAAATGTGAATGCTCTCATCAGCCGGGGGATTCTTGAAAATTCAGTGACTCATAAAGTATTGGATAAAAAGCGGAGTGTTTCGGTTGTTCAGCTGAACCGGGCCGGGAAAGAAACGCTCCTGACCGGTAATCCTGTTTTTAATGATAAAGGCGAAATTGAGAGCATCGTGACAAATATCCGTGATCTCTCTGAACTGAATGATCTACAGAGCGCATTGCGGAAAGCGACGAAATTGAATGACAGCTATAAAAAAGAGATTGAGCGGTTAAAAGGAAAAACGGGTTTGAGCGGAGATGTCATCGTTAAAAGCGAAGAATTAATCTTTATTTATGAAACGGCTGACAGAGTGATGAATGTAGATGCGACGATTTTAATCCTCGGAGAAACCGGTGTCGGAAAAGATGTCCTTGCCCGATACATTTACAGCAATAGTGCCCGTGCAAAAAAGGGTGAGTTTATTAAGGTCAATTGCGGTGCCATCCCTGCTGATCTGCTTGAATCCGAGCTGTTTGGCTATGAAGCAGGCGCCTTTACGGGTGCAAACAAACAGGGGAAACCAGGCATGTTTGAAATGGCGGACAAGGGTGTTGTGTTTCTGGATGAAATCGGTGAGCTTCCGCTAAGCCTTCAGGTGAAGCTCCTGCGTGTGATTCAGGAAAAAGAAATTCAGCGGGTAGGCGGAACGGCGCCGAAAAAAGTGGATGTCAGAATCCTTGCTGCCACAAATAAAGACCTGAAGGAAATGGTTCAAAAAGGTGAGTTCCGCGAGGATTTATTTTACCGGCTGAATGTTGTTCCGATTCTGATTCCTGCGCTCAGGGACCGAAAAAGCGATATCCTGCCGCTTACGGAGCTTTTTTTAGAGAAAGCCAATAAAAGGTATGAGAAGAAAAAACGGATGGATGCGGCTCTTAAAGATTTTTTTTACACATACAGCTGGCCTGGAAATGTACGCGAGCTTGCGAATTTAATTGAAAGACTCGTTTTAATCAGCGAAGAGGAGTTATTAAAGATCCGGGATCTGCCTTCAGAGTATCAGCGTCAGGAAAGCCCGATCCATATTTCTAAAATTGTCACGCTGAAGGAAGCGGCTGAGCTTGCGGAGGAAAAAATCTTGTCGCTTGCGGTAAAACAGTACAAAACAACTTATGAAATTGCGGAAGCCCTTGACAGCAGCCAGCCGACGATTGTGAGAAAGCTGAAGAAATATGGACTCTGTTTTGAACAGCCTGTCCACTAAAATGCCTTCTTTTTAAGAGCATCCTTCATACAATTGTCGAATATTAGCACATAATCTCGTGGTACAATAGAACATATTGAATCATGAGGAGAGAATCATTATGGAAGAAACAGCTCGCACAGGCAAGAATTATACGGCGATTATCGTCACCCTTTCTCTTGTCGTCAATGCGATTATTCTGGGTTTGTTCTTTTTGCCGATCGGCTATGGCGGCGAAGTTAAATTTGATATTCATATTTTCCCGAGGATCAATGCCGTACTGAACAGTTTTACGTTTGTTTTCCTGGTCATCGCGCTTGTCTCGATTATTAAAAAGGATGTGAAGCTGCATAAAGGCTTTATTTTAGCCGCTTTTACTACGACATTGCTTTTCTGTGTATCTTATCTGACGTATCACTACTTATCAGTAGAAACGACTCGTTTTGGCGGAGAAGGGATCATTCGCAGCATCTACTTCTTCATTCTGATTACACACAGTTTCCTTGCTGCCATCATTGTGCCGCTTGCCCTTTTCTCACTTGTATGGGGCTGGACAGGACAGCTGACAAAGCACCGGAAGATTGTCCGCTGGAGCATGCCGATCTGGTTATATGTAAGCTTTACGGGTGTAATTGTTTACTTGATGATTTCACCTTACTATTGAAAAGAGCTCAACCAGCTTGGTTCACTGGTGCAAAACAATCTATATAATACCCTATCTGGCACACCATTTGAAATGGTGTGTTTTTTTCATTCAATCTTTTTGATCAGCACGTCAGACCATGTTCCTGAACAACTTTTTTATTTTTATTAAAACATATTTATATAACAACAATAATATAATAAGATTCAATAATAATTTATTGCAAAACGATAAATGCGTGGTAAAATCAAATTAATAATAAGTAGGTGAGGTGCTTTTCATGAAACGGGAAACATTATTTTTAAAGTTCGCTGTTGTTCTTATGGGACTTCCTGTTCTTGCTTTGTGTATATTTGTGTTGCCAGAGATAGCTGAATTTTTTGCAGAATTAAATCCGAAGCTGGATTTTTTGCAATATCCCTTTTTAATCGGACTCTATGTAACAGCGATCGTATTTTTCGCTGCATTGTACCAGACTTTTAAACTTTTAAACTACATTGACAAGAATCAGTCGTTTTCGGAATTAACTGTAAATTCTTTAGAGAATATCAAATACTGTGCCATTACCATCAGTGCCTTATATGTGGTATTTATGCCTCTCTTATATCTCATGGCAGAGGTAGACGATGCCCCAGGTATTATTTTAATCGGTATGGTCATTATTTTTGGCTGCATGGTGGTTGCCGTTTTTGCCGCTGTTCTTCAAAAGCTATTAAAAAATGCCATAGAAATAAAATCAGAAAATGATTTAACGGTCTGAGGTGAAAAACATGGCGATTATAATCAATATTGATGTGATGCTGGCTAAAAGGAAAATGAGCGTAACAGAACTTTCGGAGAGGGTTGGAATAACAATGGCTAACCTTTCTATATTGAAAAATGGGAAGGCAAAAGCAATTAGACTCTCAACCTTAGAGGCGATTTGCAAGGCTTTAGAATGTCAGCCCGGAGACATTTTAGAATACAAAAGTGACGAAGACACTGAAGAATAATAGGAGCATAATTAAACAACAGAGTGAACTCTGGAATGGTATAAGGCTGTAAAGCTGTAAAGCAATAAAACAACATAATAAATAGTTCATCATTTAACACACCAATTAGTAAGCATAATTGGTGTGTTTTACTATCAATGATTCCCTTTTTAGTTGTGTAATTGTGATAAAATGGAAATAACGGTAATTCTTCAATCTGGCAGTTTAATGGAATAAGGTTTTTGGTAAAAAGGGGGGGCTATACAATGAAAAAAGACGAAGAAAAAAGTAAAATCAATACTGATGATGGGTGGAACCGAACAGTTTATGGCAGTCCTACAATTGGCGGTTTTGTAGTTGTTGGTCTAATTGTCATTTATATAGTTTATCAGTGGTTATTTAGTTAAAGTGGGCTTATTAGTAATATGTTTTGTATAATTTGAAGGAGACTCAATGTCTAATAAGGAGCTTTTTATGGAAAAATTTAAAATGAAATTAAATATCCCTCAAATAATTCTTATGTCCTTTTTTGCTGCCACTGTAATTACTATCTCAAATTCTCTTATAGACTGGGACAAAAGAATATATGCTGGAATCTTTGCTGGATTGACTATTATTGTATGCGGAATTCTAGCCAATTTTATAATCAGGGATAAGGACTAACTTACCCTTATTAAACAATCGGGGGCGATTGCGACATATTGTAATCACTCCTTTTATTCCCCAAAATATGACAGGTTGTAAAAAATATATAAATGAAGGGGTTCTTAAATGGATTGGAATTATAATGACACGAGCATAAATATTCCATATAAAATTGAAAACTTAAAGACATTATTAGGTACCCTATGTAGTAAAGAAAACAGCTTTTCACAATATGATTTTGTTAATTGGTGCGATAACTTAACAATGGTATTCGATAATGATGAAGGTACCGAATTAGATGAGAATGATTCAATGGCTATAAACTTAGCAAGAGATATTGAATGTCAATGGGATTTGTTTTTAGTAAATACATATTCATTAGAAGAATTGCAGAAATTAGACCTTTCTAAAGTAGAGCTACCTTACGAGTGGTTTAAAGTATGGTTGAAGCAGTTAAACGAGAAGCAAAAGTGAAATCCTTATTAAGCTATCGGGGGCAAAAATTGAAGAACAATCGGAACTTCTTAAAAATCTGGAGTTCCTTATTTTTATTTAACCGCTTAAAGTAATAATAGAATTTGCGGTACAAATAAATACACTTTAATGAGCAGCAAGGTCTTGCTGATTCATATGCTGAAATATGTGTTGAAGATAGCATTTTCCCAAATAAACCCCTAAAAAAAATGCTCACCAAAAGCTCAGCTAATTGGTATGTTAATCATGTTAATTAAAATGTTTGCACTCCGCCAGCCTGTGCTGCCCTTTTTTATTCGCTTTTCGTTATGTATAAATAATCAGTCTGCAAGATCACGTCTATTTTCTCCCCGTTTTTTTCGTACGTTGTCAGGGCTCCCATCTGATCGACTTTCTTCCAGCCCCAAAGATTGATTGCAAGGAGATAGGCAGATGGAAGGCCGTTCTCTTCTGAAGCAAGTGTCCAGCTGTATTCTTCATAAGCTTTTTCATCAGATAACTCACTAAGCTTTGCACTTACTGGTACCGGGAAACCTTCTGCTATTTTGGAAGTTTGGTATAGACCGTAAAAATAGATAAGGACTGCAGCTATGACAGTACATACAAGAATAACTAACTTTTTCATCATTGATACAACGACCTCCATAAATAAAAGACTGCATACGCTTCCCAGCCCTTCCATCCTTCAGCAAGTTTGGCCAGTTCTCCGATTGACGGCTTTTTGTCTAATCTGAGCTGAGCTTTTATTGCATTTTGTAAGCCGACGTCTGAAATGGGAAAAGCGGAAGAATCGTTTAAGCTTTTCATCATGACATAATCAGCTGTCCATGCGCCTATACCTCGAATGCTCAGCAGAAGAGATCTTGCTTCATCTTTTTCTAATCGTAGCAGCTTTTCTTTAGATAGCCCGCTGTTCGCCATCTCTTTTGCAATAGCAAGGATATATTCTGCTTTTCTTGTTGTGAATTGAAGTTTTTGGAGATCTGTCATTTCAAGTTCAGCAATCACTTCAGGTTTTGGGAAAACCCACAGCCGGCGTCCTTCAAAATCATGACTCTGACCGAAGTGTTCGATCAGTCTCTTTTTAAGCGTATAGGCAAAATTCAGGTTGATTTGCTGGCCGATAATCGCCCAGGTCAAAGCCTCAAATAGATCAGGGATGCCAATGATCCGCAGTCCGTAATGTTTAGTGACGACGGATCTTAAAAGGTCATCCTTGTCAGACAGCTCATAAAAAGGCTGCATCTCCCTGTCTAAATCAAATAGATTCCAGATGTATTTTCCTGCTTGTACTCGGCGGAACTTGTCAGGGATTTGATCAGGGAATTCAATAACTAGTCTTTCCTGCTTCATTGACACCTTCAGCAGCACGCTTTTTCCATCGATTTCAATCCATTTCAGCAGAAAATCCCCTTGAACGCGGTGAAGGACTTCAGCTGCAGATCTTCCTAGAAAGACAAGACATTCACTGAAGGCAAAATCAGTTGGAGGGAGCAGCTCTATGTAAGACTTATGATCCATCCACTTGCTTTGCGGAAAGTCAGGAAAACATTTTTTGCATGAGCGGAAATGCTGGTTTTCAGCATCTGCTGGAGTTTTGAAAAAAATCACATTCTGAGGAAGAGGCTTTTTTGCATAGCAGGAGGGCAAACAATAGATTTTTGTTGTTTTTACACCGGTGTAAAAGACGCCGTCGAACGTTCTATCAGCAGATAGCATCGCTTCAAGCATCGTGCTGCGGGGTAATGCAGTCATGATTTCATCCCCTTTCTATTTTAAAAAATGATACCACTATTTTACATATTTTTGTATAATGACGTAGATTTCATCACTTTGAAACTTTTCTTCAATCAGATTCCTCTAACATGTGAAAGGAGAGGAAAGCGTGAGTCAACTACATCTTGTCAAAAAAGCAATAAAGGGCAATGAAGAAGCATTTGAAGAGCTGGTTAAAGCAGAAAGCGCCAAGCTATATAAAACGGCTTTCTTATATGTGCGGAATAAAGAAGATGCATTAGATGTGCTGCAGGAGACTGTTTGTAAAGCCTTTATCTCCATAGAAAGCTTAAGACAGCCGGAATATTTCAGCACGTGGCTGACGAAGATTTTAATCCGCACGGCTTATGAACTTTTGAAGAAAAAGAAAAAAACAGTCTTGATGGAGAGTGCATTTCTTGAAAAGAAAGCTGTTGTTTATCAAGAGAGCGAGCCTGATCTTACCTTTGCCATCTCTGCGCTGAATCAGAACTATCAAACTGTCATTATTTTATTCTATTATCACGATTTATCCATCCGTTCGATCGCAGAAACGATGAATAAACCTGAAGGAACCATTAAGACTTATCTGCGCAGGGCTAAAGCGGAACTGAAACAAGTGCTTGAAGGAGGAGAGCTGTATGGACAAAAAATGGTTTGAGAACCAAGTCGCCGAAATTGACCTGCCTGAAGATGATATTTTTGCCGCCGTTTCACGTGGAATAAAAGCCGGCAAAGAGCAAAAGCGGAAAAAAAGCCGTTACACTGTGAAATCAGCAGCCCTTTTATCCACAGCGGCAGCATCCATTCTGCTCGCTTCCGGATTTATTTTTACGCCCGTCACAAACGTATTGGCAAGTGTCCCGGTGCTCGGATCCATCTATGAAAACTTCTCTTTTTCAATCGGCAAAGAACTGGCGTCAGCTGAACTAGTAACAGAGCTGAATGAAAAGGCTGTAAGCAACGGGGTCAGCATTACGCTGACAAGTGTGTATTTTGACGGCAATGTTGTAGGGGTTACATTCAAGACAGAAGGAGAGTCTCTTCCTGAAAAATGGGTGGAGGGACCGAACGATCCTGCTTCGGGGTACGGACATTATCTCTTCGACGGCAGCGAATCAAAGCAGTGGCCCGGCTCTCATTATGGGATTGTGAAAACGGAAGATGGATATTTGGGCTCGATGGAATTCTATTATCAAGGAAAGGAACTGCCGGCTGACTTTACACTTCCGCTGACATTTGAATCGATCGCAGGACAAAAAGGGGAATGGAAGTTTGACGTTCCTGTAAAGCGGATTCCGAATAAAACGGCAGCTGTAAACGCAGAAACCAAGATCGGTGATGAAAAGCTTGTGATTCACTCCGTGACAAAAGGAAAAGCTACAACTTTGCTAGAGTACGAAACAGTGTTGTCTGATGAACATGATACCGTATCATTCCGTGTAAAAAACGATCATGGAAAAGAGCTCCCGCTTAGTCATGGAGATGTGATTGCCTCAGAAGTGATAAACGGAAAAGTGCTTACGGTGCAGCGTTATCTATTATCGGCGGGATTATCAGATGAAACCGAATCCTTAATGGTTTATCCGCAAATTGAGCGGGATGAGCCGCGAACCCTGGCTCCAGTCGTTTCGCCGCCTTTCACCGCAGAGAGCAAACGGTTTGGGTATGAGCTGTATGTGAATAAAGTGACAAAAATGGATAACAGAGTCGTTTTAGACTATCGTATAAAACATATTAATGGAGCAGATTACAAGCAGGACATCCTCCAAAATTTTGCTGATTCCATCTCTCTCCAAAAAGGAGACACTTTCATTAACGGCAATAACGCCAAGCTGATCGACCCTGAAACCCTGCACTTTCAATCGAATTTTAACATTTCAGCTGATGTTGATCTGAATGACTATTCTTTATCTATTCCCTTCGGTGTCTTCAGCATGAACGGGGAACCTGTGAAATTGCCTCCTGTTAAAGTGGAGCTGAAATAAAAAAGTATCTTAATGATCAAAGAGGCTGGGACAAAAGTCAGATAGCCAAAGAACAATCCGAACTAGGAGTTAATAGTTCGGATTTTTTCTGTATAAAAGGCTTCTATAGCAAAAGTATTTTTTGTTGGACATTTGATGTCTTCTCAGTTGTGGCGCTACTCCCTAGAGTGCTGCCACTTTTCAGGTGATGTCTTCTCAGTTGTGGCGCTACTCCCTAGAGTGCTGCCACTTTTCAGGTGATGTCTTCTCAGTTGTGGCGCTACTCCCTAAAGTGCTGCCACTTTTCAGGTGATGTCTTCTCAGTTGTGGCGCCCCTCCCTAGAGTGCTGCCACTTTTTAGGTGATGTCTTCTCAGTTGTGGTGCCCCTCCCCAGAATGCTGCCACTTTTTAGGTGATGTCTTCTCAGTTGTGGCGCCCCTCCCTAGAATGCTGCCACTTTTCAGGTGATGTCTTCTCAGTTGTGGCGCCCCTCCCCAGATTGCTGCCAATTTTTCAATGTGGAGCTACCTTACAAAGTGCTGTCAATTCTCCTTATCCTTACCTGTATTTTCAGGATTAAATAGTGTCCTGAGAAACGTTAGAAATTGAAAAACAAGTTTTTTACCAGCCTCTTTTCCGTTAATTCAATCCTGAATCCTCCGATTCAAAAATGAATCACAAAAACCCTCTTAAATCGACACGATTGATTCAAAAATGAATCTTCTTGATAGAAAAATCCCGCTATACCAGCTTTTCCCCAGTTGGCACACTTCTTGCATCTACTAGAGTAAGAATTTAAAAGGGGGATTTATTGATGCAGGCAACCGTTTCTCAAGAAATCGAACAAATGAAAAAAATGGTGAGAAGTTTTGTAGATAACGAGGTTGAACCATATGCTCAGCAGATTGAGGATGAAGACCGGATTCCGGACCATTTAGTAGAACAGGCGAAGGACCTTGGTCTTTTCGGCATCAGCATTCCGGAAGAGTACGGCGGGATTGGGCTGAATGCGGTTGGAAAAGCAGTGGTGCTTGAACAGCTGGGACATACACATAACGGGTTTGTCAGTTTGATCAGTGCCCATACAGGCATCGGAAGCACAGGACTGGTAAAGCTTGCTTCAGAATCATTAAAACAAAAGTATTTGCCGGATATGGCAGCGGGAAAGAAAATCGCCGCGTTTGCTCTGTCAGAGCCAGGAGCTGGTTCAGATGCGACGAATCTCGCAACGCGTGCAGAGAAACGTGGAAATCAGTGGATTTTAAATGGAACAAAGCATTTCATTACGAATGCGCCAGTTGCGGATGTCTTTACGGTATTTGCCTTAACGGACAAGGAAAAAGGAGCGAAAGGCGGAATTACCGCATTTTTAATTGAAAAGGATTTTCCTGGATTTTCGCTTGGAAAAAAAGATAAAAAGATGGGGCTGCGCGGATCTCATACTGCACAATTGATTTTCGAAGATTGCGTCGTTCCTGAGGAAAATGTGATCGGTGAAGTCGGCATGGGCTATATGTCTGCGCTGAAAATTCTGAGCGAAGGCCGTGTGGGGCTGGCAGCCAGAGCAGTTGGTTCATGCGACAAGTTGATAGCGCTTTCAGCATCGTATGCAAAAGAACGGATTCAATTTGGAAAACCGATTGCCGACAATCAGGCGATTCAATGGATGCTTGCGGATATGGCGACAGAAACAGAAGCAGCAAGAACTCTCACTTATATGGCTGCTTCCATGATTGATGAAGGGAAAAAAGTCATCAAGGAAGCATCGATGGCGAAGCTGTTTGCTTCAGATGTCTTCAATCGGGTAGCGGACAAGGCGGTACAGATTCATGGGGGAATGGGTTACGTTTCGGATTATCCGGTAGAGCGTTTTTACCGGGATGCCCGCATTACAAAAATTTATGAGGGAACAAATGAAATTCAGCGTCTGATCATCGCAAGACGAGTGCTGGAAGAAAATTGAGCAAGAGCGGATAGGGGGAGTTAGATGCGCTGGACTGTGCTTGTTTTACTATTCTTTGGGATGTTCATTAACTTTGCGGATAAATCGATTACGGGGCTTGCAGCTGTCCCGATCATGAAGGAATTTAATCTTTCTTACGCCGATTGGGGTCTTGTCGGCAGCAGTTATTACTGGCTTTATCCTGTAACAGGTATTTTTGGCGCAGCATGGGCTGACCGGGTTGGAGCCAAAAAAGTGCTCGGGTTTTTGATGCTGACATGGGCGGTTTTGCAAATAGGCGTGCTTGCCATTGCTGGTCTACCGTTGCTTCTGCTGTACCGTTTTTTACTTGGAGCATTTGAAGGGCCGTTCAGCCCAATTGCTTATAACCATGCAAACACTTGGTTTCCGCCAAAGCTTCGCGGGCTTGCCAATTCAGTCGTTGTGTCTGGAGCTACGCTTGGCGCGATGGTAGCGGCGCCGATTCTTGTCGCGCTCATCCAAATTTTCGGCTGGCGGATAGCTTTCGCGTTTTTAGGAGTCGCAAGTATAGTCTGGTTTATCGCGATCCAATTCACTCGTGACGTTCCTCGGGCTGATGAACTGGAAGAAGACGAAAAACCAAAGAAAAAGCAGCTTGAGAAGCTTGATGTAAAAGCGTTTCTGCTGATGCTCTCTAAACCATCTGCTTTGTTTACGACACTTGCTTATTTTTCAACCTACCTGCTTGTTGTCTGGTTTGCTGTGTGGCTTCCTGTTTACTTAGTGAAAATCGTCAACATGACAAATATCGAGATGGGTTATGCAGTTTCAGGCATTGGGGTTGTTTCAGTCGGCGTCTATATCGGGGTATCTGTTTTGTCAGACAGATTGTTTAAACGGAATAAAGACTGGCGGATCTCGAGGGTGTATGTTGTCGGCCTGGCCATGATTATCGGCGCGCTGCTGCTTGCTTCCACAGCTTTTATTACAAATGCTGTCTGGGTCATTATCGCCATGTGTCTTGCTAAAGGACTTACATATGGCATTTTAACGATAGGACCAACCATCATCATTCATCTTCTGCCTGAGCGCGGCGGACTGATGACGAGTATTTTAACGTCATCAGGCAACTTGGCGGGTATTGTAGGACCTTTAATTACAGGTTATATCGTCGGGTCATCAGGTGAAAACAGTGCGGCAGGCTTTGATTTGTCGATCATCTTCATGGCCGGGCTGATTACGGTATTCGGCGTATTGTTCACTGTTTTTGTAAGGCCTAATTCGAAAATTGACCTTGCCGCAGAAAATCAAGCCGCAATCGGAAAGTAAGGAGGAGGTAGTGTGGAGCGTACGATTCAGCGTCCCTGGCATTCTTTTTATCAGCACGGGGACGTTCATATACCGGAACAGTCCGTTTATACGATGCTTGAGAAAACCGCAGAGCGATATGGCGGGCAAACCGCTATCCTTTTTGAAGAGTTAGAAATAACGTATCTGGAGCTGAAAAACAAAGTTGATAGGCTCGCAGGCAAATGGAATGAAATGGGTTTCAAAAAGGGTGACCGCATGGGGTTGATGCTGGCCAATCATCCCGATTACGTGATTTCAAATTACGCCGCTCATGCCCTGGGGCTGATTGTTGTCCAAATTAACCCGATGTACACAGCGAGAGAGCTGCTTCAAATTGTGGCAGATTCTGAAGTGACGACGATCGTTGCGGATGCGGCAGGCAGGAATACCATCAATGAAGTCAGCGACCTTTATTCCTTTACCCATATGATGGCATCTCAGCTGTCAGACTCAGACGGCCGTTATCTGAAACTTGAAGATCTGATTGCCTCTGGGATTTCTCTAAAACGTCCTGCCGAGATCAATGCGAAGGAAGATGTCGCAGTGATCCAGTACACAGGCGGAACCACCGGGAAAATGAAAGGTGCGATGCTGACTCATTTCAATCTGACAGCCAACGTCTATCAAAGCTGCCTGATGTACGGGGATTCGATGATTCAGGGAAAAGAAACCGTCCTGATTGCAACACCGCTCTATCATGTGTATGCAATGACAAGCGGCATGAACCTGGGAATCTTCATTGGAGGGAGGCTTCTTTTATTCAGGAAGTTCGAGATTGATGATGTGCTGGAAAAAATTAAAAAGCACCGCCCGACTTTTTTTCCAGGAGTGCCGAAAATGTATATCGCTTTCGTCAATCATCCTGAAATAGAAGAAGCAAAGCTGGGTTGTCTAAAGCTGTGTTCTTCAGGATCTGCACCGCTTCCGGTTGAAATCATTCAGCGATTTGAAAGCTTGACCGGAACGCGGATAGGGGAAGGGTTCGGACTGTCAGAAGCTTCACCTTCCACACACCGCAATCCGCCGTTTGGGAAAAGAAAAATCGGCAGCATCGGGATTCCGGTTCCAGAAACCGACTGCATGATTGTTGATGAGGACAACATGGAGCTCGGGCCAAAAAGTGTTGGAGAGCTTTTGATCAAGGGTCCGCAGATCATGAAGGGCTACTGGAACAATGAAGCCGAAACGCATTCCGCTCTGCAGAATGGCTGGCTGTACACAGGGGATCTGGCGACGATGGATGAGGAGGGCTACTTTTATATCGTCGGCCGCAAGAAGGAAATGATCATATTGGGCGGCTTTAATATTTATCCGCAGGAAATTGAAGGTGTTCTCTATGAACATCCGGACGTCAAAGAGGCGGCTGTAGTAGGTCTGCCTGATGAAGAACACGGAGAACGAGTGAAAGCGTACGTTGTTCCAAAGGATGGGAAGACGATTGATAAAGAAGAGCTGAGAGGCTACTGCTATACAAAACTCACACCCTATAAAGTTCCAAAACAGTTTGAAGTGCGGGACAGCCTGCCGCGGAATACGGTTGGGAAACTATTAAAAAGACTGCTTGTAAAAGAAGAAACAGAGAGAGGGGACAATCAAAATGGGAATTGAATCAATTGAAAATGTGGCTGTAATCGGAGCGGGGACGATGGGCTCGCAAATTGCGATGGTCTGTTCACTTGCCGGATATCCAGTCACGCTGCAGGATGTAAGCGCGGAAAGCCTTGAAAAAGCAAAGCAGTTTCTGGGAGTTCAGATGGAGAAACGTGTCAAGAAAGGCAGATTCACTGCTGAAGTGGCTGAAGCTGCCTTCAGCAGAATTGCGTATACCTCATCTCTTGATGAATTAAAGGAAGCGGATCTGGTTATTGAAGCGATTGTTGAAAAGCTTGATGTAAAAAGAGAGCTCTTTAAGAAGCTTGATGAAATTACACCGCCGCATGCTATTTTAGCGACTAACAGCTCAACGATTGTCAGTTCAAAAATTGCGGATGTAACGGGGCGTCCTGATAAGGTGTGCAACATTCACTTTTTCAACCCTGCTTTAGTCATGGAGCTTGTAGAGGTTGTGAAGGGTCCGCACACTTCTGAAGAAACCGCTCAAACGTCGATGGACTTTGTGAAAAAGATTAATAAATTACCAGTCTTATTGAATAAAGAAATCTCAGGGTTTATTGCGAACCGCATTTTAGGAAAGCTGATGGACGAAGCGGTGTACCTGCTTGAAAACGGCTATGCCAGCCATGAAGAAATCGATCTCGTCTGTACAAAAGCGCTGAATCATCCGATTGGACCGTTCGCCTTAATGGATCTGACCGGCATTGATGTGAACTATTTTGTCAGAATGCAGCGCTATGAGGAAAGCGGAAATGAACGCGATAAGCCTGCCAAGATTGTTCAAGAAAAGGTAGAAAAAGGAGAACTCGGCCGAAAAACAGGCAAAGGTTTTTACACATATGACAACCAAAAGGCTGCAGTGAAATAGGGGTGATTCTGTGCAAAAAGTCAGTATAATTGGCGCAGGTACGATGGGCCGCGGCATTGCCTATGCATGTGCGGCTGCAGGGTTTTCAGTAATTGTTCAGGATATCCACGAACAATCGCTGGATACTTGCAGATCTTATGTGTCGAGACAATTTGAAAAAGCAGGCAAGACAGATGCGGAAGCGAGCATTGTCTACACAACAGAACTAAAACAGGCTGCAGAAGATGCAGATCTCATTATTGAAGCCGTGCTTGAAGTAATGGAACTGAAAATCAGCGTGTTTAAAGAGCTTGACCGCTTTGCAAAGCCGTCGGCTATTCTTGCAACTAATACATCAACGATGAGCCCGACTGAGATCGGTGCGCAAACAAGCCGTTCAAAGCAGTGCATTGCGCTTCACTTTTTCAATCCTGTGCCAAAAATGAAGCTGATCGAAGTCATTTGCGGCCTGGAAACGTCACAAGAAACAATAGATGCCTGCTTTTTGTTTGGGGAAGCGCTTGGAAAAGAATGCGTAAAGATTAATGAGTTCCCGGGTTTTGCGGTCAGCCGCATGAATTGTCTGATCGGAAACGAGGCGATGACGATGGTGATGGAGGGAGTCGGCTCGGTACAGGATATCGATAAGGCGATGAAGCTTGGCTTAAATCATCCAATGGGACCGCTTGAACTTGCTGACTTAGTGGGGCTTGATACGAGGCTTCGGAATATGGAATATCTTTATAAAACGCTTGGTGAAAAATTCCGTCCGTGTCCGATCCTTGTGAAGTATGTTAAAGCAGGCTGGCTCGGGAAGAAGAGCGGCCGCGGGTTTTATGAATACAGCTAGGAGGTGGCTTTGATGAACTTTCAATTTGATGAGGACATTCAATTTTTAAAACGGAACGTCCGCGATTTTGTTCAAACAGAAGTTGAAGCAGTTGCCTTGGAAATTGAGGAGTCCAATTCGATTCCCAAACGGATCATAGCCATGTCTAAGGAACTCGGACTTTTCGGATTAAGCATTCCGGAGCAATACGGCGGACTTGGCATTGGAATGGTCGGCAAATGCGCTTTATATGAAGAAATCGGCGCTACACATAATGGCTATACAACCTTAATAGGTGCACATACAGGGATTGGGACGGTCGGGATCGTCGAGATGGGAAACGATCAGCAAAAGCAGAAGTACCTGCCTGCCATGGCGAGCGGCGATAAAATCGGTGCGTTTGCTTTAACCGAACCAAGCGCCGGCTCTAATGCGACAAATCTTAAGACAACTGCTGTGAAAAAAGGGGGTAAATACATTCTTAACGGGACGAAGCATTACATCACGAATGCCACCGAGGCAGATGTCTTTACAGTAATGGCCGTAACAGACCCTTCAAAAGGAGCAAAGGGCATCACGTCTTTTATCATTGAGAAAGATTTTCCGGGATTTCATGTAGGGGCTGTTGAAAAGAAAATGGGACTCCGCGGTTCCCATTCTGCTGAAATCATTTTAGAAGATTGTGAGGTTCCAGCTGATAATGTGCTTGGAGAGGAAGGGCAAGGGTACGTTAATGCTCTTAAAATTCTCGCAAATGGACGTGCCGGTCTAGCAGCCCGAAATCTGGGATCCTGTCAAAAGCTGCTCGACCTCTCGATGACGTATTCCCAGGAAAGAGTGCAATTTGATGTTCCTATTTTTGAACATCAGGCAGTTTCTCACATGATTGCAGAGATGGCTATGGAAATTGAAGCGCTGCGGTCGTTTACTTACCGGGTTGCCTGGATGGTGGACGAGGGTATGAAGGTGATTAAAGAGGCGGCAATGCTGAAGCTGTTTGGATCTGAAGTTTATAACCGAATAGCGGATAAAGCGGTTCAGGTTCATGGGGGAATCGGTTATATTGCAGATTACCCGATCGAACGATTTTTCCGCGATGCACGGATTACGAGAATCTATGAAGGCACATCCGAAATTCAGAAAAACATCATCGCAGGTCAGCTGAAAAAACAGTATCAATAAGGAAGGAGCTAAAAATCTATGGAAACCATTGTGATAGCAAGTGCTGTACGGACACCCATCGGCAGGTACGGAGGAGCGCTAAAAGATGTTGAGGCCAGTTTTCTGGCTTCCTATGCAATAAAAGAGGCTCTTAAGAGAGCCGGAGTTGACGCAGAACAGGTCGATGAAGTCATCTTAGGGGAAGTCAGACAAACGACCCTTGCTTCCAATGTTGCGAGAGTTGCAGCACTGAGAGCAGGTATTCCTGAAACAGCTCCTGCTTTTTCGATTAATCGCCTTTGCGCATCCGGCATGCAGGCAATCGCCTCTGCCGTGCAGCAAATTCAGTCAGGACAGGCTGAAATCGTTGTCGCCGGCGGCACGGAGAATATGAGCCAGGCTCCGATCTATCTTCGCGGATCCCGTTTTGGAGGAGATGCAGCACATATGGTAGATTCGAATAAAGAGAACGGACAACAGCCAAAGGAAACATTTGGCGAGCATCTCGGCATGGGAATCACAGCTGAAAATGTGGCCGAGAAGTATCAGGTTTCAAGAGAAGATCAAGATGCCTTTGCCCTTGAAAGTCAAAAGAGAGCAGAACAGGCAGCTCGAAATCAGGTTTTCCAGGATGAAATTGTGCCGATAGATGTTCCTCATAAAAAAGGATCTACTTTATTTAATACCGATGAACACCCTCGCCCTGAAACCACTTATGAAAAGTTAGCACAATTAAAACCGGCATTCAGAAAGTCAGGAACGGTAACCGCCGGAAATGCATGCGGCAGAAATGACGGGGCAGCTGCACTAGTTTTAATGACGGAAAGCAAAGCAGAAGAACTGAATATAAAACCGCTTGCGAGAGTAGTAGACTGGGCGGCAGCAGGTGTTTCCCCTGAAATTATGGGCATTGGTCCTGTACCAGCCGTGAGGAAGCTATTAGAAAGAACCAATAAAAGCATTGCAGACATAGATGTATTTGAACTAAATGAAGCATTTGCTTCTCAGGCACTTGCTGTTATCAGAGAATTAGAGATTGATAAGGAAAAAGTCAACGTAAACGGAGGGGCCATTGCACTCGGACATCCTCTTGGGGCAACTGGCGCGAGAATCGTCACAACGCTTGTTCATGAAATGAAACGCAGTCAACGCAAGCTTGGTGTGGCAACGCTCTGTGTCGGAGGCGGACAGGGAATGGCCATGATGATTGAACTTTTATAAAAGCTGAAAGGAGCGGGGCAAATGCTGGATATTATGCATTCTTCCTTTTTTGACCATTTGTCCCTTCGGAGGGAGCAGGATCAAGGAGAGAAGATTATCATTTCTGTTCTGATTGAGAATCAGCATCTGGCAGATCCTCATATGATTGGAAGCGGCCTTTTTTACACGATGCTTGATATTGCCATGGGGACAGCTGCATCTAAAGCGGGAGGTGCTCCCACTGCGACGATTGTTTTAAATACAACCATTTTTGATGCAGCCGTCAAGAGCTCTTTACTATGCAAGGCCAGAGTGACACACTGTTCAGACAGTATGGCATCTGCTGAAGGCTTGGTTTACGATGAAAATCAAATTCTTATTGCGAAGAGCCAGGCAGACTTTAAACTGCTTAAAAAAAGGGGATGAAGAAAAATGAACGCTTTTGCAAATATTGAGATCAGAAAATCAGACGGACTTGCCTACCTTGTCATCAATCGACCGGAGCTTCGAAATGCTTTAAACAAAGAAACGTTAACTGAAATGATGGAAGCTTTAGAAATCCTGGCAGCAGATGATGAGACCGGGTGTGTCGTTTTTACCGGAAGCGGCGAAAAATCATTTGCTGCCGGAGCGGATATCAGCCAGCTGAAGTCCAGAACAGCACTGGATGTCTTTAATCGCGGGGGCATGCAGCAGGTTTATGATTACATAGAAGCCTACGATAAACCAACCATCGCTATGGTTAACGGGTTTGCCCTTGGCGGAGGCTGCGAGCTTGCGATGGCATGTGACATCCGGATTGCTTCAGAACATGCTAAATTCGGACTGCCGGAGCTGAATTTATCCATCATTCCAAGTGCAGGCGGCACACAGAGGCTTGCAAGGCTGGTTGGAAAAGGTGTGGCAATGGACATGATTTTAAGAGGGAAAATCATTGATGCGAAGGAAGCGTACCGAATCGGACTCGTTTCAGAGATTGCAGAAGCCGGAGAATTACTGGGGAAAACAGAAGAAGCAGCTAGGCAAATTCTTTCAAAAGGTCCGCTTGCGGTCAAACTTGCGAAGCTTGCTGTGCATGCAGGGTTTGATGCCGATCAAAAAACAGGGCTTGTCATTGAAAAGCTTGCACAGGCTGTCCTGTTTTCAACAGATGATAAAAATGAAGGAACGTCTGCCTTTTTAGAAAAAAGAAAGCCTGAATTCACATCCAAATAAGAAAGGACGAACGCATGTGGCCATCCTTGTTCAAGACATTAGGGAAAGCTTTGAAAGCAGCCCTTTTTATAACCATATGGGAATCGAAATCCTTCATTTCGAAGAACATTCCGTCAAAATTAAACTTTCGATCAAAGAGCATGTGCTGAATGCAAATGGAACGCTCCACGGCGGTGTTCATGCAACCATGCTCGATTTTATTCAGGGTATGCTGCTCAGGTCCATTACAAAAACAAGATGTGCCACAATGAATTTGAACGTTCAATACTTGGCGGCCATTTCAGAAGGCGACATTTTCGCAGAAGCAAATGTTCTGCAGCTCGGATACAAGGTCGCTTTTATGGAAGGTGAAATAAGAGATTTCTCTGGAAAAATATTGGCGAAGGGAACAGGGACGTTTAAAGTAATCAGAGATTAAGACATTATTTAGGTAGACGAAGATTATGCACAGGAAAAAAGGCAGGGAGTCTAAATGACTGTTTTTCGGCGTCCGAAATAACTTGTGTGAAATGCAAAGTATACAGATCGGGATATTTGTCTGGGTATGTAGATGATGAATAGTAATAATGGATGAATAAACTTTTAAACCCTTTATGAATAAAGGGTTTTTCGTCTTTATTGTTAAAATTTTTATATTCCAGTCCACTTGTAAAACTCGTGCTTTTACTCTATCAATTTAAAAATAGACTAGGTTTTCTTTCATAAAAATTCTACTAAATTGTGTATTAATTAGGTCTTTTTATCCATGGAAAATCAAGTAAATCTATTCGCGATCATGCATTTTTATGTAGATGTTATTGTAAAGTAATGATTTTTAATTTATAATTTTAAGAAAATTAGCAATACAAACAGGGGGAATATGGGTGAAGATATATGTCTCAGTTGACATGGAAGGAATCACTGGACTCGCTGATGAGACACATGTGAATTCATCCAGGCACAATTATGAACGCGGCCGGGAGATCATGACGGATGAAGCCAATTATGTCATTGAATCGGCATTTGAGGCTGGTGCGAAAGAAGTGATTGTCAATGACAGTCACTCTAAAATGAACAATTTGCTCATTGAGAGGCTGCATCCTGAAACTCAGCTCATTTCGGGGGATGTTAAACCTTACAGTATGGTGCAGGGGATAGATGACAGTTTTTACGGGGCTATTTTCACCGGGTATCATGCACGCGCATCTAAAAAAGGTGTGATGTCCCACACGATGATTTTTGGTGTGAGAGAGATCTACATAAATGATGTTGCGGTGGGGGAGCTAGGCTTTAATGCATACGTTGCAGGCTATCACGGGGTTCCGGTCATTATGGTTGCCGGAGACGATCAGGCAGCAATGGAAGCAGAAGCACTTATTCCGAATATCACCACAGCTGTCGTAAAAGAAACAATCTCAAGGTCGGTCGTAAAATCACTGACGCCGGTCAAGGCAGGCGAGCTGCTGAAAGAAAAGACAGCCCTTGCCATTAAAAACAGAGAAAACGTAAAGCCGCTCACTCCTCCAGACCGTCCGCTTATGGCGATTGAGTTTGCAAACTATGGACAAGCTGAATGGGCAGCGCTTATGCCCGGAACAGAGCATGTAGAAAACACCACGATTGTCCGTTTCCATGCAAGCGACATTCTTGAAGCCTACCGGGCGATGCTTGTCATGACGGAGCTTGCGATGAGAACGACATTCTGTTAGGAAGTGAGAACTTATGAATACATATCTTTTTAAACGTCTTCTTTCCATGATCCTTACGCTTTGGCTGATTATTACGCTCACGTTCGTCCTGATGCATACCATTCCAGGTTCGCCTTTTAACGAAGAGCGGGGAACAAGCGAAGCCGTACAGCGAAATCTTGAAGCTTTCTATCATTTGGACGAACCGCTTCCTGTGCAATATGCCATGTACATGAAGTCACTTGTCACGTTTGATTTTGGGCCTTCTATTAAAAAGTCTTCGCAAACAGTCAATGAATTGCTTGGCCGCGGCTTTCCGGTTTCATTTGAGCTTGGGATTGTCACGCTGGTTGCAGCAGTATTTTCAGGGATTGCGCTTGGCATCATTGCAGCGCTCCGACACAACGGTTTCATTGATTATTTAGCGATGACCATCGCCGTTCTCGGAATATCCGTTCCAAACTTTATCATGGCGACCCTCTTAATTCAGAATCTGGCCGTTAATCTAAAAATACTTCCTGCCGCTACATGGTCGAGTCCGATGCACATGATTCTGCCAACACTCGCGCTTGCTACAGGACCGATGGCCATTATTGCCCGTCTGACACGCTCAAGCATGCTAGAAGTGCTGACTCAGGATTACATAAAAACAGCCCGTGCAAAAGGACTTTCACCTGTCAAAATCGTGTTCAAGCATGCGCTGAGAAACGCCCTGCTGCCGGTTGTGACAGTTCTTGGGACACTTGCGGCCAGCATTTTAACGGGAACCTTTGTTATTGAGAAAATTTTCGCCATACCAGGCATGGGAAAATACTTCATCGAAAGCATTGGCACCCGTGACTACCCAGTCATCATGGGCACGACCGTCTTCTACAGCACGATTCTGATCGTCATGCTTTTCCTTGTCGATGTTGCTTATGGAATTTTAGATCCAAGAATTCAATTAAATAAAAGGGAGGGAAGATAATGGAGCTCAGAAAACAACATGATCCTTCCCGGGATATCCCTGATGAATGGTTTGTACCGAAATCAAAGGACATACAAGCTGCTGAAGCCGTCGTCAGACCCAGTCTTTCCTACTGGCACGATGCCTGGAGAAGACTGCGTAAAAACAAGCTTGCTATGACAGGCTTGATTTTCTTAATTTTTATTACATTCATGGCTATTTTCGGACCAATGATTTCACCCCATTCAGTCCGAACACAGATTCTGACCGATCAAAATCTGCCTCCATCAGCAAAATACTGGTTCGGAACAGATGAACTTGGACGCGATGTTTTTACTAGAACATGGTACGGAGCGAGAATATCGCTTTTCGTTGCAGCGATTGCCGCATTGATTGATTTTGCAATCGGCGTTCTCTACGGAGGCATTGCCGGCTATAAAGGCGGCAAAATCGATCATTACATGATGCGCGTCGTGGAAGTCCTGTACGGCCTTCCGTATTTGCTTGTCGTTATTTTGCTCATGGTCGTGATGGGACCTGGTTTATTTACAATTATTGTAGCCCTGACCGTCACAGGCTGGATCGGGATGGCGAGGATTGTAAGGGGACAGGTGCTTCAAATCAAAAACTATGAATTTGTTCATGCATCTAAATCATTCGGTACGAAAACAAGCAGGATCATCCGGAAAAACCTGCTGCCGAACACAATGGGACCGATTATTGTCCAAATTACACTTACCGTTCCATCTGCTATTTTTGCAGAAGCGTTCCTGAGCTTTCTCGGACTTGGCATCCAGGCTCCGTTTGCAAGCTGGGGAGTGATGGCAAGTGATGCTCTTTCCACAATCTTAACAGGACACTGGTGGCGCCTCTTTTTTCCTGCCCTGTGCATCTCTCTGACAATGTTTGCCTTTAACGTGCTCGGAGACGGACTGCAGGATGCGCTTGATCCAAAGCTAAGGAGGTAACATCATGGAAAAAATACTGGAAGTAAACGACCTCCATGTTTCATTTCAAACATACGGAGGACGCGTAAAAGCTGTACGGGGAGTAACCTTTGAGTTACGGAAAGGCGAAACGCTCGCAATCGTAGGAGAATCCGGCTGCGGAAAAAGTGTGACTTCACAAAGCATTATGCGCCTTATACCTGAACCGCCGGGAACAATTGATTCTGGCTCCATCCTTTTTAAAGGAAGAGATGTAACAAAAATGAAGGAAAAAGAGCTGAGAAAGCTTCGCGGTGCAGACATTTCAATGATTTTCCAGGATCCGATGACAGCGCTGAATCCGACGCTCACCATCGGAGATCAAATCATGGAAGGCATTATCCAGCATGAGAACATGCCGAAAGTAAAAGCAAAACAAAAAGCTCTCGAGATGATGAATCTTGTTGGCATTCCAAGCCCTGAAGCGCGCTTAAAGCAGTATCCGCATCAATTCAGCGGCGGGATGAGGCAGAGGATCGTCATTGCGATGGCGCTTGTATGTGAACCGGAAGTGCTGATTGCTGATGAACCGACGACCGCACTGGATGTAACGATTCAGGCTCAAATTCTCGATCTGTTCCGTGACATTCAGAAGAAAACAGGCGTTTCCATTATACTGATTACCCATGACCTGGGTGTGGTCGCACAAGTTGCTGACCGGGTTGCGGTTATGTATGCCGGAAAAATCGTGGAAGCAGGCTCTAGAAGAGAAATTTTCTATCAGCCGCAGCATCCATATACAAAAGGTTTGCTTCGTTCCATCCCGCGGCTTGACATTGAGGGAGAAGAGTTGATTCCGATTGCGGGTTCGCCGCCGGATTTATTTTCGCCTCCTGAAGGGTGCCCGTTTGCGGCAAGGTGCGACTATGCGATGGAAGTATGTGACCGGGTGTATCCTTTTACGTCAGCATTAAGCAAAGAGCACCAAGTAGACTGCTGGCTGCAGGACAGCCGAGCATTAGCTGCAGCATCAATGAAATAACATATAGATCAAGATTAAGAGGGGGAGAATAATGAAAAAGTGGATGGCGATGTTCCTGACAGCCTTGCTTGTATTCGTGCTTGCAGCATGTACAGCAAATGAGAGTACAGGAAAAGACACTGGAAAAGACGAAAAAGAAAAAGAGAAAATTTTGCACCTGAACAACGGGGCTGAACCAACTTCGTTTGATCCGGTTATCGGATTTGACGCTGTTTCATGGAATGCGCTGAACAATTTAATGGAAGGTCTTACTCGTCTGGGGAAAGATCATGAGCCAGAAGCCGCAACGGCTGAGAAATGGGACGTTTCTGAAGATGGCAAAACGTACACTTTCCACATTCGCGAAAATGCAAAATGGTCAAACGGCGATGATTTAACAGCTGATGATTTCGTCTTTGCATGGAAACGTCTTTTAAATCCTGAAACAGGATCAGGGGCAGCATTTTTAGGATACTTCATTGAGGGCGGAGAAGCTTACAACAGCGGAACTGGCTCTGCAGATGATGTCAAAGTGAAAGCTGTTGACAAAAAAACATTTGAGGTTACGTTAATCAGTCCTCAAGCATACTTCTTGAGTGTGATTGCAAACCCGGCATTTTTCCCGGTAAATGAAAAAGTTGCGACAGAAACACCAGACTGGTTTGCAGAAGCTGACACGTTTGTCGGAAACGGACCTTTCTCATTAGAGTCATGGGAGCATGACAAAGAATTTATGATGAAGAAAAACGATCAGTACTGGGATGCGAAAAACGTGAAGCTTGATGGCGTTCATTGGGCAATCGTAGAAGATACAAATACAGAATACCAGCTTTACCAAACAGGCGAACTGGATACATCTGATGTACCGGCTGACTTGGCAGAATCTCTTTTTGAAGAAGGAAAAGCAAATGTTGAGGAGCAGGCTGGAGATTACTTCTACCGCATGAACGTAACGCTTGAACCGTTCCAGAATGTCAACATCCGCAAAGCATTCGCAATGGCTGTTGACCAAAAGCAAATCGTTGATTTTGTAACAAAAAATCAGGAAACAGCTGCATATGGCTTCGTTTCACCCGGCTTTAAAGATCCATCAGGCAAAGACTTCCGCGAGGCAAGCGGCGACCTTGTGAAAACAGATGCTGCAGAAGCTAAAGCATTGCTTGAAAAAGGCATGAAAGAAGAAGGCTATGACAAGCTTCCTGAAGTAACATTGACTTACAGTACAGATGATACACACAAGAAAATTGCAGAAGCGCTTCAGCAAATGTTTAAAGAAAATTTAGGCGTGGATGTGAAGCTTGCCAACCTTGAAGCGAACGTGTTCGCTACCGATCAGAAGGCTTTGAAATTCCAATTGTCACGCAGTTCTTTCTTAGCAGACTATGCTGATCCTGTGAACTTCCTTGAGAACTTCCAAACAGGACACAGCATGAACCGCACAGGCTGGACAAATGCTGAGTATGATCAATTGATCAAAGACTCTAAAAATGAATCTGACGAAGCAAAACGCTTTGAAATGCTGTACAAAGCAGAAAAGATTTTATTTGAAGAAGCACCGATCATTCCGATCCATTTCTACAACCAGGTTTACCTGCAAAATGAAGATGTATCAGGCATCGTCCGTCACCCTGTCGGATATTTAGAATTGAAATGGGCAGATAAGAAGTAAGCCATGCAAAAGGGGTGTTCAGCTGTTTGAACATCCCTTTTCTATATAAAGGAGACTACTAGAATGATAAAACCTCAGGCGTTAAAAAAAGGCGACACAATCGGCATCATTTCCCCGGCAAGTCCTCCAAATCAAGAGAACCTGAAGCGCTCTCTTTCTTTTTTAGAAGAAACAGGCTTGACATTCAAACTCGGAAAACATATTGAACGCGAATACGGATATCTTGCAGGGAAAGATGAAGAAAGAGCAGAAGATGTTCATACCATGTTTCAGGATCAAGAAGTGAAAGCAATCATTTGCGCGTGCGGCGGATTTGGAACAGCCCGCATGGCCTCGCTATTAGACTATGATCTTATTGAAAAGAACCCGAAAATTTTCTGGGGCTACAGCGATATCACCTTTTTGCATACAGCCATCAGACAGAAGACCGGTCTTATTACGTTTCACGGTCCGATGCTCAGCTCTGATTTTGGAGAAGAAGCTGGTGTTCTTCCATTAACAAAACAGTATTTTCAACAGCTATTTGAGAACAGCCAGCTTACTTATGACGAATCCCTTTCGCCCCTTGAAGTTATGATCGAAGGTAATGTAAGCGGTGAGCTTGTTGGAGGGAATCTATCATTAATCACAAGCTCGGTCGGTACAGATTTTGAGATTGATACAAAAGAGAAGCTGCTGTTAATCGAGGACATTGATGAAGAGCCGTATGCAGTCGACCGTATGCTGAATCAGCTTTATATGGCAGGGAAATTAACGGATGCAGCAGGTATTCTCGTTGCTGATTTTCATAACTGTGTTCCTCAAAAACGGAAAAAGTCGATTTCGCTTGATGAAGTTCTTGCTCATTACATAAATCTTGCAGGTAAACCGGCATTAAAAGGATTTAAAATCGGACACTGCAGTCCTAATATCTCTATTCCGCTTGGTACACATGCAGAAATGAATACATATGAGAAAACAGTTGTCATTGAGAGCGGGATTCTTTAAAAAGGATGGATTTTTATGAAAATCGAAAAGATCGAAACATTTCGGGCAGCTGTCCCTCTGACAAAGCCTTTTAAAACGGCCCTCCGGACAGTTGTGACGGCTGAAACCGTCATTGTAAAAGTGACGTGCGAAAACAGTATTTCCGGCTGGGGTGAAGCTCCGCCGACACTTGTGATTACCGGTGATAGTTTACCAAGTATAGAAGCCAGTATTCATCAGGTGCTGAAGCCGTTTTTAATCGGAAAAAATCTATTGAACTACGAAGTTATTTTCCAGGGAATACAATCGGTATTAGTTGGCAATTCAAGTGCAAAAGCCGCGGTGGATATGGCCCTTTATGATTGTCTTGCCAAACATAGCAGACTGCCGCTTTATCAATATTTAGGCGGATATACAGATGAGATGGAAACGGATTTTACCGTCAGTGTGAATGACGTGCGGGAAATGGGAGAAGATGCGGTTTCTTACATCCAGCAAGGATTTAATGTTTTAAAGGTGAAAGTGGGTCTTGGCGACAGCGCACTGGATATTGACCGGATCCGGGAAATCAGAAGCCGGGTCGGTCCGGACATTAAAATCAGGCTTGATGCCAACCAAGGATGGAAGCCGAAAGAAGCGGTCAATGTGATCGGAAAGATGGAAGACTTGGGCTTGAACATAGAATTAGTGGAGCAGCCGGTTAAAGCACATGACATAGAAGGATTAAAACAAGTAACAGATGCCGTAGAAACGCCGATTATGGCAGATGAAAGCGTGTTTACTCCAAAGCAGGCGTTTGACGTGCTGAAAACGAGAAGTGCGGATTTGATTAATATCAAATTAATGAAAGCAGGGGGCATCTATCAAGCTTCCATCATCAATCAGCTTGCTGAAATCTGCGGAGTGGAATGCATGGCCGGAAGCATGATTGAGACGAGAATCGGCATTACCGCCGCCGCGCACTTTGCAGCAGCCAAAAAGAACATTACACGTTTTGATTTTGATGCCCCGCTTATGCTTGCGAAAGAAATTGTAGAGGGCGGAGTCCGGTATAGCGGCAGAAAAATGACATTTTCAGAAGGAAATGGACTGGGAATTTCAGATGTCCTTCTAAACGATGGGGAGGTTTTGGCAAAATGACGATACGAAAAGGCAGAGTTGCGGTATCCGTTGCAACCGTTTGGACGGCAAGGGATTCCGCACGGGAGCTGGATAAAAACGCCGTTGTGAATCCTGTTGATATTGACTCATGGCTCAGCGGGCTGACTTATGAAACAAGCCTTGCCCTTTGCAGCGAAAACCGAATTCAGACACAGGCTTTGCTTGGGGAAGAAGTATGGATCATGAACGAACAGGACGGCTATGCACATGTGATTATTCCGGCTCAGTCCTCTTCAAAGGATGAAAGAGGATATCCGGGGTGGATGCCGCTTTGTCAAATCGAAGAGAATGCGGAATCTTTGAAAGGGATGATTGCAGTCATTCAAAGCAAAAAAGCGATGCTTTATGCTGAAGATGAAACTCCTCAATTTGCGTTGAGTTTTCAAACTGTTTTGCCTGTATTTATAGAAGGAACAGAATGGATTGAAGTTGAAACTCCAGATGGAAAAGGGAAACTGAAGGCAGCTGATGTTTCCATCTTTGATGGGTTTGATAGTGTGCCTAAAGGAAGCGGCGGGGATATCGTGGCTGATGGCGAAAAGTTCATCGGCCTTCCTTATCTTTGGGGCGGAATGACCAGCTTTGGCTTTGATTGCTCCGGTTTCAGCTACACAATGTGCAAAGCAAATGGATACATCATTCCAAGGGATGCTCATGATCAGGCTGCTTCAGGTGAAAAAGTGGAACTGGACGCGTTGGAGCCTGGAGATTTATTGTTTTTTGCATACGAAGAAGGGAAGGGAAGCCTTCATCACGTTGGCATTTATTATGGTGACGGTAAACTGCTTCATTCTCCGAGCACCGGAAAATCAATTGAGATTCTGGACATGAATGGAACGATTTATGAAAAGGAATTATGTGCAGCTAGACGCTATTGGCTAAAGACGGAGGGATAACAGTGGAGAATTTGCTTGAAGTACGAAATTTAAAGAAACATTTTCATCTTGGTAAAGGGGCAACGCTTAAAGCGGTAGACGGCATTTCATTCACGGTGAAAAGGGGTGAAACATTCGGCATCGTCGGGGAATCAGGATGCGGAAAATCGACTGCCGGCAGGACGATTCTCGGTTTATACGACCAGACAGAAGGAGATGTCCTTTTCAACGGAAAAAACATTCATGATTTAAAAGGAAAAGACAAATTTGCCTACTACCGGCAGATGCAGTTGATTTTTCAGGATCCATATGCCTCATTAAATCCGCGGTCAACTGTCCTTGAGATCATTTCTGAACCGATGGAAGTTCACGGCATGTACAAGAATAAACAGGGCCGTACGGAAAAAGTGCATCAGCTCCTTGAAGATGTTGGCCTAAACCGTGATCATGCCAACCGTTACCCTCACGAATTCAGCGGCGGCCAAAGACAGCGGATCGGCATTGCACGAGCCCTTGCCCTTGATCCGGAATTCATCATTGCCGATGAGCCGATTTCAGCACTCGATGTATCTGTCCAGGCTCAAGTAGTCAATCTAATGAAACGTCTGCAAAAAGAGAAAGGACTAACCTACCTCTTTATCGCGCATGACCTGTCCATGGTCAAACAAATCAGCGACCGCATCGGGGTGATGTATCTGGGCCACCTTGTTGAGCAGACCGCAAGCAGCGAGCTGTACAAAAAACCGCTCCATCCCTACACACAGGCTCTGCTGACTGCTATTCCGATTCCTGATCCCGATATAGAGGACAAGCGGGAGCGCATTATTCTACAGGGTGAGCTGCCGAGCCCGATGAATCCCCCGAGCGGCTGTGTATTCAGAACACGCTGTGCCTATGCGATGGAAACCTGTGCTTCAAAAAAGCCAGTGTGGCAGGAAGTAGAAGAAAATCATTTCGTTGCCTGTCATTTGTATGACAAGAGCATCATGGGCGACCAGGATTTTTCTCAAATCGCAGCAACGAAATGACGGTGAACTTAAAGCTTAAGCTGCAGGAAGTGATCGATCGCTGTCCAGGAAAAATTGGACTCGCAATCGTTCTTGACGGCGAAATCATCGAATGGAACAGCAACGGGATTTTTTCATCGGCAAGTCTGATCAAACTTCCCATCTTGCTGACAGCTTTTCGTCTAAAAGATCGCGGCATTCTAGCATTAAACGAAAAAGTGAACCTTCGTGACATTGAAAAAACAGGCGGAGCAGGTGTCCTGCAGTCTTTCTCAGATGATGCAGTCTTAACTGTTTCTGATTTGCTTTCATTAATGATCATCGTGTCCGATAATGCGGCGACTAACTATATGATCTATAAAGCTTCCAGACCGGCGATCCACGCCTGTATGAAGGATCTGAACCTTACAAGCACTGAGCTGAACCGGGATATGATGGATTTGGAAGCAATCAAAAACGGTCTGAATAACTGGACGACTGCTGATGACATGCTGAAATGTTTGAAAGCAATCGGCGAGGACGGCTTTCTCACGGAAGTAAGCAGAAAACAAATAGAAGACATCCTGCAAAAGCAGCAATTCACAGACAAGCTTCCCTATCATATGGATACGGATAAAGTATACGCAGGCAACAAAACCGGCGAGCTGCCAGGTATTGAGCATGATTGCGCCATCATCCGCTTTGGTGATCGGACGGCTTATGCCGCCGTTCTGATTGATCAGCTTCAAAATAAAGAAGCAGGCAGAAGAACAATCAGTGAAATCGGCAAGCTGATTTATGATGAGCTATTAATGGATAATCAGTTCAGTTAACACAGAAAAGACGAGTAAGAAATCGCTGAGATTTCTTACTCGTTTTTTATTGAGAAAGTACTAGGGAGCTTTTTTAACCAGATAATTTAAGAAGGTATTTAGCTGATAAGAAAGAATCTATTAATAGAATCGTTTAATGTTCTTATGCAGAGGGCATTTCTCTAATAAGCATGATTCATTTCAGCTCTAATTTATGAAATAATAAAATGCAGATGAAAATTCCTGAAAGATAGGGAGAGATAAGATGTTATATATATGGAATATCGAAAAAATCATTAAAGATGTATTACAAGAACACCGTTTAGATATAAATTACGAATTTGATAACCAGCTGCCGGCACATATGAGTTATAACGTATCGACAAATACGATTAAATTCAATTATCTTCAAATTAACGGATATAGAGGGAAAGTGAGAATAAAAGAATCGGATGAAAACTTTGTTAAAATTCTTATCTATCATGAGATTGGCTATTATTTAAGTTTTAAGAAAAACAAACATGATTTAAGAACCCTGATCTATGGGGGCGATGAAGAAAAAGAGGAACTTATGGCTGTAATAGAAAACAATGCCTGGGAATATGGGAGAACAATGGTGCCTGAACACCTTTTGGAGTCATATGATAAAGTGCGTGAATTAGATAAAATGCTGTTAAAGAGATAATAATAGAGACATTAAATATGAGAAAGCTCAGAGCACTAAACTCTGAGCCTTTCGTATGCGGCGTTATAAATCCGATCTCCTCAAACAGGGAAATCAAGA
This sequence comes from Peribacillus frigoritolerans, assembly GCF_004358755.1. Taxonomy (GTDB): domain Bacteria; phylum Bacillota; class Bacilli; order Bacillales; family Bacillaceae; genus Bacillus_P. The sequence goes on along the minus strand of NZ_SMZY01000002.1, from coordinate 529,985 downwards.
TGAAAAACGGTCCCGTTTTCATCACTGCTGGCTGTCATTGTACCCTTATGGTTCTCCACAATTTTTTTCGAAACGGAGAGACCGAGTCCTGTCCCGGTGTCTTTAGTGGAGAAGAAAGGGTCGAAAATATGATTCAGAGCGGATGGGATGATGCCCCGTCCGTTATCAGAAAAGCTGATCTGCAGCCTGTTTTCCTGGCGCTTGCAGGTGATGTGTATTCTCAGCGGATCTGTGTTTTTCGCCTGAAACGAATTTTGAAACAGATTCAGAAAGACCTGCAGCAGTTCATCCTTATTTCCAAGGATGAAGGTTCCTTCTGCAGAGGGATCGATATTAATATGAAACTCAATGGAGTAAAGCAGGGATTCGCTTTCTAAAATTCTTCCTAAATGATTCAGCAGAAACTCTTTCACTTCGAAATGCTCAGACCGGATTTCGGCAGGTTTTGCGATGCTCAGGAAATCGGAAATGATTTTATTAGCCCGGTCGATTTCAGGAATTAAAATCGTTTGAAACAAGTTTTTCGTATCAGCATCTGCTGACGCTTGAAGTACTTGCAGAAATCCTCTTACTGTCGTTAAGGGATTTCTGATTTCATGGGCAATTCCAGCCGCTATTCTTCCGGCAATCGCCTGTTTTTCGGCTTCTTTTATGGCATTTAAAAAGTAGAAGGTCCCGATGACCCGTTTGATTGATCCATCGGTATTCCAGAGGATTCTCGTATTCAGGATGCCGTAATTTTTATCAAGTACTTCACGGTCAACGAATTCAATCCCGGTACGGGCGGTTTCAAGCGTCAGAAGCTGTTCGTCCGGAATGTTGACAAGCTCCCTTAAATGCTTTCCGATGATTTCGTCCCGGTTGACTCCGTGATCTTTTGCTGCTTGAAGATTGCATAAGGTAACAATGCCCGCTTCATCAATAAAAACAACATGATGGGCAACTAAATCAAAGATGTCGGATAAAAAAGCTTCTGTTTGATGAAATGAATCATTTTCTGATGATGATAGGTAGAGGCGCTGATTTGTATGAGCCGTCAGCTGTGTGCTGGTCATTTTCAGAATAGATGGAGGCGTGTCTGACTTCTCTTTTAAGACCGAAAGCGCGAGTTCCGGATTTACATATGTAAATGCAGACGGCAATTGTGTGATGAGTTCTTTTAAAAGCTGATTTTCTTTTCGCAATGCTTCTAGTTCATTTTCTATTTTCATTGTTTCCAGCCTCATATGAGAAATATATAGTTTAACCTTTAAAACTATATAACAATTTAACATGCTTGACAATTACTAACAGGGGAATAAAAAAAATAGGCGTAAGATAATGTCACAAAAAAGTTTAATATTTACGCCATTTAGGGAATAATTTCATAAAAGCAATCTTTTATGGGGGAATTTATTTTGACGACGATTCGAAAACCAGATCAGACATTAGCCTGTTTCAGCGAATATGATTCATTAAAGAGGGTGCTTGTCTGTCAGCCCAACTATATGCGAATCACCGAAGTTATTAATGAAACACAGCGGCATTATGCCGATGAAAATATTGACGTCCCTCTTGCTGTCAGCCAGCATCAGCAGTTTGTCAAAACATTAGAAGAAAATGGAGCGGAAGTAATCATGCTCACTCCTTACGAAAAGTACCCTGAGCAAGTGTTCACCCGTGATATCGGCTTCACTTTGGGCAAAACCGTTTTTGTATCTGAGATGGGCCAGGACATCAGACAGGGTGAGGAAGAAGTGCTCCGCACCTGGCTTGACGCACAGGGTTATCCAATGCAATGCCTGAAAGAACACCGGATTGAAGGCGGAGACGTCATCATTGACAGAACGGCTATTTTCGTAGGTGTAAGTGACAGAACGTGTGTGAAGGCAATCGAAAAACTGCAGTCGCTCGTTCCGGCCTTTGAAGTTATTCCTGTTCCAATCAATGAAAAATACTTGCATCTTGACTGCGTATTTAATGTCCTCTCTGAAACGGAAGCCCTAGTCTTCCCAGAAGCCTTGGAAGAAAAAGAGCTGAAAATGCTTAGAGAACGCTACAGCTTAATCGAAGTAACGGAAGCTGAGCAATTTACTATGGGCACAAATGTCCTTTCGATCGGCGATAAAAAAATCATCAGTCTTCCTGTTAATCAACATGTAAATAGTCAGCTCAGAGACAGAGGATACGAAGTTATTGAAGTAGATATTACTGAAATCATCAAATCTGGCGGCTCATTTAGATGCTGCACGCTTCCGATTTTGAGAACGGTATGAAGGATAGTAAAGCCGGCTTGCTTACTTGGGCAGCCGGTTTTTCTGTTCAAAGTGTCAGCACTACTGAAACTGTCGCCACTAACTATTTTCACAGAAAAGCAGGCAGGAAAAACAGAATTTTTTCCTGTCTGCTTATTTTAGGGACTTATTTGACAAGTTCTTCTCTTAAATGAATCTAGAATAGAAGCCGGTATTTCCTCTATAGACATTCAATCTTTTTTTCTGTATACTCAACTTAAACGATTAAGTGGAAATGGTGAATGCAATGAAAAAAGCAACAATGAAAGATATTGCGGCTGAAGCGAATGTTTCGGTCGCGACTGTGAGTTATGTATTAAATAATGCAGAAAATCAATCAATTCCAGCAGAGACAAAAGAACGTGTGCTGCAGATTGCAAAGAAATTGAATTATGTACCTAATCTTGCTGCAAGATCACTTGTTAAGCAAAAAACGGGATTGATCGGCATTCTCTTAAACCGATCTGCACAAGAAGGGGTTTGGCGACGCGCGCATCACGCCGAGTTTATTTTTGAGCTTGAGCAGCTGCTGACAAAACAGGGTTATCACGTTGTGCTCTCAAGTATTGATGTGGAAAAACCCAATCTTGAGATTATCGCAGAACGAAAACTGGATGGCGTTTTCTTGATTGATGTCCGGGAAGATTTCTTCTACAGCATTTCAAAAACGGTTCCAACAGGAGTTCCGCTCGTGCTCGTTGACAGTGTAATTGATGATGAACTTTTTTACAAGGTTATGTATGATTACCAGGGAGCTTTTTCAGCTGCAAAAAACCAGCTGGAACGAGAATCCGCCGTTATAATTATGGAGAAGTTTCACAACGCTGGACTTACTGAGAAAATAAAAAAGGCATCAGGACTTGCTGAAGAAAATATTCATCTGATGGAGAATGAAAAAGGCCTTGCTGCTTTTTTGGCAAAGAACAGCGATCGATCAGCGATTATTCTCAACGAATTTTTGGCAGGGACTGTTTCAAAATACCGGAACATTGAAGGTGATGCCGTTATCTGCACATCCAATTGTCCGGAGATCCTTCCTGCTGAAGCAAAAACCGTTTTATTCAAGAATTCTAAAGCAACGATTGCTTTCCGGGTATTATCTGATCTTATTAAAGACAATCGAGGTCTGCATTTACAAAAATACACGTATTTACCGGCAGAGTAGCTTCTGCTTTTTTCTACCGTTGCTTAAACGTTTAAGTCTATAATTGGGGGAACTGAAAATGATGTTAAAAGAAGCGGTTTACCACCGTCCAAAAAATAATTTTGCATACGCTTATGATAAAGATACGCTGCACATCCGTCTGCAGACAAAGAAAAATGATGCTGAAAAGGTGAATTTGATCTGGGGGGATCCGTTTACTTGGGAGCAGGAAAGTGAAGGAGTCTGGAAATGGAAGTCAGAAGAGCATATCGAGATGACTTTGCTTGGAAAGACTGAACTTTACGATATATGGACGGTTGCGGTTCAACCTCCCCACAGACGTTTAAAGTATGGGTTTGAGATGATTTCAGGCGACCAAACGCTGATTTATACAGAGCAGGGTTTCCTTGATAAAAAACCGCAGGATCATAACGGCTACTATTTTACATTCCCATATATTAATGAAGAGGACATCTTCACTGCACCGTCATGGGTAAAGGATACTGTATGGTATCAGATCTTCCCGGAACGCTTTGCAAATGGAGACGCTGCACTTAATCCTAAAGATGCTCAGCCATGGGGAAGTACAGAGCCAACAGCAGCGAACAGCTTTGGAGGTGACTTTGAAGGGGTCATTCAGAATATTGATTACCTTGTAAAGCTTGGCATAACCGGAATCTATTTCACCCCTATTTTTAAAGCGTATTCGAATCATAAGTACGATACGATTGACTATTTGGAAATTGACCCTCAGTTTGGGGATAAAGAAACGTTTAAGAGATTAATTAAGGTCTGTCATGAAAACGGCATTAAAGTCATGCTTGATGCGGTGTTTAATCATTGCGGCTATGAGTTTCCGCCGTTTCAGGATGTCGTCGTAAACGGCGAAGCATCCAAGTATAAAGATTGGTTCCACATTGATCAGTTTCCTCTGAAAAAAGACGGCAAGGTTCATTATGAAACGTTTGGATTCTCGGAAAATATGCCGAAGCTCAGAACAGGTAATCCTGAAGTGCGGGAATATCTGCTTGAGGTTGGGCGCTACTGGGTGCGGGAATTTGGCATTGACGGTTGGAGACTTGATGTGGCAAATGAGGTTTCGCATGACTTCTGGCGCGAGTTCCGTAAAGAAATCAAAGCCATCGATCCAGAGGTTTATATTTTGGGAGAAGTGTGGCATGATGCCATGCCGTGGCTGCAGGGCGATCAATTTGATGCCGTCATGAATTACCCATACACAAGTGTTGCAATCGACTATTTTGCTCACGGAAAAGTAACGGCATCAGAGTTTATAAACCGAACGTCGGAAGCGCTTCTCATGTATCCTGAGCAGGTGTCGGAGGTTGCCTTTAATTTGCTTGGAAGTCATGACACCCCTCGTATCGCTACTGTCTGCGGGGAAAATACAGATAAAGTGAAGCAGCTTTTCGCTTTTCTGCTCTCATCACCGGGCGCACCATGCATTTATTATGGCGACGAAATCGGCATGACAGGTGTGATGGATCCCGGCTGCCGCAAGTGTATGATCTGGGATGAGGAGAAACAGGACAGCGAGTTATTGAACTTTATTTCTCAGATGATTGATCTTCGTAAAAATAATGCGGCATTCGGCAACAAGGGGAAAATCCAATTTTTGGAGGCTGGCAAAAAAGATGAATTTGTTATGTACTTAAAAATGTATAAAGATGAAAAGATCCTGTTCATTTTAAACGGGGCAGATCATCCAATTGAGGTTTCTCTTCCAAAGGAAATGAAGAAGGCGGCATGTCTGTTAACAGGTCGGGAGATTTCTGCATCAACGGCTGCACTGGAAGCTCATGGGCTCAGCATCATCTCATATAAATAAGATCAAACAGCCGATTCCCCAATAGGGAGAATCGGTTTTCCTATTTTATGAATGCCTGAAACTGCTATAATATAGAAAAAGAAACTAAAAGGGGAGAACTCTCTTGAAAGAAACCATACAGCTTATCAAAGAGCTCGTATCCATACCGAGTCCATCAGGAAATACAAATGAAGTGATTACATATGTAGAAAACTATTTAGCAGATTGTCAAATAGAGACGAGGCGCAACCGCAAAGGCGGACTGCTTGCAACGATTCCGGGAAGAGACAATTCCCATCACCGCATGCTGACAGCGCACGTTGATACACTTGGGGCAATTGTAAAAGAAATCAAAACGAGCGGACGGCTCACGATTGATTTAATCGGCGGTTTTACCTTCAACTCGATTGAAGGGGAATACTGCAAAATCGAGTCCTCATCAGGCAAAGTATTTACAGGCACGATCTTGATGCATCAAACTTCTGTACACGTCTACAAAGATGCTGGCAAAGCAGAACGCAATCAGGCCAACATGGAAATCCGCCTTGATGAAGTGGTGAAAAACGCGGAGGATGTACGCGCGCTCGGCATTGAAGTCGGAGATTTTGTTTCGTTTGACCCTAGAGTAGAAATCACAGAAAATGGTTTTATCAAATCCCGCCATTTAGACGATAAAGCAAGTGTTGCTCTTTTGCTTCAGCTTATGAAACAAATTAAGGAAGAGAAATTGCTGCTTCCGTATACCACTCATTTTTTAATTTCAAATAACGAAGAAATCGGCTACGGCGGAAACTCCAACATCACACCTGAAACCGTTGAATATTTAGCTGTTGATATGGGGGCGATGGGAGACGGGCAGTCAACGGATGAGTATACCGTTTCCATTTGTGTGAAAGACGCAAGCGGTCCCTATCATTATGAGCTCCGCAAAAACTTAACGAATCTGGCGAAGGAGCATAACATCGGCTATCAATTAGATATTTATCCGTACTATGGCTCAGATGCTTCAGCCGCAATCCGTTCAGGCCATGATATTGTGCACGGATTGATCGGACCGGGAATCGACTCCTCCCATGCGTTTGAGCGCACTCATAAAGATTCGCTTGAAAATACGGCAAAGCTGCTTTATCACTATGTGAAATCAGATATGGTGCTCTAAAAGAATAGGTTCATACTGACGTGGAGCTGCGGATAGCAGCTCCTTGTTTAAATCTACCTTAATTATATAGAAATGTTTTCCAAAAATAGAGTTTCTGTGTTTTAATAGAAACTGTAAATATTATGAATCTATTAAGCGGAGGTTTCAAATGACGAAAAGAAAGTTTAGCAGTTTCATGGCAGTCATTCTGATTTTTGCCCTGTTTTTCAGTCAGTTTCCTTTAAAGGATGTTTTGGCCGCAGAAGCAGATGTGCCGAAAGAAGAAGCCAAATTAACCATTTCAGAACCAGTTGAAGGTTTGTTTGAGGAATCGGAACAAGTACATTGGTACACAGTTGATCCAACTCAGGCAGAAATTAAAAATTACACTCATTTGCGCATGAAGCTTCAATCTGAAGCTGAACTTAATGTGACGGTATACTCCAGCCTCGAAAATGCAATTGATAATCGTGCATTCGACAGATACATGGGGTATTCTTACGCCGATCAGCCGGCTGTTATTGATTTTCCGGTAGCATGGGCTGGACCTTTTTATATTAAGGTAGAGCATTATGCCATGGAAGAGGAATACATAGAAGAAGAGATGACGATTGAGGAAGAAGAGGAAGAGCCATCAGTGCCTGCCGCTTCCTATACAATCGGCTACGACGGAGTAACACTTCCTCCTTCTGAATATCTAGGCACAGAAGAATGCCCGGCTGAGCTCAGCACAAAAGAAAGAGAAAACGGCAAAGCTATTTTAAAAGATTTGAGAAGCATTCGTGAAGATGTCCTTGCTAAAACAGAAAATGGAAAAGAATTGTCTTCCATGTATTACAAGATTGCTCCATTTTTAAGCACGAAAATGGTTTTCAGCAAAACGATTCGCGATAACGTTTATCAGGATTTAATCCAATTAAAAGGCTTGTTTGCAGATGTTGCTGCAAAGGGCAGCAGCAGTACGTATAAAATTTCAAGTGCGGATCAAGATGCGATCAATCGTTTATATAGCACAGCGCTTGAATCAGTACCGTCTTTCCTGAAGGATCAAATTGAAAAAACAGGGAAGAGCATCGGAATTTCAAACGTAACGAACAAAACGGTTTCTTCTATTTTACAAAAAGGCGGTTATGCAGTACCTGCTGCAAGCATCTATGAAAACCGAGTGATTGTAAAACTGAAAGAAGGCAAGAAATTAAGCAGCATTCAATCAAAAACAAAATCATACGGCATTCAGTCGGTTTCTCCGCTAAAAGCCAACAAATCAGTTTTTCCTGATATGTATGTGATGGAAGTAGAAGGAAGCTCTTCTGATTTCAAAGCCACAGCAAAAACATTAAAAACAGCTGCAGGACAGCTTGCAAAGCTGCCAGAGGTTGAATATGCAGAACCTGTTCAGCAGTACAAAGCATTTACTGCTGATGCTCAATATCCATATCAATGGTCATTGAGAAATGAGGGAAAAGATGGCGGCATTGCGGATGCTGACATCAAATTTGAAGCGCTTCAAAAATTATTAAAAGGCAGACAGCTGAGTGATTCAGTGATTGCCGTAGCTGATACAGGAGTGGATCATACTCTTGCAGATTTAAGCAGCAGGGTGCTGACTGAAAAAGGCTACAACTTTATTGAGAAAAACACAAATGCCATGGATGACAATGGACATGGAACTCATGTGTCCGGCATCATTGCGGCTGAAGCAAATAATCATTATTCAATGGCAGGCATCAACCCTCATGCCAAAATTCTTCCTGTAAAAGTCCTTGATGCAGCAGGAAGCGGAGACACTGAAGGAATTGCATTTGGAATCCGATATGCTGTAGATCAAGGTGCTAGGGTTATTAACTTAAGTCTTGGCGGAGGATACAGCCGCGTCATCGAGAGTGCCTTAAAATATGCATATGATCATGATGTAACAGTTGTAGCAGCAAGCGGAAATGACGGAATGGAAGGGCTCTCTTATCCTGCTTCTTCTAAGTATGTTATTTCAGTAGGCGGAACAAACCGCATCGATCTTGTATCGGATTATTCAAACTATGGAAATGGCCTGGATCTTGTTGCACCAGGTACAGACATTCCAAGCTTAATGCCTGATGGCAATGTCACGAATATGACGGGAACATCAATGGCAACACCTCATGTTGCAGCAGTGGCAGGTCTTCTTCTTTCACATAATCATGATTTAACGCCAGGTGAAGTAGAAGGAATCTTAACAAAATCTGCCGCAGACATCGCGTTTGATGAACAGGATAATCCTATGGATGACTATGAAGAATATCCATATGACGAAGAATACCCATACCCTGAAGAAGAAGTCATTCCAGGCTATGACACAGTTTCCGGCTGGGGCCGTCTTGATGCCTTCGGAGCAGTGAAAGCATTTGACCGAATGAATATTCCTATGGAGCGGATTTCTGGTTCAGACCGCTATGAAACAGCTGTAAAAGTATCAAAAGAAAGCTTTACTGGTTCCGGTACTGTTGTCATTGCAACAGGCAAAAACTATCCGGATGCTTTAAGTGCAACACCGCTTGCACATAAAAACAAAGCTCCTCTATTATTGACAGACACGAACAAACTGCCTGCTGTTGTAAAAAGTGAGCTTAAGAGATTGGGAGCAAAAAAAGTCATTCTGGTTGGCGGAGCATCTGTTATTACACCTAACGTAGAAAAAGAGTTAAAAGCAGCCGGCATGACAACAATCTCAAGAATCAGCGGGAAAGACCGCTACGAGACATCTGTCAATATCGCAAAACAGCTTGGAGCAGTGGACCGTGCTGTCGTTGCAACAGGCGAAAGCTTTGCAGATGCCTTATCGATTGCGCCAATTGCTGCATCGAAAACTATGCCGATTCTGTTAACAAAGAAAAATGCAATCCCTGATTCTGTGAATCAATTCGTTAAATCAAGCAAAATGAAGCAAACCTTTGTAATTGGCGGCACAGGGGCTGTGCCTGATAAGATCGCCAAAGGTTTCCCAAATCATAAACGCATCAGCGGGGCAACTCGTTATGAAACAAACAGCAGCATTATCAAGTACTTTGCAGCTGATTTGAATATGGAAAGTCCGTTTATCGCAACTGGAGCAAACTACCCTGATGCATTGTCGGGTTCTGCTGCAGCAGCGGTTCATGGCAATCCTATGATTTTAACAAATCCTAAAGCAGCTGAGCAGACAACGATCGATACACTTGCTGCCTATGCAGATTCAGCTAAAATGTATTACATCATCGGGGGAGAAAATGCTCTTCCCGAATCAGCAATTTCCACATTATTTGAGTAATTTGCACAAGAAAAAGTCCTGATCTGATCAGGGCTTTTTTCTTATATTCAACTTGTCAAAATAAGTCGAAAGAAATAGTTGATGAGGTGACCTAAATTTTGGGAAATATATCTTACATCTGTCGAAAATTGCGAGTATAATCTAATAGATTTCATATAGAAAACAGGGGGATAACATGAAAAAAGAATTGATTTTAGCATGCGGATTATTTCTTGCACTTCCTTTGGGGCAGGGATTTGCAGAAACAAGTCCGGTTCAGGCAGCCGAACAGAGAATGGCAGCTTTTAAACAGAATGGTATGATGCAAAATGAAATGAAGGCATCCGGTTTTAATGAGTATGAAGGTGCGTTTTATGAAGAAGAACCTAACGATGTTATGGGGAAGGCTACGTTTACAGAGGTTGATTATTCCGTACAGGGAAGTATAAATAATCAAGCAGCTAATAATGGCAAAGATGTAGACTACTATAAATTCTCCATCTCAGAAGATGCAAATTACCTTCTTTATGCCACAATGATGAATGATCAATATAATTCAAATATGAAAGTTCGAGTAATGAACGCGTCAGGTCAGGTAGTTGCTCAAAGTACACTGGAAGATTTTGAAGATTTTACTATTGTTACAGTTGAAGCATCTCTTGCACCAGGGACTTATTATATAGAGACGACAAATAGCTTCTCATCATCACTAGAAGAAGATTATTCAATGGATCACATGATTTTTGAAGAGCTGGAACAGTTCCAGCGAATCTCAGGCAACGACCGCTATGCCACAGCTGTAGAAATTTCTAAAGAAGGCTTTGAAAACGGAACTGCTCCAATTGCAGTTATCGCAACAGGCAGCAATTTCCCTGATGCTCTAAGTGCAACACCTCTCGCTTATCGCGTGGGCGGTCCTTTACTTCTGACAACTCCCAATACATTGCCTGATACAGTCAAGAAAGAACTTATCCGTTTAGGTGTAGAAGAAGTGTATCTTGTTGGGGGAAAAGGAGCGATTTCTGACACGGTTAAAACACAGCTCGAAAAAATGAAAATCACTGTAAATAGATTAAGCGGTGCAGACCGATTTGAAACTTCTGTGAAAATTGCGGATGAAATCGGTGCAGAAAGAGGAACAGTCGTTGTTGCAACCGGCAAAACATTTGCTGATGCATTATCTATTGCTCCAATCGCTGCTCAAATGGAAATGCCCATTCTTCTTACTAATAAAGATTCTATTCCGTCTTCCGTTTCTACTTTTGTGAAAGAATGGGGAGTGGATGAAACGTATGTCATTGGGGGAACTGGCGCTATTTCTGATGCAACTGCAAAAAAACTTCCAGGCATGAAACGCATCAGCGGTAAAGACCGATACGCCACAAATAGTCAAATCATTGACAGATTTATTGATGAAATCGATCCATTTGTCACGTTTGTGGCCACTGGAACAAACTATCCTGATGCACTTGCAGGTTCTGCACTTGCCGCTCAATATTTCAGTCCACTTGTTTTAACAGATTCAAATACTGCAAACATTGCCACTAAAACTACGATTCAAAAGTATATGGATTCTACAGCGGTGTATTACATCATTGGGGGAGAAAAAGCTCTTCCTCAAAGTGCTATTGATCAGCTGTTTGAATAAAAAGAAGCGCGGCTCGCTGCCGCGCTTTTATAATGCTTCAATCTTCTTTATCACTTCTTTTAATATATCAATGGAACCCTCAGGATCCCCTTCCACTTCTAAACTATGATTTGCCTCAGGGATAAGAAGGGAGTCGATAGCCGGATTTTCCTTCAGCTCCTGAAATTTTTCTTCTTTATAATAAGGATCTTTATCACCAATGATGCACAAACCTCTTTTTTTCCTTTTTACCATCGCTCCAAAAACATCTTCCCGATTCAAAAGCGGCGTCAGCCAAATCACTTTTGCATCGAAAAAAGCCGTTCTGCCCAGTTCAGAAGCTAAGGCTATGGATCCCAATGATTTTCCTATCAGATAAAAATCACTGTAAGTATGTGAGCTTAGTACAGTGTCAATGACGTTTCTTACATCTCTTTTTAACGCCTCATCGAGTTCTTCATTTGAAAAAGATTCATAGAATGCTGAATGGTATTGATAATTAATATGCAGCACGTCTGTGTTCTTATTTAAAAATACTCCTGTTGAATAATGAAAAAGAGGTCCCTGAGCTGTATATCCCAGACCTGGAAACATGATGGCGAGGCTTTTAGATTTAGAATTTTTGCTGAGAAGCGTATATGAAATGATAGCATCCTTAAATCCGGTTACAAAATCTGTTTTGATCTTCATTACTGGCTTCACCCTCTCTTTTCTAGTATTATACAGATAATTCCACTATTGCTTAAGAAAAAGTTTTTGTTATTTGAAAAAACATGAATACCTCCTTACTATTTCGGGTAATAGAGGTAAAGGTATGACTATTTTTCCACTACATAATAGAAAAAGGTGAGCTGATGATCCGCTTTGAGAACGTATCTAAGGTGTATAAGGATGGTACAAATGCTGTCCGTTCCTTGGATTTAACGATAGAAAAAGGGGAATTTTTTGTTTTTATCGGGCCATCCGGCTGCGGAAAAACCACGACAATGAAAATGATTAACCGTTTGATTGATGCAACGGACGGATCTGTGTTTATCGATGGAAAAAATGTTCATGATTATGACATTCATGAGCTGCGCTGGAATATTGGGTATGTCTTGCAGCAGATTGCGCTGTTTCCGCATATGACGATTGAGGAAAATATCGCGATTGTTCCTGAACTCAGAAAATGGGACGCGGATAAAATCAGTAAACGCACAGATGAGCTGCTTGAAATGGTCGGTCTTGAACCAAGTACATATCGAACACGGAAACCGAGTGAATTATCAGGCGGTCAGCAGCAGAGAATCGGAGTTATCAGGGCGCTTGCAGCAGATCCTGATATTATTCTGATGGACGAGCCGTTCAGCGCGCTCGATCCGATCAGCCGTGAAAAACTGCAGCAGGATATGCTGGATCTCCAGAAGCGAATACATAAAACGATTGTCTTTGTTACACTTGATATGCAGGAGGCGTTGACTCTAGGAGACCGCATTTGTGTAATGAAGGATGGAGAGGCAATTCAGATTGATGCACCTGAAGCGATCATTGCAAATCCTGCAAATGAGTTCGTCAGGCAATTTATCGGCAATCGTGCCCCAGCTAATGTGCTGGATGGTTCTATTGAAGGGTTTGTGCGTCCTCCTCAGGAGACAGATCCTCTTAAAATGCCGCTTTCTCATTCCGCAACGATCAGAGAGGCTTTAGCCCGATTAGGGGATGAAGACAAGGTGCCAGTTGAACGGAATGGACAAATAATCGGCACCATTACCAGAGAGTCTGCCGTTCAGTTTCTGTCTGGACGAACGGAAGAAAGAGGTTAATCGATGAATGCATTTATTGATGTTTTTAAGGAAAGACAGGGTGAGCTGCTGACCGCTCTGTTTGAGCATATTCAAATTTCTTTCATAGCTTTATTGCTTGCAGTGGTGATCTCGATTCCGCTTGGTATTTATTTAACGAGAAAAACACAGGCGGCTGAAGGGGTGATCGGTGTTTCTGCGGTCTTGCAGACAATTCCATCGCTTGCCTTGCTGGGACTGCTGATTCCTTTAGTTGGAATTGGGGTTGTGCCTGCTATTATTGCATTAGTGATTTATGCGCTGCTGCCAATCTTAAGAAATACATACACGGGGATCAAAGAAGTGGATCCTTCTTTAATAGAAGCTGCTAGAGCCATGGGGATGAACAGCTCAAAGCGCCTGTTCAAAGTGGAGCTTCCGCTTGCTCTCCCTGTCATCATGGCCGGTATCCGTACAGCTATGGTGCTGATCGTTGGAACAACAACCCTTGCTGCTCTTATTGGAGCAGGGGGCCTCGGCAAGCTGATTCTTCTTGGAATTGACCGAAATGACAATATGCTGATTTTGATGGGAGCCATTCCAGCCGCATTGCTGGCTATTTTCTTTGACGTCCTCCTTCGATTAGTGGAAAAAGCATCTGCGAAACGATCGATGAAAGCCATTGGGATTGCAGCATTGATCGCCGTCTTGGTCGCTGCCGTTCCGCTTGCATTCGGCACAGGGAAAAAAGACATTGTGATTGCAGGGAAACTTGGCTCAGAGCCTGAGATCTTAATCAACATGTACAAACTGCTGATTGAACAGGACACAGATTTAGAAGTTGATGTGAAGCCAGGTCTTGGAAAAACGTCGTTTGTTTTCAATGCCCTTGAATCAGGCGATATCGATATTTACCCAGAGTTTACGGGGACAGCCATTACTACCTTCTTAAAAGAGGAGGCAGTCAGCACTGACAGGAAAGAAGTGTACGAGCAGGCGAAAGAAGGCATGCAGAAAAAATTTGATATGGCTTATCTAGAACCGATGCAGTTCAACAACACCTACACGCTCGCTGTTCCAAAAGAAGCTGCCAATCAGTATGGCCTTGAAAAAATGTCAGATTTAAAACAAGTCGCAGGAAATATGAAAGCCGGATTCACCCTCGAATTTTCAGATCGAATGGACGGTTATAAAGGGATTCAAAAGCTATACGGAACAACCTTTCCAAATTTAAATACAATGGAGCCAAAACTGCGGTATGAAGCGATTCAATCAGGGGAAATCAATCTTATTGATGCCTATTCAACCGACAGTGAACTGAAGCAGTATAACTTAACGGTTCTTGAAGATGATAAAAATCTGTTTCCGCCTTATCAGGGAGCACCTTTATTAAAGCAGGAAACACTTGAAGAGCATCCGGAAATTGAAGATGCTTTGAACAAACTGGCCGGCAAAATTACAGATGATGAAATGCGTGATATGAATTATCAAGTAAACGTAGAAGGAAAACCGGCTGCAGAAGTGGCTGAAGATTATTTGCAAAATGAAGGCTTGCTGAATGAATAGTGGTTGAAAGAGAGAATTCCATCGGATTCTCTCTTTTTTAATGTGCCGAACGGAATTCAGTTGGCGAGAGAGACGTTTTCTTTTTAAAAACGGCTAAGAAGTGAGCGGCATTCTTAAACCCTGCAGCATAGGCGATTTCATGTATTGGAAGTTCTGTTTCCAGGATCAGCTGTTTTGCATGCTGAACCCTTTTATCCTGCAGATACTTGCTGGGCGATGTATTCGTTTCATCTTTAAAAATCCGCTGAAGATGGAAGGGACTTATATAAAGCTTTTCTGCCAATTTACCCAGAGTCATTTCATCTGCAAGATGATCTGCTAGATAGGCTTGTGCTGTTTGTATGATGGAAGGAGTCAGCAGCTCATCCGGACGGCATCGTTTACAGGGGCGCAGCCCATCACGAACAGGGGTGTCACTATCTGCATAAATCGTAACATTCTCCTGTTTCGGTGTTCTTGAAGGACAAGAAGGCCTGCAGAAGATTCCAGTTGTGCGGACACCGTAATAGAAAATGCCATCATAGGTTTGATCGCAGGATACGATGGCATTCCAAAATTTCATTTCCATAAGATCAGCTCCTTTCTTTCATTTTAACATGTGGGTGTTTGATCTCGTAATAGAAGGAATGAAACCGCAAAAATACAATAGAGGAGACGTTTATAATAAGAAAATGGGAGGTGTCATGCAAATGAAAGGATATTATCAATCACCGATCGGATGGATGGAAGTGATTGGTTCTGAGAAGGGAATATCCGGTGTTTCTTTTACGGATGCGGCAGAAAAAAAATCAGACTGTCATCCCTATATTGAGCGGTGCATTCAAGAACTTGATGATTATTTTAAAGGAGAAATCCCTTTTTTTACGGTTCCAATTGAGGCAATCGGAACGGTTTTTCAGCAAAAAGTATGGTCTGAAGTCAACTCTATCCCGTTCGGACAAACAGCTTCATATTCGGAAATTGCGGAAAGAATAGGAAGCCCGCAAGCGTCAAGAGCAGTCGGCATGGCTAATGGCAAAAACAAGCTCGGCATTTTGATTCCGTGTCACCGGGTCTTAGGGAAAAACAGCAGTCTGACGGGATACGCCTGGGAAACGTGGCGAAAACAATGGCTGCTGAACCATGAAAAGAAAATGCTGGGGAAATGGAATCATTTGAACATTGCAAAAAGGAATTCGGAGCTGAAATCTTGAAGCTAGGAAGGGAGAAAATCTGATCCTGAGGGGTGACAATTTATGAAGGCAGACGGGGTATTTGAAGGCGGAGGCGTTCGGGGAATTGCGTTTGCCGGCGCCATTCAGGCAATGGAAGAAGAGCAGGTTGAGTGGGAGAGACTTGCCGGCACATCAGCCGGGGCGGTAATCGCTGCTCTTTTGGCAAGCGGGTATAAAAGCCATGAAATACGCGATCTGCTTATCCAAATGGATTTTACTAAATTTAGAGGCAAATCCTTTTTAAATTATATACCGATTGTCGGCGGGCTCTTTGAACTTATGATCCATTTGGGATTTTACAAAAATGATTATCTGGAAGAATGGGTTGATTCTATGCTTGCTGCTAAAGGGATCAGGACATTTGCCGATTTGCCGGCAGGGAAACTGAAGATCATCGCATCAGATGTTTCAAACGGAGAAATTCTTATTTTACCGGATGATTTGCCGAAATACAGCATGAAACCAGGGGATGTAAAAATATCAACTGCCGTCATGATGAGCGCATCCCTGCCCTTTTTCTTCAGGCCGGTCAAATGGAAGTCAAAAACAAGATTTACCTCTTATATTTTAGATGGCGGGCTGCTCAGCAACTTTCCGATCTGGATCTTTGATTCGAAAGAAGAACCGCGCTTTCCAACATTCGGCTTCAGGTTTGTGAAAGAGGAAATTCAGATGGGGGCCGTCATTCCAACACCCGTCCACCTCTTTAAAAATATCTTTAAAACGATGCTGCAGGCACATGACCTTAGACATCTAACCGAAGAAACAAAAGAAAGAACAATTCAAATCCCTACAGGGGGTATTACCGCAACTGATTTTGATTTGAAGGACGAAGAGATTGCCTTGCTTTATCAATCGGGATATTCCGCGGCAAAAGCATTTCTGCAGGGATTTGAGTTTGAAAAATATAAAGAACTGAGAAAAAAGAAAAAACTGTTGCCTGGTCAGTCATAATGTTTGCCTCATTTTAAGTTCTTTCTATGTGATGAGAAAAATGATTCAAAAGAAGGAAAAGCTATATAAAATTAAAAGCTGCTGGGTTATTCTTGCTATGAATCCTTCGAATAACGAAATAATAATTGAATCATTCGTCCTGATTTAGCCGAAATAAACGAAAATGTCGAATTTTATGGGGATAATAAACTATTCTTAATTTTTTGAAAATAAACCCCTTTTCCTCTATCATTAGATTCACAAGAAGAAAGAGGAGGCAGTCCATGAAAAAGGTTCTGAAAAAAAGCTCGATTCCAGTTTTATTGACAGCCAGTTTTTTATTAGCGCCTGCAGTGAGCGCTGAAACACCGTATTACGGGAAGGCGTACAGTCAGCCTGAACAGGTAAGGCCGCTGTTTCCTGAGGTAGAAGTCACGGACGGGACACCTGCATTTGTAAAAGGAGAAGAAGCTTTTACAACTCAGGAGGAAATGCTTGCTTACATAGAAGAGCTGAAAGCGAAGAGCCCGTATGTTTCGGTGAAAAACATCGGCACTTCTCAAAATGGCATGGAATTGCCAGCCCTTTATTTTACGAAAGATCAAAAAATCAATCCTAGTTATTTATCCCGCAAACCGACTGTTTGGATCCAAAGCCAGATTCATGGAAATGAGCCGGCAAGCGGAGAAGCGATTTTAGCGATTGCGAACCGCCTGACAGGAGACCTTGGAGATGAGGTATTAGATAAAATTAATGTCATCATCGTACCCCGCGTGAATCCGGACGGCTCGTATCATTTTAAACGCCAGCTTCAAAATGGACTTGATGGAAACCGGGATCATGTAAAGCTTGAATCTCCAGAGGTGGAGGCCATTCATCATGAGTTCAACAAGTATACACCAGAGGTTGTCATTGATGCTCATGAATACACACCTTATACGAGTTCTTTTAAACCGTTCGGCGAGGGCGGACTGCTGAAATATCATGATATTCTGCTATTATCGGGAAGAAACTTAAACATTCCTGAAAAAATCCGTACCATGTCTGACAGCCTGTATGTCGATCCGACTTTAAACACGTTAGAAGACATGGGCTATACAGGTGACCGCTATTATACATCGGCTGTAACCAATGGGGAGATTGACATCCTTGAAGGGGGAACTGAGCCGCGCATTGGCCGGAACGCATTTGGCCTGCAGACCTCGTTTTCATTTTTAGTTGAAAGCCGCGGAATCGACATTGGACGAGAAGATTTCGGCCGCCGCGTTGCTGCTCAAATTGCGACGCACGAGCATATTTTAAGACAGACCGCAGAGAATGCGAAAAAAGTGAAAATGACCGTCGCACTAGAGCGGGCAAAGCTTGTCAAGAAAGGACTTCGCAGTAATGATAAAGATCCAATTATCGTCAACAGCGAAGCCGTGGAACTTGAAAATCAAACACTTGAAATGATTGATATCGCAACGGGCACTGTAAAAGATATTCCAGTGAACTATTTCAGTGCAACAGAAGCAGAACCGACGTTAACGAGAGAAAGGCCGACAGCCTATGTGCTGAAGCCTGATCAGGGAGAAATTGCTGCTAAGCTTCAGAATCAGGGCTTGAAGGGATTCCAGCTGCCAAAGCAAATGAAGCTGCCGGTTGAAGCTTATGAAGTAACCAGCAAGGAGAACACGGAGAAGTATGAAGGCATCCAGCTTGCAGAAGTGCAGACGGAGCTTGAAAAGAAAGAGGTTGTGTTCCCGAAAGGCACATACGTTTTCATATCCGCACAGCCGCAAAACAACTTGCTGTCGCTTTCTTTAGAACCGGAATCGATTGACAGCTATGTCACATTTGGATACATTCCTTCTGAAGTTGGACAAGAGCTGCCGGTTTACAGGTTTATGTTTGATGGGAAAAAGCTGAAATAAGGACATAAAAGCAGCAGGGATGTTAACATCCCTGCTGCTTTTGTTCTTATAATACGATACTTACAATAATCGCAGATAAAATACTTACAAGTGTAGCACCGTAAAGCAATTTCAATCCAAAGCGGGCAACAACATTCCCTTGTTTTTCATGAAGTCCTTTAACAGCACCAGCAATGATTCCGATTGAAGAGAAGTTAGCAAAGGATACAAGGAATACTGAGATGATTCCAAGTGTGCGTTCGCTGAAGTTCTCAGATACTTTAGCCAGATCCATCATTGCAACGAATTCGTTTGTTACTAGTTTAGTGGCCATAATTCCGCCGGCAGCAACTGCTTCACTCATAGGAACACCCATAATGAACGCAATTGGAGCAAAAAGATAACCTAAGATTCCTTGGAATGTAATGCCGAATATCATGTCGAAAATATTGTTGACAGCAGCGATTAAAGCAACGAAACCGATAAGCATTGCACCTACGATAATAGCTACTTTAAATCCATCCATGATATATTCGCCAAGCATTTCGAAGAAGGATTGCTTTTCTTCTTCTTGAATGACAAGAATATCTTCTTCATCAGAAACAGTGTAAGGATTAATGATTGATGCGATAATGAATCCGCCAAACAAGTTGATGACGATTGCTGTTACAACGTATCTTGGCTCGATCATTGTCATGTAAGCACCAACGATGGACATTGATACCGTCGACATAGCCGATGCACAAAGCGTGTAAAGACGCTGTGATGATAATTGGCCAAGCTGTTTTTTAACAGTGATGAAAACTTCAGATTGTCCAACAATGGCAGATGCCACTGCGTTATATGATTCGAGTTTGCCCATTCCATTGATTTTGCTTAATGCAAATCCAATGCCTTTCATGATAAAAGGGAGGACCTTAATGTATTGGAAAATCCCGATAAGTGCTGAGATAAAGACGATTGGCAGCAATACATTCAAGAAAAATGGAGCTTGTCCATCATTTGCAAGTCCGCCGAAAACGAACATGATTCCTTCATTTGCATAGCCAAGCAATTTGCCGAATCCATCAGCAATCGCTGTGATCATGATCAAACCAAACTTCGTGTTTAATAATAGGAACGTTAATAGAATTTGAATCACAATCATAAGGGCAACAGGTTTGAACTTAATTTTTCTGCGGTCGCTGCTTGCAACCCATGCTAATCCGAGTACAATCACTAAACCGAGAAGGGCTATTAGGTATTTCATTTTCTTCACCTCTGAGATGTATTTAAAAGCATTTTTGAAAAGAATCTGTATACGCTTTCATCTAATTCCAAAAAGAGAGCCAGCGTCATCTGATGTCTGACCTCTGACGTATTTAACTATAATAGATTAGTAGGAACAAATCAACCTTATTTTTTAAAAAAGAATTTCGTTTTATTTATAAGATAGTTTGCTACTCATTTTAAATAATAAACCTTCAAATTTAGGATAAAAATATTGAACAACAAACCCTAATGTAAGCGTGACAATAAATGTCCCGATCCCGATTGCCCCTTGAAAAATAAAAGCAAGAAGAAGAGCGAAGGCTTCACTGATGATTCGCGAATTTCTCAAGTTCAAGCCAAAGCGAGTATGAATTGCAACCATCAATGTGTCCATCGGGCTTGCAGGGAATTTAGCCTGCAGGTAAATAGCTACTCCCGCGCCCATTGAGAGAATGCCGGCGATAAGAGCTGAAGCCTGGAAAAACAGGACAGTCGGCGAATAGTGTTTTAAAACAACCAGCAGCCAAAAATCAATCAATGCTCCAATTAGAAGAATACTTGCTGCTGCAAGAATTTCAGGCTTTTTCTTCATCAAGAAAGCATTGATGAAAATTAAAGCGATTCCATTAATGAAAATACAAGTTCCGACTGTCAGGCCAAACATGTTTGATTCGCCTACAGCTAGTGCGTCCCATGAGGATGCCCCTAAACCTGATTTGATAATCAGAGAAACACCTAGTGTCAAAATCAATAATCCCGTGATAAAAAATAATGCTCTTTCTTTCATCAAAAATCTCCTCTCAAGCTGGTATCTATTGTAAGTAATTGGATGTTAGTCATCAGACCTCTTTGAACCGTTTTCATCATACTTAATTTTGCAGGCAAAAGCAATATGAAATTTATTGTAAAGAGCACACAAAAAGACGTGAGATCCGGAAATCTCACGTCTTATCTGTGTTTTAAAGAATTTATAAAAGTTAAAAGGGTGCAGAGAATGATATAAAGTTATCTGAGCTTTGTTCTGTATGAAATTATGCGCTTCGATGTCTAGCTGCACCTCCTAGTCCCTCGGCCAGAACAAATTCACCCAAAAAGGCGCAGCCGGACTTTTCGGGTGAAGTCTTATCTGTCTGTCGGGCCTAAACAGTCAGTTCCGCTTTTCATTTAATTTAACTGCGTCGTTCTTAAAAATTCTTTCGTGCGTTCTTCCTGCGGATTGGTAAAGAAGTCATCAGGATGGCCTCTCTCAACAATTCGCCCTTCATTCATATAAACAATCCAATCGGCCACCTCTCGGGCAAATTGCATTTCATGCGTGACGACAACCATCGTCATTCCTTCAACAGCCAGCTCTTTCATTGTAGCTAATACTTCACCCACAAGCTCTGGATCAAGTGCAGATGTTGGTTCATCAAATAGCATGATTTCAGGCTTCATCGCAAGGGCGCGGGCAATCGCCACACGCTGCTTCTGGCCTCCTGAAAGTTTATTTGGATACACATCGGCTTTATCTGAAAGGCCTACTTTTTCAAGCAGGGCACGAGCTTCAGAGGCTGCCTGTTCTTTTTTCATTTTCTTCACCATAAGCGGTGCTTCCATAATATTTTCAATCACGGTTTTGTGAGGGAATAATTGAAAGTGCTGAAATACCATTCCGACTTTTTGGCGTACTTCATTAATGTCATGTGTAGCCTGAGTGATTTCCTCGCCGTTAATGATGATTTTTCCATTGTCTTTTTTCTCAAGGAAGTTCAGGCATCTTAGCAGGGTGCTTTTTCCGGATCCGCTTGAACCGATTAAACAGACAACATCGCTTTCGTTCACCTTCATATCAATATCTTTTAATACATGCAGGTCGCCGAATGATTTATTCAGCTTTTCAACCTTGATCATTTCTTTCGTTTCCAAAAAGCATTACCTCCTTAGCGGTCGCTGATCGACATTTTCTTTTCAAGACCATTTACGATAAGTGTTAAAATGGCCACTAAAATTAAGTAATAAACGGCAACTATTAATAAAAATGTCATTTCGTCAAAGTTGTTTGAGCCAAGTGTGGTCGCCACATTAAAGAGCTCATTTATGGAAATAAAGGCTGCAAGGGACGAATCCTTAAGCCCTATAATCATCTGGTTTCCAAGCGGCGGAAGAGCGCGTCTGAAAGCCTGGGGCATAATGATTCTTCTCATTGTAAGGCCTCTTGTCATGCCAAGAGAGCGTCCTGCTTCCATCTGTCCTTTATCAATGGACTGAATGGTCCCGCGGAAGATTTCGGCAATGTAGGCACCGTTATGAAAGGCGAGCGCCAGTGAAGCAGCCCAGAAATCGGGAATTAAGAAGAGTCCGCTGAACCCGAAGTACAGGATGAAGATCTGTACAATCAAAGGCGTCCCCCGAACTAAATAAATGTAAGTATCCGAGATAATGCCAAGCACTTTTAATTTAGAAATTTTTAAAAGGGCAAAAAAGAGGCCGATGACAATACCGATTAAAATGGAAACAACCGTTAATTGCAGGGTGACAAGCATCGCATCAAAAAAGACGCCTCTGTTCGCAACTAACGAATCAAAAAAATGTGAAAAACTAGGCAAAATGAACAACATCCTTTCTGTGCAAATGGTGGGTTACTCAGGTTTCGTCGTAATGTCTTCTCCGAAGTAATCAATGCTGATTTTCTTAAGGGTACCGTCCTGTCTGAGTTTTTCCAGCGCTTCATTCACTCTTTTTAAAAGAACGGGATTATCCTGGGGAATGACTACAGCCTGCTCGCTTCGTTCGATCAGCTGCTGACCGACGATGTCAAATCCGCCTTTAGCTGCACTTTTTCCTGTTACAAAATCAGTTATGACCGCGTCGTGGCGGCCTGTACTCAGCGCTTTAAGGGCAGTAATATCGCTATCGTACATCTTTATGTTTTTTGTGTATTTTTCTGCGGTTGCAGCATATGTAGAACCTTTTGCTACGGCAACTTCTTTTCCTTTTAGATCTTCTGTTGTTTTGATATCACTGTCAGGGCGTGTGAATATCTGAGGACCCGAGTAGTAGTAGGGAGTGGAAAAAGAAACATGCTTTGCACGCTGATCGTTAATCGTGTGGCTGGCAACTGCCGCATCTGCACGGCCGGTTTTCACGCCTTCAACAATGCCTTTAAATTTGATTCGCTTTTGAACTGGCGTAAGGCCAAGCTCCTTTGCAATCGCTTCGCCGACTGCAACATCAAACCCGGTCATCGTCATATCATCCTTCACATAGCTGAATGGCTTGAATTCACCTGAAGCCGCAAACACAAATTCATCTTTGTCAATCAGTTCCGTGCCATCTGATAATTTCTCTTTTTCTGCGCAGGCGGTAAGCATGCTGACAAGAAAAAGGGCAGAGAATAAGAGTAATGCTTTTTTTCTCATTGAATGTTCATGGCTCCTTTCTTTTTTTGAAATAGCGCGATTATGGTAAACAGGAAAAAATGCCCTAGTTGTACATACCCTAAGCTGCAGGAGGGTAATCATATAATTTGAAAACTTTGAAATTAGGGGGGAGGGAGATAGGATAGATTCATGACGAGCAGCATAAAACATTTATCTGGTGCTTAAGCCCGCATTAAGTGCTGCAAATTCGGTTTTGAAACACTGATCTCGTGCCGGAGCGCATATTAAGTGCTGTAAATTCGGTTTTGAAACACTTATCTCGTGCGGGAGCCGATATTAAGTGCTGCAAATTCGGTTTTGAAACACTGATCTCGTGCCGGAGGCCATATTAAGTGCTGCAAATTCGGTTTTGAAACACTGATCTCGTGCGGGAGCCGATATTAAGTGCTGCAAATTCGGTTTTGAAACACTGATCTCGTGCGGGAGCCGATATTAAGTGCTGTAAATTCGGTTTTGAAACACTGATCTCGTGCGGGAGCCGATATTAAGTGCTGCAAATTCGGTTTTGAAACACTGATCTCGTGCGGGAGCCGATATTAAGTGCTGCAAATTCGGTTTTGAAACACTGATCTCGTGCGGGAGCCGATATTAAGTGCTGCAAATTCGGTTTTGAAACACTTATCTCGTGCCGGAGCCGATATTAAGTGCTGTAAATTCGGTTTTGAAACACTGATCTCGTGCGGGAGCCGATATTAAGTGCTGTAAATTCGGTTTTGAAACACTGATCTCGTGCTGGAGCCGATATTAAGTGCTGTAAATTCAGTATTGAAACACTGATCTCGTGTCGGAGCCGATATTAAGTGCTGTAAATTCAGTATTGAAACCCTGATCTCGTGCCGGAGCACATATTAAGTGCTGCAAATTCAGTAATGAAACACTGATCTCGTGCGGGAGCCGATATTAAGTGCTGCAAATTCGGTTTTGAAACACTGATCTCGTGCGGGAGCCGATATTAAGTGCTGCAAATTCGGTTTTGAAACACTGATCTCGTGCCGGAGGCCATATTAAGTGCTGTAAATTCAGTTTTGAAACCCTGATCTCGTGCCGGAGCGCATATTAAGTGCTGCAAATTCGGTTTTGAAACACTGATCTCGTGCCGGAGCACATATTAAGTGCTGCAAATTCGGTTTTGAAACACTGATCTCGTGCCGGAGCCCATATAAGTATTCAAATGGGGATAATCCATTAGAAAAGGCGATCAACCTATGATCGCCTCAGAAAAATGAAAAATTAATAACGGCGAAAAACAAACTGTAAAAAATCAAAATTCGGGTGCCAGAGCGTCCTCCGCATTTTTTAGCCCAACAAAAAAGAAGCAGACCGTGTCAGCTTCTTAATACATATCATTCCATTCAATTTCGCCTGCTTGCCTGTCATAGTCAATATTTACTTTAAAGTCATGTTTTTCATAGAAATGGACAAGACGGTCAACGTGATCCCAGTCTCTTTTGGCAATGTCGCCAGTGATGTAGGGAATGTTTTGATCTTTAGCAAACTCTTTTAAATAATTCATGCAAATGGATCCGTAGCCCTTATTTGCAGGGCCTTTGATATCTCCGATGTGAATCGCCTTATCATCGTTGTATGTGGCATGGATGGAAAAATCCCATGTGCCCCGATAAGCTGATTCACAATCATTCAGCATCACCTTGCATGAATCACCGTCATTTTGTGCATAAACCACGACCCATTTATCTTCTTTCGTCTGCTCAATTCCGACAACCTGCCATCGCTTGGCAATTTCCTTCAGATTATCCTGCATTCTAAAAAGCTGAAACTGAAGTTCTTCAGCGTCAATGGATGTCTGTTCACTGCGTGTTAAGACAGAATTATACATACTGGGCTCCTTCCAATTTTAAAATCCGAACGTAAAACACAGTTTACAATTCTACTAGATTTGATTAGGAGAATCAACCGTTTTGCACAAATTGGAAGGAGATGCAGAAATGTCTAATATTTTTTAATACAATAATGATGGACTATTATTTTCAGGGGGGATAAGGATGATAAAAAATGAAATTAAGCTGTCAAAAGGGGGCAATACACTTCCGGAAACAACGGTTCAATCGACATCCATTTTTCATGGAAATATGCGCCGTGTGATCTGGACATCAGCTGCTTTATGGTTGGTTCAAATGGGCTGGTTCCATCAGATAATTATATGATTTTTTATATTCAGCCTGCTGATCCTAAGAAAAACGTGTCATTCAATCGGTCTTCTGATCAATCTGCCGTCTTTACGATTCAATTGGATCAACTGCCGAATTCATTGGCAGAAAAGTGCATTTTTGCTGCAACTTTAGATGGGGAATCTGCCGCATTTAAAGAAGTAAAGGGATGCAGTATATCGATCATAACAGCTGAATCTGAAATTACATATGAGGTTACCGATGCCGGTGATGAAAAAGCACTTGTTCTTGCCGAATTGTATCCCCATTCTTCGGGGTATAAGCTTAGGGCGATAGGAAGAGGTTTTAACGGCGGGCTAAAACTCCTTGCTGAAGCACATGGAGTAACGGTTGAAGAGGAATCGGACATGGAGGAAGAAATTAAGGTCGATCATGTAAAGCAAGCACCAATTACCTTAACTAAGATTGATTTGCTGAAAAAGAAGGTCGTCATTTTACTTGAAAAGAAAAAGATTTCGCATGTGAAGGCAAGAGTAGCTGACGTCATTGATGCATCCGGTTCTATGGCAAATCTCTATTCAAATGGAACCGTTCAAAGTGCTTTTGAAAAGGTGCTTGCTGTCGCTGCCTGCATGGATGATGCCGGAGTGAAGGATACTTGGTTTTTCGGCAGCAAGTCAATGAGAGCCAAAAGCGTGACAGAAAGAGAATTTGAGGGATTTGTAGAGAGAACCTATCCTAGACCCAAGTTCTTTGGAGGACTTGGTATTGGCAACAATGAACCCGAAGTCATGAAAGATGTGATCCGCAAGTATACACAAGAGGAACCGAGCGATTCCCTGCCCACTTTTGTCGTGTTTTTCAGTGACGGAGGCATCTATGAAGATAAGAAAATTTCGAAACTATTAATAGATTGCTCCAATCAAAATATTTTCTGGCAATTTGTAGGCCTTGGAAACGCAAATTTTGGTGTGCTTCAAAAACTTGACGATTTAATTGGAAGAGTCGTTGATAATGCCGATTTCTTCGCTCTTGATGATTTAAACGAGGTGACAGACGAGGAATTGTATAATCGCTTATTAAACGAATTTCCTGATTGGCTCAAACAGTCACGGTCCAAAGGGATATTAAGGTAAAGGAATGGGACTGTTCAAAAGTCAGTTATCACTGACTATCTGACTAGCCCCTTTAGTTTGGGAACTTGCCTAATTAAGAGAAGCAGATCTACTGCGACTGCCGCCACTTTTGGAGTATTGAACCATTAAAAATAGCAGTACTACGGCGAGTGCCGCCACTAATTCTTTTCACAGAAAAGCAGGCAGGAAAAACAGAAGTTTTTCCTGCCTGCTTTATTTTAGGGACTTATCGGACAGCTCCATTCTTCATTCTTCTTCACTGTCATAAATAAGATGGTCAAAGCTGTTATTGTGTATGGAGTTGAGCTCGG
Source organism: Peribacillus frigoritolerans (assembly GCF_004358755.1). Lineage (GTDB taxonomy): Bacteria > Bacillota > Bacilli > Bacillales > Bacillaceae > Bacillus_P. The sequence continues at coordinate 503,102 of NZ_SMZY01000002.1, read as the reverse complement.
TTAATTTGTATATTAAAAATTGATGGTCGTCACCATACAGATCAAGTTTATTTGCTGCTTTATACTGCTCGAGCGCAGTCCGCGCTTTTGTTTCTTCCGTAAATATGCCGACAACATTCGAAGCTTCTCCGCAGTCAGAACAGCCAATATCCACTACCACGTAATACATCTGATCACCTTCTAGTTTTCGTTCTTGTATTCATTTTCTCATGAGGTTCTTATGAAAACAAGAAATCGGCACAAAAAGAACCGGCAGCCAGGTGCCGGTCCATAAATTCTTATACTTCTAAAGTCTGCGGAGACTCATGTTCACTGTTCATTAATCTGATTTTATTCGGCTTTATCGCAAGAACGATGTAATTTGGATCATTGGGGCCATCAAACCAGTTTTTCATATGATCGTTCCAGATCTTGTCCTTTAATTCCTGATCTTCGCTGATGCTTGCTTTGCCTTCAAACTCAACATAAGAATCTCCATAGCCTTCGCCTTCATACCCCAGAAGTATATGAACATTTGGATTTTCATCAATTTCTTCTGCTTTATGTGTGTTTTTATTAGTAGGTGTATAAAGCATTAATTCATCATTGAAAAATGTCATATAGCGAGAGTGAGGCTTGTTATCTACTACAGTAGCAAGCGTGCCGACCTTATGCTTTTCCAATATATCTAAAACTTCTTTGTTTAATTTTTGCTTATCCAAGTAAAACATCTCCTTTTAGTAGGTGTTAATGTATGTATTCCTTCTTATCTTCAGATTAAAACATGGGAAGGTGCAGCCGTATCGTAAAAGGTGATTGTCAAAAATCTTCTCAAAGTGTAAAATGTAACTAAATAACACATTTTTCTATTTGGCGGTGGATTGATGAAAAAGAGATATTTAGTGCTCCTCACTCTCGGATTTCTAACAGTATTTTTCTTTTCACTAAAAGCAGCTTCTGAAGAAGAAAAGCATGATCCGTTACTTATGACCGATGTCAGCAGATTGATGCCTGAAAAAATTGATAGGGTCGTAAAAGGAAAAGAGATTGAATCTTTCAAAAAAGCAATTGCTGAAGCAAAAAAGACAAATAAGAAAATCTCGATTGCTGGAAAACAGCACAGCCAGGGAGGACATACTTATTACAAAGATGCCATTGTCCTTGATATGACTTCCTATAATAAGATTTTGGATTTTGATAAAAAGAAAAAGACGATCACTGTCCAAAGCGGGGCGACTTGGGATGATATCCAGCGCTATGTCAATCCGCATGGCCTTGCAGTGAAAGTCATGCAGTCTCAAAATATTTTCACGGTGGGCGGTTCGATGAGCGTGAACGTGCATGGACGGGATATCCGTCATGGTTCATTAATTGAAAGCATTCAATCTTTTCGCTTGCTGAACGCAGGTGGAGAGATTGTACGCGTCAGCCGAACGGAAAATCCAGAGCTTTTCCCCCTTGTCATAGGCGGATACGGTTTGTTCGGAGTCATTTTGGATGCAGAGATCCGCTTAACGGATGATGAACTCTATATCATGAAAACAAAAGCTCTCGATTATAAAGAATATGCCGATTACTTTAAACGTGAAGTCCGCGGCAATGAAAATGTCCGGATGCATCTTGCCAGATTATCAACTGCACCTGATTCTTTTTTGACGGAAATGTATGTGACGGACTATGAACTTGCAGGTGAACAGGGGGCCCGTACAGAATATGATGAACTGAGTGAAGAAAAGAATGTCGCACTCATGAAATTCCTGCTTGGTTTATCAAGGAATTACGACTGGGGAAAAAATACGTTTTGGAAAGCCCAAAAGTCATATTTTGTGAAAAAAGAAGATTCCTATATTACTAGAAATAATGTCATGCGGTCAGAGTCCGGGTTTTTGGAATACGAGAATGAGACAAATACGGATATTCTGCAGGAGTACTTTGTCCCCGTTGATGCATTTCCTGACTATGTAGACGGTCTGAGAAAAACATTGACAGAGGAAGAGCTCAATTTATTTAATATCACGATTCGATACGTTGATCATAATGAAGACGCTGTCTTGTCCTACAGCCGTGATGATATGTTTGCGTTCGTTTTGTTAATTAATCAGGGGATGTCTGAAGAAGAGATAAAAAAGACGAGGAACGTTATCCGGAAAATGATTGATGTCACCCTTTCGTTTCGCGGCACATATTATTTGCCGTATCAGCCTTATCCGACTAAGGAACAAATGAAGCGTGCGTACCCACGAACAGATGAATTTTTCAGGCAGAAGCGTGAGTTTGATGAAGAGGAACTTTTCATGAACTACTTTTATGAGGAGTATGGCCGTGATGAAAAATGATTCGTTCAGAAAGTTTGTTGCGGCTCAGAGCACGCTGTTTTTTGCGGGCAATTTCATTTTACCATTCTATATCTTATTTATAAAAAATGTAGGGGCTTCTTTTTCGCAGTTCGGAATCTCGTATGGATTATTTGGACTGTCAGCAGCGCTTGTTCATCCGCTTTTAGGGCGCATGTCTGGGAAAATAAGCGACAAATTTATGTTAGCGGTTTCTTCGTTCGGTATGGCTCTGGTTCTTTTGTATTACCCTCATATAGGAACGATTGAAGAAGTGTATGTATGCCAAATGATCATGGGCCTCTTTGGCGCGATGCAAAAGCATGGAGAAAAGATGCTGCTGACGCAGTGGACGACAGAAGAAAAAAGAGGGATGCAAGTTGGCCATTATCATTTTTTTACATCGCTTATGTCTGCGGCTGCGATTATGGGAGGCGGATTTTTAGCTCAGTACTTTACCGTAACATTCCTTTTTTTCATAGCATCTGCCGTTTATTTTGTCAGCGGCCTCATTGTATTAAGAATAACAGGTTCATACTTTGATAAGGAACAGAAGGTGGCACAGCATGCAGATTCAGCTACATCCCATTACGAAGCATAATTGGGAGACATGTATATCGCTAAAGGTTCACAAAGAGCAAGAGAGGTTTGTTGCGGGCAATCTGTATTCTCTGGCAGAATCAAAATTTGAAACTTCCTTTCTGCCGCTTGGGATTTATGAGGACAATAAGATGATCGGGTTTGCGATGGTCGGTAAAGATCCTGAAGATGGAGTGTACTGGCTTGTCCGATTTATGATCGATAAGGACCACCAGGGAAAAGGATATGGTTTTGCTGCTTTGCAGATCATTCTCAGTTTTATGAAATCACGCTATGATGTCAGTCCTTTTCTGCTGCTTGGAGTCACTCCTGAGAATACTCAGGCGATAAGGCTTTATCAAAAAGCGGGATTTATAGATACAGGGAAAAAAGAAAACGGAGAAGCCATTTTCCGGCTGGAGCTCTATTAGGAAGAAAGTGCCGCACGAAAGCCGTGCGGCACTTTTTAAGGTGTTTTAAGGTAAGGATTTATCTTCGCAATTTCCCTAAAAAAGCGAGTTTCGTCCTTTGGCAGAGAGACAAGGGCAAATCTTGCGGCTGCATTTGGCCTCGTTCCAATCGGTTTCGCAAAAACGATTTCAAGTCTTTTCAGCGTCCATGCGGGAGCTGAGAGCGGATTATTCGAATAGCGGATTTCCTTCACATCCCTTATCGGTATTTCTTTTTTGATTAATCCGAACACGATTATTAATTTTTGATTTTCAATAACAAAGTAAGATTTGATTAATGCGTGGGCTAAAAAAGCGGACAGCAAGAAAGGAATAATCAGAGATGGAAGGGTTTCGGACTGAAAGAGCAGAAAAAACGGCAGAATAATGATAAACAGCACAATCGCAACAAGAATCGGGTTTCGCTTTACTTGAAAGATCATTTTTGAAGTCCCCTTTCATAATTGGATTTTAGCATATTTTTCCTGTCGGCTAAAGGTATTGATGTCTAGGTGTCGCACCATACTATATTCCCTAAAGAGGAAAATTAGGAAAAATAAGGATAGGATGAACGAACTAATATTCAGATAATTCAGACGTATTGCTTGATTCTCTAATTTCTTTTCCATATGGTAGAGAAGAGATTCTACTTATGAGGAGGAAGGTTATGAAAAGAAGCTTGAGTGTATTTCTGATTGCCATTTTGCTTGCCGGGGGATTTCCGGTCAGTACTGAGGCTAAAAAGCCCGGGAAGAAAGAGGAGTACAGCCAAGTTGATGTAGGCCGTGACGGAATGGTAGCAACCGCCCATCCCCTGGCATCGGAAATTGGCGCAGAGGTTCTTAAAAAGGGCGGGAATGCCATTGATGCAGCGGTTGCCATTCAATATGCGCTGAATGTGACAGAGCCGATGATGTCAGGAATCGGCGGCGGCGGGTTCATGATGGTGTATGACGGCAAGACCGAAGAAACAACGATTATCAACAGCCGCGAACGGGCGCCAGCAGGAGCTGCGCCTGATATGTTTCTTGATGAAAACGGAGAACCGATTCCTTTTTCAGAACGATACAAAGGCGGTACTGCGGTTGGAGTTCCGGGAACACTGAAAGGGCTTGAAACGGCTCTTGGTATGTGGGGCACAAAATCAATGAAGGAACTGATCAGTCCTTCGATTAAGCTTGCTGAAAAGGGGTTTAAAATCGATTCGGTTTTAGCTGCAGCAATTTCAGACAATGCCGAAACGTTATCAGCAACAGCGGCGAAAGATGTCTTTCTTCCAGATGGAACTCCGTTAAAAGAAGGGGACAAGCTTGTTCAAAAAGATTTGGCGAAAACATTTAAATTGATTCGTTCAAAAGGAACGGATGCGTTCTATAAAGGAGAGATCGGCCAAGCTCTGGCTGACACTGTGCAGGATTTTGGAGGCTCCATGACGCCTGATGATTTGAAGAAATATGATGTCACCATTGATGAACCGATTTGGGGAGAATATCAGGGGTATGAAATTGCCAGCATGCCGCCGCCAAGCTCAGGCGGAGTATTTTTGCTGCAGATGCTGAAGATCCTAGATGATTTCAACTTATCTCAATTTGATGTACGTTCAGCTGAGAAGTATCATTTGCTCGCTGAGGCCATGCATCTTGCATATGCAGACCGCGCAGTTTATGCAGGTGATCCTGAGTTTGTAAATGTACCGGTAAATGGGCTCCTGCATCCGGAATACATTTCTGAAAGACAGGAACTAATTAGTCTTGATTCAGTCAATAAGACTCCTCAAGCAGGTGATCCATGGAAATATGAAGAAGGTGCTGCTAACTACGAACAAACGGTTCAGCCAAACGACAGGCAGTACGGGGAAACGACTCACTTCAGCGTGACCGATAAATGGGGAAATGTTGTTTCTTACACAACAACCATTGAGCAGGTTTTTGGAACCGGCATTATGGTACCGGGATACGGTTTGATGCTGAACAATGAACTCACTGACTTTGACGCAGTTCCAGGCGGAGCCAATGAAGTTCAGCCGAATAAACGTCCGCTCAGCAGCATGACTCCGACTATCGTATTTGAAGATGATAAACCTGTTTTAACCGTTGGATCGCCAGGAGGACCTACAATTATTACATCCGTGCTTCAAACGATTCTTCATACAATCGAATACGATATGGAATTAAAAGCAGCAGTTGAGGAACCTAGAATCTATACGAACAATCTGAACTCATATCGGTTCGAAAGCGGTATTTCTTCAGATGTCATTACTCGATTAAATCAAATGGGTCACAAATTTGGGCCAAGTCCTGTGGTTATCGGAAATGTCCAAAGCATCCTGATTGATCACGAAAAAGGAACATTTAAAGGAGTGGCCGACTCCAGCAGAAATGGCGCTGCCATCGGCGTTGATTTGAAAAAGAAAAAAGAAAAGTAAGAGAATACAGCACCCTGATGAATGGGGTGCTGTTGTTTTTTTTAGCTGAACTTAGGATTTGCTGTTTGCCTAATTCCTTCATGCTGTTCACATTTGTGAGGAAATAATTGAGAGCAACTTGTATGGATTAAATCAATCAATCTTGGAATAGAGGTGAAGAGTGTCGGAATTGATCAACTATTTTTATTCGGAAAAGAATGTACTTGAAAAAAAAATAAATTAACTGGTATAGATAACTAGTTGAATACATGTTATAGTAAATTTGAAAACGAATACAAGGAGTCGTTTTTCATCAATTTTAACTCTTAATTATCCTATACTTTATTTTGGAGGAATGTAAAATGATGAAATATCTACAGAAAATCGGCCGTTCATTGATGCTGCCTGTAGCAGTATTACCGGCTGCGGCGATTCTGATGGGAATTGGTTATTGGATCGATCCTGCAGGCTGGGGAGCGGGCAATCCGATAGCAGCATTTTTAATTAAAGCCGGATCATCGATCATTGACAATATGGCAATTCTTTTTGCAGTTGGGGTAGCGCTCGGAATGTCTAAAGAAAAAGATGGTTCCGCCGCAATGAGCGGTTTGGTGGCCTACCTTGTTATTACAACTTTGCTTTCAACAAACTCAGTAGCTATGCTTCAAGGGGTTGACCCGGAAAATGTCAATGCTGCTTTTGCTAAAATAGGAAATCAATTTGTTGGTATTCTTTCAGGGATCATAGCCTCAATTATGTACAACCGTTTTAGTCATGTACAATTGCCGGCTGCTTTATCATTCTTCAGTGGTAAACGTTTAGTTCCTATCATGACAGCCGTTTCTATGCTGCTTGTTTCAGTAGTATTGTTCTTCGCATGGCCTGTAATCTTTACTGGATTAGTTGCTTTTGGAACATGGATCAGTAAATTAGGGTTTATTGGGGCTGGATTATATGGTTTCTTTAATAGAATTTTAATTCCTACCGGATTACATCATGCTTTAAACTCAGTGTTCTGGTTTGATGTCGCTGGAATTAACGATATAGGTAATTTCTGGGCAGGGACTGGAACAAAGGGTGTTACAGGAATGTATCAAGCTGGATTCTTCCCTATTATGATGTTTGGTTTACCAGCCGCAGCGTTAGCGATGTATCATACTGCAAAAACGAAAAGAAAAAAACAGGCTGCATCGCTCATGTTAGCCGCAGGTTTTGCTTCATTCTTTACTGGTGTTACAGAACCGCTTGAGTTCTCATTCATGTTTTTAGCTCCAGCACTTTATGTGGTTCATGCAGCCTTAACAGGTCTTTCATTAGCTGCAGCAGCATTTTTCCATTGGACAGCAGGATTTGGTTTTAGTGCAGGATTTGTTGATTTTGTGTTAAGTTCAAGATTGCCGTTAGCGAATCAGCCATATATGCTGCTTCTGCAAGGACTAGTGGTAGCAGTCATTTATTATGTGCTATTCCGATTCTTAATTACAAAATTCAATCTTGCTACTCCTGGAAGAGAAGCAGATTCGGATGAAACGCTTGAAGAAGATGCAGCAAAAGGCAATCAATCTCACGCTGAGGGATCAAAATTTGCAGTTATGGCTGCTAAAATTTATGATGGCTTAGGCGGAGACGCGAATGTAACTTCTGTTGACAACTGTGTGACTCGCTTAAGAATTGAAGTAAAAGATATGAATGCTGTAGATCAGAAAAAGATTAAAGATACAGGTGTGCCGGGAATAAATATTGTCGGTAAAAACAGCATTCAGGTCATTGTGGGTACACAAGTACAATTCGTAGCGGATGAAATAGAGAAAATCAGAAAATGATTTGAGATCAAGACTTTATTCCATAAGCTTTTCGTTTTAGTCTATAAATACAAATTCCCTTCTATGATGCCAAAATGCATATGATCATTGGAGGGAGTTTTATCTTGACTTATACTGGTATAGACAACTAGCTGAATGGGTGTTATAGTAAATCTGAGAATAGATGCAAGGAGCTGGAACCATGCAGAAAACCTATTTAACTAATGCAAAATTATATACAGGTGAAGTCGTTTTCAAAAACGGTTTTATCCTTATTGAAAACAATAAAATTATCGCAGCTGGTGACTCGGCTGAAATGCCGGAACCTTCTGCTGATGATAAGGTGATTAATCTTAAAGGCAAGGCTTCTATTTTGCCTGGTTTTATTGATATTCATATCCATGGTGCAGATGGTGCAGATGTGATGGATGCGACAAAAGAAGCGATTTTAACCATGAGCAGAGCCCTTCCAAAAGAAGGGACAACGAGTTATCTCGCAACAACGATGACTGCAGATCGCGGCCAAATTACAAATGCCCTGAAAAATGCAGCTGAATTTATCGAATGGGAAAATAATGAAGGAGCAGAAGTGCTTGGTATTCATTTAGAAGGTCCTTTTCTGAACCCTAAACGTGCAGGTGCGCAGGCGCCGGGCAATATCATTGAACCATCATGCGACCTTTTTGATAAATGGCTGGAAGAAGCAAATAATCATATTAAGCTGGTCACACTTGCACCAGAACGCAAGAATGGATATGACCTTGCCCAACATTTGACTTCCTCCGGCATTACGGCTTCAATTGGCCATAGTGATGCTGTCTATTCAGAAGTTGAAAAGGCGGTCGAAAGCGGCGTGAACCACGCTACACATCTTTTCAATGGAATGAGAGGCATTCACCATAGGGAACCTGGCGTAGCTGGTACTGTTCTTATGATGGATGAAGTGAAAACAGAAATGATTGTGGATGGTATTCACATTGCTCCTGAAATGGTGAAGTTTGCTTATAAAGTAAAAGGCAGTGAGGGAACGATATTAGTTACAGATTCAATGAGAGCAAAAGGTCTTGGGGCTGGTAAATACGACCTTGGCGGGCAGGCAGTAACGGTTGATACGGACAGGGCGACGCTTGCTGATGGAACTCTTGCAGGAAGTATTTTAACGTTCAGAGATGCTGCAGTAAACATGATGGATTATACAGGCTGCTCACTTGAAGAGATTGTGAAGATGTCATCTGTTAATCCAGCTAAACAAATCGGCGTTTATGAGCGCAAAGGAAGTTTATCTATCGGAAAAGATGCTGATATCGTCGTACTTGATGAAAATTGCGAAGTGCTGATGACGTTTTGCAGGGGCAAAATCTCTTTTACAGGAAGTGTTGAACAATGAAATTAATTGAAGCAAAAGATTATCATGAAATGAGTATGCTTGCAGCAGAGATCATTTTGGATCAAATTAAGTCAAAAACCGATTCTGTGCTTGGTTTGGCAACTGGCGGTACGGTCCTTGGCACTTATCAGCAGCTGATTTTGGATCATCAGCAAAACAAAACATCCTATCAGCATATTAAAACGTTCAATCTTGATGAATATGCCGGCTTATCAAAACAAGATGAAAACAGCTATCATGCTTATATGAAAAAACACTTTTTTGATGAAGTGAATATTCCTTCTTCTCAAACCTTTCTTCCAAACGGAGAAGCACAAGATATGAAAACGGAATGCGAGACCTATGACCTTAAAATTGAGGAATTAGGCGGAATTGATCTTCAGCTGCTTGGCATCGGCCAAAATGGACACATTGGATTCAACGAACCTGGAAGTTCTTTTGAATCTAAGACTCATTTAGTCGCTTTGGAACAGTCTACCCGAGAGGCAAATGCACGTTACTTTAATTCAATTGAAGATGTACCAACTCATGCAGTAACGATGGGGATCGCTTCAATAATGAAAAGTAAAAAAATCCTGCTTCTCGCTTCAGGCATACAGAAATCATCTATTTTATATGATTTGTTTCATTCAGATGTAACCAACTCCATACCGGCAACGATTTTAATGAATCACCCAGATACAATCATCATTGCCGATCAAGAAGCATTATCAAAATTGCATCAAGATGAAAGGAAGCTGTTTGCCAAATGATTCAAAAGAATTCTCCGCTCCCAATTTATTATCAGCTTGAAGAAGGAATAAAAGAAGCCATTCAACAACAGCAATTAATGCCTGGTGAGATGATTCCTTCTGAAAGAGAATACGCTGAAAAATATGGAATAAGCAGGATGACGGTGAGACAGGCTCTTTCGAATCTGGTGAATGATGGTTATTTATACCGGCAGCGTGGAAAAGGTACCTTCGTTGCCCATCAAAAAATTGAGCAGCCGCTTCAGGGTTTAACAAGTTTTTCTGAAGATATGCGATCAAGGGGCCTTGTACCGAGTACCCGCGTCATCAGTTTTAAAGAGGTGGAAGCAACTATTGATCTGGCAGCTAAGCTTGATGTTAAAGCAGGAGCTCCTCTTTTCGAGCTGAAACGAGTGAGACTTGCTGATGAACTGCCTATGGCATATGAGATGCTTTATATTTCAAAAGAGCTTGCACATGGTCTTACAGAAGAAATAGCTGTGAACTCCATTTATGATTATGTGGAAAACAAGCTTGGATTAAAAATCCAGCACGGCAGACAGGTCCTCGAAGCCTCCTTTGCGAGAAAAACGGAGGCTGAGATGCTCGAAGTAGCTGAAGGCGCGCCAGTATTGCTGATTGAACGAAGATCCACGCTCGATACAAATAAACCTCTTGAGGTAGTCAGGTCTGTCTACCGCGCAGATCGCTATAAATTCACGATTGATATGGAGCGATTTTAATGGTTCGTAAACCAACCGAAGAAAGAAATGAGAGAACTTCTCTTATTGATGAAATGGATTCCCTTCAGATTGTGGAAATGATGCACAAAGAAGATGAAGTGATTACGGCGGCCGTAAATGAAGCTCTGCCGCAAATTGCCAAAGCTGTTGATGCAGTCGTAAAGCGATGGATTGAGGGCGGCAGAGTCTATGTTATTGGAGCGGGAACGAGCGGCAGAGTCGGCATGCTTGATGCAGTGGAGCTTGGTCCAACCTTTTCAGTAGAAACCAGCAGATGGACTGCCATTGTATCAGGCGGAAATGAAGCGATGTGGCAGCCTCTTGAAGAGACTGAAGATGATGCAGACGTTATTCGAGATGAACTCGAATCCTATCAGTTAAACGCTTTTGATTGTGTGATCGGATTGACTGCCAGCGGTTCTACACCGTTCGTGATAAGCGGACTGTCTTATGCAAAAGAGGCAGGGGCATGCGCCATTTCAATCAGCAACAATCAGAATACAGACGTTTCCGAAATAAGTGATGTGGCAATTGAATTAATAACGGGTCCTGAAGTCATTAGAGGTTCCACAAGACTGAAGGCCGGCACTGCCCAGAAAATGGCGCTGAATATGATATCTACTGCAGTCATGATCCGGCTTGGAAAAGTATATCAAAATGAAATGGTTGATATGAAGCTCATTAATTTGAAGCTGAAAAAACGGGCTGAAAATATATTAATTGATTTGACTGGTATTGAAGCTGAAGCAGCTGAATCTGCCATGCATCAAACTCACTACAATTTAAAAGAAGCGATCTTTATGACTGTTACTGGGTCTTCACAAGAGCAAGCTGCAGTTTATATTGACCAGGCTGAAGGGAAATTGAAACTGGCGATACAACGTTTTTTCCTTAAAGATAATAGGTAAGGGGAAAAACGCTGAGTAAATTATTTTTCCAGTACGATATGGGCAATCGGTCATTCTAAAGATGCCGCAGAGTCTCTGTACTTGCTGGTACTATAAGTTAAAAAAAACGATTGGACTATACTTGCAGTCCAATCGTTTTTATATAACAAGTTTTAATGAATTTTTTTCTTTTATAAACTGAATCGCCGCTGTATTAAATTGCTCAGGCTGATCGATATTGCAGACGTGGCCTGATTTTTTTATATAACTGGCTTTGACTTCTTTATGTAAAGCTTCAATTTCTTTAACTGCAGACAAAAACAAGTGGTCTTCATCACCCATTAAAAAGAGTGTCGGAATCCCTTGAAAATCCTTCTGAAGCTCCATTAAGTAAGGATTTACAAAACGTGTTAGTGAGAACCATTGAATAAACTCCTTTTGACACATCTTCTTCGCCTGTGAAATAAACATGGAGCGGGCTTCCTTATGATTTGAATAAGGCATGATAATCCATGCAAAGAATGAATACAGCCACATGTAGGGCAAAATCCGTTTCCCGATATTTCCGAGGATCAGCAAAAATCGAGTGAAGGCATTCAGCTTTGTTATGGCTCCGCCTAACAGCATGGAAGACAAGAGATCAGGTCTGAGCTTTGCAACCGACTGGATCACAATCGTGCCGAGGGAAATGCCTACAAAATGAGAAGAACTGATGTTAAGATGATCGTGGACGTCAATGACTTCCTGTGCAATCTCAGTGAAATCATCTCCCTTTTTCCACAGTCCTTTTTCTGATTTCCCATGCCCGCGCAGATCAATCAGCAGGATATTAAAATGGTTTTTAAATTCGCGTATTTGTTTGTACCATATGGCAGAACTGCCGCCGGCTCCGTGGATAAACGTGACCCACGGTTTCTGTTCATGATTCCGAAGCGTCCGGTAATATAAAATGTTCCACACCCGCCATCTTTAATTTAATTGGAACTTCCATCTTAATATGTTTTGAGACTGAATGGACAGCAGTTTGCCAAATTGTTAGAAAAGCGACACATTTCGAAGTTACCTGAAAAGATTGGATATGAGCCTAAAAAAATATGAGAAACGGTTGCGGGAAGAGGCCTAATTTGCTATACTAAGAGTAATTATTTTTGTTCGTAATATGATTAAAAAGGCATTCGTCTTGAAGAATATTATCTAGAGCAGGGATAGTAATACAATTGTGCGGATCACGCACGAGGAGGATACACACATGTTACAAGGTAAAGTTAAATGGTTTAACGCAGAAAAAGGTTTCGGTTTCATCGAAGCAGAAGGTCAAGAAGACGTATTTGTACATTTCTCTGCTATTCAAGGCGAAGGCTTCAAAAGCTTAGAAGAAGGTCAAGAAGTTACTTTCGAAATCGTTGAAGGCGCTCGTGGACCACAAGCTGCTAACGTTCAAAAGTAATTGAACGAAAGGACTCCCATGCCGGGAGTCTTTTTTTTATGCGAAAAATGGGAGGGAATCACATGCACGAATTGCCAAATTGCCCAAAATGCCAATCTTCTTATACGTATGAAGACGGCAATCTATTTGTCTGCCCGGAATGTGCTCATGAGTGGACGGCAGAAGCGGAAGCTGAAAACCAAGAAGAACAAAAAGTTGTTAAAGATGCGAACGGAAATGTCTTAAACGATGGGGATTCTGTTACCGTCATCAAAGACCTTAAAGTAAAAGGAAGCTCATCTGTCATCAAAATAGGGACAAAAGTAAAAAGTATCCGTTTAGTAGATGGAGATCATGATATCGACTGCAAAATCGACGGTTTTGGTGCGATGCAGCTAAAATCTGAATTTGTAAAAAAGGTGTAAGTGCAGCCCTTGTTTTAGGACCTTGCCTTATCAATAGTGGCAGCGCTAAGGTGATTGACGCCACTTTTAATGCATTGAACGGTTAAAAGTGGCATCACTAAGGGGCATGATGCCATTTTTTATGCTTTAAATCTTTAAAAGTGGTAACATTACTGGGCAGCCGCCACTAATTATTTTCACAGAAAAAAGCAGACAGGAAAAACAGTTGTTTTTCCTGTCTGCTTCATTTTAGAGAATGATTAATTCTATTCAGATCCAGCATCAAGCACTTTCAATGGCTTATCTGCAGGACCCTCAATCACTTCTCCGCTGTAAGAAAACCTTGAGCCGTGACATGGACAATCCCACGTTCGATCGCCGCTGTTCCACTCCGTTTCGCAGCCTAAATGAGTGCAGGTTGTATCAACGAGGTGAAGGACGCCATGCTCATCTTTATAGGCACCAGCCTTTTTTCCCTGAAACATGACGGCACAGCCTTCGTTTGTTTTTAGATCTTCAGGCTTTTTGGACGGACGCTTGAGCTTGCCTGAGATTAAATGCTTGGCTACGTCCGCATTTTGCTTTAGAAACTCTTTTACACTCGGATCGGATTGAAAGCGGGAAGGTGTAAAGAGATCAAGGTAGCGGGATTCTTTTTTGACAATCAGGTCTCTCAGCATAAGGGCTGCAAAGGTTCCGTTTGTCATGCCCCATTTATGAAAGCCTGTAGCTGTATACATGTTCTTGTGGCTTGAAGTAAGGTTTCCGATGTACGGCACCTTATCCAGAGTGTATAAATCCTGTGCCGACCATCTATGTGTGATGTCACTTAAGCCGAAAACTTCTTCACCAAATGTTTCAAGCTTTTCATAAAGCTTATGTGTATCTTTTACTTGTCCGGCTTTATGACCTTCTCCGCCGATGATGACAAGTTTTTCTTCTCGGCTTCCGGCTGAACGGAGAGACCGTTTAGGTTCATCCACACTTAAATACATGCCTCCCGGATAAGGCTTCTCCGTTTTAGCACTTAGTACGTACGAACGCTCTGCATACATTCTTGCAAAATAAAATCCATTCCCATCAAAAAAAGGAAAATGCGATGCCGCAATGACATGCTGACAGATAATTTCAAACCCTTCATTCGTGATCAGCTTCGGTTCTTCTTCAGTTCCTTTTACATCAATGATCGCTGTGTTTTCAAAAATTTGAACACCAGACTGGGACATTTCCTGAAGCAGGGTATGTAAGTATTTCAATGGATGAAACTGAGCTTGATGTTTTACGATCAGCGCGCCCTGGACCTCAATCTCAAGCGGAATTGTATTTGTGTATTCATACGGAATGCCAAGAGTATCATAGGCTTCTTTTTCTTTATGCAGTTTTTTCAATGAGTCATCGGAAACGGCATAAAGAATCGCGTCTTCATCAGAAAACCCGCAGTCAATCTTCTTTTCTTCAACCGTTTTTCGAATGAAGTCAAGGCCGCTTTTATTAGCTTCGTAGTAATGCTTTGCTCCGTCTGCGCCAAAGTGCTGAATAAGTTCGTCATATATGATGTCGTGCTGGACCGTTATTTTTGCGGTTGTATGGCCGGTTGTCCCATTTATCAATACATCCGAATCGAGCAGCGCCACCGACTTTCCCTCTTTTGCAAGTAAATAGGCAGCAGTAATCCCGGTTATACCGCCTCCGACAATCGCCACATCCACATTTAAATGCTTGGAGAGCTTCGGATAAGACGGCAGCTTGGCGGTATCTCTCCAATAAGGCTCTGGAAACTGAGGCAATTTTGAGTTTTGATTCTTCAAATGAATCCCTCCTTTATTTAATAGTTATCCAGTATTTAACTAAAGTAAACGTTACCTTTCCTCGTTTTATGTTTTCCATAAAATTCAAATGAATGTATGTGAAATAATTAATTGATAATTTCGACAGTCATCGGTTATACTATAAATAACTAATGGAACGGAGGTGGATAAGAGATGATGAGTTTGAAAGTGTCGCACGGTAAAGAGTTGTCATACCTTTATTTATGTCGTGCAATTTTTCATGCAATTGTAATCAACGGGATACGTATGCCCTTTTTTACTAATTGCATAGGCACAGGTCAAACGTTAAGAAGATTCTCTTATCCATTAATCTAAAATGATGCGGAGAGCTTATTGGCTCTCCGTTTTTTTATGTCAATATTGTCTAGCTGCACCGTCTAACTCCTCGGTCAAAACGGTTCCGTAAGAAAAGTCAAAGGACATTTCTGTCGGATCCTTATCTGCGCTGAGCAAGGCGGTTCCGCTTTTCGATTGACCAGGATAAGCAGGAAACTGCTTCTTTCTGGTCTTTTTTATATCTTTAAAGGAGATGTTACAAATGACAATCTGTTCAGTACACCAATTATCTAAATCATATGGAAGCCAGCATATTTTTGAAAATTTATCCTTCGAAATAAATGAGAATGAAAAAATCGGATTTGTGGGAAGAAATGGGACGGGAAAAACTACTTTGTTTAAATGTTTGTCAGGAATTGAGCAGCCTGACGCAGGAACGATTTCAATCAGAAAAGGAATGAAGGTCGGATATCTTGCCCAAATTCCGATGTTCCCTGCAGGAACAACGGTTGACGAGGTTCTGAGACAGGCGTTTGCCGAATTACATCAACTATCGAACGAGCTTGCACAGCTGGAAAAGGAAATGTCCGAAACAGAGGATCCCGACAAATTGGAAAAAGCCATTGCACGATATGGCATTTGCCAGGAAAAGTATGAAAATCTGGGCGGGTATGAGATGGATGCTAAAATCAGCGCCGTTGCAAATGGATTGCAGCTGCAGCCGCTTCTGAACGCTGATTTCGACCACATCAGCGGCGGAGAGAAAACAAAGGTTTCCCTTGGTTTGATGCTGCTTCAGGCACCGCAGATCCTATTGCTGGATGAGCCGACTAATCACCTTGATATCGCGGCTGTAGAATGGCTTGAAGGCTTTTTAAAAGAATATAAAGGGACGGTTGTTGTCATTTCCCATGACCGAACCTTTTTAGATGAAGTGGCTGCAAAAATCATCGACTTAGAAGAGGGGGAGGTCACGGTCTACCATCACAATTATTCCGGTTTTATTGCGGAAAAACAGAAGAGGCTGATGGCTGAATTTCAGGCTTACCAGGATCAGCAAAAAAAGATAAAAAAAATGCGGGAAGCCATTAAAAGGCTTAGAGAATGGGCTAATCAGGCAAATCCTCCGAATGAGGGGCTTCATAAACGTGCGAGGAATATGGAGCGTGCACTTGAGAGAATGGAGAAAGTAAAAAAGCCGATTTTAAACCACAGGAAAATGGATCTTCATTTTGACGGAACGGACCGGAGCGGCAAAAAAGTGCTGACATTAGAAAATGTCACAAAAACTTTTGGAAATAGACAGGTGTTTGGAAATGTCAGCCTGCAGCTTACCTATAAGGAAAGGGCGGCAATTGTCGGGGAAAATGGTTCGGGCAAGTCAACGCTGCTGAAGCTTGTCATGGGAGAGCATGAACCTGATGCTGCAGGAGTACGGATCGGCAGCAGTGTGAAAATCGGCTATCTTTCACAGCAGCTTTCTCTTCCAGATTCAGAGGTCACAATCATTGATTATTTCAGAGAAGATTTGTCTGTGGCAGAAGATGACGCCCGTCATATTTTAGCGAAATTCTTATTTTACGGGCCTGCGGTGTTTAAAAAAATGAAAAATACGAGCGGGGGAGAGAGAATGAGGATTCAGCTTGCTAAGCTGATGCAGAAGGATCTTAATTTTCTCATTCTGGATGAACCGACCAATCATTTGGATATTGATTCAAGGGAAGTGCTCGAGGAAGCGATTGAACAATTTGAAGGCACCATCCTCGCTGTTTCCCATGACAGGTATTTTCTCAATAAACTTTTCACCAAAACACTCTGGCTTTATGACAAACAGCTGCATGCCTTTGACGGGAATTACTCATGGGCCAGGGAAAAGATGAGAGGTCTTTTGGATGAAAAGGAAGTGCCGGCGAAAATGGTCTCAAAACCTGAACCGAAAAAATCAAACGCAGTGAAGAAGGGAGCAGCACCATCAGAAATTGAAAGACAGATTGAACAGCATGAAACCGAATTGTTCCGTCTTGAAGAACAGATGCTTTCGCTGTCCGATCTTCTGCAGCTGATGGAGCTGAACAGATTGAAGGAAGAAAAAGAAAAGCAGATCGAATGGTTATATGAACAGCTTGAAGCGATCAGCTGAACAAAGAAAAGGTCCATTGCCTGGGAGCAATGGACCTTTTGCTTATTTGAAGTTTTCCACTTCATCCGGGTTGTTGGAATGATTGTCTTTTAATAGGCCGTTCTCTTCAATATGGCGTCTTGCCTCTGCATCTCCAAGCATGTAGATCATGGCATAAATTTTTCTCATGGAATCATCATACTCTTTGTTTTCTGCGTCATGGTGATATTCGCGAAATGGAACCTGTGCGCGCTGGAACGTTTGAAAATCCGCAGCGCTGTTATCGCTGTAATGCGATTTCAATTCATTCAGCTCGGATTGATTGGCAAAAATTTTAAAGCGGGGACTTGATTCAACCGGGTTTTCCAGGATTTCTCCGCTCGCAATATCAACAAAATAGGTGCGTTTTTCTTGTTCCATCTTGGTCCATCTCCTTTAGTGGGTTTAGTAAGCATTTACCACTAAAGGAGGAAAGCTAATCCTGAAATTTTCTAGAATGATAGGAAAGGATAAGGTGATGAGCGGCAGGTTCCGCTTTCTAGCTAAGCATCACTTTATCAGAAAGTGATCCATTTCCTTTAATTTTCGAAAACTCATTTAAGAGTGCTGCTACGGTCAGTTTTTTCTTCTGTTCGCCTTCTGCTTCAAAGATGATGCGGCCGCCGTCCATCATGATCAGGCGATTGCCAAGATCAACTGCCTGCTGCATATTGTGAGTAATCATCAAGGTAGTCAGGCTGCCGTTTGTAACCAGCTTTTTTGTAAGTTGTGTAATCAGTTCGGCACGTGCCGGATCGAGGGCAGCTGTATGCTCATCCAGCAGAAGGATATCAGGATCAGTAAACGTCGCCATCAGCAGGGAGAGGGCCTGCCTTTCTCCGCCGGACAGCAGCCCTACTTTTGCGGACAGCCTGTCTTCAAGGCGCAGGCCAAGGGAGGCAAGCTGTTCTTTAAAATATTCTCTCCGTTTAGCTGTAACACCGGGGCGCAATGATCGTTTTTTCACGCGGGAGTATGCTATGGCCAGGTTTTCTTCAATGGTCAAAGCGGGGGAAGTTCCTGCCATGGGATCCTGGAACACACGCCCGATATACTTCGCGCGTTTATGTTCGCGGACGAAGCTGACGTTTTTACCGTTTATGGCTACATCTCCTTCATCAGGAAAGATTCTGCCTGAAATGACGTTCAAAAGAGTCGATTTTCCTGCACCGTTGCTTCCGATGACAGTGACAAAGTCACCTTTATGAAGAGAAAGAGAGAGGCCGTTTAAAGCCTTTTTTTCATCAGGCGAGCCTTCATTAAATACTTTTTGAATCTGCTTCAATTCAAGCAATTTTGACACCTCTCTTTCGATGCAGGCTATTTTTGCGCTTTCGCTTAGCGAGCAGCTGCGGAACAACCAGCGCTGCAATGACAATGCCTGCGGTAATCATTTTCATGTCGCCTGTTTCAAGAAAATCGGCTCTGAGCGCAAGTGCAATAATCATTCTGTAGATAATCGCTCCGATAATGACCGCGAGTGTTGCCCGGATAATCGTTTTCGTCCCAACAAGTGCTTCTCCGATAATCACGGAAGCAAGACCGATAATAATCATCCCGATTCCCATGCCGACATCGCTGAATCCTGAATACTGGGCAATGAATGCTCCTGAAAAAGCGACTAGCGCATTTGATAAGCCAAGACCGATAATTTTCATCATATCTGTATTAGCAGAAAAGCTTGCGATCATCTTTTCGTTATCGCCGACTGCACGGATGGCGATGCCGACTTCTGTCTTCAGGAAATAATCCAAGACAAACTTAATGAAGACAATAAGAATCAGCATCGCGATCAATATCGACCACGTTTTTGGAATAAAGTTTTCAAGACCGATAGAAAAAAAGAATGATTGCATAAAAGAGTCAAGTCCCAGGCTATTCCAGCCGTCAAGCAAAGCGGTAAAGACCGTGCTTTCTTGAAGAAGAGGGACATTTGACTGCCCCATGATCCGCAAGTTGATAGAATAGAGGGCAATCATCATTAAGATACCGGCGAGCAGCGGATTGATGTTTCCTTTCGTATGAAGGATGCCTGTCAGACAGCCTGCCGCAAACCCTGCAAGCAGGGCTGCGAGCGTTGCAATGAAAGGGTTTATGCCGTTTACGATCATCGCCGCACAGACGGCAGCTCCGGTTACAAAGCTTCCGTCCACCGTTAAGTCTGGAAAATCCAATATTCGAAATGAAAGATAAACACCGAGCGCCATAATGGCATAGATCAGTCCGGATTCAACGGACGAGAAAAGAGCAGTAAACATGATGGGTCCTCCTTAGTCGATAATCTCTGCATCTTCCCAATCTTCATTAATTTCAACATTCATTGCTTCAGCTGCTTTTTTGCTGATTTGAAGTTTAAGCTTTTGCGGGAAATCAACCGGTATTTCGTTTGCTTCTTTATCGCCGGTTAAAATTTCGGCTGCTTTTAATCCTGCTTCATAGCCGATGTCGCTGTAATCAAATCCATATGCGGCAAATCCTCCGCGTGCTACTGAATCAAGCTCTCCGACAAACAGAGGAATATCTTCAGCGCCTGCTACAGAGATAACAGATTCTAATGCCGAAACGACCGTATTGTCAGTAATGATATAGAAGGAATCCACTTTTCCGACAAGAGCTTCAGCCGCTTGTTTGACTTCAGCAGAAGTGGAGACAGATGACTCAACGATTTCTAAATCAGTACCTTTAATCGCTTTTTTAACAAGATCGATTTGAGCTGCTGAATTTTGTTCGCCTGAATTGTAAATCATCCCGATTTTATTGCCTTCGACGTTTTCATCGATAAATTTAACCGTGCTTGGAATCGCTTCTGGATGAGTATCGGTTGTACCGGTGATATTTGCTCCCGGCTCTTCAAAGCTTTTAACCAGTCCGGCTCCAATTGGATCCGTTACGGATGTGAAGACGATTGGTATATCTTTTGTTGCATTCAGTGCGCTTAGAGCACTTGGCGTTGAGTTTGCGAAAATAAGGTCAACGTCATCTCCGACAAAATTGCTTGCAATCGTCTGGCTGTTGTTTTGATCGCCGCCTGCAATCTGAACATCATAATCAACCTTCAGTCCTTTTTCATCAAGTGCTTTCTTAAATCCTTCCAATGCAGCATCCAGAGAAGGATGCTCTACAATTTGAGTAACCCCGACTTGATAAGTCTTTTCACTTCCTGCACTGCCAGCCGTATCTTTGCTGCCGCATCCCGCTGAGATTAACATTGCTGAGATTGCAGCACTCATGCCAAGCTTTGTTTTCCAGTTCATAGTAATGCCCCCCCGTTAGTGATTGTGCTTTTACGCTTTTATGCTTTTATTCATTAAATTATAACTCAACTTTACATTTCTTCAATCATTAATTTCAGATTTTACTGAAATTTCTGCGCTTTTTAGGTCATTGGCTTCAAATAACGTTCTTTTTTCTCCTAAAAACTCACAAATTTATAACAAAACAATGAAAACTATATTACAAAACGATGATATGAAACATTCGCACTAAGACAATATGTATACTTATTTGTAACAGATTGGATTAGGTGGCAGGTATATGAACATAAATGACAGAGCATTAGTAAATCTATCAAGAATCTATTCAAAACTATTAGGCTATTTGCTTGTCAAACGAGATGCGGATGGTAATGTGAACTATCAAATCAGCGAACTTTCAGATGAACTTGGCGTTTCAAAGCGTTCCGCCATGCAAAAGCTCGATCAGCTCGAGCATTTCGGGGCTATTAAGACTAAAAAGAGCGGAGTATGCAGAATTATCAGCACCCGCATTGAAAAAACGCCGATCAGCCTTTGCTATCAGGCGCTTGCTGCTCTCAAAAAAAGTCCTGCTCTCGCCGAAAATCCTGTAAAGCTTGCCGTTGAAATGAACGTGGAAGAAAAGGATGCAGAGATGATTTTGCAGCTATTAACGAAATAGATTAATGAGAATCCCTAGGGAAACCTGGGGGTTTTTTTATGTTTGCAGGAAACTTTGGAATGCTAACAGGGGAGCTGTAATTGGGGAGGTATATGATGTATTTTCTTACTGACTTTCATGACAAGCAGCCTAATTTTCTGCTTTTCGGTTCTGGATTTATAGGCAGGGGAGATCCTGAGGCAGACGCTATTTTTACATTTGGCACAGTGATTGTTGTTCTTCTTATCAAACAGGTCTATTATTTGACGGGTTTCATAAAAAGAAAAGGTAATTATGTAAAAAACGCTTAGGACGTTCCTAAGCGTTTTCATGATTTCTTAATTTACCCCAAGTTCTTTCAGAATAGATTCAAGTGTTTTGCCATCTTTGGTTTTAGTTGGTGCTGGAACGTTTTCGACATCTTTGTTTTGAAGAAGGTAATTCTTTTTAACATAGCTGATGTCTTTTGAATCTACTGTTCCGCTGAAATCAATATCTGCTGCGCGGTTATTTGTGTTCCATGCTTCCTGAATGGCAATGGCATCAAGCACATCAATCACGTTATCCTGGTTCACATCGCCCGCAGTCAGTGCTGAGTGTACAGAAGCGGATTTTCCGTAAAGAACTCCTTTGTATTCAAAACCGATCAGTTCTTTACTTACAGTCATAAAGTGTCCAGGAACCTTTACTTCAAATGTATATGGATCCTTGCTTAATGGAAGTTTTTCCATTGTGAAACGTGCGTTGCCATCGAATAAGTTTGATGCATCAAAAACGTTTCCTGATGAATTGGTCAATTTGACAGAAGCGCCGACTTTTGACCAGTCTCTGTTCCCGGTAAAACCGCCTGATCCGTTGTCAACATAATATCCTTCTGGAGAAAGATATCCCTGAACACGATTAAAAGATGGTTTTAAATTGAAACGGCTGCCGCCATGCAATAATTCTGCCGTTTTATTATCAGCATCAGTGATTTTTGCGGTCGGATCAATGTAGCCTATCGGATAAAAGATCTCATCCTGAACTTTTACTTTTACATCCACAATGGATTTTTGATCAAATTTCATTTCTTCATTGAAGGTTACTTTCACTTGATCGCCGCTGACATTCAAAGTGGCTTTTCCAGATAATTCATCTGTTAAGGTTGCCTCAAGAAGATCCACATGCTTAATTGTATTCTTCTTGCCAAATGTCCAAACGGCTTCTTTCACACCTTCAAGATTATCAAGGACAAGGGAGGCTGTTAAGATGTCTCCTGACCGGGCAACCTCGGTTTTATGTTTGGCATAGGTATTTGGAGTGCCTTCCTTCACGAAGAAATACTCTTTCCATTTCGCCTGGTTTCCGGCTTTGTCATAGCCGATGACATTAAATGAAAGGGATTTTGCATTTTCGTCCATAGCAACTTCATCCACAAGCTTTCCTTTAGAATCCATATAAACTGGACCGTTAGGAAAAGGGAAGCCGTAGGTGTAAACCATAAAGTTCGACGATTGATCTATGTCTATGCCTGCATTTTGCATGTTTTGCACATTTTCATCTGTAATCTCCAGTTGAAAAGGATACGTTGCCTGTCCTGGTTGATATTCAATGAAAGGTGAATCACCGTCCAGAGAGCTTTTGACTGATGGCGCATCAATATCGATGAACAGATCATGATCAATGGTTTTCGATTTGCCTGATGGCAGGGTATAGACGAACTTCATTTTATAGTGGCCAGGCTGAGCGATGGAAGACTCTTCTGATACCGGCTGTTTCTTATCGCCGGTAAAAGCATAATACGAGCCATTGAATGCATTTAAAAAGTAAGATGTATCATCGAGCGCTGCTGTCATATCAAGTGTTCCAATCAATCCTAAATCAGTTCCCGTTTTTGCATCCTGTAAAATAATATCCATCGAATCGATAGGAGAGCTTGTACTGAACTGGACCATTGCGGTTGAAATCCGGTAGCCGTCATAGGCGTGATTGAAAAACGGCGTTGTAATGGATGGTGTCAGCAAATCAAGATTGTTAAACCCTTCTTCCGATTTTTTTACACTGAACGGCAAACGGTATGATTCATTTTTGTCGTTCTTATTTGTAAGAAGAAGGTAGCCTTCATAAATCCCTTCTTTCGCTGTTTTAGGCATCGTCAGCGTAATGTTGACTTTCTTCCTTTTAGTAACAGAGATCTCTTTGTCTGCATGGACGGTTACACCGTTTTCTTTAAGACTATTCGTTTTATCCTGAACGTTTTCTGTAATTTGTACGTCAAATGTCTTTTTCTTTTCGCTGCCAAGTGTGATGTCCAGGCTCTTCTTTACGCGAACCGATTCGCCTTCCATCACGACTTGATTATCAAAGCTCAGACCGCCAGTTTGATTCTTTATCGTTACTAAATCTTCTCCTTCAGGAAGAAGCGTTTCATCATTTACCTGAATTTTTGTCTGACTGTGCAGAGCCTGGTATGGATCAATTCTACCGGCGCCAACTTCAAATACGCTGTAGTTTTCAGAGAGCGGATCAGCGGAATTCATTAAGATGGTCTTAATTTCAGCCGGCTCTAAATCTGGATTTTCGCCTAAAAGAAGCGCTGCAGCTCCTGCAGTAAACGGTGAAGCCATGGACGTTCCGGAAAGTCTTGCATAGGCGTATTTGTACTCTTCCGGATTCTCTTTATAAGCAGGGTAGGTTGAGAGCACGCTCACTCCAGGAGCCACTATTTCCGGCTTCATTTCATAGTTTTTCGTAACTGGGCCTCTGGAGCTGAAGTCTGCCAGCATATCGCCTTTTGTAAAAGTCTCTTTTAAATTAGTGAACGTATAGGCTGTTTTTCCGGCTGTGATAGCAGCTTTAAGTTTTTCTCCATCAGCTTTTGTCATGGAAAAAGCCGGTACGAAATCTGTTGATTCTCCTAGGTTAAAGCCAATATGGCCATCTGCATTGTTGTACATAATGACAGCTTTTGCGCCATTTAGTTTCGCCAGTTTCACTTTGTCATTCAATGTGGCTCCGCCGCGCTGTACAAATGCAATTTTCCCCTGAACATTCTTATTCTTGTAATCTTGTGCACCTCCAAGTCCCACATCCGCTAACTCAAGAGATGCGTCTTCTAAACTCGCAAACTGATCTGCAAAACCTCTTGCCATGCTTACAATCTCTGAAGTCCATCCATCAGCCGTTTTTCCTGTGAAAAGGGTTTGAGAAACAGGGACATCGCTCGCTCCAACTGTTAAAGCAAGTGCAGCTGTTCCTGGTGAGCCGAGGGTAAAATCATTTGGACCGTTGTTGCCTGCAGATACGACCGCTGTTACACCATTAAGGACTGCATAGTTAAGGGCTGTGCTTGTTGGATAGTAAGGGTCATTTACAGGTGCACCCAAAGATAGATTGATTACATCCATGCCATCCTGTACAGCTTGATCAATCCCCGCAAGAACGGCCTCAGTTGTTCCGCTTCCGTATGGACCCAGCACCCTGTAGGAATAGAGGTCTGAATCAGGAGCTACTCCTTTTACAGATACCTCACTGTCATTTGCATTCTGACCGGCGATCGTTCCTGAAACATGCGTGCCATGTGACGTATAGTAGGTGCTGCTGCCTTGGAATTCAGGCTGTTTGGAATTCTTCCAGTCTTCATACGTTGCTTCCATTGGATCGGCATCATTGTCTACAAAATCATACCCGCCTTTGTAGGCATCTTTTAAATCAGGGTGATTGTAATCGATCCCTGTATCAAGAACTCCAACTTTAATGCCTTCTCCTGTGATGCCTTCGTCATGAAGCTTATCAACCTTTAAGAATGGAAGACTTTCTACTGAAGTCGTAATCTCTCTTTCCACGTCTTGAGGAAGATCATTTTGAATAGGATCAACTGTATATGTTTGATTTTTAAAAACAGCTTTCACTGCCGCTGATTTCGTCAGTTCCTCTACTTGACTTGCAGGAAGCTTCATGGCGACTCCGTTGAACGCCGTTTTATAAGTACGGGTAATTTTAGGAGAAGCTTTCTTTCCATTTACAGGGGAGATATGCTTCTGCACGTCGTCCTTAAACGTTTTGTGTTCTTTTTCAACCTGTGCCTGTGCGTTTTCTTTCGTCAGCTTTTTGCCCTTCACTTCGGCTTCTAAGACTGCTACTTTACTTGGCTTTGAATGGAACTGGACAATGACGGAGACTTCTTCATCCGTTAACAGTTCAGCTGGCTGAAATCCCTGAAGACCGGTCTGATCGTTCAGCTCCAGCTGTTTTAAAGCCAATCTTTGCTCTGCTGTTAACGTAGACAGAATGTCCTCCGCTTTCCAAGCCTCTGCCTTAACGGGTGCAGAGTATGTGTTAAATGGGGATGCGAGCAGTCCTGCCGAAAGGGCAAGCACGGCAACCTTTTTTCCGATGGATTTTACTTTCATAATCTCTAACCTCTTCCTGATGAAATAGAAAAACGATTCTAAATAGTAGTACTATTTAAATTCTAGTCTTCTTTGTTAAGGGAGGCTATTGGGGTTTTTATGCAAGTCTATTTACCTAAATGCATCTTTAATACCGCATCAAAAGACCTCTTTTTTGAGGGAAAACAAGAAAAAGGAGCCATCACAGCCTTTCTAATTGGGGTTATAATAGGGAGAATTAAAACTGCAGCAATTGCAATTGGGGGTATTTGGATGCTGGAGGGGAAAATTATCAAATTTTACCGGGAGTTTAAGCAAATCAAACAAAAAGATTTAGGAGAAGCGATTTGTTCAGCTACTCATATTAGTAAAATAGAACGAGGGCTTACGGAGGTCTCAAAAGAAACAATTCAATTGTTATCTGAGAGACTGGGGATTACTATGAAAAATGAAATTGAAAACTATCATAGAATTGAAGCGCTCCTTAAAGAATGGCATGAGTCCATCATTAAAAAAATCCAAACAAAATCTGATGGAATTAAAAAACAGCTGGATGACATCCACTTATTGCGGATACAGGATTTTCACCGCACTTATACACTCATCCTTACAAGGTATTACTTGTCAGCCTCAGACTTTCTCCAGGCAAAAAAATTAATAGATGAAATGGATACATGGACTGAATTATCTCCATATGAACACAACATGTTCATGCATATTAAAGGAATCTATTACATGAGGGAGAACCATGATTTTTTCAAGGCAATCTCTCTGCTGAAGGAAATCAGGTTATCCGATTACGCAAACCCAGAGTACTTTTACGATTTAGCTGTAGCCTATCATTCAATCCATTCCAATGTACTAGCCTATTTTTATGCTAACAAGGCCTTGCAGTTCTTTATGGAGAAACGCAGTTTTTCAAGAATAATTGAATCAGAGATGCTTATGCTCATTCAACTCGAACAATCGGAGGACACAGGCTTTGATAACAGGGAATATGAACGATTAATCGACATGGCAGAAGACTATGGACTAGAGCACCAGCGCGCCCTGCTCCATCACAATTACGCATACTCACAGCTTCGGAAGGGGCAATTCAAATCTGCAGGCGAATATTACAAAAAATCCCTCAGCTTCCGGGAAGACCATGATCCCAATTTTTTGGGCTCTTTAGAAGGTTACATAAATTCACTGACAAAAGAGGGGGAGACCACGAAAGAGGAACTGCTTTCTTTAGTTGAAAAAGGACTTCACCTATCGGAAAACGGAAAAAATCCAACCTTCTATCATTTCTTCACCCTTCATTACCTGAACATAAAAGGGAATGTTGAAGGCTATTACGAATACTTGGAGGCAGAAGCTTTTCCATACTTCAAAAAAATGGGATACGTCCTGCCAACTGAACATTACGGGTTAAAGTTATTTGATTTTCACATGGAACAAGGCAATATGGAAAAAGCCAATTCATACGCGAGAGGTCTGATGGAGAAGTTTCGGAGGAATAATCAGTTTGTATGAGTTGTCCGGCAGTCAGTTTTCGTAAATGATCTTCTGATATTTATAACAATGGAAAAATAATTTGATGAAATCCAAGGGTTTATGGCTGACCATTCTTGGCGCATTCGCTGCTTGGATACTTTTAAAGTCTTGTTTGTGATGATTTTGATTGAGGAAAATTAGTTGTTTTTATCCTTGGGTCTATTGGGGTTGGGAACTGCGATGTTAGGAAAAATCGGGTTCAGGAAAATATACGATAAAATCACAGACCAGCTCTGGGAATTTTCTCCTGAGATAAACAAAAAAGCCATCACTATCATTCAGGTGATGGCTTTCACTTTATTCTTCAATCAGGCTGTTCTCTTCAACACTTTCTCTCAGCAAGTCCGGTGCAGTTAAATAAAGCAGGCCATTGCCTTCCTGCGTTTTCGGATTTCCCTGGGGGATGGTCCGCTTGATTAATTGCGCATACACTTCCGCCTCTGTAAATTTGCGGTCAAATTCCTGTTGTTCAAGCTGTTTTATTAATGCGATGGCACCAGCAACATGCGGCGTTGACATCGAGGTACCGGTGAATGCCGCATATTCTCCTCCCGGGATGGTTGAGACAATTTTTTCTCCAGGTGCCACGAGGTCAACTTCGTTATTAGAGTTTGAGAATGGCGACGAAGTTTTACCGAAGCCGATTGATCCGACCGAAATGACTTCGTTATAGGATCCGGGATATGAAAACTCGGCTGTTCTGCTGTCATTATCCCCTTCATTTCCTGCAGCACAAACGACTGCGATTTGATTGGCAACCGCTTTTTTGACAGCTTTTCGCATTTCAGAGTGATCCGAAGGTCCGCCAAGCGACATGGAGATCACATCCACTTTTTGTTCAATGGCATATAAGATGCCGTTTGTAATCCACGCATATTCTCCGCTGCCCGTTTCACCCGCGAGCACTTTTACTACAAGTATCTTTGCCTGAGGCGCAACTCCCACATACCTTGCCGCCGCAATGGTGCCCGATACATGTGTGCCGTGGCCGTGGTAATCTGTCAGGCTGTTAGGGTTTCCGTTATCGTCAGTGGTGAAATTCCGCCCGCCGGCAATATTTCCCCGCAGGTCAGGATGATTCACATCACATCCGGTATCAAGTACTGCAATTGTGATTCCTTTCCCTTTAATGCCTTGTTCCCAAATCTTTGGAGCTTGAATCATCGCAACACCTTCAGAGTTTGCCTTTACATTTTTCACAATGGGTCCGTACTTATGAGGAAGCAGCCGAACTTGTCCTTTCACTTTACCGTCTCCTTTATTCGTAATGATTAAGGTATATGAAAAAAAGTGACAATCGATGATAACAAAATGGGGAAATCAAAGAACTATTCATTCCCTATTTTTTGCCATATAATGTATCTCAGGAAGAGAGAAGAGGTGGCATATGAATCTAGAAAGAAAACTAGATGAAATGGAAACGCAAATAAGGCATTTGCAGCATGAAGTAAGTGAACTTCGAGCTGAACTGAATCGCATAAAAGGAAAACCCGGCGCTGCGAAAACTGTTTATCAGCCTCCTGAGCCGGTATTAACAGAACAAAGGCCGGCTGCCGCAAAAATAAAGGCAGAACCGGTTGACTGGGAGCGGGTGATTGGACAAGTCTGGCTTCCGCGAGTATTTATTCTGGTCTTGCTGCTTGGGGTATTATGGGCGTTTAAGGCCGCATCAGATGAAGGTTTTATTACAGATACAGTGAAATGCATTCTTGGCTTTTTGAGTTCTGCTGCTCTGATAGCGTGCGGTGAATGGCAGATTAAGAAGGGAAGGGCGGCGCTTGGGCAAGTTCTGCTTGGCGGAGCGATTGTCATTTTTATCTTATCCACATTTTCGGCAAATGTATTATACGGCTTGATGCCTTCAGCGCTTGCCTTTGCTTTGAATGTGATTTGGGTAAGTGCCGGCATGTTTCTTTCTCACAGGCATCGTTCCCAGCCGGTTGCCGTTTTAGCGGGGATTGCCGGATTTTTAGTGCCGTTTTTAGTGGAAAGCGAATCAAACAATGCTCTTTTATTTGTCGCATATGAATTTTTGTTTTACGCAGGGCTTTTGGTGTATGCAATGAAGAAAAAATACATTGTTCTATACTTTTCTTCCTTTTTCCTGCTTCATGCGGCGCTGTTTGTGTTTGCTGCTTTTGCTCCTGGAGAGAACAGCCCCCTGATCTTAACAGCGATTCTTTTTCAGCATGCAGGGCTTGTGATGACTTACTTTATCCAATCGTTTTATCAGCTGCAGCAAAAAACATTGGTGCTGATCAGCTTTGTTCTCACTCATTTTTGGTTTCAGGCTCTTGCAGATGAGACCGTATATCTGGGATTCATAGGCGCTTCGTTTGCTGTGTATGCTGCGGTTGCCGCCTGGCTTTTTTTGAAAAAGACGGAAACAGAGAAACTGGATATATTTGCACCGATCGCGACCTATGCTGCAGGCATTTATATAGTAGAAGTAACAGGCCAAGACCAAATTAGTCTTTTGCTTCTGCTGCATGGACTCGTTGCGTTATATGTGGGATTCGCAGTGAAAGGGAACATTCAAAAATATATTGGTTTGATTGTCTATGTAATTGGTCTTTTAGCGAGCTGCACTAAGGTGATTGATCATGTATGGTCCTATGAAACAGCCGTTTGGATGAGTATTGTTGCATCATTGATCGCATTGAAGCTTATGCTTCGAAAATACGGTCATGAATTCAAGGAAAGTGATGTCCGGTTTCTGAATGCCGTCTTGTTTGCAGGTCTCGTAATTACAACGTTTATTTTTGCGACCATGCTCGTTCTCGCAGCTGCTTCAAATATGTCATTTGAAATCAGAATGATGTCCGTTACAGGAATTTGGGCATTATATGCGGTCCTCTGTGTCGTCTATGGCGTCCTGAAAAACCATCGAAAAGTGCGGATTCTAGGAATCGGGCTGCTGTTTCTCACGTTATCCAAGCTGGTTCTCCTTGATCTTGTTTCCCTCTCGATTGTCCTGCGGGCTATTTTGTTTATTGCACTCGGAACCGTCGGCATTGGGCTTTCACGCTTCTTTTATAAAACTAAATAATGGAGATTTTCGCAGGGATTACGGATTCCTGCGTTTTTTTAGGAGGGAATTAGAAAAAGGATGGTATTTCATTGAAAACGGCAAGTATTTATTTCATTCCGGCTAGTAAAAAGAGCTTTTCAGCAAGTAATTTTCCGGGTCTGGAAAGTAAAATCTTCGGATACAATTGAACCCAATTAAAATACCCATTGCTGGCTGCCTATTCGCGGAAACCTTGTTCCAACTCGCAAAATGGTGATTGAACTCGGAGTCTCTGACCAGGGAGGGGGGTTCCGCTTTTTGTGGTGTCCAGCTCCACCGCCTAACTCCTCGGCCAGAACGGATCCGAAAGTATTGGCAAAAAGCGCCTTTACTGGCGGATCCTTATCTGTCTGCCTGCGCTAACCAGGCGGTTCCGCTTTTCTTGTCGATGTGCTCAATTTTTTTTATTCGGCTTTTAAAAGGGTATTAAAAAAAGACAAGCAAAATAAACTAGAGGGGAAAGGGAGGAGATCATCATGAAGCGTTTTTCTGTTTTAGCCCTTATTAATGTTATTGGGTACATTCTCGTCATCGCGGTTAATTATCTGGCAAATGCGCTGCCGATTAATGGGCAGACTACTGGTGAAGTGTCAGCAAGCATTCCGGTGCTGTTCACGCCGGCATCATATGCTTTCTCGATTTGGGGATTGATCTATTTGCTTCTCGGAATCTGGGTGGTAAGGCAGTTTTTTGTGAAAGACCAGGAGCGGAAAATCTACGAAAAGATCGGCTATTGGTTTTTCATCAGCTGTCTGTTTAACAGCCTTTGGATTTTTGTTTTCCATTATGAATTGTTTACAGCTTCTCTTCTTGTCATGCTTGGCTTACTGATCTCGCTGATTACAGTGTATACGAGAATTCAGTCATCACCGGATCCTAAATGGCTGATGCGCACACCTTTTTCAATCTATCTTGGATGGATATCAGTTGCGACAATCGTTAATTTCTTCATTTTCTTTTACACAAACGGCATTGAGTCCTTCCTAGGACTGAATGAATTGTCTTGGACGATTATTATGCTGGTGGTTGGGGCAGTCCTTGCAGTATGGTTTACATTCAAAAATGACGACATCTATTATCCGCTCGTATTCATTTGGGCATACATTGCGATATATGTTAATCAAGATCCAGTCGCGATTAAGAGAACCGTAGTGGTGACAGTCATAGTGATCGCGGCAGCAGTAGTTCTGAATATCATCCGCATGATTCGGAACAAGAAATAAACCGGCCTAACGGATTCGATTCAGAGGTGCAAAACAGTATATCACAAAGTAATTTACACACCATTTAGCTGCTAAAATGGTGTGTTTTTTTGTCTTATATGTGAAGCATGATATTGGATAATTATTTTAAAGTGGAAATAACAGTTATTCCGAAGGGAAGGATTGGTGAAAAAGGAAATGGGGCATTTTAGGGCGAATTCCCATATGCAAGCTTGAAGGATTTTTCAATTAGACTAAAATGAAATGGTGAAATGGAGAAATTAACGATGGTACAAATTCGCAAAGCAGCCACTATAGATGTCCAAGGAATTTCAGAAGTTTGTAGAGAGGCTAACTGGGCAACATACGGGGAGATATACTCAGAAGAATATTTAGAAAAAGTGATCAGAGAATATTACAGTTGCGAAAGAATCTTAGACGAAGTTACAGCTTCAGATAGATCTTGGGGCGGGTACTTCGTTGCTATACAAAATGACATCGTAGTTGGTGCTGGCGGTGGAGGAATGATAAGCGATATTTCAGGAGAAATTTATGCCCTATATCTAAATCCCAAAAGACGCAACGAAGGAATTGGCACTCTTTTACTTGATGCAATAACTAAGCAGCAAAAAGAATTTAATGCTAAAGAACAGTGGATTTCGGTGCAGAAAGGGAACCTTAAAGGAATTCCATTTTATGAGGCTAAGGGGTTTAAACTTCAGTATGAAGAAAAGGAAGAAGGCTATATATCTTTGAGATACAAACGTCTGATTTGAAAAATGGATCATATCAAGAAGGAGAAGTACTCTTTTTTAGTGAAGTAATAGGAAATTTAGTTTATACATAAGGAGTTTGAGCTATGTCCCGCATCAAAGATATTCAGCTGTATGTTCCAAAGAACAAGGATGTAAACTGGACTTTTTTTCATGAAACAAGATGTATCACGTTTTTATACAGCCGTCTATTGCCAAAACTAACCGCAAAAGAAGATAAAGGAATTCAGATTTATTGTGTAGAGAGTCTAAAACAAAAAGAGCAGATCGATACGTTTGCACATATCATATTTGATTACTATCCTGTTTTTGTTGTAACAAATGTTGAAGCGATCTTAGCTTTGACCTCTGACAGGGAAAAAAAAGAACACACTCTTGAGATTGTTCATGAGGGGATGAAAAAAGCTGCCCAAGAATTGAATTGGGATTTATCTGATTTAGAAGAAATCTATTACACTATAAAAAAAACTGGCTATGAAAACATTTATCCGCTGCTTAAGAAGAGCAGCCCTAATAAGAAATACGTATGTAACATCATTTGTCATCATGAGGTAAGGAATATTGATGTTTATATGGAAGTTAAGAAAAGAAACGGGAATGTTATCAATAAAACACGGATGAGCAGAATCTTTTCAGTGATTACGGAAGTCTTGAATGGAAGCTGAATCATAAAGTGGAGTTTGCGGATAAGGATTATCATAAAGTTTATCGTTTGACATTTCTTGAAAAGGACAAACCTGAAAATTTAATATGGAAAATCGAATAGAATGAAAGATTTTATATTCAACAATCGAGATCGATTGAACGTTAAGTTGAGGTGAATATATAGAAATGAAAAAATTAATAGAAAAAGCCTTAAAATAAAAAGGTCCATTTGAAAGTTTTAAGCAGAGTGGATTAACTCTCGTTTATCTCTAAAATTGATTTATGTTTGTAAACCCTTACGTATCAACAAAAAAAGCATACCAATCTATGCGGATTAGTATGCTAATTGACATGTTTTTTATCACGTTATTTAGAGGTTTGCACCTCTCAACCAAACCAGTTCGTTTTTTCAGCTGAAAATATTAGATAGACCCCACATCACAATGGCTGCAACTGGAATAAGAACCCAGATGTCTGGTCCGAAAATACTGCGCTGTGTACTTTTTGCTTCCAATTTCTCAAGTTTTTTCGAAAGCTCTTCCAGTCTTTTCTCAAGCTCATATTGAGTACTATCTCCTTTTTCCAATCCAATCACCCTTTCAATCATTCCTATTTATCTCTATTGGGTTATTGTGGAAAATAGACCTGTGCCGTTCATGATTTCTCACTATTTCTTGAAAATTGCTTTTCCAAAAATATCTGGTATCCGTATATAACCGCTGCAAAAACTAAAGACAGAGAAAATAAACGATGCTTGCTCAATCGTTTCAGCCGGTACAAGCCCGCTTTTTCAAACAAAAAGGTGAAAGGATAAGCCATTAGAAAATCAACAACTATATTTACCAGTATGTATTTCCAAAACTTTCCGAATGTAAGTTGGAAAATCCACAGGGTACCTGCAAAAAAAGGGCCGAAAATAAAGCTGAGGTCTCCCCATAAACGTCTTTTTAATCCGCCTTTGATTGTCCATAATTTGTAGGGAATGGCAATCATGGATTCCACCGTTAAAAGCAGCGATACTAAAATGGCCGCTTGCGAAAACCGTTTCGCAGAAGCAGGTTTCAGAAAAAGAAGACTGCCCCAAGAAAGAATGAGCAAAAGAATTCTAAGCGGTTTTGAATATAACATACAGATCCCTCCTTTTTTTAATTTGCTCTATTTGAGAGGGATTTATCAAAAAAAGCGTTCAGACATTTGTCTGAACGCTTTCCGGTCATTGCTTTTCATCGTCATATTGCATATACACTGCATGTGTCACAGTGAAATCTTCGATTCCGTGTTTTCCGTCAGCTCCGCCAAGTCCTGACTTGCGAAGACCTGCATGATAGCCTTGAATGGCTTCAAAGTTTTCACGGTTGATAAAGGTTTCGCCGAATTTCAATTCATTGGCTGCTCTCATTGCTTCATGCACGTTGTCTGTATAAATAGAAGAGGACAGTCCATAATCTGAATCGTTGGCAAGTTCAATCGCTTCATCAAGCGTTTTAAATGTCATAATCGGAAGAACCGGTCCGAAAATTTCTTCCTGAATGATTTCTGAATCCTGCTGCACGTTTGTAATGACAGTCGGCTCGTAAAAGAACCCGCTGGTCATGTCTGCTCTTTTACCTCCAGTTAAAACTTTCGCACCGCTCTGAACCGCCTTTTCTACCATTTCATGCACAAGATCAAGGCGGTCCTGGCTGACGAGCGGACCCATTTCAGCATTTTTATCATTAGGCATGCCAAGCTTCGTTTCTTTCATCGCCTGGGTCATTTTTTCAATGAATTCTTCTGCGATGTCCTCATGAACATATACTCGCTCAGCATTTGTGCAGGCCTGGCCTGAGTTCGTTATGCGGGACGTTTTGATGCTTTTCACTGCCGTCTCTATATTGGCGTTTTTGGTTACAATTGCTGGTGCCTTGCCTCCAAGCTCCAGATTGACTTTCGTAATGTTTTTAGCTGCAGCTTCCATGACTTTCGTTCCGGCTTTCACACTGCCAGTCATTGTAATAATGCCGACTTTAGGATGAGAGGCCATCACTGTGCCGATGGTTGATCCTTTTCCGGTAATGAAATTATAGACGCCTGCAGGGATGTCTTTCATTTCAGCGATAATCTTAGTGAATTCAGCTGCCGTATTCGGTGTTTGCTGGCTCGGTTTTAAAACGATCGAACAGCCAGTAATGAGGGCTGTTGCCACTTTTCTTGCCAAAATAAAGACCGGGAAGTTCCAAGGGACAATTCCTGCTACTACTCCGATTGGTTTTCTGAACATCAGAATGTTCTCATTTGGGCGGTCACTCGGAATGATTTCTCCTTCAATCCGGCGCGCCCATTCGGACATATAATAGAAGTAGTCAATTGCGGTATCGACTTCGCCGCTTGCCTGTTCATATGGCTTGCCCTGTTCCTCGCTCAAAAGCTCAATGAACGTTTCGCGTCTTTCTTTGAGCTTATCGCCCAGCTCGCGTACAATTTTACCTCTATCAGCAGAGGGGACTTTCTCCCATTTTTTCTGCGCCTCGTATGCTGCCTCAATTGCTTTGTTTGCATCCTCTTCTGTACCAGCGAAGATTCTAGAGATGACTTTTTCCGTAGCTGGATTCACCACATCGATCGTTTCCTCTGAAGTAGAGTTTATATATTCACCGTTAATGTACAATTTATGCTGTTGCATGGTTGGCCTCCTTAAATGATTATCTTAAACTTTTCCACTCCCTTTCAGGTCTCAAACATTCCCATTGATTTCAATGTGTTCTAAAAAATCGGACAATCTTTCTTTTTGAACCTTTTTTTGGCGGATTTCGTAGTACAATGGAAGCAGACTTCCTTTTTGGAAAATACTTTACGAGGTGATGATTATGTCAATTTCTTTATCAAAAGGACAGCGGATTGATCTGACAAAAACAAACCCC
Source organism: Peribacillus frigoritolerans (assembly GCF_004358755.1). GTDB lineage: Bacteria > Bacillota > Bacilli > Bacillales > Bacillaceae > Bacillus_P. The sequence goes on along the minus strand of NZ_SMZY01000002.1, from coordinate 467,322 downwards.
GGTTTAACGAAAGTCATCATTGGGCTTGGCTGGGATACGAATAAGTATTCAGGCGGCAAAGACTTTGACCTTGATGCCTCTGCTTTTCTTGCAGATGGAAGCGGCAAGGTTCAAAACGACTTGGAATTTGTTTTTTATAATAACTTAAAAAGTCCGAATGGCGCTGTTGAGCATACTGGAGATAACCGTACAGGAGAAGGGGACGGCGATGATGAGCAAATGATCATTGATTTCGCGCTGATGCCTCCTCATGTTGAGAAAATTGGAATAACAGTAACGATTCATGATGCGGATGGCCGCCATCAGAATTTCGGACAAGTATCAAACGCATTTGTGCGTGTTGTGAATGCTGATAATTCAGAAGAAGTGCTTCGTTATGATTTAGGGGAAGATTTTTCAGTTGAAACAGCTGTAGTGGTCTGCGAATTGTACAAACATGGCCAGGACTGGAAGTTCAACGCAATCGGAAGCGGCTTTTCAGGCGGACTTGCAGCACTTTGCAGAAATTACGGATTAGAAGTTTAATAGAGTGCAAAGGGGATAAATACTGTGAGTTCAATTAACTTAATGAAAAAAACCGCCGGCATCGTTCTTGAAAAAAAGAAGCTGACCGGAGTTGTCGCACGAGTCGGACTTGTTCTTGATATATCGGGCTCAATGAGAAATCTGTATAAAAATGGCACCGTTCAAAAAGTGGTGGAACGTATCCTGGCAGTAGCAAGCCAATTTGATGATGACGGCATGCTTGATGTGTGGGTCTATGACAATGAGTTTTCAAGACTGCCTTCTGTAACAGAAAGAGATTTTGCAGACTATGTCAATGCAAGAATCCTATCAAACGACACCATACATAAATTCGGCCGCAACGATGAACCGCCTGTCATGTACGACGTCATGAACAAATACTTAAAAGAAAATCCAAGCAAGGATCCCGCATTTATTGTGTTTATAAATGACGGCGGCTGCAAGAGCACCATTAAAAAGCCGGTCGTCTCATCTTCGGACAAGCCGATCTTCTGGCAGTTTGTCGGTGTCGGTGATTCAAACTTCAAAGTGCTGGAAAACCTTGACACGATGGAAGGCAGATTCATCGATAACGCGAACTTCTTCCATGTTCAGGACATTGATGCGATCACAGATGAGCAGCTCTATGATCGCTTGCTGAACGAATTTCCTGACTGGATCAGAGAAGCGAAAGAGAAAATAATATTATAAGCTGATGAACAGCCCGGGATGTGGATCCTGGGCTGTTTTTTATGCTGATCTTTTGAAATAGTTGCCCGGTTCTGGTTAGTGAAACTTGGCTTGCGGATAGGAACAGTGCTCCAGCGAATAATGAAACACTTTTTCATAGAGTGAGCTTTAGAAGTATAGATTTCCCCTCCACAAAATGTGCATTGTATCACACCTGATTTGACCACAGAATAATATAAGGTGTTTTTTTGATAAAGCTCTTTTCGTAAATATTGTTGCTATTAGACGAGATATTAAAAAACTTGAGTGGATTGCAGCGGAAGGAACTTGACTCCTGCGGGAAATAGAGCAAAGTGGGAGACCCCACAGGCAACGCCGTGGAGGCTCCCATGCTCCCCGCGAAAAGCAAGTTCCTCTCGCTGCAAGGAACGGACATTATTTATCATGATAAACAACAATCTATGCGAAAACAGCCTTTGATAAAGATGCTCCACTTAGTATTCCGCGTGTACAAAAATGCAAAAATCATTAAATATGACTACACGAGTCACCAAATCAATCAATTACAGTACGGATGTCCTCAATGGAATTTCCTTTTTTTACGGAAAAACGTGCTTTAATACCTAATTTTGCTCCGTGGGTACTCGTTTGTTCAAAACATTTCCTCTTGCCGTCTAGTCATAAAAGCGCTATCATTTACATATAATCTGAAACGTAATTTCAAAAAAACAAATATTAATTTGAAATTATGTTTAAGATGCAATATACTGAAAATTGAGAATTTAATTAATAGGAGGCATCACCCGTTTATGGAAAAACAGCTGCGTTCATTAACGACAGAATTGAGAAATGAACAAACTATGAATATTGACAGCGCAAATACACTCGAAATTCTTTCAATGATGAACAATGAGGATTTGAAAGTGGCGATTGCTGTACAGGAGGTCCTGCCTGAAATAAAGGCAGCCGTTGAATGTGCATATGAATCGTTAAAAAAGGGGGGAAGATTGATATACATTGGAGCTGGCACAAGCGGAAGACTTGGCGTTCTTGATGCGGTTGAGTGCCCGCCGACGTTCAGCACGTCACCTGATACAGTGATTGGTCTGATTGCAGGCGGAGAGAAAGCATTTGTCCGTGCTGTTGAGGGAGCAGAAGATAAAGAAGAGTTTGGTGTGGCTGATCTAAAAGCTATTCATCTATCGGCAGATGACACGGTTGTCGGCATTGCAGCAAGCGGCCGGACACCTTATGTGATTGGGGCCCTGCGTTATGCAAAACAAACAGGGGCAAAGGCAATTGCACTTTCTTGCAACAAAGATGCGAAGATTTCTGAAGCTGCTGATATCGGCATTGAAGTTGTCGTGGGGCCTGAAGTTGTCACCGGATCAACCCGGATGAAAGCGGCAACGGCTCATAAAATGGTGCTAAACATGATTTCAACAGCGACCATGATCAAGATCGGAAAAGTCTATGAAAACCTTATGGTCGATGTGAATGTCAGCAACCACAAGCTGAAAGAGAGAGCGATCAGCATCATCCAAACGGTGACAGATGCGGAATATGATTTTGCAAAAGACACGCTTGAAAAAGCAGCACTTAAAGTCAAGCCTGCGATTGTCATGATCAAAGCAAACACTTCACTGGAAGAAGCATTAAACCTATTAAATCGTGCGGATGGGGATGTACGAAAAGCCATCTCACTCCATACATCTTAAGGAGCGAGTCCTATGGCCACAGGCGGATTATCCATCATTCAAACCATGCTGAACAAGCTGCCGCAGTCCGAGCAAAAGCTTGCAGATTACATTCTGCAGCATCCGCACGAGGTAGTAAACAGCACGGTAAGCGAATTAAGCACATCAGCAAAGACAAGCGGGGCAGCAGTTATCAGGCTCTGCAAATCACTTGGCTTAAAAGGGTTCCAGGATCTGAAAATGAGAATTGCCGGTGACCTGATGAAATCTGTTGAACAGGGCTACCGTGATATCGAACCTTCCGAATCCCTGTACAGAGTCGTTGAAAAAACAACGAGCAACACGATCCAGATTATCCGGGATACAGCTGAAATTATCGATCATGAAAATTTGAAAAACGCTATCAGCTTGCTGCTGAAAGCTAAAAACGTTCACTTTTGCGGAGTAGGAGCTTCTAACATTGTGGCTCAGGATGCCCAGCAAAAACTGATCCGCATTAATAAAGGAGCAACAGCTTTTACAGATATGCATCTGGTTGCAACCCTGATTGCCAATGCGGATCCGGATGATGTCCTGTTCGCCATCTCGTTTTCCGGAGAGACACAGGAAATCATCAACGTACTGAAGCTTGCTAAAGAGCGCGGCGTTAAAACCATCGGTCTTACCCACTTTGGACAGACGACCGTATCGTCCTTGAGCGACGTTTCGCTTCACACATCGTTTTCAAATGAAGCGCCGTTTAGAAGTGCTGCGACTTCTTCAAGGCTGGCACAGCTTTATATGATTGACATTCTGTTTCTGGGAATGGCGACCGAGCAGTACGATGAGACCGTTCAATATATCGACAATACAAGAGCGGCCATCAAATCAATGACAGAAAAATATAAATAGACACGTTCAAGGGGGGCTTTAAGATGGCAAAGGGGAATAACAGAAACTTATTGATTGCCGAAGAACTATTGGAGCATCTTGGCGGAGCGGCTAACATCGCGACGACCACACATTGCATGACAAGACTTCGTGTCGCGCCGCAGGACCGTTCAAAGGTCAACATGGAAGCCATCAAGAAAACAGAAGGGGTTCTGGGTGTTGTAGAAGAAGAAACGATCCAGATTATCCTCGGACCTGGCGCGGTGAATAAAGTTTCAGCAGAATTTGAAAAACTGCTTGCAGCTGCTGATGATTTTGACCTGAAGGACGCAGCTTCCAAAAACAAATCAGAAATTGATAAAAAGAATGCAAAACCTTTTAAACTATTTTTACGCAGAATCGCAAGCATCTTCATCCCGCTGATTCCGGCACTTGTTGCTTCTGGTTTAATCACAGGAATTACAAAAGCGATCGTTCAGGCAGGCTGGCTTGCAGCAGATTCACAATTAGCCATTATTTTAACTGTTATCGGATCTGGTCTGTTTGCCTACCTTGGCATTTTAGTCGGAACAAACGCGGCAAAAGAATTTGGAGGATCACCAGCGCTTGGAGCACTGGCCGGCATTCTCGTCATCAATCCTGCTGTCGGTGATATCGCTTTGTTTGGCGAAAACCTCCTTCCTGGACGCGGCGGTTTAATAGGAGTCTTATTTGCAGCCATTTTTATCGCTTTAGTTGAAAAACAAGTAAGAAAATTTGTCCCGCAATCACTGGACATCATTGTTACACCTACAATCGCACTATTAATTACAGGTATCGTGACTTATATTGTGTTCATGCCAGTAGGCGGTTTTGTATCTGATACGATCACAAAAGGCTTGCTGAGCGTACTTGATCTTGGCGGAGTAGTAGCCGGATTTGTACTTGGCGCAACGTTCCTTCCGTTAGTTGTAACAGGACTTCATCAGGGATTAACACCGGTTCATCTTGAGCTGATCAACTCCATTGGAGATGACCCATTGCTTCCAATCCTTGCTATGGGCGGAGCGGGTCAAGTCGGCGCAGCATTTGCCATCTACTTTAAAACGAAAAAGAAAAGCTTAAAACGTGCGATCGGCGGGGGACTTCCTTCAGGAATGCTCGGAATCGGCGAACCGTTAATCTTTGGTGTTACGCTTCCGCTTGGCCGTCCATTCTTGACAGCATGTTTAGGAGCAGGCGTAGGGGGAGCATTCCAGGCTCATTTTGATATTGCGACCATTGCAGTCGGTGTATCAGGCCTTCCGCTTACATTCTTAGTTCACACAAACCAGATTCTTCTTTACCTTGCAGGACTACTAATCTCTTATGTATTTGGATTTATTTTCACGTACCTATTCGGATTTAAAGATGAAATGGCAGTTGAATTCAAGTGATCGGCATTTCATTTTATCTTCAGGATCCAAACGCTGAAAAACAACTTGTTCATGCAGCAAAATCAGGAGTGAAGCGGGCGTTTACCTCGCTTCACATCCCTGAAGAAAAAGGAAACCTCGTATGCAGGATGACGGAGCTTCTAAAGCTGGCACAGAGCCATGATCTTGAGATTCATGCAGATGTCTCCTTAAAAACACTTGACCACCTTGGAATTGACAGATTCGAAGATTTATCCACGTATGGAGTGAAAGGAATCCGGCTTGATGACGGGTTCGACTATGAAACCATTAAATCTTTATCCGATGTCTTTTCTCTTTCACTTAATGCGAGCACACTAACAGAAAAGGAATTGCTGACTGTCCTTGAGAGCGGGATAAAACCGGACCGGCTCATTGCCTGGCACAATTTTTATCCAAGGCGTGAAACGGGACTTGACGAAGCATTCTTTCATCAGCAGAATCAGATGTTCAAAAAATACGGCATCCCGATTGCTGCATTTATTCCTGGTGTGGAAACAAAACGCGGACCGCTTTTTGACGGCCTGCCGACACTTGAAAAGCACAGGGACATGAACCCATATGCTGCCGGAGTTGAACTGATGCAGCAGGTGGATGAAGTATTCATTGGAGATCCGGGAACAGAAAATGAGCTGCTCGAAAATCTCTCTATCTATGAAAATCAGAATATTCTTATAATGAATGTCATCTCTAGTACTTTTTCCAGCGGAACATATCAATTTCGGCCGGATGTTTCGAGAGATGTCTACCGTCTTCAAGGTACACGCACAGCTTCAGAGGTAGAACCTGAGAACACAATCGCCCGTCAAATAGGAATGATTACGATGGACAACGACGGCTATGGACGTTATAAAGGGGAAATTCAGATTTGCCGGCGCAACTTGGAAGCTGACGAGCGGGTGAATGTCATCGGACACGTTTCTGCTGAGGATTTGCCGCTGCTTGATCTGGCCTTGCCTGGTCAAAAGGTTAAACTGGTTGTTTCATAAGCTATCAAAATACGATTTCAAAGGGGAAACAAGATGAAAAAATGGACAAGCTGTGCACTAACTTCTGTTCTCGCTATCTCACTGCTTGCACCTTCTGCTTCTTTTGCAGAACCAAACGAAAAAGATTCACCTCAAGCACATGTTCAATATCCAGTCTTAACAAAAGCAAAAAAGCCGGAGGAAGCCGGATTTTCCTCTGAAAAGCTTGAAAAAGTCGATCAGCTGATTGAAAAAGAAGTGGCAGCAGGGTTTCCCGGAGCGGCGCTGATTGTCATAAAAGACGGGAAAATCGTGAAGAATGAAAGCTACGGCTACAAGCAAAAGTTTGATGGACATACACCGCTTAAGAAGTTTTTGAAAATGGAGAATGACACTCTTTTTGATCTCGCATCCAATACAAAGATGTATGCGGCAAATTTTGCCTTACAAAAGCTTGCGAGCGAAGGAAAGCTTGATATTCATGCAAAAGTGCAGGATTACATACCTGGTTTTAAAGACACAGAAGCAGATGTGATTAAAGGAAAAGATACAATGCGTATTATTGATGTCCTGCATCATACGGCCGGTTTTAAACCCGATCCGCAATACCATAATCCTGCGGTGTCAAAAGAGCTTTATTCACAGGAACGCGAAAAAACGATTGAAAACATCAATAAAACCCCGCTTACTTATGTGCCCGGGACACAAAATATCTACAGTGACGTTGATTATATGCTGCTTGGCACGATTGTCGAAAAAATCACGGGCCAGAAGCTTGATGACTACGTGGAAAATGAATTGTACAAGCCTTTGAAGCTGAAAAATACGGTCTTTAACCCGCTTCAAAAAGGCTTCAAACCCAAGAATATTGCGGCTACTGAACTATTAGGCAACACGCGTGACGGAGTGATTAACTTCCCGAACATCCGAACATACACGCTTCAAGGGGAAGTGCATGATGAAAAAGCATTCTATTCGATGGAGGGTGTTTCCGGTCATGCAGGTCTATTCTCTACAACAAGTGATCTCGCTGTACTTCTGCAAGTCATGCTGAACGGCGGCGGTTATGGAAATGAGAAGCTTTTTGATCAAGAAGTCATCGAAGAATTTGTTGAACCTTCAGACATGAACGGAACTTATGGTCTTGGATGGAGATTAAACGGCAACGACAGCATGGACTGGATGTTCAGCAAATATGCAAGCGACAGTGCATACGGCCATACGGGCTGGACAGGAACAGTTACGATTATTGATCCTGAACAGGATTTGGGAATCGTCCTGCTGACAAATAAAAAGCATTCGCCGCTTGTAAACCCTGCTGTTAACTCCAATCAATTTTTCGGAGATCTTTTCACAACAGGAAGCTATGGAAGTGTTGTAACGGCTATTTATGAAGCTTTAGAATCTAATCATTAATAAGGGGATGGATAAGATGGGGAAAAAGAAATGGGTTTCTGCAGCGCTCGCCGCTGTACTATCAGTTTCCGCTTTAGCAGGCATCAAACCTGCTAAAGTGTCTGCTGAAACAGATGTGAATGCCATTGTTCAGAATATGACAGTTGATGAGAAAATAGGGCAGATGCTGATGCCGGACTTCCGAAACTGGCAAAAACAAGGGGAAAGCAAGGCAGCCGGCTTTACGGTTATGAATGATGAAGTCGGCGGCATTATCCAGAAATATCACCTGGGCGGAGTCATTCTATTTGCCGAAAATGTAGTTGGAACAGAACAGACAGCACGTTTAACGGATGGTCTGCAAAAAGCGAGCCCTGAACTGCCGCTGTTTATCACGATTGATCAGGAAGGCGGAATCGTCACTCGCCTTCAAACAGGAACGAACCTGCCCGGCAATATGGCGCTTGGTGCAGCCAGAAGTGAAAAATACGCCTATCAAACTGGTGAAATCATTGGAAAAGAATTATCGTCACTTGGCGTAAATGTAAACTTTGGTCCATCTGTAGATGTAAACAATAATCCTGGAAATCCAGTGATCGGAGTGCGTTCATACAGCTCAAATCCTGAGCTTGTTTCAAAGCTTGGAATTCAGACGATTAAAGGTCTCCAAAGCCAGAACATGGCTGCAACGACTAAGCATTTCCCGGGACATGGCGATACAGCAACAGACAGTCATTACGGCCTTCCAATTGTCACACATGATAAGGAAAGATTGCGTGCAGTCGAGCTTGCTCCTTTCCAAAAAGCCATTGATGAAGGCGTAGATATGGTCATGACTGCACATGTACAGTTCCCAGCCTTTGATGATACAACGTATATCAGCAAAAAAGATGGACAGGAAATCCTTGTTCCGGCAACTCTTTCGAAAAAAGTACTCACAGGGCTTCTGCGCGAGGAAATGGGCTTTGAGGGTGTCATCGTGACAGATGCGCTGAACATGAAAGCCATCTCTGACAATTTTGGCCAGGAAGAAGCCGTTGTTTTAGCTTTGAAATCAGGGGTGGATATTGCGTTAATGCCTGCGCAGGTCAACTCGCTTGAGATGGAAAAGAATTTAGCGTCTGTTTTTAACGCAGTAAAAGAAGCTGTTGAAACGGGAGACCTTCCGATCGAGCAGGTAAATGCTTCTGTTGAAAGAATCCTTGAGCTTAAAGTGAAACGCGGAATCTTGACTCCGGACCATACACCGATCGATGAGAAAGTTGAAAATGCTCTGAACGTTGTTGGGAATGAAGATCATTTGATGAAAGAAAAGAAAATGGCTGAGGATGCCGTCACTCTTTTGAAAAATGAAGACAAAACACTTCCTTTTAAACCTAAAAAAGGTGAAAAGGTTTTAGTTCTTGCTCCTTTTGCGGATCAAGTGGAAGCAATGACAAGAAGCATCAAAGAATTAAAAGGCAAAAAGAAAGATGTTGAAGTAACTGGCTATGCGTTCTCAAGCAAAGTGTTTAATGATGAAATAGCTGCAATGATTGATGAAGCGGACTATGTGATTACAGGTTCCTACGTTGTTAAAAACGATCCAGCTGTAAATGACGGTGTGATCGATGACAGCGTACAGGATTCAAGCAAGTGGGCAACAGCATTCCCAAGAGCGGTTATGAAAGATGCTCAGGCAAAAGACAAAGACTTCGTCTTAATGAGTCTGCGCAATCCATATGATGCAGCGAATTTTGAAGAAGCAAGAGCTGTGCTTGCGGTCTACGGATTTAAAGGCTATTCAAACGGAGCGTACAGACAGCCAAATATCCCGGCCGGAATCAAAACAATCTTTGGCGATTCAAAGCCTAAAGGCAAATTGCCTGTTGATATTCCATCTGTCACACAGCCGAATGAAATTCTATATCCATTTGGCCATGGAATTGATATTCGTTCAGGAAAACAGCTTAAATAATCCGATTTGAAGGGGAGAGGTTTCATTGAAACGAATTCTTGTGCTGATCACAATCCTGATGCTTGCCCTAAGTGCTTTGCCTGCAGCAAAAGATGTTGCTGCTCATAAAGAAAAGAAAAAGAATAAAGTATCACCTGGTGTTGAAGTTCTTTTAGAAGATCAAAAAGATCTTTTAAAAGGCAAAAAAGTCGGCTTAATTACAAATCCGACTGGAATCGACTCAAAGCTTACCAGCATAGTGGATTTGCTGCACAATGATCCGGATATTGAACTGACAGCTTTATTCGGTCCGGAACATGGAGTGCGCGGAGATGCTCAAGCAGGGGCTTATGTCGAATTCTATATTGACGAAAAAACAAAACTTCCGGTATACAGCCTTTACGGACAAACAAAAAAACCAACACCAAAAATGCTAGAAAACGTGGAAGTGCTTGTCTTTGACATCCAGGACGTCGGGACACGCTACTACACATACATCTACACAATGGCTTATGCCATGGAAGCAGCTAAGGAAAACAACATTCCAATCGTTGTGCTTGACCGTCCGAATCCGCAAGGCGGACTTTCAGTTGACGGACCCGTTTTGGAGCCTGATGCCGCATCGTTCGTCGGACTCTATCCGATTCCGACAAAGCACGGCATGACCGTTGGAGAGCTTGCATCATTCTTTAACGAAAAATTTGAAATTGGAGCAGATCTGACAGTCGTGAAAATGAAAGGCTGGAAGCGCTCGATGGATTATGATGACACAGGACTCCCATTTGTCCTTCCGTCACCTAACATGCCAACTGTTTCAACAACCTTTGCTTATCCGGCAACGGGTCTGGTTGAAGGAACAAATCTATCAGAAGGCCGCGGTACAACGAAGCCATTTGAACTGATCGGCGCGCCGTTTATCAACAGCACGGACCTGGCTGCAAAACTCAACTCGCTGAGCTTGCCTGGTGTGAAATTCAGAGCAGCATCCTTTACACCGACCTTCTCAAAGCACGCTGGAAAGCTGAGTCACGGGATAGAAATCTATGTAACAGACCGAGAAGAATTTGAAGCAGTCCCAACAGGTCTTCACATCATTAAAACGGTTCATGACATGTACCCGAAAGACTTCCAATTCTTATCGAGCAACTTTTTTGATAAATTAATCGGAAACACATGGGTCAGACCGATGATTCTTGAAGGAGCATCTGTTACAGACATCATGTATAAGTACCAGAAAGAACAGGATGAATTTAAGAAGGTTCGAAAAGAGTATTTGATTTATAAGTAATAGAGTAAAAGAGGGTGAAATCATTGTGATTTCATCCTTTTTTATTGGTTGTTTTCGCATAGATTGTTGTTTTTGATGTTTATTGTGCAGTAAAACAGAATTAAATGCACGCTTTGATTCCACAATTTAGGTTTTTGCTCTGAAAAGTGGAATCAACCGCATGCTATGATTCCCCGATTTAGGTTTTTGCACCGAAAAGTGGAATCAACCTCATGCTATGAGAACAAAATTCCATAATGACAGCTGTAAAATGATTCCATAATGGTAGCTGTAAAATGGAATCAACCAATTCCTTCTATATGAGTGGTTAATTCCTTTTTTGAGGCATCATTTTGCCAAACAAATTTCTGCATAGATCTTTGATATGTAAAGAAGGAGATTCCAGTAATTTGCAGAAATTCACTTACAGGAATCTTAAGGAGGAAGTATGTGAAAAGAATTTTGATTGTCATGCTGCTGACCCTTTTTATATGTACAGGTTTCATTGGTTTAAGATTCGGCAGCGCCTTGTTTCAAGAGGAAGATTCTGCATCTATTTTACTCTCAATCATGGAGCTTGAGCTATCATATAGTGATTATGCAAAGGTTTCCGGACATAGATATGTTTCAAAAAGCACAGACAGTTCCCGATTCATAAAGGATTTTATGTCGGAAATAGGATGGACTTATAGAGATCAAGCTGGCTCAGGACTTATTTTTAAGAAGGAAGAGCGGTCTGTTGTAGTGGAGACAAGACTATTCTCCAGGCATTATATTTTGTGGGATGTTCCTAAGGATAGCTGAAAACCAGTTACTATATAAAGGAGTCATTATGAGAGCAGATTATAATAAGAGAAGGGTGCAGCAGCGTTATCGCGATAAAAAGAGGCGAAAGAAGAAAGGGATAAACATACTATTGAAACGATTGTTGTTCTTTTTATCTTTTTGCTGTTTGCGTTTTTATTTTTTCGAAATTACCTTGTTTGGTAAATGAGTTGAAAAGCAATGGTGGTTCCAGGATGTTCTGATGCTGCCGGCTTGCATAAGTTTGATCAAAAAGAACCACAGGAGGAATACAATGAAACGAATGCCATTTCAACGTCCAACAGATCATTATGATGAAAAAGTTTTACCAATTGATGAGCAGCTTTGTGAATTATTGAAATTACGAAAAGACACATCAAATAATCAACCGGGTTTTCCGCCTTTGGAGTATATCGCTGAGTGGTCTGCAAAATACGAATTATACGAGGATTTGCTCAACAGCGTGTTCGGAGCATTATGGAATGATGAACAATTTCTTCCTGTTGTCGAACCAAAAGGCTTTCGCAAGTATATCCAGGTTTTAAAATCAGTAGAGATAGGGGAAGGTTTTTATTCCATCCCATTTATTCGACAATATGAGAATGCCAGTGTTGTATGTCTGAATATTGATTGGGAGATGAACGAAGGCTGCCTGGAAGAGCGGATTCACCGGCATAGCTTTTGGAAGTTGTTTATTAGAGGCGCTTATGATTGCCGAATTAAGGGAGGCGGAGGATCGGATGGTCATCTTTCGTACAATTTCATCGTGTCACCGCCTTTGCCTGACAATCTTTCAGGTTTTGAATTCTCCTTTAAAGAGTATAAGAATCCGTTAAGGGATGAAGAGTCAGCCGGACAGGTAATACGAATCAAAATTGAATAAGAAAAATTTTATTTATTCATCATAAGGCGAACAAATCATATATAGCGGGTGACTGTTTTACTTTTGTAAAAAGGTATTAACTAAAAAAACAACAAAAAAGGAGCCAGGATCACAAAATCCTTGGCTCCTTTCTTATTAATATCATATTAAGCAGTAGCCGAAACCCGATTCTCCTCAGAATCTGCTTCCTGACTTTCCCGCTCAAGCGGAGCTTTTTTATGATATCTGCCTAGGATAGCAGTCATAACAAAGATCGCGACAGCCGAGTAGACAATTTGCAGCGGTCCGAAGACAAGGAGTGCTGAACCGACGATCATGAGGTCGGTAATGAGCATCGTTTTGCCTGGGTTAAATCCGAATTTCTTCTCAAGGAAAATGCAGAGAATGTTCATGCCGCCTAAGGATGATCCGTTTCTGAACAGGAAGATCAGTCCGATGCCGATGGAGATTCCACCAAGGATGGCTGCGATAACCGGATGCGGAAAATGGACAATGAAAGATTGCTGCAGAAATTCTGAGGTGATGGACAAGATGCTGACGCTGATAAACGTCCGAAGGGCAAAGGCGATGCCAAGCTGAGTGACAGCGAGTGCATAGAATGGCAGATTGATTACAAAAAACAGGGTTCCAAATGAATAGTTGGTCAAATGCTGTGCTACGATGCCAAGACCGGCTGTTCCGCCAATCACAAGTTCTGAGGATGATAGCAAGTGAACGCCGAGGGATACGGCAAAACAGCCAATTAGGATGCTGACCCAGCGTATTACGTTTTGCATATTTCCTGACGACTCCTTCTGTAGATGATATCCATCATTATACATGAAGAATTGAGGGATTCATTTGTTATTGAAAAATGGAAATGTTATGAAAATTAGTTAAAAACCTTTTCATTTTGTGTAATACAGAAAATAAATTTAGAAAGGGTTTTTCACAGAATACAGCCCTATGCTTTATAATTGTAATTACTAATAAAGTGTTTCTAAATCCAATGATTAAGAAATATGAATTTCTGAACGTTTTCCTGTTTATTTTTATTTCATATTGGGTAATGAATAAAGTTTGAATGAGTTGTTACAATCTAAGATTATCAGAAAGGCTGGAAAAAATAGATGTCAGAAATGCTTTTAGGTTTGAGTACTCCAATAAAAAAATATCGTAATTTTGATGAAGCTTCTGAAAGCATTCTTAAGATGATGAGTCAATTTATTGAAATCAATACATTGTTCATTGCTAAAAATGATCGTCATAAAAATGAGATTGTGAAAGTTCTCAATCAGGAATTGACGCTTTTGGAAGAAGGCTCAGAGCTTCCTTTTAAAGAAACGTTCTGTAAATTGAGCGTTGATAAGGGAAGAGAGGTACTGATCATTTCTGATTTAGCCGGCAGTAATCTGACAAAAGATCTGGATGTGACGAAAAATTTAGGCGGCGGCTGCTTTATCGGAATTCCGATTTTCTATGAAAATGGAGAGAATTACGGAACCATTTGCGGTCTTGATTCGAAGCCTTTTGCTTTTACAGACAAGCATGTCGAGCTATTTGAAACGATGGCATCCCTGCTGTCGTATGTCTTGGAGCTTGATAATGCCAACAAAGAAATTATTCATCTTTCAGCCCCGATTGTCCCGATTACAAAGGGCGTTGCAATCCTGCCGATCATTGGTGATATCAGCGAATACAGGGCTGAAAAAATCATTCATACGGCTCTTTCCTCAAGTACAGAATTATCGCTGCAATACTTGATAATCGATTTATCGGGCATTCTCCAAATGAACGACAACGTTAGTTTTCATTTGTTAAATCTAGTTCAAATGCTGAAGCTGATCGGAGTAACTCCTGCTTTGACAGGAATTCGGCCGGATTTAGCGATGAAAGCCGTGCAGCTTAATTTAGATCTGAAGGATGTCATGATAGGCGGGAATCTGGAAGAGATCCTGCATCGCATAGGCTTTACGTTAAACCGAAGTGAATAAACAATCTTTCTATCATAAAGAAAAGCATGAAGGGCCGCTTCATGCTTTTTGAGCTTTAATATAATCAGGAAAATCCGTTGTAATTCCGTCCAAATCCAGCATCATAAAAGCTTTTGCTGTTTTGCGGTCGCGAATCGTATACGGAATGATTTTCATATCGTGTTCATGAATACGCGCGATTAGTTTTTTTGTAACGAGCCGTCTGTTTGGATTCACATAGATTGCATAGGTCTTGAATTCCTCGAGCTGTGTGTTGGATATTCCTTTTGGCGTGAATTTTACAAGGACTCCGACTGGAATCGTTGGTGCGATTTCATGAAATCGTTTCATCGAATCGGTATCGAATGATTGAACAATGATGTTTGTCTGCCGATTTTCAATCAGGCCTCTGCTTGCTAAAGCATCGTAGACTTTCTGCTCAATGCCTGGATACAAGGCAGGACTTTTCAGCTCAATGAGCAGTCCGCATTTTTCAGTATAGCGGTCGAGCACCTCATCAAAGGTCGGGATTTTTTGCCCTGCAAATGAATCATGAAACCAGCTTCCGGCATCGAGTTTCCGCAGCTCATGAAATGTGAGATCGCGTACGTTGCCTTTGCCATTTGTTGTTCTTTCAACCGAGTCATCATGAATGACCATTAAACGGCCATCTTTACTTAGCTGCAGGTCAATTTCAATAAAATCAGCTTTCATTTCGATCGCTTTATCGTAGGATGCAATCGTATTTTCCGGTGCATAGCCTGAGGCCCCTCTGTGGGCAACGGTCAGCATTGAGCGTGCTGCACCCTTTTGGGACGCTGCTTTTTTAAAAAATAGAACGGCTGTCAGCATACAAATGACAATGACAATAATGATGGTTTCCATAAATATACACCTCCGGTCGGCTTGTCTTTTCATAGTACCCCAGTTTATGAATCAATGCCAACAGGAAGGATAGAATCATGATATACTGCAAGAAAAAATGGTCTGGGAGGCAGTTATGGAGAAAGCAAAAATCTTGATTGTAGAAGATGAAGTGAAGATTGCCAGAGTGCTGAAGCTGGAGCTTGAGTTTGAAGGGTATTCGGTCCGCTGCGTTCACGATGGTCTGGATGCCCTTGAACAAATTCGTTCATCTTCCTGGAATTTAATCCTCCTTGATGTGATGCTCCCTGGTTTGACAGGCATTGAGGTGCTTAGAAGGCTTCGTGCAAATGATCAGGAAACTCCTGTTATTCTTTTGACAGCACGCGATTCCATTCCTGATAAAGTGAGCGGTCTTGATCAGGGAGCAAATGATTACATAACAAAACCCTTTCAAATAGAAGAACTGCTTGCGAGAATCAGGGTTTGCCTGCGGACGGGCAAACCAGTCCGTTCAGCTGAGGAAGAAGGAATCTTGCAGGCTGCGGATCTTACTGTGAATGAAAAAACAAGAGACGTCAGGCGGGGAGCGTCAGAAATTGAGCTGACGCCTCGGGAATTTGATTTGCTTGTCTTTTTACTTAACCATAAAAATCAGGTGCTGAACCGGGAGCAGATCCTAAATGGAGTGTGGGGATATGACTATTACGGAGATACAAATGTCGTTGATGTGTATATCCGTTATTTGCGGAAAAAAGTAGACAGTGAGTTTGATTTTGCCCTGATTCACACAGCCAGAGGTGTCGGATACTCAATCAAG
This sequence comes from Peribacillus frigoritolerans, assembly GCF_004358755.1. Classification (GTDB taxonomy): domain Bacteria; phylum Bacillota; class Bacilli; order Bacillales; family Bacillaceae; genus Bacillus_P. Next base: position 451,239 of record NZ_SMZY01000002.1, on the reverse strand, counting down.
GAGCCCTCATCATGAAAATCAGCCATAAAATTCAGCTGTTCTCAACCGTCTGGATGCTGATTATCGTTCTTGCGATTAATGCTGCCATCTATTTTTTATTTTTAACGATGACTCAAAACAGCGAGCTTGACCGGGTAAAGCTGCAGGCTGAAGCCGTTGCAGGAGCCATAAGGCAGGATGAAAACCAGCCGGTGAACTCATCAGACCTTTTAAGAGCTTATTTGCCTGCAGACGGGATGATCCGAATTATAAACGAACAATCAAAACAGATTTTAGCTGTTTCAAAAAATGCAGATTATCAAAACATCCTGTCGCCGGAATTTCGCTCCTCTGAAAGCAGCGAAGTCGTCAAGGCTGAAGGACTTTCTTTTGCGAAGGCTGCTGTTCCGGTGATTTGGAGCACTGGGGAAGTCGTTCAGTTAGAGGTAACCGAAAGCCTTGAGAATGTGAATGAAAATTTGAATGTATTGAAAATCGTCCTGGCCATCGCTTCGCTTCTGGTATTGCTGCCTTCCTTCTTTGCAGGAAGAACGCTGAGCAGGATGATTCTAAAGCCAATCAACTCTTTAATACGAACGATGGAGGAAATTGAGAAAAAAGAAACCTTTAAAAAAATCGAAGTCAGCGGCCATTCTAAGGATGAGCTGCATCAGATGACAAATACGTTCAACAATATGATCGATCTGCTTCAGACAAATTTTGAAAAACAGCAGCAGTTCATTTCCGATGCGTCACATGAATTGAAAACGCCTTTAACGATTATTGAAAGCTATGCAAGCTTGTTGAAACGATGGGGGACAACAAAACCTGAGGTCTTGGAAGAATCTGTAGAAGCCATTTACTCTGAAGCAGTAAGAATGAAAGAAATGACTGGGCAGCTTCTTCAGCTCGCCGAAAATGATGCACGTATGCAGTTAAACTCGGAAAAAATAGATCTTTTGTCGCTTTGTCACCAGTCAGGACGAACAATTGAACAGGTCTACAACCGTCATATTGACTTTCATTTTAATCAAAAGGAGCTGTTCATCTTTGCAGACGAGCTGAAAATGAAACAGCTGCTGTTTATTTTGTTCGATAATGCAATGAAGTACAGTTCAAAGAGCATCACATGTACGGCTGAACGGGAGAATGGGAGGGTGCATCTTTCAATTGCCGATCAGGGCATTGGCATTCCGGCTGAGGATCTTCAGTATGTATTCGACCGTTTTTTCAGAGTGGATAAAGCGCGAAACAGAGCAACAGGAGGGACAGGACTTGGTCTTTCCATTGCCAGAAAAATTGTTCAGGCCCATGGAGGAGAGATTTCAATCGAAAGCACAGAGGGAAAGGGGACTGCTGTTCATCTTTTTTTGATAGATAAGGAAGGATAAAATTCTGCGCTTCGATGGCGAGCGGAATCGCTCAGGCTCCTTGGCCAGAACGGCTCCGAAAGTATTGGCAAAAAGCGCCTTTTCTGCCGAATCCTTATCTGTCATGCCTGCGCTAAAAAGGCGATTCGGCTTTTCTCATTTCTCATGAAGTTTTAATCTTGAAGAGGTAAGATGATTTCATGGGATGCATAATAGGAGGGAATCATGAACAGAAAATGGACCATCATCAGTGTGATTGTAATCATTGGCGTCATAGGAATCTTCAGTATTGCTTCTGCCAAGAAGGGTGATGTGAAGGTAACAGAAGCAGAAGCCCGAAATCTAGTAGAAGCGCACTATACGGGAACAATTAAAGAAATGGTGTTAACTAAATTAGATGGAAGAGAAGTCTATCAGGTGGAGCTTGAAGAAAAGAAGGGACTATATACGCTCGAAGTAGAAGCCGCAACTGGCAGCATTCAGAACCTGAAGCAGGTAAAGAAAGCAGATCTTGAAAGTGAGAAAGAACCGGCACTGTCACAAGCAGAAGCGAAAAAGCTTGCAGAGGAAACCTACAGCGGGAACGTTCAGACTATGACTTTACAGGGAAAAACCTACAGCATCACATTGCTGACAAAAACAGAAGAAATTAAAGTAGAAATGAATGCTGACAGCGGTGAGATTACGTCAGAGGATAAAAGCAGCATTGAAAAAACCAAACAGCCTGTCAAATTGACAGAAGAACAAGCGAAAAAAATCGCGTTGGCTGAAGTGAAAGGGAAAATAGAAGATATTGATTTAGAAGAAGAGGATGGCAGTGTTTTTTATGAAGTCGAAATTGAATCAGGACAGCAGGAAGCAACCATCCAAATTGACGCGTTTACAGGTATAATTTTATCTGTAGCCATTGAAAATGAAGAAGACTGAAAACATCTTTTGATTGTATCAGAAGGTGTTTTTTTATTGTGAGAGGATAGATAGGCCCAAATGATATGCTTTTCATGATTTTCTCATCGTTTTCTAATGTTTCTATCTCTCTATTATCATTTTAGAGGTCTAAGATAAGGGTGCAAGAGAAAAACAAGGAGGATTAAAACATGAAATTAACAACAGCATTATTAACAGGAGCACTTGTCATTGGCGGAATTGGGGCAGGATCACAATTTATCGGACCGAATGACCGTGCCCAGGCAGAGAAAAAGGCAGCAGAGCAAGATCTGAAAATCAGCTACGAGAAGGCGAAAGAAATCGTCCTGAACGAACAAAAAGGCAGCATTTCAGAAATGGAGCTAGAGCGCGAATCAGGTGTCTGGTTATATGACATTGAAGTGAAGTCAGGCGGAAAAGACTATGATTTTCACGTAAATGCGGACTCAGGCGAAATCACGAAAAAGAAACAGGACGATAATCAGGATGATGACAGCGATGATTCAAATGTAGATTCTAAACAGATAAAAATCAGTTTGGAGGAAGCAGGGAAAATCGCATTAAAAGAGGCAAAAGGAACGGTTGAAGAAGCTGAGCTTGAGAATGAAGACGGAAAAGCAGTCTACAGCTTTGAGATTCAGGGTGAAAACGGCAAAGATGCAGAAGTCGAAATTTCAGCAGAAACCGGAAATGTTCTGAAAACAGAATGGGAAGACGAAGATTAATCGCATGAATCCTCAAATGTACTTAGGGCATTTGAGGGTTTTTTAGTAAACTCCACTCTTGTCCTATATCAATAAACTATCATTTTACATATTGTGATAAGGAAAGTGACTAAGAGGTGAAATGGAGGAAGAGAAATGTCTGATGGAAGAAACAACAATGGCTTCGCGCTAGTGGTCGTATTATTTATTCTATTAATCATCGTAGGAGCTTCATTCTACGGCGGCAACGGCGGATACTAATCATAGCCGGGAGCTTCTGATGAAAATCAGGGGCTCCTTTTTTACATATTATGCATTAGGGAGTTTGCTGATTTTCGACAAAATTTACGCGTCTTGGACAAACACACATGCGAACAAATAGAAGGATGAATAGTATGTCTTATGAGGAAGATGCTTATCTCATAATCCTCATATTTGTAAGACACCTCTTCCTGCTTGCGCATGCTGAAAACAGCATGCCATCTTTTTTTGTCTAAAAACGATGCAGACATGATGTTTATAGACATTCCCATTTGATTAAATCATTTTCCCTGCAAAGTAAAAACGCTTGGATGGTTTCCAAGCGTCTTGAAGGTCTATTCTTTTGGATCTGTCGCTTTCTTTTGATTTAATGAAAGCTGATCGATGCTTTGCTTAATATTGCCTTTGCCGGAATAATTTTCAATCAGCTCTTTTATGTCAATGCCTGAGGATGCCTTCAGACTCTCCTGAAGGGAGCTCATCAGGTTAGTCGCATAGCTGGTGACTTTATTGGCGCCGCTGTTTTCCCCGCTGCCGCCGGTATCGACGACTGTAATTTTATCAATGTTGGAAAGCGGAGCTGCAACTTGCTTTGCGTATTCAGGCAGCATTTTCACGATCATATCCAAAATCGCAGCCTGGCCGTATTGTTCGAATGCTTCGGCAATTTTTTCTTTGGCAACAGCCTCAGCTATCCCTTTCAGGCGGATGACTTCCGCTTCTGTTTCCCCTTGTGCGCGCTGTGCTTCGGCTTTTGCTAATCCGTCCATGCGGATTCGTTCAGCTTCCGCCCGCGCCAGTGCTTCAATTCGATATTGATTTGCATCGGCATCTGCAAGCTGTTTTGCTTTTTCAGCAGCTGCGGCCTGTTCAACGGAGTAGCGGTCTGCATCTGCTTTTTTCTTCACTTCAGAATCATACTGAAGTTCGCGGCGCCGAATTTCTCTTTCTTCAAGTTCAATTTGTTTTTGACGCTCGATGATTTTAACCTGCATTTCCTGTTCGGTAACATGCTGCCTTGCTTTAGCTGTTTCAAGGTCATAAGCCTGATCGGCGTTTGCTTTTGCCGTATCCTGATCTCTTCGGTACTCAGCCATTTTCAGCTGATTCAGCTTCTCCGCCTCAGCAATTTCCGTTGCACGCTCAAGCTCTGATTTCTTCGCTTCTTTTGATGCTTGTGCCCGTTTAATGCGGGTTTCTTTTTCAGCTTCAGCTGTTGCAATGTCAGCATCGCGCTTGACCTGCGCAATTCTAGGTTTTCCTAAAGAGTCTAGATAACCATTCTTATCACGGACATCTTTAATGGTGAAGGATACAATGACAAGCCCCATTTTCGCCAGATCCTGAGAGGCCACGCGCTGTACTTCCTGAGAGAACTTTTCACGGTTTTTATAGATTTCCTCAACGGTCATTGAGCCGAGAATCGAGCGGAGGTGGCCTTCTAGAACCTCACGCGCTTCCTGCTCGCGGTCTGTTTTTGATTTCCCGAGAAATTGTTCAGCAGCTGTAGCAATCTCTCCGATGGAACCGCCGATTTTAATGATCGCCGTTCCATCTGCCATGACAGGAACTCCCTGCTCGGTGTAGACTTCAGGCGTCGATACATCAAGTTTGCTTGAAAGCAGGCTGAGCGGTTCTGCTTGCTGAAAGACAGGCAGCACGAACGTTCCGCCGCCGCGGACAATTTTGATCTTGTTGCTGTTTTCATCTGTATGGACGTTTTTGGCGCCAAGATAGCTTCCCGTTACAATAAGTGCCTCATCTGGCCCTGCTGTCCGGTATTTCGTGACAAATACGGCGATTAAAGCAATAAGAATGAAAAAGACAATACATAAAACAATGATAATTGGCATGGTCATAATGTGTCCCCCTAAAGTGTGTCTTCAAATGGCTGGTACGATGTGACGAATGCGATGCTGTTTTTGCTTTCAATGACTAAAATCTTTGTTCCGCTTGGGATCGGGGTATTATCAAAGCTTGCGGCTGTTTTAGAGATCGAGCCGACACTGCTAGAGAGCAGCACTTCACCGAATCCGTCAACCGGGATGGATATAATCACATGGCCGACACGGCCTTTAAGCTCTGATTCATGATAAGAAAGGGATTCCTCTGCTGAAGAAAGCGGAACGAATACAAAGATGTGAAGCAGAGTAACTAGAATTGCTGAACTGATGATGGAAATGAGTACAGTAAGAAACATTGAAAACAGGGCGGTCATCTCAAGAATGTATCCGCATGCAAAAAAGAATGTCATAAATGCGAGGACAAGCGTCGGACTTAAAAACGGAATACCTTCGGTGATGCCTTCTATGGCGTCTCCAAAAAAGACAAACAGCAAGGTCAAGCTTCCGGCAATAATCAGTCCGATTAAATAAATGGTTTCAATCGGGTAACCAAACAAGTTATCACCCTCTCTCTTTCTTTTTTGGAAAAATCTCCTTTCTTTGGGTCCCACTTACTTATACGACTTAATAGGCGGAAAGTTTCATCTTTTTGGAAAAATTGAATAATTGCCATTTGTTCTTTGAATGATAGAATTTAAGAAAACGATCAGCAGGTGAAACTGGAATGAATGAAAAACTCGCAAAAGAGATTGTAGCAAGAACGATGTCCATTATTCCTTACAATGTCAATGTCATGGACAAGGATGGAATCTTAATCGGCTCCGGTGATCATGCACGGCTTGGGGATGAACATCACGGAGCACTGAAGGTTTTGCAGACAGGTGAAAAAGTTGTTTTTACAGAGCAGGACAGCAGAAATTATCCGCGAACGAAGCAGGGAGTCAATTTGCCGATTTTTTTTCATCAGGAGTTAATCGGCGTGATCGGCATCACAGGTGATCCATCAGTTGTCGCTCCGTTTGGAGAGCTTGTCAAAATGGCGGCTGAGCTTACAATAGAACAAGCTTATTTATCTGATCAAATGCGGTGGAATGAAGCATTAAAGCAAGAAACGCTCATTCAGCTCCTAAAAGGCGGTGATCAGCAGACAGCTGAGTTTAAAGAACGGGCAGTACGCCTGAATCTGAACATTTCCGCCAAAAGACAGGCTGCTCTTTTTCGCCTTCCTGAAGAAATTCCCCTAAAGAAGAGGCAGCTCTTTATGAGAGAATTGGAGCTTAAAGCCGGAAAAAATGATTTAATCGTAACAACTTCTGCTGCAGAGATTGTCTGGCTGGTAGAAAGCAAAGCTGTTCAGTCATCTGTTATTCCGGATAAAATGAATGAAATGCTGTTAAGAATGGATTTTGGTATTTACGGTGCCCTTGGTTATCAATACGAAGGATTTTTTGGTGTATCACTTTCTTATGAGAGTGCAAAAGAAACCCTGGATGCTGCAAGAAAACACTGTGCTGAGGGTTATTTTTACACATATACAGATTTGGCGCTTCCCGTTCTGCTCCGAAATAAGAAAGACGAAACGAAACATGAGCTATTTAATCATACGATGAACAAATTTCTGCGTTCAGACCGAAATGGAGAGCTGCTGCATACCTTAAGAGCATTCATTCAGTTTGACGGAGACATGAATAAAACAGCTGAAGAGCTGTTTATCCATAGAAACACTCTCAGATACCGGCTTGATAAAATAGAAGAAATAACATCCTATAATCCCCGGAAGACGCTGGATTTGATGACCCTTTATGCGGCAATAATGGTGACTTAAGCTGTGCATTTGCACAATTAAGTCCGATTATTGCCTTCTTTTTTTGTCATCTGTGACAATGATTCCTTATTAGTAAGCGGTTACAATGATAATAATTGAATTACTCAAAAAGGGGGAATCACCAATGGATATTCAAGTAAGCGCTTTCGGTGCAGTGTGTGCACTGATTGTTGCAATCGTTCTCATCTTAAAGAAAGTTCCTCCAGCATACGGCATGATGGCTGGCGCGCTGGCAGGCGGCCTTCTTGGGGGAGTCAACCTGACGGAAACCGTAGAATTAATGATCACCGGCGCAAAGGATATCACGCCGGCTGTTCTAAGAATTTTAGCTGCAGGCGTTCTTGCAGGCGTGCTGATTGAGTCAGGTTCTGCCTCAGTGATCGCAGATACAATCATAAATAAAATAGGTGAAAAGCGCTCACTGCTTGCCCTCGTAATAGCAACGATGCTTTTAACAATGGTTGGTGTCTTTATAGATGTGGCTGTAATTACCGTTGCACCGATCGCTCTAGCAATTGCACAAAGAGCCAAGCTCTCTAAGCCGGCGATTTTGCTTGCGATGATCGGGGGAGGGAAAGCAGGAAATATCATGTCTCCAAATCCAAATACGATTGCGGCAGCAGATGCATTTGACGTGCCGCTTACATCCGTGATGGCAGCTGGCATCATTCCTGCTGTTTTTGGTGTCATTGTCACATATATTTTGGCTAAAAGAATGGTATTAAAAGGTGAACAGGTAAAAGCTGAAGAAATTTCGTCTCAGGATGACGGCCAACTGCCTTCTTTTGCAGCGGCAATCAGCGGTCCGCTTGCGGCCATCCTATTGCTTGCATTAAGACCGATTTTTGATATTGCGGTCGATCCGATTATCGCTTTGCCTCTTGGGGGCGTGATTGGAGCAATCGCGACAAAGAACGTTATCCGTTTAACCGATTTTGCCACTTCAGGGCTTTTGAAAATGTCTGGTGTTGCGATCATGCTTATCGGAACAGGGACGCTTGCAGGTATTATTGCGAATTCAGGTCTTAAGGATGTTATTGTAGCAGGTTTGAACGCTTCCGGACTGCCGGCATTTATTCTGGCTCCGGCATCAGGAATTTTCATGTCAATGGCTACTGCTTCGACAACAGCGGGCACAGCAGTAGCAAGCAGTGTATTTGCTCCAACAATCATGGAAATCGGGATTTCCGGTCTTGCGGGAGCAGCTATGGTGCATGCGGGTGCTACAGTGCTTGACCATCTTCCCCACGGGAGCTTCTTTCACGCAACAGGAGGAAGTGTTTTTATGGGAATGAAAGAAAGAATGAAGCTGATTCCCTATGAATCTCTGGTCGGATTCACACTGGCGGTCATCTCTGCCTTAATATTTGGCGTATTAAAACTGTTCGGATAGGAGCTGAAAGAGTTGAAGATTGTGATAGCACCAGATTCATTTAAAGAAAGCATGACGGCGCTCGAAGTATGTGAAGCGATAGAGCGCGGATTAAGACGGTCCTTACCTGAAGTTCAGACGGTGAAAATTCCAATGGCCGATGGCGGAGAAGGGACAGTACAGGCATTGGTGGATGCGACAGGCGGAACGTTTACCTCCCTTACCGTGACAGGTCCTCTAGGAATTCCTGTTGAAGCTGGATACGGCTGGCTTGGAGAGCGGAAGACAGCTGTCATTGAAATGGCGGCTGCTTCAGGGCTTCATCTAGTGCCGCCCGAAAGAAGGAATCCGTTATTGACGACAACTGCAGGTACTGGCGAGCTTATAAAAGATGCCGTGCAAAAAGGCGCAAAGCATTTGATTATCGGCATTGGGGGAAGTGCCACGAATGACGGCGGCATGGGCATGGCTCAGGCACTAGGAGTGAAATTCCTTGATGCAGAGGGGGCAGACTTGCCGTATGGCGGAGGCGCCTTATCAAAGCTTGCAAAAATTGATATTTCAGGAATGCTGAAAGAATTATCAGGTGTAGCCATTGATGTAGCCTGTGATGTCGATAATCCATTGACAGGGCCAAACGGTGCGTCTGCCATATTCGGTCCCCAAAAAGGAGCAACAGATGAAACAGTTGCTGTACTGGATCAGAACCTCTCACATTATGCTTCTCTCATTCTGAAAGAAACGGGCATGGATGTTGAAAAAAGAGAAGGATCCGGTGCAGCAGGAGGACTGGGAGCGGGGCTGCTTGCCTTTTTGAATGCGAATCTAAAGCGCGGAGCCGATATTGTTATAGAAACCGTACAGCTTGAAAAACACATGTCGGAAGCTGATCTTGTCATAACTGGTGAAGGCAGAATCGACGGGCAAACCATTCACGGCAAAACGCCTGTAGGTGTATCAAGAGTTGCCAAAAAGCTGAATATCCCTGTTATTGCGATTGCAGGGTCAATCGGCGATGGGTATGAAAGCGTGCATGGCGAGGGAATCGGTTCTGTTTTTTCCATCGTCCCGGGAATTGTACCATTAGAAGAGGCGCTTGAAAAAGGTCCTCTCTATACAGAGAACCTGATGGTTAATCTTGGGCAGGTGTTAAAACTGAAAAAATAGTAAAAAACCGGTTTTTGACCGGTTTTTCTCTTTGTTAAGAAAAAGAAACTGCAAATATGATTATTTTTCAATCTCTCTTTTCAGAACCATCCATATTTTGTAACATATATGGTGAGGAGATGAAATCACGTGAAGATCTTATACATAGAAGATGATCTGGAAATTGGCAGCTGGGTGAAAAATGAGCTCCTGGAAAAGGGATATTCTGTTGAATGGCTAACTTCGGGGCTGTCACTGCTTGAGGATAAAAGGTTTGATCTGCTCATTTTGGATGTCATGCTTCCTGGGCTTGACGGGTTTTCTTTAGGAAGAAGATTTAAAAAGAAAAATCCGGATACGCCGATCCTGATGCTGTCTGCAAGAACTTCGATCGATGACAAGCTTGAGGGGCTTGAGTTCGCAGACGATTATATGACAAAGCCGTTTCACCCCAAGGAACTTGTTAAAAGGGTTGAGGTGCAGCTTAGAAGGTATCAAAAGCATACATCAGGAAAAATGATGCTCAAACACCTTGAAATTGATCAGGCAAGCCGAACCATTCTGAATGGTGAGAACGGGAAAGAAATCAGTTTAACAGGGAAGCAATATCATATTTTCACCTGTTTTCTGCAGCATTTAAATCAAATCCTGACGAAAGAACAGCTGTATGAGCATGTTTGGGGTGAGCCGTTTTTAGACGGAGATAAGACACTGATGGTGCATATCCGGTATTTGCGTGAAAAAATCGAAAAGAATCCTTCTGAACCTGAAATCATTGAAACAGTCAGGGGAGTCGGATACAGGGTGAGAGGATGAATTGGCGCAAATCGCTGCAGTTCAAATACCTTTCTATCATTCTTGCAGCTGTTCTCTTTATTCCCGTTTCTTTTGCCATGGCATCCACGCTTGTTTATATACCAGGGGTTTTTATGCAGGTTGAAAAAGAAGCGCAGCATCCTTATGACGGCTACAATGAACTCACTGAGATGTGGCATGATGAAGCTCTGAAGCTTGAAGGATCCGATGATCAGGAAATTGCTTCCAAATTGGAAGCTATGCATGAAAAATATCGGGGCTCAGAGCTTTTTTGGGTCGATAAAGAAGGGAAAACCCGAGATCGTTTCTCCTATAAGGATGAGCTTCCGCAAATATGGACGGCAAGTTATACGATTTCCTTTATGAAAAACAGCTTTGATGCGGACCCTTTCACGGTGGTAGCTTTTATTGGAGAGGATCAAGATAATGGATTCATGGTCATACGAGTGGAACGGTTAATGCTTGAGCCGCCGATTCAAAGACTGGGAGACGGCTATGATGCCGTTTATTTTGCTGTGCTCGCTGCGATGATGATTCTTTTCCTTTTCCTGTCGTGGCTGTTTTTTAAACGTCTTCATAAACGCCTTCTCCGTCTGAAAGAAGCTATGCAGAAAAATGATCATTCAGGGCTTCCTCTTCCTGTTTCTCTATCAAATAAGGATGAAATCGGGGAGCTTGAAGAAAGCTTTAATCACATGATTAAAGCACTCGAGGAAAGCAGAGAACGAGAGAAGAAAGAAGAGAAAATCCGCAAAGATTTAATGGCAAGTCTCTCTCATGATCTGAGAACGCCGCTGACCACGATGCGTGCACATCTATTTAGTTTGAAAAAAGATGCTGTAACGGAGGCAGGCTTGCAGGCGGCGCAGGCGATCGATGAAAAAATTGATTTTATCAGCTCCCTGATTGATAATCTATTTTCTTATACGCTTCTTTCAACAGGAAAGTATCATTTTCATCCGCAAGAAATCAATCTAAGCCGGTTTGTCCGGAAAAAAGCGGCTGAGTGGTATCCTGTTTTTGAAGAAAACGATTTTGTGGCAGAAATTGATCTTGAGCCGGATCATATTATGTGGTTTGCAGATCCTGAATGGCTTGAGAGAATCCTTGATAACCTTCTGCAGAATATCATTCGTCATGCAGAGGAAGGCAAATATGTCGGCATAGCTGTTCGCGAAACTGCTGATGGTCAGGAAATTCTGATTCGTGACAGGGGACAGGGAGTTAAGCAGAACAGCGGGAAAGAAGGAGCCGGCATCGGCCTTGCGATCGCCCAGATGATGACGAGGAAAATGGACCTCACATTCAGGATGGATTCAGATAGCAGCGGAACGATTGTCTCCATCGTAAAAGAAAAATGAGCGCCTGAATTTCAGGCTTTTTTTTGTGGACTTGGATTGTGTGTCCGGTCTCTAAAAAACCCTACCTGGAAAACAATTGAGCTTGTTGGGGAAAATAAAGCCGAGTACCGCTGATTGGCGTTTTTTATAATTGGCGAAGCTTCAAAAACGAACAAAATGATCAGGTCAATACAAATTGAGCACCTCAAATAAAGAACAAAATACTGATCATACAAAATGAGCACCTCAGGTAAAAGAACAAAATAATCAGGTCAATACAAAATGAACACCTCAAATAAAGAACAAAATGATCAGGTCATACAAAATGAGCACAAGAGGTGATCAAAATGATCAAGAAAAGTGACAAAATGAGCAGAAGAAGTGATCAAAATGAGCACCTGCATAGATAGATTATATATAAAGAATAGATAAAGAGAATTTAAAGAGAATTTAAAGAGAATTTAAAAAGAAATGATAAAAAATTCATTCTTCTGCTACTCATTCTTCATTTCTCTTTATAGTGTCAGTGAAGAAGATTTTCATACCCTGCGAAGAAATAAGATATACTGAAACTAGCAACCTATTTTGGTCATGAAACTTTATGGCCGATTGTACGTATTACAATCAAACCCAAAGAGAGGAAGATAACGCTTGAGAACTTCAAATCCAGCTTTAAAAGCTTTTACAAAACGGGAAGGATCATACGCAAGCAAGCCGATGACGCTTATGGGAGCAATTAATAAATCATTTTTGCTGTTGTTTATTTTGATGACTGCTGCAGGTGCAGCGTGGTATTACAGTGCACAGGGACAGGATGTGACGGCCATTATGATCGGCGGGGCGATTGGCGGATTCATCGTTGCGCTGATTGTCAGCTTTGTTCCAAAGACAGCTCCTGTTTTGGCGCCTGTATACGCTGTGCTTGAAGGGATGTTTGTTGGAGGAATTTCAGCTTATTACGCATCGCTCTACGAGGGAATCGTGATGCAGGCTGTACTCCTTACGGCAAGTGTTTTCCTTGCTTTGCTCCTGGCCTACCGTTCAAGATTAATCAAAGTAACACGCAATTTCAGATTAGGGGTTATTGCTGCTACGGGCGGAATCATGATTATGTATTTGCTGTCATTCGTGCTCGGATTCTTCGGAGTTACGGTTCCATTTTTGCACGATGCCTCTCCGGTCGGCATACTGATTTCTGTTGCTATCGTGATTGTGGCAGCACTGAATCTTGTTCTGGACTTCGACTTTATTGAAAATGGATCGAAGGCAGGTCTTCCGAAGCATATGGAATGGTATGCAGGCTTTGCTCTTCTGGTCACATTAGTTTGGCTTTATCTTGAGATTTTGCGTCTGCTTGCGAAATTGCGCAGGAACTAACAAAAAATGCCCGCTGACTGTGAGCGGGCATTTTCTCATTTGATTTGAATTCTTGTCTTTTTTTCTATATAGCCAGGATAGTCGACAAATTTCATAGAAAGCGGGCCCTTCGTTATTTTGCTGCGGTCAAACTGGATGGCGAATCGCTTTTCGCCTGTATCAGAAGATGGACCTTCGTCGGAAGAACTGCCGGACATATTGACGCCATTAGCATCTGTTACCTCATTGATAAACATGCTTGAGGCTTCTTTCTCCTCATAATAGGCAAATGAAACTTCATTTTTTAAAACCTCAATTTTACTGAACACATCATCTTGAGGTCTCTTTAGCACGGTATTCGTCTCAGGATCAACGATGACAACTAAATCCGATTTTTTGACTGCATGGATTTTGCTGAATTCGAGGTAAAGTTCCTTTGGCTGTTCAAAATAATTGCTTTCTAGATAAATCATATCTTCTGATGCACTAATTTCTTTTCCAACAAGTCCATTATGATAAATCGACCATGGCTCTCCTCTTTCATCGACAAGCCTGAGGTCCTCAAATACAAAGAGCTCCATTGTATTATTCTTATCGAACTGAACTTGCAGTGCTGCAGAAAGGGGAGTGATCTCGGCCTTTTTGAATGTGATTTTCTGTTTTTGGACTGTAACGGTCTGATCAATATTGATCACTTTCATTTTTTCATCAACCAGATCCTGATCCAGGTGAAAGGAGAATTGAAACACAGCTGCCTCTGGGCGGGAAAGGGGCCTCTTAGTATGAACCTCCAATTTGAGCTGAAAATCTTCTTTATTCATAGGCTCCGAAAAATCATATTCCATTGACCAATCCGAACTTTTATTTTTTGCTAATTCCTCGTCTATATGCCCTGAAGTGAAAAAAGCATTTTGAGTTAAATCTGCAGATCCTGAATGCAATTCCATGTTTTTTATTTTTACTTTTGCCTTTTCCGACTGATTATGAATTGTATAAAAAATCTTCAATTTCCTCTGATCCATGATCGCGGAATCAATTGTAATTTTAATGCTGCTATGTTCATCCGATACCCCAATTTCCTGTGCGAAATTATTTTCGACTGCAGACATCAGCCCTTTGTTGAAGCGGATGATTTCAACCATTTTTTCCATTCCGGGAAAAGAACTAACATACTCTGCAAATACTGGTGAGACCCGTACAAGTGTAATGAATGTGAAAATGAAGACAGCAGCTGCAAGCGACGCCCATTTAATCGAAGGCCGCTTTTTTTTCCGTTTCGCTTTTTGAAAGCCTGCCATGATTGCATCATCAAGACTCTCATGGGGAATGTTGATTTGAGCTGTCTTTTTCTTTAAGTTTGTTAACTCGCTTTCTTCTCTTTCAAACATGAAAATTCCCTCCCTCGTCAAGATGCTGCCGCAATAAAGCGAGTGCTTTAGTAAGCCAGGTTTTCACTGTGCTCTCCGGACAGTTCAGCTGCTGTGCAATGTCCTTGATTTTAAGATCATGAATGTACTTCATCATGATTACATTTTGGTATTTTTCATCCAGCCGCAGCAGGGCCTCTTCAATTTCAAGATGAACAAAGGAATCAGTGCCAAAACGAGAGGCGGCCAGTTCCTGATTAATCTGGATTCTTTTTTGTCTCTTCATTTGATCATGACAATAATTCAGCATGATTCGAATCAGATAGGTGGTGAAGAAAGAAGGCTCTTTCACTTTATGAAGCGATTTATATGCACGGAAGGTGACTTCTTGTACGGCTTCAAGCGCATCCATTTCATTTCTTAAATACATAAATGCTGTCCGGTAAAGCTGTTCCTTATGCTGCTTCATTAAAAGCAGGAAGGCCCCGTCATCACCTTTGATGGCTTTTTCCGCGAATGTGGGGTCTGTCAAAATGGATTCCTCCTTATTGGTCTGCAGATCGTGTAGGCGTTCTGCGGTTTCCCCGATTAAAAAGAAAATCAAGCTGGCAAAATGAATGGTCAAATCGGCTGAAAATAGCTATAAAAAATTTCCACTCTCGCTAATAAAACCTCAATTTCGCTCTATCCTTTGCTGCCTCTATCCATTAGACTGAGATCTTCAAAAAAAGTTTTAAATAACAGCCGTTTTTTTCAGAATACATGAAAAATAAATTTAAAGAATAATATTTTCAAATTTTTATTTTATTAAAAGCGCTTTCATGTTAGAATGAATTTGTCGAAACGTTTCACATTGAATTCCGCTTAATTTATATAGGGATTTCTACATATATTTTTAATTGATGTGAAACGTTTCAAAATTATAATCGGAATTAACTCGGAGGTGGACAATGAGTACGATTGTTCGAGTTGGAATTATCGGGTGCGGAGGAATTGCGACCGGGAAGCATATGCCTGCTCTCGCACGGCTGAAGAATGTACAGATGGTGGCTTTCTTTGATCTCGTTGAAGAAAGAGCGATTGAAGCAAAAATGCAATATGGATCAGAAATGGCCGAGCATTACACAGACTTTAGAGAATTGCTTGCAAATCCTGGAGTGGATGTTGTACATGTATGTACGCCGAATGATTCACATTCAGACATTTCAATTGCAGCTTTGGAGGCAGGGAAGCATGTGATGTGCGAAAAGCCGATGGCAACTTCTGCTGCTGAAGCACGAAAAATGCTTGAGACGGCACAGCGTACAGGCAAAAAATTATCGGTTGCCTACCAGAATCGCTACCGCGCAGACAGCCTGCATTTAAAAACGCTTTGTGAAGAAGGCGAGCTTGGTGATATCTATTTTGCAAAAGCACATGCCATCAGAAGACGTGCAGTACCGACGTGGGGCGTGTTTTTGGATAAAGAAAAGCAGGGCGGAGGTCCATTAATCGACATCGGCACTCATGCTCTTGATCTGACGTTATGGATGATGAATAATTATGAGCCAAAAATGGTTGTCGGAACAGCTTTTCATAAACTTGGAACAAAAGAAAATGCTGCAAATCTCTGGGGCCCTTGGGATCCTGAGAAATTCAAAGTCGAAGATTCCGCTTTTGCCTATATTACGATGCAAAACGGAGCAACCATCTTCCTTGAGTCAAGCTGGGCACTGAATTCCGTGAATATCGGGGAAAGCAAATGCACCCTGATGGGAACAGAAGGCGGAGCTGATATGGATAATGGCCTGCGCATCAATGGTGAGCGGCACGGCAAGCTTTATACGACGATGGTGGACTTGGATGAGTCAGGTGCATCCGTTGTTGACGGCAAGCTTGAAAGCGAAGCAGATATTGAAGCAAGACTATGGATTGAATCCATCATTGAAGATAAAGATCCAATTGTAAAACCTGAACAAGCCCTTATCGTAACTGAAATTCTGGAAGCGATTTATAAATCGTCAGAAACAGGCGAACCTGTTTATTTTGAAAGAAAAGAATAGAAATTAAACTAGGAATCGATTTCATAACCTAACCCTCAGGAGGAAATAATCATGAAAACTTTAAAAATCGGCGTTATCGGATGCGGAAGCATTTCAAAGCACAGACATTTGCCTGAATGGGCTGGAAACAAATTTGCTGAAATCGTTGCTGTCTGCGATATAAACGAAGACCGTGCAAACCTTACAGCACAACAATACAATGCAAAAGCATTCACAGACTACAGAGAGCTTCTTGCCCTTGAAGAGATCGACGCTGTAAGCGTTTGTACTCCAAATGCCCTTCATGCGCCAATTTCAATTGATGCGCTTAATGCAGGCAAGCATGTTCTTTGCGAAAAGCCAATGGCTACATCAAAAGAAGAAGCAGAAGCAATGATAGCAGCTGCGAAAGAAAACAGCCGCAAGCTTATGATCGGCCACAACCAGCGTTTTGTGCCTTCACATGAAAAAGCTAGAGAACTGATCAAAAACGGAGAAATTGGCAAAGTATTCTCTTTCCGTACGGCATTTGGCCATGGCGGTCCTGAAGGCTGGAGTGCAGACGGACGCGAAAGCTGGTTCTTCAAGAAAGAAGACGCTTTTATCGGTGCAATGGGAGACCTTGGTGTTCATAAAGCGGACTTAATGCGCTACATCCTCGGCGAAGAAGTGACAGAAGTGGCAGCATTCGTTGATACAGTTGCTAAAGAAGGCGCAGATGTTGATGATAATGCAGTATGTGTGCTAAAAACAGAAAGCGGCATTATGGGTTCTCTTGCAGCAAGCTGGTCTTACAGCAAAGAAGATAATGCAACAGTCATCTACGGTGAAAAAGGCGTTCTTCGTTTAGAAGATCATCCAGAATTCTCTTTAATTGCTCAATATACAACGGGTGAAGTAGTAAACTATGAATTAGGCAAAATTCAATCAAACGATGAAGGCGGACAAACATCTTCAAAAGTCATCGATAAATTCGTAGACAGCATCATCGGCAACACGGAGCCTGCTGTTTCCGGAGAAGAAGGCTACAAATCTCTTAAAATTGTTCTTGGCGCTTTAGAGTCAAACGAAACTAAAACAATCGTTAAACTTTCATAAGGGGGAGAAATCATGACGAAAAAAGGACTTCAGCTCTATACAATCAGAACGCTGCTTGAGAAGGATTTTCTCGGCACTTTAAAAAAAGTGGCCGATCTCGGGTACGAAGGGGTACAGTTTGCAGGCTATTATGACACGCCTGCCGATCGTCTGAATACAGCTTTAAAAGAGTATGGACTGAAGGCAGCGGGGAGTCATGTGCCTTATGACCAAATCACGGGGGATGGGCTTAAACAAGTGATTTCTTATAATCAGGAAATCGGAAACGACCTGATTATCATGCCTTATTTGACGGAAGAGCAAAGAACAGGTCTTGATGATTACAAACGCATTGCCGAAGAATTAAACAAAGCGGGTGAAATCATTAACCAGGAAGGCCTGCAGCTTGCTTATCATAATCATGATTTTGAATTTGATCAATTCGGAGAGCAGACACCTTTTGATGTTCTGGTGAATGAGACGGACGCAAAGCTTGTAAAATTCGAGCTTGACTGCTATTGGGTTTCCTTTGCGGGACTTGATCCTCTGGCTCTTATCAAAGAGCAGCGCGAGCGTGTTGTTACCCTTCATATTAAAGATATGAAAGAAACAAATGGCGAGAAGCAGAGCACAGTCATCGGCACTGGACAGCTTGACATGAAATCATTGCTTACCCTTGGAAAAGAGCTTGAGCTGCCATGGTTTATCGTTGAACAGGAGCACTTCGAAGGCGATTTGATGGACGCAGTTGCGCTCAACTCGAAAAAAATGGACGAGCTATTAAAAGCATAGAAAGGAAGATTACGATGAAACTTGGAGTTTTCACTGTTTTATTTTCAGATAAAAACCTTGATGAGATGTTAGATTACGTGAAAGCATCAGGTGTAGAAGCTGTTGAGATTGGAACAGGCTGCTATCCTGGAAATGCACATTGTTCTTTAGAAGAACTTCTAGGCAACAAAGAAAAACAAAATGAGTATTTGGAAAAAGTCACTTCACGCGGACTGACAATCAGCGCGTTCAGCTGCCACGGCAATCCGATTTCACCGGATGCGGCATTTGCTGCTGAATCTCATCAAACTTTGGTTAACACGATTAAGCTTGCGAATGAAATGAACGTTCCTGTTGTCAACTGTTTCTCAGGAACAGCAGGCGATCATGAAGATGCAAAATATCCAAACTGGCCGGTAGCACCATGGCCGAACGAATACAATGACGTATTAAAATGGCAATGGGAGCAAAAATTGATTCCTTACTGGAAGGAAGTCGGAGAGCTTGCACAAAGCCTAAACGTAAAAATAGGTTTAGAGCTTCACGGCGGATTCCTTGTTCATACTCCTTATACTTTATTGAAGCTAAGAGAAGAAACATGTGATGCGATCGGTGCTAACCTTGACCCAAGTCACTTATGGTGGCAGGGCATTGACCCTGTTGGCGCCATTAAAATTCTTGGCAAAGCAGGAGCGATTCATCATTTCCACGCAAAAGACACATACCTTGATCAGGACAATATTAACATGTATGGCTTGACAGACATGCAGCCTTACGGCGAAATTCAGTCAAGAGCATGGAATTTCCGTTCCGTCGGCTGCGGCCACAGCATGCAGGAGTGGTCTGATATGATCAGCGCACTTAGAACATACGGTTATGACTATGTTGTGAGCATTGAGCATGAAGATCCGATCATGTCGATTGAAGAAGGCTTCCAGCGAGCGGTTACAAACCTGAAAAGCGTATTAATTAAAGATCAGCCGACGAATATGTGGTGGGCTTAAGCAGTATTCTAAGGTTAAATCGGTTCTCTTTCGCATTCAAACCGGCCATTGCATGCCGGTTTGAATGGCGATAGACCGTTTCCTCAACCCGCAAACTCCCCGGGAAAATCCCCGTTAAAGTCATCTCAGGCAACCAGAAAGAAGCAATGAAAGTAAGGTGGAGAATCGTATGGCCACAATCAAAGATGTTGCAAAATTGGCAGGGGTAGCTGTTTCAACAGCATCCTATGCGTTAAATCATAATTCAAGAGTGAATGCAGAAACCGCCAAACGTGTTTTAGAAGCTGCAAAAACGTTAAACTACCAGAAAAACGGGATTGCAAGAGACCTAAAACGAAGCAAAACCGAAACGATCGGGATTATCGTTCAGGATCTTTCCGGACCTTTTTATTCTGAACTGATGCGCGGTGTTCAGGATACGCTGCTTACACACCAATATGGCCTTATCGCCTGCAGTTCTATCGGAGGCAATGTGACAACAGCTTCAAAGTTCTTGCAGGAACGCCGCGTGGATGGTGTCATTATTTTGGCTGAAAGCCTTCCGGATGAACTGATTCTTGGGTCGGTCAGAGAGGATTTTCCAATCATCGTCCTTGACCGGAAGCTTGACAGCGATTCGATCATCCATGTGCTTGTCGATAATTTTTCTGGAGGCTATCAGGCAACACAGCATTTAATCGACCTTGGCCACAAGAAGCTCGCATATATTGGCGGACCTTCTCATAATCGTGATAACCAGCTTCGGTTTGAAGGCTATAAACAGGCCCTTAAAGACTCATGCATCACCCTGCATCCAAGCTGGATCCTTCAGGGGCAATATACGAGGGAAGGCGGCTATTCTGCTGCCAAAATTCTCATGATGCAGGGAAATGCACCGTCTGCCGTCTTTTGTGCAAATGATGAAATGGCTGTCGGAGCATTAAAAGCATTTAAAGAATCCGGTCTGCATATACCAGATGACTTATCCATCATCGGCTTTGACGATATTGAAATTTCCCAATATATCTCGCCGCCGCTTTCAACGGTCAAGCAATCGAATTATGAAATTGGTTCTCTCGCGGCTCATCTTATCTACCAGGCTTTAAATGAGGGAATTGAAGGGAAAGATTACATTTTGCCGACAGAGCTTGTCCTTAGAAAATCCACCAGTGCTGCTAAAAAAATGGAGGCTTGAAAGCAATCAGGATCTCTGATTGTTTTTTAGTGCTGCACTGGCTGCAATATAGCCGCATGTCAGTGCGTGAAACAAGGAAATTATCGTTTTTCATGCTATAATAGATGGTATCTTTAAAAGGAATGGAGTGATATCGTTGAAAACAGGCCCATTTTTCGTGAAAATCTGGTCAAATGGTCAAGTGATGATCCCTTCCTACATTCGAAAAAAACTAAACATACAGACAGGTGAACGGGTCGTCGTTCAGACAGATGGAAAAACCATCGATTTAATCATGGATGATAACAACGCCTTTGAAAATGAAACAACTTTAAGCAGCAAGGGAACGATAACCATACCGAGTGAGATACGAAATATATGTGAAATTGATGTGGGAGAAAAACTGAAGATAGAATGGAATGAACAGGGGCAAAAAGTGACCTTTGTTCCTCCAGATGAAATGACAGGTTCAAATAAACTATCAAGCTGATCAGCCGGCCGGTTCTCGGCCGGTTTCAGTTTGTACGGGGGTAAAAAAGTGAGAAACATACATAAGGTTCTAATCCTCTGTCTTCTTGCCCTGTTCCTGTCTGCATGCAAGGATGAAGATGAGGGCCGTGACAGAAGGCTGGTGGTGGTAGAGGATATGCTTGAAGCCATTCTGGATGAAGATAAAAGAGATATGAGAGACATCTATATAGAAGGAGCCTATCATTCCCCGCAAGAGCTGATCTCGCTGAAAAAGAAGTGGAAGATAGACAATCTGGAACTCGAAGATTTTGAAATCAAAGAAGAAAGCTTTTATGTATTCCGCGCCTATTATGATCAGGATGATCAAAAGGAAAGTAAAGCCATTGCCTTTCGAGTGAGGGAAACAGAAGAAGATGAACTGATCGTTGATTATGTCGATCAGGTAGTGGAAGAAAAAGAGAATCCGTAAAAAGGGATCGTCCAATAAGTCTTTTAAATGAAGCAGGCAGGAAAAACAAATGTTATTTCCTGTCTGCTTTTTTCTGCAGGCTCTTTTCGTAAAATTTGTTGTTTTAGACTACATGTTAAAAATCTTGAGTGGATTGCAGCGGAAAGGAACGGACAACATTTATAATCTAAAACAATAATTACGCGAAAACAGACTTTCTGGAAAGCCCTTTTAAGGTGAAAGAATATATTTCTGCCCATTTATATTTACAGCGGATCTCCGTTTCATTGCCTGAACTCCCGCTTTTTAAACTTGCTAATTCAATACTTGATTCTTTCGTTCCATCCATTTCGATGGTTCTATCTGCATGCCGATATTCAAAATGCGGTCAAGCTGCTGACTTGCTTTTAGGGTAGTCACGGAACTAAGTCCGTCTCTTTTGGCGCTTTCAAACATTTCCTGCCGATATTTCTCAATTAGAACATCTACCATATTCAAGAGAATCACCTCACATTTCATGCAAAATATCCGTGAATAGTTTATATATCGTCACTTATTACCTGTTTTAAACAACTGTTGTTCTTTTTTAAGAAAAATAATTATAAAGAAGTCAGTTTTTTCAGGAGGCTACGAAATTCGTGATTCAGCCTCTCGAAATCTTCCCGCGAAAGACCGCTTGAATTCAGCATGTATTCAGGGACACGATATGCTTCTTCTTTCAGGTTTTGGCCCTTTGCCGTTAAACTGATTTCTACTTTGCGCTCATCTGCTTTTGAACGAATGCGCTCAACCAAACCGGCTTCTTCAAGTCTTTTAAGAAGAGGTGTGAGTGTGCCTGAATCTAATAAGAGCTCCTTGCCTAAATCCTTCACGCTCATTTTCTCATGCTCCCACAAAACAAGCATGACCAAATATTGAGGGTATGTCAGCTCAAGCTCCTGCAAAATGGGTCTGTACATTTTTGTCATCTCCCTGGAACACGCATAAATGGAAAAACAAAGCTGATGTTCCAGGCTTAGAGGATGTTTCTCTGATGGCATTGGTTCATTGCTCCCGACATTTATTGATTGACAAACCCATTATACCGTTGGTATATTAGTTTTGCAAAAACAAATTGTGTACAATTTAATTTTATAAAATGAAAAGGAGATAATAGCATGCAAAAACTTTACACAGCAACTGCAACTGCCACAGGCGGAAGAGAAGGAAGAGTCCAGACGAAAGACAAGGAGCTTGACCTTGCCATTGATATGCCAAAAGCACTTGGCGGAAGAGGCGGAGCGGGAACGAACCCTGAGCAATTATTTGCAGCAGGATATTCCGCTTGCTTTGACAGTGCATTAAATTTGGTAGCAAGAACCGAGCGTGAAAAAATCGGCCAAACATCTGTTACATCCCATGTATCGATCGGGAAGGATGATTCTGGTTTCGGCTTATCTGTTATTTTAGAGGTTCACATTCCAGACATATCAAAAGAAAGAGCGGAAGAGCTTGTACAGAAAGCTCATGGTGTTTGTCCTTATTCAAAAGCAACAAAAGGAAATATCGAGGTTGAATTAAAAGTTGTCTAATACCTGAAAAAGAGCTCATGTCCAAAAGGACCGAGCTCTTTTTACTTTATTGGATTGCAGCCTGTACATTGATAAGTCCTGCACCATAATAAAATGGATCACCAAGTCGAACAGCTGTATTTTTCAAGCGGTTCCGCACTTCGATATTAGACATGTTCGGGTATTTAGAAAGAATTAATGCGGCTGCACCTGCTACATGCGGCGATGCCATCGATGTTCCGTTAAAAGAGGCATATTTATTGCCTGGGACCGTGCTCAATATGCTGACACCCGGAGCCATGACTTCAAGCTCTGAGCCGACACTTGAAAAAGATGCCCGGCTGTTCGCTGCGTCGACCGCACCCACTGCAATAACGGAACTGTATTTGGCCGGATAGCCAATTGTGTTTCGTTTGCCCTTTGAGCCGCTATTTCCAGCAGCTGCAACAACAACAACGCCTTTATTATAAGCTTGATCGACAGCCTGCTGCAGAGCAGTTGATCCCTGGCTGCCGCCAAGACTCATATTGATGACATCCATTCCATTGTCAACCGCCCATTCAATGCCTTGAGCAATTCCGCTGTATGAGCCGCTTCCTGAAGAATCAAGAACTTTTACAGCATAAAGTGAGACGTCCGGAGCAGCGCCCAAAACACCTGTTGAATTATTTAATGCAGCGACAGTCCCGGCCACGTGAGTTCCATGGCTGTCACCATCTATAAACGGATTCGGTTCAGAGGATATAAAGCTTGCGCCTCCGGCCACATTCAAATCTTCATGAGAGGCATCAATTCCTGTATCAAGAACAGCAACTTTTACGCCGCTTCCTTTAACTCCCGAAGATTGAACAGCATCTGCTTTAATTTGGGGAATTCCGTATGGAACGGTCTGGCCTATAGCCTGTGCTTCAAAATCTTCCTCAATAAAAGTGACATTCGGATTTTTTTGAAGAGCAGCAGCTGCATGATCAGGCAGAGAAGCGTGGACAACATTCATATATTTAAATTGATGCTTGACCTTGCCGCCGGCAACCGAGATTATGTTTGCCTTACCTTTAGAATCTTTGAGAGATGCCTTAATCCCTATTAAATAATCTTTCTTAGCTGAAATAGCGTCAGCAGGCTGTGCAGAAAAAATCATGGAGAAAAATAGAATAAAAGCAAACAAAATACTCAGAGCCTTCCACTTTTTCATGAATAAACCCCCTTAAATAGTATAGAATAATCTTGCAGTCTAAAAAGTTTGACTATTCTATCAATTATGCTACCATTTTAATAGAGTCATTTGTATTGGGAAAGACAGGTCTATTTTCAGGAATAATAGGGAGAAATAGGAGGGATGTTTCCTGGGATTATTGCATATTGGGAAATATGGGTCTTTATTTTATGTATTATTCAGAAAAATTGAGGCTATTTTCCCAATACGAAAGCAAAAGGATTCGGCATAATAAAGAGAGAACTAAACATACAGATTAGTATAGATGAGGTGCTGAATATGGAAATCGGAAGTCGAATAAGGTTCTATCGCATACAGCAGAATAAGACCCAGGAGGAACTTTCACGAGGCATCATTTCCACTTCTTACTTATCAAAAATCGAAAACAATCAGACGACCGCAAGTATTGAGGTCCTTGATTACTTATGCAGCAGGCTTGAGATCAACCTCATCGAAGAAGAAGAAATCCCCCTGATGAAATCCTTATTTGACTGGTATCATGATATCGTTCACCGCAAGCACGATCATCTGAAAAAAAGGTACATTGACCTGCAGAAAGAAATCCAATCGTCAAGTGACACAACAGCCATGATTTACTTCGTACTGTTTGAATTCAGGTATTTATTGACGGAAAGAGAGTTTGCAGAAGCGGATGCATTGCTTGAAAAAATCAACATGTACAAAGATATCTTCGAAGAAAAGATGACTTATTATTATGAGAAATTTGTCGGCCTTCATCACTATCTTCAAAGTAAATACTCTTCGGCCCTCATGCACCTTAAAGGTGCGGAGCGTTTTTTAACGAAGCACCTGCCGTTTGAGAAGTGGGAGGAAGCAGATCTCTATTATTCAATTGCCCTGACTTTGAGTCAATTAAGAAAAGCGGCACTGGTCATCCAGTACACTCACCTTGCTTTAAATATATATCAATCAAGATATGATTTAATGAGATGTGCGGAGTGTCAGATCTTGCTTGGGATTAATTATTTGCGGTGCGAAGAGCATACCCGCTCAGAAGAAAGCTATTTGCTGGCAAGGAAAATTGCCGAGCAGCTGAATGATAAAAGTCTGCTTGGAATGATCTATCACAATATGGGGTATCTCAGTTCAATCACCAGAAAATATGAACAGGCAATTGATCGCTACAATGAAGCTCTGCAATTTAAAGATAAGAATGAATCATTAAGCACCATTTTTTCGATTCTGTATGCCTATTATCAATTAGAAAATAAAGAAGAGGCTGAGAAGTGGATCGTAGAGGGCAAAACGATATTAGAAAATAACCCTAATCAGGAATATCACTATCATTTTAAAATCTATGAATATTTACTGCAGGATAATCTCACTTCTGAATTTGAATATTTTATGATGGAAGTCGTTATCCCTTATTTTATAGAGCACGAAAAACAGCAGTATATTATCGAGTATTCAGAGCTTATGGCATCCTACTTTGAAGATCGCCACAAATACAAATCAGCCGTTCAATATTACCAAATCGTATGCAGCGCTTTGAAACGGGCATATGCAAACTAAATAACAAGGGAGAGCTTGTCATGAAAAAAATAGTAATGGGCATCACCGCTGGCGTTTTTTCACTAGCATTTGCAGCAGGAGTTGGATTGTTTTCTGAGCCGGATCATCCGAAAATTGTATCAGAGCCGGATCACCCGAAAATCGTTTCTGAACCAGATCATCCGAAAATTGTATAAATATTTTAAAAAGACGGCGCATATGCGCTGTCTTTTTTTGCTTGCAGAAAAACAGCATCGCAGCTTTGTTTCTAAATTAATTCGCGGGGTTTCGGAAATAATTCATGCGGTTTCCAAATTAATTCATGGGGTTTCGGAAATAATTCGCGGGGTTTCGGAAATAATTCATGCGGTTTCCAAATTAATTCATGGGGTTTCGGAAATAATTCGCGGGGTTTCTGAATTAATTCTTGCAATTCCGGAAATAATTCCTGCGTTTGTCAATTGAAATTGATCCCGCTTTTCTTAATGCTTCTCTTAATATTCTGTCAAAATAGCCGATGAAATAGATATGAGCCATATTTCACAGGAGAAATGGAACTGAAGTGAGGAATATTGTCTATATTTCAGAAAAGAGGGGGCACCTAAAGGATGAAACGGTTAAATAAAAGGAAGCCGGGAGAGAAAAAGAGCTTTGCATCATTTACGTTAAAAGGGAAGCTGCTCGGCAGTTTTTCGGTTATTATTGTGCTCAGTCTTTTGATGGCGGCATTTAATATTATTGGTTTCAGCATGGTTAACAGCGGGACAAAGCAGATTGTGCAGGAGGATATGCAGTCGCTTCTCGCAGAAGGAAAGCTCAGAGATAATATCACGCAGCGCGTGTCTCTTATTAGAGCGTATTTTATTTATGGAAAAAATGAATATAAAGATCAATATTATGAGCTGACTGAAGATAGTCAGGCGCTGCAGAAAAAACTCCTTGCCCAAAGTGATAACCCGAAAAGCCGCGAGTTAATGGAAAAAAGTGCTGAATGGGAAGAAATTGTGGAAGAAGAAGTCATTAAAAGCTTTGATTCCGGAATGAGAGTAACGGCGAACCAGACGCTTCGCGGGGATGTGCAAAATCTTGCCGATGAGCTGACAGATGGGTTTGATTCTCTCGCCAGTGAAAGAGAAAAGGCCATTATCGAAGACGGAGATGCAATCATTAATCAAGGCCGGTTTATTAATATTCTTGGGATTGTGTTTTCAGTTGTGATTGTCGCAATCGGTGTCTTCCTGGCCATCCGGATTTCTAATGCGCTCACAAAACCGATTTTATCAATCGTCAGCCGAATGAAGGCGATCTCAAATGGTCAGCTGAATCATGCGCCTCTTGTATCCGAAACGCGCGATGAAATAGGCGACCTCATCCAGTCTGTAAATGAAATGAATCAGCAGCTGAATGGTATTGTGAAAGATATTTCAGGAGCTTCTTTGTCTGTTGCAGAGCAGAGTGAACAGCTTCAAACCTCATCAAAAGAGCTGAAGGCAGGAAGCGAGCAAATTGCCTCAACCATGCAGGAGCTGTCTTCAGGTGCGGAAACACAGGCAAACTCAGCGTCCGACCTGGCTGAAACAATGGGCGAACTGATGAATTCGATTTACATCGCCAACCAAAATGGCCAGGCTGTCGCAAAAGCTTCTGCCGAAGTGCTGAATCAATCACAAACAGGCTACTCATTAATGAGCGAGTCTGTCAGTCAAATGAACCGCATTAATGATTTAATGGAAAATACCGTGCTGAAAGTGAAGCGGCTTGATGAGCAATCAGGACAGATTTCCACTTTAGTAGACGTCATTCAAAGCATCGCAGACCAAACCAATCTCCTGGCTCTTAATGCAGCAATCGAAGCTGCACGTGCCGGAGAACATGGGAGAGGATTCGCAGTTGTGGCAGATGAAGTCCGCAAGCTTGCTGAACAGGTATCAAGGTCGATTGTTGATATTAATAAAATAGTAGGCAATGTGAGAAAAGAAACGGAAGAAGTAGCTGAAAACCTTGGACATGGATATGAGCAGATTGTAAAAGGGGCAAAATCCATTCACGATACAGGGGAAAGCTTTTCTGAAATCAAAGCTTTTATTGAAGATATGTCAACTAGAATTGTCACCATTCAGACGGATTTAAATCAGATCATGAAAAACAGTGAAGTAATGAATGAATCCATATCAAGCATTGCATCCGTATCGGAAGAAGCAGCTGCAGGAATTGAACAAACAGCAGCATCCGCAGAGCAGTCCAGCCAGTCCATGGAAGAAATCTCAAGCAACGCAGATGCCTTATCAGACTTGTCTGGAAAACTGAGCAGACTCGTTAATCGGTTCCAGTTTTAGACAGTTATATATCGGGTTGAATAAATTCGAGAATAATGCCGCTGGGTTTTATGCTTGATTTTTCACCCTTACCTAAAAAAGCTCAGAGCATTTAAAATGACTCCGAGCTTTTTGTGCATCATTGTTATGAATTTTTTGCCCCTCATTTCTTATTCCGGAAATGAAATTGCGCGTTAAGCTGGCCTTCGAGCATTTTTTTTCGGTAATCCGGTTTGCTGCGCATTTCTTTTTTTCGCATTTCTTTTAGGATTTCATTTGTCTGTACTCCATCTTCGCGTTTGTTTGCGATTTCCATGAGCCTCTCTACATCGGAAAATGAGTATTTTCTTGTTCCCCGTGTTGTTCTTTGGGGAGAAATTAAATGTCTTTCTTCATAATAACGGATCTGCCTTAGTGATAAGCCGGTGAGTTCGCTGACAATTCCAATTGAAATTACTTTCTTGTCTTTATATGAGTGGTCGTGCTGTTCCATCTTTCCACCCCGCACATTAGATTCTTTTTCCAATTATACCTCACACTGAACTGGAAAAGTGAAGTTTTGTGAGAAAATCTAACACGGTTTGTCAGAAAAAGAAAATAGTATGTAAGGTTTATTGACAAGAATGCTGTTAAAAGGTTTTTTTCTTATTAAACTAACAGTAAGAGTTTGAAGGAGGAGACAGCATGGACATGAAGAAGGCAGCTGAAATTGCCAAAAAAATCGTGGAATTAGATGTAAGGAGGGATGAGATGCTTGAGGATCTGCAGACCGTTATCGGGAAAGATGCTCATGAATTTCTGCGCTTTGTGCAAAATGGTTTCTTGAAAAAATCATCCTGATTTGCGGATGAGGGGTTTGAGGAGGAATAGCCTGTTAAATATTGAGTCAGCTCATGGATGTATTCTTCAGTGAATAATGAAGTTACATCACCGAAACGGTTAAGATTCGTTTCATATGCACATAAAAATAGAAGCTTTTCATCTGGAATTGAAAGGCGTGCGAAAAAGAGCTGTTCATGCTTTGGTTCAAGGGTATTAAGGAAGTAAATATCTTGATCATGCTGGTTTCTGCGGAAAGCTGCAGGCCGAATATGCTTCACTGTTTCATCATCTCCTGGATCGATTTAGAAACTAGTGTCGACCATTTACAGCTTTTTAACACATGTCAGTGAATTTTTACACTCCCTTAACTGAAGGGCAACATTTTACGGGTAAAGTGAAGAGAGGACAAAATGAAAGGGGAAATGAGAAATGAGTAAGTTATTTCAAAAAGCATTGGAAGACCAAAGAGCCTTTTACTGCAAGAAGCTATTATCGCTTGGCATTTATAATCCAGAAGTTTTAAGCAGCATGACCCTGTCAGAGTTGAAAAAGGAATATCATTATTTTTATAAAAATATCCCTTTAATCAAGCTTTCACATAAAAAGTCTGTTTGAACCTGAGTTGAGAGTGTTTAAAAAAAGAGCATTCAACCTGTATGTGATCTTGTCTTTATTGGGGTTTGGAGGAACTTTTCGGATGACAGAATCAGTCTCGCGCATGCTGTTTTCGATAAATTCATGTAATCATGATAGCCTCGGTTCAAAGTCGAGTTCGTCTCCGGCTTTTTTTCTTGCGAGAAACGCAAGAAACTCCTTCAGCGCTTCTTCAATGAATTTCCTCTTCCGTTTCCATTCTCCATATAAAATGAAATTAGAGATAATAGCTTCGACTGATCATTGTGTGTTAAGATGAGAAAAAGATGTGAAGGCAGTGGCTAAATGGGAATGAAACTTGCAGGTATCGTTTTAGCCGGCGGGCAGTCACGGCGGTTTGGTTCAGATAAAGCACTTGAGACTTACGAAGAAAGTACTTTTTTGGATGTTGCTTTGAAGGAATTGAAAGCGGTAACAGAAACTGTGGCAGTTATCGGGCGAACAAATCATTCGAATGAGAATGTTCAATTTTACGGAGATAGCGCCAAATATAAGGGTATGGGCCCTCTCGCAGGATTATATACAGCCATGAAAAAGGTTCAGGCAGACTGGTATCTCGTACTGGCATGCGATATGCCGCTTATTGATCAGGAGATTCTGGCAGTTCTTCAATCAGGCATAAATGAAAAACAGGCGGCTGTCATCCCGGTTATACACGGAAAATGTCATCCTTTATGCGCATTATATCATTGTTCAGCTTTCTCAATGATTGAGAGACTACTAGATCAAAAGCAATTAAAGATGATGACCTTGCTTGATCAATTAAATCCCGTCTATTTAGACGAATCTAATTTCAAGAATCCCGGCCGTTTTGCCAATATAAATAGGCGAGAGGATTTGAGGATATTAGGAGAAGGTGACCGGCAAAGTTTTAATTAGGAATGGGTACAATGGGCATGAATGATTCCTCATTTCAGATGAAACCCAGTATGATTCCACAAAACAGGTCCAATCCTGAAAAAGAGGAATCATAAGACCTGTATGATTCCAACAAATGGGTCAAATCCTGAAAAAGTGGAATCAAAGTCCCAGTATGATTCCACAAAACAGATCCAATCCTGAAAAAGAGGAATCAAAGGCCATGTATGATTCCCCAATAAGTCCAATTCACCTAAATAAGGGAATCATTAGACCGCAGTGATGCTCCCTATGAATCTGGTGATTCAAAAAAGAAACTACTTCAAAAAACACAAGATTGATAGTAGAATAAACTGTGTGAATCTTAAGACATTTTAAGAATGTCAAAGTAAGAGGGCGATGAGAATGGTGTCTTATACAGATGAAGAACTTGAACTTTCATTGAATTTATTTAAAACGTTTGCAAGAGCTTTTAAAAGTGTTTCAGAGCACTCTATCCGCGACAGCAAAGAACACGGCTTTAATCCGACGGAATTTTCCGTGCTTGAACTGCTTTACACGAAGGGCCCGCAAAAGCTTCAGCAAATCGGCTCAAGGCTGCTGCTTGTCAGCGGCAATGTGACCTATGTCATTGATAAGCTTGAAAAAAATGAATTTATCTACCGTGAACAAGATCCAAAAGATAAACGGTCTGTCTATGCGAAACTGACTGAAAAAGGACAATCCTATCTGGATGAAATTTACCCGATTCACACGCATAGAATGGCGCGCGCCTTTTCGGGGCTTTCTACTGAAGAGCAGCAGCAGCTCATGGCTTTGCTTAAAAAAGCAGGCGTTCATAGCCAGCATTTATTGTTTCGTTAAAAAATCCCGCAGATGGCGGGATTTTTTTGATGAATTGATTATTTTTCTAGAGATGTTTTATTGTTTAAACAGAAAAAAGTACGTATTCTCCACATTCATTTTCTTTGTATAATCCACCCATTTGATGTTTCTGATTTGGCTCTCAAGCTTTGTATTCACTTCATGTTCAATTTCCTGCATGAGTCTGGCCGTCTGATCATAGGTCATACAAAAGTGTTCTGCGGCCTGCTTATAGGGTGAATGCCTGACGAGCAGGTAAATGAACTGGTCTTTTGATTTTGCCTTCTGTGCAAGCTTTTCCTCCGCATGTTCAATAAATTGATATAGCTCTCGTTTTTCACTAGGGAGGGCAGCCAGGATTTGTTTCGTTAACAAGCCTAATAATGTTGAGTTCATGTTATTTCACCTTTTAAAGCGTAATCATTACTATTTATAGTATAAACGATTTCTTTCTTAATTGAAAGAAATGTTCATTTAAAGAAAGAAATCCAAATAAGACCGCTCACTGCTGAAAAAAACAAATGAAGACATGCAAATATAGCAAATCCGTTTGTGCTTACGACAGTACCGAGCTGAAATAGTATGCCTTGAAAGCAAAGCAAGCTTATAAATAAAAGGGCCTTTGCTGATTTGTTTTTGGACAGCGTCATCAGTGTATAAATCAAGCTTGCCAGGCAAAAAAAGATGGAGTTGCCCGCAATATGATCTCGTGCTGCATCCGAAAACCAGCCAGGCTGAAAATGATACATAGAAAAAGGAACAGTTGCAGCCCAGGTCAAGGAAAGAGTAATTGTTACATTTATAAAATAGAGGGACATCTTTTTTGCAGTAAGATTCCCTTTTTTCAAAAAGCTGTACCAGACGAAAGAAATATAGAATGCTGCAGGAAGGAAAGCAGTTGTAAAGTAAGTTTTCCACCAGTGATGCTCATATATTTCTAAGTGCAAGAATAGGACCTCTATTGCAGATATACAAAAGCTGATCAGCAGCATAACTGGAACACCAAGTCTGAAAAAAGCGATGACGACAGCGGTCATCGGTACGATCATGACCTGGCTGAAAAGCGATCCAAAAGAGCTGTCATAGAAAGGGTCTTTGAAAACTTCAGGCTTATACGTGTATGAATGAAAGAAAACAAAAATGAGAATTTCAAATAAGTATGCAAGACCTGCATTGAATAACCATAAGGGAATCAGCATGTGCGGGTCTTTTTTTGCAGCAGCAGCTGAAAGGAACAGGCTTATGAGAAACAGCAGGAAAAACCAGATGATATTAGGCATAGATCGGCTCCATATGTGTAAGGGTATGGCTTATTTTTGACTGCCGTCCGCTTAAATATGTTTTCTTTTTCTATTACGACGGAATACGAGCTCAAAACATGTTAAAACTTGTAAAGAAGATCAGCGTTTAATATAGTATCAGTACGATTATCAGATACAGATCCGGGAGATGAAAAGCAGCGTGAAAATAAGTTCTTTTTCCATTAGAAGACCCGTCTTTACGATTGTAACCATGTTTTTAGTGCTGATCTTGGGCATTGTTTCTTTTATTAATATTCCTCTAAAACTCATTCCTGACATTAATCCGCCGGTTGGAGTTGTTGTGACCAACTATCAGGGAGCGAGCCCGGATGAAGTTGTTGATAAAATTTCTAAGCCCCTGGAAGAATCGCTTTCGACTTTAGAAGGCATTGACACGATTACGTCAACCTCTCAAGAAGGTGCAAGCTTAATTCTGATGCAATTTTCATGGACGACGAAAATTGATGATATACAAAATGAAATTCAGAGCAGAATTGCAGATGTCCCTGTGCCGGATGATGCGGATAAACCAAGATTTTTAAAGTTTGACCCGGCACAATTCCCGATTATCCAGCTGTCGCTAACTTCTGACGGTGACAGGAAAGAACTGCAGCAGCTGACCGAAGACTTAGAGCAGGAGCTGACGAAAACGGAAGGTGTAGCCAACGTCAATCTTTCAGGGCTAACCGTTGAAGAAGTAAAGGTTGAGCTGAATGAGGATGAGTTAAAGACCTATCAGCTCAGTCAGTCAGAGGTTGTTGATGCCATCCGTGCAAATGTTGTGTCGATGCCCGGAGATCCAATTATAACTGAGGGAAAACAGCTGACGACGAGGGTGATTTCCGCGATAGACTCAGTTGAGACTTTAAAACAAATGATTATTGCCAAAGATCCAAGCAGCGGTGATGATGTACGGCTTTCGGATCTTGCAGCCGTTGCCTTAAAACCTCAAGAATCTGACACGATTACAAGAGCCAATCAGCAGCCGTCTATCCTATTAAGTGTGCTTCAGCAGTCAGATGCCAATACGGCAGCTGTATCGAAGGCTTTTCAGGAGAACTTGGATGAGCTCCTGAAAAATGAAAAATACGAATCGATTGCAGCAGACGTCCTGTTCGATCAGGGAGATTATGTTGATCAGGCGATCGGCAACATGCTGAATACGCTGATGATCGGCGGCATATTGGCGATGATTGTTCTTTTTGTTTTTTTAAGAAACGTAAAAAGTCCGCTTATTATCGGTATCGCCATTCCCTATTCTGTTATTGTGACCTTTGTCCTGATGTATTTTTCAAAGTTTTCGCTGAACATCATGACGCTCGGAGGACTTGCGCTTGGAATTGGCATGCTTGTTGATAACGCGATTGTTGTGATTGAAAATATCTATCGTCATTTATCGATGGGGAAGGATCCAAAGAAATCAGCTTATGAAGGAGCAAGAGAGATGGGTCCGGCAATTATTGCCTCCACTCTTACGACAGTGGCCGTCTTCTTGCCTGTTGTCTTTATTACGGGAATTATCGGGGAACTTTTTACGGAGTTTGCTTTAACCATCGCTTTCAGTTTATTGGCCTCCCTGTTTGTCGCTTTAACGATTGTTCCAATGCTTGCAAGCAGACTGCTTAAGCGGCCATCTGAAAACCTGGAAGAGAAAAGACGTGATACCGCATTTATCAGGCGGCTTGATGCAGCAATCAGGTGGACCCTGCGCAACCGTGCGCTAGTGCTTATCCTCACTCTCGTTCTTTTCGGCGCCAGCCTTTTCGGTTTAACAAAAGCAGGGGCACTCTTTCTGCCGAATACAGATGAAGGATTCTTTACAATCGATGTTGAGCTGGAAAACGGATCGGCTCTTGAAACAACAGAAAAAACAATTGAGGCGATTGAAGAGAAGCTTGAGGATAAAGAGGATGTCGAGCTGTATGTGAGTTTGATCGGTTCCACTCAGGAGCAATCTTTCAGAGGGACGGCAAGCACCAACATTGCAGAGGTTTATGTGAAAATGGCGGAAAGCGATAAACGCGAGATTTCAACGTTTGATTTTATTGATGATGCTAAAAAGGAAATCGAAAGTGCCGCACATGGAGTAAACCGGTCTGCCGAGCTTTCTTTCAATGTTCAGTCCACTTCAGGTTCTTCACCTAACACGGTAACGTTTAATGTCAGGGATACAGATGCAGAAAGGCTGAAGAAATCAGTCAGCCGGGTTGAAAAATCTATCGCTGAACTTGGTGATGTGACAGAGGTGACAACAGATCTAACAGATACAATAGAAGAAATTCAAATCAGCGTAGACAGAAAGAAAGCAGCTGATCAGGGACTTGCTCCTGCTCAGATTGGCATGATCGTAGCAGATGCAACTCGCGGTACAGATGCCTTTCAGCTTGAAAATGCCGCAAATAATGAAATTTACAATGTCTCTGTCAGCTATTCAAAGGATGTAACTGAAAACATCGCTGACCTTGCCAACCTTCAGCTGAAAAAGCCTGATGGCACGTTTATACCTTTGAAAGAGGTAGCATCAATTGAAACAGGTGAAGGTCCAAGTTCTGTACAGCGCATTAACAAAGAAAGTGCTGTTCAGTTTACAGTGAAGTTTAAAAATTCGGCAAACCTTGGAGATGTGTCAAATCAGATTGATCAGGAAATAGAAGACTTAAAGCTGCCGGACGAAACGGATATTTCCTTCAGCGGAGACAGAGAGCTGCTCCAATCAAGCATTGACGATATGATTCTGGCATTCGTTCTGGCTGTCGTGTTCATTTATATTGTGATGGCCGCCCAGTTTGAATCGTTTAAATATCCGTTTGTCATTATGTTTACCGTACCGCTTATGATGATTGGTGTTGCGGCAGCGCTGCTTGCAACCGGAACATCCATCAGTCTGACCGTGATCATTGGGATCATCGTCCTTGCCGGTATTGTCGTAAATAATGCAATTGTGATAGTGGATTATATCAATCAGAAAAAAGCAGAAGGTTATGATACATACGAGGCGCTTGTTGAATCAGTAAAGGTAAGAATCCGCCCGATCTTAATGACCGCTTTAACGACCATTCTTGGTCTGATCCCGCTCGCGCTTGGAATTGGTGAGGGAACGGAAATCAACAGGCCGATGGGACTTACAGTAATTGGCGGGCTTATTTCCAGCACGTTCCTCACATTATTTGTCATTCCAATCATATACAGTCTGTTTGATAAAGAGACGCGCACAATGAACAGAAAACTTGCCTCTGCAGATGGTTATCCAGCGGATGCCCGTGCGCATGAAGATAAGCATGAAAACCAAGAGGATTCAGCTGAAGCGAAATACAGCCAAAAAGAAATGGTCGATTTGCTGGAACAGATTACAAAGCTTGTTAAAGAGAAAAATTCGGATAAGTAAAAATGAGAGTGCTCTGAAGATTCGAGCACTCTTGTTTTATTATCAAAAACAACAAACGAAAACAGCCTTGTTTTATGAATTTACTTGCCATAACTAGCTCTTAATTCTAAAGTCTGCTGTGATTTATTCTCAGCGATAAAATCAAGTACTTGCTCAATCACTTCGTCCTGCGGGGAAGTAAAGTAATCTTGAAATGGGCATCCAGCTTTCACTCTCTCTGCTGCAGCCTCCATCGTAAATGGATTAACCCGCAGATCTTCCGTCACTTCATCCCAGTATAGAGGGGCCGCCACAAATGCCCCTTCAGGATTCCCCCTGACAGAATAGGGAGCAATGATCGTTTTGCCTTCAGCATGCTGGATATAGTCGACATACAGCCGGTTTCCCCGGTTTTTTTTGAGCCGCTCGGTAGTATACAGCTCAGGGAATGCATTGACCAGGTATTCAGCAATAAAGGAAGTAAACTTTTTTGTCTGGTCGTATGAAAAACGATTTTTGGTCATGGGAATATGAATCTGTATGCCTTTTCCGCCTGATAGCTTTGGGAAGGAAGCAAGGCCGAATGAGTCAAAGAGCTTGCGAATCTCAGACGCTGCTGAAACAGCCAAGTGAAATTCATCCCTCGATGGAGGGTCTAAATCAAAGACAATTTCATTCGGTCGGGAGGAATCATAGGTCTGAAAAGGGATATGAAATTCCAGGGCGAGCTGATTTCCAAGCCAGATCAAGGTGGAGATATCGTTGCACAAGATATAGTCAATGCCATCCTGCTCCGCGGTTGCCACAAACTTTGGCGCATAATCCGGACAGTTTTTTTGATAAAAGGCTTCATCAGACGTTCCGTGAGGATAGCGAATAACTGTCAGAAGTTTATTTTTCAAGAAAGGAAGCATATAGTCAGAAACCTCCGCTAAATAAGCCAGATAGTCTGTTTTCGTCCGCAGGGGTTTTTCCCACAGCGGTTTATCAGGATGTGTGATCTGGACTTCTTCGTGAAACGAAACAGCATTCAGCTTCAGCTGCTCCCATGTGCATTCTTCAGGATGCTGATCAAACCGAAATGCTGAAAAAGAAGGCTCGCGCAGCTGATTTTTATAAAGCTCCAGAAACTGCAGCTCCACGCAGATCGCAGGGGAAATGGTGATCCATTGTGAATCTTCGCTATCTTTATTTTCCTTTAGAATCTTAATTAAAGAATCACGGTCAGTTCCCTCGAGTCCGTGAGAAAAAACACCAGCGTCTATCACATTCTCTCCTTTATATACACCCGCTTTAAAATACCCATTCTTCTTGTCATATCCTATAATGAAAAACAAAGCATATTTATAATTTTTTATTTTCAGCCAGGATTTCGTGCGCACTCCGGCCTCCCATTTGCTTTTATGTTCTTTTGCAATCATTCCTTCCGAATCAAATGCCCGAATGGTGCTCCATAAGGTCCTTGAAAAGGATGGGACATATTGAATGAGCTGATTGTTTTTTATAGGTTCAAGGGGGAATCCGCATGCTGACGCAATGCTTTTCAGTTGTTTTTTTCGTGAAAGATAATCTGAAAAAGCCGTTTTTTCGTGCTTGCATTCAAGAATATCAAAGATCAAATACTGGCACGGATTTGTTCCTGCAGCTTCGCTGATCTTGTCTTTAGCCCTCATCCTTCCGCGCTGCTGGATGACTTCGAAGGATGCTTTATACGGGTTTTTTAATGAAACGAGCTCACCGTCAAATGTGCACGGCATAAATTTCTTCAGCTTGTCAAAGATAGATTGAACAGCATCTATGATTTCGGGGAAAAGCGGGCCAAGATCTTTTCCGTTTCGGCTGATCAGTGTAGTTACTTCTTCTGAAATGGACAAAATGGCCCTGAATCCATCATATTTGACTTCATAGCTCCACTTTTCTCCTTCAGGAATTTGGGCTGAAAGGGTTGGAAGCATTGGTTTTACATACATGGCAATCGTCCTTTTCCATTTTTTTAACTTACTATTTCTCATTAGAATTCTAATTATGAAAGGGAGCGTTTCAACTTGAATAAAGCTATTTTTCTGGATCGTGACGGCGTGATAAATGAAGTTTTATCGGACCGCGTCAAATTCGTGAATCATCCGTCTCAGCTCTATCTTTTAGAAGGAGCAGCAAAAGCTGTAAGGCTTCTCTATGATAAAGGTTTTACCATATTTGTCGTGACGAACCAGGGAGGGGTGGGGCTTGGCTATCTGAAAGAGGAGATGCTGCAGCGGATTCATCAAAAAATGATCGGAGAAATTGAAAAAGAAGGCGGCCGTATTCAGGAGGTTGCTTATTGCGCTCATGCTCCCTACGCCGGATGCAGCTGCAGAAAGCCAGGTCCTGGCATGATCACAGCCCTTGCTTCGAAGCATGGAATCAATCTGGAACACAGCTACATGATCGGCGACCGCGATGTTGATATCCTTGCGGGCAAAGCCGCTTGCGTGAAAACGATTTTAATCGGTTCAGAGGATCATGGTGCAGATTATAGGTTTGACACTCTGTTTGAAGCGGCTGTTTGGATACTTAAAGAAGAAAACCTCGTATGACCTGACGAGGTTTTCTGATATCAGGCTTTTTTACGGGCAGTTTTCGTTTTTTTCTTCGCTTTGGCTGGCTCCTGTTTTTTGGCAGCGGTCTCTTTTTTCGCTGGCTTTTCTTTTGAGCGGTCAATGCTTGCCTGCAGAGCGCTCATCAGGTCAACGACATTTTCACGCGGTGCATCCGCCGGTGTTTTTCCTTCGTTTTTGCCGGCTTTTTTCTGAATAAGATTAAGCAGGGCTTCCCGGTAGTCATCCTTGTAGGTTTCCGGGTTGAAGGTTGTTGTTAATTGATCAATCAGCATGATAGCTGTTTCAAGTTCTTTTTCCCCAAGCTCCGTTTTTTCCGGCACACTTGGAACGTCTGTTGTATTCCTGACTTCATCCGGGTAATGAATGGTTTCCATGACAATGGTATTCTGATATACGCGGACAACAGCCAGCTGCTGCTTAGAGCGGATGGTCATTTCGGCAACACCGATTTTTCCTGATTTTACAAGAGCTTCACGAAGCAGAGAATAGGCTTTTCCGCCATTTTCTCCGGGACCGACAAAATAAGATCGGTTGAAATAGATAGGATCAATTTCTTCAAGGTTCACAAAATCAATAATTTCAACTGCTTTATCTTCATGTTCGTGTTTCAGCTGTTTCAATTCATCTTCATCTAAAATGACAAACTTGCCTTTTACATATTCATAGCCTTTGACAATATCATCATTCCCGACTGTTTCATCGCAATTCGGACATTTTTTCTCATATTGAATAGGGGTGTGGCATTTGCTGTGTAAATTTCTGAGCTTCACATCTTTATCTTCGGTAGCTGCATATAATTTGATTGGGATATTTACAAGGCCGAAGCTGATTGATCCTTTCCACATTGTGTGCATGATTTTTCTCCCGCTTTCCTTTTTCTCTTAGCTTCTGCGTTTAAACCTTGATGATGCGCAGAAAAAAATGGTTTTTAGTGAAGACCGTCAATTCTTTCGGGTATAAGACGATAGTACAAGTAGATGCTTTTTTATAAAGTTGAAAAGTTTATGATCTTTTCAAGTGGGAATACCTAAATAACGATGCCAAAAAGGAGGGGCTGCAATGTCCCGCAATCAGTCTATGACCGTCATGAACCCAGCTACATTAAACAGTGCAGAAAAAATAGATGAAACACCTATTTATCACATTCAGCAAATGTATGACCGATCAAAATCAGCCTCTGATACATGGAAAGAAAAAAGTGTGAAGGAACGGCTTACCATCATTCGCAAGGTAAAGGACGTTATGCTGGACAAGATGGATGAAATCATTGAAGTGATAGCAGCTGATACTGGAAAAGTGAAAGTGGAAGCTGTCACAGCTGATGTGATGCCGGTTTTGGATGCGATTTCTTTTTTAGAAAAAACGGCGGAAAAAAGTCTTGCTGCGCGCCGTGTCCAGACGCCGATCACTTTTTGGGGAAAGAAAAGCTACATAGAATATATGGCAAGAGGCACAGTGCTTGTTATTTCACCATGGAACTATCCGCTGCAGCTCTCGATGGTGCCGATGCTGAATGCTCTTGCTGCCGGAAATTCAGTTATCCTGAAGCCTTCCGAAGTAACGCCTTTAGTAGGGAAATGCATTGAACAAATATTCATGCTTGCTGACTTTCCAAAAGGGCTCGTACAAGTCGCTCATGGAGGAAAAGACGTGGGAGCTGCGCTTATAAGCGGAAAGCCTGATTATATTTTTTTCACCGGATCGGTTGCGACAGGGAAAAAAATTCAGGAGGAAGCTGCAAAAGAATTAATCCCATCGACGCTTGAACTCGGAGGGAAAGATCCTGTCATTATTTTTGCAGATGCCAACTTAGACCGTGCTGCAAAAGGTGCAGCGTGGGGAGCTTTTACGAACAGCGGTCAAGTGTGCATGAGCTCTGAGAGGATTTATGTAGAGCAGAGTGTTTATGCAGAATTTCTTGAAAAGCTGCAAAATGAAACGGTTAAGCTCAAGCAGGGAACTGATGTAAATGATGATATTGGGTCGATGACCTATCCCGGTCAGATTGAAGTAATTAAAGAACAGCTGGAAGAGGCGATGGCAGAGGGAGCGCGATTGGTCACCGGCTCTTTGCCGCGAGATTGGGACTTGTCTGATGGACTTTTTATTCCTCCAACCATTGTTGTTGATGTTCATCAAAAAATGAAGCTTGTACAGGAAGAAACATTCGGCCCTGTCGTAACGGTTATGCCTTTTAAATCTGAGAAAGAGGCAATAGCACTTGCAAATGACTCCATCTACGGATTGAATGCAAGCGTATGGAGCAAGGACATTAAGAAAGCGAAACGGGTCGTTTCAAAGCTTATTACTGGAAATGCCGTCATTAATGATGTGATGATGTCAGTTGCCAATCATCATCTTCCATTCGGCGGAGTAAAGCACAGCGGAATAGGAAAGTATCATGGCAAAGAGGGCATTCGTGTGTTCTGTCACGAAAAATCCGTTTTGCTTGACCGGGGAAAGAAAAAAACGGAGATTCAGTGGTATCCGTATCAGAATAAATATCCTAAAATCCGCTCATTTTTAAAGCTGATCTTCAGAAAAAAAACTAGCCGTCCCTCTTAAGACGGCTAGTTTTTTTGCCTGATTTTAAATAGATTGAATGACAATGACCAATATGCCCAGAGCCCAAACATAAACGGCAAACCCTTTTAGAGAGTGCTTTTTAACATAGCCGATCATCCATTTTACAGCAATGTAACCAGTGAATGCAGCGCTCAAGGTTGCCAAAAGCAATGGCATGAAGCCAATTGAAGCTGCCTGCCCTGAAAAAAGATCAGCGGATTGAAACACGATGGCTCCAAAGATCGCAGGGATGGATAGCAAAAATGAAAAGTAAGCTGCGGTTTCTTTATCCATTCTCCGCATCAACCCTGCAACAATCGTCATTCCTGACCTTGAAATCGCCGGAAAGATAGCAAGCGCCTGAAAACACCCGATGAACAAGGCGTCGCCTGCTGTCAGATCATCCAGTTTTTTTGACCCTTTCTTAATGGAATCAGCAAACCATAAAAACACGCCTGTAATTAAAAACTCCCATCCGATGGTGACGCCAGACTTTGAAATGCCGTCAAAAAAATCACTGATAAATATCCCTGCGAAAACAGCCGGCAGTGTTCCGAGGAATAATAAAAACGTCAGCTTGGTAAAAGGATTTTTCAAAAGTTTCAGCAAAATATCCCGGTAAAACACGATAAGCGCGATAAAGGTTCCGATATGCAGCATCGTATCAAGGAAGATGCCCCCGTCCTCCATACCAAACAGCATTCTTCCCAAGTAAAGATGTCCTGTTGAACTTATCGGCAGAAATTCAGTCAGACCTTGTATAAATCCTAATAATAGTGCCTGCAGCCAATCCATTTTTTCACCTCGATTAAAGAGTTGGCTCTTTGATAAAAAGCCGAAAATTAAAAATCTGTAAAGTTGTCCCTTTTTAATCGTATGTGTAGTATGATAGCTTGTAGAACTGAAAAGGAGTTTGGTACTGAACATGGAACATTACATTCTGGCTTTTATTGAATACTTTAAAGACCTTTCGTACTTTGGCGTGTTACTTGCACTATGCTTTGAGTTTGTGCCTGCTGAAGTAGTTCTTCCGCTTGCGGGATATTGGGTTTATCAGGGAGATATGACTTTATGGGGAACGGTTCTTGCGGGCACAATCGGCGGAACGATCGGACCGCTGACTCTTTATGCGCTTGGCCGCTACGGGGGAAGACCATTTCTTATAAAGTATGGAAAATATATGTTTATCAATGAAGAAAACCTTTCGAAAGCAGATGCTTTTTTCGAAAAAAACGGAGCGATGGTGGCTTTCACCGCCCGTTTCCTTCCTGGCGTCAGAACGCTGATCTCCATACCATGCGGAATGGCTAAAATGAACGTCTGGATTTTTTCCATCTATACGTTTGCTGCTATGCTGCCGATTACGTTTTTGTATGTATTTCTTGGATTTAAATTGGGCGATAAATGGGAGGAAGTCGGCGGAATAGCCAACGACTATCTGCTTCCTGCAGGTGTAGTTGCTGTCATTGTTTTTCTTTTGTACAAGTTTATGACAAGAAAAGCAATCAAGCCGTCAACATTTACTCA
Organism: Peribacillus frigoritolerans; assembly: GCF_004358755.1. Taxonomy (GTDB): domain Bacteria; phylum Bacillota; class Bacilli; order Bacillales; family Bacillaceae; genus Bacillus_P. The sequence goes on along the minus strand of NZ_SMZY01000002.1, from coordinate 408,839 downwards.
TAAGAATTAACAAAAAAACACCTTTGCCATGATTAGGCAAAGGTGTTTTTTTGATAGAAGTGAAATGATAGTGGGTATATAGATAAAATACGCTATTAGGAGGAATGAAAGAATGGATGTAGCTTTATTGCTCGAGTACGGCTGGGTACTCCTTGTATTAATTGCCCTTGAAGGGATATTAGCAGCAGATAACGCTTTGGTTATGGCCGTCATGGTTAAGCATTTGCCCGATGATCAGCGGAAAAAAGCGCTGTTTTACGGATTGGCGGGAGCTTTTGTCCTCCGCTTTGGTTCCTTGTTTTTAATTTCATTTTTAGTGGAAGTCTGGCAGGTTCAGGCGATTGGAGCGATTTACCTCCTGTTTATTTCAATCAATCATATCCTTAAAAAGTTCGTCTTTAAAAAGAATCTCCATAATCAGAAGGTACGGAAGGAATCAGGGTTTTGGGGAACCGTCATCAAAGTCGAGCTTGCCGATATCGCCTTTGCGGTCGATTCGATTTTAGCTGCGGTTGCACTTGCTGTAACCTTGCCTGAAACGGCCTTGCCGACAATCGGCGGACTGGATGGGGGTCAGTTTTTAATCATACTTGCAGGCGGAGTCATCGGTCTAATCATCATGAGATTTGCAGCAAGCTATTTCGTCGCCCTTCTGCAAAAGCGGCCGAGTCTTGAAACTGCAGCGTTCGTGATTGTTGGCTGGGTAGGTGTAAAGCTCGCGTTATACACATTAGCACATCCGGATATCAATCTTATAGATAAGCATTTCATTGAGTCTGCCACTTGGAAGCTGATTTTCTGGATCGTCCTTTTAGGCATCGCCATTGCAGGCTGGTTCCTCTCAAAAGACGAAAGCGGCAAGCCGGAATCAGAAGAAGAACGCATGATTGAAAAAGCAGAACACAGATAAGCTATGTCCTAAAATAAAGCAGGCAAGAAATACAAATGTTATTTCCTGCCTGCTTTTTTATGTTGTTTTTAAACGACTTGATAAAAATCATGAGTGGATTGTGGCGGATAAACTTTACTCCTGCGGGTAATAGAGGGAAGTTGGAGACCCCGCAGGCATGCCAAGGAGGCTCCAGCCCGGACCGCGGAAAGGTAGCTTCTGGAACGGAAGAACAGAACGGACAACATTTTATTATCAACATAAATCTATGCGAAGACACTCTTTCCAGACAGTCCTTTTGATTTTTCCAGCCTATAAAAATAAGGATAATAAAGGAATTTTATCTTCTTTTTGTAAATGTTTCCTGCTTAAATTTGATAGAAATTTCTAATTACAGCCAATTTTCCTATATTTTTTCACATACTTTGTAATCTTTTTGTAAAAAAAGAATTTTCACGCCCTCAAATTCCACATTCAGTTCGTAGCTTTTTAGTGAGAAAAATAATTGAGAGGAGTAAATCCGCAGGTTTAAAAATCATCTGACAGCTTCCATTCTTTTTCCGTCTCCCATTACCTTAAATCCGACGGGCAAGCATAATTCCAATTTTCTTCCTTTGCGCTCTCCATGCAAATTAGCTATGATTATACGAAGTAATATGGGAGAAACTGAGGTGAGAACCGGTGCTTAGCCTACTGTTTAAATTTGGCAAAAAGAAACCAACTTTAGAAGAGACCGTCTTGCAGATCCAAGATGGGGACCAGCAAATGCAGAACACACTAATTGACCAATATAAACCTTTCGTGGCAAAAACCGTTTCTTCGGTCTGCAAAAGGTACATTGATGAGAGAGACGATGAATTCAGTATCGGACTCATTGCTTTTAATGAGGCCATTGAAAAGTATTCAACTGAAAAAGGGAGCTCGCTTCTTGCGTTCGCCGAATTGATTATAAAGAGAAAAGTGATCGATTATATCAGGAAAGAGGCAAGAAATGCGCAGACCGTGAACATTGATCTTCAGGAGCATGAAGAAGGCGAAGCCTCGCAAAGCAAGATTGAGGCGGATCTGTCGATTGAAGAACATCAGAAACTGATCGAGCAAGAACAGCGCAGAGAAGAGATTATTTACTTCCAGAAAGTGCTGCAGGAATTTGGCTTGTCTTTTTCAGAATTGATGGAGCAATCTCCAAAGCATATGGATGCAAGACAAAATGCAATTAAGGTGGCGCAAATTCTTATTGAACATGATGATCTCAAGCGCATCTTGTTTACGAAAAAACAGCTGCCGGTCAAACAGCTTGAGACGCTTGTATCTGTCAGTCGCAAAACTATAGAGAGAAATAGAAAATATATTATTGCAATGACAATTATTTTATCTGGGGATTACGTTTATCTGAAAGACTATATAAGAGGGGTGCTTCAATCATGAAAAAAGGGATCGTCGTTGATCGAAATGATGATTACGTTACATTACTTACCCCCGATGGACAATTTTTGAAAGCAAACAAACAAAAACGTTCATACGAGCTGGGTGAGGAAATTACTTTTTTTCAACTTTCAGATACAAGCGAAAGGGCAAAGTCATTAAGCATCTTTAATTTGAGCGGAATGAGAAACGGGTTATTGGCAGTTATGGCTATTATTCTTCTTTTTTTTACAGTGCTGCCCGTTTTTAAAGATGACAAAGTATATGCTTACATGACTATTGATATCAATCCAAGCTTTGAACTAAGATTGAATGAAAAGCTTCAGGTCGTGCAGATTGAGCCGATGAATGAAGATGGGGAAAGAATGCTTGATGATATAAAAGACTGGAAAAACAGAAAGATCTCAGACGTTTTTACCAAAATTGTCGACAAAAGCAAAGATTTAGGCTATTTAAAGGGCGATAAAGAAATATTTATTACAACCGTGACCACAGATGACAAACATGAATCTGCCAAAAAGAAAATGCTTGCGGATGTTGATGAACTGAAACATTCATATGAAAGTGAAAATGTGAAAGTCAATTCAGTTGAAGCTGATGTTGAGATTAGAAAAAAAGCGGCAGATCAAGGCATTTCAACCGGCAAGTATATACAATTAAACCCCAAACCTGCGGAAACTCCTCCTTCAAATGAAAATAAGGGCGATAAAGCAGAAGGAAAGCAAGAGACACCTCATGCTGATGAAGAAGAAAAAGACAAGGAAACGCCTCCAGCCTTGAAGCCTCCCGCGGAAGAGACAGAAAAACAAGCGCCTCCTGAAAAACCGGCAAAAAGAGAAAAGCCTGAAATAAAAGAGGAAGAGCTGAAAGAGACGATTCCGGAGAAGAAAAAAGTCATTCCTGAGCCGCCTAAAGATAAAGTATCGATAAAAGATACAGATAAAGAAGCTGAAAAAGCAAAAAAAGAAGCAGAGAAAAAGCGGCGTGAAGACGAAAAGGGCAAATGGCAGCGTGAAGACGAAAAGGGCAAATGGCAGCGTGAAGACAGAGATGATGAAGATGAAGATGATGACGACGATAGACAAGAAGATAGAAGAGATAAAAATTGGGGCAAGGATCAGGATGATCGAGACAGAGATGATGAAGATGAAGATGAAGATGAAGACGATGAGGGGTCAAGATCTGATCGTGATTAATTCATAAAGTGCCAAAAGAGTGATTAGAGCGGATTGGCGCTTTTAAGTTTTTACATAGCCTGTTATAGAAGAACCGCCGGGTGAATGCACCCGGCGGTTTTTGCCATGTTATTCAGTTTTAGAAGGTTGTCCGCCAAGTCCTGCTTGAGCTTGAGCGACTAAACGTTTTGTGATTTCTCCGCCTACAGATCCGTTAGAGCGTGCTGCTGTATCAGATCCAAGGGTTACTCCGAATTCTTGAGCAATTTCATATTTAATTTGATCCAGAGCCTGTTCAATTCCTGGAACAAGTAATTTGTTGCTGCTGCGTGCCATTGTTTTCAACTCCTTTTATTAAATGATGCAGCCCTTAATGGCTGTTCCTATAGTGTTGATTTCAGCAAAAAAAATATACTGGCAATTGTCACCGGACAGCAGTATGAACAGGTGCTGAATGAAAGTTATGGAGTTACAAAAACTACCTTCACATACTAAAAGAGGCGGTGAAGAGATGGATATCCGAAGCGGCACGTTTTTCTGGCCTGACACACTGACTCCTAAGCCTTTTAGAGCCTTGGAGGAGGATATCAGCTGTGACGTCTTAATTATCGGAGGCGGCGAGTCTGGTGCCCACTGTGCTTATTTTTTAAGTCAAACAGATTTGGATGTTGTTTTAGTTGAAAAGGATCGGGCCGGCAGCGGAAGTTCGAGTGCAAATACAGGACTGCTGCAATATTCGAATGATAAAATGCTGACAGCCTGCGCAAACTCCTTTGGCGAGGAGAAAGCAGTGAGACATTACCGGCTTTGTGAACAGGCATTAAGAGGATTAGAAAACCTGGTTCCGTCCCTGTCAATCAATCCTGATTTTAAAATAAGAGAGAGTCTGTATTATGCATCTGATGAAGCAGATAAAGAAACCTTGAGAAAGGAATATAACATGCTGAAAAAGCATTCCTTTCATGCAGAATGGCTGTCTTCTTCTGATATTGAAAGAATGTATGGATTTAAAAAACCGGCAGGAATCCTCTCAGGTGGTGACGCAGAAGTAAATCCTTATAAACTTGCGGCTTCACTTATTGGTGCAGCTGAAGCAAATGGTGTGCGTGTTTTTGAAAAGACCGAGGTAAACGGGAGGAAATTTGAGCATGGCCATGTGATGATGTATACAGCAAGCGGGGCATGCATCAAAGCGAAGAAGGTCATTATGGCAGCCGGGTACAGAAATCAGGAAATCAGGCGCGAACAGAATGCCGTTTTGTCCAGTTCATATGCAATTGCCACAAACAGGCTTGCCAAGAACGAAATCTGGTACGGGCAAACCCTTATTTGGGAAACAGCAAGGCCTTATTTATACATGAGAACGACCGCAGATAATCGGATTATCGCCGGAGGATTAGATGAGCCATCTATAGATGCTCTGAAAATAAATTCGAAGCTGGTCCACAAAAGAGATCAGCTCCTGCTTGAAGTCAATAAGCTTTTCCCTGAACTGAAGCTTGAGGCTGAATATTTCTGGGGAGCCGTATTTGGAAGCACTCATGATGGGCTTCCAATGATAAAAGAATACCCTGAATTGCCGCACTGCCTGTTTTTGCTTGGCTATGGCGGCAACGGCACCGTCTGCAGCTACGTGCTTGCAAACCTCATCCGGGACCATTTAATAGGAAAGCAAAGCGATGACCTTCAAATGTATATGGAGAGGTAACCCTATTTTTTTTCGAGATGCTGCTGGAAAAACAGCTCAGTTCTTCTTTGAAGATAAGAGGCGATGACAGATAGAACAGTAACCGTTAAAATATTCTTAACCTGCATCCATAATTCATGAGAAATATCCTGAAATAGATCCCTGGAAGTTTCGATTTTTTTTGAAATTTCCTCCTCCATTTCATGCTTTGATAAGGAGAAAATCGTAATAGATTCCATTCTTTCGAGAATTTCTCCATATGCAGCGTAATAGGTTAAAGGAGAGATTAGGTCATCACTCCGGTCTGATAATGTATTAAACAGACTCATCAATAATTGTCTGATTGTATCAAAATCAAAAACCGTTTTTAAATCTCTGACAATCAGCAGAATGGCAGCCTGTTCAATTGAGTACTTCTTGCCGAGTTCAGGCGCGCCAATCAGTTCCTTTATATCACGCTTGATCCAGTTTTGGATGGATGTTGACTTCAGCGACGTCAATTCACACAGCTTTGCAAGAGCGACGATTTCATTTGTAGATAGACCTCTTGGGAATGGTTTATGATTTTTAATAATACCAGGCAGTGCGTTTTCAGGACCGTCGTGACCGAAGCCTAATTGGTTAAGCAATTCAAGCGGCGTTTGTCCGCTTTCTCCTTTTAATGCAAGCAGCAGCCTTGCCATATCAGATCGCTTTAACTGAATTGTTTTCATCGCACACCTCTTTTCTGATGTATTAGCCCAATGGATGAGCCGCTTTTCCTGCGTTTACCAAAGTGTTTTTATTTGCTTTACACAATGTATTTTAATTATAATATGATTATAATACAAGTTCACTTGAACTCAAAATGTTGGAGGTGCAAGATGGCTAAACGGATTTTCCTCTTTATTTTAACAAATATTCTTGTGCTCATTACGATAGGGGCAGTCCTCTCCCTGTTAGGAGTTGGCTCATATGTGACTGCTTCAGGTGGAATCGATCTCATAAGCCTGCTTGTGTTCAGTGCAGTCGTCGGTTTTACCGGGTCATTTATTTCTCTCCTGATGTCTAAATGGATGGCAAAAATGATGATGGGGGTGAAGGTGTTAAAACCTGATCAATCATTATCTGCCTATGAAAGAAATCTTGTAGACCGTGTACACAGATTATCGCGAGCTGCCGGAATCAGGAAGATGCCGGAAGTGGGGATCTATCAATCACGGGAGGTCAATGCTTTTGCAACAGGTCCTTCTAAGAACAACTCGCTTGTGGCTGTATCTACAGGCCTGCTTGAGGAAATGGATGATGCAGCGGTTGAAGGTGTGCTCGCCCACGAGGTAGCGCATATCTCAAACGGTGACATGGTGACAATGACATTGCTTCAAGGTGTTGTCAATACATTTGTTGTCTTCCTTGCCAGAATTGCAGCATGGATTGCATCTAGATTTGTCAGAGAAGATATGGCGCCAATTGTTCATTTTATTGCGATTTTGATTTTCCAGCTGCTGTTTTCTATCCTGGGAAGCCTTGTAGTCTTTGCTTATTCCCGCCACCGCGAATTCCATGCCGACAACGGCGGAGCGGATCTTGCGGGCAAAGACAAAATGGTTCATGCACTGCGTGCCCTTAAAGGATACACACAGCGAATCAACAACGAGCAATCGTCTGTTGCCACACTTAAGATCAGCGGGAAACGCGGGCTTGCTCTCTTTTCAACACATCCTGACTTAGATGAGAGAATTCGCCGTTTAGAAGCGAAATAAACAGGGAAAAGCAGATGGGACTAAGATCTCATCTGTTTTTTTATGCAGGTATGCCAAGAACTGTGTGCATTACTGAAGAAAAATCATCAAAGCGTGGATTAGTGAATCATATTCCTCCCCAACAATAGAAACTCATGATGATCGTTTGTTTCTGAAACTCAGTCAGGTATGTTTTATTGGGGTCATGTTGAAAATGAAACATATGCGAAATCTTTCTTTTGGAAATTACGCAATACCCCTTTTCATCTGCTCTGCTTTTCATTATGATAGAGACCATGCAGTTAACCCCATTATTTAAGGAATGAACATAACCAATGAAACGATTTAAATTATTCTTGCAGAAATTAACTCCGTTTCAGCTGATAGCAGCCTATTATATTATTGCAGTCAGTGTTTCGGTTGCCTTATTGAGCCTGCCTGTTGCCCATCAGCCAGGGGTGGACTGGAGTTTTATGGACGGTCTTTTTACAGCGGTCAGCGCAGTAAGCGTGACTGGTTTAAGTGTTGTCAATATATCGGATACCTTAACCGTACCAGGCATTTTTATCCTTATGTTTGTTCTTCAATTCGGCGGAATTGGAGTCATGACGCTCGGTACCTTTGTCTGGCTGATTGTAGGAAAACGAATCGGCCTTAGAGAGAGACGGTTGATCATGGCTGATCAAAATCAATACGCTCTGTCTGGCATCGTGAATTTGATGAAGCAAATTTTGCTTTTGGTCCTGATAATCGAGTTCAGCGGGGGCATGATCCTTGGCACTTATTTTCTAAAATATTATCCGACATGGCAGGAAGCTTTCCTGCACGGCTTTTTTAACTCTGTCAGTGCAACCACCAATGGCGGGTTTGACATTACGGGTGCTTCGATGATTCCCTATTCACATGATTACTTCATTCAATTTGTCATCATCCTATTAATAACGCTCGGGGCCATTGGCTTCCCGGTTTTAATAGAAGTGAAAACTTTTCTGTTCAGCAAAAAAGGGAAATACCGTTTTACCCTCTTTACGAAACTTACAACGGTTACATATTCGCTGCTCGTTATTGGCGGCACGATCATGATTGCATTGCTCGAATTTCAATTTTTCTTTCAGGATAAATCATGGCATGAGACCTTTTTCTACTCGCTGTTTCAGTCAACCGCAACGAGAAGCGGCGGGCTCGCAACCATGGATGTCAGCCTGTTTTCTGAAGCAACGCTGCTGATTTTATGTGCCCTGATGTTTATTGGTGCCTCACCGAGCTCAGTTGGCGGAGGAATCCGGACTACGACATTCGCGCTTAATTTACTGGCGCTTTATCACTTTGCAAAAGGGAACAAGACAATCAAAATCTTTAAGAGAGAACTGCATGAAGACGATGTGAAAAAATCACTGGTGGTTACCTTGATGGCTTTCGTTCTTTGTTTCACATCTGTCTTTATTTTAACCATTACTGAAAGGTTTACCTTCATCGAGATTCTGTTTGAAGTTTGCTCTGCATTCGGAACAACGGGGCTTTCCATGGGGATTACACCTGATTTGAGCATCATCGGAAAATGCATCATTATGGGGCTCATGTTTATTGGCCGGATCGGAATTGTTACCTTTATCTACATTATCGGTTCAAAAGAAGTCAAACCAAATTATCATTATCCAAAGGAACGAGTCATTATTGGATAATTAGCAGAAGCAGGCGTGTGAATGCACCTGCTTTTTTTATGGTTCAAGGATGTGCTTCGTTCAGGAAAATAATCCCTTGTCTATGCTATACTTAAGGTATCAACAAACGGGAGAGATCAGATATTGTGAAGAAAAGTCCTATACTCGCTGCAATCGTACTGCTGCTCATCGTTTTAGGCGGCTGTTCAAAAGGGCCGTCACCTGAAGAGAGATTTCAGGAATATGTCAGCCTGTGGAACAAGCAAAAATTTAACGAGATGTACGATTTCTTATCAGCAGACGCAAAAAGCAAAATGACCGAAAAAGAGTTTACAGACCGGTACAAAAAAATCTATGAATCCATTGAAGTCAGCAATTTGAATGTTACATATGACAAACCGGAAGAGGATGCAGACAGGGGAGATGAGAAAAAAGCTTCTCTGCCATATGCATTAAAAATGGACACAATTGCAGGTCCGGTGGAGTTTGAACAGGATGCTGTTTTTGTCCAGGAAGAAACAGAGAAAGAAGAAAATTGGTTTTTAGCATGGAATCCAGCCATGATTTTTCCTCAGCTGAAGGAAGGGGATGCAGTCCGCGTTTCTGAACTAAAGCCGCTTCGGGGAAGTATTTTTGATAAAAACGGAAAAGGAATCGCCATACAGGCCAAAGTTCCTGAAATTCAAGTTGTTCCCGGCCAGCTTGGCGATGAGCCTGAAAAGGTAAAAGCGGAAGCAGCTAAATTGCTGAATCTTTCCGTAGAAGACATCGACGCCAAGCTTTCAGCCAACTGGGTCAAGCCTGATGTTTCTGTGCCAATTGTGAAAGTGGATCCTGCCAATAAGGAGCTTCTCATAAAAGTAACCTCTCTGCCTGGCTTTCAAAAAGCAGATGTTGACAGCAGATATTATCCGCAGGGAGAAAGTTCTGCCCATCTGTCCGGATATGTCGGCAGCATCACAGCTGAGCAGCTTGAGAAGCTAAAGGATAAAGGCTATACAAGCACCTCGCAAATCGGAAAGACAGGCCTTGAATATGTGTATGAGGAACGCCTGAGAGGAAAGCCGGGTTACAGAATCTTTATTGAAGCTTCCAATGAGACGATTGCAGAAACGCCTGCTGAAAATGGGGAAGATATCACAGTCACCATTGATGCCTCCCTGCAAAAACAGCTGTATGATCAGCTGAGAGGGGACTCGGGCACGGCTGTTGCCCTCCACCCTAAAACAGGAGAGACGCTGGCGATGGTGAGCAGTCCATCCTATAATCCGAATGCCTTTGTTTTTGGAATGTCTGGCGAGGCTTACAAGACACTGGCTGAACATCCGCAAAAACCGCTCAGCGCGAAATTTAACAAAACCTTTTCACCGGGTTCAACATTTAAGCCTATTACGGCAGCCGTTGGGTTAAAGACCGGAAGCATTGATCCTGAAGCTGTTAAGAAAATTAATGGTCTGACATGGAAAAAAGGACCGGAGTGGGGCAAATATACGATAACGAGAGTTTCAGAAAAGTATTCGTCTGTAAACTTAGAACGTGCACTTGTCACATCCGATAATATCTATTTTGCGCAAGCAGCTTTAGCTATAGGACCTGAAGCTTTCAAAAAGGGCTTAGAGGAATTTGGATTCAGTGAAGACATTGATTATGCATTTCCAATTGCAGCTTCATCTGTTTCAAATTCTGAATTAGCAGCTAATGAAGTTCTGCTCGCAGACTCAGGCTACGGACAAGGGGAAGTTCTGATGAGCCCTGTGCACCTTACAGCAGCCTATACCGTCTTTTTGAACGAAGGCAGCATGCTGAAGCCGTATCTGGAGAAAAAAGAACAGACTGCACCTGAAATTTGGAAGGAAGGCATTATCAGCCCTGAGCAGAACTCGATTATTTTTTCTGATTTGGTCAAAGTTGTAGAAGATCCAAACGGAACAGCTCACAAGCCGAAATTGCCGAATATCAAGCTTGCCGGCAAAACAGGAACCGCGGAACTGAAAACGACTAAGGAAGAGGTCGGGAAAGAAAATGGCTGGTTTGTCGGAATGAACACCGATAACCCTGAACTCTTAATTACGATGATGATTGAAGATGTAAAAGACCGCGGAGGCAGTCATTACGTCGTTCCGAAGGTCAAAAATGTATTTTCAAGCTATTTGAAGTGAATGTAATAGTAAATAGACAGGATGTTACCCTCACGATCGTAAGTGATATGCCTATAATGAGCCTCTCATATTGAAAAAAGCTATTGCCAGCGGCAATAGCTTTTTTTCATGAATTCATAAACGTTCGAATCGCTTCTTTGTTTTCCTCAATATTTAGATCCAGCACAGATCCCGCTCCGTCATATCGTGCATTTTCAAAGGTGCCGTCGACAGGAATGCGCATTGTTTCTAAATCGGATTTATTTGTAATCATGTCTTTTGCAATGAAAATCCCAGTGGACGTATCCACATTGGTATTAATATAAGGTGTGATGACTCCAGCCAGTTTAGGCAGTTTTGTTACGCCCTCTACAGTGAGCATATCTTTCATTAATAGATTCATCACTTGCTGCTGTCGCCTTACTCTGCCGAAGTCACTGTCAGCTCCGCCGCGGTAGCGCACGTATCCCAATAAGTGCTCACCGTCCAGCTTCTGCAGTCCAGGTTCTATCGTTACACCTATTTTTTCTGACATTTGCTGCTCGACATTTATTTCTACGCCTTCTGGAAAGGCTGTATCAATCATGCTTTCGAATCCTTTAAAGTCAATGATTGCATAATGCTGAATATCGATATCAAAGTTATGCTTGATGGTTTTGCGCAGCAGGTCAGGACCCCCTATGGCAAATGCGGCATTAATTTTATTCTGGCCGTGACCCGGAATTTCCACGTAGGAATCCCGCATAATCGAAAGCAGCTTTGGTTTATTTGTTTTTTCATTGTATTGAGCAATCATGATTGTATCTGTGCGCGGATGTTTTTCTCCTCTTGAATCACTGCCAAGCACAAGAACATTTGTATTTCCATTTTCATCTTTTTGGCCGTTAAAGGTATAATCCTTCTTTTTTATAGTTGATTCTGCAGCTGTTTTATTCACGCCTGAGAGAAATTGATCATAGGCGAACCAGCTAAGTCCCGCAAACAGAAGAGTAAAGATAGAGAAAAAGATCAGGACTCTCTTTTTGCCGCTTTTTTTCTTTTGCAGATGTTTGTCTGAACGCATAGTAAACCCTCATTTCTAAAACATTGGAACTGACTACTAGTATACTTGCTTTTTTTGGATATGTGGGATGTTAGTTTTTGGAATTGATTGGATGGTTGCCTTTAGAGGCTCAGGTATCCTATTGTAAAGGATTTCATAGCGCTTGAACAGAGGGAAATGAAGCAGGATCGCGCGAAAAGGAATGAATTCGATTCTTTTTTCTATTCTTTACAAAACTTAACAATCCTTTACCTGAACTTTAGATGCCCTTCATTCTGGCGTGCTACGTTAGAAGCATCAAAAGGAGGGAAGCAGATTTGAAGCATACTGTTAAAATGGCATCTATGTTCTTTTTAGTCGTGTTTATCCTTTTTCTTGCGTCTGTATATGGCGGGAGTGAGGGACGCGCCGGTACAGATGAAAATCAGCTTTCGGAGATTCATTTGCTTGGCATGAATGATTTGCATGGGCAGCTGAATACGCATTCTGTGCTTTCTGGAAAAAAAGTTGGCGGTGCAGAATATCTTTCAGCTCATGTAAACAGACTTAGACAGGAACACGAACACACACTGCTTGTTCATGCAGGCGATATGACAGGCGGAAGTCCTCCCATTTCTTCTCTTTTTCAAGATGAACCGACCGCAGAATTCTTAAATCAGCTTCGTGTAGATGTAGGCACTCCCGGAAACCACGAATTTGACCAGGGAGCAGACGAACTCACGCGTCTTGTAAGCGGCGGATTCCATCCTAAAACAGGTTTCTTTAAAGGCACTCATTCGGATTATATTTCAGCAAATGTCATCAATAAAAAAACAGGAAAACCGATGTTTCCCGCCTATACCATAAAAGAAATAGATGGTGTCAGAATTGGATTTATCGGTGTCGTCACGACAGAAACGAATCAATTTCTGCTGCCGGAAAATCAAGATCAAATTGAAATCATTGATGAAACAGAAGCTATCAATCAAACAGTCGATCAATTAAATAAAAAAGGGGTAAAATCGATCGTCGTTCTAGCGCATGTTGGAGCGAATTCAGATGAAAACGGGGAGAATCCAGGCGAAGCTTTAACGGAGATGGCTCCCAACATCAGTGACGAAGTCGATGTAATCTTCGGAGCGCACAGTCATCAGCATGCCAATACGATTGTAGATAACAAGCTGATCGTTCAAAGCTACTCGTATGGTAAAGCTCTATCAGACGTGACATTAACGATTGACCGCAAAAAGAAAGAGATCGTTCAAAAAGAGGCTGAAATTGTCTTAACTGACCACAATACCGTCAAGCCTGACCAATCTGCCCTTCAGCTGATTAAGAAATATGAGGATAGGATTGGACAAGAATACAGCACTCCTGTTGGAAGTCTTCCTCAAAATCTTTCCAGAAAGAAGAATAATCACGGTGAGTCTCCTTTAGCAGCCTTCATAGCAGGCGCTCTGAATGAGGAAATGAACACAGAGATTTCCATGGTTCACCATGGCGGTATACGAGAGAGTTTAAAAGCAGGAGAGATAACAAAGCAGCAGGTTATAGCCGCTCTTCCTTTTCAACATTACGCGGTAAAGGTAAAAATGACGGGAAAAGAAGTAAAAACAATCCTTGAACAGCAGTGGGCTTTAAAGGCTGAAAATTTGCTTCAGACAGAAGGAATCACCTATTCCATTAACCGAAATGCTCCTTTAGGTGTAAAAATCAGTGATATAAAGACCATAAAGGGTGAACAAATTGTGGATCACCGCACTTATACTGTCGCAACAAGCAACTACCTTGCATCAGGGGGTGACGGATTTAAGGGGTTTAAACAAACAGAACTGATGAAAAAGGGACCAGAATTATCAGATATACTAGCTCGTAATCTTGATGAATAATTGACAATAAGCCGAAGCCCAATATGCTGCTTCGGCTTATTTATAAAGATGACCAGTCAATCCTGTCCATATCCTGCATCTTTATCCGGATGCGTAAAAGGAAAGCCCTCTGGCTTTTTTTTGCTTTCTATCAGCTCTCGGTTCTCACTAGTATTCCAGCCGATGTCGTTTGTTGGGTGAACCCATTGATCGCCTGACATGATCGCAGGATCGATCTCATCACTCCATTTGTTTAATGGAGATTGTTTGGAGTCATAAAAACTGTCTCCAATAACAACACCGTGCTCGTTGATGAAGGGCTTTTGCATGCTGATTCCTGTGCCTTTCCATGACGGGGCACTGGCTTGATGGGGAAGGGTATCGTCTAAAGAATTCTCATCTTTTTTGCTCATCCTGTTCACCTCCATTTTTAGTATGTTCTTTTAAAAGCCCGGATATGAAAGAATGCCTCTGGCTATGCTACTAAAAAAGGAGTGATCATCATGAATCAGGAATTTCCAGTCGCCATGCTTCAAGACGAGTACTTGGAAAAAGTGAAGAAAATGGAAAATGAGCTTCGCGCTGAAACTGGGGAAGAGATCGTTCTCATCGCTTATCAGCACAAACAAGACCATAATTGACTCGTTTTCCCTCTCATAAGATGAAAGGTAAAGCTCACACTAAATGTAGTGAGGAATTCTCACACATCTGCCTGAGGGGGATTTTCATGAAAAGAAAAGCTGCAAGAGATCAAGCGCTAAAAAACAATTTCACACCGAAGGAAAGCCTGCCTGATACGGAATTTTCAAGCGAGGCTGTATACAGTCAGGAAAATCCGGCTAAAGGCGCAAATCGCAACAGCAAAAACGGAAGCAAAGGGCGCTCCGGAGGTTCATTTTCATGACAAAAAAAACAAACAAAAGCGCACACAGCGAACAGCATAAAAAGCCGATGGAGCCAAGTCTTCTTGAAGAAGAGTTTGGAACCGAAATGGGCGATTACAACTCAGCCAAATTTATAGATGCATTTGCAGAGAAAAAAGCAAAGGCATGTAAAAAAAGCGGCAAACAAGAGAGTTAAGGGAAAAAGAAAAGCGGAACCGCTGATGCTTGTGCAGCTGGTTCCGCTTTTCTTGTTAACTGACTTTCTCTTCAAGTTTTCGTTCTGTCACTGCGTAAGGAGTCGTCTTCAGCGTGATTGGATCGTAATGAACAAGGACAATGCTCTCTCCCATGATCAGTTCGCCCGTTCTTAAATAGGCATCAAGCTGGAACGGCACTTTATCAAGTACAGTATGCTTGTATAAATCTTTTTCAGCGAATGCTTTCTTTTCAAATTCTTCGCCAAGCAGGCCAGGGTTTGAAAGAATGGTTTGATAGAGCTTGCTTCTTTCTGTTTTTGAGAGCATATCATCCCACCACGGCTTGCGAGGTTTATGTTTTTGAGAAGACAGATAATCAAACTTCATAAAGCCTTCAGCAAGGGCTGCCTGCTCTTTATAATGAGTGGACAGGAAGGTGTATAGACGTTTAAATAAGTCTTCGAGCTGATGTCCGATTCGGACCCAGCCCTGTTCATCCCAATATGTTCCAAATGCCTGGAAAAAGTCAAACGGAGTATCAAAGACGTCTCTAATTAAATATTCAATCGTTGCATCCATGCGATGGTCGTTCCAATACTTCTCTAAAACATCCTCAACCTGTTTGATCTTCACAATGTCCTCAAACGGAAGCACATTGTTTTTCAAAATCTCATATGGAGAGTGGTCCATATAGACATAGTCATGATCAGCAGCTCGCAAGCGCAAGCCAGTGCCGCGAAGCATTTTCAGGAATCCGAGCTGCATTTCTTCAGGGCGCATTTCAAACACATCATTAAAGGTTTTACGGAATGACGTATAATCTTCCTCTGGAAGTCCCGCAATTAAATCCAGATGCTGATCAATTTTTCCGCCTTCTTTTACCATTGTGACAGTGCGTGTCAATTTGCTGAAGTTCTGGCGTCTCATCACAAGATCATTTGTCGCATCGTTTGTAGACTGTACGCCGATTTCAAAACGGAACAATCCTTTTGGAGCATTGTCGTTTAAAAATTGAATGACCTCTGGACGCATGATGTCTGCGGTAATTTCAAACTGGAACACGGTTCCTGGAAGGTGCTCGTCAATTAAAAATTGGAACATTTCCATTGCGTAGCTTCTGCTGATATTAAACGTGCGGTCCACAAATTTAATCGTTTTTGCTCCGTTTTTCATCAAGTAGCGAATGTCGTCTTTTACTTTTTCGCGATCAAAATAACGTACGCCTACTTCAATTGATGAAAGACAGAACTGACAGCTGAACGGGCAGCCTCTGCTCGTTTCAATATAAGTGACGCGCTTTGAGAGATGGGGAATATCTTCTTCGAAACGGAAGGGAGAAGCGAGTTCAGCCAGATTGATTTTATTTCGCTGCGGATTAATCATAATGCTGCCATTTTCTCTATAGGCAATTCCGCTTACGTTTTTGAAATTTTGTTCGGCCTGCAGCTCTTTTAGAAACTGTTTAAACGTTTCTTCTCCTTCACCGATGACGATGTGGTCGACCTCGGGAATCTGCTCCATCCATTCCCTTGTATCGTACGTCACTTCTGGACCGCCAAGGATAATGATCAGCGATGGATTTATCTTTTTCATCATTTTAATAATCTTGATTGTTTCTTCTATGTTCCATATATAGCAGCTGAAACCGACAACATCAGGCTGCATGCGGAAAAGATCTGTTACGACATTCATAGCAGGATCTTTAATCGTATACTCAGCAAGCGTGACATCGAATTCAGGCTGTGCATGTGCTTTTAAACAGCGGAGGGCAAGACTGGTATGAATATATTTTGCATTTAATGTACTCAGTACAACTTTCATTTAAAACACCACTTCTACCTTAATTTTTGAATCAATCTATTCTATCACATTTTAGCCATAAAAGAAGGAGAGTAAAAAACATGGAAAAAACCATCACCGCTGATGGTGATGGTTTTTCTTTATCTGTATTGAACCTTTTCTTCTCTGTTCTTAAAGTATTTCTTTAAATTCGTAGCCTTCAGTTCAATAATCGGCTGTGTCACAGTTTTGACAAAGTTTGTTGATAAGATAAACGTTAGCAGTATGGACAGAAGAATAATCAGCGTGACGCTCTGATAATCCTTAAGCCAATCAAGAGCCTCACTGTTTCTGAACGATTTGACAATGAAACCGTGCAGCAGATAAACATAGAATGTTCTTGTTCCCCAATGAGTGAAGAAAAAGTTTCTCTTCGGGATCAGGGACAGAAAACTGAAAGTCAGAATAAATGTCAGACTGTAAAATCCTAATCGGATAAATGCATCTGCCGCATCTGCATTGCTTACTGCAGAATAGGGCTTCGATCCAAACAGCCATTCATAATCAAAATCAAGATTGAAATAGGCAATAAACGTTACAAGCAATAATGCAATGGATGCTAAACGGACCTTCGCCGCTGTTAATTTCTTGAAATGTGATTTATCAAGGTAGAATCCAGCTAAAAAGAGCGGGAAGAACACAAATGTTCTTGATACACTCAAGTAATTGCTGGCTGAATCCACATAGCCGATTGCTACGCCAAGTCCAATCGCAATCAGCATCGCCAGTCGCTTGTCAAGCTTAGTGTAAGCGAATAAGAACAGATTCCAAAAGAATAAACTCATAAGGAACCACAGCGACCAGTGCGGATCTAATGGATCAACAGCAAGTGTGTTTCCGGATTCCACTAAGAAATAATACACAGAGTAAATTCCCTGGAAGATTAAATAAGGGATGATCAGTTTTTTAAAAATTTTCTGCACATAGCCCTTTTTGTTGTATCCTTTGGCAAAGAACCCTGAAATCAAAATAAAAGCCGGCATATGAAAGGTATAGACAAATTTGTAAACATTCAGCATAAATTCATTATCATCAATAAATGAGCGAATCACATGACCAAACACAACAAGTATGATCAGAATAAACTTCGCATTATCGAAATAGCTCTCACGATTTTTCATACAATCACCCATTTTCACAGAAGTCATAAGAGGCTTCAGAGTTTAGTTTCCCCACAAGCAGTATTTGTTACCCTTTTACCCATCTTACAAAGAGTTTAAAACAGCCAGATTGGAATATAAGCTATTTTAAAAGGATTGTAAAGAACATGTAAGGTATATGTAAAATGTTAAAATATTTGCATTTTTTGTCTGAATTGAACTGTTTGTGTAGGTACTATGGAGTAAAATTGTCACTTAACAGAAAATGATGAAGGACAATTCATTTTCATGTTGAATTTAAAAAGGATGAAAATTTGCCCGGCGGCAAGGAGCGAAAAATAGCATGAGCCAAGTTATCAATAAATGTGAAATCACATCGCTGCAGGAACAGATTAAGTTGCTGGAAATGGAAAACAAACGCCTTCTGGAAAACAGCCGTCAACATGAAATCGTCTTTGAAAGTGCAATGGAAGCCATCATTATTATTGATGAGTCATTTCATTTTATAGATTGCAATAAATCAGCATGCCACCTTTTTCAACTGACAAAAAAAGAAATGCAGAAGCGAAAAATGTGCGATTTTTTATCACTGGTTCCTCATCAGCAGCTTCATAAGCAGGTGGAAGAACTGAGGGATCATGATCAGACCTCAGATGAACTGATTATCAAGCTTGACAATGGACAAGTGAAATTCATCGAGATTTCCATCCAGAAAAATGCACTTGGAACGAAGCATTTAGCGTTAATGCGCGATATTTCCTCTAATAAAATGCTTGAGCGGGAACGGACAATCAATGAACAGCTCTTTAAAGATCTTTTTCACCGGGCTGTGGACGGCATTGTCATTTTTGACGGCAGCGGCCAGTTTATCGATGCAAACGGTTCGTTCTGTCAAAACTTTGAAATTGATAAAAGCAAACTGAGTTCATTTAAACTGGATGATTTTATTGAAGGGGAAAATCAGTTTAAACTGGATAAGCTGTGGTCGATCCTGAATGAGGGTGGCCGTGCCAAAGGCGAAATGCCTGTTCTCCTTCAGTCAGGAAGAAAAAAAGTGTTTGAATTCACTTCAACATCAAATGTGCTGAGCGGATTTAATATGGCGATTATGCGGGATATTACCGAAAAACGGAATATGGAAATGAAGCTCTTTAAAAGTGAGGAACGCTTCAGGGAGATCTTTGAGAATGCAATCGATGCCATCATTATCTGGAACAATGACGGCAGAATCATCAGTGCCAATCAGTCCGCCTCCAGGACCTTTGAATTGTCGATAGAGAATTTGATCAGCAGCAGTATTTACGACTTCATGGACTTAAGCGATCTGAAGTTCAGAGCCGCTAAAAAAGAATATGTGCAAAAAGGCGCCATCCGGGAGGAATTATTGTTTTACATGCCAAACGGACAATGCAAACAGCTTGAATTCACATCAAAAATGGACGTGACAGACGGCCATCATTTGACCATTCTCAGGAATGTCAGCGATCGAAAACGCATGGAAAAAGAGCTCCGCGAAAGCGAACAGAAGTTCAGGAAGATTTTTAACGGAGCGATGGACGGCATTGTGCTGATTGATGACAGCTACACGATTATCGACGCGAATCCGACAGCAAGCCATATCCTTGAAATTCCGCTTCTCGAAATTCATAAATATAACCTGCACGAGCTGATTTCCTACGATAAAATAGAAGGGAATTCAATGTATTTTATCGATGAAACAACAGAGGAAATCCCGTTTAAGCTTCAAAATAATAAAGAAAAAATCCTGGAGTTTTCATTAAAGCGGAACATTATTGAAAACATGAACCTTGCGATCTTCCGCGACATTACCGAAAAGAAAGAATTGGAAGAACGGCTTCGCAAATCAGATACTCTGAGTGTCGTCGGTGAACTCGCAGCCGGAATTGCTCATGAAATCCGCAATCCGATGACTGCTTTAAAGGGATTTATTCAGCTTCTTGAAGCGAATGTCAAAGAAGATTTTTCGATGTACTTTAATGTCATAACATCTGAGCTGAGCAGGATTGAATCCATCATTACCGAGTTTTTGATCCTTGCAAAGCCCCAGGCGATTTCCTATCAGGAAAAAGATGTGGTCACCATTATGAAGGAAACGATTGATCTGCTGAATGCCCAGGCAATCCTTGTAAATGTACAGATCCAATTGAATCACAATGGGTCTGTCCCGCTTGTTTATTGTGAGCCAAACCAGCTGAAACAAGTATTTATTAATATCTTGAAAAATGCGATTGAAGTGATGCCGAGCGGAGGCACGATTCAAGTAGATATTATCATGAAAAATGAAAATGAACTTCAAGTCTCAATTATTGATGAAGGATCAGGAATTCCTGAAGATAAAATCAAGCGTCTTGGAGAGCCGTTCTATACTACAAAAGACAGAGGAACTGGCCTTGGTTTAATGGTCAGCTATAAAATTATTGAAGAGCACTGCGGCAAAGTGGAGGTTGAAAGCAAAGTCGGAAATGGTACAGCGTTTCACATCACACTGCCGATCAGACAAACCATGTGAGAGGAATCCATATGCACTCATACACAGCAGTTCACACACCAATTGGCAAAGTAATCGTAACAGCTGATGATCACTTTATTACAAAGGTGTTCCTTACAGAAGAACAATTTGAAGAACATTTGCTCAAACATCCGATGCAGCAGTCAGATGAGCAATATTTATTAAAGGAAGCAAAAAAACAATTAACCGAATATTTCGAAGGAGGAAGAACCACTTTTCAGCTGCCTTTCAAGCAGGAAGGAACGGCTTTTCAAGAACAAGTGTGGTCCGCTCTTTCAGAGATTCCTTATGGTGAGTCACGTACTTACCTTGATGTCGCTGTTAAAATCGGCAACCCAAAAGCGGTCCGGGCAGTAGGACAGGCCAACAAGAAAAATTCCCTGCCGATCTTCATCCCCTGTCACCGCGTGATTGGAGCTAAAGGAATGCTGACAGGATATGCAGGCACAAAGACGGATTTAAAAGCAGTTCTGCTTGACCTTGAAAAAATTTCTTATCATTCTTAATTTGCTTGTCACATACTTAACCGCGCGACATATTATTTAGTATAGTTAAAAAAGTTGCCCCGGCGCAAAAAAGGTGTGTGATGAGAGTGTGGAAACGTCCAAATAAACTCGCATTCTATGCTGATTTATTTTCAAAAATGAATGTGATTACGGAAGAGCAGAAAAAAACGATACTGAGCAAGAAATAGAGGAGTTCAGCAGCAGTCTGAGCTCTTTTGCTGTGAGGGGGAGAAACAAATGAAAGATCCAAAAGACGAAAAGGGGATACACACCGATTTTATCAATCGGATGACATACGGGGAGTACCTTCATTTAGAACCGCTGCTCAGCAGCCAAAAGCGATTGTCCGGCCATCATGATGAAATGCTGTTTATCATCATTCATCAAGTAAGCGAGCTGTGGATGAAACTGATCCTTCATGAACTGAGCGCAAGCATTGAAGCTATTGAAAAAGGGGAATTATCGATGGCCTTTAAAATGCTGGCACGCGTATCAAAAATTCAATCTCAAATCATTGAAGCCTGGGACGTTCTTTCAACCTTAACACCATCAGAATATGTCCAGTTCCGCGACAAGCTTGGACAAGCATCAGGCTTCCAGTCTCATCAATACCGGATGATTGAATTTGCATTGGGATACAAAACTACACATGTATTGGAAATCTATAAAAAAGATCCAGATTTGCACCGCGCACTGACTGAAGCGCTCCATAAGCCAAGCATCTATGACGTGTCAATTCAAGCGTTGGCAGCAGCGGGCCTTCCTATTCCTGATGAAACACTGAACAGGGACGTAACCGTTACCTATAAAGGTGATCCGGCAGTTGAGGCTGCGTGGCTTGAAGTCTACCGCAGCCCAGAGACGTACTGGGACTTATACGAACTTGCTGAAAAGTTGATTGATATCGAAGACTGGCTGCAGCAATGGCGCTTCAGGCACATGAAAACAGTTGAACGCATCATCGGCTTCAAAAAAGGAACAGGCGGCTCATCAGGTGTCACGTATTTAAAGAAGGTGCTCGACCATCGTTTTTTTCCGGAGCTTTGGGATATACGGACGAAGCTGTAAGGATTGCATGCCCATTCCATTTGGAATTGGGCATTTTTTGTTGTAAATTGTTCAACTCATGAGTTTTGCCCAAATAATCATAAAAAATTCCAATTTTTCAATTGACACCAATTTAACAATTCGATTATCATCTAATTAGACAATCATCTAATCGGAGGAGAAATTCATGCAGCTGAACAAACTCGTCACGTTTCATAAAGTTATGGGAGATGCGACCAGGATCCGCATTCTGGCCCTTTTATCCAAAGGTCCCAAAAACGGTCAGGCGCTATCGGGGATTCTCGGACTGACACCGCCGACCATTACACACCATTTAACGAAGCTTAGAGAAATCGGCCTGATTTCTGAAAAAAGGGTAAAAAACACCATCTATTTTCAGGTGAATGAAAAACTGCTGCAGCAGCTGTCACTTGGCATGATGGAAATTGTAACTGGCAAAGGGGAGCTTGAAGTGAATCAGGAAAAAACAGCAGAGCATACAAAGATACTTGGGAATTACTTAACGAAGGACGGCAAGCTGAAAACCATTCCGCCGCAGCGGAAAAGAAGGCTGATTGTTCTCTATCATTTAGCAAAGGGATTTGAAGCAGGCAAGAAATACCCGGAAAAAGAGATCAATGAATACATTAAGAGATTTCATGAGGATTTTGCGACGATTCGAAGAGAATTTATCGTTAATCACATCATGTACCGGGAAAACTCCATTTACGAATTGAACCCTAAAGAATTGTGGGCGAAAATTGAATAGGAGCGGATGCTATGATTAAACTGGAGCCAAGAGAAAAAGAACACCTTCCTGCTGAATTGGAAATCATGAATTCCAATCCGGATTTTAATCTTATTTCATGCGGGAAACCTCATCTGACGGAAGAAGATTTACGGAAAGAACGCGAAGAAGGAAAAGCAGTTGATGCAAAACGGTTTATGATTAAACAAAAGAATCAAATCATAGGAATCATTGAATATTGCCCGCTGAATCCAAATGACGGGAAACCGTGGATTGGCTTATTTATCATTCACCGCGATGTTCAGGGCAAGGGACTTGCAAAGCTTGCCTATGAAACAGCAGAAGAGGAACTCCTTTCTGTGGAAGGGTTCAGCGAAGTCAGGCTCGGGGTGCTGACAAATAATGAACGCGGCAATTTATTCTGGCAGCGGATGGGATATACCGCTTTTAAAGAAGGAATGTATGAGAATAGACCAATCTATCATTATGAGAAGAAAATAAAGCAGCAGAATTTTGTTACTGGATGCTAATAAATGAAAAGGAATAAGAAACGACTTGTGAATAGACACGAGTCGTTTTCTTTTAAATGGCGTATATGTATAAAAACCTCAACCTGAATCATGTAGACTCAGTTGAAGTTTATAATTCAAGCGCATGTGCAGGAGTGTCAGAATAGAAATGTTTTGGTTTTTACATAGTTATTAAACTGGGATAAGTAGATGGCAACTTGTGGTTGCGGGGCAGTGCAACTACAGTTATCTTTACTTTTAGCTTTTGGTTTAACAATAATGGATTATAGATTAGAGAAAGGTGATTAGTGAAATGTTTTTTTGTGAGAAATTAAAAAGTGAGAGAAAGAATAAAGGCTGGTCTCAAGAAGAATTGGCCGAAAAACTTTTTGTAAGCCGTCAGTCCGTTTCAAAATGGGAGACAGGTCAGAATTATCCAAGTATTGAAATCATAATTAAATTAAGTGATCTCTTTGGTGTAACAATTGATGAATTGTTAAGGAGTGATGAGGAATTGACAGAGAAAGTAATTAAAGATAGTAAGCAATTGGCACATCCGAATATGAAATTTATGTTTGATGTTGTGTTTTTGATAGGTGTTTCTCTTTTGGTGATAAAAATAGGGATTGTCATGTTAAACAAATTTACTGCTTTAGATTTTACTTTGTATGGAAGTTCATTTTTTCTTAATTTTGGATCACTGATTTTAATGATCGGTGCAGGGCTTGGTTCAAGTATTATTAAAGAAAAATATAAAGAAGATTGAATACTGATCATCTACATTTATGTAAAATGAAGAAACGAGGATATAAAAAGAGGCTGCGATAAAAGGTTTTCAGCCAAAGAAAAATCCGAACTATTATATGAAATTCCAACTTGAATTTCGTTTTAGTTCGGATTTTTTTCTTAGTTCTTTTCATAAATATTGTTGCTACAGGACTAAATGTTAGAAACTTTAAGTGGAGCGGAAAGGAACGAACAGTATTTATCATGAAAAACAACAAGTATGCGAAAATAGCCCTTTCTTTTAATGGTTTTCGCACTATTCAATGTTCAGCTTTCATTCAGGAAATGATCGTTATGTCCCAGCCTCTTTTTGCAATTCCAGCCAATAATGATTCCGCTCTACTTTTTCTGTAAATGTGACAATGCCAGCGCCCCAACCAAGATGGCCCCTTTAATGATGTCCTGAGCATAATAAGGAACATTCAGCATGGTTAAGCCGTTGAGCAAAATACCGATCAGGATGGCGCCAAAGAACGTGCCGATGACATTTGGCTTGCCCGCTCCAAAGACGGAAATCCCAATAAACGCAGCAGCCACTCCGTCCATCAATAGGGGAGCACCGGCTGAAACCTGTCCTGTTCCGATCCGTGATGCAAGGATAATTCCTGCGATCGCTGCAAAAACGCCGCTCAGCACATAGGCATATGTCCGGTAACGATTAACAGGTATACCGGACAGTCTTGCAGCTTCCCGGTTTCCGCCGGTCATATAAAACAGCCGGCCGGGCTTTGTATACTGCAAAAATAAATGTACAAGAATGACAGTGATGATCATCAGCAGAGCTGAAAAGGGAATTGAAAACAGGCTGCCCTGTCCGATGAAAAGAAACGAAGGAATAAACTTCCCTGTCGCGGTTCCGCCGCCTTCAAGCGGCATGCTGTTGTAAATTGAGTACCCCTTTGTGTACGTCAAATGAATTCCGTTTACGATATACATGACTGCAAGTGTTGCGAGCAGATCAGGAAGTTTTACTTTTACAACTAAAAAAGAATTGATTAATCCGACTGCGATTCCGATTACGATCGGGACAAGCAGCGCGACAAGCAATTCCTGTCTGAATAAAACGAGAGCAGCCGCACTTCCTATCGTGGCAAGACTGACAGTCGATCCTACAGATAAATCAAATCCATCAACAATCAGTGAAAAAGTAATACCGATTGCAACAAATGTGACAATTGAAATCGACCGCAGGATATCACTGAAATTTGAATATGTTAAAAATTCGTCCACTGCGATGCTGAAGTAGATGGTCACAGCTAGAATGACGAGCATTGTGCCGTGTTTATACAGAAAGGGCAGAATGCTCCTTTGTTTTTTTGTCTTGATGACGACGGCTTCCTCCATCATCTTCACCTCCTGATGCATAATAAATGAGCTTTTCTATCGTTGCTTCCTCATGTTTGAGGACTTTGGCCGCTTTGCCTTTATTTAATACAATGATGCGGTCGGCAACCTCCAGAAGTTCCTCCCATTCACCTGAAAAATAGACAATTCCTTTGCCTTCCGCAGCAAGCTGCTGAATCAGCTGGAAGACTTCTTTTTTGGCGCTGACATCAATCCCTTTTGTCGGTTCATCAAAAAGAAAGAGAGAGGAATCAGTATTCAGCCATTTTCCAATGACGACCTTCTGCTGGTTTCCTCCGCTCAGCAGACTTGTGGAGATGGTAGGGGAGGCAGCTGAAATATTTAACCGGCTGATCAGCCGGTTTGCTAATGCTTGTTCCTTTTGCTTTGAAATCCAAAGGCTCTTTGTGATGGAGCCTAGCGACTGCATCGATAAATTCACCGATACAGGTTCATGAACAAACAAGCCCTGTTTTCTTCTCTCTTCAGGAATCAGGCAAATGCCTGATTGAATGGCGGCTGCAGGGGAGCTGAGTTTAACTCTTTTCCCTCTAAGTTCAACAGAGGCTTTGGTTGTGCTTAACCCATATAACGCTTCGGCGAGCTCTGTTTTTCCAGCTCCTGCAAGACCTGCTACTCCGACAATTTCTCCTTCATGGACATGGATGCTCAATTTGCTGCCGAACTTTTCAACCACTACATCTTCTGCACGAAATAAAGGTTTATCGAATGTCTTACCTGTTTTTCTTTTCTCGATTTGAAAAGCGGAACCAATCATATGCCTGACGATCTCTTCAATTTCGATGTCTGCAGTATTCCCGCTGTGAACAACGCTGCCATCCCGTAAAATGGTCACTCTGTCGCAGATTTCTTTTACTTCTGAGAGCTTATGAGAAATGTAGATAATCGCTGCACCTTCTGCGCGCAGTTTTCTGATGATGGTAAAAAGAATGTTGGTTTCTGTATCACTTAGAGGAGCTGTCGGCTCATCTAAAATGATGTAGCTTGCAGATGCAGAAAGGGTTTTGGCAAGTAAGATCAGCTGTTTTTCTTGAAGCGTGCAATCTTGAACAAGCTTGTTGACATTGATCCTGAGGCCGACCCGCTGCAGAACGGTTTCTGCGTCCGCTTTCAGCTTTTTGTAAGAAATAACTGCTGACTTTTGATCAGGGATGTTTGCCGCGTTTTCATAGACTGTGAGAGTAGGGAAGAGGGCAGTGTCCACTTCCTGGACAACAAATCCGATTCCAGCTTTTTTAGCGTCTGTTGGATCCTGAAAGACAGCTTCCTTTCCGTCTATGGAAATGGTACCCTGATCTGGTTTGTAATCACCCGACAGAATCTTCATCAGCGTGCTTTTGCCTGCGCCATTCATGCCTAGAAGCGCATGAACCTCTCCTTTTTTGACAGTAAAGGAAACGCCTTTTAAGACGTCTGCTTCACCGAAGGATTTGCAGATGTCATCCATGATGAGGGAGCTCATGTTTATTCCCCCTTCGTTTCAAGTGTTTTCATCCATGGCGATGTAGCAACAGTGGATGTGCCCCATCCTGGAACATATTCTGAGAGAGAGTCCATTTTAATAGATTGCTCCGGAAGATTGGATCCTTCGACAAGATGCGGTTCCAGTGAATAAATATTAGGTGTTTCTTCTCCTGCAATCTTTTGATAAGCAAAACGAACCTGTACGCGTCCGACTTCGGCAGGATCCGTGGCCGCAGTTGCTCTCCATGGACTATTTTCCTGCTGCATCAGCTCAAGGTCTTCATCACTTAAATCAATTCCATACACTTTAATTTCATCACGGCCAGCCTGCTTAATAGCACGAGTGGCACCTTTTGCAAACTCATCCCATGCTGCAAAGACAGCATCAATTTCGCCTTTGTTCGGATACTTTTTTAAGATGGCTTCCATCTGTGTTTGGGTATCTAATGCTGTATTGGCGCTTGCCGTCCCGAATTTCGCTACTTCTTTAATGTTTGGATAACGCTGCTTGAACGCTTCATAAATGGTGTGGCGTCTTTCCATTGGAGTAAATCCAGCGACCCAGACTGTAACAATTTCTCCTTCGCCATTTAAGTCTTCAGCTAATGTTTTAAGTGATTTCCAGGCAAGGCTGTAATCGTCCTGATCAATGACGGTTACGCCGTCTACATTGATGTCGCTGTCAAAGGCTACAACAGGGATGCCTTTGGCAACAGCTTTTTCAACAGGGCCTTGAAGGGCATCTGCACGGCCGTGGTCAATTAAGATCGCATCCACATTTTGCGTGATGGCCGTTTCTACATATGTAGCCATTTTTGATAGATCGTTATCTGCGTTGTAAATTTGCACAGATCCGCCGAACTTTTCGACTTGCTCTTGAACACCGGAGATGTATTGAGAAGAAAACGTGCCAATTGACATCTGCATAATCGCTGCAATTTTGAGCGGCTTTTGCACGGCTTCAGGTACTTCTGTGCTGCCGGAAGCAACAGCTGCAGCCGATTCTTCTTTCTTTTCTTCAGAAGCTTTCGGCTCAGTGCCTACAGCAGCATCCTGTTCACTTGTGCACCCCGCTAATATAAATACAAACAATGTCAGTAAAATAAATGTGTGCCGGAACCCTTTCAATTTAAGCTTCCCCCTTGAATATTTTTTGAATTTCTGATTGATAATCACCGGATAAAACGCCTTTTTCTGTAATGATTCCCGTGATCAAATGATGGGGAGTTACGTCAAAAGCAGGATTGAACACTTTTACATAATCAGGGGCAATCTGCTGCCCGCCAAAATGGGTAATTTCCTTGGAATCGCGTTCCTCAATTGGGATGTCTGCACCGCTTTTCGTTTCAGGGTCAAACGTAGAAAGCGGGGCTGCAACATAAAACGGGATTTGAAAGGCGCCGGCTAAAAGAGCCAGATTATACGTCCCGATTTTATTGGCGGTATCCCCATTTGCCGCAATGCGGTCTGCCCCGACGATGATGGAGGAAATGCCTTTTCTGAATATCGTATGTGCAGCCATGCTGTCGGTAATCAGCGTCACATCGACATCTGCCTGCATGAGCTCCCAAGTTGTCAGGCGAGCACCTTGCAGAACAGGGCGTGTTTCACATGCGTAAACGGATAGATGGATGTTTTTTTCCTTAGCAAGATAGAAGGGTGCAAGAGCCGTGCCGTAACGGGCAGTAGCAATGGAACCGGCATTGCAGATCGTCATGACAGAATCGCCGTCTTTAAAAAGCGGGAGGGCGTTCTCGCCGATTCTGCGGCACGTCGCTTCGTCTTCTACTTGGATTTGTATGGCCTCATGAAGAAGGCTGGTTTTCGCTTCGTTAACAGAAACGGCACGCTGCGCGCTTTTTACCAGCCTGCCAAGGGCC
This sequence comes from Peribacillus frigoritolerans, assembly GCF_004358755.1. GTDB lineage: Bacteria > Bacillota > Bacilli > Bacillales > Bacillaceae > Bacillus_P. Next base: position 380,399 of record NZ_SMZY01000002.1, on the reverse strand, counting down.
CAGAATAAATTAACGGCTGTCGGTCTTGAGCTTGCAAGATAATCATGATCGCGGGTAAGCTGGCTGTGAAATTCGTCTAAATTATCGGTTTCATACTGTTTGGCAGCAAGAGCAAGGCCAAAGGCGGCGGTTATTCCGATCGCAGGAGCACCGCGCACTTTTAATGCTTTAATCGCTTCCCATACGTCTCTGACCGTTTCAAGTTTTATATATTCTGTCACAGCAGGGAGCTTTTGCTGATCAAGCAGGCGGATATATGTTTCTTTCCATTCAACAGAACGGGGAATGACGGTATTTGTAAATGACATGATGATTTCTCCTTATCTGACAGGTACTTGTTTAAAATAATCTGCAAGTTCTCCAGTTGTTTTAATAGCTTGTCGGTTCTTTACAAGCTTGCTTCCTAAATCAAGTGCACGCCGTTTTGCTTCAATTTTGCGCTCGTAAGGTTCGATAGAATCAAGATCTGCTACGTGGGCAAGGCCGATAGTCCGTCTGATGATTTCAATGCCTGCAAAACCAATTGCATCTTCAAATGCTTTTTCGAGAATAAAAGAAAGATAGCCGTCCACTTTTGAGTAGGCTTCCAGACTGTCATTCTTCCATGCTTCAGAAAATTCTTTTTCAAAAACAGTCCAGGCTGTTTCGATATGATTCAGAAGAACCTGCTGTTTCTCTTCGTCTCTTGAAATGGCATTCATTAATAGGTTTGCGAAGAAGTGTCCAAGGTCAAATCCGATCGGACCATAATAGGCGAACTCTGGGTCAATCACCTTCGTTTCTGTTTCACTTGCAAAAATACTGCCTGTATGAAGATCGCCGTGAATAAGCGTTTCAGCTTCTGTCAGGAATTTATGCTTTAATTTAGCCGCTTCCAGTTTTAGCTGACCATCGTTCCAAATGTTTTCTGCATCCTGTCTCAGCTCTTCTTCAAAGCTGTTTGACTCATAGTCGAAAAACGGATCTGTAAAGACAAAATCTTCAGTTATTTTGCAAAGCTCGGGGTTCGAAAATTGTTTGACAAACTGTTTTTTTACCTGGGGATTCAGTGCGAAATCAGAATTGTAGAATAATGTTTTTCCTAAAAACTCACCGATGTGTCTTCCTAAAAGCGGGAAGTCCCTGCCTTCAATCAAACCGGCTCTTGCAATCTGCAGATGAGAAAGATCTTCCATTGCCGTGATTGCCAGAGTTTCATCCGTGTAGTAAATCTTAGGCACATACGAGCTTGCCACTTCTGCCTGCTTCAGCAGGGCGCTGCTTTCAATTCTGGCGCGGTCAAGAGTAAGCGGCCAGCTTTCCCCGATAACTTTGGCATATGGAAGCGCCTGTTTGATGATGATGCCTTTCTGATTTTGATTCACAATGTGAAAAACAAGGTTCAAGTTGCCGTCGCCAATTTCCCTGCACGTCAGGACACTTTTTTCTTCAAACAATCCAAGTCTGATGGCTAGTGCGACAGCGGCACTTTCAGTTAACGGTTCATAAGCAGATGATCGATAGTTTGACATAGTTTATAACCCTCCAGTTTTAATAGTTAGAGGCTTTTCAGGCAATAAGAAAAGCCTCTTCCACAGTGAAAGAGGCTTGAAGTCATAGGCTTCGCACCTCTTATCTGCCAGAAAGTAATTCTTTCTGTTGGAATTAGCACCGTGCCTTGTGGGAGAAATCTCCCCGCGCATAAAAAACTGCGCCCCATTTTACAATGGTTTTACGGTCGGTTGCTGGGCGTCATCGGGCCAAATCCCTCAGCCTACTCTTGATAAGAGATAGTATGAAATTAACGTTTCGCGATATGAAAATGTATTCGCATAATTTGGAATTTATCACTTGTTCTGAATGTTAACAGGTAAAATGAAAAACTGTCAATACTTTTTTTAAGAGTAAAAATGAGGAAGTCTGTCTTTGAAAATAGGAATTTGTTTCCTGATTTCATGCGCTTTCTCCATTTGGAGCACTGCTGTAATGGAGGTTTGTTCTGTCCCGGCCTCAGCCAAAATTTCTCCCCATGGATCAATGATCATCGAATGGCCGGCGAACACATTTTTCGGATCACTGCCTGAGCGGTTGCAGGCTACAACAAAACACTGATTTTCAATCGCACGGCTGATCAGCATCGATTTCCAGTGATGAAGTCTTGGGAGCGGCCATTCCGCCACTACATAAAGAATTTCTGCTCCTTGTGTTGTATGAACACGGATCCATTCAGGGAAGCGGATGTCATAGCAAATGACGCCTGCACTCTGCAAACCGTCAAGCTGAAACAGGCCTTTTTCAGTTCCGCCGTTTAAATACAGGTGCTCATCCATCAGTTTAAAAAGATGAAGCTTGCTGTATTCATGGATAAGCTCACCATGTCTATTAAAAATATACATCGTGTTAGTCACGCCTGATTCCGTTTTCTTCGCAACAGAACCAGCCACAATATTGACTTCATGTGTTTTAGCGAGACTGCTTACAAGAGCGATTGTGCTGGTTCCGTCTGGATCTGCAATCTCGTCAAGCCGAGTAAGATCATAACCGGTCGTCCACAGTTCAGGGAGAACGATCACATCCGGTTTTTCAGCTGCTGCTATTTTTTCTATTTCTTTTTTAACCGTTTCAATATTTGCTTCAGGGTCACCGAATACAAGGTCTATTTGCAGGCAAGCCACTTTTGGATTCATCACTCGTCATCTCCGCCTTAAAAATTTTTCTTTACAAGCTGACTCTAACAATATATGATTTTTCACTAGAATTTCAAGAATTTTTTGAGAAGGTGTAAAACATGAAAAACTTCAATCAATCACAGTTATTAAATAAGCTTCCAAAGCAGTTTTTTGCAAGTCTCGTAGCAAGAGTGAATGCAAGCATTGAAGCGGGGCATGACGTAATTAATCTTGGACAGGGGAATCCTGATCAGCCGACACCGCCCCATATTGTAAAGGCGCTTCAAAAGGCGGCAGAAAAACCGGACTACCACAAATATTCCCCGTTCCGCGGTCAGAAATTTCTTAAAGAGGCGATTGCGGAATTTTACAAGCGGGAATACGGTGTGACACTGAATGCTGACAAAGAAGTTGCGATTTTGTTCGGCGGAAAAGCAGGACTTGTTGAAATTCCGCAATGTTTACTCGATCCTGATGATTTAGTTCTCGTACCGGATCCGGGCTATCCTGACTATTGGTCCGGGGTAGAGCTTGCCCGCGCCCGAATGGAATTTATGCCGCTTGTACAAGAAAATCAGTTTTTGCCGGATTACGGTGAGATTACTGAAGAAGCGAAGAAAGAAGCAAAGCTTATGTTTTTGAATTACCCCAACAATCCTACAGGTGCAGTTGCCACAAAAGAATTCTTTGAAGAAACCGTTGCGTTTGCAAAAGAAAATGAGATTTGCGTTGTCCATGATTTTGCTTATGGCGCCATTGGGTTTGAAGGTAAAAAACCAGTCAGCTTTTTAGAAATTGAAGGGGCAAAAGAAACTGGGATTGAAATCTATACTCTCTCTAAGACTTACAATATGGCAGGCTGGAGAATAGGCTTTGCGATAGGCAATGAAAGTGTAATTGAGGCGATTAACCTCTTGCAGGATCACATGTTTGTCAGTGTGTTCAGTGCTGTTCAAGAAGCGGCTGCAGTTGCCCTGCTTGAGCCGCAGGCCTGTGTGGATGAACTGGTGGAGCGGTACGAGAGCAGACGCCATGCATTCATCACTGCTCTGAATGAGATCGGCTGGAAGGTTGAAGCGCCTCCTGGTTCGTTTTTTGCCTGGCTGCCTGTTCCGGAAGGCTATACGTCCGAATCCTTTGCCGAATATCTTCTCGAGCACGCACATGTCTGTGTTGCACCGGGTGTCGGTTTCGGGAAGTTCGGAGAAGGCTATGTAAGGGCAGGGCTTTTGACCTCAGAAGAAAGACTGAAAGAAGCCGCCCAGCGGATAAAATCTCTGAATTTATTTTGAATTGGCGGTTGACAGTCTTTTGAAAAACTGTCATAATCCAAATTAAATTCAGGTTATTCAGATATTCAGAACATAAAATAAATAAGCCATTCTTATCAAGAGCAGGTGGAGGGACTAGCCCGATGAAGCCCGGCAACCGACTTAAACCAAGGTTTAAGCACGGTGCTAAATCTTGCAGCATTCGCTGATAGATAAGGATCTTAGCCATGTCAGATAAGGTCTCTTTTCGATTAGCGGAAAGGGGCCTTTTTTATATGTTTAAGGAATCGTAAGATTTGCGCATAGATGTCAAGCGGAGTCGCTCAGGGTCCCGGCCAGAACAAATTCGGCAAAAAAGTCAAATCCCGGATTTCTGCCGAATTCTTATCTGCCATGCCTGAGCTAAACGGGCGCGTGTGCATTTTCTAATATTGTTATGGAAGGCGGTACAAACATGAGCGGAATTACAGCAACCTATCTTATCCATGATGAGAAAAATTTAGAAAAAAAAGCAGAGGGGATTGCTCTTGGCTTAACCGTTGGTTCATGGACGGATCTTCCGGAACTGACGCAGAAACAATTGCAGCAGCACAAGGGGAAAGTAATATCCATTGAAGAGTTCGACGCAGAAGATAAAGTCTCAGCATTTCTAAACAAACGCGTCAAAAAAGGCATCGTGAAAATTTTTTATCCAGGGGTAAATTTCAGCCATGATTTGCCGGCGATTCTTGCGACCGTGTTCGGAAAGCTTTCCTTAGACGGCGAAGTGAAGCTGCTGGATCTGGATTTTTCAGATGATCTTCTTGCGGAGTTTCAAGGTCCTAAATTCGGGATCAGCGGCATCCGTGAAAAACTGGGCGTGTATGACAGACCTTTATTGATGAGTATCTTTAAAGGCGTCATAGGACGGGATCTCTCATTTTTAAAGAATCAGCTTAAAGATCAGGTGCTTGGCGGGGTCGATTTAGTAAAAGATGATGAGATACTGTTTGAAAATCCGCTGACACCATTTGAACAGCGGATCTCTGCGGGAAAAGAAGTACTGAACGAGGTTTATGAGCAGACGGGTCATAAGGCAATGTACGCGGTTCATTTATCAGGCAAAACATATGATTTGAAAGCAAAAGCAAAGCGTGCGGCAGAGCTTGGAGCAGATGCGCTGCTGTTCAATGTGTTTGCTTACGGCCTTGACGTGCTTCAAAGCCTGGCTGAGGACAAAGACATCGGCATTCCATTGATGGCTCATCCTGCTGTCAGCGGTGCATTGGCATCATCATCCCTATATGGAATCTCGCATTCTCTTTTACTGGGAAAATTGCTGAGATACAGCGGGGCGGATTTTTCTTTGTTCCCTTCACCATACGGCAGTGTTGCGCTTGAACGGGAAGCAGCCCTCTCCATCGGGGCAGCCTGTAAAGAAAACGTGCGTCTGAAGGAAACATTCCCTGTCCCTTCAGCAGGGATTCATCCGGGACTCGTCCCTGTTTTAATCCAGGACTTCGGATTAGACAGTGTCATCAATGCCGGCGGAGGCGTTCATGGCCATCCAAATGGCGCTGCTGCAGGAGGAAAAGCTTTCCGTGCAGCGATCGATGCTTCTTTACAAGGCATCTCATTGACAGAAAAAGCTAAAGCAGATGCTGATTTGAGAATCGCACTCGATCTGTGGGGGCAGGTGGAGGTGAGCAAATGAGCAAGCCGATCATCATCTGTGATTTTGACGGAACCATCACAAATAATGACAACATTATTGCCATCATGAAAAAGTTTGCTCCGCCTGAGTGGGACGTTTTGAAGGATGATGTACTGAGTCAGCGGATTTCTGTCCGCGAAGGAGTAGGGAAGATGTTTCAGCTGATTCCATCCGAGCTCAAATACGATATCATTCAATACTTGCTGTTTACGGCTCAGCTTCGGGATGGATTCAGGGAATTTGTTCAATTTACGGAGGAGAAAGAAATTCCGCTTTATATCGTCAGCGGAGGAATTGATTTCTTTGTCCACCCCTTGTTGAATGGTCTTGTAGACCGGAGCCGGGTTTACTGCAATGAAGGTGATTTCAGCGGCGAGACAATTGAAATCTTATGGCCAAACACATGCGACGCGCAGTGCAGCAATGACTGCGGCTGCTGCAAGCCGAGTTTGATCAGGAAGCTTGCAGATCCAGGTCAGGAAGTCGTTGTCATCGGTGATTCTGTTACAGACTTAGAGGCTTCAAAGCTTGCAGACTTTGTATTTGCGAGAGATTTTCTTCTGGAAAAGTGCAGGTCTATGAATCTTCCGCATCAGGAATTCACTACATTCTTTGATGTGATAGAGGGCCTTAAAGAAAAGCAGGAGGCGGTATTATGAGTATATTAAACCAGCGATGGGTTGAGCTTGCTGCGGTCAAACGCGAGCTTGCAGAGCGTGACTGGTTTCCCGGCACCAGCGGAAACTTGGCAATTAAAGTGAACACAGAGCCGCTTTCATTTTTAGTCACATCCAGCGGCAAGGATAAACGAATCGAGACAGACGAGGATTTCCTGCTGGTCGATGGAGACGGGGCAGCTCTTGAAGAAACAAAGCTTACGCCCTCTGCAGAAACCCTTCTTCATGTGGAAATTTATACTCGTACAAACGCAGGCTGCAGCCTCCACGTCCATACAGTTGACAACAATGTGATCTCAGAGCTCTACGGCGATGAGGGCGGTGTTGCGTTTAAAGGCCAGGAAATCATCAAAGCGTTTGGACTTTGGGAAGAAGATGCAGTGTGGCGTATTCCGATTATTGAAAACGCGGCTCATATTCCGGCGCTCGCTGCTGACTTTGGCCAGTATGTTAAGGAAGACTCTGGCGCTGTATTAATCCGCAATCATGGCATCACGGTGTGGGGTAAAGATGCTTTTGAAGCGAAAAAAATCCTTGAAGCATGCGAATTTTTATTTTCCTATCATTTAAAAGTACTCTCTTTCAAACAAGCTAAATCGCTCTCATTAAGAGCTTAATTTTAGGAGGAATCAGGATGGCAACGATACGATTACAGGAAACAAATGAAAGAATCTCTGATCAAAAGGAGGTAGCAGCCTTTCTTGTGTCTCAGGAAGTTATTTATGAACACTGGGATATCGAAAAACTGCCGGAAGCTTTAAGAGAAAATTACAGTCTGTCAGATGAGCAAAAAGAGGAAATTCTGCAAGTATTCAAGGATGAAATTGCGGATATTTCAGAGCGCCGCGGCTACAAGGCTCAGGATGTCATCTCTCTGTCTGACAGCACTCCAAATTTGGATCAGCTGTTGCAAAACTTTCAGCAGGAGCATCATCACACAGATGACGAAGTGCGCTTCATCGTCAGCGGCCACGGGATTTTCATCATTCAGGGTAAAGATGGCTCGTTCTTCGATGTGGAACTGAATCCGGGCGACCTGATCTCCGTACCGCCGAACATCCGTCACTATTTCACTCTTCAGGAGGACCGTAAAGTTGTCGCCGTGCGCATCTTCGTTACATCTGAAGGCTGGGTGCCGATTTACGAAAAAGAAGAACAGCAGGCTTAAGTTGAAATCCTCTTCACCTGTATGGTGGAGGGGGTTTTTATTTTGCTGCTGCAAGACTGAAAAATCAGCAAGACCGTTAAAATACCGAAATAATTTTAATTTTCTTTACTCTCTGCTGATTGTATGGTAAATTTTCAACAATAAATAAGCATTAAAGGGAGGATTGCAAAGATGAAGATTCGCTACAATTTCGTAAAAAAAGAGGATGTCAGGTACTGTAAAGCAGAAAGCACTGTAAAGGAAGCTTATGAATTGCTGAAGGAGTCAGGATACCGGAGCATTCCGGTGCTCAAAGAGAATGGCACAGCTTTTGCCGGGTTAATCTATAAGGTGGATCTTCTTGATCATTATGTAGAAAAGCAGGGCAAGGACGAGGATTCGATTGAGTCTCTGATTCAGGATCCGGATGCATTTATTTATGAAGAGGATTCTTTCTTTAAGACATTCCTTACCATCAGACGTCTTCCATTTTTAGCGGTGCTGAATGAGAAAGAAGAATTTTCCGGCATTATTACGCATGGCAACGTCATGGATGTTCTTGAGGATTCGTTTGGCATGAAGACAGGCGGATATATTCTGACAGTCGGCACGAAAGAGCATAAAGGAGCCATCAAGGAGCTTGTTTCAACTATTAAAGATGTAAACATCGAAGGCTTGCTTACGCTCGACAACGGGGATACATACTTAAGAAGAATCATCATCAATCTCTCACATGACGTTTCAGAAAAAAAGCTGAACAAAATCATTAAGAAGCTGGAAGATAAAGATTTCCGGGTAACTTCTGTAGATGATGTGAACTTAGGAGAAAAAGTGCTGACGAAGCAGTAAGATTATTTTTAAATAATAAATTGTGAAAAGCAGACCGGAAATATTGGTCTGTTTTTTATTTTTTATATGGCTCTTTTCATAAATATTGCTGCTTTTAGACTAGATGTTTAAAACCATTAGTGGAGCGGAAAGGAACGGGCAACATTTATCATCAAAAACAACAATTTATGTGAAAACAGCTTTTTATAAAAACATGAAAAAATATGTTTTTCGTGGTTTTATATCTTTTTAAATCGGGTAAAACGAGGTATCTTATCTATTTTTAACAAAATTGTCATAATTTTAGGCGTGAATATTGTCGAGTATTGCTAATCTATTTACAAGTTTAGAAGTATCTGTAATACTTTATAAGTATATTTATTCCCAATATAGATACTTAAGAGATGAGGCGGAGGGAAGAAAATGACAATTGAAATGAGCAAGTCTCAATTATTGGCGAGTATTGACTCTAAACGCAAGGAAATGATCGATTCAGCAAGAGTAGGCGGGTATACGTGTGATAGCGCCGTTCAGTGCAGTCAGGAATTGGACATGCTCCTAAATAAATATCAGCAAATTCTTTTTGAAGAAGAAAACAGAACAAATCCCCCTTTCCTTCAATTTATTGAGTCTATGAAGAAATGGACAGCAAGGGACGGCTTGACGATATAAAAACCTAATACTCATGGAGTATTAGGTTTTTTTTGAAAGATGTCATTTTATAAAGTCTCAATCAACACAATCATAAAGAGAATACCGAGAATAAATGAATAGGTCGCATTCCTCTCGTTCCCGTCCCCGTGGCTTTCAGGAATGAGCTCTTTATAGATGATGAACAGCATGGCTCCCGCTGCAAAAGAAAGACCATAAGGAACGAGGTTTTCTACAATTGAAGTCAAGTAGTAACCCAGCAGGGAAGTGACAATTTCGACAGCCCCTGTCATTGTCGCTATAAGCAGGGCTTTGAATTTGCCGATATTCTGGTGTATAAGAAACAGGGCGACCAAAAACCCTTCTGGAGCATTTTGAAGCCCGATGGCGAAAGCAATTAAATTTCCGGTTTCGCTTTGATCAGATGCGTAGCTTACCCCGACAGATAACCCTTCAGGCAAATTATGCAAGGTGATGGCAGCAATGATCAGCATGGCTTTCTGGTCAAACTCAATCCCGTATTTTGAATGCTCAAGGTCGATGTGGGGAATTTTCTTTTCAAGTGTTGTCAAGACGAGCACTCCCAGAAAAAGACCAGCACAAACCTGAAAAACGCCTCCCTGGCTCAATGCTTCGGGAAGCAGGCTCATCATAGATGCAGCCATCATGATGCCAGCTGTAAAGGCGAGCAGGATATCTCTCCATCTGTGCGTAATGGATTTTTGAAGAAACAAAATGGGAAGAGCTCCAATTCCTGTTGCCAGAGCTGATAATGTACTTCCGATTAAAACCTCAGTCATGGTTGAACTCCTTTTCCTGCATGGTATGTATTAGCCATATTATAGCCGAAAAAAAACAAAAAAAGATAGGAAAAGCATTCATTCTTGTTTTTTCGCCATATGTGGCCATTATTTTCAGCAATAGGATGGATTTCTGTTAATAATGAAAAAGATTAAGAAGGAAATGTATCGACATGTCGCTTCTTGTCGAAAGGTGAACACTTCTCTTCCTTTACGATTTTTGAAATTTCTGATAAGTTAAAGACAAAGGTATTTCATCACGTACAGCAGGGGGAATAGGGATGCACTATCGAAGGCTAGGCAGATCGGGGTTAAAGGTAAGTGAAATCAGTCTTGGAAGCTGGCTGACATTCGGAAAAACAGTTGATGAGAAGTCAGCGGCAGAAATTATTCATAAGGCATATGAAGCAGGAATTAATTTTTTCGACAGCGCCAATGTGTATGAGCGCGGAAAAGCAGAAATTGTTATGTCGCGGGCACTTAAATCGTTTCCGAGGGATTCATATGTTCTGACGACAAAGGCATTCTGGCCAATGGGTGACGGTCCGAACGATAAGGGGTTATCAAGAAAGCATATTATGGAACAGGTTCATGCAAGCTTAAAGCGGATGGATCTCGAATATGTCGATATTTTTTACTGTCACAGATATGATCAGGAGACACCGCTTGATGAAACATTGAGGGCCATTGATGATCTTATCCGCCAGGGAAAGATTCTGTATGCAGGAGTAAGTGAATGGACAGCTGCGCAGATACAGGAAGCTATGAGTGTGTCTGACCGCTATCTGCTCGACCGGATTGTCGTCAATCAGCCGCAGTACAATATGTTTCACCGGGATATTGAGGAAGAAATCATTCCAATGTGCGAAAACGCAGGAGTATCACAAGTCGTGTGGTCACCGCTCGCCCAAGGGATTTTAACTGGGAAGTATAAAGAAGGGTTAATCCCTAAAGGAAGCCGTGCATCAGGTGAAAACATGAATTCTTGGATGAAAAAAATCCTGAATGACATGGTGAACCGAAAAGTGGAGCTTCTCGATCAGCTAGCAAAGGAACACGACATCACACTTGCACAGCTTGCCCTTGCGTGGACGCTCAGGCAGCATAACGTGGCAAGCACGCTTGTCGGTGCTTCTCACCCTGAGCAGATCATCGAAAACGCGAAGGCTTCGGACGTTGCATTAGGGTATAGTGCACTGCAGCGTATTGAAGAGATCATCACAAGCTGAGGTTTACATATGAACAAAAAGAGTGAAAAGCAGATGCTTTTCACTCTTTTTCGGATAATGGAAGAGTAATAGTCACTTCTGTCCCTTTATTTAATTCACTGTCAATGGCAATTGTCCCTTTGTACATGGAGATGATGCGCTTGCACACAACTAGTCCAAGGCCTGTACCGGTATCTTTCATAGTAAAGAAGGGGTGAAAGATTTTTGAGATGACATCCTCTGGTATGCCTTTTCCGGTGTCGGTTACTTTAATCACCGCGAAATCACCCTGTTTTTGCACTTCAATGGTTAATTTGCCTTCATTTTTTTCGATTGCTTCTAATGAATTTTTTGCTAAATTCAGCAGCACCTGTTTAATATGATCCTTGGTGCAATTGATGAACAGGGGTTCTTTATATAACCGGATATCCATTTCTGCATTATAAAGGTTGGCTTCTGACCCGAGAAGAGGGGATAGTTCCAGCACAATCGCATTTAGATCGTGGTCGGCGTGGTGATGCGCAGTCGGTTTTCCAAGCACTAAAAACTCGCTGACAATTTCATTGATGCGCTGAATCTCTTTATCGATGACAGAGAAATAAAATTGATCTTCAGAGTCCTGGTATTTTTCCTGCAAAAGCTGAATAAACCCTTTTACACCTGTCAGCGGATTTCTTATTTCGTGGGCAGTGCTTGCTGCCAACATTCCGACAAGTTCCACTTTTTGAGCATCCATTTGACTTTGTTCAATCTGAGCTTTTCTTTTTAAAAGGAAATTTTGAATGAGAATAAAAATGATGTTTAAAATTCCGAACGTGATCAGCATGTAAATCATGATGTCTTTTACATGATCTCGGCTCATCTCCGAATCTGGCGTTCCCTCAAGCCTCCAGGAAATCTGATCAAGGTAAACCCGCACCGGCTCAATTTTGGATGCTTCATTTTCGTTACTGGTCGCAAATAGAACTTGATTGCTGTCATCTACTACTTTAATATTCAGTCTCGGACTGATGACGTTGATGATATTCTGCAGATAATCTACTTTTAGCGCTGCGACTAATAAGTTCGCCACTTCGCCATTCTCATCTAAAATCGGTGTGCAAATCGAAACGATATAATCACCTGTAATATTTCCGAAGTAGGCATCTGATACTGTCGATTGTTTTGTGGCCAGAGCACTCTTAAAAAAAGCGCGGTGCTTTAGGTTGACGGTTTTCCTCAATTGCGAGGAACCTGCTGAAATGTCGCCATTTTCATGGGCAAAATAAAGACCTGAAAAACGGGGCTCCTGATCATGAGCCTGTGTCAGCACACGCTGAATTTTATCCATGTCCGTTTCTTCTTCAAGAACAAGCGCCATTGATTCCAGTCTTGCTTTGGTATCCTGAATCAAACTATCAATCTGATTTTTATGAACGTTGATCATAAAAGCTGCTTCAGAGCGATGGGAGTCCATGATTTTATCTTTTTGGTAATAATAAATGAATGTATTGATAAATAAGGATGGAATCAGCACGATCATAAAGTAGATCGATGCTTTTTTAAATCTATTAGGATCTTTCAGCAAAGTTATCGCCCCAAATAAGAGATTGCCCGGTTATGAGCATACTATACGAATTATAAACCATTTAATTGGAATGTACTAGGAGAGAAGGAAAGAAAACGCTTTGCCATTAAACCTATTTTCTTCTATTGTAGAGAACCTGAAAGTTAGGTATGATGGAAAGAAAAGGGAGGGGTTTCTCATAGAAACAGTGAGATTGACGATCTTGCAGACAAGTGATTTACATGGTCATATTCTTCCGCTTGTTTACAGTACAAACGAGGAAGAATGCCTGGGTCTTGCAAAAATTTCAACCATCATTAACAAAGAGAGAACCGAATGTGAAAACGTCCTTCTCATTGATAATGGAGATTGCATCCAGGGAACCCCGCTTACGTATTATTATGCAAAAAAAGCTCCAGATCAGCAGAATCCTGTCATTGCAGCAATGAATGCGGCCCGATATGATGCGGCAGTAATCGGCAATCATGAGTTCAATTACAGCAGTGATTTTTTTAAAAAAGCTGCCGGGCAATCTGAATTCCCATGGCTGTCAGCTAATATCTTAGAAAACGGCGAGCCTCTATTCGGCAAACCATATATAGTGAAAAGATACAGCGGCGTAAAGGTCGCAGTGCTTGGGGTAACAACCCATTATATCCCGAACTGGGAGGACCCGAAGCATATTGAAAAGCTTTCCTTTCACGATGCCTTCGAATCAGCCAAGTATTGGACCAATTACATAAGAAAGAATGAGCTGCCTGACCTGCTGATTGTCTCATACCATGGCGGTTTTGAACGAAATCTTGAAACTGGAGAGCCGACAGAAGCACTGACCGGCGAAAATCAGGCTTATCAGTTTTGCCATGAGATTGATGGGATAGATGTGCTGCTCACCGGACATCAGCACCGGTCCATTTCTGGGGAATTAAATGGAGTAACAGTTATACAGCCTGGGTTTAATGGGCGATTTGCCGGGAAGATTGACGTAACCTTTGAAATTGATAACAACGGAGTTTGTATTAAATCGAAAAAGCCAGAGCTTGTAGACCTGAGCTTGATTGAAACTGATCAGAGTATCGTTGAGCTGATTCAGCCTTTCGAAAAAGAAACACAAAAGTGGCTGGATCAGCCAATTGGAAAAATCACAGGGAATATGCAGATTAAAGACCCTTTCGCTGCCCGGATGGAGAAAACAGCTTTTATTGAATTTATTAATAAGGTACAAATGGATGCAGCAGGTACTGATATCTCAAACACGGCTCTTTTTGACAATGCATCAAGAGGCTTTCCTGAAAACCCGACCATGCGGGATATTGTATCAAACTATATCTACCCAAACACATTAAAGGTCCTTCGTTTAAAAGGAAGCGATATTAAAGCGGCACTTGAACGTTCAGCTTCATACTTTATGTGCGGGGAGGACGGCGCAGTCATTGTGAATCCGAAGTTTCAGGACCCGAAGCCCCAGCATTATAACTATGACATGTGGGACGGAATTGAGTACATACTTGATGTCTCAAAACCAATCGGCAAACGGACCGTGGTTCTTCTGAAAAATGGGAAACCGCTTGATCTTGAGGGCGACTATGACGTAGTGATGAATAACTACCGGGCCTCAGGCGGAGGAGAATACACCATGTTTAAAGGAAAAAGAGTCATCAAAGAAGTACCTGTTGATATGTCTGAGCTGATCGCGAACTATTTACTGGAGAAAAAAGTAGTACAAGCATCTCTAAATCCGAATTGGAAGGTCATATGCTCATAAGATTCATTGGTCATATTGACATTTCAGCATCCATTTTGTATCATTATTATTTAGAATTCAAGATATTTAGTTATCGAAGGATTGATGAAAATGAAAGATCAACAGCAAATTGAACAATCGTTAAAATTATTTATTGTTTTATCCCGTGCGCACCGCGCGATTAATGATCAAGTAAACAAGCACATCTCAAGCTTCGGGCTCAATCCGACTGAATTTGCCGTTCTTGAGCTTCTTTATCATAAGGGAGAACAGCCCCTGCAGCAAATCGGCGGGAAGATTCTTTTAGCAAGCGGGAGCATCACATATGTGGTCGACAAGCTTGAACAAAAAGGACTCTTGGTCCGAAAAGCATGTGACAAAGACCGCCGAGTTACCTTTGCCCAAATAACGGATAAAGGAAAGCAGCTGATCGAGAGTATTTTCCCATCGCATCAAGAGCGCTTAGACGAAATTGTCGGCGTCCTCACATCAGAAGAAAAGCAGACTGTCATTGATTTAATCAAAAAGGTCGGCTATCATGCCCGGGATCTTCAGGATTGAGAGACTGTCCGATAAGTTTTTAAAATGAAAGCAGCACAGAAAAACGACCAGTTTTCCGTGCTGCTTTTTTCTGTTCTTTTTGATTCCACAATTCGGTTCCATTCTGGAAAAAGAGGAAACAAAGCCCCTGTATGATTCCACAATTCGATTCCATTCTGGAAAAAGGGGAAACAGAGCCCCCATATGATTCCATAATTCGGAACAATTCTGGAAAAAGAGGAAACAAAGCCCCTGTATGATTCCACAATTCGATTCCATTCTGGAAAAAGGGGAAACAGAGCCCCCATATGATTCCACAATTCGGTTCAATTCTGGAAAAAGAGGAAACAAAGCCCCTGTATGATTCCACAATTCGATTCCATTCTGGAAAAAGGGGAAACGGAGCCCCCATATGATTCCACTTGAAAAAAAGGAATCAAAACCCCTGTATGAATCCACAATTCGGTTCAATTCTGGAAAATGGGGATACAAAACCCCGTTTAATTGGGTTGCTCACCGGCAATTACACTTAATTAAGCAAACAAAAAAAGCGTCCTCTAACGGACACTTTTCACTGGTTCTGTTCAATCGGAAGAATCAAAATCTCAACGCGGCGGTTTTTCTGCTGGCCTTCTTTCGTCTTGTTGTCTGCAACTGGATTGTACTCACCAAATCCTTTTGCAGAGAATGCTCTTGGATCAAGCTTTTCATTTTCAAGCAAAAGCTTCATGAAGTTGACAGCGCGCATCACGCTTAAGTGCCAGTTGGATTCATATTCCGCGTTTTGGATCGGCACGTTGTCTGTATGGCCGCTGACGATGATATTCCGCGGGGGATTCATGATCAGAAGTTTTGAAATTTCCTTCGCCAGCTGTTCATCTTTTTTGCGGATGTCAGAATTGCCTGAGTCAAAAAAGATATCATTTAAAATGGTAATCAGAAGTCCTTCATCTGTCAGCGTGGTCTTTAATTTCATTTCAAGACTGTTTGCCGCTATGTAGGCATTCACTTTTTGTTGAATTTCTTTTAATTTCTCCTGCTCAAGAGTTTCCTGTTTTTCTTTGTCCGGATTCTTTTCTTTTTCCTGATCAAGTTTTTCCATTTCACCGTCAGGGGTTGGACTTGGGTATTCAAGGACGCCGGTTCCGCCTGTAAATGTGCTGTTGAAAGCCCGGGCAAGCATTTGGAATTTCTGGGCGTCTACTGAACTCATGGCAAAGAGGACAATGAAGAGGGCAAGCAATAGCGTCAATAAATCGGCGTAGGGCAAAAGCCAGGATTCATCAACATGCTCTTCCTCATGTTTCTTTTTTTTCTTTCTAGCCATCCAGACTCTCTCCTTCCGCGAAAAGCTGTTTTCTTTCGTGTGCCGGAAGATAGGTGGCAAGCTTTTGTTCAATCGCTTTTGGAGCTTGCCCTTCTAGTACGGATAACACTCCTTCGATCATGACGTATTTTACTTTTGCTTCCTGCTTCGACTTTCTTTTGAGTTTATTTGCAAAAGGGTGCCAAAGGACATAACCGGTAAAAATCCCCATAAGCGTTGCCACAAAGGCGGCTCCAATTGCTTTTCCTAATTCATCCGTATTATCCATATGGGAAAGAGCGGCGATTAATCCGACTACTGCTCCAAGTACCCCAAGAGTAGGAGCGTACGTGCCCGCCTGTGAAAAGATAGAGGCGCCAGCTAAATGGCGTTCTTCCATGGCATCTATTTCTTCCGTCATGACATCGCGGATAAATTCAGCGTTTTGTCCGTCAACAGCCATGCTCAGCCCGTTCTTTAAAAAAGGATCTTCAACATCTGAAATCTTCGCTTCAAGAGCAAGCAGTCCTTCTTTTCTAGCAACCTGAGCCCATTCGGAAAACATCGGAATCAGTTCCTGTATGCTGTGTGATTGCTGTTCTTTAAAAATGACGCCGAACAGCTTTGGCACTCTTTTAATCTCGCTTGTGGGAAATGCGGTAACTACTGTTGCAATGGTACCCGCAATTATAATCAGCAAAGCAGCCGGATTTAATAAAACAGCAGGGCTTACACCCTTCATAAACATGCCGACACCAACGGCAACAAGGCCTAAAATTAATCCAATAAGCGACGTTTTATCCATACTCTCACCAAATCTTTCTTTCGTTACGTTTTGTTACTGTTTATATCGTCATCTTTTTATGAACTTTAAGAGCAGAATGAAAAGAGAAAGAGAGGAATCAGGACTTTTTTCTCGAATAAAGAGGAGGGGCAAGTCATTTTTTTAAGAAAGTGGGGAAATACATATGAAATTTCAGGAATACGAATACAAAAGACCTGTTAAGGAAGAGGTTGAAGCAGCATTTCATGAGGCGCTTGAATTATTTAAGCAGGCAGATAGCTTAGAAAAGCAGGAAGAGGCGCTTGATCAGCTGAATGTCATCCGCGGCAATCTTTCAACAGCCTTCAATCTCTGCTACATCCGCCATACGATTGATACAAATGATGAGTTTTACAAAGAAGAACAGGACTATCTTGACGAATTTGAACCGCATTTCAAAGCAATGGATACCGAGTTTTACAAAGCGCTTGTCAGCTCAAACTTCCGCAATGAATTGGAAGCGAAATACGGAAAACAGCTTTTTGCGCTTGCTGATGCACAGCTGAAAACGTTCTCTCCTGAAGTGCTTGAAGATTTGCAGAAAGAAAACAAACTTGCATCAGAATATACGAAGCTTGTTGCCTCCGCAAAAATTGAGTTTGATGGAAAAGAGTACACACTTGCCCAGCTTGAACCGCTGCTGGAATCTAAAGAGCGCGACACAAGAAAACGTGCATCTGATGCATACTTCGGCTTTTATGCTGAAAATGGAGAAAAGCTGGATGAGATTTTTGACAAGCTCGTAAAAGTCCGGACACTCATTGCAAAGAAATTAGGCTTTGCGAATTTTGTAGAGCTTGGCTATGAAAGAATGCAGCGCATTGATTTTGATGCAGCCATGGCGAAGAACTTCCGTGATCAGATTAAAGAACACATTGTTCCGATGGCAACTAGATTAAGAGAACGCCAGCAGGAACGCTTAGGACTTGATACTCTTGCTTTCCCGGATGAGAAGCTTCAATTTACAACTGGAAATGCTACTCCTAAAGGAGATGCAGAGTGGATTATCGAAAACGGGAAAAAGATGTACGAAGATCTGTCTCCTGAAACAAATGAGTTCTTTGATTTCCTGATTGAACGGAACCTTATGGATCTGCTTGCTCAAAAAGGAAAGGCAGGCGGAGGATACTGCACATATATTGAGAATTATAAAGCGCCTTATATCTTCGCAAATTTCAACGGAACAAGCGGGGATATAGATGTTTTGACGCATGAAGCAGGACATGCATTCCAAGTATATATGAGCCGTCATTTTAATTTGTCTGAATACCATTTCCCGACGCATGAAGCGTGTGAAATTCATTCTATGAGCATGGAATTTTTCACTTGGCCGTGGATGGACACTTTCTTTAAGGAAGATGCAGAGAAATATAAATTCAGCCATTTAAGCGGTGCACTTTTATTCTTGCCGTATGGCGTAACGGTCGATGAGTTCCAGCATTTCATCTATGAAAATCCTGAGGCCACACCGAAGGAACGGAAACAGGCATGGAGAGAGATTGAACGGAAATACTTGCCTCACCGCAATTACGAGGATAACGAGTTCCTGGAAGAAGGCGGATTCTGGCAGCGTCAGGGACATATCTTTAATTCTCCCTTCTATTATATTGACTACACACTCGCTCAAATTTGTGCCCTGCAGTTCTGGAAAAAGATGCATGAAAATAAAGAACAGGCATGGGCAGATTATCTGCACCTGTGCAAACAGGGGGGAAGCCAGTCTTTCCTTGAATTAGTAAAGACTGCAAACCTGATCTCACCTTTCGAAGATGGATGTGTGCAATCTGTCACAGGCGACATTCGAGAGTGGCTTGAGAACGTGGATGACAAAAACCTATAATGGAAAATGCCGTCAGCATATGCTGGCGGTTTTTTTCGTAGGTAAGATGGATAAATGATCCGTACAAAGACTGAATTCAAATCATGGCTCTTCTTTTAAAATGAAGAAAAGAAAGGAGAAATGAAAATGAAATTTGTGCATGTCATATTAGAGTGCAAACATCTTGAAGAAATGAAAACATTTTACTCGGATATTCTGAAAATGAGATTGATAGATGAAAAAAGGGATCGTTTTACTGTAAAAGCTGGTTTAAGCAGATTAACCTTTCTTAAAGGAGAGAATCGGTCCTATTATCATTTATGTTTTAGAACGAATGAACCTTTTTTTGATGTCATGTTTCAGGAATTGGAGAGTCTTCTGCTCCCTTCCGAAGAAGGGGAAGTGAGCTTGTACTGGAAAGGAAAGCAGGCGTACTTTCATGATCCGGAAGGCAATGTGCTTGAAATGCTTGAAAGGAAGGATGAGGTCCCGGATCATCTATTAGAATGGCAGGACATCGTGGAAGTCGGGCTGCCGTGTGACAACGTTGAACAAATGCGGAGGAGCTTGGCTTTTTTGGCGAATCAGTTTGAGTGTGAATCTGATTTGTTCTCTTTTCACGGGAATGTTGACGGTTCTCTCGTGGTGGTGAAAGAAGGAAGGCATTGGTATCCGACACAAAGAGGTTCAGAGATTCATCCGATAGTTCTTGAAGTCGGGGATAAGGCAGAGTTTGAGTACAGCCATCCTGTTTATCCATATAAAATTAGTGCAAAAAAAGAGTGCTGAATTCTCGGAATCAGCACTCTTTTAAGCTTATTTAGCTTCTACAGAAATTTTATCATTTGAAAGCTTTACAACAAGTTCTGTCATCTCATTGCTTTCAAGCAGCACGTCAGCAATGGAATCTTCTACATGCTCTTGAATCACTCTGCGGAGCGGACGTGCGCCGAATGCAGGGTGATAGCCGAGTTCAGCGATTTTTTCTTTTGCATCTTCTGTGATGATGAGCGTTATTTTCTGCTCAGCCAATGTTGCTTTCAGATCATCAAGCATAATGTCGACGATTTCAAGAAGATGCGTTTTTTCAAGTGATTTGAATTCAATGATGCTGTCAAAACGGTTCAGAAACTCCGGTTTAAAGAATGAGCCCAGAGAGTCTAATAAAGAACTTTCGTTTAAGGCTTCATTGTTTCCAAATCCGACTGTGACTTTCTTGTGGCCGATGCCGGCGTTGCTCGTCATGATAATAACAGTATCTTTAAAGCTGACAGTTCGGCCCTGACTGTCTGTCAATCTTCCATCTTCCATCACTTGAAGGAACATGTGCTGCACATCAGGATGTGCTTTTTCAATTTCATCAAGCAGGATAATGCTGTAAGGGTTTCGGCGGACTTTTTCGGATAATTGTCCAGCTTCCTCATGGCCGACGTAGCCGGGAGGGGACCCAATGATTTTAGAGATCGAATGCTTCTCCATGTATTCACTCATATCAAGACGGATAAGAGAGTCGCGGGAACCAAATAGTTCAGACGCAAGTGTTTTCGTCAGCTCTGTTTTACCGACACCTGTTGGTCCGACAAAGAGGAAGGATCCTATTGGCCGTTCTTTTGATTTCAATCCTGCACGGCTGCGGCGTATCGCTTTGGCTACTTTTTTAACCGCGTCGTCCTGGCCGATTACTTTTCCGGAAAGCTTGGCCTCAAGGTTCTTCATTTGAGCCTGCTCGTTTTCCTGCAGCTTCCCGACTGGAATGCCTGTTTTCTTTTCAATGATTGCCTGAATATCTGCAAGATCGACTACAGCTTTGACAGGTGTCTGCATTTTCTCAAGCTTGACCTCTTCATCGCGCAATTTTGCAGCAAGCTCGTAATTTTCTTCCTTCGTAGCCTGAGCTTTCTTTCTGGCGATTTCAGCTAACTGTCCGCTGATGTCTTCGCCGCCGCCTGCTTGAAGGTTCTTTTTCGACCCGGCTTCATCCAGCAGGTCAATCGCTTTGTCAGGCAAGAAACGGTCCTGAATGTAGCGGTTTGACAATGTGACAGTCGCTTTAATGGCTTCTTCGGTATATGTCACCTCATGGTATTTTTCATATTTATCCTGAATGCCCTTTAAGATTTCAACGGCTTTTTCAAGAGACGGTTCAGACACCATGACAGGCTGGAATCTGCGTTCAAGCGCTGCATCTTTCTCGATTTGGCGGTACTCTTTTAGCGTCGTCGCACCGACAACCTGCAGCTCGCCGCGTGCAAGGGCAGGTTTTAAAATATTGCCGGCATCCATTGATCCTTCAGCTGAACCTGCGCCAACGAGAAGATGAATTTCATCGATAAATAGGATAATATTTTTCTTTTGCTGAAGCTCAGAAATCAATTGCTTCATTCTTTCTTCGAATTGACCGCGTATGCCTGTGTTTGCAACAAGCGAAGCCACATCAAGCAAGTAAACTTCCTTGTTTTTCAGCTTGGCAGGCACATCGCCTTCTGCAATCTTAAGGGCAAAGCCTTCAACTACAGCTGTTTTGCCGACACCCGGTTCACCGATTAGAACGGGGTTATTTTTGTTTCTTCTGTTCAGAATTTCAATTAATCGTTCGACCTCTGCATCTCTGCCGATAACAGGATCAATGACTCCGGCTTTTGCCGCCTGCGTTAAGTTGCGGCCAAGCTGGTCAAGCAGACCGCCGCTGCCTTGTTTTTGGATTTGACCTTCCGCATTTCCTTGCTGAAACGGCTGTGATGGAGGTACTGGACCAAATCCTCCGCTTGGAACAGAGCTTCTATATCGTCCATAACAATCAGAGCAAATCATTACTTGGTGACGCTCCTGATTAATTTGAAGAGTTAAATGAACAGATGCTTTCTTAGCTTGACAATGTTGACATAGCATAGTGAAAACCTCCTGATAGATAATTTGAATTTGACTATCTTTGACTAATTAAGGTAGTAAAAAATCACCTCATTGGATGATCTTGATTCATATTATAGTTTGACCTTATTTGACTTTCAAGTATTTTGCTTAAAAAATTTTCAAGTTACCTGTTCACAAGTTGATAATCTGATCTGCTTCAACGCTAGGACCAGGGCTGAAAAGTAAATACTACAATAAAGGTGACCCACAATCTATTTTGCTTCAAACCGCATAGGCAGCACATTATCTGGGCTCCGACACTTGATAAGTACAACATAACCAAGTTTGCCGCACTAAATGTGGGCTTCGGCATGAGGTAAGTGCTTCAAAATTGTATATAAAGCACTTACTATAGCCTCCGTCACGAGGTAAGTGCTTTAAAACTGCGAATGCAGCACTTACTATAAGCTCCGTCACGAGGTGTAAGTGCTTCAAAACCGCGAATGCAGCACTTACTGTAGCCTCCGTAACGAGGTAAGTGCTTTAAAACTGCGAATGCAGCACTTACTGTAGCCTCCGTAACGAGGTAAGTGCTTTAAAACTGCGAATGCAGCACTTACTATAGGCTCCGTAACGAGGTAAGTGCTTTAAAACTGCGAATGCAGCATTTACTGTAGCCTCCGTAACGAGGTAAGTGCTTTAAAACTGCGAATGCAGCACTTACTATAGGCTCCGTAACGAGGTAAGTGCTTTAAAACTGCGAATGCAGCACTTACTATAAGCTCCGTCACGAGGTGTAAGTGCTTCAAAACCGCGAATGCAGCACTTACTATAGGCTCCGTAACGAAATAAGTGCTTTAAAACTGCGAATGCAGCACTTACTATAGGCTCCGTCACGAGGTGTAAGTGCTTTAAAACTGCGAATGCAGCACTTACTGTAAGCTCCAACACGAGGCAAGTGCTTTAAAACTGCGAATGCAGCACTTACTGTAAGCTCCAACACGAGGCAAGTGCTTCAAAACCGTATATGCAGCACTTACTGTAGTCTCCAACACGAGGTAAATGCTCCAAAACCGTATATGCAGCACTTACTATAAACTTCAACACGAGGCAAGTGCTCCAAAACCGTATATGCAGCACTTACTATAAACTTCAACACGAGGCAAGTGCTCCAAAACCGTATATGCAGCACTTACTATAAACTTCAACACGAGGTAAGTGCTCCAAAACCGTATATGCAGCACTTACTATAGTCTCCAACACGAGGCAAGTGCTCCAAAACTGTATATGCAGCACTTACTATAAACTTCAACACGAGGCAAGTGCATCAAAATCGCATATGCGGCAATTATTGAAGGCTTCTGCAAACCCGACTGAACCGCATTCAGGTTGTACTTCTTTCTTAACACCTTGTCTCATATACATAGGTAAGAGTTCAGCTAACGCATTCATCGTAACGGGGGTAGAAGATGAAGAATCGATGGTTTCAGGTTGTTCAAATCGCAGCTGTATATGTCGGAACGGTTGTCGGGGCTGGCTTTGCAACTGGACGGGAGATAGTAGAATTTTTTACGCAGTATGGTCTGTTTGGCATACTCGGTATTTTAATATGCGGCTATTTTTTTATGCATCTTGGTGCAAAGATGATGATTATTTCAAAACGGATCGGGGCAAAATCGTACCAGGATTTAAATCTGTTTCTATTTGGAAAATCGTTTGGATTTATTATTAATCTCTTTATGCTGATTGTTTTATTCGGTGTAACATCCGTTATGCTGTCTGGTGCAGGGGCTATTTTTGAGGAGCAGCTCGAATATTCAAGGCAGTTTGGCGTTCTTTTGACCATAGTGCTGACACTCATCGCCATGTCATTCGGATCCAAAGGGCTGTTTAGCGTCAATATTATTGTCGTGCCGCTTTTAATTCTCTTCAGTGTGCTTGTGGCGGCATCATCTTTTGATGCCCATACGTTTTCATCTTTTCAGCTTCACCATTCTCCTTCATTTAAATGGATCATTTCAGCAATTTCCTATGCGGCTTTTAATCTTGCGATGGCTGAGGCCGTTCTTGTTCCCCTTGCTCAGGAGATTGAAGATGAGAGTGTTGTAAAGTGGGGTGGAATCGTTGGCGGGGCAACCCTCACATTTATATTGCTCAGCAGCCATTTTGCTCTGTCTACGCTTCCTGATGTGATTACGTATGATATCCCAATGGCTGAAGTGATGAAAGCCTCTGTGTTTTCCTTCTTCTTCATATATATAATGGTCATTTACGGGGAAGTTTTCACGTCAGTCATCGGTAATTTATTCGGTCTTGAACGCCATTTGGTCCGGGTGATTCCAATCCCAAGGATGGTCATTATCCTCATCCTGCTGAGCGGAGCTTATTTCGTCAGTCAAATTGGCTACAGCTCTCTGATTGCCATTCTCTATCCGATCTTTGGCTATATGAGCATCATCTTTCTGGTGTTAATGATGGTCAGGAAAACCCCGCATCCTGATAATAAAACGCTGAAAAAGTAAGAATAATCAAACAATTTAAACATAAAGGCTTGATTATCATCATAATTATGAAGAAAACTGACATATTTCCAGTTTGACTGCTGAAGTTGTTCATATTATGATGTTTTTAATATTATCTGAATTTTAAAAATCTGTTTTGTGTTTTTAAAAAAATTGTCATGACTGAATGGGCTCTTACAAAGTGGGCGTTGTCTAGCTCCACCGCCCAGCCCCTCGGTCAGAACAAATCCAGCAGAAAAGTCAAACCCGGACTTTTCTGCCGGATTCTTATCTGCCTGTCGGGGCTAAACGGGCGATTCCGCTTTTCTATATAGGAGGTGACTCCTTTTTCGTCTTTGGCGGAAGAGGGAATTTATTTGGACATAGTGAATTTGTTCATTATTGCGATTTTAATTGCTGCCACTGCTTTTTTTGTAGCATCGGAGTTCGCAATTGTAAAAATTCGAAGTTCCCGCATTAATCAGCTGATTGAAGAAGGAAATAAGCAGGCATTATCAGCTAAGAAAGTAACGGATAACCTGGATGAATATTTATCAGCTTGCCAACTTGGGATCACCATTACAGCACTCGGGCTCGGGTGGCTTGGGGAACCGGCAATTGGAAGACTGCTGCATCCTGTTTTTGAAAGGTTCGACATGCCGAGTTCAGGTGTTCATTTTTTCTCAGCTGCCATCGCTTTTGCCATCATCACATTTCTTCACGTAGTGGTGGGGGAGCTTGCGCCAAAAACAGTAGCGATTCAAAAAGCAGAGCGAATTACGCTCACCTTTTCGAAGCCGTTAATGGCTTTTTACCGTCTCATGTATCCAGTCATTTGGGTATTAAATGGCTCTGCACGGCTTCTGACGAGCTTCTTTGGAATGAAGCAGGTCTCAGAGCATGAGCTTGCACACAGTGAGGAAGAACTAAGAATTCTCCTGTCTGAAAGCTATGAGAGCGGAGAGATCAATCAATCGGAATACAAATATGTGAATAAAATTTTTAAGTTTGATGACCGCATAGCGAAAGAAATTATGGTGCCCCGCACGCAAATCGTCTCACTTGATATTGAAGAGACGCTGCAGTCGCATTTGAAGATCATCAAAAGTGAAAAATATACAAGATATCCCGTTGTTGACGGCGATAAAGACCATATTATCGGAATGGTGAATATAAAAGAAATTTTTACGGACTTATTTCAATCAAAACAAACGGATCTTTTTTCATTAAAAACGTATATTAGGCCTGTTATTCAAGTAATCGATTCCGTGCCGATTCAAGAACTTCTGCTTAAAATGCAAAAAGAGCACATTCATATGGCCATTCTGATTGATGAATACGGCGGAACCGCAGGGCTTGTAACAGTTGAAGATATATTAGAGGAAATCGTAGGCGAAATCAGGGATGAATTTGATGCTGATGAAGTGCCGCTAGTCCAAAAAATTACGGATGATCAATATGTGATCGATGGAAAGGTATTAATAAGCGAACTGAACGATTTATTCGGACTTGAAATGGAAGACACAGATGTAGATACAATCGGCGGATGGATGCTGACTGAGAAATACGATATAAAAAAAGGGGAACGGGTTGAATACGGATCCTTTACGTTTAAAGTGAAGGACATGGAAAACCACCATATCCGCTATCTCGAGATGACCCGAAAAAAAAAGGAGGATAGTTCCCCTATCCTTCAAAAGGGGATCGCTGCCTCACAATGAGATGCTTTTTCCAGCATCTTTTTTTGCGTAAAAATCAGCGTCTGAGGATAAAATAAGCCTGAATCTCATAATTAAAGGAGACCGTTAATATGACTCAATCAAAAGGCCAAAAGCAGAGACAATGGGACATCCGCAAAGAATCACAAAATGAGCATGGCAAAGTAAAGTCTTTTAAAGAGCTCGAACAGGAAGGCACGCAAAACAACAAAAAGTAGCCAGAAAAAAGGAATCCGAATATTGCGGATTCCTTCTCTTCGCTTACAATAAGGTTTTGCGCTTCGTTGTCTAACTGATCCGTTCTGACTGAGGAGTGTGCTTGCGCTTTTCTTATAAGATTCGTTCTGTTTCTTCTCTGCCGCATGCGTTCGCAAGCTTTTTCAGCTGTTTATTTAACATGGTTTTATCAAGGCTGAGCCAATCCTCCTGTTTAATACCTTCATAAATGTAGGCTGAAAACTCCCAAACCTCTTGTTTTATTTCATTCCGGTTCGTTTCTGCCACCAAAATTAATGCTTTCAGTACAGAAGCCATAACGGAGACATCCTCTTTTCCGTAGTGACGGATCTGATAAAAACTTTCATATAAGTAGTCGGTGAATGTTGGTTTAGGCAGAACAATCCTGATTTGATTCCCGCTGTCGCGATGATAAGGCGAAGGGGAATGATTTTTTCCGATCTTCGTCAAAATCTGGGCCAGGTGTTCCATACATGCAATCGCAGTCTCAGGGTCATTTTTCCCGGGTGCAATGCCTCTAAGCGCAATCTCGGCAATTTTTTGGATGCCGAACTCAATATCATTTTTGGACTCATGATCTGTGTTAAAGGTGATAAATTTAAGAAGTTCATCCTCATCTAAAGACTCACTTTCTGATGAGACCAGCAGCAAAGGTGTATCCACATCGACATAATCCCCCTGATCTTTAGTAAACGAGATGACAAGCTGCTCTTTTTCCGCAAAGTCAATCAGTTCTGACATGGCAATATCCTGAATGTAGCCTTCATACCTGCTTTTTACTTCAACTGTTTTTTCTTTATCTAATGAGAAATCTTCTTCAGGATCGTCTGTTCTTTTTTTGTCTTCTATAGAAGAAAGGGTTTCTTTTGTGATATTGGAGATCACGTTGCCGACTTTTATCCATTCCGTCATATGGTGGATGAGAAAAACGAACATGCCGACACATATAAAGGCGACGATAATCGCCAGGGTCGGTACGATAAAATCGTTGCTTGTTTCATTTTCCCTCACTTGATTCAGGAGGACGAGGGAATAAATGTAGCCTCCGATAAAAACTCCAAGCACCCGCTGGATTTTGGAATCTGAGTTGAAATTGTGCAGCGTCCGCGGCGAAAAATTAGCAAGGAACGTTGTCAGGACGACAAGCACCGACGAAAACGTAATCGTTGTCATCGTTAAAAGCGAAGTCGAAGTAGCGCTGAGAATGGTATGAGCAAGTTCTTTATCTGTTAAAAAGACAGATGGAATATACTTGAAATAACCGTTTTCTGCAAGATATCTGTCTCCTGTTATACTCAGTACTGCAAGAATGAAAAAAAGAACGGCGTAGATTGCCGGTGTGATCCAAAAATTTGATTTCACTTTGACGAGAATCTTTTTAATAGGCATGAGCTGTCCCCCTGTATAAAATAGATTGAAGTGTCTGGCCGTTCGTGGTATAGTATGAACGGTAAAAAAATTGATAAATTCCGCGCAGTTTGTGCGGGAGAGGTTCTAGCACAACCCTCTATAAAAAACTAAGTATGAACTGTATCCGAGTGAGATATAGTTTTTAGTTGGGGATTTTACATGCTAGACACTTCTGAAAAAGTTCAGGGTGTCTTTTCTTATGCCGATTTTCACATCGGGGTTGTGAAAGAATGCTCTCTTCGAATGAGGAGGACATATAGATGAAAAATGATAAAGCGCTCGTTGTCTTCAGCGGCGGTCAGGACAGCACGACATGCTTATTTTGGGCCGTGAAGCAATTTAAAGAAGTTGAAGTGGTTACATTTAATTATAATCAGCGCCACAAGCTTGAAATAGAAGTGGCAGAAGCGATTGCAGATGATCTTGGAGTGAGGCACCATCTTTTGGACATGTCCCTCTTAAATCAGCTGGCACCTAATGCTCTTACAAGAGATGATATTGAAATTGAACATAAGGAAGGCGAACTTCCTTCAACCTTTGTACCGGGCAGAAATCTTCTGTTCCTGACGTTTGCGTCTGTGCTTGCTAAACAGATCGGTGCAAAACATATCGTGACAGGAGTCTGTGAAACAGATTTCAGCGGATATCCCGATTGCCGCGATGTGTTCGTGAAATCATGCAACGTCACCATCAATTTAGCGATGGATGATCAATTTGTCATTCATACACCGCTAATGTGGATCGATAAAGCGGAAACTTGGAAGCTTGCAGATGAACTCGGTGCACTGGACTATGTAAGAGAAAAAACGCTCACATGCTACAACGGTATTATCGCAGAAGGCTGCGGAGAATGTCCAGCATGTCACTTAAGGAAAAAAGGGCTTGATGAATATTTGTCCGCAAAAGGAGGGGAGGCGCAATGATTCAGCAAATGTATCCGCAAACTCTCCACCCGTATTCTTATGAGCTGAACAAGGATATGCAGATATCTGCGGCTCACTATGTGCCGAATGATGAAGCGGGCAAATGCCGCCGTCTGCACGGGCATACGTATTTTATAAATGTCACGGTTGCGGGCGATGAGCTTGATCAGTCCGGGTTCCTCATTAATTTTGCCCATATCAAGCAGCTCGTGCACGACCGCTTTGACCATACGATTCTCAATGAAAATGAAGTATTTGATGACAAGGATCCAAATAAATTCCCTACTACTGAAGTAGTGGCGCGCACGATCTATGAAATCATTCAGCAGCATTTGGATACCCTTTTACACAAGCCAAAATGTGTCGGTGTTTTCGTCCGTGAAACACCAACTAGCTATGTGATGTACCGTCCAAAGCAGGTGAAAAACGGATGAAAAAGTTTCCTGTATTAGAAATCTTCGGCCCGACGATCCAGGGTGAAGGGATGGTTATCGGCCAAAAAACAATGTTTGTCCGTACGGCAGGGTGTGATTATTCCTGCAGCTGGTGTGACTCTGCTTTCACATGGGATGGATCTGCTAAAGATGACATTAGACAACTAACAGCCGAAGAAATTTGGACAGAGCTGTTCGCACTTGGCGGAAGCCATTTTTCTCACGTGACCATTTCAGGCGGAAATCCTGCTTTACTTGGGAACCTGAATGAACTGATTGATCTTCTTCACGAAAAGAATGTAAAAGTGGCGATTGAAACACAGGGCAGCCGTCTGCAGCCCTGGTTCGATCAAATTGATGATTTAACGATTTCTCCAAAGCCGCCAAGCTCAGGCATGAAGACTGACTTCACTAAATTAGATGAAATTATTCTCTATCTAAGGGGAAAAAACCGTCTTTATCATGCAAGTTTAAAAGTAGTTGTCTTTGATGAGCAGGATCTGGAGTTTGCAAAAATGGTGCACCTGAAATACCCGGAAATCCCATTTTACCTTCAGGTGGGAAATGATCTGGTTCACGAACCGGATGATGGAAAGTTAATTTCTCATTTGCTGACAAGGTATGAGTGGCTGATTGACCGGGCTGTATCAGAAGAAGGCTTAAATAATGCGCGCGTACTGCCGCAGCTGCACACCCTTGTATGGGGAAATAAAAGAGGAGTTTAATTAAGAAAGGAAGGCTGATTATGGCTGGAAGACAAGATTCAGAATTAACCGATGTAACATTACTTGGCAATCAGGGAACAAATTATTTATTCGAATACAGCCCTGACATATTAGAATCATTTGATAACAAACACGAAAACCGCGATTACTTTGTAAAGTTTAATTGCCCGGAATTCACAAGCCTCTGTCCAAAAACAGGACAGCCTGACTTTGCAACTATTTATATCAGCTATATTCCTGATAAAAAAATGGTGGAAAGCAAATCATTGAAACTTTATTTATTCAGCTTCCGCAATCACGGAGACTTCCATGAAGACTGCATGAACATCATCATGAACGATCTGATTGAACTGATGGACCCAAGATATATCGAAGTATGGGGCAAGTTCACTCCGCGCGGCGGAATATCAATCGATCCGTATACAAACTACGGAAAACCAGGTACAAAATACGAACAAATGGCGGAGCACCGCATGATGAATCATGATATGTATCCGGAGAAAATCGACAATCGCTGATAAATTCCGAAATTATTTTCGGGCATAATTTGCTTTTTAAATTAATCCATGTTATATTTATTAAGAATTATTTTTGTTCGGTACGCAAGGAAAGAACAAGTGCTAAAACTTTTCACCTTTTGTTATCAATGAGAGCAAGGATAGTAACACAATGTATGCTGAAGCATACGAGGAGGCAACAACAATGGAACAAGGTACAGTAAAATGGTTTAACGCAGAAAAAGGATTCGGATTCATCGAGCGCGAAGGCGGAGAAGATGTATTCGTTCATTTCTCAGCTATTCAAGGCGAAGGTTTCAAATCTTTAGACGAAGGCCAAGCAGTTACATTTGACGTAGAGCAAGGTCAACGCGGACCTCAAGCAACTAACGTTCAAAAAGCTTAATTTTAAGCTGACATATAAAACAGTCTCTTTTATAGAGGCTGTTTTTTTGTATGCATTTTTATAGTAACGCAGGATGTAAACGTGTGAGAGTATTAATCAGATTTTAATGCGAGAGCATTGAATGTGCGGTGAAAACGGCTATACGGTTAATAAGAAGCGGTAAGCGGAAGGCTTATAAAGCAGAACGGTCAATAGAGAAGTGCTGTGAAGCGGCCCAAACATTAAAAACCCCCGCTCAGATTCTCTGAGCAGGGGGAGGTATCATGTTACAAGCTTTGTTAAATGGTTGCTTTCATTTTAGCACAGCTAAGCAGGATAACCTAATAAAAAATGATTATTTATTATTTGCGTCCTGATTGGTGATTTGATACGGGTGACTTGCTCGTTTTTGGCTTTAAATTCTTTAACCTGCTTTTAATATAATCCTTCAGCATGTCACGCTTGCGTTTTTGACGCTTGTCTCGGTTTTTCATATAGTCACCATCCTATTTCATAGAGATTCGACCTTGGTTCTATTATAACTCGAAACGAGGCGGGACAACATGCTTTTACTTAAATACAAATTCATTCTCGCCTGCAGTGCGGTTTGCTTTGCGTACATATGAATAAAAAAGCTCCATCGCTTCTGTTTTAAATGCTTAGACAGTTCTTCAGAAAAATATTCATCTGGATTCAGTTCATATTAAGGTGTAACAATCTTCACTTCGGACTTTTCGTTCTGATTATAGTGATGGGTTAAGAGATTTGATGGTATCTGGATTTTTTTCGCCATGATCAGCACCCTCTCTGTTTGTAGTGAAATGTATTTTGTGTTTAGTTTATCATATAAGAAAATAAGTACACAGGGGGATTTTGTATGGAGACTTTTACGCAAAGAGCGGTATTTATCATAAAATCGATACCTCCCGGCAAAGTGATGACGTATGGACAAGTTGCCAGGTGCGCAGGCCAGCCCAGAGGGGCGCGGCAGGTTGTCCGCATTCTTCACTCAATGAGTGAAAAGCATCACCTCCCATGGCATCGTGTTATCAATTCCAAAGGGGGAATCGGCATGAAGGGAACAGAATCCTGCAGACTGCAGAAAAAATTATTAGAAGATGAAGGCATTTCTTTTATCAGTGATTATCACCTGCATCTGGAGCGGTGGATCTATGATCCCGGGACGGAAGAAGACGCATGGTAAATGAGCTGAAAACTGCTGTTAAGTTTTCTTTGAGCAGCGAAACTTTCCGGTTGACCGCTGCAGCATAATGTTGTAATATACTAATACAAGCTGCATTGTACGTAATGATAATTAAGTTTTAACCTTTAAGCTGTAATAGGGAGTTTTATATCGCATCTGAAATGTCATGCCTCCATTTGCTGAGGAAGACAGGAAAGCTGCTGCAAACACCCACTTTGAGAAGTGGTGGTTTAAAACTTTCTTACGTAAGTTACGGCAATTGTGGCTTCTTTCTTTAAACATTTAAAACCAGTTCCTGCCTCAGGAGCTGGTTTTTTTATATTTGGCAGTCTTTGAACAGAGTTTAATTTCCTTAATCCGATTGCGATTCATGCGCTTCCGTACCCTCCAATACCGTTATTCGGTTTAGCAGGGTAGATTTTGAAGTTTGCCTTTATTCAACAAATCTCCCGAATCAAATGTACACCATTATTTTTAGGAGAATTTACTTCAGACGATACTTCAAATGCCTCCATTTGCGTCTCGTCGAATGGCTTCAAGAACGGATGCAGATCATCTGGATCATGAATGGAGGGGTCGAGCCATCTTGCTTCGTCTTCAGGCTTCAGGATGACCGGCATTCTGTCGTGAATGGAGCTCATCAGTTTGTTTGGTTCGGTTGTGATTACCGTGCAGGAATAGATGGTTTTGCCAGTTGGCGATTTCCATGTTTCCCATAACCCTGCCATGCCGAAGGGTTCACCTGTTTTCAATTTAATTCTCATCGGGGTTTTCCCGCCTGCCTGCCGTTTCCATTCATAGAACGAATCGGCCAGTACAAGGCATCTTTTTTTTCTGAAAGCATTTCTGAAGCTTGGTTTATCCGCCAATGTTTCTGCTCTGGCATTGATGGTTTTATATCCGATTTTTTCATCCTTTGCAAAAGGAGGGATGAGTCCCCACTTTAAAAACCCCATTCGATTTTGAGTCCCATCATTAATCACGGACAGGACCTCATGGGAAGGAGCAATGTTGTAGCTGTATACATATTCATCTTCTTCAATGGCTGCGCCGATCTGAAATCGGTCTACAAGATCAGCATATTCTGCGAATAAAGTGTATCTTCCGCACATGGGCATTCTCCTTTTTATGTAAAATAATACCGTTATCATTCCCTTTAAACAAGGTGAAGCCGTATAATAAAATAAAAAGGAGAGATCACAGGTGCACTTAAAAAGAGTCAGCTTTATTCCTGATCACAAAAAGCAGGAGTATCCATATGGACTTCCCCTTTTTAAAGAGTCTCTCACTCTGTCGTTTGAAGCACAGGTAACGATTCTTGCGGGAGAAAATGGGACAGGCAAGACAACTCTGCTTGAAGCAATCGCAGAGCAATCCGGTTTAATCCGGATTGCATCAGCAGAAGATGACGATATAAATGAAGAGATCAGGAAATTTTCCCGCGAGTTGAAGCTTTCATGGAGTGCGAAAACAAAAAAAGGTTTTTACCTGAAAGCGGATGACTTTCTGACTTATGCACGCAATGTCTCGCGCATGAGGGCAGAGGCGGAAAAAAGGTTAGAAGAAGTTGAAGAGGAGTACCGGGGGAAATCGATTTTGGCAAGGCAGCTTGCGGCGTCTCCTTATCATAAGACAATAGGAGAAATAGAGGAATTGTACGGGAGAGGGCTCGATAACCAGTCACATGGAGAGCGGTTTTTGTCGTTTTTTCAAACCAGATTTCGTTCAAATGGCTTTTACTTGCTAGATGAGCCTGAGGGTCCGCTGTCTCCGATGAAACAGCTGAGTTTGATCAGCATGCTGCTTGAAATGATCAAAGAAGGATCGCAATTTATCATTGCGACTCATTCTCCTATCCTAATGGCTTTTCCGGATGCTGTTATTTATTCCCTTGATGACTTGCCGTTAAAAAGCGTGCAATATGATGATTTAGAACATGTGAAAATCACGAAAGGATTTCTGAATTCGCCTGAAAGATACCTTAAACACTTATGAGTAATTTGTCGAAATTTAGACTAATAAATGCCAGTTTTCTAGTTCTTCCGCTTCGTTTTATCCTTATTACACCAACACTCCCATCTTTTTCACGTATAGTGTGATGTATTACTAATACTTGAGGAGGGGCAATATGAGGAAAAAGCTTATGGGCTTAATCGGCGCATCTGTACTCAGTGTAAGCGTAATTTTTCCATTGAGCGGGGAAGCGGCACTGGGAGACAGAACACTTTCACAGGGAATGAGCCATTCAGATGTGAAAGAACTGCAGGAGCATCTTTTAACAAAAAGTGTGTATCCATATTTTGAAGAGACAGGCTATTATGGACCAATTACAAAAGAAGCGGTGAAAGATTTTCAGGAAAACAGCCGTATCCAAGTTGATGGGATAGCTGGACCGCAAACGAATCAAAAAATTAAAGTGTTGCGCTATGGCGATATGGGAAAACCAGTCATCAAGCTTCAGCGTCTGCTGAAAGAGTGGGGAGCATATACTGGTATTGTTGATGGAATGTACGGAAACGGCACGAAAAGTGCAGTTGCCAATTTTCAGCAGCAAAAAGGACTGAAAAGTGATGGTATCGCTGGACCGCAAACCTTTAGTAAGTTAAATCAAAAATCAAGCAGTGTTTCAGGGACTGTAAAAGAGTTAACGGTTACAAGCACAGCTTATACGGCTTCATGCGATGGCTGTTCCGGAGTGACGAAGATGGGTGTGGATTTAAAAAAATACCCTGAAGCGAAAGTAATTGCCGTTGATCCGAATGTGATTCCAATTGGCTCAACTGTAGAAGTTGAAGGCTACGGTAAAGCTATTGCAGCTGATATCGGCGGCGCCATTACAGGCAGCAAAATTGATGTCTTTATTGCAGGACAAAACAGTGCCATCAATTGGGGCAGAAAAACAGTCAACATTAAAGTTTATCAATAATAGCTTATCAGTTACATAGAAAATGAGAAATCCGCTGCCTGCAGCGGATTTTTTTATAGGCTGCACCAGATTTTTCTCGTGAATTGGACCGTAGTCTTTTCGAGTTATATTCATTCAGCTTGCCCTGTTCCGACAGCCAGACTAACTATAGAAAGCTGCCAATTCACCGTTGAAGCTCCAAACACATATACGCCTCATCTACATAATCATCTGCAAGTTTCAGCGCTTCTGTGTATTCGCCGAACTGGACAAAGCCCAAAGACTCATACAAAGCTTTGGCGCCATGATTATCAACCGCAACCGCAAGATCGATTTTTTCAATGGCAGCATTTTCTCTTATTCGTTCAATTAGAGAGCTCAGCAGTTTTTTGCCTAAACCTTTGCCGCGCATGACAGGAGAGATGTACATGCCCAGAATTTGACCGCGATGCTTCATTTTTTCAAGATTTTCCTGTTTGAACGCAGCAATCCCTGCGAG
The DNA here is from genome assembly GCF_004358755.1 of Peribacillus frigoritolerans. Lineage (GTDB taxonomy): Bacteria > Bacillota > Bacilli > Bacillales > Bacillaceae > Bacillus_P. Next base: position 345,410 of record NZ_SMZY01000002.1, on the reverse strand, counting down.
CTCTGCGTCTGCAAATGCGCCCATTACAAAAGCGGATGCAGAAGGAGTGATTTCCTGAATTAATTCTTCAATTGATTTTTTCTTTTCCGTTTCAAAGCTTGAAGCAAAGTTTGCAGGCAGCTCATTCAGGGCCTGCAGCCGCAGTGCCCGGTACTGTTCTGTGTCTTCTTCTGTCAGCAGCCGATACTCCATTTGAGGCACCTCTTTTCCTTGATCTAGAAGTCAAATCCGGACTTCATTATCTAGTATGGTTCATTTTCCATAAAGCAATGTAAAATCTATTGTGAGTAAAAAATAAAACAGCCTGATGGAGAATCCTCCTTCAGACTGCTGTTTTTAAAATTAATGAAGCTGTTCTTTTACAATTTTATAGTTTTTATGATTGACGACCGTCCGTCTCTCAAGATCTAAATCTCGGAAATTTTCCATATACGTCAAGTCTACAATCACTGAATTTTCATTAACTTTCTCCACGATGCCACGTAAACCGTCTCTGAATTCAATCACATTGCCAACTTTAGCGATTTTCATTTCCTCTCTCCTTCTCTATACAGATCCCCCATTAGGACTATTTAACATTATTTTTTCCGTTAAGTAAAGGCTTTCAGTTAAAATTGTGTAATAATTTTGAAAAAAGGCCAAACAGATTAGATGAAGCAGGTGGATGAAGCATGTTATAGTAAGATAAAATTGATTTTGAAAGAGGCGAATCAGCTTGGTTTCATCAGGTCTTGTCCTCGAAGGCGGAGGAATGCGCGGGGTTTATACAGCAGGTGTTTTAGAATATTTCATGGAAAAAGATCTTTATTTCCCCTATGTCATCGGGGTTTCAGCAGGTGCCTGCATGGGTGCTTCCTATGTTTCCAGGCAAAAAGGAAGAAATAAAACGGTCAACATCAATTACGCCAATCATAAAAGCTATTTATCGTTAAGCAATTATATCCGTCATAAACAGCTGTTTGGGATGGACTTCATTTTTGATGAAATTCCAAACAAGCTTGTTCCGTTTAATTTTGATTCCTTTTTGAAAAGTGATCAGACATTTTTAGTGGGAACAACAGACTGCAAGACAGGGGAGCCTGTTTACTATAATAAAAATGATATCGGCAAGGATATTTTAACGATATTAAGAGCCTCAAGCTCCCTTCCGTTTATAGCCCCAATGATTGACTATGAAGGAAGGAAACTGCTTGACGGCGGGATTGTCGATTCGATCCCGATCAGAAAATCTCAATCAGACGGCAATGCCCGCAATGTGGTGATCTTAACCAGAAATGCAGGATACAGAAAGAAAAAGAGCAGCATGGAGTGGATGGTCAGACGGTCATTCAGAGCGTATCCATTGCTTGCAGATGCCATGCTGAACCGCTATGAGCAGTACAATCAGACGCTTGATTATATTGAGGAGCAGGAAAAGCTCGGAAATGTGTTTGTCATCCGTCCATCCAGAAAGCTTGAGGTTGACCGGATTGAACGAAATCCGGTTAAACTTGAACGGCTCTATGAGCAGGGCTTACAGGATGCAGAAGCCTGTTTTGAGGCTCTGCAGAAGTGGCATGAGCCGCATCACGTATTATCCTGATAAAACATACCCATACGTTTGAAGAGAGTTTCCTGGGGGAAGAGTACAGTCATACTACTTATAAAGGTGTTGTTTAGAATGAATGTATTAATTGCAGGAGCTAACGGAAAAACAGGCAGACATATAATTGAACAAATAGCACGCGGAGGCGAGCACCGCGCAATCGCAATGGTGCGGGATCCGAAGCAGGAAAAAGAGCTTCAAAAGCTGGGTGCCCAAACAGTCGTCGGCGATCTTGAAGGGGATGTATCCCATGCCGTGCATTTAGCAGATGCCATCATTTTTGCTGCGGGATCTGGATCAAAAACAGGACCTGATAAAACGATTTCTGTTGACCAGGAAGGGGCTAAAAATCTGATAGACGCTGCTAAAGAACATCGGATCCAGCATTTCGTTATGCTGAGCTCAATGGGAACAGATAACCCTTCAGCAGGTCCTGAATCAATGGAACAGTATTTCAAAGCAAAGGCAATTGCTGACGAATATCTGCGGGGATCAGATCTTTCTTATACGATTGTCAGACCTGGCGCACTGACGGACGACAGCGCCACAGGAAAGATTGAAGCTTCAGAAAAAATCGAGAACAAAGAAAAACGCAGCATTTCCCGTGAAGATGTGGCGGCGGTTCTGATAGCGTCTCTTACTGGTGAAGAAGTGAAAAACAAAACGTTTGAAATCCTCTCTGGCGAATCAGACATTGAGGAAGCTTTAAAATTTGTTTATTAAGTCATGGACAAGCGGGCTTCTCCTTAGTAAACTTGCATATATGAAAAGATTTGGGGGAAGTTCGTTCCATGGATAATCAATTGGCAAACGAAATGCTGGATTCTTTAAAAAATGGCGAAATCCATGAATATCATGTTCCGAAAGATGTTTTTCTTACCTTTAGAACGGTTCTTGTCGAACGTGAGGATTTCAAGCATTTCCGCGGAATTGCACAGCAGGGCGGAAGCGTCATCTACAAATATTTGCAGGTTCCCCGGAGCTGAAAACAGAACGGCTGTCATATATGACGGCCGTTTTTCTGTTTTTAGGAATTGAGAGAATGTTTATCCACATCATCCTTATGATTTTTCTGTTATCGCTTTAATCTTCTTGATTGCCTCTCTTCTCCACGATTTCACACTCGCAGGACTGACATTTTCACTCTCAGCAATTTCAGTTGGCGTTTTCTTCTCAATGCAATAGCCAATCAGCCATTTTTTCTGCATCGGTGTGAGGATGTCGCCGTAGGATCGGACCATTTGCTCGCTCATTATTTCCTTTATAGGGTCTTCCGTGCCGAAATCGTCATGTTGATCGCGAAGCTCTTCTTTTTCGTGCCTTATATTTTGTTTATTCATTTCATTCAGCATCCTTCCTTTTATACAATGATATAGATAAGTGCTGAATGCGCCTTTTGAGCCGTCATAAGTTTTTGAAGCGTGCCATAAGGCGATGAGTCCGATTTGATAGTATTCTTCATGATGCTGCCTGATGTTTAAATGTTTAATATGAAAATAAATCATACTTTGATGCTTCTCAACCAGTTCCTCAAAACTTTTATCTTCTATCATCGAATTCTCCGATTAGGAGCGCTCCACTTAAATATTCCGCGGTAAATTCATCATAATGGCGATGCCGGAAATCCTAAAAGCAGTATAGAAGGTATATATAGGCGCTTAGGTGCGTCAAATAGGCTGTTTTCCCAGGGGGAAATGGTCTGTTTTCTATTTTTCTTTACAGTGAAAAGCCTGATATGCCTCATTTTTTTGAATATTGAATTGGGATACCTTCCATTTTTTAAGCAATGAATTCAGTGCATAAAGCTGTTAGGCTATTACTTGTACTTCTTACAAGCGAATCCAAATGAAAAATTGGGAGGTTTATAAATGAAGAAAGCATTTTTTACTTTTATGATCATTTCTGCACTTACCTTATCATTATTTGGGTTTGAAAAAGCAGAGGCAGCAACAAAGCACGAGGTTAAAACAGGCGATACTTTATGGCTGATCGGCAAAAAATACGGTGTATCTATTAAAGAGATTCAATCCCTTAATCATAAAAGCGGTCAATTATTATATGTAGGCGAAAAACTGGAGGTCCCTCAATCCATTTCAGATGAAGATAAGGATTTATTGGCGCGAATTGTTCACGCTGAAGCAAAAGGCGAGCCATATGCAGGTAAAGTGGCTGTGGCAACGGTTGTCTTAAACCGTGTAAAAGATGACCGGTTCCCTGATACCATTAAAGATGTTATTTATCAAAAGCAATCAGGGATTTACGCATTTTCTCCAGTAGAAAATGGCGCAATTCATGAACCTGCTGATGATAAAGCTAAAGAAGCAGTCCAAGAAGCCTTGGCTTATGAGGGTATGGGTAATGATTCTGTTTATTTCTATAATCCTGTAACAGCTGAAAGCGACTGGATTCGTACTAGAGAAGTCACGCTTACAATCGGAAAACACACATTTGCAAAATAATGAAAAAAACTCCCTTCCATCTGGATGGGAGTTTTTTGTGCTGTCTCCCAAGTATGACATTTTCCATTTTTTCTTTTTGAATAATTTACAAAATGGGAGGAAATATAAGGGAAAGTATGATCGTGAAGCGTGGTGGAAATCGTGAACAAGATGTATAAGGAGAATGGAAAACCAAAGCAGTCAATGGCTGAAGTGATTACTTGCTTTAAGGCCTCGTCTGATTTTGTTCAATATGAGCATCATGCAAAAGAGATCAATTTTTGGGTGTCTTACATACGGACAGTTGTAGATCCGACGCTTTTACATGAGAGCATTCTCTCTCCTTTGCTGAATGAAAAATGGAATACCCTTGATCAGCTGAAAGAAATTGTGCCCATTGAAGAAATCATTGTCACGATTGACACGGATATTGTTTCGGAGAAATTGCTTGAAGGCTATATCATTATTTCATTCTCTGAGTATGGAAGTCCATGTACGTTGTTACGAGCTACCTTAAATAAAGCAAGAGACATCTCCCTCCCAGAAGTTGAATTCAGTGTGGTAGGACCGAAGGAAGCTTTTGTAGAAGCGATTGAATTTAATATCAATTTGATCCGCAAAAGAATACAAGTGCCGCAGCTGCGGATAAAAGAAATGCAAATAGGTGATCTGTCCAAAACAAAAGTGGCTGTGCTCTACATCGACAGTATAGCAGATGAAGAAAATGTAAATACCATGATCCAGAGGTTAAGAGATATTAATTATGATCAAATAGGCGACAGCGGCTATGTGGCTCAGTTCATATCTGATAACCATAACTCTCCGTTTCCTCAGGTGCTTGATTCAGAACGGCCTGACAGGGTGGCAGCCGTTCTTTCAGAGGGGAAGGTCGCCGTCGTTGTTGATGGCTCGCCGCAGGTTTTAATCGGCCCGACAACCCTTGTAGAATTTTTCTCTTCTTTTGAAGATTATTATCTAAATTGGGTACTGTCATCATTTTTCAGGCTGATCCGCGTATTTGCCGTAGCCTTTTCTATCTTAGTAACGCCTGTATACGTAGCGACCCTAACCTATCATTATGAATTAATTCCAAAGGATCTGCTGAGCACGCTCGTAACCTCGCGGCGCGAGATTCCGCTTCCCCCAATACTTGAGGCGCTGTTTTTGGAGCTGACGATTGAACTCCTTCGGGAAGCGGGTGCACGTTTGCCGACAAAGGTCGGACAGACAATCGGTATCGTAGGCGGGATCGTTATTGGGACGGCATCGGTTGAAGCGGGTCTGACCAGTAACGTTCTCCTGATCATCGTCGCTTTGGCGGCACTTGCATCGTTTACAACACCGGTTTACAAGATGGGTAATACGATTCGGCTGCTTCGCTTTCCATTTTTAATTTTCGCCCAAATTTATGGGCTTCTCGGCATAGTTTTATGTTTTTGTTTTTTAGCCACTCATCTCTTAAGGCTGACATCTCTCGGAAGGCCCTTTTTAGTGCCGATCTATCCGCCCCGGAGCCGGGATCTTAAAGATGCGATTATCCGTTTCCCTTTCTCAACATTAAACAAAAGGCCTTTGGCCCTGCGGACGAAACAGCCAGATAAATTTTCAGCGAAGAAAGCAAGACAGAGACATGATATAGATGAATAGCAGATTGTGAGGTGTCCAGATGAAAAAGATCGCAGAACGATATCAAGTTTCGCCATTTCTTGTGTTTTTTCTTATTCACTCCCTTCAGTTTGGTGTCGGAGTGCTTGGCTTTCAGCGTTTTATTTCACTGGACTCCGGTCATGATGCCTGGATAGCTGTGCTTGCTTCAGGAGTCGTTGTTCATATATCGATTTTTTTGATTTATCAGATTTTAAAGGACCAAGAGGGAAACATCCTTGATATTCATAAAAAGATTTTTGGCAAGTGGATCGGCAATGGGTTAAATGCCATTGTCATAATTTACTTTGCCGCTCTTGCCATTAACGTCCTCCGAACCTTTATCGAAGTTATTCAAGTATGGATGTTTCCAGATCTCAATGTCTGGATTTACAGCTTTATTTTTCTGGTGCTAGCTTATTACATATTAAATGGCGGTTTTAGGGTAGTGGCGGGTATTTGTTTTTTTGGTGTGGTGCTCCCGGGATACCTGATTTTCACCTTTTTGTTCACACTGAAATTTGCGAATTATAATAACCTGATGCCTTTTTTTGATCACTCCATCAGTGACCTTTTAAAAAGCACGAAGAATATGTCGCTGACAGTGCTTGGTTTTGAAGCGCTGTTTATGTATTATCCTTTTCTGAAAAATCCCGAAAAATCGAAGAAGTGGGCGCACTTTGGTGCAGCAGTTACAACTTTCATCTATGTGATTATTATGCTGTTCAGCATCATTTATTTCAGTGAAGAGCAGCTTCAGAAAAACGTATGGGCAACACTTACGATCTGGAAAATCGTCGAAATGCCGTTTGTGGAAAGGTTTGAATATATCGGAATCGCAAACTGGAACCTTGTCATTTTGCCGAACGTTTGTTTAACCCTCTGGTGTGCAAGCAGAGGCATGAAGCAGCTTGTGAAAATAAAGCAGAAATATACGATTCTGATTGTACTTGCCGTCAGTTACGCGGCTGTTAATGTCATTAAAGACCGCGAACAGATCAATACGATTAACACATTTTTAGGGGAGGCAGGATTCTATATTTATATAGCCTACATTCCGATTCTGTATTTGCTCACTCTGATCTACCGTAAATGGAAGGGAGGAAAAAAGATTGAAACGTAAATTGCTTGTTCTTCTCATTCCGCTGTTTTTGACAGGATGTCTTGAAAAAGAAATATTGGACGATGTTAATATTATTACAGTCGTAGGCTATGACATGGAGGGCGCAGATCAAATGAAAGGAACGGTTGTCATTCCGGTTTATACGCAGGATGCCCCTGTAGAAAGTGAAATCATCGAATCTACTTCATCTACTGAGGTCAGCAAAGATATTTTAACGCACCTGCAGCGTAAATCATCTGATCCCCTCGTCCTTGGGAAAATTTCTGTTGTTATCTATTCAGAGGGTGTTGCTGAAAAAGGACTGACCAACCTTGTGGATACGCTGCAAAGGGATGCAAGTGTCGGTTCCCGCGTCTATTTGACGGTAGGCAGAGAGGATGCCAATTCCATAATGAAAGCGAAATTCGGAAATAGAGGTGCAGCTGCCTATATTTCAAACCTGATTCGCCATAACATTGAAAGCAGGGACGTTCCTAAAACAAACCTGCACCTTTTCCTATATGATCTCTATTCAAAAGACAGTGATCCCTTTTTGCCGATTTTAAAAAAAGGCGAAGGAGGCAAGGTTGAAATTGATGGCCTGGCCTTATTTAAAGGAGACAAAATGATCAGTGAAATTTCAAATGAGAAACTGATTTTCTTTAAACTGATTGCTGATAAATATACGGAAGGAACTTATGCTCTCAAACTGCCAAAAAAAGAACAGGTGGCCATTAAAGCGATTGCATCTGACCGCAAAATTGAAGTGAATAAAAAGGATCCATCCAAATTGACGATAAAGGTTAAGCTGAGCGGGTTTGTTCAGCAGTATACTGGGGATATGATCACGCCTAAAATCAAACATGAAATGGAGAAAGCCTTTGAGAAAGAGATTATAAAAGAATCGAAACAAATGATTGAACAGTTTAAAGAACTTGAGATCGATCCGCTGGGACTGCAGGATTTGGTGCAAAGTCATATTCGCGGCTTTCATAAAAAAGAATGGAAAGAGATTTATCCAAAATTATCCGTAGAAATTAAACCTGAAGTCATGATTACGGAAACCGGGGTAATAGAGTAGGGAAAAATGATCATTAAAACAAATTATAAAATATTTGGGTGACTTGTCTCATATCCTTTTAGAAAGTTCTTCCCGGGGAGTGAGTCAGCATGAATTCTTTTTTCAAAGGTACCCTCTTATTGATCGTAGCCGCTTTTTTCAGTGAATGCATTGAATTTTTCGTTAACATGATCTTGGCGAGAGAACTTGGAGAAGAAGGAATGGGCAGATATATGTCCATTTTGCCTGTCATCTTTTTAGTTGCTGTTCTTGCAAGTCTTGAACTGCCGATTTCCATTTCCAAATACATCGCTGAAAACAATCGGGTCCTGCATTACAGCATGCTGCGCCACGCACTGCAGATGACAATGATTGTTACACTTGCTGTGCTGATGGCAAGCATCATCCTTTTTTCAGCTACGTCTTTGCTTGACGGATTTCATCCAATGATTAAATGGCTGATTATTGGGCTCATTCCGATTGCATCGTTCTCCTCGATTGCGAGGGGGTACTTTATGGGTGTGCAGCAGATGGGAAAGATTGCTTTTTCAAATTTTTTGCGAAAAGCGGTGCAATTCAGTGTGCTTCTGCTTATTTTCACCATCTTTAAGTTCGATCAACATGCTTTGCTGATTGCGCTCTGTGCTTTTATTGGCAGTGAACTGATTGTTTTTGTTTATTTGATCAGTGTGTTTATGATACATATGCATGCTCTGAAATATGAAAACAACACATTTACAACCGGTAAACACGCAAGGCAAAAGCTGCTGTCTGTATCCCTCCCGACTACAGGCTTGAGGATCTTTCATGCCATCACAAATGCGATCCAGCCTTTTTTAATCCAGACAGCACTCATTACGGCAGGATTCACCACGGTTGCAGCAACTGAGCATTTTGGCATGCTGACGGGTGTAGCAATGACCATTGGCTTCTTTCCGGCATTTATTGCCCATTCATTAATGATTATGCTGATTCCAAACGTTTCTGATTCATACGCCAGGCAGGATACTAAGACATTGCGGGTGCTTCTCCAGCAATCGATGTCTTTTACCATGCTTTACGGAATACCGGCCGTATTTATTATTTATCTTTTTGCAGAACCGCTGACATCGCTGTTCTTCTCATCTGATCAGGCAGCTTTTTATCTGAAGCTGCTGTGGCCATACTTTTTGTTTCATTTTTTCGTCATTCCCATGCAGGCTTATTTAATAGGACTTGGGCTAGTGAAGGATGCTTTTTACCACACTGTCTGGTCGCATATTGTCTCCTTTGGGATGATGTTTCTGCTTGGTTCACAGCCCTCGCTGCAAATGGCAGGAATTATTCTTGGGATGAATACAGGCATTGTGCTTTTAACGCTCATGCATTATGTGACAATTTGCCAGAAGATCGGGATTACGCTGTGGCTCACAGAGCGCAGGGACAGTGTTTACCGATGATTCTGAAAGCTCGCAATACACTTGCTAGTCCGATAATAAGAAAAAGGATTGAAATAGCCCTTGACCCGCTGTAAAATACGAAGATAACTTCATACGTTTTCCTTATATAATCATGGAGATATGGTCCATAAGTTTCTACCTGGCAGCCTTAAAGTGCCGGACTATAAGGAGAGTACGAACAGGCAGTCTGATGAAGAGACCGCTGTTCAAGCTTTCTTTATAAAGTCTTGAACAGCGGTCTCTTTTTTTTATTTCTTTTTAGACGTCAGACATCTGACCGCGTCCGTTCATGATTGGAAAACGACTGATGACTTTAATAGATGGGGGCATTCATTTGAGTATTATATATGGAATTTTATCACTTGCAGGCATTTTATTTCTCGGCTGGCTTCTAAGCAGCAATCGCAAAAGCATTCCCTGGAAAACTATCGGCATAGGGTTATTGCTTCAAGCTGCTTTAATTTTATTTGTCATGAAGGTTAAAGCGGGAGAGATGATCTTAGAGAAAGCCGCTTTTGCTGTTCAAAAGATAATTGATTTCAGCAGTGAAGGCATTGAATTTGTATTTGGCGGGTTTTACGGAGAAGGCACAAACATTACGTTTGTGTTTGCGATAAATGTACTTGCAGTTGTTATCTTTATTTCTGCACTTATATCGGCTCTTTATTATTTGAGAATTATCCCTTTTGTTGTAAGAATTATTGGTTTATCAATTGGGAAACTGCTTGGAACAACCAAGGTTGAAACGTTCAGTGCTGTCGGAAATTCCTTTTTGGGGCTGGTTGAAGCACCGCTGCTTGTTCGTCCGTATTTAAAGGATTTAACACGATCAGAATTATTTGCGGTGATGGTTGGCGGTACGGCTTCAGCAAGCGGAGCAATCCTTGTCGGGTATTCACTGATGGGAATCGATATGAAGTATCTTCTTATCTCTGTATTCAGTGTACCTTTTGTTTCTTTAATCATTGCGAAACTTTTAGAGCCGGAAACAGAGGTTTCCAAAACAAATGACAATGTGGCGATGGAAAAAACGAAGCATGCGAATGTTTTTGAAGCGATCGCTGAAGGAGCAGTCAGCGGCGTAACTCTTGCCCTGAACATAGGAGGACTTCTAATAGCGTTTATCAGTATTCTCGCTCTGATCAATGGAGGACTTGGACTGATCGGAACGGACCTGTCAACGATCTTCGGATATGTGTTTTATCCATTTGCCATCATGATCGGTATTCCGTTTGAGGATGCTTTCAGAGCAGCTTCTATTATCGGTACGAAATTATCAGTCAATGAATTTGTTGCTTATCTTGATTTAAGTAAAATGATTGATGAGTTAGATCCTAAAACTGTTGCCATCCTCTCAATTGCTCTCTGCAATTTTGCGAACCTGTCGTCAATCGGTCAGCTGATTGTCGGATTAGGGTCACTTGAACCAACAAAACGCCCCCTCGTTTCAAAGCTTGGATTAAAAGCGATTGTCGGCGGAACATTGGCAAGTTTTATTACCGCAGTTTTAGTCGGAATGTTCATGTAAGATAGAAAAGCACCTTCATCAGGGTGCTTTTTCTTATGGAACAAGGTCCCTTTTTCTGCGGACAATTTCTAAAAGTGCGGCCGGTAAGCGTAAATTAAATTGTATGTCAAAAAGGCGGGAGGGTTTTAGTTGGGAATAAAAATGATTAAGCTGTCTGTTCTGTATTTGGCTGTTGGTCTTCTGCTCGGACTGTTTATGTCGATTGCCCATGACTATACATTGACGTCAGTTCACGTGCACATTAATTTATTGGGCTTTACGACACTTACGATTGCCGGTATCTTATATTATGCATTTCCGGAGTTAACCGACCACTTTTTGGCAAAGGCTCACTTTTGGCTCCATAATATCGGACTTCCCGTAATGATGATTGGGCTTGCGTTTACAGTTTCGGGAAATAACAGTCTTGTGCTTTTTACCATCACTGGATCCTTCGCAACAGTGATTGGGCTTTTGTTTTTCGTTTGGAATGTTTTGGCGAATTTAAAATGAAACGAAAAAAGGAAGCACGTCATCATGCTTCCTTTTTGGTTAATTTTTATAAGTGTATTCCTGATACTTCCCAGTGCCATTGCACTGCAGGCATTTTTTCGTAAGCGGAATAAAAGGATTTGTTCTGATTTTGCCTGCTCCGCTGCAATGTCTGCAGATGACGACAAGTGCCATCACATGTCCTCCTCTCAAAATAGACAAGCTGACTTCGCATCTATTTTCGGGAAAAAAGGATGTTTTTATACATCTTGCTTATGTCTTGAGATCCATTCCTCTCTCAGCATGCCCATCTTGATAGAATCATAATAGACACCTTTATAAAGTCTGCACTTGCGGATTCTGCCTTCTTCTTTCATTCCTGTTTTTTCAGCCACTCTGATCATTCTGACGTTCCCGGACCATGTCGTTAAACCGATGCGAATCAAGTTGTATTTTTCAAATAAGTGCTGAATCCAAAGGTTCATAGCTTCTGTGCCAATTCCGCTGTGCCAATTTGACGGCTCATAGATGACGATGCCAACTTCAAGCCAATTTGATGGCTGATGCTCCCAGTAGTAGGTGACCATTCCGATCAGCCGCTGATCTTCATATATATAAAGTCTGTTTGGGTTAGGATCTTTGATTTCTTTCTTTTTTTGCTTCTCGAAATCTTTTTTTGTCATCATGCCTAAGGGGAAATAAGGAGCATCCCATTTCTTCCATTCAGGCTCTGCCTCGCCGTATACAAAATGAAATAATTTAGGGATATCATCTGTACTTAATTGTTTTAAAGTTACTCTTTCACCACGAAGCATATAGTTCATCCAACTCCTTTCTTAAAAAATTCTCCTCCTTTAGTTGGATTCCTTTTCCTCAGTAAGAGTATTTTGTAAAATATGAATTCAATAACTGTAAATAGGGAAGATGAATAAAAAACCGACCTTAATAACCACATCATCATTCGGAAAAGAACTCCTTTCCGGAAATCTGTATAAAACCTTTTATACTTTAAACTCTTGATGGCAGACGAAAATGGAACTTTACTAGATTTTATTGATAATTATTATTAAATAGAAATAATAATAATTTTTAATTGAGTTTTGCGTACAGTTTGGTATAATGAGACATATACTGATTCGACATAGCGGATATATGGGGATTTGCTGCTGGCCATCAGCAGCATTTATCTTTTTCTTAAGCTTACTGAAGATGATTATTTTTCTCAATTAGGGAGGTATACAATGCTTGTAAATGAAAATGCTTTTCATCAGACAGATGATGAGAATACAAAATTTGATAGACTAAAAGAATACGGGGAACTAATTGCGGCCATCCTCTCTGGGATTCTGATTTTAATAGGGTGGGCCATTCAAACGAATCAGGGGGACTCGCCTGCAGCTGTCGCTTTATTTATATCAGCCTTTTTAATCGGCGGATATGCGAAAGCAAAAGAGGGAATTGAAGAAACACTTGAAGAGAGAAAGCTAAATGTTGAATTGCTGATGGTTTTTGCAGCCATTGGTTCAGGAATTATTGGATACTGGATTGAAGGGGCCATCTTAATCTTTATTTTTGCATTAAGCGGAGCGCTTGAAACCTTTACAATGAATAAAAGCCAGCGTGAGCTTTCTGCGCTGATGGAGCTGCAGCCGGATGAAGCTTCCCTGCTTAAGGACGGCAAAGAAACAAGAGTTCATGTGTCTTCTCTTGAAATTGGAGATTTGATCGCTGTTAGACCAGGGGAGCGCATCCCGACAGACGGGACAGTAGCGTCTGGAACGACAAGTATTGACCAGGCTGCCATAACAGGTGAATCCATTCCAGTGGAGAAAAAGACGGAAGACACAGTATTTGCAGGTACGGTTAATATTAATGGTTCGATTACAGTCAAAGTAACAAAAAACAGCGATGAGACTCTTTTCCAGAAAATCATCAAGCTTGTTCAATCTGCTCAGTCTGAAAAGTCGCCTTCCCAGCAGTTTATCGAACGATTTGAAGGCACTTATGTAAAAGGGGTATTGATTGCAGTTGCGCTGATGATGGTTTTGCCGCACTATCTGCTTGGCTGGAGCTTCAATGAGAGCTTCTACCGGGCGATGGTTCTGATGGTAGTGGCATCACCATGTGCATTGGTCGCATCGATTACGCCTGCAACTCTGTCAGCAATTTCTAACGGGGCAAGAAACGGTCTGTTATTCAAAGGCGGTGTTCACTTAGAGAGATTAAGCAAGCTGAAGGTAATCGCTTTTGACAAAACAGGCACACTTACAAAAGGGGAGCCTGTTGTAACAGATGTGAAAATCAGCGAAAATGCAGATGAAATGGACGTTTTCAAAGCGGTGCTGTCGATTGAGAAGCAGTCCAATCATCCGCTTGCAAAGGCAATAGTTGGCTATATTGAAAAGAAATATTCTGCTCTTCATCCCGAAATGCTTGATGTACAAGAGCAATCCGGTTTTGGCGTAACGGCCAAATGGAAGGGTGAAATGTGGAGTGTCGGGAAGCCCGCTTCGGAAAATAACGAAGAGAACATGATGACGGCTTTTGGTTTAGAGAAAGCAGAAGAGGGAAAAACCATTGTCTATGTGAAAAACGAGAGCGGGATCGCGGCCGTTCTTAGTCTGCAGGATGTACTGAGAGACGATGCCGTTCAAGCGATTGATGAGCTGAAACAAGCTGGAATTCATACAGTGATGCTGACAGGAGATAATGAGTCCACAGCACAATCTATTGCAAATGCAGCAAAAGTAGACCAATTTATTGCGGAATGCCTGCCTGATGATAAGGTGGCAGAAGTGAAGAAGCTTGCGAAGAAGTACGGACATACAGCCATGATCGGAGACGGCATTAATGATGCTCCTGCCCTGGCTGCTGCAAGTGTAGGAATTGCCATGGGTGAAGGGACGGATGTTGCTCTTGAAACGGCCGATGTTGTCCTGATGAAAAATGATCTGACGAAACTGAAAAAAGCGATTGAGGTTTCACGGAAAATGGATAAAATCATCAAACAGAATATTGTTTTTTCAATGTCAGTCATTGCCCTGCTGATCTGTTCGAATTTCCTGCAGGTGCTTGATTTGCCGCTTGGAGTCATCGGGCATGAAGGAAGCACAATTCTTGTAATTTTAAATGGACTGCGGTTATTAAGATAAAAAAAATGGACGAAAGATTTCTTTCGTCCATTTTTCTATGTCGTTCTTTCCCCTGTTGATTCATCATCAGGTCTTTTACTCACGATCACATAAGCTGCAGCAATACAAATGAAGCCTATGATCCACCCGATCAGGGAGCTATAGTAAAACCAATCTGTTAATTGAATAAAAATAAAAGGTGATGCAAAACCGATTATACATAAGATGAGGACTATATTTCGTTTCACCAACTTCAGCAATGCTAACATCTCCTTAACTAGGTAAAGAACGGAATCCCACATTCATTATACATAAAAAGAAAACACATTGAAAATCAAGATTTCCTTTTTTGGAAAAAAGGGCAGTTGGCCGTGTTAGGTTAGGATAATAAGTAGATAAAATTCGAAAACAGGGGATGAAAATGAAGGCATTTGGAAGTAGGGCATCAGCTCTTCATGCTGATGCCCTCTGCCGCTTTATAAGAAAAAGAATCCAAGAGAAATGATGACCCCGCTAATCAGCAGGATAAATACACAATACCCCATAATATCTTTCGCTTTCAGCCCTGCTATGGCCAAAGCAGGCAAAGCCCAGAATGGCTGAATCATGTTTGTCCAGGCATCTCCCCATGCTACTGCCATGGCCGTTTTTGCCATAGGAACGTCAAGTGCTTTAGCAGCCTCGAGCATGACAGGCGCCTGAACAGCCCATTGCCCTCCGCCCGACGGAACGAATATATTTACGATTCCTGCACTCCAAAAAGCGAACACCGGAAACGTCTGCTGATTGGAAATGGATACAAACCCTTCTGAAATGACGGCCGCAAGACCTGATGTGACCATCATTCCCATGATTCCTGCATAAAAAGGAAATTGAATAATGATTCCTGAAGCCCCTTTAATAGCTTCTGACACAGCATTTAAAAAATTTCGTGGTGTTCCGTGAAAGAGGATTCCCAAAAATAAAAATAAAAAATTCACCACATCTAAGTTCAGCTTAAATCCATTGGACATAAAATAGGATATAAGAAAGATAAGGCCCATGACTCCGATCAATAGAGAAATGATTCTGCTGTTTTCAAGACGGTCGGCAGGAGTAAGTGCTTCTCTTTCAAGAGCAGCAGCTTCCATCCGCGGATCTCTCAGCAGTTCCGGATTAACGGTAACGGTCTCTTCTTTTCTTGGCATCATCAATCGGTTAACGAGCGGCAAGGTGATGAAAAGGACGCCGACAATTATTAAGTTAAACGGTGCGAAAATCGTTTCGCTGGTCGGAATAAGACCAATCATATCCTGCGCAAAATGACCTTCTGTCGCAATAGTCAGCGGGACGGAGCCTGAGATTCCGCCATGCCAGATGACAAATCCGCTGTAGGCGCTTGCAATCAGGAGACGGTAGTCAAGATTCTCGATTTTTTTGGCTAATTCCTTGGCATACAATGCGCCGATGACAAGCCCAAAGCCCCAGTTAATAAAGCTTGCAAGCATCGAAACAATGGTAACGTAAATGATTGCCTGGCCAGGTGTTTTAGCAGCATCCGCAAGGGCGCTTAATCCCTTTTTGAAGAGCGGGCTGCTTGCAAGAACATGTCCTGTCACCAGAACGAGCACCATTTGCATGGCGAAGCTGAGAAGTCCCCAGAAGCCGCCGCCCCAGTATTCGACCATTTGAAGAGGTGAGGAAGGGGTGAATATGAGCCCCAGAGCAAAGACGACGAATGTTAGAATGATGACAAACAAGTATGGATCAGGCAAGTAACGCTGCATAATCCTGTTTGAAAAAGAAATCACTGCTTTCAAGCTGCTTCCCTCCAATCTAGTTATTCTCTAAATGTATTCGCTTTCAAAAGAGATTCTCCTTTTTTATACCTGATTTTAGAAATTGGCTATATGAATAAGTAAAAAAATGTTAAAATGATATGAATTTACAGTTATTTTAGGAAGTCAGGTGATCATGTTGAGCAAACTCATTCCGCTGGGGTATCTCAGTGCCATTATTTTTATTTTATCGGGCATACTTTATTTTTTCGCCTCCAACTGGAGCGGTTTTGAACGATTGGAAAAGGTAGCTCTTGCAATCGGGATGATGGTTTTATTTTACGCGGCAAGCTTTATGAGCGGAAAAATTTTGTCCAACAGGGAGGATCTGCCGAAGTGGCTGCTTGTCGGAGCCGCTGTCTCGTTTGGCGCTGCAGCCGCATTGATCGGCCAGATCTATAATTCGCATGCAGACAGCTACCTTTTATTTTTCATCTGGATGGTGCCTTCCATTGCACTCGCCATTATTACCCGCTATCAGCCGTTTGCCATCCTGAGCTATGGGTTATTGCTGCTTACGTACTGGTTTTACATGTTTCCGGCAAGTGTCTCAATCAATCGCTCTGATTTTGAAGAATGGCTGATTTATGTCGGCATGGTCTTACTAAATGCATTGGTGTTTGGCTTAGCCTATTTTTTAAAGCTTAAACCGCTGCAATATGCATCTTTTGCTGTCGTTCATCTCTTTTTGATCATCATGTCATTTTACGATGTATTTGAACCGTACAGTTCCTGGATGAACATCGTTTATTTGGCTGTCATCATAATCAGCTATATCCTGTTCATGAAAAAAGACAGTCAGCATACGCTGACCATTATTACATTTGTTATGCTTGGGGTTTTTGCTCTCTCCAAATATGCCGAAGTCAGCATAAGGGTGGCAGACAAAATTGGACCATACAGCTTTTATTTATTTTCCATCCTCGGGACACTGCTCTTTTTGGGAGGAGGCATTTACCTTGCCGTACGTGTAACGAGAAGAGCGCCGGATGACTCGCTGACGTATAAAGTGTTTAAAAACATTTTAATCGTAATCATAACCTTTACGTCATCTCTATTGCTTTCATTCAGCCTTGGCGGCTTATTGTTTCTGATCTTTCAATCGGAATATAGCCTTGCTGTGTTCAGTCTTCTTCTCATCGGCACAGCTGTTTTTTGGAAAAAGCTCTATACGGCTGCTAGGTACACGTTATTCATCACAGGGATTTTAACAGCATTAGGTGTTCTTTTCATGCTTAATGCAGGCGCAGCAATTCTCTTTATTGCAGTCAGCCTGGTGATTATCCTGATTGAGCGGGAAAAGTTTCTCCAGTTTCTTGCCTATACTTTTATGCTTGCATGCTTCATCAGTCTGTTTTCTGTGCATCTTCAATGGATGGAAAATTTCCGCCTTGTCTTAGCGGTTTTAGCGATTGCGCAATTTTTGATGCTGCTCGTGCCGGTGGACAGAGTGAGACAGCTGAGCAGCTTTTGTGTCTTTTACGGCTTTCTGCTTCTTTATCCTGCCGCTTTTTGGGGAACGGACTGGAAGGAAACGCTCATCTATCAGATTCTGTATTTCGGACTGAATGCAGCAATGCTTGCCCTCTATCACAATAGAGAGATCCATGTTAAGAGAAACATCACATGGACATTTTTTATCCTGTTTTTCATTGGACTTTATTACGATTTTGCCTGGAAGCTGCTTCATAAATCGCTGACCTTCCTCCTGCTTGGCCTGGTGATCTTTGCAGCAGTCAGAATTTTTGATAAAGAAAAGCCTGCTGGAATAACTATTTTTACAAACAGGACATGGGCTATGATTGCGGGTGTTTTTATCCTGCAGCTTGCTTTTACAGGCTACCAGAGCTTTTCAAACGAACAGGCACTGGAGCAGGGAAAAGAAGTGGTGCTTGAACTGCAGCCGCTGGACCCAAGATCTATGCTGCAGGGGGATTATGTACAGCTGCAATATGAGGCTGGCAGATTTAAGCCGGAAGATGACACCAAAAGCGGAACTGTCTTCACCGTTAAGGTGAAAAAAGACAGCAATGGCATTTACAGGCCAACCGGAGAAACGGCTGAAGGGAGAGCAGGGGACGTTTTTAAAAAGCCTCAAGCGGACGAAGCCTATTTGACGGGTAAATATAACGGCTATGACGGGCTTATCTTTGGAATTGAATCTTTCTTTGTTGAAGAGGGAACAGGTTTGGAACTTGAACGAACGGCTAAATATGCAAAAGTGATGGTTTCGGATGAAGGCAATGCTCTGCTTGTAGATGTGAAAAGTGATTTATCTTCGTTCAAATAAGAAAAAATCCATCCGCCGCAGGATGGATTTTTTCTATGAACCTATAATCTTACCCTAATTGGCTTCATTGGCTAATTTCACGAGCATATGTGCAAGGAAATGTCTTTCTTCATCATTGCCGACTTTCCAGAGTTCATTTAATAAATTCTCTTCGCTGTTTCGCGGTTCAACGTTATTAGCCAGATAGTTTGCCACTTTTTCAGCGCCTTTGGCAAGCATTTCATCGCTTAAACCTAAACGCTTTCCTGCTTCCACTTTTTCACCTAAATACGATTTGAACTCTTCGAAATCCCGAAGAATTGCTTCCATTTTCTCATTATTCATTGAATCTAGTTTCTTCTCAATCTTTTCTGTTTGAATGGACTCGTCTTTCACTTGATGGTTTGACATTTTTTCTGGCACCTCCTGATAAAGTTATTTGTTACATTCCCGTTAAGGATGAAGGTAAACCTTTCCAGAGAGTTGAATGTGCAAAAACTATAAAACTATTAATGATAGGTTCTGCCTTTCCAGCTGTATCCGCTTTTTTTGAAAGAAGCAATCATCGAGGAATACAGCAGGATAAGAAAAGCAGCTGCTGAAAAGGAAACCGCGAAGGATAGGCTGATTTTTTGCCCGCTGCGAAAATCGATAAATGCTTTTTGCAAGATAATCAGCAAAAGCGGAATAAAGGAAAAAAGCAGAAATTCTCCGGATATCAAGGAAATAATGCCGTAAATGGCTAATAGAAGCGGGAAAATATAAAACACACTATAAAAAAAGGTGAACATGATGACGATGAGGATAGAACGCCCAAATCCCGGAAAAATATTTTTCTTGAAGCCAGCCCATACTTCTTTGTTGCTGTCATACATATAGCACGTTACAAAATCTGTGACATTTGCCAGCAGGACGCGATGATGATTCTTTTTGGCCGTTCTTGCAAGCGCAACATCGTCTACGATGGAATCTTTAATGGCTGCATGGCCGCCGAATTGTTTGTAGGCTTTTCTTTCAAACATCATAAACGCTCCGTGTGCAGCAGATGCTGAAACCATGGGCGTGTAATTGGCAAAAAAGAGCGGAAGGTGAAAATAAATCAGAAAATGCTGCATCGGAACAAGCAGTTTTTCGAGCACATGCTTCACTGGAAAGCGGGGGAAACCTGAAAGCATGGCAGCTTTCTTCTCGTTCATAAGAGAAAGGGAGCTTTCTATCGTGTTTTTATGAACTCTTACATCAGCATCTAAAAATAAATAATAATCTCCATTTGCCATGCAGCTCAATTGATGACATGCATGTACTTTTCCCGACCAGCCCTTCGGAAGCTCCGTACCGGAACAGATGGTGAAACGGGCATCATGTTTTGTTTCGCAGAGGAGGATTTCTTTTGTCTGATCAGCCGATTGATCATCAAGCAGGATGAATTCCAAATTCGGATAGGACAGCCCTATCAAAGATTGAACCAGGCTTCGTGCATTGCGTGCTTCATTGCGCAGGGGAATAAGAATTGAAACAAGCGGTTTATTGGCAGAGCTGCGGTTTTTTAACTTAGGCATAAAAAAAGAATTGAAGACGGTCCACGCTAAAAGAAGCAGCAGGACCAATTGATAGTTAAGCATAAACGTTCTCCTTTAGTTGGATTGAAAAAAGAAGGATAAGAGGCGATCTTATCCTTCTATTAAGTAATATGATTATTAATGAAATTTTTGCGCATCGATGTTTCGCTTCAGTGCTTACGCTCTACTATCATTATGAAATTTCCTTCTCTTCTTTGAATACTTTCAGATCCTTCTCATGTTCAGCAATTAAATCAGCTGTAAGCTGACCTGAGAGGGTAACCATCGGAACACCGCCCCCTGGATGAGTGGATCCGCCTACAAAATAAAGATTCTCAAGCATGGTGCTTTTGCTCGGGATTTTGAATCCGCCATTTTTCTTGCGGTCTGTTGCAACACCGTAGATCGATCCGCCATTAGCTCCGTACAGGCGCTCCAAATCGTTTGGAGTAAAGGTATATTCAAACTCAATATGCTTTCTTAAATCAGGAATTCCCATGCGCTCAAGCTTTGATAAGATGAGTTCACGGTACGTTTCTTTTCTGAATTCCCAGTTTTCTCCTTCTTTAAGCGGAGGAACATGCGTCAGTACGAAAAGATTTTCTTTACCTTCAGGAGCCTGAGTAAAGTCTGATTTTGAAGAGATGCCCACATACACGGTCGGATCGTCCGCAAGCTTGCCTTCATTAAAAATTTGCTGAAACTCCTCCTCCGGATTTTCTGAGAAAAAGAAATTGTGATGGGCAAGATTGTCATATGTTCTGTTTACACCGAGCAGCATAACAAGGCCTGAGACGGTTGGTTCATATTTTTGAAGTTCAGCTGCTTTCTGCTGCGATTGAGGGTTTTCATTTAACAGAGTGCGATACGCCGGAATGGCTTCAAGGTTCGATACAACAAGATCTGCTTCAAGAATTCTTCCATTTTCAAGCTCTACGCCGGAAGCTCTTTTCCCGGTTGTTAGGATGCGCTCCACTTTTGTATTGAGCATGATTTCAGCGCCAAGCTCATGGAGAAGCTTATTCATAGCAAGTGCGATTTTATACATGCCCCCCTCGACATAATGAACGCCGAGTCCAAGCTGTACATGCGTAAGCTGAGAAAGGACAGCAGGTGCATGGTAGGGCGAGGAGCCAATATACATGATCAGGAAGTTGAAAAGCTGCCTGATTTTTTTATTTTTAAAGTGCTTTCTGGTGACGCCGTCCATTGATTTTAATGGTTCCATCTGCAGCAGTTCTTTCACACTGTGCAGGGACCTAAGATCATTTAGACCTGAAAGGCTTTTGCTGTAGAAGCTTTTCATGCTGTACTCATACATTTTACTGCAATACTGAAGGTAATCAAAGAATTCGTTTGCATCTTCCTCTGAAACTTTTTTTAATTCTTCAAGCATAGCAGGCAAATCACTTGTTAAATCAATGGTTGTCCCGTCTTCATAGAATGTTCTCCAGCCAGGTTCAACTCTTTTGATGGTGAGATAATCGGCAAGGCTGCGTCCTGCGCTTTTAAATAATTTTTCAAGCACCCACGGCATCGTCAGTATGGAAGGTCCCGTGTCAAACGTATAGCCGAGTCCGCCGCGCATGTTTAATTTGCCGCCAACGCGCTCTCCTTTTTCAACAACCGTTACCTCATATCCGTCTGCACAAAGCCTGATAGCTGCAGAGAGGCCTCCAAGTCCGCCTCCAACGATAATCACTTTCTTTTTCAAAAGAATGCCTCCTTATGAGATTGTCCTTTTATGTCTAAACTGCAGAATATCTCTATTCAGCAATTCATTCTGCCCTTTTCGTTTTTTTCTATAACAAAGAAACGAGAAGTGCCGGCCAAATTCATAAGGAAGAGTGAGGTCTCTATGATTACAATTATGATCGGAATTCTTACAGGACTCATGCTTTTATATAAAATTCCATCACTTCAGAGCGGACAACATTCAGATGGGCGTAAAGTGCTCAGTAATCTGTCAATTATTATTCCAGCAAGAAACGAAGAAAAAAATATAAGCAGACTCTTAACCTCATTGGAAAAAGAAAAGCAGGAGATCGGTGAAATCATGGTTGTAGATGACGGATCTGAAGATAAAACTGCTGAAATCGCGGCATCTCTTGGTGCGAGAGTGATAGCAGCAAAAGAATTGCCGCCGGGCTGGCTTGGAAAATCATGGGCATGCTTCACGGGAGCTGAGCAAGCAAAGGGAGAATGGCTCATGTTCATTGATGCTGATACTTTCTTTGAACAGAACGGAGCAGCTCAGTGTGCTGCTGCATTTTTAAAACAGAGAGCAGAAGGGATGTTGTCTGTTCACCCTTTTCACAGCACACGGAAACCATATGAATCGTTTTCTGCTTTTTTTCACCTCGTTACGTTTGCGGCAACAGGCGCTTTTCATATCATGCAGGGAAAAGGCAGGTCAGCCGGAGGGTTTGGGCAGTGTATGATTTGTACGAAAAAGGACTACTTTGTTTGGGGCGGGCATGAAGCCATTAAAAACAAAGTAGTTGAGAATATGGCATTTGCCGAACATGTTCGTAAACAAGGCGCACCTGTATATTGTGCAAGCGGGAAAGGCGCCATCTCCATGAGAATGTATCCTGATGGAGTCATGTCGCTCATCCGCGGCTTCAGCAAGACCTTTGCGAGCGGGGCCAAAGCGACAAAATGGCATGTGCTTTTGGCAATTATCATCTGGCTGACAGGATGTTTGAGTTTTTTTACAGAAATCGGTGTGCTTTTCAGCAAATGGTGGTTTTTATATGTGCTGCTGTATATCGCCGCGATGCTTCAAATTTGGATCTCCGTTAAAGAAATCGGACGTTTTGGCCTTTGGACAGTCTGTTTTTTTCCGGTTTACGCCCTCTTTTTTATGGTTGTTTTTCTTGCATCCCTTTGGAAAACGTTCGTCAGGAAATCTGCTTCGTGGAAAGGACGGAACATTATAGTCCGTGAAGATGCATAATGATTGAATTGACAAACGGGGCTGCTCTATTTCTTAATATGGCTGCCTGGCTCTTGATTCATCTTTCCGTTTCGTTTTTTTCCGTAAGAATGAGTGAGAGGTTTATAGGAAAGGTTAACGGGATATTTGCAGCGTTCAACTGGGAGCGGTCCGGGATTTTCTATGAAAAAATCCAAATTAGAAAATGGAAGGACCGTCTGCCGGAAGCGGGAAATCTCTTTAAAGGCGGTTTTTCAAAAAAAACTCTGACAGGAAAGCGCCGGTCCGAGATGGAAAGGTTTCTTCTTGAAACAAAGAGAGGCGAGTTATCACACTGGCTGCAGCTTGTCCCTTGTCTTTTCTTTTTTATTTGGAACACGCCTGCGGCCGGATTAATTAATGTTCTGTATGCTTTCGCGTTTAATAGTCCATTTATTTTGATTCAGCGGTATAACCGCATAAGGCTAAACCGGGTTCTGCAAAAGCAATCTGCCAAAAAAGAAGGATGCTTGTCAGAAGAAGTCCGTCACTCATCTTTAAGTTCTGATGAATTTGGCGTATGATAGAGAAGACTTATGCAGATGAAGGAGAGAGATTGCATGCAAAAAGCAAGATTAACTAAGCTTACTGACTGGCTGAAGCAGCAGGATACAGATGCTGCGTTTATTTCATCAACAGAAAACATTTTCTACTTAACGAACTTTCACACAAATCCCCATGAAAGACTGATGGGTTTATTTGTTTTTAAAGAAGAAGAGCCGTTTTTTATCTGTCCGGGAATGGAAGTTTCACAAGCGAAAGCTGCAGGTTTTGACGGAGAAATCATCGGTTATGCCGATCACGAAAATCCATGGGATAAAGTAAAAGATGCCATTGCTAAAAGAGGGCAGCATGACGTGAAAAAAGCAGCGGTTGAAAAAGAACTTCTATCCTTTGCCCGTGCGGAGCAGCTTCAAACCATACTGACTGGGGCAGAACTTGTTTCAGCGGAAGAGATCATGAATCAATTGCGTCTGATTAAAGACGATAAAGAGATTCAGATTTTAAAGCAGGCAGCAGCGCTTGCAGATTTCGGAGTTGAGGTAGGCGTTCAGGCTTTAGGGTCAGGTGTCAGCGAAATGGACGTTCTGGCAAAAATCGAATATGAACTAAAACGAAAAGGAATTCGCGAAATGTCCTTTTCTACGATGGTTCTGTTCGGTGAAAAATCAGGGCAGCCGCATGGCAATCCTGGATTGACTGCCATAAAATCAGGGGACTTCGTTTTATTTGATCTTGGTGTCGTGCTTGATGGGTACTGCTCAGATATAACGCGGACGTTTGCTTACCAATCAATCAGTGATAAGCAAAAAGAAATCTATGATACTGTGCTCGAAGCTCAATTAAAAGCGCTGGATGCAAGCAAACCAGGCGAGAGAATCGGGGAATTGGATCAAATTGCCCGCGATGTTATCACAAATGCTGGTTACGGCGATTACTTCCCACACCGATTGGGACATGGCCTTGGCATCAGCGTGCACGAATTCCCGTCCATGAGCCATACGAACAATGACCTTCTTCAAGAAGGCATGGTTTATACAATTGAACCAGGCATCTACGTACCTGAAATCGGCGGCGTCCGCATAGAAGATGACGTCTATATTACGAAGAACGGGCATGAAACATTGACAAAGTTCCCGAAACAGCTCCAAATCATCAAATAGAGATAAAATAAATAAAGCACCGAATCAAACCGCACATGCAAGAATATCGTGCGGTTTGATTTTTGAGGAAAAAAAGGGGATAAAGAAAATGAAAAAATGGTTCCTGCTGTTTTTTGCAGCCTTTATGTTAACAGCCTGTTCAGAAACAACAATGGATGAAACTCCTGCTGAAACTGAAAAGGAAAATTCAGCACTAGAAGAAGATCGACCAACTGCTGCTGAAGCAGAAAAGGAGAAAGTAGCCTTACAAGAAAATGAGGAAGCAGCTCCGTCTGAATCAGAAAAAGAAGCTGCCGCTGAAAATGAACATTTCATTCCGGCCAAGGTAGTCAGGGTGATCGATGGTGATACAGTCAAAGTTCTTGTTGAAGGAAAAGAAGAGACGCTGCGTCTGCTGCTTGTCGACACACCTGAAACGGTTCATCCAAACAAACCTGTCCAGCCGTTTGGGCCTGAAGCAAGCAGCTTTGCAAAAAGCACGCTTTCTGGCAAAGAGGTAGAGCTTGAGCTGGATGTAGGAGAACGGGATAAATACGGAAGGCTCCTTGTTTATCTTCATGTTGACGGAAAAATGTTCAACAAACTTCTCATTGAAAATGGGCTAGCGCGTGTAGGTTATGTTTATGCGCCAAATACGAAGCATGTGGATGAGTTATATGAGCTTCAAAAAGCTGCCAGGAAAAAAGAGATCGGAATCTGGAGCATTGAAAATTATGCAACAGAGGACGAAGGCTTTAACGGCGGGGAAGAAAAAGCAGAAGCTCCAAAAGCAGAAGCTCCAAAAGCAGAAGCTCCAAAAGGAGAACCAGCCGGAGCCTGCACGATTAAAGGGAATATTTCTTCATCAGGAGACAAGATTTATCATATGCCTGAAGGACAATATTATGACGTAACAAAAGAAGAAGAAATGTTCTGTACTGAGGAAGAAGCAGTTGGTGCTGGATACAGAGCCTCTAAAAGATAAAAGCGGGAGATGACCCTCGCTTTTTTATATTGCTCTGACAAGGTGTACAGACGGTTTCAATGCAGGCTTTCCGAACAAATACCCCTGAACAAAATCAATGCCGAGTCCCTTTAGGAATTCAAATTCTTCTTCTTTTTCAACACCCTCGCCGAGAACTTGAATATCCAATTTGCGGCCAAGGTTTATGACGTTTGCAAGAAAGTCCTGTTTCTCAAGGTTTTCATGACAATCCGAAATGTAATTCCGGTCGATTTTCACAAAATCCGGATGAAGCTCACGCAAAATTTCAAGAGTTGCAAACCCCGCGCCAAGGTCATCAAGAGCTACTTTCATTCCATTCTTGCGGTATGTATCAAGGATATTTTTCAAATGGTTCATATCCCCAATTTTTTCTGTTTCCACAACCTCAAATACTAGATCTTCTGGTAAGACATCGTATTTTTTTACAATATCAAATGTGTGTTTCAGGCAATATTCCGGATTATAAATAGTAGATGGAAGAAAGTTGATAAAACTCTTAATGCCATCCGGAACTTGGCTGACTCGGGCTCTAATGGCAGCTTCTCTCGCTTTTTTATCCAAGACGGACTGCATATTCGTTTTCTGGGCAGTCTGAAAAAGGTGATACGGAGAAATTTCATGATCTGCAGATCTGAGCAGCGATTCATACCCGTAAAGCTCCCCGGACTGCGCATGTAAGATTGGCTGAAGATGACTGACAAATGCACCCGTCTGAATCAGACTTACGGTTTCCTCATTTATGACATGCTGATAAATGACTTGTAAAGAATGATAATGGTAGGGAGCAGGATCTTTTACCTTATGAATGGCAGCATCCAACTGTCTGCCAGTAAATAAAAGGTTCACTTTCACCAAGATTTCCTTTAATTGATTCTTTGAAGAATAAGGGAAACGAGCGAACCTTTCTGCTGATAGATAAAACCCCATTCGAATTAATTCATCTGAAGCATCAGCAGTCCTCAATGTTAAGAAGCCAGTTTCGTAAACGTTAAATGATTGATAACAAAATGAACAAGCTTCCATAAAAATATCGCCTCTTTTGAAAAATAATAAATCTATTATATCAAAAATTTAACAGTATATGAATAAATATACCTATATTTTAAAGATGTGGAATGATAGTAAACATTTACTAGTTTTTGTCGATAATACTCTTAGAAAAAATAAAAGGGGCAGCGGAATGAAAAAACTTGCGGGTGCATGGAGGAATATTAAAATCGGCTGGAAATTCAGCTTTTCTGTTTTTATTTGTATTTTGCTTTTTGCGATCTCAACAATGGTAACGTTTGCACAGTTGGGCGGTCTCAATGATCAATTATCTAAAATGGATCAGCTGAGCAGCAGCGCCGGAAAAATGACTGAAATAGGTTCCATTTTTCTTGCAATGGATAGCGCGATTGCAGACTATATCATTCATCCAACTGAAGAAAATAAGGAGGCATACCTTGAGATACGGAAAACCTTGCTTCAAGCTGGTGAAGACAGCAAAAAGGAATTTAATGATGCAGAGGAAACTGCACTTTTTCTAAAATTAATTCAAAATGATAAAATGCTGAACGATCTCTTTTACATTACGGTCATTCCGGCTGTTGAACAAAAAAATACTCAGATACTGAGCGGGGTCAGAGAACGGGCAAAGGTTCTCAGTGATGAAACGATTGCCGCGCTTGATGAACTTCGGGAGATGAAAATGAAAGAGCGGAATGATTCAGTTAATGAGTCCCGGGAGTATATGGCACAAATCGCGTTCACGCTGATCGCCGCCCTTATTGGATCAATTTTGATTTCAGCTGCGATTACGCTTCTTATTCAAAAATTAATTATGATGCACATAAAGCGTGTGATTGATTTTTCTAAAGAAGTGGCGGCCGGGAATCTGGCAACACCGGATATGGAGTATGGCGGCCGGGATGAAATCGGCCAGCTGACAGCTTCTCAAAACAACTTGAAAAATAAAATGAATGCTATGGTTATGCATATAAAAGAGGCTTCAAAGGAACTTCAGGCAAGGAGTGCAGAGCTTAACAAAGCATCATCTGAAGTGAACGAAGGAAGTCAGCACGTATCCGCAACGATGCAGGAGCTTGCAGCCGGTTCATCGGCACAATCTCATGCTTCTTCGGATATTGCCGCACAATTGGATGACTTCGCAAAACAAATTGATAAAGCAAACGTGGAAGGGACGGCAATGAGGCAATCATCTGCACAGGTTTTGCAGCTTGTTGCTTCAGGAACCCATCAAATGAGGTCATCTGTCAGCTATATGGATGAAATGATGAAGGTGATGGATTCTTCCGCACGGGAGGTCTTGATTTTAGAAGAAAAAACAAATGAGATTGCATCGCTTGTAACGGTCATCGAACAAATTGCCGATCAGACCAATTTACTTGCTTTAAACGCAGCGATAGAAGCTGCCAGAGTCGGAGAGCATGGAAGAGGATTTGCAGTAGTTGCGGATGAAGTCAGGAAATTGGCAATTGGGGTAACGTCATCAATCACGGATATCACTAAAATTGTTGATGAGTTTAAGAACCTTTCAAAACACGTTGCCGAAACACTTGGCAGCGGACAAATTAGAGTGAAAGATTCTACACATTCCATTCACCTGACAGGTCAGTCTTTTCAGCAAATAGTCAATCCATTCAACAGCTTGATGAGAGAATTGAAAATGTGGGCGGGCATGTCCATAGGATAGCGGACGGTATGACACTAGTGAACAGGGCAGTGGAAGAAGTGGCTGCCGTTTCAGAGGAATCAGCTGCGGGAATAGAAGAAGTTTCTGCCTCCGTTCATCAATCTTCGGTCAGTATCAGGGATGTTTCAGACTCCTCAAAAATGTTAAAAGATTTATCGGATGATCTCGCAATGCTTGTTGGCGCATTTCGCATTTAATAGATGATTTAAAAACCGAATCAAACGCTGATTCGGTTTTTTGATGCTGTTATAAGGTGAAGTTTCTAATTCCAATAAATCCATTCATCCATAATGCTGTTTCCACCGTTTACCTTCTGCCAGCATATTGCTACTTGAAACAATGAGGAAGGCATAGCATGATTAATTATAAAATCAGTGCAAAATGAAAAGAGAATACAGGAGGATACCATGAAGCCATTTATTTTATTTTTTATGCTGATACTGGCAGCGGGCTGCTCACAATCCAACGTTCCAAACGAGAATTTGGGCGCACTTGATCGATCGTGGGAAGAAATAGAGAAAAAAGCAGACGGCAGTACAGTCCGCATGTTTATGTGGGGCGGAGATGAGGGAATTAATCAGTACATTGACGACTGGGCTGCCCCAAGGCTTAAAGAGCAATATGGCATTAAGCTTGAACGTGTTCCAATGGATGCTCCCGAATTTCTGCAAAAATTATTAAATGAGAAAAAAGCAGGACAGTCAGAAGGAAGCACGGATATTATCTGGATCAACGGTGAGAATTTCAAAAATGCAAAAAGCAGCGGCTTGCTTTTTGGACCATTTACAGAAAAGCTGCCTAATTTTAAAGAGCATGTAAATCAGAATGCTCTCGATATTCAATATGATTTTGGTGAAAGGACAGAAGGGTTTGAAGCACCGTGGGGAAAGGTGCAGTTTGTCTTTTTGTATGATGAAGCAAAGGTGAAAAATCCTCCAAAAACGTTAAATGATCTTAAAAGCTGGATTGAAGAAAACCCGGGTAAATTTACGTATCCGGACGCCAATGATTTTACTGGCAATGCGTTTTTAAGGCATGTCTTTTACGAATCTGCAGGCGGAGCAGATGCACTGCTTGAAGAAGGATTCAATGAAGAGTTTGCGGCTTTAAACAGCAAGGAGATGTGGAATTACCTAAACGTCATCAAACCATCCTTATGGAAAAAGGGGCAAACCTATCCGAATTCTCTTGCCGAACTCGATAGGCTATACAGCAGCGGAGATGTCTGGATGACGATGGGGTATAACGAGGCAAGAGCGGAGAGCATGATTGAAAAAGGAATTTTCCCTGAAACGACCCGTTCATTCGTCTTAGAATCCGGCTCTCTCGGAAATACACATTTCCTGGGGATTCCCTTTAATTCACAGAATCCTGAAGGGGCAATGTCGGCGATTAATTTCTTTATGTCTCCCGAAGCTCAGCTTGCAAAGCATGATCAGACATACTGGGGGGAAGGGCTTGCAGTCGATCCTTCAACCTTTAACGAAAAAGAAAAAAATCAGCTGAAGGAAATAGAACGCGGAGAATCAGTGCTGTCTCAGGAAATCCTGCAGGAGGCGCTAGTTCCAGAGGTTGATGCACAATATGTGAACTGGCTAAAGGAGAACTGGATAAATGAAGTTGCAGGCAAAAAATAAGCTATGGCCTTTGCTGCCTGCTGTCCTGTTTACTGCCATTATGGCAGGAGCAGGACTATGGATGGCAGCAATTGAGAGCGTTACAAGTCCGGGCGGGACTATAAATACAGCCGCTTATGCAGAATTGCTGAAGAATCCGTCTTTTCAGGCATCTTTTCTATATAGTCTTAAAATTACAATAGTTTCAGTCATCCTGTCTATGATCATCGGACTGCTTATCGTTCGGAGCACTTATCCTCTTTTACAAAAAAAACATCTCAGGCTGGCTGCATGGATTCCGATGCTTTTTCCCCATTTCGTTTGGGGCTACATGGTTTATCTTTTATTTTCGCAAAGCGGATGGTTTTCTACCCTCTTTTTTCTGGGAGGATTCATAGAATCTCCTGAAGGTTTTCCAGAGATCATGAAGAGCGAAAGCGGAGCTGGAATGATTCTGACCTATCTATGGAAAGAGGTTCCGTTTGTTATTTTAGTTCTTCTTCCGGTTTATCAGCAGTTAAACATGGCTAAAAAAGAAGCTGTCTACACGCTAGGCGGTTCAAAATGGGAGGCATTCAAAACAGTTGAATGGCCTGTTATCCTTCCATCTTTCCTTGAAATTTTTGTGATTTTGTTTTCATTTATTTTTGCCGCCTATGAAGTTCCGGCACTGCTTGGAGCTACGTACCCTAAGATGATTTCTGTGCTGACATTCCAATGGTTTTATTCCGGTGATTGGAGCAGGAGGCCTCTTGCTTTTGCGGCTATGATCGCCACAGCCGCCATTATACTCATCTGTTTATTCACCGTTTATATGATCCTTAACAGACAGCGTGAAAGAATAACGAAGGAAAGCACGATTGAGTTCAAGGGTTCAGCAAAAGGATCAAAGGCCATTATGTTTATGACACTTGGTTTGTTTCTTCTTCCTGTTGTATTTGTATTGTTTAAAAGTGCTGCTGTCAGCTGGAAGTGGGGGAATGTGCTGCCTGATGGATTTTCAATGCGCAGCTACATGACTCTCTTTCAAGAGCCAAAGCTTTTTGAAGCAGTCATTCAATCAGCAGAAATTGCTCTATGGGTCATAGGATTAAACCTTTTGATAGGGACTCCGGCAGCTAAAGTGCTTGCACATCAATCCTTCAGAGGAAAGGCAGCTATCGAAACACTTCTCCTGACTCCGATTATTGTCCCTGCATTAACGATTGCTTTAGGGCTTCATATTGTTTTTATTCGGGCAGGACTTGCGGGCAGTATGGCAGGAGTGGTTTTGATTCACATGCTGCCTACTCTTCCTTATACCATTAAAGTGATGCGGTCGGGTTTTGAAAGAATAGGAGTGAAGTGGGAAGAGCAGGCAAAAACTCTTGGAGCGGGCAGTCTGTCTATTTTTTACCGAATCTTTCTGCCTCAGCTGATACCCAGTATCCGCAGCGTGATTTTCCTGGCCTGCACGATTTCTCTCAGTCAATATTTGCTGACAGCACTCATTGGCGGAGGATTGGTTGTGACACTCGCAAGTTTATTTTTTCCTTATTTCAGCAGCGCAGATGATGCCGTCATTGCAAGCTTCTCTGTCCTGTTTGCCCTCATTCCAGTCCTTATATGGCTGCTTTTTGAAGGATTTATCCGGCTTGTAACTCCTTATCAGAAAAGGTGATTGATCTATGAATGACATGATTGAGATAAAAGGCTTAACGAAAAGATTTAAAAAATCTTCCATATTCCAAGATGTGAACTTAACCATCAGGCAAGGCGAAATTGTCTCTTTAGTCGGACCATCAGGAACAGGGAAAACAACCCTTTTAAGATGCATTGCCGGATTAGAGACGGCTGATGCAGGCGGAATTTGGATTGATGGCAAAGACATGACAGAAGTGCGTGCTCAAAAAAGACCAGTTGTCATGATGTTTCAGCAGCCTCTTTTATTTTCTCATATGACGGTTTTTGAAAACGTGGAATATGGATTAAAAGTCATGAAAGAAAAAAAGCGCAAAGAAAGAGTAGGTGAGATGCTGAACAAGGTGGATATGATTCAATTTCAGTCCGCATATCCCCACGAACTCTCCGGGGGGCAGCAGCAGCGGATTGCATTAGCGCGGGCTTTAATCACAAGGCCTAAACTCCTCTTGCTGGATGAACCTTTCGCGAGTCTAGATCCGGCCCTTAGAAGCCGCCTTAGAACTTGGGTCAGAAATTTGCTGAAGGAACAGCACACATCCGCTCTGTTTGTCACCCATGATATGGAGGAAGCGATGTATATGGGAGACATGACGGCTATCATAGCAAATGGTAGCATTCAGCAAATGGGCACTCCAGAGCAGCTGTATCATCATCCGGAAAATCCGGCTGCAGCGGCCTTTTTCAGCGAAGGATTGATGATTGATGAAACCTCCTTTGCCCATGTTAAAAATTTGCGGATGGTTCGAAATGAGTCAGATCAAAGGCTGATTTCTTTTCAAGCGGAAGTTAAGCACATTGTTCAAAAACATGGCATGACGTTTTACACGCTCTTCTTAAACCTGAACGGCGAACTGCTGACCCTGCATTCTGATCTGAAAGCGGACATTGGTGATTCCGTATTTATTGAAGTAATAGATCCGGATATGCTTTGCTGTTTTAATGAAAACATGCTGAAGGAAGAGACAGGATGAAGAAACAAACCATAATGAAACTACTCCTTGTCATTTGTCTGGTTCTAGTGCTTCTATGGATCAATCAGCGTTTTTTGAAAATAGAACCGGTGCTGATCAAAGAATGGATGCTATCCTTTGGTCTTTGGGCACCGCTGCTCTATATAGCTCTCTATTCAATCAGGCCGCTAGTGCTTTTCCCGGCATCGATTCTCTCTATAGCAGGAGGACTTGCATTCGGTCCTTATTTTGGCATGGTGTACACTATGATTGGTGCGACGGCTGGAGCGATACTTGCTTATTTGGCTGCAGGGAAATTAAAAATTGATCTATTCAAAACCAAAGAAAACGATAAAGCGGCGGCGCTGAAACGCCAGCTTGAGCAGAATGGGTTTCTCTATGTTCTTATTTTAAGGCTTATTCCTCTTTTCCATTTTGATTTGATCAGCTATTCCGCGGGTGTTTCTAAGGTAAAGCTGATTCCATTTGCGTCTGCTACTTTTATAGGGATTATTCCAGGTACATTCGCCTTTACATTTCTTGGTTCGAGTTTGGCTGCAGGCGACACAGCGATTATAGCGGCAGCCTGCGTGATCTTTCTGCTATTGCTCATTGTGCCGCTTTTTTTCAAAAAACAACTAAAAAAAATGATCATTCACAACGGGAAATGAGGACACATTATGCTAGATACTCATGCACGCAAGTATGTGCAGCCTATTATTGAAAAGTCTGCTGTTCAGCTGTTAAGTGCTGGCTTATCAGCCAATCAGGTAACTGTCCTTGCTTTTATGATCGGATCCGCTTCAGGTGTGTTCATTTATCTGGAACAGCCGATTTTGGCCTTATTTGTTTTATGGTTTTCAGGCTACCTGGATGCTGTTGACGGAACGATGGCAAGACTGACGAAGCCATCCGGTTTTGGAACGGTTCTTGATATAACGTTTGACAGAGTCGTTGAGATCAGTGTCATCGTCGGTCTTGCATTAGCGTATCCTGAGGCGCAATTGCCGCTGCTGCTGCTTTCTGTTTCCATCATTATTTCCATGACGATCTTTTTGACGGTTGGAGCAATCAGTGAAAAGCAGGGTGTCAAATCATTCTACTATCAGGCAGGACTTGCCGAGCGAACGGAAGGATTTATTTTGTTTTCGCTGATGATTATGTTTACCGATCAGCTGATTCTCATCACCTATTTATTCTTTGCGATTGAATTATTCACCGCATTGCAGCGGCTGCTTGAGGCAAAAAAAATACTAAAATAGGGGGAGAGAAACATGGAAGAATATGATGTGATTGTCATTGGCGGAGGCGCAGGCGGCCTGACCGTGGCGGCAGGAGCTGCAAGTCTTGGTGCTCACGTTGCCTTAATAGAAAGAGATGAAAATTTAGGCGGTGACTGTCTTCACGTTGGCTGTGTGCCATCAAAGGCGCTGATTTCTGCCGCAAATCACGTTTATGAGGCAAAACAGACAGCTGCATCATTCGGCTTATCCGTGAGCGGCAGCACCGAGATGAAGCAGATCATGAATCATGTTCATCAAGCAATAGCAGCCATTCAGGAGCATGATGACGATGAACGCTTTACGAAACTTGGAATCGATGTCATCCATGGAACGGCAGCTTTTCAGACTAAACATGAAATAAAAGTCGGAGAACAGGTCATTAAGGGGAAAAAGATTGTGATTGCGACAGGATCAAGACCTGCTGTGCCGGATATTGAAGGACTTAAAGATTCCAGGTTTTTAACGAATCAAACCGTCTTTCAGCTGGATCGTCTTCCTGAAAAATTAGCTGTGATCGGAGGCGGACCGATCGGCGTCGAGCTAGCACAGGCTTTTTCAAGACTTGGCTCTGAAGTTACCATCATTGAAAGATCATCCATGCTTCTATCCAAAGAAGATGATGAAATCAGGGAGCTTGCAACGGATTTACTGGGGAAAGAGATGACGATTTTAACAGAGGCAAGCATTGAATCTGCTTCAGCTTTTGAAGACCGCAAAGAACTTGTGATCAGTCAGGACGGTGTGCTGAAGACATTAGAAGTAAATGAGATTTTGCTTGCTGCAGGCAGAAAGCCCAATTCAGATCAACTGAACTTAAATGAAATTGGAGTTATATGCGATGAGAAAGGGTTTATTAAAGTGAACGACTCGATGCAGACCAGCCTGTCACATATATATGCCATCGGTGATGTGAATGGAAACTATCTATTCACGCATGCAGCCGGAATGGAAGGCAAAGCTGTTGTACAGAAAGCTGTTCTGGGATTGCCGAATAAAGTGAAATATGATCATATGCCTTGGGTCACATACACAAGTCCCGAAGTTTTCCATCTGGGACTGACAGAGAAAGAGGCAAGAGAAGCGCATAAAGAGATACAAGTATTTAAAGCTCCGCTCAATGAAGTCGATCGATTTATTGCGGATGGAGCAACAGATGGTTTTGTGAAGATTATAACAAACGCAGGAGGAACAATCCTCGGGGCACATGCGATTGGCAAAGGAGCGGGAGACTGGATGCAGACAGTAGTGTTTGCAAAACAAAACGGGAAAAAAATCGGAGATCTCTCTCAAATGGTGTACCCGTATCCGAATCATGCAGCAGCTGTGCAAAAAACGGCTGATCTCTATTGGAGAGAAAAACTGTTTTCAGGCATTCTGCCAAAGCTGACTGAAAAATGGATCAAAGTGAAGCCTTAAAAAGCATGGAGAAGTCCATGCTTTTTTTGATGGTTAATATTCTTTAGACCTGAATGGGTTTGAAGTTTACAAGTAATGTATTTGCCAATAACAGGTTATTTTCACTCAGCTTCCCATCTTCCGCATGTATCTTCTGTCAATCAAATGCTTGATTCTCCATGCGAGAGACCCATAAAACGAAAATCCTCCATATAAGAATAATCCCTTTTTATTACCCGCTGAAAGAATGCTGATAAATCGCTTTTGAGGATTGAAGGCTGTCAGCTCATCTTCAGACAGAAATCTCCTGATATTTTCAAATAATACGGGTGCCTGACGGATGGCATATACACCGTTTTTTGGGAGAGCCGAATGCTGCTTCAAAGTGACACAGTCACCTGCTCCGAAAATGAATGGAAAACGGGGAACCTGCAGCTTGGCATTCACAAGCAAAAAGCCATGTTCATCACATTCCATGCCGCTCTCTATTAAAAGAGGATGAGCTTTTGGCCCAGTTACTGCAAGGGCTATGTCATATTTAACATGCAGGTCATCCGTATAAATGGCATATTCTTCAATTTTAGAAATCTCCTGATGTTCAATGACTCGTATGCCGTTTTCAATCAGAATACGAGAGATTTTACTGGAAAGCTTTTCGCCAAATGAATCCATTAAACTTGTCTTGCTCAAAAGGATCAGATTGGAGGGAAGTCCATATTTTCTGCGAAATGAAGCAGCTGAAAGTGCAAGCTTCACCCCTGCGGCACCGCCTCCAATAATAACGGGATTTGCCTCACTTCTCAGCTCCTTAATCCTTTCAGGAACCGTATAAGTCGGTTTTAAACTAATTACCCCATGGGCGGATAAGCTGCTGAATTTTGTCAGAGAACCGATATCAACAGAAAGGATATCAAAGGAGATCATTTTCCCGGCCCTGGTTTCCACTTGCTTTAGACAAGGATCGATTTTGACTGCTTCTCCTTTTAAAAAAGATGCACCTGTTTTGCTGCATAGCTCTTCAACACTTATTCTTATTTCCTCCTCTTCGTACAGTCCTTCTGTAAACCCCGAAAACATGCCGGAATAATACTGAAAAGGGGATGGAGAGAGACAAGTAATGCTGCAGTCCAGTTCTTCTGTTTCCAGATTTTTTAAAAAAGCAGCGTGTACATGGCCGGCGCCGAGTAATAGGATATGCTTCAATTCAATCCCTCCCAAAATGCACCAGTCTTCTAGCGGACTGATGTTATTAAAGCAGTCAAAATGAGAAAAGCACATGTTTCTGTTGATGAAGCCTGAACAGAACACATGTGCAAGGTTAATTTTATATTTTAAGTCGAGTATGTAATTGAGTAGGTACGCTTGATTCAGCCCATCTTGGGACACTTAAACAACGTAAGCCCTGCCTCTCATACGTCCTTGCGGTTCCAAGCCCGCGCCAGCTAGAGTAAGTGTGAATCTCAGATGTGCCCGAATCATTGCCTCTAAGCTTTATTTACCCGAATTTCAGGCGTTAAAACGTATAGAAAAGAGTTTATCTTTTTCGAAACGAATGAATTCTCAAAATAATAAATCGGATAAGAAATCCGGTCAGCAATCCTGGAATAAGGGAAAGCATCGGAAGCCAAATCGGTCCAAAAAGCACGCCGAACAGCTTGAGTTTAGGAGAGTACATTAATCCCACCGTTACAAAATAAGCGCCGAAGGCAAAAGGCAAAAAAGACAGGGGAGGCTCAGGACCATCCGCATTTTTATAAGCATCATACATCGCAAACATGTATACGCACGGATAAAACATCAGCCATCCAAATTCCACCGTTTGAACGGCCTCATCAATTTCGCCTAAAAAACTGAGCATGATGACCTGATTGAAATGACTATACGTATTAATCAACAGTTCAAGCGTTATAAACAGGATTCCTTTAATCAGCTGACGGTTAATAAGCTGCCCAAACCCCGGGAACGCTATGCTCCATAACAGAACTTCTAGTTTACTTGTTTTCACATTCATACCTACCTATCAGGATTCGTGTGATTTCAACGAATCAATCTGATGTTATTTTTTGTAAAAAACCGCAGAACATACAATAAATTTAATCCTGCTTCTCCATTCTCAAAAAAGTTCATGAAATCTGCTACTTTGGTGACCGTTTCTTTGTATAACGTATACGAAAGGAGGTGATCAGCATGGCAGAAACAATCATTCTTGATTCACAGCTTCGCCTGGTATTCGATATGGGGATGGATGAATTGGGAGAGCAGGTTTACAAATACAAGAATTACAACAACGTGAAAACATCAGCAACCGCTGAACAGCTGCTTCAGGCAGCCTCTGCAATCACAGATTTGCAAACCCAGATTCTATCTCATGTCGAACGAAACGATTCACATCAGGTAACAGCTTAATCCACCTGAAAATATAGAAGAAGGGAGGGAATGTAAATGGCGAAAACGCTGGAACTTCAATTTCTAAATGAAGAAGGCAAGCAGGTGAAAATCAACATCGATTCTCCAAAAGAACCGGTTGTTGAGAGTGATGTGTCAAATGCGATGGACCTAATCCTTGCTTCTAATGCTTTCACATCTCCAGGCGGAAACTTGATCAGCAAAAAAGGAGCGCGTGTCGTTGAGAGAAATTTAACTGACCTAACAATCGGATAATGGAAATAAGGGTCAGATCTCTGTTCGGGATCTGGCCCTTCCTCTCTAAAGGGATAAGTAAATAGTCAACATAAAAACTGGAAAAGGAGGAAACCTATTATGGAACAGTGGATTCAATTAATAAGCGATGTCGGTTTTCCGATCATGGTTACTCTCTATCTGCTGCACCGGATCGAAAGCAAACTGGACACTTTAAATGCGTCCATTCAAATGCTTCCGAAGCAGTGGAATCAGTAGCCTGACAGCAAAGCTTCTCTGCTTATGGAAATGGATCCTTTAAATGGGGAAGTGAAATCATTGGACGTTTACCAGGATTTAAAAAAAGGAGAACGCGGTGCCTGGCTGAGCATTGGAGCTTACGTCATTCTTGCTGCAGCAAAGCTTGGCATCGGCTATGTTTATTCTTCTCAGGCCCTGCTGGCAGACGGCCTGAATAACGGGACGGATGTGATTGCATCGGCAGCCGTTTTAGTCGGCCTGAAAATTTCCCAAAAACCGCCTGATCATGATCATCCATACGGACATTTTAAAGCGGAGGCAATTGCGGCACTGGTTGCTTCATTTATTATCATGTCTGTCGGGATTCAGGTGTTGTTCGAAGGATTTAAATCCATCATAGAGCCCAAAACAGAATCACCCAATTTAATCACCGCATGGGCAGCCATCATCAGTGCCATCATCATGTATGGAGTTTACCGCTACAACAAATCATTGGCAAAAAAGATCAATTCAAAAGCACTGATCGCAGCAGCCCACGACAACCGTTCTGATGCACTTGTAAGCGTTGGAGCTTTTGCGGGGATCGTCGCGTCTCAATTTGGCGTTGCATGGTTTGACACGATTACAGCGATCACAATCGGTTTCATTATCTGTAAAACAGCATGGGATATTTTTAAAGAAACGGCTCATTCCCTGACAGACGGTTTTGATGATCAGAAGCTGCTGAACTTTAAAGCAACCGTAGAATCAACTCCGGGAGTAGACAGGATCAAGGATATTAAAGCACGCTACCTGGGGAGCAGTGTCCTTGTGGATGTCGTTATTGAAGTTCATGCCGGACTGAATGTAACCGAAAGCCACGAAATTACAGATGAAGTGGAAAAAAGAATGGAGAAAGAACATCGCATTTCTCATGTGCATGTTCATATTGAACCGTCTTGATTTAAAATAATCATTCAAAATGGCTTCCGCTGGAAGTCATTTTTCTATTTAAAAGTTCCGATGTCTCGACAGAATCATACAAAGGGGATCTGACCTGAATTGGCGAATGTATTATATATGATAAAAAAAGGAGGATTTCAAAATGCCTGAGAAGGAAAAAGTCTTGAAAATCAAAGAGTTCAGTGATGATATCGTTCGTAAAGTGCTGCATGATGAATACTCCCCGGATGCTCATTCTTTAAAAAATGTCGTCGAGCTGCTGTCAAGATCTGTCTATGATTTATCAGAAATGTATCTGAATGATCAATGCAATCATGAAGAAACCCTCAAAGGCACTTTGGCAAAAATGAAAATTGCCTGTAATACAGTGGATCAAAACCGAATTAAAACACCTTAAAAAGAACACTCTGAGTGTTCTTTTTTTCTTAACTGCATCATTTAGGAGATTTGGCTCAAAATACAAACGTATGTTCCTGTTTTGTTCGATTAATGATATAATGGACTTGCAGGTCAATCTTTAATGGATCAGTTTGAACCCCTAGGAAAGGGGGGATGACATGTGACAATCTTTGAAAGTTTAGTTGTAATGGTTTCTTTTGCTACGTTAATTGTGGCAGTGCTCGGTTTTGGGCAAAAAAAATAGACCTCTGCATCTCAGGAGGTCACAGTAAATCGTTTGTTTATTAAGCTGATCCGTTCGAGTGCTGTTTGACTGCTTTGGCTGTAGATGTGGCATCATCTGCAGCTTTATGGAAATAGTATATCATAAAATGACAGGGGAATTCCCGTCATAAAGCTGATTTTTTACAAAACGTTTCAAATAGATAAAAGAGAAAAAGACGGTCAAAGAACCGTCTTACTTTAGCTTACGTGTATGTAAACCTTATTTTTGTTTTTTGTTCGCTTTTTGCTGGTTCATTTCTTGAGAGAACTCAGTATCAGCTTGCTGGTTTTGCTGTTGTTGATTTTGCTGCTGCTGCTGCATGTTTTGCTGCTTGTTGTTTTGGTTGTTCTTGTTCATCGCTCATTCCTCCTTTCAAGGGAATTTTCCTTTCGTTGGATAGTTTGCATCAAACATACAATTTTTAAACCTATATTTTGCTATTTTTTGCAGAAGAAAGTTTTTTTGAAAAAATAGTGAATTCCCTCTTCAACATCTTGAATTTTGTTCGATATAAGAGATAAGGGGGAGTTTTGATTGTTTAACTTGAATGCAGATTTGTTTTTATTGTTCCTTGTTCTCGTTCAATCGGTTATCAGTTACCACCTGACGCCGGTGTTCACAACTATATACAGTCGTAAAACTCAAGATAAACAGCCCAAAATCATAGGAGTCCTCAGTTTAACCCTTGGTTTCTTGTTTTGGCTGACTCACCTGCTTGCCATTTATTCCGTTCATTTGGAAGTAACGCTTCAGCAGCCTTTCCTTTACTTTCTGGTCAGCTATGCTGTTTGCAGTACTGTTGCTTTTTTCTCCTTAAGAACAGGAGGCATTCCGTCAATGAGCTCAAAAGGTTATTTTTTAACGGGATGCGGTTTGTCTCTTGGAATTGTTTTGGTTGATTTTATTGGGTATGCACTCTTATTTCACGGTCAGATTGAAGTGAAGCCACTGCTGATTTTCTTTGCTGTGCTATTGTCTGCTGCATTCAGTTTTTCTGCACTGAGACTATTATTAATCGCATTAGAGGACAGTTTGGTCAATCAGCGCCGGGCGAAATACTACCGGACAGCAGGAAGCATCATTGGGGGAGTATCACTTGCGGGTATCCCATATGTGATTATGACTTCAGTTATAGACTATCAGCTTGCAGATGGCGGACCGTATCACTATTTGATTCCTTTTCTATTTGTCTTTTTATTGAACCTTATTCTCACATTTATTCCTGACTTGTACAGCCATACGATGATGAATGAACAGTCTGAGCGGATTAATGAAAAGGAAGAGAGGTTTCGCTCTTTGTTTCATCACAGTCCTGATGGAGTGATATCAACTGACTTGCATGGAGTTATTACTTCCGTTAACAAAGTAGCCGCAGCCATGACCCAGCTGCCGGAAAAGAATATGATCGGACTAAGTTTTCTGACTTTAATTAAAGAATCGGACCATCAAAAAGCCTTATTTTACTTTTCTGAAATTGTAAAAGGGGACTTCAGTGAAAATGAGCTGTCTGTTTCCCTGCAGAGAAAAAATGGAGAATCACTTGATGTTTTAATTACAGCCGTGAGGCAAGTTGTTAATCATAAAGTTGTAGGAGTATATGGCGTTGTAAAAGATGTCACTGAAAGCAAAAGAGCTCAGAACCGCATCAATTATCTGGCCTTTCATGATGAACTCACAGGACTTCCAAATCGCAGGTTCTTTATTCAGAAGCTTTCAGATCTAAAAGCAGAAAATCAGGCCTTTGCCATATTAAATCTGGATTTCGACCGATTCAAACGTTTAAATGATTTATTTGGGCATGCTTTCGGTGACCTGGTGCTTGTAAAGATAGCAGAAAGACTTACATCCGTTCTCCCTGAAAAGTCCATTCTTTCTAGGCTTGGCGGTGATGAGTTCAGCATTATTTTGCTTTCTGATGATTATGAGGCAGCAAATGAAACGGCAAATGATATTGTTCATCATTTTCGCTTGCCGATGAAGATCAGGGAAAATGACTGTTTAGTTACCGCAAGCATTGGAATCGCCCATTATCCTGCACACAGCACTGACGCTGAAATGCTGATGAAATTCGCAGATATTGCAATGTACGATGTGAAAATGAACGGTTCAAACAGTTTCGGCATCTATAAGCCCGAAATGAATGATAAATTAATTGAAAAAATAAGGATTGAAAATGAATTGCGCAAAGCTCTTCAATATAAAGAACTCAGCGTTTATTTTCAGCCGAAGTTCAAAGAAAACCTCGCTACGGTCATTGGTGCAGAGGCTTTGGTCAGATGGAAGCATGCCGAGCTTGGTTTTATTTCACCCGCAACTTTTATTCCGATTGCAGAAGAGACGGGTTTGATTTTTGAGCTGGAACGTTTTGTCCTTGGTGAAGTTGCAAGCCATGTACAGATATGGGAACGTCAAAACCTGAATTTCGGCCGGGTTTCAATTAATATCTCACACCTTCATCTCTACCAGGATGACTTGATTCAAACCATTGATGAGATTCTGTCTTCTTATCAAATTCATGCATCAAGTCTTGAGCTTGAAATCACAGAAACAGCTATGATGGACAATGAGCTTGAGGCGAACATGAAATTATCAAAGCTGCGGAGCAGGGGAATTGAGATCAGCATGGATGATTTTGGCACGGGCTACAGCTCTCTGAGTTATTTGCAGAAGCTCAGCATCGACAGGCTGAAAATTGACCAATCGTTTATAAGAGAAATGGAACAGCATAATGGTAACGAAGCGATCGTCTCTATGATCATTTCGATGGCCAATCACCTCGAGCTGAAAGTGATTGCTGAAGGGGTTGAAACGAAAACACAAAAGGATCTTCTTGCAAAATTAGGATGCCTTGAATTTCAGGGATACCTGGGCGGAAGACCGATTCCTGCAGAAGAATTTTCAGAAATGTATTTAACAGGCAGCAAAGCTGTATAGGAATAAAACAGAAAAAGGGCGACAAGATCGCCCTTTTTTGTTCTGTCTTTTATTAAGCTTTTACCTGCAGCTGCTTTTTGTTCATTTCTAAAACTTGCTTAATGGCTTCCCTTACAGAGGAGGCCGTATATGCGGCTTCCTTTTTCACTTCTGGGAGAGCATCTTCCATGGCAAAACTGTGAGGGGTCATATTGAACATGGGAATATCATTGAATGAGTCGCCAATGCATGCAACCTCTTCGCGCTTTATTCCGAGATGTTCAATCAGCATCTTAAGTGCGTTTCCCTTGCTTATGTTTTTAGGCATGACATCCAGGCACTGCTTATCGGATATGTATGTCTCAATTGTCTCAGGATGACGTTCCTGCAATGTTTTCTGCAGCTCAGAAATGGCTTCATATTCACCTAAAATAGAAATTTTGGATGCTTTGACCTCTTGTCCAAGAGCATGGATGAGATTGATGTTCTCTTCAATTGGAGAGAACATTCTCGATTCGATGCCCGTGATGACTTCATCACGGCGTTCTGTATAATTTTTGCTGTAGTCTGCGATGATTGTGATTAAATCTGTAGAACGGACTTGTTCAAACACTTCTTTCGCAATCACATTTTCAAAGGTGAGGGCATGCAGCGATTCATCTTGATCTGTATTGATGAAAGCTCCATTTTGACTGATTCGATGATACTTTTCCCCAACCATCGTCAAAATTTCTCCAATTTCCACATCCATTCTTCCTGAAGCTAAACATACATCGACGCCATTTTTCTTTAATTCCTTAAGAGCGGAAATATCCTGCTCCGTCACTTTTTTTTCGAAGCTTAATAATGTTCCATCAAGATCACTTACAAATAGTTTTATCATTTCTGATCTCCTCCTTGATGAATCTCTCTGCGGGGGTTTCCCCTGACTTGTTTCATTATAGGGTTAGATCCCAGACGGTGCAATTGATTGGTCTGGTTCAGTTTAAGGGGTTAAAGAAGTCTAAACAGGCCTCGCCCCATGAGAAGCGAAGCCCGGCAGCCCGGAAAAGCCCCCTACTGAATACCAAGTGTCTGAATCAGATTCTTAGGATCGTATGATATTTCAAAAAATAACGGCTTGTTTTCATCTGTAAACAAAATGAGTCTCGGAGAATCCTCTTTGCTGTAGACAATCATACCTTCAGAGACAATCCCGTCATACCATTTGTTTTTTACTTTGAGTGACTCTGCAGGCTGAATTAAAATCAAATACCCTTTTTTTGGCAGGGGGTTCACTTTGACGGTAATTCCCTTCATTGACTGAATCGCCATTTTCAGTTCATTTGTAAAATAAGCGGAAGATGGAAGATCTTTCACCACGTCGCCTGTTTCAACGTCAATTACTTTGACGGCCTTTGTTTGTGCACTACCTTCATGAATAGGCAAATAAAGAAAAAGGATCAGAAGACAGATACTTATTTTTTTTAGCTTCATATGAACACCTCACACTTACTTTCCCCAAATAGAAACAGTGAACATCTGGTATAAATTACAAGCTTGAATCAGAAAGGGATAGAATCAGAACATTGGTTGATGCTAACGAATAATTCATTCGTTTGGAGGAAATAAGATGAAAAGATTTGTCATTATTTTAACAGCAGCTTTTTTCCTTGCGGGGTGCCCAAAGCAGCAGGATGAGTCTCAGCGCACATTCTTAATCCCGGATGGCTATACAGGGTGGGTTACGGTTCATAACGATCCTTCTGCAGAGGAAAAGAAAGAGTACAAAGTGAATAAAGAAGGAGAGACATCCGTTAACGAAAAAAATATCCACGATGGCTGGGCTGCCACAAACTATTTTTACGTCGATGAAAATGGGGAACGAAAAGAGCTTTCACCGGGAAAAATGATTCACGGCGCCTCAAGCGGTGATGAAACCGGCAAAGACGGAGAAGCTTACTTTTTTGTAGGAGATAAAAAAAAGTTTGAGACGACCGAATATGTGCCAGAAGATCAATAAATCTTTCGGGATATAGAGCCAAATGGCAGACCCCAGGCAACGCCGAGGAAGCTCCCAGGCGGACCGCG
Source organism: Peribacillus frigoritolerans (assembly GCF_004358755.1). Taxonomy (GTDB): domain Bacteria; phylum Bacillota; class Bacilli; order Bacillales; family Bacillaceae; genus Bacillus_P. The sequence continues at coordinate 300,650 of NZ_SMZY01000002.1, read as the reverse complement.
GAAAGCAAGTTCCTCTCGCTGCAAGAAACGGACAACATTTATAATGTTAACCAACAATCTATGCTAAAACAGCCTTGCAAAAAACCGCCAAATTTATTTGCAGTGTGAGCAGAAATTGGATCTATTTCTTCCTTTAGGATCCAAGCCGGAGTATTTCGCAGTTGACGTAATCGCATGCTATTATGTACGATATGAAGCATTGAGAGATAAAAGGAGCTGAGGATTTCGTGAAGGAGTCCTTTACAATAAAAAAGGTTTTAAATAATAATGTCCTTATTGCCGATCATGATACTTATGAAGAGGTTGTTCTGATTGGAAAGGGCATAGGGTTCGGGAAGAAACGCGGAGACATGATGCAGGAGGATTCGTATGAGAAAATGTTTGTTCTCACGAATCAAAAAGAGCAGGAACAATTTAAAATGCTCCTTCCTTTTGTCGATGAAGACATGATTGAAGTTGTCAGTGATGTCATTCATTTTATTGCCGAGCGGGTGAAACTGCCATTAAATGAACATATTCATATTGCACTGATTGATCATATTACATTTGCGATTAAAAGGCTTCAAAAAGGGATGGACATTAAAAATCCGTTTCTGATTGAAACAAAAACGCTTTATCCGAAAGAATTTTCAATTGCTGAAGAAGTTATTGATATGATTAATGACAGGCTTAAGGTGAACTTGCCGGAAGGGGAAATAGGGTTTATTGCCCTTCATATTCACAGTGCGATCACGAATAAGCCGATAGCAGATGTCAATCAGTTTTCACAGCTGATTAATCAGCTCGTAGGTGTCATTGAAGATTCAATGAAGATAAAAGTGAATCATGACAGCATCAATTATCTGCGGCTTGTCCGCCACTTAAGATACACGATTGAAAGGGTTCTTTCCGGTGAAACAGTTGAAGAACCAGAAAAGTTTACTTTATTGTTGAAAAAAGAATATCCGCTATGCTACAATACATCTTGGAAAATGATAAAAGTGATGCAGCAATTTCTGAAAAAACCAGTCTATGAAGCTGAGGCTGTTTACCTTACATTGCATTTATACCGTTTAACAAACAAAACTTAATGAGAAAAGTACCTTACGTGTTACTGATACGATCAGGCATGAGTGAACAAGTACGTGTTGAAACCGGCAATTAGGGGGAATATACCCTTTGTGCACGGTCGTCCTTGTTGCACCATGCTTTTTTTGTTGTTCTTTTTAGGTGAGAAATGTAAACGCTTGTATTTGCTTTCATGTTTTTTTTGCTTGCTGCTTACACAAACTATTTTTACAAGGAGGTCATACACATGTTTAAAAATTTATTTGGAGTACTCCAAAAAATTGGTAAAGCTCTAATGCTTCCAGTAGCGATTTTGCCTGCTGCAGGTATCCTGCTTGCATTCGGTAATGCCATGCAAAATCCGGAGCTTACATCAAAAGTGCCATTTTTAACAAATGAAATTGTACAGCTGATTGCAAAAGTAATGGAATCCTCAGGGGACATTGTTTTTGCAAATCTGCCGCTTCTATTTGCAGTCGGCGTAGCAATTGGCCTAGCCAATGGAGACGGGGTTGCAGGTCTTGCAGCGATCATCGGATACTTAATTATGAATGCAACAATGAGTGCTGTATTGCTTCAAACAGGAAAAATTCCAAGCGATGCTGTAGAACTTGCACAATTCTTCCAGCAGCTTCATCCTGAATATGCGAGAGTCCTCGGCATGCCGACCTTGCAGACCGGAGTCTTTGGCGGTATTATCGTTGGGGTTCTCGGAGCATACATGTATAACAAATTCTTTAAAATTGAATTGCCTCAATACTTAGGTTTCTTTGCAGGAAAGCGTTTCGTTCCAATTATGACAGCTGTTTCTGCTGTAGCTTTAGGTTTAATCATGCTGTTTGTCTGGCCGCCAGTACAAAACGGATTAAACGCATTCTCAACAGGGCTGCTTGAATCCAATAAAACATTGGCAGCGTTCATTTTCGGATTAATTGAACGTTCATTAATTCCTTTTGGTCTTCATCATATTTTCTACTCACCTTTCTGGTATGAGTTTGGAAACTACACAACTCAAGCAGGAGAAATTGTCCGCGGAGATCAGCGTATTTTCATGGCTCAAATTAAAGACGGCGCAGAATTAACGGCAGGTACATTTATGACAGGTAAATTCCCGTTCATGATGTTCGGTCTTCCTGCTGCTGCTCTTGCGATTTATCATGAAGCAAGACCTGAAAACAAAAAATTTGTTGCTGGTATCATGGGTTCAGCTGCTTTAACATCTTTCTTAACAGGGATTACAGAGCCGCTTGAATTCTCATTCTTATTCGTAGCACCAATTCTATTTGCCATCCATGCAGTGTTTGCAGGACTTTCATTTATGACCATGCAATTGCTGAATGTTAAAATCGGGATGACGTTCTCAGGTGGGGTCATTGACTACTTCCTGTTCGGTATCCTTCCTAACAGAACAGACTGGTGGCTTGTTATTCCGGTAGGTTTAGTATTCTCACTGATTTATTACTTCGGATTCCGTTTTGCCATCCGCAAGTTCAACCTTAAAACACCTGGACGCGAAGATGCACAGGAAGAAGAAGATGATAAAGTTTCTGAAAGTGCAGGAGATCTTCCATATAACATCCTTGAATCACTAGGCGGAAGCTCAAACATTAAACACCTTGATGCATGTATCACTCGTCTGCGTGTTACAGTTAATGATGTAAAAGCAGTTGATAAAAACCGTTTGAAACGTTTAGGAGCAGCAGGTGTCCTTGAAGTTGGAAACAACATTCAGGCTATCTACGGACCTAAATCTGATAACTTAAAATCACAAATTCAAGACGTTATGTCAGGCAAAACGCCTCGTCCTGCGAAACCTGTTTCAGCTGAAAAAGAAGTGCAGGAGCAAGTCGAAGACGTTGTTGCTGAACCTATTAAAAACGAAGTAAGCGAATTTTCGTTCGTTTCTCCATTAACAGGTGACATTCACCCAATCACAGAAGTACCTGATCAAGTGTTCTCAGGAAAAATGATGGGTGATGGAATTGCAATCACGCCAACAGACGGCACAATCGTTTCACCAGTAAACGGCAAAATCTTAAATGTTTTCCCTACTAAGCATGCAATCGGCCTTGAATCAGAAAGCGGAAACGAGATCTTGATTCATGTTGGAATTGATACTGTAAACCTTAAAGGGGAAGGCTTCGAAGCGTTTGTTAAAGAGGGTGACATTGTCACTAAAGGACAAAAACTGCTTCAAGTGGACTTAGATTTCGTTAAAGCTAATGCCCCGTCAATCATGACGCCGATTGTCTTCACTAACTTAAACGAAGGCGAATCAATCGTGATTAAATCTTCCGGCAGCGTTAAAGCAGGAGAAGAGCATATCATTTCTATAGAAAAATAAAAGGAATGTAGTCGCATCACTTGTCAATCACGTGATGCGGCTGTTATGATAAGGTATTGTGTACTAGCTTTATTTAAATATGAAGGAGATTGATTAATTATGGCAGAGAAAACATTTAAAGTAACAGCAGAATCAGGAATCCACGCACGTCCGGCTACAGTGCTTGTTCAAACAGCAAGCAGGTTTGATGCAGATGTGAACTTAGCATATAACGGCAAAACAGTTAACTTGAAGTCAATCATGGGCGTTATGTCATTAGGTATCGCTAAAGATTCAGAAATCACGATTTCTGCAGCTGGTTCAGACGAAAACGATGCAATCGCAGCTCTTGAAGAAACAATGAAAAAAGAAGGCTTAGGCGAATAATGCTCGAATTAAGAGGGATTGGAGCTTCAGCTGGGATCGCGATTGCAAAAGCTTACCGCTTAGAAGAACCAGATCTTACAGTATCCAAAAAAGAAGTAGCAGATAAAACTGCTGAAGTCCTTCGTTTTGATGAAGCCATCCAAAAATCAAAATCAGAGCTTGAAAAAATTAAAGAGCATGCATTCAGAGAATTAGGTGCAGATAAAGCTGAAATTTTTGAAGCTCATATCTTAGTTTTAAGCGATCCAGAATTACTTAATCCGGTAAAAGATAAAATCAGCAGCGAAGCAGTCAACGCTGAATTTGCAATGAAAGAAACGGCTGATATGTTTGTAAGTATGTTCGAGTCTATGGACAACGAATATATGAAAGAACGTGCAGCTGATATCCGTGACGTAACAAAACGCGTGATTGGACATTTGCTTGGCGTTGAAATTCCAAACCCGAGCATGATTTCTGAAGAAGTGATCATCGTTGCAGAAGATTTAACACCTTCTGATACGGCACAGCTGAATCGTCAGTATGTATTAGGTTTTACAACTGATATAGGCGGCAGAACATCACATTCAGCGATCATGGCGCGTTCAATGGAGATTCCTGCTGTAGTAGGAACGAAGACAGCTACATCCGACATCAAAAATGGCGACATCGTCATCGTTGATGGAATCGATGGAGATGTAATCGCTAATCCTTCTGAGGATGTTATTGCAGGCTTTGAAAAGAAAAAAGCTCAATACGAAGTTCAAAAAGCGGAGTGGGCGAAGCTTGTAAATGAAGAAACGGTAACGAAAGACGGACAGCACGTTGAGCTTGCAGCCAATATCGGCACGCCTGACGATGTTCGCGGCGTTCTTGAGAACGGCGGAGAAGCAGTTGGCCTCTACCGTACAGAATTCCTTTACATGGGACGTGATCAGCTTCCGACAGAAGATGAGCAGTTCGAAGCATACAAAGCTGTGCTTGAGCGCATGGAAGGCAAGCCTGTTGTTGTCCGCACGCTGGATATTGGCGGAGACAAAGAGCTTCCATACTTGAATCTTCCGAAAGAAATGAATCCATTCCTTGGTTTCCGCGCGATTCGTCTTTGCTTAGAAGAGCAGGAAATCTTCCGCACTCAATTGCGTGCATTGCTTCGGGCGAGCACATTCGGCAACTTGAAAATCATGTTCCCGATGATTGCGGTTGTGGACGAGTTCAGACAGGCTAAAGCGATTCTTTTAGAAGAAAAAGCGAAGCTTGTAAGTGAAGGCGCTGACGTTTCAGAGAACATTGAAATTGGAATGATGGTTGAAATTCCTTCAACTGCCGTTCTTGCAGATCAATTTGCTAAAGATGTAGATTTCTTCAGCATCGGAACAAATGACCTCATTCAATACACAATGGCTGCCGACCGTATGAACGAGCGCGTTTCATATCTGTACCAGCCATATAATCCTGCTATTCTTCGTCTTGTGTCTCTTGTTATTGAAGCAGCTCACAAAGAAGGCAAATGGGTTGGAATGTGCGGAGAAATGGCTGGCGATCCGCTTGCCATTCCAGTGCTTCTTGGCTTAGGACTTGATGAGTTCTCTATGAGTGCTACATCGATTCTCCCGGCACGTTCACTTATTAAAAACCTTTCAAAAGAAGAAGCTGCAAGCTTCAAAGAAGAAATTCTTTCTATGAGCACAACAGATGAAGTTGTTGAGTTTGTAAAAACGAAGTTCAATCTTTAAGTGAGAAAAGACCTGCATATGCAGGTCTTTTTTTGTGGGAAAAGGACTTTTTCCCCGCTGGTAATGATGGACATCACATTTTTTCACGTGTTGAAAGCGGGAAAATCATGGTGGATGCTAATGCGGATAATGAGACCGTTAAAATCAAAATCTCAGACCAAGGACCGGGCATTCCAGCTGATATGATAAGCCAAGTAACAAAACCTTTCTTTACCACAAAAGAAAAAGGAACAGGCTTAGGCCTTGTCATTACGGAAAAAATCATCCGCCAGCATAAGGGGAACTTAACGATCACGAGCCAAAAGGGTAAAGGAACAGCCGTCCTGATCACTTTTCCAGTATCACATTCGCTAAAAAGGTGAAACTAACGTCATCAAGCGCAAAAGAAAGGTGATGCAAAATGGAAAAGAAAGATGTGAATGCTGGGGACAAGGTGTATGTCATCTACCGAAATCCGCATGCTGCAAATGTAGCTAATATTCAGGAAGCTGAAGTGGTCGATCATCCGACAGAGCCTGGACAAAAAGCTTTGTTTATTCATGATTCCTATCATTTATTAGATGAAGAAGACGCTATCTTTCCGTCTTACTCGGAGGCGGAAGATATGTATAATAAGTTGTTTGATTATGAGCAGTATGAGTAGGTAACCTCCGCAGCCTCTGCGGAGGTTTTGTTAATGACTGTGTTTTGGGATATTTCTCGACAGATTATCTGACTGATCCTTACTTATCACGCTGGATCATGGTTTTGTGGAATCATAGGTGATCTTTGAGTACACTTTTCACACCGAATCAATGTTTTGTGTAATCATATACGGCCTTTAAGTACACTTTTCACACTGGATCATGGTTTTGTGGAATCATAGATGATCTTTGAGTACACTTTTCACGCTGAATCAATGTTTTGTGGAATCATATACGGCCTTTGAGTACACTTTTCACACTGGATCATGGTTTTGTGGAATCATAGATGATCTTTGAGTACACTTTTCACGCTGAATCATGGTTATGTGGAATAATATGCGGCCTTTGAGTGCTGACCAGTCGGCTCCGCTTTTCGTGGTGTCTAGCTCCATCGCCCAACTCCTCGGCCAGAACGGCTCAGCCAGCAAAGGCAAAAAGCGCCTTCACTGGCTGAGCCTTATCTGTCTGTCGGAGCTAAACGGGCGATTCCGCTTTTCGTGGTGTCTAGCTCCATCGCCCAACTCCTCGGCCAGAACGGATCCGCCAGTAAAGGCAAAAAGCGCCTTTTCTGTCGGATCCTTATCTGTCTGTCGGAGCTAAAACGGGCGATTCCGCTTTTCTGTATAGGAAATATTTAAAAAGCATACGAACCATTCCTGAAACAAATCTTAAGGATATACCGTTTTGAATTAAAGGAAGTGACGTCATGGTAAAACCATTTGTGCCGCAGCTTGTCTATATTGAACCGAGGGCGCTGGAATATCCTCTTGGGGTGGAGCTGAAAGAAAAATTTGAGAAGATGGGTCTTGAAATCAGGGAAACGACTTCACATAATCAGGTGCGGAATATTCCCGGGAAAAATGACCTGCAGAAATACCGGAATGCAAAATCCACTCTTGTTGTAGGGGTGCGTAAAACACTTAAATTCGATTCTTCCAAACCATCAGCTGAATATGCCATTCCTCTTGCGACAGGCTGCATGGGACACTGTCATTACTGTTATTTGCAGACAACAATGGGCTCTAAACCTTATATCCGGACATATGTTAATACAGAAGAAATTTTTCAGCAGGCGCAGGAATATATGGATGAACGAAACCCTCAGATCACAAGGTTTGAAGCTTCGTGTACGTCTGATATTGTTGGAATCGATCATTTAACTCATTCGTTAAAAAGAGCGATTGAATTCTTCGGGAATTCGGACATGGGGCGCTTGCGTTTTGTTACAAAGTTTCACCATGTGGATCATTTGCTGGATGCCGATCATAAAGGGAAAACTCGTTTTCGTTTCAGCATCAATGCGGATTATGTCATTAAAAATTTTGAACCTGGCACCTCACCGCTTGATAAGCGTTTAGAAGCGGCCGTCAAAGTAGCAGGGGCAGGATACCCGCTTGGTTTTATCGTAGCGCCTATATATATTCATGAAGGATGGCGCGAAGGATATTACGAATTATTTTCAAAACTTGATCAGCTTCTGCCTCCTGAAGCCCGTGATGACATTACATTCGAAATGATACAGCACCGGTTTACTAAACCTGCCAAGCGTGTTATTGAAAAAAATTATCCAAAATCCAAGCTTGAAATGAATGAAGATGACCGCCGCTACAAATGGGGAAGATATGGAATCGGCAAATACATTTATCAAAAGGATGAGGAAGCGGATTTAAGAGAAACTCTGGAGACGTATATTGACGACTTCTTTCCAAATGCGAAAATTGAATACTTCACCTAAAAACAAGGGGTTGTCCATCCCTTGTTTTTTCTATTTTCTGAATCCTTATTAAAGCAAAATACATTCAGTCCTGTTACTATAAAAATAAGAAAGAATAAGGGGAGTGGTAGTAATGGAACTCGGATTAAAAGGAAAAGTGGCACTTGTAGCAGCATCAAGTCAGGGATTGGGACGGGCTATTGCTGAAGAACTTGTAAAAGAAGGCGCTCATGTCATGATTACAAGCAGAAACCCTGATAAGCTGCATAAGGTGAAAGAAGAACTTACTGAAAAATATTCAGGCCTTGTTGAATATAAAGCATGCGATTTATCAAATGCAGATGAGATTAATCAGCTCGTAGAAGAAACGGTGAAGCGCTTTGGAACAATTGATTTGCTCGTGAACAATGCAGGCGGGCCGCCTTCAGGCCTTTTTGAGCAAATGAGTGATGAGGACTGGCAAAAATCGTTTGAATTAAATCTTTTAAGTCATGTCCGGCTTATCCGGTCAGTGATTCCATATATGAGGGGCAAGGGCGGAAAGATTGTAAACATCGCCTCGTCCTCGGTAAAAGAACCTATACCGGGATTAATTTTATCGAATACATTCCGGCTTGGAATAGTTGGTCTTACAAAGACCCTTGCATCAGAGCTTGCTCCCTATAAAATTTTGATCAATACAGCGGCACCAGGCAGAATTGCAACCGACAGAGTTGCGTCTTTAGATCAGGCAGCAGCAGACAGACAGGGAATCAGCGTCAGTGAGGTGGAAGAAGAAGCGAAGCGGAAAATTCCTTCAGGGCGCTACGGAAAACCTTCCGAATTTGCTGCGTATGTTCTTTTCCTGCTCTCAGATGCCAACAGCTATATGACAGGTCAGACACATTTAATTGACGGGGGAATGGTGAAATCCGTTTAGGCTCTAAATCTGTATATAAATAGCATGCCGGAAGTACACTAAACCAGAGAATTTAAAGCTAAGGGTGGCATAAATAATGGCGATTGTCTTCGCTGTGATCTTGGTCTGGTTTGCAATTCATTTGTATGTGTATTTTCCGAAAAAAATAAACCACTTAGAATCCGTCTTCGTTTTTATGATTTTGTCGATTGCAAATAACGCCTTTTGTTCCATCGTCACTGTGAATTTAGGATGGGCATCGGCTTACGAAACACCTACTGCCATGACGGTCATTATTTTACAGAGAATTATCATTATTCCCCTTCTGTTTCTAATGGTTGTTCATGTGAATTTTATGTTGAAAAGGACAGGCGCAAAGCTCGTCCTGCTGCTCTTTTCTTTTACTTTGATCATATCAATGGAGGAACTTTGTTCTTATTTCCGCGTAATGAACTATGAAGAAAATAGATGGCTGATCCCTGTTCTCCACTCTGCTCTGCTCTATTTTTCGGGGATTATAGGTATCCGTTTATTCCGGCCGATCCTGAAAAAGGGGGTCACTATGAGATGAAGGATTTCATAAATGAACTCTATATTATCATGACATTAGCAGCAGGATTATTCTTAGCTGTTAAGCTTCCAAAAAAGTTTCCGGCTGCTGTGACGATTCTTATTTTCACATTCAGTGCCTTTATTGGATTGACGGCCGACCATATTTTAGCGATTCCGCCTTATGATATTTATGATGTAAATGATTCTCCGAAATTTGAGATCTGGGATTTTATTTATTACAGCATGTATGGTTTTTTCGGCTATTTTTTTCTGTATCTCTACGAGCAGTGGAGAATCAGGGGCATCCTTACGATCGTTTATATCATTATCTGGTCGGTGTTTTCTGTTTTTTATGAATGGATTGCCGTATTAGTCGGTATTTTTGATTTCAGCAAAGGATATAAAATGCAATATTCCTTTCCGGTTTATCTCTTTATTCAAACGTTCTTTATCATTTTTTTTCATTTTGTCATCAAAGAATATGATAAGCTAAAAGAAAAGTCTTCCATCGTTTAGATGGCTTTTTGATTGGAGAGGATCTAATGACTGAGAAAAAAGGTGTAATCGGTTTTATCGGGACTGGCGTAATGGGGAAAAGCATGGCAGGGCATCTGCTTCGCGACGGATATCCGGTGCTTGTCTATACAAGAACGAAAGAAAAGGCAGCTGAACTGATAGAATCAGGTGCAGTGTGGAAAGAAACAATTGAAGAGCTTGCTTCACAATCGGACTATATCCTGACAATGGTCGGCTATCCTTCTGATGTAGAAGAAATATATTTAAGCGAAAAAGGCATTTTGAACTCTGCAAAAGAAGGTACATATGTCATTGATATGACTACCTCAAAGCCAAGTCTTGCAAAGAAGATCTATGAACTTGCAAAGCAGCGCAAGATCCATGCCTTGGATGCACCTGTTTCAGGCGGGGATGTCGGGGCAAGAGAAGCAAGATTATCCATCATGGCTGGCGGAGATCAACAAGCGTTTGAAGCCTGCATGCCGATTTTTTCTGTGATTGGACAAAATATTGTCTATCAGGGAGAAGCAGGCAGCGGACAGCATACGAAAATGTGCAATCAAATTGCGATTGCAGCAGGCATGATTGGTGTCAGTGAAGCGATTGCTTATGCGGAGCACGCAGGTCTCGATCCTGAAAATGTCTTAAAAAGCATATCAGCAGGTGCAGCAGGCAGCTGGTCACTGAGCAACCTTGCTCCAAGAATGCTGAAAGGGGACTTTGACCCAGGTTTTTATGTAAAGCATTTCCTAAAGGACATGAGCATTGCCATTGAAGAGGCAGAAACGATGAAAATGGATGCGCCTGGCTTAACCCTCGCTCATTCCCTATACACTGAGCTTCAGAAAAAAGGCGAAGGTGACAGCGGGACACAGGCCTTGTACAAGCTATGGAAATCGTAATCAAAAAGCTGCCTTGCAAGAGTGAAGCACCGATGGATCTTTTGCTTGAGGCAGATCCTTCTGAAGAAAAGATCAATGACTATCTCAAAAACGGGAATATTTATCTTGCGGAGCATGAAAAGAAAACAGTAGGAGTGCTGGTGCTGATGCAGATTGGGAATTCATCTATGGAAATAATGAATCTTGCGGTTAATGACCATTTTAGAGGTAAAGGGATAGCGAAAAAACTGATTGCTCATGCAAAGCAAGTGTGTGCTGACCAAAATATCGAAAACCTTGAAATTGGTACCGGAAACTCAAGCTTAGATCAGCTTGCTCTCTATCAAAAATGTGGTTTTCGCATGAGAATAGTGATTGAAAATTACTTTATTGATCATTACGAGGAACCTATTTATGAGAATGGAATCCAGTGCATGGATATGGTCAGGTTAAAAATGAACGTAAGAACATTGGAAGCACTGCAGATCTAGGTGCTGACGCTAGACATTGAAACGCAAATGCAATAACAAAAAAAGATAGCTAGAATTCTCTAGCTATCTCGTAATATGAAAATCTATTATTTACCAATGAACATTTGAGTCCAGTAGTTGCCTTCAGCTACATGGCCTACACCAATGTGAGTGAAGTCTCCGTTCATGATGTTTTTACGGTGGCCTTCAGAGTTCATCCATGCTTGTACAACTTCTTCTGGTGAAGCTTGTCCTTTAGCAATGTTTTCTCCAGCTGTAGTATACTCAACGCCAAACTTCTTCATCATGTCAAATGGTGATCCGTAAGTTGGGCTGTTGTGGTCAAAATAGTTCTTGCTTTGCATGTCTTTTGATTTTTCTTTAGCTACTTTGCTTAATTCTTCATCTAATTGAAGTGGTTTTAAGCCTTGTTTTTCACGCTCTGCGTTTGTTAATTCAACTACTTTTTTCTCGAATTCACTTACAGATGCCTGTGTTTGCTCTTGCTTTGGAGCTGCTTCTTTAGAAGCTTCTGGCTGTGCTTGCTTAGCTGGTGCCGGTGCTGCTTCTTGTTTAGGAGCTTCAGCTTGCTCTTTCTGTGGTGCTGGAGCTGCAGCTTCGCCTTGCTGTGCTTTAAATTGGTTTAATTGCTGTTCAACCATTTTTTGAAGCTCAGAATTGTTGATGTTCTTTAATAGATCTTGTTGTTGATCTTGATTTAAATTGCAGTTTTGACCAGCAATTTGGTAAGCTTTTACTTGCATATTTGATTGCTGTGGAGCTGCTGCATCTGCTGATGGGCCCCCAGCATTGAATGTGAAAATAGTGGCTGCTGCCGCTACTGAAAGTACGAAAGATTTCTTCATGAAAAAATTCCTCCTAAGAGTTTTTTTTGGTGTGTTTCTTGCTACAACAACATCTTAACATACGTTTTTCGTAATATATCAGCCATTGCTTTCCATTGACAGAACACAGTCTTTTAATCTATGTAACTTACATTAAGTAAGCGTTAACAAACCATTAATATCACTAGTTTTATAGCAACAAGAATAGAATGATCCTCATTCTCTGCCGCCAAAAAATCTTCCTATTATTATCCAGTGGTACTAACTTTTTCATTGAATTGTTTCTTGACATAAATTTAAGTCCCTTTTTTATGTAACAAGTATTACACAAGTGTTACAATAGAATTTGAAAAACGTTAAAATGATCTCATAACCGAAGATCGATTTTGAAAGGGGAATAAATTCGTTGACTGAGCCAGGTAATAGTCAAGCTGATCTGCGAAAATTGAAGAAAACACGTTTAATCCGCATCAATGTTTTCTTTTTCTTTGTGTTTTTACTTTTCGTAGCGCTAATCATTCGGCTGGGTGTTGTTCAAATTGTTCAGGGTGAGGAATTTTCAAAGGAAGTAAGCCGCACTGAGTCAAACTATGCAAGCTTTCCTGCACCGCGCGGAAAGATGTATGACCGGAACGGAAATGTTCTTGTTGAAAATATTGGTGTTGAGGCCATCACATATACAGTAGAAAAAACAACGAAAGCATCAGATAAAATTGAAACAGCAAAAGTACTTGCATCTCTCATTGAAATTCCAACCGAATTTCTAAAAGACAGAGATTTAAAAGACTATTGGGTTGCTGCAAACCCTGAAGAAGCGGCAAAGCTTATTAAAGAGAAAGAAAAAGAGAAGAAGGGGAGCGAAACGTATCAGCTTCAAATTGATCGTGTTCCTGAAACTGCTCTGAACAAACTAAAAGGCGATAAAAAAGAACTTGAAGTAGTTGCCCTATATACACGTTTCTCTGCGGGCTATGCCTACGAGCCTCAGATTGTCACTGCTACAGGTCTGACAGAAGGCGAAGAGCTGACAAAAGAAGAACTGACTCGTGTAGCAGAAAATCTTGAACTTCTCCCGGGAATCGATGTCATTACCGACTGGAAGCGTTCATATCCGAATGGAGACCTTTTAACCGGCATTTTCGGAAGTGTTACAACTCCTAAGCAGGGAATTCTGGAAGCAAGAAAGTCATATTACACAGCGCGCGGCTATGCAAGAAATGAACGCGTGGGCCGGAGCAATCTTGAATATCAATATGAAGACTATCTGAATCCGCGAAAAGCGAAAGTGCAATATGTAACCGACAGCAGCGGCAAGGTTATTTCAGAAACGATGATCGATGAAGGCCGCCGCGGATATGACCTGAAACTGTCCTTTGATCTTGAGCTGCAAAAGCAGCTAGATACGATTGTAGAAGAAGAGCTTAGAGTGGCTCGGGGCAAAACGGGAAATCATCTTGCAGACAGAGCATTTGCCGTGATGATGGATCCGAATACGGGCGACGTTCTTGCGATGTCCGGCAAGAAGTATGATTTTGAAGATGGGAAAATTAATGATTATATAATCGGCAATTTTACTTCTCAGTATGAAATAGGATCTACCATTAAAGGGGCTACAGTTTTAGCGGGATATCAGAATGGAATGTCTCGTGGAACTGTTTATAATGACACCCCGTTATTAATAAAAGACACTAAACCCAAAAAGTCAGTGCGCAATATGGGGCCTGTAAATGATATTACTGCACTAAAAAGAAGTTCCAACGTCTATATGTTCAGAGTTGCTTACGATATAGCAGGTGAAACGTACATTCCTAATAGGACATTCAATGCATCTTCAGCTGATTTCCAAAAAATGCGAAACTATTACAGTCAGTTTGGATTGGGAGTGCCAACGGGCATTGACCTCCCTAATGAAGCAATAGGACAGCAGGCTGTTCCTCCAGATGGAGGTATTCTTTTGAACATGGCTATCGGACAGTTTGATACGTATACACCGCTTCAAATGGCACAGTATGTTTCAGTTATCGCTAATGGAGGCTATCGTGTAGAACCGAGAATCGTCACAAGCATTCATTCACCAGTAGATAATAATGAGCTAGGTTCGATTGTAACCGAGCATGAAACGCGGATTTTAAATCGCGTCAATAATTCAGAAGAAGACATTCGCCAAGTTCAACGGGGCTTTGAAGCTGTTACACAAACGGGCGGTACAGCTGCAGGCATCTTTGGCAATTATGATGTTGCAGGAAAAACAGGAACTTCACAGACAAACTACTATGGAGAGCAAAGCAAACGCGCATACTGGGGAACAGAAACAAATAACCTAGCGTTTGTTGGATATTATCCTGCCGCAAAACCTGAGGTCGCAATCAGTGTGATTGTTCCCTACACAGGAAAAACAGCCTCGCATCCTGTAAACAAATACATCGCAAAACGAGCAATCGAAGCATACGCAAACCTCGAACCAAAAGATCCGAATGCTGTATCGGAACCACCTGCAGAAACTGAAGAAAATACAGAAGAATAAGCAAGACTTGAGCTTTCCTTAATAGGGAAGCTTTTTTTTATTTCGTGAGTAACCCATTATATAGTAGGAAAAAATAAACTCATCATCAGAAAAGAGGGATAACATGGGGTTCTACGCAATAGAAAATATCCAGCTCATGAAGAGGTTTCCCGAGCTTGCGCCTGATCTTTATCAATCGTATATTGCCTTCAGCAAAGCAGTTTTAAGCGAGGGCCATTTAACAAGAAAGGAAAAAGAAATCATTGCAGTTGCTGTGTCGCATGCAACTGAATGTCCTTATTGCATTGATTTCCATACAAAAAAAGCGAAAAAAGCAGGAGCTTCACTCGAGGAATTGTTTGAAGCTGTCATGGTTGCAGCTGCTATTGAAGCAGGCGGCGCTTATGCTCACCGTACTCAGATGCATCGTGCTTACGACGGCAAGCTTGCAGAATCATTTTACAGCAGTGATGATTTAGCAAATATCAATACATTACAGGATCTTTCACCTGAAATACAGCAGACAGCAAGGGCATTTTTTTCAAAAGCTTCAGAGGAAGGAAAGCTTACTGCTAAGCTGAAGCAATTAATTGGTGTTGCTGTTGCGCATACATCTGAATGTCCATATTGCATTGCGGCGCATACAGCTGAAGCCAAAAATGAAGGCTGTTCAAAGGAAGAACTGGCGGAAGCCGTTATGACAGCAGCCCTGCTCAGATCAGGCGGCGCTGTTACTCATGCTGTTAATATGCTGCAGTCTTATGAGCAAAGCAGTGAAGAATAGCCGCACCATGAGTTGAAAACACTAAGGATAATCTTAGATAAGGAGTGAATGAAATGTCAAAAACGAACAAAAACGATGCCAATCAAAAAAACAAAAAAGGCTTCGACTCAAGTAAAATTGATTCTGAATTCAGCGGGGAATTCGGCAGCGCAGCAGCCAACCTTGCCCATAAAGAGAAAGCAAAAAAAGAAAAAGCAGCCAAAAATTTTGGCGAATATAAAGAATAATAAGAAGCCGGGACATCCCCGGTTTCTTTTATTTTTATCTAATTATGAAAAAAATTAACTTTTTCAGGAAATAAGAGAGGAATTTCGGATGAGAAAATCGAATTTTGTTAAGTAAAATCGAACGTTCTGTAGACGAAGACTATCCTCATTGAATGACTGATCTGCACTAAATTCCTCGTCATTGCCGCATTACGCTCATTTTAGCCGGTCAATCCCAACAGCAGGCACGTATAAAATGTGAAAAGAACATAAAAAGGGGGGCAATGCATGAAGCAAGAGACAGATACCGAAAATCAAGTATTGCCGCAGGCTGAATTATTTGCAGTTATGAATGAGAGTGGAAGATTCCAGTTTATGTCACTGAACAGTGAAGAGCATCTCGGCTTCACCAGTGCAGAATTTATAGGAACATCCATGAAGGATTATGTCCATAAAGACGATTTATTTTTAGTTGAGAGTTATTTTTACAACGAACACCACCTTCATCCGTGCACGTTTCGTTTTTTAATGAAGAATGGAACGTTTATTTGGCTTGAAGCAACGGTTGATTTTATTAAAACGACTTCTGCGAAAATGGAAAATCAAATCGTTCTAAAAATCAAATTGCTTAAATCCAGTGAACAGGAGAACAGGTCTAAACCTGTTCAATTGAATAATCCGCTTTTAATTGATGAAGCTAAAGAAATAAACCTGTATGCAGAGGAACTGCTTAAGAGGATGCCCTGTCCCTTATTCATCTCGCAAAAAGGCCAGTTATGCTATGTGAATCAGGCACTGATCGATTTGCTTGGGGGAAGTTCAAAGGAAGATTTGCTTGGATTAGATGTGCTCGATATTATTGATCACGACTATCATGATATTGTGAAAAACCGCATTCAAAGAATGCAGAGAGGCTCGTATGTAGGGCTTATTGAACAAACGTGGAGAAGACTTGATGGTACTCCTGTTGAAGTAGAAATTAAAGCAGCTCCGACGCTATTCAAAGGCCAGCCGGCAGAGCTGGTTGTTCTAATTGATATTTCATCCAGAAAAAAATTCCAGAAAATCCTGCAAAAAAGCCGGGAGAGGTATCAGCTTCTCATTCAAAATTCCATTGATACGATTGCTGTTATACATCGGGAAAAATGGGTGTTTATCAACGAATCAGGGGTGAAGCTTTTTGAAGCAGAAGATTATCCAGATATGCTCGGAAAAAGCATCTTTTCCTCCCTGGACCCTGAATATCATGAACAGGTCAAAGAAAAAATGCATAATATCGTCCATTTAAGAACGGATGTTGAAATAACTAAGCAATCATGGCATACATATAAAAACAGCACAATCTATACAGAAATGGTCTGCATCCCTACTACATATTTTGGTGAACCTGCTGTACAGGTGATTTTAAGAGACATTTCAGACCGGAAAAAAGCAGAAGAGCTGATGCTCCGTTCTGAAAAATTGTCCGTGGCAGGTCAGCTTGCAGCTGGAATAGCCCATGAAATCCGGAATCCTCTGACAGCCATCAAAGGGTTTCTTCAGCTGATGCGTTCAGCAGGAAAAGGGGAAGCGACCTACTTTGACATTGTCTTCTCTGAATTAAACCGGATTGAACTCATCTTGAGCGAACTGCTTATGCTTGCAAAACCCCAGGAAAGAATTTTAAAGGAAACGAATTTATATACGCTGATTGGGGATGTTGCAACCCTCCTTGAAACACAGGCAATCATGAATAACGTCATGATTGTGCATCAGCACCCGCAGGATCAGATGTGGATCAAGTGTGATCAGAATCAAATCAAACAGGTCTTTATCAATTTATTAAAAAATGCAATTGATTCCATGCCTAAAGGGGGAAAAGTGACATTGTCCTCCGGTAAAGAAGGCGATTATATTCTTGTCCGCGTAATAGACGAGGGTGAAGGCATTCCGCCGGAAGCGCTGAAAAAAATAGGTGAGCCATTTTATACAACCAAGGAGAAGGGAACGGGTCTGGGTTTAATGATCACGTATAAAATTATTGAAAACCATAAAGGCAGCATATCTATTGAGAGCGAGCTTGGACGCGGCACGGTCTTTACTTTAAAGCTGCCGGCGGCTGAAGCCGGAAAAAACTAGCCGGCGAAGCACTTAAAGCATTCGCAGGCTAGTTTTTCATTAAGGGATAGACAGCCTATTTTATAGAGAGCAAATGCTTCTCCATTCTATTCAGAGCCTCCTCAAGCTGCTTATAGCTGCAGGCATAGGATATCCTGATAAATCCTTCCCCAAACTCTGAAAATGCGGAACCGGGAACGACCGCAACGCCTCCATCTTTTGCCAAAGAATAAGCGAAATCGAACGAAGATACGTTAAATTGACCGATGCTTGGAAAAATATAAAAGGAACCATCGGGTTTAACGGTTGGAAGACCCATGCTTACTAATCTCTCATACACATAATTCATTCGTTTTTCGTATTCCTCATTCATTGGAACAGCATCATTGATTCCTGCCGTAAGTGCTTGAATTGCCGCTTTTTGAGAGATAGATGAGGCACAGGATACGTTGTACTGATGTACTTTTAAAAGATGCTTCGCAATTACAGCAGGCGCAAATAAAAGACCGATTCTAAATCCTGTCATACTGTGGGATTTGGATAATCCATTAATGACGATGGTCTGCTGCGGCAAGTATTTGGCAATCGATTTGTGTGTTCCGTTAAACACAAGCTCACTGTAAATTTCATCTGATAGAACAAAGATATCTCTGCCCCTGATAACATCGGCGATTTTCTTCAGCTCATCCTCGTGCAAAGTCACTCCCGTCGGATTCGAAGGATAGGGAAGGACAATGCAGCGGGTTTTTTTCGTTATTTTTTGGTTGATCAGCTCAGCAGTTAACCGGAAATCATGTCCTGCTGTATCGATATGTACAGGCACTGCCCCGCACAGGGAGATGATGGGTTCATAGCCTGGATAAACGGGGCCCGGAAGGATGACTTCACAGCCTTCTTCAAGGATGGCTCTAAAGGAAATATCAATAGCCTGGCTTGCACCTGTTGTGACGATTATTTCATTTTCAGGATTATAGACTAAGTCATATTTCACTTTAACGAATTCAGCAGCGGCTTTTCTGAGTTCAATATATCCTGCATTATGAGTATAAGTAGTGAAATTTTCATTTATTGCTGCAGCAGCAGCTTCTTTTACATGAGCAGGGGTAAAAAAGTCAGGCTGTCCGATTGTCAGCGAGATTGTGTCTTCAAACTGCGAAACCATATTGAAAAACTGCCGTATTCCCGAAATTTGAATGTTTTTCACGTTTTTATTTATGAGATGTTCCATCTTGTTCATCCTTTTTATGTAGTTATTGTTCCATCATACACAATTCTTTCGCCTATATCATCCTTTCTTTCTCTGTTTAGGAACATAGAATAGGGGGAATAGAAGAAGAATAAAATTCAAAGCAAACAGAAAAGATGTGACATAATGATACGTACACTTGCCGTTCAATCATCAGGTGCAGTTACTTATGACCTGCCATTAAAAGAATTGAAAAATCCTGATATTAAATGGTATTGGGTGGATTTTCAGGATCCAACAGCAGAAGAGATTAAGCTGTTAAGCAAATTTTTTAAATTTCACCCGCTTGCCATTGAAGACTGTGTAGAATTTGTTCAAAGACCAAAAATTGATACATATGATACATACCTATTTGTCGTCATGCATTCCATTCATCAAAAAACGTTAGATGCTGAAGAACTGGATCTGTTTGTAGCCAAAAATTACGCAGTAACCTTTCATAAAAAATCAATTCGCGATTTGAATAATATATGGTTCAAACTAAAAAAAGACAATCTTCTTCAGGAAGGCGGCCCTTCGCTGTTAATGCATCAGCTGATGGACCAGCTTGTAGATGAATACTTCCCGCCTGTATACCAGCTTGAAGACCAGTTAAATGAAATAGAGGAAAACACAAAAGACTTAACCATCAGTGAACTGATGGAAGGCGTTTTTGACATCCGCACAGATTTATACAAACTGAGAAGAACGATTATTCCAATGCGGGATTTACTGTACCGTATGATCAGCTCAAATGGTTTAAAAGCTTATATTAAAGATGAGATTTACTTTCAGGACATTTATGACCATCTTCTGAAATTAGTTGAAATGATTGACGCAAACCGTGAACTTAGTGCGGATATACGCGACAGTTATCTTTCCATCAGTTCTGACAGAATGAACAGGGTTATGATGACCCTGACAGTCATTTCGTCCATTTTCCTCCCTCTTACATTTATTGCCGGGCTCTATGGCATGAATTTTCAATATATGCCGGAGCTGACAGGAAAATATAATTACTTTATTGTCGTTGCCATCATGGTATTTATTGCAGCCGGCATGATTTACTTTTTTGCCAAGTTGGGCTGGTTCAGGTATCACAAAGGAACAAAACTTTAAAAATGCCGTCATAATTCTCAGTGCGTATTCGAATTCTATCCTATAGAATGAAAGCAACCGGAGTGATTCTATGCTGATTGATGAAACTTTGCTGACAGATAAGGAAATACAGATCGTGAAAAAATTGAAGGAGGAGATGTTCTTTGCCATATCCTACGAACATCTTTCCTTTTATAAAAATGAAATTAATGCCATAATGAATCAAGCCTCAAGAAGAAATTCGTTTTTGATGCAAACGAACAATAGTTTAAAAGAACCAAGCTGCCTCTAAGGCGGTTTTTTTTTGAGAAAAATTCAGGTCATACATAGTATAATAAGGGAAAAAGGATCAAAAGGCGGGATAAACGTGAAGAGAATAGCTGTAATCGGCCAATCTGGAGATATTCCCGAAGACATTCAATTAATAAGTGAAGAGGTTGGAGCAGAAATTGCGCAGAGAAATGCCGTGCTCCTGACTGGCGGCGGCAGCGGAGTGATGGAAGCTGCATCAAAAGGGGCAAAACAGGCAGGCGGACTCGTCATTGGCATTCTCGCAGGAGATGAAACGCATGTTGCAAATGATTATCTGGATGTTCCCATCACAACCGGCATGTCGTTTGATTACCGAAGCTTGATCTTAATTCATTCATCAGACGCCATCATTATGATTCGGGGCGGAAACGGCACGCTTGGAGAACTGTCAGCCGCCTACATGAATAAAAAGCCGGTTGTCGTCATCGAAACATCAGGCGGATGGGCGACCAAAGTAAAGGAAGTCGCTTTCGAAGGTGCCTATCTTGACGAGAGAAGGACCGTTGAAATTCACTATGCAAACACAGCTAAAATGGCAGTAGACAGAGCGTTCCTGCGAATTGAACATCCTCTCGACGAAGGAAAGAATACCGGTATCATTGGAGATTAAAAAATCAGACCTTGTGGGGTCTGATTTTTTTCGTGGAGTGAATTCTAATTTCTGCCTTGTCTAAACGGGCGATTCCGCTTTTCGGGTGTCCAGCTCCATCGCCCAACTCCTCGGCCAGAACGGCTCCGTCTGTAAAGGCAAAAAGCGCCTTTTCAGCCGGATCCTTATCTGTCTGTCGGAGCTAAACGGGCGATTCCGCTTTTCGGATTAACGGCAAGAAAAAGAAGCTATTCTTTGTGTATCGATGCCGAAATAATCCCATCTGAATTGGCGCGGTCTCCATCTGTATCCTGCTACAGATGTTCTGCCGACAAAGGTTGGGTAAAACCAAAAGCTTCTGCCGTTGTTAAGCCAGACGTACGTAAAACGGAATAAACAGCCGCTGATGGCACCTGGATCAACCGCAAAAAGGGATGGTCCCTGCTGGGGGATTTGACTTGGCGGCGGTCCTGTTGGCGCCTGACCCTGTCCTCCTCCTCCAAATCCTGGCGGCGGTCCTGGCGGCATTCCGCCTCCCGGTCCGAAACCTCCGGGACCAAATCCTCCCGGTCCGAATCCGCCTCCTGGTCCAAATCCTCCGCCTGGCGTTCCAATGAATATTTGACGATTATATGGATAATACATATTCACATTCCTCTCCTCATTAGCCTACACATACACCATATGCAGGAATAGAAGAGGGAGTGATAGTGGAATATTCTGCAGACAAATTAAATTTGGCAGACGCGATGAGGACAACATTTGAGGATTGAGTAAGAAAAATGGTATCAAATGGACTCTATGAAGGTATTTAATCTCTAAATTCAGTTATGAACTTGGAGGACGTTTAGATTTTGCAGCTTACTTTCCAATTCAGAGTGAATACTGTCCAGAATGCCTTTTTTACTAGCGGAAATCTTTCATTTACTTGCCGGATTGGCGGATTTACTTTCTTTTTTCCAGCTGCCTCCTAAATTCACATCACAACCTTTGTAAAATGCTCTTTTACCGAAGACGGTTTTGGGAGTGAGAACAGAGGAATCAAACGGACTCTATGAGTACCCAATCCCGAAGCTAATCCTTTATCTTTCTGCCTGCGATAACAGGGATTTCAGCTTCACACATTGTCCAGCTCCGCCTCCTAGCCCCTTGGCCATAACAAATCCGGCAGTAAAGGCAAAAAGCGCCTTTACTGCCGGATTCTTATCTGTCTGCCCGAGTCTAACCAGGCGATTCCGCTTTTCTCATTGTCCAGCTCCATCGCCTAACTCCTCGGCCAGAACGGCTCCGTCTGTAAAGGCAAAAGCGCCTTTTCAGCCGGATCCTTATCTGTCTGTCGGAGCTAAACAGGGATTTCAGCTTCACACATTGTCCAGCTCCACCTCCTAGCCCCTCGGCCAGAACGGATCCGTCCGCAAAGGCAAAAAGCGCCTTTACGGCCGGATCCTTATCTGTCTGTCGGGTCTGAACAGTCGGCTCCGCTTTTCTATCAATACCCAAAATCCCAATCCATCTGTTCCTGCCAGACGGTAAATTGAATTTCTGAGAACTTGATTTCACGGTCATTTATTTTATAGCTGCATGTCCCGCATGCTGATTGCTTTTTTAAGTCTGCATATTTCTCTTCTGTTACATCCTCTAAGATTGTCATTTCTTGATTATGATGAAACAATAAAACGGTTCCCACCGAAAAAACACCTTCTTTTTTATTGATAGAACAGCTGAAAACACAGATTGTATTTTACCATGTTTGCAGCCCTGATCTAACAAATATAAGAAGATGTCATAAAATCGCCAAAACGAAATCGTTTACAGGAAATTTACAGTTGTTTTTTCATTTTGTAGTTGATAAAAAGCATCGGATCGATTGAAACGTAGTGCTCTGTAATAAGTGTATATCCTTTTTTAATGAAAAAGGGCTTAGCGGTAATACCTGTACAGACGGACAGGCACTTGTGATCCGCTTCCTTTGCTGTTTCTTCGAGCGCCTGAAGCAGAACGGATGCCGCTCCTTTTCCCTGATAATCCATATGAGAATACAGAAAGTGAATTTCTCCGACATGTGACAGGGTTCCAAATCCAATAATCTTTTGGTTTTTGGTGGCTACAAGAGTTGTATTCGCCGTCAGCAAATCGCTCCAATTTGAGTAATAATCCATGTTTTTGGGAGCGAGCGCATTCAAATGCATATCGGAATAATCTTTGCGGTTGACTTCATGTACAGTCCCTATATAAAGATTGACAATGGTGTTCAGGTCTTTTGGTTCGAATAATCTAATTTTCATCAGCACCACCGAGTGTTTGTAGTTTTTCTGCACGGGCATCTGCAATTAAATTCTTCAGCCAGGCAAGCTCAGCTTCTCCGTGAAGAATGGACCCTTTAATTAAATGGATCACTGCCCTTGGCAATTGTTTATAAAAGTCTAAAATGCCAGAAAGCTCTCTAATTCTTTTTTCGGTCAACGTCAGTCTTTTTTCAAGGATATCTGCTATTTCCTGCTGATTTCCATGCAAGGCAAACGCTACGCCTGTAAACAGCGGATGATATAAATTGGAGTCGGTGGACAATTCATCAAGAATCAGCTTGTGAAACAGCTTTTTCCCGGAATCGGTAATTTGATAGATGGTTTTATCGGGTCTGTTTGTATCCTTGATCACATCCACTACTTTTATATACTCCTTTTTGTGAAGCTGCTCTACGGCGTAATAGAGTGACCCTTTTTGCAGTTTCATAAAATGATCCATATGTCTTTGCTCCATCGTTTGTTTCATTTCATAAGGATGGGCATCCCGTTCCATTAAAAGACCGAGAATAACTAATTTCATGGACATCGTGTACCCTCGCTTTACCGAAGCTGATGCAGCTCTTTTCAGCTTACTTAAATTATATAGTCTAGTTTGACCATTTAGCAATGATTTTACTTCGTGATTCATGTTTTAAAAGACAGGGAATGAAAAGATTATGAATGTTTTTTATAAATCTTTCAATTATTGAATGTATCAGGTAAAATAAAGTGTTTGAAAAAATTATTTCCTTTATGGGGGAAACTAAGTGTTATCTATTATTAAACCTTTACTTGTCAACATTACGATTTTATTTTCGCTGACCTTTAACGCAAATCTATTTTTCCCTTTTAATACAAAGCAAAAGCCTTCTGTAAAACAAAGGGTCATTTACGGGCTGATCAGTGCATTTGGGGCCTTGCTTTGCATGGCCTATCCTATTGAAACGCTTGGTGAAACTTACTTTGATTTAAGAATGGTGTTTGTCCTGATTGTAACCCTTTATTCAGGCTGGATTTCAGGAGGAATTGTCCTTATTGTAACATGTCTTGCAAGATATTTAATTGGGGGAGACTTCTACCTGATCGGGATTATCATCACTCTGGCAGCTTACGTAATGGGGTTATTGTTCAGAAAGTATTTTATTCAAACAGAAATGAAGTACATAAGCGGGACGGCTATAGTAGGCACCTATTTTCTCGTCTACATTACAATCATCTATACGTATATAAATTTTCTGGAATTTCAATTTTACTTGGTTTACTTTTTAGCGTTTTATCTTTCCTACATGTCGATGATTTTTATTATTGAGAGCTTGATTAAAACCAATAAACAATTTGATGAGATGGTTTATGTCGATAAACTGACGACAATCGGTCAGATGGCAGCTGCCATTGCTCATGAAATCAGGAATCCAATTACAACGGTCAGAGGTTTTATTCAATATATCCAGCAGGATACAAAGGATGAAAATTTAAGAAAATTTTCCCCTTTAATTCTGGATGAATTAGACCGCACGAATAAAATCATCACAGACTATTTACAGCTTGCCAAGCCCCATCATCATGAATTGACCAAAATAGAAATTGATGGAGTTTTAGAAGACATCATAGAGCTATTAAAACCTCTGGGATCTTATTCAAATGTGACTTTAACTTATGAAAGCGAAGAAAAAAGTTCAGTATATGGCGATATTGCACTTTTGAAGCAATCATTAATGAATGTGATTAAAAATGGAATAGAAGCCATGGAGGACGGCGGTGATATTCAAATTACTAAAAAAACAAATTATGTGAACGGCACTGTGATCATTGTTATTAAAGATGCTGGAAAAGGAATGACAGAAGAGGAACTGCAGCATTTAGGCCTGCCGTTTTATACAACAAAATCAAAGGGGACTGGCCTTGGTTCCATGATTACGAACCGGCTTATCCGTGAAATGAAGGGCACGGTTGAATATGAAAGCGAGATTGGCAAAGGAACAACTGTGACAATCAGTCTTCATTTGTTTCAGTAAGGAAGGAGAAACGTACGTTCGCGGAGAAGTGAGGAATAGGGGGGATTTCTATGAAAACAATGGAAGAAATGAAAAATCATTATAGCAGCTTTGATTCCTGGATCCTGTCTTTAAAGCAAATGAGAAATGAAGAATGGTTTCAGCCTATCCAAGAAGGAAAATGGTCTGCTGCAGAAATCGTTTCTCATTTGATTGCCTGGGACCGTTTTACGTTAGATCAGAGACTTGGTAAGCTTAAGGAAAATGCCGTACTGGATCCATTTCCTGATTTTCAGAGTGTGAATGACAGGGCAGCGGAATATGCAAAAAGCGGGATAACTAAGGATGAACTTATTGCTGAATTTATGGAGGTTCGCTCTGCAGCAGTTGATGGTTTATTGAAATTTGAAGGGGAAGAACTTCAATTTCATTTTAAAATTGGCGATCATCCATTTACGATTGCAAGCTACATGGAGGATTTTATTGGTCATGATCTCCATCATAAAGCTCAAATTGATGCCTTCCTGGAAAAAACGAAAGCACCGGGATAGCATGACAGATTTTCTGATCCAGGCACTCGCGGCTGCCGGTGCGATTTTTTTGTTCAGTGCTGTTTTGATCTTGATAAAAATTAAAAAATAAGCAGAAGAAAACCGCTCAGTTGCCTGAGCGGTTTTCTTGTATTCAGCGGACGATTTCCGCCTTACTATATTGTATGTGTAATAAAGTTTGCAAGAAACAAAAGCGCAATGACGTATAAAGGCAGCGCTACTTCTCTTGTCCGCTTCATGACCAGTTTTAAAATCGGGTAAGCAATAAATCCAAAAGCCATTCCATCAACAATGCTGTACGTGAGTGGAATGAGCGCGATAATCAGGAATGCCGGAAAGCTTTCCGTAAAATCTTTCAAATCGATGTTTTGGATATTCTGAATCATCAATCCGCCGATTAAAATGAGAATAGGAGCAATGGCACTGTCTGGAATCATTTTGATATAAGGCAAAAAGAACAATGAACTTAAAAACAGCAAACCGGTTGTTATTGCTGTTAAGCCTGTTCTGCCCCCTGCTGAAATTCCAGCTGCTGTTTCCACTGTGCTCACAGTGGGGCTTGTGCCGAATAGTCCTGCTGTAATGGCAGATATCGCATTTGCCCGAAGCGAGCCAATGTATCTGTCAGGTCTGTTTATCATGTTAACATGCCCGTGAACAAGTCCGATATTTTCAAAAACGATGACCATCGTCAATGAAAAAGTCGCTGTCCAAAAGGCGAGATCCGCTATTTTTTCAAAAGACATCGCACCGAAGATTTCAAAATAAGAACCCATTGAAAATGCAGATGCAGGACCTTGTGTGCTGTTAATCAAACCGAACCCTGCAGCAATGGCTGTACCAAGCAGAATGCTGATTAAGAAATTGCCTGGAATGTTTCGCGCAAACAAAGTAATCGTAATAAGCAGGGTGATCAGTGTGACAATCACATGGGGATCTGTAAAGTCGCCCAATTTAACAAATGTCGTGTCGCTGCCTGTTACAATGCCGCCTTTTTGAAGACCAATGAATGTAAGGAAAATACCGATTCCAACAGTAATGGCTTCTTTCAGCGAATTTGGAATAGAAGCGCTGATAATGCCTGAGAGCTTTGTAAACGCAACGATGGCAAAAAGAATGCCGGATATAAAGACAACTGCAAGTCCTTCTTGCCATGAAAGTCCCATCGATCCGCAGATTGTGTACGTAAATAATGCATTAACACCCATTCCAGGAACTAGAATGATGGGAGTATTGCCGATAAAGCCCATCAAAATGCATCCTGCAAATGAAGTTAAGATGGTTGCAATGATTCCTGCTTCAATCGGAATGCCGGCGTCAGCGAGAATCGCTCCATTTACGACAACAATGTACACAATGGTAAAGAAGGAAACCATTCCTGCAAGCAGCTCTTTTTTGACCGTCGTGTCATGTTGCTTAAGCTGAAAGTACTTATGCAATTTTT
Source organism: Peribacillus frigoritolerans (assembly GCF_004358755.1). Lineage (GTDB taxonomy): Bacteria > Bacillota > Bacilli > Bacillales > Bacillaceae > Bacillus_P. Next base: position 273,531 of record NZ_SMZY01000002.1, on the reverse strand, counting down.
AAAACCTTCCTTGTAAAGTAACCCTCGACCCAACCCGTACAATCGGCAAACGCCGATTCACATATAGCATTATATCAAGCCGGGAGACTTTGTGCATTATCTTTATTTGTTATTTTTAGGCTGTACCCGCGCTGGTGTTAAATATTTGTAAATAAGCAGGGAGTTCCAGTTCAGGTAAAGAATTTATATGGGAATAAAACTAATTAAAAGTATGGGGGAACTTATATGGCCCAAATAGATCAACAGCCGGATGCGTTAAAAAAACAGCAGAGAGCATGGCATCTTTATTTTTCCCTTCCGATCCTGTCATGGGCGCTTTATGATTTTGCCAACACCATTTTTTCTTCAAACATTACGACCATCTTTTTTCCTTTTTATCTTCAGGAAGTGATCGGTGAAAACGAACGCCTCGATCAAATAGCAAGCACATTTATCTCGTACGCCAATGCTGCTGCAAGCTTTTTCCTTGTTCTTTTTTCACCGCTGTTCGGCGTGATGATTGACAGATCGGGCAGAAAAAAACGATATATTCTTCCATTCACCCTAATAACAGTTGCCTGCACCATATTAATGGGAGTCTTCGCTATGACACATTTTTCCCAGACCATATTTGGCCTTCCCCTGGCATTAGTGTTTGTTATTTTGCTGTTTATCATTGCGAAATTTTTTTACCATTCAAGTTTGATTTTCTACGATTCCATGATATCGGATCTAGGAACACAGAAAGAAATTCCATTAATTTCAGGTTTTGGAGTTGCGGTTGGTTATGTAGGAACGCTGGTTGGATTAACAGTGTATCCTTTTATCGAAGACTCGGGCTATCATCATGCTTTCATTCCGACAGCTCTGATGTTTCTTCTTTTTTCACTGCCATTATTTCTTTTTGTAAAAGAAGAGCCGATTTTGCAGGAACAGAAAAAGTCTTCTTTCATAAGCGGCTATAAGGAAATTTATCAAACATTTAAAGATATACGTACACATAGGGCTGCGTTTTTGTTCATGATTGCTTACTTCTTTTTAAACGATGCGATTGCCACAGCCATAACAATGATGGCAATTTATTCAAAAGCTATTGTCGGTTTTTCATCAGGCGAGTTTATCCTTCTCTATCTCGTCTCTACAGTTGCAAGCATCGCAGGATCATTTGTTTTTGGTTATATTACAAAGTCAATCGGGACGAAAAGAAGCATTACGCTTGTGGCAGTTATACTCCTGATAGCTCTTGCTTTCGCGGCATTTGCTGTCAATCCGCTGATGTTCTGGATAGCGGGAAGTTTATTTGGTGTATCCCTTGGTTCAATGTGGGTTACATCCAGAACTTTTATTGTTGAATTGACTCCAAAAGAGAAGAGAGGTCAATTTTTTGGACTTTTTGCTTTTTCCGGCAAAGTCTCATCTATTGCAGGACCCCTACTGTACGGGACAATTACGCTTGTACTGGCAGATTACGGCGATATCGCAAGCCGAATTGCCATTGGATCTCTGATGGTCCTTGCTTTAATTGGTCTGATTGTTCATTCATTCGTTCCGCATGAAGATAGATAGCAAAATCCATTATCAATGCCTTTGTTCTATTTATGGGTGAGATGCTTATGTAATATCCCATGACAAGGAGCCGCTGGGGAGCTGACTCTGCAGGACTTGCAGATGAAAAAAATTATCATTCAATGCAAACACACTCTCTAAGAAAAAGCTTGAGACCCGTCTCAAGCTTTTTATCTGGTTTCCTTTATAAAAAAGAAGACAGTCCGATAATAAACCTATATGGGTTATTTTTTACGGAGAGAGGAAGAATACAATGCAGCAAACCGAGATTTTATTAGAAAGCGGAACAAATGAACTTGAAATCGTCGAATTTACAGTGGCAGGGCTGAAATTTGGCATTAATGTGATAAAAGTAAAAGAAATTATCCAGCTCCAAAGCATCACAAAGGTTCCCCATGCTCATCCAAATGTGGAAGGAATCACTGAGCTTAGGGGAGAAGTACTGCCAGTCGTCGATGCAGCAAAAGCGCTCGGTCTTGATCAAAGTGAAAATCCTCATTCAGATAAGCTGATTGTAACCGAGTTTAATCAGCAAAAAGTTATTTTTCATGTTCACAGTGTGACACAAATTCACCGGATTTCATGGAGTTTAATCGAAAAGCCATCCAGGCTTTATCAGGGGCTGGAAAGCCAAATAACAGGTGTTGTGAAATGGATGGGCGAGATGATTCTGCTGCCTGATTTTGAGAAAATGATGGTGGAATTAAATCCCGAATCAGGCATTCATATTGATCAAGTGAAAAAAATGGGAACACGGGAACGTTCTGCAAAAAGAATTGTGATTGCGGAGGATTCTCCTTTACTGAGAGGTCTTCTTCATGATACCTTGCAAGAGGCAGGCTTTGTAAATCTTGAGTTTTTTGAAAATGGAAAAGATGCATACGAGTATTTGTATTCATTGTCTGAAGAGGGCAAGGAAGTGAAAGATGAAGTTCAGCTTGTGATTACGGATATTGAAATGCCGCAAATGGACGGCCATCATTTGACGAAACGAATGAAAGAAAATAATAAGCTCGCCATCCTGCCGGTTATCATCTTTTCGTCTTTAATCACAAACGACTTGAAACATAAGGGTCAAAAAGTAGGAGCCGATGCACAAGTCAGCAAGCCTGAGATTGCTGAACTGGTTACTAAGATTGATCAATATATTCTTTAAAAATAGCAGGTGATCAAAATGAATCTAACAGATAGAGCAAAACGATTTGCAGAAGCCGCCCATGAAGGGCAGGTCCGGAGACTTAACGGAGGTCCATACTTCACACACGTGGAGAACACAGCGCTCATTCTCTTTAAAGCTGATTTCAGAGAAGAGGTTGTTGCAGCTGGATTCTTGCACGATACAGTAGAGGATACGGAAACATCACTCCAGCAAATAAAAGAGTTGTTTGGTGCGGATGTTGCCTCTCTTGTTGCTTTTAATACCGAAGATAAATCATTGAAATGGGAAGAAAGGAAGCAGCACACCATACATTCGGCCCTGCATGCCCGCGCTGAGGAAAAAGCGGTTTTAGCGGCAGATAAACTGGATAACCTTGAAAGCCTTATGAAGGAACACAAGAAGCATGGAGATGATATCTGGAGAATGTTTAACCGCGGCAAAGACAAACAGGCATGGTATCACCGTTCAATTGCCGAAAACCTTTTTAAGAACCTTGAACCTAAAGAGGTTCCGAGTTTTTTCTTCGTATACAAACGCCTGGTTGAGGAGTTTTTCAGCGAATAGGATAGATGCCGGATAACAGGGAAAAGAGCATGGTCCAAAATGGATCATGCTCTTATTCCGTAACGGTCAGTAGCTTTCGCCTAAACGTTTAAAGACTGGTTTTTTGTATGTAGGAGAAGGTTTATTAGGAGCTGATCCAGCAGGCGTTGATTCCCTTATGCCAACATATTGCTGCAGCAGCGCTTTAGCTTTTGCTAAAGATAAATGTATTTTTGGGTTCCGGTATGTTTGATTCAGTGAACCAAGATGTGGGAGGTTTTCGAAGTCTTCTTTTGTGGGAGGCATATGAAAATAATATTCTCCTGCAGAGACAAGTACATCTGATTGCTGTTTGCTGTTTCTGGGATTATTGGAAAAGTGGAGACCTTCCTTTTTTGCCTTTCCCTCACTCAGCAGTTTATGAAGTGCACGCTTTTTAAGCGTATATAAAAACTTAGGGTCCGGAGCTGTTTTTGCATGGCGGTTCACAATATAAATCGCTTTGGCAATATTTTCAGTTGTCGGCTTCAATGGCTGGTTTCGATTATGATCGTCCATTCTTTCTCTCCTTTGCTGGTTATTTATGCTTACTCTAAATTATACGTTTTCATGTGTAAAATGCAACTTATTCGAAAAAAGTGCATGAACTGGATGATCATAATAAAGAAAGGGATAAGATCGTTCAGTATAAGCGGATGTCTCCCCCAAACCGCTTATACTGATTTTGATTCTTCACCGTTTTGGCCGTTCAATACATTCAGAAATAGTTCTGCAAACACCGGATCCCATTGGGTGCCTTTTCCTTCCTTGATAATGGACATCGCTTTTTCAGGCGCCATGCCGCGTCTGTAGGGGCGGTCAGATGTCATGGCATCATAGGCATCCGCAACGGCCATAATTCTCCCGTATAATGGAATGTCAGTGCCCGTCAGTCCTTCAGGATACCCCATGCCGTCATAGCGTTCATGATGGTACTTCACACCGGGGATGAGCGGCTCCATCATTTCGCCAGGCTGCACATTCGATAAGATGCCGGCTCCAATGACCGGATGCTTCTTAATTTCTTCGAATTCCGCGTGTGTCAGCCGTCCTTCCTTAAGCAGAATGCTGTCCCTTATGCCAATTTTGCCTATATCGTGGAGCAGGGCGGATTTCCGGAGGGTGTCCAGGCTCTCTTCACATAATCCTGCTTCTCTGCCGATTAATACGGAATACTCCGCTACGCGGACTGAATGGCCGGCTGTATAAGGATCTCTTGCATCGAGTGCCAATGCTAGCGTTGTATACAGGCTTTCAAGAAGCTGACTGTTAATCTGATCTCTTTCTCTAAGTCCGCGGATCATTTTATTAAAGCCTGCGATCAATTTCGAAAATTCATCAGAATACACTTCATTTCTGTAGGAAAGGATCCCCTGCTCAACCTCTGACATGCCATCCTGGAGCTTTTCAATTGGTTCCGATATATTTTTAAACAATAAAAATGCACCGAACACTGCGAACAAGACAGACACCATTAAGATTAAAATGGCCCAGCTCCAATATTCAGATAAAAGCGGAACGGCATTTTCCTGAAAACGAATTTGTGTGGCCAATGTAAATAAGAGAAGGGGAAAGACCCCAATATAAATCGCGCTGTACAGCACCTTCTGCTGAATGGATATATGGATTTCCGCTTCTGATGTTAAATCTGCACCGTGGAGCATCAGCGCTTTGTTCCGAAGATTGATCAGCATAGGCTTAACCGCTTTTGAAGATAAGAAAAACTCAATGATGCTGTGCATTCCGGCAATCAGGACAGCTCCCACTGACGCCAGAAGAGTATAGTAAAGCGGCAGACTGAGCAAATCATACCGGATAAACAATGCTGCCATTAAGACGGCGGGAATTGATAGACCGAAAAGATGGGGTCCGAAAATCCGGTAAACCGTAAGCAGTGGAAAGCGATGTGTTTGTCTGAATGCATTCTCGATGGCTTCAATGGAAAGATCTCCATTTTTAAATACCCGCTTGATGGGATCTATATGCTTTCTGAATGCAAACCATTCACAAAGCCCCATGCAAACAATGGATATACATAATATAAATACCAGAATGCCTATTTCAAAAGCAGTGATGACTAAAGTGGAAAACATGAATAAAGAGCCGATTCCAAAAACAGCGATGAAAGATCCAATAAAATAATTAACCAGGAGTTTTTTTAAGAAATCTTTATATGTGTTCAAACAGTGCCACAACCTTTAAAGTCAGACTTCCTCAATTATATCGGCCATTTATCCGAAAATTTAACAGGTTTTAGTTTAAAAAGGTAAAAGAGGGGAATCAAAAAAGACAGCGCGCGCTGTCTTTTTTGAGAGATAAGAAAGGATAAAATATTCGCATCAATGGCAGCGGGATCGCTCAGGCTCCTCGGACAGAAAGGATCTGCCATGCCTGAGCTAAACGGTCGCTTGCACTTATCTTATTGGAGGTTAAGAGATATGAACTTGTCCTTTCCTGTTTGAAGCGAGATGCGGTCTCTTAGCCTCTGAATATTCAAGCTCCCTGCTCAGCTTCGGCAGGGTAAATGCGTAAAAAAGGAAGACAAGAAGAATTACGGTCGCCATTCCGTAATAGAGATACTCAACATTGCTGATGATTTTCGGGAAAAGTATGGCTATCATCCCGAGGGTGATCGATTGTGCAAACATCATGAGAGGATCAATCCAGCCGCTGACCCGGCCCATCAGCTTAGGGTGCACAATTTTCGGCATCCAGCCGCCAATGGCTATATTTATAGGACCAATGCATGTCCCAATCATAAAAACAACAGCTAAAAAGATACCCGTATGATCTGTCAAACCTAATATGTATATCAAAATGCCGCTCAGGAAAATCGGATAAATCATCATCTGATGCGGTTTGATTTTAGAGGAAATGAACGTCCCGATTCCGCTTCCGGCAAGAAGTCCGATTCCAAGTGAAATCGCAAAGTATGAAGCGTATTTTTCGTAGTTATCAGGTGACAGCTCATACTTCATCGTAAAGATTGGCAATATGGCAAATGCTCCGTTTACAAATCCAAACACAAAAAATCCGAAAATCAGAGATGCTAATAATTTATTTCTGGCAATATAAAGGATTCCATCTTTGAAGTCTCTGTAAGAGGCCCCGATGCTGAAATCTTTCCATTTTATTTTTCCATTTGGCAGCCTTGCTTCCATCGGGATTTTGCATCTGCGTATCAGAACGGCAGAGATGACAAAACTGAAAAAATCAACAGCTACAGCTCCCTGCAGTCCGATCGTTTTATAGGCCAGAGCTCCGAGTCCGACACCAAATACCATGAAAATACTGAACAGCATCTGATTCAGGCCTGCTGCCTGGGCATATTGATCTTTGTTCAAAATACTCTGTACAAGACTTGCTTCTGCAGGATAAAAAAACTTCGTAACCGCACTCCGCAGGAATAATAAGAAAAACACGAGCGGAATGGAATTTAAGAATAATGAGCCAAAAAGAAGGACGGTAAGAAAAGCTCTGATCCAATCACAATTTTCAGCTACTTTTTTCCGGTCAAACCTGTCAGCTACGACACCGACTAAGAAGAAAACAAATAGAGTCGGAAGGGAATACATGAGCTCAGCCATTGTTGCAAAAGAGGGCTGATGGCTGAATCGGTCCAGCAAATAAAAGGCAAAAGCCATATTACCGATTGTCGTGCCCATTTGTGATGCCAAAGCAGCAAAAAAGAGCTTCACAAAATTTCTATTTTCAAAGATTTTCATCACACAGCTCCTTATTTTGCAGGGTATCGGTCACAGTAGTTATTATAATAGAAAAAAGTTTATATTAATATGAAGTTTTTGTAAAAAAATGGCTGATTCTTAATTAGGTCTTATGATAACCCTTGTACCGTTTGGAACAATCGACCCCAGTTCAAGCACATCCCGGTTTTGCATTCGGATGCATCCCCTTGAAACTGCTTTGCCGATGGAGCTTGGATCATTTGTTCCGTGAATGCCGTAGTGAATTTTAGACAGACTCAGCCAGAGCACTCCGAAAGGGCCGCCCGGGTTCGGTTCCCGGTTGACAATGACATAATCGCCGATGGGTGTTCCGCTTACTATTTTCCCTACAGCGATCGGGTAAACCTTCATTACTTGTCCGCTGTTATAAAGAGTCAGCGTTCTCTTGCCGACTGAGACTGAAATTGTATACGGGATAGAAGCAGGTTCGGGCAGACCCGGAATAATAATTGGCTGTCCGACGAGCAGCACATTTGGATCAGTCAGATGATTGACTCTGATTAGAACAGCAGGGCTGACCCGGTAGTTGAGCGCAATTGTGTTCAGAGTTTCACCTGGTTTTACTAGATGGACCATAGACAACTCACCGCTTTACCATAATTTTGACTGACTGTGCTACAGCTTATGTCTGAACAGGGTGTTTGTTGCCCCGTCCGAATAGATGAGAATTGGCATGCTGTGGTATAATTTTTTGTATATTCAGAGGAGTTGAACGAATTTGATTAAAGAAAAATATGCAATCATCGATATTGGTTCAAATACAATGAGGCTCGTTATCTACCAGAGAGATAAAAGTCAGCGTTTAAAAGAAATTGAGAATGTGAAAATTGCCGCACGGCTCCGAAATTATTTAAATGATGACTCCTTCTTAAATGACGAAGGAATCAGCGTTTTAGTTTCAGCTCTTCACAGTTTTCAGGAAGTGACAAGACATCATGACCTGAAAAACGTAAAATGTGTTGCCACTGCAACAATCAGACAGTCAGAAAATAGAGAAGCCATTTTGGAGAAGGTGCAACAAGAAACAGATTTTTCAATCCGCATTCTGTCTGAATATGAGGAAGCCTATTACGGCTTTTTGGCTGTTGTCAATTCCACTCAGATCAGCAGCGGAATTACAATTGACATCGGCGGGGGAAGCACAGAAATTACATATTTTGAAAATAGAAAACTGATTCATTATCACAGTTTTCCGTTTGGCGCTCTTTCCCTTAAAAAATATTTTGTGAAACAGGAAATTCCGACTGAGAAAGAAGTGGATGATTTAAAGCAGTTCCTCTCGAGGGAATTTCATACGCTTCCATGGCTCTCAAATAAAGAATTGCCGATTATAGCAATCGGGGGCAGTGCCAGGAACATCGTGCAAATTCATCAGGCCATGCAGGAATATCCGCTTGCAGGGGTTCACCTTTATGAAATGACTCATAGAAATCTGACAGATGTTCAGCACTTTTTATCTACTTTATCGCTGCATGAACTGCAAAGAGCAGACGGATTGTCAAAAGACCGTGCGGATACAATCATCCCTGCTGCTCATGTTTTTACAGCACTGTATGAAATCGTCCGTGCCGACAATTTTATTTTAAGCAGAAAAGGACTGAGAGACGGTGTTTTTTATGAAGACTTGAGGAAGGGAACTGGCTCGGCCATATTCCCCAGTGTTATTGAAGAAAGCTTTCATGAGCTGCTCAGTGATTATGATATCGACCTTCATCATGTTCAGTATGTAACCAAGATCGCGATAAAGCTGTATAAAGACCTTGCTGAAAAAGGACTGCTTTCCTCGTCAGATGACGATATTATCTTAATCAGAAGAGCATCATTTGTCTATAATCTTGGCCAGTACATTGATTCTGAATCCAGCAGCCAGCATACATTTTATTTAATTGCCAACCGGACAATCGACGGACTTCTTCACAAGGAACGGCTGCAGCTCGCACTGATTGCTTCTTTTAAAAGCAAATCAGCGTTTAAGCAATATGGTGCGCCATATAAACACTGGTTCTCTAAAGTGGAACAGAGGAATATGATGCTGCTTGGCGCGATCATTAAGCTCGCGTACAGCTTAAATGCAACGAGAAGAAATATCATTAATGCGCTGAAACTTGAAGAAGATCATGATCGTGTAAAATACACTGTCGTTTGTGATGGGAATTACAGTCCTGAGCAATACCAGGCAGAGAAGCAAAAAAAGAATTTAGAAAAGATCTTAAAGAAAAACATTGTGTTTCATTTTCAGAAAAGCTGAGAGCCGCATTCACTGGCCAGATTGAAATCACAAAAATTGTCGCGTACGATTCAATCTGGCTGATTCAGCAAAATCAGTACTTTTCTTGATCTTATTTTTACAAAAACCACATACAATATTTACAATAAATTTACATCTCCCTTTCTTTAAAGTGCTATCATAACAGGTGAATCCAAATGACTAATTTAAAAGGGTGACTTTTTACATGAGCACAGTAAACATCGATCAGATATTGCTTGGTAACCCTCTTTATTACAACAACCGCGAATTAAGCTGGCTTGCTTTTAATAAACGAGTATTAGAAGAGGCCATTGATGAACGAAATCCCCTGCTTGAACGGCTGAAGTTCCTCGCGATTTTCAGCTCTAATTTAGACGAATTTTTCATGGTCCGGGTCGCAGGGCTTAAGGACCAGGTGAAAGCAGGCTTCAGTAAGCCTGAAAACAAAGCAGGACTTACCCCAAAGCAGCAGCTGTCGCAAATAGCCGAACAGAATCATTCACTTGTAGAGCTGCAAACACGCACATTCAACGAGATGATCGTGCCTGCTTTAAAAAAAGAAGGCGTTGCGTTTGCAACCGTCAGAAGTTTATCTCCTCACCAAAAAAAGATCATAGAGCAGTATTTTGACGAACATATCTTTCCTGTTCTTACCCCAATGGCTGTTGATGCATATCGTCCCTTTCCGATGCTGCTGAACAAGAGCCTCAACCTTGTCATTAAACTCGAAGATCAAAACGAATCAATTGAATACCGCACGAAAACCGCTATCGTTCAAGTGCCTGCTGTATTAGAACGCTTCGTTTCCATTTCTCCGCCTGAAGGAGGACATGAATATGTTCTTCTGGAAGATATTATTGCCTATTATATTTATAAACTATTTCACGGATTTGACGTGCTTTCCGTCACCCCGTTCAGAATCACGCGCAATGCGGATATGACGATCCATGAAGAAGGCGCCAGGGACCTTCTTAAGGAAATTGAAAAGGAATTGAAGAAAAGAAAATGGGGAGCTGCCGTCCGACTTGAAGTGAGAAAGGATTTCTATGATTCTCAAATGATGTCCTATCTTCTGGAAGAATTAGAAATTCATAAAAATGATGTTTATGAGATTGACGGGCCGCTTGACTTTACTTTTTTATTTGGTTTTTATAAAGAGCTAAGTACAAAATTTGATCATCTTACATATGAAACATTCATCCCCCAGCCTCCGAAGGACTTATCCTCAAATGATGATATCTTTGAAGTTGCTGCTGCTCAGGATTTATTTTTGCATCATCCATATGAATCATTTGAGCCTGTTATTGATTTTGTTTTGGATGCTGCAGATGATCCGGATGTCCTTGCTATCAAGCAGACTCTCTATAGAGTAAGCGGGGGTTCGCCTGTTATTGAGGCCCTGAAGCGTGCAGCGGAAAAAGGTAAGCAGGTGACCGTGCTTGTTGAACTGAAGGCTCGCTTTGATGAAGAGAATAATGTCCAATGGGCAAAAGAGCTTGAAAAAGCAGGCTGCCATGTGATTTACGGAATGACCTACTTAAAAACACACAGCAAGATTACACTGGTTGTAAGACGGAAAAACAGCCGAATTGAGCGGTTTGTCCACTTAGGAACAGGCAATTACAATGATCAGACTGCAAAAATTTACACGGATATGAGTTTAATCACTTCCAACCATAAGTACGGAATTGATGCCACCAACTTCTTTAATTATTTGAGCGGTTATACTGAAAAACCGGAATTTCACCATATTTCTGTAGCCCCGTTTGACATACGCAGCGACTTTTTAGAGCTTGTCGATCATGAGATTGATTATCACAAGCACCACGGAAATGGCAGAATCATTGCCAAGATGAATTCACTTACAGACAAAGTCATTATCATGAAGCTTTATGAAGCATCAAATGCAGGTGTGAATATAAACTTGATTGTAAGAGGCACCTGCTGTTTAAGACCGGGTATTAAAGGCATCAGCGAAAATATTAAAGTGCGGAGCATTGTAGGCAGGTTTCTTGAGCACAGCAGAATCTATTATTTTCATCATAACGGAGAAGAGAAAATGTTCCTTTCATCTGCAGACATGATGACCAGAAATATGGAAAAGCGTGTCGAAATTCTCTTTCCTGTTTTTGACGGCAGCATAAAATCAAGAATTTCAAACCTCTTGTCCATCATGCTGACAGACAATGTAAAAGCGCGGGAGCAAGATCCTTCCGGGAACTATCAATATGTCTCAAGACTAGCTGATGAACCTGAAATCGACAGCCAGGCAATCCTTGCACAGCTTTCATACAGGGTATCAGAAGACGAAGAATAATGATTAAGGGTGCTTAAACAGCACTCTTTTTTCTGATAAAAAAAAGAGGGAGGTTTTAAAGAACTCCTTGTGTTACTATTAGGAAAAATGAGATAAAAGTAGGACGAGGGTTTATGAACAAATTAAAGAAAGCAATCATAGAAGACTTTCAGTCAGAGATATATATTGAAAAAATCGAATCGATTATTTTTACGATCATTTTAGAACATATAAAAGACCTCGTATTTTTAATGAAGGTTGATCAGGACCAAGTGCGCTATGTTTTTGTAAATGAGGAAGGCGTGAAGCATGCAGGGCTTGGGGAAGGCTATGAAGGTGTATCTTTGTCAGATGTAATGGATAAGAAAGTGGCCGATCATTTGCTCGAAATGTACAGGGTCGTCATGCAGACAAAGCAGCCGTTCTCCTATCAGGATCAAGTGCAGCTCATCGATGGGTCCGTCATTTTCGGTGAATCTGTTCTTACCCCGATAATGAATGAAAAGGGAGATGTCATTTACATTATTTCCGTCACCCGCGATATTTCTGAAAGGATGTCAGAAAAGAAGAAGCTGATTGAAAGTCAGCAGAGATACAAATCACTGTTTGATCATAATATAGACAGCATCTTTTCATTGGATTTAAATGGGACAATTGTCTCAGCCAATCCGGCAGCAATCGATTTAACAAAAGCGTTCACGATTTCGCTCATCGGCAAGTCCGTTTTTGACTTGTTTGCAGAGGACAGGGAGAAGATCGCTTCCCTGTTTTCGCAGGCAGTTAAGGGAAGAGCAGTGGAGGACGAATCAAAGCTCAAGATGAAAAATCAGGAAGTGCATCTTCATGTTAAGACCATTCCAATTATCTTAAACAGCCATATACAGGGTATTTATTTAATCGCTAAGGACACATCTGAGCAAAAACGCCATCATTCCCTGATTAAGCATATGGCCTATCATGATTCGCTTACAGGCCTGTTAAACCGGACAGCGTTAAAAAAGGATCTGGACAGACTGCTTGAAGACCATACCACCCGGGAACTGGCACTTATGTATATCGACCTTGACCGCTTTAAAATGCTGAATGATACAATGGGACACTCGATTGGCGATCTGCTCCTTAAAGAAGTCAGTATCCGTCTGCAGTCGCTTGAAATACCATCATATAAAGTGTACAGGCAAGGAGGAGACGAATTTATCCTCCTGTTCAAAAATGCGGGCAAGTCCTTGGCGGAACAGTATGCACAGCAGATTCTTGACGTATTTGCCGAACCAATTCATCTTGGCGGCCTTGTATATTTTATAAGCCCAAGCATCGGAATTAGCCTATATCCTGAAAACGGAAGAGAAGAAGCTCAGCTGATTACAAATGCAGATATGGCTTTGTATGACGTCAAGCAAAGAGGAAGAGGCCGCTTTCAGATCTATCACGCCGGAATGAACCAGAATTCCCGCGGATTGCTTGCGATTGAAACGGGTCTCAGGCAAGCACTTGAAAACAGCGAATTTTCACTGTTATATCAGCCTCAGGTTGCTTTAAAAACGATGGAAACAAAAAGCTTTGAAGTATTGCTTAGATGGAACAGCAGGGCGCTGGGTTCTGTTCCGCCTTCTGAATTTATTCCGGTTGCGGAAGAATCAGGTCTGATGATTCCGATAGGTGAATGGATTATTGAAGAAGTGTGCAAACAGCTTTCAGAATGGAACCATAAGGGGCACTGTCCTGTAAAAGTTGCCATCAATCTGTCTTCAAAGCAATTTCAGCAATACTATCTGGCAGATATGATTCAATCTTTGTTTCAGACGTATCACATTCCGCCCCATCAAATCGAATTTGAAATTACGGAGGGTGCCCTGCAAAATCCGGAAGAAGCTCTGGAAACCATGCAGAGGTTAAAACGTCTTGGTGTTTCCATTTCCATCGATGACTTTGGACGGGGCTTCTCATCCCTTCGCTATCTTAAAACATTTCCGATTGATTCCCTGAAAATCGACCAATCGTTTATCAAAGATGTCATGACAGATGAAAAGGACGCAGCAATTATCACAACAATTCTTCATCTTGCAGACAGCCTTTCACTTGAAGTGGTTGCAGAAGGAATCGAAACTAAGGAGCAATACTCTCATCTAAAAGCATTAAACTGTCAAAAAGGACAGGGGTTTTTCTTTTCGAAGCCATTGCCTCCGGATGAAATTGAGCAGACATATCTTAAAGCTAAAGGCGCAGGTTCTTAACCTTGCGCCTTTTAGCTTTTTATTATTGTGAAAACAGTAATTTCCGGCACTGAAAAAAAGCGATAAGGAAGCCTGGTCGTACCAAGTCCCCGGTTCACATAAAGCTTCATAGAATCCAGATCATATAGGCCTTCCGTATAAATGGATGCAAAAGGAGGTGTGATGAGCGGGCCGTATAAAGGAAGCTGGACTTGTCCGCCGTGGCTATGTCCTGATAACTGAAGATCAACAGCATACTTTTTTGCCTCAAGGGCAGCGTCTGGTTCATGGGCAAGCAGAATGGTATAGAGAGTGCTGTCAGCACCGCGCAGCGTCTGGTCAAAGTTAGGTCTTCCAAGCATCATATCATCCAGTCCTGCAACAAAGATGGAAGCCCCATCAAGCAAAGAGATTCTTTCTCCATTATTTTTAAGCAGTTTGAAATCCGAATCCTTCATGATTGTTTCATAAACAGCTGTTCCATATCCCCCATGATCATGATTCCCGTAGATGGCAAATTTCCCTAACGTTGCTTTCAATTTTTTTAGAACTGGTGCAATTTGATGCAAATAGCCAAATTGATTCGGCTTATCGACAAGATCCCCCGTGAAAAAAATAAGATCTGGGGACAGCTGATTTATTTTGTTCACAATTTTAACGAGCTGACTGATCGGGTAGTCCCCGCTAAGATGTGTATCGCTGAATTGGACAATTTTTGTTCCAGCAAAAGAGGACGGCAATTTACTGCTTGTAATTTCAACTGTTTTTGTTTGAATGAGTTTTGGTTCAATATATCTTGCATAAACGTAGCCGCCGATGCTTGCAATCAAAGTTCCTGCCATTGTTCCGACTAACCCTTTAAGGAAGGCTCTTCTTGAAATATCTTTTGACACATTGGTCCTCCTCCGCAAACTTTCTATTTTAATCCATTGAATCTAAAGAATTTGAGCGTATAGAAGATTCGAATCGTGTCCTATTACTAAATAATAGTTGAAATAGTTAGAAAATAGAAGAATTATATGATAAAATATGAATGGTCATTCATTTTGGGGGTGTTGTTGATGAAGGATAAAGTGTTGATTGTAACAGGCGGTTCAAGCGGGATGGGTAAAGCGATGGCAGAAAGCTTTGCCAGACAGGGTGCAAATGTGGTGATTACAGGCAGAACGATTGAGAAATTAGAGGCTGCCAAGGAAGAGATGCAAGGATTGGAAGGAAAGATTATTCCCTTTCAAATGGACGTCCGAGTACCGGAAATGTCTGAGGAATTGATCCGAAAAACAGATGAAGCATTTGGACGTATTGACGGTCTTGTTAATAACGCAGCAGGTAATTTTATTTGTCCGGCTGAACAGCTTTCAGTTAATGGGTGGAACTCAGTCATTAATATCGTGCTGAATGGTACGTTTTACTGCAGCAGTGCTGCCGGCAAGTATTGGATTGAGAAACAGCAGAAAGGTGCCATCCTTAATATGGTTGCTACATATGCATGGGGCGCAGGTGCGGGAGTTATCCATTCTGCTGCAGCAAAGGCAGGTGTCCTGTCCATGACAAGAACGCTTGCTGTGGAGTGGGGCAAGAAATATGGAATCCGCGTTAACGCTATCGCACCTGGACCGATTGAAAGAACAGGCGGAGCAGACAAACTCTGGCAGTCAGAAGAAGCTGCAAAAAGAACGCTTCAAAGTGTACCTCTCGGCCGGTTAGGCACGCCGGAGGAAATCGCTTCCCTTGCATCATTCCTCTTATCAGATGCAGCCGGCTATATAAATGGCGAGTGCATTACAATGGATGGCGGCCAGTGGCTGAATCAGCATCCGTTCTAATATCTTAATGCCGATGGATTCTCTTTTTTACAGGAGAATCCATTTTTACTTTCACGTTCGAATCTATCCAAATGTGGTATAATCATACAAAAACAGAGAGAGAAAGTGGGGAATGGCATATATGGATCCTTTAGATATTATGACAAACTTAGAGCACGTAAAACCGTTCTATCAAGCCATTTTCAGCGCAGACGAACAAAAAGTGATCGGGTATGAAATACTCGGGAGAATCCATCTGGAAGAGGAAACGAAAAGTTTAGGGCCTTTTTTTAAGGATGAATCCATTCCCGATGAATACCGGCTAGAAGCAGATAATCACATTTTACATATGGCACTTGATGCTTTTCTCTTAACGAACGATGACACGCTTATTTTCCTTAACCGTGATGCAAATTTACTAATGCTTGATCACGGAGAAAGCCTGCTTGAGCAATTATTTGCATGGAAAGAAAAAGGCGGCAACCTTGAGAGGATCGTTATAGAAATAACAGAGCACACATTCACAGGGGACATTCGTCAGCTGACACACGTATTCACTTATTATCGTACATACGGCATTAAAATAGCTGTGGACAACGTCGGAAAAGCAAGCAGCAATCTTGACCGCATCGGTATGCTGATGCCCAATATCCTGAAAATTGATATTCAGCCCCTCAGATTAACTTCACCCCTGCAGACGTATCATGACGTTTTGTACTCCATTTCTCTTCTGGCGAGGAAAATAGGGGCTACCATTCTGTACGAAGAAATTGAAGTCAACTTTCAATTTCAATATGCCTGGAAAAATGGCGGCCGCTACTTCCAAGGGGATTATCTTCAGACTCCTAAAGAAGAATTTATTGAACCATATATGATAAAAGAAAAAATGACACGGGAATTTCATGGATTTATCCAATATGAAAAAAAGAAGCTTCAGCAATTTTATGAAATCTCAGAAGCGTTTCATCAAAAAGTGCATGTGCTGATTTCAAAAGAGAATAAACCGGGAATTGAATTTGATGAACTGATCACAAAGCTATCACAGCAGCTGTCAGACTGCTGCTTTCGAATCTACATTTGTGACGGCGACGGATTTCAGCAATCAGGAAATATTCTCAAACTGGACGGAGCATGGGAATTTCAGCCTGGCTATTACATGAAAAACTGGAGCTGGAGACCGTATTTTCTTGAAAATATTATGAAAATGCAAATAAGGAAAAAAGGATTTTTCAGCGATTTATACAGCGACATCGAAACAGGCGAAACCATCCGGACCTTCTCCTACCCAATCGATCAGCAGCACTATCTTTTCTTGGATTTGCCGTACTCTTACCTTTACGAAAATGAAGCCCTTTTGTAATAATTTCTTTTGGTTGTGTCATTCTAATAAGAAAAGCGGATCCGTTCTGGCCGAGGAGTTAGGCGATGGAGCTGGACAATAAGAAAAGCGGATACACCACAAGTGCATCCTAAATCTGCTTCGTACTTGTTCTTACTAAAAGGAGTGACACAATGGATAAATTCACGATGGCACTTGCTATTGTTGCTTTCATGATTGTTGCGGGGGGACTTCTCTATACGATCAGCGTGGGAAGATTGGTAGATGCAAGAAGAAGTGAAATGGATACACAAATTAATGAAAAGATTCAAAAGCATCCATACCTTCGAAACCCGGTTTTTCTTACATGGATCTTTTTTTTAGGGTTCTTATTACTCTTTGTTTTCTATCTGGCCTTTACAAGATCTTGGTGAAAAACAGCGGCATTTGCCGCTGTTTTTTTATTGATTTGAAATTTCAGGATTATCCTTTTTTTATAAGGGTAATGAATTATATAAGAGAAATTGTCAGAAAATGATGGTATTTTGTGGATGAAAATGGAGCAGAAACGACAATTAGTCTGATAAAATTTAGAGACTAAGACATAAGATACGAAAAAAAGGTGGGAGGATTAAAAATGAAATTCATTTCAAGCACATTCGCCGCACTTATTCTATTGTTGGGTTTTGGACATGCAGGCTTTGCTCAGTCATCGTTTAACAAAGACGACGCGGCTGAACTGACTCGTGAAGCAGCGCAGATACAGCTCACTCTGACGGAAAATGAGCGCTCCCTTGAAGAAATCGAACAAACATTGGATCCTTACTTTACAGATGAATTTATTGATGGATATATGAAAGAAAATGTACACAAAGGTAATGAAAAATATATTGTGTATGGCAGTGATTTCACACCATACGGCATTCCGTTCTTTAATTACGATGAAACCATGAAGTTCGGCAGTGAGAACAGCAAGCTGAAGCTTTATCAGTTTTTCCCTGCTGAAGACGAAGGACCTGTGAGTTATGAGGATCATTTTGAAACAGTTGAATTTACCGAGGAAGACGGAAGCTACAAAATTTCTTCCATTCAATATTCAGATCTAGAGCCCAAAGCAGAAGCAGCTGAAGAAAAAAAAGAAGATGATTCAGCAATCAACGTAAGCATGCTTTTCTCAAATACTCTTGAAGATATAAATGAAGCTGAACCTTTACAAAATAAACAGGATCTTTCGTTTTTATGGACATCTTATTTTAAAGCCAAGAACTTTTTAACTGCTTATTACCAGCCAGATCAGCAAATGGATTTTGCCTATTACGGTGAGTAAAACACAGGGATCGCTGCCCCTGTGTTTTTTTGAGTCTGAAAAATGGATCTTTTCGTAAATCCATTTGTTTCCATGGGAAAACCGTGGACGTGAGAGAACGTGTTCAACAGCGGAAACTTAGTCCTTGATTTGCTGCATAACTTCTTTTTGGAGTGCGGTGCAAGGACACATAAAATGCGTGTTTATGAAATGACCGAGCATCCTGTAGCAAGAGAGATGATTGGCTACCTGCTCTTACGTGGAGGAGTGCATGTCGTTGTGTATGCAAAAGCTCTCGAAGTGATAACAGGAGTAGATCTGGGAAAGATGCTTCCAATTCCGAATCTTGATAATAAAGCATTTGTCCATGCAAAAAAGTTTGAAGATCAAGGGGTGCATCTGCGGTTATATACATTCAGCGATACGGATTATAGAGACATTGATAAGATTTGGAAAGGCACGCATCCTATAGATGGCCAGCCTCTGAAAGTATTCGACGGAATGCCTGCGGGAGATCCGATGCCTGAATTAAACGAAATTCCCGAAGAATTTGCCCCGGGAATCTCAAAAGAGGATTTTGATGAAATTGCTAAAAGACTGATGCGTTCAGCAGGCATATAGAAAGCCGGCCATTTCAGGTGGCCGGCTTTTATATGTCTTACGAAATTTCCAGCAGCTTTTCAAGCTTTTGCAGATCAAATCCTGCTGCAATTTCTCCATCAACTGTAACAGTAGGGGTTGAATAAGACTTCAATTCGTTTATCATTTTGCTTCTGGCATTGGCGTCTTTAGAAACGTCAAATACCTTATATTCAATCTTGTGATGATCTAAAAATTGCTTGACAATCTGACATGGCGGGCAGTCAGGCTGTGTGTAGACTTCAACACGTTTGCTCTGTGACATAAAAACTCCTTTAAGTACTGGATTTCATTTTTTATAAGATAAGAAAGGATAAAATTTTGCGCTTCGATGGCGGGCGGAATCGCTCAGGCTCCTCGGCCAGATCCTTATTTGTCTATCTGCGCTTGGACGCTTGCGCTTTTCTTATAAAAAGCATCAGCCAGACCCATGGCGCAGACGGATAAATCTAAAGCTAATATGTCATACACCCGGTGTGACCTTGGGATTCCTTGCTCATCTAAATAAGAAAAAACTTGATTTTGAAGCTCTATTTTAACATGTTCTGACGCATTTTCTAAGGAGAATGGTTTGGACTGCTCCATGCCTTTTTGTGCACATTCCAGGAAGATCGGCAGCCATCGTCTCATAGCGTCTATGGCGTGCTGTGGATTCGGACTGACACCGTAATGACTGAAATGAAGGGCATTTAATTTTAAGCTTTCATAAAAAGCAGCTGACTTCTCCATTGCTTCCGGATTAAATTGATTAGGCGAAGTAGACGGCAAATAAAATTCAAGCCCGTCAGAAAGCAGCTCCTGATAAAAAATTCCGATTGTATCACCAGTGAACATGCTGTTGCTTTTATGGTCAAGGATACTGAAGTGATGGTTGGCATGTCCAGGTGTATCATAAAAAGTTAGAACAGAATCCTGGCTGATCCTGAGTGACTCGCCGTCATTCATTATTAAAATCCGGTCCTCTGGAATCGGTATAATCGGGGAGAACAATTCTTCAAATTTTTCTCCGTATACAGCTTTTGCCCCTGCAATTAAACGAGAAGGATTAATTAAATGTTTTGCGCCTTTCGGATGGACAATCACTTTTGCATTTGGACAGCTTTCAAGCAGTAAACCCGCGCCCCCAGCGTGGTCAAGGTGGATGTGTGTAACGATGATATTGGATATATCTTCTAGTTTTATGCCAAGTTCCTTTAACCCATTTTTAATATACGGGACAGAAGGACTTGATGAAGGCTCAAAGAGTGTGATATCCTCTTCAAGTAATACATAGGAACTTGTCCGACCCGTCATCCCTAAATCATGACTATCAATGATTGCTAAACGTTCATCAATTTTGGTTACAAGCGACATTTATCTTAAACCCCCTTGTGATCGATAAAAAAATTGGTTTCTCCCATCACTACCATTTTAAATTTGCAGACTCTTAATGTAAAGGAGATGCGAATATTCTGACTTATTTTCAGGCTAAAATGGATGGATAGAATAAATAAGGACGCACAAACTAGAGGCGAAGGCGGACCTCAAGTTGACTCACTCTGTTGGAGGTGATACTAATGTCACAGCTTTTAGGTATCATTACTAGACTTCAAAGTCTGCAAGAAAACGCGACTTCAAATGAACCCAACCAGCGCTTCTTTGAAGTGGAGGGTGAAAAACGTTGCAGTGTTAAATACTTTGATAAAACCGATACGTTCGAATTAGAAGTATTTCAAAAAGATGAAAAGCCTCAATCTTATCAATTTGACAATATCGATATGATCGCAATTGAAATTTTTGATTTGCTCCAATAATAGGAGGGAACTGATGAATACGAAACCAAGCGTCATTTGTCCAAATTGTCATGAGCAGCGGCCTCTTGATGAGGTACTGACTGCCCAGTCCAATCAAAATGTCATTTATTCGTGTTCCAACTGCAATTATCATATGCGTAATATTCAAACGAAAAAAGGTTAAGCAGCCAAGTTTATTGGCTGTTTTTTTTTTATGCGAGATTAAGCGGATGAATGGTGCAAACCTGAAAACATGCTTCATGAAATAACCACATATAATCCCCAACAGCGATAAAAAATCCTCATCAGAGTTTTTTTTGAAGATTTTTAAAATATCGGAAACTTTCATGGAGAAACGGGCGTCTTATCATTAAATGGAATGGAAGAAAAGAGGTCGATGAAAAAAAGCTCCTTTGCAAGAGAAAAGTTAAACCTGCGGATGCTTGTTTAAAAATGGCATTGTGAGGAAAAAATATACTATAAAATTTACGCCAATTTTACTCAACACTGGGTGGAGCCAAGCATATAATATGTTGATTCCGTATTTTTTTCTTAAAAGGAGCTGTCATATGACTGATCACTTTATCTTTTATAATGTGTCTGAAGGAAGTATGTCATTTGAAGCTATGATCAAAAGAATTAAAACGTTCATTTCAAATGATCCGCGTGCTGAATATATATTGTCCATTGGAACAGATTCTCAAGTACACCAGTTTGATACGAAGTTTATTACTGCTGTCCATGTGCACCGCATTGGCAAAGGGGCATGGGGCTGCTTGAAAAATATGGTTATCCCAAGGCCGATTAACAGCCTGCATGAAAAAATATCAATGGAAACAACATTAAGTCAGGAGCTGGCTTACGCTTTTACAACAAACTATCTCGCAGAACTGGCAGAAATTCTGATTCCTTATTCAGATGAAGGGGCAGATTTGATGTTTGAAATTCACCTTGATATTGGGAGAAAAGGACTGACCAAAGACCTGATTCAGGAGATGACAGGCAGAATACAGGCTATGGGAATTGAAGCAAAAATAAAGCCTGATTCATATACAGCATTCAGCTATGCCAATCGATTCACTAAGTGAAGAAAGTGTCGGAATTTGCGGTTGACGCAACACTCAAAAATTGATTACTCTAAATCATAAGGGGGCAATAAAAAATGAATTCTGCAGTTGAAATACTCTCATCAGACGATCAAAAATTTTTAGTGGAGCTTTTACTTAAACAGCAATATGCTCTCGAGCTGATCAGCAGCGAAATTTATGACATCGAGAGCGGGACTAAACAAACAGATAACGCAACGTATCAGAAGCTGGTAAGCCTGTATGACCGAATCAGATTTGAACTATAAAGGTACATATGTTTGATACTCTGCGTTAGAGTATCTTTTTTTGTGGTATAGTTTTGTCTGTATGCGCTTTCTTTTAAAGAGGATTGGTTGTCGGTCAGACTCTTTGCACTAAAACTGTGGGTAAATTCTTGGAATTATACGGGAAAGAGCTCAGGAATAAATTCGGAAAATTAAAGGATTTACTCAGTAAGTATCTAAAAGAATTGAAATCACTTGCTGTGTATAATAGCTAAACAGCCGGCTCCGCATTTCTTAGGCTCTTTGTGGTAAAATATAAAGGGATGTTTCAAAAAAGACATGAAGGGGTATTATTGTTCGGTCTGAACTTTTTTAGAGAGGAAGAACAAATTGATTAGTCTACATACAACCAAATTATTAAATGAATCAACAATAGAAGAGTATATGATTCCAGCAGATAAAGTTGCGCATGTGCAGGTGGGGAATAATCTTGAGCACGCCCTGCTTGTTCTGACAAAAACGGGGTATACAGCGGTGCCTGTGCTTGATCCTTTTTTCAAGCTTCACGGACTGCTCGGCACTAATATGATGATGGATGCGATTCTTGGTCTCCAAAGAATTGAATTTGAAAAGCTTGAGGAAATGAAAGTAGAAGAAGCGATGAACTCTGATATTCCGCGTCTCTTGTTGAATGATCCTCTTTCCAAAGGGTTAGATTTGGTCATCGACCACTCTTTTGTCTGCGTAGTAGACGCGGAAGGCGTGTTTGAAGGGATTTTGACAAGACGGGCAATTCTTAAAGAACTGAAAAACCAAATAAACATCAAAGACAGATAATGGTGAGAGAAGGAGAGCATGCCTGCCTCCTTCTTTTTTTTGAAAATAAGAAAGGATAAAATTTTGCGCTTAGATGGCAAGCGGAATCGCTCAGGCTCCTCGGATCCTTATCTGTCTGCCTGCGCTAAACGGGCGCTTGCGCTTTTCTTATTTACTGTTTAACGGGAGGGGATTCTTATGACTCAGGCAGTGCTTGAAAAAGAACAAATCAAGAAACAATCATCCAATATGAAGCGCCCCTTCGTTCTCGCGGCTGTTATGCTTGCAATGTTTATGGCAGCAATTGAGGCAACGATTGTATCCACTGCGATGCCGGCAATTGTAGGCGAACTTGGGGGCTTTTCTCTTTACAGCTGGATTTTTTCTTCCTATTTGCTGATGAATGCCGTGACGGTTTTAATATATGGCAAGCTTTCGGATTTATTCGGAAGAAAGCCAGTTTTGATCTTTGGCATTTCCGTTTTTTTAGTCGGCTCGATTTTGTGCGGGCTGGTAAATTCTATGGAATGGCTGATTGCTGCGAGATTTGTCCAAGGGTTTGGTGCAGGTGCTGTAATGCCGGTAGCATCAACGATTGTCGGGGACATTTATTCGAAGGAAGAACGTGCAAAGATCCAAGGTTATTTATCGAGTGTCTGGGGAATCTCTGCCATCATGGGTCCGGCAATAGGGGGATTGCTTGTCCAATTCGTCAGCTGGCGCTTTGTGTTTTGGATTAACATTCCGCTTGGATTATTGGCGATCGCTGGATTGGTGCTGTATTTGCATGAGGATGTGGAGCGGAAAAAGCATTCGATTGACTACACAGGCGCTTTCCTGTTATTTGCATCTATAAGTACAGCAATGATTGTCCTAGTTGAAGGCGGCATCAGGTGGCCGTGGCTGTCAGCTCCCGTTCTTTTTCTGTCTGCTGCAGCCCTTCTTTCTTTTGTCCTATTTATTCGACAAGAACAACGTGCAAAAGAGCCTATGATGTCTTTTGGAATTTGGAGAGAAAAGAGCATCTTGATTGCGAATATGACATCACTGACTACGGGTGTCATGCTGATAGGCATTTCTTCATTTTTACCTGCGTTCGTCCAGGCAGTAATGGGACAAACACCAATTGTCGCAGGCTTCACTCTGACTGCTATGTCGATTGGATGGCCGATAGCTGCAACTGTATCCGGCAATCTGCTTTTGAAAATCGGTTTCCGGACAACCTCTGTCATCGGGGGAATCGCCCTGATTGCAGGAAGTCTTGTCTTTTTTAATTTAAGCCCAGATGACGGTCCGCTGTGGGCAGCCCTGGGGTCGTTTATAGTCGGGATTGGCATGGGGATGACGACAACAGCATTTATTGTTTCAATCCAGAGCACAGTCAGCTGGGAGCAGCGCGGATCCGCGACTGCTGCGAATATGTTTATGAGAACGCTTGGCAATACGATTGGAGCTGCCCTTCTGGGGGGGATTTTAAATACAAGGCTGCAGTCTTATTTTAAGGAGCAGGGAATCAATGAATCAGTCAATTTAGATACTGTCAATCAGCTACTTAGCTCCGAGTCTGCAGATAAGCTTTCAAACGAGGCGACCCAGGCGTTAAAGGCCGGTTTGACAGAGTCTCTGCACGGTGTGTACATGGTTGTTTTTGCTTTCGCCGTCATCAGTTTTCTGCTGATTTTAAATTTGCCTAAAGAAAGTAAAAAAGCGTAGGAGGGAATCCCTCTTACGCTTTTTTAAACTTGAAAAAAGTTCTAAATCTCCAGCAATTCAATCCTATTCCCGAACGGATCAAAAAAGGAAAACCTCTGAACCCCGGGAATCTCTGTTTCTTCTTGAATCTTGATCTTATATTTTCCAAGCAAGGCCCTGGCAGCTTCAAGATCTTCTACCTGAAAGGCAGGATGACGTTTGCTTTTCGCCTGCTCCATTTTTTCAAGACCGATATGGAGCTCTGCGTTTCCGGCTTTGCACCAGAACCCGCCATTCTTTAAAAGAGAATCGGGTTTTTTTATTTCTTCAAATCCCAATGTATTTAAATAAAATTCACGCGCTTTTTGTTCTTCTTCAAATGGTGCACACAGCTGGATATGATGCAGCTTTACGATAGATAAACTCATGTCCTTTTCCTCCTAAAAAATAAGATTATAAAATAACTGTATGATGATCAGAACGGTAATCAGCCGGATCAGCCAAGAGGCGTGGGCAAAACTGAGTTTACTTGCAAACCTTACCCCAAGCTGAGCTCCAATAATGCTTCCGGCGGCCAGACTCAGGGCGATCGTCCAGTTCATAACTCCCGCCATTGCATACGTGGCAAATGCCCCTGAACAGCTTAAAAACGTTTGAAATCTCGTAAAAGCAACAGATTTAATATAAGTAAAACCCTGGTGAAGAAATGTGTACATCAGAAGAGTACCCTGGCCTGGTCCGAACATGCCGTCATAAGCGCCAATCCCGAAGACAATAGGATAGAGTCTTTTTTTTATTTTGCTCTCCCCAGAGTTTTGTTCCTTCGGCTTTCTTAAAAAGTTTAATCCTAAAGCGAAAATCAACAGAAAAAGAGCAATATACGTCATTGTGTTCTCGTTAATCCTGCTCGTGGAAAAAGCACCGGTAATTCCTCCTGATATCGTAAAAGGGGCTGTATACAAAATTTCTCTAAAATGAATCTCCCGTTTTTTCAGCAGCACATAAAAACTTGAAAAAGAGCTCAGCGTATTGGCAAATTTATTAGAGGAGATGATTGTATGAACTGGCAAGCCGTAAAGGAGCATGAGCGGCATATTGATCATGCCTCCGCTGCCCGCAAGAGTTCCGATAAAAGTAGCTGCAATTCCAATGAAAAAAATCGGCCATTCCATGAAGTTATCACATCCTATATGAAAATGTTTCTTTAAAATTAGTATATTCTTCCTTTAATGATTATGAAATGTTGAAAAAATTAGCTTATAATATAAGAAAAACTTATCAAGGGGAATGCAGATGCAGTTAACGGAATTAAGAATGCTCGTTGTTCTGTCAGAGGAAATGAATATGCGGAAAGCATCTGAACGGCTGTTTGTCTCGCAGCCTGCGCTGTCTCAAAGACTGCAGTCGATTGAAAAATCATGGGGGTTTCAGATTTTCATCCGCTCTCAAAAAGGACTTACTCTTACTCCATCCGGAGAAAAAATTGTGGCTTTTGCAAAAGAGGTAACGAAAAAAGAAGAGAAACTGAGAGAGGAAATATCAGAGCTTGAAGGAGAGGTTCATGGAACACTCAAGATAGCCGTCGCTTCAATTATTGGACAGCACTGGCTGCCTAACATATTAAAGCAATATGTCAGTAAATACCCTCATGCGAAAATATCACTTATTACAGGCTGGAGCAGCGAAATTTTAAAAAGCATGTACGAGGACCATGTTCACATCGGAATCATAAGGGGAAACCCCGAGTGGAAAGGCGTCAAACAGCATTTGCTCACAGATACATTATATTTAGTAGATACTGAAATTCAGAAGGTTGAGGACCTTATTGAAACAGAAAGGCCATTTATCCAATTTAAAAGCGATTCATCTTACTATCAGGAAATTCAGGATTGGTGGCACAAACATTTTCAAAGCAGTCCGAAACGCACCATTGTAGTGGATCAGATCGAAACGTGCAAACAAATGGCCTATAATGGCATAGGCTACGCCATCCTGCCATCCGTTACGCTTCTTGATGATGAACGGGATATCTATAAAATACCGCTGCTGAATGAACACGGCGAGCCGATTGTCAGAGATACCTGGCTGCTTGGATTTGAATCTTCGTTTAAATTAAAGCAAGTTCAGGCATTTCTGGATGTATTAAAAGAGAATGAGAAAGAGATTCATTAAGCAGCTTTCAAATGGAGCTGCTTTTTCTTTTTTAAAGGCTCTTTTCTTAAACTTAGTTGCTTTGAGACTAAAAGTTGTAAACCTTAGTGAAGCGGAAAGGAACGGACCATAGTAATAATCAAAAACAGACTAATTTTATAAAACCCCATTGACAATGAGAATCAATTTCAATTATAGTAAACGTATGAAAATGAAAATCATTATCAATTACAGAGGTGGCTTTGTTGAAAAAAACTCTTATTATATATGCAAGTATGTCAGGAAATACAGAAGATATTGCTAAACTGATCGGAAAAAGACTGCAGGAAGATGAGATGGAAGTTACATATGAAGAAATGGATGCTTGTGATAGTGAAAGTATCAAGGAGTACGATCATATACTCGCTGGATCCTATACATGGGGGATGGGGATCTTCCATATGAAGCAGAGGACTTTTATGAAGAACTTGCTGCTGCTGATCTTACAGGCAAACATATTGCCTGCTTTGGATCAGGGGATCACACGTATCCGAAATTTTGTGAAGCAGTCGACCTATTGCATGAAAGATTTACGGAAACAGGGGCGGATGTTTTTGCAGACTTGCTGAAAATAGAGGGTTCACCAGAATCAGAAGAGGAAACCTCAGAATGCATCCAGTTTGCAGAAGCTTTTTCTGCATGGTGTGCCAAAAACGGGAAGGTGACATTAAATGTTTCATAGAGGTGCAACAGCAGTCGAAAATGTTGCGGGAAACGGATTTTTTGTTGCCATAAAAAATGAAGGGCTTTATTTTTTTGACGGCGATGATCAATGGGAAATGCTTCTCCGAATTGATAAGAAAATCCGCTGCTTAAAATTACTTGGTTCTTATTTATTCGGAGTCGGCGAAGAAGGCTTTATTTTCCGTATGAATACTTCGGATTTCTCAAGCACTGAAGCGTACCTTCCGACAACAGCAGCCATCTGGTCCATTGCGGGTAATGATGATGGAACGGTCATCATTCACGGAAAACATACGATTTATCAGTCAAATGACAGCGGGAGATCATGGAACGGATTTAAGCCGTTTAAGCACTTTTCCTCGAAACCTGTTATCAGATCTCTCTATCTCCATGATAATCAGCTTTTTATCGGTACACAGATTCATGCTGAGCATGGGGGCTTGTGGAGATATGATTATCATTTAGGTTCCTTTACAAGGATTAAAAAAGAAGCACACTCCATGATTTCTTCAATAGCCGTTGATAAAAATAGAAATCTGCTGGTCTGCAGAGGCTCAGCTAAAGGACATGCAGGAAGTATTGAAATGGCTAACCTGAATGATGGACATGCCCTTAACTGGACCAGCTGTCAAAATATCTACAGCGAAAAAGCATTTCTGGATGTTTTTTGTGATGAAACAATCACATATGCCGCGTCAAGTCAAGATAAGTACGGATTTTCCAGGATATATGCATTACATGAGGACACTATGGCCCTTTTTCCTGCAGAAACAATTAAAGGGCATGCGTTCAGAGTTGCAGGCAGCGGACGTTCATTTTTTGCAGCAGGCCTTCATGAAAGCAAACGGGGTGACTTGTACGGTTATTCAACAGTGGTTCATTAAGAAAGGAGATTGAATAAATGGGGAAAACAGCCATTATTTATGCAAGCATGTCAGGCAATACGGAAGCCATTGCCGATTTAATTGAGAAAGGCTTAAAAGAAGCGGGCTCAGAAGCAAAAAAGTTTGAAGCAATGGATATTGACGGCACCGTTTTCACAGAGTATGATCACTTCTTAATTGGTGCTTATACATGGGGAGACGGAGAGATGCCTGATGAAATGCTGGATCTTTATGATGAGATGGACGATTATGATTTTGAAGATAAGACGATTGCTTTATTTGGTTCCGGTGATACAGCTTATGATCTTTTTTGCGGTGCAGTGGACCTGATCGCTGAAAAAATTCAGCAGAATAGTGGCTCTCTTATTATGGAAAGCCTTAAGATTGAGTGTTTTCCGGATGGTGATCAGGAAGAAGCATGTCTGGAATTCGGCCGCCAATTTACCCGCTGCATCCAATCGGCTGTGCGCTCATAATTTGTGCAGACAATCGGCTTGTCAACAAACACTTCCTTTGATACAGTAATGAAGTACATAGTCTGAAGGAGGAATACATATGAAAATGATGGATGCAAATGAGATTATTTCATTTATACAAAATAGCACGAAATCAACACCTGTAAAAGTTTACGTAAAAGGTGACGTAGAAGGCATCGATTTTGGTTCTTCTTCAAAAACATTTTTAAATGGAAACAGCGGGGTTGTTTTCGGTGAATGGGCTGAAATTCAAGAGGCTTTAACAAAAAATGAAGCTAAAATTGAAGATTTCGTTGTGGAAAATGACCGACGCAATTCAGCGATTCCATTGCTTGACATGAAAGGCATCAAAGCCCGCATCGAGCCAGGCGCGATCATCCGTGATCAAGTGGAAATCGGGGATAATGCTGTCATTATGATGGGTGCTTCTATTAATATCGGTTCTGTAATCGGTGAAGGTACAATGATCGATATGAATGTTGTCCTTGGCGGACGCGCTACAGTCGGAAAAAACTGTCATATCGGAGCAGGTTCTGTTCTTGCTGGAGTTATTGAACCGCCATCAGCTAAACCGGTTGTCATTGAAGATGACGTTGTAATCGGAGCGAATGCAGTTGTCCTTGAGGGCGTTACTGTCGGAAAAGGAGCGGTTGTTGCTGCAGGAGCGATTGTTATTGATGACGTAGCTCCTTATACAGTGGTAGCTGGTACACCTGCACGAAAAATTAAAGATATCGACGAAAAAACAAAATCAAAAACAGAAATCAAACAAGAATTAAGACAGCTATAATACGAGTTTCTGTTTTTAAGGCGTGGATGACTTTCATCCGCGCCTTCTCTATAGGTAAAAGGGGGAAGTGTCATGGATCAGCTGCCATCATTAATTACGATTCGAAGGGATCTCCACCGTATCCCAGAACTTGGCTTTCAGGAGTTTAAGACGCAGGAATACCTTCTGAACTATTTAAGTTCACTGCCATCTGAAAGACTTGAAATCAAAACGTGGAAGACTGGAATATTTGTTAAAGTAAAAGGGATCGATCCATTGAAAACCATTGCTTATCGTGCAGATATGGATGGGCTGCCGATTGTTGAAGAAACGGATTATTCTTTTCAATCAGAGCACACAGACCGCATGCATGCCTGCGGTCATGACTTTCATATGACGATTGCACTTGGCATTATCACTTATTTTGTTCAAAATCAAGTTCGAGATGATCTGCTCTTTATCTTTCAGCCTGCTGAAGAGGGCCCAGGCGGAGCTGAACCTATGCTGCAGAGTGAAGTCATGAAAGAGTGGAAGCCAGACTTAATTACCGCACTCCATATTGCGCCTGAATATCCGGTAGGCACAATTGCCACCCGTCCGGGTTTGCTCTTTGCCAATACGTCAGAACTTTTTATTGACCTAAAAGGCAAGGGCGGACATGCGGCCTATCCGCATACAACACAGGATATGATCGTTGCGGCAGCTTCACTTGTCACACAGCTGCAGTCTGTTGTTGCAAGGAATGTCGACCCATTGGACAGTGCAGTCATTACTTTCGGGAAAATTACCGGAGGGACTGTGCAAAATATCATTGCAGAAAATGCCAGACTTGAAGGAACCATCCGAACGCTTTCTGTTGAATCCATGGAAAAAGTGAAAGAACGGATTGAAGCGCTTGTTCATGGGCTAGAGATTGGCTATGCATGCAAGGCGGTTATTGACTATGGCTCAATGTATCACCAAGTATATAACCATCACGAGCTTACTGAAGAATTCATGGATTTCACAAAAGGAAACACGGATACAGAGGTTGTATTATGCCGTGAAGCAATGACAGGCGAGGATTTCGGCTATATGCTCGATGAAATCCCGGGCTTTATGTTCTGGCTCGGAGTGGAATCCCCATACGGACTTCACCATTCTAAACTGCAGCCTAAAGAAGAAGCGATTGAAACGGCTGTTCAGCTGATGTGCAAATATTTTCTCTATAAAGCAAATTGAATCCAAGAATAAACGTCCCCTCCATGTGACACATTAGTGATAGGAGGTGGATGAAATGCCAAAAATAGGTGTTGAACAATCATTATCAGATGTAACAGCAGCTCTTCAGGAAAAAGGCTATGAGGTCATTCAATTGCGAAATGAAGAGGATGCAAAAGGCTGTGACTTCTGCATCATTACCGGTCAAGATTCCAATATCATGGGGATCAGCAATGCGGTGACAAATGGGTCTGTTTTCAGTGCAAGCGGTTATACGGCAGATGAAATTTGCCAGCATGTTGAAAGCAGAATGCAATAAGAGAAGCGGAATCGCCCGGTTAGCGCAGGCAGACCTGTTCTGGCCGTGGAGTTGGGCGGTGGAGCTAGACATTGAAGCGCAAATTTTTTGTGCGATCTTCTTTCTAAAAAAGCTGCCGTTCGGCAGCTTTTTTAGATGATATTTTTAGTTTTGTACTTCATGTGCTTTCTTTTCAACAAATACCTGGTGCGGAAACGGAATCTCAATCCCGTGGGCATCAAGTGTTTCTTTTAATTTCTTGCGGAGATTTCTTTCGACTCCCCACTGCATCATGTTTTCAGTTTTGGCAATGATGCGGATGACAACATCTGAAGCTCCTAATCCTTGAACGCCTATGACGCTTGGTCCGTCAACAATCGCAGGATCTTCAGCAGCAATGCGGTCGCACGCTTCCTGAAGAACGGAGATGGCTTCATCAATATTATCATCATATGAAATACCTATATCAACAAGCGCTCTCATGTTT
The DNA here is from genome assembly GCF_004358755.1 of Peribacillus frigoritolerans. GTDB lineage: Bacteria > Bacillota > Bacilli > Bacillales > Bacillaceae > Bacillus_P. The sequence continues at coordinate 242,094 of NZ_SMZY01000002.1, read as the reverse complement.
CCGCGCGAATGGTTGCTTAAACTGACAATTTCACGGTTCGGCACAAAATTCAATGTACCGTCAAAGCTTCTGATCTGAGTTGTCCTCAGCCCAACCTGTTCAACTATTCCTGAATAACCGGCTGTCGTCACATAGTCCTCCACATCAATTTGTTTTTCGAGAAGCAAAAAGAAACCTGTTACAACATCGCTTACAAGGCCCTGAGCTCCAAAACCAATCGCAAGTCCGACAACTCCGGCACCTGCAAGGAGTGCTGTCGCATCGTATTCAAATACCTCGAACACCATTACAACAAAAATGAAAATTAAAAGATAAGAAAAGAGATTTAATGTTAAGCTTTGAAGGGTTCTAGACCGGCCGATTGAAATGGACTGGCGCTGCTGCACGCGTGTAAACGTCTTATCAACAACCCGTGTGCCAATCGCCTTCACCACAACGAAAGCGATCAGGATCCCAATCAGCTTTAAGGTGATAATTCCTGCAGTGGTCATAAGACCTGCCCAATTAATTTTGTTCAGTAAATCAAAAAATTCCATCTGCAACATCCTTCCTGTGTAATTAAACCAAGACTAATTATTTGGTTACCCGCTGCTCAGCATGTTAAACTTAATTTGTAGAAATCAATCGCATTTTGCAGAATTTTAATGATTGATATGGTGCAGAAAAGGGAATACCAATTGATGTATTCATTTGAACCTAGCTCTCTATATTAAATTAATTATTATTTAACATTGACTAAAAATATGGATTGCTCTATAATGTTCAATGTGAAAAGAATAAGTCACCAGTTGAGAAAATCATTTGATTATTCTCAATTAAGCTGATATCGATACCAGATATCAAAATACATTTTGGAGGGATACATAATGGCAGAACGCATGGTAGGAAAACAAGCTCCGCGCTTTGAAATGGATGCTGTAATGGCTAACAAAGAATTCGGTAAAGTAAGTCTTGAAGAAAACATGAAAAACGACAAATGGACAGTATTATTCTTTTATCCAATGGATTTCACGTTTGTATGTCCAACTGAAATTACATCAATGTCTGACCGCGCTGACGAGTTCGAAGACCTTGATGCTGAGGTTATCGGCGTTTCAACAGATACAATTCATACTCACTTGGCTTGGATCAACACAGACCGCAAAGAAAACGGTCTTGGCGATTTGAAATTCCCGCTTGCAGCTGATACAAACCACGTTGTATCACGCGAGTACGGCGTGTTAATCGAAGAAGAAGGTGTTGCTCTTCGCGGACTATATATCATCAATCCAGACGGTGAGCTTCAGTATGCTGTTGTAAACCACAACAACATCGGCCGCGATGTAGATGAAACACTTCGTGTGCTTCAAGCATTGCAAACTGGCGGACTTTGCCCGGCTAACTGGAAGCCAGGACAAGCAACTCTATAAGTTTTAAAAGAAAAAGAAGGTCTAACTCTCGGTTAGGCCTTTTTTAAGAGATAAGAAAGTATAAAATTTTGGCGCTTTGATGGCGAACGGCCAGAACGGATCCGAAAGAATTGGCAAAAAGCGCCTTTTCTGTCGGATCCTTACCTGTCTTCCTGCGCTAAACGGGCGCTAGAGCTTTTCTTAAACAAGTATTGGAGGGTTCACAATGAAATTACGCGAACAAATGCCGGAGTTAAACGGTGCAGCGGAATGGCTGAACGGCCAGCAGACAAAAGAAGATTTAATTGGTGAAAAACCAACACTCATTCATTTTTGGTCTGTAAGCTGCCATCTCTGCAAGGAAGCAATGCCTCAGGTTAATGAATTCAGAGATCAGTACAAAGACAAACTGAACGTGGTTGCCGTTCACATGCCTAGATCAGAGGACGATCTTAATTTAGAGGACATTAAAAAAACAGCAGCAGAGCATGACATCACACAGCCGATATTCGTTGACAGCGAACACAAGCTGACAGATGCATTTGATAATCAATATGTGCCTGCGTACTATGTATTTGATAAAACTGGAGCTCTTCGTCATTTCCAGGCAGGCGGAAGCGGCATGAAAATGCTTGAAAAGCGCGTAAACCGCGTATTGGCTGAAACAGAAAACGCAGCAGAATAAGCGAAGAGTGCCCCGGATAATGGGGCGCTTTTTTTGATAGGCTCTGTTCATAAACTTTGTTGCTTTTAGACTAGATGTTTAAAACCATTAGTGGATTGCAGCGGAAAGGAACGGACAACATTAATAATCAAAAACAACAACAATCGATGCGAAAACATCCTATTGATAATTATTAATGAGTTCGAACTGAACTGGTTAATTAAGATTGTGCTTGAAATAAAGCGATTTAAAAACTTTCTCTAAAGTATTCGACAAAAAGTCGGCTAAAACATGCCCAAAAGTTGATTTCCTTCTTCAAACAATGTATAATAAAAAAGTTAGTTCATAATATAAATACCCTTCTACCAAGAAATAATAGAGTTTCACATTCAATTATCCTTATTGGATAATCTAGTTTTTCAAGTTCAAATCCTTTGATTTTTGTTAGCTCAATTCAAGCTGGCGCGGTCATCGGAGCCGCAAGGACGAGAGAGAGGTAGGGCTTTCGTTGCTTTGTGTTCACAGTTAAATAAATGAATGACCAATAAATATTGTCAGACTATCAGTCAAATCTTTTTAAGATGAATTCATATGGGGTTTAGCATTCACATGTTATAAAGACTATCTATTCCTCTATTGATACTCTTTATAATATGTGAATATTTTATTTACCATGTTGTAAATAGTAGGACATATTAAAAAATTTTTGGAGGTTTTCTCATGCAAGCAACTGGAAAAGTAAAATGGTTTAATTCAGAAAAAGGCTTTGGATTTATCGAAGTTGAAGGCGGAAACGATGTATTCGTTCACTTCAGCGCGATCACTGGCGAGGGGTACAAAACGTTAGAAGAGGGCCAAGAAGTTGAATTCAACATCGTTGAAGGCAACCGCGGACCTCAAGCAGAGAACGTTGTAAAATTATAATGAACTAAAAAGCTGCCTGATGGCAGCTTTTTTTATTTTCTCCGGAGAAAATGTAATCGTTTACTATTTTATATCCCTTAAAAACTCATTGACACCGCTATTTCAATCCTGTATCTTGTTCAAGTATGTGTTTAAAATATAGGAGGTTCATCATGAACAATCAGAATGTACAACAAGTAAAAATGACAACCGCAGATCCTTCAGCGCTTGGACTTTTTGGACTTGCAATGGTTACACTCGTTGCTTCTTCGCAAAAGCTTGGGTTAACAGAGGGTCTTTCATTTATTTTACCGTGGGCGATTTTTTTAGGGGGATTTGCTCAGCTGTTTGCCTGCATCAATGATGCAAAGCACAACAACACGTTCGGAACGACTGCTTTTGGTGCATTTGGCCTTTTTTGGCTTGGTGTCGGAGGTTCTTGGCTTATTCAATTAGGTGTATTCGGAGAAGAGCTTGCAGGAAGCGTTGATCCAAAACAGCTTGGCTTTGCTTTTGCAGGCTATTTAATCTTCAGCTTATTCATGACAGTTGGTGCCATGGAAACGCATAAAGTATTATTTTTTATTTTCGTCCTTATTGATTTTTTATTTATCGGACTTTCTTTAAGTTCTTTCGGCATCATGCACGAAGCGACGCATATGCTTGCGGCGGTTTCTGAAATGCTGATTGCTCTCTTATCGTTCTACGGTTCAGCGGCAGCAGTGCTGAATGCACATTTTGGACGTGTTTTTCTGCCGATCGGAAAACCTTTTGGCATTTTTAAAAAGTAATGAAACGGCTCCTTTTTTGAAAAAGGGGCCTTCGTTTTGTTTTTCAGTGAAAAGTGGTATACGATAGGGAAGAATCTAATACATAGGAGAGATAGCATGAATTCATTTTCAGTAGAATTTCATAAAGAAGATCAAACAGATGCAATGACCGTTCAAAAACTGAACGAGGAAGATTTCCACCTTGTAACAGAAGGCGGTACGCGCCATTTGTTCGAGCTTGATACTAACGTCGGCTTCTTCATTTTCTTTGACGGGGAAGATAAAGACGGAAAAGAGTGGTACCTCGTTCTTCATTATGAAGAAGAACAGGAAGATCCAAGTGCATGTTATTCATTTGAGCTGAAGGATTTCTATCAATTTACGGCTCTTTATTTAAATGATCTGGAATTTAATGAAGAAACGAACGAAGAGGAAGAAGCACACGGACCGATCCATCATCTGGCGCATCTTCTGTTTCATATCGTGGAAGAAGGCAAAAAAATAGAAGCATAAAAAAGCGCAAGCGCCCGATTAGCGCAGGCAGACAGATAAGGATCCGTCAGAAACGGCTCTTTTTGCCAATACTTTCGGATCCGTTCTGGCCGAGGAGTTGGGCGATGGAGCTAGACATCAAAGCACTTTCTTATCTCATAAAAAAAGAGCAGGCTAACCGCCTGCTCTTTCTTAATTTTCTTCTGAATAATGCCCCTGGCAAAATTCTTTGATCATGGCCTCTTCTTCTTCATCAAGCTCGAAATCAAGAAATGTGTTTGTTTCTTTTTCCATGAGGTGATAAACGGAGATTCTTCCGCCGCTGTCATCGACTAAGTATATAACCTTTAACAGCAGGCCCTTCTCTGTATATAATTCATCGTCTTCATCCACATCAAGCTCCAGAAAGAATTCGTAACGATCTCCTGATAGAATGCCGAATGGATCATGCAATTTTTCAACCGTGAAGGCTGCAATATTCAATATGTATCATTCCAATCTCTCAATTTAATTCAATTGTCTCTTCCTTATCCTAACGAAAAAAAGGAGATAACACAAATTTTACACAAAAATGTTACTTAATCTCACATAGAATGGCTCCTTTTTTACATAGTGCAAGAGAAATGAAAGAAACCTTTTAACAATTTGTACAATGTAAACGGAGGGAATTGAAAGTAAAATAGATACAAAGTTTGAATTTTTAATATTTAGAATATTTTTATTTATTTTGCAGAATTGTCCTAAGGAGGCTGTCGCATGTCAGACAAAGTAGTGATTGGATTAATTCAGGCCAGCAATGATGTGGATGGAAATGAGGCTGTCGAAGTTCACAAAGAAAAAGCAATTGAAAAACATATTAAGCTTGTGAAAGAAGCAAGCGACCGGGGTGCACAGATTGTTTGTCTCCAGGAAATCTTTTATGGCCCGTACTTTTGTACGGAACAGAACACGAAATGGTACGATGCAGCAGAAGAAATTCCAAATGGACCGACTACTAAACGGTTTCAGGAGCTGGCACGTGAACTGGGCATCGTCATTGTCCTGCCCATTTATGAACGGGAAGGAATTGCTACTTATTATAATACAGCTGCTGTCATTGATGCAGATGGATCATACTTAGGGAAATACAGAAAACATCATATTCCGCATGTAGGAGTGGGCAAAGAAGGAGGCGGTTTCTGGGAGAAGTTTTACTTTAAACCGGGGAATCTCGGCTATCCTGTTTTTGACACATCTTTTGCGAAAATTGGGGTCTATATCTGTTATGACCGCCATTTCCCGGAAGGTGCAAGGCTCCTAGGTTTAAATGGGGCTGAAATTGTCTTTAACCCTTCAGCTACAGTAGCGGGTCTTTCAGAGTATTTATGGAAGCTTGAACAGCCGGCACATGCCGTTGCAAATGGCTATTACATTGGAGCCATCAACCGTGTTGGTTACGAAGGGCCTTGGAACATGGGTGAATTTTACGGACAATCCTATCTTGCGGATCCAAGAGGGCGCTTTGTGGCCGAAGGAAGCCGTGACAGGGACGAGGTCGTTATCGGTGAGATGGATAAAAAATTAATCCGCGAAGTCCGGGATACGTGGCAGTTTTATCGTGACAGACGTCCGGAAACGTATCAGGAAATGACGGCTTTGCTGCCTTAATCGCTTGAAAAGGAGGTTTTTATCTTGACTAGGGAAATTTCTTTAACAGATTTAGAGAGGAATTTTATGGAGGTAGAGCAGGCCCTGTCAAACAGGGAAGCGTTCGAGGAAGCCAACAGATGTTTATATTGCTACGACGCCCCTTGTATTCAGGCTTGTCCGACTGGTATTGATATCCCCTCTTTTATTAAGAAAATTGCTTCTGGAAATCTGAAGGGATCCGCTAAAACCATTATGACAGCCAATCCTGTGGGAGCAAGCTGTTCCCGTGTTTGCCCGACAGAGGAGCTGTGTGAAGGAGCATGTGTCCTTAATTCATCTACTAAGCCGATCATGATAGGAAATCTGCAGCGCTATGCCACCGACTGGGCGATTCATAATGAACAAGTCCTGTTTAAAGCAGGTGAAAAGAATGGGAAGACTGTAGCCATTGTTGGCGGAGGTCCTGCAGGATTATCAGCTGCAAGGGAGCTTGCTCTGCTGGGTTATACCGTAACGATTTTTGAAGCGGAACGATATGCCGGCGGTTTAAATACGTATGGCATCGTCTCCTTCAGGCTGCCGCAATCCATTTCTTTTTGGGAAGTTGAGCAAGTGAAAAACCTTGATGTTGAAATCAGGACGAATACACGGGTAGGAAAAGATGTCATGGCTTCTGAATTAATAGAGAATTATGATGCCGTTGTTCTTGCTGTCGGTATGTCATCTGTTCCCAAGCTTGGCATTGAAGGCGAAGATGCAGATGGAGTATTTGATGCAATTGATTTTGTGAAAGAGACAAAAACGGCAAAAACGATGGACCTCATAGGGAAGAAGGCCGTTGTTATAGGAGCCGGAAATACGGCAATCGATGCGGCTACTTGCTCCGTCAGACTTGGTGCAGAGGATGTAAGCATTCTTTACCGCAGAACTCAGGCGGAAATGACTGCCTACGACTTTGAATATGAATTCGCCAAACAGGACGGCGTAGCATTCAAATGGCTTACTGCCCCAAAACGGATTGTTACAAATGAGGATAATAGAGTAATAGGAATTGAATGCTTCAAAATGGAGCTTTCTGCAGGGATTGATGGGCAGCGCCCTCGTCCTGTTCCGGTGCAGGGCTCTGAGTTTATCATCGAAACCGATGCTGTCATCCGTGCAATCGGTCAATCCAGATACATTCATTTAATTGAGCAATTCGGCGTCGAACACTCAGATGGGGTAGTGCGTATTTCAGAGAAATCGTACCAAACCTCAAATGAGAAAATCTTTGCCTGCGGAGATGTGATATTCGGCAAGGGCCAGGGAGATGCGATGGTCGTATCAGCTGCGCAGCAAGGAAAGCTGACAGCTTATGAGATTCATAAAAAGATATCTTTTGAAGAACTGAAGCTTGCCTGATTTACACTCGATTTGAACGGATCCGCCTCTATGCTAAACTGGCGGTTCCGCATTTCCAGTTGATAAGCTTCACCGCCCAGCTCCTCGGCCAGAACGGGTCAGCAAGCATTGGCAAAAAGCGCCTTCACTGGCTGATCCTTATCTGTCTGCCTGCGATAAACGGGCGATTCCGCATTTCTTATAGGGAGGTACAAACATGGCTGATTTAAGAATTGATTTTGCAGGGATAAAGTCACCGAATCCTTTTTGGCTTGCATCCGCCCCTCCGACAAACTCCGGCTATCAGGTTCAAAGGGCGTTTGAAGCAGGCTGGGGAGGGGCTGTATGGAAGACGCTCGGAGATCCGATATTAAATGTCTCTTCCCGATTTGCCGCCGTCAGTTTTAATGGGCAGCGTGTAGCGGGTTTTAATAATATTGAATTGATTACAGACCGTCCGCTTGAGGTGAATTTAAAGGAAATTTACGAAACGAAAAAAAGATTTCCGAACCATGCGATCATTGCGTCGCTGATGGTAGAACCGAAGCAGGAGAAATGGCATGAAATCGTAAAACGGGTGGAGGATGTCGGAGTAGATGGCCTTGAGCTTAATTTCGGCTGTCCCCACGGCATGGCAGAGCGCGGCATGGGAGCGGCTTCCGGTCAAGTGCCGGACCTGGTTGAGAGGCAAACTTACTGGGCTAAAGAAGCGGCGAAAACACCTGTCATTGTCAAACTCACTCCAAACATTACCGATATTACGGTAACAGCTGAGGCAGCCGTTGCGGGCGGAGCGGATGCCATCTCCATGATCAATACGATAAACAGCCTCGCCGGCGTTGACATTGATACCTGGAATACCATTCCCCATGTAGCTGGAAAAGGAGCTCACGGGGGCTACTGCGGTCCCGCCGTTAAGCCGATTGCGTTAAACATGGTAGCGGAATGTGCAAGGAATCCGCGCATCAATGTGCCGATTTCAGGCATCGGCGGCATCTCAAACTGGAAGGATACCGTCGAATTCATGCTGATGGGGGCAATGGGCGTCCAGGTATGTACAGCCGCCATGCATCACGGATTCCGAATTGTTGAAGATATGATTGAAGGCCTGTCCAATTATTTAGATGACAAAGGTTTAACCTCCGTTATGGATCTGGTCGGCAAGTCTGTTCCGAGATATTCAGACTGGGGAGAGCTTGATTTAAATTATAAAGTTGTCGCGAAAATTAATACAGATGTGTGCATCAACTGCAATAAATGCCATATTGCCTGTGAAGATACTTCCCATCAGTGCATTGACATGCTGAAGGATGCAAGCGGCCAGTCCTATTTAAAAGTGCGTGAAGAAGATTGTGTCGGCTGCAACCTTTGTTCAATTGTATGTCCGGTAGATGGAGCCATCGATATGGTCGAGCTTGCTAATGAACTGCCTCCGATGACATGGAATGAAAGGCAGTCGGTGATTGGAGCACTTGGAACTTCAAGTGCAGACTTTGTGAAGTAAAGGGAGGGCACGGACTAATGAAAAAAATAATAAAAAACGGCATAATTGTAACAGCTTCAGATACGTATAAAGCAGATATTTTAGTAGATGGGGAACAAATTGCAGCGATTGGCTGCGATTTGCCTGAAGAAGGTGCGGAAATCGTTGATGCAAAGGGCTTCTACGTATTTCCCGGCGGAATAGATCCGCATACACACCTTGATATGCCATTTGGAGGTACCGTGACAAAAGACGACTTTGAGAGCGGAACAATGGCTGCAGCCTTTGGAGGAACAACTACGGTTATTGATTTTTGTCTAACTGAAAAAGGGAAACCACTTAAGGATGCCATTCAGACTTGGCATGAAAAATCCAAAGATAAAGCCGTAATTGATTACAGTTTCCACTTAATGATTTCTGAAATAAATGATGATGTACTTGGAGAGCTTCCAGCTGTCATTAATGAAGAGGGCATTTCTTCATTTAAAGTCTTTATGGCCTACAAAAATGTTTTTCAGGCGGACGATGAAACATTATTCCGGACGCTTTTAACGGCTAAAGAACTTGGCGGTCTTGTCATGGTCCATGCTGAAAATGGAGATGTCATTGATTATCTGACAAAAAAAGCACTTGCTGAAGGAAAGACAGATCCCATTTATCATGCGTTAACACGCCCTCCTGAAGTTGAAGGCGAAGCAACTGGAAGAGCGGCTCAATTAACGGGGCTTGCGGGCTCACAGCTGTATGTTGTGCACGTTTCATGTGCAGACGCTGTTGAAAAAATTGCTGAAGCGCGAAGCAAGGGCTTTGATGTTTGGGGAGAAACATGTCCTCAGTATTTGGTCCTTGATCAAACATATTTAGAAAAGGCTGATTTTGAAGGGGCAAAATATGTCTGGTCACCTCCTCTCCGAGATAAAAAGCATCAGGATGTATTGTGGAATGCGTTAAAAACAGGAGTGCTGCAGACTATCGGATCTGATCAATGCTCGTTTGATTTTAAAGGACAGAAGGATTTGGGAAAAGGTGATTTCACAAAAATTCCAAATGGCGGCCCTATTATTGAAGATCGTCTAAGCATTCTCTTTTCAGAAGGCGTGAGCAAAGGAAGAATCTCTTTAAACCAATTTGTTGATATGACTAGCACAAAGACAGCAAAACTATTCGGCCTCTATCCTAAAAAAGGAACAATTGCAGTCGGCTCTGATGCGGATCTAGTCCTTTTCGATCCATCTGCAGAACGGACGATTTCTGCTGAAACTCACCACATGGCGGTTGATTATAACGCATTTGAGGGTCTGCAAGTAACAGGAGAACCTGTTTCCGTTTTATCAAGAGGTGAATTTGTCGTAAAGGATAAGCAATTTGCCGGCCGGGCAGGCAGAGGCAGCTATCAGAAGAGAGCTAAATACGGAGAGCTGCTTGACGAGAGCAAAAGCGCACCGATTTCGATCTGAATAGAACCGAAGAGATAACCATTTGGAAGGGGAAATGCGAAAGTGGCTAAAAATTATCTGAAGTCTCCTGATTTGCTGCCGATTCCTCATCATAAGAAAAACATTGGTTCGCTTGGCTTTGCTTTAATCTGGGTTGGGATGGCCGTTGTGCTTGCTGCATTTGCCATCGGCGGATCAGGTGTTCAGAGTCTTCCATTAGGATGGGTGATTGCTGCAACAATAATTGGTTCAATTGCCCTTGGACTAATAATGACGTTAACAGGGGATATTGGTGTTGAACATGGCTTATCCTTCCCTGTTTATATGAGAGCGCCTTTTGGAACAGTCGGGACGCACATCCCTTCCGTCGTACGCGGTTTTGTAGCTTCTTGCTGGTTTGGTGTAAATACATTCTTTGGCGCCAGTGCCATGAACGCCATTCTTGCTACTTTATTCGGTTTTGATAATTGGATTGTCTGTTTCTTTATTTTTGCTCTCTTGCAAGTCGTCAATACAGCACTGGGAATGAAGGCGATTGAACGATTTGCTGATTTAGCGGCACCTGTCATCATCATTATTTCAGGCTGGATGTATTTTACTCTATCAGATCAGGCACTGCAGGAAGGCAGAAACGTGTGGTCATGGGTTGAAAATCCGGCAACTGGAGGAGCGGCATTTACAGCGTTTATGGTTGTCATTATGTCCAACATGGGATTTTGGGGAACCCTCGCTGCGGATATGCCATCCCTATCCCGTTTTGTAAAAGCACCTAAATTGGAAAAGAACTGGTTCAAGCGGAACAAAGGCCAAATTGCGGGCAATTTAATTGCCTATCCAATCGTGCAAACCTTTATGGTCGTGATTGGCGCCGTTTCTTATATCGCTGTAACTAACTATGATCCGGTCGTTGCCCTCCAGCAATCTGCATCTGGCATTATACTTGGTATCTTATTGGTTATGATTGTGCTTGCGCAGTGGTCCACAAATACCTCTGCAAACCTGATTCCTGCAGCAACCATTTTCTCTAACGTGGGAGGGCCGAAGTTTCCTTTTTGGGCGGGAGTAGCAGTTGCAGGTTTTATTGGAATCGTCGTTCAGCCGTGGAGTTTATTTGGAGTCATCATTGGAATTTTATTAATAGTCGGAGGAATCTTATCTGCCATTTGCGGGATTTTAGTAGCTGATTATTATTTAATTCGAAAGCGCAGGGTTAATGTAAAAGACCTCTTTGAATCAGATGGACAATATAAATATATGAAAGGTGTTAATGCTGCAGGCTTTATCGCATGGATCATTGGCGGGGCAGCTGCAGTGGCTGTTCCTTCATACTCATTTATTGTCGGCTTTGCAGTCGGATGCTTTGTCTATTACATTTTAGCGAAATACTGGTGGTTTCAGATTTATGCCCAGGCTGAATTAATAGATCCCGATGATCAAAAGTATCTGGGTATCTCAGTCGGAAATGACTGGACAATCGATTTCGAAGATGAAGCAGTGCCGAATGTTGCCATTGCCCCGGCGCAAACAGAGCAATTATAAGAAGGAGGCTCGTTATGTCTGATTACCAGGAGTATCTGTCTGAAAGAGATAAGATTGATTATTATCTGAGTCAGGGCTACAAAATAACAAGCGTGACTGAAAATTTAAGCGGTGCTTATCTAACATTCAGAAATCACAAGAATCAAAACGACTCAGCTGAAATGCACGTAAAAACGGCGGATGCCAGAAAGTATTTTTCAGCCATGCTGCTGGCTCAAATCCGAAAATGACATAGTTCGACGAAGATAGGGCAGAATTTGTCCTATCTTTTTTGTGAGAAAAACTGACAAACGTATAGTGTTCAAACAGGCCATTCTTTATAATAGACTGTAGCGACATCAAAAAAGGGGTGTGCGGATGAAATCATACATAACGATTGATGAGATTTTAAATCGAAAGCATTTTGCCCAAACAGACGTAATCGCTGGTGCTAAAGGATTGCACCGTCAATTGAAATGGGTTCATATTGTAGAATCGGTTCAAATCAGCAATCTCTTAAATGGCCATGAGCTTATTCTAACAACAGGTCTTGGCTTTAAAGATGATCCCCAACACTTTGTCTCCTTTCTAAGGCAATTGATCGAGAGGCATGCTGCCGGACTGTGCATCGAAATGGGCACACACATTCACACTATTCCGGATGCAGTTACCAAACTTGCAGATCACCACCATTTTCCTATCATTCTGTTTCATCAAGAGGTTCCCTTTGTTGAAATTACTCAAGATGTGCATTCCCTCATCATCAATAAACAATATCAACTTCTCTCAGATTTAGAAAAATATTCGCAGCAGCTGAACAAAATGCTGCTTGAAATTGAAGACTGCCAGCAAATCATGAAATTTCTGCAGGCCTATTTAGAAGTTCAGGTTATTGCTGTATTAAGCGGCAATAAAGCCGATTTTTTCCCAGAGCCAAAGGCAGATGAAAAAGAAGCGATGCTTTTGAAAATAGGGAATAGAGATGAATACAATAAATCCAATATCGCAAGTCAGCCTGTGCAGATTCTTGGAGAAACCTACGCTGAGCTGCTGATTGTCGCCGGCTGCCGCGAACTGAATGAATTTGATCTTCTCATTTTAGACAGAACAGCCAACGCATTTGCCCAGCATATGCTGCGGGATTTATATGTCAAAGAAAAAAAGATGGCAGAAGAGAGCGAGTGGCTGACAAACTGGCTTGAAGGAGAATACACAGATGAAGTCATCAAAGAACAGCTCTCGTTCATTGATCCGAAGCTCCGTTTAAACGGAGGAACAGTCTGCATCTGCAAGCTTTCGCCTGATTCAGGGGGGCAGGCTACAAACGTCGACAGCACTTATTTCAAGCTGCTGTTCAGAACGGTATTTGAGCAATTTGGATTTCACTTGTTTACCGTTGAAGTCCGCCATCATCTTATTTTTATCGTGGGGAACAAACGGAACAAGCAGGATTGGAAAGAGAGGATGGATGGGGCCATCTCAAGAATTCATTCAGGAAACGGTTCCGAACGGATCAGATCCTCATCTATTTCTATTGGAGTCGGGAAGTTTGCCGACAAACTCGGCAGTATTCATTTAAGCTATCAAACAGCTAAAGAAACCCTTGCTCTGCAAGATTCCCTTTCTAAAGAAGGCAAAAGCTATTTTTATCAGGATTTGCATATGTACCGGATGATGTCTTTGTTAAAAAAACATGGCGATCTCGAAGAAACCATTCAAGAATATTTGGCTCCTGTCATAGAATATGACCGAAAATATAACGGGGACATGCTGATTACTTTAAAAACCTATCTGGCATGCAGCGGCTCTAAACAAGAGACTTCCAAAAAATTATTTATCGTCAGGCAGACACTCTACCATCGCATAGAAAAGCTTGAATTGCTCCTTGGCGAAAACTTCATGAACTCAGACAGAAGACTGGCCCTTGAATTTATGCTGATGGCTCACGATTTCATCATGAATACAGAAGGAACCATTCCGCTGCAGCATAAGATCGAATAGCAGGAAAGAGTGCTCTTTTGAAGAGTGCTCTTTTTTTATTAGTTTTTGCTTGAAACGAGGACTTTTCGGGTGAATTGTTATCTTCATATCGGGCCAGAACAAATTCCTCCAATTAATTTGGAAACCCCTCTAAATAATTCTGAAACCACATGAATTAATTCCAAAACCCCTCCAATTAAATTGGAAACCCCATCAATTCGGTATTGACTCCTCGGTCTGAACAGTCGGCTCCGCTTTTCTATTCAAACTGTAGCGTTTTTCCCTCCGTATCTTTTACATAGTGTCTAATGATTGCCGTACCTTTGTGAGAGATAATGAACATAATTAGTAGAATTTCCAGAATATGCGGAGGGATGACAATGACGGTTGCAAATGAAGCAGCAATTAAAAACTTTATCAATGGAAAATGGGTGAGTGCAGCAGGGAATGAAGTACTCGACGTAATGAACCCGGCAACGGGGAAAAAAATCGCAGCTGTACCGATTTCAACTGCCGAAGATGTAGACCAGGCGGCAAAGGCGGCAGCACTGGCATTTAAAACATGGAAGCTGATGCCGGTTCCGAAAAGAGCAAGAATTCTATTTAAATATCATCATTTACTGACAGAAAAACATGCAGAGCTTGCCAAATTAATTGTCTCTGAGAATGGCAAGGCATATAAAGAGGCATATGGCGAGGTTCAAAGAGGGATAGAATGCGTGGAGTTTGCAGCGGGAGCACCAAGCTTAATGATGGGTGAATCCTTATCCGGAATTGCAGAAGAGATGGATTCTGAAATGTTCCGCTACCCGCTTGGCGTTGTCGGCGGAATTACTCCTTTTAACTTTCCGATGATGGTGCCGTTGTGGATGTTCCCTCTTGCGGTTGCATGCGGAAATACATTCGTTTTAAAACCATCTGAGCGGACACCGCTGCTGGCCAATAAGCTTGCTGAGATGTTCACGGAAGCAGGTGCTCCGGACGGTGTTTTGAACATTGTGCATGGAAGTCATGATGTGGTGAACGGGTTACTTGAGCATCCTGATATTAAAGCGATTTCATTCGTAGGATCTCAGCCTGTTGCAAAATATGTGTATGAAAAAGCTGCTGCGAAGGGTAAAAGGGTTCAGGCTCTCTCAGGTGCAAAAAATCATCATGTGGTGATGCCGGATGCAGACTTTGACAAAGCGGCACAGCATATTATCAGCTCTGCATTTGGCAGTGCCGGCCAGCGCTGTATGGCTTGCAGTGCAGTTGTCGTTGTTGGAGACGGGGATCAATTTATGCAGACCTTAAAGCAAAAAGCGGATGACTTAGTGATGGGAAATGGTCTGGACGCGGAAGTGCTTCTGACTCCGGTGATTCGTGATACGCACCTGAATAAGGTCATTGGCTATATTGAAAAAGGCATTGAGGAAGGTGCAGCACTTTTAAGAGACGGAAGACGGGATATGGAAAATCAAACGGAAGGCTATTTTTTGGGCGCAACGATTTTTGACAAGGTTACACCTGAAATGACCATTGCAAAGGATGAAATTTTTGCACCGGTGCTCAGTGTCCTGCGAGCGGAAAATTTAGATGAAGGTCTTGATTATATCCGGAAATCCCGTTATGGAAACGGAGCTACTATCTATACTAAGGATGCTCAGGCCATTCGCACGTTCAGAGAAGAAGCGGATGCAGGAATGCTTGGAATTAATGTAGGGGTGCCGGCGACGATGGCTTTCTTCCCATTTTCGGGTTGGAAGGATTCTTTCTACGGAGATTTACATGTTAACGGCAAAGACGGCGTAAACTTCTATACACGCAAAAAAATGATTACATCCAGATTTGATTTTTAATAGACAAGGAGGATGACTATGCAAAAGAGTACAGATGTAAGAGATGCTCTGCAAAAAGATGAGGCCCATCTCTGGCATTCTATGAAGCCTTTCAATCCAGAGGCGACAATTATAGCAGAGGAAGCAAAGGGCGCATGGATCAGTGATGCAAACGGGAAAAAGTATTTGGACGGCATGGCCGGTTTGTGGTGTGTGAATGCAGGCTACGGAAGAACAGAGCTTGCGGAAGCGGCATACGAGCAGCTGAAAAAACTTGCTTATTTCCCGTTAACACAAAGTCATCTGCCTGCCATTCAGCTTTCAGAAAAGCTGAATGACATGCTTGGCGGAGACTATGTCATCTTTTTCTCAAACAGCGGATCTGAGGCAAATGAAACAGCATTCAAAATTGCCCGCCAATATCATCAGCAAACAGGCAGCCATGAACGCTATAAAATCATTTCAAGGTACAGGGCCTATCATGGCAATACAATGGGATCTTTAGCTGCCACCGGGCAGGCGCAGCGGAAATATAAATACGAGCCGCTTGCACCAGGATTTATACATGTGCCGCCGCCTGACACTTACCGATATCCAGAAGACGAAAATGCAGCCCCGGCTGAGCTGAAATCGGTTCAGGCCATTGACCAGACGATGACATGGGAGCTCAGCGAAACAATTGCCGCGATGATCATGGAACCGATCATAACTGGCGGAGGCATTCTGATGCCGCCTGAGAGTTATATGAAAGGCGTAAAAGAAGTCTGTAAAAAGCATGGGGCTCTGCTCATTGTTGACGAGGTCATCTGCGGCTTTGGCAGAACCGGTAAAGCATTCGGATTTATGAATTACGGAGTGAAGCCTGATATCATAACGATGGCTAAGGGTATTACAAGCGCCTACTTGCCGTTATCCGCTACAGCTGTTAAAAAAGAAATCTATGAAGCATTTAAAGGAACAGAGGAATATGATTATTTCCGCCATGTGAACACGTTTGGAGGAAATCCTGCCGCCTGTGCACTTGCACTCAAAAATATCGAAATCTTTGAAAATGAAAAGCTGTTCGAACGTTCAAACGAGGTTGGAGGCCAAATGAAATCCGAACTCACATCACGGCTCCAGCATAATCGTTATGTTGGAAGTGTAAGAGGGAAAGGTCTCCTGATCGGAATCGAGCTTGTAGAAAGCAAAGTGACGAAAAAACCGCTGGATGCAGGTCTTGTGAATAAAGTAATGGCCGGATGCAAGGAAAAAGGGCTGATTATTGGGAAAAATGGCGCTACTGTA
The DNA here is from genome assembly GCF_004358755.1 of Peribacillus frigoritolerans. Classification (GTDB taxonomy): domain Bacteria; phylum Bacillota; class Bacilli; order Bacillales; family Bacillaceae; genus Bacillus_P. The sequence continues at coordinate 225,344 of NZ_SMZY01000002.1, read as the reverse complement.
GCAGGCTACAACAACGTCCTTGCCATCTCTCCTCCTCTTAATCTGGAAGAAGAGGACGCCGTGTTTATCGTGGATACTGTTGTTGGGGAGCTGAATGGGATCGCAGAAACGAATTAAATGAAAAAACAGCGCATGGTGGACCGCGCTGTTTTTTCTTGTGGAAAAGAAATGGCTGAGGGTATAATGATTGAAGGATTTATGACAAGGAGATGTTCATCATGAAAACTGAAAAAGAAAAGATGCTGGCCGGAGAACTCTATTTAGCTTGGGACATAGATTTAGTAAGTGAACGTGCCCGCGCCAGAAGATTAACAAGGCTGTTCCACCAGACAATGGAAACGGATGATGATGCGCGTAAAAAAATACTTAAGGAACTGTTTGGAACGACTGGAGAAAACATTTACATAGAACCGACATTCCGCTGTGATTACGGCTCAAACATTCACGTTGGGGAAAACTTCTATGCCAACTTTGACTGTGTGATTCTGGATGTGTGCAAGGTGTCAATCGGCGCCAATTGCATGCTTGCTCCTGGAGTCCACATTTATACAGCCACCCATCCACTAAATGCGGAAGAAAGAAACAGCGGAGCGGAATTCGGAAAACCTGTCACAATCGGCGATAACGTGTGGATTGGCGGCAGAGCGGTCATTAATCCTGGCGTAACAATCGGAAACAATGCAGTCATTGCCTCCGGCGCGGTCGTGACGAAGGACGTTCCTGACAATGTTGTCGTTGGAGGAAATCCAGCAAGAGTCATTAAGCATATTGAGAATTAAAAAAGAGGCCAGCATGGCCTCTTTTGTCCCTTACTCGTAATTAATCTGCCAATGAATGCCGAATTTATCTGTGACTTGTCCATAAAGCTTGCTCCAGAATGTTTCCTGAAGATCCATCACGACTGTGCCGCCATCTTTAAGCTGATTAAAAATAGAAGTCAGATCTTCGATGTTCTTATTTACCAACGCAAGAGTGATATTATTCCCTTCCACAAAAGGCATCCCCGGAAAAGTGTCGGAAAACATGACATTGCTTCCATCAATAGAAAGTCTTGTATGCATGATCAAGTTTTTCGCTTCCTCCGGCAGAGGGTATTCGGGATTTTGCGGTGTTTCGCCGAACGTCATAAATTTAGGTTCTTCAGTCTTGAAAACCTTTGCATAAAACTCGACTGCTTCCCGGCAATTGCCATTGAAATTAAGGTAAACGTCTACTGACATAGTACATAATCACTCCTTGAATAAAAATTTTTTGGTGCTAATATATATCATCTTACCATTTTTTTATCTTTAAAAAAATTGAAAAAAGGAAGGAAGCTAAATAAAATTACCAAAACAACACGTTGTCTTTGTTACAGCATTATGTAGAGAAAAAGGATATTCTGTATTCCTATTAAAATATCCCTATTCATTAGCGTTTTCCTGTCTTTTTCTAATCGTTGTTTTTGGCTTTGAATCCACAGTCTGATCGTTCCAATCATTTAATTTTTTCGCTGATTTATCAGAGTGCTTAGAGTGGTACGTTGTCCCAATATTCAATTGTCCGCTGAGTTCCTTGATTCCGAGCTGGCCAAAATTGCTGCTTAAATCGGCACTGTCGATATTCAAGTTTTCAATCGTTACATTTTCAATAATAATCGATCGGGATTCTGACTGAAAGACGTCTTTTACTTGTTCCTTGGCAAGCTGTTTGACGAGACTGCTTACTTCCTTTTCTAAAAAATCCACTTTTTTCATTAATTTGACCCGTTCATTAAGGGTTTCCTCAATCAGACTTGACAGCAGCTTTTTCTTGAAATAATTAAATAGCATATTATCACACACTTATTTGAAATTGTGATACATGGCAGATTTTATATCTGTTTCACATTCTCTCCAACTTGAATCGGATAGGTAACATAGACAAGGCCATGCTGAAAATGGAGGCTGATCAACTGAGCTTCTGTTGGTTCCGGCAAACGGACGACCCGTTCAAAATCGCCATAGTATCTCAGTTTTTCAACTTCCATTTCGATAGGATAGAGTGCTCTTATTACACCGTTCACAATTAAGTCTACATGGGATTTTAATGAAAACTTCACATCTTCTTTTGCCACTCCCGGCAGTTCAAGCACTACACAAACATGTGTGTCGTTCCTGTAAATATCATAATTGGGTTTGTAGTCATCCGTGTCAAAAAACTGCTCGGGTTTCTGATGATCAAAAATCCGCTGCCAGAAGTCATTATTTTGGTTTTTGTTTGTAAATTCAAGCCGAACCCGAAAGGACGTCCAAAGCCAAACGGTCTTCTCGTATCATTTACATCAATTAATTCCTGCCTGCTAGCCATATGCATATCTCCTTGAAAATTATTAGCAACCTAACCTTCCTACACAGTGGTATCATATGCATATTTGGATGGGATGGGTGGGCGAATGAATCAGGAGCGATTAAATGGGCGGATATCCAGCTGGGAGCTAAAAGCAAAAACAGCATTGAAAAGAAAAAGCAAATCTACTACCTTAAAAATTGGTTAAAAAACCAAGATTGAAACCTAAATATGATACTATAAACCTGAAAATACTCAAGGAGTGATTTGGATGGCAGCAAATAAACGCTTTGAAGTAACTCAGTCACAAGGGACCCTCGATGTAATAAGGGTCATTAAGGATACAGAAACTGGGGTTCAATATCTGCAGACGATCTCCGGCGGCGGGGTGGGAATTACCTTGCTTGTTGATGCCGAAGGAAAGCCATTGCTTGGTAAATGAAATGAAAATCCATCTATCAGAATATAATCCGGATTGGACCATGCAATTCCGCCTGCACGAGGAAAGGCTGAAAAAAGCCCTTAATGATCCCTCCATTAAAATTGAACATATCGGAAGCACCTCGGTTGAAGGTCTTTCAGCCAAGCCGGTCATTGATATTTTAATCGGTGTATCCTCCATTGAAGAGCTGTCTCGAGTAGTAGTTGCTTTAGAAGATTCACCATATATTTATAAAAAGGTTTACAACGATGCACTGCCATTCAGGCGATTTTTTATTGGGGTGAAAAACGAGTACCTGCAGCTTTATCCAACTGTTATTGAAAAAGAAGAAGTAAATATTCCGCATAACCACCGGACAGCACATATACATACAGTGCCAGTCACTCATCAATGGTGGGAGGATCATCTCCTTTTCCGTGATCATCTCCGCGAGCATCCTGAAGATCGCCTGATGTATGAGGCTGTAAAGCAGGATCTTTCAAAGAAAGACTGGAAAACAGGAAATGAGTATGCAGATTCAAAGACGGAATGTGTCTTGCAGATTTTGAATAAAGCAAAACGGAATCACACTAAATAAAGGAAGTGTCAGCATGAACGTTTTAGCCATCTATGGAAGCAGCCGTGAATATGGCAACTCGGAGAAATTAGCAAGCTATCTATTAAAAGATATTAACCATAAAGCCGTGCATCTTCGAGAAATGACAATCAAACCAATTACAGATCAGCGCCATGATATAAATGGATTTCAGCCGGTGGAAGATGATTTTACTGAGCTTATTGAAACTTTTCTAAAAGCAGATTCCGTCGTATTTGTAACCCCGCTCTACTGGTACGGGATGTCTGGTTCTATGAAGGATTTCTTTGATCGCTGGTCACAGGCACTGAGAGATGAACGGATCTCTTTTAAAGAAAATACAAAAGATAAGAAAGCTTATGTAGTTATTGCCGGGGGAGACTCGCCTAAAATTAAGGCACTTCCGCTCATTCAGCAGTTTCAGTACATTTTTGACTTTGTTGGCATGAAATTTGAAGGATATGTAGTAGGCGAAGCAAACGCACCAGGAGATATTGAAAAAGATTCCAAAGCGATTTCTGAAGCAAAGGTCATGAATGACTCGCTGAAACATAAAAATAGATAGTATGTTTTAAAGCATGGATCTTTGATTCCGTGCTTTTTCAGTTATCAGACTTATGACGGAGAAGGCTCATAATAAGGAAGGAGTCTGAATTCATTAATTAGCATTAATTTTATAAAAATTGCGTAAAATGACTAGAAATATATTTCGAAACCCGATATATTAAGTAATACGTTGTAAATATTTTGAAAGCTTAAGAAAAAAAGCAAAGGCCGAAGGAGGGATTTCATTGGAAACATTCAAAAAACTAAGGGCCTTTTATATGCCTTACAAAAATGATTTCTTATGGTCAATGGGTTTTCTGCTGATTATGACAGTCATCACCGTTGTGTATCCGATGGTGCTGCAGTTTACCATTGATGATGTCGTGCTGAAAGAACAGTTTTCACTTGTGCCCTGGATTGCGCTTGGGTTTGTCGGCATCATGACCGTAAAGGGAGTAGCGACTTATTTTCATCAGTATTTAGGGGATATGTTTGGAATTAAATCCGTTTACCGAATGAGAAATGAACTTTATGAAAAACTTCAGCGCCTCCCTTTTCGCTATTATGACAATGCAAAAACTGGAGACTTGATGTCAAGGCTCACAGCGGATGTGGAAGGCTTCCGTTTTTTCCTGTCATTCGGAATTGCGGAGCTGATTCGCTTCATTATTCTGATTGTCATCAGTCTCTGCGTCATGTTTTATTACTCTGTGCCGCTGACATTCGTCACGATTGCAGCTTTGCCGTTCCTCGCTGTTGCCGTCTATCGTTTTGATAAAAGAGTGCACCCTGCATTCAGAGGCATCCGCAAATCATTTGGGAAACTGAATACGAATGTTCAGGAAAATATCAGCGGCATTCATACTGTAAAATCTTTATCCAGAGAAGACTTTGAAATATCAAAGTTTAATTCATCAAACAACGATTACAAACAGAAATATTTAGATACATCGAATGTATGGGCGAAGTATTTTCCGCTTATGGAGTTCATCGGAAATATTTGCGTCGTTGCATTACTTGCTTTCGGCGGATACATGGTCATTAACGGCAGTCTTAAGCCGGGTGAGCTTGTGGCTTTTTACAGCCTTGTCTGGTATATCATGTGGCCGATCATGAACTTGGGATTTGTGATCAACCTGTTTTCTCAGTCCAAAGCTTCAGGCGAGCGGCTGCTCGAAATTTTAGAGGCGGACGAAGAAATCAGTGATGAAGACCGTGATTTGACGGCAGACAAATTATCAGGTCACGTCACATTTAAAAATGTTTCGCTTAAATACAATGAAGAAGATGTTCCCGCTTTAACAAATGTTTCATTTGATGCGCCTCCTGGAAAAACGGTCGGGCTGATTGGGGCTACGGGATCAGGAAAAACAACCGTCACACAATTAATGACGCGTTTTTATGAGCCGACCTCAGGCCAGATTCTGCTGGACGGAAAGGATATTAAAGATCATTCTTTAAAATCCCTGCGAGGAAGCATCGGAGTGGTGCTGCAGGAATCTTTCCTTTTTTCAACGACGATTAAATCAAATATTGCTTATGGAAAACCAAATGCCACGATGGATGAAATCATCGATGCGGCCAAACGCGCTCAGGCACATGAATTTATTATGGAACTTCCTGAAGGGTACGACACTATGCTTGGCGAACGGGGCATGGGTCTGTCAGGGGGACAAAAGCAGAGGATTTCCATTGCACGCGCCATTTGCGTGGATCCGAGCATTCTGATTTTGGATGATTCAACGAGTGCGGTTGATATGGACACAGAGTTCCGTATCCAAAAAGACTTAAAAGCCGTCATGAAGGATCGAACGACGATTATTATCGCTCACCGGATTTCTTCATTAAAACATGCCGATGAAATCATCGTGCTACAGGATGGCGAGGTTGCCGAAAGAGGAACACATGAGCAGCTGCTTCATACAGGCGGCCCTTACAAACGAATTTATGACATTCAATATAAAGACCAAAAAGCTGTTGTACAGTCAAACGCAGGGTAGGTGAAATAGATGCCAAAGAAAGAAAAGCAGGATTTAATTAAGCAGAGATTCTACTATTCTACGGATCAAATTATTGAAAAGCCTTTTAACTGGAAACAGATGGGGAGGTTAATGGGGTACATTAAGCCGTATTCGAAAAACCTCTTGCCTCTATCTTTTCTTACCGTAATTATGACGACCATTGTCCGTTTAATTGTGCCAATTTTAATCGGGGTATACACGCTTGATAAAGCAATCGTTCAGAAAGACCTGGATTTGCTGTGGGTGCTTGTAGGGTCCATTTTTGGACTTTACCTCGTTTCATATGTGGCCAATACGCTCAGGATCAGATGGATGAACATGCTAGGGCAAAATGTCATCTATGATTTGCGCAAGCATTTGTTTACACATGTTCAATCTCTGTCCCACCGTTTTTTTGATTCCCGGTCAGCGGGATCGATTCTCGTCCGGATCATGAATGACATTAACTCTCTGCAGGAGCTTTTTACAAGCGGGGTTATCAATCTATTAATGGATTTCCTTTTGCTTATCGGGGTTATTGTCATCCTGTTTACGATCAGTCCGCCGCTTGCCCTTGCTATTATGATTATCCTGCCGATTATGTTTTTTATCTCAACAAGCCTGCGCAAGAAAATCCGGAGATCATGGCAGACCGTCCGCCTGAAGCAGTCTATGCTGAATTCTCATTTGAATGAAAGCATACAGGGCATTCGGGTTACTCAAGCTTACACGCAGGAAAAGGAGAATATTCAGTTCTTTGACGGCATCAATACGGAAAACTTCAGCAGCTGGCAGGATGCGACCCAAAAGAATGCTGTCTTCCGTCCATTTGTTGAAATGACAAATGCAATAGGCACTGCCATTCTTATTTGGTTTGGTGCTTCATTAATTGCAAATGGCTCGATTACCATTGGAGAGTTTGTTTCCTTTGCTTTTTACCTCGGAATGTTCTGGGAGCCGATTTCAAGACTTGGTCAAGTGTATAATCAGCTGCTGATGGGGATGGCCTCATCTGAACGGATTTTCGAATTTTTAGATGAAAAGCCTATCGTTTCAGAGACCGATGACCCGGTCGTTCTCCAAGATATGAAGGGGGATATCGAGTTTGATAAAGTGGAATTTTCATATGATGGGAACCGCAAGGCATTAAACGGAGTTTCCCTTCAAATTGAATCCGGGCAGACTGTCGCACTTGTAGGACACACCGGTTCCGGAAAAACCACCATTGCAAACTTAATCAGCCGCTTTTACGACGCAACAGGAGGAGAGGTAAAGATCGACGGCTATAACATCCGGGATTTATCAATCGGAAGCCTGCGGTCGCAAATCAGCGTCGTTCTGCAGGATACCTTTATCTTCTCTGGAACAATCATGGAAAACATCCGTTTCGGCAGACCGGATGCAGCAGACGAGGAAGTCATCGCTGCTGCTGAAGCAGTCGGGGCAGATGAATTTATTAAAGATCTTGTAAATGGCTATGAGACAGAGGTCGAAGAACGCGGAAACGTGCTGTCTGTTGGGGAAAGACAGCTTCTTTCGTTTGCAAGAGCCATACTTGCCGATCCGAAAATATTAATTTTGGATGAAGCAACCGCAAGTATTGATACAGAATCAGAAGTGAAAATCCAGCAGGCCCTAAAAACGCTTTTAAAAGGCAGAACCGCCATTATGATTGCCCATCGCTTATCGACGATTCGCGAGGCGGACAATATTATTGTACTCGATCATGGGAATATTATGGAGCAGGGAAATCACGAAGAGCTTATGAAGCAGCAGGGAATCTATTTTGAGCTTGTAAAAGCTCAATTCAGAATGCTTGATGCAGGGTAAACGCAGGGATTGTCCAATAAGTCTCTAAAATGAAGCAGAGAGGAAAAACAAATGTTATTTCCTCTCTGCTTTTTTCTGTATGTTCTTTTCGTAAACTTTGTTGTTTTTAGACTGCATGTTAAAAATCTTAAGTGGATTGCAGCGGAAGGAACTTGACTCCTGCGGGAAATAGAGCGAAATGGGAGACCACGCAGGCTTGCCGATGAAGCTTCTACGCTCCCCGCGGAAAGCAAGTTCCTGGAACGGAAAGGAACGGACAACATTTAAAATCGAAAACAACATTTTTTTGCGAAAACAGACTTTCTGGACAGCTCTTTTTATTGTTTCAATATAAAATAGTTTCTAAGAATGATAGAAATGATGAAACCTATTGTTATGACAATCGTATTACTTACAGAACATATAAAAAGTGGAGGTAATTGGATATGGAACAGCAAACAAATCCTGCAGTTGAAGGAAACTCACCAGAGCCGCCTAAACCGTCTTTATTCGGCATGATCATGAACCCGGGAGAGCAATTTGACCGCATTCGTCAAAAACCTAAAGTGCTTGTTGGTTTTCTCCTTGTTACATTGATGGTTTTAATAGGTACTTTCTTATCATTTGTAAATGCTCCTGAACTTACAGGTGATCTAACATCAGAAGAAGCCGCTATGGTTGGAACAATCATGGGCGCAGTCAGCATCGTAGTCGGTGGAATTGGCAGTATTATCGTTCTTATTATTATGGCTGCCATCACACTTGCGTTTACGAAAATGGTTGGGTCTGCCGTTAAATTTAAACAAATTCTTTCCATGACGATTTACATTGCATTTGTCACATCAATCGGAACGCTTTTAAACGGACTTATTGCCTTTTTAGTAAAAGAAGAAAATTATATCAATCCTTACACAAGCTTGAACAGCATTGTCGGTGCTGAAGGCGGCCTGGGCGGACTGCTCATGACGTTTGAAGTTTTCACGATTTGGGGAACGGTTCTAACGGCAATCGGACTTCAGCGCGTTGCAGGCTTATCAAAAGCAGCAGCCTGGACAATTGCGATCATTTTCTTCGTCATCGGTGCAGTGCTGGCAGCTGCAGGAGGCGTGCTTGAAGGGATGTTCCCTGCAGCATGAAGAAAAAAATCTGGATTTCAATCGGTGTCGTTTCAATCATCGCTTTGCTAGTGGGTGTAAACGTCTATCGTGCGATGAGCAAAGAGGAAGTAACCGTCCGTACAGTGAAGCTTTCTCAGCAGGAAATTGCTTCAAATGTGATGGTCCTGGGTACACTGAAATTCCAAAATGAACAGTATATTTATCAAGATCCGGAAAAAGGGGACATTGCTGAAATTCTAGTAAAAGAGGGAGATGCCGTGAAAGAGGGAACTCCCCTCCTCCGCTATGAAAATCAGCAGTTTTCTCTAGAAAAAGAACAAAATGCTCTTTCCATCGAATCTAGTTATCTTAAAATCAATCAGCTTGAAAATCAGCTGGACGATCTCAACGAAAAAGAAAAAGATTTAAGCAAACAAGTTGGAGAAGAGGAAGCTGAAAAAACAATTGATGCAGAGCGTGATCAGCTGAAAATGGAGCAAAAGATGGCTGATATCGAACTTCGCCAGCTTTTGCTGCAAAAAGAAACGATAGAAAAACAGCTTAGTGCTCTCGAAGTGAAAAGCGACATGGCAGGCATTGTCATGACCATTGATGAAAATCCTGAACAAGCAGCAGAACAGGGCGGCATAAAAGCAGTTATACATATTGCAAAAACTGATCAATTTATTGTCAGCGGAGTGCTGTCTGAATATGATTCTTTAAAAGTGGCAGTTGGACAGCCTGTTACCTTAAGTTCGGATGTTGTCCCTGACGTAAAGTGGAAAGGGAAAGTCAGCAAAATCGGACTGCTTCCTGAAGCTTCGCAAAATTCAATTGGTACGGAAAATGCGGCTGTACAATATCCGGTAGAGGTATCCATTGAGGGCAGCGAAATGAAGGCAAAACCCGGCTTTAAACTGATCATGGAAATTGAAACGGAAAAGCGCAGCGTGGAGACGGTGCCTGTTGATGCTGTAAAACAGGATGGCGAAGACTATTTTGTCTATACCGTTATGGATGGCAAAACGAAGAAAAAGACGATTGAAATTGGAACAGCTTCATCTGATTATATGGAAGTTAAAAGTGGATTAACAGCAGATGATGCGATTGTTTCAAAGCCGAAAGACGATCTTCAGAGCGGGACGGAAGTGACGGTTAAATGATCCAGCTTTCCGGCATTACGAAAAGCTACAAAGTCGGAAAAGAATCATTCGACGTTTTAAAAGACATCCATTTAACCATCGAAGAAGGCGAATTCATTTCCATAATGGGCCCATCAGGTTCAGGGAAATCGACGCTAATGAATATTATCGGCTGCTTGGACCGTCCGACAAACGGACATTATTTTCTCGATGGCGAAGACGTTGCCGCCTATCAGGACACTGATCTCGCTAAAGTGAGGAACCTCTCCATCGGTTTTGTCTTTCAGCAGTTTCAGCTGCTGCCGAGACTGACGGCGTTAAGAAATGTAGAGCTTCCAATGGTCTATGCAGGGGTAAAGAAAAAAGAGCGGGAAGAACGGGCGATGCTGGCACTTGAGAAAGTCGGGCTTGCAGACCGGATGAACCATCTCCCGAATGAACTTTCAGGCGGGCAAAAACAGCGTGTAGCTATAGCCCGTTCCATCGTCAACAAGCCCCGTCTTATCCTTGCAGATGAGCCTACAGGTGCTCTGGATACAAAGACTAGCGTCTCCATTATGGAACAATTTGCAGCTCTTAATCTTGAGGGGACAACAGTGATCATTGTCACACATGAACAGGAAGTAGCGGACTGCACGAAGCGCATCATCATGGTAAGAGACGGGGAAATTCAGGCTCATGGGGCAGAAAGGAGAAACGCATGAGCATAATGGAAAACCTGCGGATGGCGTTCGCTTCTGTTCTTGCTCATAAGCTGAGGTCAATTTTAACAATGCTTGGGATTATTATTGGTGTTGCATCTGTCATACTTGTTGTGGCTATCGGACAGGGCGGAGAGCAAATGCTGAAATCGCAATTTACCGGTTCAAGCAACACGATTGAAGTGTTTTACCAGCCAAGTGATGAAGAAATGCAATCCAATCCCAATGCTTATATGGAAACAGCCTTTACGCAGTCGGATATAGATGATTTATCCGGTATCCCAGAAGTCTCTAAAGTAGTGGCTTCAAGCTCGGAATTCATGCCTGCCAGGTACAGGGAAGAGACAGCGGATACTTCCATTTTTGGTATTAATCAAGCTTACATTGAAGTGAACGAACTGAAAATTGAGTCTGGAAGAAATCTTGTTGAAGGCGACTTTATCGGCGGCCGCCGTGCTGGCGTTATCAGTCAGGAGACGAAAAAGGAGTTATTTAAAGAGACAAACCCTATTGGTGAAGTAATCTGGGTTAATGGACAGCCGTTTGAGATTGTCGGTGTGCTTGAAAAGCCGACTGGTCTTTTTTCTTTTGGATCCATGGAAATTTACCTGCCTTCCAATACCTATCGTGCTTCCTTCGGCAAATCTGATTTTAATCAGGTAACTCTTCAGGCAGAAAGTGCAGAAGAACTTCAGGAAGCGGGAAAAAAAGCAACCGCGCTCTTGAATCAGAAACATGATAAAGAGGATGCTTATCAAGTTTTCAATATGGAAGAAATCGCTGAAGGGATCGGACAGGTAACAAGAATTATGACATTAATCATCGGGTCCATTGCAGGGATATCGCTCTTTGTCGGCGGCATCGGGGTCATGAATATCATGCTTGTTTCCGTCACTGAAAGAACACGGGAAATCGGCATCAGAAAGGCGCTTGGTGCGACGAAAAGACAAATACTCACTCAATTTTTAATTGAGTCTATTACTCTGACATTGATTGGAGGAATCATCGGGATCCTGCTTGGGGCCGGAGGGGCGTCGCTTGTCTCCGTTTTTGCAGGCTGGCCATCGCTTGTTTCGTGGCAGGTTGTACTCGGCGGACTCGGATTCTCCATGATCATCGGCGTCATCTTTGGGATGCTGCCTGCAAACAAAGCAGCACGGCTTGATCCGATTGATGCTCTTCGGTATGAATAAGGATAAGGTAAGCTCATCTATTTAGATGAGCTTATTTAGACTGCTCACATTAATATTCAAATTCCACTGTGAAGTCTCTTCGCATGAAACAGGACTGCTTAGGCTGTAATCGGATGTAATTAGATATAGGATCATAGAAGCTGTCAGAACAGCCGATTCCTCATTTCTCATAAAAAAACTCTTGCCCCATGCTGGTGATGATGGTAAAAAGGGTATAGGTATTTTATGTGCAGATGAGATTGGAATGATTACAATGAAACTTGGAAAAATTGCCGCATTTCTTTTTAAAACGGTCATGCTTGCCGTTCTTTTGCTGATGGTCTATTCTTCGGTCAGCATCTGGCATTTCGGCAATAAGCAGGAAACCGTGAAGACCGATGCAGCCATAGTGCTCGGAGCTGCTGCATGGGGAGAGAATCCTTCACCCGTCTTTAAAGAACGGATCAACCATGCAATCAAGCTATATAAAAAGGACGACGTTGATAAGATTATCTTTACAGGAGGCAAAGCGATCAAAACGGATTTGCCTGAAGCGGTTGTCGGTAAAAACTACGCGGTCAAGCACGGTGTGAAAGAATCAGATATTTTACTTGAGACAAGCTCAAGACTGACAGAAGATAATCTGAAGAACGCATATGAAGCAGGGAAAAAAGCAGGATTGAATTCATACACGATCGTAAGCGATCCTTATCATATGAAGAGGTCTTTCCTTCTTGCAAAACAGCTTGGGATGAATGCTTATTCTTCACCTACTGCGACTTCAGCGTATCAAACGTTGGAAACGAAATTGCCTGTATATACAAAAGAAGTGCTTTTTTATGCTGGATATCTGGTAACGGCACTATTTGAATAATTAGAGAAAAAAGAGGATCGTCGTTTAGATGAATCCTCTTTTTTTAATGCATTAACATGGAATGTCTTATAGAAGCACAAACTACTCAAAGTGTTAAGTTCAAAGAGAAGAGTGTGGTTGCTTTGTTTACTAGAGTGTGTGAATGGCTTTGGGGCTATCCTATGATCATTGTTTTGCTTGGCGGAGGCCTTTTTTTAACCATTCGTTTAAGGTTTATTCAATTCCGGATCTTTCGTGAGATGCTTAAAGAAACCATCGGATCTGTTTTCACCAAAAACAAAACGGTCGGGCAAATTACACCTTTTGCAGCATTTTCTTCTGCACTCGGCGGTACAATCGGTGCAAATAATATTATCGGAATTCCTCTGGCCATTTATTTTGGAGGTCCGGGAGTGCTTTTTTGGATGTGGATTGTGGCATTGATCGGGATGGCAACGATGATCACTGAAATCATGCTCGGACAAATGTATAAAGAGAAAAACCAATCAGGTGAATGGGTGGGCGGACCGGCTTATTATATGAGAAATGGGCTGAAGTGGAAGAAGCTTGCTTTTTGCTATGCCCTGATTTTATTTCTTCAATTATTTGTAAGTATTATGGTGCAGTCAAATGCAGTTTCCGTTTCCTTGGGGCATTCAGCAGGGATGCCGAAATTAATAACCGGGGTGGCATTAATGATTGTAACGGCTCTCGTAGTCTTCGGCGGAATGAAACGTATCAGCCGGGTCATGAGTGTTTTCGTTCCTTTAATGGCCGGACTTTACATAGCAGCAACTTTTTGGGTCATTTTAAGTCATACAGCTGAGCTGCGGGCTATATTTAAAGAAATTTTTGTCCATGCGTTTACTCCGTCTGCGGCACTGGGACTTTTCCCTGGTGCTGCCATTGCAGGTACTCTTAGATGGGGTTTATCAAGAGGACTTTATTCAAGTGAAGCTGGACTTGGTACATCAGCTATCGCTCACTCTGCCACAGATGTAAAAAAACCGCTCACACAAGCCTATTGGGGAATGCTTGCGGTCATCGTGGATACTCTTGTCATTTGTACCCTTACTGGACTGACCGTGCTCTGTTCCGGGGTTTGGAAAGAGCACAGTGAGCAGGAGGTATCATCGCTGGTCGCTTATGCCTTTGCAACTCTTATTCCTGAAAGGGCAGCGGCGCACATGCTTTCTTTTTTCCTTACCTTATTTGTTCTTTCGACAATTATGATCATGATCTATTACGGGGAAAAACAAATGGAGTTCCTTAGACCAAAAACAAAAATGCCTGCAGTTCGCCTCTTTTATTTATCCGCGATTCTTGCCGGGGCTGTATGCAGCGTAAAGCTTGTCTGGACACTGCTTGATTTCTTCCTTATTTTGATTGTCATACCGAATATTCTAGCTGTCATAAAACTGAGTCCGGCTGTCAAAAAAGCCCTGCTCGAACATTCACGTAATAAATCCAACCATTTGAATGAATAATTTTATACTGAAACCAAGTAAGATAACACCTGCAGCGAAGGTAATGGCTTTTAGCATTCTATCTTTAATATAATCCCGGATAAAATGAACCGTCAGTGCGATATTTAAATTCCATAGAGTAACACCCGCTATGATCAGCAAACTGTAGATCAGCAAATAGAGAAATGTATGATGCGGGCCGAGGCTTGTCAGCGCAGAGCCATAAACCCCGAGCCAGAAAATAAAAATAAACGGGTTGCCGAGAGCAATGAAAAAGCCAGTCCAATAGGATCCCGCACCGATCTTTTTTTCATCATCTGACTTTAACATTTTTTCTGCAGACAGCGAGCGGAGAATACTGTTAATGCCGAGCTTCGCTAAAAGATAGCTTCCGACAGCGCTTAAGATTGCAGAAAACACCGTGCTTTCAAGAAATGTCACAAGCCCTAGAAAGATGCCGAACATTAAGATCATATCGACTGTGATGGCTCCGATTCCTACTAGCATCGCAGGCCAAAAACCTCCCATGATGCCTCTCTTGATCATCTCCAATTTAATCGGACCTATTGGTGCAGCCAGACTTATACCAAGCACAATCGGTTTCACGATAAAGAATAAGCTTTCCATCCAGATTCATCTGCCTTTCGATTCCTTGTCCATTAAGTGTATTCGGACAGGGGGTATTTCTTGATCATAATTTCTTCTAAGCTGCAATAAATTGAAAAAACGGATAGGTGTGTACTGTTTTCTTTTTTGCTTGTGGAAAAAGGGTTTTGAATCGTCTGCGGTTAACTATTTAAGGAGAAAAATTTCCGGCAAACGAGGGATCTGATATGTCAAAAAAACGGAAGTCACACTCATTACTGGAATGGGGCAAGGCGGTTTTGCTTGCAGTGGGACTGGCTTTGATCATCCGTCTATTTCTATTTGAACCATATTTAGTTGAAGGATCATCGATGGATCCAACTCTCCATGACGGTGATCGCCTGTTTGTGAACAAATCTATGATCGGTGAAGTGAAGCGGGGAGATATCGTCATCATAGAAGGTGATGAAAAGGGTGTTCATTATGTGAAAAGAGTCATTGGGCTTCCTGGCGATACAGTGGAGGTTAAAGGTCATAAGCTGAAAATAAATGGAAAGCAGCTTGAGGAGCCGTATTTGCTTTCAAATGAAAAGAAGGCGGAAAAACATGGGATGTTTCTGATGGATGATTTTGAACTTCTCATTGTTCCGAAACATGACGTTTTTGTCATGGGAGATAACCGGACAGACAGCATGGATTCGAGGAATGGTCTTGGATTCATTTCAAAGGACCGCATAGCCGGAAAGGCAGAATTTGTATTCTTTCCATTTGAAAAAATAAGAAAAACAAAATAATGCTAAAGATGTAACGGAATGGAAAACACGCTCGTCTAATCGATTATATAAAAGGGGAGTGTGTTGAAAATGAAAAAGATGGGAACGATCATCGTTATCCTATTTCTCGCATTATTTAGTGCAGCGTGCAGCAGTTCAGAAAGCGGATCAGATAAAAGTGCGGAAAGCTCAGGAGGGGAATCTGCAAAAGAGATGGCAGACTCTGATATGACCATGAATTCAGAAGGCGGGCAGGCTGACAAAGCAGAAATATCTTCACCTGAAAACAAAGCTGTCCCTTCTGCACCTGAGAACCGAAAAGTCATTTATACGGCTGATCTGTCTATTAGAGTGAAAAACTTTAATGAAGCTGTTTCTTCTTTTCAAAGTACCATTGCCTCATTAGGGGGATATGTCATTGAATCAAACACCTATACAAACGACGATGATATGCCGAAAGAAGGATCCCTGACAGTCAAGGTGCCGCAGGATAAATTTCAGAGCTTCTTAAAAACGGTTGAAAAGGGAAGCGTAAAAGTGAATCAGCAGACAGTCACAGGCCAGGATGTAACAGAGGAATACGTAGACTTAGAATCAAGGCTTAAAGCGAAAAATGCCGTAGAGGAACGTCTTCTAAGCTTTATGAAAGATGCTCAAAAAACAGAGGATCTGCTGAAAATATCCTCCGATTTAAGTGCCGTTCAAGAGGAAATGGAACAGATTACTGGCAGAATCAATTACTTAAAAAACCAAACTTCTTTCGCAACGATTACGATGCAGATCTCAGAGGATAAGGTTACTGTGCCGGGACTTGAAAATAAAGATTTGAATACATGGGATAAAACGAAAAAACAGTTCATGGAAAGCTTGAACTCCCTGCTTGCAGCCGGTTCTGCTCTAATTGTCTTTACAGCTGGAAATCTTCCTGTTCTGCTCGTTTTATTTTTAATCTGTTTTGCGCTGTGGCTTGGAATTAAAAAATACATGAATAAAGGCAATTCAGCGCCTCCAACTGATATGGGAGAATAATCTCCGGTTTTCTTTTTTCCATGATTGGGAAAAAGAAGAAAAAGGCGGGATGCAAATATGAAGGATACTATGAATATAAAAGCTTGCTCTAAGTCGAAAAAAAATTGTGTATCAACAGTAAATACTTCTAGCTACCACCAAATGGAACCGATTTCTTTTAAATGTGATGCAAGCGCAGCAATGAATCATCTAAGAAATGCTCTTCACTCAATGGAGCATGCGGAAATTGCTGAGCAAAGCAATAATCGCCTGCATGCTGTGTTTAGATCGAAAGTCTTGAAATTTAAGGATGATGTGGAGTTTTTCCTCGAAGCGAGAGAAAAGAAGATTCATTTCAGGTCAGCATCACGGATCGGCTATTACGATTTTGGCGTCAATCGAAAACGTATGGAGGAAATAAGAGATCGATTCGGCAGAGAAACGCGCAGAATCGAAAAAACAGACATCCGATGAGGATGTCTGTTTTTAAGAGATAAGAAAGGATAAAATTTTGCGCTTCGGTGGCGAGCGGAATCGCTCAGGCTCCTCGGCCAGAACGGCTCCGAAAGTATTGGCAAAAAGCGACTTTTCTGTTGGCTGTCATGCCTGCGCTTTTCTTATGTGTATATCAGCGTCAAGACGAGCATCGTGACAAAAACCGCTCCGATAATGCCAAGAATGGACTTTCCAAAAGATACCTTCGCATCTATTTTTCCATATTTAGTTAAGATTTTTTTGCTGAAATAGTGGACGATGAGATAGATGACGACAAGGCCGATAAAAAAAGTGACATTGCTCGTCTGAAACCCTGTAAAAGCAAGGAACAGTCCGGTAAATAGAATATAGAGAGAGTATTCTAGAAGTGTAAGTAATTTCAATGGGATAACCTCCGGGATGTAATACACATAATCCTACCATAAAAATGCACCGTTCAAAACGTTTGGAATGTGAACATTAGATGGACTTTACATAAATGCCCCGTTTATTTTCACGGCAAACCTTCATTTATTATTTTTTTTCGCCAGTTCGTGTTATAATTTTGTAGATTATGTATAGATGGAGGACTAACTTTAATGATTACAGTAAGCAATGTTGGATTACGATATGGTGACCGCAAACTTTTTGAAGATGTTAACATAAAATTCACCCCTGGCAACTGCTATGGTTTAATTGGAGCAAACGGTGCAGGGAAATCTACTTTTATTAAGATTCTCTCAGGCGAGATTGAAGCACAGACAGGAAACGTCAGCTTAGGACCTGGCGAACGTCTCGCAGTTCTTAAACAAAATCACTTTGAATATGAAGACTATGAAGTGATGAAAGTTGTTATTATGGGCCATGCCCGCCTTTATGAAGTGATGCAGGAGAAAGATGCCATCTACATGAAAGCTGATTTTTCAGATGAAGACGGCATGCGTGCAGCTGAGCTTGAAGGCGAATTTGCCGAACTTAACGGGTGGGAAGCTGAGAGTGAAGCTGCCATTCTATTAAAAGGGCTTGGCATCACCGATGAGCTTCATGACAAGAAAATGGCAGACTTAACAGGCGGAGACAAAGTGAAAGTATTGCTTGCTCAAGCCTTGTTCGGCAAGCCGGACGTTCTTCTTCTCGATGAGCCTACGAACCACTTGGACATCAAAGCGATTCAGTGGCTTGAAGAATTCCTGATCAACTTTGAAAATACCGTTATTGTTGTATCCCATGACCGTCACTTCCTTAACAAAGTTTGTACGCATATTGCGGACCTCGATTACGGGAAAATTCAGGTTTATGTCGGAAACTATGATTTCTGGTATGAATCAAGCCAGCTTGCAAGCCGCATGGCATCTGATGCAAACAAGAAAAAAGAAGAGAAAATCAAAGAACTTCAAGCGTTTATTGCGCGTTTCAGTGCAAATGCTTCGAAATCGAAGCAGGCTACATCAAGAAAGAAATTGCTTGATAAAATTTCCCTTGATGATATCAGACCATCTTCACGCCGCTATCCTTGGGTCGGCTTTACACCTGAGCGTGAAATAGGCAACGATGTTCTCCGCGTTGACGGCATCTCAAAAACAATCGACGGGGTAAAAGTTCTTGATAATGTTAGCTTCATTATGAACAAAGAAGATAAAATTGCCCTTGTCGGCCGTGATGAAATCGCGATTACGACTCTCTTTAAAATTCTAATGGGCGAAATGGAAGCAGACAGCGGAACATTCAAATGGGGAGTAACCACTTCTCAAGCTTATTTCCCTAAAGACAACAGCGAATTCTTCGAAGGCGTTGAATCAAACCTTGTTGACTGGCTTCGCCAATACTCGCCGAACGATCAAAGCGAAAGCTTCCTGCGCGGGTTCCTCGGAAGAATGCTCTTCTCGGGTGAAGAAGTTCTTAAAAAAGCAAGTGTCTTATCCGGTGGAGAAAAAGTCCGCTGCATGCTGTCTAAAATGATGCTCTCAAGCTCAAACATTCTGCTGTTAGATGAGCCTACGAACCATTTAGACTTAGAATCAATTACAGCCTTAAATAACGGATTAATCGCATTCAAGGGTGCAATGATCTTCACATCACATGACCATCAGTTTGTTCAAACGATTGCAAACCGCATCATTGAGGTTACACCAAATGGCGTGATTGACAAACAAATGTCGTATGATGAGTACCTTGAAAATGAGGATGTTCAAAAGCAGATTCAAACTATGTATGCATAAAAACGGAATCGCGCATTTCGTCATTCATACAAAAAACCGCCAATCGGCGGTTTTTTATTTTTCCTCGATCCAGCTGTCGACAAGATCTTTGTTCTTCTTTATCCACTTTTCTGCGCCTTTTTCATAGGCATCAGGTTCTTGTGTCAGGGATTCTTCCTGAACATATTTAATCAGAGAATTTAATTGTTTATCATTCATTTTCCAATCTGACATCCATTTCACAATCTCAGGATGTTCTTCCGTAAATCCGATTCTTGACATTGAATGAATTTTATCAGGAGCACCGTACACATTTTTAGGGTCTTCCAGGTATTTAATGCCGTAATCAGCGAAAACCCAGTGAGGGCTCCACAGTGTAACAACAATTGGTTCTTTCTTTTTGTATGCTTTTTTAAATTCTGTCAGCATGGCAGCCTCGGAAGATTCAACAAGCTCATAGTCAAGGCCATACTCCTGCTTCGCTTTTGTTGTCAGCTGCATCAAGCTTGAGCCTGGATCGATCCCGATGATTTCACCATTGTATTCAGCTTTTTTAGAGTTCAAGTCTTCGATGCTGTTAACATCCTTCATATACTGGGGCACTGCAAGTCCAAGTCGTGTCCCTTCAAACCATGGCTCTCCGATTTCAACGTCTTTTTTAAACTTATCATAGAGCGGTTTGTCGGTAAGCGGGAGCCAAACTTGTCCGGTCACATCAATATCTCCCCTGGAAAGACCTGTCCAAAGTGCGATTTTTTCAAGCTCAATGATTTCAACGTCATATCCTTTTTCCTCAAGAATCAGCTTCCACAAATAAGCAGTGGAAATGTTATCAATCCAGTTTACCATGCCGATCTTAATTTTTTTATCCGTATTTCCAGGAGTGCATGAAGATAAAACAAAACAAAATAAGATTGCCATTGTTATTGCGTAAAAGCTTTTTTTCACCAGTAAAACCTCCAGCCGTTTTATGTAACAAGTATGTTATTCCCTATAAAAATGTATTGGAAACATTTAATTTGTTTCAATTTCTGTTAGAGGGGGTAAAGATAACAGTTCCGTTTTTGAAGCCGTCCATCATATATTCTTCCTATTAGAGCGGGAAAATTACATATTTTATTTTTATGATGTGAAAACTGAAACAATAGAAGTCGTGAGTGAGAGGTGTTTTGTACTTGAGAAAAGTGAAGCTTAAAGTGAATGAGATTACAAAAGTATTCGGAAAAAACCCGCAAAAGGGTGTAGATTTGCTGAAAAAAGGCAAATCAAAAGCAGAGATTTTAAAGGAAACAGGGATGACTGTAGGAGTTAACCAGGCAACCTTTGAAGTTTATGCAGGTGAAATTTTTGTCATCATGGGACTGTCAGGAAGCGGGAAGTCTACACTTGTAAGACTGTTAAATAAGCTGATTAATCCTACATCAGGCCATATTTACATTGATAATGAAGATATTATGAAGCTAAAAGGCGAATCCTTAAGGGAAATGCGCCGAAAAAAAATGAGCATGGTTTTCCAGCGCTTTGCCCTGTTTCCTCATCGTACTGTCGTCGAGAATGTGGAATATGGACTAGAAGTACAGGGAATGGACAAGAAAGAAAGACACGAGCTTGCCAAAGAATCATTGGAGCTTGTAGGGTTAACAGGATATATGGACAGCTATCCAAGCGAGCTAAGCGGAGGGATGCAGCAGCGTGTGGGACTTGCGCGGGCTTTGGCCAATGCACCTGATGTTCTCTTAATGGATGAGGCATTCAGTGCCCTCGATCCTCTTATTCGCAAGGACATGCAGGATGAATTGCTTGAGCTTCAGGAAAAAATGGAGAAAACGATTATCTTTATAACTCATGACCTTGATGAGGCTCTTAGGATTGGAGACCGCATCGCCCTAATGAAAGACGGATCGATTGTTCAAATTGGAACTCCGGAAGAAATCATGACCAATCCTGCTGACGAATATGTGGAACGATTTGTTGAAGACGTCAATTTATCTAAAGTCATTACGGCAGGCTCGATTATGAGCCGTGCGGAAACGATCCTGCTTGACAGAGGCCCGCGTGTTGCGCTCAAGCTTATGAGAGATGCGGGATATTCAAGTGTCTATACGGTCGATAAAAAACAAACACTGATGGGACTTATATCAGCTGATGACGCCGTTAAAGCGATTCAGGAAGATGTCCCGACAGAAACATATGTTGTAAAAGATATTCCGTTTGTGACGATGGATACCGTACTCGATGATCTATATGAAAAAATGGCATCGAGCAAGTATCCATTGCCGGTAGTAGATGAAAACATGAGAATTAAGGGAATTATTAAACGCGAGAAAGTGATTCAGGCTCTTGCGGGAAAAGAAAAAAAAGAGGTGACGATCCATGAATAACATTCCTAAAATTCCAGTCGGCAGATGGGTTGATGGATTTGTCACCTATTTAAATGAAACGTTTGAAGGTTTTTTCGGCTGGCTTTCAGACGGGATTGAAGGCTTTACCGATCTAATTGTATACGGATTAATGGCTATACCTGCTTTATTGCTGATTTTGATTGTAACAGGCATAGCATGGTATGTGAGCCGAAGCTGGTCATTGCCGGTTTTAGCTTTTGTCGGACTGCTGTTTATTGTTAACCTTGGCTATTGGGAACAGACGATTGATACCCTGTCACTTGTCTTAACCTCCGTTATTATTTCGATTATCATTGGAGTGCCGATTGGGATTATTGCTTCGCAGAATGAAACATTTTCAAAAATTATGACGCCAATCCTGGATCTAATGCAGACAATGCCTGCATTTGTTTACTTAATTCCCGCGATTCTTTTCTTTGGCATTGGAGTCGTTCCAGGGATTATAGCTTCTGTTATCTTCGCTATGCCGCCGACTATCAGACTGACAAACCTTGGGATTCGCCAGGTTCCTGAAGATCTGGTTGAAGCAGCCAATGCATTTGGATCGACTACCATGCAGAAACTTATAAAGGTTGAACTTCCGCTTGCCACTAAAACCATTATGGCGGGAATCAATCAAAGCATCATGCTTGCGCTCTCAATGGTCGTTATTGCATCACTTGTAGGCGCTCCTGGGCTTGGAGTGGATGTTTACAGAGCTGTTACAAGGATTGAGGTCGGACGCGGATTTGAAGCGGGTATCGCCATTGTCATCCTTGCCATTATTTTAGACCGCATTACTCAACATCTTGGGACAAAGAAAAAAGAAGGTTAACAAGAAATCCTGCTTATTCCGAGCAGGATTTTTTGTCTTTTCTTAAAAGCTTCTATAAACTTATATATGAAGGGAAGGGGATGGAAAAGTGAGAGTTTTAGTGGTTGGCGCAGGAGCGGTGGGCGGATATTTTGGTGCACGCCTTGCTGAAAAAGGGGAAGATGTCACGTTTTTAGTCAGGGAAAAAAGAGCACATTTG
This sequence comes from Peribacillus frigoritolerans, assembly GCF_004358755.1. Classification (GTDB taxonomy): domain Bacteria; phylum Bacillota; class Bacilli; order Bacillales; family Bacillaceae; genus Bacillus_P. The sequence continues at coordinate 202,782 of NZ_SMZY01000002.1, read as the reverse complement.
CTGAATGAACAAGGTCTGCAAGTAAAAAGCATTCACGGTGATTATCACTTTTCTCCGCAAGTCATGCTTGCCGGAGAGAAAAGGGAAGCATTCGACCTCATCCTGTTATCTGTGAAAGCTTATCATCTGGAAAAAGTAATCGGGGATTTGTCGCCATTTGCGGGAGATCAGACTCTCATCATGCCGCTTTTGAATGGGGTTGCTCATTTGGACATGCTGCAGGAGAGATTCTCTGAAGATCGTGTCATCGGAGGTTTATGTTTTATTGAATCGACAGTGGATCAAAATGGGGCAATCGTGCAGACCAGTCCGATCCATGAGCTCGTCTACGGGGCACTAAACAGTAAGCAGGCTGAAGCAGTTGAAAAACTGGAAGCATTATTTGCCGGCTCAAATGCTGAGATTCGAAAGAGTGACAGGATTCTCGCTGATATGTGGCATAAATATATGTTTATCTCCGGCTTGTCCGGTGTCACAACGCTGTTCCGCTCACCTATCGGGACCATCCGCGAAAATAAATTTGGATTGAGTGTTACACAGAAACTCTTTTACGAAATCGGATCGATTATGCGTGCGGAAGGTGCGCCAATTGCTGATGGAATTGAAGATATTCAGCTCGAAAAAATACATAACATGACACATGGAATGAAATCCTCCATGCAGAGGGATATGGAAAAACTGGCAGAAGTCGAAGCAGATCATCTGCAGGGGTATCTATTGAAGCTTGCTGAAAAACATAAAACAGAAGCGCAGGTTTTATCGATGGTGTATGCGAATTTGAAGATATACGAGAAGAATCGCTCAGAGAATCGGTCTGGTATATGATAACAGTGTCCCTTTGAGGAGAAAACTTTAATCTAACTGAATAGCATTAGGAAAACGCCCAATTTTCCAGTTGGGCGTTATTTTCATTTTGTCAGGAATTGATAAAGGTTCATTTTGTGGAATCAAAGAGGCCGAATGATTCCACAATTGGAGAAAACTCAGGGTTATGTGGAATCAAAGGGGACGTATGATCTTACAACTGAATGACCGAAATGGATGACTGAAGTGTACTGGATACTCCAAAAGTACAAAGCTTTATCCCAAAAAACAAAAAAACGGGTACAAATTGCTGTGCAATTTACTACCCGCTTTCTTCTCTATTTTGCAGTTTGTCTTAAAGCGGAACCTGCTTGCTAATATTGCAGGCCATTTTACGAAAGCTATTACTGCAATGCCTCCAGCTGATCCTTCAGCCAGGCATGATCTAAATTTTCGCCGATAAAAACAAGCGTCTTTTTCATTTTAACAGGCTCTTTTAAGTAGAGCGGCATGCCGTAAGAATACTGAAACAAGTACGTATCCCGGGAATGTGTAAAGGACAGGTAACCCTTAATGCGGTAGATCGTATCGGGCATGTTTCTCAGAAAATCTTCAAAAGCGTCAAAATCAATTTGTTCTGTAAAGGTATGAACATATGTTTTTAAATGAAGATCAAGCTGTACATGTGTTTTTTGATGCTCCTTCTGCTGCTTGCGGGCTAAATGCTGAAAATCGCTTAATCTTATATTGGCGTATTGAGTCAGCAGCACTTTGGAATCAGCGGCAATGTTCTGAATGTCAAAGACTAGGGATGCTTGTTCTGATTCTGAGAGATTGTCCACTTTATTCAAAAGAACAATGTCAGCATGATGAATTTGTTCCTGCAGGAGCTTTTGAAGCTGAATACTCAAAGCGCAGCGATCATGATAGCGGGCGCCATCAACAAGCGTTACGATCGACCCAATGGCTAACTTTTCAGCAAAAACAGGCGATAAGCAGGCGTCCAGCACTTCTATCGGATGTGCCGCACCTGTTGTTTCAATATAGATCGCATCAAGATCGTATTGTGAGAGCATTCCCTGGAGTTGTGCTTCTAACTGCCCTTGCATTGTGCAGCATACACATCCATTCAATAGCTCTTTTAAAGGAATATCATCCGAGACAGCGTCAGAATCGATGGATACTTTCCCGAGTTCATTCATAATGACGGCAATTTTCCGGTTCTTATCTTGTTCTTGTTTTAAAATGTTTTTTAATAGCGTTGTTTTACCCGCTCCTAAAAATCCGGATAAGATGTAGACTTCAACAGATTTCATCGTTTTACTCTCCCGTTCAGGTTGATATGTCTCATCGTACATGAATTCTGCTTTTTCCGTCAATCTTCTTCATGAAATAAGAAAATTCAATGAACATGTAAATCTTTCTATTGTTTATTCCTTTAGTTCACTATAGAATGAAAAATGTTGACACTTTTCCTAGCAATCTAGTAGGAATTGGTAGTATGTGTTAATGAAAGGCTGTTTTTTCCAAGACTGAGATTAGAAAACAATGTCTTCCTAAAGAGCCTAGTGAAAACGCCTGGGGGTAACGATACGTTGAAAAAAATTGCATGGGTAACAGATAGTGTATCTTGCATTTCAGAAGATACTGCTGAAAAATACGGGATATATGTTGTGCCGCTCTCGATCATATTTGATGGCAATAGTTATAAAGACGGCATTGAACTGACAAATGAAGAGTTTTATAAAAAATTAAAAGCATCAAAGGTTTCGCCAACAACAAGTCAGCCGGCTGTCGGTGAATTCGTTGAATTATATGAAAAAATGAAACAGGAATACGAAATGGGAATTGCCATTCATGTGACTTCAAAAGTAAGCGGTACCCTGAATGCTTCCATGCTCGCTGCAGAAATTGCCGGGTTTAATATGGTTCATATTGATTCTAGAATTGGCGCAAAAGCTCTGGAGTACATGATGCTTGAGGGTGCCCGCATGGACCGGGAAGGGTATACAGGCAAGGAAATAGCCGAACATTTGCAGAAGCTCCCTGAGCGGGTAAGAGGACTTAACTTGATTGGCAGCCTCGAGCAGCTTCACAAAGGAGGACGTGTTTCCGGCGTGGGCATGGTGATCGGCAATCTGCTGCAAATACGCCCGATTATTGAATTTCAGAATGGTGAATTGGTTCAGCTTGAAAAAGTAAGAACGACCAAAAAAGCTGAAAACCGCATTTTCGAACTATTTAAAGCATCCTATACAGAAAAGGGTGTTTATGGAGTAGCTGTCATTCACAGCAATCTCTCTGAAAAAGCGGGTGAGTGGAAGGAAAGACTTTCGCAAATCGACCCGTCATTGGAAATAGAAGTTGGAGATTTAAGTCCAGTGATTTCCGCCCATGTTGGTGAAGGAACAATAGGACTGATGTGGTTTGAAAAGATGCCATCTGAGAAATAAACAGAAACCGCCTGGAGTATATCTCCAGGCGGTTTTTTAGATTATAGCCTAAATGGCCCAAGTACCTTTTCTGAACAGCGGCTCGCTCGTGCCGTCTTCGAGGATTCCGTCAATGTCCATTTCAGCGGAGCCAATCATAAAATCAACATGCGTGATGCTCGAATTGACGCCGTTTTTCTCCAATTCTTCGCGCGACATTTTCTTTCCGCCTTCAATACAAAAAGCATAGGCATTGCCGATTGCCAAGTGATTGGATGCATTTTCATCAAAAAGCGTATTATAGAATAAAACATTAGACATCGAAATAGGTGAATCGTGCGGAACAAGAGCCACTTCCCCTAGGTAATGGGAGCCTTCATCTGTTGCCACAAGCTCTTTTAATATTTCTTCCCCTTCTTCTGCCTTTACATCTGTGATCCGGCCGTTCTCAAATGTTATGGAGAACTTGTCAATGAGGTTACCGCCGTAGCTTAGAGGCTTTGTGCTTGCTGCAACTCCATTTACGCCTTCTTTTTCAGGAACTGTGAACACTTCTTCTGTCGGCATATTGGCCATGAAGTCATTGCCCTGTTCATTAACGCTGCCTGCGCCAATCCAAAGATGTTTTTCAGGAAGTTCAATTGTTAAATCTGTTCCTTCTGCACGGTAATGAAGCTTTTTGTACTTTTTGCCGTTCAAATATTCTACCTTGCTGTTCAGGGATTGATCATGTTCTTTCCATGCAGCTACAGGATCTTCGAGATCTGTGCGCGTTGCTTTGAAGATTGCATCCCACAGCTGTTCAACTGCATGTTCGCCAGCTTCCGGGAATACTTTTGCAGCCCATTTCTCAGATGGAACCGCAATTACAGACCAGCTTACTTTGTCTGCCTGAACATAATTTCTGTATGTAGATAATGCAGTGCCTGCAGCTTTGGAATTAGCAGCAATTCTCTTTGAGTCGATGCCTTTTAATAAATCCGGAGAAGAAGAAACGATCGACATGAAGGCTGCGCCATTTTCGGCAAGCGCTTCAAGACCCTTTGCCCGCCACTCAGGAAATTCTTCAAAAGCTTCCTGCGGTGCAAGCTCAAACCTAGTGCGGGTTACTTCATCGTCATTCCAGTCTACCTGCACATGTTTTGCACCTGTTTCATAGGCTTTTCTTACAACTAAGCGAACAAATTCCGCTGCATCAAGTGAAGCGTTGATGACAAGAGTTTGTCCTTTCTGAACATTTACCCCAACCTTAACAGCAAGCTCCGCATATTTTTCGAGATTTTTTTGAAAAGAAGTCATTAGTTTATCTCCTTTAAACAGAATTAGTTCTATTTTATCAGAACTGCTAACATTAGGAAATAAAAAAGACTGAGTATTCTATATACAAACAGCTATCAGATCGGAATACTTTATCAAATTGGCGAGAAAAGATAGAATATAAGGTGAAAGAAGGTGGAATCGTGCTTGATCAGCAATTCATCAAAACAGACCGGCAAAAAGTATTTTTGGAAAAAGCTTCTGAGCTTGCAGAGCAGTTTTCTGAGCGGGCAGATTATTATGACCGGGAGGCTCTTTTTCCTTTTCAAAACTTTCATGATTTAAAAAAAGCGGGATTCTTGAAATTATCAATCCCTGAAAAATATGGCGGAGACAATTTGTCTCTTTATGAATTTGTGCTGATACAGGAAAAACTGGCACAGGGAGACGGGGCAACGGCTTTATCGCTTGGCTGGCATCTGGGAATCCTCATGAACATCCGGGAAACTGAAAAGTGGGATGAAAAAACGCATGCCCGGATTTCCCGAGAAATCATACAGTTCGACAAATTACTGAACAGCGCCGCTTCCGAACCGAATGGAGGAAGTCCTGCAAGAGGCGGCAAGCCTGAAACGACAGCAAAGCGGAGCGGGGATAAGTGGATTATTAACGGCAAGAAAATATTCACATCCCTTGCTCCTGCACTTGATTATTTCCTGATTACTGCAACGATAGAGGATACTGGAGAAGTAGGGGAATTTATTATACCAAAGGAATCTCGCGGGCTGTCCATTGAAGAAACATGGAACACGCTTGGAATGAGAGGAACAAGAAGCGATGATTTAATTCTTGAAAATGTGGAACTTGAATTAGAAGCGATGACAGGTTTGAAAATGAAACCTTCTAAAGGAGCGTCTCCGCAAGGCTGGCTGCTGCATATACCTGCATGTTATTTGGGAATTGCCATAGCAGCGAGGAATTTTGCTGTCGAATTTGCAAAAAAACATCAGCCAAACAGTTTAAATCATCCCATTAAAGATCTGCCTGAAGTGAGAAGAAAGATTGCAAACATGGACCTATCGCTTCTGACTGCCAGACACCTCTTATATGGAACAGCGGAAAAATGGGACACTGCTCCAAACGAACGAAATAAACTCGGAGCAGAGCTCGCAGCTGCCAAGACAGTTGCTACAAATACAGCAGTCGAAGTGGTCGATCAAGCTATGCGTGTAGTTGGCGGACAAAGTATCTTTAATTCTCTTCCTCTGCAAAGGTATTACAGAGATGTAAGAGCAGGGCTCCATAATCCTCCGGCGGATGAAATTACATTTGGCATCCTTGCAGACCAGGCATTTAGTGAGGGGAAGGGAAAATGAACCTTCCAAGAGAGTTTAAACAAACGATAATCGGTGTTCATGGAGATAAAGGGGAAGCCTGGCTCCGTGAACTCCCTTTTACCATTGCCAGGTGCGAGCAGACTTGCGGCCTGAAAATAGGCGATCCTTATAAATTGTCTTATCACTATGTAGCTCAGGCTATTAAAGCAAATGGGGAAGAGGCAGTTGTTAAAATCGGACTCCCAAACCATAAAGATTTGATTGCTGAGAGCATCGCATTAAAGGTACTGGGCAGGGGAAATGGCATGGTTAAACTGATTGGTGAACATATAAACGACGGCCTCTTAATCTTGGAAAAAGTAAACCCGGGCACCATGCTTTCAGAGGTTGAAAGGGATGAAAAAGCTGTTTTAGCTGCTTCTTCTGTTATGCAGAGAATTTGGCAGCCGTATGAAGGTGGCCATCCTTTTCCTCACTTGTCAGATTGGATGTCTGGCTTAAGAAGAGTGGAGAAAAATATGATAGATGAAAAATGTATACATAAGGCTGAGGCTCTTTTTGATCAATTAATAAACACCATTTCTAAACCCATTCTATTGCATGGAGATCTCCATCAGGACAATATTTTAAAAAGCGGCGGGGAATGGATTGCCATAGATCCCAAGGGAGTAATAGGTGAAGCTGAATTTGAAGTCACAAGCTTCTGTAAAAATTATTTATTCGATAAAAAAAATCCCCGGGACTTGCTTGAAACGAGAATAAAGCAGTTTGAAAAAGAATTAGGTATGGAGAGGAGCCGTATAATTGGCTGGGGCTTTTGCCAGGCTGTGCTGAGTGCATGCTGGTGTCTCGAGGATGGGGCTTCCTGCGAAGAGAATCTTGAACTGGCCGGAATATACGAATCCATGATGTAACTGCTTACAAATGCTGTTGACAAATTTTGTTTTTTTATCATATACTAATATCATTCTAATATCGGAAAGGAAAAGGTACTGGAGACATGTGGAACTAATCTTATTTTCTAAACGTTTTTTGAATAAGCAAAAAAACGAGACCTAGAGAATAGGATGAGTGCGCTCATTTTTCATACCATTTCCAGCTGAAGGCCCAAATCTATGCATTTTTCTGCATTTTTAGCGGGTATTCCGTTTATTTCATATGGTTTGAAATCCTCTCTAGGCGAACTTGGGAGGTTTTTTTATGGCTAAAAATGAAAGATATGTAAAACAGCGGCATGCAAATACAATCCTTAAAGTGAAAGATGTAAAAAAACAATATGGAGATCAAGTCATTCTTGAAAACATACAGCTTGAATTGAAACAAGAAGATTGTGCCGGATTAGTCGGCTACAACGGTGCAGGCAAGACGACGCTCGCCAATTTGATTTTTGGAAAGCTTCCTCCTGATGAAGGGAGCATTACGAGAAAAAAAGACCTGAAAATCGGATATCTGCTGCAATCAGTTGATTACACCGTACATGATTTTAAAGGGGTTCTAGAAGATCAAAGCTTCGAAAGAATTTTTGAAACAACAAAAAAATTAGGGCTTGAAAAAGTGCAGAATTGGAAGGAAGACCGGCTTCATCATTTAAGCGGCGGGGAGAAGCTGAAGCTTGCACTAGCTCATGTATGGACCACAAACCCGGATCTGCTGATTCTGGATGAACCGACCAATCATTTGGACTACCATGGAATAGAATGGCTTGCAGATCAGCTGAGGACCAATACTTGCGCCGTGCTGATAATCTCCCATGACCGTTACTTTCTTGACAGGACCGTATCTCATATTTTCGAATTGGAAAATAAGCAGATAAAGGAGTTCAAAGGGAATTACACGGCATACAGAAATGAGAAGAAAAGACTGGCGGAAGAACAAAAGCATCAGTATGAAGTGCAGCAGCGCTATAAAGCGAAAATTGAAGGACAAATGGAGAATTTAAAGAATTGGTCAGAAAAAGCGCACCGGGAATCAACCAAACAGGGGAGTCCTTCCGAACGGAAACAAATGGGCTTTAAAGAATACAACCGGGTAAAGGCGAAAAAAATGGACATTCAGGTCCGCTCTAAGATGAAGCGGTTAACCGCTGAACTTGAAAAGAATAAAAAAGAAAAACCGCAGGAAGAAGCAAAAGTCATGTTTCAGTTCGATTCAAGCGGAAAAAGGGGCAAGCGCGTACTTGAAGCAAAAGCGCTTGAAAAAACGTTTGGGCAGCTTTCCCTGATTAAGAAAAGTCATTTTTATATTAAGCATGGAGAAAGAATAGGCATTATCGGAAAAAATGGAGCCGGCAAATCGACGCTCATTCGGATGATTCAAGGCTTGGAGGACGTAACCGGCGGCGTGCTATGGAAAAGCGAAACGATGAAGATCGCCTATTTAAGTCAGGACGTAAATGATTTAAGGGAAGATGCAACCGTTCTTGAAGCTCTGGATCTTCATGAGAGGGAACAGATTTTAAGAGCGAGGACCACTTTCGCAAACATGGGGCTGACTGAGGAGAAGCTTAAGCAGCCGATTGGTTCACTAAGCCTCGGTGAACGCACAAGGGTCAAGCTTGTGTCTATGATCCTGAAAGAATATGATGTTCTCATACTTGATGAGCCGACAAACCATCTGGACCTCCCGAGCCGGGAACAGCTTGAGGAGACGCTTGATGAGTTTGAAGGGACCATCATCATTGTGTCTCACGATCAGTATTTTATGAACAAATTGTGTGATAAACTGCTCGTATTTGAAGACGCGATGGTAAGAAGAGTTGAAATGAAGCTTGATGACTATTTATCTAAGGAGAGAAATGAATGGAATGAAACCGATAGTGAAAAAGAGCTGCTTAAAATCGATCATCAGCTGACAGCTGTTTTAAGCAAACTAAGTGTAATAAGCAGAGAAGATCCTTCTTTTGCAATGCTTGATGCAGAGTACAGCAGACTTCTTCAAGATAAGAGGAAGCTGATAAGATGACAAGAAAAGCATAAGTGCCCGTTTAGCGCAGTCAGAATAAACGCGCTTTTTGCCAAAACTTTCGGATCCGTTCTGGCCAAGGAGCCTGAGCGATTTGTATCTTTTAAAAAAGGCTGAGTCGCGGTGACTCAGCCTTCAATTATCTATTTAGTTTTTGAAGCTGCTAAAATTTGAACTTCAAGACTGCCGCTTTTTTGATTGATTATCGTTTTAATAATGACAGGAAAATCTTTATTATTCATGAATTTAAAATCGTAGCCGCCCCATGAAACAGTCGCATCCTGATTAATAGGGACATAACCGACTTCTTTGGAATGGTGGTGAAGTTCGATTATTTCAAGGCCGGCTTTTGCGACAGCGTTGTACAAAGTGCTTGATGTCTGACAGATTCCTCCGCCAATTCCTTCAACAAACTCTTTATTTACAATCTCAAGCGCTTTTTGGTAGCCGCGTGCAGTTGTTCTCTCCCCGACAGTCAAATTAAAATAAAATCTGTCTCCTGGCCCCAAAACGATGTCATCAATTGCATTCGACGAAAGGGCAATGTTGGTGCTTCTTCCTGCTACAGAAGGATTAAACGTTGTTTTGTAGCTTCCGATCACTGTTTGCGCAGCGCCATTTAACGCTTCCTGTGTAATATTTGGAGCTGTTTCCGTAATTGGCAGCGGAATTTCGTGATTGAAAGCAGATAGATTCAGCAATTGATTGAATAGAGCTTCTTCATCAAGCACCACACGGCTTTGCCCCGGTAAAAGGTTGCCGTCTTTGACTTTTGAAGGAGTCATTGGCTGATCAAATTTATCAGCCATTTGCCGGACCAGAGCCTTCATATCCTCTTCATGCTGCTCTTTATCTTTATCGTCAGCTGTAGAGAATGTTGCTGCTGTACTGCCATCTCTGCTGTCAATCAGAGCAAACTCCCGATTCATTTCCATCGCCTTTGAAGAAACAGCTTTTGCGCTCACCGCATTTTTCGTCATGATAAGGCTTTCTTTTTCCACTAAACCGCATCCGCTTACAACAAAAATAATTGACACGAACAAAAATAAGCGTTTTATCTCGTTCTCCCCCAGTAAAAATGCAGATTATTTTATGTGAATCATACAATAGGTAAGACGCATGTGAAAAGAGAAAAGTTTCAAAAATATGGATAAAAACAGAATATTTTTCAAATGATTGATTTATTTTGAAGAAATATGTAGAATAGATTACAGAACGTGTGTTCTATTATTTGTGAAAAAAAGAACCGCAACTGAATGCGGTTCTTACCATCGGTTCTTACCATCTTATTTTGATACTTTTTGCAGCTTGTGAATGACCTGAAGAGATCTTCCAGTTCCGATTGCCACTGATTCAAGCGGGCTTGGTGCAAGGTGGACAGGAACAACAATTTCTTCACTGAGCCATTCCTGCATGCCTTTCATTAAAGCGCCTCCGCCTGTCAGAATCACTCCGCGGTCTACAATATCCCCGCTTAGTTCTGGCGGGCAGTCTTCAAGGGTAGCACGGATCGCTTCTAGAATATGAAGCAATGATTCTCTCATCGAATTCTGCATTTCAGTTGATGACAGAGTGATTGTCTTTGGAAGGCCAGTAACAAGGTCACGCCCTCTGACTTCCATCAATAGCTCGTCATGCTTGACAAGAGCATAGCCGATTTCCATTTTAATGTTCTCAGCCGTGCGCTCACCGATTAACAAGTTATAGTTTTTACGGACATATCCAATGATATCCTCATCAAGCTGATCACCGCCGATTCGGATGGAGTGGCAAGATACCACGCCGCCAAATGAGATAATGGCAACCTCTGTTGTCCCGCCGCCGATGTCAACAATGACATTTGCAATTGGTTCATCTACGGGAAGATCTGCACCAATTGCAGCTGCAACAGGTTCCTCAATTAAATGGACAATTTTAGCACCTGCATTTTTTACTGCATCGTGAATGGCACGGCGTTCAACACTTGTTGCACCTGAAGGAGTACATACGACAACAGTAGGCTTTCTGATCGAGAATCCTAATTTTTTCGAAGCTTTTTTCATAATCTGCTTAAGCATTTCAGTTGTTACATCATAATCAGCAATGACACCGTCTTTAAGCGGGCGGACCGCCACAATTTTACCCGGCGTTTTGCCAATCATGCTTTTTGCTTCCGTCCCTACAGCCAAAACATTTTTTGTTACTGTATCAATCGCCACAACGGACGGTTCATTTAACGCGATTCCTTTTTCCTTGCTGTATACAAGAATATTTGCTGTACCTAAGTCAATTCCAATTTCAGAAGTAGAAAACATATATTTTCACCCAATCCTCATAGATTTCGAGTCTTTTATATTCATTCTGCAAACAGTGTCGATTTATGGGGGTACCAGTCTTTTTTTTGATGTATTTTTTTTGAACTTCAGGGAATAAGAAAGAGAGAATTGAAAAAAGGAAGTGCATTTATTGTGGAAGTGAAATTCTGCCGGCATTCTTTTGTTGTAAAAACCAGCATCGTTCTGCCGTCTGATACAAACAATTACGGAACTTTATTCGGCGGCAAGCTGATGGCTTATATTGATGACGTAGCAGCCATTTCAGCCATCAGGCACGCCCGCTCGCATGTTGTTACGGCATCGACGGACTCTGTTGATTTTCTGCATCCTATTTATGAAGGAAACTCTGTATGTCTTGAAGCATTTGTAACATACACGGGGAGAACATCTATGGAGGTTTTTGTAAAGGTCATAGCAGAAGATCTTCTAAACGGAAATCGAAATGTATGTGCTCTATCTTTCTTAACAATGGTTGCAGTAGATGAACATAATAAGCCAACTCCCGTCCCGAAAGTTGTTCCAGAGTCAGAAACAGAAAAGACGCTGAATGACTCAGCGCTCAAGCGGGCAGCCATCCGGAAAAAGCGAAAAGAAGAAACGAAATCAATGGCCGCCGCATTCGGAACAGATTATCCTTGGCTGTAAGGGAATGGAGAATGAAAGTTGATTTAATCAGAGCCTATAGGAGCAGGGATACCCTGATCCTTAGGCTTAAAAGTGATAGAACTTGACTCTTTTTATTATGCAGAAATGAAATCTTCATAAATGCCCTAAAATAATATTTAAATGTAGGTATAGATATAGCTTAAAGGGGGGTATTTATTTAATAATCTTAATCTGTGATAATCAGCGGACAGAAAACGGTTTCTTCTGCTAAAAAAGAAATATATTCAACTAGTAGACTTGTCTATAAACCTATAAAGGCTATTAGGAAGCAGCATCATTATAAGAAAAGCGGAATTGCCCGTTTAACGCAGGCATGACAGATTAGGATCCTACAGAAAAGGCGCTTTTTGCCAATACTCTCGGATCCGTTCTGGCCAAGGAGCCTGGGCGATTTCGCTAACCATCGCAAGGTAAAATTTTATACTTTCTTATCTCTCAAAAAAGGAGAATCGAAATTGAAGCAGCTATGCATAATACCATGCGGAAATAAAAAAATTTGGGATAAGGAGCCCCATCTTGGACATGTTGAAGCTGAAAATGCCTATACAGGGACCTTTCATTTGCTCTGCCGCCAGTATGCAGAAATGTTTTTTGATGACTGGGTTATTCTTTCTGCGAAACATGGATTTTTATTTCCTGAGGATTTAGTACCCGGCAATTATAATGTCTCTTTCAGTATGAAAACAGAAGAAGTAATAAAACTTGATAAACTTCAGATGCAGGCAGATGAAAAGAACCTTCATCAATTTGAAGAGTTTGTTGTACTTGGAGGGAAGAAATTCAAGCCTATTGCAGAAAATACGCTTAAAGGAAAATTCATTTATCCGCTTCAGGATTGCAGAGGAATCGGTTATATGCAGCAAATGCTGAAAAAAGCAGTACTGACTGAACATAGTCTGCATGATTAATAGATGTAAAACAAGCGTCAGAATATGCTGATAAATCAGAAAATGGTATACTGAAAAAAATAGAACCCGAAAAGGTGCTGCGATGAACAAATATGCGGGCAGAATAATAATAACTTTACTGGCTGTATGTCTTCTGATTTTATGGAATATCTTTGACTTTATCTTTGGAAGTAAGTCCGTTCCGCTGCTGTACAGCAGTTTATTCTGTGTCATCATCTTGGCTGTTGTCTGGAAACTGGGAACTTATTTTGACCATTCCAAGCTGTTGATTCAGCAGCTGAGCGAAAGCCAGCGCCGCTATAAAAACCTGCTTGACGAGACAAAGATGGTCCTTGAGAACATCCAGGAAGTGGTGTTTCAAACTGATGGTGAAGGGAACTTTATCTACTTAAACCCTGCGTGGACGGATGTAACAGGTTATGAACGTTCTGAAAGTTTGTATACAAGCTTTTATCATTACATCACTTTTGAGGAAAAAAAGAGAGTGAGAAGCACGCTTGCTGACTATACGGCTTCGAAACGGGTAGAGGGAAGGCTCGAAACATCCTATCGCAAGAAAAGCGGCGGGGAATTTTATGCTTATGTTCATTTTAAAATGTACTATGATAATGAAGGCTATTTGATTGGAACAGTCGGAACAATCCAGGACATTACAGACAGAAAGCTTGAAGAGCGGGAATGGAGAGAGATGAATGAGCATCTTGCACTGAAATCCCAAAAACTGTCGATTGCCGGACAGCTTGCTGCCGGAATTGCCCATGAGGTGAGGAATCCTCTTACATCCATCAGCGGTTTTCTGCAGCTTATTAAAAATGAATTTCCTGACAAAGATTCCTACTTTGATATTATCTTTGGAGAAATCAAGAGAATTGAGCTGGTCTTAAGCGAGATGCTTGTATTGGCTAAACCGCAGGCGATTCATTTCAGAGAAAAGAATATGGTTTCCATTTTGGAGCAGGTGGCTGTGCTGATTGAATCTAATGCCATTTTACATAATATTCAGCTTCAAAAAAGCTTTCCTGCCGAAGAAATTATTGTTGATTGTGATGAAAATCAACTTAAGCAGGTATTTATCAATCTGATCAAAAACGCCATTGAAGCAATGCCAAATGGAGGGAATATCCACATGAGCTGCAGACTTAAAGGCGAGGCTGTGATCATTTCAATTGAAGATGACGGGATGGGTATTCCTAAAGAAAAAATCTCAAAACTTGGCGAACCTTTCTATTCTACAAAAGAAAAAGGAACTGGTCTTGGCCTGACCGTATGCTTAAGAATCATAAAAGACCATTACGGCCATATCAATGTAAACAGCAGCTTAAATAATGGGACCACCTTTGAAGTTGTCCTGCCTGTTGTCAATCGAAAATCTATATTAGAACCCGTTTAAGAGGAGATTGGTAAGATGAACTGTCATTTGTTTGTTTATGGGACACTGCGTTATATGGAGAAAAATCATCATTATATAAAGCAGGGAACGTGCATTGCCGAACAAGCCTGGACAAATGGTTCGCTGTTTGATTCGAATGAAGGTTATCCAGCGATGACTGTAGACCAGGATACAGTATACGGAGAGCTCTATGAAATTGATGAGGATCTTCTTCCTGAGATTCATAAATTAGAAGGGTACAGGGGACCGGAAGCAAATGACAGCCTGTTTGAATTTGTTCCTGTCCGGGTCTATACCGATACATTGGCACATGATGCATTTTGTTATGTGATAAAGCCTGAGCAGGCTGAAGGGATGAAGAAAATAAAGAGCGGAGATTGGAAAGAATATCAATTCATCTTGAATCCTCCGGCTGAAACGTTTTATTTTGCCTATGGCTCATGCATGGATACAGAACGTTTTCAAAAAGCGGCTGTTGAGGATCATTTTGCAGATGTTATCGGCGGCGGAAAATCAGAAAAGTACTCTGTTAAATTCACTGTCACGATGGAAGACGGGGGCCGGGCTGATTTAGTTGAAGACGGCGGAGGTGCTGAAGGCATTTTATATCGTGTACCTGAGGAAGCTGTGGACTATCTATACATGCGTGAAGGTGTAGACTCTAAAATGTATCGTCCAGCCTTCATCCGTGTGGAAATAGGAGGCAAGGTGTATGAACAGTGCCTTACCTTTACTGTTATTCAGAAGAAAGAAGAATTCCGTCCTCCAAGCCATTACTCCACAGAAATACTGAGAGGTGCTGAAGGAAGACTTGGAGATGATTATGTCGAAAAAATCCGTGCATATATGAACGCTCTTCCCGAATATAAACCTTGATAGGCAGAAGAGAAATCTTCTTTGCCTATCATCATTCAAAAACATGTTCAGCGCATCACAAAGTTTGCATGTTTTGGAGTTTAGAATCTGTGATATAAGAGCATTAGAACACTAAAAAGGAGATGTGGCCCTTTGGCTGAACTTGATAGCGTCATACTTAGCCGGATGCTTACGACATTGACACTTGCCTTTCACATTATTTTTGCAACGATTGGAGTCGGAGTGCCTGTTTTAATATCGATAGCCGAGTGGATGGGTATCAGAAAAAAAGATCCCCACTATATCCTGCTTGCCAGGCGCTGGACAAGGGGGTTTGTTGTAACAGTGGCAGTAGGGGTGGTCACCGGAACATGTATTGGATTGCAGTTATCTTTACTCTGGCCGAGTTTCATGGAAATAGCCGGACAGGTTATTGCCTTGCCGCTATTTATGGAGACCTTCGCTTTTTTCTTTGAGGCAATCTTTCTGGGAATCTATCTTTATACATGGGACAGGTTTAAAAAACCGATTTACCACTGGCTGATTTCCATTCCGATTATTATAGGATCGTCTATGTCGGCCGTTTTTATCACTACAGTTAATGCGTTTATGAATACTCCTCAGGGATTTACGCTGAATGGCAGAACAATTACCGGAATTGATCCGATTGCGGCCATGTTTAACCCTGCGGCGCCTTCAAAAGTCTTTCATGTGCTGATGTCTTCGTACATGACTTCAGCGTTTGTGCTCGCTGCTATAACAGCATTTATGATTCTTAAAGGAAGAAGAACAGACTATCACCGTAAAGCTCTGCAGGTGACGATGGTCTCGGCACTTGTCTTTTCACTGGGAACAGCGCTTGCTGGTGATCTGTCTGCAAAATTTTTGGCAGAGCATCAGCCTGAAAAGCTGGCAGCGGGAGAATGGCATTTCGAAACAGAAGCGGGAGCTGATTTGATTTTATATGGCACCTTGAATGAAGACGGAGAAATAAGCAATGAAATCAGAATTCCTAAAATGCTCAGCTTTTTATCGTTCAATGATTTTAATGCAGAAGTAACGGGATTAAATGAAATTGAAGAAAACTTAAGACCCCCGCTTTGGATTCACTATATGTTTGATGTAATGGTAACCATTGGGATGTTTGGTCTGGGACTTTCCATGCTGTTTGTTCTATTTGGAAAAATAAAGAGGCTTCGCGGCTTTCAGTCATGGCTATTATGGCCGATTGTAGCAGCCGGACCGCTCTCCATGATTGCGATCGAGGCGGGCTGGATTTTTGCTGAGGTAGGGCGTCAGCCATGGATTCTCAGAGGGTATATGAAGGTAGCTGAAGGAGCGACGACATCTGACCATGTAGGATTAATGTTTCTGATGTTCTTCGGACTTTACACTCTGCTTGGAACACTGTGCATCATTGTGCTAAGGCGCATGTTCAAAGAAAACCCGGCAGAAGCGGAGCTTGAGTACCGGTTTAAATAGGAGGGAGAAGTCTAAATGGATATTCCGATCATTGGCATGACGGTTCTGTGGATCTTTCTGTACGGATATTTAATTGTTGCTTCTATAGACTTTGGAGCTGGTTTCTTCGCTTTTTATGCGCAGCTGACCAAGCGGGATGATATCGTGAATAACTTAATCAGCCGCTATTTATCTCCAGTGTGGGAAGTGACAAATGTCTTTTTCGTCTTCTTTTTTGTTGGAATCGTAGGTTTTTTCCCGCAAACAGCCTATTATTATGGCACAGCGCTGCTCGTTCCGGGAAGCATAGCGCTGGTTTTAATAGCTATCCGCGGCTCGTTTTACGCATTTGGGAACTACGGAGCTAAAGACAGTCTTTTTTATACGTTTATATATGGGGCCACAGGACTTCTGATTCCCGCTTCCCTGTCTACAGCTCTTTCTATATCAGAAGGGGGATTTTTAGAAGAGCGAAATGGCACTGTCGTCTTTCTCGCACACGAGTTGTTTACAAGTTTTTATTCATGGAGTGTAGTGTTTCTTGCCATTGTTTCCGTACTGTTTATCAGTGCTTCTTTTTTAACCTATTATGCAGATCGTGCTTCGGACAGCAAAGCTTTGTCGCTGCTAAGAAGGTTTGCGCTGTTTTGGGCACCGCCTACAATCCTTGCAAGTTTTCTTGTTTTTCTTTCTCTGCAGCAGCACAATCCCCGTCATTTTAGCCAAGCGCTCGATCTTTGGTGGACGTTCGGATTGTCTCTCTTGTTTTTTATGGCATCCGTCTGGTTAATCTATAAAAGAAAGAATCTTGGTACGGCCTTTATAATGGTGATGCTGCAATTTTTCTTTGCCTTTTTCGGGTATGGGGCGTCTCATTTGCCGTACATTCTGGACCCGTTTGTGACCATTTATTCCGGATATACGAATGAAACGATGGGAATTACACTTGTTATCGTTTTTATAGCCGGGCTGCTGCTTTTGATTCCATCGCTTGTTCTACTCTTGCGCCTGTTTTTATTTGATGCAGAATATGTAAAGGGCAAAAAGTAAAGCTTGTAATTTTTTTAAATTAGGAATAAAGTTATGTTAAAAATTGTTTATAGTATGATGGCTGGAGGAACGTACATATGAAAAAGGATTTTGCAGTTATTGGGCTTGGGCGTTTTGGAGGCAGTATATGCCGTGAATTGAGTGAAGAGGGCATGGAAGTAATGGCCATCGATATGGATGAAGATAAAGTGAATGAATATGCCAATATTGCTTCCCATGCAGTTGTCGGCGATTCAACTGACGAAGCTGTGTTAAAAAGCCTTGGCATCCGCAATTTCGATCACGTTATCGTCGCGATTGGAGATAATATTCAGTCAAGTATTTTAACAACTCTGATGCTGAAAGAACTCGGAGTGAAATTCATCACTGTTAAAGCACAAAATGATTATCATGAGAAGATTTTACGGAAAATTGGAGCCGATCAGATCGTTCATCCAGAGAGAGACATGGGCCGAAGAATTGCGCATAATCTGATCTCGAATAATGTCCTTGATTATCTTGAACTTTCCGACGAGCACAGTATTGTCGAGATTGTTGTCAACAATAAACTGTCTGGAAATACATTAATTGACCTTGATATTCGCGCTAAATACGGAATAAACATCGTTGCCATCAAAAGAGGCAAAGAAATATTTGTAACTCCTCAGGCAGATGAAGTGATTCAAAAAGATGATATTTTAATTGTGATTGGTGCAGATACAGATATCGACAGGTTTGAAAAACGGGTTTTAGAATCTTGATCAGAAGAAGACACTTTAGGTGTCTTTTTTTGATGAGCAATGGAACGTTTGTTCTTTGCGGATTGTGGTATAATGGAAGATGTATACATTCGTGAACATATGGGTGGTCGGCTAGCCCCTGTCTCTTTTCTCTGTGAAGCAAGGAAAAGGGGGTGATGCCCGGGTGACAGTCTATGAGAGTTTAACTTTTGCGATTTCATTTGCTACGCTTATCATAGCCATTATGTCGTTTGACCAGAAAAAATAGACCTCCCAGCTTTGTCAGTTGCGGGTGAGGTCTGTTTTATTTGAATGATTAAAATGGCCGACCCCGGACGCGGGACCGAATGTATGCATGGCCGTAAGTGTTGCTGCACTTGCGGTCATTTTTATGTTATTCAACTTTTTGTTTATCATACCACATAATAAAAAAATTTAAAACGGAAACTAAAACCGTTGACTGATAGCTTATTACCCCTTACTATATGTTACTAAATACTTAATTTCATGCACTCGTATAATATTGGAAATATGGTCCAAGAGTTTCTACCGAACTGCCGTAAAAAGTTTGACTACGAGGAATGAATAAAAAGGGCTTTTTCCGTTGCCTTATTTTATCTCACTCCTCCAAATAGCGAGGGGGTTTTTTAATGAAAAAAGAAGAAATCAGACAATCAATTGAAGGAAGTACAAAAAGAAAAAAAGCAGATACCGTTTTTAAAAATGCGCAGATTGTGGATGTATTCAATCACGACATTTTAAAGGGCGATGTTGCCGTCACAAATGGAACAATTGTCGGCATAGGAAATTATGACGGAATGGAGGAAATTGATGTAAGCGGGAAATATCTTTGTCCAGGATTAATTGATGGCCATGTTCATATTGAATCATCGATGGTTCCTCCGCATGAGTTTGCAAAAGTGGTTCTGCCTCATGGCGTAACAACGGTCATTGCCGATCCGCACGAGATCGCGAATGTATCAGGTGTTAAAGGGATTCAATATATGCTGGACAGCTCAGACGGACTATTGCTTGATGTTTATGTGATGCTGCCGTCCAGTGTGCCTGCCACAAGCTTTGAACATGCAGGGGCAAGATTGGAAGCTGATGATTTAGAACCGCTTTTTAAGCATGATCGAGTCATTGGCCTGGCAGAAGTCATGGATTATGTCGCTGTCCAAACCGCTTCTGAAAGCATGCTGAATAAGCTCGAGATGACATCGCGCCACTCGCGAGTGATCGACGGACATATGGCAGGGCTCCCGGCAGATATGATCAATGTCTATCGCTCAGCGGGAATTATGACAGATCATGAAGTGACGAATGCGGAAGAGGCAATAGAGAGAGTGCAGCGCGGTATGTATGTGCTGATTAGACAGGGTTCCGTTGCAAAAGATCTTCCCAATGTCATTGGTGCTGTAAATGTGCACAATTCCAGACGATTTTTATTTTGCACGGATGATAAGCATTTGGATGATTTAGCAGCAGAAGGCAGCATCGATCATAATATAAGGCTTGCTGTGCAGCATGGAGCTGATCCTGCTGCAGCCATACAAATGGCAACATTAAATGCAGCTGAATGCTACGGTTTAAAAGATAAGGGAGCTGTCGCACCTGGTTATGAAGCGGATCTTCTGGTAGTAAATAACCTAAACGATTTTCAGATCGAGCAAGTATATAAAGCTGGGAAATTAGCTGCGCGCGATGGTAAGGTAAAAGCGGATGAGCATCAATCATTGACAACACCTGCTGACTTATTAAATACAGTTCATCTCCATGAATTACAGCCTTCTGACCTGGAACTGCTTATTACAAAAGATCAGCCGGTGCCCATTATTGAAATCATTCCCAATCAGCTTGTGACTAGAAAAATATACGATCAAACAAATGTAAGCGACGGGATTTTCCATCCTTCCACTAAGCTTGATCATTTAAAACTGATCATGGCTGAACGCCATAAGAAAACGGGATTGATCGGAAAAGGCATTGTAAAAGGGTTTCAGCTGAAAAGAGGGGCGATCGCAACGTCGATCGCGCATGATTCTCATAACCTTATTGCAGCAGGTACGAATGATGCAGACTTGCTGCTTGCTCTCCAAGTGCTGAAATCGAGTGCAGGAGGATTGGCCGTTGTACAGGATGGAAACATTCTCGCACAGCTTCCGCTTTCCATTTCTGGTTTAATGTCTGATAAGTCATATGATGAAGTGCTGCTCGGCCTGCATTCTATAAATGAAGCATTAAAAAAGGCAGGCTTGCCTGACACTTTTAATCCATTCTTAACGTTATCTTTTCTTGGGCTTCCAGTTATTCCGGAATTAAAAATAACTTGTCAGGGAATCTTTGATGTAACTTCTTTTGCCCATTTAGAATACTGAATATGAAAAACCGGTCTCATAATGAGGCCGGTTGTTTGCATTTATGTATGACCATGAAGGAGCTTCATGCGAATAAAGCTTATTGCTCTAATGGATATTGTTTCATTTGCTTGCCGTCTAAATGCAGGAGAGTCACAACTTTTTTTGTGGCAGGGCTGATGAGCTCTGCTTTGACCCCTGTATCTTTTAAACGCTGTACGAATTTTTCAAGAGAGGATGGCTTTTTCATTGATAGGCACTACCTTTCTATCATCTTCAAATTTGACTGAACGGTCAGTACAGTTCATTATACAGTATAGTTTCTGTTTCTTCAATATGATAGAGAGCACTTTATGACAGAATTTCTTATCCAAAAAAGCTGCCGGAATACCGGCAGCCTGTCTGCTTACACCTCCATAATGATAGGTAAAATCATCGGACGGCGTTTCGTTTTTTCGTAAAGGAAAGGCGCAAGCGTGTCTGTAATTTCATTTTTAATTTCAGACCATTGGCTTGTGCGGCGTTCCATTACTTTATTTAAATGTTTCGTAATCAGCACTTGTGCATCATTAATAAGATCTCCTGATTCTCTCATGTAAACGAAGCCGCGTGAGATGATGTCAGGGCCTGCAGAAATTTTAAATTCTTTCATATTAATGCTCACTACGACAATGACTAATCCCTCTTCTGAAAGGATGCGGCGGTCACGCAATACGATGTTTCCGATATCGCCAATTCCGCTTCCGTCAATATAGACAGAGCCAGAAGGGATTTTTCCGGCAACCGATACTTCGCGGTCGCTGAGGGCAAGAACTTCGCCATTATCCATGATAAAACAGTTTTCTTCAGCTACACCGCAGTCCTTGGCAAGTCTTGAGTGCATAATCTGCATGCGGTACTCACCATGAATCGGCATGAAATATTCCGGCTTCATTAAACGAAGCATCAGCTTTTGCTCTTCCTGTCCGCCGTGGCCTGATGTATGAACATCGCTTAAAGGACCGTGGATGACTTCAGCACCTGCACGGAAAAGCTGGTTGATCGTTCTGCTTACACTGATCGTGTTTCCAGGGATCGGAGAAGAAGAAAATACCACTGTATCTCCAGGAATGATTTGAATCTGGCGGTGTGTGCCATTTGCAATTCTGGAAAGAGCGGCCATCGGCTCACCCTGGCTTCCTGTACATAAAATAGTCACTTTATTAGCAGGAAGGCGGTTAATTTCATGGGGTTCAACAAATGTTTCTTTTGGACATTGAATGTATCCGAGATCTTGACCGATTGCAATCGCAGATTCCATACTGCGGCCAAAAACGGCAATTTTACGGTTATGCTGAACAGCTGCTTCAACTACTTGCTGAAGTCTGTGAATGTTTGATGCGAATGTGGCGAAGATCACGCGGCCATCTACTTTTCGGAAGATCTCCTGGATGCTTTCGCCTACGCGGCGCTCTGACATTGTAAAGTGAGGAATTTCACTGTTTGTGCTGTCTGAAAGCAAGCACAACACGCCCTCTTTGCCGATTTCAGCCATTTTCGTCAAGTTTGCAGGTTCTCCAACTGGTGTAAAGTCGAATTTGAAATCTCCTGTATGTACGATATTTCCAGGCGGTGTTTTTACAACGATGCCGTACGAATCCGGGATGCTGTGTGTAGTTCTGAAGAAGGTAACGGACGTTTTTCTGAATTTAATGATGTCATCTTCTTTTATTTCATATAATTTAGCCTGACGCAATAAACCATGCTCTTCAAGCTTGTTGCGGATTAAGCCGAGTGCAAGCTTGCCTCCGTAAATAGGCACATTTACTTGCTTGAGAAGATAAGGGATGCCGCCGATGTGATCTTCATGGCCATGTGTAATGAAAAGACCTTTAATCTTATCTTCATTTTTTACTAAATACGTGTAATCCGGAATGACGTAGTCAATTCCAAGCAATTCCTCTTCAGGGAATTTAATGCCGGCATCAATCATAATGATCTCGTCCTGGAACTGGACACCGTACGTGTTCTTTCCGATTTCTCCGAGTCCACCAAGTGCAAATACCGCAACTTGATCATTTTTAACAAATTTCATAAAAATCAAATCTCCAATACTTTAAAGTTTTCGTTTTGTTTTTCGTATTCAAGAAAAGCGCCTTCAACCGATTGAATAAATTCAATATTGTAAAAGCGGTCTTTTAGTTTATTTCTTGCGTCACCCTCTGTTTTAGCTTCAATAAAAAGGGTTTTCGTTTTTTCGCGGACAGGAACCTGATTTAATTTCTCCTGATAATAAACTTTGTATAGCATTGCCAAATCTCTCCTTAACTGCCGTATGTTAGACTAACTTGTTCTATTATATGCGATAATCTTCCCTAAGCCAACCCTCATAAGCGCTGGGCCTGTTTCTATTAGAAAAAAAACCCTCTATTTATAGAAGGGGTTTTTGTTAAGCCATTGTTTTTCTGCCGAGAATATTATTCCATTGAGATCTTATTCTGCGTCGCAATCTTTTCATCATTTCTGTCTCACTCCTTATCTTGTCCAATTAGATGTGTGCCGAACCCTCGTGAATCTGCCAGACTTAGTATATGTGATAAAAAGGAAAGTTAACATGGATATTTGTGGAAAATAATTGTTTTTCATGGTTAAATGTGAAGAGGTTAAACGTTTTCTGTTGAGAAGCGAAAAATTTTCCTTTATTATGAGTCTAGTTATGGTTGATTAATTCAAACAGGTTAGGGGACGTTTTTTATGAACGGAAAAGTCATATTTTTTGATATAGACGGCACTTTATTAAATCATGATAAAGAAATACCGGATTCGACACGGACAGCCATCGAAGATTTAAAAAAAGCAGGTCACCATGTTGCCATCGCAACAGGCAGGGCGCCTTTCATGTTTGAGGATCTTAGACAAGAGCTTGGAATCGATTCCTTTGTCAGTTTTAATGGACAGTTTGTTGTATTTGAAGGAAAAGTCATTTATAAAAATCCGCTTAATACAGAAAGACTGGAAGAATTATATGAATTTGCACGCACTTCAAATCATCCGTTAGTCTTTATGAGTGATGATACTATGATGTCAACAGAGTCAGATCACCCTTATATTCACGAAAGCATGGGCAGTCTGAAGTTTATGCATCCGGAGCAGGATGCGGATTTTTACCGCAATCGCGAAATTTATCAAACGCTTCTTTTCTGTAAAGAAGGCGAAGAAGAAGATTATAAAAAATATGAAGATTTTCATATTATCCGCTGGCACGAGCTTGCCACTGATATTCTTCCGTTCGGAGGCTCAAAGGCTGAAGGCATCAAAAAGCTGATGGAGCGCCTTGAGATCGAGAAGCAAGATGTATATGCCTTCGGTGATGGATTGAATGATCTTGAAATGATTAAATATGTCGGCACAGGAGTAGCGATGGGTAATGCGGTGCCTGAGCTGAAAGAGCTTGCAGATGAAGTGACGACTGATGTAAATCAGGACGGCATCCTAAATGGACTGAAAAAAGTGGGACTGCTGTAGGACTGTGTTTTAGCTTTGTCCCGCACTAAAATCTTTTAACTAAAAAACCTGTCTGCTCATCATGCAGACAGGTTTTTTCAGCGTTCAATGGCAATGGCGCCTTCGGGTTCCTGCATAGGATCTTTCTCATTCATATGGTCATAAAACATAATGCCATTTAAATGATCAATTTCATGCTGAAACACAATAGACAGCAGACCGCGGAGCCTTAAATCGAGTTCTTCGCCTTCAAGCGATACGGCTTTCACGCGGATTCTTGCATGGCGGGGCACATATCCCGGTACAGGGCGGTCAACAGACAGGCAGCCTTCACCGCTTGTTAAGTAGCTTTTTTCAATAGAATGGCTGACAATTTTCGGATTAAATAATGCATAACTGTGCAAAATTCCTTTTTCATCTGTCAGCCGAATGGCAATCATCCGTTTTGAAACGTTTATTTGCGGTGCAGCAAGTCCTATTCCAGGTCTTAAGCCGTATTTTTCAATCATTTCAGGATTTTGACTGTTAGAAACATAATCAAGTAAATCCTGCAATGTTTTTTTGTCTTCATCAGAAGGAGGCATGGCAACTTCTTCTGCCGCCTTGCGAAGTGCCGGATGGCCTTCCCTTATAATATCATCCATTGTAATCACGGGGACTCACACTCCATTTCTTGTCTTGCCGGGAAAGTATAAAAGTCAAAAGGCAGTGGATATGGAAAAGCTGTTTCTGCGTCCATCTCCGGCGCCTGGATCCTCGGTCAGAACAAGGCGCCTGCGCTTTTGATCCTAAATCATCTATATAAGTATAATGGAATTTCTGTAAAACGAAAAGTATTGCTTGTCCATTCAGAATATGCGGCATCAATCATGCGGCTTGCCCACATAAAATGTGGGCATCATCGGCCGCAATCATTCATTAGCAGTGGCCTACAAAAGCAGCACCAACGATAATTAATAGAATAAACAATACGACGATTAAAGCGAAAGTGCGTCCACAGCCGCCACCGTAGCCGTAACCGTATCCAGGGTAACATCCGTACATGTAAAAACCTCCTTTTTATGACCCTCATCTTCTGTGCATTTGCCTGAGCGTCTAATATAAACTATGTCACGGCATGGAAAGTGTATAGACAAAAGCCCAGATACAATAAAAAAATGAGGCGGGCAATTAGCGTGGAGAAGGAACAGCCGACACAGGGAGAAAACGTAAAATTGCCTCTAATAGTTATTAACTGGATGTAAGTTGTCATATATGCTTATTAGAATTAAACTGCATATGAATTGAAATCGGAATCTTCATTCATGCCCGAACCGGCCGAAAGCTCAAAAAAGGAAAACTCCGACTTTTGGAGTGAATTCTAATCTGACTGTCTGAGCTGAACGGGTGTTTCCTTTTCTATTAAAAGAAGATATTGTAAATAACGCGAGAACGTCTTATAGTTAAAGTGTTGAATGGTTAGGGGGACCCACGGTGAAAAAAATGTCTAAAGCAATTTCCGCGGCGGCGGCAATCTTGATTGGATCGGTATTATTATCTGGCTGTTCCGGCTCTTCGCCAGAAGAAGAAATGTATACGGCTCTTGAGAAGTTGGTTTCTCTTGAGGATACATTTGAGCAGCAGCAGAAACCTTTAATTGAGCTTGAAAAAGAAGAAAATGAACTTTATGAAGAAATCATTTCTTTAGGAATGAAAGAGTACGATAAGATTGTTTCTCTTTCAAAGGAAGCAGCCTCAGTAGTCGAGGAAAGAGAAAAGCGGGTAGAGGATGAAAAGCAAAGCATTCTTGACTCCAAAGAAGAATTTAAAAACATTGCAGAAATTTCAAAGGAACTTAAAGAAGACGGAGCGAAAGAGAAGGCGGAAAGACTTCAGGAGCTGATGCAGAATCGCTACGAATCCTATGATGCCCTTTATGCTTCATATAAAGAAGCCATTGCCTTAGATAAAGAACTGTATCAAATGTTTCAAAAAAAGGATTTAAAACTAGAGGAGCTTGAAGCTAAAATTACTGAAATTAACAGCACCTATGAAAAAGTATTAGCTGAAAATAAAAAATTCAATGAGTATACAGAACAGTACAATCAGGCAAAAATGGACTTTTACAAGGAAGCAGAGATCGAGGTAGAGCAGCCGGAAGAAAATGCTTCAAAATCCTGAAAAACAGCTTCGTATAATACCGTATGGCCTGCAGAGAACGATTCTCTGCAGGTTTTTTGTATACTGCATTCAGACTGATGGTTAAAGAGAGCGCGCATCCGTATATTCGACCGGCTGCTCCCTATAAATCTCTGTACCGTTTTTTATAATACAGATGAACAATTAGTTATAGTACAGATTGTTAAAAAGGGAATAAAAGTAAAATGAAAACAGTAGATATCTTTTCAGAATATCGGTATAAATCAATTGACGAACTTATTTTTCATGGTGTACACTAATACATGTTGAAACGAATTGTATTAATTTCTTTCATCACTTAAATTAGTACAGATATTTGTACTGTCCAATACATAGAGAACGTTTCGGCATTCTCTCAGGTGGTATAAAGATATATAGAGGATAGCCTAAAAAAATGTGTCAGGCGTACTCATTTTGGGTAGGCTAATGCTGTATGTGTCAGTAATTATCTAGAACTATTTTTTATAAGAGAAAGGATAGGTGACTAAATATGGCTGCTAAGACTAAAAATGCTGTAGTTGACAGCAAAAAGCAATTCGAAGGAATTGCAAAGCAGTTTGAAACGTTCCAAATTCTGAATGAACAGGGCGAGGTTGTAAACGAAGCTGCAATGCCTGATTTGTCAGATGATCAATTAAAAGAATTAATGCGCCGCATGGTTTATACGCGTATTTTGGATCAGCGTTCTATTTCACTAAACCGTCAAGGACGTTTAGGATTTTATGCTCCAACAGCAGGACAGGAAGCATCTCAGATCGCTTCTCATTTTGCACTTGAAAAAGAAGATTTCGTACTTCCTGGATACCGTGACGTTCCTCAAATCATCTGGCACGGACTTCCATTATATCAAGCATTCTTATTCTCACGCGGACATTTCCACGGAAACCAGTTCCCTGAAGACGTAAATGCGATTTCTCCGCAAATCATCATCGGTGCGCAAATCATCCAGACTGCGGGTGTAGCTCTTGGAATGAAAAAGAAAGACCTTAAAACAGTTGCAATCACTTACACTGGTGACGGCGGAGCTTCTCAAGGCGACTTCTACGAAGGAATCAACTTTGCAGGCGCTTATAAAGCACCGGCTATCTTTGTTGTTCAAAACAACAGATTTGCGATCTCTACACCTGTTGAAAAGCAATCTGCTGCCCAAACAATCGCTCAAAAAGCTGCTGCTGCAGGTATCGTAGGAATTCAAGTTGACGGCATGGATGCACTTGCTGTGTATGCTGCTGTGCGTGATGCACGTGAGCGCGCTGTTAATGGCGAAGGCCCTACATTGATTGAAACACTTACTTACCGTTATGGCCCTCATACTATGGCCGGCGATGATCCAACACGCTACCGTACAAAAGAGCTTGATAACGAATGGGAAGAAAAAGATCCTCTTGTACGTTTCCGCAAATTCCTTGAAAGCAAAGGAATCTGGAACGAAGAAGAAGAGAACAAAGCAATTGAACAAGCTAAAGAAGATATTAAAGAAGCAATCAAAAAAGCAGATGAATATCCAAAACAAAAAGTAACAGATTTAATGGATAACATGTACGAAGAAATGCCATTCAATCTGAAAGAGCAATATGAAATCTACAAAGCAAAGGAGTCGAAGTAAGCCATGGCTCAAATGACAATGATTCAAGCAATCACTGATGCGCTGCGCACAGAACTTAAAAATGATTCTAACGTCTTATTGTTCGGAGAAGACGTTGGTGTAAACGGCGGCGTATTCCGTGCTACTGAAGGATTACAAAAAGAATTCGGCGAAGACCGTGTATTTGATACACCTCTTGCTGAATCAGGAATCGGCGGTCTTGCGATCGGTCTTGGATTAACAGGATTCCGTCCTGTTGCTGAAATTCAATTCTTCGGTTTCGTTTACGAAGTAATGGATTCAATTTCTGGCCAAATGGCCCGTATGCGCTACCGTTCTGGCGGACGCTGGTCGTCTCCGGTTACAATCCGTTCACCATTCGGCGGAGGCGTTCATACACCTGAACTTCATGCTGACAGCTTAGAAGGTCTTATGGCTCAGCAGCCTGGTGTGAAAGTTGTTATTCCTTCAACTCCTTACGACGCTAAAGGACTTTTAATCTCTGCTATCCGCGATAACGACCCTGTCGTTTTCCTTGAGCATATGAAACTTTACCGTTCTTTCCGTCAGGAAGTTCCAGAAGAAGAATACACAATTGAAATCGGCAAAGCTGAAGTGAAAAGAGAAGGTTCTGACCTTTCTATTATTACTTACGGCGCAATGGTGCATGAGTCATTGAAAGCAGCAGAAGAGCTTGAAAAAGACGGAATTTCTGCTGAAGTAATTGACCTTCGCACAATCAGCCCGTTAGATATCGATACAATCATTGCATCTGTTGAAAAAACAGGCCGCGCGATTGTAGTACAAGAAGCTCAAAAGCAAGCGGGAATTGCAGCTAACGTTGTTGCTGAAATCAATGACCGTGCAATCTTAAGCTTAGAAGCTCCTGTACTTCGCGTGACAGCTCCTGACACTGTATTTGCTTTCTCTCAAGCTGAAGGTGTATGGCTGCCAAACTTTAAAGATGTGATTGAAACAGCTAAAAAAGTAATGAATTTCTAATTATACATTCTGAGAAAAGAAATCAGAGGGTCCAGGAAGAATGGCGTGTTTATGTTCCATGATCAGCGCGGCGCGGCCGCGTGAAAGCACTTGAACAAACATCAAATGTTTTTTCTTTTGAAACCTGCAAACTGGTTTCTTTTCCATATGAAAAATAGGAGGTAATATACCGTGTCTTTCGAATTTAAAATGCCGGATATCGGTGAGGGTATCCACGAAGGTGAAATTGTAAAGTGGTTTATCAAGCCTGGCGATGAAGTAAATGAAGATGATGTACTGGCTGAAATCCAGAACGATAAAGCAGTCGTTGAAATTCCTTCTCCTGTAAAAGGAAAAGTTATTGAGCTTAAAGTTGAAGAAGGAACAGTTGCGACAGTTGGACAAACTCTTATCACATTTGATGCTCCAGGTTACGAAAACCTTAAATTTAAAGGTGATGACCATGGGGATGAGCCTGCTAAAGAAGAGCCGAAAAAAGAAGAAGCTCAAGTACAGGCAACTGCTGAAGCTGGCCAAGATGTGAAAAAAGAAGAAGCTCCTAAACAAGAAACAACAGAAGCTACTGGTGCAGGTGCACAGGATCAGGCAGACGTTGATCCAAACCGACGCATCATCGCTATGCCTTCTGTCCGCAAATATGCTCGTGAAAAAGGCGTTGAAATCCGCCAAGTATCAGGATCAGGCAAAAACGGACGCATTGCTAAAGAAGACATTGATGCATTCTTAGAAGGCGGCTCTAAACCTGCTGAAACACAAACTGAAGCTCCTCAAGCAGAAGCTAAAGAAGAAAAAGCAGAGCAAAAAGCACCGGCTAAACAAGCTGTTCCAGAAGGCGACTTCCCTGAAACACGCGAAAAAATGAGCCCGATGAGAAAAGCGATCGCTAAAGCGATGGTTAACTCCAAACATACAGCTCCACACGTAACATTAATGGATGAAGTGGATGTGACGAAACTAGTTTCTCACAGAAAACAGTTCAAAGGTGTTGCAGCCGAGCAGGGTATTAAGTTAACATATTTACCGTACGTAGTGAAAGCTCTTACATCAGCGCTTAAGAAATATCCGGTTCTAAACACTTCTATCGACGACAAAACGGAAGAAGTTGTTCAAAAGCATTACTACAACATCGGTATTGCTGCTGATACAGAAAAAGGACTTATGGTTCCAGTTGTTAAAAACGCAGAACGCAAATCAATCTTTGACATTTCTGATGAAATTAACGGCTTAGCAACTAAAGCACGCGACGGTAAACTTTCTGCTGCGGAAATGAAAGGCGCATCTTGTACAATTACAAACATCGGCTCAGCTGGCGGACAATGGTTCACTCCGGTAATCAATCATCCAGAGGTTGCTATCCTTGGAATCGGCCGCATTGCTGAAAAAGCAATCGTAGTTGACGGTGAAATTGTTGCTGCTCCAGTGCTTGCTTTATCATTAAGCTTTGATCACCGTATGATCGATGGCGCTACAGCACAAAATGCACTAAATCACATTAAGCGTTTATTGAACGACCCACAACTTATTTTAATGGAGGCGTAATCGATGGTAGTAGGAGATTTCCCTATTGAAACAGATACTCTTGTCATTGGTGCGGGACCTGGCGGCTATGTAGCTGCCATCCGCGCTGCACAACTTGGACAGAAAGTAACAATCGTAGAAAAGGCAAACCTTGGCGGCGTTTGCTTAAACGTTGGATGTATTCCTTCTAAAGCATTAATCGCTGCCGGTCACCGTTTTGAGAATGCCAAGCATTCTGAAGACATGGGTATCAAAGCTGAGAACGTAACAGTTGATTTTACGAAAGTTCAAGAATTCAAAGCTGGCGTTGTGAAAAAGCTTGTCGGCGGAGTTGAAGGACTTCTTAAAGGCAACAAAGTTGAAATCGTCCGCGGCGAAGCATATTTTGTAGACAGCGAATCTATTAAAGTAATGGATGATAATTCATCTCAAACTTATAAATTCAAAAATGCAATCATCGCTACTGGTTCACGTCCGATCGAAATTCCTGGATTCAAATATTCTAAACGCGTTCTTGATTCAACCGGCGCACTTAGCTTAAATGAAATTCCAAAGAAAATCGTTGTAATCGGTGCAGGATACATCGGAACTGAGCTTGGAACAGCTTATGCTAACTTCGGCTCTGAAGTTGTCTTCATCGAAGCGATGGATGAGATCCTAATGGGCTTTGAAAAGCAAATGAGCTCACTTGTAAAACGCAACCTTAAGAAAAAAGGAAACGTTGAAATCCATACAAAAGCAAAAGCTAAATCTGTTGAAGAAACAGAAAACGGCGTAAAAGTAACATTTGAAGTAAAAGGCGAAGAGCAGACAGTTGAAGCTGACTACTTGTTAGTAACAGTTGGACGCCGTGCTAATACAGACGAGCTTGGCCTTGAGCAAGTAGGTGTTGAAATGTCAGACCGCGGCGTCATCAAAATTGATAAGCAGTGCCGCACCAGCGTTTCAAACATCTTTGCAATCGGCGATATCGTTGAAGGTCCTCCGCTTGCACATAAAGCTTCTTATGAAGGCAAAATTGCTGCTGAGGTAATTGCTGGCGAAAACGCTGAAATTGATTACTTAGGAATTCCTGCTGTTGTATTCTCTGAGCCGGAACTTGCTACAGTAGGATACACAGAATCACAAGCTAAAGAAGAAGGACTAGAGGTTGTTGCTGCTAAATTCCCATTTGCTGCAAATGGACGCGCTCTATCTCTTAACCAGACAGACGGTTTCTTGAAGCTTGTTACACGTAAAGAAGACGGTCTTGTTATTGGAGCACAAATTGCTGGTGCTGCAGCTTCTGATATGATTTCAGAGCTTAGCCTTGCAATCGAAGCCGGCATGACTGCTGAAGATATTGCAATGACAATCCACGCGCATCCAACATTGGGAGAAATCACAATGGAAGCTGCTGAAGTGGCAATCGGAAGCCCGATCCACATCGTAAAATAATAGGAAAAACCCCTTAATGTTCAGCATTAAGGGGTTTTTTTGCAAAATAAAAAGGCGGCTATTATAAATAGAACCACCTCAAGTGATTATCGCTGTCCGCTGCTGCCTGATAAAGCTTTTATGACAGGGGTAATAATCTCTTCTTTATTCCCTACGTGCCCTTCAATCTGGAAGATCACCTGATTATCGTCCACTACAACAAGAGAAGGATATTTTTCTACTTCAAACGGATACTTTTCTTCCGCGCTTGACTCAATAAATTGCAAACCTTCAACTTCTTCTGGAAAATCCCGTTTTAAGTCAATGAGTGCGTCATAATAGACGGATTCCCGATATTCATCTTGTTCATCTGAAAAAAATAATAGCTTTCTTTCTTCCGGTTCGGGCTTATTAATCGCTTCAGAAGTGAAATTCAAACTGCAAGATGATAGAAGAAATACTGGCATGATGAAGGCGACAATAACCGACTTTGCCATATTGCCCACCTCTTTAAATTGAAATGGTCTTAACTTACCGCTCTTTTTAGAATAAAAAACCAATACTTACTACCTATTTTTATAATGCCGCCATGCTAAATTAATGCTATTTTATCATGTTTTCCGAATATTCCCCTGAATGTTACCTATTTGTTACATAAATGAAAAATATACACCAAGTATGTCGCATAACTTAAATACAGGTGATATAACGGTTGAGTTAAAGAAGGGGAGTAAAGATGAAATGGCCAATGATTATTTTTCTGCAAGGTATGATATGGGGCGGCTATTTGCTGGTGGAGCGGCTTTCTGAAAAAGATTCCCTGCAGGCTAAAATGATTTTGCTCGGGGTCTTTTTGTACATAGCATATATTATGGCGGCATCTCTTTCACAATCAAAAAAAGTCTCTTTGATTGTGACGGCTGCAACTGCCGCGGCGGCTTTCTTATGCAAAGATGAACTCCTTCTTCTCTTTAAGATGCTTATCTATTAAAACGGATAGCTTAAAAAAACACTTTCTTTTTTAAGAAAGTGTTCTTTGCATTATTTCTTTTGTACTGGCTTATATAGGGCAAGTCTTTCTCTTCTCAGGGACTTTAAAAGGGAAATGACCATCAAAATCATAATGACGGCAAATGGAAGAGCAGCAATAATGGAAGCTCTCTGCAGGGCTTCAAGACCGCCCATCCACAGCAGAATGACAGCAGCTGCAGATTGAATGATTCCCCATACAAATTTCACCTTTCCAGAAGGATTTAAATCTCCGTCTGTTGTCTGCATTCCGAGCACGAACGTTGCAGAGTCAGCTGACGTAATAAAAAAGGTGCTGATTAACAGGATGGCGAGCAAGGACATGAATGTACCGAGAGGAAATTGCTCCAGCACGGCAAACAGCGCCACTTCCATTCCCCTGTCATTGATTATGTCCATAATCGGTTTCTTCATGAAATGCTGTAGGTAAAGAGCAGAGCCTCCAAAGACAGAAAACCAAAGTGCGCCGAAAATCGTAGGAACAGCAAGCACACCAATCAAAAATTCTCTGATTGTCCTGCCTCTGGATATTCTTGCGATGAAAGTGCCGACAAACGGTGCCCAGGAAATCCACCATGCCCAGTAAAAAATGGTCCAGTCCTGCACCCAGGTGCTGCCTTCAGTAAATGGTGTAAGGCGGAAGCTCATATATGTCAGATTCTGAAGATAGCCGCCAATGGTTGTTGTGAACAAATCCATGATGAAATTGGTTGGTCCTGCAAATAAAAGAAATACCATTAATGCAATGGCGATAATGATGTTTACATTGCTTAAAATTTTGATGCCTTTATCAAGTCCCGTCTGGGCAGAAAGCATAAATAAGAAAGTAACGATAAAAATAATGATCAGCTGAGTAGAAAAGGTATTGTTGATCCCGTCAAAAAGATAGGAAATTCCGCCGCCTATTTGAATGGCTCCGAGACCCAGAGAAGTGGCAACTCCAAACACGGTAGCAAAGACGGCGAGAAAATCTACCAGGATTCCGAGCTTTCCATCGACTTTATCTCCAAATAGAGGTCTTAAAATATTGCTGATGACGCCATTTTGTTCTTTTCTGAAAGTAAAATAGGCAAGGGCAAGAGCAATAACGGAATAAATGGCCCATGGATGCAGTCCCCAATGGAAAAAGGAATAGCGCATTGCCGCACGCGCTGATTCATCTGTAAATCCTTCTCCAGATGGGGGAGCGCTATAATGATTCATAGGTTCTGCAACACCCCAAAA
This sequence comes from Peribacillus frigoritolerans, assembly GCF_004358755.1. Classification (GTDB taxonomy): domain Bacteria; phylum Bacillota; class Bacilli; order Bacillales; family Bacillaceae; genus Bacillus_P. The sequence continues at coordinate 168,835 of NZ_SMZY01000002.1, read as the reverse complement.
GACAAGCCCAATCCCCATCCCGGCACTGAATAACATCGCAAACCAGCTCAAATATGAATAACTTGGTTCATCATCATCTTTTCCAAGCTTGATGTTTCCGTATTTCGTGAAAATTAAACCAATCGAGAAAATTAAGAAGAAAGATGCTGTAAGTAAGTAAAACCAGCCAAACTTTTCAATAATGAATCCGTGAACAATTGTTGTAACATTCGATAGATTGGCATCACCAGCTATTCCTTTAGGCAATGCACCCCAGACAATAAAAAGAACAGAAACGATAACGGAAATGATAAAAACAGGTGTCATTCTTTTCATAAAAGAACTAGCTCCTTATACATAGTAAGTAGGTACCGTTGTTCATTAATTCCTCTTTTTATATAGTGAAGCAATCAGCCTTATATTATACTAATAAAGGAGAAAGAATGGGGGATACATCATAATGAAGCATTTGTATTTCATCCTTGCAGCAGTTTGTTTGCTTTCGGCGTGCAGCTCAAATCAGACCGGAAATGAAGCGTTGGCCCCTGCTGAAGCGGACAAGCAAAAGGAAGAACAGAAAATTGAAAACCCGCCGGAAAAACCTGAAGTGAAAGAAGATAAAGAAACTGAGGAGGCAGCAGCTGAACCGGAAGCTTTTCCTAAATACAAAATTGATCCGGCGAATTGGAGCATTAAGCCTCTTAGCGCAGAAGTCAATGCAAAAGCTGTATTAGTTACAATTGATGATGCTCCGGATAAACACAGTCTTGAAATGGCCCGCACACTAAAAGACTTGGGAGCAGGTGCCATCTTTTTCGTCAATGGCCACTTTTTAGATACGGACGAAGAAAAAAAGACATTAAAAGATATTCATGACCTTGGATTTCCGATCGGCAACCATACGATGTCACATGCTAATTTAAAAGATTTGACGGCAGAAGAGCAGGAACAAGAAATTGTTGAACTGAATGATCTTGTTGAATCAATCATTGGAGAAAGACCTCATTTTTTCCGTGCACCGTTCGGCAGCAACACAGATGAAAGCCGCAAAATTGCAGGGAAAGAAAAAATGGTTCTGATGAACTGGACATACGGATATGATTGGGAGCAGGATTATCAATCGAAAGATGCTCTTACAGACATTATGGTCAATTCGCCGCTTCTCACTAATGGCGCCAACCTGTTAATGCATGACAGGGAATGGACAAATGAGGCACTGAAGGGTATCGTTGAAGGTTTGAAAGCAAAGGGATATGAAATAGCCGATCCAGATTCAATCGAAAAAATCTCATAAAAAAAGCGGTCCTTCAGGATCGCTTTTATCTTTTATAAAAGTACATTTTTCTGCCGTTGAATAAGGTTAATTCGCCCTTTAGTTTTTTTGCAAGAAACTTGGAAAACTCATTTGCTTTATTCCTGTCTCCGAATTTTGAATCAGATGGGAGGGTGATTTGAAGAAAAGAAGGATGCTCATCTCCGGCTTCACCGATTCCAACATACATTTTTGCATAACCTCTTTGATCAGAGGTTAAAGAAAGATAGCCGTCCGTTTGTCTGCATTCATAAGGGAAAGCAGAACTTTCATATTCAAAGTTTAATTGCTGGCCGGTTTTATTCGTAATCTCCTTATAGTAGTGAAAAAGATTTTCTACTTCATCAACTGTTATGTGCTGCTGAATGGATCCGCCGACTAATTTGATAAAAGCATGAGAGGCCATCATGTCAACTCCTAAGGTTCTGAATGATTATCTTAAATTTTACAAATATTTAAACAATCTGACAAGATAAAGGTTTAACTAATTGTAGTGGAGGGTAAATTGGGTTATAATTAGTCTGAATAATCAGATTAAATAAAAGGAGGCCTTCATGAACGCTTTAGAAAAGTTTTATGATGACACAGAGCAGGCAAACGTCAGGTATGTTGGATTTGCTTCAAGTGATCTGAGGTATGATTTGGCCATAGTGTACTCAAGCATGTTTTTTGGCAAACCTCTCGTCGTATGTCTTCAAACAGGTAAAGCAGCTCTCCTTGACTCATTAGATATCGAAGACCTCGAACTCCTCAAGCAAACATTTCGCACGGATACCCTGCAGCAGGCATCCGAACTCTCTGAATTCTTCAAAGATGTGATCCCGGCCGTCCATTTGACAACACAATATGAATAAGGAAAAACTGGCGTATTTCAGCCAGTTTTTTAATATGCTTTTATAAGAAAGTAAGATAAATAAATTAAGATAAAAAGATTAAATGTGTTATACAATTTAGGCTTGACGGATTAAATGTGTTATATTATTATAGAATTACAAAGTATTAAGCGCTTTCAATAATTCAAAAAGCGCTAATCCATTCAAAAAAGGGGTATGGAAATGGGAACAATCGTATGTCAAACATGCAATGGTACGATCGATCATTTTGAGGACGAAAAGGTCAGTGTTTTGTATGGAAAGTGCACAAGCTGCGATTGCCAGGTACTCGAAAGAGAAATCACAGTTATTCAAGGGGTTTAAATAGAAGATAGATGAAGCATGCAGGAATCCCTGCATGCTTTTGTTTTCTTAATGCTGGCAGTTGAATATGTTTCGGCTCAGGCAAACTATGCGCAAAAAAAGACGATTCAAAAATGAATCGCCTTTTCCTTTATCTGATTGCTTTATGTTCTTTAATCACTCTCAAGTAATTAAGTTCAGGATCTTCTGGTCCTTGTACTGGCAGTCCGACTTCCAGGTTTTTGCGCACATACGCAAGATTTTCTTCTGAGATGATTTCGCCAGGGATGAAAATTGGAATTCCCGGCGGATAAACCATGATAAACTCTGCAATAATGCGTCCTGCTGATTCACTGAAAGGCACAACTTCCGTTTCTGCGTAAAATGCATCGCGCGGTGTCAGGGCTAAAACAGGAATATCAGGCAGCATGACGGTCGGTTTCACCAAGTCTGCCGATGCATTCATGAATTCTGAAGACAGCGCCTGCAGCGCTTCAACTAAAATGCCTGTTTCTCTATCGGTATCTCCAGGTGTAATGATGCAGAGGATGTTATATAAATCAGACATTTCTACTTCAATATTATAGTTTTCACGAAGCCATTTTTCTACATCATAGCCATTTAAACCGAGCTCTTTAATCGAAATGATCAGCTTCGTAGGATCATAATCAAATGCCGCTTTGGTGCCGACAATCTCCTCGCCGATGCACTCGATTTTATCAATTTCATTAATTTTTTTGCGTGTATCTTCTGCAAGTCGGATCGCCCGTTCGACCAGTTCGCGTCCTTCTGTAGCCAGGCGTTTTCTGGCAACATCGAGAGAAGCTAATAGCAGGTATGACGTAGATGTTGTCGTCAGCATGCTCAGGATGGTTTGAACTCTTTGAACAGATACCAATCCTTCGCGCACATTCAGCACAGAGCTTTGCGTCATTGATCCTCCAAGCTTATGAACACTTGTTGCTGCCATATCTGCTCCTGCCTGCATCGCTGACATCGGCAGGTCCTCATGGAAGTGAATGTGCACTCCGTGGGCCTCATCAACAAGAACAGGCACATTGTAAGAATGGGCAATTTCAACGATTTTCTTTAAATCAGCAGAGACCCCGAAGTAAGTAGGGTTGATGACCAGCAGTCCTTTTGCATCCGGGTGCTGCTCTAAAGCATGCTCAACAGACTCCGTTGTGATGCCGTGTGAAATGCCGAGGTCTTTATCAATTTCAGGATGAATGAAGATTGGTGTAGCACCCGAGAAAACAACAGCTGACATAATCGATTTATGAACATTGCGGGGAACAAGGATTTTATCTCCAGGACCGCATACAGCCATCACCATTGTCATAATTGCGCCGCTTGTTCCCTGCACGGAGAAGAATGTATAATCTGCTCCAAATGCTTCAGCTGCAAGGTCCTGAGCTTTTTTGATCATTCCTTTTGGAGAGTGGAGATCATCAAGTGGTCCGATGTTGATTAAATCTATTGAAAGAGCACGGTCTCCGATAAATGAACGGAATTCAGGATCGATGCCAGCTCCTTTTTTGTGCCCCGGGATATGGAATTGAACAGGGTCTTTTTTCGCGTGCTCTTTTAATCCTGTAAATAAGGGTGTTTCATATTGCGACAATTTGTTTTCCCACCTTCTTTAATTAAAAATAGTATCTATTTTCATGGTTTCATTTTCGTTATTTACACATAAAACAAGTGAATTATATCACTTTCCTTTTAGATTGAAAAGGTATTTTTCAAAGGAGGAAAAACCGGTTAAAGATTTAATTTGGCGGAATTTTTAGAATAATAGTTGTCTTTTTTGGCAGTTACATATTATGATAGAAGTAGATTTACATACCAACCGGTTAGTAAGTTATAAGAAAGGGTGATTTTGTTGAACTTTACTTACTCTGATAAGGTGATTGACTTACAAAAACAAGTGACAGCTTTTATGGAAGAATTCGTTTATCCGAATGAAAGAAAGTATGAAGAACAATTAAATGCGCAGGAATCCAGATGGTCTGAAATTCCACCTATTATGGAAGAGCTGAAAATGAAAGCAAGAGAAAAAGGATTATGGAATTTATTTTTGCCTGAAAGCGAGTACGGTGCAGGGCTGACAAATCTGGAATATGCGCCGCTTTGTGAGATTATGGGCCGCTCATTGCTTGCACCTGAGGTGTTTAACTGTGCAGCGCCTGATACGGGAAACATGGAGGTTCTCGTCCGCTACGGCACAGATGAGCAAAAAGACAAATGGCTGAAGCCTCTGCTTGCTGGAGAAATCCGTTCATGTTTTTCAATGACTGAACCTGATGTTGCCTCAGCAGATGCGACGAATATCGCGGCAAGCATCATTCGTGATGGAGATGAGTATGTCATTAACGGAAGAAAATGGTGGTCTTCAGGAGCGGGCGACCCGCGCTGCAAGATTGCTATTGTAATGGGCAAATCCGATTTTAACGCACCAAAATATGAGCAGCAGTCGATGATTTTAGTTCCTCTTGATGCTGCAGGCGTCAAGATTGAGAGAGTGCTGCCTGTTTTTGGCTATGATCACGCTCCGCACGGCCATGCAGAAATCACTTTTAATGATGTAAGGGTGCCGGCTTCAAATATGCTGCTTGGTGAAGGAAGAGGATTCGAAATTGCACAGGGCCGCCTGGGACCGGGAAGAATTCATCACTGCATGAGATTAATCGGGGCTGCAGAACGTGCGCTTGAAGAATTATGTAAGCGCGTACAAATGAGAGAGGCGTTCGGCAAACCGATTTCAAGCCAGGGTGTCATCAGAGAATGGATCGCAGACTCCCGCATTGAAATTGAACAGGCACGCTTACTGACGTTAAAAGCGGCTTACATGATGGATACTGTCGGGAATAAGGCAGCTAAAACGGAAATCGCGATGATTAAAGTCATTGCTCCGAATATGGCTTTGAAAGTAATCGACCGGGCTATTCAGGCATTCGGTGCAGCTGGAGTCAGCGAAGACACACCGCTTGCCGCTCAGTGGGCAAGTGCCAGAACATTGAGAATTGCTGACGGTCCGGATGAAGTGCATCGCGCCCAGCTTGCAAGGCTTGAGCTGAAAAAATACGACGTAAATCTTCAGACAGTATAAGGAGGGGGCAGCATGCACATTAAAGAAATGTTTGATCTGACAGACAAAGTGGCCATTATCACAGGCGGAGGACGGGGGCTTGGCGAGCAGATGGCAGAAGGATTTGCACAGGCGGGCGCATCACTTGTCCTCTGTTCTAGAAAAGCAGCGGCATGTGAAGATGTAGCTTCACGATTAAGCAGAGAATATGGAGTAAAAGCCATCGCTTTATCCTGTGATGTGACAAATAGTGAAGATGTGAAAAATACTGTAAAAACGGCAATCAAAGAGTTTGGCAAAATTGATATTTTAGTAAACAACAGCGGGGCAACATGGGGCGCACCTGTTCAGGATATGCCGCTTGAAGCCTGGAATAAGGTAATGAATGTGAATGTGACCGGTACATTTCTCATGTCCCAGGAAGCAGGCAAACATATGATTAAACAAAAGAGCGGGAAAATCATAAATATCGCCTCTGTGGCAGGGCTTGGCGGAACAGACCCGCGTTATATGGACACAATTGCCTATAACACAAGTAAGGGTGCTGTCATCACTTTTACTAAAGATCTTGCCGTGAAATGGGGCCAGCACAACATTAATGTAAATGCTATTGCACCAGGATTTTTTCCTACTAAAATGTCACAGGTGATCATTGAAAACGGGAAAGATCATTTCCTGAATATCACTCCTCTTAAACGCTTTGGAACAGATCAGGATTTAAAAGGCGCTGCCCTGTTTTTAGCGGCAAGAGCTTCTGATTTTATAACAGGTGATGTTCTCGTCGTAGACGGCGGAACACATGCCATGTAAGGAAGGGGTATGTTAAATGAATCGTGATCCAGTCATCGTAGCTGCTGTCAGAACTCCAATCGGGAGACAGGGCGGTGCACTTTCATCAATGGAAGCCAATGAATTTGGGGCCATTGTTATAAAAGAGGCAATGAACAGAGCAAATGTATCAGCAGATATGATTGATGATGTCATTTTTGGAAATGTCCTCTCTGGCGGCGGGAATATTGCAAGGTTAACAGCTTTATCCACCGGCTTATCACTGGATATACCAGGATTAACAGTTGACCGTCAATGCGGCTCTGGTATAAACGCAATAAACCTTGCTGCACAGGCGATTAAAGCAGGTGATGGAGACGTATATATTGCGGGCGGCACCGAAAGTATGTCTCTCGCTCCTTTTTTAATGGAGAAACCCAAAAAAGCGTTCAGTCCGGCACCGCCAAAATTCAGGTCAGCAGTGCTGTCGCCGAAAGAAATCGGCAATCCTCCTATGGGAATTACAGCTGAAAATCTGGTTTCCAACTATGAGATCAGCCGCGCAGAACAAGATGAATATGCTCTCCGCAGCCAGCAGAGAATGGCAGCAGCTGTATCAGAAGGCAGATTTGACGAACAGATTGTTTCTGTAGAGATTCGTCAGAGAAAAGGTGACCCTATCCTGTTCAGCACGGATGAACATCCCCGTCCAAATACAACGATTGAAGGTTTAAAAGCATTGGGTCCAGCTTTTAAAGAAGGAGGAACGGTAACAGCCGGAAGCAGTTCCGGGCTGAATGATGCAGCATCAGCAGTTGTTGTCATGTCACGTGAAAAAGCTTCGGAACTTGGTTTGACGCCGCTATGCACAGTAAAGCATTATGCTGTTGCAGGTGTCGATCCGAATATTATGGGAATCGGTCCTGTTCCAGCAGTGAAAAAAGTGCTTGAGAGAGCAAATTTATCACTAGCCGACATGGACATCGTTGAGCTGAATGAAGCATTTGCTGCACAAGTCTTAGCTTGCGACCGGGAACTGAATTTTGATCACGGCAAGCTGAACGTAAACGGGGGAGCAATTGCCCATGGCCATCCGCTTGGAGCAACAGGTGCGATTTTGATGACAAAGGCGATCTATGAGCTGAAGCGCTCAGGCGGACGCTATGCCCTGATCACGGCGTGTATTGGAGGCGGCCAGGGAATTGCGACGATTATAGAAAGAGAGATTGATTGATGAGGCTTGCCGGAAAAGTTGCAGTTGTTACAGGGGGAGCAGGCGGCATTGGCAAAGCAACAGCCATGCTGTTTGCAGAACAGGGAGCAAAGGTAGTAATCGGCGATTCCAACTCTGAAGCAGGAGAAAAAACGGCTCATGAAATCAGGGAGAAAAACCTGCCATGCCTTTTTGTTAAAACGGATGTGACTGACTCTGCTGATGTTCAGGCATTGATGAAAACGGCTGCAGCGGAATACGGCGGACTTGATATTCTTTTCAACAATGCCGGTGTGTCTAATCAGAGCGTGAAAATCGGCGATATGGAAACAGAGGAATGGGACCGGGTCGTTGACATCAATCTTAAAGGTGTTTTTTTGGGAATTAAACATGCCGTCCCATTCATGCAGCAAAGCGGCGGAGGCTCGATTATCAATACGTCAAGCGTCCTCGGAATGAAAGGGAAAAAGCGGATGGCTCCATATAATGCATCTAAAGCGGGTGTAATTGCTCTGACAAAGAACGCCGCTCTTGATTATGGCAAGGAAAATATCCGTGTAAATGCGATTGCTCCTGGAGTGATCGATACTTCTATCATCGATGAGTGGCGAAATGATGATAGAAGATGGGAAATCTATACGAAATCGAATGCCCTTGCAAGAATCGGACAGCCTGAGGAAATCGCAAAGGCCGTCCTGTTTCTCGCAAGTGATGATGCTTCTTATGTGACAGCAGCCACGCTGCTTGTAGATGGGGGAACAATTACCTTTTAATCAATGACTCTTTTTCACGAGAGCTGTATGAAAAGACAGCAGGGTCTCAAAAAAGAGCCTAACCATAAAGGAGGAACCTGCAATTGGATAAATGGTTTGCAACGTACCCGGAGCATGTTCATCATGATTTTGACATACCTTACATGTCGATTCCCAAAATGTTTGAGGAAACCGTACATAAGTATGGTGAAAAAGAAGCAATTTCATTTTACGGAAAATCCATTTCTTATCTGCAAGCTGCGGGAATGGTTACAGCCTTCGCATCTGCCCTTCAGAGAAAAGGCATTCAAAAAGGCGACAGGGTGGCGATTATGCTTCCAAATTGCCCGCAGTATGTTGTAGCTTATTACGGTGCATTAAAAGCAGGCGCCATTATCACGCAAGTAAATCCAATGCTTGTGGAAAGAGAGCTGAACCATATTCTGAATGACTCTGGGGCTGAAACGATCGTCGTTTTTGATGCTCTTTATCCAAGAGTAAAAGCTATTAGAGAAAATACTGACTTAAAGCAAGTGATAACAGTGAGTCTGCAGGAAGAACTCACACCAGATCCCGATGATTATTCGTTTCAGCAGTTTTTGGGCATGGGTTCAGGAGAAGTGCTGCCAATTCAGATTGAACCGGAGCATGATATTGCCGTCCTTCAATACACAGGCGGGACGACCGGACGATCCAAAGGAGCCATGCTCACACACCGGAACTTAATGGCAAACATTTATCAGTCGTATGAATTCTTTAAAAATGAAGTGAAATCAGGTTCAGAGCGCTGCTTAACTGTCATTCCGTTGTTTCACGTATTTGGGATGACATCCTGCATGAACTTAACGGTTCTTCGCGGCAACTCCATGATCATGCTGCCGCGTTTTGATCTTGAAGAAGTGATGCAGACGATTAAACGTGAGCAGCCGACGATCTTTCCGGGAGTTCCGACCATGTATGTAGCGATCACAAACCATCCAAAGGCAGAAGAATACGGGATCAGCAGCGTCCGCATCTGCAACAGCGGCAGCGCGCCAATGCCTGTTGAGCTGATTAAAGAATTTGAACGGAAAACAGGTGCAAAAATTTTAGAAGGATATGGGTTATCCGAAGCGGCACCTACGACGCACTGCAATCCTCCGTTTGGAGAAAGGAAGCCGGGCAGTGTCGGTATCGGCGTGCCGGGAACAGCTTATAAAATTGTCGATGTCGCTACTGGTAAAGAAGAGGTTCCGGCAGGGACTCTCGGAGAAGTGATCATAAAAGGTCCTCAGGTAATGAAAGGATACTGGAATATGCCGGAGGAAACAGCCAATACCATTCGGGATGGCTGGCTCTTTACAGGTGATATCGCGAAGGTCGATGAGGAAGGATATTTATATATTGTCGACCGGAAAAAAGATATGATCATTGCCAGCGGATACAATGTTTATCCCCGGGATATCGAAGAGGTTTTATATGAGCATGAGGCAATACAGGAAGCAGTTGTTATCGGCGTGCCTGATCCTTACCGAGGAGAGACGGTTAAAGCCTTCGCTGTATTAAAACCAGGGAAAAAGGCAACAGAAGAGGAAATTATTTCATTCTGCCGCAGCCAATTGGCATCCTATAAAGTGCCTGCCATCATTGAGTTCCGCGATCAGCTGCCGAAGACAAGCGTCGGCAAAATATTGCGGAGGGCGCTCAGAGAAGAAGTTGTAAAAAGCTGAATATAAAGGAAATAATCTATGAATCTCATTATAGGGCTTATGGTATAATTTCTTTAATCTAGGCTAGAGAGGATTAGGCATAATGAAAGAAAAAATCATACAGCAAAGCATTCAGCTATTCGGAGAAAAAGGGTTCAAAGAAACTTCCATTCAGGATATTGTTGACGCCCTGAATGTCACAAAAGGCACGTTTTATTATTACTACAAAAGCAAAACAGAGCTGTTAATGGCGATACATTTAAAGTACATTGACGATCTTCTCCGAAAACAGGATGAAATCATCCAGGATGATGCGAAAATGTACAAAGATAAGTTGCATGAAATGGTTTATATGCTCATTCATGATATTGAAAAAGAAGGATTGAGCGCAAAGGTCTTCTTCAGGGAAATGAGAAATTTAAGTGAAGAAGATATGGCAGAGGTAGTAGCAAAACGAGATCTTTTCAGAGTGAAGATTCAGCAGATGCTTGAAGCGGGAATTGCTGCCGGCGAATTCCGCTCAGATCTGCCGATGGATATTGTCACATTCGGGATTTTGGGCATGACGAACTGGAGTTATTTCTGGTTTGATCCAAATGGCCGCGCATCTGATCGTGAAGTATCGGATATTTTTCTGAAAATCGTGCTTGAAGGATTAAATAAGTAGAGGAATTTTCGGGAGACCGGGAATTTCTTCGCCTATAACATACCGACTGGTTAGTAGTCGTTAGAGGAGGATCATGATGAAGAAAGAAGACATTCAGCAAATCTCGGTTATTGGAGCAGGACAAATGGGACATCAAATTGCGATGCTGTGTGCGCTTGGCGGCTATGAAACAATCCTGCAGGATATTCAGGAAAGCGCTTTAGAAAAAGCGGAGTCAACTTTGCATTCGATCATGGATAAATGGGTGAAAAAATCCAAGCTGACAGAAGAAGCGAAACAGGCAGCTTTTGCAAGACTGAAATTCACATCTTCACTTGAGCGCGCAGCAAGTCATGCAGATTTCATTATTGAAGCTGTAGTAGAGAAGCTTGAGGTGAAGCGGGAGCTCTTTGCAAGAGTGGATCAGCTTGCAAAGCCGCATGCTATTTTGGCTTCCAACAGCTCAACGATTGTAAATTCACTGATCGCATCTGCAACAAACCGGGAAGACAAAGTCGTGAACATGCATTTCTTTTTCCCGCCGCTTGTCATGGATTGTGTAGAGGTAGTCATGAGTGAGAACACATCAAATGAAACAGCAGAATTAACAATGGATGTTTGTAAAACGATCAACCGCACAGCTGTGCTTTTGAAGAAAGAAATCTCAGGTTTTATCGCAAATCGTATTTTAGGAGCTCTTCAGAGAGAAGCTGTTTTCCTTTACGAAGAGGGATATGCAAGCTATGAAGATATCGACATTATTTGCCGCAAAGCCTTAAATCATCCAATCGGCCCGTTTGAATTAATGGACTTATCAGGAATTGACGTAGGATATTATGTCATGCAGCAGCGCTACGCTGAGTCAGGAGATCCTGCTGACAAACCGTTCGCCTGCATTGAGCAGAAAGTAAGACAAGGGGACCTTGGCCGAAAAACAGGCAAGGGCTGGTACACATATCAAAAAGAAGAGGTGAAAAAATGACAGAGCGCGCCGTTTCATATGAAAAAAAAGGAGCAGTTGCCGTCGTAACGATCAATAATCCCCCGCTTAACGTCATGAACCAGCAGGTTACTAGGGAGCTGAAAGCAGCCTTTGCAGCTCTTAAAGAAGACAATGAAACCGTTGCGGTGATCCTGACTGGTGCTGGAGACAGGGCGTTTATGGCCGGAGCCGACATTAAAGAGTTTCCTAATCTGATCGGCAAAAAAGGAATCAAAGCCAATTTTCTTGAAGGCCATGCATTCCTGAATGAGATTGATCAGTATCCAAAGCCGACCATTGCCGTTTTAAACGGACTGACCTTTGGCGGAGGCTGTGAACTCGCTTTAACATGCGATCTCCGGATTGCAGAAGAGCATGCTCAGGTCGGACTTCCGGAAATTAAGCTCGGATTGTTTCCTGGAGGTGGGGGTACACAAAGACTGCCCCGCACAGTAGGAGATGCAAAAGCGAAAGAGCTGATGTTTACAGGTGACCCAATTGATGCAGCAGAAGCCAAAAACATTGGACTTGTGTCATATGTCGTTCCTAAAGGTGAAGGACTTCAAAAAGCGCTGGAGCTTGCAGGCCGTATGACGCGTCATTCACTTCCTGCCCTTTCAAAGATCAAAAAAGCGGTTGATCAGGGACTCAGCAGCTCACTTGAAGAAGGACTAGACCTTGAAGCGGAATTGTTTGAAGAAGTGTTTCAGACAGAAGATATCAAAGAGGGCGTACAGGCATTTATTGAAAAAAGAAAGCCTGCTTTCAGCCATAAATAAAGGGATGTGGGCTCAGGATGCATGAAGCAAGGATGAGAGTAAGGTTTTGCGAAACAGATGCGCTCGGACATGTGAACAATACGAGTTACTTTATTTATCTGGAAGATGCACGAGTACAGTTTTTTGAAGCACTGGGCTACTCTATGTCTTCAGGGGACTGGCCGTTTATCCTCGCGAGAGCGACATGCGATTTTCGCGGCCAGGCTTATTTTAACGAGCATTTGATCATTAAAACCGCCGTTTTGAAAATCGGTTCAAAAAGCTTTACCGTTCTTCATGAAATAACGGAGCAGGAGACCGGAAGGCTGATCGCTGAAGGGGAAGCAGTCATTGTCACATTTAATTTTAAGACTCAGGCCACAGAAGCCATGCCGAAGCATCTTAAGGAGCAGCTGAAGAGATTTGCTGCAGAAGTAAAAATCTGAATCTTCAAACAAAAGAGGTGATTCGATGTCGCAAATCATTCCAGTCCGCACAGGGGAAGAACTGAATACAAAGGTTCTTGAGAACTGCTTGAGAATAGAAATTCATACTATTCCCCGAGGTTCTCTGCAAATTGAACAATTTGGCACCGGCGCTTCAAATTTAACGTACGCTCTGAAAATAGGCGATTGGGAAGGGGTGCTAAGGAGGCCGCCTCTTGGTCCAGTTGCCCCAAAAGCTCATGATATGGAAAGAGAGTATACCATTTTGAAAGACTTGCATCCTCGTTTTCCGCTGGCACCCAAGCCCTATTTTTTCAGCAGCGACGAGTCCATTGCAGGCAGTCCGTTTTTCGTCATGGAAAGACGGCACGGTATCCTCGTGGATACAGAGCTTCCCGAAGGAGTAAAGGCATCAAAAGAACTTGGAAGCTCCCTTTCCGAGCTGATGGTGGATACACTTGTTAACCTTCATCAAGTCCCATATAAGGGAACAACGCTAGAGAGGATCAGCAAGCCTGAGGGTTTTATGGAGCGCCAGGTGCACGGGTGGATTGGCCGCTATCACAGGGCAAAAACCGATGACATTCCCGAAGTGGAACTGCTGACAAAATGGCTTGAAGAAAAGCTGCCGTCATCACCGGAACCGACTGTGATTCATTATGATTTCAAATTGAATAATTCATTGTTTTCAAAGGACTTGAAAAAGATGACGGGTTTGTTTGACTGGGAAATGACCACCATAGGCGATCCGCTTGCAGATTTAGGTGCCGCCATGAGCTACTGGATGGAGGAAGGGGATCCTGAACCGCTGAAAAAAGGAATGGGCAAGCCGTCGATCACAACAAATGGCACCTTCTATTCAAGAGATGAGTTTATTGAAAGCTATGCGAGAAAAAGCGGAAGAGATGTCACAAATATTCATTATTACACGACGTTTGCCACATTTAAGCTGGCGGTCATTTGCCAGCAGATTTACTACCGCTATAAAAAAGGACAGACAAATGACCAGCGCTTTGCCCGGTTTGGCCCGTTTACAGAAACGCTGATCCAGCATGCTCTCCGCCTGGCACAGAAGGACTGACTATGGGGAAAATACATGTCGTGACAAGAAAAGAAGAAATCGATGAAGTCAAAATGGATAACAAAATAGCGGTTGTTTTTGATGTACTGCTCGCAACATCCACCATTGCAACCGTCCTTCATCACGGGGCCGTTTCCGTTATCCCTGTGCTTGATGGGGATCAGGCAAGGAAACGTGCAGCAGGGATATCCACGGATGAGTACATTCTGGTTGGCGAATACGAAGGCAGAACGATTGAGGGGTTTCTCGATCCAAACCCATCCGTTCTAAAAGACACAGCAGCCGGTAAAAAAGTCATCTTATCCACTACTAACGGAACTGTTGCGGTTCATAAGAGCAGCCCGGCTAAAAAAGTCTATGCCTGCTCTCTGTTAAACTCAAAAGCTGTTGCTGATGCTCTTACAGCTGCACATGAAGATGAGACAATCATCATCGTGTGTTCAGGTTCATCCGGCAAGTTCAGTCTGGAAGACTTCTATGGCGCAGGATATTTAATTCATCAGCTGACAGCTCAGAAAAGCTGGAACCTCAGTGACTCAGCCTTGACGGCAAAATTATTTTACGAAGGCAGCATTCATGAGCCAGCTTTGGTTCTTGGCCAGTCACGAGTTGGGAAGATGCTTGAAGAATATGGATTTAGAGCAGAAATCACCTTTATCAGCAAACGGGATTGTTTCCTCACAGTGCCGGTATTGATGGGAGATGAACTGGTTGATTTCTACCGAATAAAGGCAAGTTCCAAGTGAAAGGAAGGGTGAGCATGAGATTTCATCATCAAGTGGCCGTAGTTACTGGAGCCGGAAGCGGCATTGGGTTTGAAACGGCCAGACGATTGATTGCAGAAGGAGCAAAAGTCATTCTTGTCGGCAGAAATGAGGAAAAGCTGACATCAGCGGCTAATAAGCTGAACACTGCTGATACAGCGGCTTATCCATTCTCTGCGGATGTGACAAAGGAAGAGGATATCAGTGCTCTGCTGACTTATGTAAAAGAGGAGTTTGGTGACCTGCATATACTTGTAAACAATGCTGGCGGATCGGTGCATTCAAAAATCATGGATACAACTGCTGAACAATGGGATTTTGTTCAGAATGTCAATTTGAAAAGTGTCTTTCTTGCCTCAAAAGCACTGGGCGGATATATGGCAGAGAGAAGCACTGTGCAGAGGGTAAACAGAGCGATTGTTAATGTTGCTTCCCTTTCAGGCCATAAAGCAGGGGCGGAAATTCCCCATTACAGCTCAGCTAAAGCAGCTGTTATCAATTTTACAAAAGCTTTAGCCTATGAGTTTGCCCCAAATGGGATAAGAGTCAATTCCGTTTCACCGGGCTTTATAGAAACCCCGCTAACTGAACCTGGTCTGCAGAACGAGAGATTTCAGGAAGCGATTAAGCGGAATACCGCATTAAAGCGGGTTGGAAAACCTGAAGAAATTGCAAACATTATTGTATTTGCCGCTTCACACGAAGCGTCATATATGACCGGTTCCGATCTGCTTGCAGACGGCGGCTGGCTGATTACATAAACCAAGGAGGAGATTTTTAATGAGCGATTTACTGGTTGAAAAAAGCGGGAATGTACTATTTTTAACATTGAACCGTCCTGAAAGGCTGAATGCATTCAGCGCTGAAATGATTTTAGCATTAACAAGTGAGTTAAATCAGGCAAAAGCAGATGACACTATACGAGCTGTCGTTTTAAGCGGTTCAGGCAGATCATTCAGTGCCGGCGGTGACGTGAAAACAATGGGTGAAGCTGACGGACAGCAGGTATATGACCACATCGGACGCTTGAACGAATGCATAAAAGTATTCAAAGACCTAGATAAGCCAATCATTGCAGCTGTACACGGATTTGCTGCTGGAGCAGCGTTTAATCTTGCCCTTGCATGCGACCAAATTCTTGCAGCAGAAGACAGCAAATTTGTAATGAGTTTTTCACAGGTTGGACTGATCTCTGATGGAGGCGGTCTCTATTTTCTTCCGCGCATCATCGGTCCTTATAAAGCGAAACAATTGTTCTTCAATGCTGAACCAATTACCGCAGCACAGGCAGAGGAGTATGGAATTGTAAGCAAAGTGGTTCCATTAGAACAGCTGAAGGATGAAGCTGTTTCCTATGCTCATAAGCTTTCACAGGGACCTGTAAAAGCGTATGGCATGATGAAAAAAATCATCAATGCTTCTGCGGTAAGCACACTTGAAGAAATTTTGGAGCAGGAACGGATTGCCCAGACACTGATGATCTCAACACAGGATCATCAAGAAGGCATCCATGCATTTAAAGAAAAACGCAAGCCAGTCTTTCAGGGGAAGTGATGATGATGAGAGCGATTCAATTAGAAGAATACGGCGGTCCAGAGGTATTAAAAGTGGTTGAAATGGAAGTTCCGGAGCCGGCAGCAAAGGAAGTTTTAATCAAAATAGAAGCAATCGGCGTGAACTATGCTGATACTGCGAGAAGAGAAGGCCAATATGTCATTGATACTCCACTCCCGTTTGTTCCGGGTGCAGAGGTGGCAGGAACGGTTGAGGAAATCGGAAGTGATGTTACCCGCTTTAAAAAAGGCGATAAAGTTGTCACGCTTCTTGGTTCAAGCAGAGCAACAGGCTATGCGGAATATACAGTAGCGGAAGAAAGAGGGTTAATCCCTGTTCCAGAAGGTGTGGATGTCAAACAAGCAGTCTCGCTTCCTCTTCAAGGGCTCAGTGCTTACCACATATTAAAAACAATGGGGCGGATTGAACAGGGAGAAACTGTTCTGATTCATGCAGCTGCAGGGGGAGTAGGGACAATTGCTGTTCAGCTTGCAAAACTGTTTGGCGCGTCTACAGTCATTGCAACCGCAAGCACCCCGGAAAAAAGAAGTCTTGCTATCCAAATGGGAGCAGACGAAGCGGTGGATTATACTCAAGAAGGCTGGGAGAAGGAAGTTCTGCAGCTGACGGGAGGAAAAGGTGTAGATGTAGCGCTTGAAATGGCTGGCGGTGATGTGTTCCGTAAGACATTATCCTGTATGGCACCGTTTGGCCGTCTTGTTATCTATGGGGTGGCGAGCGGTGAACAGTCACGCCTATATCCTTCATCACTCATGGCACAAAATCTGTCTGTCATCGGATTTTTCCTTCCGCAGATCATGAGGAAGAAAGAGCTATATTTACAAAGCTTGTCAGACCTGCTTGGTTACCTTGAAAATGGAGAATTAAAGCTGACAATCGGCGGGGTCTATCCTTTGGAAAGTGCAAAGGAAGTCCATCAGATGCTGCAGGGAAGACAAACAAAAGGGAAACTTATTTTAGTACCTTAAATAAGAAGAGCGGAATCGGCTGTTATACTCCGGCAGAAATGTCCAGGTTTGGCTAAAGATTTGTACGCTTCCGCTTGTCAACAATGAGCAATATTCAGTTGTTTTTTCTAAATAAATAGTGGCCCTGCCGGGTTTGAAGCGGGCCACATTTTTATCCATTACATTCTGCAGATCCTTCTACTAATTCCGCCTATATACTGAAAAATACACTTCTTATTCATACAGACTTCTTAATTACTTAAAAACGAACGTTTCTATTCAACTATTTGTTTATTTTCAGATACAAAAAAAGTAAGGGGGCCCGCTATGGAACTATTACTTCAGCAATTATTTAACGGAATCACAATTGGAAGCGTTTACAGTCTGGTTGCCTTAGGTTTGACGCTCGTTTTTGGCATTCTTCATATCCCTAATTTCGCTCACGGATCCTTTTATACAATCGGAGCCTATGTAAGCCTGCTGTTTATGACACAGTACGGCATCAATTATTGGATTGCCATGATCCTGTCGATTTTCATTGTGGCTGTATTAGGGATTTTATGCGAACAGTTTGTGTTCAAATTCCTGGGGAATGTGAACCCGATGAGGGTGATGGTTGCGGCCATTGGACTTATGCTCTTTTTCGAAGCATTGGCTCATTTAATTTGGGGCACTGATTATAAACAAATGCCAACTCCTTTTTCAGGAGTGGTGGACATTTTCGGGTTGACACTGACCCAGCAGCGGATATTGATTGTTGTATCTTCCATCTTATTAATGCTTGCTCTTCATTTTTTCCTGACAAAAACTATGACAGGCGCCTCGATTGTAGCGATGTCGCAAAATAGGGAAGGAGCGTTTTTAGTAGGAATAAATGCAAATATGGTTGCCATGCTTACATTCGCCATTGCAGCAGGTCTTGCTTCTGCAGCCGCAACGCTTGCTTCCCCTATTAATCTTGTCTTTCCGACGATGGGGAGTCTCGTTATTATGAAAGCTTTTGTCATCATTATTATCGGAGGCATGGGGAGCATACCAGGGGCGATTGTCGGAGGCTTTCTCCTTGGGTTAACGGAAAGCCTTGGTGCTACCTATTTATCAAATGATTATAAAGATATGATAGCTTTTCTTCTCTTAGTGGCTATTTTAACCATAAAACCAACAGGATTATTTTCAAAGGGGGCGCGCACATGAAGATTCAAAGACTTGTGCTGCTTGGGATCCTGCTGATCACCGTCTTGTTCCCGCTGATGTCTCAAAATCACTATCACAAGCAAATCATCATTCTCGTCATGATTTGGTCGATAGCGGTTTACGGATTAAATATCATCTCTGGATTTACAGGGCAGCTCTCCCTTGCACACGCCGGTTTTTTTGCCTGCGGGGCATATACCCTCGGGATATTGACGGCAACCTATCAACTGAATTTCTGGCTGGCTTTTGTTGCTGCTTTGGCTGTTACTGTAGCATTGAGTTTCTTGATTGGTTTGATCGCGCTGAGAACGAGACATCACTTTTTTGCTATATACACGATGTGTGTCGGTTTCATTATTTATTTAACCATTGATAAGTGGGATGAGGTGACAGGGGGAGTCAGAGGTCTTATTGGCATTCCAGTTCCGTCACCAATCGGGCCGATTACGTTTGAGACAATCGAATCTCAATATTACTTCATTCTGGTATTCCTGCTTGGAACGATTTTTGTTGTGAAAAGAATGAAAGATTCCCTTTTTGGTAGAACACTGCAGGCGATTCGCGGAAGTGAAGATCTTTCAAAAACAATCGGCATCAATATTATGAAAAATCAACTGCTGTCATTTGTCCTGTCTGCCTTTTTTGCAGGGCTCGCCGGCGTGCTTTATGCAGGATTTATCCGTTTTCTCGGCCCGGACATTTCAGCCATCACAGTTACGTTTGAAATGCTGATGTATTTGCTTGTCGGAGGGATTGGAACAATGACAGGGCCGATTCTTGGCACATTTTTAATCGTATCGGTCACACAATCTCTTCAATTTTTAGAAGAGTACAGAATGCTGATTTTCGGTCCGATTGTTGTGCTGATCATGCTTTTTTATCCGAAAGGACTTGTCGGCAGTTATCATTCTGTGAAAACGTATCTTACCAGCCGCAGGACAGCACCGGTAAAAGAGAAAGTGAAGGAGGCAGGCTGATGCTGATCGAGATAAATCAATTGACGAAATCCTTTGGCGGTCTAACGGCTGTGAATCACGTTGACCTTGGGATTGAACAAGGCAAGATTACCGCCATTATCGGGCCGAATGGAGCAGGGAAATCCACATTTCTGAACTTGATCAGCGGCTTTCATTCTCCTACGTCGGGAAGCATTCACTTTGAAGGAAATGATGTAACAAAAGCCAAACCGGCAAAAATGGCAAAGCTCGGAATCGGCAGGACGTTTCAGACGACGAATTTGTTTTCAGATTCAACCGTTATTGACAATGTTCTGATCGGCTACCGCCTTCGGACGAAAGCCCATCTGTTTGACGGCATTTTTAACAGCAGGAGGGAAAAAACAGAACAAAAAGCATGTTATGACAAAGCAATGGAGGCTTTATCTTTCTGCGGAATTGAGCATTTGGCAGGAGAAGTAGCATCCTCCATTACCCAGGAATCGCAAAAGAGGGTTGCCATAGCGCTTGCGCTTGCCACTGAACCGAAGATCGTGCTGCTGGATGAGCCGGCGGCTGGTGTGAACCCTGATGAGACGGATGGTTTGTCAGAGCTCATACTTAAGCTGAAAAACCACGGCTATACCGTCTGTTTCATCGAACATAAGGTGAAGATGGTCATGAGTCTTGCTGATAAAGTCATGGTCCTGAATCACGGAAAAAAAATTGCTGAAGGTCTGCCGCGGGATATTCAGTCGGATCCAAATGTCATCGAAGCCTATTTAGGAGGACATGCCTATGCTGAAGCTGCAACATATTGATGTTTATTACGGCCGCTATCAGGCGCTTAAAAATGTTTCGATGGAGATCGGACAGGGCGAGCTGGTTACGATATTAGGTGCAAATGGCGCAGGGAAAAGCACTTTATTCAACACGATCTCAGGACTGAATAAAGTTTCAGGAGGACAAATCTTATTTGATGAATCAGAAATCCAGAACAAACCTCCTCATAAGCTGGTCAGATCCGGAATTGTCCAGTGTGCGGAGGGAAGAAAGCTGTTTCCGGAAATGTCCGTTTACGAAAACTTGAAAATGGGCAGCTACAGCCACCGCAAAGAAAAAGAAATGGTGAAAAAGCGGCTCGATGAGATTTATGCGTTATTCCCGATTTTATTTGATAAAAGAAAAGATGCAGCAGGCTCTTTAAGCGGAGGACAGCAGCAGATGCTAGCGATCGGGCGGGCTCTCATGTCCCACCCGAAAATCCTCCTCCTCGATGAGCCGTCGCTTGGACTTGCACCGCTTATCGTTGACCAAATGTTCAAAGTCATAGAGGAAATCCATAAAAACGGCACCACCATAATGCTTGCGGAACAAAATGCGCATGCGGCTCTCTCCATCTCTTCAAGAGGATATGTCATGGAAAGCGGACAGCTTGTAATGGAAGGCTCAAGAGATGAACTGTTTGATAACGAAGAGATTAAGCGTGCTTACATAGGCGCATGATCATAGCCTTCAGTCTGAAGAAGGCAAGCAAAAAAATAGGGGGAATCAATGTGATATCGCTGAAAAAAATGGGTCTTGTTCTTGGATTGTCTATTTCTTTATTCGGACTCACAGCCTGCAATTCAAGTGAATCGTCAACGGCTTCGGGAGAATCAGGTTCAAAAGACGGAACAGTCAATATCGGTTTTAGCGGTCCTCTTTCAGGCCCTGCGGCATTTTACGGGGAAAATACATTAAGGGGTTTAACGATGGCTGCAGATGAAATTAATAAAGATGGTTTTGAAGTAGACGGGAAAAAATACAAAGTGAAAATAGTTTCCCTTGATGACAAATATCTCCCGAATGAAACAGGTACAAACGCACGGAGACTTGTGCAGGAAAACAAGACTCCAATCGTTTTTGTTCCGCACAGCGGAGGGGTTTTTGCAACACAAGTATTTAATGAACAGGAAAATTTCATTATCGGCGCCTATACGAGTGAGCCTAAAATTCAGGAACAGGGAAATAAGCTTACCTTGAGCATTCCTCCGGCTTATGATGCCTATCCAGAGCCGTTTGCAGACTATCAAATGGAGCGTTTTGGGAAGAAGCTTGCTTTAATACCTACAGCTACTCAATACGGAAAAGATTGGACCGATACCATTAAGCCTGTTTGGGAAAAAAAAGGCGGGGAAATCGTGTTTGACGGCTCAGTCGATTTCAGCAAAGAAACAGACTTCTTCACAATCATGACAAATGCCTTAAAAGAAAAGCCGGACGTTCTATTTGTCGGCGGGCCATCTCAGCCAACGGCTCTTCTAATCAAGCAGGCAAGAGAGCTTGGTTTTAAAGGGGGAATTATGGTGATGGATCAGGCGAAATTTGAAGAAATGGAGCCGGTGTTAGGCGGATATGAGATGCTGGAAGGTGCGATTGGGACGCTTCCTATTAAAGAAAGTGACGCATCTGGCGGACAGGCATTTGTTGATAAATATGCAGAAGTGAGTGACGGGATTCCTACTGCAGAGAGTGCGTTTAACTATCAGGCTCTGCACGTAGCTGTAAAAGCCATGCAGGCTGCAGGAACAGTCTCAGATCCGGCTAAAATCATGGAAAACATGGAAGAAGGGATTAAAAACCTAGAAGGCGAGCAGATGGTCTGGCATTTAACAGGCATTGAAAACAATGGATTTGACTGGAAAACTTCTATTTATGCCGTAGAAGATGGAAAGCTTGTCAATATCAAAAAATAATAGCTGGAGTTTCCCGGTTATTTCGGGAAACTCTATTTCATTACCGCGATCAGAATTTTTAAAAATATTTTAATTAGTAAAAGGTATTTATCAGAAAAGTTAGAAATTACTTGTAAGCGTTACAAATAAAGGAGAAGAGGTGTGATAACGATGATTCAATCTCATTTTGAACATTGGCCGGTAAGAGTGCCGTATACGTTAACAGTTCCTGAAACGACGCTTTATGACAACCTGGAAATTTCGGCGAGGAGATACCCTGATAAAACAGCCATTTATTATTATGGTGCTGAAATTACATACAGGCAGCTTCTGCGCGAAGTTGATGCACTCGCAGGGTTCCTGGAAAAGAAATTAGCCGTCACGCGCGGTGAAAATGTTCTTTTGTTCGTCCAAAATTCCCCTCAGTTTGTCATCGGCTATTATGCCATTCTTAGAGCGGGGGCGGTTGTTGTTCCGATTAATCCGATGAATACGGCAGAGGAGCTAAGGTTTTATATTCATGACTGTCAGATGAAGACAGGTATTATCGGAATTGAGCTGTTCGAACGGATAGAGCCTGTTGTAGATTCAACTGCACTGAAAAATGTCATTATAGCTGCTTACTCTGATTATCTTCCACCGAAATCGCTTGAAGATGATATTCCGGAGGAAGTTAAAAGAGGTGCAGAAGAAGTTTTAAATCAATATCTTTGGAAAGATGCCGTGCAGGGTTTATTTTCCCCATCTGAAATGACCGCTCTTGCAGATGATTTGGCTGTATTGCCTTACACTTCCGGCACTACCGGATTGCCAAAAGGTTGCATGCATACACATCGGACTGTTCAGGCCAATACGTTTGGGGGCTACCACTGGCTGAATGCCACTTCTGATGCCATCTGCTTAGCAACCTTGCCTCTTTTTCATGTGACAGGGATGGTTCACAGCATGCATATCCCGATTCTTTCAGGAGCAACAGTCGTAATGATGACTAGATGGGACAGAGAATATGCAAGGAAAGTCATTCGTGATTTAAAAGTGACACACTGGATTAACATCAGCACAATGCTGATTGACTTTTTAGCAAATCCTGCGCTAGTAAAAGAAGATATGTCTTCCTTAATGAACTTAGCAGGAGGCGGAGCAGCTCTTCCTGCTGCTGTAGGAGAAAAGCTTTATAAACTGACAGGTCTCAAGTTTATTGAAGGATATGGACTGTCTGAAACCATTGCCCAGACTCATTTCAATCCGCCAGACCGTTCGAAGCTGCAATGTCTGGGAATTCCTTCTTTCGATGTGGATGCAAGAGTGATCGATCCTGTTCATCTGACAGAGCTTGGAACTGGGCAGGAAGGAGAAATCGTTGTTTCAGGTCCGCAGATTTTCCTGGGCTATTTTAATCGTGAAGAGGAAAATGAAAAATCTTTTATTCATATTGAGGGCAAGAAGTTTTTCAGAACAGGTGATATCGGCAAACGTGATGAGGAGGGCTACTACTTTATTGTGGACCGTGTCAAACGAATGATCAACGCATCAGGATTTAAAGTATGGCCGACAGAAATTGAAGGTGTTCTGTATCAGCATCCAGCCGTACAGCAGGCGTGCGTCGTGGGGGTTCCTGATGAAAGACGCGGTGAAACCGTTAAAGCGTTCATTATTTTAAATAAAGACTTTGAAGGGAAAATTGATGCAGAAGAAATTGTGAACTGGTCAAAAGAAAGAATGGCCGCTTATAAATATCCGCGGCACATTGAATTCAGAGAAAGCCTGCCAATGACATCAAGCGGCAAACTGCTTTGGAGAAAGCTTCAGGAAGAAGAAAAACAAAAGGTAGTGGGGTGAGAGGATGAAGCATACGGTTGAAACAGTAACTGGACCAATAGAAGCGGATCTGCTCGGGAAAACGTTAATTCATGAACACTTTGTGTTTGGCTATCCGGGTTTCCACGGCGATGACTCCCTGGGAGGATTTGATGAACAGGATGCCCTTGAGACAGGGATTACCATTGCGCTGCAGCTCATGAGTTTCGGGGTTGACACAGTAGTCGATCCAACACCGAACGAATGCGGCAGAAACCCTGAGCTATTGAAGGAAATATCTGAACGGACAGGACTTCAGATTGTGTGCGCAACTGGGTTTTATTACGAGGGAGAAGGAGCAACGCCCTATTTTAAATTCAGGCAGGGACTCGGTACAGCTGAAGAAGAAATATATGAAATGTTTAAAAAAGAAATAACAGAAGGAATCAGGAATACCGGAATAAAGCCAGGCATTATCAAGCTTGCTTCAAGCAAAGGAGTCATTACTGAATATGAACGAATGTTCTTTAAAGCTGCTGCACGGGTGCAGCGCGAGGAAGGCACGGTCATCCTGACTCATACACAGGAAGGAACAATGGGTCCAGAACAAGTCGAATTATTAATGGAGTTTGGCTGTGACCCTAAAAAAATTGTGATTGGCCATATGTGCGGCAATACGGATACAGACTATCACCTAAAGGTATTGGAAAAAGGGGCATTCATAGCATTTGACCGCTTTGGCATTCAGGGCATGGTTGGGGCTCCGACTGATGACGAACGAATAAAAACGCTTTTGAAATTAGTAACGCATGGCTATACAGATCAAATCATGCTGTCGCATGACACGGTTAATCATTGGATGGGAAGGCCGCTAATTCTGCCTGAAGTGATTCAGGAAAAAATGAAAAACTGGCATCCTGCCCACCTTTTTGAAAATATTATCCCGGAGCTGCGGAAACAGGGAATGCCTGAAGAAAACATCCGAACGATGCTTGAGATCAATCCTTCAAAACTGTTTTTTCATCAGGAAGCAAAAATTAATTCTTGATGACTTGAGGCAGCGACAGCTGCCTTTTTTATTTCATTTAAAAAAGGAGATGAATCAGAAAAAGAGAATTTGAATAAAAGAGGAATTTTTCATGTATTAACGAAAGGGGAATTTTCATGAAATGGGAGACAAGAATTACAGAGCTTCTAAACATTCAATATCCGATCATTCAGGGAGGGCTTGCCTATCTTGCTTATTCAGATTTAGCAGCTGCTGTATCAAACGCAGGAGGGCTGGGGCAAATAACTGCTATGTCTCTAGGGGAACCTGAACTGCTTAGGGAAGAGATTGCAAAAGTCCGCAAAAAAACAGCTAAGCCGTTTGGGGTGAATTTCGCGGTCGGTCAGCACGGCAGACCCTATTCAGATTTGCTGGATGTGGCAATTGAAGAAGAAGTGCCGGTTATTTCAATGACAGGCGGCAATCCTTCCGCTATATTCGATCAATTAAAAGGGGTAAACGTAAAAAAACTTGTTCTGGTCGCTGCCAGAAGACAGGCTGAGAAAGCGGAAGAGCTTGGAGCAGACGCTGTCATGGTTGTGGGACAAGAAGGCGGAGGCCATCTGGGGAGAGATGACACGGGGACGTTCGTATTAATTCCGCAAGTAGTTGATTCTGTGTCGATTCCTGTTATTGCATCCGGTGGGATTGGTGATGGCAGGGGACTTATGGCTGCTCTTAGCCTTGGAGCAGAAGGAATTGAAATGGGGACGAGGTTTATTGCAACACAGGAGTGTGTTCATGCTCATTCGGAATACAAACATGCCCTTGTAAACAGTTCAGAACGCGACACGGTTGTCATTAAACGCAGTATTGGAGCGCCGGCAAGAGCTCTAGCGGGACCTTGGACAGCCAAAATATTGGAGATGGAGCAAAAACAAGCTGATTATGAAAAGCTAAAAGATTATATTAGCGGACATGCTAACAAAAGATACATATATGATGGTATGATAGACAATGGTTTTGCATGGGCCGGACAAGTAACAGGCTTAATCCGCGATGTGCCAAGCGTCGAACAGCTTATTTCGAGGATGATAACGGAGGCCTCCGGGATAAGACTAAGGTGGAGTTAACTTACCACTCAACAGGAAAAGGCAGGTGAGGAACAATGGATTATCAATATCCGATTCAGCCTGATTGGAGCACAAATGAAATCATTGATGTGATTGCATTTTTCCAATCGATTGAAAAAGCATATGAGAAAGGGATCAGCCGGGAGGACTTAATGAAAGCGTACCGGAGATTCAAGGAGATTGTCCCGGGCAAAGCAGAAGAGAAAAATCTTTGTGATGATTTTGAAGAAATGAGCGGGTATTCTTCTTACCGTGCTATTAAAAAAAGCAGAGAAAGCAGCGATTCTGATCAAATCAAAATGTAAAAGGACGGGTTCATCCCGTCCTTTTGTGTGTTTAAGTGAAATTTTTTGACAGAGCAGCCTTTTGAGCAATAGTATAAAGAGGAAGCAGCGTATTGAATGTTTCTTCTATTTTATCAGTAAATTCTTTTCCGTTCATTTTAACGGCATCCACGCGCTCAATTTTAATACCGCATAATAGTTCCGCTTTTTTAATGGTTTGCAGGCGTTCAAACATTTTCCTGAAGTCATCTTCGCTCAAGTCTTTTTGAATGAATACTTCGGGTTTTGTATGGTCAGCCGACCAGACGAAATGGTCTGGAATCCCAGAACGCAGTTTGATCCAATTTTTTGCAAGCTCAGCACCGTACTGATCTTTTACAGGCGATTCATAAATAACCGCAAACCAGGCAAAAGCATGAGTTTCCCATAAGCCGATTTGAAAATGGGGCATCATTTTATATCCGCGTTTATTGGCTGCGAATGCAACCCAGGTATCTTTAGGGGGATTAACTGAACGGCGGGCATGCTTTGCAACGTGCGCATACATTTCCTCCCCGGTCATTCCTGAGAGATCAGATGCAAATCTTTCACCTAACTGCTCAAGCTTTGGTCTTACTGTTTGAATTAAAGCTTCCATCCGCTCATCCAAGCCGTCTATTTTAAAAACATCGAAATCTTCATTTGTAAATCCTTTAAAGTCCATTTCTCCAACCTCCTGATACAAGTGCATGCGAACATTTTAGCACACCAGCCAGCAGATTCGAAAGAAACTTGCACGTTTCGACACTTTGAGAATGTGGTATTAAATGAATAATAGGTAAATACACAATTTTCAGTTCCAAGTTGCATCCTATTTTCAAGTTTCATATCATATATAAAAATATCAGAAAATTATGTTAAATGAAAAGTCGCTGGTTAACAATTATAGACAATATTTGAAAGGGGCGGTAGAAAGATGAAGCAAATTGTGAAAACTACTGGACAAAAGGAATCGGATAATCGTATTGGGGTGCTGAAACTTGAATTAGATTATGAATTGGCCACCCTTTATGACGCCATGAGCGAAAACGACGAAACAAAGAAGAATGAATGCAAACGGAAGCTTGAAAGACTAAGAAAAGAATGGCTCAGACTGCAGGCTTAAATGCAGCAGACAAAGCGAACCTCGCACAAGGGTTCGTTTTTATCTGAGTAAATCATTTCCTGAGGAGGCGCCCCTTTGCTTGCTTTCCATAATTTCCTTGCGTTATTCTTATTTTATATAAATAGCTTACCTACATAGAAAGAAGGTTTATACATGGCAAATTGGTCTAAGATCGAAAGTGATGCAAAATCATGGATATATACAGCAGGAGAAACAATCCGCCAGTCCTTTCAAAATGTGCTCCAAATCCAGTCTAAATCGAATCCGGATGATCTTGTCACCAATATGGATAAAGAAACCGAGCAATTTTTGATTTCAAAAATTAATGAAATCTATCCGGAGCATCGCATTCTTGGGGAAGAAGGCTTTGGCCACGACATTCAGTCTTTAGAGGGAATCGTCTGGATTGTGGACCCGATTGACGGAACAATGAATTTTGTTCACCAGCAAAGGAATTTCGCCATCTCAATCGGTATTTATGAAGATGGGGTTGGACAAGTCGGCCTGATCTATGATGTTGTTCATGACGAGCTGTACCATGCGGTCAGGGGCAAAGGGGCTTTTATGAATGATTATAAACTTCCTGATCTTAAGGATGTCCCATTAAACCAGGCTGTGATTGCTTTGAATGCTACATGGGTGATGGAAAATAAACGATTTGATCATAACTTATTAGTTCCTGTCGCAAAAGCGGTGAGAGGGACACGGTCATATGGATCGGCAACACTTGAATTTGCTTACGTTGCGTCTGGCAGGCTTGACGCGTATATTACACTTAGGCTTGCTCCGTGGGATTTTGCTGCCGGTCTGATTTTACTTGAAGAGGTTGGGGCAAAAGCAACAACTTTAGATGGGGAAAAAATAAATTTGCTTGGACAAAACAGTATTTTCGTTGCGAAAAAAGGAATTCATTCTACCATTCTTAAGGATTATCTGAACAAGTAGATGCTTAAATACCGTCCATTTGAAGATTCGGACTATCCCTTTTTTGAAGAACTGATAGGAGCAAGCGAAACTTGGCAAGAAGAGGAATGCACGCCCTCTCAGGCAGAAGAATACATGACATCTTATAAAATGTATAACGGCACTTGGCTTGTCTGGATGAAGTCAAATGAAATGATAGGGATCTCGTTTCATCTTGACTGGGCCCCCTCAAATGAGAAACCGTGGATTGGAACGGTCCTGATTCATCATATGCACCGGAAACAAGGCCTGGGCAGGGAAATAATCGGGCAAATATCGGCTGAATTAAAACAGAATGGACACAAAGCAGTTTTTGCCGGCTGTCCGGCATCCAGGCTTGACTGGCTGCAATTTCTCGGAATCTGCGGATTTGAACAGTTGAAATCCGAAAAAGATACACAAGGAAAAGAGTATATAACCTCAGTAAAACCTGTATAGCCCCTTTTAAAGGGGTTTTTATGCGGAAAAGGACAAAAGCGCAAGCGCCTTGGTCAGATCCGACAGGCAGATAAGAATCCGCCAGAAAAGTCCCGGTTTGACTTTTTGGCGGATTCTTTCTGACCGAGGATCTAGGCGCTGGAGCTGGACGTGGATAACTTTATTTCATTATCCACAACCTATACCTTTTATAATTTCCTAAACAAATAAAAAAATCGGAGACATGGCCCCGATTTTTGTTAAAGAATTCCTTTATCACGCATTTTCTTTTTTGTTGCAAATCCAAAACCCATTGCCGCAATAAGGGCAAGAATAGAGAGTAATATGCCTAAAATACTTCTTTCACCAACTGCAATGCCGACGCCAACCATCGATCCGGCTGCAATGAATGCTAAAAGAAAGAAGATCCATTTTCCAGATTTCATCTGATTTTTCATCCCCTTCCATAACCGTTTGGACAGCAAATTTTGCCCCTTTTATCAGTTTACATAAAATGATTCCTTTTTTCTATAAAAGTTTGTGGTATAATACATAAGGTTATTTTAATTTTTTAGGAGATGAAAATGTGAAACTTCGAAATGATATTCGAAACATTGCTATTATTGCCCACGTAGACCACGGAAAAACGACTCTTGTCGACAAAATGCTTCATCAGGCAGGTACGTTCCGTGCGAACGAACAAGTTGCTGAAAGAGCGATGGATTCCAATGATTTAGAGCGCGAGCGCGGAATTACGATCTTAGCAAAAAATACGGCAATTAATTATAAAGATACACGCATCAACATCATGGATACACCAGGACATGCCGACTTCGGCGGCGAAGTTGAGCGCATCATGAAAATGGTTGACGGCGTATTGCTGGTTGTTGACGCTTATGAAGGATGTATGCCTCAGACACGCTTTGTTCTTAAAAAGGCGCTTGAGCAAAACTTAACGCCAATCGTTGTTGTAAACAAAATCGACCGCGATTTTGCCCGTCCAGAGGAAGTAGTAGACGAAGTTCTTGATTTATTTATTGAACTTGATGCCTCAGAAGAGCAGCTTGAGTTCCCGGTTATCTTTGCTTCAGCTATGAACGGAACAGCAAGCACAAGCCCGGACCCAGCTGATCAGGAAGAGAACATGGTTTCATTGTTTGATTCAATTGTTGAGCACATTCCAGCTCCAGTTGATAACACAGATGAGCCTCTTCAATTCCAGGTAGCTCTACTTGATTACAACGATTATGTAGGACGTATCGGAATCGGCCGCGTATTCCGCGGAACAATGGAAGTAGGACAGCAGGTTTCATTAATGAAAATTGACGGTTCTTTCAAGAACTTCCGTGTAACAAAATTATTCGGTTTCCAAGGCTTAAAACGCATAGAAATTGAAAGCGCAAAAGCAGGAGATTTAGTGGCTGTTTCAGGAATGGAAGATATCAACGTAGGTGAAACAGTTTGCCCGGTTGAGCATCAGGAAGCATTGCCGATCCTTCGCATTGATGAGCCTACTCTCCAAATGACATTTGTTGTAAACAACAGTCCATTTGCAGGCCGCGAAGGAAAATATGTGACTTCACGTAAAATTGAAGAGCGTTTAATGTCTCAATTGCAGACTGATGTTAGTTTGCGTGTAGAAAACACAGAATCTCCGGATGCATGGATCGTTTCAGGCCGCGGAGAGCTTCATCTTTCTATTCTGATCGAGAACATGCGCCGCGAGGGCTATGAGCTTCAAGTATCTAAACCTGAAGTTATCGTAAAAGAAATTGATGGTGTAAGATGTGAGCCTGTTGAGCGCGTTCAAATTGATGTACCTGAGGAGCATACTGGTTCTGTCATGGAATCAATCGGTGCCCGCAAAGGTGAAATGCTTGATATGATCAACAACGGCAACGGTCAAGTCCGTTTAATTTTCAACGTGCCTGCACGCGGATTAATCGGCTACTCTACAGAATTCATGTCAATCACTCGCGGATTCGGCATCATTAACCATACATTTGACAGCTATCAGCCAATGCAGCCGGGTCAAGTTGGAGGACGTCGTCAAGGCGTGTTAATTTCTATGGAAAACGGAAAATCAACAACTTATGGTATTCAAGGTGTTGAAGACCGCGGAATCATTTTCCTTGATGCTGGTAAAGATGTGTATGAAGGCATGATCGTCGGAGAACACAACCGTGAAAATGACCTTGTTGTCAATATCTGCAGAATGAAGCAGCAAACAAATATCCGTTCTGCAAATAAAGACCAAACAAGCACAATGAAAAAACCTCGCATCATGTCTCTTGAAGAATCTCTTGAATACTTGAACGATGATGAGTACTGTGAGCTTACACCAACTTCTATTCGTTTAAGAAAGAAAATTCTTGATAAGAATGAGCGCGAAAAACAAGCTAAGAAGAAAAAATTAGCTGGCTTGCTGTAAAAGTTAACCCTAGACATGCAATGGAGGGGAACACGGGATGAACGTTTACGAAAGTATGTGGCCGGTTGCGTATGCCATTTATACTGCAACTGAACCTGATACTCAAATGGGGGCAAATATTTTATACTTGGTCATTCTCGGATTATCAATTGTCGTATTTAAGCTGGGGTTTGCTAAAAAGCTGCCCCTGCTAAAGGCAATTGTCATCTATTTGTTCTTAATGTTCGGGTGTACAGTTTTAACCTTTTTAGGAGCATTTCTTCCTGTGGCAGAAGGGCTGATTGTTGCAGCACTCATCTTAATCATCTATAAGATTCGTCTGCATCAGTCCAAAAAAGCTGAGCGGAATGCTGCAACATGAGATCTCTCCAGGACTCGCTTTATAATTGGCTCTCCATTAAAGTTGTAGCAGATGCCCGTCCTGAAGATACTGCAGCAGTGGATACATTCAGGCTGTTTGATGAATTGCTTAAAGAAAACCATGATCTTGCCGATGTTCAAATACACAAAGATGATGTCATGTATCTTGTGAGCTACACACTGAATGGCGTGCAGAAATCATCAAGGTTTCCGGCAGAATTAATCGACAGTATGATTGATCAGATTGAGGCAGAACCTGAAAAGTATCAGAATTACAAATAAAACACCTCTTAATGAGGTGTTTTTTTGTGCATAATATGAGCTGACGCAGCCAGTGCAGCCGCAAAAAGGATGTGACCGGCTGTCCACCAAGCAAGAGCTCCGAAGTCGTCTATTGCAGGCGTCTCTCTTACTGCAAGAATCGTTAAAGGGAAATATAATAAAACAGCAGGAAGAGTCAGCGCAAACGCTGTCAGCCATCTGTTCAGCTGTGATGTGATAGTAAAAAAGGTTAAAGTGAAAACATACAGAACTCCAATTATGACAGCAACAGCCAAATGGAGTACAAATTCAAAAAGCTCAGGGAGTGGCTCTTTGTAAATAAAATCAATGTTAAGCAAAAGCACATAGACTTTTTCTCCACTGACTCTTTCAGCGAATTTCAAAAAAAGACCAAGAACAATACCGCTGATCAGGCCAATAAGAGCTCCCCTCTTAACCACTACCAGCTATCCTCTGTTTTCTTATCTCTGTACAATCTGAAATTTCCTGTATTAGCACGTTCAATTGTCCGGTTTTCAATCCTCAGGTCGCATTCACTGCACATATACGTATGAATCGGGCGGTTTCGCAGCCTCTTCGCCTGAAGCGTTTCATCGTCAATGGTTTCTACTTTATCGCATAAAACACATTTTACTCTCATGGTACACCTCATCATTCTTTTTCTGAAAATTGTTGAATAAATGTTTAAAATTAGTTGTTATTAGTTGTTAAATGTTAATAATCGGATGATAAATCTTTTTATAGTGGAGCTAAACAGGCGGTTCCAATAAGAAAGTATAAAATTTTGCGCTTCGATGTCTAGCTCCATCGCCCAACTCCTCGGCCAGAACGGATCCGCAAGTATTGGCAAAAAGCGCCTTTCCTGTCGGATCCTTATCTGTCTGCCTGCGCTAAACAGGCGGTTCCGCTTTTCTTAAAAGATAAGAAAGTATAAAATTTTGCGCTTCGATGTCTAGCTCCATCGCCCAACTCCTCGGCCAGAACGGATCCGCCAGCAAAGGCAAAAAGCGCCTTTGCTGGCGGATCCTTATCTGTCTGTCGGAGCTAAACGGACGCTTCCGCTTTTCTAGATGACTTTACAGTTGGAAACAAAAATAAAAAAAGGTATGATAGCATTATACAACTTTAATGGAGGGAAGAAAATGGCCAATAAGGTAGAAACAAAATTGATTCAGCCTTTGTTTGACAATCTCCAAAAAGAAAGATTTGCTGTTTTTGCAACTCTTGATCATGAAACAGGATCTCCGAACGTATCAGCCGTATCATGGGTGTATGCCCCTGATTTAGAACGAGTTTACCTGGCTGTCGATAATCGGTCCAGAATTGTTGAAAACGTAAAAAAACATCCTGCTGCGGCTCTTACGCTGCTGGCAAATGAGTCTACATATTCTATAAATGGCCATGCCCATGTCAAAATTGACAAGCTTGAGGGTGTCCCATTAAAACTTGCTTTAATTGAGATTAAGATATCTGAAGTCCGTGATGTCATGTTCTACGGGTCTAAAATATCAGCCGAACCTGCATATGAAAAAACATATGATGAAAAAGCAGCTGCAAAGCTTGACAGTCAGGTGTTAGAAGCAATGAAAAAAGCTTAGATTGGGAAATCTAAGCTTTTTTTCAATCAAGATTATAGGCGGAAGGGAAGCAGTCAGTTCTGATTTAAATGATTTTCTGACTGATCTTCCTGTTCGCGGTCAAGCTCTTTTTGCTCTTTTTTGTTCAGCTGATCATTATCTTCCTCGGTTGGTCTATTTCTTTGATTATTCAGCATATCACTGGGAATTTCAGGCATGACGCGGCCGACGATTGCGGCAAGTTCCTCAAGGATGCCTCCAACAGGCTGTCCCTGCTGAAGATCTTTGCCCATTTCCCGCAGACGGACTGTAGTATCCGCATCAGCGATAATCACTGCGTTTGCACCATAAGGATCATGCTGAATGCTTTCTGCAACCGCATATTTAATTGATTCAACCTTGTTGCGGTCAAGTTTTGAATTTACATCAATTCCTACAACTGCATATTTCCCAAGAACAACTGCGCTGACATCATTTACGCCCGGTACACGCCCAGCAAGATTGACCAGGCGCTTTGAAATCTGTTCACCTGATTTTTTTTCCACAGGTTCATTTACTGTATTTCGAACATTAATGGGCTTTCCATTGTAATCTTCGGGTGTGTCGTCCTGAGACCCCTGATTTGCTTGGCATCCTGATAGTGCGAGAAGAATAAACAGTGCTGAGAAAACAAATTTGCGCATGAAATCACTCCTTTTTAGACCATGCTTTTTAATTTTATTGTCTAATAAATCTTCTATCTTTATGCACCAATTCATATATTTTAGCAACGCTTCAATTACAGCTTGATTATCTTCGTCTGACTTTTACGTGCAATACACTATAAAAACCTGAACTGGGTAGGAGGCGGAAGGTTGAGTAAAATCTATGTTTTGGATACGAATGTCTTACTGCAAGATCCGAATTCCATTTTTTCTTTTGAAGAAAACGAAGTAGTGATTCCGGCAGTCGTTCTTGAAGAAGTCGATTCAAAAAAGCGGTATATGGATGAAATAGGACGAAATGCAAGACATGTTTCCAAACTGATTGATAGCCTTAGGCTGATTGGAAAGCTTCATGAAAAAATTCCTTTGCCTAGTGGAGGATTTTTGAGGATTGAGCTGAATCATCGCTCTTTTCATGAACTTCAGGAGATTTTTATAGAAAAAACAAATGATAATCGCATTCTTGCAGTGGCGAAAAATCTTTCAATTGAAGAAGAAACAATGGAGAACGGCCGGCCGGTCATCCTTGTGAGCAAGGACACGCTGGTCAGGGTAAAAGCTGATGCGATCGGACTGCTGGCTGAGGATTTTCTGAGCGACAGGGTTGTTGAAATTGACAGAATCTATACAGGCTATCTTGATTTGTATATAAGCGGTGATGATTTAAACAGATTTTATGAGAAAAATGAATTGATTTTGTCTGAAGTAACAAATCATCCATTTTACCCAAATCAATTTGTCATTATGAAAAATGCGCTTGGAGGCTCAGCTTCTGCAATCGGATGTGTTGATAAGACAGGAAAAAAAGTAAAGAGGCTTGTATTTGATCACGATCACATCTGGGGAATAAGGCCAAGAAATGTCCAGCAGACAATGGCGATGGAGCTGCTTCTCAGAAATGACATGCCTCTTATCACATTAATTGGAAAAGCAGGCACCGGGAAAACACTGCTCGCTTTAGCGGCAGGTCTGATGCAGACAGAGGATTTAGGGACGTTCAAAAAATTGCTCGTTGCAAGACCAATCGTTCCTGTCGGGAAGGATATTGGCTATCTTCCGGGTGAAAAACAGGAAAAACTAAGACCGTGGATGCAGCCGATCTATGATAATTTAGAATATCTTTTCAATGCGAAAAAACCTGGCGAGCTGGATGCCATTTTAGCAGGGATGGGATCAATAGAAGTAGAAGCCCTGACGTATATTCGAGGCAGAAGTATTCCTGAGCAGTTCATTATTATTGATGAAGCCCAGAACTTAACGAAACACGAAGTGAAAACGATTTTGACCAGAGTAGGGGAAAAAAGCAAAATTGTCTTAATGGGAGATCCTGAGCAAATCGATCATCCTTACCTTGATGAATACAATAATGGCTTAACCTATGTTGTGGAAAAGTTTAAGGATCAGTATATTGCGGGGCATGTCAGATTAGTAAAAGGGGAGCGCTCCGGCCTTGCTCAGCTGGCTGCAGATTTATTGTGAAAGATGGGAAAAGCCGCTGTCATCAGCGGCTTTTCTTACTCAATAATAATTTCTTTTATGTTCGTAATAGGATTATTGCGGTTGCTGCCATCACCGTAATAGAGAGCAACGGGACCTTCGTCAGTAAGGGGTTTACCATTCTTGCTGAATCCAAGGATGAGGGCAGAGGCTTCCTCAAGTGACATTCTTACGTCTCCTTGCCCGGTTTTGAATACAGCATATTTTGCTGTCTGAGCAGGCTCCGCATTTTTAAGGAATGGAAGAAAAGGTATACCAAACGTTCCATTCAGAATTCTTTCTTTTTCAGTTCGCTTATTATTTTTGTTTTCCGGGAGCTTGGCTCCTTCGCGGATTTCCTGGTCCCAGTGTTTGGAGACTGCCTTTGTGTACTCTTCCAGTTCGTTCCGCTCTTTTTTGTTTTCATCAAAATAAACAGTCAGATCGACTTTTCTCTCATCAAATATCCATACGCCGGGATCCAGTGTAATTGGAAAGGCAATATTTCCTTTTATCAAAATGATTGAATCCATTGCTACACGTCCTTTCTTTAAAAGTATAAGCGCTTTCTGTCAATTTGTCATGAGGGACATTGGCATGATGGTTTTTGGGCAAACTAACACCTCATACTGAATGAAGAGGTGAACAGACCATGCCATGTCAAACCAGCGAAGAATTGGCGGAGCTTGTCAGCATTGCAAGGGAAGTGACAAAGGAAGGCAAGATTGCTGACTATATACCTGCACTGGGTGAAGCAAATCAAGGTGATTTATCCGTTGCGATTTATCATATTGAAAACACTTGTATGTCAGCTGGGGATATTGAAAAAAGCTTTACCTTGCAAAGCATATCAAAAGTGCTGACGCTTGCTCTTGTACTGATGGATCATGGGGAATCCTATGTATTTGATAAAGTGGGCATGGAACCGACGGGAGATCCGTTTAATTCGATCGTCAAGCTTGAAACTCATGAAAATCAGCGGCCGCTGAATCCGATGATTAACGCTGGCGCACTTGCAGTTACAAATATGATTAAGGGATCTGACAAGGAAGAAAAACTATCCCGCTTTTTAGCATTTACAAAAGAATTAACCTTCAATGAGAATATTAAAGTCTGCTCAGAAATCGCTTCTTCTGAATTTGAAAACGCATGGCTGAACAGGTCACTCTGTTATTTTATGAAAAAAGACGGAATCATTGATGGCGATGTAGAGGATTTAATTGATTTATATTCAAAGCAATGCGCTGTTCAAATGCACAGCCTTGATCTTGCGAAAATCGGGGCAGTCTTCGCCCTTGACGGCAAACATCCTCAAACAGAAAAACAAATCATCCCGAAAGATATTGCGCGTATCTGCAAAACGTTTATGGTGACATGCGGCATGTATAATGCTTCTGGAGAGTTTGCAATAAAAGTGGGGATCCCTGCTAAAAGCGGAGTGTCCGGAGGCATTATGGGAATCGTGCCCTATCATTTTGGAATCGGAATTTTTGGCCCTTCTCTTGATAAAAAAGGGAACAGTATTGCGGGTATAAAACTGCTGCATCTTTTGTCTGAAAAGTATGAATTAAACATATTCTGATGAAGCTTTGTGCGGGAACAAGTTCACTTATGAATAACACCTTGATTTTTCTTGATTTTTTACTGTTTTCCCTATAATATTAATAGATAGATTAGGGTAATCGCTCGGGAACGGAGGGGTTCAATTGGCGTCTGAGATTGCGATTGATCATCGAGAAAAAGCACTTGCGCTCTTAAAGGCAGATGCTGATAAAATTACGAAGCTGATTCAAGTCCAAATGGACAATTTGACGATGCCTCAATGTCCTCTTTATGAAGAGGTTTTAGATACACAAATGTTTGGACTATCGAGAGAAATTGATTTTGCCGTAAGGCTGAATCTGATTGATGAGCGGGAAGGCAAAGCTATCCTGGACACACTCGAAAGAGAAATGTCGGCATTGCACGAGGCGTTCACAAAGAAATAACAATAAAACTCAAACTGTTTAATTAGACAGTTTGAGTTTTTTTATAAAGCTCACAAGTCATCAAAGATCGGTAATGGATCTATGTAATAAACGCCTGAAAGAAAACAGCCTTTTTTAGCAGGTATATATACCAGAACAAAAGACCTACATACTTTTATAACTTGTTTACGCACGTTTGCCGGGTTACCATAAGGCGTGCGTTCGGAAGTTGAAAACATAATGGAAGGAATTTGCGCTTTAATCTCGAATTTCTAACTAGGAAATTAAAATCATCCAGAATGCAGCAACAAGTCACGATAGGAAGCGATAAAATGATAAAAAAAATTCTCAAATCATATGATTATTCACTCATACTTGCTGTCATTCT
Organism: Peribacillus frigoritolerans; assembly: GCF_004358755.1. GTDB lineage: Bacteria > Bacillota > Bacilli > Bacillales > Bacillaceae > Bacillus_P. The sequence continues at coordinate 130,904 of NZ_SMZY01000002.1, read as the reverse complement.
TTTATGCGGGTTTGGTCTTGTCATGGTTTACAGCTCAAGTATGATTTCTGCCGTTGCCAGGTGGGGTTATACAAGCGATTATTTTTTTCAAAGGCAGGCAATCTTTACTGCAATTGGGTTTGTAGTCCTCTTGGCTACTATGTTCTTTCCTTACAGAGCTTATTTAAGTCCTTTCTTTATCAGGAGCGTAGTCATGCTTTCCATCCTGATGCTCCTAGCTATTTTCGTATTTGGTTCCGTTGCAGGCGGTGCCAGAAGCTGGTTTTCCCTGTTCGGTTTTAAAGTCCAGCCTGCAGAATTTGTGAAACTGAGTGTTATCCTGTACCTTGCAGCTGTGTACGAAAAAAAACAATCATATATTGATCATTTTGGAAGAGGCGTGCTGCCTCCGATTATTTTTACAGGTTTTATCTGTGTATTGATCATTCTCCAGCCGGATATAGGTTCGGCATCAATTATTGGGATGATTGCTCTTTCGATGGTCTTATGTTCAGGGCTGGGCATGAAAAACATCTTTAAGCTCATTGTCCTGGGTCTTGCAGGTCTTGCTGCAATCAGTCCGCTTGTTTTGCTGAAATGGGACAAGATCTTTACAGAGGAGCGGGTCAGCCGTTTTGTAGGCTTTATGGATCCATTCGGAGATGCTAAAGACTCAGGGTTTCACTTAATCAATTCTTATTACGCCATTGGTTCAGGCGGCCTGACGGGGCTTGGCCTTGGGGAAAGTGTACAAAAATACGGCTATTTGCCTGAATCGCACACAGATTTTATTCTGGCGATCATCTCTGAAGAGCTGGGGATATTCGGAGTAGCGTTTGTCCTGATCCTTCTTGCTTTTATCGTGCTGAAAGGTTTTCACATTGCAAGAAACTGTGAAGATGCATTTGGCACGCTGCTCGCTATCGGCATTTCAAGCATGATTGGAATCCAGACAGCTATTAACGTTGGCGGATTAACAGGGCTGCTGCCGATTACCGGAGTTACTCTGCCATTTATAAGCTATGGGGGCTCCTCCATGATTCTATTAATGCTTTCAATGGGGCTTCTTATTAATATATCAATGTTTATTAAATACCGGGCGACTTATCAGAAAACGGAACAGAAGCCGGTAAAAGAAACACATAGTAATACGGTACCATTTCAATAGAATAAAAGTGTTATACTAATTATAAATGTGTTATACTTTTAGTAGTGCAACTGATGAAGCTTAAGGGGGATTCCTATGTCGCAGAAAAACATTCAGAAAATACTTGTAGCAAATCGGGGTGAAATTGCCATCCGTGTATTCCGTGCCTGCACGGAGCTTAATATCCGTACAGTGGCCATCTATTCTAAAGAAGATTCAGGCTCATTTCACCGTTACAAAGCAGATGAAGCATACATAGTGGGCGAAGGGAAAAAACCGATAGATGCTTATTTAGATATCGATGGCATTATTGAAATTGCTAAAGCCAATCATGTGGATGCCATTCATCCAGGCTATGGCTTTTTATCGGAGAATATTCATTTTGCAAGAAGATGCGAAGAAGAGGGAATTATTTTCATTGGCCCTAAGTCTAAGCATCTTGACATGTTTGGGGACAAAGTGAAAGCAAGAAAGCAGGCAGAGCTAGCAGATATTCCGGTCATTCCGGGCAGCAACGGACCTGTGCAAAGCTTAGAGGATGTTGTAGATTTTGGCCGCGAAAATGGCTATCCTTTCATTATTAAGGCTTCACTTGGAGGCGGCGGACGCGGCATGAGGATTGTGCGCAGCGCTGCAGATGTTAAAGAATCCTATGAACGTGCCAAATCAGAAGCAAAAGCGGCATTTGGCAACGATGAAGTATACGTTGAAAAGCTAATTGAAAATCCTAAGCACATTGAAGTGCAAATTATTGGTGATGAACACGGCAATATCATTCATTTGTTTGAACGTGATTGTTCCGTGCAAAGACGTCATCAAAAAGTGGTTGAGGTCGCTCCAAGTGTATCTGTAGATGAAAAATTAAGACAGGACATTTGTGATGCAGCTGTTAAGCTGATGAACAAAGTTGAATATGTGAATGCAGGAACAGTGGAATTCTTAGTTGCGAGTGGTGAGTTTTACTTCATTGAAGTTAATCCCCGTGTTCAAGTAGAGCATACGATTACCGAAATGGTCACAGGAATTGATATTGTTCAGACTCAAATTATGGTTGCAGAAGGCTATCCTCTTCATGGCAAAAAAATCGGCATACCGGCACAGGATCAAATCAGGGTAACGGGCTATGCCATTCAATCAAGGGTTACAACAGAAGATCCATTGAATAATTTCATGCCGGATACTGGCAAGATCATGGCATACCGTTCAGGAGGCGGCTTCGGAGTAAGACTTGATGCCGGAAACGGATTCCAGGGAGCTGTTATTACGCCGCATTATGATTCTTTGCTGGTTAAGCTTTCAACTCAGGCGCTGACGTTTGAGCAGGCAGCCGCAAAAATGATCCGAAACTTAAGGGAATTCAGGATCAGAGGGATTAAAACCAACATTCCTTTTTTAGAAAATGTTATTAAACATGAGAAATTCATGTCAGGTGAATACGATACATCTTTCATTGATTCATCACCAGAGCTGTTCGTATTTTCAAAGAAAAAAGACCGCGGAACAAAAATGCTTTCCTACATTGGAAATGTAACAGTTAATGGCTTCCCGGGCATTGAAAAGAAAAAGAAGCCGGTTTTCGATAAGCTCTATATTCCAAAAGTAAAACTTTCCGAACCGATTCCAAACGGAACAAAGCAGATTCTTGACGAGCAGGGTCCGGAAGGTCTTGTGAGATGGCTGAAAGAACAGAATGAAGTGCTATTAACAGATACAACATTCCGCGACGCTCATCAATCCCTGCTGGCAACACGCTTAAGAACGAATGACATCAAACATATCGCTGAACCTACAGCAAGGCTTCTTCCTAATTTATTTTCACTTGAAATGTGGGGCGGAGCAACATTTGATGTAGCATACCGCTTCTTAAAAGAAGATCCTTGGGACAGATTGCTCACAGTCAGAAAGCAAGTTCCAAATATCCTGCTGCAAATGCTTCTTCGTGCATCAAACGCGGTGGGCTATAAAAATTATCCGGATAATGTCATTGAAGAGTTTGTAGAAAAGTCTTCTTATGCAGGAATAGATGTTTTCCGGATTTTCGACAGCCTGAACTGGGTTGAAGGAATGCGTCCTGCGATTGAAGCGGTCAGAAATTCAAATAAAATCGCTGAGGCTGCGATTTGCTATACCGGAGATATTTTAGATCCTTCCCGCCGGAAATATGATCTTGAATATTATAAAAATCTGGCTAAAGAACTGGAAGAATCAGGATCTCATATCTTGGGAATTAAAGATATGGCAGGCTTGCTTAAGCCGCAGGCTGCTTATGATCTGATTTCTGCTTTAAAAGAAACGATTTCCATTCCAATTCATCTTCACACGCATGATACGAGCGGAAATGGTATTTTCACTTACGCCAAAGCAATCGAAGCTGGAGTCGACGTTGTGGATGTAGCTGTAAGCTCTATGTCCGGATTAACCTCACAGCCGAGCGCAAATTCTCTCTATCATGCCCTGCAGGGCATGGACCGCCGGCCTAAAGCCGATATTGAAGCATTAGAAGAACTGTCTCAATATTGGGAAGGCGTGCGCCACTATTATCAGGATTTTGAGAGCGGAATGAATTCTCCTCATTCGGAAGTGTACATGCATGAAATGCCAGGCGGACAATACAGCAATCTTCAGCAGCAGGCAAAAGCTGTTGGACTCGATGACCGCTGGAATGAAGTAAAAGAGATGTATCGCCGCGTAAATGATATGTTTGGAGATTTAGTGAAGGTAACGCCTTCTTCGAAAGTAGTCGGCGACATGGCCCTCTTCATGGTTCAAAATAATTTAACCGAAGATGATATTTATGAGCGCGGAGAAACGCTTGATTTCCCGGATTCCGTTATTGAATTATTTGAAGGATATCTCGGACAGCCTCACGGCGGTTTTCCGAAAGAACTTCAGCGCATTATCTTGAAAGGCCGCAAACCGATTTCGGTCAGACCTGGTGAATTGCTTGAGCCGGTTAACTTTGGCGCATTGAAAGAAGAGCTGTTCCAAAGCTTAAATAGACAAGTAACAAGCTTTGATGCAATCGCTCATGCCCTTTATCCAAAAGTGTTTATGGACTATGCAAAGACATTTGAACAGTTCGGGGATATTTCAGTTCTTGATACGCCGACATTCTTATATGGAATGAGACTTGGCGAAGAAATTGAAGTTGAAATCGAACAGGGGAAAACGCTGATCGTAAAACTGGTTTCAATTGGAGAGCCTCAGCCTGATGGAACACGCGTCGTCTATTTTGAACTAAATGGCCAGCCCCGCGAGGTCATTATCCGTGATGAAAACATTAAAGCGACAATCACAGCGAAAATGAAAGCTGATAAAGGCAACAAAGATCATATCGGAGCGACAATGCCTGGTACGGTCATCAAGGTTTTAGCTGAAAAAGGCGAAAAAGTCAGCAAGGGCGATCATTTGCTCCTGACTGAAGCAATGAAAATGGAAACAACCGTTCAGGCGCCATTCTCAGGAACGATCAAAGATATACATGTATCAAACGGTGAAGCCATTCAAACTGGTGATTTATTAATTGAAATCAGTCATTAAAAGACAGCCTCCGGGCTGTTTTTTTCTTTTTCGGCTTAATATGGATTTGGGTCACCACACAAAAACCCATCCATTCTTTCATAATAGAATGGAACTCGCTACAATCTAGAATGAGGTGAAAAAATATGAAAACAGCGGCAGTTTGGTTTCGCAGGGATTTAAGACTGCAGGATCATACAGCTCTTTCAAATGCGATGAAGTGGGCAGAAAAGAATGATGCAAGATTGTTATTGTTTTTTCAGATGAATCCCCACTTTTTGAGTGACAGCATAGATAAGCGGCATCAGTATTTCTTTCAGACATTATATTTATTCATGAAAGAATGTGAGAGTAAGAATATTGCGTTTCACCTTTTATCAGGAGAGACAGATAAGGTCTTTACTTCTTTAATAGATAACCTTCCCGAGATTGAGATGTTCTTTTTCAATGAAGATGAGACTGGCTACGGAAAAAAACGCGATGAAGTGGTCATGAAGCTCATTCAAGATAAAAATAGAAAAGTCTATACGTTCCAGGATCATTTTCTTCACGGTGCACAGGAAGTAAAAAAGCAGAATGGAGAGTTTTATAAAGTCTTTACTCCTTATTACAGGGCGTGGAGACAGCTTGATAAGAGCAGACCTCTCCAAATCAATTTAAAAGCCCTTGCCGAACGCGCCCGCAGGTTTGAAAAATTAACAGCAGATGGAAACCGCGAGCTTGAAGTAATAGCAGGAGATTTTGAAAAGCGAGAGGACATAGGAGAGGCAGATGCTTTAAAAACGTTAAAAAGCTTCACTTCCGAAAGATTAGAGGATTATCATAAAAAACGGGATCTTCCCGCTGTAAACGGAACAAGCAAGCTTTCCAGGCATTTAAAAACGGGAGCCATTTCTCCAAGAACGGTTTACCATTATGTCTCACAGATTGAGGTAGTTCAGGACAGCGGCAAGGAAACCTTTGTAAAAGAACTTGCCTGGAGGGATTTTTATAATATGGTCTATGTCCAATTCCCAAACAGTGCCGTTGAAGAGGCAGATGAACGGTATCACAAAATAAATTGGAGCAGAAATAACGAGCGGTTAAAAGCCTGGTGCGACGGTAAGACCGGATATCCAATAGTAGATGCGGGAATGAGGCAGCTGAACGCTGAAGGATGGATGCATAACCGGTTAAGGATGATTACTGCCTCATTTTTAACGAAGGATTATCTGCTCGACTGGCGTTTGGGAGAAGAATATTTTGCGAAAAAGCTAGTAGATTATGAGCCGGCATCCAACATTGGCGGCTGGCAGTGGGCCGCTTCAGTCGGAACAGACGCCGTGCCTTATTTCAGAGTGTTTAATCCGGTCACACAGTCGAAAAGATTCGACCCTGATGGAGAATTCATCCGGAAATATGTACCTGAGCTAAAAGATGTCGATGCCCGGTTTATTCACGAACCCTGGAAAATGAACAATGATCAGCAGAAACAGGCGAACTGCAGGGTTGGTGAGGACTATCCAGAGCCTACAGTTGAACACAGCGAGCAAAGGAAAAAAGCGATTGAAATGTTTAAAGGCTTGTAAAAAAGAACGCGCGCTGAAAGTTAATTAAATTTAATATAACAGTAAATTCGCATACCGCTTGGTGTGCTTTTTTTGATGAGAAATCAAAGGAAGGAGGAAACAAAGCGTTGTAATGAGGACACTTTTACAAGAAAGGGTGAGGAAAGAGGAAACAAAGCGTTGCTAAGAGGACACTTTTACATGAAAGGGTGAAGAAAGAAGAATCAAATCAGCTCTTTTAGAAGTCAAACCTAGCGGAGGATCGGTATATGGGAGGCATAGGATCTCAACAATTCTAGAGATCACAATTAATCAAAAAAGCCAGCCGAAAGAGGCTGGCTTCGTCATACTATTCAAGGGAAAGAAGAATCCCTCCATTTAGATGACTTTTTTATTCTCTTTATTCAATTGTGCCTGACGGTTAATTTTGTTTCTGCTGATAAGCAGGATGAAGTAGCTCAGAACCCCGAAAAGACAAGAGATAATTAGTGCATGGGCGAGTGCGACAGCTAAATTTAAACCCGTCAGCACGACAAGCGCCCCGGACACTACTTGCATGGAAATAAGGGCAAAAGCAATCATCCAGCCGTAATAGACGATTTTTTGATGCTTATAGTATTTAAATGCTTTGTAGGCAGCTATTGCCACCCAGATAAAGATTAAAGCGGCGGCAAATCTGTGGCCCATTTGAATCCACTCATGAAGAGTAGCCGGAAGACCGTATGGCCTGTTGCTGCACATTGGCCAGTTCGGACACGCAAGACTTGCTTCTTTATGTCTTACAAATGCACCTGTATACACAACCAGGTAGCAGTAAGAGATAACGCCGATCATATGAAACTTCATTCTTTTATCAATAATCAAGGATTCTGTATCAAACTTCTTATCTACTTCAAAGATAAGCAAAGTAAGCAGCAGAACAGAAGCAAATGATATGAGTGATATGCCGAAATGGAGCGCAAGAACGGCATCTGACTGTCCCCATTTTACTGCTGCAGCGCCAATTAATGCCTGCAGAATCAGGAAAAAGAATGAGATACCTGCAAGAAATTTTGTCTCGCGTTTATGTCCAATCATAATCCATGAAGAAACAGCTAATAGAAGGACGAGAATACCTGCAAGTCCGCTGACAACCCGGTGACTGAGCTCAATAACAAGCTCCGGGGTAATCTCAGACGGAATCAGTTCACCGTGGCAAAGCGGCCAAGAATCGCCGCATCCTGCTCCAGATTCTGTTTTTGTAACTAAAGCTCCTCCTAAGAGTACGAGAAGCATAACGATAGATGTGAGCACGCCTAAACCTTTTAATGCTCGCTGCAAGATGTTCACCTTCTTATTCGTAATGATGAGTTTTATCTAAATCGACAAAAAACGGGCTTGTGGGAGTGAAATAACAGCGGCAGCCTCTGCCGATCAGGCAACAAAAATATGACGGATACCATTTCTGTTTATTATAGTAGGAAAACAGGTACATTAAAAAGGAATTATATGGATGATTCTTTCACACATGTTTTTTCGCAAAAGATTCCATAATCTATAAAAAATTCCTAATAGTTATGATAGAATGTTATCGTGGTCAAAAAGTTATGCCATCATTTTTTAGATTATCAGTGAATGGACAGCTTTTCAATTAATTAACCTGCTCTGCTCATCTGCTTCACAATTTCGACATAACTTCTTCATAATTTGTTCACAAAACTTTTGCTGATTATGGTTTAATATCAAGAAGGAAGCATTTTGTAAATATTGTTTTATTTAGTATGATATAGAAAGTCTCCATCATACAGCAGATGTTTTATATTAGAAGCAGAATTGAAAAGGAGGTCTAAAAACGTGCCTGATTCAAGGACCTTATCAGAAACACATCTAAGCGGAACCCGGCCGGAAGAAATCCATGAAACGACAGCTCTAAAAGACTTCCTGAGTCTTATAAAGATGGGCATTGTCAATTCTAACATGATTACTACCTTCACGGGACTGTGGCTGGCATTGCATTTTACAGGACAAAGCTTCCTGCAGAATATAGATAGTGTTTTATTTGTTTTACTTGGTTCCGCTTTAATTATTGCTGGTTCTTGTGCAATCAATAATTTTTATGACCGTGATATTGATCATATCATGGAAAGAACGAAAATGAGACCGACAGTTACTGGGAAAATGAACCCAATTCAAGCTTTGTGGATTGGTATTTTATTGCTTACGTTCGGCTTTATTCTTTTGCTGATGACAACTGTAACGGCTACGTTAATCGGGTTGATCGGCGTAATTACATACGTCTTTTTATATACAATGTGGACAAAACGCCACTATACACTGAACACTGTTGTGGGCAGTGTATCGGGTGCAGTTCCTCCCCTTATCGGCTGGGCTGCAATCGATGCAGACCTGAGTGTGACAGCTTGGGTATTGTTTATGATCATGTTCATATGGCAGCCGCCGCATTTTCTTGCTCTTGCAATGAAAAGAGTGGAAGAATACCGGGCTGCAGGCATTCCGATGCTGCCGGTGGTTCATGGTTTTGCCATTACAAAAAGGCAAATGATGGTTTGGGTGATCTGTCTTCTGCCTTTGCCGTTTTACTTATTTCAGCTCGGGGTTTCTTTCATTATTCTGGCAGCCGCTTTAAATATCGGCTGGCTTGTGCTGGCTTTGTCAGGCATGAAAATGAAAGATGATCTGAAATGGGCAAAGTGGATGTTTATTTATTCACTGAATTACTTAACGATCCTTTTTGTGGCGATGGTACTTTTCACGATCAACTAGGTTAGGAATTCTTTCTTTTAGGAATTTACATAGAAGGAATTATCAATTCCTGTGATATTGCGGGAATTAATTTACTGAAAGAGGGGTTTGATTTAGCTATGGAAAAGAGGCTGACAAAATTACGTCTCGTTGCCATCTTTGCAATGTTGACACTTGTCTTAGCCGGCTGTGGTGAACCATATCTTTCCGCTCTTCAACCAGCTGGTGAAGTTGCGGATATGCAGTACTCATTAATGGTGCTGAGTACGCTCATCATGGTCATTGTAATCGCAGTCGTAACTGTGATCTTCATTTATGTAGTTCTGAAATTCAGACAGCGCAAAGGTGAGGAAAATAAAATTCCTGAGCAAGTAGAGGGAAGTCATAAACTTGAAATCATTTGGACTGTTATTCCTATTCTTTTACTACTTGTGTTAGCGGTTCCAGTAGTATCTGCTACATTTGAACTTGCAGATGTGAAACCAATGGACAAAAAGGACCGCAAGCCTGAAGATGCGGTTGTCGTTAATGTCAGAGCGAATCTTTACTGGTGGGAATTCGAATATCCTGATCATGGGGTAATCACTAGCCAGGATTTAGTTGTTCCAACAGATGAAAGGGTTTACTTTAATCTGATTGCTTCTGATGTAAAGCATTCATTCTGGATTCCTTCAGCAGGCGGAAAAATGGATACAAACACAGAAAACATAAATCAGTTCTGGCTTAATTTTGACAGCAAGCGATCAGAAGAAGCCGGCGAATATTTTTACGGGAAGTGTGCAGAGCTATGCGGCCCTTCACATGCTTTAATGGATTTTAAAGTAAAAACAAAATCCCGCGCAGAATTTGATCAATGGCTTGAAGAAATGAAAGGTGCAAAAGCAGTTGCATCTTCAGATTTAGCTAAACAGGGTGAAAAGTTATTCCAGGAAAAAAGCTGCATCGGCTGTCATGCTGTGACACCTGTTGATGAGCGTCCTGAACAGGCTAGAACAGCTCCAAACTTAGCTAACTTCGGAGAGCGCACCAGGGTAGCGGGCATTATGCCTCATGATAAAGAAAATATCAGAAACTGGCTGAAAGATCCTGAACAGTACAAACCAGGAAACAAGATGACAAAAACGTATCCTGAGCTGAATGATGAGGAACTTGATGCACTTACTGAATACTTAAGCGGCTTAAAAGTCGAAACGAAGTAAGATGTCTCAGCAGATTAAAAGGGAGGTAACACTGTGAGTACGTTAACTCAGAAAAAAGGGTTCGGCGCTGTTCTTTGGGACTACTTAACAACAGTAGACCATAAAAAAATCGCCATCCTTTACCTGATTTCCGGCGGCTTCTTCTTCCTCGTAGGTGGATTAGAAGCGATGCTTATAAGAATTCAGCTCGCTGTGCCAAATAACGATTTTATCGCAGCCGGCCTTTACAACGAGATTTTAACTATGCATGGCACGACCATGATTTTCCTTGCAGCCATGCCGCTCATATTCGGTTTTATGAATGCGGTTGTACCGATTCAAATCGGAGCTCGTGACGTTGCATTTCCATTTTTAAATTCACTCGGTTTCTGGCTGTTCTTCTTTGGAGGACTTTTCCTGAACTTGAGCTGGTTTTTAAATGGAGCACCTGATGCAGGCTGGACGAATTACGCTTCACTTGCACTGAACTCGCCTGGCCATGGAGTAGATTTCTACCTGCTGGGACTTCAGATATCAGGATTTGGTACACTGATAGCAGGTATTAACTTCCTCGCAACGATTATTAACATGCGTGCACCTGGTATGACATACATGCGCATGCCGTTGTTCACTTGGACAACTTTTGTAGCTTCAGCACTTATCTTATTTGCTTTTCCGCCGCTTACAGTTGGTTTAGCAATTATGATGTTTGACCGTGTATTTGGCACTGGATTCTTTGTTCCGGAGCTTGGAGGAAATACAATTATCTGGGAGCATTTATTCTGGATTTTCGGACATCCTGAGGTTTACATCTTAATTCTTCCGGCTTTCGGGATTTTCTCGGATGTATTGCCGCATTTCTCGAAAAAGCGTTTATTCGGATATTCATCAATGGTATTTGCCACAGTATTAATTGGATTTTTAGGGTTCATGGTGTGGGCGCATCACATGTTCACAACCGGGCTTGGACCAATCGCTAATGCAATTTTCGCAGTTGCCACAATGGCCATTGCTGTTCCGACAGGAATTAAAATTTTTAACTGGATGTTTACAATGTGGGGCGGAAGCATCCGCTTTACAGTTCCGATGATCTGGTCTGTTGCTTTCATTCCTACGTTCGTAATGGGCGGAGTAACAGGAATCATGCTTGCAGCTGCACCGACAGATTATCAGTATCATGACACCTATTTCGTAGTTGCGCATTTCCACTATGTAATCGTAGGCGGAGTTGTTATGGGATTATTCGCAGGTCTCCACTATTGGTGGCCGAAGATGTTCGGCAAAATGCTTGGCGAAAAACTTGGTGTTGTTACTTTCGTCTTATTCTTTACAGGCTTCCATTTAACGTTCTTTATCCAGCATTTCCTAGGATTGATGGGCATGCCGCGACGCATTTTCACCTTCCTTCCTGGACAGGGTCTTGAAACGGGGAACCTGATCAGTACGGCTGGGGCTTTCTTAATGGCTGCCGGAACAATCGTATTGCTTTACAACGTCGTTATTTCTTCTATTAAAGGAGAAAAAGCAGCAGGAGATGCTTGGGGAGATGGACGCAACCTTGAATGGGCTGTATCATCACCTGCTCCTGAATATAACTTTAAACAAACACCGCTTGTCCGCGGTCTTGACGCTTTGTGGGTTGAAAGAATGGAAGGCAACAAAGGCATGACTCCTGCTGAACCGCTGGGAGACATCCATATGCCTAACGGTTCCATCCTGCCGCTGATCATGTCATTTGGATTGTTTGTTGCAGCATTCGGACTATTGTATCATGCAGATTATGCATGGGGAGTTCCGGTGATTATTATCGGGTTCTTAATTACGCTTGGATGTATGTTCCTTCGTTCTATCATTGATGATCACGGTTATCATATTCACAAAGAAGATTTAATGAATGATGATAACGATAAGGGGGTTAAGGCATAATGCATGTTGAGGAAAAATTAACAGCTGAAACGTTCCCTGCCTCACCTGAAAAGGCGACCCTTGAAGGCAAAAATAAATTTTTAGGCTTCTGGCTTTTCCTTGGGGGAGAGACGGTCCTGTTTGCTTCTCTGTTTGCTACGTTTTTAGCTTTAAGAGATTCAAATAACGGCGGTGCAACCACTCAGGAAATGTTTGAACTTCCGCTTGTATTTGCAGCAACAATGCTTCTTTTGACAAGTTCGCTTACAAGTGTATATGCGATGTACCACATGAAGAACTTTCAATTTAAAAAGATGCAGCTTTGGATGGGAATCACGGTCCTTTTAGGAGCAGGCTTCCTTGCCCTTGAAATTTATGAGTTTAATCATTATATTCACGAATTTCATTTCACAATGACAAGCAGTGCACTTGGTTCTGCCTTTTACACGCTTGTTGGAACACACGGTGCCCACGTGGCATTCGGTCTTCTGTGGATTACGACATTGATGGTCCGCAATGCAAAAAGAGGACTCAACTTATACAACGCACCAAAATACTACGTTGCAAGTTTATACTGGCATTTCATTGACGTTGTATGGGTGTTCATTTTCACGGTTGTATACTTAATGGGAATGGTGGGATAAACTGATGGCAGCTAATCAAAACTCAGGAAACCCAAAAGTAGATCTTGCATATCGCCGCAAGAAAAATAAAGAAGATATGAAATTTCAGGTTGTTACATTTGCATTAATGATTTTCCTTACAGTCATTGCATTTGTAGCAATTGGCTATGATGGCATTGCAGAATGGTTCAAAATTCCGTTTATCCTTTTGCTTGCTGTTATACAGGTTATTTTCCAGCTTTACTACTTTATGCATATGAGCCATAAAGGCCATGAAGTGCCTGCGCTTTTCCTTTACTCAGGAATTGGTGTAGCATTCTTGACAGTACTGACATTTGTCACAATCATTTGGTGGTAATCCTAAAACCGGCTGAATCCTCAGCCGGTTTTTTTATTTTGCCTGAAAAGTAAAAGTCAGCAGACTGCAATCAAATGAGCGGCAGTTTCCTTGCTCAGTTCGGGAATTTCAAGTTTGTATTCCTGCGCTTTTCTAATGTCATAGAACGTTCATTGATAGCGCTTCATTGAAGGTGTATAATAGTTTGCAGGAGTTATAGCAGAAATAGGAGATGAACTCATTGTTAAATTTAGAAATGTTTGGCTTTAGAGCAATGTGGAGCCCTTATTTTTTCCTGTTTGTTGCGGTCATTCTTGGCATTTATTTTCTATTAATCGGACCTCTTCGAAATCGATTTCACGATAGCCAGCCTGTCCCGTTCAAACAGAAGGCCCTTTTTGCAGGCAGCATGATTCTTTTATATGCTGTAAAAGGCAGTCCGCTGGATTTAATGGGGCATTTAATGTTCAGTGCACATATGACACAAATGGCCCTTTTATATTTGCTGATACCGCCTCTTATGATCTATGGCATCCCGGTCTGGATGTGGAGAGCGATGATCTACAGACGGGGAGTGAAGCAAATCGTTTCATTTCTGTCTAAACCGCTGATAGCTTTAATCGTCTTTAATGGGTTTTTTTCAATCTATCATATTCCGCTTGTATTTGATGCTGTGAAAACAGATCATGTCCTGCATGCATCCGTAACGATCTTAATTTTCATAACTGCGATGCTGATGTGGTGGCCATTGCTCAATGAATTGCCTGAATGGAGGGAGCTTGGCGGAATTAAGAAAATCGGATACATCTTTGCCAATGGAATGCTGCTGACGCCAGCCTGTGCTCTTATCATATTTGCTGATACTTCGCTTTATTCTACGTATTCAGATCCAAGAGCATGGGTAAGCGCCCTTGAACTCTGCGTCCCGGCAAGCATGCTGTCAGGTCTGAATTTGACTGGTCCGGAAATGTTTAATACATTGCCTCTTGTTGAAGATCAGCAGCTTGGAGGCATTATGATGAAAATTATCCAGGAATTTGTTTATGGAACTCTTCTTGGGATTATTTTCTTCAAATGGGCCCGTCAGGAGAGAGAGCGTGATGGTCTTGAGGAAAGAAAAAGATTTTCTCCGCAGCCGATAAAGTAACTTTCGCTCTAATTTTCTGCTTATCAATCTATAATTTTTATTTTTAGGAGCTGCAAAAATGAATGTACCTATTTTACCTACTATTAGTACAGCCTTTATTGTTTTAAGTGCAGTTTCTGTTGCTGTTGGCTGGTATTTAATTAAGCAGCGCAAAATAGAAGCCCATCAGAAAGCCATGCTTACCGCAGCTGTTTTTGCGGTTATCTTCTTTATAGTGTATGCCTCGAGAACTGTCTTTGTAGGGAACACAGCATTCGGGGGACCAGACAACATTAAAGTCTATTATACTGTTTTCCTGATTTTTCATATTACTCTAGCTACTATAGGTGCAGTATTTGGCATTATCACCTTAATTTCAGGCTATAAAAACAATCTGTCAAAGCACAGAAAATCAGGTCCGGTTACAAGCATTATTTGGTTTTTTACCGCCATTACCGGCGTGGCTGTCTATTATCTGCTGTATATTCAGTATAAAGGCGGAGAGACGACCTCTGTATTCAAAGCGATTTTAGGGATTTAGTGTGGCACCAAAGGTGTTATGGAATGGATCATTCTATAACATCTTTTTTGTTTCTTTTTTTCTTTAAGTATAGGACGCACAGAATGGCCATAAAATGAAAGTATCAGACGGTTTACGAAAGGGAGTGACTGTAAGATGATTGAAATTGTAACAGATCGGCTGCTGATTATCCCCTGTTCTTTAGATATTGCCAAATCTTTAGTCTTTCACAGAAAAGAACTGGAAAGCCGCTCCCCGATTGGAATACCTGTTACTTGGCCTTCAACTGCCGTCAAAGGAATGCTCCCGCTCTATATAGAAAGACTGGAGAGGAATGAAAACGAATACGGCTGGGGACTTTGGCTCATTATTTTATATCATGAAAAGAGAATTGTAGGAGACTTATTTCTGCAGGGCATGCCGGATGAGCATGGATGTGTGGAACTATGCTACAACATCCACGAGGTCGAAGATGAAGAAAGTTTAACATTTGAAGCGATTGAAGCTGTCATTGAATGGCTGACAAGTGAAAAATCCGTCATTCAAATCAGCATGGAATGCATCGATCATAATAAAAAATCCATTCGCCTTTTTGAAAAACTCGGTATGATCTGCACAAAAAAAGAGGACGTTTTTTTATCCTGGGAACTCAAAAAGAAAGCCTAGATGAGAGGAATACCATATGATCCGTATAGCAGAAAAGAGTGATTATGAAGAGGTTGCCCGTTTATCACAATACTCATTAAAGAACGATTGCACAGAAATAAACCGCTTGCAGAATAAGTGTATACTTGGTGACTTTGAAAGCGAGAAGCTGATTGCTAAAATACACATCCTGGATCAAAACATCTATTTTTCTGGGGGGAAAGTGAAGATGGGAGGACTGTCATCTATTTGTGTTTTGCCGGAAAAGCGGCGCAAGCATGATATGGACAAGCTTCTATTTGAAGCTTTAGTATGGATGAAAAACCGAGGCTATTCCATTTCATATCTGCATCCTTCTTCCATACCTTATTACAGAAAATTCGGCTGGGAACTCATTTCAAATGAAAAGCAGTGGACGATAAGGAAAGGAGATCTTCGTCTCCGGACGTTTAGCGGGAGCTGTAAGGTCAAAGAGCTCAGCGGGATTCTTGCTTTGCCGTTCCTGCAAGCAGTTTATGATTGTTTCAGCAAAGAGAATAATGGAATGTTAGTCAGATCGGAAGAATGGTGGAAAAAAGAAATATTAAAAGAAAATCATTTTGTTTTTGTTCACTTCCTTCAGGATGGTAGTGCAGATGGATACTTGATTTGCAGGCTCGAAAACAAAAAGCTGTATATCGATGAATGCATAGCTCTCAATGACACAGCAAAAAAATCACTTTGGACTTTTATCTGCCGGAAAAGAATGAAATTTGAGGAACTGATTTGGCGTACATATGAACAGGATCATTTTTCGTTTTTATTGAAAAACCCTTTTATTCTATCAAAGGTTAAACCTTCCATTATGGGAAGGATCATTAATGTCAAATCTTTTTTAGAGCAATATATGGTAGCCCCTGCTGAAATGCCGCTTTTTCTGCACATCCATGATTCCTTTGCAGACTGGAACAGCGGAACTTATCTTATAAAAAACGGAGAGATCACTCACTTTCAGAAGGCATCTCAAGGAAGTGCCTGTTCTCATCCTCCAAAACGAGGTCTGCAGATGGATATATCCGTTTTAACCGCTGTTTTTTTCAGGTATATGAATGCAGCTTCGCTCTATGACGCAGGTCTGATTCAGGGACCGGAAGATGATCTAGATTTGCTGAAGAAAATGCTTCAATCGAAAAAATCGATTTGCATAGATCGCATTTAAAAAGGGCTGAACGATAAGCGTTCAGCCCTTTCATTTTTTAAAATTTAAAATTAAAACGGATGATGCCCGCTTCTCTTGCGGAATTATACACAATTAAAATCATTGGGCCAATGAAAAAACCAAGGACGCCAAACAGCTTTAACCCAAGATACATCGAGATGAGCGTCGCAAGAGGAGATAATCCAATATGGCTGCCCATTACTTTAGGTTCTATGGTTCGTCTGATAATCAAAAGAACAGCTGTCAGAATTCCAAGCTTAGCCGCAAGCACTGGATCGCCTGAAATGAGATGATAAAGGGTCCAGGGGCCCATTATAATGATAGATCCTATGATAGGGATAACATCAATAATCCAGATGATAATGGACATAACAAGCGCAATTTCGGGGACTATCAGCAATAGTCCGATAAAGGATGCAACAAAAATAATAATGCTGACTAAAAACTGTGCTTTTGCAAAGCCGAAAATGACATATGACATGCGAGTAATCATAAAGTTCACTTTTTGAGCAGTATTTTCCTTCATATGTCCATACATTCGGATTTTCAGGTTTGGCAGCTCGAGCATAAACAGGAATAAGGCAATCAAGTAAACCAGCATATTTACCATATAATTAGGAATGTTTGTAAATACGCTTTTGACATTGTCTATATTTACAGAGCCTGCAAGATCGGCTTTTGTTTTTTCGAGAAATTCTTCTACCTGATTGCTGATTTCATTTACAAACTCCGGCGGAAGATCCTTTGCTGAGTTTGTAATCCGTTTTTCAATATTATTCCAGGCTATCGTAATTTCGTTTATGTAGGTTGGTGCATTTTCTATGGTCCTAATGGCTTCGCCTACTACTTTAGTTGTAATAAAGTAACCGCTGATGGTAATGGTGAACAGAAAGATTAAAAAAGTCACCAGCACAGCCATTTTCCGTTTAAGCTTTACACGGTTTTGGAAAAGCTTTACGAGAGGTTCCAATAATAACGCTGTAATAAATGCCATAATTAAGGGAATTGATATGGGCAAAAGAAAATAGATGATCAGTCCAATCACAATAACAGATAAAAAAATGAGGAAATTGTGCTTATTAAGTATAGTAGACAATCCCTTGCTCCTTTCTATGGTTCTCCTTAAATTATAGTACGAAAGTACGGTGTGCAGAAAGGCTTTTTTAATTTTATGAAAATTTCATTCTCAGTATGAGGCGTATAAAGGGGCTTTACTAAAATGATCAAATAAAAAAGCAAAAGCAGTTTATGCTTTTGCGTGTAGAATCTTTAAACGATTCGGCCGACTTCTTCTTTTAGCTGTTTAAGCAGATTCTGGCTTGTACTTAAAACGGCATTTGGAAATGTTTCGCCTTCGCCGTATTCTACTCCGTGCGGATAATAATGCTTGCCGAGAAGAGGTGTCATTAATTTTACAACTGCATGCTTTGCGCCAATATCGCCTTCTACTGCATATCCCGGGATACGCAGATAAAACGTTTCACCTTTGTTTTCGAATTTACGATCGTATGTAACACGTTCATAATCCCACTGACCAGCCCGGACGATGCCAAGCTCATCCATAATTTCATCAAGTCTTGCTAATTCTACTTTCAAACCATCCAGTCCCGTGTTTTCCAATTTCATTATGTATTCCCTCCTAAAACCTTATAACGGCATTTTCATTAGTAAAGCGCTTTAATGAACTCCACTTCAATCATAGTACGAATGCATGGAACTTTCAATCTTTACCTGATAATTTACATCTTTATCTTTTTTTAGGCCAAACTATTTTAGCAGAATGATGATTTTTTATTTACTTTCAAGGAGGTTTTTTTATGCAGAAAGTTCGAGATATTATGTCTAATGACATCCAGGCATGCACGCCGCTTGATAATGTTTACGAAGTAGCGGTCAAAATGAAAGAATGGAACGTGGGAGCCATTCCGATCATTGAGAACGATCAATTGCTCGGGATGATAACGGATCGTGACTTAGTTGTGAGAGGGATTGCAGAAAAACATCCTGGATCTTATCAAGTGACAAAAGTGATGAGCGATCACTTGTGCACAATCAGTCCGGATGCATCTGCAGATGAAGCGGCACAGCTGATGGCAGAGCATCAGATCAGAAGGCTTCCAGTTGTAGAAGATGGACATATTGTAGGAATGGTTTCACTTGGGGATCTGTCCTTGAATCAATTGACAGATCAGCAGGCAGGCTCTGCATTAACGACAATTTCTGAAAACGATGATCATCAGCTTCACTAAGCTGTCAAAGAGCATGCCATCTATTGGGCATGTTCTTTTAGTTAGGCTCTTTTCGTAAACTTTGTTGCGCACTTGACTCCAGCGTGAGACATACGTCAAAAAAGGTTAAATTGAACATCTTATTTGAAAAATGCTGCTATTTTTGATTAAATGACCTATAAAAGGATATACTATCTGCCAATATTGTGAAATACTGTTTAGTAGTATAATGAATCTAATGGTTCATATAATGGTAGAAATGAGTGACCTGGAGGGATTTAAGCTGAGCAGTATATTAAAAACCATTTTCTTATTGCTGATTATTTTTATTACTTATATACTTTTTATTCAATATGGAAATTATGAACCGATCAAACAAATAGATGAAAATGAACAAATCGCAAATGAATCAAATGAAGAATTAAATATGCCGGATTCAGGCGTTCTTTCTTTTGTTGGAAAATCTTCAAGTGAGATCCTTCAAACACTTGGGGAACCTGCAAGGAAAGATCCTTCATCTTATGACTACGAATGGTGGATCTATAACCAGAACGATCAGCAGTACCTTCAGGTGGGGGTGCTGGATGAGAAGGTCGTCACGGTATATGCCATCGGCCCTGAGGTGAATGTAAAACCTTATAAACTTGGGCAGCCTGTTGGAGAGGTTTTTAAGACTAATTCAATTTCTTCCAGTATTTCCATTGATTTTGACGGCAATTCCTACCGGTTTGAAATGTCTGAAGAGGATATGAACACAAGGCCGATTGTAAAAATGGGCAATGTGTATGTTCAGCTTTATTTAGATAAATTTGATGGCGAGCTTTCAAGCATTAGAGCTTTAGATGAAGAAACGCTGGTAAAGCAGCGTCCTTATGAAGTTGTTTACCGCGGGGAACTGATTCAGCCTAAGCAGCTTAATGCAGAAGAATGGAAGGCAGTAGAAAAGGGAGCAGAAAATCAAATTCTCGATCTTACAAATATTATTCGCAGCCGGCACGACATTCCTCCTGTAGAGTGGGATCAGATGACCTCAGAGGTAGCATTTTTGCACAGCAATGATATGCTTTCCAATAACTATTTTTCACATGAATCGCCAACCGCAGGGTCGCTTGCAGACCGTTTAAAAGAAGGGGATGTAGCTTATCAGATGGCTGGCGAAAACATTGCAGCCCAATATATCGATGGAATAGCGGCTGTTGAAGGCTGGCTGAACAGCAAAGGCCACCGTGATACACTTTTAAATCCAGATTTTACAAGGCTCGGTGTTGGTGTAAATGAGCTCTACTATACACAAAATTTTATCAGACCGCTTAATGAATGAAAATCACGGCAAAAAGACATCCAAGCGGGTGTCTTTTTGCTTCGTTTAAGAATGCAGGCCTGTCTATGCTTTTTTATACGCTCGTCTCTCAGCATAACCTTTACAAAGATGACAAACTTGAATTTTAGCTTGTTTATCACCTATATAAGTTTCTGTGCTCTTGGATTTTTTCTTGCAGAAATAACATGTCTTTTTAAAAAAAGGGAACATTTCCTTCTCCTTACTTATCGTTTAGGACGATCGATAATAAAAAAGCTTGCTGTACAGTGTGCCATCAATTTGCCGTCATCACGGAAGACTTTACCCTCAGTCACGACCGTTTTGCTGCCTTTATGGATTAGGGTGGCTATACATTTCAGTTCCGTGCCAATTCCGGGAGCAACATAATTGATTTTCATTTCAGAAGTAACGGCAGCAAGGTGCTCAGGCAAAACGTGATGCACAAGCGATCCCATCGCAGAATCAAGCAGGGTAGCGGTAATTCCTCCATGTACTATATTCAGGGAGTTTTGAATAATTGCCGTGTTGGGGATGGTTAATATAAATTGTTTTTCAGAATATTCTCCTTGTGCATGCAGCAATGCACCTATGTATGACCCATTTTCTTTACCCGCTTTCTTTTTAAGGCCTTCAAGAAACAGCTTTAAAACGGGAGCATCTTCTTCATTTAATTCTGCCACTAAGCGCATCAGTTCTTCCTGTTCCATCTCTCACCCATTCCTTTCTATTCTCCACTTCATCTTATCAGTCCTCCCAAATATTGTGCAATCAGGATTTATTAAAAAAATGTGTGCAAAATGGTAAAAGGGCATAAAATGGGCGAACCGTTTTTAGACGATCCAATAAAATATAGTAGGCGAAGGTAAGCAGAGGTGATTATCTAATGACAGAAAAAAAAGAACATCCTTCAATTGGACAATTTAAAGAATTTGTTAAAAAACACCCTAAATTGATTACTGAAGTCAGAAAAGGCGAGAAAAAATGGCAGGAATTATTTGAAGACTGGTATTTGCTTGGAGAAAATGATGTTTCATGGAAAAAGTACAGAGATGATGCAGATGAGGCGGAAACTGCAGCAGAAAAGAAGTCTGATTTTATGTCCAGGATGATGACGGCTGTGAAAAGCATGGATGCCAATCAAATGAATCAGCATTTGTACAACATGAACAACACCATTTCATCCATACAAAACTTATTTTCAACCTTTGGGCTTACAAAAGGCTCATCAGCTAATCAGTCGAAAACACCAAGCAATCCCTTTTCTTTCAGGAAAGATTGAGCAGGAGCGACAGCATGAGAAAAGAAATTCAGGAAATGATTGCAGCAGACGATGAATTAAAGAAATTTTTGCGTGAACAGCCCCATTGGTACAGAAAGCTCGCCAGAAATCCTCAAGATACAGAATCCATGAAGCTTGCGATGATGAATTATTATCAAAAAACCATTCCGCATAAAGTAGCTCAATTTTCAAACTCCGTGCAGATGGCATCCATGATGCTTGGAATGTTTCAGTCGATGAGACAGCAGGACTGACTAGGAAGAAAGTCGCCGCCATGACTTTCTTTTTTTATTTGGCTGAAAACATATTTGAAATAAAACTGGTGAAACTACCTCCATAAGGAGGCGTTGTCATTGATAAAACACTTTATGGTGCTGATTTTATTTCTCGTATCTTTAACAGCCTGCACAAATGAAAAACCCCGTCCAGAGGGAGATGCTGTTCCGATGGAAATCAGCATTGCAAAAGAGGATGCAATTGAAGCGGGTGCTCAGACAGGAAGACAGCTTTATGTCAATCATCATATTAAAGGGCAAAATGTCTACATTGAGTGCTTTGTCCCAAATTTTACTTTTTCAGATGAGCACGGGAAAAAAATAAATGGTGAAGGATACATGAACCTGTATGTGGACGGAAAAAAAACGGATGAAATACATACAGCAGCATTTATCATTAAAGGGTTAAAAACAGGAACTCATACGATTTCCCTTGAACTATTGCACAATGATTCTTCCAAATATCATTTAAAAAAAACGTGGAATGTTACGGTTCAGTGAGACGCTTGCATTTACCATTCCGGCAAAAACGTGTTAAAATATAGCTGGAGGTGATGCCGTCTATGTTTGCTACTATAGAAAGCGTCAATTTAATCGACGAAGCTGAGCTTCTTGGATCGTTAGTTGTTGAGTCGGAAATTGCGGAAGACTATCGCCGCACTTTAAATACATTAAATAAAGATAAATCTGCACAAAAGGTGATCGCCAAATTTGTAGAAATCAAGGACTTATACGAAGATGTCCAGCGTTTCGGCAAATATCATCCTGATTATAAGGAAATCACCAAGGCCATGAGGGAAGCAAAGCGTGAGCTTGACCTTCATGACGCAGTAATCGCTTTTAAAAAGGCAGAGAAAGAGCTTCAATCGCTGCTGGATGAAATAAGCGTCCAACTCGGCAGAGCCGTTTCACAAAATATCAAAGTGCCCACAGGCAATCCGTTTTTCGATGCCGGATCAAGCTGCGGGGGAGGATGCAGCTCAGGCGGGGGATGCGGCTGTAAAGCATCTTAAAAAACGAGGCCAGTCCTCGTTTTTTAAGTTCTTTTTTTTAGACGGATACAGTCCTCGCACAAATTACCGCAGCAGAACATTTTTTCCTGAGGCACATAAAACCGGTGCCTAAATACATATAATGTCGTGTCTTCTCTGACAAAGATGCATTCAAACGTAAGCCGTTTCCCTTTCATTGCATAACGTGACTCTTTCTCAATCTTGAGCTTAATGTGAGCAAGTGATCCGGCGGAATTTACCTGAACATAGAGAAAAGGAATGCCGGCAGATTTTTTTATCCAGCATGAAAGTGTTTTATCTGCATTCATTCTATCTAAAAATAATTGGACTGTCTGGTTCAGGTTCACAGCATTCAGCTCCTTTTGCAGAAAGGTTTTCATGGTGCGTATTGTAAAAAAATTAGAAAATTGGTACACTTCAAGTGGAGAATATAAAAAGGGAGATTATTTATGATGTTTGATAAGCGTCAAGGCATTATCATCTGGATGCATTCCTTAAAGCAAATTAAAATGCTCCGTAAATTCGGGAACATCCATTACGTATCCAAAAAATTAAAGTATGTTGTCTTATATTGTGACATGGAACATGTTGAACATACAATAGAGAAGGTGTCATCCTTTTCATTTGTAAAGCACGCTGAACCGTCATATAAGCCCTTTCTGAAATTGGAATTCGAATCGAAGATCGATAAAGCAAAAGAATATGACTATAAACTTGGTCTATAGAAGAA
Organism: Peribacillus frigoritolerans; assembly: GCF_004358755.1. Classification (GTDB taxonomy): domain Bacteria; phylum Bacillota; class Bacilli; order Bacillales; family Bacillaceae; genus Bacillus_P. The sequence goes on along the minus strand of NZ_SMZY01000002.1, from coordinate 107,592 downwards.
AAGCGCAATCCTGATGGGGATTGCGCTTTTTGCTTGTTTCAGATGGGCATTTCGTTATTGCCAAGGCGGTAAATACCGGTTCATTCTCAGAATTCCTGTGAGGTATTGAAAATACAATTCTTTTTCGGCAAATTGTGAAGAAGATTTGACGTCAAGCTCTATAATTGATTTCTCAAGTTTTTTTGCAAGTTCTTCGAATAATTCACGGCGTTTGCTTTCTCCTGCGGGAATGCCTTCAAGGCACAGGTAGATCGCCTGGAATTGACCAGGGTCAGTCGGGTTCATTGTGACTGCAAAAGATGACATTTTTCTTTCGTTAATTGTTGTATTAAGGATTAAAAATCTTGAAACACGATGAGCATTCGCCTGTGTGGTTTCGATTAATTCATACAGATCCGAATAGCCGGCTCCAAGTTCGATAAAGCGCTGTATCAAACTGATTTCCTCCTGTTCTTTCTTTCTCATCATAATGTAACATGTTTAAATTCAGTTAGATAGATGATGTTTTATTAATATCAAGAAAAAAGTTTATAGAAATGTATAGTGTGAACTCTATTGGTGGATAATGTATAGTAACAACATCGAATCGAAGATGTTGTTGCCAACCGCGGAGAAGACTTACGTTTCCCCATAAGTTCTTCCTCCGGTTTCTCCTCTCCCTTTGCCTTCTGCCCAAAAAAAGTCCGCTTTTTTTGGATTAGAAGGACCCTGCAGGTTTCCTGCGGGGTTTTTTTAGTTGGCGGACTTCAGCTCTTAAGTAAGTTTACTGACAATGAGCCCAAAGCAGCTCATAAAGGCCTTTTTTGAGGCTGAACCAGATCTTTTAATCGTCTTTTTATGTCTTTCGGACACCTTATAAATAATGGCCGCAGTCAAGAAGCAGCTCCATGCAAGCGAAAATCCTGATTCCAGCAGGATGGATAGAGGAAGTGCTCCGCTTTTCAATATTGTCTCGGTCCACGCTCTATGATACGATAAAACAGGCTAATTTCTAGCAGCAAAGACAAAATAACAGTGGTGAGAAAGATGAGAGTAGTATCAGGCAGCTGTAAAGGGCGGCCATTAAAAGCGGTGCCGGGCATGTCGACACGCCCGACAACTGATAAAGTGAAAGAATCTATCTTTAATATTATTGGTCCTTATTTTGACGGGGGGCTTGCAGTCGATTTGTTTGGGGGAAGCGGCGGTCTTGGAATCGAAGCTTTAAGCAGAGGAATGGATAAATGCATCTTTGTCGACCGGGAAGCAAAAGCTGTTGCAACCATACATAAAAATTTAGAAGCCTGTCATTTTCAAAGTCAGGCAGAGGTCTACCGCAATGATGCAGAGAGAGCGTTAAAAGCCATTGCGAAAAGAGAGCTGTCCTTCAAGTTGATCTTTTTGGATCCTCCGTACAAGCAACAAAAATTGAAAGCGCTTATCGAATTGATTGATTCTTTTCGTCTAGTGGAAGATGGGGGCATTATCGTGGCTGAACATGATGCCGGGATTACATTGCCGGATGAGATTGGATCCTATAAGCTCATCCGCTATGAATCATACGGAATTAGTGCTGTTTCCATCTATATATTTAAAGAACAAGGGACGGGGGAGTAAAATGGCAAGCATTGCTGTTTGTCCGGGAAGCTTTGATCCTGTGACGTACGGACATTTGGATATTATTAAACGCGGGGCAAAAGTATTTGATAAGGTGTATGTTTGTGTGCTGAATAATTCATCAAAAAACCCATTGTTTAATGTGGATGAGCGCTGTGAGCTCTTAATGGAAGTAACAAAGGATATGCCGAATGTTGTGGTAGAATCCTTTAAGGGTCTATTAATTGAGTATGCAAACAGCAAGAATGCAAGCACGATTTTAAGAGGGCTGCGTGCGGTTTCAGATTTTGAATATGAAATGCAGATTACCTCCATGAACAGGGTGCTTGATCCTAACGTAGAAACGTTATTCATGATGACGAACAACCAATATTCATTTTTAAGTTCGAGTATCGTGAAAGAAGTGGCCAAGTACCGCGGCGATATTTCGGAACTTGTTCCTAAAGCTGTTGAAAATGCGTTAAAACAGAAATTTAACCGATGAAAAAGAGTGACCTCCTGAATGCGTTCTATGGGGGTCACTTTTTATATGGTGATAAAAATGAAAAACCAGGTAATTCGGCTGGTGAATTTTATGAATCCGCTGATCTTCCATTTTTGTCTCAGCATGCTTAATTTAATTCCTTGAAAAAACTCTGCCTGTATAAATGAAAATGTATACAAGCAAAGAGACGATCGTGATCATCGGCCCAATTTCAGTTAGCAGGCTCCAGATGGACGCTAGTAGAATCGGTGTATCCTCAGTAAGAAAAACCGGCAGGACAGATACATTTGAGCCGGAAAGCTCCAAATAGACTGGCTTCCAGAAGATCCACGCAAAGAAGGCGGCGTATACTCCCTGCAGAATTCGAGCGATAAAAAACGGACGAAAACGGATGTCCGTCTCTGCAAGAATGCTTGCAACCTGAGCCTGAATAGAAAGACCGCTGAAGCCAAGCATAAAGCTTGTCACAATCGCTTTTTGCAGCAGGTCGGCACCTGCTGCACTTGCAAGCTTGCTGCCGAGTGTCATCTCGAACATGCCTGATACAAGCGGAACGCTGAGTTCAGCAGACAATTTAAAAAGAGCAAGCAATAGAGCGAATGCGACAGCAATAAAATCTGTGATCGATAATAGGGATAATAGTTTATTTAAAACAGAAAATAAAATGATGAATCCCCCCACCATAAGCAGGGTTTGGATTGATGAGAGAACAGCGTCGCCAAGCATTTTTCCGATAGGCCTCTTATCATCAATCCGGGTCTGGTGCATCTGTCTGAAAGCTTCTCTAATGGAAGGTCGTTTGTAGTCTGTTTTTAACGGTTTATCCTGTTCGCGGCCATGAAATCTCATAGTCAGACCAACGGCCAGATTTCCGGTATAATGGGCAGCAGCGAGAAGCAGGCCAAGAGCCTGATTGTTGAAAAATCCAATGGCTACCGCTCCGAAAATAAATAACGGATTAGAAGAATTCGTGAAGGATACAAGCCTCTCAGCTTCAAGAGCCGTCAGCTGATTTTTTTTCCTCATCTCTGCCGTCAGCTTTGCGCCTGCAGGGGAGCCCGATGCCCATCCCATTGCCCAGACAAAGCCTCCAATGCCTGGAACTTTAAACAGGGGTCTCATGACTGGTTCTAAAAGCACACCTATGAACCTGACAATTCCAAATCCGATCAGCAGATGGGAAAGGATGAAAAAGGGCAGCAAAGACGGGAAAACGACTCCCCACCAAAGCTCAAGCCCTGCTTTAGAAGCAGTAAAGGATACTTTGGGGCTGATAATCATAGCAAATGCCAGGATGATCAATAAAAATCCCAGCAGAAGTGTTTTTAATTTAGCTGCGTTCAAAATCTGTCCCCCTCTTGCTTCTTTCTATACTTTTTAAAGCGGATAATGATAAAATATAGTCAATCTTTTCTGCAGGGTTGTACACTCTTTGATAGTTCAATATACGAGAATAGGGGACCATTTTAGACCATAGAATTGACTAACGGATGAATTGACATTAGAGGAGGCATCTCTTTGAAAAGAGAACCTAAAATTGGTCTCGCCTTGGGATCCGGCGGAGCACGCGGTTTTGCTCATCTCGGAGTATTGAAGGTATTAAGTGAAGAGGGCATACCTATCAGTATGATTGCCGGAAGCAGCATGGGTGCATTGGTCGGCAGTTTTTATGCGACAGGGCTCGGATTTGAGCATTTATATAAGCTTGCTACATTATTTAAACGCAAATATTATCTTGATTTTACAGTGCCTAAAATGGGCTTTATTGCAGGAAACCGCGTAAAAGATTTTATAAAGGTCTTCACAAGAGGCAAGCATATTGAAGACTTGGATATTCCGCTGTCTATTGTTGCGACAGATTTATACGAAGGGAAAAAAGTGGTCTTTACAAAAGGGCCTGTTGCCGATGCAGTGCGGGCAAGCATTGCCATTCCCGGTATTTTTGTTCCTGAAAAAATAGATGGAAAGCTTCTCATTGACGGCGGGGTGATTGACCGGATTCCCGTTTCAGTAGTAAAAGAGATGGGCGCAGATCTTGTCATAGCAGTAGATGTTTCTCATGTGAAAAAGACGGAGGAAATCACGTCCATTTTTGATGTCATTCTGCAGAGCCTCGATATTATGCAGGATGAGCTTGTTCATCACCGCAAAATTGCCTCCGATATTATGATACGGCCGCATGTAGAGCAATATAGTTCAAGAGCATTTAAAAACATAAAAGAAATCATTGAGATTGGTGAAAACGAAGCAAGAAAGCATGTAAATGAAATAAAAGAGCTGATTGAGAGTTGGAAGGGGTCACAGCAAGATGAAGAATAACAAAGTAGTCAGAGCCATTTTAATAGGGGTGATCCTCGCTGCGGTCCTGAATTTTATTAAACTCCCTTATTATGTAACAAAGCCGGGCATGGCAACTGAGCTTGAGCCGATTATTGAAGTGGATGGCGGATATGATGAAGAAGGCAGTTTTTCGCTGACAACCGTCGGTTTTGGAAGGGCAAACCTATTTTCCTACGTCCTCGCAAATGTCCTTCCTTATCATGAGCTTTTGCCGCTTGAAGATGTCGTTCAAGAAGGTGAATCAGATGATGATTATTTAAATAGACAAATGCATATGATGGAATCTTCTCAGGAATCTGCTGTTGCTTTAGCGTACGAAAAGGCCGGAAAAAAAGTGGACTACAAGTTCCACGGCATCTATGTCATGCAGGTTGTTGAAGGTATGTCGTCAGAAGGCAAGCTTAAAACAGGAGACCGCATTTTCAGAGTCGACGGGAAAGAATTTAAAACAGCAGAAGAATTTATAGCATACGTCAGCCAAAAGAAAAAAGGCGATAAGATTGATATTACATATGACCGCAATGGAAAAGAAGGCAAAACCGAAATAACAGCGGCTCAGTTTCCCGATAACAAAAACAAAGTCGGCATCGGAATCTCTCTTGTAACTGACAGAGAACTAATAACCGAGCCTGACATTTCGCTTGATACAAGCAATATAGGCGGACCATCTGCAGGATTAATGATGACACTTGAAATTTATAATCAGCTGACAAAGGAAGATTATACAAAAGGCTATCATATTGCAGGCACTGGGACGATTGATGAAAAGGGAACAGTTGGCCCAATTGGCGGGATCTCACAGAAAATTGTAGCAGCGGATAAATCGGGAGCAGAGATCTTTTTTGCACCGAATCAAAATGGCATTGCTGCCTCCAATTATAAAGAAGCAGCTGCAACGGCCAAAGAGATTGACACGGAGATGAAAATTGTGCCGATTGACACATTTGATGATGCGGTAGCTTATTTGAAAAAATTAAAAGAAAAATAAAAAAAGTGACTTCATCGCGAAGTCACTTTTTTTATTTACAGCAGCTACAAAAACAGTTTTTCTGTTTCGTTATATTGAATAGGTCTTGTTGAATATTCGCTGTGCATAAATTGAGAACGGATCGGTTCAGGGAAAACCATGGCATAGACTGAAGCTGCTTTTATATCCAGATCAAGGATCGGGTGGCTGAAAGCAGACAAAGTTGAAACAAGCGGTTTATCAACCGTTTTCTTTATGCTGTTTAAATAAGCCCGCCCCTGCGAAGACATGCCAAGCAGCCTCAAATAAGGGGCTCCTGTTTCATCAAGCTTCATTTGATCTTTTGTCGTTCTTGTTAAAATATGAAGACAAAGACGCTGAAGTCTTGTCCAAGTGTATCGTTTTGTTTTCAGCTGCTCCATAAAATCCTTAAATGATGCGGCCTGATGAATGAGGGATTTCACCCGGTTTTCAAGGCCTTCTTCAACTTCATAAATCTGCTTCAGTTCATCATGCGTCATCGTGCAGATAGTATATTTAAGAAATCCAAAGTAATCTTCCCATTGATGAAAGGTGTTAAAATCATGTCTATAAGTCTTTAGATTGTCCCAGGTGGTTTCAGGTACAAAAGATTGAATATCTTTGTTTTCTTCTGAAAAGATAGCCTTGCGAATGCTTGTCGCACTTGCAATGGAGGTTTCATTAAATTCTTCATCATGGTAGCCTGCGGATGTCCGTTTAATCGTGAGCGGGGAAATGGCAGATCCCTGTTTCTGAATAGCTTTTACATATTGATAACCTAAAATATTATTCGGCATCGATAAATCAAGTGTATGTCCGCCTGTGTCCAGTGATTGATAGGCCTTTGTCTGGGCACTTGGATAACTTATTCCCTGTTTCATATAATACTTAATAGCATCCTGATAGTCTGAATCAAGTTCCTCCAGTGTTTTAGCCGTCTCAAGGAAAGGCGTGATTTCTCCATTTTCACTTCCAAAGCAAACGGAATGGCATTTTAACGCCTCCAAAATGGAGATGGCGCCATCTGCGAAAAATTCTGCTTTTTGGGTCGCAAATGCATATGGAAGTTCAACGACAAGATCAGCTCCCTGCTGCAGGGCCATTTTCGCCCGGCTCCATTTTGAGACAAGTGCAGGCTCGCCGCGCTGCAGAAAATGGCCGCTCATTACGGCGATGACTGTATCCGCCTCCGCTTTTTCTTTGGAAGCCTGAAGGTGATAGAGATGGCCATTATGAAATGGATTATATTCAACTACTAACCCGACTGCTTTCAAGAACATTCCTCCCTGATTAATTTTTTTTTCATTATTTTTCTAATTAAATCATGAAACGAGAGGCTCATGAAGTCAAGTTTCTGCAGCAAAAATGGCTGAAAGACCTTTAAAATCAGCGTGAACATTTTGCATTAAAACAATATTCATGTATACTAAACACTGTAAAGAAAAAATATTGACAAATATTATTGCGAAAGCTATAATTACCTTTGTTGCCTTGAGGTGATACCATATGAAATGGTCTATTAATCAACTGAACCAACTGCAAAACAAGGGACTGCAAATTGATGAAACCGTCCAATTGACAGATATGAAAGGCGCTCTTTCTGAAATACGTGAAATTTCACCTGTTTCAGTAAAAGGCAGAGCAGATCTTGGCTCTTCTAAAGCAACTTTTCATTTGACGCTGACTGGCACGATGATTCTCCCTTGTGCAAGAACGCTAGTGGATGTTCCATTTCCGTTCGAAATTCATACAACTGAAACGTTTTTATTAAAACCGAATGCCGACTTCGAGATGGAGGAAGATGTCCATCACGTTCAAGAAGATATCGTTGACTTAATACCTGTTATTAAAGAAAACATACTTTTGGAAGTACCGATGCAGGTTTTTAGCGATTCTGTTGAAGGAAATGATCAGGCTGCCCCGCAAGAGGGAAAAGATTGGAAAGTTATCTCTGAAGAAGATAACAAAAACAAGATTGACCCGAGACTTGCAGGCTTATCGAAATTTTTCGATGATCAAGACAGCTAATGCTATTGTTTAGCACTTATATATAGGCTGTTTTAAACACAAAGTTTTAATGAAACTCTGTAAGGAGGTGGGAATAATGGCTGTACCTTTTAGAAGAACTTCTAAAACAAGAAAAAGACTACGTCGTACACACTTCAAATTGCAAGTGCCTGGTATGGTAGCATGCCCAAACTGTGGTGAAGTTAAATTAGCTCACCGTGTATGTAAAGAATGTGGAACATACAAAGGAAAAGAAGTTGTTAGCAAATAATAACTTCATTAAAAGCGCAAGGATCTCTGATCCTTGCGCTTTTTTTGATGCTTATAATCAAAAACAACAATCTGTGAGAAAACAGCCTTTTTATGAAGATCAATTTAAATACGCTCTAGTGCTTAGCCGGTCCTTTCTATAAAATAAAAGGTAATCATCTTTTCTATTAGGGGGATTAAAGTGGGGAAAGTATCAGCAAGCGAGAGAAACGGACTATTAGAGATTAAAATTAACCGGCCGGAACGCAGAAATGCAATTGATTATGATGTGATGAATGAATTAGAAACGATTTTGAATGGATCAGAAGGCAATGAGAGACTGCTTGCGGCAATCATAACCGGCAGCGGCAGCAAGGCGTTTTGTTCAGGCGGCGATCTTTCTGTTTTCGGGAATATCACGACTGTTGAAGAAGCTATGCATATGCTCTCTAAAATGGGTGATCTATTATACAGAATCATGACTCTTCCCGTGCCTACATTCGCTCTGATAAATGGAACGGCTGTAGGGGGAGGGATGGAAATAGCTGCTGCTGCTGATTTCAGACTAGTAAATGAAGAAGCTTCACTAGGATTTATTCAGGGAAATCAGGCGATTACTACAGGCTGGGGAGGCAGCACGATGCTGTTTGAAAAAATGCAGCATGATAAAGCCTTATACATGCTCACGAGCGGAGAGAGAATGAATGCTCAAAAGGCAAAAGAACTTGGATTTGCTTCTCGTGTTTTTCATTCTGCTACATTTGAAACAGATGCTTATGAGTACATAAGAAAGTCTCTTATTCCTTATCCTGATGTGATAAGAGCGTATAAAAAAGTTCAGATCAATAAATGGGTCAGCTCCGGTCTGAAAAAAAGAATGCAAGATGAAATTGCCCAGTGTGCAGAGCTTTGGGCAGGCGAAGATCACTTGAATGCTGTAAGGCAATTCTTTCAAAAGTAGACAGGGAAAAAACAGCTTGTATTCCTGTGAATTCTGTCACGTTCGGTAGTCTATCTATTCTAGCAGGCGCATATGTATGTAAAAAATGCGTATTAGGGGGAATAGATATGACTACTACACGTCAGGATGCTTGGACTCAGGATGAGGATTTGATGCTGGCTGAAATAGTTCTCAAGCAGATTCGTGAAGGCGGTACACAGCTTGCAGCGTTTGAGGAAGTTGGGCAAAAGTTATCAAGAACGGCAGCAGCATGCGGTTTCCGCTGGAATTCTTATGTGAGAAAGCAGTACAAATCAGCGATTGAAATGGCAAAAGCGCAGCGCAAGAAAATCCGTAAACAAGAGCCTGAAGAATCAGCTGAGCAGACTAAACCCTCTTACGAAACTGAATCGCAGCAGCCTGAAGCAGGAGGACCGCTGACTTTTCATGAAGTGATATCGTTTTTGCAAACCTATGAAAATTCAGGAAGCGCGGCAGACTTAAAAAGCGAAAATGAAAAACTCATTAAAAAAGTAACCCATCTTGAGCAGCAAATTGAAAAACTGCAGGCTGAAAAAGAGACCATCCACAGCAATCTTAAGATTGTAGAGGAAGATTATATGATGCTGATTGAAATGATGGAACGCGCGAGAAATATGGCTGTTTTGAGAGATGATGAACGCAGCCGCAAAGTGAAGTTTCAGGTGGACCGCAATGGAAATCTCGAAAGAGCTGAAAAATAAAAGAATGACCGCACCGGCGGTCATTCTTTTATTTATTAAGCGGATTCTCCTTTTTGTTCGGAAACGCCTTCAGGATACCAGACAAGAGGATTTTCTCCTTTATCGCGGTCCATGTCATATGTCACTGATTCAAATCCCATTTTTGACCAGAATTCACCCGACTTTATTCTTGGATTGGTTTTGATCGGAACACCGTAAGACTTTGCATATTCAACAAGTGCCGTGCCATAGCCTTTGCGCTTATAATCAGGAAGCACTTCAAGCTTCCACAGCTCCAAATAATCCTGTTTTGGGTCAAAATATTCATCGAATTTTTTATCAACACGGTAAAGGCTCATGCGGGCAACCAGTTTTTCGCCAAAGTAAATGCCGTAGAATGGAGAATTGCTGTCATTTTCGATGATGTTATCCTGAAGATCATCCAGCATGGACAGCTCCTGCAGCCCGTATTCTTTAAATTTTTTAAATTCCTCTAACGTTTTATAATTAATAAGCAACTTTTCTACCTTAAACATTGTTTCTCCCCCTTGCAGCCTCTGATCGTTGTTAATCATGCAGGTTTAAGATAAGAATACAAAATCTTACCAACATTTTAAAACTTACATTTATTATACCACGCAGAGAAGATTAGAAAAGAGTTTAGTGAGCGTTTTCATTTTATAGCAGGAAATTTGAAGTTTATGAAGAAATGTACTCTGTGGGGATATTCTTTTACACCTAGGGAGGGGAGAAATTGAAGAAGATTTTAATTGCAAACCGGGGAGAAATTGCGCTTCGGATTATCCAAACATGCAAAAAAATGGGGATTGAAACAGTCGTCATTTTTTCTGATGCCGATGCTGAGCTGCCATTTGTTAAAGAAGCAGACTATTCCTTTAGAATAGGAGAAGCTCCTGTAGCGAAGTCCTATTTATTAAAGGATGAAATTTTAAATATTGCCGTCAGGGAACAAGTGGATGGAATTCATCCGGGTTATGGTTTCTTATCTGAAAATACGGAGTTTGCTCAGGCAGCAGAAGAAAAGGGCATAAAGTTTATTGGTCCTCATTCAGAAACAATGGCTCTAATGGGAGATAAAGTTGCAGCGCGAAAAACCATGAAGGAAGCTCTCGTGCCTGTCGTGCCTGGAAGTGTTACAGGTATTTCTACAGTTGAGGACGCCTGTTCCTTTGCAGCGGAAATCGGCTATCCGGTTATGCTTAAAGCAAGCGGCGGAGGCGGCGGGATCGGCATGCAGCGGTGTGACGATGAAGCAGCCCTTATAAAATGTTTTGCCTCAACGAAAACAAGGGCAAAAGCATACTTCGGAAATGATGAAGTCTTTATAGAAAAATTCATTGCAGAGGCAAGGCACATTGAAATTCAATTATTTGGAGATCATCTCGGAAATGTCGTGCACATGTTTGAGCGTGACTGTTCTGTTCAGCGCAGAAACCAAAAAGTGGTCGAAGAATCTCCATCCCCGCACCTGTCTGATGAGACACGGGCCAAAATGTGCGAAGCTGCTGTCACTGCAGCAAAGCATGTAGGATACATAAACGCAGGAACGATCGAGTTTATTGTGGATGATAAAGAAAACTTTTATTTCCTTGAAATGAATACTAGACTGCAAGTCGAGCACAGGGTGACAGAAGGTGTGACCGGTCTTGATCTTGTAGAGCTTCAAATTCAGACTGCGGCAGGGAACGCGCTTCCTTTTACACAAGAGGAAATTACGAAAAACGGCCATTCCATTCAATTCAGGCTTTACGCCGAAGATCCTGTGAAATTCATTCCGTCACCCGGATTAATAAAAGCGTTTACATTTAATGAGATGAACGGTGTCGTTGTGGATCTTGCCTATAAAGAAGGAAATACAGTTACGCCTTTTTATGACCCGCTAGTGGCAAAAATTATTGTAAACGGCAATAGCCGTGAAGAAACCATTGAAAAAGCAAAGACATTCTTAAATGAAATGAAAATCGAGGGAATTAAAACCAACCTTCCTTTATTTATTAATATTTTATCGAATGAACAATTTAACCGCGGAAGATACAGCACAGCCTTTTTACAGACAGCTGTTTTCGCATAAGCAAGAGCCTGAAAAGAAAGTATTTGTTTCACCACATCAAGAATGGAGGATTTTAACATGATCGAAATTAAAGCAAGTATGGCAGGAACGGTATTGAATGTATTAGTGGCAGCAGGGGACGAAGTAACGGCAGGACAAGATGTGATCATGCTTGAATCAATGAAAATGGAAATACCTTTAGACAGCCCGGAAAATGGTGTTGTGGAGGAAGTAAAAGCCGAAACGGGCGATTTTGTTAACGAGGGCGATGTATTACTTATTTTAAAAGCGTAAAAAGGAGGTATTTCCAATGTTGAAAACGGATGAATTGGTCAAAATCCTTAAAGAAAAGACAGCTGAAATTGAGGCCGGCGGACACCCTAAATATCATGAAAAGCTGCAGCAACAGGGTAAATTGTTTGTAAGAGAGAGACTTAACCGTCTGTTTGATAATGGAAAATACACAGAGGATGGGAAATTTGCGAATAACCAGGCCGGCGACCTGCCATCAGACGGCGTGGTTACGGCCATCGGGAAAATCAATAATCAAACCGTTTGCGTAATGGCAAATGATTCTACCATCAAAGCTGGCTCTTGGGGGGCGAGAACGGTTGAAAAAATCATCCGTATTCAGGAAACAGCTGAAAAATTAAAAGTTCCCTTGCTCTATCTGGTGGATTCAGCCGGAGCGAGAATTACGGATCAGATTGATATGTTCCCAAATCGCCGCGGTGCAGGGAAGATCTTTTATAACCAGGTTAAATTGTCAGGGATGATTCCCCAAATCTGCCTTCTATTTGGTCCTTCAGCAGCTGGAGGAGCATACATCCCGGCATTTTGTGACATTGTCATCATGGTCGAAGGAAATGCCTCCATGTATTTGGGTTCGCCGCGAATGGCAGAAAAAGTAATCGGCGAAAAAGTCAGTCTTGAAGAAATGGGCGGAGCGAGAATGCACTGCTCTGTAAGCGGATGCGGAGATGTTCTTGCAAAAACAGAAGAAGACGCCATATTAGAGGCTAGAAGATACTTAACTTACTTTCCGCAAAATTATCAGCATGCTTCAATGCCGGTTGAAGCAGTTGCTCCAAAGCAGGGCAGAAGGCTGTCTGAAATTGTTCCGGAAAATCAGAATGCTCCATTTGATATGTATGAGTGCATCGACTCTCTTATAGACGAGGGAAGCTTTTTTGAAATTAAACGCTTATTCGCACCGGAAATCATTACAGGATTTGCCCGGATGGACGGTAAAGTTGTTGCGGTCATTGCGAATCAGCCCCGAGTAAAAGGCGGTGTTTTATTCGTAGATTCAGCAGACAAAGCAGCGAAGTTTATGCAGCTTGCGGATGCTTTCCATATTCCACTGCTTTTCCTTGCGGATGTGCCGGGCTTCATGATTGGCACTAAGGTAGAAAGAGCGGGAATTATCCGCCATGGCGCTAAGATGATCGCTGCCATGAGCTCTGCTACGGTTCCAAAGATCTCCGTTATCGTCAGAAAAGCATACGGTGCAGGCCTTTATGCAATGGCGGGACCGGCTTTTGAAACGGATTGCGTGATCGCTCTTCCTACAGCTCAAATTGCTGTTATGGGTCCTGAAGCTGCAGTTAATGCGATTTATTCAAACAAAATCAATGAAATTGAAGATCCGAAGGAGAGAATGAAATTTGTCCTTCAAAAACAGCAGGAATATAAAGAGAATATCGATATTTATAAGCTTGCATCTGAAATGATTGTTGATGACATTGTTTCCGCAGATGACCTTAGAGAGGAACTTATTTCCCGCTTCTCTTTATATGAAACAAAACAGCTTTCATTCAGTGAACGGAAGCACCCGGTTTATCCGGTTTAATTCAGAATGAAAAGTCAGCTTTCAGAGCTGGCTTTTCTTATTGTTTAGGAAAGTATAAAATTTTGCTCTTCAATGTCTAGCTCCATCGCCCAACTCCTCGGCCAGAACGGATCCGGAAGTATTGGCAAAAAGCGCCTTAACTGGCGGATCCTTATCTGTCATGCCTGCGCTAAACGGGCGATTCCGCTTTTCTTATTTTCTGATAGTTATATATGGGAAATACTTCTTATATTTGGTATGATAAAAGAATTAAGGGAAAACGGTGGGATGCGCTTATGGAGATAGGGATTATCGGTTCAGGAGCAGTCGGATTACTCAGTGCCGCGTATTTAAGCAAATACCATGAAGTGACGCTGTATACAAGGCGCAAAGAGCAAGCAGATCTTATCAACGATGCAGGAATAACCCTCATGCGCGGGGATCGTCCTGAGAACATATCTATTAACCTCGGAGCAGAAAAAAACACCTCCTATAAAGAACCTCTTCTAATTATAACGGTCAAACAATATCAGCTGGATTCTATACTTGATGCCTTGAAAAAGAGTCCATCCAAAACGGTGCTTTTTTTGCAGAATGGCATGTCCCATATACCTTTGCTTCAAACGCTGAAAGGACATCGCATATTTGTGGGCACAGTAGAGCATGGCGCATTAAAACTGAGTGACAACAGTGTTAAGCATACAGGTTTGGGATGCATTAAGGTAAGCTCGCTATATCCTGACGATCGTCTAACAGAGCTGCCTATCCTGCAGATGCAAATAGAGCATTTTCCATTTGAATATATCAGAGACTGGAAGGAAATGATGTCCCGGAAACTGCTTGTGAATGCCTGCATAAATCCTCTGACTGCTTTATTGCGGGTGCCAAATGGCGAGCTTGCTTCAAACCCCATGTATAATAAAATGACAGAGGCTGTATTTCGTGAGGCAATGAAAGTTTTGGCTTTTCAGAAAGGACAAGAAGAATGGGAGCATGTCATGGACATATGCAGAAGCACGGCTCAAAATCGGTCATCTATGCTGAAAGATATTGAAGAAGGCAGAATGACAGAGATAGATGGAATCATTGGCTTTTTAATCAATCAGGCAGAAGCTGAAAAGCTTGAAGTTCCTGTCTTGCATTTCTTATATCAGGCCATTAGGGGAATGGAAGGATGATTATCATCGATTCTTTTATCAGTATTTTTGCATTTGCAGTTACACTTCCGCTGCTTAGTTTTTTCCTTCTGTTTCTTCTTTTAATTGTTATGACAAACAGCAAAAAAAGAGCCTTGCTGCTTGCTGCGGACATTGGCGTGGTTTTATTTATATTCTCGATTTATTTCAAATTGCTTACATTATCACAAACTGCTTTTTACGGCGGCTTATTTTTCGTCTGCCTCCTCATCTTGTTTACTGGTCTGCTTATCCTAATCAGATCGCAATCGTCCATTTCATTATCCATTGCATTTAAAAAATGCTGGCGTTTCTCCTTTTTGCTTTTGCTGCCGCTCTCAACGTTTCTTACTGTATATGGAATCATTTCCGGAATCCTTGATTATCTGTAAGATCTCAGGCAAACTTTTTTTATTTTCGAAGCAATAAATGCTATACTCTTCTCGGAAGCTTACATAACCCGGAAAGGAAGTTACACAAATGGAGATTACTGAACTCTCCCTTCGCCACACGAACCGCCTTGTGGAAGATTTGGTTCATGCAAGGTTAAATACGGTGGATTACTTTGATTATCAAATTACAAATAATGATGTGTATGAGAAGAGAATGAACGATTTAAAAAATAGAACGTTTGCACGGGAAGAATTATCGGATTACCTTTTATCCTATCACCGGAAACACTTTCCTGAAAATCATGCAGTGACCGCAAACATTGAACGTCTTAAACAGCCTGACAGTCTTGTAGTAGTCGGGGGGCAGCAGGCAGGTTTACTTACGGGGCCGCTTTATACAATACATAAGATTATCTCCATTCTCGTCCTTTCAAAGCAGCAGGAAGCAGAGCTGTCTGTTCCCGTCATCCCAATTTTCTGGGTTGCAGGCGAGGACCATGATTTTGCGGAAATCAATCATTTATATGTATCGCAAAATCAAGTGATAAAAAAGAAAGCGATCAAGCACATGCAATCCGAAAAAATTCCTGTTTTCCATAAAGAGCTGGACAAGAAGGAATGCTGGAATTGGATCTGCTCCGTTTTTGAAACCTTTGGTGAAACAGATTATTCAAACACGCTGTTGGCAAGTCTCAAACATACATTAAGTACTTCAAAAACGTATACTCAATTTTTCGAAAAACTTACATATGAAATGTTTTCTGAATACGGACTTGTTATTATGAACTCAGCCGATCCTGACCTAAGAAAGATGGAATCACCATACTTCCAGCAGTTCATCAGAAAAAATGAAGAAATCTCTGAAGCGCTTGCGGTACAGCAGGAATTTATGAATTCAGCGGGCTATCAGCCGATCATTGTAACAGAAAAGACCAGTGCCAATCTGTTTTATCATCATGAAAATCATGAACGCTCTTTGCTCCACCGTTCAAAAGATAAAATATATTCAGTGGATGATAAATTAACGTTTAATGAAGAAGAACTAAGGCACCTTGCTGAACAAAGTCCCGAAAGACTGAGCAATAATGTTGTCACAAGACCGTTAATGCAGGAATGCATCCTGCCGACCCTGGCGTTTATTGCAGGACCAGGGGAGCTTACTTATTGGGCGGAATTGAAGAAAGTCTTTCAAGTTTTGGATGTAAAAATGCCGCCTGTCGTTCCAAGACTGAACATCACCATTTTGGAACGCTCGATTGAAACAGACATGATGGATGTGGAGATTGGGATTGAAGATGTTTTTACTCGAGGTGTTGATAAAGCGCGTGAAGAATGGGTATCAAAAAGAGAACCGTCTCGAATGACACCTAAAATTGAAGACACGAAAAAGCAATTTGAACAGATTCACAATGAACTTCGTAAGTCAGCTTTGACAATTGACAAAAGCTTAGAACCATTTTTAATGAAAAACGCGTATTTTATTCAAGCTCAGCTCGATTTACTCCATTCTCATATCGACAAGAAGATTCAACAAAAACATCAGGTTGAAATGGAAAAATTCACAAGAATCGGGAAATCTCTCAAGCCGAATGACGGTTTTCAGGAGAGAACGTGGAATATTTACTACTATTTGAATAAATACGGTCCAAATTTTTTAGACGAAATCGTGCAGCTTCGCTATTCTTTTAACAATCATCATAAAATTGTCAAAATTTAAATAACGATTTTCTGAAATCCTGTGGAATACAGGGTTTTTTTTTATGAAAAGAACGTGTAGAATAGGAGGTGGGGAGAAGTGGGGGGAAGTGGTGACTGAGAGAAAGAAAGTGGGGCGACGGACATGTTCATGGGTGAATATCATCATACGATTGATGCAAAAGGCCGCATGATCGTTCCTGCCAAGTTCCGGGAAGAACTCGGAGAAACTTTCGTCATCACAAGAGGACTTGATCAATGTTTGTTCGGTTATCCAATGAGCGAATGGAAATTGATTGAAGATAAGCTTAAAGCTCTCCCGTTAACAAAAAAAGATGCACGTGCATTTACCCGGTTTTTCTTTTCAGGGGCTGTTGAATGCGAGCTCGATAAGCAAGGCCGCATTAATTTAGCAGCACCGCTTTTGCAATATGCAAAGCTTGAAAAAGAATGTGTTGTTATCGGAGTATCAAATCGGATCGAGTTATGGGATAAGGCAATTTGGGATACATATGTGACTGAACAGGAAGATTCATTTGCCGAAATTGCTGAAAATATGATTGGTTTTGATATATAATGGTCTCTTGTGCAAACAATGAGTAATAAGACATTCCAACATCATATTAAAACATCCAAAACAATCGACTCTGATAAAGGTGGTAACAGCAATGTTTCAACATAAAACAGTATTATTGCGTGAAACGGTAGACGGATTAAACATTAAAGAAGACGGTGTATATGTAGACTGCACCCTAGGGGGAGCGGGGCACAGCTCTTATCTGCTGTCCAAGCTGTCTAAGGATGGCCACCTCTTCGCTTTTGATCAGGATGATGCAGCCCTCTCGCATGCTAAAGAAATTCTGGCGGATTACGCGGGACAGGTTACATTTATAAAAAGCAATTTCAGGTATTTAAAAGAAGAACTGGAAGAGTTAGGTGTTACAGAGGTAGACGGCATTTTATTTGACCTTGGCGTATCATCGCCGCAATTAGATACACCTGAGAGAGGCTTCAGCTATCATCACGATGCACCTCTAGATATGAGAATGGATCAGCATGCCAGTATTTCCGCATTTGATGTGGTGAATCACTGGACATATGAAGAGCTGGTCAAAATCTTCTTCCGTTACGGAGAAGAAAAATTCTCAAAGCAGGTAGCAAGAAAAATTGAAGCAGCAAGAGAAAAACAGCCAATCCAAACAACAGGAGAGCTAGTGGAATTAATTAAAGATGCGATTCCTGCTCCAGCAAGAAGAAAAGGCGGACATCCTGCCAAACGGATTTTTCAGGCGATCCGAATTGCGGTAAACGATGAACTGAAAGTATTTGAAGAAGCGATTGGACAAGCTGTCGATCTGATCAAACCCGGCGGCAGAGTCAGTGTCATAACGTTCCATTCATTAGAAGACAGAATCTGCAAAACAGCATTTAAACAAGCTGCTGCATTACCGGAATTGCCTCCCAACTTACCGGTTATACCGGATGAATTTAAACCGAAAGTAAAACTGATCACAAGAAAACCGATCGTGCCATCAGACGAAGAACTCGAAGAAAACAACCGGGCAAGATCAGCCAAACTTAGAATCCTAGAAAAACTATAAAGAAATCCAAAAAATCAGAGGGGGTTTGTTCATGAGTAATTTAGCAGTGAAATTACAGCAGCAAAGGCAAGAGCAGCACAAGCATATGCCCGAGCAGCAGCAAACGGTTGTCATTACAAGAAGACCAACCATAACAGTCGGGGAAAAAGTGCTTATCGTCGCTTTCTTATCTGTCCTCTTATTTGCAGCCATCCAAATCGTATCAAACAGCGTAACCGTTTATCAGTCAAACATTGAGATTCAGCAGATTGAGTCGCAAGTACAGGATCAGCAAAAAGTTAATTCAGACTTAACTGTCCAAGTCAAAGAATTAAGCACCTATGAGCGAATCATGACTGAAGCAAAAAAGCAGGGGCTAAACCTTAATCCAGACAATGTGAAAGCTGTTAACGAATAATTATGACACAGCCAAAAAATATCAATATGAACAGAGGAGCAGCAATATTAACTTTAATATTTGCATTGCTCTTTTTTGTCTTAATCATCAGATTCCTGTTTTTGCAAACGACAGGGGAAGTAAATGGCGAAATCCTTGCTGCCCGCGCCCAGGAGCAATACGAAAGAAAGCGCGGCATTGAAGCGAACCGGGGCTCTATTTTGGACAGAAGAGGAGAAGTGATTGCACAGGATACATCAACGTATACTCTGATTGCAGTTCTTGATGATAAATTAACGACAAGTGCCAAAAACCCAAAGCATGTGGTTGACCCGGAAGAAACAGCTGAGAAACTCGCTCCATTGCTTGATATGGAAGAGAGCGATGTAGAAAAGATCTTAACCAAGGATGCGAAACAAGTAGAATTTGGTTCTGCTGGCCGGAATATCAGCCACACGCTAAAAGTGAAGATTGAAAAAATGAAACTGCCGGGGATTGGATTTTTAAGAGACACTCACCGTTACTACCCAAATGGCACATTCGCCTCTCATATAATCGGTTATGCCCAAAGAGACGAAGAATCAAATAATACGGTAGGGATGTTCGGAATTGAGAAAAGTCTTGATAAATATCTTCAAGAAAAAGATGGCTACAAAGTCTATGAGGGAGATAAACAAGGGTTTAAGCTCCCAAATGGAAAAGAAAAAATTGTCGCTCCGGATAACGGAAACAATATTTATCTGACGATTGACCAAAAAGTTCAAACTTTCCTTGAAGATGCAATGAATGAAGCTGCAGAGGAATATGAACCAGAGAAGATTATCGGAATTGTAGCGGATCCAAAGACAGGGAAGATTCTTGCAATGGGGCAGCGTCCGAGCTTTGATCCAAATGTCCGCGATATCAACAATTATTACAATGATGCTGTTGCCTATCCATTTGAACCAGGCTCGACGATGAAAATATTCACGCTTGCGGCTGCCGTTGAAGAAGGCGTATTTAACCGCAATGAATTGTATCAGTCTGGAGCTTATAAAGTGGAAGGCGGAAGAATCCGCGATCATAATAAAACAGGCTGGGGAACGATTTCCTTCCTTGAAGGTGTTCAGCGTTCATCCAATGTAGCGATGGCCATCCTTGCTAAGGAAAAACTTGGACCTGATCGTTTTATGCAGTATATGAACAAGTTCGGGTTAAATGAGGAAACCGGAATTGATCTGCCGAACGAGGCAAATGGGAAGTTCAACTATAAATATGATATTGAAAAAGTAACGACCGCATTCGGCCAGGGTTCAACCGTGACGCCGATTCAGCAGGTGCAGGCAGCAACTGCAATCGCAAACGGCGGAAAGATGATGAAGCCTTATATCATTGATAAAATTGTTGACGTTGATCATGATAAAGTGATTAAACAAAATAAGCCGGAAGTGGCAGGCACACCTATTTCTGAGAAAACGTCAAAAGAGGTGCTCGACATTCTGGAAACAGTTGTCAGTTCGGAAAAAGGCACCGGAAGACCGTATCAGATTGAAGGGTATGAGGTAGCTGGTAAGACAGGAACAGCTCAAATTGCAGGAAGTGACGGAAAATATTTAAGCGGCCGGGATAATTTTATTTTTTCATTCCTTGGAATGGCGCCAAAAGAAGATCCGGAGCTCCTTGTATATGTTGCGGTCCAGCAGCCTAAACTGAAAGACACTGAAACAGGCTCAATGCCTGTATCGTCCGTATTTAATACTGTTATGAAAAACAGTCTGCAGTACATGAAAATCCAGCCTTCTGAAGAAACGGAAGAAAAGCCGAAGAAAACGGAAACGGAAATAGGCGCAGAAGTCCCTTCTCTTGTTGGTGAAAATTCAGCATCAGCAGAAAAACAGCTGAGATCGAACAATGTTCAGCCGCTGATTCTTGGAACTGGAAATGAAATTGTTGCCCAATACCCGGAAGCGGGCAAAAAGATGATTGTCAATGAACGTGTGCTTCTGCGGACAGATGGCAAAATCAAGATGCCTGACTTAAATGGCTGGTCATCAAGGGACGTGATGAAGCTTGCTAATTTCCTTGATCTTAATCTTAAGATAAATGGAAACGGCTATGTCGTTTCTCAAAATATATCCAAAAACGAAACAGTACAAGAGAATGATCAGTTAATTGTAAAGCTTGAAAGTCCGCAACAGCCAGACAGCGGAGATAATGAACAGTCTGATGAGGAAGAAGAAGCTAGGTAGAAACAAAGCTTGGTCAACATCGTTGACCAAGCTTTTTTCGGTCATGGCATGGATGATCGTTTCACATGTTCGGCTTCCTTCTCCTAATCTCAAAAAGTTCTAGATGATTCTGTACAAGCATATATTTGAACGAGCCTGAATAAGGAGGAGTCTAATTCTATGCGCGTTTCAAATGTGACTGTCAGAAAACGTCTGGCATTGGTGCTGTTATTTGGATTTTTGATTTTTATTATTATTGATATCCGTCTTGGATACGTTCAGTTTTTTATAGGGGATAAATTAACTGCTCTTGCTAAGGATTCCTGGAGCAGAAACATTCCTTTTGAACCTGAACGGGGCGAGATCCTTGACCGCAATGGCGTCAAGCTTGCAACGAATATGAGTGCTCCGTCGGTCCTTGTAGTTCCGAGGCAGGTGGAAAATCCGGCAGATACGGCTGAAAAGCTTGCTTCTGTATTAAATATGTCTAAACAGAGAGCTTATGAGC
Organism: Peribacillus frigoritolerans; assembly: GCF_004358755.1. Classification (GTDB taxonomy): domain Bacteria; phylum Bacillota; class Bacilli; order Bacillales; family Bacillaceae; genus Bacillus_P. Next base: position 86,410 of record NZ_SMZY01000002.1, on the reverse strand, counting down.
TTATAACAAAGAAACAGTCCATACAGCGCATCAATCCTGAAGGGAGAAAGATATCGCATGAAAAAGCAAAAGAGCTCCGCGCTCTCGGACTGAAGGGAGTATACATAGCGGAAGATTCCAAACGGCATTATCCGTTTGGAAGCTACCTTTCTCACGTGCTTGGTTTTGCCGGCATTGATAATCAAGGGCTGCTTGGTCTTGAATCCTATTACGATGAACAGCTGAAAGGCACGAAAGGGTATGTGAAATTCTACTCGGACGCAAAAGGGAAAAGAATGCCCGAGGAAGCGGATGAATATACAGCTCCAATAGACGGATTAAATCTAAAATTAACAATCGATTCCAAAGTGCAGACCATAATGGAGCGGGAGCTGGATAACGCCCAGGCGGCATACAATCCTGACGGCATGATTGCCATTGCCATGAATCCGAAAAATGGGGAAATTCTTGGGATGTCAAGCAGACCGGACTTTGATCCTGCGGATTTCAGGAATGTAGATCCGCTTATATATAACCGCAATCTTCCTGTATGGAGCTCATACGAACCTGGATCAACCTTTAAGATTATTACACTGGCTGCAGCCCTTGAAGAGAACAAGGTAAATCTGCAAAAAGAACACTTTCATGACGGCGGATCTGTTGAAGTAGGCGGAGCAAGACTGAAGTGCTGGAAAAGAGGCGGCCATGGCAGCCAGACATTTCTTGAAGTCGTTCAAAACTCATGCAACCCGGGCTTTGTAGAATTAGGACAAAGACTTGGCACAAATACGCTGTTTAAATATATTCAAAACTTTGGTTTCGGGCAAAAAACCGGAATTGATCTGCAGGGAGAAGCGAGAGGAATCCTCTTCAATGTTAAAAATGTCGGACCTGTTGAACAGGCGACAACGGCATTTGGCCAAGGGGTATCGGTTACTCCTATTCAGCAGGTGGCAGCCGTTTCAGCGGCGGTTAACGGCGGAACGCTTTATACGCCTTATATTGCCAAGGAATGGATTGATCCAATTACCGGAGACGTTGTCAGTCAGACAGCTCCTGAGGCTAAGCGCAGGGTGATTTCAGAAGAAACGTCAAAACAGATTAGATATGCATTAGAAAGTGTAGTGGCGCAAGGAACAGGAAGAAATGCATTTGTCGATGGGTACCGTGTCGGCGGCAAAACGGGGACCGCCCAAAAAGTTAAAGACGGAGTTTACTTGAAAAATAACTATATCGTATCATTCATTGGCTTTGCACCGGCTGATGACCCTGAAATCGTCGTCTATGTGGCTGTTGATAACCCTAAAGGCACTGTTCAGTTCGGGGGAACGGTAGCTGCTCCAATTGTAGGAAATATCATGGAAGACAGTTTAAGAGAGCTTGGTGTGAAGCCGAGAAAAGATCAAATCGAAAAAGAATATACATGGCTAGACACAAAACTTGTAAATGTCCCGAATGTTTTAGGGCTGACGACAACGGAGCTAAGAGAGCAAATGGTAAACCTGAAACTTGATATTGCAGGTTCCGGCGACACGGTTGTCCAGCAGTCTCCAGCAGCCGGAGTGAAAGTGAAAGAAGGTTCAACTCTCCGTCTGTATTTAGGAAAAAGCGATAAAAAAACCGAGGACGAGTAAAAACTCATTTATACAGCAAAAAAAGCGGCAATCACAAAACGTGTTTGCCTCGCTTTTATTTTAAGGCGGGATAGAGCAGCTCCCGCATCCTCTCCCTTTATTAAAGACATTTTTAAAAGCTGATATGGCTCTTTTAGCTAAGATGAGATAAAATAAGAACTGTGCGTTTTTCACTAAATGGATGATTTTGTATAAAAAATTAGAAAGAAACTATTGTTGGTTTTTGAGAGGATTTGGTAATGATGAAATTACAGACACTGCTTTCGCAGCTGCAAAATATGAAATTGAGCGTGAATGAAAATCCAGATATTCTCTCGATTGAAATGGACTCAAGAGAAGTGAAGGAAGGAAGTTTATTTATTTGCATCAGCGGGTACACAGTAGATGGCCATGATTATGCTGAACAGGCTGTCCGCCGGGGGGCTGCTGCTGTTTTATCTGAAAAGCCGCTGTCACTTCCAGTACCTGTTATTGTTGTGAATAACACTAAAAGAGCTATGGCGCTCCTTGCAGACACATTTTACGGGCAGCCTACACATAATCTTCATTTAATTGGTGTTACAGGCACAAACGGCAAAACGTCAACGACGCATCTGATTGAGAAGATTCTTCAAAATGACAGCCTTGCAACTGGATTAATCGGCACGATGTACATAAAAATCGGAGATGAACAATTGAGCGTTAAAAACACGACTCCTGAGAGTCTGACTCTGCAAAAAACCTTCGGAACCATGGTTGAAAAAGGAGTCAGTCATGCGATTATGGAGGTTTCATCCCATGCCTTGCATATGGGACGTGTTCATGGGTGTGACTATGACGTTGCCGTCTTTACAAATTTGACGCAGGATCATCTCGATTACCATCAGACAATGGATTCATATCGTGCAGCTAAGGGCCTGCTATTTTCACAGCTTGGCAACAAGTTTGATCAAAATAAGCCCAAAACAGCTGTCCTAAACGGAGATGACTCAGCTTCGGCCGAGTTCATGAAAATGACGGCAGCTCATGTTTTAACGTATGGCATTGATTCAGAGTGTGATGTGATGGCAAAAAATATTGCGATGTCTCCAAGCGGAACATCATTTGATCTTGTTACTCCGCATGGCAGCGAGAAGGTCAATATGAAGCTGATCGGCAAATTCAGCATCTATAATGCACTTGCAGCTGCAGCTGCAAGTCTGGCTTCCAATGTGCCTTTATCCATTATTGCGGCAACACTTGGTGAGATTGAAGGTGTTCGCGGAAGGTTTGAAGTAGTCGACGGCGGTCAGGACTTTTCTGTCATTGTTGATTATGCACATACTCCAGACAGTCTCGAAAATGTTCTTTCAACGGTTAAACAATTTGTTATTGGAAAGACATTTGTTGTTGTCGGCTGCGGCGGTGACCGTGACCGGACAAAACGTAAAATCATGGCACAGATTGCCGTTAAGTATGCAGATGAACCGATCTTTACTTCCGATAATCCAAGAAGTGAAGATCCTGTCGCCATTTTGAATGAAATGGAAGATGGGGTCAGGGGAGAATATTATCATTCCATTGAAAATAGAGAGAAGGCCATCTATTTTGCCGTTGCCAATGCGAAGCCGGGAGACGTCATTTTAATTGCAGGAAAAGGCCATGAAACTTATCAGCAGATCGGAACGCAGATTTTCGATTTTGATGATCGCGAAGTAGCTTTGAGAGCTATTAAAGAACGAATTAAATAATGATTCGCCGCAGCACATGCATTTAAGAAATTCACAAGCTTGTATTTATGATGAATCCGTAATCAAAAGCGGTCATCACGCAGTTATTCAGGGAGGATCTAAACATGCTCGAACAAATTATTTTATTTACAATTATTATGGGTTTTTTAATCAGTGTTCTGATATCTCCCATCTTTATTCCATTTTTAAGAAGGCTTAAGTTCGGACAAAGCATTCGGGATGAAGGGCCGAAATCCCATCAGAAAAAATCAGGCACCCCAACGATGGGCGGAATCATGATTATTCTGTCTGTCATTGTGACAACACTTGTCATGAGCTATAAATTTGCAGAACCGAGTGTGGAAATGTATTTGCTGTTATTCGTTATGTTCGGATACGGTCTCCTCGGTTTTCTGGATGATTTTATTAAGGTTGTGATGAAGCGCAACCTCGGTCTTACATCAAAGCAGAAACTGATTGGCCAGATTATCATTGCTGTCATTTTCTATATCGTTTTTAAACAATATGGGTTTTCTTCAGAAATCCGCATTCCAGGCACGGAATTTTCGTTTGATTTAGGCTTTGCATATGTGATTCTGATTATTTTCATGCTTGTCGGCGGATCTAATGCTGTTAACTTAACAGATGGACTTGACGGCTTGCTCTCAGGTACGGCAGCCATTGCATTTGGTGCATTTGCTGTTCTTGCCTGGAATCAATCTCAATATGATGTGGCTATTTTTTCAGTGGCAGTTGTCGGAGCGGTTCTTGGTTTCCTTGTCTTTAATGCACATCCGGCAAAAGTATTCATGGGTGACACAGGATCACTTGCACTCGGAGGAGCTATTGTTACGGTTGCTATTTTAACAAAGCTTGAAATTCTTCTTGTGCTAATCGGCGGAGTTTTCGTCATTGAAACTCTGTCTGTTATTATTCAGGTTATTTCTTTTAAAACGACTGGAAAACGGGTGTTTAAGATGAGCCCGCTTCATCACCACTATGAATTGACCGGCTGGTCAGAATGGAGAGTTGTCGTAACATTCTGGTCTGTGGGTCTCGTGTTCGCCATTCTGGGAATCTATATTGAGGTGTGGTTATAAGATGAAAAGCATTCAAGATTTTACTCATAAACATGTACTTGTATTGGGGCTTGCAAAAAGCGGTTTAGCTGCTGCAAAGCTCTTACATAAACTTGGCGCGATAGTAACAGTCAATGATATGAAGCCGTTCGAGGAAAATGAGTCTGCCCAGGAGCTTCAGGCTGCAGGTCTGAAGGTCCTATGCGGAAGTCATCCGATGGAGCTTCTTGATCATGCAGAATACATTGTGAAAAACCCTGGCATTCCTTATTCCAATCCACTGCTGGCTGCTGCTTTGGAGCGGAAGATTCCGATTGTCACAGAAGTGGAGCTCGCTTATCTAATCTCTGAAGCCGATATGATCGGAATAACGGGATCAAATGGAAAAACAACAACGACTACTCTTATACACGAAATGCTTGTAGCTGATCAAAAGAAGTCTTTGATCGCCGGCAACATCGGAACCGTGGCCTGTGAGGTAGCTGAACATGCTACTGAAGAAAATGTCATTGTGACTGAGCTGTCTTCTTTTCAGCTCATGGGCACAATCAAATTCAGACCGAAAATAGCGCTGCTGCTGAATCTATTTGATGCCCACCTTGATTATCATGGCACTAGAGAAGAATATGCCCTTGCAAAAGCGAAGATCTATGAAAATCAGCAGTCTGATGATTATTCTGTCGTGAATTATGATGATATGGAAGTGCGCCGTGCAGCAGAAAAATCAAAAGGTCAAATCGTTTATTTTTCCGTTTCCGAGAAGCTTGAAAAAGGCGCTTATATGAGTAATGGAGCGCTATGGTATAACGATGAGCAGATTATTGAAATAAAAGATATTGTCCTGCCGGGCAAGCATAATCTTGAGAATATCCTTGCTGCAATCTGTGTGGTGAAACTATATGGAGCTTCAACCTGCGCCATTCAAAAAGTTCTGACTGCTTTCAAAGGTGTTAAACATCGTCTGCAGTTTATCAGCACGATTGACGGAGTAAAATACTACAACGATTCTAAAGCTACCAATATATTGGCCACATCTAAAGCGCTGCAGGCCTTTGATGCGCCGACGCTCCTGCTTGCAGGAGGCTTGGATCGCGGAAACGAATTTGATGAGCTGATCCCATTCCTCAGCAATGTGAAGGCAATCATCACATTCGGACAGACGGCGCCAAAACTTGAGAGAATAGCAGGAGATGCTGGAATAGAAGTGATCAAACGTGTCGATAATGTTGAACAAGCAGCTAAGGCGGCGTTTGACTTATCTCAAGATGGTGACATTGTTCTCTTATCCCCTGCGTGCGCTAGCTGGGATCAATATAAAACATTTGAGCAAAGAGGAGACATGTTTGAGAACGCCGTGCATAAGCTAAAGTAAAGGGCTCGTACACGCATCGCCACAAAGCTTGAGCCCTAATTCCATAATATTGGGGTGTTCGGCGTTGACGGCAAAAAGATCTGCACCAGATTTCATTCTAGTCATCATTACCTTGCTGCTGCTGACGATTGGACTGATCATGGTATACAGTGCAAGCGCAGTTTGGGCAACTTATAAATTTGAGGATTCATTTTTCTTTGCAAAGAGGCAGCTGCTTTTTGCGGGTGTAGGTGTAATCGCCATGTTTTTTTTAATGAATGTTGATTACTGGACGTGGAGAACCTGGGCAAAAATGCTGATTATTATTTGTTTTGTGCTGCTTCTGGCCGTTTTAGTTCCGGGCATTGGAATGGAGAGAAATGGTTCACGCAGCTGGATTGGAGTCGGCGCGTTTTCCATTCAGCCTTCTGAGTTCATGAAGCTTGCCATGATAGCTTTTTTGGCTAAATTTCTGTCTGAAAATCAAAAAAAAATAACATCATTTAAAAAAGGTCTTTTTCCTTCACTTGGCTTCGTGTTTACCGCATTTGCATTAATTATGCTACAGCCTGATCTTGGAACTGGAACTGTTATGGTCGGGACTTGTATTGTGATGATTTTTGTTGCCGGAGCGAGAATTACACATTTTGGTTTGCTTGGTTTGCTCGGAGTAGCCGGATTCGTAGGTTTAGTGTTATCAGCTCCCTATAGGATTAAGAGGATCACATCGTTTTTAAACCCGTGGGAAGATCCCCTGGGAAGCGGATTTCAAATTATTCAGTCGCTGTATGCGATTGGTCCCGGCGGACTATTTGGTCTTGGCCTTGGACAGAGCAGGCAAAAATTCTTTTACTTGCCAGAGCCGCAAACAGATTTTATCTTTGCAATCCTGGCAGAGGAGCTGGGCTTCATCGGCGGCTCTCTGATCATTTTGCTGTTTGGTCTGTTATTGTGGCGCGGTGTAAGAATAGCCCTCGGTGCCCCTGATCTGTACGGTTCATTTTTGGCAATTGGCATCATCACAATGGTTGCAATTCAAGTTATGATCAATGTTGGAGTAGTAACGGGACTGATGCCGGTTACAGGTATTACCTTGCCATTTCTGAGCTACGGCGGATCTTCATTGACGCTCATGCTGATGGCGGTTGGTGTTCTGCTGAATATTAGCAGATATGCAAGATACTGAATTTACATTTTATAGTTGAAATAGACCCTGTTGAAAAACAGGGTTTATCATTTTTTTAAGCTAAAGTTGAATATTTTTGAAAATGTTTCTAATTAATGGGGGATACATATGAAAATTTTGGTTAGCGGCGGAGGGACAGGCGGGCACATTTATCCTGCTCTCGCTTTAATAAATGAAATAAAAAGAAATGATCCAAATGCGGAATTTTTGTATGTCGGCACTGATAATGGACTGGAGTCTAAAATCGTTCCAAAAGCAGGAGTAGCTTTTCGTTCAATCAAAATTTCCGGTTTTAAAAGAAAGATCTCTCTGGATAATGCAAAAACGATTATGCGCTTTTTCAAAGGCGTCAGCGACAGCCGAAAATTCATAAAAGAATTTAAGCCTGATGTTGTAATCGGCACGGGCGGATATGTGTGCGGACCTGTTGTTTATGCTGCTTCTAAGCTTAAGGTTCCTGCAATTATCCATGAACAAAACAGTCTGCCGGGAGTAACGAACAAATTCTTGGCCCGGTATGTAGATAAGGTAGCGATTTGTTTTGAAGAGGCAAGAAGCTATTTTCCTGCTGAAAAAACAGTGCTGACCGGAAATCCGAGAGCGTCTGAAGTAGCAACGGATGACGTAAGACATTATAAGGACCCTGCTCTTAATCCCGATAAAAAAACAGTGCTGATTATGGGAGGAAGCAGAGGGGCAAAGCCTATTAATGATGCTGTCATCGGAATGCTTGATGAAATGAAAAATAAAAATTATCAAGTTATCTATGTAACGGGTGAAGTTCATTATGATCACGTTATGGATCAAGTTAAGAATCTCCCACAAAATGTTGTAATCAAGCCTTTCATTCATAACATGCCTGAAGTTTTAAAAGGGATTGATTTAATTGTTGCCAGGTCAGGTGCAACTACATTAGCCGAGATTACGGCACTTGGGCTTCCGAGTATCCTGATCCCCAGTCCTTACGTAACGGCAAATCACCAGGAAAAAAATGCACGGGCTTTAAGTGATCATGATGCTGCGGCATTAATCCTTGAAAAAGACCTCTCAAGTGCTGTATTAATAAAAGAGATGGATGTTATATTGCTTGATGCGGAGAATCTTCAAAAAATGTCAGCTGCATCTAAACAGCTGGGCATTCCAGATGCTGCAGCCAAGTTATATAAAGAAATACAGGTTCTTGCTAAAAAATAAATAAGTTTTTATCTTAATTGCAGACATAAAATTTTAAAAAGACAGAAGTCATAGGGGTTTATAACATGACAGAAGAGGGTATGAAATTATTTGTGCCTATCGAACTATAATTCCTATGAGCCTTCTTCAATGTCATACACAAAAGAACAATCTATTTTAGGAGGCTGTCATGGAACAGATACGAATGAAATTACAAGAAGCAGAAGTTGGGAAAGTTGTTCAAAATGAGCCGCTGGCAAAGCATACGACGATAAAAATCGGAGGTCCTGCAGAGATTTTTGTAGAGCCGAATTCGATTGAAGATCTTAAAAAAACGATGGATATCGTGACAGAAAGCGGAGTTCCATGGAGAGCGATTGGCAGAGGATCAAACCTGCTTGTCGGGGATTCAGGCATTAAGGGTGTTGTGATTAAACTCGGAAAAGGGCTGGATCATCTTGAAGTGGATGGAGATATCATTACCGCTGGCGGAGGCTACTCACTTATTAAATTAACGACTGTCATCAGCAAACAAGGACTTTCAGGTCTTCAGTTCGCGGGAGGGATTCCCGGATCGGTTGGCGGAGCTGTCTACATGAACGCGGGTGCTCACGGTTCTGATATGTCTAAAATTCTTGTAAAGGCACATATCCTGTTTGAAGATGGAACAATGGAATGGCTGACGGCGGAAGAATTAGAGTTTTCATACCGTACTTCCCTGCTTCAGAAGAAGCGTCCTGGCATTTGTCTTGAAGCGGTTCTGAAGCTTGAAAAAGGCAATCGGGAAGAAATTGTGGCAGAGCTTCAGAAAAATAAAGATTACCGCAGAGAAACGCAGCCTTGGGATCATCCTAACTGCGGCAGCGTTTTCAGAAATCCCCTGCCTCATTATGCCGGTCAGCTGATACAGGAGTCAGGCCTGAAGGGATATCAGATCGGCGGAGCGAAAATCTCCGAACTTCACGGGAATTTCATCGTGAATACAGGCAATGCCACAGCAAAAGATGTTCTTGATTTAATTGATTTTGTTAAAAAAACAATTTTTGAAAAACACGCTGTCAAAATGGAAACAGAAGTTGAGATTGTCGGTGTAAATGAGTAGAGAATGCTTATCTCTTTTTCCTTTTATTGTGGTATAATGTCTTTATTAAAGGTACAGTTGCTAAACGGCATACTATATGCCGTTTGTTTCTCTTTTAAAGATGATTTTACGCCCCCGAAAGTGTTTCGGGATGAGGGGTGATTACAAGTTGGAAAAAGGCAAAGTCGTTTCGCTTGAAGATCGTGTTCCAAAGCTCAAGGAGCATCGGAAACAAAAATCCAACCGCAGGTTAATTTTATTTTTATCCGTCTTTTTCATCCTCATTTTATTGGTGATCTACTTTCAATCTCCGCTTAGCAAAGTATCTTCCGTAGATGTTGCCGGTAATAAGACAGTATCAGAAGAAGAAATAATAAATATGAGTGGAATTACAGAAAAATCAGGCTTTTGGAGCATCAATGAAAAAGAAGTGAATGATGCCCTTTCTGATTTTGAACAGATTCAAAATGTGAAATTGGACAAGCATTTGCCAAATAAGGTGACGATCGTGGTTGAAGAATATTATAAAGTGGCCTATATCGTTAAAGGAGACCAATACTCTCCCATCCTAGAAAACGGCAAAACACTTGACCCGGTTGAAGGAACTTTTCCAGATGATGCACCGCTTCTGATTAATTGGAGCAAGGCTGAGGAGATTGAAGAAATGGCTATGGAACTCATGAGTCTTCCAGACAGTGTAAAAAATGCGATTTCTGAAATTTATCATACACCTGAAAAAACGGATCCCTGGCATATTACGCTGTACATGAATGACGGATTTGAAGTGCAGGCCTCAGTCCGCAGCTTCTCAAAAAAAATGATTGATTATCCAGCCATTGTCAGCCAGCTGGCTCCAAATTCCAAAGGCATCATTCATATGGAAGTCGGGACCTATTTTGAATCATATGATAAGAAAGATGAAGCTGCAGAAGAAGCGGCGGAAGAGGGAGCCGCATCAGAAGCAGAGCCGGAGGGGACAGTGCAAAATGAAAATGAAGATGAGAGGTAGATATGTAGTTCTATCTTTAATCATGCTTGTTCTCGGTTTTTTAGTTTCTTTTTCTTATCAGCTCACTAAAGAACAGCGTCCGAATAATGGAATATCTTCTGAACAGTGGAGCAAAGAGTATGAAACAAGACAGCTGCTGATCAAGCAGGAGGAGAGAAATACCGAGCTTCAAAAGGAACTATTTAAAAGCCAGGAAGAAGTAAGAGAAATTGAAGAAAATCTGAAGAATGAAAAGCAGATTTACTTTAATCTTGTTGAAGATGTTGAGAAGTACAGAATGTATGTAGGCGAACTGGGTGTAGCAGGGGAGGGGATTGAAGTGACTCTTGAGGATTCCTCCTACATTCCAGAAGGGGAAAATGTAAATAATTACATTGTTCATGAAGGGCATATTTTTAAAGTAATTAATGAATTGCTTATATCAGGTGCAAGCGCCGTAGCCATCAATGGACAAAGATTATCACATGATTCGTATATATATTGTAATGGTCCTGTCGTCACCGTGGATGGAAATCAATTTCCAGCTCCCTTTGTCATCTCTGCCATTGGCGAGCCTGCTGTTCTGGACCAGGCATTAAATATCGCCGGCGGTATTGTCGAGCAGATTGCTTACGATAATATCGTCATAACCCTTGAGAAGAAAAATGAAATTAAGATGAATCCTTTATTGCAAGAAAAGAAATCTTGATGGGTGGTTGCCTTGAAGAAAAATCTTAAGGGTGTCAGCTTCTCACTGCTGACCATGATATTTGGCTTAATGCTTGCCGTTCAATTTCAATCGATCCAGGAGCCCGCAGTAAGAGATACACGTGACATGTGGCAATTGAGGGAGGCGCTCAAGCAGGAACAAGAGACTCAGTCGAACCTTTTGCTTGAGATCCGCAAATACGAAGAGCTGATAGATACATACGAAAATGATGAAAATCAAAGTGCAGAAAAAACGCTGAAAGAGACTCTTGAGGAACTTAAAAATGAAGCGGGATTAACGGAAGTGACTGGAGCGGGTGTAGTCATTACAATAGAACCCCTGTTTGATGCAGCGGTTTCTCAAACTGAAGTAGAAAACATTGCGCCTGATTTGCTGAAACGATTGTTGAACGAGCTGAATTCATATGGTGCCGAGCATGTCGCAATCTCAGGCAGAAGAGTTGTGAATACAACTGTCATCCGAGATATTAATGGCCAGACAAAAATGGACGGATACAGTTTGAATTCATATCCAATTGAAATTAAAGTCATTTCCGAAGACGCAGAAAAGCTATTCAGCCGCCTGAACGGGTCCACGACAATGGACACCTTTGCAATTGACAATCTGCGGCTTTCAATTTCAAAGCCAAAGAACCGGATTGTCATACCGCCGTATGATGATGCGATCCGGATAAAAAATATGAAGCCGGTTGAGGAAGGAGAGAAATCATAATGTGGCTTCCCATTTTAGGATTAATACTAGGAATAACATTGGGGCTGCTGACTGATCTCCGAATACCCGGTGAATATTCGAATTATCTGTCCATTGCTATTCTCGCAGCCCTGGATACTCTGCTTGGAGGAATCCGTGCTCATCTGCAAAACATGTACGATGAGATGGTTTTTGTATCCGGATTTTTCTTTAACATCATATTGGCTGCAAGTTTAGCTTTTCTAGGTGTTCATCTTGGTGTAGACTTGTATTTGGTAGCAATATTTGCTTTTGGAGTCAGACTGTTTCAGAATATTGCTGTGATTAGACGAATATTAATTTCCAATTGGACTCAATCGCGCCAAAAACTTAAAAAAAGTTGATTTTTTAAGAGGGAAAATCAAGGATTTGACGAATACTCACTTTAGTATGTATTTATTAAAAAGAGTCCGTATGACGGGCCGAAAAATAAATGTGACAATGAGAAGTCAATTATCACAATATTTTTCACCATTGTTACAAATATGTAAAACTAGATTCATTGTATTGTTGTTCCTCTAATAATAGAATGGAAATGATAAGTTAAGGAGGTGCCATAGAATGAACAGCAATGAAATCTTTGTAAGTCTAGACATCGGTACATCCAGTGTTAAGGTTATCATCGGTGAAATGGCAGATGATAATTTAAACATTATAGGTGTAGGCAATGTGAAATCTGAAGGATTAAGAAAAGGGTCTATCGTTGATATTGACGAGACCGTTCATTCTATTAAAAAAGCGGTGGAGCAGGCAGAAAGAATGGTTGGCATACCGCTTAAAAGAGTCGTAGTAGGGGTGACTGGCAATCACGTTCAGTTGCAGGATTGTCACGGTGTTGTTGCAGTTTCAAGTGACAATCGTGAAATAGCTAATGAGGACATTAGAAGAGTGATTGAAGCAGCTCAAGTTATGTCTATACCTCCAGAACGAGAAATAATAGATGTAATTCCTCAGCAGTTCATAGTCGATGGTTTGGATGAAATCAGCGATCCCCGCGGAATGATCGGTGTCCGTCTTGAAATGGAAGGTACGATCATCACGGGATCTAGAACGATTTTACATAATCTGCTTCGCTGTGTAGAAAAAGCAGGACTTGAAATTACGGATATTTGTCTGCAGCCGCTTGCTTCCGGAGCCGTTGCCCTATCAAAAGATGAGAAAAACCTCGGTGTTGCCTTGGTTGATATTGGCGGAGGCTCAACGACGATTGCCGTTTTTGATCAAGGTCATCTGCAAACGACCAGCGTTCTTCCAATTGGCGGAGAGAATATTACGAAGGATCTTTCAATCGGACTTCGCACAACAACGGATGAGGCTGAACGCATTAAAGTGAAACATGGACATGCTTTCTATGATTATGCTTCTGAAGAAGAAGTGTTTGAAGCTGCAATTATTGGCACAGACCAAAAACAGCAATTCAATCAGCTTGAAATATCTGATATTATAGAAGCTAGACTTGAAGAAATGTTTGAACTAGTATTACACGAGATTAAGAGACTTGGAGTAAGAGACCTGCCTGGCGGATTTGTTCTGACTGGAGGAACGGTCAGCATGCCGGGAGTTCTTGAGATCTCACAGGCTGTTCTGCAAAACAATGTCCGCATTGCAAGCCCGGATTATATTGGTGTAAGAGAACCTCAATATATGACTGGAGTAGGATTAATCCAATTTGCTTATAAAAATGCGAAGATTCAAGGCAGAAGCATCAGTTCGAATGTTGTTCCTGATAAGCTTGAGAAAACGTCTCAAAGAGAACCTCAGCATCAGAATCAGCAGCAGCAGCGTTCAAAACCAAAAGAAAAAGAAGAGAAAAAAGAAAGCAAAGTAAAAAAATTCTTTGGTTACTTCTTTGAATAACCTGCATCAAGAGGAAGTCATTCGATGGATTAGGAGGATTTTGTATGTTGGAGTTTGAAAGCAATATTGATGGCATGGCAACAATTAAAGTAATAGGGGTTGGCGGCGGAGGAAACAACGCTGTTAACCGTATGATAGAACACGGTGTTCAAGGTGTGGACTTTATCGCTGTGAACACTGATGCACAGGCACTGAACCTTTCAAAAGCAGAAACAAGAATGCAAATTGGTTCTAAGCTTACAAGAGGTCTTGGTGCTGGTGCTAACCCTGAAGTGGGAAAAAAAGCAGCTGAAGAAAGCAAAGAACAGATTGAAGAAGCTTTAAGAGGCGCTGATATGGTCTTCGTTACAGCGGGAATGGGCGGAGGCACAGGAACTGGGGCAGCTCCGGTTATTGCCCAGATCGCTAAAGACTTAGGAGCTTTAACAGTAGGTGTTGTCACTCGTCCATTTACATTTGAAGGACGCAAGCGTGCAATGCAGGCTGCAGGCGGAATATCTTCTATGAAGGAATCAGTTGATACACTAATCGTCATTCCAAATGACCGTCTTCTTGAAATCGTAGATAAAAATACTCCTATGCTTGAAGCCTTCCGTGAAGCAGACAACGTTTTACGCCAAGGTGTACAAGGTATTTCTGACTTGATCGCTGTACCTGGATTAATTAACCTTGACTTTGCTGATGTTAAAACAATCATGTCCAATAAAGGTTCTTCATTAATGGGTATTGGTGTTGCAACTGGAGAAAGCAGAGCTGCAGAAGCTGCTAAGAAGGCAATCTCAAGTCCCCTCCTTGAAACATCAATTGATGGTGCTCAAGGTGTCCTGATGAACATTACAGGCGGTTCAAACTTAAGCTTGTACGAAGTTCAGGAAGCTGCTGATATTGTAGCGACTGCATCTGATCAAGATGTAAACATGATTTTCGGATCTGTTATTAATGAAAACTTAAAGGATGAAATTGTCGTTACGGTTATTGCAACTGGTTTCAATGAAGTTGAGATCAACCACAGCAAACCGGCATCAAGACCTTTTGGTAATAATACATCGGCTAAACCTATGCCGAAGCCTCGAGATGTAAGAGAAATGAAGCGTGAGCGCGAAGAGCCTGCACAAGAAATGACAAACCGTTCTATGCAGCAAGGTGAAGATACACTTGATATCCCAACATTCTTAAGAAACCGCAATAAACGCCGATAAAACTTAAAGACATGGCCCAAGTGCCATGTCTTTTTTATTTTTCAGCAAATTATTTATCTAAACCATTTGCTCCAATCCTCTTTGGAGCTTGCTCTAAAAGTCCTCATCTATCCATCACTTTTCTTTTTAACTAACTCTTTTTCTATTACTATAGCCGCAGTTTGTTCAAATAATTACTAGCCATTAAAAATTAAATAAGGTAATAAATGTTTATTTTTTATGCTGTTTCTATTGATATAGATAGTTTGGCCTCCATATCCATCTTCTATAAATCCTGTAATAGCCTGCTTGATCAAGGATCGCCATTTTTAGTTGACATGCTTTAGCCTCAGATTATTTTCCATATATATCCTACTAAACGCTTGTTTTCTTAACAGGAAGAATTTGGTTACATTAAATGACAAAATTTTCTAAAAATTTTCTATACATTTAAGATAACATCCCAGAACTGACAAACATTCAAGCAGAAAGGGGGATCGTTTCCGGGAAACTACAAATTAAGGGGGAATTTAAGGAATGCGGATGAAACGTGTGAAATGGCTCAGTATTTTGTCAGTTTTTATCTTGCTGCTGACTTTGCTGTCTCCAAGTGTATCAACAGCAAGCACAAGCGTCAGCACTTCAGTAAAAGATCAAAAAAACATAGCGGCTGAAAAAGTTTCCAAAAAACTTGCCAAGTCTTTTGAGAAACAAGAAAAGGTCACCTTTCTCATCAAATTAAAGGAGCAGGTTGATACAGCAAAAGTGGCAAAAAATGCGATGAAAGCATCCGCTAAGGAATCAAAAAGCCAGGCAAAATACGAGAAGCGTTCGGCTGTTGTATCATCGCTTCGGGCAAAAGCAATGGAAACTCAGCAGCACCTTCAATCATACTTAACGAAAGAAGTAAAAGCCGGCAATGCAAAAGATGTGCAATCCTTTTACATTGTAAATGGCATGGCTGTCACTGCCACAAAGGATGTCATGGAAAAGGTTGCTGCATTTCCTGAGGTGGACAAGATTCTTCCAAACGAAGTCCGGCAGCTGGCAGCAGGGACTGCAGAGAAAGAAAAAACATTCGGGAAACAGGCTGATGGAAAAGCAGCTCCTGCTGCTGCCGAGTGGAACATTAATCAGATCGGTGCTCCGGCAGCATGGGAGATGGGCATCGACGGCAGCGGAACCGTTGTTGCTTCGATTGATACAGGCGTTCAATGGGATCACCCGGCATTAAAAGAAAAATACCGCGGCTTCAATCCAGCTGCACCAAATGCACCGGATCACGAGTTCAGCTGGTTTGATGCTACAGCAAATCAGGGAGCGCCATACGACGATGATGGGCATGGAACGCACGTAACAGGCACGATGGTAGGCGCAGAGCCAAACGGCAATAATCAAATCGGTGTTGCACCAGGTGCAAAGTGGATTGCTGTCAAAGCATTCACTGCAAATGGCGGAACAGATGCAGACTTGCTTGAGGCAGGAGAGTGGATTCTTGCTCCTAAAGATGCAGCCGGAAATCCGCACCCTGAAATGGCGCCGGATGTCGTCAATAACTCATGGGGCGGCGGAGCAGGGCTTGATGAATGGTACAGGCCTATGGTCAATGCATGGCGCGCTGCAGATATTTTTCCGGAATTCTCTGCAGGCAACACGACATTGTTTAACCCGGGAGGTCCAGGATCCATTGCCAATCCGGCAAACTATCCTGAATCCTTTGCCACAGGTGCAACAGACATCAACAACCAATTAGGAAGCTTTTCACTCCAGGGACCGTCACCTTACAATGAAACAAAGCCTGATATTGCAGCACCGGGCGTAAACATCCGTTCATCTGTTCCAGGCGGGGTTTATGAAGGCGGGTGGAACGGAACATCAATGGCAGGACCTCACGTTTCTGCTGTAGCGGCCTTGTTGAGGCAGGTTGATTCCTCCATTACGGTAGAGGAAATTGAAAACGTACTGACAACTACAGCAACACCATTGACGGATTCAACTTTTACCAGCTCTCCCAATAACGGATATGGCCATGGACTGGTAAATGCCTATGATGCGGTTTCCTCTCTGATGACAGGTCTTGGAAAAGTAAAAGGACAGGTTGCAAAAGAAGGGGAAGATGCCGAGGCTCCGGTTATGGAACATACTGGGCCGTCACAGGCATTCGCGGGTATGAATCTTCCTTTAACTGTGAATGTAACCGATAATATCAGCGTGACAAACGTCTCACTTCATTATCAAAACAACGGAGGGCAATGGCAGACAGCTGAAGCTGCCAGAGTGTCGGGTGATTTCCTTAATGGAAATTACGAAGCAGTCATTCCTGGTGAGGCATTAGAAGAAGGCACACTTGTCTATAAGTGGAAAGCTGTTGATTTTGGCGCAAATGAAGTGGTATCAGAAGAATATGAAATAGCTGTTCAGCCGGGCATTACGACTGGCTATGAGCAGGATTTTGAATCAGGCGCTGCCGGCTGGACTTCTTACGGAGTGAAAAACAGCTGGGAGCATGGAGTTCCGGTAAACGGTCCTGGCAATGCCGCTTCAGGTGAAAAGGTCTTTGCAACCAATCTAGATGGAGATTACGAAAATGGAGCAAATATGAATTTGCTTATGCCTCCGATTGATTTGCCTGCTGAAGGTTCAGCCTTCCTTCAATTTAAGCAGTGGCATGAACTTGAAGCGCGATATGACTATGGCCATGTTTTCGTTTCAACCGATCAGGAAACATGGACACAGGCCCTCAGGGTTAATGGAAATACAACCGGGTGGATAGACGGCCAAGTTGATCTCAGCCAGTATGCAGGCCAGCGGATTTATGTTGCATTCAATGTAACCACTGACGGAAGCGTTGTAAAAGACGGCTGGTACATCGATAATGTTAAATTATCCAATACGGCCATTGAAATTCAAAACAAAGCAAGTCTTGGCTTAGATGGGAAATCTGCAAGTGCTGATAAAACATCTAAAGAGAAAAAAGAAAAAGTCTATCCGAATAAAATAATGCCTGCACCATTCAGTGCTTCTGTAAGGGGATCTCAGGAAACTGCGATGCCTGCAGCCCTTCCGATGAGAGCGGAAGTGAGCATCGTTGAAACGGGAAGATCCACATACTCAAGTCTGCAGGATGGCAGCTATGAAATTGTTCATGGTGCTGGATCATTTACTCTCCAGGCAGAAGCATACGGGTACGCAACAGAAACTCAGCCAATCACGATTGAAAACGACGGCATAACAGAAGCAAACTTTGTTCTTGAAGAACTTCCTCAAGGAACAGTCAGCGGTGTCGTTACAAACGAAGCAACAGGCGAGCCAGTGCCAAACGCAACACTTCTGCTTGTTGAAGATGCAGCAATTACGCCTGTTCAGACAAATCAACAAGGGGAATATTCAATTGAAGCATATGAAGGAGACTATACGTTAAAAGCGATGGCACCTTCCTATTATGCCAAGGATACAAGCATCGTGATTGATGCAGAACAGCCAACTGTTCAAAATATTACGCTCAAGCCATTCATCGGGTATCCTGGTGAAATCGGATATGACGACGGTACAGCTGAAAACGCGAGAGCCTTTAATGCAGCAGGCAATGGCTGGGCGGTTAAAATGTCTCTTGCTGAAGGAAATGACCGCGCAATGGTCACTGGAGGCCTGTTCAGGTTCTGGGATACAGAATGGCCTGTACCTGGAGGCACTGAGTTCCAGGTTGCGATCTACGATGCATCAGGAACTGACGGAGCCCCGGGCAAAAAGCTTTCAGGACCAATCAATGCAACGGCTCTGCGCAACGGAGAATGGACAATGGTTGATTTGCTTGACCAGGGTGTAGTCGTCGATGGAGACTTCTACATGGTTTACATCCAAACAAAAGCAAACCCTAACTCACCTGGACTTGCGACAGATGAAGATGGTGAAAATGCCGGCCGCAGCTGGCAGATGGTAAGCGGAGGCTGGTCACCGTCACCTGCTGACGAAGGAAACTATATGATCAGGGCAATTGTGGATTATGAGGTGACAGCACCTGAAATTACGTCGCCTAAAGACGGTTCGTTTACAAATCAAGAAACAGCTGTTGTTGAAGGGTATGCATCACCGACTACAACCGT
Source organism: Peribacillus frigoritolerans (assembly GCF_004358755.1). GTDB lineage: Bacteria > Bacillota > Bacilli > Bacillales > Bacillaceae > Bacillus_P. Next base: position 67,654 of record NZ_SMZY01000002.1, on the reverse strand, counting down.
TCATATTTACAATGGAGAAACAGAAGCAGCTTCTGTACAAGCTTCTGAAAACGGTACATTCCGTGCAGAAGTAACACTTCATGCAGGTGAAAATGTACTGACTGCCAAATCCAGCACAGATGCAGGCATGACTGACGCGTCCAATGCGGTAAAAATTACTTTGGACAAAACAAAACCTCAGTTTGCTGTTGAAAATCCAAAAGACGGGCAAAAGCTGAATACAGAGGCATTGACGGTCAGCGGAACCGTTTCAGATGACCATCTAGACTGGATAAAAGTCAATGGTCAAAAGGCAGCAGTCAAAGACGGCAAATTCTCTAAACGGATCCTGCTTGAAAACGGAGAGAACGTGATTACCGTTCTTGCAGCAGACAAAGCAGGAAATCGTTTAAAGAAAACCGTTAAAGTATATGTCAAATACGATGCACCAGTCATTGAAAATCTAAAACCTTCCGAAGATAAATACATCAAATCAGGGGAAAGTGTGAAAATAGCATTCAACAGCGAAGAAGATTTAGATGCAACCTTCGTTCTCCATATGCCGCTGACTAATGCGGGCATTCAAAATGCAACAGAGCTTCCAATGAGAGAAACGGCACCTGGTTATTACGAAGGATATTACACAGCAACATCCAATATGAAGGCTGACGGTGCGAGAGTCGAAATCATTGCAAAAGATGATTTTGGCAACGAAACAAGAGCTGTCGCAGAAGGAAAGCTGTTTATAAACGGCAAGAAGCCGGCGAAGTACTAAACAAAAGAAAAACTCTCATTCCAGCAGCACGGGAATGAGAGTTTTTTCGATTTCCTCTGTTTTCTAAAAAACTATAGCTAATCAGCAAACAGAATTCCTTAAGCTTTTCCACCCTTTTCCATCGACAAATAGCAGCGATATCTATCAAAAATACTCTATTTTATCGGCAGTAACTGACAGACTTCACCGGCTTTGCTCAGCTATACTATTACTATCCAATCGGACAGTGCCTTCATCCTTTTTTATATGTATGTGAAAACCTTCGGAAAGGAGTTTCACGTGGCCATTTATTTGGATGTAATCTGGTTTTTGAATTTTTCGTTTGATTTGCTATTGCTGCTTCTTACAGCGATTTTGCTGAAAAGAAAGATCATGAAGCTCCGGATCATGATTGGAGCCTTAATTGGATCCAGTATCGTTGTTCTTCTATTTACGCCGTTTGCTCCATTAGCTATGCATCCATTGGGAAAGCTGTTTGTATCTATTCTTATGGTACTCTCTGCCTTTGGTTTTAAAAGGTTTAAGTTTTTCGCACAATCGCTGTTCACTTTTTACTTTGTCACCTTTATGGTAGGCGGGGGGATGATGGGAGCACATTATTTTATTCAGACGGAAATTGGAGTTGCTGACGGCATTCTCATGACAAACTCAGGAGGCTTTGGTGACCCTGTCAGCTGGCTGTTCGTGCTGGTCGGTTTTCCAGCTGCCTGGATGTTTTCGAGAAAGCGGCTAGATGACCTGGAAATGAAAAAAATCCAGTATGATCAGATCGTCAGTGTATTCATTAAAGTAGGGGACTCGACCATTCCGTTAAAAGGTCTTATCGACAGCGGCAATCAGCTTTATGATCCGATTTCAAAGTCTCCCGTAATGATTGCAGATACAGGAAAGCTCAGAGGTTTCCTGCCGGATGCTCTTCTGAATATAGCCCTTCAGGAAGATGTTATGACGGCATTGTCATCTTCGGAAGAATCACATCCTCTAGAGAACAGGGTGCGGATTATTCCGTTCCGTGTAGTTGGAAAATCAAACCAGTTTTTAATTGGCCTTAAACCTGATGAAGTGATGATCACAACAAAAGATGAAACCATACTGGTTCCAAAAGCCATTATTGGATTGAACCGAACAAGCCTGTCGCCTGAAGGGGAATACGACTGCATTGTTCATCCGAAGATGCTTCAGAGCGGAGCCGTTCAGGACGTTTCGTGATCATCATCCTGTAGTAGTGTACTCAGATCAATCGGAAAATAGAAGGGGGAGAACCATGAAAAAACTAAAATTGCACATTACGTACCTATGGTATAAATTACTGATGAAGCTTGGCCTGAAAACGGATGAAATCCACTACATAGGAGGAAGTGAAGCTCTCCCGCCCCCGCTCTCAAAGGATGAGGAAGAAGTTCTTCTTAAAAAACTGCCGGGCGGCGATCAGGCAGCGCGATCGATTCTTATTGAAAGAAATCTCCGTTTAGTTGTATACATTGCCAGGAAATTTGAAAACACAGGCATCAATATTGAAGACCTGATAAGCATCGGCACAATCGGTTTAATCAAAGCAGTTAATACCTTTAATCCGGAAAAGAAAATTAAACTTGCCACATATGCATCCAGATGCATCGAAAATGAAATCTTAATGTATTTGCGCCGCAATAATAAAATTCGTTCAGAAGTTTCCTTTGATGAACCATTAAATATTGATTGGGATGGAAATGAGCTCCTCCTATCAGATGTGCTTGGAACAGAGGAAGATATTATTACGAAAGATCTCGAAGCAAATGTTGACCGCAAATTGCTGTTGAAAGCTCTTCAGCAGCTGAATGACAGGGAAAAGCAAATAATGGAACTCCGCTTTGGGCTTCAGGGGGGAGAAGAAAAAACTCAAAAAGATGTCGCAGATATGCTTGGTATATCCCAGTCGTATATTTCGAGACTTGAAAAAAGAATTATCAAAAGATTGCGCAAAGAATTTAATAAAATGGTTTAAAAAAATTTTACCCAGATAATTTCCAATACCGGCATAGTTTTTCACGTTTATGAATAATTTTCCGTGCCTGGACATGTGCATATTTTTCCCACCTAAGGAGATACTTAACTCTGTACAGCAGCTCCTGTTAGGAGGGAAAGATGTGGCAAGAAATAAAGTTGAAATTTGCGGAGTAGATACTTCCAAACTTCCAGTCCTAAAAAATGAGGAAATGAGAATTTTGTTCAGGCAAATGCAAAGCGGTGAACTATCAGCAAGAGAAAAGCTGGTAAACGGCAATTTACGCCTGGTGTTAAGCGTCATTCAGCGTTTTAACAATCGGGGAGAGTTTGTTGATGACCTGTTTCAAGTAGGCTGCATTGGACTTATGAAATCAATTGATAATTTCGATCTTGGCCAAAATGTAAAATTTTCAACTTATGCTGTACCCATGATAATTGGGGAGATCAGAAGATATTTGCGGGACAATAATCCAATCCGCGTATCAAGATCTCTTCGCGATATTGCCTACAAAGCTTTGCAGGTCAGAGAACAATTAATGAGCAAAACCTCAAGGGAACCTACCGCTGAGGAGATTTCAAGGGTGCTCGAAGTTCCTCATGAAGAAATTGTTTTCGCTTTAGATGCTATACAAGATCCCGTTTCTCTGTTTGAACCGATTTACAATGACGGGGGCGACCCGATTTATGTAATGGATCAGCTGAGCGATGAGAAGAACCGAGACTCCCACTGGATAGAAGAAATCGCTTTAAAAGAAGGAATGAGACGGCTTAATGACCGTGAAAAACTGATTCTCAGAAAGCGGTTCTTCCAAGGGAAAACTCAAATGGAAGTAGCAGAAGAAATAGGTATATCTCAAGCACAGGTTTCAAGACTTGAGAAAGCTGCAATCAAACAAATGAATAAGAACATACAAAATTAGGACTGTTCATCTGAACAGTCCTTTTATCTGTTCTGCATTCACCCTTTATGGGAAAATACTGCGTAAAAAGCTCGAATAGATTCAGGACTTACAATCATATAGTTAAAGTAAGAACAGGGGGCGGTTTCGGTGATGAATATATCTGAGTTTCAGACGAAAGATGTTGTCAATGTTTCAGATGGCAAGAAACTAGGGATTGTTTCAGATTTTGATATAAATGTGACAACAGGGAAAATTCAGGCAGTGATTATTAGCGGAACTGGAAAAGTGCTGGGTTTTTTCGGAAAAGATGAAGAGCTTGTTGTTCCCTGGAGAAATATTGTGAAAATCGGAGAAGACGTCATTTTAGTGCGTGTAAATAGGGAGATAGACCAAAATAATGAATTAATTTAACAATCTTTCTGTCGGAATGGGAAAGATGTGGTAAAATATAGTCGTGTATATCAAAAACATGCAGCAATCTGTAAACAAAAGGAATGAACATTTTATGACTCAGCAGCCGTTACAACTGCAGCATGAAATCCATTTGAACAGCCCGGTCTGGGAAAAATTAAATGATGAGCTGATTGTCGGTTTTACTACAAAAAACGGAGGCATAAGCAGCGGAGATTTTCACTCGCTGAATCTTGGTCTGCATGTAAAAGACAAGCCTGAACATGTCGTTTTAAATCGAAAACGGCTGGCAGAAGAATTGAATATGCCGCTTGAAAATTGGGTTTGTGCAGATCAGATCCATGACAGCAGCATTCATAAAGTAACGCAATCCGATAGGGGCAAAGGAATACTTGATTATCATTCAGCAATCCCTGGAACAGACGGCCTTTATACAAGAGAAGAAAATTTGATGCTTGCACTTTGTTATGCTGACTGTGTTCCTTTGTATTTTTATGAACACGGTAAAAAGCTGATTGGAGCTGCACATGCGGGCTGGAAGGGCACTGTCAAGGATATAGGCGGAAAAATGATTCAAACATGGATAAAGGACGAAGAAGCTGATGTAAACTCAATCTATGCCATGATTGGACCATCAATCGGAGACTGCTGCTATGTAGTTGACGATTACGTTATTGAACGGGTCACTCAAGTGATGCCGAATAAGGATGCGTTGCCATATTACGAAGTATCTAAAGGACAATATTCTCTTGATCTAAAACAGCTGAACAAACAATTGCTGATTCATGCAGGTGTGAAAGAGGACCGGATTTTGACGAGTTCTTTTTGTACAAGCTGTGAATCGTCCATGTTTTTTTCACATCGCAGAGACGCGGGATCGACTGGGAGAATGTTCAGTTTTATTGGTTTGACGAGGAGGCACAACCAGCTATGAGTGTAGCAGACAACTTAAAAGAAATTCATGCCCGAATTGAAAATACATGTTCAAAAGTAGGACGAAATCCTAATGAAATTCAAATCATTGCCGTTACAAAATATGTGGATATAAATCGTGCTAAAGAAGCGTTAAGTGCTGGCATCAGCCATCTTGGAGAGAACAGGAATGAAGGGCTTAACGAAAAATATACAGCAATTGGATCAGAGGCGAAATGGCACTTTATCGGAACACTGCAAACGAGAAAAGTGAAAGATATCATCGGGAAAGCGGATTATATTCATTCGCTTGACAGACTTTCACTGGCAAAAGAAATCAGCAAACGTGCCGATAATAAAATAGACTGCTTTATCCAGGTAAATACATCAGGGGAAGAATCAAAGCATGGTATGGCTCCAAATGAGGTTTTGCCATTTGTTAAAGAACTTGAAAGCTTTCCGTACATAAATGTGGCAGGATTAATGACAATGGCCCCTCATACAGACGATACAGGTGTTTTAAGGCAATCATTCCGCAGATTAAGGGAGTTAAGCGAAGAAGTAAGAGCGCTTCACTTGCCTTATGCCCCGTGCAAAGAGCTCTCAATGGGCATGTCGAATGATTTCGAGATCGCGATTGAAGAAGGCGCAACCTTTATACGAATAGGCTCTGCCCTGGTAGGATAAGAAATCGGAGGTGTCAAAAGTTGAGTATTAAAAATAAGTTTAAAAGCTTTTTTGCCTTGGATGAAGAAGAATATGAGTATGTTGAGCAGGACCGTTATCAGGAAGATAATTATGAAGACGAGCAGCCGTTTGCCGCAAAACCGCAAGCGAAACAGAATGTTGTAAGTTTGCAAAGTGTTCAAAAATCATCTAAAGTGGTATTATGTGAGCCCAGAGTTTATGCTGAAGCTCAGGATGTAGCCGACCAGCTTAAAAACCGCAGAGCTGTTGTTGTCAATCTGCAGCGGATTCAGCATGATCAGGCAAAGCGGATTGTAGACTTTTTAAGCGGAACTGTGTACGCTATAGGTGGAGACATTCAAAAGATAGGGGCAAATATTTTTCTTTGCACTCCTGATAATGTGGATGTCGCAGGATCGATATCTGAAATTGTAACTGAAGAAGATCAGAGGTGGTAAGACTAGATGGGCATTGTAGCTGATGTATTATTTACATTATTGCAGATTTATTCGTATGCGATTATTATTTATATTCTGCTTTCCTGGTTTCCTAATGCAAGAGAAAGCGGTTTTGGCCAATTGTTAGCTAAAATCGTTGAACCTTACCTGGAGCCATTCCGCAGATTCATTCCGCCTCTTGGAATGATTGATATTTCCCCGATCGTCGCGCTTCTGGCACTTCGATTTGCGGGATATGGGCTGAATTCAATATTCAGCATGATTGGATAAAAATTGTCCTGCAAGTGCCGTTTATGCGGCACTGTTTTCATTTAGAACGGTTTGGAGCTGTATGAAGTGAACCATGTTTATCAGCATTTTAGACAAGAAGAGCGTCACTTTATTGATCAGGTGATGGAGTGGAAAGAAAATGTACTGAATCAATACAGTCCTAAATTGACTGACTTTCTTGATCCGAGAGAGCAGGAAATGGTACAGGCAGTAGTGGGTTCAAATGGGGAAGTAAAGGTCATGTTTTCAGAAGATGACATGGAGAGAAAGCGTGCTCTTCTTTACCCTGATTACTTTACACCTTCCTTGGATGATTTTCAGTTATCCCTGATCGAAATTCAATATCCCGTTAAATTTATCACTCTTGAGCATCGCCATATTTTAGGGTCACTTATGTCTCTTGGACTGAAGCGGTCTAAGTTTGGAGATGTTTTGTTCTTTGGAGAACGGATTCAGCTTGTGGCAGCCAAAGAGGTTGAGGATTTTATTTTAATGAATGTAACCGAAATCGGCAGAGCTAAGGTTTCTCTTCGCAAGCTTGACTGGAGTGAAAGAATTCCGCATGCTGAAGAAATTCAAGAACTGTCTGCAACTGTCAGCTCCTTAAGACTAGATGCTGTTGCAGCTTCTATTTATAATGTATCCAGACAAAAAATCGGCATGCTCATTCAAAATGGACATGTAAAAGTAAACTGGAAAGTGACTGAACAGACTTCTTTTGAATGCCGCGAGGGAGATACCCTTTCTGTCAGAGGGTTTGGGAGATCCAGACTTTTGTCGATTGATGGCAGAACAAAGAAAGATAAATGGAAGCTGACCATTGGAAAACAAAAATAATTTTAGCGATTTAGCAGGAATTTAGACATTTCTGTCTAATAATGAATTATACTATTTTTAAAAGAAACGATTCATTCAATACATAATGGAGGTGGCACAAGTGCCCTTAACACCGTTAGATATTCATAACAAAGAATTCAACAAAGGCTTCCGCGGCTATGATGAAGATGAAGTGAACGAATTCCTTGATCAAGTCATAAAGGATTATGAAATGGCGATTCGCGAACGCAAAGAACTTGAATCAAAAGTCGGAGAATTGTCTGAGAAGCTTGGTCATTTTGCAAACATTGAAGAAACACTCAACAAATCGATTCTAGTTGCTCAGGAAGCAGCTGAAGAGGTTCGCCGCCACGCTCAAAAAGAAGCGAAATTAATCGTAAAAGAAGCAGAAAAAAACGCAGACCGCATCATTAATGAATCGCTGTCTAAATCAAGAAAAATCGCAGTTGAGATTGAAGAGCTCAAAAAGCAGTCTAAGGTTTTCCGCACCAGGTTCCAAATGCTGATTGAAGCACAGCTTGATCTCCTTAAAAATGACGACTGGGATCATTTATTAGAGTATGAAGTGGAAGCACTTTACGAAGAACGCGAAGAATCTAAAGTGTAATCTTGACTTGCGTACATAGTTTCACATATAATACGATCACTACTACAATTATCATAAATTGAAACGATGAGAGGGAGAGTAGCTCATTTTATCCTTTTTAAGCGAGCCGGAACTGGTGGAAGCCCGGCAAAGGAGAATAAGTGAAAATCACCCTTGAGTTTTTTGCTGAAACAATATAGAAAGTAAGCAAAGACGCGTTATTCACGTTACGAATGTCGAGAGGATAACCAGAATGCCGGTTATCTAAAAGGGTGGTACCGCGAGAAAACCTTCTCGTCCCTTATGGGATGAGAAGGTTTTTTGTGTTTTCTGATTTAATGGCTGGCATCTAAAGCCTATTTAAAAATTGTTTGGAGGAATACCCATGGAGTACAAAGATACACTGCTAATGCCAAAAACTGAATTCCCAATGCGCGGAAACTTGCCGAACCGCGAGCCTCAAATGCAGGAAAAATGGGAAGAAATGAATATTTACCAAAAAGTTCAAGAGCGCACGAAGGATCGTCCGATGTTCGTCTTGCATGATGGTCCTCCATACGCAAATGGCGATATTCATATGGGGCATGCACTAAATAAAGTGCTGAAAGATTTTATCGTCCGATACAAGTCGATGACGGGCTACAATGCACCATACGTGCCAGGCTGGGATACACACGGTCTTCCCATTGAAACAGCTTTAACAAAAAACAAAAAAGTGAACCGGAAAGAACTAAGTGTCGCTGAGTTCCGCAAGCTTTGCGCTGAATACGCTTGGGAGCAGATCAATAACCAGCGTGAACAGTTCAAGCGCCTTGGCGTTCGGGGAGACTGGGAAAATCCATATGTGACATTAAACCCTGAATATGAAGCACAGCAAATTAAAGTATTCGGTGAAATGGCGAAAAAAGGCTATATCTACAAAGGTTTAAAACCTGTTTATTGGTCTCCATCAAGTGAATCTGCTTTAGCAGAAGCAGAAATCGAATACTACGATAAACGATCTGCTTCCATTTATGTGGCGTTTACAGTTACCGAAGGAAATGATGTATTAAACGGCGGAGAAAAAATCGTGATTTGGACGACAACACCTTGGACGATTCCTGCAAACCTTGGAATTGCCGTTCATCCTGAGCTGGATTACAGTGTGGTATCTGTAAATGATGATTCTTTCATCGTTGCATCTGCTCTTTTAGAAACTGTTGCTAAAGAACTTGAATGGGAAACTTATACGGTTTCAAAAACACTTAAAGGTGCACAGCTTGAAAAAGTGGTTGCGAAACATCCGTTATATGACCGCGAATCACTTGTTGTTCTTGGCGATCATGTAACAACAGAAGCTGGTACCGGATGTGTTCACACGGCTCCTGGACACGGGGAAGATGACTTCATTGTCGGACAGAAATACGGACTTGGCGTACTTTGCCCAGTAGATGAAAAAGGCCATATGACAAATGAAGCACCAGGCTTTGAAGGCATGTTTTATGATGCAGCAAATAAACCAATTACAGAACAGCTTGAAGAAGCAGGCGCATTGCTGAAACTATCGTTTATTACTCACTCATACCCGCATGACTGGAGAACAAAAAAACCAACGATTTTCAGAGCAACGGCTCAGTGGTTTGCATCCATTAAAGATTTCCGTGAAGAGCTTCTAACGGCAGTAAAAGAAACAAAATGGGTTCCGGCATGGGGAGAAACAAGATTATTTAACATGGTCCGCGACCGCGGCGACTGGTGTATTTCCAGACAGCGTGCATGGGGCGTTCCAATTCCAGTTTTCTATGCTGAGAACGGGGAACCAATCATCACCGATGAAACAATCAATCATGTTTCAGACTTGTTCCGCGAACATGGTTCTAATATTTGGTTTGAACGTGAGACAAAAGATTTACTTCCTGAAGGATATACTCATCCGGGCAGCCCGAATGGATTGTTCACGAAAGAACAGGACATTATGGATGTATGGTTTGATTCAGGTTCATCCCATCAGGCTGTTTTATTAGAAAGAGATGACCTGCAGCGTCCGGCAGATCTTTATTTAGAGGGTTCTGATCAATATCGCGGCTGGTTTAACTCTTCCTTATCAACAGCAGTTGCTGTAACTGGGAAAGCTCCTTACAAAGGAGTGCTGAGCCATGGATTTGCTCTTGACGGAGAAGGACGAAAAATGAGTAAATCGTTAGGAAACGTTGTTCTGCCTTCAAAAGTCATGAATCAGCTTGGAGGAGACATCCTTCGTCTATGGGTGGCATCTGTTGACTACCAGGCAGACGTAAGAGTTTCTGATAATATCTTAAAGCAGGTTGCTGAAGTATACAGAAAAATCCGCAACACGTTCCGTTTCCTTCTTGGAAACCTCGCAGATTTTAATCCTGCAAAAGATGCTCTATCTTATGACGAACTGCGCGATGTAGATCGTTACATGCTTGTCAAGCTGAATAAATTAACAGATAAAGTGAAAAAATCCTATGAAGAGTATGAATTTGCAGCGATTTTCCATGCGGTTCATAACTTCTGTACGATTGAACTCAGCTCATTTTATCTTGATTTCGCAAAAGATGTCCTGTACATCGAAGCGCCAGACAACAAAGAGCGCCGTGCGATTCAAACCGTCTTGCATGAAACACTTCTTTCTCTAGTGAAATTAGTAACGCCAATCCTTCCTCATACAGCTGACGAAGTTTGGGCACATATTGATTCTGTAACTGAAGAAAGTGTTCAGCTTGTGGATATGCCTGAAGTGAAAACACTTGAAAATGCGGATGCATTAGAAGAAAAATGGGATGCTTTCATGGAACTTCGCGATGATGTGCTGAAGGCTCTTGAAGTGGCAAGAAACGAAAAAGTAATCGGCAAGTCATTAACAGCAAGCATTGAGCTTTATGTTGATGCTGAAACGAAGCAATTGCTTGATTCGGTTGAAGAAAACCTTAAGCAGCTGTTTATCGTATCAGGTTTTAAACTTGCAGGAGACTATGATGCAGCGCCGAGTGATGCTCATGTATTTGATCATGTGAAAATTACAGTCAAACCTGCTGAAGGTGAAACTTGTGACCGATGCTGGGTTGTTACAACAGATGTCGGCAGCAGCGAAAATCATAAAACCCTTTGCAGCCGCTGTGCAGCCATTGTGGATGAAAATTATACAACTGCTTAAATTTTGGGGACCGCTGACTTTGTTCAGCGGTTTTTATCTTTAAAAAGTGCCTTTGCTGGCGGATCCTTATCTGTCTGCCCGAGTCTGAACAGTTGGTTCCGCTTTTCTAAAAACAAAACAGGAAAATTCTTAAAAGCGTGAGCGGCTGGAGAACGGATACACTATGAGTACAAAGCAAGTACACAAGGAGTTGTCCGCTATGAGTTTAGACGCCATTTGGTATGAGCTTCAAATTATGCAGCAGGAATTGAAAACAAGGCTGTTTGATCATTGTTTGTTTGAAATGGATATGAATGAACAAAATTTATTTTATCCATTCAAGGAAAAAACGATTATGATTCATGTAAAAGAAGAGTTAAATGATGTAGAAAGGGCTCTTCAGAAGATTGAAAACGGCACGTTTGGCATTTGTGAAGAGACAGGCACTCCAATTGCACTTGATAAATTAGCTATTATCCCCACAGCTAGAACCATTCATGATTTTGCTTTTCAAGAACTTTATGAAAGAAAATCTCTGCCTCATCTTTATCTCAATCACCAATCTCACCATGAAGTGGGAGAATATCATTAAAACACTGCTTTCATGAGATACAAGCTTTACTCTTCTTTTTTGCCTGTGATACAATTCAAAGGTACATTATAGGAAAGTTGGGGAAAGCTTGTGCTTTACTATATCATCGCACTAGTTATTATTGCGCTCGATCAGCTGTCTAAATGGCTGATTGTCAACGAATTGGAAATCGGAGAAAGAATACCTGTTATTGAAAACGTATTGTATATTACATCACATCGGAATCAAGGTGCTGCCTGGGGAATTCTTCAGGGTCAGATGTGGTTTTTTTATGTCATTACCGTTATCGTCGTAATTGGACTCGTGATTTATATTCAAAAATTTGCAAAAGACCAGCGATTGATGGGAATTGCGCTCGGACTTATGCTTGGCGGAGCGATTGGCAATTTTATAGACCGTGTTATTCATCAGGAAGTGGTGGATTTTGTACAAACTTACATAGGAACATACCCATTTCCTATCTTTAACATAGCAGATTCGGCTCTTTGTGTAGGGGTTGCTTTGTTATTTATTGTCATGCTTTTTGAAGGGAAACAAGAGAAGGAGAAAGTGAATGAACAGCATAGAAATTAAGATTGATGACAGCAATAAATTTGAACGTCTGGATAAGCTGCTTGCAGCAGAGAATTCCGATTGGTCGAGAAGCCAGGTGCAGATCTGGATTAAAGAAGGGCATGTCAAAGTGAATGAGGCAGAATCAAGAAGCAATTACAAGGTTCAGCCAGGCGATACAGTCACCCTTCTCATTCCAGACCCTGAACCGCTTGATGTGATGCCTGAGGAGATGAATCTTGATATCTATTATGAAGATGGTGATGTCCTCGTAGTGAACAAACCAAAAGGAATGGTTGTTCATCCTGCACCAGGCCACTTATCAGGCACTCTGGTCAATGGCCTGATGGCTCACTGTAAAGACCTGTCTGGCATTAATGGCGTCATGAGACCGGGAATCGTTCATAGAATTGATAAAGATACGTCAGGGCTCCTAATGGTTGCTAAGAATGATAAAGCTCATGAATCATTAGTTAATCAACTCGTAGAAAAGTCAGTTACCAGACGATATCAGGCAATTGTTCATGGTGTGATTCAGCATGATAAAGGAACAGTCGATGCTCCAATTGGCCGTGATAAACAGGACCGCCAAAGCATGACGGTAACAAATGAGCACAGTAAAGATGCTGTTACCCATTTTCATGTACTTGAACGCTTTGAAGGAAATACTTTAATCGAATGTCAGCTTGAAACGGGAAGAACCCACCAAATTCGCGTACACATGAAATATATCGGTTTCCCGATTGTAGGAGATCCAAAGTACGGACTTAAGAAAACAATGAAAATAAACGGTCAGGCGCTTCATGCTGGCGTACTTGGATTCAAGCATCCGAGAACAGGAGAATATTTGGAGTTTAAAGCTCCGCTGCCTGCAGAGTTTGAGGAAGTTATCTCAGAACTTAAAAATAATCATTGACACATTCATGTTATTCTGACATAATGACTATAGTTCAAAAATGAACCTTTAAAACAGTCCCGTGAGGCTGAGAAGGAAACGGATCTTATACGCTGATACTGCGTATTTTAAGCTATGCATCCAAATCCCTCTTGCCAAAACGGCGAGAGGGATTTTTCTTTTTAAGGTTCTAAAAAAAGAGGTGAGAATCATGCCGCAAAAAGCGATTGTTTTAGATCAGCAGTCCATAAGAAGAGCTTTAACCCGAATCGCACATGAAATTATCGAACGGAATAAAGGAATTGATTCAGTCATTCTTGTCGGCATCAAGACAAGAGGCATTCACCTTGCGAAAAGGCTCGCTGAACGCATCGAACAGATTGAAGGAAAGCCAGTTGAAGTAGGAGAGCTTGATATCACGTTATACCGTGATGATCTTTCAAAAAAAACGGACGATCAGGAGCCGCTTGTAAAAGGATCTGACATTCCGGCGGATATTACAAATAAAACCGTCATCCTTGTAGACGACGTTTTATATACGGGAAGAACAGTTAGAGCTGGACTTGATGCACTTATCGATATAGGCAGACCGTCGCAAATTCAGCTTGCAGTACTTGTAGACCGCGGTCACCGCGAACTGCCGATCCGAGCAGATTATGTGGGGAAAAACATTCCGACTTCAAGCTCGGAAAAAATTGTAGTTGAACTGCTGGAAGTGGACGAAACAGATCAAGTAACCATCTACGAAAAAGAATAAAGACCTTTTAATGGAGTCCAGAGAGGCTGCAAAAGGGAAAGAAAATCACACGCCTGTGATCAGTTTGAGTCAGGCGGGATTATTCTGCCTCTTTGCACCTCATGCAAAGAGGTTTTTTGTTTCTCAAAAAGAGAAGAAGCGGAGGAATGAAAATGAAAAAGAATCAAAAGAATGCCTTACAGCTGGATGTAAATGAGGTTCCAAAGCCGCTCACATGGATCACGCTCAGCTTTCAGCATTTGTTCGCCATGTTCGGTGCAACGATACTAGTACCTTTCCTTGTGGGGCTCGATCCAGCAATAGCGCTGATTTCAAGCGGACTTGGAACAATAGCATTTCTTTTAATTACGAAAGGCCAGGTGCCTGCTTACCTTGGTTCATCCTTCGCCTTTATTGCTCCGATCATCGCAGCAAAGGCTGCGGCAGGCCCTGAAGGAGCAATGGTCGGCAGCTTTCTGGCCGGTGTTGTATACGGAATTGTAGCTTTATTAATAAAAATGGTCGGCTATAAGTGGATTATGAAGCTCTTGCCGCCGATTGTGGTCGGACCAGTTATCATCGTAATCGGACTGAGCCTTGCAAACGTCGCAGTCGGTATGGCTATGAATAATCCGGACGGGGAATATAATCTGACTTACTTCTCGGTAGCATTAGTAACACTTGCAATAACAATCATCTGCTCGGTCGTCTTTAAAGGATTTATCAGCCTTATCCCAGTACTGATTGGAATCGTTGGAGGCTATGTTTATGCCCTTGCAATCGGACTGGTAGATTTCAGCAAAGTAGCAGCTGCAAATGTCTTTGAAAAACCGGACTTTATTCTTCCTTTTATCACATACACACCGAGCTTTTCTTATGAAATCATCCTGCTGATGGTGCCGGTCGCAATCGTCACACTGTCAGAACATATCGGACATCAGCTTGTCCTTGGAAAAGTTGTCGGCCGTGACTATATTGAAAAGCCCGGACTTCACCGCTCCATCTTAGGAGATGGAACTGCGACGATGATTGCAGCATTAATAGGCGGTCCTCCAAACACGACATACGGTGAGAATATCGGCGTATTGGCCATAACGAGAGTATACAGCGTATATATCATTGCCGGAGCTGCTGTGATGGCGATTGCTTTCGGATTTATCGGTAAAATTTCGGCCCTGATCAGCTCCATCCCAACGCCGGTTATGGGCGGTGTGTCCATCCTGCTGTTTGGAATCATCGCTTCTTCAGGACTCAGAATGCTGACAGACAGCAAAATTGATTTCGGAAACAAACGCAATCTTGTGATATCATCCGTCATTCTGGTAATCGGCATCGGCGGTGCAATGATAAAAGTTAGTGAACAATTTGAACTTCATGGCATGGCGCTTGCAGCCATCATCGGCATTCTTTTAAACCTGGTCCTGCCTGGACGGAAAGACGCTGAAAAGGAACAGAACATGAAAGAAAACACAGCTGCATAATCACCTTTTAACGAAAGTCCAGAGAGGCTTACAAGGGTGGATGAGCATTGGCAGATCAGCCTGATGATTTGCCATGCTTCCTCACACCCTGAATCTCTGATCAGGGTGTTTTTTTTAAGATAAAAGGCAGAAAGTTTTTGGCCATTGATGTTTGGGAGCTAAAGCTTTCTTACTAAGAAACGGGGAGAGATGACGTTGAGGCACTTATTGAAAATGACTGATGTACCTGCAGATGAAATCATGAAGATATTAAAAGATGCAGAACGATTTAAAGCAGGGAAAACCTTGCTGCAGGAGACACCGATATTTGTTGCTAATCTGTTTTTTGAACCAAGCACACGAACAAGATTCAGCTTTGAAGTTGCAGAAAAAAGACTCGGACTGAATGTTCTCAATTTCGACGCCTCTCACTCCAGTGTTCAAAAAGGAGAAACCTTGTACGATACGGTAAGGACACTTGAGGCAATTGGAGCAAACGCAGTTGTTATCAGACATCCAAACGATGAGTACTTTACTGAATTGCAAGATAAAGTAAAGATTCCGATATTGAATGCCGGAGACGGATGCGGTCATCACCCGACACAGTCTCTGCTTGATCTTCTTACGATTCAGCAGGAGTTCAAACAATTTGAAGGCCTGACAATCTCCATTCACGGAGATATCAAACATAGCCGGGTAGCGCGGTCAAATGCAGAAGTGCTGAAGCGTCTCGGAGCAAACGTTTTACTCTCAGGGCCGGAGGAATGGAGAGATCCATCAAATGAGTTCGGACAATACGTACCGACAGATGAAGCGATAGAGAGATCCGATGTTGTGATGCTGCTTAGAATTCAGCATGAGAGACATCACGGTGAAAATGATGGCCTTTCAGACTATCACCGCAAGTTTGGATTAACTATTGAAAGAGAAAAAAACATGAAGCCGAATGCCATCATTATGCACCCTGCACCGGTAAATCGCGGAGTAGAAATTGCAGGCGGGCTGGTTGAGAGCAGAAAATCAAGGATTTTCAAGCAAATGGAAAATGGCGTTTTTATCCGAATGGCCGTACTGAAGCGGGCTTTAGAAAGTGCCAAATTAAGCGAGGAGGAAAATACTTATGCATTTTATCATTAAAAATGGACGTATTTTAGATAACAGCGGTGCAGAGAAAAAAACGGATATCCTGATTCAGGATGGAATCATTGTTCAAATAGAAGAAAATATCAAGCATGAAACGGCACGTCTCATTGATGCTAAAGGCAATCTTGTTTCTCCTGGTTTTGTCGATTTACATATCCATCTGAGAGAACCGGGAGGAGAGCATAAGGAAACCATTGAAACTGGCACAAAAGCAGCTGCAGCGGGAGGGTTCACAACGGTTGCCGCGATGCCTAACACGAAACCAGTGCCGGATCATCCTGAACAAATGAACTGGCTGCAAAGCCGCATTAAAGAAACAGCTTCGGTCCGTGTGCTGCCATACGCATCTATTACAACACGCCAGGCAGGGAAAGAGCTGACAGACTTTGAGGGATTAAACCAGGCCGGGGCGTTTGCTTTTACAGACGACGGTGTAGGAGTGCAGTCAGCCGGCATAATGTTTGAGGCAATGAAAAAAGCAGCCGCGCTTGGAGTGAGCATTGTTGCACACTGTGAAGACAACTCGCTGATTTATAAGGGAGCTTTGCATGACGGAGAATTTGCAAAAAGAAATGGCATAAACGGTATTCCATCCGTGTGTGAGGCGGTCCACATTGCGAGAGATGTATTGCTTGCAGAAGCAGCAGGCTGTCATTATCATGTCTGTCACATCAGCACAAAGGAATCTGTAAGAGTGGTGAGGGATGCGAAGAAAGCGGGCATCAACGTCACGGCTGAAGTTACGCCTCATCACCTGCTGCTTTGCGACAGTGATATTCCTGAACTTGATACGAACTACAAAATGAATCCGCCGCTGCGCGGAAGTGATGACAAGGAAGCTCTAATTGAAGCACTTCTTGACGGAACCATCGATTTTATAGCAACAGACCATGCTCCGCATACAAAAGAGGAAAAAGCAGGAACCATGCAGCTTGCTCCATTTGGAATCGTAGGTTTGGAGACCGCATTTCCGCTGCTGTATACACGATTTGTAGAGTCGAACGAATGGACGCTGAAGCAGCTTATCGACTATCTGACAATTAAGCCGAGTAAAGCTTTTAACCTTCCATATGGAAAATTAGAAGTTGGCAGTCCGGCAGATCTTACAATCATTGACTTAGAGGAAGTAAAAGTAATTGATCCTGAAGCATTCCTGTCAAAAGGAAAGAACACTCCGTTTGGAGGATGGAAATGCAAAGGATGGCCAATTGCAACAATCGCACAAGGACAGCTAGTTTGGGAAAAGGAGAGAGTAAACGCATGATCAGACATCTAATTCTCGAAGACGGAACCATTTTCACAGGACAAGGATTTGGAAGCGAAGAAGATACGATTGGGGAAATCGTTTTTCACACTGGAATGACAGGTTATCAGGAAATTTTATCTGACCCATCCTATTGCGGACAAATTGTCACACTTACTTATCCGCTTATCGGAAACTATGGAATTAACCGCGATGATTTTGAAACCATCTCGCCTTTCATTAATGGGTTTATCGTAAAAGAATTATGTGAAGTACCATCAAACTTCAGAAGCGAGTATTCACTTGATGAGTATTTTAAACTCAAAAAGATACCTGGCTTAGCAGGAATCGACACTCGTAAACTCACAAGGATTATCCGGACATACGGAACCCTGAAAGGGGCTTTTTGCTCAGAGAATGCAGATACGGAGGCAGTGCTTGCAAAATTAAAAGCAGCAAACCTTCCAACCAACCAAGTGGAAACCGTTTCAACAAAAACATCTTATCCGAGTCCGGGACGCGGCTGCAGAGTTGCATTGGTGGACTTTGGAATGAAGCATGGCATTTTGCGCGAGCTCAATAAGCGCGATTGTGACGTCGTTGTTGTTCCGCACACAACGACAGCAGAAGAAATCCTTCAATTGAATCCAGACGGCATTATGCTTTCAAATGGACCTGGGGATCCAAAAGATGTGCCGCATGCACTCGATATGATCAACGGAGTGCTCGGGAAAATTCCGTTATTCGGAATTTGTCTTGGCCACCAGCTTTTCGCGCTCTCAGGAGGAGCAAACACTGAAAAAATGAAATTCGGACATCGCGGTTCAAATCATCCTGTCAAAGATTTAGCTACAGGGAAAATTGCGATGACCTCTCAAAATCACGGCTACACTGTCACTCTTGATTCAGTTGCTGCAACTGATCTTGAAGTAACACATATTGCGCTGAATGATGGGTCAGTTGAAGGCCTTAAACATAAAGAACTTCCTGCATTTACGGTTCAATACCACCCGGAAGCATCACCAGGACCTGAAGATGCAAACGGACTTTTTGATCAATTTATCGACATGATTGAAACTCACAAGAAAGAAGGGGTCAAAGTATGCCAAAACGCGTAGACATTAAAAAAATTCTAGTAATAGGTTCAGGTCCGATCATTATTGGCCAGGCGGCAGAGTTTGATTATGCCGGAACTCAAGCCTGCCTTGCTTTAAAAGAAGAAGGCTATGAGGTTATTCTTGTAAACTCCAATCCGGCCACGATCATGACGGATACCGAAATGGCGGATAAAGTCTACATTGAACCTTTAACAGTGGAATTTTTAACAAAAATCATCCGAAAAGAACGACCGGATGCCCTTCTCCCGACACTTGGAGGACAAACCGGATTGAATATGGCAGTAGAGCTTGCAAATGCCGGTGTGCTTGAAGAGTGCCAAGTTGAAATCTTAGGAACAAAGCTCAGCGCGATTCAAAAAGCGGAAGACCGTGATCTATTCCGCCAATTAATGAACGAACTTGGTGAACCTGTGCCTGAAAGTGACATTGTGCATAACCTTGAAGAAGCGTTCACTTTTGTAGATAGAGTAGGTTATCCCGTTATTGTAAGACCAGCCTATACCCTTGGCGGAACAGGCGGCGGTATCTGTTCGAACGAAGAAGAGCTGATTGAAATCGTAACAAGCGGATTAAAGTACAGCCCAGTCACTCAATGTCTTCTTGAAAAAAGCATCGCAGGCTTTAAAGAGATTGAATATGAAGTAATGCGCGATAAAAATGACAGCGCGATTGTGGTCTGCAACATGGAAAACATCGATCCTGTCGGCATTCACACAGGTGACTCAATCGTCGTTGCACCAAGTCAGACTTTAAGCGACCGCGAGTATCAGATGCTCCGGAATGTTTCCCTTAAAATCATCCGGGCTCTGCAAATTGAAGGCGGCTGCAACGTTCAGCTCGCACTTGATCCAAACAGCTTTCAATATTACATCATCGAGGTCAATCCGCGCGTCAGCAGATCGTCTGCGCTTGCTTCAAAAGCAACTGGCTATCCGATTGCAAAGCTTGCAGCTAAAATCGCTGTCGGTTTGACGCTTGACGAAATGATGAACCCTGTTACTGGCAAGACGTATGCTTGCTTTGAGCCTGCACTTGACTACATCGTGACGAAAATTCCGAGATGGCCTTTTGACAAGTTTGAGTCAGCAAACCGCCGCCTTGGCACTCAAATGAAGGCGACAGGAGAAGTAATGGCGATCGGCAGAACATTTGAAGAATCATTGCTGAAAGCTGTACGTTCACTTGAATCAGATGAGTATCATCTGGATCTGAAAAATGCTGATGAATTCAGCAATGAACTGATCGAAAAGAGAATCAGAAAAGCAGGAGACGAACGGTTATTCTATCTTTCAGAAGCAATCAGAAGAGGGGTATCCATTGAAACAATTCATGAGTGGAGTGCGATCGATCTGTTCTTCTTAGTGAAAATAGAAAAAATCATCAAGTTTGAAAATGTGCTGAAAGAAGCAAAGCTTGATGCTGATGTCTTAAAGCAAGCCAAAAAAATGGGCTTCTCGGATATTGCAATCGCAAGGCTCTGGAACATGACAGAACGTGAAGTCTATGAATACAGAAAACAGCTGAAGCTGTTCCCGGTTTTCAAAACTGTTGATACATGTGCAGCCGAGTTCGAATCAGAAACTCCTTACTTCTACGGCACGTACGAAGATGAAAACGAATCTGCTGTAACAAACAAAGAAAGTGTGATTGTCCTTGGTTCAGGACCGATTCGAATCGGTCAAGGTGTGGAATTTGATTATGCAACGGTACATTCTGTATGGGCCATCAAAGAAGCCGGGTATGAGGCTATCATTATCAACAATAACCCTGAGACGGTTTCTACAGACTTCAGCATCTCAGATAAGCTTTACTTTGAACCGCTGACTGCAGAAGATGTCATGCATATTGTAGAACTTGAAAAACCACGCGGCGTAGTCGTTCAATTTGGCGGACAGACAGCTATTAATCTAGCAGAAGAGCTTGAAGCAAGAGGCGTGCAGATCCTTGGCACATCCCTTGAAGACTTGGACCGCGCTGAAAACAGAGATAAGTTTGAGTACACATTAGGCAAGCTGAACATCCCTCAGCCGCTGGGTAAAACCGCCGCTTCTGTTGAAGAAGCAGTTAAAATTGCAGCTGAGATCCGCTACCCGGTATTAGTTAGACCATCCTATGTTCTCGGCGGCCGGGCAATGGAAATTGTATATGAAGAAAAAGATCTGCTGCATTATATGAAAAATGCGGTAAAAGTAAATCCGCAGCATCCCGTTCTCATTGACAAATATTTAACCGGAAAAGAAATCGAAGTAGACGCGATCTCAGACGGCGAAACGGTCTTTATTCCAGGAATTATGGAACACATCGAACGTGCAGGCGTTCACTCAGGCGACTCAATTGCCGTCTATCCGCCGCAAACTCTGTCTGCAGAAATAAAGGAAACGATTATAGAAAGAACAATTGCTCTTGCCAAAGGATTAAATATTAAAGGATTGCTGAATATCCAGTTTGTTATCTACAAAAATGAAGTTTATGTGCTTGAGGTAAACCCAAGATCAAGCCGCACGGTTCCATTTTTAAGCAAGATTACGGGAGTCCCAATGGCGAATCTTGCTACAAAGGTGATTTTAGGAAAAACACTTCATGAACTTGGCTATGAAACAGGCATTCAGCCTGAGAGTGCCGGCGTCTTTGTGAAAGTTCCGGTATTCTCATTCGAAAAGCTGCGCAGAGTCGATATTACACTCGGCCCTGAAATGAAATCTACCGGGGAAGTCATGGGTAAGGATACAACGCTTGAAAAAGCTCTGTATAAAGGCCTGATTGCATCCGGAATGAAAGTGCAGAATTACGGACAGGTTCTGCTGACGATTGCAGATAAAGATAAAGAAGAAGGTCTTGAAGTTGCAAGACGCTTCAGCGCCATCGGCTATCAGATTATGGCGACAAGCGGAACGGCGGAATACCTTCATGCCAATGGAGTTTCTGCAAAGATTGTGAATAAAATCGGCAGCGAGGCGCCAAACATGCTTGATATCATCCGCACAAGCGAAGCACAGTTTGTCATCAATACCCTGACAAAAGGAAAACAGCCGCAGCGGGATGGATTCCGAATCCGCCGTGAATCTGTAGAAAACGGCATTCCGTGCTTAACTTCGCTCGATACGACAAAAGCGATATTAAGAGTGCTTGAGTCCATGACCTTCTCAACAGATGAAATGCCAAAGCGCGCTATCAGCAAAGAGGTGACATACGCTTGATACAAAAAGAATGGATGACGATTGCAGATCACAGGGAATTGGCAGCAGGCATTTATGAAATCACATTAAAAGGCAGTTTAGTTGATCACATGAATCAGCCAGGACAGTTTGTACATGTAAAAGTTTCAGAGACGGCCTCACCGTTATTAAGAAGACCGATCAGCATAGCGAAAATAGATAAAGAGAATCAGGAATTTACCATGATATACAGAGCAGAAGGAGCAGGCACGAAGCTCCTTTCTGCAAGAAAGAATGGCGAGCTTGTTGATGTACTTGGACCGCTCGGGAATGGATTTGATCCAAAACAGATGGAAAAAGGCGATACAGCCCTTCTTGTCGGAGGCGGGATCGGCGTGCCTCCTTTATATGAACTGTCAAGACGCCTGATTGAAAGAGGGGTGACGGTCAAGCATGTTCTGGGCTTTCAGTCAAAAGAGCACGTTTTCTATGAAAAAGAGTTTCAAAAGCTTGGAGATACTTATGTAACGACTGTAGACGGCACTTATGGAATGCAGGGATTCGTCACAGATTTGATTAAAGAATATGAACTCGCTTTTGATGCTATATTTTCCTGCGGACCCACTCCGATGCTTGCAAACATAGAGAGACTGTTTCCTGACAAGCCTGTCTTTCTGTCACTTGAAGAACGGATGGGCTGCGGAATTGGCGCATGCTTCGCATGTGTTTGTCATACAGCTGATGATCCTGCTGGCACTTCTTATAAAAAAGTGTGCAGCGACGGTCCAGTATTTAAAGCCGGGGAGGTGCTTTTATCATGCTGAACATTGAATTGCCCGGTTTATCCCTGAAAAATCCGGTTATGCCGGCCTCAGGCTGCTTTGGCTTCGGTAAAGAATTTGCAAACCTGTACGATATAAGCAGTCTTGGTGCGATTATGATTAAAGCTGCCACGGCAGAAGCACGCTTTGGCAACCCGACGCCAAGAGTGGCGGAAACAGAAGCAGGCATGCTGAATGCCATTGGCCTTCAAAATCCGGGCCTCAAGGGAGTCCTTGAACAAGAGCTTCCCTGGCTAGAGTCTTATGACGTGCCGATTATTGCAAATGTAGCGGGCTCCGCACAGGAGGATTATGTTGAAGTAGCAAGAGAAATCAGCAGGGCAAAAAATGTACGCGCAATTGAACTGAATATCTCTTGCCCGAATGTAAAAACGGGAGGAATTGCTTTCGGAACGAACCCTGAGATTGCCGCCTCATTGACAAGGGCAGTAAAAGAAGTATCAGAGGTGCCTGTCTATGTGAAGCTTTCTCCAAATGTAAGCAACATTGTTGAAATCGCCAAAGCGATTGAAAACGCCGGTGCTGACGGTTTAACGATGATTAATACGCTGCTTGGGATGAGGCTCGACATGAGAACGGCAAAACCAATTCTCGCCAACCGCTCCGGCGGATTATCTGGCCCTGCCATCAAGCCTGTCGCAATCAGAATGGTGTATGAAGTAAGCCAGGCTGTTTCCATTCCGATTATCGGCATGGGAGGCGTGCAGACAGCTGAAGATGTCCTTGAATTTATGTATGCAGGTGCAAGTGCAGTCGCTGTCGGAACAGCAAACTTTGTAAATCCGTTTGTATGTCCTGAAATCATCGAACAACTGCCTCAAACATTAAAAGAATATGGATTTGAACATATTTCAGAATGCATCGGAAGGAGCTGGAAAAATGAACGTGAGACCGCTTATCATCGCGCTTGATTTTCCGGACGGAAAAGAAGTGGACGGATTTTTAAAAAAGCTGCCTGATCAAAAGCTTTATGTAAAAGTTGGAATGGAGCTGTTTTATCAGGAAGGTCCTGCGATTATCAATCAGCTTAAATCAGACGGCCATAACATTTTTCTTGATTTGAAGCTCCATGATATTCCGCAGACAGTCAAGCAGGCTATGAAAGGACTTGCAAAGCTTGAAGTGGATCTTGTCAATGTTCATGCTGCAGGGGGAAGCGCGATGATGCAGGCTGCGATAGAAGGGCTGGAATCAGGAACGCGGGCAGGGGCAAAAAGGCCTGACTGTATTGCTGTCACGCAATTAACAAGCACATCAGAGTCCATGCTTAAACATGAACTGCTCATCGATAAAAGCCTCAATGAAACTGTTC
Source organism: Peribacillus frigoritolerans (assembly GCF_004358755.1). Classification (GTDB taxonomy): domain Bacteria; phylum Bacillota; class Bacilli; order Bacillales; family Bacillaceae; genus Bacillus_P. The sequence goes on along the minus strand of NZ_SMZY01000002.1, from coordinate 43,667 downwards.
TGCACTATGCAAAATCGGCAAATGAGAGCGGACTCGATGGGATTGTCTGTTCTTCACTTGAAGTACCAGAAATCTATCAACATTTGAATCGTTCTTTTAAAACCATTACACCTGGAATCCGCATGGCGGAAGACTCAGTTAATGATCAAGTGAGAGTGGCAACGCCATATAAGGCGAGGGAGCTTGGTTCAACTGCCATTGTTGTCGGCAGAAGCATCACAAAAGCGGATGATCCGCTGAAAGCATACTTACAAATGAAAAACGCATGGGAGGGTCTGCCTGTATGAAACATCAAATTGCTGAGCAGCTGTTAAAAATTGAAGCCGTATTTTTAAGTCCAAATGAGCCATTTACATGGTCCAGCGGCCTCAAATCTCCAATCTATTGCGACAATCGTTTAACGTTATCCTATCCTGAAGTCAGAAAAGACATTGCAGAGGGGCTGACAAAGCTGATCAGGGAAGAGTACCCAAAAGCTGAAATAATTGCAGGAACGGCAACAGCCGGTATTCCGCATGCTGCATGGGTAAGCGATCTTCTTAATTTGCCGATGTGCTATGTGAGAAGCAAGCCGAAGGGCCATGGAAAAGGCAATCAAATCGAAGGGAAAGTGCATGAAGGTCAAAAAGTTGTAGTCGTTGAGGATTTAATCTCAACAGGAGGAAGCGTTATTACGGCTGTTCAGGCTCTGCGGGAGGCAGGGTGTGAAGTTATAGGAGTTGTCTCCATCTTCACGTATGAACTGCAAAAAGGCGCAGAAATGCTTGCAGAAGCAGGCATTCATGCTGTATCTCTTACCGATTACTCTTCATTGATTGATGTAGCTCTGAATAAGGGATCCATTGAAAAAGTAGATCTGGAAAAGCTGAAAAAATGGCGCGAAAATCCGGCAAATGAAGCATGGATGACTGTTTAATAGGCAAAAAAAGCAAAGTCATTCTGGCTTTGCTTTTTTATATCCAAATCAAAATCGAAAATAGAATCGAAACAAGACTTATAAGCAGATAACCAGTTCGGAACACTTTTATCAGCCACGCTTCTTTAAGAAATCTTTTGCAAAACGAGAAGCTCGCATAGCCAATCAAGCCAAATATCCAAAAAAGTCCGGATTGTTCATTTTTGATTTTTTGGAAAATATGATGATCATCAAGAGATACAATGGCATAAGCTAATGAAAATCCGCCTATGACGAAAGTGAAAAGGGTCATAATGGATGGAATCAGAATTTGTATCACCTCTTGGAAAATATTTTTTATACCACAAACTTTATTCCTTATTCGAAATTTTAGCACTATGTCTCACTGCGAAATATATTTTTTTTAATTCCGATCGAAAAACTAGGGTTGACAGGACGGCTAATTGTGATAAAATTTAGAAAAATATAATAAACTTATCCAGAGAGGCGAAGGGATCTGGCCCTGCGAAGCCCGGCAACCTGCGTTTGGCAAGGTGCTAAATCCAGCAAAATGTAAACCCATTTTGAAAGATAAGGTACATTACCTGAACAGTCTTTCAAGTTGGAAGGCTTTTTTACATTCTCAGATTGCGGTGCATTTCTCAGAAAAAAAGAGCGGATAAGAAAGGAAATGGGGGACTGCAGTGGGAAAGGAAGAACAGCTTGAACTCGTCTTCGAAAGATTAAGGGAAATGCTGAAAACGATGAATTATGGTTCTGTCACATTGATTGTTCAGGACGGCAAAGTGATTCAGCTTGAGAAGAACGAAAAAGTAAGAATTAAATAATGTGCTGACTAGATAAACTAGAGGCATTTTAACACTGTACGGGTTCCGTCATTCTGTTAAAATGTCTTTTTTAACGGGACCTGGCTGATAGAGGGGAAGAATTTACATGCTTACGTATGAAACCTGGCAGGAGCCAGCAGCTGACTTTGAAGTTGACGACACTTATAAAGGCGCATTAAACGTTTTAAAGTGGAGCTACAGTCATTACGGCAATGAGATTGTTTATGCCTGCAGCTTTGGAATAGAAGGGATTGTGCTTGTTGATTTAATTTCAAAAGTAGAGCCGGATGCAACCATTGTTTTTCTGGATACGGATGTTCATTTTAAAGAAACATATGAAACGATCGACCGGGTAAAGGAAAAATATCCAAGCCTGAATATCGTGATGAAGAAGCCGGAACTCACATTAGAGGAACAGGCAGCGGAACATGGAGATAAACTTTGGGAAACCAACCCGAATAAATGCTGCCAAATCAGAAAGCTTCAGCCTCTGAACGAGACGTTATCTGAATCTGAAGCATGGATCTCGGGACTGCGCAGAGAACAGTCAGAAACAAGGAAACATGTTCAATTTATTAACCGGGATGATAAATTTCAGTCGGTGAAAATTTGTCCGCTGATTCACTGGACCTGGAAAGATGTGTGGCGGTACGTTCACAAAAATGATTTGCCTTATAACCCTCTGCATGACAGGGGCTACCCGAGCATTGGCTGCTCTCACTGCACCGCACCTGCGTTTAATGCTGATGATTTGCGTTCCGGAAGATGGAGCGGGCAAGGTAAAACAGAATGCGGATTACATGGATAAGGAGCAGGCGCCGTGCTTGAATTAGCGGCTCTTGCCATCAGTCTCTTTTTTGCAATGAATATAGGGGCAAGCGGTGCTGCTGCCTCGATGGGTGTTGCTTACGGGTCAGGTGCAGTCCCAAAAGCAAGGCATGCCCTATTCATATGTGCTGCCGGGGTCTTTGCCGGAGCGGTGCTCGGAGGCGGAGAAGTTGTAAAGACAATCAGCGGAGGCATCATACCCCAGGACATTATTAATGTGAAAATCGTGCTGATTATCATTTTTTCTGCGACAAGCTCCCTGTTTTTTGCAAACTTGCTCGGCATTCCGCTTTCTACCAGTGAAGTTACGGTAGGGGCGGTAGTAGGAGTCGGGATTGCGTATCAGGTGCTGTTTGTCAATTCACTGCTGATTATTATGATGTTTTGGGTGATCGTTCCTGTTGCAGCTTTCGGTTTAGCCTGGATATTCGGCAAAGGGCTGTATACGCTGCAGAATAAAGGGTTTTTGCATGATCGTCCATGGCTTACCGGCATATTAATTCTTGCAGGGTTTCTTGAAGCCTTCTCAGCGGGAATGAATAATGTCGCGAATGCAATTGGTCCTCTGGTGGGAGCAGATTTGATCTCCGTTTCAAAAGGAACCTGGATCGGAGGGGCATTTGTAGCACTAGGAGCCATTTTCCTCGGAAAAAAAGTACTGGAGACAAATGGCAAGAAGATTACCAGATATTCAAAGCCTGAAGGGATTTTAATCTCGGGAACTGGTGCCGGTCTCGTCATTATCAGTTCGATTTTCGGATTGCCGGTTCCGCTCACTCAGGTCACATCATCAGCGATTATCGGTCTTGGAATGGCGAAAAACGGAAGCGACATTCTTCATAAGCACATCGTGAAGAAGATTGTCCGCATATGGATTGTTTCACCTCTGTTTTCACTGGCCATTTCTTATTTCTTAGTTAAATTATTTTTAGAAAGTGATCTTTACTCAATAACCGTTCTTGTCAGTGTCATGCTTGCAACTTTAGGGGCCCTCAGTTTGATGAAGGCCATCAAAGAGGAAAAGCGGGCTGTACATGAAGAAGGCGGGGGCATTTAACGTTAAAACCAATTAAAATGGTATGTTTAGGAGGAAATATAATCATGAGTTTACAGCCGCACGGTGGATTACTAATACAAGCATATAACCCAGAGGAAAAATATCAGGAGATTCACGCACAAATTGAAATTGATGCAATGGCATTAAGTGATTTGGAATTAATCGGAATTGGAGCATACAGCCCGCTTGAAGGATTTCTTTCACAGAAAGATTATGAGCAGGTCGTAAATGAGATGAGACTTGCCTCAGGGACTGTCTGGAGCATCCCGATTACATTGCCTGTTTCCAAGGAAACGGCTGAGAGATTAATAGTCGGAGAAAAAGCAAGACTGCTATACAAAGGAGAGGTATATGGCCTGATACAGGTTGAGGATGTTTATGAACCAGACAAAGCAATTGAAGCAATAAACGTTTATGGAACGGCAGACCTTGCCCATCCTGGCGTAAAAAAAATGCATGAGCGGGAAGATGTTTATGTAGGCGGCAAAATTACACTGCTGAAACGACCTGAAAAGCCGTTTAAGCAATACACGTTCGATCCAATTGAAACTCGTGAAATTTTCAAAAGCAAAGGCTGGAAGACTGTCGTTGGATTCCAAACGAGAAACCCGGTTCACAGAGCTCATGAATATATCCAGAAATCAGCCCTTGAAACAGTAGATGGATTATTTTTAAATCCGCTTGTAGGGGAAACAAAATCAGATGACATTTCAGCCGAAATCAGAATGGAGAGCTATGAGGTTCTTCTAAGAAATTACTATCCGGAAGAACGGGTTGAGCTTGGCGTCTTCCCTGCAGCGATGAGATATGCCGGACCAAGAGAAGCCATCTTCCATGCCATTGTCCGTAAAAATTACGGCTGCACTCATTTTATTGTAGGAAGAGACCACGCCGGTGTAGGTGATTACTACGGAACTTATGATGCCCAGAAGATTTTTGATCAGTTTGAGGAGCAGGAGCTTGGAATTAAGCCGCTGAAATTCGATCACAGCTTCTACTGCAGCAAATGCGAAGGAATGGCGACAACGAAAACTTGTCCTCATGACAGCTCGGCACATATCATTCTATCTGGAACAAAGGTAAGGCAAATGCTTAGAAATGGCGAAGTTCCGCCAAGCACGTTCAGCCGTCCAGAAGTCATTGAGGTGTTAATAAACGGACTTAAAAAAGAAGTCGTTTCATAAGAAGGGAGAAACAGCGATGAGCAGCAATATTGTATGGCACGAATCCTCTATTTCAAAACAAGAGAGAAGAGATAAAAATAAGCACCAGAGTTTTATACTTTGGTTTACAGGGCTGTCAGCATCCGGCAAATCTTCTGTTGCGAACGCTTTTGCACGGACTTTATTTGACCGCGGCACTCAGGCATTTGTTCTTGATGGGGATAATGTCCGCCATGGCCTGAATCAGGATCTTGGCTTTAATGAGACAGACCGCAAGGAAAATATCAGACGGATTGGAGAAGTTTCGAAACTGTTTGTTGAAAGCGGACAAATCGTCTTAACTGCTTTTATCTCTCCTTACCGTGCTGACCGCGACCTTGTAAGAGAATTGGTTGAAAAGGATGAATTCCTCGAGGTCTATATTAAATGTTCGATTGAAGAATGCGAAAAACGCGATCCTAAAGGGCTTTATAAAAAAGCGAGAAATGAAGAAATCAAACATTTTACAGGAATCAGCGCACCGTATGAAGAGCCTGCGAACCCTGAAATTGTATTGGATACAGAAAAATATTCAATAGAAGACTGTGTCAAACAATTGACGAAAACTTTAATTGAGAAGGGTTTAATTTAAAGGTTTTCTACTAAGAGCTGAATATCCAAGAAAAAATCCGCAAAAAGTTAGAATTTATTGATATATTAATCTATAAGAATATCAAATCATTAATGAAGATATCTGTCTCAAAATGAAGCGCGGGACATTTGCGTGTTAGTAAGGAGAGTCTATCCATGGGAAAGGTCTATTTAGTTGGAGCGGGACCCGGTGATCCTGAGCTGATCACGCTCAAAGCCATCAAATGCATCCAGCAGGCAGATGTTATTTTGTATGATCGCCTGGTTAATAAAGAATTGCTTTCCTATGCTAAAAAGGAAGCAGATCTCATCTATTGCGGCAAGCTTCCTGACTATCATTTAATGAAGCAGGAAACGATTCATCACTTCTTAATCCGTTATGCGAAAAGCGGCAAGATCGTGACCCGTTTAAAAGGGGGAGATCCGTTTGTATTCGGGCGCGGTGCAGAAGAAGCAGAAGCACTTGCAAAACAGAAGATTCCATTTGAAATTGTGCCTGGCATTACCTCGGGCATAGCAGCGGCTGCCTATGCAGGAATTCCTGTCACGCACAGGGACGCAAGTGCAAGCGTTGCTTTTGTAACAGGCCATCACAAAAATGATGAAAAAGAAGATGAGAAATGGGCAAGCCTGGCAAAAGGCATAGATACGTTAGCGATTTATATGGGCGTCGGCAATCTTCCATATATTCAGGAGCAGCTCTTGAAAAATGGAAAAAGCAAAGAAACGCCTGTTGCGCTGGTACACTGGGGAACAACAGATGTTCAGAAAACGGTCACAGGCACACTTGAAAATATCCTGGATGTTGTCCGTGAAGAGAATATAAAAAATCCAAGTATGATTATTATCGGAGAAGTAGTCCGCTACCGCGAAAAGATTAAATGGTTTGAAGAGAAAATGCAGACTTCATCTCCAATCAGCGAGGCGTTATAAAATGAAACAAGCTGTATTATATGTTTGCCATGGCAGCCGTGTGAAAGAAGCCTGTGATGAGGCCATTGCTTTTATCGAGAGAACGCAAAAGCATATTCATGCTGATATTCAGGAAATCTCATTTCTTGAACTGGCTGAGCCTTCTATTGAAGAAGGGTTCGCTTCCTGCATCAGGCAAGGGGCCACCCATGTTGCCGTTGTGCCATTATTATTGCTTACGGCTGTTCATGCAAAAGAGGACATTCCTCTGGAAGTGAAAAAGGCTGCAGATAATCATCCGGAAGTTGCTGTTACATATGGCCTGCCTATCGGCGTGCACCAAAAGATGGCAAAAAGCATTACGAACCGAATCTATGAACAGGGAAGACCAGATGCTGAATCGATCATCGTTCTGATTGGACGAGGCAGCTCAGACCCGGACGTAGTAAGAGATTTGACTGCCATAAGTGAACTTGTAAAGAGTGAGGCCGGTGTTAGCAATGTGGAAATCTGCTTTCTGACTGCTGCAAAACCGAGTCTTGATGAGATGCTTTCAAACCTTTCGCTTTTCAAAGAGAAAACGGTTTTCCTTGTTCCCTATTTATTATTTACCGGGCTGCTTATGAGGGAAATTCAGACAAAGGCTGAAAAGCTTGACCATGAAAAAATCAAGCTCTGCCGGTATCTGGGCTATGACTCTGAAGTTGAACAAGTATTTGCCGAGAGAGTGCAGGCCGCAATCAATAATCATGATTCAAAATACACCTTCAGATATGGAGATACATGCAATGCTGCCATTAATGGTTGATGTCCGAAATCGCCTGGTTATCGTCATCGGCGGCGGGAAAATTGCATATAGAAGACTTTCTGTATTTTTAAAGCAGGGTGCAAAAATAAAGGTGATCAGTCCGCACGTGATCGAAGAAATCAGCCTCCTCCACGCTCAATCACAAATTGAGTGGAAGCAAAAAGAAGCAGATATAGATGATTTACATGAAGCATTCATAATTGTTGCTGCAACTGACAGCAAAGAAGTGAATGCCTGGGCGGCAAGGAAGGCGGGCGAACATCAGCTTGTCAACCTTGCCGGTGAGTCAGAGCTTGGCAATGTTCAAGTTCCTTCTTTTCATCAGCGCGGAAGATTGACACTTGCTGTGTCCACCGGCGGCGCAAGTCCGACTCTCGCCAAAAATTTATCGAAGCAATTTATTGATCAGTTTGATGATGCGTTTTTTGATCTCTTAGAAGAACTCTTTAAAGAACGTGAAAAAATAAAAGCTGCCGATCTTAGTCAGGATGAAAAGAAAAGACTATTAATTCAGCTTGCAAAAAAAAGCATGGACTCATAAAGAGTCTATGCTTTTCTCAATTTAATGACCAAATCCGGATCTGGCGTCACATACACGGTCTGCTGGTTGTCATAAATGACGAAACCAGGTTTAGATCCATTCGGCTTTTTGACATTCCGTATTTTTGTGAAATCAACCGGGACAGAGCTTGATCCTTTTGCTTTACTGAAATAAGCTGCAAGATTTGCTGCCTCTAAGATCGTTTCCTCGCTTGGTTCCTGGCTTCGGATAACAACATGAGAGCCTGGTATGTCTTTTGTATGGAGCCAAATATCATCCCGTGCTGCTGTTTTGTTTGTTAAGTAATCGTTTTGCTTGTTGTTTTTTCCGACAAGAATTTCCGTTCCGTCAGTTGCCGCATATTTTTCAAGGATTATTTTTGCCGGCTTATTCTTTTTATTTCCTTTTGCTTGTTTTTTCTTTAAATAGCCGCCGTCCATCAATTCTTCTCTAATCTCTTCGATGTCCTTCGGAGAAGCGGATTCAATTTGCTGAAACACGTTTTCAAAATAGAGGATTTCATTTTCTGCAAGTCTGATTTGTTCTTCAACAAAAGCAACCGATTTTTTCGCCTTGTTGTATTTTTGGAAATATGCCTGTGCATTTTCAGACGGTGTCTTTTGCGGGTTCAAGGTAATGCTGACCATTTCTCCGTCATAATAGTTTATGACATCAGCCGTTTTATCCCCGCGTTTTATTGCATACATATTAGCTGTAATCAGCTCACCGCGAAGCTTGTATTTCTCTGCTTTTTCTGCATCCTTAAGCGTCGCTTGCAGCTTTTTGATTTTTGTTTTATTTTTCTTCAGTTCATTTTGTACAAATCGTTCAAGATCATTGCCTTGCTGCTTTACTCTGTCACGGGCTGCTTTTCCATAATAATAGCGGTCAAGCATCTCAGAAATTGAAGGGAAAACCTTGCTCGTCCCGTTTAAGTGAGTAAGCGGAACAATATAGAAATAGTCTTTATCACTTGTTTCAATCATAGATGCTGAGATTTCATTATTCTTGATCTCAGAAACAAGCTTTAAAAAGGATTCCGGCAGGCTAATCCTGCTTGCAAGGCCTGCCCTGAACAGGATTTCTTTTGCAAAAAGAGGTGAGATTCCGGCAAACTGCTGCATTAGCTGCTGATCTAATTTTCCTGAATTGAAATCAACTTTGCGCAAAATCGTTTCTTCTGTCGCTTCAAAGGGATTCAGTTTATTCTGCTCAGGAGGCAGAACATATTCCTGTCCCGGCATAATCGTGCGGTGGCGATTAACAGCAGGGGAGATGTGCTTAATGCTGTCCTGAATCATATTGCGGTCACGGTCGATTAGAATAATGTTGCTGTGTCTGCCCATTATTTCAATAATCAGGCGCTTATAAGTAACGTCGCCGATTTCATTTCTGCCTTTCACATCAATGTACAAAATCCGTTCTAATTCGATTTGTCCGATTTTTTCGATGACTCCGCCTTCGAGATGCTTTCTGAGCAGCATGCAGAACATTGGAGGTTCACTCGGATTTTCATAGCTTTCTGTTGTTAAGTGAATTCTTGCATAGCTTGGATGGGCTGACAGCAGGAGACGGTGATTGCCCCCATTTGCCCGGATGATGAAAATCAGTTCATTTTTATACGGCTGATGGATCTTTGAGATTCTTCCATTTTCCAGATCTCTTTTCAATTCTTCTGTTATCGCATATGTAAACATGCCATCAAATGACATCGCAAGCACCCTTTTCTATAGGTAAGTTGGATCAAATCTCCACATTCAAATTATTATAGCATTTTTTTGGACAGGGCTGAATAAATTGACATTATAAGAGATTGTCCAACTATTCCACGTATTGAGAGGTGTAAAAAAAATTCATGAAATGGCATGAAATTGGACCGGAAGAAGTTCTTCAGTCAATTAATACAAGCAGAGAAAACGGGTTAACGGAAAAAGATGTCCAAAAAAGAGTGAAGCATCACGGTTTCAATGAACTTAAGGAAGCTGAAAAACCTTCAGCATTTTTATTATTTTTGGAGCAGTTTAAAGATTTTATGGTGCTGGTTTTGCTGGCGGCAACACTGATTTCGGGTTTGCTTGGTGAATATATAGATGCCATTGCCATCATTGCCATTGTTTTTATTAATGGCATACTGGGTTTTTTTCAGGAGCGGCGTGCGGAAAAATCACTTGAAGCATTAAAAGAGATGTCAGCGCCTCAAGTTCAGGCACTTAGAGAAGGCGAATGGACAAGGATTCAATCGAAGGATCTTGTTCCAGGAGATATAGTGAAATTTACGAGCGGGGACAGAATCGGTGCAGATCTCCGCTTGATTGAAGCGAAAAGCCTGGAAATAGAGGAATCTGCTTTAACGGGAGAGTCACTTCCTGTATCTAAATTTACGAAGGCTCTGTCAGACGGTCATGCGGGTATTGGGGATTTAACCAATATGGCCTTCATGGGAACTTTGGTCACTCGGGGCAATGGGGTTGGAGTTGTTGTTGCAACGGGCATGAATACGGCGATGGGACAGATCGCCGACTTGCTTCAGTCTGCCGAGACGATGGAAACACCTCTTCAGAGAAGACTTGAACAGCTCGGGAAAATCTTAATTGTTGTTGCTCTTGCGTTAACTTTCTTAGTAGTGGCAGTCGGAGTTATTCAAGGACATGAGCTCTATGATATGTTCCTTGCAGGTGTTTCTCTTGCTGTAGCTGCGATTCCAGAAGGACTTCCGGCCATCGTAACAGTTGCTTTATCACTAGGGGTTCAAAGGATGATCAAGCAAAGATCGATTGTCAGAAAGCTGCCTGCTGTAGAAACACTTGGCTGTGCATCCGTCATTTGTTCAGATAAAACCGGAACGATGACACAAAACAAGATGACCGTTACGCATATATGGTCCGGCGGAAGCACTTGGCAGCTAAGCGGAATAGGTTATCAGCCGAAAGGCGAATTCTTCGCCAATGAACAAAAGGTATTAGTAAAAGACAATAAATCCCTTCAGCAAATTCTTACATTTGGCATGCTTTGCAATACTGCTAACATTTATGAGAAAGATGATGACTACATTCTGGACGGAGATCCGACAGAAGGGGCGCTTGTTGTAGCTGCGATGAAAGCAGGGCTTTCAAGAGAATCTCTTTCAAAGCAGTTTAAAATGATCGAGGAATTCCCATTTGACTCCATCCGGAAAATGATGAGCGTCATCATCGAGGATAAAAACGGGAAGCGCTTTGTCATCACTAAAGGTGCGCCTGATATTCTTCTTCAGAAATTAGACTTTGTGCTTTGGGATGAAAAACAGCACTATATATCTTCAAAATATGAAACAAAAATAAATGAAGCAATCGACAATCTGGCATCTCAGGCACTAAGGACGATTGCGGTTGCCTTTAAGCCTATCTCTGTACAAACCATTTATCATCAGCATGAAGTTGAGAAAAACTTGGTTTTCTTAGGCCTTCAGGGAATGATCGATCCGCCGCGTCCTGAAGTGAAACAAGCAGTGAAAGAATGCAGGCAGGCAGGAATAAAAACGGTGATGATCACAGGTGACCATGTCAATACGGCCAGAGCCATTGCCAAACAGCTCGATCTCCTGCCGCCAAATGGAAAAGTAATAGATGGGGCAGCTCTGTCGGCCATGCCAAATGAAGAGCTTGTGCAGATTGTCGACGATATTTATGTGTTTGCAAGGGTATCACCTGAGCATAAGCTGAAAATTGTTAAAGCGCTTCAAAGCAAAGGGCATGTCGTTGCGATGACTGGGGACGGAGTAAATGATGCGCCTGCCATAAAAGCTGCTGATATTGGCATTTCAATGGGGATAACAGGAACAGATGTGGCAAAAGAAGCATCTGCACTTGTATTAGTGGATGACAATTTTGCCACGATCAAGCTTGCTATTAAAGAAGGACGGAATATCTATGAGAACATAAGGAAATTTATCCGATATTTGCTTGCTTCTAACGTCGGGGAAATTCTGGTTATGCTTTTTGCCATGCTGCTCGCGCTTCCGCTGCCCCTTGTTCCCATCCAGATTCTGTGGGTCAACCTTGTGACAGATGGTCTGCCTGCGATGGCTCTCGGATTAGATCAGCCAGAGGGAGATTTAATGCAAAGAAAACCTCGGCATCATAAGGAAGGAGTATTTGCACGGGGGCTTGGATGGAAAGTTATTTCAAGGGGATTCCTGATAGGGATTGTGACCCTGGCTGCATTTATGATTGTTTATCACCGTGATCCGGACAACTTGATTTATGCCCAGACCATTGCGTTTGCAACATTGGTCATGGCTCAGTTGATTCATGTGTTTGACTGCAGAAGCGAAAGGTCTGTGTTTTTGAGAAATCCGTTTGAGAACCTCTACCTTGTTGGCGCGGTTATTTCATCTGTGCTGCTGATGCTTGTTGTGATCTACTATGCCCCGATGCAGCCGATCTTCCATACAGTGCCAATCATGGCAAGAGACTGGCTCTTGGTGCTTGGATTATCAGCCATTCCAACTTTTTTGCTGGCAGGATCACTTTTGACAAGAAAAAAAAGTTAAAATATGCTATAATTCGAAAGGTAATAGCTCAGTCTATTACCTTTTCTTTTGTTAGAAGCTCTTTTCGTAAATATTAAGTGTATTGTAGCGGAAGGAAAGGACAACATTTATCATGAAAAACAGCAATCTATGCGAAAACAGCCTTTTGGAACTGAATCAAAGAGCATTTCTTATGATTTGATCAAAGAATTGGATGTGAAATAGATGGTTTGCAGCATGACAGGATACGGACGTTCATCAATTGGGAATGATAAATTGACCATTACAGCCGAAATGAAATCGGTTAATCACCGTTTTTTTGAAATTAACGTAAGAATGCCTAGACAATTGATGTCCATAGAGGATAAAATCAAAAAAGTGATCTCTTCTATCATTAATAGAGGACGCGTGGAAGTATACATAACAATTGAAGGCGAATCATTGGCAGACCGGTTTATAGAAGTTGATTGGAATCTGCTTGATCAATATGTTCAGGCGGCTGCTTCGATTCAAAACCGGTATGATTTACATAATGGATTGCAGCTGACAGATCTCCTTAAGCTGGAACATGTTATTGCAGTTGGAGAACAGGCAAAAGGGAATGAAGAAATTCATTCTATGATCTTTGCGGCTGTGCAGGATGCAGCAGAAAAGCTGAAAGATATGAGAATGGCAGAAGGTGCACATCTGAAAATCGATTTGCACAAGCAGCTGGCATTTATGGAATCTTATGTATCTGATATTGAGAAATATGCACCCCAAGTCGTACTCCGCTACAAACAAAGGCTGGAAAAAAAGATGGCTGAGCTCTCCGAGGGCACAATTGATGAAAGCAGATTGGTAACAGAGGCTGCCCTTTTTGCTGACAGAGCGGATATTGCAGAAGAGATTACGAGAATCAGAAGTCATCTCTCACAATTCCGCGAAACGATGCAAAAAGAAGAATCAATTGGAAGAAAATTAGATTTTCTTGTTCAGGAGCTGAATAGAGAAGCGAATACGATCGGTTCTAAGGCAAATGACAAAGAGATATCCAAATGTTCAGTAGAACTGAAAAGCGTCATAGAAAGATTAAAAGAGCAAGTTCAAAATATTGAATAATTAGCAGTTAAATCGTTTATAATGGGCCATTTAGGGCAAAAATAGTTTTGTCGTTTACTAGGGGGAGCGAACAGATGAGTATTAAGTTAATTAATATCGGCTTTGGCAATATCGTCTCAGCCAATCGCATTATTTCCATTGTAAGTCCAGAATCAGCTCCGATTAAAAGGATCATTCAAGACGCCCGTGACCGCGCCATGCTTATTGATGCAACCTATGGCCGCAGAACGAGAGCGGTCGTGATTATGGACAGTGATCATATTATACTATCTGCGGTTCAGCCAGAAACGGTTGCCCACAGGCTTTCAAATAAAGACGAGTTAACAGATGAAGGGTAGGGAAAGTTCTGGATATGAAAGAAAGAGGATTACTCATCGTGCTTTCGGGTCCTTCTGGTGTTGGTAAAGGTACTGTACGAAAAGCTATCTTTTCACAGAATGATACAGATTTTCAATATTCGATCAGCATGACGACACGCAAACCGCGTGAAGGCGAAGTTGACGGAGTTGATTATTTCTTTAAATCAAAAGAAGAATTCGAACAATTAATTAAAGAAGAGCGTTTATTGGAATGGGCGGAATTCGTTGGAAATTACTACGGAACGCCGATTGACTATGTGGAGAAAACGTTAAGCGAAGGAAGAGATGTTTTCCTTGAAATTGAAGTTCAGGGAGCATTGCAGGTGCGAAAGGCATTTCCGGAAGGGTTATTCATCTTCCTTATGCCGCCAAGCTTAAGCGAGCTTAAAAACCGCATCGTCACCCGCGGAACAGAAACACAGGATATCATCAATAATCGCATGAAGGTTGCCAAAGAAGAAATTGAAATGATGGATGCTTACGATTACGTCGTTGAAAATGATCATGTGGATCTTGCCTGCGGACGTATTCGTGCGATTGTCACAGCTGAACATTGCAGACGTGACCGCATTGCACTTCGTTATAAGAAAATGCTGGAGGTTGAATAAATAATATGTTATATCCATCTATTGATAAACTCATGAATAAGCTTGATTCTAAATATACACTCGTAACAGTAGCGGCAAGACGCGCACGTGAAATGCAGGAAAATCACGATCAGCAAATCGTGAAGCCTGTCTCTTATAAATATGTCGGCAAAGCACTTGAAGAAATTAATTCAGGCTTGCTGGATTATGAAAAACAAGACTAATTAAATGGCACTTTAAAATAACAACCTGTAACAACATGGGTTGTTATTTTTTCATTCTTGATAATTCACAGCTATAATAGTAGCTATTATGACTTTGGTGGGGGAATGTGAAATGAAGGGGAAGAAAATCCTGCTTTGTGTAAGCGGAGGAATTGCCGTCTATAAAGCAGCAGCTTTAACAAGCAAAATCATTCAGGCTGGAGCTGAAATAAAAGTAATCATGACAAGGTCAGCCCGCGAATTTGTTAACCCGCTGACCTTTCAGGCTTTATCAAGAAATGAGGTTTATTTTGATACATTTGACGAGAAAAAACCTGCCGTAATCTCACACATTGATCTTGCGGATTGGGCAGATCTTGTTGTTGTCGCACCTGCCACTGCAAATACGATCGGTAAATTAGCAAATGGTATTGCAGACGATATGCTGACAACGACATTGCTTGCGACAACTGCACCGGTCTGGATTGCTCCAGCAATGAATGTTCATATGTATGACAATCCCGCTGTTCAGAAAAACATTCTGACGTTATCCCAGTATGGGCATCAATATATTGAGCCAAGTGAAGGCTATTTAGCCTGCGGATATGTCGGAAAAGGAAGACTTGAAGAACCTGAGAAAATTGTCTCTTTAATAGATGGTTTTTTTTCTGATAAGGACATGTTGCCTTTAAAAGGCAAAAACGTGATGATTACTGCGGGCCCGACCCGTGAAAAAGTAGACCCAGTCCGTTATTTTACCAATCATTCCTCAGGGAAAATGGGTTATGCCATTGCAGAGGCTGCATATCAAATGGGTGCGGAAGTTACGTTGATCTCAGGCCCGGTTTCGATTGTTCCTCATCCAGGAGTGACGGTTGTGAAGGTTGAATCAGCAGAAGAAATGCATCATGAAGTATTGAAACGCTTCAGTGTAATGGATATTGTCATTAAATCTGCGGCGGTTGCCGATTACCGGCCGCGCATCGTCTCCGATCAGAAAATGAAAAAACAGGACGGTTCTTTAACGATTGAAATGGAACGTACAAAAGATATTTTAAAAGATCTGGGAGAGCGAAAAGAAAACCAGATTCTCGTAGGATTCGCAGCCGAAACGGAAAATGTGGAGGAATATGCGTTAAGAAAACTCCAGAAAAAAAATCTGGATATGATAGTGGCGAACAATGTGACGCTGGCCGGAGCCGGTTTCGGCACGGATACAAACATTGTGACTATGTACAAAAAGAGCGGTGAAAAAATCGAGCTTCCTGTGCTGTCTAAGCAAGAGGTAGCAAAGCAAATACTAGGAGAAATCAGCCGTCTTGATAAAGGAGTATAAATCATGAGGTTCGCAAGCGTAATCGTTGATGTGAAAGCAATGCAGACAGACAGAGCATTTGATTATCTCATTCCTGATAAATGGACAGGTTTTATTAAAGCCGGAATGCGTGTGATCGTGCCGTTTGGCCCCCGCAAAGTTCAGGGGTTTGTGATTGGCCTTAAAAATGAAAGTGAATTTGACAGGGTAAAGCCAATCGCTGAAGTGATGGATATTACGCCTGCATTAACAAAGGAACTGCTCGATATCGGCCATTGGCTTACTCAAACAACATTATGCTTCAAGATTTCTGCTTTCCAGGCTATGCTGCCGGCTGCGATGAAAGCGAAATATGAGAAGGAAATCGTCCTTGTTTCTGATGAACACAGACCGAAGCTTCACCCGAAAGTCCTTCCATTTTTTCAAAGCAGAAGAAGCATTTTTTGGAAAGATATCGAAAAAAGCGATTCTGTAAAAGAATTTCAGCTGGAAATCGAACGGGGCGCCCTTGAAGTGATTTACCAGGTAAAACAAAAAAACAAAAAAAAGACTCAAAAGTACATCACTGCAAATGCTGAAACAGCTGAATTAAAGAAGGAATCAGAGTTATGTACTGCGCAGGCAGCAAAACAAAAGCTTGTGCTCGATTATTTTATTGAAAATAGCAGTCTATCTGTTCCGCTTCAGGAACTTCTTTTACAGCTGAACATCACAGACTCTCCTGTAAAAACGCTTATTAAAAAGAAACTGTTAAGGGAAGAGAATATAGAGGTTTATCGTGATCCGTACGAGGACCGCATATTTAAAAAGACAGAGCCTCTTGCTCTGACTGCTGAGCAGCAGACTGCCATTTCTCCAATCCTGAACTCGGTTGAACAAAACCGGCATGATGTCTTTTTAATGTATGGTGTAACAGGCAGCGGGAAAACAGAGGTTTACCTGCAGTCAATCGAGTCTGTCCTTAATCAGGGGAAAGAAGCAATTGTTCTTGTTCCAGAAATTTCGCTTACTCCGCAAATGGTTAATCGCTTTAAAGGAAGATTCGGTTCACTTGTGGCAGTGCTGCACAGCGGTCTTTCAGTCGGAGAAAAGTACGATGAATGGAGAAAAATTCATCGCGGTGAGGTAAAGCTTGTCGTTGGAGCAAGATCTGCCGTATTTGCTCCATTCACGAATCTTGGAATGATTATTATTGATGAGGAACATGAAGGAAGCTATAAGCAAGAAGAGAATCCCCGCTATCATGCGCGGGATGTCGCCGTTTACCGTGCAAAATTTCATCAATGTCCAGTTGTTTTGGGAAGTGCAACTCCTTCACTAGAATCGTTTGCAAGAGCAGGAAAAGGGGTTTATCAGCTGCTTTCCTTAAAAGAGCGTGTGAATCAGCGGCCGCTTCCCCAAGTTGAAGTGATTGATATGAGAGATGAATTAAGAAGCGGGAACAGAACGATGTTTTCATCATCGCTCCTTGAAAAGCTTCAGGACCGAACCCAGAAAGGGGAGCAATCCGTCTTATTTTTAAATAAACGGGGATATTCTTCTTTTGTCATGTGCAGAGATTGCGGCTGTGTGACCGGCTGTCCGCATTGTGATATTTCCTTAACCTATCATAAACATGGTTCTCAATTAAAATGCCATTATTGCGGGCATGAGGAGTCAATGCCAAAGGTTTGTCCTGAATGCAGCAGCGAACATATCCGTTTCTTTGGAACGGGGACCCAGCGGGTAGAAGAAGAGCTTGCAAAAGTACTGCCGGAAGCAAGAATTATCCGCATGGATGTTGATACGACCGGAAGGAAAGGGTCTCATGAAAAATTACTCACACAGTTTGGCAATAAAGAGGCAGATATCCTTTTAGGCACGCAAATGATTGCAAAAGGCCTGGATTTTCCGGATGTAACCCTTGTAGGGGTTTTAACCGCAGATACGATGCTGCATCTGCCGGATTTCCGCTCATCTGAAAAAACGTTTCAGCTGCTGACACAAGTAAGCGGCAGAGCGGGCAGACATGAACTGCCGGGCGAGGTTGTGATTCAGTCCTATTCACCTGAGCATTACAGCATTCAGCTAGCAAGCCATCATGATTATGATTCTTTTTATCAGCAGGAAATGCTGTCAAGAAAGCAGCATGCCTATCCTCCTTTTTATTATCTTGCTTTAGTCACGGTGTCTCATCCCGATCTCCTGAAGGCTGTTTCCGTCACAGAAAAAATAGCTAAGCACCTGAATCAAAGACTTTCAGATACTGTGCAGATCCTTGGACCCGTAGCATCACCCATTCCCAGGATAAACGATAGATATCGCTATCAATGCATGATAAAATACAAGCGGGAAGAAAATCTGCACGCATCGCTTAAAATGATTATCGAGCGCTATCAGCAGGATATGAATAAAAATCAATTATCCATCAGCATCGATTTAAATCCTAATACAATGATGTAGGGTTTAGATGCAGCATATGCGTCTAAACTAAATAAAATAAAGATAAATCTGGAGGATGTTTCATTGGCTATAAAACCAATTGTAGTGCACCCGGCAGAAGTGCTGGAGCAAGAATGCGAACCTGTCACCGTCTTTGACAGAAAGCTTTCAAAGTTATTAAAAGACATGTATGATACAATGATTGAACTTGACGGGGTGGGTCTTGCTGCTCCTCAAGTGGGAATACCTATTCAAGCAGCTGTAGTTGACATTGATGACCATCATGGAACAATCGAACTGATTAATCCAGTTATTATAGAGAAGAGCGGCTCTCAGACAGGACCAGAAGGCTGCTTAAGCTTCCCGGGTTTATATGGGGAAGTAGAACGCAGCGATTTTGTTAAAGTAAGAGCTCAAAATCGAAAAGGCAAACCATTTGTCATTGAAGCAAATGGTTTTTTAGCTAGAGCAATACAGCATGAAATTGATCACCTGCAAGGAATTTTGTTTACGTCAAAAGTGAAAAAATATCTTAAAGAAGAAGAGCTAGAAGAATCGGAAGGATGATTGGCATGACTAGAATCGTTTTTATGGGAACGCCTGATTTTTCAGTTCCTGTTTTAAAAAGACTCGTGGCAGAAGGCTATGAAGTTGTTGGAGTAGTTACTCAGCCTGACCGTCCTAAAGGGCGCAAAAAAACACTGACACCTCCTCCAGTAAAAGTAGAAGCGGAAAAACAGAAGATTCCTGTGCTTCAGCCGGAAAAAATCAGAGATAAAAAAGAGCTTGAACAAGTGCTTGCTCTCAAACCGGATCTGGTCGTAACAGCTGCATTCGGTCAAATTCTGCCGAATGAATTATTAGAAGCGCCCAAGTTCGGCTGCATAAATGTTCATGCATCATTGCTTCCTGAGCTAAGAGGCGGAGCTCCTATTCATTATTCTATCCTTCAGGGCAAAAAGAAAACGGGCATCACGATCATGTACATGGTTGAAAAACTTGATGCCGGTGATATCCTGACTCAGGCAGAAGTGACAATTGAAGAGCGAGATCATGTAGGGACTCTTCATGATAAACTGAGTGCTGCCGGAGCTGATCTATTGGCAGAAACGCTGCCCATGCTGCTTGAAGGAATGCTGACTCCGCGCAAGCAGGATAATGAAAAAGCAACATTCGCATCAAACATCAAGCGCGAACAAGAGAAGATTGACTGGACGAAAAGCGGCCAGGAAATCTATGATCATATCCGCGGTCTGCATCCATGGCCAGTTGCCTACACCCACATGAATGATCAAGTTGTAAAGATTTGGTGGGGTGAAAAAATGCCAAATAAAAATACAGCAGCACCTGGTACAATCATTGGAATCGATTCTGATGGCTTTGTTGTGGCTACTGGTGACAGCACGGCAATCAAAATTACAGAGCTCCAGCCATCCGGAAAGAAAAAGATGAGCGGAGAAGATTTTCTGAGAGGCACGCAAATGCAGGCAGGAGAAAAGTTGGGAGAGCAAAATGAAGAAAACAAATAATGTCCGCGAGGTTGCTTTGGAAACACTGCTGACAATTGAAAAAAATCAGGCATACAGCCATCTTCTTTTAAATTCTATGATCAAGAAGAATAATGTGAAAGAAATCGATATTCCTCTGCTGACTGAAATGGTTTATGGAACTCTTCAGCGCAAAGATACGATTGATTTTTACCTCGCGCCGTTCTTGAAGAATGCCAAAAAGACAGAACAGTGGGTCATGAATCTGCTGCGCCTTTCAGTTTATCAAATGGTTTATCTGGACCGGGTGCCTGAGAGGGCCGTATTATTTGAAGCGGTGGAAATTGCCAAGTCAAGGGGGCATAAAGGGATTGCCTCTTTTGTAAATGGTATTTTAAGGTCGCTTCAGCGTGAAGGTGTGCCGGCCTTTGATTCCATTAAAGATGATGCAAAACGGATTGCAGTAGAAACAAGTCATCCGCTCTGGCTTGTTCAGCGCTGGATCGCCCAGCTTGGAATTTGCGAAACAAGAAAAATGTGCGAGGCAAATATCACACCGCCAAGTGTCACAGCACGGGTGAATCAAATGAAACAATCACCTGAGGAATTGATGGACATACTTGAGCGAAAAGGGATTCAAACTGAAAAAGGCGACCTGACAGAAGATGCCATTAAAAGCCTGAAGGGAAATCTTACTCAAACAGAAGAATTTAAAAAGGGCTGCTTTACAATCCAGGACGAAAGCTCAATGCTTGTAGCAAGAACGCTTGGATTGCAAAAAGGCGACAGTGTGCTTGACGCATGCGCTGCACCAGGCGGTAAATCAACGCATATTGCTGAAATCCTCGAAAACACGGGATCCGTTCATTCACTTGATTTGCATGAGCATAAGGTGAAATTAATTAAAGAGCAGGCAGAACGTCTTCACCTGAGCAATATTAAGACAGAAGCGCTCGACAGCAGAAAGGCTCATACCCGATTTGAAAACGGCCAGTTTGATAAAATTTTAGTTGATGCACCTTGTTCAGGATTTGGCGTCATCCGCCGAAAACCGGATATAAAATATTCAAAAACAGAAGAGGATGTTGGGCGTCTTTCCGAAATACAGCTGGCAATTCTTTCTTCAGTCGCGCCTTTATTGAAAAAAGATGGTACACTAATCTATAGCACATGTACAATTGATCATGAAGAAAATGGACAAGTCGTACAGGCATTTTTAGAAAAACACAGTGATTATGAGCTCGATCGTTCATTAATTGACCGCTTGCCGCAGCCTGCAAAACCATTTGCTGCTGATGGCCAGCTTCAAATACTGCCGCATTATTTCGGCACGGACGGATTTTATATAGCAAGCTTAAGAAAGAAGGTGTAAAAATGGAAGAAGTAAAACGTACAAAAAAAACAGTCATCAAAGATCAAGTAAAACCTTCCATTTATTCTCTTGAACTCGGAGAATTGCAAGATTGGTTAACAGAGAAAGGCGAGAAGCCGTTCAGAGCTGCTCAAATTTTTGACTGGCTTTATATTAAAAGAGCATCCTCTTTTGAGGAAATGTCAAATTTGCCTAAAGCACTGAGAAGCAAGCTTGATGAGAACTTTGTTTTAACAACACTTAAAACGATCATTCAGCAAACTTCAAATGACGGCACAATGAAGTTTTTATTTGAACTTCATGACGGTTATTCGATTGAAACCGTACTGATGCGCCATGAATATGGAAATTCGGTTTGTGTAACAACACAAGTCGGATGCCGGATTGGCTGTACGTTCTGTGCATCAACACTTGGCGGATTAAAACGCAATTTAGAAGCAGGAGAAATCGTTGCTCAAGTCGTAAAAGTACAGAAGGCACTTGATGAGCTTGGAGAACGCGTGAGTCATGTGGTCATCATGGGCATCGGCGAACCATTTGACAATTATGATGAAATGATGGGATTCCTTAAAATCATTAATCATGACGATGGATTAAATATTGGAGCCCGCCATATTACCGTTTCAACGAGCGGGATCATTCCAAAAATCTATAAATTTGCAGATGAACATCTGCAAATTAACTTTGCCGTTTCTCTGCATGCTCCAAATACGGAGCTTAGAAGCCGTTTAATGCCAATCAACAAGGCATACAAGCTTCCTGAACTGATGGAAGCCATTGAGTATTATGTGAATAAAACAGGCCGCCGCGTGAGTTTTGAATATGGTTTATTTGGCGGAGTAAATGATCAGGTAGAGCACGCTGAAGAGCTCGCGAAGCTTATTAAGCATCTCAAATGTCATGTGAACTTAATTCCGGTCAACTATGTGCCTGAACGAGACTATGTCAGAACGCCAAGAGAACAGATTGATCTGTTTGAGAAGACATTGAAAAAGCGCGGCATAAACGTAACGACCAGACGTGAGCAGGGACACGACATTGATGCAGCATGCGGTCAGCTTAGAGCGAAGGAGCGCAAAGAAGAGACGAGGTGACTTCATGGAAACCGTTATAGTAACAGACAGGGGAAAAGTAAGACAGCATAATGAAGACAGTGTTGGCGTCTTTAATAATGAAGACGGAGATGTGCTCGCGGTTGTTGCAGATGGTATGGGAGGTCACTTAGCAGGGGATGTTGCAAGTCAAATGACCATTGCAACGCTGAAAGAAATGTGGGAATCAGCTTCCCGCATTTCTTCCCCTGACCTTGCTGTACATTGGCTCAAAGAGCATATCGAAAAAGTGAATGCTATTTTGCTTGAACATGCATTGACAAATCCGGACTGCAAAGGAATGGGGACAACTGTAGTTGCGGCAATCTGCACAGAAAGCTTTGCCACAATCGGTCATATCGGCGACAGCCGGGGTTACTTATGCAACACTGACGGTTTTAAACAAATAACCGAGGATCATTCGCTTGTAAATGAACTCGTGCGATCAGGACAGATTTCAAAGGAAGATGCAGAACATCATCCCCGAAAAAATGTTCTTGTAAGGGCTTTAGGAACAGAAGAACACGTTGAACTTGATCTGACATCCATTTGTCTTGAGGAATCAGATATTCTGCTATTAT
Organism: Peribacillus frigoritolerans; assembly: GCF_004358755.1. Lineage (GTDB taxonomy): Bacteria > Bacillota > Bacilli > Bacillales > Bacillaceae > Bacillus_P. Next base: position 20,958 of record NZ_SMZY01000002.1, on the reverse strand, counting down.
GCTCCGATGGACTATCCAACAAAGTTGGCGAGAGTGAAATGATGCAGACGCTAACCTCTATCGGGTCACTTGACGAAATTGCATTATCTTTGGTCAATCAGGCAAATGATAATGGAGGAGAGGATAATATTTCACTCGTCATCGTCAAACAGCCGTCTGAAATCAAAGAGGGTGATCAGACGTGTTAATCGGCAAGCGATTAAGCGGCAGGTATAAAATTCTTCGGGTTATTGGCGGCGGAGGAATGGCAAACGTATATTTGGCGCGGGATATGATCTTAGATCGCGATGTTGCAATGAAAGTCCTAAGATTTGATTTTTCAAATGATGATGAATTTATTAAGAGATTCAGACGAGAGGCTCAATCAGCAACAAGCCTTGCCCATCCTAATATTGTCAGTATTTTTGATGTTGGAGAAGAGGATGGCATCTATTACATCGTCATGGAATACGTTGAAGGCAATACGTTAAAACAATACATACAGCAATATGCACCCCTTCATCCAAGAGAAGCTTTAAATATCATGGAGCAGATCGTATCCGCAATTGCACACGCCCATGAAAATCATATTGTCCATCGTGATATTAAGCCGCACAATATTCTGATCGATCCCCATGGAAATGTAAAGGTAACTGACTTCGGCATCGCAATGGCGCTCAGCTCTACGACTATTACCCAGACGAACTCTGTGCTGGGCTCTGTTCATTATTTGTCGCCAGAACAGGCGCGCGGAGGAATGGCGAATAAAAAATCAGATATTTATTCCCTTGGAATCGTTCTTTTTGAGCTGCTTACGGGCAGACTCCCTTTTGACGGGGAATCTGCCATTTCCATTGCTCTGAAACATCTGCAGTCCGAAACACCTTCTGCAAAAAGGTGGAATGCCACAATCCCGCAGAGTGTGGAGAATATCATTTTAAAGGCAATGGCCAAGGATACCTTTCACAGATATGAATCGGCTGAAGAATTGGAAGAAGATATTTCAACTGCCCTGAAGCCAGAACGGCTAAACGAAGAGAAATTCGTCATTCCGGAAGATAATGAAGCCACAAAAGCGATTCCGATCATAACGGATTCCAATATGTATGAAAAGACCGACGATACGATGGTCCGCGCTCCTGAGAACATAGGAACAGATGAAACAAAAAAGCCGGTAAAAGAGGCAAATAAAAAAGGCAAAAAAGAAAAGAAGAAAAAGAACAAAGCCGGCATGATTATACTGACAATCTTTCTTTTGCTTTTAGTAGCAAGCGTGGCAGCTGTAACTGTTGTTCCATCATTGCTTATGCCAAAGGATGTTGAGGTGCCTGATTTATCGGGAATGCAGTATGAAGAGGCTGTTAAACAGCTGCTTGATGAAAAATTTGTAGTGGATGACCCGATTTTTGTTGAAGATGAAGAAATTCAGGAAGGCTATGTTGTTAAAACAAAACCTGAAGCAGGAAAAACGGTAAAAGAAGGGGATGCAATCATCATTTATGAGAGCTCAGGCAAAGCGAAAGTAGAGCTGGATGATTATGTGAACCGCGATATTAACCGTGTCCGTGATCTTCTTGAACGAAAAGGATTTACAAAAATAAGTGTTGTAGAAGAATTTAATGAAGCAGCGGATGGAACGATTTTAGAACAGGACCCTGAACCTGGAGTTGAGGTCATACCAGGAGAAGATGAGCTTGTCTTAACGATAAGCAAGGGACCTGAGGAGTTTGAGCTTCAGGATTTGACCGGCTATTCAGAGGAAGCTTTGAAAGCTTATATAGAAGAAAAAGATCTGGAATTAGTCAGGAAAGATGTTTATTCAGACACCGTAAGCAAAGGAGAAGTCATCACACAATCTCCTGGACCATCTGAAAAAGTACTCCCTGGAGATACGCTTGAAGCGACAATTTCACTTGGTCCCGAACCAATGCCAATTCAAAAAGTGAAGAAAAAGATCGAAATTCCTTATCCGCCAGAGCTTGCGGGACAGCCAGCCGAGGTCAGTATTAACATAGATGATGCAGAGCATTCAATTTCGGATGTGTTTAATCAGTTTACGATCACTGAGAACGATTCACGCGAAATCGAATTTTCGATTGCACCTGGAGATAAAGCTTTTTATCAGGTTATCATCGAAAACAGGGTTGTGAAATCTGAAATTATTCCATACCCAGAGTAATACCCTGCAGCATCAAGGAGGAAATGTATGCCTAAAGGCAAAATTATTAAAGCGTTAAGCGGATTTTATTATTGTCTTGATGGAGAGCGGACGATCCAGTGCCGCGGACGCGGAGTCTTCCGTAAAAATAAAGTAACACCGCTCGTTGGCGACGAAGTCATTTATGATTACGAAAATGAACGGGAAGGCACCATCCAGGAGGTACTGGACAGAAAAAACGAGCTTGTGCGTCCGCCGATTGCAAATGTCGATCAGGCAATCCTTGTATTTTCAGCTGTTGAGCCTGATTTCAGCACGGTGCTGCTGGACCGCTTTTTAGTCCTTATTGAATCGAACGAGATTGAACCGATTATTTGCATCAGCAAAACGGATTTGATTGAAGATGAAAAACAGAAGAATGAGATTTTTGCCTATGCGGATGATTACCGCAAAATGGGATATGAAGTGAGACTGACTTCTACACTTGAAGCTGATGGCATTGCCGAGCTTCTTCCATTGTTAAATGACCGCATCTCGGTATTTGCCGGACAGTCCGGTGTTGGAAAATCATCTCTTTTAAATGTGCTGCGGCCTGAACTTGCCCTTAAAACGAGCGATATCTCTGCCCATTTGGGCCGCGGAAAGCATACGACAAGGCATGTAGAGCTTATTCCTGTCGGATCAGGGCTGGTAGCAGATACACCTGGCTTCAGTTCATTGGAATTTTTGAATATTGAAGTTGAAGATCTTTCGTATTGTTTTCCGGAAATGAGAGAAAAAAGCGATCAATGCAAATTCAGAGCCTGCACACATGTGTCAGAGCCGAAATGTGCGGTTAAGACGGCAGTGGAAAATGGGGATATCCCGAAATACCGGTATGACCATTATTTGAGTTTTATTGAAGAAATTAAGGATAGAAAGCCGAGGTACTAACCATGATTAAAATTGCACCATCAATTCTTTCAGCTGACTTTTCCCGCCTTGGAGCAGAAATTGAGGATGTTGAAAGAGGGGGAGCGGATTATATTCATGTCGATGTGATGGATGGCCATTTTGTACCTAATATCACAATCGGACCGCTGATTGTTGAAGCGATCAGACCGGTTACAAAACTCCCTTTAGATGTTCATTTAATGATTGAGAATCCTGATGCTTTCATCCGTACATTTGCTAAAATGGGTGCGGATATCATTACTGTTCACGCAGAAGCATGCCCTCATCTGCACCGGACCATTCAGCTGATCAAGTCCGAAGGTGTAAAAGCGGGGGTAGTTCTTAATCCTCATACACCGGCCGATGTCATTAAACACGTTCTTGACGAACTTGATATGGTTCTTCTTATGACCGTCAATCCAGGGTTCGGCGGTCAATCCTTTATTCATTCTGTGCTGCCGAAAATCACTGAAGTAGCAGAAATGGTGAAAGCACGCGGATTGCATACGGAAATTGAAGTGGATGGCGGAGTAAATACAGAAACAGCCAAGCTTTGCATTGAGGCAGGAGCAAATGTCCTTGTTGCCGGTTCAGCAATATATAATCAACAAGATCGCATGAAAGCCATTCGTGAAATAAGAAATGCTTAAGGGATTGTCCAATAAGTCTATAAAATGAAGCAGGCAGGAAAACAAATGGTATTTCCTGCCTGCTTTTTTCTGTAGGTTCTTTTCGTAAACTTGTAAGTGGAGCGGAAAGGAACGGACAACATTTATTATCGAAAACAACAATTTTGTGAAACCAGACTTTCTGGACAACCTCTTTTTAAAAATTCGTTTTAACAATAATATTATTATGTTTACTGGATAGGTGAGGAAAATGAAATCAATTTACATTGTTGCAGGCGGACCGAAAAAGTACATTCCATCTTTAGCAAGCTATGACAAGGATTCAGTTATCTGGATTGGTGTTGACAGGGGAGTCATCTTCCTGCAGGAAGCAGGCATTACCCCCGACAGAGCTTTTGGAGACTTTGATTCCATTTCAGATCATGAACGTGAGGATTTAGCGAAATCGTCTTTTGAAATGGACTTGTTTCCTTCGGAAAAGGATCAAACCGATACGGAGATTGCTTTAGAATGGGCAATTTTGCAGGAACCCGATGAAATTTTTTTATTCGGTTCAACAGGGGGAAGACTGGATCATTTTCTTGCAAATACTCAGCTGCTTGCAAAGTATCCGGATGCACCGATTAAAATCATTGATCATACGAATGAAATAACAGTGCATTTGCCAGGCACTTATCATATCGGAAGTGAAAGCAATCATCCGTATATTTCGTTTCTTCCTGTAACCGGTGAAGTAAAAGGCATTACCCTTCTTGGCTTTAAATACCCGCTTTCAAATTGTCATATTAAGCTTGGCTCTACACTATGTATTAGTAATGAACTTATTCTTTCGTTCGGTACTTTTTCGTTTGAGCAAGGCATATTAATGATGGTAAGAAGTACTGATGAATAACTTCTGGAGCGTTTTTTAAACTATGATGTTTAAAAAAATAATCGGGGCTGCACTTGCTTCGCATACGATGAAGAATGAAAAAACAGATCCGCTGAATCTTTCATCATCATTTTGAACGAATGGCTGAGGAGGGAAAGTATGAAATTTTATACGATCAAATTACCGAAATTTTTAGGTGGCATCGTTCGGGCGATGCTGGGATCATTTAAAAAAGACTAAATACCAAAAGCAAAGCGCCCTGGTCATTAAAGTAATATAGAAATGACCTAAGAAGGCGCTTTTTGCCTTGTTGGGCCATTATCCAAGGCATTGAGAATATAAAAAAAGCACCGCCAAAGCGGTGCTTTTTTCATATGTTTTAATCCCGTCCTGAATTCGTTTTAGAAAATCTATAGAAATGAACGGGTCAAAAGCTTAAAGCTTTTGATTAAACACGCTCAACTTTACCAGATTTTAAAGCTCGAGCAGATACATATACGCGTTTTGGTTTGCCGTCAACTAAGATACGTACTTTTTGAAGGTTAGCACCCCAAGTACGTTTTGAAGCGTTCATTGCGTGAGAACGTGTGTTTCCAGAACGTGTTTTTTTACCTGTGATTACGCATTTACGTGCCATCGTATTCCCTCCTAACTGCAAAAAACCTTTCCAATTCAAACATACTGATCTTGTTTGTCATGAGATACTTTAATAATTTATCACAACTCCTTTCGGAATGCAATAGTTCTTGCTTTTGCTTTCAAGAATTTTTCCTTGACATACATGAATAATTGATGCTGAATAATACTATAGGGTAAGATGTCCCGTGGCAGTGATATAGAATGACTTTTAAAAATCGCTTGTATATAGTAAAATAGCTTTAGCCTATGCGAACAATTCCAAAGGGGGAACAATCATGTCCATTGAGATGAAAACAAAGTACGGACAAATTGACATATCCAATGAAGTCATTGCAACGGTTGCAGGCGGTGCAGCAATAGACTGTTATGGCATTGTCGGAATGGCGTCAAAAAACCAGATCAAAGACGGCATCACTGAGATCTTAAGAAAAGAAAATTTCAGCCGCGGAGTTATTGTCCGTCAAGAAGAAGATCATATCAATATTGATATGTACATTATCGTCAGCTACGGAACTAAAATCTCTGAAGTGGCTCATAATGTTCAAACGAAAGTGAAGTACACACTGGATAAAACAGTTGGACTAGCTGTTGATTCAGTCAATATTTTTGTTCAGAGTGTTCGTGTAACGAACCCGTAGTAAGGAGGAAAAAGTCCGTGTCAATTACAACTTTAGATGGAAAACGTTTTGCAGAAATGATTTTGCAGGGAGCAGGACACCTGTCAAACAATGCAAAATACGTTGATGCATTAAACGTTTTTCCTGTTCCGGATGGAGATACCGGAACAAATATGAACCTTTCGATGACTTCAGGCGCGAAAGAGGTTCAAAATCATGTATCTGAACACATCGGCAAAACCGGTGCAGCACTCTCAAAAGGTTTATTAATGGGAGCCCGCGGAAATTCAGGTGTTATTCTGTCTCAGCTGTTCAGAGGTTTTTCAAAAGCAATCGAATCAAAAAGCACGATTACAAGCGCCGATTTTGCAAACGCACTTCAGGCTGGTGTAAATACTGCTTATAAAGCGGTAATGAAACCTGTTGAAGGTACGATTTTAACTGTTGCTAAAGACTCTGCCAAAAAAGCGGTTGATACAATTGAAGCTGATCCATCTATTTCAATCGATCAATTAATGGAAGCGATTTTAACAGAAGCTAAAGCATCTTTAGAGAGAACGCCGGATTTATTGCCTGTTCTTAAAGAAGTTGGAGTAGTCGACAGCGGCGGCCAGGGACTTGTATTTGTTTATGAAGGTTTCCTTGCCGAATTAAGAGGCGAAAAGGTGTCAAATATTAAGGTTACTGCTTCGATGACGGATCTTGTAAGTGCTGAACATCATAAAAGTGTAGCTTCCCACATCAATACAGAAGACATTGAATTTGGCTACTGTACGGAATTCATGGTTCGGTTTGAAGACGATAAAGACGCTTTTACTGAAGAGACGTTCAGACAGGATCTCAGCGAGCACGGTGATTCTTTATTAGTCATTGCTGATGAGGAAATCGTTAAAGTACATATCCACGCAGAATATCCGGGCCAAGTTCTTACATATGCACAGCGTTATGGAAGCCTGATCAACATGAAAATAGAAAACATGCGCCAGCAGCACACAAGCTTGCTTGATGACGCTCCGTCTATGACTGCTGCTGAACCCGTTTCCAAAAAGAAGGAAAAACAAAAATACGGCATCGTTACTGTGACAATGGGGAAAGGGATTGCAGATCTTTTCAGAAGCATCGGCTCTCATTCAGTCATTGAAGGCGGACAAACGATGAATCCTAGCACTGAGGATATTGTTCAGGCCATTAAAGATGTTCATGCAGAGAATGTCATTATCCTGCCTAACAATTCAAATATTGTCATGGCTGCTCAGCAGGCGGCTTCTGTTGTTGATGATCACGTAATTGTTATTCCATCAAAAACAGTGCCTCAGGGAATGGCTGCATTGCTTGCATTCAATCCCTCGGGATCTGCAGAAGATAATGAAGAAATCATGAAAGAAGCCCTTGGCTCTGTCAAAACAGGTCAAATTACGTACGCTGTCCGCGATACGAATATTGACGGACTTGATATTGAAAAGGGAGACTTCATGGGAATTGCAAACGGCAAAATTGTTACTAAAGACACAAACCAATTAGCCTCTGCGAAAAAGCTTCTTGAAACGATAATTTCAGAAGATGATGAAATTCTTACAATTCTTCAAGGTGAAGATGCTGCTGATGATGAGCTGCAGGAATTGGTGCGATTCATCGAAGAAACATATGAAGAAATTGAAGTGGAAGTTCATAAAGGTGAACAGCCTCTATATTCTTACATCTTTTCAATTGAATAAAACAAAAAAATAGAAGGGGATCCCCCTTCTATTTCTTATGTGAGCTGAAATTTCCCGAACTTTTTTTCCAGTATGATTACGTTTTCGCAATCGGTCATTTTCTGGTAAACTGAGACTTGCAGGGGTAGATTAAGATTTTTTTCAGTAACTTTTTTCTAAGCTTAGGGGGATTTTATGAAATATAGAAGTGTATTTGATATCATTGGACCCATTATGATCGGCCCGTCAAGCTCGCATACAGCAGGGGCTGCAAGAATCGGGAGAGTGGCACGGAGCCTGTTTGGAAGAGAGCCGAAGTGGGCGGCGATTTCGTTTTACGGCTCGTTTGCCAAAACATTTAAAGGCCACGGCACAGATGTAGCCATTATCGGCGGCTTGCTTGACTTTGATACATTTGATGAAAGAATCAAAACATCTTTAGAGATTGCAGATCAAAAAGGAATGAAAGTAACCTTCACAGAAGAAGAAGCGATAACGGATCACCCGAATACGGCGCGTGTCATCATCGGTGATGATCAGGGCCAGCTTGAGCTTGTTGGAATCTCGATCGGCGGAGGGAAAATTGAGATCACTGAACTGAATGGATTTGAACTGAAATTATCAGGAAATCATCCTGCCATTTTAGTTGTTCACAACGACCGTTTTGGCGCCATTGCTGCTGTAGCGAATGTTCTGGCAAAATATGCGATTAATATTGGCCATATGAATGTGGCGCGCAAGGAAAAAGGCAAGCTTGCTTTAATGACGATTGAAGTGGATCAAAACATCGATATTGCTGTACTGGATGAACTTAAAACACTGCCGAATATTCTTCAAGTAACGAAAATAGCAGATTAAGCTGAAAGAAGCAGTGATGTGACTGGGGGAAAAAACATGTTTCGAAATGTAGCAGAACTAATCGAACTTGCTGAAAGCAAGGGCGTTAAAATAGCAGAAATTATGATTCAGCAGGAAATGGAAATGACCGGAAGAACACGCGATCAAATTTTGTCCATGATGGATCAGAATTTAACGGTCATGGAACAAGCTGTTGAAAAGGGACTTGCAGGTGTGAAATCTCATTCTGGGCTGACTGGAGGAGACGCCGTTCTCATGCAGGCATATATCCAAAAGGGGAATTTCCTATCAGGAGAAATTATTCTGGATGCCGTCAGTAAAGCGGTTGCCACAAACGAAGTGAATGCTGCAATGGGAACCATTTGCGCAACCCCTACTGCAGGATCGGCGGGCGTTGTTCCTGGAACTCTTTTTGCGGTAAAAGCTAAATTAAATCCAAGCAGAGAACAAATGATTGATTTTCTGTTTACTTCTGGTGCTTTTGGCTTTGTGGTTGCAAATAACGCATCCATTTCCGGCGCTGCCGGCGGCTGTCAGGCTGAAGTCGGATCTGCTTCAGGCATGGCTGCAGCTGCAATAACAGAGATGGCAGGCGGCACGCCCAGTCAGGCTGCAGAGGCGATGGCAATTACTCTGAAAAATATGCTTGGACTTGTTTGTGATCCGGTTGCCGGTCTAGTAGAAGTTCCATGTGTAAAAAGAAATGCTATGGGAGCAGCAAATGCTATGATCGCGGCTGACATGGCTTTAGCAGGCATTACGAGCCGCATCCCGTGTGATGAGGTAATCGATGCTATGTTCCGCATCGGCCAATCGATGCCGACGGCTCTTAAAGAAACAGCTCAGGGCGGACTCGCGGCCACTCCGACCGGCCGTGAACTCGAGGCGAAAATTTTTGGGATCTCTCTTGATGAACGCGGCTAATACCCTCATGCAGCCTGTCAGTGCCGTAAAGGGGATAGGAGCTGAGTCAGAAGAAATCTTGAATGAAATGGGCATTTATACTGTCAAAGATTTAATTGAATATTTGCCATATCGTTATGAAGATTATCGCCTGAAGGACTTAGCGGAAGTACAGCATGATGAACGGGTGACAGTCGAGGGGAAGGTTCATAGTGAACCTTCTCTTGCCTTTTTCGGCAAAAAGAAATCAAGGCTGACTGTCCGGGTTCTTGTTGGAAGATACTTAATCAGTGCCGTGTTTTTTAACCGCCCGTATTATAAAAAGAAGCTTGAGCTGCAGTCCACCATCACGATTTCGGGAAAATGGGACAAGCACCGCCAGACGATTTCCGTGAGCGAAATCGTATTTGGCCCTCAGGCAAAGCAGCATGAAATCGAACCGGTATACTCAGTTAAAGAAAAGATCACGGTCAAAACGATGAGAAAGTTCATCAATCAGGCACTAAGTCAATACGCATCTGACATCACGGATATGATTCCGGAACAGCTGATGGCCGCGTATCGTCTGCCCGCAAAAAAAGAAGCCATTTTTACCATGCATCACCCCTTGAAGCATGAGGATTTAAAGCATGCAAGAAGATATTTTGTCTATGAGGAATTCCTTCTTTTCCAGCTGAAAATGCAGGCTTTGCGAAAATTCCAGCGCGAGCAGTCTCATGGAATTATCCATCAGATCGACCCATTGCAATTAGACGGATTTACCGAATCTCTTCCTTTTCCTCTAACTAATGCCCAGCAGAGGGTAGTCGGGGAAATCTTAACTGACATGAAGTCAAACTACCGCATGAACCGCCTCCTTCAGGGAGATGTGGGCTCAGGTAAAACAGTTGTTGCGGCCATTGCTATGTATGCCGCTCATTTATCCGGTTATCAAGCTGCATTGATGGTGCCGACAGAAATTCTCGCTGAGCAGCATGCAGAATCACTATCGGAAACCTTCAGCCGATCCCCTGTCACTGTCGCTTTGCTTACCAGTTCGGTGAAAGGGAAAAAAAGAAGAGAACTTCTGCAGAGAGTTGTAGATGGCGAAATTCAATTTGTTGTCGGAACGCATGCCCTGATTCAGCAGGATGTCCATTTTGCAAAGCTTGGACTCGTGATTACAGATGAACAGCACCGCTTTGGTGTTGAGCAGAGAAAAGTGCTGCGTGCTAAAGGAGAAAATCCGGATGTCCTGTTTATGACAGCTACACCTATTCCAAGGACGCTTGCCATCACGGCATTTGGCGAAATGGATGTCTCTGTGATTGACGAACTTCCTGCTGGGCGAAAACAAATTGAAACGTATTGGGTGAAGCACGAAATGCTGGACCGCATCCTTCGTTTTATTCATAAAGAACTGCAGGCAGGAAGACAGGCTTATGTCATCTGCCCCCTTATTGAGGAATCCGATAAGCTTGATGTTCAAAATGCAATCGACGTTCACAGCACACTCGTTCACTTTTATAAAGATAAATGGAATGTGGGACTGATGCACGGCAGACTGACAAGTGCGGAAAAAGACGAAGTGATGAGGGAGTTCAGTGAAAACCGGGTTCAAATTTTAGTTTCCACAACTGTTGTTGAAGTGGGAGTCAATGTACCGAATGCGACGGTTATGATGATTTATGATGCAGAGCGCTTCGGACTTTCGCAGCTTCATCAATTAAGAGGCAGGGTAGGACGAGGAAGCTCCCAGTCATACTGTATCCTGCTTGCTGATCCGAAATCAGAAACAGGCAAAGAACGCATGCGTGTGATGACAGAAACAGCGGATGGCTTTGAGCTGTCAGAGAAAGACCTCGAGCTCAGAGGGCCGGGAGACTTTTTTGGCAGGAAGCAAAGCGGAATGCCTGAGTTTAAAGTGGCTGATATGGTTCATGATTACCGTGCGCTTGAAACAGCCAGAAGTGATGCTGCAAAGCTCGTTCAATCCGATGCTTTCTGGCACTCAGATGACTATAGGGAACTCAGGGAGTATCTTGAACAAACAGGGGTAGTTGATGGAGATAAATTAGATTAATAGATTACTACAATAGAGAAAGCAGATTGCATTTGGACCTTGCAATCTGCTTTATTTGATTATATACTACTATTAGTACCTAGTCTTAAGAGTGCGGACGGTGTCAGACTAAATGAGAAAATCCAAAAAAGAGCGGCAGTCGATGCTGCAGCAGACTATAAATGATACACCTTTTATTACAGACGAAGAACTGGCAGATAAATTCAGTGTCAGCATTCAGACAATCAGGCTTGACCGGCTTGAGCTTTCGATTCCGGAGCTTCGCGAACGGATTAAACATGTAGCCGTCAAGCAGCTTGACGATGAAGTGAAATCACTTCCGTTAGAAGAAGTAATCGGCGAAATTATCGACCTTGATCTTGATTCCTCAGCCATTTCTATTTTTGAAGTGAAAAAAGAGCACGTGTTTGTCCGGAACCAAATCGCCCGCGGCCATCATTTATTTGCTCAGGCGAATTCACTGGCAGTTGCTGTCATTGACGATGAACTGGCTTTAACAGCTAAGGCAAATATTCGTTTTACCAGGCAGGTTAAAGAAAAAGAGAGAGTAATCGCTAAAGCTAAAGTGATAAAAATGGATGAAGACAAAGGAAGAACCACGGTCGATGTAAACAGTTATGTCGGAACTGAGCTGGTCTTCTCCGGCACATTTGAAATGTACCGGTCAAAAACAATGAAAAAGGCAGGTTTCAGCAATGAAGATCGCAATTGATGCAATGGGAGGGGACAACGCTCCTAAAGCTATCGTAGAAGGTGCAATGAAAGCTGTCACTCTATTTAAAGATATTGAGATTACCTTATACGGCAGAGAAACTCTTATAAAAGAACATCTTTCTAATCCGGAAAGAATTACAATTGTACATACGGATACCGTCATTGAAGGAACAGATGAACCTGTCAGAGCGGTGAGAAGAAAAAAAGATGCATCAATGGTGCTGATGGCAAACGCTGTAAAAGAAGGACAGGCTGATGCCTGTATTTCTGCAGGCAACACCGGAGCATTAATGACAGCCGGGCTATTTATTGTCGGCAGAATAGACGGCATTGAACGGCCTGCATTATCGCCGACACTTCCTACTATAGAAGGACAGGGCTTTCTCATGCTGGATGTTGGGGCAAATGTAGACGCAAAGCCTGAGCATTTGCAGCAATACGCGATCATGGGCTCCATTTATGCCAAACAGGTCCGCGGACTTGCAAATCCAAGAATAGGATTGCTGAATGTCGGCACAGAGGACAAAAAGGGAAATGAACTGACAAAAGCAGCTTTTCAATTATTGAAAGAATCTGATCTTAACTTTATTGGAAACGTTGAAGCGAGAGATTTGCTTGACGGAGCAGCAGATGTTGTCGTAACAGACGGATTTACCGGCAATGTTGCTTTAAAAACGGTAGAGGGAACGGCGCTGTCCGTATTTAAAATGCTGAAGACAGCATTAACCAGCAATATGAAATCAAAACTCGCAGCCGCAGTATTAAAGCCGCAATTAAAAGAAATCAAAGGGAAGATGGATTACTCCGAGTACGGCGGTGCCGGATTATTCGGACTGAAGGCTCCTGTTATTAAAGCGCACGGCTCTTCAGACCCTAACGCTGTTTATAATGCAATCCGTCAGGCGCGCGAGATGGTAAACAACGATGTCTGCAAAACGATTCAGCAAACAATTGAGAAAACGAACTCTGTTCGGGATCTTGAGAGGAGATAGAATATGAGTAAACTAGCCTTTATTTTTCCCGGTCAAGGATCACAGACTGTCGGCATGGGGAAAGATTTATATGATGAAGTGGAAGCATCGCGAAGCGTGTTTGCAGCTGCAGATGAAAAGCTTGGTATTCAGCTTTCTGAAATAATCTTTGAAGGTCCGCAAGAAAAGCTGACATTGACGTACAACGCACAGCCTGCTCTGCTGACAGCAAGCATCGCTGTTTTGGAAAAATTCAAAGAAAGCGGAATTCAGCCTGATTTTGTTGCCGGACACAGTCTTGGAGAATACACGGCACTTGTGGCAGGCGGAGTCCTTTCCTTTGAAGATGCTGTATATGCTGTCAGAAAACGCGGAGAATATATGAACGAAGCTGTTCCTGCTGGCGTCGGAGCGATGGCGGCGATTCTTGGAATGAATTTAGAGGATCTGCGTGAAGTGACAGAACAAATCACAAACGATGGTTTCTCTGTGCAGCTGGCGAATTTGAATTGCCCTGGTCAGATTGTCATTTCAGGTACGGCAGAAGGTGTAGAAAAGGCGTCAGCATTAGCAAAGGAGAATGGCGCTAAAAGAGCAATCCCGCTTGATGTGAGCGGTCCGTTTCATTCAGAGCTGATGAAGCCTGCTGCAGAAAAGTTCAAAAGCATACTTGATGAAGTCAGTCTTAGTGATGCAGCTGTCCCTGTAGTGGCAAATGTTACAGCATCACCTGTAACACGCAGTGCAGACATAAAAAACCTGCTCTTCGAACAATTGTTTTCTCCAGTCAAATGGGAGCAATCGGTCAGTGAAATGATAGAACAGGGTGTAACGACTTTCGTTGAAATCGGGCCTGGAAAAGTTCTTTCAGGATTAGTGAAAAAAATCGATCGCAAGGTAAACACGATTGCTGTATCTGACTTGGCATCAATCGAAGCTGCAATCGAAAAGCTCAGGGAGGTCAAATAATGGTTGAAGGTAAAGTGGCATTAGTTACTGGTGCATCAAGAGGAATCGGCCGCGCCATTGCACTTGAACTGGCTCAAAATGGTGCAAATGTAGCGGTGAATTACGCAGGAAGCGAAGCAAAAGCCAATGAAGTTGTCGATGAAATAAAAGCGCTCGGCAGAGAAGCATTTGCCGTTCAGGCAGATGTCAGCGACAGTGAGGCTGTAGCTGCGATGGTCAAAGCAACAGTTGAGCAATTTGGCAGACTGGATATACTAGTAAACAATGCCGGCATTACAAAAGATAATCTTCTGATGAGAATGAAAGACTCTGAGTGGGATGATGTCATCAACATCAATTTGAAAGGTGTTTTTCTGACGACTAAAGCGGTAACACGACAAATGATGAAGCAGCGTCAAGGCCGAATCATCAATATTGCATCCATCGTCGGGGTAAGCGGAAATCCTGGCCAGGCCAATTATGTAGCGGCTAAAGCAGGTGTGATCGGTTTAACAAAAACCGCAGCTAAAGAGCTTTCATCGAGAAATATTACAGTCAATGCCATTGCACCCGGGTTTATCACAACCGATATGACGGATAAACTAACTGAAGAAGTGAAAACCGAAATGCTGAAGCAAATTCCGCTTGCCCGCTTTGGTGAGCCATCTGATATTTCAAATGCGGTCACGTTCTTAGCTTCTGATAAAAGCAGCTATATCACAGGGCAGACGATCCATATTGACGGCGGAATGGTCATGTAAAAAAGAATTTTGTGTCTTGCTTTGGATTCTCTGATTTCGGCTAGTTTTTTAATAGGATATACACTATAATACTTTGAGGGGAGGTGAAATGTTATGGCAGATGTACTAGCTCGCGTAACGAAAATTATCGTTGACCGTCTTGGTGTTGATGAGGCTGAAGTAAAAATGGAAGCTTCTTTTAAAGACGATTTAGGTGCGGATTCCCTTGATGTAGTAGAACTTGTAATGGAACTTGAAGATGAGTTCGACATGGAGATTTCTGATGAAGATGCAGAAACAATTGCAACAGTGGGTGACGCTGTGAACTACATACAAAGTCAACAGTAATGTTGCATTTAAAGTCCCGTTTTAAAGCGGGGCTTTATCCCTTTTAAAACATGGGAACAAAAAAGAAAAGATGCGGTTGTTTAAGTGATGGAGGTACCTATGCCGAAGATGAATTACAGAGAGAGAAGATCGTTTGTCAAAAAAGCAGAATTCAAACAATTTCAAGAACAAATTGGCCATACATTTCAAAATGAAAGACTTTTGTATCAAGCCTTCACACATTCATCCTATGTGAATGAGCATCGCAAAAAGCCTTACGAGGACAATGAAAGACTGGAATTTTTAGGAGATGCGGTTTTAGAGTTAACGATTTCTCAGTTTTTATTTAAGAAATATCCAACAATGAGCGAAGGGGACTTAACAAAGGTCCGAGCGGCTATTGTATGTGAGCCGTCGCTTGTTGCATTTGCAAATGAATTATCATTTGGAAAGCTTGTACTGCTTGGTAAAGGTGAAGAAATGACTGGCGGAAGAGCAAGACCTGCTCTGCTGGCAGATGTTTTTGAAGCATTTATTGGAGCTTTATATTTGGATTCAGGGCTTGATCCTGTCGTTGCCTTTTTAGAAAAATGTGTATTTCCTAAAATTAATGATGGTGCTTTTTCTCATGTGATGGATTTTAAAAGTCAGCTTCAGGAGTTTGTTCAAAGAGACAGCAAAGGTTCTTTGGAATATAAAATTCTTCAGGAGAAGGGTCCTGCCCACAATCGCGAATTTGTGGCGACTGTCTCTTTGAATGGAGAAATCCTCGGAACCGGAAACGGCAAATCCAAAAAAGTGGCTGAACAGCATGCCGCGCAGGAAGCATTAACAAAACTGAAACCTCATTAAGTTGAATTAACCCCCGGAATTCAGGGGGTTCTCTTTATGTCCGGCAGTTTTTGAATAATGGTTTCGTGCAAGATTTCTATTAATAGTTCGCTGCATCTGGATGGATTGCGGGAAGGGGCTTTATCTTTTTAAACATACTGCCCTGAATTATGATAGAATATGGTTGATTTTAAAGAATAGTAGGGAGGATCCTAAATGTTCCTCAAACGTTTGGATATAGTAGGGTTTAAATCATTCGCAGAGCGGGTGAATGTAGATTTTGTTAAAGGCGTGACCGCGGTAGTCGGACCAAACGGCAGCGGGAAAAGCAATATTACCGATGCCATAAGATGGGTGCTTGGCGAGCAGTCGGCAAGGTCACTCCGGGGAACGAAAATGGAGGATATTATCTTTGCCGGAAGCGACTCAAGAAAAGGCGTAAATATGGCGGAGGTTACTCTGACTCTTGATAACGAGGACCAGTTTCTGCCGATCGATTATCATGAGGTATCGGTTACGAGGAGAGTATACAGATCTGGTGAAAGCGACTTTTATATTAACAATCAGTCTTGCCGTCTGAAAGATATTGTCGATCTTTTTATGGATTCCGGACTTGGCAAAGAAGCTTTTTCAATTATCAGCCAAGGGAAAGTGGAAGAAATTCTCAGCAGCAAAGCAGAGGAAAGACGCAGCATCTTTGAAGAAGCGGCAGGTGTTTTAAAATATAAAACACGAAAGAAAAAAGCAGAATTCAAATTAGCGGAAACGCAGGAAAATCTTAATCGTGTTCAAGATATTCTTCATGAACTTGAAGGCCAGGTCGAGCCTCTTAAAATTCAGGCATCGATTGCAAAGGATTTTCTGGAGAAAAAAGAAGAACTTGAGCAATTTGAAGTAGCTCTCACGGTTTATGAAATTGAAGAGCTTCATAAAAAATGGGAGTCTTTATCACAGACTGTTGAGAATGGAAGACTGCAAGAAAGCAGTCTGTTTGCCTCTGTTCAAAAGAAAGAGGCCGAAATTGAACAAACCAGGGATCAGTCCCAGGCACTCGACGAATCTATTAATGATCTTCAGCAAGTGCTGCTTCTTGCAAGCGAGGACCTCGAAAAGCTTGAAGGCCGCAAAGAAGTTCTTAAAGAGCGCAAAAAAAATGCCCATCAGAATAAATCTCAGCTGCAAAAAATAATAGAAGAAGCATCTGAACGGACAGCAGCTCTTGAGAATGAAAAGAAAACCCAGTCAGCATTATTGGAACATCTACAAAAAGAAGTCAGCGAACTTAAAAAACAGCTTCAGGAGAAACAAACACTGCTGTCAACGTATGATCAGAACATTGAAGAGAAAATTGAATCTCTCAAAAGTGAATATTTTGATTTGCTGAATGCCCAGGCACAGGCAAGAAATGAAATGACATACATAGATGATCAAATGGATCAGCAAACAAAAAAAACCGGCCGGTTAAAAGAAGCAAA
The DNA here is from genome assembly GCF_004358755.1 of Peribacillus frigoritolerans. GTDB lineage: Bacteria > Bacillota > Bacilli > Bacillales > Bacillaceae > Bacillus_P. The sequence continues at coordinate 3,609 of NZ_SMZY01000002.1, read as the reverse complement.
TCAAAAGTACATTAACGAACGAAATGAGATTGAAGAGAAAAAGAGAAGACTTGAAGCAAAGCTCTCTTTACTTGAAGCTCAGCTGGATGAACAAATTAAAACCTTCCGTGCCGCACAGGCAAAATTAGAGAAGGACAAAGCAGCTTATCAAAAAAGAGAAACGGCACTTTATCAAGCCTATCAATATTTGCAGCAGACAAAATCGCGCAAAGAAATGCTTGAGGCCATGCAGGAGGATTACGCAGGATTCTTCCAGGGTGTAAAAGAAGTCCTGAAGCAGCGCAATCAGCTTCAAGGCATTCATGGCGCCATTGCAGAGCTTATATCAACGGACAAGCAATATGAGACAGCGGTAGAAATTGCCCTTGGCGGTGCTGCGCAGCATGTGGTAGTTGAAGACGAACAAGCTGCAAGAACAGCGATTTCTTATCTGAAGAAAAATGCGTTTGGGCGTGCGACATTCCTGCCGCTGACTGTCATGAAGGAACGCACCGTTTCACCGCATGATCTCCAAACATTGAGAAGCCACAGTGCTTTTAAAGGAATTGCTTCAGAACTGGTTTCTTTTGACCCTCGCTACCATAAAGCTGTATCTAATCTGCTCGGCACAGTCGTTGTCACAGAAGATTTAAAGGGCGCAAATGAACTTGCTAAACTGCTAAACTACCGTTTTCGCTTTGTTACTGTGGGCGGAGATGTCGTAAATCCCGGGGGATCGATGACAGGAGGAGCCGTCAAGCAAAAAAACAATTCACTCTTAAGCCGCAGCCGCGAATTAGAAACAATTGAAAAGCAATTTAATGAAATGAGCGACAAAACAAGTCAGCTTGAAGAAGACGTGAAATCGCTGAAGCACTCGATTTCAGCTCTGGATCAGCAGGTTGAACTTCAAAGAGAAAAAGGAGAGCAGCTGCGGATTGAAACACAGTCAGTCCGTTCCGAACTGAGAGAGATGGAAATGAACGAGAAGAATGTAAACAATCATCTTTCTCTTTATGATGCCGAAAAAGAATCATATCAGATTGAAGAGGCAAGAATGATAAAGCGGAAAGAAGAGCTTGCGGTGCAGCTGGATGCTTCAAAGGAAAAAATGAAGGATCTTGATCAGCTTATTGCCGAATTATCTGTACAAAAAACAACCCAGCAATCTTCAAAAGAAGAAGTTCAAAACGAGATAACCGATCTGAAAGTTGTATTAGCAAGCAAAAAGCAATCACTCGAAAATCAGCTTGAAAAAGCAAAACGCACAAAGCATGAGCTTGATGATCAGCATAAAAAATTGACGGAAGCGCGGGAAGATTTGAATTTCCTGCACGATGAAATGAATTCCAATTTTTCTGGAGAAGAAAAATTAGAGGAAACAGCCCGTCAAAAACGCGAAGACAAAAACAAAACGATTGAACTGATTTCCGTCAGACGAAATCAGCGCCTGAAACTTCAGGATCAGCTTGAAGTTTCTGAACGGGAATTGAAAGAATTAAACAGGCAGCATAAGCAGCTTTCAGATCTGCTGAAAGATGAAGAGGTCAGATTAAACCGATTCGATGTAGAACTTGATAATCGACTGAATCATTTGCGTCAGGAATACTTGCTTTCATTTGAAGCTGCCAAAGAAAAATATGTTCTGGATCTTGATGCGGGTGAGGCACGCAAGCGGGTAAAACTCATTAAACTTGCGATTGAAGAGCTGGGAACGGTCAATCTTGGAGCGATTGATGAATATGAAAGGGTTTCAGAACGATTCCATTTTCTTAGTGATCAGCGCAATGACCTTCAAGAAGCCAAAGACACTCTCTATCAGGTTATTGGCGAAATGGATGAAGAAATGAAAAAGAGATTTCATCATACCTTCACCCAAATCAGATCTCATTTTGAGTCTGTCTTTCAAGCGCTGTTTGGAGGCGGCCGTGCAGAGCTCAGACTTACATATCCAGATGATCTGCTGAACACAGGGGTTGATATTGTCGCTCAGCCTCCAGGAAAAAAACTTCAAAACCTCGGTCTTTTATCAGGCGGAGAGCGTGCATTAACAGCAATTGCATTGCTTTTCTCCATTTTAAAAGTCCGTCCGGTGCCATTTTGTGTTCTTGATGAGGTCGAAGCAGCCCTTGATGAAGCGAATGTCCACAGGTTTTCTCAATATCTGAAGAAATTCAGCAAAGACACACAATTTATCGTTATCACACACCGCAAAGGCACGATGGAAGATGCTGATGTACTGTATGGCGTTACCATGCAGGAGTCAGGCGTTTCCAAGATGGTTTCAGTCCGCTTGGAAGAAACAAAAGAATTTGTGCAATCAGGATGAAAGGAAGAAGCTGAATGAGTTTTTTTAAAAAATTAAAAGAGAAATTTACACAGCAGCAAGAGCCGGATTCTTCACCGGAAAAATTTAAAGACGGCCTGACAAAAACACGGGTCTCATTTTCAGAACGGGTGAATAATCTTGTAGCCCGCTACCGCAAAGTAGACGAAGAGTTTTTTGAAGAGCTTGAAGAAGTTTTGATCGGTGCCGATGTTGGCGTATCAACGGTCATGGAACTGATTGATGAGCTGAAAACAGAAGTAAAGCGCCGCAACATCCAAGATTCAAAAGATGTGCGTTCTGTCATTTCAGAAAAGCTCGTTGACATCTATCAAGGGGAAGATGCTGAATCTCCAAAACTTGATATTCAAGAAGGCCGATTAAACGTCGTCTTGTTTGTCGGAGTAAACGGTGTTGGAAAAACAACGACAATCGGCAAACTCGCACACAAGCTTAAACGGGAGGGCAAATCCGTTCTGCTCGCTGCAGGAGACACATTCCGCGCTGGTGCGATTGAACAGCTGGAAGTTTGGGGAGAGCGCACAGGAGTGGATGTCATTAAGCAGTCAGCCGGCTCTGATCCCGCAGCTGTCATGTTTGATGCAGTCCAGGCAGCTAAAGCAAGAAAAGTAGATGTCTTATTATGCGATACAGCAGGACGTCTGCAAAATAAGGTAAACCTCATGAAAGAACTCGAAAAAGTGAAGCGCGTGATCGAACGTGAAATTCCCGGCGCTCCTCACGAAGTGCTGCTTGTCCTTGACGCAACAACCGGCCAAAATGCCATGGTCCAGGCGAAACAATTTTCTCAGGCAACAGATGTATCAGGCATCGTCCTGACGAAGCTTGATGGTACAGCAAAAGGCGGCATCGTTCTCGCCATCCGCAATGAACTGAGCATACCGGTGAAATTTGTCGGCCTTGGCGAAAAAATGGATGACCTCCAGGAATTTGATGCTGAACAGTATGTATATGGATTATTTGCTGATTTAGTGGAAGAAGCATAAACAGAATAAAACTGTCTCATGAAGCCGTGAATAGGCTGTGATGAGGCAGTTTTTTCTTATCTTGAGAAAAGATAGGCTGAAAACTTGAAAATGATCATGATACTATTGTAAATCACAGAAGCAAAGGCAAAAACCGCCTTCACATCTGTCAGCCTGCGCTAAACGGGCGATTCCGCTTTTCTCATTGTCCAGCTCCACCTCCTAGACCCTCGGCCAGAACGTCTCATCCAGCAAAGGCAAAAAGCGCCTTCACTGGATGAGCCTTATCTGTCTGTCGGGTCTGAACAGTCGGTTCCG
>NZ_SMZY01000001.1 GCF_004358755.1 Peribacillus frigoritolerans | reverse complement strand
TTCCGCTTTTCTCATTGTCCAGCTCCACCTCCTAGACCCTCGGCCAGAACGTCTCATCCAGCAAAGGCAAAAAGCGCCTTCACTGGATGAGCCTTATCTGTCTGTCGGGTCTGAACAGTCGGTTCCGCTTTTCTTTTTGACAGCTCCACCTCCTAGACCCTCGGCCAGAACGTCTCATCCAGCAAAGGCAAAAAGCGCCTTCACTGGATGAGCCTTATCTGTCTGTCGGGTCTGAACAGTCGGTTCCGCTTTTCTCATTGTCCAGCTCCACCTCCTAGACCCTCGGCCAGAACGTCTCATCCAGCAAAGGCAAAAAGCGCCTTCACTGGATGAGCCTTATCTGTCTGTCGGGTCTGAACAGTCGGTTCCGCTTTTCTATTAGTGTTAAGAAAAAAACTTGACATCACTACCTATAGCTTGTAAACTAATGACTTGTAAAGGCAATTCCCTTAACAAAGGAGAGACGCTGAGTGACGCTTGAAAAAACAACGAGAGTAAATTATCTGTTTGACTTTTATCAATCGTTGTTGACACCAAAGCAAAAAAGCTATATGTCGCTTTATTATCTTGATGATTACTCCTTGGGAGAAATTGCTGAAGAGTACGACATTAGCCGGCAGGCCGTGTATGATAACATAAAACGAACTGAGGCAATGTTAGAGCAATATGAAACCAAACTATTGCTTTTTCAAAAATTTCAAGAGCGTCAACATTTGATTGAACAATTAAAAGCTGCAGCGTTCAAGATTGATCAGGAACGTTCACTTTTGACGCTGATTGAGGCGCTGGAGAAATTAGATTAGGAGGCGGCATGTATGGCATTTGAAGGATTAGCCGACCGACTGCAGAATACAATCGCAAAAATCCGCGGCAAAGGCAAAGTGTCGGAGTCTGATGTAAAAGAAATGATGCGCGAAGTGCGATTAGCACTTTTAGAAGCAGACGTTAACTTTAAAGTCGTAAAAGATTTTGTGAAAAAAGTAAGCGAACGGTCAGTAGGACAGGAAGTTATGACAAGCTTAACTCCTGGCCAGCAGGTCATTAAAGTTGTTAAAGAAGAGCTGACTGCTTTAATGGGCGGCGAACAGAGCAAAATTGCCGTCGCCAATAGACCGCCAACCGTTATTATGATGGTTGGTCTGCAAGGTGCCGGTAAAACAACGACTACAGGAAAGCTTGCGAATCTGCTTCGAAAGAAACATAACCGCAATCCTCTATTGGTCGCTGCAGATATTTACCGTCCTGCTGCCATCAAACAGCTTGAAACACTCGGAAAACAGCTGAATATGCCAGTCTTTTCCCTGGGTGACCAAGTAAGTCCTGTTGAAATTGCCAAGCAGGCGATTGAGCATGCAAAAAAAGAACATCTTGATTACGTTCTGATTGATACAGCGGGCCGTCTTCATATTGATGAAACACTGATGGATGAGCTTCAGCAGGTAAAAGAATTATCAAAACCTGATGAGATCTTCCTCGTTGTTGATGCAATGACAGGACAGGATGCCGTAAATGTAGCACAAAGCTTCAATGATCAGCTCGGTTTAACAGGCGTAGTCCTGACAAAGCTAGATGGTGACACACGAGGCGGGGCTGCACTATCCATCAGATCTGTAACCCAAACACCAATTAAATTTGTTGGTCTTGGCGAAAAATTGGATGCAATTGAAGCATTTCATCCAGAACGCATGGCATCCCGTATTTTAGGCATGGGTGATGTTCTCACATTGATTGAGAAGGCACAGGCCAATGTGGATGAAGATAAAGCAAAAGAACTTGAACAAAAAATGAGGACAGCTTCGTTTACATTTGACGACTTCCTCGAACAGCTCGGACAAGTCCGCAGCATGGGACCGCTTGATGAGCTTCTTGGAATGCTCCCTGGCGCGAACAAAATTAAAGGGTTAAAAAATGCTCAAGTCGATGAAAAACAGATTGGATCTGTTGAAGCCATCATCCGTTCGATGACGAAGGAAGAAAAACAGCATCCTGAAATCATCAACTCTGGCCGCAGAAAGCGGATTGCAAAAGGAAGCGGAACGACCGTCCCGGAAGTAAACCGTCTCTTAAAGCAATTTGAAGACATGAAAAAGATGATGAAACAAATGACGAGCATGTCAAAAGGCAAGAAAAAAGGCGGAATGAAATTTCCGTTTATGTAACAATTTTTAGGTGTTAAGAAAAAACACTTTACAAAGTGCTTTTTCATTGATATCATACTATCTTGTTGAAATATTTTCGGAGGTGCTTTATAAAATGGCAGTAAAAATTCGTTTAAAACGCATGGGAGCTAATAAATCTCCTTTCTATCGTATCGTAGTTGCAGATTCTCGTTCACCACGTGATGGACGTTTCATCGAAACAGTTGGAACTTACAATCCAGTTGCTAACCCGGCAATCGTTGACATCAACGAAGAGCTTGCTCTTAAATGGATGCAAAATGGTGCAAAACCATCTGACACAGTTCGCAACTTGTTCTCAAACCAAGGCATTATGGAAAAATTCCATAACGCTAAACACAGCAAGTAAGGGCTGATTCGATGAAAGAGTTAATCGAGTCGATCGTGAAGCCGCTTGTTGACCATCCTGAAGATGTGTCTGTTGTAGAAAATGAACGTGAACATCAAATTGTCTACGAATTAACCTTACATCAAGATGATATCGGCAAGGTGATTGGAAAACACGGCCGGATAGCGAAAGCGATTCGGACTGTTGTATACGCAGCAGGATCTAACTCTAAAAAAAGAGTTCAGCTGGAAATTAATGATTAAGCAAAAAAAAGGGGAGGTATAACCTCCCTTTTTTTTGTACAATGAAAGAGATTCAGAAATGCTGTTATCAGAATAGATTACCGGAGGAATGGCGATGGAAATCTTCCAGACAGTTACGGTCAAACAAATATTGACAGAAACGAGCAGGGAACAGCTTTTAAATCATTTCATGCAAACCAAACAGCAGCTGGAACGGGAAATTGATCAGCTTGCCTTTCAGCTGAAGAAAAAAGAAAAAACGAATCAGACAGAAGAAATGCGCAAACAATATCAGCGGGAAATATCAAAGCGGATGGATAAAATAAAAATAGCCGACTTTCAAATACAGCAATTACATACTCTGCCGCTTGGAAGCGAAATGAAAGAAAAAGAGATGAATGCCATCCTGGAGGTTCAAGTCGGGGACCGCTGGGATGATCTTATAAAAGAAAAGACAATTGTGATTAAAGATGGAATCGTAGTCGAAATACGCTAGAGGTGAATAGGAATGGCAGAAAAATGGTTTAATGTAGGGAAAATCGTAAATACTCATGGTGTAAAAGGAGAAGTCAGAGTTTTATCGACGACGGATTTTCCTGAAGAACGCTACCAGACAGGAAATGTTCTCTATCTCTTTCAAAATGAACAAAAAGAGCCTGTAGAAGTAAAAATTAAAACACATCGTTTTCATAAAACATTCGATCTCCTTACATTTGAAGGACATGGTTCTATCAATGATGTCGAAAAGTATAAAAATTCCCTTATTAAAGTCCCTGAAAGCCAGTTGACAGATCTTGATGAAGGTGAGTACTATTTTCACGAAATTATCGGCTGTACGGTTTTAACGGACAAAGGAGAAGAAATTGGAACGATTAAAGAAATTCTTGAAACAGGGGCCAACGACGTCTGGATTGTCAAAAGAAAAAACAAAAAGGATGCGTTAATTCCTTTCATTGATGATGTTGTTAAGGAGATTGATGTAGAAGAAAAGCGCATTGTTATTTCACTGATGGAAGGACTAATTGACGAATGAGAATTGACTTTTTAACTCTCTTTCCGGAAATGTTTCATGGAGTGATCGGCAATTCCATTTTGAAAAAAGCGGAAGAAAAAGGTGCCGTCAGCTTTAAAGTAACCAATTTCAGAGATTACTCTGATCATAAACACTCAATTGTGGATGACTATCCATATGGCGGAGGAGCGGGCATGGTTCTGAAGCCGCAGCCTATATTCGATGCTGTAGAAGATATTCAAAAAGAAAGCGGCTCTGCTCCTAAAATTATTCTCGTATGCCCTCAGGGCGAAACGTATACCCAGAGAAAAGCAGAAGAACTTGCAAAGGAAGAGCATTTGGTTTTTATCTGCGGACATTATGAAGGATATGATGAGAGAATCAGAGAGCATTTAGTAACGGATGAAATTTCGATCGGGGATTTTATCCTTACGGGCGGGGAATTAGCTTCGATGGTTATCGCAGACAGCGTCGTCAGGCTGCTTCCGGACGTTTTGGGCAATGAGGACTCCCCAATGCTTGATTCCTTCAGTACAGGGCTTCTCGAGCATCCTCACTACACTCGTCCATCTGATTTCCGCGGCATGAAGGTTCCGGATGTATTAATCTCCGGCAATCACGCCAAAATTGATGAATGGCGGGAAAAAGAATCGCTGCGAAGGACTTTTAGCAGAAGACCTGATTTGCTCAGCTCTTTCGATTTAACAGACAAGCAGAAAAAGTGGATAGAAGAATTTAAAAAAGGTTAAATGCAGTATTGCGTGAGCTGTTTCGATATGATATGATGTTTCTTGTGATTTGGTTGCCTATAATGTGTTTTTCCTTGAAAGGCATTTGGCGCACGTCACACTAAAACGGTGTTCCGCTGCATGATTTATTTTGTAATGAGCATCTGTTGGAAGGAGTTGAAAACGATGCAAAAACTAATTGAAGATATCACTAAAGAACAATTAAGATCTGATCTTCCTGCTTTCCGTCCTGGAGACACTGTACGTGTACACGTTAAAGTTGTTGAGGGAACTCGTGAGCGTATTCAGATTTTTGAAGGTGTTGTCATTAAGCGTCGTGGTGGTGGAATCAGCGAAACTTTCACAGTTCGCAAAATTTCTTATGGGGTAGGCGTTGAGCGTACATTCCCAGTTCACACACCTAAAATCGCACAGTTAGAAGTTATCCGTCGCGGTAAAGTACGCCGTGCGAAACTTTACTACTTGCGCGAACTACGCGGTAAAGCGGCTCGTATTAAAGAAATTCGATAATCGATCGTACCTAAAAGGGCTTGTCTACTTTGAACAAGCCCTTTTTTCTTAATGTAAACAAACAATGGCTCTGCGCAGCCCGACTATAAAAGATTCATGACAAAAACGTGTATGAGAAGGTGAACTAAAAAGATGACCCGAAAAAAGAGCGAGTTGTTCGAATGGATTAAAGCACTCGCTATTGCAGTAATACTCGCAGCTGTTATCCGTTATTTCTTATTTGCGCCAATTGTTGTGGATGGCTTGTCCATGATGCCTACTCTGCACGATCAGGACCGTATGATCGTTAATAAGATCGGCTACAAAATAGGTGAACCGGAACGGTTTGATATTGTCGTGTTTCATGCAACAGAGGAAAAGGATTACATCAAAAGAGTCATCGGACTTCCGGGTGACCGTGTAGAATACCGTGATGATACGCTCTACATTAACGGAAAAGCCTACGCTGAGCCTTATTTAGATGAGTATAAAAATACGCTGATTGACGGACCTTTAACAGAACCGTTTACAGTAGAAGAAGTTCCGGAAGGCCAGTTGTTTGTAATGGGGGATAACCGCAGGTACAGCAAAGACAGCCGCCATATAGGCCCGGTGCCCAAAGATGAGGTTATGGGACAAACCAGCCTGATCTACTGGCCATTAAATGATATTCGATTTGTTAAGTAATGCTCTTTTCGCAGCCCATGTTTCTCAGCAAGTGCACAAAAAACATGCGAATGAGTAAAGAAATAAAGCAGGTGTAAAGAATGACTATCCAATGGTTTCCCGGCCACATGGCCAAAGCAAGACGTCAAGTAACCGAAAAATTAAAGTTAATAGATATCGTATTTGAACTTGTCGATGCAAGAATTCCAGTTTCATCAAGGAACCCGATGATCGATGAGATTATTTCAAGTAAACCGAGAATTGTGCTGCTGAATAAAGCAGATATGGCTGATCCGAAGGCGACCCAGCAATGGCTTGCCTATTTCAAAGGGCAGGGCATTCACGCATTGCCGATTGATGCAAAAACGGGTACAGGCATGAAGCAGATTGTTTCGATGTCAAAAGAAGTCCTGAAAGAAAAGTTTGACAGACTGGCTGCAAGAGGAGTTAAACCAAGAGCGATTCGCGCATTGATTATCGGCATTCCAAATGTCGGAAAGTCGACGCTTATTAACCGTCTGGCAAAAAAGAATATGGCAAAAACCGGAGACCGTCCGGGTGTTACTACTGCGCAGCAGTGGGTGAAAGTAGGCAAAGAGCTTGAACTGCTTGATACTCCAGGGATTCTATGGCCTAAATTTGAAGATGAGCTTGTCGGGCTCAAGCTTGCAACTACAGGTGCCATAAAAGATGCTATCTTAAATCTCCAGGAAGTTGCTTTTTATGCATTGGGATTTTTGGGGGAAAAGTATCCGCACCGGCTTAAAGAAAGATATGCACTTGAAGAAATTCCTGAAGACCGTGTAGAGCTTTTTGATGCTGTAGCGAAAAAAAGAGGATGCATCATGTCAGGCGGATGGGTGGACTATGATAAAACCTCCGAACTTCTTCTGAGAGAAATCCGTTCTGAAAAGCTTGGACGCCTGAGCTTTGAAACGACAGAAAGCATTCAGCAATAAGAAAAGAAGACTCGCTAAAAGGCGCGTCTTTATTTTTTTTTGTAAAAGGTTAGGCTCTTTTAGTTCTTACATATTGATTAATAAAGGCAGTGATATCCATGAAAAAGCAATCAACTGAACAAATCAGGCAAAAATTGATGCAAGTTCAGCGTTCAGACGATCCATTTTTACTCGAATGCATAAAAGATGATCGAAAAAGTGTACAAGCACTCGTCAAAAAATGGATGCGCAAGTTTGAACAGAAGAAAAAAGATAGGCAGATGTTTGAGGATATGATGACATTTGAACGTCAGGCAAGAGATAAGGGATATAAATACATATGCGGAATTGATGAAGTCGGAAGGGGACCGCTTGCAGGTCCTGTTGTGGCTGCAGCAGTTATCCTGCCTGAAGAATTTTATCTGCCGGGGTTAACTGATTCAAAAAAATTGTCTGCAGAAAAAAGAGAACTTTTTTACGGGACGATTCTGAGTGAGGCTGTTGCTTATGGAGTCGGCATTATTTCACCTGCTCAAATTGATGAGCTGAACATCTACCAGGCTACAAAAGCGGCGATGCTGATGGCTGTAGATGAGCTCGCTGTGAGCCCTGAGTACATGCTTATTGATGCGATGGAGCTTGCCCTCCCAATCCCTCAAGAATCATTAATCAAAGGGGATGCAAGAAGCGTGAGCATCGCTGCGGCCTCTGTCGTGGCAAAGGTAACGAGAGACCGAATTATGAAAAAGCTTGCTGAAACATTTCCTCAGTATGGCTTCGATCAAAATATGGGATATGGAACAAAACTGCATCTTGAAGCTTTAAATAGGGATGGGATAACTGACTATCACCGCAAGAGTTTTTCTCCTGTGAAAGAAATGGCACTCATTAAATAAGGGGGCAGTGCTAATGGATCATATCATTACTGGTAAACCACAGAGATTCATTCAAAAAGAAGAAATGCCCGGTTTCAGGAAGAATGATATCGTTTATGGGAAAATCCTTGATAAAACGGGGGATCGTGCTGTCATCCAAATTGGAGAAACTAAACTTCATGCAAGGATCGACAGCAGTTTTCCCTCTTCAGGCAGCTATTGGTTTGAAGTGAGATCCAGTAAAGATGCCATTCAGCTGAAAATGCGGTCGTTTGCCCAGATGTCCGGAGAGCCTTCAGATGCACCGGAATTTATCCCGAATCTTTTAAAGCAAGTGAATGCTGCACGGACAATAGGGACTGTGGATTTCATGCATCAGCTACTGCATGAGCACCCTGGAATCAAGCGAAAAGATCTGCAGCAGACATTGAAGCATGCTGCTGAAAAAGGAAGACGAGATCCGGCAAAGATGATGGCGTCCATAACTTTCGCCCTGAAAAATAACTTTCCTCTGTCTGCAGCGGTCTTAAATGCCCTTTTTGACGTGCAAAGCAGCGATACCCTCTATGATCAATTAAAACAGCTTCACAGTGTACTGGAGACTGAAGATGCCCTTAAGACTCAAATAGGCTCCATAATCGCTCAGGATATCGAACAAAATGCTGACGGCCTTGCCGGAGCATTATCTTTCTTCCAAAAGAAGGCTGGTTTAAAGGCGGAAATCTCCATTTTACAGCAGCTGGCAAAAGGGGCTGATTCTATCCGGCAAGAGGAGAATCTGAAGCTTCTATTGCTGTCTGCAAGTCGCAAACATTCTGATCCGGCTGTAAAAGAAAAAATCGATCAGCTGCTTTCAAAGCTGAACGGACAAACTTTGTTAAGTGCTGACCAGGGCTTCACTCAAAACCACTTCATGCAAATACCGCTCCATTATGGAGATTTTCAATCTGACCTGAACATCGAATGGACGGGCAGAAAAAATGATAAGGGAGAAATAGACCCTGATTACTGCCGGATCCTTTTTTACTTAAATATGAATGTTCTTAAAGATATTATGATTGATTTACATATTCAAAACCGCATTGTGACCGTCACGATTTATAATCAGTCGGCGCTGTTTCATTCGCTCTTACGCAAACATGCAGATGCCTTAAAACAAAAATTGCAGCAGCAGCATTATTCAGTAAGTTCAATCAAAATTGAACAGTTTAAAGAAGCTGAAGATCATCATTCTCAATTTATGGACAGGGTCATGTTCCGTAATCATCATGCATTGCAGGGAGTGGATCTCAAGATATGAAAAATGAAAATATGCAAAAGAAAGCGGCAGCACTCCGGTATCAAGATAAAAAGAATGCTGCTCCCCGTGTCACTGCTAAAGGTAAAGGGCATCTGGCGGACACGATTATTGAAGCTGCCAAACTAAATGATGTGCCAGTTCAGGAGGACCCTTCATTAATCGAAGTCCTCCATAAGATGGAAGTGAACGAACAGATTCCGGAAGAACTTTATCAGGCAGTCGCTGAAATTTTTTCATTTCTTTATCAGGCAGATAAAGAAGCCGAAACAATTATAGGCAAAGATTGATAATATTTTATATTACTAGAAAAATAATTTTTGTGAAAAAGTTTAAAAAAAATGAAGGATTCGACGAATTTCTGCAGAATAGTAGACAAAGAATCAACTATTTTATAAAATGAAAGCGCAGTCTATTTTTTTCGTACATAAGTTAGGAGGATGGGAAATGAATATCCATGAGTATCAAGGAAAAGAAATCCTTAGAAAATATGGAGTAGCAGTACCAAACGGCAAAGTTGCCTTCACAGTTGAAGAAGCTGTGTCAGCAGCAAAAGAATTAGGTACTGAGGTAGTTGTCGTAAAAGCTCAGATCCATGCGGGCGGCCGCGGTAAAGCTGGCGGGGTAAAAGTTGCAAAGAATATTGAAGAAGTAGAAACTTATGCGAAAGAAATTTTAGGCAAAACGCTGGTTACTCACCAGACAGGTCCGGAAGGCAAAGAAGTAAAACGCTTACTGATTGAAGAAGGCTGCGATATTAAGAAAGAATACTATATCGGACTTGTACTAGACCGTGCAACTTCACGTGTTGTCTTAATGGCATCTGAAGAGGGCGGAACGGAAATTGAAGAAGTTGCAGAAGCGACTCCTGAAAAGATTTTCAAAGAAGTAATTGATCCTGCTGTAGGTTTACAAGCTTACCAGGCTCGCAGAATTGCTTTTAATATTAATATTCAAAAAGAATTAGTGGGACAGGCTGTTAAATTCATGATGAGCCTGTACAAAGCATTCACTGAAAAAGACTGTTCAATTGCAGAAATCAATCCTCTTGTTGTAACAGGAGACGGAAAAGTAATGGCGCTTGATGCAAAATTAAACTTTGACGCAAATGCCCTTTACCGCAGAAAAGATATTCTTGAATACCGTGATCTTGATGAAGAAGATGCGAAAGAAATCGAAGCATCTAAATATGACTTAAGCTATATTTCTTTAGATGGAAATATCGGCTGTATGGTTAACGGAGCAGGACTTGCTATGGCTACGATGGATATCATCAAGTACTATGGTGGGGATCCCGCAAACTTCCTGGACGTTGGGGGCGGTGCAACGGCTGAGAAGGTAACAGAAGCATTCAAGATTATCCTTTCAGATCAAAACGTAAAAGGGATTTTCGTCAACATTTTCGGCGGAATCATGAAATGTGACATTATCGCTCAGGGAGTTGTTGAGGCAACGAAACAAGTTGGACTTGAAATTCCTTTAGTTGTCCGTTTAGAAGGAACTAACGTAGAGCTTGGCAAAAATATCTTAAATGAATCCGGTTTGAATATCACATCTGCAGAATCAATGGCTGATGGCGCACAAAAAATCGTATCTTTAGTAGGGTAAGAAAGGCAGGGGACTAAGATGAGCGTATTTATTAACAAAGATACTAAAGTGATTGTACAGGGAATTACAGGATCTACTGCTCTATTCCATACAAAGCAAATGCTTGAGTATGGCACGAAAATAGTAGGCGGAGTTACACCGGGAAAAGGAAACACGGAAGTAGAAGGAGTTCCTGTCTTTAATACAGTTGAAGATGCTGTTAAAGAAACAGGTGCGAACGCATCAGTCATTTATGTTCCGGCACCATTTGCTGCAGATGCTATCATGGAAGCTGTTGATGCTGAACTTGATCTTGTTATCTGCATCACTGAGCACATTCCGGTTCTTGACATGGTGAATGTGAAGCGTTACATGGAAGGAAAGAAAACACGCCTCGTGGGACCAAACTGCCCTGGTGTAATCACACCTGATGAATGTAAAATCGGCATCATGCCGGGATATATTCATACAAAAGGACATGTTGGGGTTGTTTCACGTTCTGGAACATTAACATACGAAGCTGTTCATCAGCTTACTCAAGCAGGCATCGGTCAATCTACAGCTGTAGGTATTGGCGGAGATCCTGTAAACGGCACAAACTTCATCGATGTTTTAAAAGCTTTCAATGAAGATGAGGACACGTATGCAGTTATCATGATCGGCGAAATCGGCGGAACAGCTGAAGAAGAAGCAGCGTTATGGATCAAAGAAAACATGACGAAACCGGTTGTAGGCTTTATCGGCGGCCAAACAGCACCTCCGGGAAAGCGCATGGGCCATGCTGGTGCGATTATTTCAGGCGGCAAGGGTACTGCGGCTGAAAAGATCAAAACAATGAATGAGTGCGGCATTAAAGTAGCTGACACTCCATCCGTTATGGGTGAAACATTGATTGAAGCACTTAAAGAAAACAATTTACTTGAAAAATGCAAAACACATTAAAAAAGATCTGGGAATAGCGTTTCATGCTATTCCCTTCTTTCTATAGAATACGATTTTAAAATGATTAAAAAAGCTTTCTAATAAAACTATATATAATAGTAGAAAGGGACAAAAAATGCTCGAAATTCACCATAAAATTATTCATTTATCCCACTGCCGGGGCTTTCGCCATATGAATTTTTTAAACCTGCTGAAAGACGATCCAACATTAAAATCTCTATATAGACTTACAGATCATGAGATACAGCAGCTTTTCCGCCTGTCAGATCAAACTCTTCCCCAATTCCTTCAGGATTTG
Organism: Peribacillus frigoritolerans; assembly: GCF_004358755.1. Taxonomy (GTDB): domain Bacteria; phylum Bacillota; class Bacilli; order Bacillales; family Bacillaceae; genus Bacillus_P. The sequence goes on along the minus strand of NZ_SMZY01000001.1, from coordinate 1,441,285 downwards.
CACTCATTCAATCTTCATGAAGTTATCTCTCAATATAGCGAACAAAACCTCCATATGCTCACTCTTTTTGATGAAAACTACCCAGACCTGCTCCGTGAAATACCAGACCCTCCTCCCCTTCTATTTTATAAAGGTGACATATCTCGACTAAACATGAAAAAAATGATCAGTATTGTCGGAACACGGAATCCAACATCATACGGCTCCAATGCGCTCCGGAAAATCGTGAATCCCTTAGTCAAAGACGGATGGACGATTGTAAGCGGGCTGGCAAAAGGCATTGACGCACTTGCTCATCGTGCTGCGTTAAGCGAAAATGGGAACACAATCGGTGTTATTGCAGGGGGACTGAATCATTTTTATCCTAAGGAAAATCAAGCTCTGTTTGAACAAATGTGCAATGAACAACTTGTACTTTCTGAACATCCTCCAAATATAAAACCTCAAAAATGGCACTTCCCTCAAAGGAACCGAATTATCAGCGGCTTGAGTCTTGGTACAGTTGTCATGCAGGCAAAAGAGAAAAGCGGCTCGCTGATTACAGCAAACACCGCTTTGGATCAGGGAAGACAGGTTTTTGCTGTTCCAGGGTCTATTTTTGACGATTTTTCTGCGGGAGCAAATCAGCTGATCAAGCAGGGCGCCTACCTCGCAGAAGACGGATGCGATATCATAAATGATCTCATTTTACAGGTATAATAAGTGTGATTTTCCTTCTTATGTTCATTTACTGTTTGACAAACTGCATCACTATATTTAATAATAGTGGAGATTTAACCTGTTTAAGCAAATCATGGAATGTATGCGATTCTTTTTATATGCAGGCAGGAATATCATTTCATTTATAAGATAAACACATAAATTGAAAAAAGTGAAAGTATGAAAATAAAGAGAGAGAACACCTCTTTAAGGAGGATCATGTATGTCGGATTATTTAGTGATTGTTGAATCGCCGGCAAAAGCGAAAACAATCGAACGATATCTAGGGAAAAAATATAAGGTGAAAGCTTCAATGGGGCATGTCCGCGATCTTCCGAGAAGTCAGATCGGCGTAGACACTGAGGGGAATTACGAACCGAAATATATTACCATTCGGGGAAAAGGGCCAGTACTTAAAGAATTAAAAACAGCAGCAAAAAAAGCAAAAAAAGTTTATCTCGCAGCTGACCCGGATCGCGAAGGGGAAGCCATTGCCTGGCATCTGGCTCATAGTCTGGACGTTGATGTTTTGTCAGATTGCCGTGTTGTTTTCAATGAGATTACAAAGGATGCCATCAAAGAATCATTTAAACATCCGCGCCCGATCAACATGGATTTAGTTGATGCACAGCAGGCTAGACGGATTCTGGACAGATTGGTCGGTTATAAAATCAGCCCGATTCTCTGGAAAAAAGTTAAAAAGGGCTTAAGTGCAGGACGTGTTCAGTCTGTAGCAGTCCGTTTGATAATTGACCGCGAAAAAGAAATAAAAGCATTTATTCCGGAAGAATACTGGACAATCGAGAGTCAATTTCTAAAAGACAAGGATTTGTTCGATGGCGCATTTTTCGGGATTAATGGAAAAAAAGCGGAATTAAAAACCGAAGATGACGTTAAAGCAGTGCTAAACAAAATCAAAGGCAACAATTTTACCGTTACAAACGTTTCGAAAAAAGAAAGAAAACGAAATCCTGCGGTACCATTTACTACATCTACATTGCAGCAGGAAGCAGCCCGCAAATTGAATTTCAGAGCGAAAAAAACAATGATGATTGCTCAGCAGTTATACGAGGGAATGGACCTTGGAAAAGAAGGGACTGTCGGTCTGATTACATATATGCGTACAGACTCTACAAGAATTTCTGAAACAGCTCAGCAAGAAGCATTTACTTACATCGAACAAAAGTACGGCAAAGAATATACGAACACAGCAAAGAAGGCTGTGAAGAAAAATTCAAATACGCAGGATGCCCATGAGGCAATCCGTCCTACTTCAACTTTGAAAGACCCTGCTTCTTTAAAAGAATTTTTAAGCCGCGATCAGCTTCGTTTATACAAATTGATCTGGGAACGATTTGTAGCTAGTCAAATGGCATCAGCCGTATTAGATACAATGAGCGTGGATTTAAACAATAACGATGTGATGTTCAGAGCGAATGGATCAAAAATTAAATTTCCCGGGTTTATGAAAGTTTATGTCGAGGGAAATGATGATGGAGTAGAAGAGAAGGACCGCATGCTTCCGGATCTGCAAAATGGAGATGTGGTGTATTCTAAAGATATCGAACCTGCTCAGCATTTTACTCAGCCGCCTCCGCGCTATACTGAGGCAAGACTTGTGAAAACGCTTGAAGAACTGGGAATAGGCAGACCATCAACGTATGCACCTACACTTGATACCATTCAGAAAAGGGGCTATGTTGCACTTGACAACAAACGTTTCATTCCGACAGAGCTTGGCGAGATTGTTCTTGAATTGATTATGGAATTTTTCCCGGAAATCATCAACGTTGAATTTACGGCTAAAATGGAAAACAGTCTGGATGAAATAGAAGATGGAAATGTTTTATGGGTTAATATCATTGACGATTTCTATCAAGATTTCGCCAAGCGCCTTGAAGTCGCTGAAAACGAAATGGAAGAAATCGAAATTAAAGATGAACCGGCTGGCGTTGATTGTGAAGAGTGCGGCAACCCGATGGTGTTTAAGATGGGACGCTACGGAAAATTCATGGCATGCTCGAACTTCCCTGACTGCCGCAATACGAAACCGATAGTAAAAGAAATCGGTGTACCATGTCCGAAGTGTGAAAAAGGGAATATCGTTGAAAGAAAATCAAAGAAACGCCGCATTTTCTATGGCTGTGATCAGTTTCCAGAATGTGACTTCCTTTCATGGGATAAACCGATTGCAAGATCATGTCCAAAATGTGATAATATGCTAGTTGAGAAAAAACTCAAAAAGGGCATGCAGGTACAGTGCGTGAATTGTGATTATAAAGAAGAACAGCAAAAGTAAAGGTGAGCGAAGTCTTGCTCACCTTCTTTATGTGTTTTATGGAGGTTAAATAGATGGACAATAAAACAGTAAATGTCATTGGAGCCGGTCTTGCCGGCAGTGAAGCTGCATGGCAGCTTGCAAATCGCGGAGTCCGCGTAAACCTGTATGAAATGAGACCTGTTAAACAGACTCCGGCACATCATACAGACAAATTTGCAGAATTAGTCTGCAGCAACTCGCTTCGTGCAAATGGATTAACGAATGCAGTGGGCGTTTTGAAAGAAGAAATGAGAATGTTCGATTCAGTGATTATTAAATCTGCTGATGACTGTGCAGTACCAGCGGGCGGCGCACTCGCAGTTGACCGTCATGAATTTGCAGCGCTTGTTACGGAACGTGTGAAAGGGCATCCTAATGTAACTGTCATCACAGACGAAGTAACTGAAATTCCGGCTGGTCCAACAATTATTGCAACAGGACCGCTTACTTCTAAAGCATTATCTGAGCAATTAAAGGCACTTACAGGTGAAGAATATCTTTACTTCTATGACGCTGCTGCTCCTATTCTTGAAAAAGACAGCATCGATATGGACAAGGTGTACTTGAAGTCCCGTTATGATAAAGGCGAAGCAGCATACTTAAACTGCCCGATGACAGAAGAAGAGTTTGATCGTTTCTATGATGCGCTTGTTGAAGCCGAAACGGTTCCTCTTAAAGAATTCGAAAAGGAAATTTTCTTTGAAGGCTGCATGCCGATTGAAGTCATGGCAAAACGCGGGAAAAAGACAATGCTTTTCGGCCCGCTTAAACCAGTTGGACTCGAAGATCCGAAGACTGGAAAAAGACCTCATGCTGTCGTTCAGCTCAGACAGGATGATGCCGCCGGCACCCTTTATAACATTGTCGGTTTTCAGACACATTTAAAATGGGGGCCTCAAAAAGAAGTATTGAAACTGATCCCGGGTTTAGAGAATGCAGAGATTGTCAGATACGGTGTGATGCACCGGAATACATTCATTAATTCTCCTAAAATGCTGAAGCCGACTTATCAGTATAAAGAGAGGGAAGATCTGTTTTTTGCAGGTCAAATGACAGGTGTTGAAGGCTATGTAGAATCTGCTGCTTCTGGCTTACTGGCGGGCATCAATGCTGCAAATTATGTTCTTGGAGAAGAAATGCTTGTTCTTCCTCATGAGACAGCAATGGGAAGCATGGCAAGATATATTACAACAGCAAATCCTGACAATTTCCAGCCGATGAATGCGAATTTTGGCATTTTTGCAGAGCTTCCGGAGCGTATTAAAAGCAAAAAAGAACGCTATGAAAGATACGCAATCAGAGCGATTGAAACAATTCAAAAAATTTCGAAAAAATCATAGAAATCATTTGCAAGGGCTGCTGAATGTGTGATAACATTTAGTAGCCCTTGTGAGGTGTTAAGATGGAAAATGTTAAGAATTCTTTAAATTTGTTCGTAGAATATTTACAAATTGAGAAAAACTATTCACAATATACAATTGTGAATTATGTTGCTGATATAGAAGATTTTTTTATATTTATGAAGGAACAATCATTGATTGATCTTCAGCTCATTACATATTCTGATACAAGATTATACTTAACTCAGCTGCATCAAAAAAATTTTGCCAGAAAAACAATTTCAAGGAAAATTTCTTCATTAAGAAGCTTTTACAGGTTTCTTAACCGGGAAAAGATCGTTACAGAAAATCCTTTTGCAAGTGTCTCTCTTCCAAAGAAAGAACACAGGCTCCCGCAGTTCTTGTATGAAAAAGAGCTCGAGCAGCTTTTTACCCTGTCAGATTCTGCAACTGCAGCCGGCCAGAGAAATCAGGCGCTCCTTGAAGTCTTATATGGAACCGGTATAAGGGTAAGTGAATTGTGTCAAATCAAGCTGACCGATCTTGATTTGCAGATTGGAACGGTCCTTGTAAACGGCAAAGGCGGAAAACAGCGCTATGTTCCCTTTGGAAGCTTTGCACAGGACACTTTGGAGCTTTATTTATCTTCAGGCAGAAAGCAGCTTCTTCTTAAAGATAAACAAGCCGGTGATCATGATCATTTATTTGTTAATCAGCGCGGCGGTCCTTTGACAGTAAGGGGAGTCCGGCACATTCTGAATGAAATGATTAAGAAGACTTCTACTACCATGAATATCAGCCCGCATATGTTCAGGCATACGTTTGCAACACACCTCCTGAATGAAGGTGCTGATATGAGGAGTGTTCAGGAGCTTTTAGGTCATTCTCATTTATCTTCTACACAAATTTATACTCATGTAACAAAAGATCATTTGCGGAACATCTATATGTCTCATCATCCGCGTGCATAAAGAAAAAGAATACGGAGGTATTTGTATGTCTCAATTTCATGCGACGACCATCTTTGCGATTCAGCACAACGGCAAGTGTGCGATGGCAGGCGACGGTCAAGTAACATTCGGCAATGCAGTTGTTATGAAGCATACTGCAAAAAAGGTGAGAAAACTATTTAACGGCAAGGTCATCGCAGGGTTTGCCGGTTCAGTAGCAGACGCGTTCACTTTATTTGAAATGTTTGAAGGCAAGCTTGAAGAGTACAACGGAAACCTCCAGCGTGCAGCGGTCGAGCTTGCAAAGGAATGGCGCAGTGATAAGGTGCTCCGCAAGCTTGAGGCTATGCTTATTGTCATGAACGAGGATGATATCCTCCTCATTTCCGGTACCGGTGAAGTGATTGAACCTGATGATGGAATTTTAGCAATTGGATCTGGCGGAAATTATGCCCTTTCAGCGGGAAGAGCTCTTAAAAGATATTCCGGAGAGACCCTGACAGCAAAAGAAATTGCAGAAGCAGCTCTTCAGATGGCCGGTGAAATTTGCGTTTATACAAATCTGAATATAACAGTAGAAGAGTTATAAAGAGAGGAGTAATGATCAAATGAAAGAAATGACGCCAAGACAAATTGTTGAACGATTGGATCAGTATATAGTTGGTCAGAAAGACGCAAAAAAAGCAGTTGCTGTAGCATTAAGAAACCGCTATCGCAGAAGCCTGCTGTCAGAAAATCTCCGTGATGAAGTTGTGCCGAAGAACATTTTAATGATCGGTCCTACAGGCGTAGGAAAAACAGAAATTGCAAGAAGAATTGCAAAACTTGTAGGTGCTCCTTTCATTAAAGTTGAAGCAACAAAATTCACTGAGGTCGGCTATGTGGGACGCGATGTTGAATCAATGGTCCGAGATCTGGTTGAAACATCTGTCCGTTTAGTCAAAGAAGAAAAAATGGCAGAAGTAAAATCCGCTGCTGAAGAAAATGCCAATCGAAGACTTGTAGAATTATTAGTTCCGGGCAAGAAAAAGCAAACATCTTATAAAAACCCTTTAGAAATGCTTTTCGGCGGTGCTCAAGGCACCTCACAGGATCAAGATGATTATTCAGCGGAAGAGCAGTCGGTTGAAGAAAAAAGACGCAAAATCGCTCATCAGCTTGCTTTAGGCGAACTTGAAGACCATCACGTAACAGTGGAAGTAGAAGAACAGAATGCTTCCATGTTTGATATGCTTCAGGGATCGGGTATGGAACAAATGGGTATGAACATGCAAGATGCTTTAAGCAGCTTTATGCCTAAAAAGAAGAAAAAACGCAAGCTCACAGTGCGCGAAGCCCGTAAGGTCCTGACCAGTGAAGAAGCACAAAAGCTGATTGACATGGATGATGTTACACAGGACGCTGTTATGCGCGCGGAGCAAATGGGCATCATTTTCATAGATGAAATTGACAAAATCGCCAAGAAGAATCAAGCTGGTTCTTCAGCTGATGTTTCACGAGAAGGAGTTCAGCGCGATATTCTGCCAATTGTTGAAGGTTCAACAGTTGTTACAAAATATGGTTCTGTCAAAACAGATCATGTCCTTTTCATTGCTGCAGGTGCATTCCATATTGCTAAACCTTCTGATTTAATTCCAGAGCTGCAGGGAAGATTCCCAATCCGCGTTGAACTGACAAAGTTAAACGTGGAAGACTTTGAACGGATTTTAACTGAGCCAGACAATGCTTTGCTTAAGCAATATACTGCTTTATTGGAAACAGAAGGTATACAACTTGAATTTTCTGACGATGCTATTCGTAAGATTGCGGAAGTGGCATTCCAGGTGAATCAAGACACAGATAATATCGGGGCAAGAAGACTTCACACGATTCTTGAAAGACTTCTTGAAGACCTTTCATTTGAAGCACCCGAAATTACGCTAGATAAAATAGCGATTACACCTCAGTACGTTGAGGATAAATTAAGCAAAATTGCTAAAAACAAAGACTTGAGTCAATTTATCTTATAATTACATATTTCCAGGAGGAACATACTAATGGCTTTATTGCAAAAAACCAGAAAAATCAATGCTATGCTTCAAAAGGCAGCAGGTAAACCGGTTAATTTTAAAGAGATGTCTGAAACTTTAAGCGACGTTATCGAAGCAAATATTTTCGTCGTCAGCCGCCGCGGAAAACTTTTGGGATTTGCCATCAATCAGCAGATCGAAAACGAGCGCATGATTCAAATGCTTGAAGATCGACAATTCCCAGAAGAATACACGAAGAATTTGTTTAACGTGAATGAAACATCATCAAATCTTGATGTGTTCAGTGAATATACAGCTTTCCCTGTTGAAAACCGCGAACTGTTCAAAAGCGGCCTGACTACAATTGTACCTATCATCGGCGGAGGTGAGCGTCTGGGCACACTTATCTTAGCTCGTCTGCAGGCTCAATTTGAGGATGATGACTTAATCCTTGCAGAATATGGAGCTACAGTAGTTGGGATGGAAATTTTGCGCGAAAAAGCAGAAGAAATTGAAGATGAAGCAAGAAGCAAAGCAGTCGTTCAAATGGCGATCAGCTCTTTATCTTACAGTGAGTTAGAAGCAATTGAGCACATTTTTGAAGAACTAAACGGCAATGAAGGCTTACTGGTTGCGAGTAAAATTGCTGACAGAGTAGGAATTACCCGTTCGGTTATCGTTAATGCATTGCGCAAACTTGAGAGTGCGGGTGTAATTGAATCACGTTCTCTAGGTATGAAAGGCACTTACATTAAAGTGTTGAATGATAAATTCTTATTGGAACTTGAAAAATTAAAAACAAATTAACAATTCGTTTACAAAAAAGCACTTCTTTTGAAGTGCTTTTTTTGTTATGCCGTTTTCATTTATGAATTTGAGTGTAGAAGTTCCCATGACCATTACATTATCGTGGTAAATAGTGTAAAAATACTAGGTAAAAAGGACCTAAATAAAAATAGATACAAATTCCGACCTTTTTTTACAAAACCTTCATAGACTTTAAGACTATTATTTCTTACAATTACAGTATAGATTTAACATAATTCGACAATATACCATTCGAAAGATATAAGGATTTTGTGAGGGGACTAAATGAAAATTTTTTCTGAAACAATCAATTCACTTGAAAATGCTGTGAATCGTTCAGCAGTTAAGCAAAAAGTAATTAGTCAAAATATTGCCAACGTTGACACTCCTAATTATAAATCGAAAGAAATCACCTTCAAACAGTCCTTAGATTCTGAAGTGAGCAGGCTTCAAGCAACTAAGACAGATCAGCGTCATCTTTCTTTCGGATTAGGACAAGAATCCTATTTGATCAAATCCAAAGCGAACACATCCTACCAGACAAACGGCAATAATGTTGACGTAGATCGCGAAATGTCAGACTTGGCTGAAAATCAAATTTACTACAATGCGTTTATCGACCGTTTAAGCAGTAAATTTAATTCACTCAAAACGGTGATTAGAGGAGGAAGCTGATTATGAATATTTTCAGTCAGTTAAACACAACTGCTTCAGCTCTGACAGCACAAAGACTGCGAATGGATGTTATCTCATCTAATATGGCTAATGCAGATACAACAAGAGCGGTTTTTGAAAATGGGGAGTGGCAGCCTTACCGCCGCAAAACGGTTGTGACAGAGCCCGGTGGAAATTCGTTTTTATCTCACTTACATATAGCGCAAGGGAAAGAGTCAAGTGACTTATCTGGTGTAAAAGTTTCTGAAATCAGAGAAGACCTGACTCCATTTAAACTAGTATTTGACCCGGAACATCCAGATGCGAATGATCAAGGATATGTAGAGCTTCCGAATGTTGATCCTTTAAAAGAAATGGTTGATTTAATTAGCAGCACAAGGTCATACGAAGCAAATGTAACAGTTTTTAACGCTTCTAAAGACATGCTGATGAAAACATTAGAATTAGGAAAGTAGGATAGAGGATCTATGATTAATGCCATTTCACCCTTTCAGACCCAGAGTATACAGGACAGTCAATCTCAGATCGTTCAAAGTCCCAAACAAAATCAGCAGACATCATTTTCCGATTTCTTAAAACAATCAATAAATGAAGTGAATTCTATGCAGATCAAATCAGATCAAATGACCGCTGCTTTAGCAGAAGGGAAAAATGTTCAATTGCAGGATGTCATGATTGCTGCTGAAAAGGCGAGTGTAACCATGCTTACAACAATTGAAATCAGGAATAAAGCAGTAGAAGCATATCAGGAAATGATGAGAATGCAAATATAACCTAAATATGTATAAAACTAGCGATGGATGCCGACTTCTCAATGCAGCATTCATGTCGTCATTATCGGGGGATTTCCAGGAATGAATCAGAAGTTAACGGAACTTAGAAACAAACTAAAACAGGTATGGACGGAACGCACGAAAGCTCAAAAGGGTTTAATCATTGGCGGAACGGCTGCTTTGCTTCTTTTTACTGCAATAGGTACTTATCTGTCATCTAACCCCAATCTTGTACCGCTTTATAAGGATCTGTCACCCCAGGAGACAGGTCAAATAAAAGAAACGCTGGATTCTCAAGGGGTTACATCTAAAATCGCTGACAATGGCGCAACAATAATGGTGCCCTCTGAAATGGTTGACACTCTAAAAGTTGAGCTTGCTGCTGAGGGAATCCCGAACAGCGGTGTGATCGATTATTCTTTCTTTGGTCAAAATATTGGATTTGGAATGACCGATAATGAATTTGATGTTTTGAAGCTGAAAGCCACCCAAACAGAGCTTTCAAACTTAATGAAAGGCATTGAGGGGGTACATGACGCTAAAGTCATGATCAATCTTCCTAAAGAATCTGTTTTTGTTAATGAAGCCAATGGTACATCAACCGCTTCGATTGTTTTAAGCATGAAGCCCGGAATCCAGCTTGACCAGACAAAAGTAAATGCCCTTTACCATCTCGTATCAAAAAGTGTTCCTGGGCTATCTACAGATAATATCGTCATTATGGATCAAAATTTTGAGTACTTTGATTTAAAAAGTAATAAAAATATTCCTATTGTAGAAAATATTTCCACTCAGCATGATTTGAAAACGAAAATTGAGCGTGATATTCAGCGTCAAGTTCAAAAAATGCTGGGAACAATGATGGGACAGGATAAAGTTGTTGTATCTGTTACAGCTGATTTAGACTTTACCCAAGAAAACAGAGAAGAAAACATCGTAGAGCCTGTTGACAAGGAAAATATGGAAGGTCTTGCTGTGAGTGTAGAAAGAATTACGGAAACGTACACAGGCGAAGGCGCACCAGAAGGCGGTGTCACTGGTGCTGGAGAAGACGATGTACCTGGCTACGAAGCAGTTCAAAGCTCGGGGACAGGCGATTACGAAAAAATCGAAGAACGAATAAATAATGAAGTAAACCGAGTGAAAAAAGAGATTGTTGAGAGTCCATATAAAGTTCGTGATTTAGGAATTCAGGTCATGGTGGAACCGCCTGAAGCAGAGGATCCAAATTCATTATCTGCTGAAAGTGTAAGTGACATCGAACAGCTCCTTGGGACAATCATCCGCACATCGATTAATAAAGATGAAACAGAAGAGCCGCTGACAGATGAACAGGTAGGGGAGAAAATCTCCGTGTCTGTACAACCGTTTGCAGGGAAAATGGACATGCTGGATGAAACAAAAACGTCTCTTCCAGTCTGGCTTTATGCAGCAGGAGGAATTCTCTTGCTGATCATTATCATCCTGCTCTTCCTGCTTTTTAGAAAGAACCGCAAAGCAGATGAGGAATATGAAGAAGAAGACATTTTTGTTCAAGAGAAAATCATCTTGCCGGATGTAAACGCCGAACATGAAAGCGAAACATCTGTAAGGAAAAAGCAACTAGAGAAAATGGCCAGAGAAAAACCAGAAGATTTTGCAAAGCTGCTTAGATCTTGGCTGACGGAAGAATAGGAGGTTTTAAGTGATGGTAAGAAGAGCAAACAATGGAAGACTTACTGGGAAGCAAAAAGCCGCCATCCTTCTGATTTCCCTTGGTCCGGATACAGCTGCATCCGTTTATAAGCATCTATCAGAAGAGGAAATTGAAAAATTGACTCTTGAAATCTCAGGAGTCAGAAAAGTAGATTCTCAAAATAAAGAAGAGATCATTGAAGAGTTTCATCAAATTGCCATGGCTCAGGAATTTATTTCGCAAGGAGGCATCTCTTACGCGAAACAAATCCTGGAAAAAGCTTTAGGAGCAGAACGGGCATCAAGCATTATTCACCGGCTGACTTCTTCCCTGCAGGTAAAACCTTTTGATTTTGCAAGAAAAGCTGATCCTGCACAGATTTTTAATTTTATACAAGGGGAGCATCCTCAAACGATTGCCCTAATTTTATCTTATTTAGACCCTGTACAATCAGGGCAGATTTTATCAGGCTTACCGCACGAACAGCAGGCTGACATCGCAAGGCGCATCGCAAAAATGGACCGCACTTCGCCAGAAATTATTAATGAAGTTGAACAGATCCTTGAGCGGAAATTATCATCCACTGTCACGCAGGATTATACACAAACAGGCGGAGTAGAAGCTGTAGTAGAAGTCCTTAACGGTGTAGACCGCAGCACAGAAAAAACCATTCTTGACTCTCTTGAAATTCAGGATCCGGAACTTGCAGAGGAAATAAAGAAAAGAATGTTTGTGTTTGAAGATATCGTGACACTTGACAGCAGAGCGATTCAGCGCGTGATCCGCGACGTGGAGAACGAGGATTTAATGCTTTCTCTTAAAGTTGCCAGCGAGGAAGTTAAAGAAGTTGTCTATAAAAATATGTCTAAGAGAATGGTTGAGACCTTTAAAGAAGAAATGGAATTTATGGGTCCAGTCAGACTTCGGGATGTTGAAGAAGCTCAATCACGCATTGTTGCTGTTATCCGCAGACTTGAGGATGCAGGAGAAATCGTAATTGCCCGAGGCGGAGGAGATGATATCATTGTCTAAATTGATTAAATCGGCCCATGCCATCCAGCAGGAAGATGCCAAAAAATCAATTTTAATACAGACAACGGACTTTCTTCCTTCTTCTAATGAAATAGAAAATCCAGAACTGTCAATGAAAGCAAACGTCTATCTACAGCAGGCAAGCAAGGAAGCTGATGTTCTTATTCAAAGCGCTAAAGCTGAAGCGGACAGCATCCGTATTAAAATGGCGGCCGAGCAGAAGGAATGGAAAACGGAGCGTGAGAGGCAAAAAGAAAAAGCCAGACAAGAGGGATTTCTTGATGGTCTGGATGCCGGAAAAGAAGAAGTCAGCAGGCAGTACAGTTCGCATCTTGAAGATGCACGGAAAATTGTTGAGCAATCGAAGGAAGACTATATCAGCAAAATTGTCAGCTCTGAAGAAACGATTGTCAATCTTGCTGTTAAATTAGCCGAAAAACTGATTTTTATTGAATTGGATGAACATCCGGAATTGTTTTTGGAGCTAGTTAAAAAAGCTTTACACGAAGTGCGGGAGTATCCTGAAATTAAAATTTTTGTCCATCCTGTTCATTATGGTTATGTACTGAAACAGAAAAATGAATTAGAGAATATGCTTATGTCCAAATCAGAATTATTTATCTTTCCTGATGAAGCATTGCCTGAAGGCAGCTGTCAGATTGAATCTCCTTTCGGAAAGATTGATGCTGGAATAGATGCACAGCTTCAGCAGCTGAAGCAGCAAATGCTCGAATTGATTGGAGAGGAATGAGAACTTTTTGAAAGCAGAGGATTTAATTTCGAAAATAGAAACTCTGGACTCTTATAAGAGATATGGAAAAGTTAACAAAGTCATTGGACTGATGATTGAGTCTCGTGGTCCGGAAAGTTCAATCGGAGATTTATGCTATATCCATGCAGGTTCAAAAAAAGAATCAAGAATTCCTGCTGAAGTGGTTGGATTCAAAGGAGAAAATGTCCTATTGATGCCATTTGAACATCTATCCCATATTTCACCGGGGAGTATTGTTGAAGCAACAAAGGACTCTCTGAAAATAAAAGCAGGTTCCGGTTTGATCGGTCAAGTTGTAGATGCCTATGGCCATCCTCTCAATCAATCTCCATTGCCAAAGGGATTAACACCAATATCTGCTGAACAAAGCCCTCCAAACCCAATGAAAAGACCTCCAATTCATGAACCGATGGAAGTAGGCGTTCGTGTGATTGACAGCCTGCTGACTGTAGGGAAAGGTCAGCGTGTAGGCATATTTGCAGGAAGCGGCGTGGGAAAAAGTACACTCATGGGAATGATTGCAAGAAATACTAAAGCGGACCTGAATGTGATTGCTCTAATAGGAGAGCGGGGGCGCGAAGTCAGGGAATTTATTGAAAAGGATCTGGGAGAAGAAGGGCTGAAACGTTCAATTGTGGTAGTTGCAACATCAGATCAGCCTGCTTTAATGAGAATGAAAGCTTCCTATACAGCAACGGCCATCGCTGAATATTTCCGTGATAAAGGCATGAATGTCATGTTCATGATGGATTCGGTGACCAGGGTTGCCATGGCCCAGAGAGAAATAGGGCTCGCAGTTGGTGAGCCTCCGACAACCAAAGGGTATACACCAAGTGTTTTTGCGGTTTTGCCCAAGCTTTTAGAGCGGACTGGAACTAATGAAAAAGGAACCATCACTGCTTTTTATACCGTGCTGGTTGATGGTGATGACATGAATGAACCGATTGCGGATACGGTGCGGGGAATTCTCGATGGGCACATCGTGCTTGACCGCGGTTTAGCTAACAAAGGCCAGTTTCCCGCAGTCAATGTATTAAAAAGCATAAGCAGAGTCATGAATCAAATTGTTTCGGATCCTCAGAAAAAGAATGCGGCAAAACTGAGAGAATACCTTGCCACTTACATGAATTCTGAAGACTTGATAAACATTGGCGCATACAAGCGAGGTTCGAACAGAGAAATTGATGATGCCATAAGGTTTTATCCAAAGATTCTTTCATTTTTAAAACAGAATGTGCACGATAAAATCACGTTTGCAGAGAGTGCGGCATCATTAGAACGATTGATTGAAAAAGGTGAGAATGGGTGAAATATACATACCGGTTTCAAAAAGTGCTCGAATTAAAAGAAAATGAAAAAGAAAAGTCTCTTCAAGATTATAACCGCTCTGTTACTGAGTTTGAAAAAGCGGCGGAAAAGCTGTATGACAGCTTGAAGAAAAAAGAAGTGCTCGAAGAGAGAACAGCAAGAGAGCTGAACACAGGCATGCCTGTTCAGGAAATCCGCCACTTTCAGCAGTTTGTTACAAACTTAGAAAAAACAATCAGTCATTATCAGAGACTTGTGGTTATTACCCGGGACAACATGCAAGAAAAACAGCTTGAGCTTACTGAAAAGAATATCGAAGTAAAGAAATATGAAAAAATGAAAGAAAAGCATTATGAAGTACATCTCGAACATGTGAAAGCGTCAGAATCAAAGTTCATGGATGATCTCTCGATTCAAGCCTTTGCACTTCGGGGGAATTAGGTGAAAATACTGTGAAAAACAATGAGAATGATTCAAGCAAGCTTCAATGGACGTTATTTGTAATTGTTATTCCCGTCCTTTTTACTCTCACTTTCATTACGGTCATTCTAACAGTCGCAGGCGTTGATGTGGCCGGGAAATTGAAAGCAGCCATCTCGCATATACCAGGAACTGCAGAGCTTACGAGTGTTCAAGAGAAAAATAACAGCAAAAATGCAGATGCCGCCCCTACAGCAGAGCTTGAGGAAGAAAATAAACTTCAGAAAACCACCATTGAAAAACAGCAGCAGGAAATCTCAGCTTTGGAAAATGACGCAGACCTGAAAGTAAGAGAAATACAGCAGCTCAGCCAAGAAGTAAAGTCTTTAAAAGAACAGCTTCAGGCATCTGACAACAAAGAAAAAGAAGGCAAAGACATTGCCAAACTCTATGAAAAGATGTCCAGCAAAAAAGCGGCTGAAATTATTCCTTTTCTTTCAGATGAAGAGGCATTAAGGATTTTAACGTCTATTAATGACGATCAGGTCATTGCAGTAATGGAAAAAATGCCAGCTGAAGATGCTGCGAGATATACAAAGATGCTTGCTGATTCTTGAGATGACTTGACCAGGAGGTGAAAAGGTGAAAATATCGGCTGATTCACTAAGTGCAGGAACTGCATGGCAGAATACTATTCAAAAAAGTGAGCAATCAGCTTCTTTTCAGCCTTTTTTTAATAAATTGCTGATTATTGATCAAGAAAATCATTCAGCAGAATCCGAGAAGGCTGATGAAAAAACAGTTGAAGAATTTGAGTTTAATGAACTTAAAGAGGAAATGGGGAATCTCTTAACCTCATTACCAATGGAAGATGGGTACTTCATTCAATCTAAAATGGTAAGTGAAAAGACTGATGAAATAGCAGGGCTTGTAAATGAGGAAGAAGCCGGTATCATCCTTTCAATCTTAAATCACTCTCGATCTATGGAGGATCTCTTTGCTCAGCTGGAAGAACATCCTGCTGAAGATATAGTGAAACAGCTTACTGTACTTGCTGGAATTATGCAGCTGCCCGGTTCAAAGGAAGTGATTGAGCTTAAAAATGAGGTGATTTTCCATTTTACTAATAATAAGCCTGATCTTGTACAAAAGGACACACCGCTTATAGAAGCACTAAAGATCTTTGAAGAATATGATCAGAGTGAAAATCAAATGAACAGACCTGCAATCAATCGTTTTAATCTTTTGCAAACTGCTGCACATGAGAAGCTGAACCAATCCGTATTGAGATTAGATGCTGAGAAGATTATGGAAGAAGCGAACGTTAGAACCCCACTATCAGCAAGAATAAAAGGACAGGAAATTTACACAAGCCTCTTTTTTAGACAGAACATAACCGGCAGCAAAGGAGAAATTTCAAGAGCCTTAGATATGGATGTGAGCCAAACGGATTATCCAGTTAATACTAATTCATTAGTATCATTTGAGAAATCCAAATTCGAAAACACCGAAGTAAGTAAGATTATTCCTGCTATAGGCGTGACCGGTCCAGATGCACAAAGCAGTTACGCTTTTTCAGAAAGTGTTTTAAAAGGAAATGCTGGAAAAGCGGAAGTTTTCACCATATCAGTTAAGGAGAGTTCAGGCTCTTCTAATCAGCAGCTATTTATTAATCAAGTAACAGAAGCATTTAAACGCTCCAAACCACTTTTCACAGCCTTTGGTTCATCTCAAATGACGATCCGTTTAGCACCGGAGCATTTAGGGATGCTGACAGTAAAACTTCAGCAGCAAGATGGGAAAACGATTGCGAAAATCATTACTTCTACACAATCCGCCAAAGAGCTGGTTGAACAAGGCATTCATCAGCTGAAGCAAGTACTTCCAGCTATGAGTATCCAGGTTGACAGGTTTGAAATTTACGGCGAACAACTTGAGCCTTCATTCAATCGTAAACATGAAGAAGATGATCACCATCGCCGTGAACAAGAAAGAGAAGAATTGAAAGAAGATGAAAAAGATACGTTCAAAACTCATTTAAATATGTTGACGTAAGCGGAGGATGAAAATGACTCAAACCACAATTGATGCAGGACTGCTCATATCTTCTATTAATACTGCAGAACGAACCGGAGGAAAATCCAGTTTAGGAAAAGACGACTTTTTGAAAATCCTGATTGCCCAGCTTCAAAATCAGGATCCGCTAAATCCAATGGAGGATAAAGAATTCATTTCCCAGATGGCCAGTTTTTCCTCACTTGAGCAAATGACAAATATGAGTACCCAGCTCAGTGATTTCATTCAGCTTCAAGTGAATGACGGTATTTTAAAGTACTCTGAAATGATAGGAAAACAAGTTGAGTGGGAGTCAGGTGATGGAAAGTCTTCAGGGATTGTTAAATCCATTAAACAATCAGGTGCAGATATTATTCTGGAAATGCAGGATGGAAAAGAAGTGCCCAGCGCTTTGATCACAAAGGTGACAGTCCAGGATTCTTAATTTTTGAAATTCAAATTGATTCAGCATCAAATGCTGACATAAAGGGAGAGCAAATCTATGTTACGTTCAATGTATTCTGGAGTAAGCGGCATGAAAAATTTCCAAACAAAGCTTGATGTGATCGGAAACAACATCGCAAACGTAAATACATACGGATTTAAGAAAGGCCGTGTGACTTATAAAGATTTAATCAATCAGCAGATTGCCGGCGCAAGTGCAGCTACTGGAAATACAAGCGGTATGAATGCCAAGCAGGTTGGACTTGGTTCAGCACTTAGTTCAATTGATACAATTCACACAGCAGGTTCAAATCAAACAACAGGCAGAACGCTTGACCTTGCTTTAGCTGGAGATGGATTTTTTGTGGTTGGGACGATAAAAGACCCTAACAAAGTAAACGAAGATATTGGCACAGCAAAAGGGAACAACAAAATTACAGAACCAATTGATACTGCAATGGATTTAAGCTATACACGTGCAGGAAATTTCTATTTAGATGATAAAGGATATCTAGTAACATCAGATGGCTATTATCTGGTAGGCCAAACCGGAGATAAAACCCCTGGTAATGCAACTACCGAATCAACTTGGTCAACAACTCCTGCTGGAGCTAGTGCAGGACTAATTCAAATTCCGTTAACAGCTAAAAGTTTTAATATTGGCCCAGATGGTACGGTGAATTTTGTAGATGATGGAGGTCAATTAAGATTTGCAGGACAAATCAGGGTAGCTAATTTCGCAAATGAAGGCGGTCTAGAAAAAGTTGGAGGTAACCTGTACAAGCAATCAAGTAACTCAGGAACTCTTAATACCAATGTAACTGCCGGAATTCAGCTCGACGAACTTTCAGTCCCTGGCCAAGACGGTACAGCAACAATCATGGCCGGAATGCTTGAAATGTCAAACGTGGACCTTGCAGATGAATTCACAGAAATGATTGTGGCTCAGCGCGGTTTCCAGTCAAATACAAAAATTATAACAACATCTGATGAAATTCTTCAGGAATTAATGAATTTAAAACGTTAAGTTTGGGGGGCAAGGGGCTCATATCTTTATATGAACCCCGCAGCATTTGATTTTATTAACTCGTTTGAACGGAAAGTCATTTACATTAAATGCGATTTACATAGAGCAGGTCGAATCTTTTCCGGACACTACCATCACGCTGACAAGCGGGAAAAAGTTTGTTGTAAAAGAATCAGAAGCCGCTGTAGCGTTATTAACCCGCAATTTTTATAGAGAAATTCATCTATTACATACAACAGGTTCTCCGGAGGTGTGTGATCATGAATAAAAAATTATTAACCATCATGCTTGTCATCATTACATCCGTTACGTTAATAGGTGTAACAGCATTAGTTATCGTTACAAATTTTATGGATACTGCTGAAGCAAAAGTAAAAGAGCCGTCTATTGATGAAGTAATCGAGTATTCCTTTGACCTTCCGGAAATCACGACAAATCTTGCTAGTGACAACATTGTCCGTCTGTCTTTTAAATTAGAAACGGACAGCAAGAAAGCGAAAGAAGAGCTCGAAAAAAGAGAATTTCAAGTCAGGGATATCATCATTTCAGAGCTTTCAAATATTCCTGCAGAGAAATTGGAAGGCAAAGACGGTATGAACGCTTTTAAAGAAACGGTTAAAAAGCGGGCAAACGATTTGATGCAAAAAGGGAAAATCCAGAAGGTCTACACAACCTCCTATATCATTCAATAGGCTGGCATAAATCCCATGCACAGGAGGTGTGAATGCATGACAAGTGAAATACTGTCTCAAAATGAAATAGATGCTTTGCTGTCAGCTATTTCGTCAGGTGAAATGGATGCTGATGAATTGAAAAAAGAAGAAACAGAGCGGAGAGTGAAAGTTTATGATTTTAAGAGAGCTCTCAGGTTCTCTAAAGATCAAATCAGAAGCTTAACCAGAATTCATGAAAACTTTGCACGGCTTTTGACCACTTATTTTTCAGCTCAGCTCAGAACGTATGTCCAAATCAGCGTGGGGTCTGTAGATCAGCTGCCATATGAAGAATTTATCCGCTCGATTCCAAAGATGACGATTCTTAATGTATTTGAAGTGAACCCTTTAAATGGACGAATTGTAATGGAAGTCAATCCTAATATCGCTTATGCCATGATGGACAGGCTGATGGGAGGGCTGGGCACAGGGGTAAATAAAACAGATCAATTAACGGAAATCGAAAACAGAATTATGTCAAACTTGTTCGAAAAATCGCTTGATAACTATAAAGAGGCATGGAGTTCGATCTATAGTATAGAGCCAAGTATGAATAATCTTGAAATCAACCCACAGTTTCTGCAGATGGTATCACCGAATGAAACAGTAGTTGTCATATCGCTGAACACACAGATTGGCGAAACAAGCGGCATGATAAATCTCTGTATTCCGCATGTGATCTTGGAACCGATTATTCCGCGGTTAAGTGTTCACTTTTGGATGCAGTCTGAAAGAAAAGAACCAAAGCCAAACGAAGTAGAAGCACTGGAGAGAAAAATTCAATCAGCAGAACTTCAGATTATTGCAGAACTTGGGATTTCAGAGATTTCAATTCAAGAATTTTTAGACATTCAAGCTGGAGATGTGATACAGCTTGAAAAAGCCATTGATCAGCCTTTGGTGGTCAAAATTGGAGATAAACCTAAATTTTATGGTCAGCCCGGAAAAATAAAAAGAAAAGCAGCTGTGCAAATAATCGGCCATTATCAAAGGGGGCACGAAGATAGTGAATAATGGTATGTTATCTCAAGATGAGATTGATGCCCTTTTAAAGGGTACAGATTCAGGCGATGAAGAGGATTATATGATAAATACGGATGATTATTTGGATGTCATGGAGAAAGATGCAATTGGGGAAATTGGCAATATTTCATTTGGCAGCTCAGCAACAGCACTATCTACATTACTGCAACAAAAAGTGGAAATTACCACTCCAACAGTTTCAGTTGTCCAGAGACAAAGATTATCAGATGAATTTCCTCATCCCTATGTAGCAATTAAGGTGAACTATACAGAAGGATTTATCGGCAGTAATTTGCTTGTGATCAAGCAAAGTGATGCTGCCATAATTGCTGACTTAATGATAGGCGGAAATGGTGAAATTACAGATTCATCACTTGATGAAATCATGCTCAGTGCGGTTCAAGAAGCCATGAATCAAATGATGGGGTCTGCTGCAACGTCAATGTCTACAATTTTCAATAAAAAGGTAGACATCTCTCCTCCATTTATTGAACTTTTGGATGTAAAAGAAGGGGAGGGTACAGAAGCCTTTCCGAAGGATGATTTATTTTTAAAAGTAGCATTCAGACTGAAAATTGGAGCCTTAATAGATTCAGAGATTATGCAGCTGCTGCCTCTTCAATTTGGAAAAGATCTTGTTGAAGAGCTGATGAACCCGAAGCAGCAAGCAGCGACTATTGAAGCTATTGAAGAAGAAGTTCGGATTAAACCTGCACCTGCTCATTCAGAGCAGCAGCGCAGTTATCCTGCACAGCCTGTCCAGCAAAGAGCAGAGAGGCAGCCAGTCGATGTAAAACCGGCAGAATTTTCATCTTTCGAATCTGTCCCAATGTATCAAAATGAAATGAAAAATCTTGATATGCTGCTGGATATCCCGCTTCAGGTAACTGTTGAACTTGGCCGCACGAAGCGTTCAGTGAAAGAAATTCTGGAATTATCATCCGGCTCCATCATTGAGCTTGATAAACTGGCAGGCGAACCAGTTGATATTCTGATCAACAACAAAATCGTCGCTCAAGGGGAAGTCGTCGTTATTGAAGAAAATTTCGGAGTTCGGGTGACAGATATTTTAAGTCAGTCAGAGCGTTTAAATAAACTTAAGTAATCAATCATGGGAGTGACTGGAATGGCACATAAAATAATGATCGTGGACGATGCAGCATTTATGAGAATGATGATCAAAGATATCTTAACAAAAAATGGATTTGATGTCGTAGCGGAAGCTGCTGACGGTGCACAAGCTGTAGAGAAGTATAAAGAGCACTTTCCGGATTTAATAACAATGGATATCACAATGCCGGAGATGGATGGCATTACTGCCCTTAAAGAAATTAAAAAAATCAACGCTCACGCTAAAGTCATCATGTGTTCTGCAATGGGACAGCAGGCTATGGTCATTGATGCGATTCAAGCGGGTGCAAAAGATTTTATCGTGAAGCCCTTTCAGGCAGACAGAGTGCTTGAAGCCATTAACAAAACATTAAGCTAAAAGGAGTCTTCCCACTTGCAAGTGAAAATAAAATGGATACCAATAGCTGTGATTCTTCTTATCCTCCTGCTGCCGCAAAGTGAGTCAGCTGTTCATGCGGAGCAGGGGGCTGAATCTGTGGCAGACTGGGTCGGGTCAGATGAAAAAACGGCTGACAGTAAAAGTGAAAAAAACAGCGTGAAATCGGATGTTGGATACCAAGATTCTGACACATCTGTCACAGCATGGGACTTCATTAAGATGATCCTGGCAACTGCATTTATCATATTTTTAATTTACATACTGCTGAAATTTGTGAGTAAAAGAAACAAATTCACTTCTTCATCAAACTACATTGAGAACCTTGGCGGGACAAGTGTCGGACAGAATCGTTCCATCCAACTAATTAAAGTAGGAAAAAAAATCCTTGTAGTAGGTGTTTCAGATTCTGTTCAGCTGCTGAAAGAGATTGAAGATGAAGATGAATGCAGGGAGATCACAGAGGAACATAAGCAGAGGTTTGCTGCCGCAATCGACACGAAGGACTGGCTTAAAAACGCAACAGCACCGTTATTTAAAAATAAAAATAATGAGATGGCGGACGGGCATTCAGTTTCCTTTAAAGAACAGCTGGAGCAATTAAAAAAAGATAGACGAAGCAGCTTAGAGGAATTAGCCAGAAAGGACCACACAAAATGAATGAATTTGTGGAAATTTTCAGCAATAGTGATGCAGAAAATGTCAGCACGTCAGTCAAATTGCTGCTGCTGCTGACTGTCCTTTCTCTCGCACCAAGCATCTTAATCTTAATGACATGTTTTACAAGAATCATAATTGTCCTGTCATTTGTAAGAACGTCGCTTGCAACCCAGCAGATGCCGCCAAACCAGGTGCTGATCGGCATTGCCTTGTTTCTGACATTTTTCATAATGGCCCCGACTTTTTCAGAAATAAATGAGCAGGCACTTACGCCATTATTTAATGAAGAAATTGACCTCGAGGAAGCTTATGAGAAAGCTGCACTCCCTTTGAAGGAATTTATGAGCAAGCATACAAGGCAAAAGGATTTAGCGCTGTTTCTTGAATATGCAAAGATGGACAAGCCCCAATCGGTTGAAGATATTCCTCTTACAGCACTTGTTCCTGCGTTTGCCATCAGTGAAATAAAAACGGCTTTTCAAATAGGATTTATGATCTTTATCCCATTCTTAGTCATCGATATGGTTGTAGCTAGTATTTTAATGTCCATGGGAATGATGATGCTGCCGCCGGTGATGATCTCCCTTCCATTTAAAATTCTGCTGTTTGTGCTTGTAGATGGATGGTATTTGGTCGTGAAATCACTTCTTCAAAGTTTCTGAGTAGGAGATTAAATATATGAGTTCAGAATTTGTCATTTCGATTGCTGAAAAAGCGATTTATACAACTTTGATTATATGCGGTCCTCTTTTGGCGATCGCCCTGGTCATTGGATTAGTTGTCAGTGTTTTTCAGGCGACAACCCAAATTCAGGAGCAGACGCTCGCGTTCGTTCCTAAAATTGTGGGAGTGCTGATCGGGCTCGTCTTTTTCGGCCCGTGGATGCTGTCAATTATCATTTCGTATGCACAGGATATTTTCGGCAATCTTAATAGATTTGTAGGTTAAAGCATGAATGTAATTGAAAGTTTTCCGGCATTTTTGCTTATTTTTGCGAGATTGAGTGCCTTTTTTGTCACATTGCCGCTCTTTTCATATCGCACAATTCCGTCTTCGCATAAAATCGGTTTTTCTTTTTTTCTATCTCTTATTGTATTCACTGCAATAAACCCAGAACCAATGGAACTTAGCGGAGCATTTATACTCCTTGCAGTTAAAGAAGTCATGATAGGTCTTTTCATCGGTTTTTCTGCCTATCTTATGATGGCCGCTGTCCAAATCGCAGGAAGCTTGATTGATTTTCAAATGGGCTTTGCCATTGCCAATATTATCGATCCGCAAACAGGTGCGCAAAGTCCGCTTATCGGTCAATTCCTGAATATTTTGGCCTTGCTTTTCATGCTGAGTGTAAACGCCCATCATCTTTTGCTGGACGGTGTTTTTTACAGTTTTCAATACATTCCGCTTGAGGGTGCTGCTTTTCCTTTTGGTGATGGGAATATCGCCAAAATGATTACAAAATCGTTCAGCGCGATGTTTTTGATCGCTTTTCAAATGTCCTTTCCGGTTGTGGCATCGCTGTTCCTGGTGGATCTGGCTCTTGGCATTGTTGCGCGCACAGTCCCTCAGCTGAACATTTTTGTTGTAGGACTGCCGCTGAAAATAGGCGTCAGCTTTATTATGCTCATATTGGTAATGGGAGCGATGTTTATGCTCATCCAGGATGTGTTCGAAACGATGATTTATACGATGCGGGGTTTGATGGAATTAATCGGAGGAGCATGAAATGGAATTTCTTAAACTTGATCTGCAGTTCTTTTCAGGTGAAAAAACAGAAAAAGCTACACCGCGCAAACGTGATGATGTCAGAAAAAAAGGGCAAGTCGCAAAAAGTGCAGATGTAAATACGGCAATCAGCCTGCTGGCCATTTTTTTATCCCTGCTGTTTATCGGGCCTTTCATGTTTGAACGGATAATCACAATGATGAATGCGTCTTTGCAGGAGACAATTTTAATGAATCTGACAGAAAAAAATGTTCATGAGCTTATGGTTGAAATGGTGATTGAATCAGCCTATATAAGTGCTCCTGTTATGGGGGTTGCATTAGTTGCAGGAGTCGCAGGAAACTACATGCAGGTCGGTTTTTTATTTTCAACGGAAGCCATTCAGATGAAGCTTGAGAAAATCAATCCGATTCAAGGCTTCAAACGCATTTACTCTCTGAGGGCGATTGTTGAACTGCTTAAATCGATAATGAAAATATCATTTGTCGGAGCTGTAACCTTTTCTGTCATCTGGTTTCAGATGGCGGAAATTCTGTCTCTTTCAAAATTAACAGTAGAAAAAGCATTCATCTTCATAGCAAAACTTACCTTTCAAATGGGTTTGTTCGCTTCCATCGCTCTGTTGTTTCTCTCGCTGCTTGACTATTTTTATCAAAAATTTGATTTTGAAAAGAACATTCGCATGTCAAAGCAGGATCTTAAAGATGAGTACAAAAAGTCCGAGGGAGATCCTTTAATAAAATCCCGCATAAAACAAAAGCAAAGAGAAATGGCTGCAAGGCGAATGATGCAGGAAGTGCCGAATGCAGATGTGGTCATTACAAATCCGACACACTTTGCTATCGCCTTAAAATATGACGAAGACAAAATGGATGCACCGTTCGTTGTCGCTAAAGGAGTCGATTTTGTTGCTCAAAAAATCAAAGAAACAGCAAAAGCAAATGAAGTGACAATGGTTGAAAATCGGCCTTTAGCTAGAGCGCTTTACGATCAAGTTGAAATCGGAAAAGCGGTGCCGGAAGAATTTTTTAAAGCCATTGCAGAAATATTGGCTTATGTTTATCAGCTGAAAAATAAGATGTAAAGTTTTTATAGGATACTGGTTCTGTTTGAAAGAGAGGTTAACCATGCAAGCTCGAGATTTATCTGTTTTATTAAGTGTCATATTGATTGTAGCAATGCTGATTATCCCGTTTCCAACATGGCTTTTGAGCCTGCTGATCATGTTGAATATAACCCTCGCTCTGCTCGTTCTTTTAACTTCAATGAATATGAGGGAGCCGCTCGATTTTGCCATTTTCCCATCTTTACTGCTGCTGCTGACTCTCTTTCGTCTTGGATTGAATGTTTCTACTACACGTGCGATTCTCTCACATGGAGAAGCAGGCGGTGTTGTTGAGACATTTGGGACGTTTGTCGTAGGCGGAAATGTATTAGTAGGTTTTGTTGTATTCCTTATCCTGATAATCATTCAGTTTGTGGTTATCACGAAAGGATCTGAAAGGGTATCTGAAGTTGCGGCGCGATTTACTCTTGATGCGATGCCCGGAAAACAGATGAGTATTGATGCTGATTTAAATGCAGGCGTCATTTCTGAGCAGCAGGCCCGCACACGCCGTGAAAAAGTGTCCAGAGAAGCAGATTTCTACGGAGCCATGGACGGTGCGAGCAAGTTTGTAAAGGG
Source organism: Peribacillus frigoritolerans (assembly GCF_004358755.1). GTDB lineage: Bacteria > Bacillota > Bacilli > Bacillales > Bacillaceae > Bacillus_P. The sequence goes on along the minus strand of NZ_SMZY01000001.1, from coordinate 1,415,667 downwards.
AGATGCGATTGCAGGGATCATCATCGTGATTATCAATATGATTTTCGGAATCATTATCGGAATGATGCAGCTGGGCATGGGTTTTGGAGATGCGGCAGCTCACTTTACGATGCTTACAGTCGGTGACGGTATTGTCAGTCAAATACCTGCCCTGCTTATTTCAACCGCAACCGGAATAGTTGTGACAAGAGCTGCTTCTGACGGTAATTTAGGAACAGATATTACAAGTCAATTGTTTGCTTATCCGAAAATGATGTATGTCGCAGCGGGAACCATTCTCCTGCTCGGAATATTTACACCGCTCGGTTTATTTGTTACAGTGCCGATTGCGTCTGCATTTGGTTTCGGAGGATATTTTATTTCTAAATCGAAACAGGATCAGCTGAAATTAGAAGAAGAAGTGGAAGAGGAAGTTGAGATTGATGATATGAAAACACCTGAGAGTGTCGTTCAGCTGCTGAATGTGGATCCCATTGAATTTGAATTTGGATATGGTCTGATTCCGCTTGCTGACACGAATCAGGGGGGGGATCTGCTTGACCGGATCGTGATGATCAGGAGGCAGCTTGCGATTGAACTTGGACTTGTGATTCCAGTTGTGCGAATACGTGACAACATCCAGCTCCAGCCCAATGAATACAGGCTGAAGCTAAAAGGAAATGAAGTAGCCAAAGGTGAGGTTCTTCTGGATCATTATCTAGCTATGGCTCCTGGTATTGAAGATGATTCCATTGAGGGAATTGATACGATTGAGCCCTCGTTTGGGCTTCCCGCCAAATGGATTAATGAAGAAAACAAGGATGCGGCTGAAATGTTCGGTTATACCGTCGTTGATCCCCCGTCAGTTGTTTCTACACATATTACTGAAACGATAAAACAATATGCCCATGAGCTTCTTGGGCGTCAGGAAACAAAACAGCTTATCGATCATTTAAAAGAGTCGTATCCGATTCTGGCAGAAGAGGTTACACCATCTCCCCTTTCAATCGGTGAAATTCAAAAAGTGCTTGCAAAGCTATTAAAGGAGAAGGTGTCGATTCGGAATTTGCCGGTGATTTTTGAATCTTTGGCTGATTACGGAAAAATGACGTCAGATACCGAATTATTAGGAGAATACGTCAGACAGGCATTAGCAAAACAAATTACAAGCCAGTATTCATCAGGTGAAACGCTGAAAGTAGTGACTCTTTCAGGAAGGGTCGAAAAAGCTGTTGCAGAAGGTGTGCAGCAAACAGAGCATGGAAATTACCTGTCTATTGAACCTGACATCTCTCAAGCTATTATTGAATCGATCGCAAAGGAGATCGAACAATTAGCCCTGCAGGAACAGTCACCGATCCTTCTATGTTCGCCGGCTGTAAGAATGTATGTCAGACAATTAATAGACCGCTATTTTCCACAGCTGCCTGTGCTCTCCTATAACGAGCTTGAGGCCAACGTGGAAGTTCAAAGTGTAGGGGTGGTGAATATCGCATGAAGGTAAAAAAATATATTGCTCCGAATATGCAGGAAGCGATGAAAAAAATTAAAAGTGAACTCGGTCATGATGCCGTGATTCTAAACTCAAAGGTCATTCATACAGGCGGAGTCTTTGGTCTTTTTACGAAAAAAAAGATAGAAGTGATTGCCGGGCACGATCCGGATCCGCTGATTAATAGAAGTCACTTGAAAACCGGATATGTAAAAGACGAGCCTGCAGAGACAGCGGCATATGAGATGAATCATGAGCAAACCGTGATGTCAGAGGTTCTTGAACTGAAAAAACTTGTGAAATCCATAACTGTGAATGAACAACAAAAGAATCTGCCTTCTCATCTGATAAAGCTGAATCAATTTCTTAAAGAAAAAGGAATAGGTTCTGCAGGCAGAAATGACATTCTTTCAGACTACTATGGTGACAAGACAGAGCCATCCGAATTACATTCAGAAGTAGTTAAGATGATGGAGAAAAAGATGGGACACCTGGCGTTTGGAGGAATCTCCTATCAAAAGAAATATATTAATGTTGTCGGTCCAACTGGTGTCGGAAAAACAACTTCACTGGCGAAGCTCGCAGCTGAAAGCATGCTGAAAAATCAAAAAAAAATTGCTTTTATTACTACGGATACATACAGAATCGCAGCAATCGAACAGATCAAAACGTACGCCAAAATATTAAATGCACCGCTTGAGGTCTGTTATTCGCTTGAAGACTTTCAGAAAGCAAAAGAAAAATTCAAGGAAATGGATATGGTTTTTATTGATACCGCCGGCCGGAATTTCAGGAACCGGCAGTTTGTAGCAGATTTAGAAAAGCTGATTGATTTCACCGAAGAAGTGGAAACATTCCTCGTGCTGTCGGTTACTTCTAAACTAAAGGACATGCTTGAAATCTATGATAATTTCTCTTCCATTCAAATCGATAAAATCATTTTTACAAAGCTTGATGAAACCAATTCAAAAGGATTGATGTATGATTTTATTCAGTCTGCTGATAAAGGCGTTGCCTATATGACGAACGGACAGAACGTTCCGGATGATATTCTGATGGCTACCGCAAGACTGGCAGCGGAAGAGATTTTGAAGTAATGGATCAGGCAGAGCAGTTAAGGCTGCATTTACAGCAACTGAATAAAAATGATGCAAGATCCATTGCTGTCATCAGCGGAAAAGGCGGGGTCGGCAAATCGAATTTTACAATCAATTTTGCTATCAGGTTAGCAGAAAATGATAAACGTGTGCTTGTTTTTGATTTGGATATTGGTTATGGAAACATAGACATCCTTATAGGGCAATCGAGCTCTTGTTCAATCTTAGACTTTTTTAATCGAAAAAAAGAGCTGGATGAACTGATACAAAAGGGCCCTGGAGGTTTTGACTATATATGCGGAGGAACCGGATTATCATATTTGTTCAAAATGGAGAAATCTCAGTTTGATTCTTTCTCCGCTAAGATTGAAGCATTGTTTAAAAGATACGATTTCATCATTTTTGATATGGGTGCCGGTATGACAGAGGAAAGCTTGAAATTTGTTTTGTCAGCAGATGAGCTGATCATGGTCACTACACCTGAGCCAACTTCCATTACGGATGCCTATTCAGCCATCAAGCAAATAAGCATGCATGATAAAAGCATCCCGATTTCCATTGTTGTGAACAAGGCTGATCATGCCAAAGCAGCCCATCAGATATCTGTAAGAATGCAGGGTGCAATTGAACAGTTTCTTGATATGAAATCCTCATACTCAGGATGGCTGCCTGATGACGGTGTTGTTTCACAGGCTGTAATCAGACAGATACCATTTACTATATTATTTCCCAAAAGCGCGGCAAGCAGGGCGCTGCATGAGATTGCTGCGAATTTTTTGGACGGCGGCAAAAAGGATACGGCAATCCATCCAAAAACTGCTTCGTTTCTCTTTAAAATGTCGCAATTGATCAGAGGAGGCAGATATTAAATGACCAAGATTAGGGTTCTGGTGGTAGACGATTCTGCCTTTATGAGGAAGCTGATCACCGATTTTTTAGAAGAAAGCGGCTTTATAGAAGTGGTGGCTGCAGCGCGCAATGGTCAAGATGCCCTGTCTAAAATCGGCCTATTGGATCCTGATGTCATTACGCTTGATATTGAGATGCCGGGGCTGAACGGTCTTCAACTATTAAAACGGATTATGGAGGATTTCCCAAAACCTGTGATTATGCTGTCGAGCACCACAAAAGAAGGGGCAGATCATACCATTCAATCCCTGCAGCTTGGCGCGATCGATTTTATCACAAAACCTTCGGGAGCGATCTCTCTTGATCTCCATAAAGTGAAACAGGAATTAATTCAAAAAGTACAGATGGCAAGTCATTCAGGCGTTAAAAAAACTAGTTCTATAAGAATGGAACCGATCAAAATAAATAAGAAGACATGCGTACATAGGTACAGTAAACATCTCGTCTGCATCGGAACTTCCACAGGCGGCCCAAGAGCTCTCCAGCAGGTTTTGCCCAGGCTGCCGGAAGATCTTGAAGCACCAGTCTTTATCGTGCAGCATATGCCAGAAGGATTTACTTCTTCTTTAGCTGCAAGACTGAATGCTCTTTCAGCTATAAATGTGAAAGAAGCAGAAGAAGGTGAACTTGCTTTAAATGGAACAGCCTATATTGCGCCGGGCGGATTTCATATGAAGATTGCAGGGGATAAAAACGGGATGATCATCAGGCTGAATAAAGAAAATCCGCGGAGCGGCCACAGACCCTCTGTTGATACGTTGTTTGAATCAATAAGCATGCTTGAAAATATTCATAAAGTGGCTGTTATTATGACAGGCATGGGGGCAGACGGAACAGTAGGATTAAAGAAATTAAAGCAGTCTGGAGATCTGCATGCCATCTCAGAATCTGAAAAAACGTCGATTGTTTTTGGAATGCCGAAGAACGCTTTTCAGACAAAAGCAATTGATGCAGTTTTAGATGTACAGGATATTGCTGCTTCTATTATGAAATTTATTCGAGGCTAAGGGGAGTAAACTTAAATGGATATGAGTCAATACTTAGAGGTCTTCATTGAAGAAAGTAAAGAACATTTGCAGTCTTGTAATGAAAAGCTGCTGGAACTGGAGAAAAACCCTGCAGATTTATTCATCGTTAATGAAATTTTCCGTTCAGCCCACACATTAAAAGGCATGAGTGCGACGATGGGGTACAGTGATTTAGCTAATTTGACCCACCAGATGGAAAACGTGCTTGATGCTATCCGCAATAAGAACCTGCAAGTATCCGATGTCCTGCTTGATGCCGTCTTTCAGGCTGTTGATGACCTTGAAGTAATGGTTTTATCCATTGCGGAAGGCGGAGACGGAAAGAAAGATGTTAGCAGCGTGATTGCCAAGCTGAAAAAGATTGAAACGGGTGAACCTGAGAAAATGGAACATACAGTCGAAGAATCATTCCTCACAACTATGAAAGAATTCGATGATTTTGAGCGGACTGTTCTGCAGCAGTCAAAAGAGCAGGGCTTTCATACATATGAACTGACGATTCGATTAAGAGAAGATTGTCTCTTGAAGGCAGCGCGTGTTTTTATGGTTTTTGAAATAGCTGAAAAGCTAGGAGAAGTCATAAAATCTGTTCCTTCAGTTGATTTGCTTGAAGAAGAAAAATTTGATCGGCAATTTCAGCTCGCTTTTGTCACTAAGGAATCTGCAAATGAAATAGAAAGACAAATCATGAAGGTTTCTGAAATTCAGTCTGTTGAGGTTTCTCCGCTTTCGATTGATGAAAGATTGATAGAAAAAGAACCTGGTCAAAATGAAAGTGCTGCAAATTCAGAGCAGGCAGCTGCAAAAGATGAAGCAGCTGTTTCTAAAGGAGCCGTTCAAGCAAGCTCAAAAACGATCCGCGTGAATATTGACAGACTTGACAGCCTAATGAATCTTTTTGAAGAACTTGTGATTGACAGAGGAAGGCTTGAGCAGATCTCAAAGCAGCTGAAAAATAACGAGCTAAATGAAACAGTGGAGCATATGTCGCGTATATCAGGAGATCTTCAAACGATTATCCTGAACATGAGAATGGTCCCTGTTGAGACGGTTTTCAACCGTTTTCCCCGCATGATCAGACAGCTTGCTAAAGACTTAAATAAAAAAATCAATCTTGAGATAAACGGTGCTGAAACGGAGCTTGACCGGACTGTTATTGACGAAATCGGAGACCCGCTCGTACATCTTTTAAGGAATGCCATTGATCATGGAATTGAATCGCCTGAAACGCGCCTTAAGCACGGAAAGCGCGAAGAGGGCAAAGTTGTCCTTAGAGCTTATCACAGCGGAAATTATGTCTTCATTGAGATTGAAGATGACGGAAATGGCATCAGCAGAGAAAGAGTATTAAAGAAAGCGATTGACAGAGCGATTGTATCAGAAAAAATGGCTGAGGCACTTTCTGATAAGCAGGTATATGAATTGATTTTCTCTTCCGGGTTTTCTACAGCAGAAACGATATCAGACATATCCGGTAGAGGAGTGGGACTTGATGTAGTCAAAAACACCATTGAAGCTCTTGGAGGTTCGATTTCGATCGATTCGAGAGAATGTGCAGGTTCCCTATTTTCCATTCAGCTTCCCCTCACGCTGTCTATCATATCTGTCATGCTTGTCAAGCTTGCGAATGAAACATTTGCTATTCCGATATCTTCAATCATTGAAACGGCCGTGATCAGCAAAGATGAAGTCATGAGTGCACATAATCAGAAAGTCATTGACTTCAGAGGCAGAATTGTCCCGCTTATCTCCCTTACAGAAGTTTTTGAAGTGCCGGCTGAAAAAGAAGAAGACTCACATCTTGCAATTGTTATTGTAAAAAAAGGAGACAAAACGGCTGCACTGACAGTGAGTTCGTTTATTGGCCAGCAGGAAATTGTTCTAAAGTCACTGGGACATTACCTGAACTCCGTTTTTGCTGTATCCGGTGCAACGATTCTCGGCGATGGACAAGTGGCATTAATCATAGATTGCAACGCTCTTATCAAATAGTTTATTTACCGAATAGGGGATGTAGAAATGACGGATACAATCAAAAAACAGATGAAAATGATTGTTTTTCAATTAAATCACGAAGAATACGGTATTTCAGTCGATAAAGTGCGTTCTATTGAAAAAATACAGACCTTTACACGTGTTCCCGGGACAGAGCCTTTTGTTAAAGGTGTTATCAATTTAAGAGGGATTGTCACGCCAATTATTGATTTGCGCACAAGATTTAATCTGGAGCAGAAGCCATTTACTGATAGCACGAGGATCATTGTTGCTTCTTTAGATCAATTTGAGGTCGGATTGATCGTCGATGCCGCTAATGATGTCATTGATTTGGCATTGGATGAAGTGGAATCTGCTCCAGAGGTTGTCGGTGCAGTAGAGGCAGACTATGTAGAAGGTATTGCTAAAATCGGCAGACGCCTGATGATCATTCTTGATTTGAATAAAGTATTGGCAGCAGACAAAACGTTTGCCCTTCAATCTTAAGGTTCTTATGTATGAATGATTTTAATCAGCTTACAGCTCTGCATTTGGATCTTTTAAAAGAAGCGGGCAATATAGGAGCCGGTCATTCGGCTACAGCTCTTTCGGCTCTTTTAAATAAAAGAATTGAAATGAAGATTCCTGATGTCAGCCTGCTTTCATTTAATGAGCTTACAGAACGTTTAGGCGGACCGGAAATGGCTGTGGCTGGCCTTTATTTAAGAATTGAAGGGGACCTGCCGGGTTCCATGTATTTTATCTTATCCCTTGAACAGGCTGAAAGATTCATCCGGAATTTGACGAAGGATCCAGGGTTTAACATAGAAAATATTGAACAGGAAGAAATCGGAACCTCTGCCCTTAAAGAGCTTGGAAATATCGTGACGGGATCTTATTTGACTGCATTGTCAGACTTTACAGGTCTCAGGCTTTATCCATCAGTTCCAGGCCTTTCCATTGATATGTTCGCAGCCGTCATTACACATGGGCTGATTGAGCTCTCGCATGTGAGCGATTACGCTATTGTCATTGATACAGCTATCCAAGAGAGCGGCGATGAGAGCACAGAAGTGATCCAAGGTCATTTTTTCCTGATGCCGGACCCGGACTCTTTTGACAAACTCTTCAAATCAATAGGGGTATAACAGCATGACTCAAATAGTGGAGATTGTAAAAGTCGGAATAGCTGAAAAAGATGTCGTAGAACCGCCAAAGTGGATTCGCACTTCAGGCCTTGGTTCTTGTGTAGGACTTGTTCTTTATGATGAGTTCAGAAAAATAGCAGGATTGGTGCATGTCATGCTTCCTGATTCAGCTCTCGCCAAGTCAGGTGTACAAAATCCATCTAAGTATGCTGACACTGCAGTCAAAGAACTAATCAGACAAATTATTTCATGCGGAGGACGCCGGGGTTTGTTAAAAGCAAAACTTGCAGGCGGTGCGCAAATGTTTCAATTTCAGTCTGCAAACAGCACGATGCGCATCGGTCCAAGAAATGTCGAAGCCATACTCGAACAGCTTCATCAATTGCACATTCCCGTTGTAAGCATGGATGTAGGGGGAAGCAGCGGGAGAACAATCGAGTTTGATCCTGCTACCTGCATGATGCATATAAGAACGGTGAATCAAGGATCTAAAACGATATAAAAAACACACCAGAAGTTAAAAATCACAAATCAAAAGGGGAGAAAAATGATACAAGCAGCAAAAATCGAAGAACAAGAGCATTGGGACAAATGGATTCACTTCCGCGACAATGATGCGTGCGATGCGCTGATTAAAAGATACATGCCGCTTGTAAGCTATCATGTGCAGCGCATCTCCGTCAGTCTGCCTAAATCAGTGAATAAAGAGGATTTAAAGAGCATCGGAATGATCGGGTTATATGACGCCCTTGAAAAATTTGACTACAAAAGAGATCTGAAGTTTGAAACATATGCTTCATTCCGGATAAGAGGAGCCATTTTAGACGGTCTCAGAAAAGAAGACTGGCTGCCGAGAAGCTCAAGAGAAAAAGCTAAAAAAGTGGATGCGAGTATAGAGCGTCTTGAGCAAAAGTATTTGCGGAATGTGATGCCCCGCGAAGTTGCAAAGGACCTTGAAATGTCAGAAGAAGAAGTAACACACATTATTAATGAGGGTTTCTTTGCAAATGTTCTTTCTATAGACGACCAAAATCACGAGCACGATGAACAGGAGCACCATTCAAAAATGGTTCTGAAAGACGAGAAGTCAATTTCTCCCGAGGAAAAAATCGTGAAGGATGAGCTGATTCGGCAATTAAGTGAAGTCATCATCGGCCTCTCTGAAAAAGAACAGCTTGTGGTCAGTTTATTTTATAAAGAAGAACTGACGCTTACAGAAATCGGACAAGTGATGGGGCTTTCGACATCGCGCATTTCCCAAATTCACTCGAAAGCGCTGTTCAAATTAAGAAATTTACTTGAAAAAATCATTCAATAATGAATCAGCATAAGTCTTAAAACAAGTGAGTGAACAAATATATGACAGCCGTTCTATTGATCATCAGCATGATTCTCCATGCTGCAGGTTTTTATTTTATTGCCCTTTTATTTTTAAAATATCAATCAGTTAAACAATCAGAAGAAAAGCAAGCAGCCATGCTTGAAGAAGCAGAGCAGTCGCTTGCAGCTTATTTGATTGAATTTAAGGAAGAGAATGAAAAACTGATAGCCGGAATGAAAATGGCTCAGCAGAAAGATATTAATATAGGTAGAAACAGCTCTCACCCGGAAAAATCAGAGACAAAACCGGAAGATCCGGAATTTCCGGTTCTCCGAATAGCCCATGAAGATCAGCCGGAGTTATCAGACCTATTGGAAAAAGGTCAACACGAATCAGAAGAGGAAAAGATCATTTCCCTTTATCAAAAAGGGTTTTCTTCTGAGGAAATAGCGAGAGAATTTAATAAAGGGAAAACAGAAGTTGAGCTTTTGCTTAAATTCCGTCAAAACTAGTCGATTTTTGCTTGCTTATGATCAATCCTTATGATATATTAATTTTTGGTGTTAATACACACGCCATAGATTTGGGCAATGGTGCTGTTTAAAACAGTTTTGCCTAAAGATGATATGTGCGGAGGAGCAAAAACCATTTAGGAGGAAATATCATGTCAGTCATTTCAATGAAGCAACTACTTGAAGCAGGTGTTCACTTCGGTCATCAAACACGCCGCTGGAACCCTAAAATGAAACGTTACATCTTCACAGAGCGTAACGGCATCTACATCATCGACCTTCAAAAAACAGTTAAAAAGGTTGAAGAAGCTTACCAATTCACGAAAGAACTTGCTGCAAACGGCGGTACAATTCTTTTCGTCGGTACAAAAAAACAAGCTCAAGATTCTGTTAAAGAAGAAGCTGAGCGTTCAGGCATGTACTTCGTTAACCAACGCTGGTTAGGCGGAACGTTAACAAACTTTGAAACAATTCAAAAGCGCATCAAACGTCTTAAAGACATCGAAAAAATGCAAGAAGACGGCACTTTCGAAGTACTTCCTAAGAAAGAAGTTGTTCAGCTTAACAAAGAGCTTGAGCGTCTTGAAAAATTCTTAGGCGGAATCAAAGACATGAAAGGTCTTCCTGATGCATTGTTCATCATTGACCCTCGCAAAGAGCGTATTGCAGTTGCTGAAGCTCGTAAATTAAACATTCCGATCGTTGGTATCGTTGATACAAACTGTGATCCAGATGAAATTGATTACGTTATCCCTGCAAACGATGATGCAATCCGTGCAGTTAAGCTTTTAACTTCTAAAATTGCTGATGCAATTCTTGAAACAAAACAAGGTGAAGAAACAACTGCTTAATTAGGTAAAGTAAAGGTGATAAGAGGGGAATGCCTTTTATCACCTTTTTTAAAGAGGCTCCATTCTTCGGGAGGAGCCGTCCTTTTATAATGCAAAAGCAAACAGCATTCATTTATGAATGAAAACAATACATAACGCCGAAAACGGCCACATAATAAGGAGGAAAACTCTCATGGCAATTACTGCTCAAATGGTAAAAGAACTTCGCGAAAAAACTGGTGCAGGCATGATGGACTGCAAAAAAGCTTTAACAGAAACAAACGGTGATATGGAAAAAGCAATCGACTTCCTTCGTGAAAAAGGAATCGCTTCTGCATCTAAAAAAGCAGACCGCGTTGCTGCAGAAGGCTTAGCACTTGTTAAGTCTGAAGGCAACGAAGCTGTTATCCTTGAAGTAAACTCAGAAACGGACTTCGTAGCTAAAAACGAAGGCTTCAAAGAACTTCTTGATGCACTTGCTTCACATTTGCTTGCTAAAAAACCTGCAAACCTTGATGAAGCTATGACTCAAACAATGGACAACGGATCAACAGTTGCTGATTTCATTAACGCTGCAATCGCAAAAATTGGTGAGAAAATCACGCTTCGCCGCTTTGAAATTGTAACAAAAACAGACAGCGACGCATTTGGTGCTTACCTGCACATGGGCGGACGCATTGCTGTATTAACTGTTCTTGAAGGAACAACTGAAGAAGAAACTGCAAAAGATGTTGCTATGCATGTTGCTGCGGTTAACCCTAAATATATCGGACGCGACGCTGTAAGCGAAGAAGAAGTAACTCGCGAGCGCGAAGTATTATCTCAGCAAGCTCTAAACGAAGGCAAGCCTGCTAACATCGTTGAGAAAATGGTAGAAGGCCGTCTTGGCAAATTCTTCGAAGACATTTGCCTTCTTGAGCAAAGCTTCGTTAAAAACCCTGATTTAAAAGTTAAACAATTCGTAGAATCTAAAGGCGCTTCAGTGAAGAGCTTTACTCGCTACGAAGTTGGCGAAGGCATTGAAAAACGCCAGGATAATTTCGCTGAAGAAGTTATGAACCAAGTCAAAAAATAATCAAGTCTGTTACGCCTGCTGAAGCAAAACTTTAGCAGAAGACAGAAATGAGTAAATGAAAAACAGGGAACACACATCTGTGTTCCCTGTTTTTAAAAAATCATTTACACGGTACTTAGATCTATTGGAAAAGACTTGGAGGTCATTATGAGCAAACCTAAATATAATCGTATTGTACTTAAATTAAGCGGTGAAGCTTTGGCTGGAAACGACAGCTTTGGCATAAAGCCTGCCGTTATTCAATCCATTGCTAAGCAAGTAAAGGAAATTGCAGAACTGGATGTTGAGGTTGCTGTTGTAGTAGGCGGCGGAAACATTTGGCGCGGTAAAATCGGCAGTGAGATGGGCATGGACCGTGCGACAGCAGACTATATGGGGATGCTCGCCACTGTTATGAATTCACTTGCTCTTCAGGACAGCCTTGAAACGTTTGGAATTCAAACTCGCGTTCAAACTTCCATTGAGATGCGTCAAGTGGCTGAACCGTACATAAGAAGAAAAGCAATCAGACACCTGGAGAAAAAACGGGTTGTCATCTTTGCTGCCGGTACAGGAAATCCGTATTTCTCTACTGACACAACAGCTGCACTGCGTGCTGCAGAAATTGAAGCTGATGTCATTCTGATGGCTAAAAACAATGTCGACGGAGTTTATACAGCCGATCCTAAAAAGGACTCAACAGCTGTAAAATATGAAACACTTTCTTATCTGGATGTTTTAAAAGAAGGTTTAGAAGTAATGGATTCAACTGCTTCATCACTATGCATGGATAATGATATTCCGCTTATTGTCTTCTCAGTTATGGAAGAAGGAAATATTAAACGTGCGGTATTAGGCGAAAATATCGGAACTATTGTAAGGGGGAAATAATCATGGCAAAACAAGTGCTATCACAAGCGAAAGACAAAATGGAAAAAGCAGTATCTGCATTTAACAGAGAGCTTTCTACTGTCCGTGCCGGACGTGCGAATGCATCATTGCTTGATAAAATCGTTGTAGACTATTACGGTGCTCCAACACCTGTAAATCAATTAGCTTCCATCAATATTCCTGAAGCAAGATTGCTTGTAATCCAGCCTTATGACAAAACAGTCTTAGGCGAAATTGAAAAAGCGATTTTAAAATCAGATCTTGGTTTAAACCCGACAAATGACGGATCTTTAATTCGTCTTGCTATTCCTGCACTTACTGAGGAGCGACGCAAAGAGCTTGCAAAGCTTGTTAAAAAATATGCTGAAGAAGCAAAAGTTGCTGTCCGCAATATTCGCCGAGATGCAAACGACGACTTGAAAAAGCTTGAAAAAAATGGCGAAATTACGGAAGATGAGCTTCGCAGCAACAATGACAATGTTCAAAAAGCAACAGATGATTTCATCAGCAAAATTGATGCAATTGCAAAAGATAAAGAAAAAGAAATCATGGAAGTTTAAGAAAAAACTCTGTACAATGGAATTGTGCTTAAAAGACCCTCTAATGTTTACAGGGGGTTTTTTTGTTAATACTGTTAACATTGTTGCAGTATATGAGACCGCAGAATGGTGATGGAGGAATCACATGCTTGGCAAACTGAAAAAATGGAGAAATCCTAACCGTGAGCAATCGGAATTGACAAAAGAAGAAATTCTGCAACGGGAAATTCCGGAACATATTGCAATTATTATGGATGGAAATGGCCGCTGGGCTAAAAAAAGAGCTCTTCCCAGAATTGCCGGACATCATGAAGGCATGAAAGTTGTCAGAAAAATAACGAAGCTTTCTAATGAACTAGGAGTAAAAGCCTTAACCTTGTATGCTTTTTCTACAGAGAACTGGAAGAGACCAAAAACGGAAGTAGATTACTTGATGAAGCTGCCTGAAGAATTTTTGGGAACATTCCTCCCTGAGCTTGTAGAAGAAAATGTGCAAGTGAGAATTATAGGAGAAGAATCAAAAATTCCAGAACATACACTTCGCGCTGTGCAAAAGGCAAAGGAAGATACGAAAAATAATAATGGTCTTATCCTGAATTTCGCCCTTAATTATGGCAGCCGGGCCGAAATGATTCATGCGGTTCAGGGAATTGTGCAGGACGTTGAGAAGGGCAGCATCAGCCCTGAAGACATTAATGAAGCATTGTTTTCACAATACTTAATGACAAAAGACATGAGAGATCCGGATTTGCTGATTCGAACAAGCGGAGAAATCAGGCTGAGCAATTTTATGCTCTGGCAGCTTGCATATTCTGAATTTGTCTTTACAGACGTGCTTTGGCCGGACTTCAGCGAGGATCATTTACTTGCAGCCATTGATGAATACCAGCATAGAGGGCGAAGATTTGGCGGCTTATAAGATGAGGGTGACAGAGTGAAACAAAGAATCATAACTGCCGTAATCGCTTTGGCCGTTTTTTTGCCGGCCGTAATTTATGGACGCGCTCCTTTTACTATTTTTATCTACTTATTAGCTTCCATCGCCCTTTATGAACTGCTGAAGATGAAGCGAATTACGATATACAGTGTACCGGGGCTGCTCAGTTTATTCTTGCTTTGGGTTCTATTAATCCCCAGTAACTACATAAACTTATTAGATGAATACAGCATTACTAAAATAGAAATTGCATTGCTTGGTGTCCTGTTTTTCTTATGTTATACCGTGATGACAAAGAACAGATTTTCCTTTGACGATGTAGGATTCACCATTATAGCAACCATGTACATCGGGATCGGATTTTTTTATTTTATTGAAATGCGAAACATTGGCCTTTATTCAATCTTTTATGCCCTGCTGATTATTTGGGCTACAGATTCAGGCGCTTATTTTATCGGAAAATCTGCAGGTAAAAGAAAGCTGTGGCCGGAAATAAGTCCAAACAAAACGATTGAGGGATCTATTGGAGGAATCTTCTGCGCTGTCATCATCGCATGGATCTTTCAATCTTTTACTGCCTTTGCAGACTCCTATTTCAGCATCACACTAATCACTGTTTTACTGTCCATTTTTGGACAAATTGGGGATTTGGCCGAATCAGCGTTAAAGCGTCATTATCAAGTAAAAGATTCAGGACATATCCTGCCTGGACACGGGGGAATCTTGGATCGCTTTGACAGTCTGATCTTTGTATTGCCGATCATGCATTTCTTGTTTCTGTTTTTTAACTGAATAGATTATCTGTGACAAACGAATGGGAGTGACATGGTGAAGAAGATTAGCTTATTGGGTGCAACAGGTTCAATTGGTCAGCAAACACTGGATGTAATTAAATGTCATCCCGATCAATTTCAGCTTGTTGCCATGTCTTTTGGAAGTAATTTGGAGCTTGGAAGAAAAGCGATTTCTGATTTTTTACCAAGTCTTGTAGCTGTTAATGATTTTAATGCATATTCACAGCTTAAAGAAGAATTTCCGAACATAACATTTACATATGGTGCCGAAGGTCTTATAGAAGCAGCTGTTATTTCTGAAGCTGAAATTGTGGTAAATGCAGTTGTTGGAAGTGTCGGACTAATGCCTACTTTAAAAGCAATTGAATGCAAAAAAACGATTGCGCTTGCAAATAAAGAGACCCTGGTTACTGCCGGACATCTTGTAACAGAACATGCAAGAAAATATGGTGTGGATCTTCTTCCGGTTGACAGCGAACATTCCGCTATTTTTCAATGTCTGCAGGGTGAAAATCCTAAATCACTGGAAAGATTGATTGTAACGGCATCCGGCGGAAGCTTCCGCGACAGAAAACGTGAAGAGTTAGCAGATGTAACAGTCGACGAGGCACTGAACCATCCGAATTGGTCCATGGGTGCTAAAATCACAATTGATTCTGCTACTATGATGAACAAAGGTCTTGAAGTGATTGAGGCACACTGGCTCTTTGATTTGCCATACGAAAAGATAGAGGTACTGCTTCATAAAGAAAGCATTATTCACTCTATGGCAGAGTTTCATGACCGCAGTGTGATCGCGCAGCTAGGATCTCCGGATATGAGAGTGCCCATTCAATATGCCTTATCCTATCCAGAACGATTGCCGCTCTCATCAACCAAGCAATTAAATCTGTGGGAAGTAGGCAAGCTTCATTTCGAGAAAGCGGACTTTGAAAGATACCGCTGCTTACAATTTGCGTATGATTCAGGTAAAATAGGCGGTACAATGCCGACTGTTCTGAATGCTGCAAACGAAGAAGCAGTCGGAGCATTTTTAAAAGGACAAATTGCCTTCCTTCAAATTGAAGATCTCATAGAAAAAGCTTTGACAAAACATAGTGTGATATCAAACCCGGATTTGCATATCATTCAAGAAGTGGACAAAGAGACGAGACAATTTGTTCAAACATTATATTCATAAAGGTGGTCATGAAACGTGAATACCGTTTTAGCGTTTGTTATTATTTTTGGAGCACTCGTATTCTTTCACGAGCTGGGACATTTAGTTTTAGCAAAACGGGCAGGTATTTTATGCCGTGAATTTGCAATTGGGTTTGGACCGAAGATCTTTTCTTTCATGAAAGATGAAACGGTCTATACCATCAGACTCCTTCCCCTTGGCGGATTTGTCCGCATGGCTGGTGAAGATCCAGAAATGATAGAAGTGAAGCCTGGATATAATGTAGGTTTGCTGTTTAATAAAGAAAATAAAGTTGAAAAAATCATCCTTAATAATAAGGAAAAATATCCGCGTGCAAGAGTCATTGAAGTAGAACAGGCTGATCTTGAACATAAAATGTTCATTTCAGGTTATGAACAGGGCGAAGAGGATGAAATTCTGAAAAACTTTGAAGTGAGCGAAAAATCTTTCTTCATTGTGGATGGTTCTGAAGTTCAAATTGCCCCTTATAACCGCCAGTTTGGCTCGAAAACGCTTGGACAGCGGACAGCGGCGATTATTGCCGGACCGCTGATGAATTTTATTTTAGCGTTTGTCCTGTTATTCTCCCTTGGATTTATTCAGGGGGCTCCAATAGATGAACCGATTTTAGGGAAGCTGACGCCGGACGGTTCAGCTGTAGAATCTGGACTTAAAGAAGGCGACGAAATCACATCCATTGAGGGAAAAGTAATGTCTTCATGGAAACAGGTCGTTTCTGTTATTCAGGCAAATCCAGAACAAGAACTGACTTTTGCCATTAACCGCGGCGGTCAAAACCTTGAAGTGGAAGTAGTTCCTGAAGCGAGTAAAGTAGGGGAAGAAACGATTGGCAGAATCGGTGCTTATAACCCTGTTGAAAAATCTTTCTTCGGCTCATTGAAATATGGAGTAACGGAAACATTCAATTGGACAAAAGAAATTCTGCTTGGACTTGGAAAATTGGTCACTGGACAGTTTTCGATCGACATGCTTTCAGGTCCGGTGGGAATTTATGACATGACAGACCAAGTAGCAAAAACAGGCATCATCAATTTAATGAGCTGGGCTGCCATTCTGAGCATCAACTTAGGTATTGTCAATATGCTTCCGATTCCTGCACTGGACGGAGGAAGACTATTATTCTTCCTTGTAGAAGCGCTGAGAGGGAAACCGATTGACCGCCAAAAAGAAGGCGTCGTCCATTTTATCGGTTTTGCCTTATTGATGCTGTTGATGCTGGTTGTCACATGGAATGATATTCAAAGATTCTTTTTATAAGGCTTAGCTATGACCTGAGAGGCCGTTGTCATTTTTACTCAGACCGTCCTCTCTTTTTCTTAAACCAGACTATTAAAATGTATAAATAGATAGAGGTGCCCAAAGATGAAACAGAGTATGACATTTATTCCTACTTTACGAGAAGTGCCTGCAGACGCTGATATTAAAAGCCATCAGCTTTTATTGCGTGCAGGCTTCATGCGTCAAAATGCAAGCGGGATTTACAGTTATTTGCCGCTTGCTTCCATTGTCCTGAAAAAAATTGAGCAAATTGTGCGTGAAGAAATGAATCGTGCCGGATCATCCGAACTGTTAATGCCTGCACTTCAGCAGGCAGAGCTTTGGCAGGAGTCAGGCAGATGGTATACGTACGGCCCTGAACTAATGCGGATGAAAGACCGTCACAGCCGTGAATTTGCGCTTGGTGCAACCCATGAAGAAGTTATTACTTCTCTTGTTAGAGACGAGGTAAAATCGTATAAAAGACTGCCTTTGAATCTATTTCAAATTCAATCTAAATTCAGAGATGAAAAGCGACCTCGTTTCGGTCTGCTTCGCGGCCGTGAATTTATTATGAAAGACGCCTATTCTTTCCATGCATCTTTTGAAAGTCTTGATGATGTCTACGAAAAAATGTTCCAGGCTTACAGCAATATCTTCTCACGCTGCGGCTTAAATTACCGTGCAGTCATCGCAGATTCCGGTGCAATGGGCGGGAAAGATACGCATGAATTCATGGTACTCTCAGATGTAGGAGAAGATACGATTGCATACTCTGATACTTCCCAGTATGCTGCAAACATTGAAATGGCTCCTGTCATTAATCAATACGAAAAAAGCGGCGAGGAAGCTCAAAGTCTTGAAAAGGTGGAAACACCCGATCAAAAAACTATTGAAGAAGTTTCTGCGTTCTTAAATACAGCTAAAGAGCAATTAATTAAGTCTCTTCTTTTCAAAGTGGATGAGAAATTCGTCTTAGTTTTAGTACGCGGTGATCATGAGGTTAATGACATCAAAATTAAAAACTTGTATGGAGCTTCCGTTGTAGAGCTTGCATCGGCTGAAGAGACAAAGCAGGCAGCCGGAGTACTGCCGGGCTATGTAGGTCCTGTTGCAGTCAGCTCAGAAGTAGAGATAATTGCTGACATGGCCGTTCAGGCAATCGTAAACGGTGTGTGCGGAGCTAACGAAGAGAACTATCATTACACAGGCGTGAATATTGAACGTGATGCAAACGTATCTCAATTTGCTGATTTGAGATTTATTGAAGAAGGAGACTTATCTCCTGATGGACAAGGCATCATTCAATTTGCAAAAGGCATTGAAGTAGGTCATGTATTTAAACTTGGCACACGTTACAGTGAAGCTATGAATGCTACGTTCCTGGATGAAAACGGCAGAGCGCAGCCGATGATCATGGGCTGCTACGGAATTGGAGTTTCACGAACACTTGCAGCCATCGTCGAGCAATATAACGATGAAAAGGGCATTGTATGGCCTGCTGCGGTTGCTCCGTTCCAGGTTCACCTAATTAGTGCCAATGCAAAAAATGAGGTTCAGGCTGAATTAAGTGATAAATTATATGCAGATCTTAAAGAAGCTGGATTTGAAGTTCTATACGATGACCGCATTGAACGTGCAGGCGTGAAATTTGCAGATTCAGATCTCATCGGCATTCCAGTAAGAGTCGTGGTTGGGAAACAGGCGGCTGACGGAATCGTTGAAGTGAAGGTCCGCAAAACAGGTGAAGGAATGGATGTTGCATTGTCTGATTTAACTGGCACCATTTCCAATTTATTATCCAATTAAAAAACATGAAGCTCTCATTTATTCATGTTATGATAAGTAAGTGAATAAAACATTTAAAGGTACCTCGCAAAGAGCGAGGTACCTTCAATTATGAGGATCGATTATTGTAAGAGGGGACGGTTAGAATGGACGAACTTTCGAAAGCTCAAAAAGAGCGATTTCAGCTGCTGCTTCAGCAAATCGATTTAACAGACGATGCTGTTTTTAATCATTTTAAAAACGGTGCGATCACTAAACTGACGGTCCATAAGCTGTCAAAGAAATGGGAATTTCAATTTTCATTTGACCGGATCCTTCCTTTTGAAGTGTACCGGATTTTTTATGCGAAATTAACAAAATCGTTTTCGCATATAGCTGATGTATCATTTAAAATTACCGTTAATGATCAAACATTTGATGAAAAATTAATTGCAGACTATTGGTCGGTTTGTGTCCAGGAAATGCAGGGGATTTCTCCTCCTATGCTCTCGTTGTTAAATGAGCAAATTCCTGAAGTACAGGGATTAAAGCTGATTGTAAAAACGAGAAATGAAACCGAAGCAATGGCCATCAAGAAAAAATACACATCGGTTCTTCAGGACAGCTTTGCTCAATTTGGCTTTCCGCTCATTCAGCTGGATACGACCGTTAATATATCAAAAGAAGAAATTCAAAAGTTCCAAGAGCAGAAGAAGCTTGAAGATCAAGAAAAAATGATGCTTGCCATTACAGAAATGGATAAGAAAGATCAAGAACAGGAGGCTCCTCAGGGTCCTCTGATGATCGGCTATGCCATTAAGAATGACGAAGAAATCAAACAGATCAGCACGATTGAAGATGAGGAGCGCCGCATCACCATTCAAGGATATGTATTCGATGCCGAAACTAGAGAGCTTCGCAGCGGAAGAACATTAAGCACGTTTAAAGTTACGGACTATACAAACTCCATTTTAGTAAAAATGTTTGCTCGTGATAAAGAAGACGCAGTTCTTCTGCAAACACTGAAAAAAGGGATGTGGGTTAAGGTTCGCGGCAGCATTCAGAATGATACATTTGTAAGAGATTTAGTCATGATTGCAAATGATATTAATGAAATCAAACCTGAAATTCGTCAGGATACGTCTGATGAAAAAAGAATAGAGCTTCACTTGCACACTCCAATGAGCCAAATGGATGCTGTATCATCTGTCAGTTCTTTAGTCGGACAGGCAAGTAAATGGGGGCATCCTGCTGTAGCAATCACTGATCACGCTGTTGCACAGTCGTTCCCTGAAGCGTATTCTGCCGGCAAGAAAAATGGCATCAAAGTCCTTTACGGTGTTGAAATTAACCTGGTAGATGACGGAGTGCCGATTGCTTATAACGAGCAGGATCGCTTTTTGCCTGAAGCAACCTATGTCGTATTTGACGTAGAGACAACCGGCTTATCAGCTGTATACGATACGATTATCGAGCTTGCAGCCGTTAAAATCAGAAACGGCGATATCATCGACCGTTTTGAGTCATTTGCAAATCCTCATCACCGTCTATCAGCGACAACAATAGAGTTAACCGGCATTACAGATGATATGGTGGCAACAGCTCCAAATGTAGATGAAGTGCTCCGCAGGTTCAAAGAGTGGGCAGGAGAGGACATTTTAGTTGCGCATAATGCAAGTTTCGATATGGGCTTCTTAAACGTTGGCTACAAACAGCTGCTTGGTGCCGGCAAAGCAGCCAATCCTGTCATCGATACTCTTGAACTTGGCAGATTTTTATACCCTGAGCTGAAAAGCCACAGATTAAATACACTTGCCAAAAAGTTTGATATTGAGCTGACTCAGCATCACCGTGCTATTTTTGACGCGGAAGCGACAGGATATCTCCTGCTCCGAATGCTGAAAGATGCTGCTGAAAAAGGAATTGAGAACCATAATCAGCTTAACGATAATATGGGGCAGGGCAATGCTTATCAGCGAGCTCGTCCTTATCATGCGATTCTGCTTGCCCAAAATGAAATTGGCTTAAAGAACTTGTTTAAACTAGTTTCGCTTTCTCATATTGATTATTTCTACCGTGTTGCACGAGTGCCGAGATCTCAGCTTACAAAGCACCGCGAAGGGATCCTTGTCGGCTCAGCATGCGACCGCGGGGAAGTGTTTGAAGGCATGATGCAAAAGTCTCCGGAGGAAGTGGAAGATATAGCCGCTTTCTATGACTACATTGAGGTGCAGCCTCCTGAAGTATACCGCCACTTAATTCAGATGGAGTATATCAAGGACGAAATGGCTCTCAAAGAAATCATCACGAACCTGGTGAATCTTGGCGAAAAGCTTGAAAAGCCGGTCGTTGCAACCGGAAACGTGCACTATCTTCAGCCGGAAGATAAAATTTACCGCAAGATTCTAGTAAACTCTCAGGGCGGTGCGAATCCGCTCAACCGCCACGAGCTTCCAAACGTTCATTTCAGACCAACAAATGAAATGCTCGATTGCTTCAGTTTTCTCGGGAAAGAGAAAGCACGTGAAATTGTCATTGACAATACACATCGTGTAGCAGAATTAATTGAAGAAATAAAACCTATTAAAGATGACCTTTATACACCAAAAATTGAGGGTGCAGACGATGAAATCCGCGAAATGAGCTACAGCATGGCCAGAAGCATTTATGGCAGCCAGCTTCCGAAAATCGTCGAAGCAAGACTTGAAAAAGAACTGAAAAGTATCATCGGCCACGGCTTTGCCGTTATCTACCTGATTTCGCACAAGCTTGTTAAAAAATCTCTTGACGATGGATATCTTGTTGGATCAAGGGGCTCTGTCGGATCATCCCTTGTTGCAACCATGACAGAGATAACAGAGGTTAACCCGCTGCCTCCGCATTATGTTTGTCCTGACTGCAAGCATTCAGAATTCTTTAATGATGGTTCAGTAGGTTCAGGGTTTGATCTGCCGAATAAGGACTGTCCTCAATGCGGAGCTAAATTCCATAAAGATGGACATGATATTCCGTTTGAAACGTTCCTTGGTTTTAAAGGAGATAAAGTACCCGATATCGATTTGAACTTCTCGGGAGAATATCAGCCGAGAGCGCATAATTACACGAAGGATCTATTTGGGGAAGATAACGTGTTCCGCGCCGGAACCATCGGTACCGTCGCTGAGAAAACAGCTTACGGATATGTGAAAGGCTACGCGGGTGACAACAACTTGATGCTGAGAAATGCAGAAGTCGACCGTCTTGTCCAAGGCTGTACAGGCGTAAAAAGAAATACCGGCCAGCATCCGGGCGGAATCATCGTTGTACCGGATTATATGGATATATACGATTTTTCACCGATTCAATTTCCAGCTGATGCCACAGGTTCTGAATGGAAAACGACTCACTTTGACTTTCATTCCATTCATGATAATTTGCTGAAGCTTGATATTCTGGGACACGACGACCCGACAGTGATCAGGATGCTCCAGGATCTTAGCGGAATTGATCCGAAAACGATTCCGACTGATGATAAAGAGGTAATGAAAATATTCAGCGGGACAGAATCCCTTGGCGTAACAGAAGAACAGATTATGTGTAAAACCGGTACACTTGGAATTCCGGAATTCGGTACCCGCTTTGTCCGCCAAATGCTTGAAGACACAAAGCCGACTACATTTTCTGAGCTCGTGCAAATTTCCGGACTTTCCCATGGAACGGACGTATGGCTTGGAAATGCACAGGAATTAATTCACGATAATACTTGTACGCTGAGCGAAGTAATCGGGTGCCGTGATGATATTATGGTTTATTTAATCTATCAGGGGCTCGAACCTTCATTTGCCTTTAAAATAATGGAGTCTGTGCGTAAAGGGAAGGGTCTTACACCGGAAATGGTTGAGGAAATGAAAAAGAATGAGGTGCCTGACTGGTACATCAGCTCATGCCTCAAAATAAAGTACATGTTTCCGAAAGCCCATGCCGCAGCATATGTTTTGATGGCTGTCCGGATTGCCTATTTTAAAGTGCATCATGCCCTGCTTTATTATTCTGCTTACTTCACAGTCCGTGCCGATGATTTTGACATCGAAACGATGGTAAAAGGATCAGAGCCAATTAAGGCGAAAATAGTTGAGATTAATCAAAAAGGACTTGAGGCATCTCCTAAAGAAAAGAGTTTACTGACAGTTCTTGAACTTGCCCTTGAAATGTGCGAGCGCGGCTATTCGTTCCAAAAAGTAGATCTGTACAGATCAAGCGCAACGGATTTCCTGATTGACGGGAACTCTTTAATTCCGCCTTTCAATTCCATTCCAGGGCTCGGAACAAATGCTGCTATAAATATCGTAAATGCAAGACAGACCGGAGAATTCCTCTCCAAAGAGGACCTTCAGCAGCGCGGCAAGGTGTCTAAGACAATTATTGAATACCTTGACAAGCAAGGCTGTCTCGAGTCACTCCCTGATCAAAATCAGCTGTCTCTGTTTTGATTTTTTTGACAGACTTGTTAATTGGGAAATATTCACTGAATCTTTTCAGGAGAAAAATCTTGCAATATCTTCTGAAATGCCTTACACAGTTTGATTTTAATTTGCAATAAATGGCCGGTTATGTTATATTTTTTATGGAAATGCTAACGATAGTTAGAGGCAGAGAGTGGGGCAACCCACTCTTTCGTATTGAGTAGAGATTTTATTGTCTCTTCATTCGGATCGCGTGTTGTGTACATACATTCCCTGCTCAATATGAAGCAGGGTTTTTCAGCAACTAATAGTGTCATATTTGCTTCTATTTCACAAGGAGGAACGGGATGAGCAAAAAAGTTACTGAAATCGTAGCAGAATTAGCTATGCCGATTTTAGATGAATTAACATTGGAATTAGTGGATGTGGAGTTCGTAAAAGAAGGAAAAGAATGGTTTTTGCGGGTATTCATAGATTCAAGTGATGGAATCGACATCGAGCATTGCGCGATTGTCAGCGAAAAACTAAGTGAAAAATTAGATGAAACAGATCCAATTGAACAAAATTATTTTCTTGAAGTTTCATCGCCTGGGGCTGAGCGTCCGCTTAAGAAGGACTCTGACTTCACAAAATCAATCGGCAAAAATGTTTATATTAAAACATATGAGCCTTTTGAAGGCTCAAAAGTATTTGAAGGAGAGCTTACTGCTTTTGACGGTGAGCATGTTATTGTGACGATCTTAATTAAAACACGCAAAAAACAAATTCAAATACCTTACGAAAAAATCGCCAGTGCCCGGCTCGCTGTCACATTCAACTAAATAAACTGTTAGATGGATAAGGGGGAAACCGTTAAGATGAGTAATGAACTTTTAGATGCCTTAACGATTCTTGAAAAAGAAAAAGGCATCAGTAAAGAAGTGATCATAGAAGCCATTGAAGCTGCTTTGATCTCAGCTTATAAACGAAATTTTAATCAGGCTCAAAATGTGCGCGTTGATTTAAACCGCGACACAGGAACAATGAGAGTCTTTGCAAGAAAAGATGTAGTTGATGAAGTATATGATCCAAGACTTGAAGTTTCTGTTGAAGAAGCTCAAAGCGTAAATCCAAGCTATCAAGTAAATGATGTTCTTGAAATGGAAGTTACGCCTAAAGACTTCGGCCGCATTGCAGCTCAAACAGCCAAGCAGGTTGTAACGCAGCGTGTGCGCGAGGCAGAACGCGGCGTGATCTACTCTGAATTTGTAGATCGCGAAGAAGATATCATGACTGGCATTGTCCAAAGAATTGATTCTAAATTTATTTATGTGAGCCTTGGCAAAATTGAGGCGCTGCTTCCTGTAAGCGAACAGATGCCAAATGAGAAATACAAGCCTCATGACCGCATTAAAGTATTTATTACAAAGGTTGAAAAAACAACAAAAGGACCTCAAATTTTCGTTTCACGCACTCATCCTGGCTTATTAAAACGATTATTTGAAATTGAGGTTCCTGAAATTTATGACGGCACGGTTGAAATTAAATCAGTGGCGCGCGAAGCTGGCGACCGTTCGAAAATTTCTGTGCATTCAGACAACCCTGAGGTTGATCCAGTCGGTTCATGTGTAGGTCCTAAAGGCCAGCGTGTGCAGGCAATTGTAAATGAATTAAAAGGCGAAAAGATTGACATTGTAAAATGGTCAAACGATCCTGTTCTGTTTGTGGCTAATGCTTTAAGTCCATCTAAAGTTCTTGATGTTAATGTGAACGAAGATGATAAAGCGACAACAGTGGTTGTTCCTGACTATCAATTATCGCTTGCTATCGGCAAAAGAGGCCAAAATGCACGCTTGGCGGCCAAATTGACAAACTGGAAGATTGATATTAAAAGCGAGACAGACGCACTTCAAATGGGCATTTATCCTCGTGCAGGAGCAAATGTTCCGCTTGACGAAAGCGATGATGATGAGCCGCTTTTTTCTTTCAATCAAGATGAATTAGACAAGTAAGAGGTGAGGCAATGTGAACAATCAAAGAAAAGTTCCGCTGCGCAAATGCGTGGCAACTGGGGAAATGAAGCCGAAAAAAGAACTTGTTCGTATTGTCCGTTCAAAAGAAGGAGAAGTTTCCGTTGATCCTACAGGCAAGAAAAACGGACGCGGAGCTTACCTCTCACTTGATAAAGACTGTATTTTACAAGCTAAAAAGAAGAATGTACTGGCTAATCACCTGCAAGTAAAAATTGAAGATGCCATCTACGAAGAATTGCTTCAGCTAGCTGAGAAGGAGAAACATTAATGGTATGGTAAAGCATCAATGGATGTCCTTATTGGGCTTAGCAAATCGGGCAAGAAAGATTGTTTCAGGAGAAGAACTTGTCATCAAAGAAGTTAGACAATCACGTGCAAAACTTGTTCTGCTCTCAAAAGATGCATCAGAAAATACTGCTAAAAAGGTTCATGATAAATGCAGTTTTTACAACATTCCTGTTGTCTCGGTCCCGGATCGGTACCTGTTAGGTCAGGCGATTGGAAAGGATGCTCGAGTAGTTGTGGCATTAGTTGATGCAGGCTTTGCTGCAAAAATGAAAACCTTGCTCGATTAAATTTCTTGGGGGTGACCATATGACGAAAATGAGAGTTTACGAATATGCAAAAAAACAAAACATATCAAGCAAGGATGTTATTACAGCCTTGCAGAGTATGAATGTTGAAGTCAGCAACCATATGTCAACAATTGACGATCATATAATTGTCAAACTGGACGGAAAATACAAGGCAGATAAGAAAGAAACAACTAAATCCATTTCTGTCAAACAAAGGGAAGATCACAAAACGCCTATGCAAAAACAAGAGAATACTAACAACACAAAACCGGCTAATCCAACTAAACCAGCAGCAGCAAAAGGCGGCAGCAAGCCTTTTAGCCAGCAGGGAAAATCAAATAATAACAACAATAACCGCAACAATAATAACAAGAAGAATTTCGGCAACAAGAAAAACAACAGCAATAATAATCAGCGCAGACCTCAGGGAGCAGCACCTGTTCAGCCTAAAAAGGAAATGCCGAGCAAAATTACTTTTACAGGCAGCCTTACAGTAGGAGAATTGGCAGGAAAGCTTCATAAAGAGCCTTCTGAGATCATTAAAAAATTATTTATGCTTGGCGTCATGGCAACAATCAATCAGGATCTTGATAAAGATTCAATCGAATTGATTGCCGGCGAGTATGGTGTGGAAGTTGAAGAAGTTATCGTATTTGACGTAACTGAATTTGAAGGCTATGCAACAGAGGATCAAGAGGATCAGCTTCAAATCCGTCCTCCGGTTGTTACAATTATGGGTCACGTTGACCATGGTAAAACAACTTTACTCGACTCAATCCGAAATACAAAAGTAACTGCAGGCGAAGCTGGCGGAATCACTCAGCATATCGGTGCCTATCAGGTTGTTGTAAACAACAAAAAAATTACATTCCTTGATACTCCCGGACATGCCGCGTTTACAACAATGCGTGCCCGCGGTGCTCAAGTAACAGATATTACAATCCTTGTCGTAGCTGCTGATGACGGCGTTATGCCTCAAACAGTGGAAGCAATCAGCCATGCTAAAGCGGCTGAGGTTCCAATCATTGTAGCTGTAAACAAAATGGATAAAGAATCGGCAAACCCTGACCGCGTGATGCAGGAACTGACTGAATACGGTTTAGTATCTGAAGCATGGGGCGGGGACACAATTTTTGTTCCGCTTTCAGCTTTATCAGGCGACGGGATCGATGAATTGCTTGAAATGATCCTTCTTGTCAGTGAAGTAGAAGAATGGAAAGCAAATCCAAACCGTGCAGCAACAGGAACGGTTATTGAAGCTCAGCTTGATAAAGGCCGCGGTTCAGTTGCAACACTTCTTGTTCAAAATGGTACACTTCGCGTAGGTGACTCAATCGTAGTGGGTAATACTTTCGGACGTGTCCGTGCAATGGTCAATGACCTTGGACGCCGTGTGAAAGAAGTAGGACCTTCAACACCTGTTGAGATTACAGGTCTAAGCGATGTACCTCAGGCAGGAGATCAGTTCATGGTCTTCACTGATGAGAAAAAAGCCCGCCAGGTTGGAGAAGCGCGTGCAAGCAAGCAGCTTGATGAACAGCGTAAAGAAGGCGCGAAATTAAGCCTTGATGACCTGTTTGAACAAATTAAACAAGGCGATATCAAAGATATCAACCTGATCGTCAAAGCAGACGTTCAAGGTTCTGCTGAAGCTTTGGCTGCTTCTCTTCAAAAAATTGATGTAGAAGGCGTTAAAGTGAAAATTATCCTTACGGGTGTTGGAGCAATCACGGAATCTGACATTATTTTAGCTTCTGCTTCAAACGCGATTGTCATCGGATTTAACGTGCGCCCTGATGGGAATGCTAAGAGAACGGCTGATGCAGAAAAAGTAGACATTCGTCTCCACCGCATCATCTACAAAGTAATTGAAGAAATTGAAGCAGCAATGAAGGGAATGCTTGACCCTGAATTTGAAGAAAAAGTCATCGGTCAAGTTGAAGTCCGTCAAACAATTAAAGTATCTAAAATCGGTACAATTGCCGGTTCTTATGTAACAGACGGCAAAATCACCCGCGACAGCAGCATCCGTGTTATTCGCGACGGAGTCGTTGTCTTTGAAGGTGAAGTGGACGTTCTGAAACGTTTTAAAGATGATGTAAAAGAAGTTGCGCAAAACTATGAGTGCGGGATTACGATTAAAAACTTCAATGATATCAAAGAAGGAGATATCATCGAAGCATACGTCATGGAAGAAATTGAGCGCAAGTGATTGGATATGCAGAATGTGAGTGCATGATTTATGATGCACAATCATTGAAGGACAAACGGGCTGTTTTACAGCGCATTTTGATGAGGCTGAAGCAGAGGCACAATGTCTCTGTTTCAGAAATTGATTTTCAGGACACATGGCAGAGAACCAAGATTGGCATCGTCGCCATCACATCAAATAAAGTTCAAACAGAAAAAGAATTGAACAAAGCTCTCGCTATGATTGATTCTTTTCCGGAGATTGAACGCACTGTAACCTCGTTTGATTGGCTTTAACAGTGAGGTGATAGCATGAGTTTACGAGCGAACAGAGTCGGCGAACAAATGAAAAAAGAATTAGGCGAGATTATCAGCCGGAAAATTAAAGATCCCCGTATTGGATTTGTTACTGTTACAGATGTAAGAGTGTCAGGAGATCTGCAAATTGCAAAAGTCTACATTTCAGTTCTTGGAGATGAAGAAAAGAGAGAAAACACTTTAAAAGGCCTTGCAAAAGCAAAAGGCTTTATCCGTTCTGAAATCGGCCAGCGCATTAGGCTGAGAAAAACACCTGAAATCCTTTTTGAATTTGATGAATCCGTTGATTATGGAAACCGGATCGAAACATTGATCCACGAAATTAATCAAGAAAACAAGCAGGAAGATTAAAGGGAGAGGATAGACATCAGTCTATCCTTTTCGTTTATGTAATCTTACTGGATGAAGAAGGGCGGAAAGCGTAATGGAAGGTGTTTTATTAATAAATAAGCCTGCCGGAATGACATCACATGACTGTGTTGCTAAAATGAGACGAATTGCCAGGACAAAAAAAGTCGGTCATACCGGAACGCTCGATCCAGATGTCACAGGAGTTCTGCCTGTCTGCCTTGGACGGGCAACTAAGATTGTTGAATATTTAACGGCAGCATCTAAAACATATGAAGCAGAAGTTACCCTTGGATTCTCAACAACGACAGAGGACTCCTCCGGAGAAGTTGTTGAAAAGAAGAAAGTGGATACGGTTATTACTAAAGAAGATGTCCTAGAAGCGCTAAAGTCTCTTACAGGTGAAATCGATCAGGTGCCTCCGATGTATTCAGCGGTAAAAATAGGAGGAAAAAAACTGTACGAATATGCTAGAGCAGGGCAGACAATTGAACGGCCATCGAGAAAAATCGCGATTCACGAAATGACCCTTTTATCTGACATAGAAATCAAAGAAGATACCGTTTCTTTCCGTTTTAAAGTTCAATGTTCCAAGGGTACATATGTAAGAACACTTGCTGTGATGATTGGCGGAAAATTGGGCTTTCCTGCCCATATGTCGCATTTAATCAGAACAGCTTCAGGACCGTTTTTAATTGATCAATGCCACACCTTTGAAGACATCGAAGAAATGGCAGAAGAGGGCAGACTGCAGGATATACTCATCCCGATCAGTACAGCTTTAAATCATTTGCCCAAATTGTCCATAAATGATACATTAGCAAAGAAAGTGAAAAATGGTGCGGTGCTTGAGGTTCCGTCTGGTTTTGAACAGTATGCGGCTGAAGATTCTATTGCCGTTTATGATGAACAGGGAACCTGCCTTGCGATATACAAGCAGCATCCTGAAAAACCCCACTTCCTTAAACCTTCCAAAGTCCTAGTCATCTGACCTGGCGGGAAGAAAGCTGATACAGAAAAGGTGAAACACGAGTGAAAACGATCAAACTAACGCATCCGCACTCTTTAAACGACATAGAAATGCCCCAGCTGGCAATGGCGCTTGGCTATTTTGACGGCGTTCATCGTGGGCATCAGGAAGTCATATTGACAGCAAAAAAAACAGCAGAAGAAAAAGGATTAAAAAGTGCAGTTATGACGTTTGATCCTCATCCTTCGGTCGTTTTAAGAAGAAATATTCAGCACGTCGAAGCGATTACAACCCTCCGGGACAAAATTGATTTAGTTGAAAAACTTGAAATTGATTATCTTTTTATCGTTCAATTTTCCGAAGAATTTGCAGCATTGCTTCCCCAGGAATTTGTAGACCAATATATTATCCGCCTGAATGTAAAACATGTGATTGCAGGCTTTGATTATTCCTATGGAAGACTTGGCAAAGGAACGATGGAAACCTTGCCGTTTCATTCAAGAAACGCTTTTGAACAGACGACAATCACCAAGCAGACTGATCATGACCGGAAAATCAGTTCAACTTTGATCAGGGAGGTACTGAGAAACGGGGATGTGGAGTATGCATCACGCCTTCTGAACAGGCCTCACAAGGTAAACGGAACGGTGATTCACGGAGATAAGCGCGGAAGAACAATCGGGTTTCCAACGGCTAATATAGAGCTTGACGGGGCATATATCATCCCGCCTACAGGGGTATATGCTGTCAGATTTCAAATCGGGGAAGAGATTTACAATGGAGTATGTAACATTGGCTACAA
Source organism: Peribacillus frigoritolerans (assembly GCF_004358755.1). Lineage (GTDB taxonomy): Bacteria > Bacillota > Bacilli > Bacillales > Bacillaceae > Bacillus_P. Next base: position 1,385,280 of record NZ_SMZY01000001.1, on the reverse strand, counting down.
ACCTACCTTTTACGATGAAAAAAAACTAAAACCAAGCATCGAAGTTCATATTTTTGAGTTTAATAAATCTATATATGGAAAGAATGTTTCTATATTCTGGTATAAACGGATAAGAAGCGAGCAAAAATTCGGTTCCATTGACGAACTGATCCAGCAGATCGGGAAAGACAAAGCTTCCGCTGAGCAATTTTTTCAAGATCTGCAAGATTAACACTTGCCTTATTCCACGAATAATAGTATTCTAATACTTGTAACTTTTATAACCATTGCTTGGCAAAACGATTCACCAACGTTTGCTCGGTAATTGGGGTTTTTAAATGAAGGAGGTGAATAGGATGGCAATCACTCAAGAACGTAAGAATGAAATTATCACTGAGTACAGAACGCATGATACGGACACTGGTTCTCCAGAAGTTCAAATCGCTATCCTAACTGAGGATATTAACAATCTTAATGGACATTTACGTGTTCATAAGAAAGACCACCATTCACGTCGCGGTCTTTTGAAAATGGTAGGTAAACGCCGTAATCTTTTGACGTACCTGCGCAATAATGACGTAACTCGTTATCGCGATCTAATCAACAAGCTTGGTTTACGCCGATAATCTTTGAAAAGCGGGAGAATTCCCGCTTTTTTAGTGTATTAAAATAAGAAAGCAGGAGCGTTTTGGCCTGATCGTTTCAGACCGGGGACCCTGGCGCTGCAGCTTTCATGAATGCGGAAATTTATATATTCTATTTGAATAAACAATAAGATTTTCACGCGATCTATTTACATACCGGAATAACATTGATATGTTGAATTTAAATGGTTCATAATAATACATAATTGTATGTTGTGACTTATATGACGAGAGGAGTTCATTCTTATATGGGACAAGAAAAACAAGTGTTCTCCATTGATTGGGCTGGAAGAGAATTGACCGTAGAAGTTGGCCAGCTGGCAAAACAGGCTAACGGCGCGGCACTGATCCGCTATGGAGACACAGCTGTATTAAGTACAGCAACAGCATCAAAAGAACCTAAAACGGTTGACTTTTTCCCGTTGACTGTCAATTATGAAGAGCGCCTGTATGCCGTTGGTAAAATCCCTGGAGGATTTATTAAACGTGAAGGCCGCCCAAGTGAAAAAGCAATCCTTGCAAGCCGTTTGATTGACCGTCCATTGCGTCCATTGTTTGCAGATGGTTTCCGCAATGAAGTACAGGTTGTCAGTATCGTAATGAGTGTCGATCAGGACTGTTCATCTGAAATGGCTGCAATGTTTGGTTCATCCCTTGCATTAACTGTATCTGACATTCCGTTTGAAGGTCCGATTGCAGGCGTTGTTGTCGGCCGTGTGGATAATGAGTTTGTCATCAATCCTACAGTTGACCAAATGGATAAAAGCGATATCAACTTGATTGTTGCAGGCACAAAAGATGCCATTAACATGGTAGAAGCAGGAGCAAATGAAGTTCCTGAGGAAATCATGCTTGAAGCTATTATGTTTGGTCATAATGAAATCAAACGTCTGATTGCATTCCAGGAAGAAATTGCAGCTCAAGTAGGGAAAGCAAAATCAGAAGTGAAACTCTATGTTCTTGATGCTGATCTTGAGACAAGCATTCGTGAAATGGCTGAAAAAGACCTGCTTTCAGCGATTCAAGTGCAGGAAAAACATGCACGCGAAGAAGCAATTAATGAAGTAAAGAAAACAGTCGTTTCTCATTTTGAAGAGCAGGAAGCAGAAGCTGACACTCTTAAACAAGTGAAAGAAATCCTCTCGAAATTAGTAAAACAAGAAGTCCGCCGTCTGATCACAGAAGATAAAGTCCGCCCGGATGGACGTAAAATTGACGAAATCCGCCCTCTTTCTTCTGAAGTCGGATTACTGTCCCGCACACATGGTTCAGGTCTGTTCACACGCGGACAAACTCAGGCGCTTAGCATTTGTACGCTTGGAGCACTAGGGGATGTGCAGATTCTTGACGGTCTTGGCATTGAAGAAACAAAACGTTTCATGCATCATTACAATTTCCCGCTGTTCAGCGTAGGGGAAACTGGATTTATGCGCGGACCTGGACGACGTGAAATCGGCCATGGCGCGCTCGGCGAAAGAGCACTTGAGCCTGTCATTCCTTCTGAAAAGGATTTCCCGTACACAGTCCGTCTTGTATCAGAAGTTCTTGAATCAAACGGTTCAACCTCACAAGCAAGTATTTGTGCAAGCACACTTGCCATGATGGATGCCGGTGTTCCTCTTAAAGCTCCTGTAGCAGGGATTGCAATGGGACTTGTGAAATCAGGAGAGCATTACTCAGTGCTGACTGATATTCAGGGAATGGAAGATCACCTTGGAGACATGGACTTTAAGGTAGCAGGAACGGCTAAAGGCGTAACTGCCCTTCAAATGGACATTAAAATCGAGGGATTATCCCGTGAAATTTTAGAAGAAGCTCTTCTTCAGGCTAAAAAAGGACGCATGGAAATCCTTGAATCAATGCTTGCAACGATCAAAGAGCCTCGCACTGAGCTGTCTCAATATGCTCCTAAAATCTTAATGATGGCGATTAATCCTGATAAAATCCGCGATGTTATTGGACCAAGCGGTAAACAAATCAATAAAATCATCGAAGAAACTGGCGTTAAAATTGACATTGAACAAGACGGAACAGTCTTTATTTCGTCAACGAATGAGGAAATGAATCAAAAAGCGAAGCAAATTATCGAAGACATTGTCCGCGAAGTAGTAGTCGGACAAATGTATTTAGGAAAAGTGAAGCGCGTTGAAAAGTTCGGTGCTTTCGTTGAAATATTCAATGGCAAAGACGGTTTAGTACACATTTCTGAACTCGCAGAAGAGCGCGTTGGAAAAGTTGAGGATGTTGTTAAAATCGGTGATGAGTTGCTTGTGAAGGTAACTGAAATTGATAAACAAGGTCGCGTCAATCTTTCTAGAAAAGCAGTTCTTCGTGACGAGAAAGAAAAAGAAAAGCAAAATTCTTAAAGTGTAGAAGCCAGAGAAGCTAGTCTGGCTTCTTTTTGCATTTTTCCAGGTAACCAATGCATCTAATGCAACATGTTCTACCTTGTCCCCTTCGTACATATTTTCTAGTAAAAAGGGGGAAGACAAACATGAAGAGGTTCCATTTATTAAGCATTGCGCTCATCATAATCGTAACTGGTGCTATTATACAGAATCCATATACATCAGCCTATGTGTCTACAATCAAAGTTGAAGATGTTTCAGCTGTAAAGCAGCCTGATGAGCTCTATCAGGTGATAGCTGCAAAAGCAAAGGACTATGAAAAGCCGGCACAGGATGCTCAAATACATACCGTCTGGAAAGCTACTCCCGGCTACAATGGCATAACGGTTGATATTGATGAGTCGTATAAAAAAATGAAGAAAAAAGGGAAGTTCGATGAAAAGCAGCTTGTCTTCAGACAGGTTAAGCCAAAAGTTCACCTAGGTGACCTGCCGCCTGCTCCCATTTACAGAGGGCACCCTGATAAATCCATGGTCTCGTTTCTCATTAATGTTGCCTGGGGAAATGAATATCTTCCAGCTATGCTTGAAGTGCTTAATAAGCATGGAGTAAAAGCTACCTTTTTCCTTGAAGGAAGATGGGCAAAAGAAAATCCGGTACTTGTCAAAAAAATAAAAGAAGCGGGTCATGAAATCGGGAATCATTCTTATTCCCATCCTGATATGGCAAGAATCACAACAGACCAAATCCGTAAACAGATTGGTTCAACAAATGAAGTCATCAAAGAGATAACAGGCGCCGCCCCGGTCTGGTTCGCACCTCCAAGCGGAAGCTTCAGGCAGGACGTGATTACAGCAGCAGATGAATTTAAGATGGAGACGGTCCTTTGGTCAGTTGATACGATTGACTGGCAAAAGCCCGAACCCGGCGTTTTAGTTGAACGCGTCCTTAAAAAGGTTCATAATGGTGCTATGATTCTTATGCATCCTACTGATTCCACGTCTAGAAGTTTAGAAACATTGATTCAGTCAATAAAACAGAAGGGCTATTCTTTCGGTTCTGTCTCAATGCTCATGGATGAAGAACGGCTGCCTGCATCTAAATAACATATTCACATCAATTAGAGATCCTTGGAGCTTACAGATAGATAGGAGGAACAAGTTTGATTAAAAAGTATACATGCCAAAATGGTGTAAGAATCGTGCTCGAAAATATCCCTCACGTAAGATCAGTTGCAATCGGGGTATGGATTGGCACTGGCTCACGAAACGAAAATGAAAAAAACAATGGGATTTCCCACTTTTTAGAGCATATGTTTTTCAAAGGCACAAAAACAAGATCAGCACGGGATATTGCTGAATCATTTGACAGCATCGGCGGGCAAGTAAACGCTTTTACTTCTAAAGAATACACATGTTATTATGCAAAAGTGCTTGATGAACATTCTGACTATGCACTTGAAGTGCTTGCAGATATGTTCTTCAACTCAACGTTTGATGACATTGAGCTGAAAAAAGAGAAAAATGTTGTTTACGAAGAAATTAAAATGTATGAAGATACTCCGGACGATATCGTACATGATTTGCTCAGCAAAGCAACATACGGCGATCATCCGCTGGGGTATCCTATTTTGGGAACAGAAGAAACGCTTGCGAAATTCGAGAGCGACACATTGAGAGAGTATATGGATCAATATTACACTCCAGAAAACGTCGTAATTTCTGTAGCCGGCAATATTTCAGAGAGCTTTATTGCGGAGGTCGAAAAACAATTCGGTTCGTTTGAGACGTCTCAAAAGGGAACTGAAATTGGCGCACCTGCATTCATGACTCATAAGCTTGCGCGCAAAAAAGATACAGAGCAGGCTCATCTTTGCATCGGCTTTGACGGACTTCAAGTCGGCCACGAGAAAATTTATGATCTGATTGTATTAAATAACGTACTTGGCGGCAGCATGAGCTCAAGACTGTTCCAGGATGTCCGTGAGCAAAAAGGGCTTGCCTATTCCGTTTTCTCCTATCACTCTTCTTACCAGGACAATGGCATGCTGACGATATACGGCGGCACAGGCCGTGCACAGCTTGATGTTCTGTTTGAAACGATCCAGGAAACACTTGCTACATTGAAAAAAGAAGGCATCACTTCAAAAGAGCTTACAAACAGCATTGAGCAAATGAAGGGCAATTTGATGCTCAGCTTAGAAAGCACAAACAGCCGCATGAGCCGAAACGGTAAAAATGAACTTCTTCTTGGCCGTCACCGCAGCCTGGATGAAATGATTGAAAAGATCAATGAAGTTACTGCAGATAATGTAAATGCACTCGCTAAACAATTATTTACAGATGACTACTCCATTGCTCTGATCAGCCCGGATGGAAAGCTTCCATCTGCTTTTAAACAATAATCAGCTAAGACCTGCAGGGATTTTCCTGCAGGTCTTTTTTATGTCCAAATGGATATATATGATAAAAAGGATGGTGATACCATGAGGCTGAGCGAGCTGAGCGGAAAAGAAATCGTAGATGTGAAAAGAGCTGAGAGATTGGGAATTTTAGGACAAACGGACCTTGAGATTAATGAACAGACCGGTCAAATAACCGCCCTTGTCATTCCGTCTGTCAAATGGTTTGGGTTCAGAAAGCAGGGAGGTGAAATAAGAGTCCCCTGGCTTCACATTAAAAAGATCGGCACCGATATGATTATTTTAGACATTGAAGATGAGCAAATAAAACTTTTAGAGTGAAAGCGATTGGACTTCAGTCGCTTTTTTTTATGGGAAAAGAAGTATAAAATTTTGCGCTTTGATGCGGGCGGAATCGCTCAGGCTTCTCGGACAGAACGGCGCGCCTTTTCTGCCTGATCCTTATCTGTCATGCCTGCGCTAATCGGGCGCTTGCGCATTTCTGATGGGATCAGCTTCTAAGAGACAGCAGTAAAACGATTCATTATTTGTGTGCATAGGCTGATCTGCTGCTGATTTCAACATGCTGAAAGTCAACTGCCTGACTCATAATTATATGCAGGAAAGTCTATCACCCCGCCCGCTGATATTACATAAGATGTTTAAGTAAGTTCACTCAGGATTTAATCAATATGAATATATACATCGCGAAAAAGTAGGTGAAAGGGTCGTATGTTAACAGGACTTAACATAGCAGTCATTGGAGGAGATGCTCGGCAGCTGGAGGTCATACGGAAATTGACTGAACTTGATGCAAAGCTTTTTTTGGTAGGCTTTGACCAGCTGGATCATGGATTTACCGGAGCCGCGAAATTAAAGCTTGCCGAAGTGCAATTTGAAGAAATAGATGTCATTATTCTGCCTGTTCCCGGAACGAATTTAGAAGGGCACGTCGATACAATCTTCTCCAATGAGGAAGTAGTGTTAACGGAGGAGATTATTGCAAGAACACCTCCTCACTGCATCATTTATTCTGGAATCAGCAATCCATACTTAGATGGAATAATTGATGGAACAAATCGAGAACTTGTTCAGCTTTTTGAAAGAGATGATGTAGCGATATACAATTCTATTCCGACCGTAGAAGGAACAATTATGATGGCTATTCAGCACACCGATTTTACGATCCACGGTTCAAGAATTGCTGTACTGGGACTTGGACGGGTAGGAATGAGCGTAGCGCGCACATTCTCGGCACTCGGGGCAAAAGTGAAGGTGGGAGCAAGAAAGTCTTCGCATATTGCAAGAATTATTGAAATGGGACTTGAGTCTTTTCAGCTTGAGGATCTTGAAAAAGAAGTTTCTCAAATAGACATCTGCATTAATACGATTCCTTATCACATCGTGACGGCAAAGGTGATCTCAAAAATGCCTGCACACACATTGATCATTGACCTTGCATCAAAGCCGGGGGGAACGGATTTTAAATATGCTGAAAAAAGGGGCATAAAAGCATTGCTCGCACCGGGTCTTCCGGGGATAGTCGCACCGAAAACGGCCGGTCAGATTGTGGCGAACGTATTGGCGGCGCTGCTTACAGAGGAATTCTCCAAAAGGAAGGGGTCATCATCATGAAGGTTAAAGGCAAAAGAATCGGATTTGGACTAACGGGGTCTCACTGCACATATGATGCAGTTTATCCGCAGATTAAACGGTTGATTGACGAAGGAGCAGATGTCATGCCTGTCGTCACAAATACGGTGAAATTCACTAACACAAGATTTGGCGAAGGTGAGGAGTGGATAAAAAAGATTGAAGAACTGACTGGCCATAAAGTCATTGATTCCATTGTAGGAGCAGAACCCCTTGGGCCGAAAATTCCGCTTGACTGCATGGTTGTTGCCCCTATGACCGGAAATTCAATGAGCAAGCTTGCAAATGCGATGACAGAATCACCGGTGCTGATGGCTGCAAAGGCTACTTTAAGAAACCACAAACCTGTAGTACTTGGCATCTCGACGAATGACGGGCTTGGTTTAAACGGTGCAAATCTGATGAAGCTGATGGCGGCAAAGAATATTTATTTTATTCCATTCGGCCAGGATGCTCCTTTTAAAAAGCCGAATTCTTTAGTGGCTAAAATGGACTTATTATTGGAAACAGTAGAAGCAGCATTAGAGCATTCGCAATTTCAGCCGGTGATCATTGAAAAATTTCGTGATGACGAATAGCCTCCTTCTTGATAGAATAGAAGGCAAGAAAAATCATGGTTGTATAATGAATACACCTAGTCTATGATAAACTAATACACAATATGATATAAAGTTAATCCGGGTTGTATACGGATAATCGCGGAAGGAGTTTTGATTTATGAATACTAATGGTTATCATGTTGCTGTCCTTGGTGCAACAGGCGCAGTGGGACAGCAAATGCTGCAGACTTTGGAAGAGCGGGACTTTCCTATTTCTAAACTGACTTTATTGTCTTCTGCAAGATCGGCAGGCAAAAAAGTCATGTTTAAAGGAGAGGAATATGAAGTTCAGGCTGCAAGCCCTGACAGCTTTAAAGGTGTTCAAATCGCCCTTTTCAGCGCAGGCGGCAGTGTTTCTAAAGAATTTGCTCCTGAAGCTGTCAAGCACGGGGCAATTGTTGTTGATAATACAAGTGCCTTCCGCATGGATGAAAATGTTCCGCTTGTCGTTCCAGAAGTAAATGAGGAAGATATTAACGAACATAACGGCATTATCGCCAATCCAAACTGCTCTACTATCCAAATGGTTGTTGCTCTCGAACCTTTGCGAAAGGCTCACGGCTTAAACAAAGTAATCGTATCGACATACCAGGCAGTATCAGGATCCGGCGCCGCTGCAATTGAAGAATTAAAAACCCAATCGGAAGCAATCTTAAAAGGCGAAGAGTTTACTCCTGAAATTCTCCCTGTTAAAGGCGATAAAAAGCATTTCCAGATTGCCTTTAATGCCATTCCTCAAATTGATAAATTTGAAGAAAATGGCTTTACTTTCGAAGAAATGAAAATGATGAATGAAACGAAAAAAATCATGCACATGTCAAACCTTGAAATTGCCGCTACTTGTGTGCGAATTCCGGTTGAGACTGGTCATTCTGAATCTGTTTATATTGAACTTGATTCAGATTCTGTCAGTGTTCAGGACATTCATGAATTATTAAAAGATGCACCTGGAGTTACTCTTCAGGATGATCCGCTTACACAAACATATCCAATGCCTGCAGACTGTGTAGGAAAAAATGATGTATTTGTCGGACGCATCCGCAAAGATCCTGATCGTGCAAATGGCTTCCATTTGTGGATCGTCTCTGATAATCTCTTAAAAGGTGCTGCATGGAACTCTGTTCAGATTGCAGAAAGTCTTGTTAAATTGAAATTAGTATAAGCAGGGTCGGAGAGAGCGAGGGTACATAATACCTGCTCTCTTCTCTTACGTATAGAGTCGGGGTGTAAGGATGAAAATAATCGTTCAAAAATTCGGCGGAACATCTGTTAAAGATGATCACGGCCGGAAAATGGCATTAAAACATATAAGTGATGCATTAAAAGAGCAGTATAAAGTGGTTGTAGTTGTCTCAGCAATGGGCAGAAACGGGGACCCGTACGCGACAGATTCATTTTTAAATCTTCTATACGGCGGCACAGCTTCGATTTCAAAGCGGGAACAGGATATGCTGTTATCCTGCGGCGAAACAATCTCTTCTGTAGTTTTCACAAGCATGCTGAAGTCAGAAGGAATTGCAGCTTCTTCACTGAGCGGAGCACAGGCAGGATTTTTAACAAATGAAGACTATACAAATGCAAAGATCCTTGATATGAGATGCGAGCGTCTCAGAAGAGAGCTGGACTACAATGATGTGGTTGTTGTTGCCGGTTTCCAGGGAGCAACTAAAAGCGGCGACATAACGACGATCGGCAGAGGCGGCAGCGATACATCCGCAGCTGCGCTTGGAGCAGCTCTTGAAGCAGAATTCATTGATATTTTTACGGATGTAGAAGGTGTCATGACAGCAGATCCAAGAATAGTTGAAAAAGCAAAGCCGCTTACAACTGTTACGTATACAGAGATTTGCAACCTTGCGTATCAGGGGGCAAAAGTGATTCACCCGCGGGCTGTTGAAATTGCCATGCAGGCCAAAGTCCCAATCAGAATCCGTTCAACCTATTCAGAAAGTCTTGGCACACTTGTTACCTCCCATCATTCTGAAAATCTGGGCAGTGACATCAATGACAGACTGATCACAGGCATCGCCAACGTATCAAATGTCACACAGATTCATGTCTCTGCCAAAGAAGGACAATATGAGGTGCAGACTGAGGTATTTAAAGCAATGGCGCGCGCAGGGATCAGTGTCGATTTCTTCAATATCACGCCAAGATCTGTTATCTATACGGTTGCAGAAGATGTAACAGATGCTGCGATTGAAATTTTAAGAGGCATGGATTATGAACCAGCCGTTAAAAGGCATTGTGCAAAAGTTTCGACAGTTGGAGCGGGGATCGCCGGAGTGCCCGGTGTTACGGCTAAAATTGTAACTGCACTGTCTGAACAGGGCATACAAATTCTTCAATCGGCAGATAGTCATACAACAATTTGGGTATTGGTAAAAGAAGAGGATATGATTAATGCAGTCAACGCTTTGCATGAAGCATTTGATCTATCGGACTAACACTAAGATTCAAGTGAATAAAGAGGAGTGACACAATGATTGACTTTGGAAAAGTATCTACAGCCATGGTAACCCCGTTTGATAAAAATGGAAACATTGATTTTGCTAAAACATCACAGCTAGTGAATTTCTTAATTCAAAATGGATCAGATTCATTAGTTGTGGCAGGAACGACAGGAGAATCTCCTACACTTACATCAGAAGAAAAGATCGCTTTATTTAAGCATGTTGTTTCTGAAGTAAACGGCAGAGTGCCTGTTATTGCCGGCACAGGCAGCAACAACACGAAAGCATCAATTGATTTGACAAAAAAAGCAGAAGCTGCAGGAGTGGACGCAGTGATGCTTGTAGCACCTTATTACAATAAGCCAAATCAAGAGGGCCTTTACCTGCATTTTAAAACGATTGCAGAGGCCACTGAGCTTCCTGTTATGATTTACAATGTACCTGGACGCACAGTAGTAAGCATTTCTCCGGATACCATCGCCCGCCTTGCAGAGCTTCCAAATGTGGCTGCTGTGAAAGAAGCGAGCGGTGATTTGGATGCAATGTCTGAAATTATTTCAAAAACGCCGGAAGATTTCGCTTTATATTCTGGAGATGACGGCTTGACGCTTCCTGTTCTTTCTATCGGGGGTGCAGGGGTGGTCTCTGTAGCTTCACATGTGATCGGAAACGAAATGCAGGAAATGATTGCTGCTTTTAACACGGGTGAAAATGTAAGAGCAGGCGCGATTCACCGTCAGCTGCTTCCTGTAATGAAACAGCTTTTCAAAGCACCAAACCCGGCACCTGTTAAAACGGCTCTTCAGCTCAAAGGTCTTGACGTAGGACCTGTAAGACTGCCGCTCGTCTCATTAACTGAAACAGAAAGAAATGAATTGACGAACGTCATCCACTCCATCTGAAAACAAGAGGACCAATCACAGGATTGGTCCTTTTTTAATCTCATTAAATGAAAATTGACTCGTATTCTTTTCATTTCCTAAGCTTCCAAGAGATTATTTCCTTGTATTCCATTTCTTTCATCAGTTATAATAGGCAGTAGTTGTATTGGACGGGTTCAAGGAGGATTACCAATTGAATAAACAGACAGAAAACATCAAGATTATTGCCCTAGGCGGAGTTGGAGAAATTGGCAAGAATCTGTATGTCATTGAAATCGATCATAACATCTTTATCGTTGATGCTGGATTGATGTATCCAGAAGCCGGGATGTTAGGGATTGATATGGTCATTCCTGACATTACATACTTGCGGGAGAATGCAGATCGCGTGAAGGGCATCTTTTTAACACACGGTCACGACGAGAACATTGGCGGCGTTTTCTATGTGCTGAGACATCTGTCGATTCCAGTTTATGGTACGAAATTGACTCTCGCGTTAGTGTCCCAAAAGGTAAAAGAACTAAATCCGAAGCAAAAGGCAGATTATCAGGAAGTTGATTCTTCCACTGTTTTAGATTTTGATGGGGTGAATGTGTCTTTCTTCAGAACGATTCACAGCATTCCTGACTCAGTCGGAGTATGCTTCCACACTTCACTTGGATCAATTGTGCATACAGGGGATTTTAAATTTGATACAACACCTGTACTTAATACAAGCTCTGATTTAGGCAAAATGGCTCTGATTGGAGAAGAAGGCGTCCTTTGTCTTCTATCAGACAGTACAAATGCGGAGCGTCCAGGGTTTACAGCATCTGAGACAGTTGTAGGTCATGAAATTTCAGATGCGATGTACAATGCAAATGGAAGAACGATTGTAGCGATTTATGCTTCAAACATCAACCGCATCGTCCAAGTGATTGAAGCTGCATCTGATAATAAGAGAAAACTTGTCCTGCTTGGTAATTCAATCAAAAATGTTTATGAAATTGCGAAAAATTTAGGATACATCACTGAAAGTGAAAATTTAATCATACCCGTCCAAGATATCGATAAATATCCTAAAAATGAAGTAGCCATTCTGACAACAGGTCATCAGGGAGAACCCCTCACGGTTTTAACCCGTATGGCAAAAGGTGCTCATAAACAAATTCGGATTGAAAAAGATGATACAGTCATCATCTCTGCTACACCTGTACCGGGAAATGAGCTTCATTTTTCAAAAACAGTCGATCAGCTTTACCGTGCCGGAGCGAATGTCATTTTCGGACAAAAACAAATCCATGTATCAGGCCATGGCAGTCAGGAAGAATTAAAATTAATGCTGAATATGATGAAGCCGAAATACTTTATTCCAATTAACGGCGAGTATAAAATGCAAAAAGCACACGCTAAACTTGCTAAATCTGCCGGCATGGAAGAAGATAATATTTTTGTTGTTGAAAAAGGCGATGTCATTGAGTTTTCAAAGCATAAAGTAAAATCCATATCCAAAGTCCCTTCAGGAAATGTACTGATAGACGGATTAGGCGTAGGCGATATCGGAAACATCGTATTGAGAGACCGCAGACTTCTTTCCCAGGATGGCATTCTCATTGTCGTTGTCACCCTCGACCGCTCTAAAAAAGTGATGATTTCAGGTCCTGAGATTATTTCTAGAGGATTTGTCTATGTTAGGGAATCAGAAGAACTTATTTTAAAAGCTTCTGACATGGTTACGGAAATTGTAGAAAAGAGCATGCAGGGCCACGGTATTGAATGGTCTGCATTGAAATTAAATATCCGCGAGGCGCTGAATCGTTTCTTATTCGAACAAACGAAGCGCAGACCGATGATATTACCGATCATCATGGAAATTTAATCAAATTGAGCCTTTTTTAAGGCTCTTTTTTTTGTCGAAATTTCCTGCCTAAATTTCCCCCCTTTCGAATGTTTTCAGGTAGATCTGCGAATAATAAGCACATTCATGAAAGGAAGGGTGAAGCCATATGAGCAAAGATTCCCGCTACATACAGGAAAATTCAGAACCAAATGGGGATAAACAAGAGGGGAAGGAACCTTCTTTAGTTGAAAAAATTCAGCAGCTTGGATCGACAAATGTTCCGCAATTATCCCAGGATGCAAGAATTCATTGCCTGACAATCATCGGGCAAATTGAAGGGCATATCCAGCTTCCTCCTCAAAATAAAACGACTAAATATGAGCATGTCATCCCGCAAATCGTGGCCATTGAGCAGAATCCTAAAATAGAGGGACTTCTGATTGTGCTGAATACAGTTGGGGGAGATGTGGAAGCAGGTCTTGCTATAGCAGAAATGCTTGCATCCTTATCAAAGCCTACTGTTTCCATTGTTTTAGGCGGCGGCCACTCCATTGGCGTGCCGATTGCCGTTTCATGCGACTATTCTTTTATTGCAGAAACAGCGACTATGACGATTCATCCAGTCAGATTAACAGGATTGGTCATCGGAGTGCCGCAGACGTTTGAGTATTTGGACAAAATGCAGGACCGCGTTGTTAATTTTGTTATCAAACATTCGAATATTACGGAAGAAAAGTTTAAAGAGCTTATGTTCTCAAAAGGCAACTTAACAAGGGATATTGGAACGAATGTTGTCGGAAATGATGCTGTTGATTATGGGCTTATTGACGGAGTCGGCGGTGTGGGCCAGGCAATCATGAAGCTTAATGAAATGATCGGCAAAAAAGACGAATCCGGCGAGGAGCAAATGCTGCAATGATTTTATATACATCCATGCCTGAGGAACTCATATTCCCAGTACAAACAGCTGATTTTGAAAGTGTTTCCACCATTGAAATGAACGGACTGCAAATGGTAGTAAGACAGACAGAACAGAACCAATATGAAATTGTCCGGCTTTTAAGCACAGATCCGCAGGATTTTCTAAACGAGCAATATTCTCCCGGACAAAAAATTTCTATGACATTCTCGTTTTCTTGATAATATGCTATACTAACTTTACACAAACATGTCCGCAGCCTGCATTTGGCTGCTTTCTTTGTTTATAAAAGGCTTTTTTCGTGAAACTTGCTGTTTTCGGTCTTAAGTTGAAAAATAATCAATGTGAAAAGAGCTCAATATTTACTAAAATGCTGGGACTGATTCACAGCTGTTTATGCGAAATCAGCCATTAGCAAATTTTATACATAGGTGATAACTAATGGCAAAACAAAAACGGAGACAAAAGAAAAAAACAGGCGATGACTGGCGGCAAACGCTGAAGTTTGAACTCATCGGTCTAGTCCTGCTCGCTATTTCGCTGATTGCGATTTCAAATTTAGGTTTTGTCGGAAAAACGTTCGTTTACTTATTCAGATTTTTTATTGGTGAATGGTATATGGCAGCCTTAATCGGCATGCTCGTTCTATCAGGTTATGTGATGTGGAACCGAAGTTGGCCTTCCTTATTTTCAAGGCAGATTGTCGGCCTGTACTGCATCCTTTCCGCTATCCTGCTTCTGAGTCATGTCACGCTGTTTCAGATGCTTACCAAAAAAGGCGCCCTCTCTTCGCCGAGCGTCATAACTAATACATGGGAACTTTTTTTCATGGAGGTTAATGGACAGATAAGAACGCCTGATCTTGGGGGAGGAATGATTGGAGCCATTCTTTTTGCAGCATCTTATTATTTATTTGCAGCAGCGGGGTCCCGCATCATTTCTTTCATTTTAATATTAATTGGAATTGTGCTTATTACTGGAAGATCTCTCGGTTCAACACTCGGGAAAATCATTGCGCCGTTTCTTCGTTTTATGAAAACACAGGCTATTGCCTTTTACGAGGATATGAAAAATCTGCCGCAATCGATAAAAAATGCAAAAAAAGCAGAAGCATCCAAGCCTAAAAAGGCTAAAAAAGAGCGAAGGCATGAAGAGGCTCATGCAGAGGAAGAAGAAGCAGAAATCATTCATGTTGAGCCGATTATCTCCAGTTTTGCAGACAGAAATGAACTCGAAATAAAAGCATTTGATCAGGAGCAGGAACAGGTTAAGCCAGAGCCTCCTGTAAGAACCCCGAAAAAGAAACCTGAAACCGAAACAGGCGATGAACCATCAGTGCCGCCGATTACGTTTACTGAAGTAGAAAATAAATCGTATTTGCTGCCTTCCCTTGATCTTTTGTCACAGCCTAAGGTCAACAGCCAGCAAACGGATAAAAAGAACATTTATGAAAATGCGCGCAAGCTTGAAAAAACGTTTCAAAGCTTTGGCGTAAAAGCAAAAGTGACGCAGGTGCATTTGGGCCCGGCGGTTACGAAATATGAAGTTTATCCTGATGTAGGCGTAAAGGTAAGTAAAATTGTGAATCTCAGCGATGATTTAGCCCTTGCGCTTGCTGCTAAAGATATTCGGATAGAAGCGCCGATTCCAGGGAAATCAGCCATTGGTATTGAAGTTCCCAATTCTGAAATCGCCATGGTCTCCTTGCGCGAGGTGCTCGAATCAAAAGCAAATGACCGTCCGGAGGCTAAGCTTCTTATGGGACTTGGCAGAGATATCTCAGGTGATGCTGTTCTTGCTGAAATGAATAAAATGCCTCATCTTCTTGTTGCCGGTTCTACAGGAAGCGGGAAAAGTGTGTGCATCAACGGCATTATTACAAGTATACTGATGAGAGCAAAGCCTCATGAAGTGAAAATGATGATGATCGATCCCAAGATGGTAGAGCTGAATGTGTATAACGGAATTCCGCATCTGCTTGCGCCAGTCGTGACAGATCCCAAAAAAGCTTCTCAGGCTTTAAAAAAGGTAGTCAATGAGATGGAGAGAAGATACGAGCTTTTCTCTCATACAGGGACAAGAAATATTGAAGGCTACAATGAATATATTAGAAGATCCAACTTGGAAGAAGGAACGAAAAATCCTGAGTTCCCTTATATCGTCGTGATCGTGGACGAGCTGGCAGATTTAATGATGGTAGCTTCATCTGATGTAGAGGATTCCATTACGCGCCTGTCACAGATGGCACGGGCAGCGGGCATTCATTTAATTATTGCCACACAGCGTCCTTCTGTTGATGTTATTACGGGAGTAATCAAAGCCAATATTCCATCAAGAATTGCGTTCAGCGTTTCGTCACAGACAGATTCAAGAACGATTCTTGACATGGGCGGCGCCGAGAAGCTTCTCGGCCGCGGAGATATGCTGTTTCTCCCTGTAGGGGCATCAAAACCAGTCAGGGTGCAGGGAGCATTTTTATCAGATGAAGAAGTCGAGCACGTTGTATCTTATGTGATTTCTCAGCAAAGAGCTCAATATCAGGAGGAAATGATACCGGGCGAAACTCCGGAAGTGAAGGAAGAGGTCAATGATGATCTTTATGATGACGCCGTTCAGTTGGTTCTGGAAATGCAGACAGCTTCTGTATCCATGCTGCAAAGACGATTCAGAGTAGGCTATACGAGAGCCGCAAGACTGATTGACGCAATGGAAGACCGCGGGGTTGTCGGTCCGTATGAAGGAAGCAAGCCGAGAGAAGTACTGCTGTCAAAAGATCATTATGATGAAGTGAGTTCGTAAAGAAAGGCGCATTTGGCCTTTCTTTTTTTTATGCTCTTTTCGTAAAAATTGTTGCTATTGAACAAAATGTTAAAAACCTTAAGTGGAGCGGAAAGGAAAGGACAACATTTATCATGAAAAACAATAATTTTTGCGAAAACAGCCTATAAATAAAAAAAAAACTGAAAATAGTAAATAATGAATAGAATAATAGAGACTTCTTTGTGATGAAATCTCTAGAAAAAAAGAAGCACTAGTGAGAAAGGGCTATCAATTTTCGACAAATTTAATAAATTTCTATTTATTTATTTCAGAATACATGGTATATTATTTTCGATTAGAGAAAGGGTATAACATCAGATGTCTGATCTCTGGATTGAAACGATTAGACGGAGGCTTAATATGACCATAAAAATAGATAACCGTCATTTATACTTGCAAGTAATTGATAAAATTAAAGAAGATATTGAAAATGGAACTTATGTAGAAAAAGAAAAACTTCCATCTGAATTTGAGCTTTCAAAAAAACTCGGAGTCAGCCGCGCAACATTGAGAGAAGCGCTTCGCATTCTTGAAGAAGAGAACGTTATCATTCGCCGTCATGGCGTCGGAACGTTCATCAACTCCAAACCGCTGTTCACTTCTGGAATTGAGCAATTAAATAGTGTCACAGAAATGATCGAACAGGCCAATATGGTTCCTGGAACAATCTTTTTATCCTCACAAGTTAACAGTCCAACCGAGGAAGATGTTAAACGCTTTAAATGCCGCACAGACGAAGATATCTTTTTGCTTGAACGCGTTAGAACGGCGAACGGAAAGCCGGTCGTTTATTGCCTGGACAAAATTCCCAGACATATCCTTCCACAGTCATTCATTCATGAGCAGGAATCTCTGTTTGAATTGCTTCAGGACGAGGCTGGACGGTATATTTCGTATGCAGTAACTCACATAGAACCAATCGGATACCACGATAAGATTTCCCCAATCCTTGAATGTGATCCTGAAACCGCTTTGCTATGTTTAAAACAAATGCATTTTGATGAAAATGATCAACCCGTTTTATTCTCACTGAATTACTTCCGCGCTGATCAATTCAGCTTCCATGTGGTAAGAAAGCGCTTGTAAGATACGTTTGCAATTTTAAGGAGGTGGTTCCAAGGACGAAGGTGTTTTGGACAAAGGCTCTTGTAAACAAACATTTCAAATGAATTATAGGGGGAAAATGAAAGTGAAAAAACGATTAGGTTTAACATTGTCACTTGTACTTGCTGCAGGAACATTGCTTAGCGCTTGCGGATCATCTGAAGATAAAGACAATGCAGGCGGAGACAAAAAAGAAGGCTACTCTATTGCAATGGTAACTGATACAGGCGGAGTTGACGACAAATCATTCAACCAGTCTGCATGGGAAGGCATTCAGTCTTACGGTGAGGACAACGGCCTTGAAAAAGGGACGGGCGGATTTGATTACCTTCAATCTCAAAGCGACGCAGACTATGAAACAAACTTGAACAAATTAGTTCGTCAAAAGTTTGATTTAGTTTATGGAATCGGCTACTTGATGACAGATGCTGTGACAAAAATTGCAGATCAGCAGAAAGATGCAAACTTTGCAATCGTTGACAGTGTAGTAGACAAGCCTAACGTTGCAAGCATCACATTTAAAGAGCATGAAGGCTCATTCCTTGTTGGTGTTGCTGCAGGACTTTCAACAAAATCAAACAAAGTAGGATTTGTTGGCGGTATGGAAGGCTCATTAATCAAAAAGTTTGAAGTTGGATTTGTTGAAGGCGTTAAAGCAGCTAATCCTGACGCTGAAGTAATCGTTCAGTATGCAGGAACGTTCAGTGATGCAGCTAAAGGGCAGCAAGTTGCTGAAATCATGTACGGTCAAGGCGCAGACGTCATTTATCACGCAGCAGGCGGAGCTGGAAACGGCGTATTCACTGCAGCAGTTGACTTGAAAACGAAAAATCCGGACAAAGACGCATGGGTTATCGGAGTTGACCGCGATCAGCATGAGCTTGGCGAAGGCGACGGCTTCAACGTAACACTTACTTCAATGGTTAAAGGCGTTGACGTTGCTGTTAAAGACTTAGCTGAAAAAGCTAAAGACGGCGACTTCCCTGGCGGAGAAATCATTGAATACGGTCTTAAAGAAAACGGTGTAGGAATTGCCCCAACACAAGATAACCTTTCTGAAGAAGTTATCGCTAAAGTTGATGAATATAAGCAAAAAATCATCGACGGTGAAATTAAAGTTCCTTTCGAATAAGCACTAAACTATATTACTGATAAAAAGGCTAGTTTGTTCCTAGCCTTTTTATTAGCCTGAAAAGTCGCCTGACTAAAAGTCTATAATGGAAAACTAGTCCGATATGCATATCAGTAAGTGATGGAATTATAGATTTTTAGTTGGTGATTTTAAAAGTAAAAAGGGAGTCAATGAAACTAGTTATATAAGGGTAAACATAAATTTCCTAACATCTATCATCTTAATCATCAATGAGCTTCAGGAAAAGGAGTGATCATGTTGGAATATGTCATTGAAATGCTTGGAATCCGCAAAGAATTTCCGGGAATCGTCGCAAACGATAATATCAATTTACAGGTTAAAAAGGGTGAAATTCACGCGCTTCTGGGAGAAAATGGCGCAGGGAAATCCACTTTAATGAACGTTTTATTCGGACTATATCAGCCTGAAAAAGGTGAAATCCGTGTAAATGGCAAAAAAGTAAACATTACAAACCCTAACATTGCTAATGATCTGGGAATAGGTATGGTACACCAACATTTTATGCTTGTCAATAATTTTTCTGTCACTGAAAATATTATTCTCGGCAATGAACCTGTTAAAACAGGAAAAATCAACTTGAAAGATGCAGAAAAGCAAGTAAAAGAAATCTCAGAAAAATATGGACTTGCTGTTAATCCATCTGCAAAAATAAGTGATATTTCAGTAGGAATGCAGCAGCGTGTAGAAATTCTGAAAACGCTGTACCGGGGAGCGGAAATTTTAATCTTTGATGAGCCGACTGCTGTGCTTACGCCGCAGGAAATAAAAGAATTAATCGGCATCATGAAAACACTGATCAAAGAAGGCAAATCAATCATACTGATTACTCATAAACTGAAAGAAATTATGGAAGTGTGTGACCGCGTAACGGTTATTCGCAAAGGAGAAGGCATTGGCACTGTAAATGTTGCCGAGACAAATCCAAACGAACTGGCAGCTCTTATGGTCGGCAGAGAAGTCCTTTTTACCACTCAAAAGACAGAAGCTGTTCCGGCGGAAGAAGTCCTGAAAATTCAAGACTTAACCGTCAAAGACAGCAGAAATGTAACGATTATCGATTCATTGAATCTCTCAGTCAAAGCCGGTGAGATTGTAGGAATCGCGGGAGTGGACGGCAATGGTCAATCTGAATTGATTGAAGCCATTACCGGATTAATGAATTCAGAGTCTGGTTCCATTCTGTTAAATGGCAAAGACATCAGAAATCAGCGCCCCCGTCAGATTACAGAAGCGGGTGTTGGCCATATTCCTCAGGACCGTCATAAACATGGTCTGGTGCTTGATTTTCCGGTTGGAGAAAATATGGTTCTGCAAACGTATTATCAAAAGCCGTATTCAAAAAAAGGCGTGCTGAATTTTAAAGCGATTTATGACAAAGCAGAAAAACTGATCAAGGAATTTGATGTCAGAACTCCAAGCAGCTCTACACTTGCGCGTGCTCTGTCAGGGGGAAATCAGCAAAAAGCCATCATCGGCCGTGAAGTTGACAGAGATCCTGATTTATTGATTGCAGCACAGCCGACAAGGGGACTGGATGTCGGTGCGATTGAATTCATTCATAGACGGTTAATTGAGCAAAGAGATAAAGGGAAAGCCGTCCTTCTCATCTCATTTGAGCTTGAGGAAATCATGAATGTAAGTGACAGGATCGCGGTTATCTATGAAGGGAAAATCGTTGCGATTGTGAGTCCAAAGGAAACAACTGAGCAGGAGCTTGGTTTGCTCATGGCAGGAAGCAGCCGCAGGGAAGCAGGTGCATCATCATGAATATAACGCGCTATTTTAACATTATCGTACCCGTAATTGCTGTTTTGCTTGGCTTGATCTGCGGTGCAATCATTATGTTTGTAACAGGATATGACCCTGTAGCCGGATACTCAGCACTGTGGAATGGAATCTTTGGAGATACCTATTATATCGGCGAAACAATCCGCCAGTTAACTCCGTATATTTTTGCCGGACTTGCTGTCGCTTTTGCATTCCGCACAGGCTTATTTAATATCGGTGTAGAAGGACAGCTGATTGTAGGCTGGTTTGCAGCTGTATGGGTGGGAGTTGCATTTGAGCTTCCAAAAATCATCCATTTGCCGCTTGCAATCATCGTTGCTGCTGCTGCAGGTGCACTATGGGGTTTCATTCCGGGATTATTAAAAGCAAAATTCAAGGTTCACGAAGTAATTGTGACAATTATGATGAACTATATTGCCTTATATTTAACAAATCATTTAATTCAGTATGTTTTATCTGATAAAGGGGATAAATCCGAAAACATTTTCCCTTCTGCTTCATTAAGCTCTGAGTTTTTCCAGACCATGACTGACTATTCCAGAATGCACTACGGAATATTCCTTGCGCTGATTGGAGCACTTGTCATGTGGTTCCTGCTTGAGAAAACAACTAAAGGCTACGAACTGCGATCAGTCGGATTCAATCAGGATGCTGCCCAATATGCAGGTATGAATGTAAGCCGCAATATTATTCTTTCGATGGTCATTTCCGGAGCATTTGCAGGAATCGCCGGTGCGATGGAAGGGCTTGGAACATTTCAGTATGTTTCTGTCAAAGGCGGATTTACAGGTGTTGGATTTGATGGAATCGCTGTAGCCCTTTTAGGAGGAAACACTGCACTTGGCATCATTTTTGCAGCTGCTTTATTCGGCGGATTGAAGGTTGGAGCGCTGAACATGCCATCTGAGGCCGGCGTGCCATATGAGCTTGTTGAGATTGTTATTGCTCTGATTATTCTTTTCGTCGCTTCAAGCTATTTCATTCGCTGGATTTTACTGCGTTTCAAAAAGGAGGGGAAATAAGTGAGCATACTACAGATGCTAGAACTCATCATCCCTACAGCGTTATTCGTTGCCGCTCCGCTTATTTTCACTGCACTTGGAGGCATGTTCAGTGAACGGTCAGGAGTTGTTAATATAGGGCTTGAAGGATTGATGGTTATTGGAGCCTTCGTTGCCATCGTTTTTAACCTGACATATGCCGATGCGTTTGGAGATGCAACTCCCTGGCTGTCTATATTAGTTGCAATGGCTGCCGGAGCTGTGCTTTCTATTCTTCACGCAGTAGCATCCATCACATTCCGTGCCGATCAGGTTGTAAGCGGAGTAGCTATTAACTTTCTTGCTATTGGTTTATCGCTTTTCCTCGTGAAATTGTTCTATGGAAAAGGACAAACAGACCGCATTACAGAAAGTTTCAGCAAAATGGATATCCCTTTCCTTAGTGATATTCCTGTTATAGGACCATTATTTTTCTCAAACGGATATATTACAACATACATCGCCATTATCACTGCCTTTGCTGTATGGTTCGTTATGTATAAAACGCCATTTGGTCTCCGTCTGCGCGCAGTTGGAGAACATCCGATGGCAGCAGATACTATGGGGATCAATGTTGTGAAAATGCGCTTTATCGGCGTTATTTTAAGCGGAGCTTTCGCTGGTGTCGGCGGTGCTGTTTATGCGACAATCATCGCCCGTGATTTCAGCCATGCAACAATCAGCGGACAGGGATTCATGGCTCTTGCTGCACTTATCTTCGGTAAATGGCATCCGCTTGGTGCTATGGGAGCTGCGATATTCTTCGGGCTCGCTCAAGGCCTGAGCGTGATCGGCGGACAGCTGCCTTTGCTTGAAGGCATACCGACCATGTACTTGTTAATTACACCTTACGTTTTAACCATATTAGCTTTAACTGGATTTATAGGGCGTGCAGATGCACCTAAAGCGCTGGGAACTCCTTACGAAAAAGGAAAACGCTGATCATCAGAAGCGGCCTGGCCTCATTTATTGAGGCCAGGCCGCTTTTTTTATCAGGAGAATGTATGTCATTTAAAGGGCAGAGTATAGTTTTTTTCATTTAGAGGCAAAATCTAAACATTGCAAGATACTACGAAACAAAGGTGAAAAGAATGGGAGCAAAAAAGAAGCTTGATTTAATCGCATTGTCATCCGTGCCATTAGTGATGACTCTTGGAAATTCAATGTTAATTCCGGTATTGCCCCTGATTGAAAAACAGTTGGGGATTTCATCATTTCAAGTGTCTCTCATCATAACCGTATATTCTGTTGTTGCCATTCTCCTCATCCCTGTTGCAGGCTATTTATCTGACCGTTTCGGAAGGAAATTGGTCATGGTTCCATGTCTGCTGATAGCTGGTGCAGGCGGGGCCGTATCAGGATGGGCCTCATGGACAATGGATGACCCTTTTACGATTATCCTTCTCGGACGGGTTCTTCAAGGAATTGGTTCAGCGGGAGCTGCTCCTGTTGTTATTCCTCTTATCGGCGATATGTTTGAAAAAGATGAAGAAATAAGTTCAGGACTAGGGCTTATTGAAACAGCAAATACAGCCGGGAAAGTCTTAAGTCCGATCATCGGCGCGATGCTTGCAACCTTTGTTTGGTTTTTGCCATTTTGGTTCATTCCTTTTTTCAGTCTGATCAGTGTAGCACTTGTCTTTTTTTTGGTGAAAATACCGAAACAGGAAAAAGAGAAACAGTCTATAAAAGAATTTCTAAGCTGTGTAAGTGTTATTTTTAAGGAAAAGGGCAGGTGGCTCTATGCCATTTTTGCCATCGGCTGCTTTATCATGTTTATCTTATTTGGGGTGCTGTTTTATTTGTCTGATACTCTTGAAAAGCAATATAACATTAAAGGGATTTATAAAGGAGCCATGCTTGCCGTTCCTCTGCTTGCCCTATCCATCAGCTCTTTTATAGCAGGCAGAAAAATTGGACAGAACAAGCAGCTTATGAAAGTTGTCATTGCTTTTGGAATGGCTCTTCTGACTGTCTCTTTTATTGCCATCCGAATACAGCATAGTTTTACTTTTTTAATTCTTTTTTTAATTATAAGCGGAATTGGAATAGGTGTCTCTCTGCCTGCACTTGACGCCCTGATTACAGAAGGTGTGGAAAAGGAAGAACGGGGAACCATTACATCGATTTACAGTTCCATGAGGTTTATAGGGGTAGCGGCCGGACCGCCTGTTTATGCCTATATAATGTCTGTAGGAGATCATCTGGTTTATTATGTTTCTGCAGGTGTGAGCTTGCTGGCTGTATTAATTGTCCTTTTCTTTATCAAACCATCTAAAGAATCGAAACTAGCTTTAAAGCAAGCATAGGACGCAAATTGGCAGCATTGCGTCTTTTCTTTTTTATTCAGGGTTAACATTTCCTTAATTATCCTAAAGTTGATATAATTACTAGAATGAATCCATACGCTAAATTAGAAAACAGGAAAAAATAAAATGGAATCTGCCACGCGAGGAGGGTCACAATGGAATTTTTAAAAGAACAAATAGAATCAATTAATGGGTTAACACTGCATACCGTTCAAACGAATAAATTCAAAACAAATTCACTTGTTTTTAAAATGCTTGCACCGCTGAACGAAGAGGATGTCACATTCAGAGCGCTGCTTCCTTATGTGCTGCAGCGGGGAACAAAATCTTTTCCGACGAGCACCGAGCTCAGAAAGCATCTTGATGAGCTTTACGGAGCAACTTTATTTGTGGATTTATCTAAAAAAGGCGATCATCATATCATTTCGATCCGGATTGAAGTTGCAAATGAACGCTTTTTATCTGATCAGACACCCCTGCTGGAAAAAGCGCTGCAGCTGCTGTCAGAAATCATTTTGTCTCCTGTAGTGAAAGAAGAATCTTTCCCTGATGAAATTATTAATCAAGAAAAACGCACACTGAAACAGCGCATTCAGGCTGTATATGATGACAAAATGAGGTACTCCAATTTAAGGCTCGTCCAGGAGATGTGCAAAGATGAACCCTATCGCCTGCATGTCAATGGAGAGATTGATCATCTTGAAAAAATTACTTCTTCAAGTTTGTATGAGTATTATAAAAAGGCCTTAAAAGAAGATAAAATGGATTTGTATGTTGTCGGAGATGTCTCGGCTGATGAAGTCAGTGAATATACAAAAAGGTTTTTCATTTTTAATGATAATGCCCATCAGGCTGTAGAAAAATCCATTACTGAAAAAGAGATTAGAGAGCCAAATGAAGTGATTGAAGATCAGGATGTTAAACAGGGTAAATTGAACATCGGCTACCGCACTAACTGCACATATGGAGATCAATCCTATTATGCACTGCAAGTGTTCAATGGCATTTTCGGCGGGTTTTCGCATTCTAAGCTTTTCATTAATGTCCGCGAAAAAGAAAGCCTTGCTTACTATGCAGCATCCAGAGTTGAGAGTCATAAAGGGCTTTTAATGGTCATGTCAGGAATTGAATTTGCGAATTACGAGCGCGCGGTGACTATTATTAAAGAACAGCTCGATGCAATGAAAAATGGAGATTTTGAAGACAAAGATATCGATCAGACTAAAGCAGTCATTAAAAATCAGCTGCTTGAAACAATCGATACATCATACGGCTCTGTTGAGGTTCTCTATCATAACGTTATTTCAAATATTGATGAACCATTTGATAAGTATCTGCAGGGAATTGAAAAAGTAACAAAAGAGGAAATCATCGCAGCGGCTAAAAAGATCCAGCTGGATACGATCTATTTCTTAAAAGGAATGGAGGGTGCACAATGACAAAATCCATAAAGTTTGATCAGCTTCAGGAAGAGCTCTTTTATGAAAAAATGAAAAATGGACTTGATGTATATGTCCTTCCTAAAAAAGGGTTTAATAAGACATATGCAACGTTTACAACAAAATACGGCTCGATCGATAATCAATTTGTGCCTCTTGATCAAAATGAGATGAAATTGGTTCCGGATGGGATCGCTCACTTTTTAGAGCATAAGCTGTTTGAAAAAGAAGACGGCGATGTTTTTCAGGATTTCAGCAAACAGGGTGCCTCTTCTAATGCCTTTACATCGTTTACACGAACGGCTTACTTATTTTCAAGCACGTCAAATGTTGAAAAAAATTTAGAAACGCTCATCGATTTCGTTCAGGAGCCTTATTTTACTGAAAAATCGGTTGAGAAAGAAAAAGGCATCATCGGACAGGAAATTAATATGTATGATGACAACCCTGACTGGAGACTCTATTTTGGACTAATTCAGAACATGTTTCACAAACATCCAGTAGGAATTGATATTGCCGGCACCGTTGAATCGATTTCCAAAATTACGAAAGACCTTCTTTACGAGTGCTACAATACGTTTTACCATCCAAGCAATATGCTGCTTTTCGTTGTTGGCCCGATTGATCCTGAACAAATTCTATCTCAAATCCGAGAAAATCAGGATAAAAAAGAGTTTAAACCTCAGTCTGAAATCAAGCGTGCAGAAGTGGATGAACCGGATACTGTAGCAAAACCATTAGAAAAGCTTAAAATGAATGTTCAATCTTCTAAGTGTTTAGTCGGGCTGAAAGCGAAACAGGCAGACAGGTCCGGTGAAGAGCTTCTAAAACACGAACTGTGCATGAACCTGATTCTTGATATGGTTTTTGGGAAAAGCACTGACACCTATACTCAGCTCTACGAGAATGGGCTTATTGATGACACGTTCAGTTTTGATTACACAGAAGAGAGCGGTTTTGGATTTGCGATGATAGGCGGAGATACTGATCAGCCCGATCAGCTTGCTGAAGAAATAAAGAGCACTCTGCTGAAGGCAAAACAGGACGGGATTCCTGCAGAACGTCTTGAGAACGCCAAGAAAAAGAAAATCGGTTCTTTTTTAAGAGCGATTAATTCCCCTGAATACATTGCCAACCAATTTACACGTTATTCTTTTAACGAAATGAATTTGTTTGATGTTGTTCCGACGCTAGAACAATTGACAAATGATGATATTCACCATACGCTGAATGAAGTGATTGATGAACAATTATTTTCAGTCTGTCAAGTAGTACCAAAGTAAAGCATCCTTTTTAAGGATGTTTTTTTATCTGGAACAGGAAAAGCCTTTATCTAAAAGGAGAAAAAAATGAAAAAAACAGCTTTAATTACAGGTGCGAGCGGCGGTATCGGAAAAGCTATTGCCAAAAAGCTTGCAGGGGAAGGGTATCAATTATATTTGCATTATCACAAGAATGAAGAAAGTGTATCAAAGCTAATGAATGAACTGAAGCTGACAACGGAATGCAGACCGGTAAAAGCAGATCTTTCAGAGGAGGAAGGCGTAAAACGGCTTTGCGATCAGCTTGATCATGCGATTGACTTGCTCGTTTTAAATAGCGGGAAGAGTTATTTCGGATTAATGACGGATATAAAAGACGCGGAAATCCGTGAAATGGTGCAGCTTCAAATTACAAGTCCATATATGCTTTCTAAAGAATTAATTCCTGAAATGATAAGAAAAAAAAGCGGCAGCATCATTGTTATTACTTCTATTTGGGGAGAAATCGGCGCTTCATGTGAAGTCTTATACAGTATGGTTAAGGGAGGACAAAATTCATTTGTAAAAGCTCTTGCAAAAGAGTTGGCCCCTTCCGGCATCAGGGTTAATGCGATAGCGCCTGGAGCGGTTGCTACTGACATGCTGCAGGCTTTTTCAGAGGAGGACATGGCTGATCTTAAAGATGAAATCCCTTTAGGCCGGATTGGAAAGCCGGAGGAGATTGGGGAAGCTGTTTTGTTTTTATCATCCAATCGGGCAAGCTATATTACAGGGCAAGTGCTTTCTGTAAACGGCGGATGGCATACATAAATTTTTCTTTAGCCTATCCGTATAAATCGGTTCATGCAAGACAAACTAACATTGTATTCCACTTAATTAGGAGGGGTTATAATGTCTGTTTTAGAAAACTGGGATTCATGGAAAAACTTCCTCGGAGACCGTCTGCACCACGCTGAAGGAGATGGCATGAAAACGGAAGCTGTTAATGACTTAGCTTACGAAATCGGCGATTACTTAGCAAAACAGGTTGATCCTAAAAATGATCAGGAAAGAGTACTTGCTGATCTTTGGAGCGTAGCTTCTAAAGAGGAGCAGCATGCCATTGCAAACATGATGGTTAAGCTCGTGCAAAATAACGGCACAAGATAAAGAGGGGACGCAGGTCCTCTCTTTTTTTATTTTTATAAAAGCAATAAATAAAGCCTTTTTTACCCGATTCATTCTGATGGATGGCGTCAGTGGTGGACCAATAACTGGAAAAGAAGACAGTGCATTCTAGGTCCTCATACCCCCTTTTTTATTGTCAAGGAATTATTCTTTCCTCTTTCATCAAAATGCTTTATGATAAGGATATAGGTGTTATAGACCTGGTTTTTGAAGGGGGTCCTTTTTTGGATATGCAGGAATGGTATTTAGAGTATGAAATTCAAAAAAACCGTCCCGGACTTCTTGGCGATATTTCTTCGCTTCTCGGGATGCTTTCTATAAATATTGTGACGATTAATGGTGTGGATGACAGCCGCAGGGGATTGCTGCTTAAGTGCTCAAATAATGAGCAGATCCAGAGGCTGGAATCCATTCTAAATACAATGGATCATATTAAAGTAACGAAATTGCGCAAGCCTAAATTAAGAGATACACTTGCAGTCCGGCACGGAAGATACATACAGCGTGATGCAGATGATAAAAAGACATTCCGTTTTGTCAGAGACGAACTTGGCCTGCTTGTGGACTTTTTGGCTGAATTATATAAGCAGGAAGGCCACAAATTGATCGGCATAAGAGGCATGCCCCGCGTCGGCAAAACAGAGTCAATTGTTGCTTCAAGTGTATGTGCAAACAAAAGATGGCTTTTTGTGTCTTCAACTTTATTAAAACAGACAATCAGAAGCCAGCTCATTGCAGATGAATACAGTGTTGATAATGTATTTATTATTGATGGGATTGTTTCCACAAGAAGAGGCTCTGAAAAGCATTTGCAGCTTGTGAGAGAAATCATGAGGCTGTCTGCTACAAAAGTTGTCGAACATCCGGATATGTTTGTACAAAATACAGAGTATACACTTGATGATTTTGACTATATAATTGAACTTCGAAACGATCCGGATGAAAAGATTACATATGAGGAAGCATCTGGACCTCAAATGTTTGATGAATCGAGTTTTTCCGGGTTTGATTTTTAGATATGGAAGGTGTTACGGTTGAGTGAACTAGGGAATCGACTTAAGCAGGCGAGAGAAGAGCGGAAATTAAGTCTTGACGATCTCCAGGCAATGACAAAAATTCAAAAGCGGTATCTGATTGGAATTGAAGAAGGCAATTACGGCGTTATGCCGGGGAATTTCTATGTGCGGGCATTTATTAAACAGTATGCTGAGACAGTTGGACTTGATCCGGACCGGATTTTCGATGAGTATAAGAATGAAATACCGGTTGTTCATTCAGAGGAAACTCCTGAACTTTCAAGGGTGAAAACACATAAAGAGCTGCCAAAGTCAGCATCGAAGGCATTGGAAATTTTGCCCAGAATCTTAATAATCGTATTGGTATTATTAGTAGCGGTCGTTATCTGGATTTTTGTCCAAAAGGACAAGCCGGGTGGTGCAAAAGAAACGGAAGATCAGGCTCAGCAGATTTCAAACGGCGAAAATGAATATGATTCAATTGATAATGGCGAAGATGCTGCTGACTCCAAAGAGCCAGAAGAGAAAGCGGCAGCTGATGAAAAAGCCAAAGAAGAAAAGCCTGAAGAGGAGAAACCTGAAGAGCAGGCTTCTGAACTTGCATTTAAAGAAAAGACAGCCAGAAAAGCGGTATACGAGCTGAAAAAAGCCAAAGAATTTAAGCTTGAAGTTACCTCTAAAGGGCAGACTTGGATTGAGATCCGAAATGCATCAGGGAAAAAATTCTACAGCGGCATGCTGAAGAAAGATCAAACCGAGGCTCATGACTTCACGAATGAAACAGAAGCATTTATCGTCATCGGAAATGCTTCGGCTGCTGAAATTAAAGTGAATGGACAGCCTGTGGAATATCAGATTGATCCAAAAAAAACTGTAAGACAAGATATGCAGATTGTATATACTAAGGAGTAAAGTCATCTTCAAGATGGCTTTTCTTTCTTTTATATTTTCTGATACATACTTTTATAATCTGGAGGAAAAAACATGAATTTACCTAATCGCATTACCATCTCAAGAATTCTCTTAATCCCCGTTTTCATGGTGATTATGCTCGCTCCTTTTGACTGGGGCACCTTATACATCGGGGATGCTTCTATTCCAGCGGCACACCTGGCAGGAGCGATATTATTTATTATAGCGTCTACAACGGACTGGGTAGACGGGTATTATGCACGTAAGCTTAATATGGTGACAAACTTAGGGAAGTTTTTAGATCCGCTTGCCGATAAACTGCTTGTATCTGCAGCGTTAATTATCTTAGTTGAGCTTGGCCTTGCACCATCTTGGATCGTGATTATTATCATCAGCCGTGAATTCGCTGTTACAGGTTTGCGTCTTGTGCTTGCCGGCGAAGGTGAAGTAGTTGCAGCCAACATGCTCGGAAAAATTAAAACATGGGCTCAAATTATCGCGATATCAGCCCTTCTTTTGCACAACATTCCATTTGTCTTCATCTCATTCCCGTTTGCGGACATCGCATTATGGGTAGCATTATTCTTTACGATTTATTCAGGATGGGACTATTTTGCAAAAAACAAAGCCGCATTACTGAATTCGAAGTAATACTTCATTCACAGGGGGAGTTCACATGACGTCAAAAACAGAAATTATCGCAGTAGGCTCAGAATTGCTTCTCGGGCAAATTGTTAACTCCAATGCCCAGTTCTTATCTCAGCAGCTGGCTGAAAATGGTCTTAATGTCTATTATCACACGGTAGTCGGTGATAATCCCGCAAGACTTGAGCAGGCAGTAAAGATTGCAAAAGAGCGTTCGAACATTATTATTTTTACAGGCGGTCTTGGACCGACTAAAGATGATTTAACAAAAGAAACAATCGCGAATTTTCTGGGCAAAAAGCTCGTCACGGATGAAGAGGCCCTTCACAGCATTGAAGACTATTTTGTTAAAGTAAAAAGAAGCATGTCTGAAAACAATAAAAAACAAGCTTGGATCATTGAGGATTCGCATGTATTGAAAAATGAGCACGGAATGGCGCCTGGAATGGCAATAGAAGCGGATGACCGGATTTATATGCTGCTGCCTGGCCCTCCAAGCGAAATGAAACCGATGTTTATAAAGTACGGGCTTCCCTACTTCAGGGAGAAGCTTGGCCAGAATGATAAAATTATATCCAGAGTACTCCGCTATTTCGGCATAGGGGAATCGCAGCTTGAGACAGATATCCAGGATTTGATCGATGCTCAAACCAATCCGACCATTGCACCGCTTGCGGGTGACGGGGAAGTAACGCTCAGATTGACGGCCCGCCACCAAACAGAAGCTGAGGCTGTGCGCCTTATAAATGAAATGGAGAAAACAATAAACAGCAGGGTTGGCGGCTTTTTCTACGGATATGACCAGACAACCCTGGCTGATGAAGTGCTGAGACATCTCAGACAACGAAACATGACCATTTCAGCAGCTGAGAGTTTAACGGGAGGACTTTTTTCAGATCAGCTGACAGCCGTTAAAGGAACATCTGATGTCTTTAAAGGTACAATTGTCTGCTACACAAATGAAGTAAAGCAATCCATTTTAAACGTATCTAAACAAACGCTTGATCAGCACGGGGCTGTCAGTGAACAATGTGCCATAGAAATGGCTGAACAAATCAGGAAGCTGACAAATAGTGATATCGGAATAAGCTTTACCGGCATTGCGGGGGAAGATCCTGTGGAAGGGAAAAAACCTGGAACCGTCTATATCGGACTGGCATACAAAGGTTTGCCTGCAAAGGCCGTTCTCCTTCACCTTGCAGGCAGCCGCAACGCCATTCGCAGGCGCACAGTGAAATATGGCTGTCACTTGCTTATAAAAACTCTATTGGAAAATACAGCAGAATAAGCTGTATTTTTCTTTTTTTAAGATCTGCGTTTGAAACCGCGTCAAAAAGACAATTTAGTATTTTAGCTGTTTAATAGGCAGCAAATTTTTATTTTCTTTAAGAGAAAAGAGAATTTTCAGTCTGTTTTTGCCCGTAAAAAAACCGAATAAATGTTCGTTTTTTACTTGTCAAACGTTCGAATAAAAGGTATATTATTAATAGGTTGATAACTAAAGGAGGAAACTCAGTGAGCGATCGTCAAGCTGCCTTAGAGATGGCACTGAAACAAATAGAAAAGCAATTTGGTAAAGGTTCAATTATGAAACTCGGTGAACAGACTGACCGGAAGATCTCTACATCTCCAAGCGGTTCACTTGCACTTGATACAGCACTTGGGGTTGGCGGATATCCCCGTGGAAGAATTATAGAAATATATGGACCTGAGAGCTCAGGTAAAACGACAGTTGCCCTTCATGCGATTGCAGAAGTACAGCAAAAGGGAGGACAGGCTGCATTTATAGATGCAGAGCATGCCCTTGATCCTGTATATGCTCAAAAGCTGGGTGTAAATATAGATGAACTTCTTCTCTCACAGCCGGATACCGGAGAGCAGGCGCTTGAAATTGCAGAAGCACTTGTCCGAAGCGGAGCAGTGGATATTCTGGTCATTGACTCAGTAGCAGCTCTAGTTCCAAAAGCTGAAATCGAAGGCGAAATGGGAGATGCTCACGTTGGCTTGCAGGCGCGCCTTATGTCTCAGGCATTGCGTAAATTATCCGGAGCAATCAGCAAATCTAAAACAATTGCCATTTTCATTAACCAGATCCGTGAAAAAGTAGGAGTTATGTTCGGTAATCCTGAAACAACTCCAGGCGGACGCGCGCTGAAGTTTTATTCTTCTGTACGTTTAGAGGTGCGCCGTGCCGAAACACTGAAACAAGGCAATGAGATGGTCGGAAATAAAACGAAAATCAAAGTTGTCAAAAACAAAGTTGCACCGCCTTTCCGTGTTGCAGAGGTTGACATTATGTACGGAGAAGGAATCTCTAAAGAAGGCGAAATCATCGATCTTGGAACAGAAATTGATATTGTTCAAAAGAGCGGTTCATGGTATTCGTATAATGAGGAGCGTTTAGGCCAGGGAAGAGAAAACGCAAAGATCTTCCTTAAAGAGAATCCTAGCATCCGCTTAGAGATCCAGGAAAAGATCCGCAGCCACTACGGGCTGGATGAAGTTGCCGCTGCTCCTGATGGTCAAGAAGAATTAGATTTACTGGAAGATTAAAAAGAGGCGATTATCGCCTCTTTTTTGTATATGGAAAGTCAAAATCCACGATATAATCGACAGACAATCCTGACTTTTCCTGTTCAAGAAATGTAAGGCAATGCCTGAAAATTCCCAATTGCATTGAAAACGCCAGAATGACAGGCTTGACAAGAAAATTTCACACATTTACAATTAGGGTGTATTATTATTTTGTTAGAACTTTTAGCGAGGCACTATGAAAGCAAATGTTGATCTGTGCAGCAGATGCTGCAAGGTCTCCATGAAACCCTTAAGCTTTGTGCTGTATGTTGAAGAACGTTATGCAATATACATGCCGACACTTAAATCTAGCAAGAAACAAGTTCATAGCAAGAGGAGGTGAAATGATGGATCCCATTACAATGATCATCTCCATTTTGCTTGGCCTAATCGTCGGTGCAGTTGTTGGCTATTTTGTTCGTAAATCCATTGCAGAAGCGAAAATTGCCGGTGCGAAAGGTACTGCTGAGCAAATTCTTGAAGATGCGAAGCGTGATGCTGAAGCGACGAAGAAAGAAGCGTTGCTTGAGGCAAAGGATGATATTCACAAGCTTCGGACAGAAGCAGAGCAAGAAATTCGTGAACGACGAAATGAGCTGCAAAAACAAGAAAATCGCTTATTACAAAAAGAAGAGAATCTTGATCGTAAGGATGAATCTTTAGACAAGCGCGAAAACATGCTTGAGAAAAAAGAAGATTCTCTAAATGAAAGACAACAGCATATTGAAGAGATGGAAAGCAAAGTGGACGAGATGGTGCGTAAACAGCAATCAGAGCTTGAACGTATTTCCAGCTTGACTCGCGAAGAGGCAAAGCAGATCATTCTCGAAAAGGTTGAAAATGAGCTTTCGCATGACATCGCTGTAACTGTTAAAGAAAGCGAAAACCGTGCGAAAGAAGAAGCGGATAAACGAGCGAAAGAAATTCTTTCCCTTGCAATCCAGCGTTGTGCTGCAGACCATGTAGCTGAAACTACGGTATCTGTCGTTAACCTTCCAAATGATGAAATGAAAGGCCGCATCATTGGTCGTGAAGGGCGTAACATCAGAACGCTTGAAACATTGACTGGTATTGACCTCATTATTGATGATACTCCAGAAGCAGTTATTTTATCTGGATTTGATCCAATCCGCAGGGAAACAGCCAGAATTGCCTTAGACAAGCTTGTTCAAGATGGACGCATCCATCCAGCACGTATTGAAGAAATGGTTGAAAAATCACGCCGTGAGGTTGATGAGTACATCCGCGAGGTTGGTGAGCAAACAACATTTGAAGTTGGTGTTCACGGGCTTCATCCAGATTTAATCAAGATTATGGGCCGTCTGAAGTTCAGAACGAGCTATGGTCAAAATGTATTAAAGCATTCCATGGAGGTCGCTTATTTATCAGGACTCATGGCTGCAGAACTGGGTGAAGATATCACGCTTGCCAAGCGTGCAGGTCTACTGCATGACATCGGCAAGGCGATTGACCATGAAGTAGAAGGAAGTCATGTTGAAATTGGGGTTGAACTTGCTACGAAGTACAAGGAACACCCGGTTGTCATCAACAGTATTGCTTCTCATCATGGCGATCAGGAGCCGACTTCGGTTATTGCCGTTCTGGTCGCGGCAGCAGATGCTTTATCTGCAGCACGTCCCGGCGCAAGAAGCGAAACGCTCGAAAACTATATTCGCCGCTTAGAAAAGCTTGAAGAGATTTCCGAATCTTACGAAGGCGTAGAGAAATCTTTCGCCATTCAGGCAGGCCGTGAAGTGCGTATCATGGTAAAACCTGATACAATTGATGATCTTCAGGCACACCGTTTAGCACGGGATATCCGCAAGCGGATTGAAGAAGAATTAGATTACCCAGGTCATATTAAAGTAACAGTTATCCGTGAAACAAGAGCTGTTGAATATGCGAAATAAAGCGATGCCTTCTGCATCGCTTTATTTTTTTTGCTAATTGTGCAAAACTTAAGGGTAAACATACACTATTTTGAGAGAAGGTTTAATTGAAGCATGAAATTATTATTTGTAGGAGATGTAGTCGGATCTCCAGGTAGAGAAATGATTAAAGAATATTTGCCGAAGCTGAAACGAAAATATAGACCGTCCCTGACGATTGTAAACGGGGAGAATGCGGCACACGGAAAAGGAATTACTGAAAAGATCTATCACGAGCTGAATCAGGCTGGGGCTCAGGTAGTTACAATGGGAAACCATACATGGGATAAGCGGGAGATCTTTGAATTCATTGATAATTACCCTAACTTGATTCGGCCTGCGAATTTTCCTGTAGGCACCCCGGGTAAGGGCATTACATATATAACATGCGACGGCAAAGAAATCGCAGTGATTAATTTACAGGGACGGACGTTCCTGGCGCCGATTGATTGTCCGTTTAAAAAAGCAGATGAGCTGATTGAAGAAGCAAAAAAGAGAACGTCTATTATTTTTGTCGATTTTCATGCAGAAGCAACGAGTGAGAAGCAGGCTATGGGCTGGTATTTGGATGGGAAAGTAACCGCTGTTGTCGGAACGCATACTCACGTTCAAACGGCAGATGAGAGAATTCTTGACCAAGGGACTGCTTTTATTACAGATGTGGGCATGACAGGTCCTTATGATGGCATACTGGGAGTCGAAAGAGATGCTGTTATAAAACGCTTCCTGACAAGCCTCCCTGTGCGTTTTGAAGTCACGGAAGGCAAGGCGCAGCTGAGTGCCGTCGTCATTGATGTTCAAGATAAAACCGGCAAAGCTGTAAAAATTGACCGCATTTTAATTAATGATGATCATATGTTTTTTGAATAGAATATATATTTAGAAATTTTAGAAAAAATAGCAAAACAAGCAGGAATACTAGTTCCCTCTAGTGAATATAGTATCAATGGAATGGCTGTGAAAGAGGTTCAGAAGGCTTCATAAAGGGGATGGGCCCTCCGAACAGATCTAATAAGGCATGATCCAACGTACATTCACGATCTATTGAAAAATAAGGGGGATACTAGAAATGGAAATATTAAAAGTTTCAGCAAAGTCCAATCCTAACTCTGTAGCGGGAGCACTAGCAGGTGTCCTGCGTGAAAGAGGCGCTGCCGAAATCCAGGCGATTGGAGCTGGAGCACTCAACCAAGCTGTAAAAGCAGTAGCTATTGCCAGAGGGTTTGTTGCCCCGAGCGGTGTAGATTTAATCTGTATTCCTGCCTTTACGGATATTCTCATCGATGGAGAAGAGCGTACGGCCATTAAATTAATTATTGAGCCACGTTAAATAGACAAAATGATCAACCTGTTTGCGGGTCACGCAAACAGGTTTGTTTTTATTTGAATCTTTTCATAAAATTTGCAGTCCATCATAGGTCACTGATTTTTTACACATAGAGAAAATCAGTGAATCAGATCATGATAAAAACGGTTATATGGGAATATGGAGTGCTATTTTTTTCGACCACAGCCCCTTATTTATCTTTAGGAGAGATGCTGACGTGCGAATTTTTGATGCTCATTGTGATTTGCTCTATCAATTGTGGCGCAGGCCTGAAATTAGTGAATGGAATGACCTGAATCTGCATGTCACCGTTGAAAAGCTCTTTCAGTTCGGAGCAAAAGTCCAATGCTTTGCCATCTTTATACCTGTTGAAGTCACGAATAAATTAGAAGCTGCATTTGCTCAGGCCTCCATTTTTTTCAATCGGATTATTAATGGATATGAAAAGATGATACATATTCGGACAAAACAGGATCTCCTTGCTTTAAAGGATGACGAGATTGGAGCCATCTTGACTCTTGAAGGCTGCGAGCCCATTGGACATGATTTAAGCCTTCTATCTATTTTTCAGCAGCTTGGAGTCAGGTCTGCCGGTCTGACCTGGAACTTTGCCAATTTACTGGCTGATGGAGCGCTTGAGACGAGAAATGCAGGTTTATCCTTTTATGGGAGGCATGTTGTCCGGAAACTAAATCATTATCATATGTGGACAGATCTATCACATCTGTCTGAACGAAGCTTCTGGGATGTGATTCAGCTTGCCAACCATCCGATTGCCAGTCATTCAAATTCGTATGCACTTTGTCCGCATCCAAGAAATTTAAGAGACGATCAAATTAAAGCAATCGCTGCAAAAAAAGGGCTGATCGGCATAACGTTTGTGCCGCAATTCACATCTTCAGGGGCTCGGGCTTCCATGAAGCATCTCCTAAATCACTTAGATTACGTATGCGGACTTGCAGGAGAACATGCAGTTGGTTTTGGATCTGATTTTGACGGGATAGATGAGACGATTGAAGGACTTGAAGGGTATGAACAATATCCTTACTTGTTAAATACGCTCTTGAAGCATTATTCAGAAAGCCAGGTTGAAAAATTCATGTATAAAAATTTTGCTGAATCCATTCCTTTTTAGATCAAGGCTTCTATTGCATATTACGGTTAAAGGAATGAATGATTATAAAATTCTCAAAAATCAAAAAAATATCACATAAAACATGTTTATTTCCTTTAAACGCTTGTTTTTTTCTCATGTTCGTTCTACAATTGTAAACGTTTAGTACATATTCTAACAGTATTTTATAACGTGTGTAAGAGCTCTAAAATAGGGCGAAAAATATATGAGTGTTTCTTAAGAAGGGGTGTAAGGCACATGATCAGTCAACTTTCATGGAAAGTTGGGGGACAGCAAGGTGAAGGTATCGAAAGTACCGGAGAAGTGTTTTCAATCGCATTAAACAGAATGGGCTATTATTTATATGGATACCGTCATTTTTCATCTCGAATTAAAGGCGGTCATACAAATAATAAAATCCGCGTCAGTACAACTCAAGTTCGTGCCATTTCTGACGATCTTGATATATTAGTAGCTTTTGATCAGGAAACAATCGATGTGAACGTATATGAACTCCGCAAGGGCGGTCTTGTTATTGCTGATTCAAAATTTAATCCAGTCATACCTGATGATTGCAGCGCAGTATTGTATTCAGTTCCATTCACCCAGCTTGCGACAGAGTTAGGCACGTCACTGATGAAAAATATGGTTGCAATCGGCGCAACCAGTGCTGTGCTTGATCTTGGAACAGCACAATTCCAAAATGTTGTGCAGGAGATTTACGGCAAAAAAGGCCAGCAAATTGTTGAAAAGAATTTAGAAGCCATTGAAAAAGGCTCAACTTATATGAAACAAGATCTGAACTTTGACCGGGATGATATGTATCTTCAAAAAGCAGACGGCATGAAACGCATGTTCATGATCGGCAACGATGCGATCGCACTCGGCGCAGTTGCAGGGGGAGCACGTTTCATGGCAGCCTACCCAATTACACCAGCTTCTGAAATCATGGAATATCTTATTAAGAAGCTGCCTGATTTCGGCGGAACTGTCATTCAAACGGAAGATGAAATTGCGGCTTGTACGATGGCAATAGGTGCAAACTATGCAGGGACACGCACATTAACGGCTTCTGCAGGACCGGGACTGTCTCTGATGATGGAAGCAATCGGGCTTTCAGGTATTACGGAGCAGCCGCTTGTCATTATTGATACTCAGCGCGGAGGACCAAGTACAGGACTTCCAACGAAACAGGAACAATCTGATTTAATGGCGATGATTTACGGAACTCATGGAGAAATTCCGAAAATCGTGATGGCGCCAAGCACGGTTCAAGAGGCATTTTACGATACAATCGAAGCTTTCAATTTAGCGGAAGAATATCAATGTCCTGTTATTCTGCTGACAGATCTTCAGCTGTCACTTGGAAAACAGACAGTAGAACCGCTGCAATATGATAAAATCCAAATCCGAAGAGGAAAGCTTGTACAGGGCGGCGAGCTGCCTGAGATTGAAAATAAAGGATATTTTAAACGTTTCGAAGTAACAGAAGATGGCGTTTCACCGCGTGTAGTGCCAGGCATGAAAAACGGCATACACCATGTCACAGGGGTTGAACATGATGAAACCGGCAAACCTTCCGAGGTGGCAACGAACAGGAAAGCACAGATGGACAAACGTCTGCGGAAGCTGTCGGATATGCGTTTTGAAACACCTGTCCACCAAAATCTGACTCATCCTGAGCCGGATGTATTATTCGTAGGTTTCAACTCTACTAGAGGCACAATTGAAGAAGCGATGGTCCGCCTTGAAGAAGACGGTGTAAAGGTTAATCATGCTCACGTCCGTCTGCTTCATCCATTCCCGGCTGATGAGATGCTTCCGCTTGTGAAGGCAGCTAAAAAGGTTGTAGTTGTTGAAAATAATGCAACTGGACAGCTCGCGAGCCTAATAAAAATGAATGTTGGGCATGCAGAGAAAATTTCCAGTATTCTAAAATATGACGGAAATCCGCTCTTGCCGCATGAAGTTCATTCAAAATGCAAGGAGTTGTTCTAAATGGCGACGTTTAAGGAATTTAGAAACAATGTAAAGCCTAACTGGTGTCCTGGCTGCGGAGACTTCTCCGTACAAGCGGCGATTCAGCGTGCTGCAGCAAACGCAGGACTCGAACCAGATCAGCTTGCCGTAGTGTCAGGGATTGGATGTTCAGGACGTATTTCGGGTTATATAAACGCTTACGGTTTCCACGGCATTCATGGCCGTTCGCTTCCAATCGCACAGGGAGTAAAAATGGCCAATAAGGATTTGACCGTTATTGCATCTGGCGGTGACGGCGACGGATTTGCCATCGGAATGGGCCATACGATTCATGCAATCAGAAGAAACATTGATGTCACTTATATCGTAATGGACAATCAAATTTACGGATTAACAAAAGGCCAAACATCTCCGCGAAGTGATGTCGGCTTCAAAACGAAGAGCACGCCTAAAGGTTCAATTGAATCCTCTTTATCAGTAATGGAGATGGCCCTTACGGCAGGTGCAACGTTTGTAGCACAAAGCTTTTCAACTGATTTGAAAGATTTAACTTCCATCATTGAAGCAGGAATCAATCATAAAGGATTTTCATTAATCAATGTTTTCAGTCCATGTGTCACTTACAACAAAATCAACACATATGACTGGTTTAAAGAAAATCTTACAAAGCTGAGTGATATTGAAGGGTATGATCCATCAAACCGCATGACTGCCATGCAGACGCTGATGGAGAAAAACGGACTTGTTACTGGTTTAATTTATCAGAACAAGAATCAGCCTTCTTATCAGGAGCTAGTTCATAACTACAGTGAAACGCCTTTATCCCATGCTGATCTGCAAATCAGCGAAGAGAAATTCAACGAATTGCTTTCAGAGTTTATGTAATGGGAAAAAACGTCTATCTTATTGATAGGCGTTTTTTTACCTGAGTTTACGTTTTAAAAAAAATAATCGAGTTTTTTCCTCATGTGTTCAAATGTCTACACGGAGTGGACAGCCTCCTTTACACCATTATTTATGGATGATAAAATTTCATATATACTCATAAAAAATTGATGGTTTTTGGAACAAGGAGTGTTCATTGTGAATGGAAAAATGAAAGCAATCGTTAAGCACCACAGAGGCTTTGGTGCTGAGCTGCAGATAGTAGATATCCCTCAGATTAATGAAAATGAAGTATTAATCAAAGTTAAAGCTACTTCAATCTGCGGTACAGATGTTCATATATATACTTGGGATGCATGGTCGGAAAGCAGAGTGAATCCGCCTTATGTATTTGGCCATGAATTCTCAGGTGAAGTCGTTGAAATAGGAAGTAAAGTAACAAGTGTTGAAATCGGAGATTTTGTTTCCGCTGAAACTCATCTAGTCTGCTATGAATGTCCTCAATGTTTAACAGGACAGTATCATATTTGTAAAAACACGAAAATTATTGGTGTGGATACAGACGGATGCTTTGCAGAGTATGTGGCTTTGCCTGCAGTGAATCTATGGAAAAATCCGAAGGAAATGCCGTTTGATGTAGCATCCATTCAAGAACCGATGGGAAATGCGGTGCACACTGTTTTAGCAGGTGATGTTGCAGGGAAAAGTGTTGCTGTCATTGGATGCGGCCCAATCGGGATTATGGCTGTCGGTGTTGCAAAAGCAGCTGGAGCATCACAGGTCATTGCGCTTGATTTGAACGATTATCGCTTGAATTTAGCAAAAGAAATGGGAGCAACAACTGTCATTAATTCAAAAAATGAGGATCCTTTGGCGAAAATCAATGAATTAACAGACGGCAACGGAGTAGATGTGGTCTGTGAAATGTCAGGCCATCCAATTGCAATGGATCAAGGTTTCAAAATGGTCACAAATGGCGGACGTGTTTCGATCCTGAGCCTCCCTGTCCGTCCAGTTGAAATTGATATTACCAATGACATCGTTTTTAAAGGAATCACGGTACAAGGAATTACGGGCAGAAAAATGTATGAAACATGGCAGCAGGTTTCAAGACTTTTAAAATCAGGGCAAGTTGATGTAACGCCGTTGATTACTCATCATTTTTCTTTAGATGATTTTAAAAAAGGCTTTGATTTAATGATCGAAGGAAAATGTGGTAAAGTCGTATTACACCCATAATGTATTTTTCCAGCTGGGGGGATGATTCATCCCCCTGTCGATAAGCTGTTACCGGCAGTAAACCCGCCTCATTTTTCTAAACAATATACATAACCATAAAAGCGGAGATTTTACTGACTGTTATTATGAAAAATTAGAATGAAAATGGAGGGGCTATGATGAAAGGTTTTGAATATTTGCAGGCAGAACTTGATGAAATGAAACAGCAAGGAACATTCCGGACGCTGATTCCGCTCGAATCAGACCAGGCGTCAAGAGTTGTCATTGATGGGAAAGAATTAATTCAATTATCTTCTAACAATTATTTAGGTTTAACAACACATCCTAGACTTGTAGAAGCATCAATCAAAGCAGCAGAAAAATTTGGAGCGGGAACCGGATCGGTAAGAACGATTGCCGGCACTTTTACCATGCATGAAGAGCTTGAAACAAAGCTTGCTGAATTTAAACATACAGAAGCAGCACTTGTGTTTCAATCAGGCTTTACAACAAACCAGGGTGTGCTGTCGTCTATTTTGACAAAAGAAGATGTAGTGATTTCAGATTCTCTGAACCATGCTTCCATTATCGATGGCATCCGTTTAACAAAGGCTGCCCGCAAAGTATACAACCACGTTGATGTGGCAGATTTAGAGAGAGCGTTAAAAGAATCAGCAGACTACAGAGTCCGTTTAATCGTAACAGATGGCGTCTTCTCGATGGATGGAAATATTGCACCTCTTCCTGAAATTGTTGAACTTGCCGAAAAGTACGATGCACTTGTTATGGTTGACGATGCACATGCTTCAGGTGTACTTGGACAAAACGGCCGCGGCACAGTCAACCATTTCGGTCTTGACGGACGTGTACATATTCAAGTTGGGACATTAAGTAAAGCAGTTGGTGTACTGGGAGGATATGTAGCAAGCACGCGTACCCTGATTGATTATCTGATTCAAAAAGGACGTCCATTTTTATTCAGTACATCTCATCCTCCAGCAGTAACAGCTGCCTGTATAGAAGCGATCAATGTTCTTATAGAAGAGCCTGAGCTGATTGATAAGCTTTGGGATAACGCAAAATTCTTCAAAAAAGGCCTTGAAGATCTCGGTTTTGATACAGGTAAAAGCGAAACACCGGTAACGCCTGTTATCGTGGGCGATGAAGCACTGTCTCATCAATTCTCTGATAAACTTAGAGAATATGGCGTCTTTGCACAGGGGATTGCATTCCCGACTGTGGCAAAAGGACAGGCACGCG
Source organism: Peribacillus frigoritolerans (assembly GCF_004358755.1). Classification (GTDB taxonomy): domain Bacteria; phylum Bacillota; class Bacilli; order Bacillales; family Bacillaceae; genus Bacillus_P. The sequence goes on along the minus strand of NZ_SMZY01000001.1, from coordinate 1,342,643 downwards.
TTCGCACAATCGTAACGGCTGAGCATTCAAAAGAAGAGCTTCAGAAAGCTTTAGATATCTTTGAGAAAGCTGCAAAAGAGTTAAACATTTTGAAGTAATGATAGAGAGGCTATTGGCCTCTCTTTTTTGGAGCTGTAAAAGCTAAAAGTGATGAGACCTGTTTCCCTTTAACCCGAAGCTATGCAGGAGGATCCGCTTTTCTTTTTTACCCGTTTCATTTACTATATATGTATGTCCTTTCTTGATTTCTATATTGTTTTGTTCATTAAGAACATATATACTATAAAATTGGTATACTCTCACTTGGAGAGTAGGGTTAGAAGGGCTTGAAAGGAGACTGTTTTACATGAATGAAAAGCAGCGTTTGGAAAATACACAGGTAAATCCGGCGGACAAAAAATCCGAAAAGGACTACAGTAAGTATTTCCAAGCCGTTTATATGCCACCTTCCTTAAAGGATGCTAAAAAGCGCGGCAAAGAGGAAGTGAAATACCAAAATGATTTCAGCATTTCAGAAGAGTTCAGAGGCCTTGGGAACGGAAAGAAATTTCTGATCCGCACATATGGCTGTCAAATGAACGAGCACGATACTGAAGTCATGGCTGGAATTTTCATGGCACTCGGCTATGAAGCTACGAACACAACAGAAGATGCAGATGTAATTCTTCTGAACACATGTGCCATCCGTGAAAATGCAGAAAACAAAGTATTTGGTGAAATCGGCCATCTTAAGTCTCTAAAAAGAGAAAAACCAGGGTTATTAATCGGTGTTTGCGGATGTATGTCGCAGGAAGAATCAGTTGTTACAAGAATCATGAAAAAACATCAGCATGTTGACATGATTTTTGGGACGCATAACATTCACCGCCTGCCTAATATTCTTAAAGACGCATACATGTCAAAAGAAATGGTCATCGAAGTTTGGTCTAAAGAAGGGGACGTTATCGAAAACCTCCCTCGAGAGCGTAAAGGAAATGTCAAAGCATGGGTCAATATCATGTTTGGCTGTGATAAATTCTGTACGTACTGCATCGTTCCGTATACACGCGGAAAAGAAAGAAGCAGACGGCCTGAGGAGATCATTCAGGAAGTACGCCAGCTTGCTGCCAGCGGATATAAGGAAATTACACTCCTTGGCCAGAATGTAAACGCATATGGGAAGGATTTTGAGGACATTTCATACGGCCTCGGCGATTTAATGGATGAAATCCGAAAAATCGATGTAGCCCGTGTCCGCTTTACAACAAGTCACCCGCGTGATTTTGATGATCATCTGATTGAGGTGCTTGCTAAAGGCGGCAACCTGCTTGATCATATTCATTTGCCTGTTCAGTCAGGAAGCTCTGAGATCCTAAAGCTGATGGCACGCAAATATGACCGGGAAAAATATATGACATTAGTTAAAAAAATTAAGGAAGCGATTCCAACGGCTTCTTTGACTACTGATATCATTGTAGGTTTCCCAAATGAAACAGACGAGCAATTTGAAGAAACGCTGTCTATGTACCGTGAAGTTGAATTCGACAGTGCCTATACGTTCATTTACTCTCCGCGTGAAGGGACGCCTGCAGCGAAAATGCAGGATAATGTTCCGATGGAAGTAAAGAAAGCCCGTCTTCAAAAGCTGAATGATCTTGTAAAAGAAATTTCAGCTAAAAAAATGATGGAATACGAAGGTCAGGTTGTAGAAGTGCTTGTAGAAGGGGAAAGCAAAAATAACCCAGAAGTTCTTGCAGGATATACAACAAAAAGCAAACTTGTAAACTTTAAAGGTCCAAAGTCTGCTGTCGGCCAAATTGTAAAAGTGAAAATAAACAAAGCAAAAACGTGGTCTTTAGATGGGGAAATGGTAGAAGAAGCGATAGAGGTGAAATAGGGGATGTCATTATATACTAAAGAAGAAATCGTAGCAAAAGCCCGCGAATTAGCACAAATGGTTGCTGATACGAAAGAGGTTGAATTTTTCAAAAAAGCAGAAGCACAAATCAATGAGAACCAAAAAATCCGCGAAAAAGTAGCAAGCATCAAGAGCCTTCAAAAACAGGCTGTTAACTTCCAGCATTACAGCAAGCAGGAAGCACTGAAGCAGGTAGAAGACAAAATCGATAAAATTCAGGCAGAATTAGATGAACTTCCGATTATTCAGGAATTCAAAGAATCTCAAGTTGAAGTGAACGATTTGCTTCAATTGATTGCAGTCACGGTCTCAAACCATGTGACAGATGAAATCATCCGCACAACCGGCGGAGATCTGTTAAGCGGTGAAACAGGTTCAAAATTAAATAACTCACCAGGTTCAGCCTGTCACTAAAAGAGGAGCACACTGTTCAAAGCAGTGTGTTTTTTTTATTTTGTTAAGAGAGCAAATCTGCAGTTTCTTTTAAACTAATTAATTCGGATAAAGTGCTCATGAAGATTTATTTTTACCGCATTTAACCCCAGCAATAGCCAAAAACACAATCAATCCTGCAAATAAATATTTAATTAAACTATGTTCTAAATAATCATTATAACCTCTGGACCCAGCAGCAAAGGCAAAAACAGCCTTTGCTGCCAAAACCTTAGTGCCCAACTGAGGATTACCGGACAATTCCGCTTTTTCTTTTCAAAATTTAGGCACATATCTGGGCGTACACGCATACAATGAACTATACCGATTCATGTATTGGTGGAACATATTATTTATTCCTTTATATTAGTAGCACAAACCATACTAGCCCAGCATAGGATTAAATGAAGATTGATTGAGGAGGGTATGTACGAATGGCTGAATACAGAGAAATAATTACGAAAGCGATAGTTGCGAAAGGCAAGAAGTTTACTCAATCCACGCACAGCATTGCTCCTTCGCAAAAACCAACAAGCATTCTAGGAGGCTGGCTGATCAACCATAAATATGATGCAAAAAAGGTTGGGAAAACAGTCGAGGTTGAAGGTACTTACGACATCAATGTATGGTATTCGTATGCTGATAATACGAAAACAGAAGTTGTCACTGAAAAAGTTTCTTATGTAGACGTCATTAAGTTGAAATATAAAGATAACAACTTTTTGGACGATGAGCATGAAGTTATCGCAAAAGTGATGCAGCAGCCAAATTGCATGGAGGTCAATATTTCTCCTAACGGAAGCAAGGTTGTTGTTTCGGCTGAGCGTGAGTTTTTGGCGGAAGTGGTCGGTGAGACAAAGGTCGTTGTCGCAATTAATACAGAAGCCTTTGCTGAACCGGATGAAGACTGGGAAGAAGATCTCGATGATGAGTTTGAAGATTTGAATCCGGAATTTTTAGTAGGCGGAGACGAAGAATAAGAGGAAACTAGGGAGAATTATCTTCCTGGTTTTTCTTTTTTTAATGCTCTTTTCGTAAATTGTTGTTCTAAGAACAGATATATTTGAACCCATTAGGAGATAACAGCGGAAGGAACCTGACTCCTGCGGGAAATAGAGCGAAATGGGAGACCACGCAGGCATGCCGAAGAGACTCACACCGGACCGCGGAAAGGAACGGACAACATTAATAACCGAAAACAACAATCTATTCAAAAAAAAGCCTTTTTTTATATTGGAGTCACTAAGAAATTACATGCTTATTTCGGGGACAACCTTCCGGGATTCGCCAAAGCAAAAAATCCCCTATGTATGTTATAATAAAGTTTGTTTTGAAACGTACGCAAATGCAATGGGGGATTACAATGGCTACATATACGCCGATGATACAGCAATATCTAAAAATAAAGGCAGAGTATCAGGATGCCTTTTTATTTTTTCGTTTAGGCGATTTTTATGAAATGTTTTTTGAAGATGCCAAAAGAGCATCTGCTGAACTTGAAATTACATTAACGAGCAGAGATGGCGGGGGAGCCGAACGTATTCCAATGTGCGGTGTACCTTATCACTCTGCTCCCGGATATATAGAATCATTAATTGAAAAAGGCTACAAGGTTGCCATATGTGAACAAACAGAAGATCCAAAACAGGCGAAGGGTGTTGTCCGGCGTGAAGTTGTACAGCTGATCACACCTGGAACGGTTATGAACGGAAAAGGTCTGCAGGAGCGGGAAAATAATTACTTAGCTTCTGTAACTGAATTTCCTTCTAAGTTTGGTTTCGCCGTTACAGATCTATCCACTGGTGAAAACCAAGTGACCTTATTAAATCATATAGATGACATTATTAATGAAATGTATTCTCTGGGTGCAAAGGAATTAGTTGTGCATTCTGATTTTCCTGAATCATATATAAAAAAAATCGCTGAAAGATCCAGAGTGACCGTTTCGTTTGAAATCGATGCGGGCACAGAGAAAATTGAAGCGATAATTGGTCACCTGGAAGATGCGAGATTAAAAGAAACCTTCGGCAGACTTCACAACTATTTGAAGAAAACGCAAAAGAGAAGCCTTGATCATCTGCAAAAAGTAAAAGTCTATCAGCTGCAGGATTTCATGAAAATTGATTTGTATTCAAAGCGCAATTTGGAGCTGACGGAAACGATCCGTTCTAAAGGCAAAAAAGGGTCGCTGCTCTGGCTGCTTGATGAGACAAAAACAGCAATGGGGGCAAGAATGCTCAAGCAGTGGATTGATCGGCCTTTGCTGTCTAAAAATGAAATCGAAAGCCGTCTTCAAATGGTTCAATCCTTGATTGACCACTATTTTGAACGCGAAGATCTCAGAGAACGGCTAAAAGAAGTCTATGATCTTGAACGGCTCGCCGGGAGAGTAGCATTCGGCAATGTTAATGCCAGAGACTTAATCCAGCTGAAGAAATCACTGCAGCAGGTGCCTGCAATAAAAGAAGTGCTAACAACAGTAAAGCATAATCAAATAAATGAAATGGCAGGAAAAATTGATCCTTGCACAGAACTGACAGACTTGCTTGATGCAGCGTTAGTAGAGAATCCGTCGCTGTCTATTAAAGACGGCAACATCATGAAAGACGGCTTTCATGAACAGCTTGATCAATTCAGGGATGCCAGCAGAAACGGCAAATCATGGATAGCAGAGCTTGAACAGCAAGAGCGGATGCGTACAGGCATTAAATCGCTGAAAATTGGGTTCAACAGAGTATTCGGCTACTATATCGAAGTGACTAGAGCGAATGTCCACTTGCTTGAAGAAGGCAGATATACACGGAAGCAAACACTGACAAACGCTGAAAGATTCATAACACCTGAGCTTAAAGAAAAAGAAACCCTCATTCTTGAAGCAGAAGAAAAAATGGTAGATATCGAATATGAATTATTTGTAAAGCTCCGGGAACAAGTTAAAGAATTTATTCCAAGACTTCAATCCTTATCAAAGTGCATAAGTGAGCTCGATGTGCTGCAGTGCTTTGCTGTCATCAGTGAAAAAAGACATTACTCCAAACCTTCTTTTTCAGATCAAGAGCTGTTCATTAAGGACGGCAGACATCCAGTCGTTGAAAAAGTAATGAATTCCCAGGAATATGTTCCAAACGATTGTTATTTCTCAAATGAACGCGGAATGCTCTTGATTACGGGGCCAAATATGTCCGGTAAGAGCACGTATATGAGACAGGTTGCTTTGACGTCTATTCTGGCTCAAATCGGGTGTTTTGTTCCTGCTTCAGAAGCTGTCCTGCCGATCTTTGATCAGATTTTCACCAGAATAGGCGCTGCTGATGATTTAATATCAGGACAGAGTACCTTTATGGTTGAAATGCTGGAAGCAAAAAATGCCATTGTCAATGCTACGGATAACAGCTTAATCCTATTTGATGAAATCGGGCGGGGGACCTCTACTTATGATGGAATGGCGCTTGCTCAGGCCATTATTGAACATATTCACCATCATATCGGTGCTAAAACGCTGTTCTCCACGCATTATCATGAGCTGACTAGCCTTGCTGAGGGATTGCCGCAGCTTCAGAATGTTCATGTATCGGCCATAGAAGAAAACGGCAAGGTTGTGTTCCTGCACAAAATAGAGGAAGGTCCGGCAGATAAAAGTTATGGAATTCATGTTGCCGAGCTTGCAGAACTGCCGGCTGAGCTGATTGCCAGAGCAAAAGAAATTTTAGAAAGTTTAGAAGCCGAGCAAACAGTAAAAGTCCCTGCATCGGTCATAGAGAAGAAGGAAACAATTAAAAGCGATGAAGCTCAGCTCTCCTTTTTTAATGAACAGCCTGCAAAGAAAGAGAGCAGACAAGTTCCGAAAAAAGACATGCTGGTGCTTGAGCAGCTTCGGGCCATTAACCTGCTTGAAATGACTCCGCTTGATGCAATGAATGAACTCTATCAAATCCAAAAAAAATTAAAATAATGAAGAGGTGAACAGCATGGGGAAAATCATTCGCCTTGACGATTCACTATCAAATAAGATAGCCGCCGGAGAAGTTGTCGAACGTCCGGCTTCTGTTGTAAAGGAATTAACGGAAAATAGCATTGATGCCGGCAGTACGGTCATTGAAATTCACATAGAAGAAGCAGGCTTAAGCAAGATCCGAATCATTGATAATGGAGACGGCATTTTGCCTGAGGATTGTCTGAACGCTTTTCACAGACATGCTACAAGCAAAATCAAAGACGAAAACGATCTTTTCCGGATCCGGACTTTGGGATTCAGGGGAGAGGCTTTGCCGAGTATTGCGTCTGTTTCCCATATTGAGTTAAAAACAAGCACAGGGTCTGGTGCAGGGACAAGAATGGTTCTATCAGGAGGAAAGGTAGAGATCCATGAGGCTGCTTCAAGCAGAAAAGGCAGCGACCTTACTGTGACGAATTTATTTTTCAACACACCAGCCCGTTTAAAATATGTGAAAACCGTTCATACCGAGCTTGGGAACATTACAGATGTTGTCAACCGTTTGGCCCTGTCAAACCCATCCATTTCTTTCAAGCTTACTCATAATGGAAAGCAAATGCTGCATACGAGCGGGAACGGCGATGTGCGTCAGGTTATTGCGGGCATTTATGGGCTTACAATCGCAAAGAAAATGATTCCTATTAACTTACAGTCTCTTGATTTTGAAGTGAAAGGCTATATTTCTCTGCCTGAAATCACAAGAGCATCCAGAAACTATATATCAACAATCGTTAATGGCAGATTTATAAAAAACTATCCTCTTGTAAAAGCCATTCAGCAAGGCTATCATACCCTGCTTCCAATCGGCCGGTTTCCAATTGTCTTTCTGGAAATCAACATGGATCCTATTTTAGTCGACGTAAACGTTCATCCTGCCAAAATGGAAGTCAGGTTAAGCAAAGAGGCAGAATTGAATGAACTGATTACAGCAGGCATTAAGGAAGCATTCTCTCATCAAAAGCTGATTCCTGAAGCTGTTTTGCCTAAGCGGAAAGAAAAAAGTTTTGATGAACAGCAGACATTTACGTTCAGTCATGCTGAAAAAAAGCCGCTGTCAGCTGTATATGTTCAGCAGGTCATGGAAAAGCCGGAGATTGAACTGGATGAAGCTTCGGAACCAAAAGAGGAAATCACAGAACAAAGTCCTCCAGTTATTGAAGAGGAACTTGAAACTTACGATGAACAGCCAGCTGATTTTTATGAAGAAGAACCGAAAGCAGCAGATGCTGAACCAAGAGTTCCAGTTCTATATCCGATAGGCCAAATGCACGGAACGTATATTCTTGCCCAAAATGAGACTGGATTATATATTATCGATCAGCACGCGGCACAGGAAAGAATCAATTATGAATACTTTAAAGAAAAAGTAGGACAAGTTGCAACTGAAGTCCAAGAGCTCCTTGTTCCGATTACGATTCACTATTCAGCAGATGAAGCTTTGATCATAAACGAGAAAATGCAGGCACTTGCTGAAGTGGGAATCTTCCTTGAGCCATTTGGGGGAAATAGTTTTATTGTGCGCTCTCATCCGCAATGGTTCCCGCGCGGAGACGAGGGGGAGTTAATTGAGGAAATCATTCAGGAAGTGCTAGGTCATAAACAGGCGGATATTAAAAAGCTCCGTGAAGAAGCTGCGATCATGATGAGCTGCAAGGCTGCCATTAAAGCCAATCATCATCTCCGCAATGATGAAATGTTTGCGTTGCTCGAAACGCTCAGAAAAACAACAGATCCTTTTACTTGCCCGCATGGAAGACCGATTATTATTCATTATTCAACGTATGAGATGGAAAAGATGTTTAAGCGCATCATGTAAAAAGGAAAGCCGGCCGGCTTTCCTTTTATTTTTTCTAATCAAGTTGACTGCAGCTTTTGCCATATTTGAACACATCATATATAGACCGCCCGTCAGACGAGTGATTTTCTGAGTATTTAAATGGAAGCAACGAAAAGAACACAAAGTAAACGGAAAAATAAACAAACTGGTAGAAAAATATATGCGGTTCAAGAATACCAGTGTGGATCAAGGTATTAACAATCAAAATAGCTAATAGATTAAATAGAGACCCGCCGGCATAGACAAATGCGTGTGTGTAGCGATTATCCCATTTTAAACTGTCGTATTGACAAAAGGAATCTAAAAAATAGTATTGATTGACTTCAAGTTTTCCTATTCTGAATAGAAGTTTCCCTCTGCCTAGTATAAATACGGCTTTGCCCCCAAACATCCAAACGAAGACAAAGTGTCCCAGCTGATGGATAAATGCTACGATTGGAAGCACGAAAAAGAAAGCCCAAAAAAATGTGATCATATCCTCTAGCTGAAACATGCAACAGGCCCTCCTACTAAATGAATTACTGATTAAATTCCCTTAAATTTCGGATTAAAACTGAAAAATAATAATTAACCTTTAGTTCCTAGACTGCTGCATTTATTTTCCTGATTCATGCGCCTAATTCCTTATCCTTTCATAGTCTGAATGATAAAGAGAAAAGGAGTGTTTTCAAATGGACTGTTACCGGCAGCAGCTTCCGGTTCCGCATGCTCACTTTTATCAGGGAGTCACTGATTATAAAGAAAATCATTATCATTATGTACTTGGGTTTTCAAAACCTCTGAACGGAAATTCTTATGATCAACATTTTCATTATGTTGAAGGATTAACAACGTTTGATAATCAGCATTATCACCGTTTTTATGTAAAAACAGGCCCTCCTATTCCAATGCTGGATGGAACCCACTATCACTTATTTTCCGGGAAAACGTACAGGAACTATACAGAAGCGGAGCCTGTCGAGTTTGGCGGTGTTGTCTATTCAGAACAGCAGAAGCCTGTTCATCAGCATTTATTTAATGGCCGAACAAGCGGACCAATCGGTTATTGACTATCAATCGTTTGGCTGAACAGAAAACTGGAAATAATAAACTGGTATTCACTGATTTAAAGTGATAAGATGTTGAAAAGCAGACTATAAGGTATGAAAGAGTGGTTGCAAGTTGAAGAAAGAGAAGCTGGTTGTAATTATTGGACCGACAGCTGTTGGCAAAACCAATTTGAGTATACAGCTCGCAAAAAAACTAAACGGGGAAATTATCAGCGGTGACAGCATGCAGGTATACCGCGGACTTGATATAGGCACTGCAAAAATAAGTCCGGATGAAATGGACGGAATACAGCATCATCTTATTGATATAAAAAATCCAGAAGAAGATTTTTCATCTGCTGAATTTCAGGAAATTGCCCGTCCATTAATTTCAGACATTCACGCAAGGAACAAAATGCCTATCATCGTCGGCGGAACTGGATTATATATACAATCTGTCATATACGACTATCAGTTCACTGACATCGCCTCTGATCCAGCTTTCAGGAAACAACTTGAAGCTGAAGCGGCTGAATTTGGCAACGAAGTGATACATGAAAAACTCGCTGAAATTGATTCTGTGTCTGCCGGAAGAATTCATCCCAATAATGTAAGGCGTGTTATCAGGGCGCTGGAGATTTTTCATTGTACAGGCAAAACAATGACAGATTTTCTTGCGGAACAAGAGAAGGTTCTGCTGTACGATGTCGTGGTTGTAGGTCTTACAATGGAAAGAGAACAGCTCTACGAAAGAATTAATTTAAGAGTAGACCTCATGATGGATCAGGGTCTGATTAAAGAAGTGAAAAATCTCTATGATCTTGGGCTGAGGGATTGCCAATCCATTCAGGCGATAGGCTATAAAGAATTGTATGCCTATTTTGACGGTGCTGTTTCCCTTGAAGATGCAAAAGAGCAGCTTAAACAAAATTCCAGAAGATATGCTAAACGCCAGCTTACCTGGTTCCGCAATAAAATGGATGTGAAATGGTTCGATATGAGCCACCCGCTGGATATGGAACTGAGATTCAATGAAATTTTTACATATATAGCAGGAAAGCTTAATTTAAGCGCGAATACATAACACATAGAGAAAAGAGGAGGACGAAACATGAAAACAACAGTAAATATTCAAGATCAAGTATTAAATAATATCCGTAGAGACGGTACCTTTGTAACAGTATTCCTGTTAAACGGCTTTCAATTAAGAGGGCTTGTCAAAGGATTTGATAACTTTACGGTTCTTTTAGAAACAGAAGGAAAGCAGCAGCTTATTTATAAGCATGCAATCTCAACATTTGCACCTCAGAAAAATGTATCACTTGAATTAGAATAGAGAAATGAAAGCAGTCTTCAGCACCTTGGAGGCTGCTTTTATTTTTGACTTTAAATATATTTACATCTATATTGCATTAGCAAATAAGCGGGAATATTTCTCGGGAAAGCGCATAATACTACAAAACATCGCATGTATCAACATTTTTTTCAATTAGTAAAATTATTTTCATATTTTTATATAGGCATTTGTCACGATTTTGCCCCGTGCGACGTATAGTAGTAAAAGAATGTGAGGTGAACATCTTTGGATCAAGCAGTCACATTTAAAAACAATGGTCAAATTAATGTGATTTTGAATGGGCAAAAAAAGACGTATCAAGAGAAAATCAGCGAAACATCAACTTATGAAATAAAAATTCCGAAAACACAGCCTCAGCATGTCATTCTTAATGAAATGGAAGCTGAATTAAACACTCTTGTGGGCATGGAAGAAATGAAACGGATGCTAAAAGAAATTTATGCATGGATTTACATCAACAAGAAGCGTGAGGAACAAGGCTTAAAGGCTGGAAAGCAATCCCTTCATATGATGTTCAAAGGAAATCCGGGAACAGGCAAAACAACAGTTGCCAGGCTGATAGGCAAATTGTTTTTTCAAATGAATGTGCTCTCAAAAGGACATTTGATTGAAGCTGAAAGGGCAGATTTAGTCGGAGAATACATTGGACATACAGCACAAAAAACAAGAGATCTGATAAAAAAATCGCTGGGCGGGATTCTTTTTATAGATGAAGCATATTCACTTGCACGCGGAGGAGAAAAGGATTTCGGCAAAGAAGCGATTGATACGCTTGTTAAGCATATGGAGGATAAGCAGCATGAATTTGTCCTGATTTTAGCGGGCTATTCAAAAGAAATGGATCATTTCCTGTCTCTTAATCCAGGTCTTCATTCAAGATTTCCCCTGGTCGTGGATTTTCCGGATTATTCTGTAGAACAGCTGATGGAGATCTCGAAAAGAATGATGAATGAAAGGGAATACACATTCAGCAAAGAAGCAGAGTGGAAGCTGCGTGATCATTTAAACATGATTAAAACAAACATGGCGCCTGCTAAGTTTTCAAACGGCAGATATGTCCGAAATGTCATTGAGAAATCCATCAGATCCCAGGCGATGAGACTTCTTTCATCAGATCAATATCAGCGGGATGACCTGGTGACAATCAAAAGCCAGGATCTCGTCATAAAAGAATAAAGCCGCAATCTGCGGCTTTTTTATCGTGTCAGCATTTATTTATTCTGATTAGAACTGATATGATCAAGGACATGCTGCTTTTCTTAATGATGAAGGGATTTATTCGGCAAACTCCATTTATTCGTATAAGAAAGCACTCTGCATACCACAAGCAATATAAATAAGGTGTATAATTGTATGGCAGACTCGGCAAGGTCAAATCCGATGACAAGACCGGCAAGGATTGCCCATACTGCGTAAATTTCTGATTTTAACACAAGCGGTTTGCGTCCTGCCAAAAGGTCACGGATGATTCCGCCTCCGCTGCCCGTTAAGACTGCTGCTACAACAACTGCACTTATAGGGTGATTCATTTGTGTCGCATATAGGGCACCTTGAATGGCAAATGCTGATAATCCAATGGCATCCGTGAGATTTCCCCATTTCTGCCAGTGTTTAAGTAAGTTATTCGGGAATAAGAAAACGGTTGTCATTGCAATCAAAGCAATTTGAAAAAGCATTCCCTGTTCCCATAGCGCAGATACCGGAACACCGATCAGCAAATTTCTGATTGCACCGCCTCCAAATGCGGTAACGATTCCTAATATATATACTCCTAAAATATCATATTCTTCTTCCATCGCAACAATCGCTCCGCTGACGGCAAATGCAATCGTTCCAATGATGCTCAATACTTCCCATGTCATGGCCTGAATCCCCTTTGCTAATACGCTCTCAAGATGTAACCGTTTTGATTTTATACGGCGTTAAGGGGAAATGCAACCATTTTCTTTCATAAACCTTTCTATATAGGAAACAATTAGTGAATTCGTGTTTTTTTTGTTATGATGGTAATGCAAAATTATTGCTGAAAAGGATGATACACGTTTGAAAGAGAACATATATTCTGAAATTGAAAAAGTCATTCTGGTTGGCTGTCAGCTTCCGAAATTAGATGACGAGGCCTTTCAATATACGATGAGCGAGCTTGCTTCATTAACGAAAACAGCAAATGGTGAAGTGATGATTCAGCTGTCTCAAAAGAGAGAAAGAATACATCCGGCTACATACATAGGGAAAGGCAAAGTTGAGGAGCTGATCGCTCTATCAGAAGAACTTGAACCGGATTTAATTATTTTTAACGATGAGCTTTCCCCAAGCCAGCAGCGTAATTTGACGGCTGCACTTGATATAAAAATAATCGACCGGACACAATTAATTCTTGATATTTTTGCGACTCGTGCCAAATCGAGAGAAGGCAAGCTGCAGGTTGAACTTGCGCAGCTTCAATACTTATTGCCGAGGCTGAGCGGACAAGGTATAAATCTATCCCGCCAAGGCGGAGGAATCGGTACTAGAGGGCCAGGTGAAACTCAGCTTGAAACAGACAGAAGGCATATTAGAAGCAGGATACATGAAATCAAACTGCAGCTTTCTGCTATAGTGAGCCACCGCAATCGATACCGCGAAAGAAGAAAGAAAAATCAGGCATTCCAAATTGCCCTCGTAGGCTATACTAATGCAGGCAAATCTACTCTTTTTAACAGAATTACAGATGCAGGCACATTTGAAGAGGATTTACTGTTTGCTACATTAGATCCAATGACAAGGAAAATGACGCTGCCTTCGGGATATCAAGCCTTGCTTACAGATACCGTCGGGTTTATTCAGGATTTGCCGACAACATTAGTTGCAGCATTCCGCTCTACATTAGAAGAAGTGAAAGAAGCAGATCTCATTCTGCATATTGTTGACAGTTCAAACGATGACTATCAAAATCATGAAAAAACGGTTTACAAGCTGCTGGATGAATTGAAGGTTTCAGCCATACCGGTTCTGACAGTGTACAATAAAAAAGATAAGCAGTCAGTTGAGTTTGTTCCATCGCCAAAAGCTGAACATGTTCAAATCAGTGCTTTCAGTGAGAGTGACGTCAGACTTCTTAAAAAGAAGATACAATCTGTTTCAGTCGAACAAATGGAGCCATTCAGCATTGAAGTGCCTGCAAGTGAAGGCAGACTGCTATCGCTTATAAAGACTGAAACGATGGTCGGGCATTTCATGTTTAATGAAGAAACAAACCACTACGAAATACAAGGACATTATTTGCCGACGCATTCAGTTGCCGGGCATATACAGATGTACAATAGAAAGGGCAGCAGCAATGTTTAAACAACTAAAATTTGGTGAGAAAATATCACAGCTATCGAAACAGGCAGAAGAAAAAATCGCTCAGGTTCATAAAGAAATCGACGAAAGAATGGAGATCAATCAATATCGTGTTCTAAAAAGCTACAGAGATCACAGAGTCAGTGATTCGCACTTTATTCCTTCAACAGGCTACGGGTATGATGATCACGGACGGGACACTCTTGAAAAAATATACGCTGATGTGTTTGGGGGAGAAGCAGGGCTTGTGCGTCCTCAAATTATTTCTGGCACACATGCAATCTCGATCGCCTTGTTTGGAGTTCTTCGTCCATTTGATGAGCTCCTTTACATAACTGGAAAACCATATGATACCCTTGAAGAGATTGTCGGGATTCGCGGGAGCGGAGTCGGTTCGCTCAGTGAATTTAAAATTGGCTATAAAGCAGTAGATTTAAAAGCAGACGGAAGCGTTGATTTCGAAACAGTCAGGGCATCAATAACAGATAAAACAAAAATGATCGGCATTCAGCGTTCAAAAGGGTATGCAACTAGACCGTCATACACAATTACTGAGATTAAAGAAATGATTGATTTTGTCAAATCAATTAAAAAAGATATTGTTGTTTTCGTTGATAATTGCTACGGGGAATTTGTGGAGGAGCTGGAACCATGTCATGCAGGTGCGGACTTAATGGCGGGTTCACTAATTAAAAATCCCGGCGGGGGGCTCGCTAAGACAGGAGGATATTTAGTAGGAAGAGCGGATTTAATTGAGGCTTGCTCATACAGGATGACATCACCGGGCATCGGAGCAGAAGCAGGTGCTTCATTATATAGTCTTCAGGAAATGTATCAGGGCTTTTTCCTTGCGCCTCATGTAGTCGCTCAAGCTCTTAAAGGGGCAGTTTTTACTGCGGCAATCCTTGAAATGGCAGGGCTCAATACAAATCCTTCCTGGGATGCTGTCAGGACTGATTTAATTCAATCGGTTCAGTTTAATCAGGCGGATTTAATGGTTGCTTTTTGTCAGGCCATTCAGTACGCATCCCCAATTAACTCGCATGTCACGCCATACCCTAGTTATATGCCGGGCTATGAAAATGACGTCATAATGGCTGCAGGTACATTTATTCAGGGTGCAAGCATTGAACTTTCAGCAGACGGACCGCTGCGTGCGCCGTTTACAGCCTATGTGCAGGGAGGATTAACCTATTCTCATGTGAAAATTGCCATATGTTCAGCGATAGATCATCTTCTGCAAAAAGAACTAATCCATATTTAAATTCGATGTCATTTTTCCTAACATAATGTTGACACATTATATGACATGGAATATAATAAGAATAAGTTAAGAAAAGGAGGGAATACAATGGGTGATACAATTCGACGCACGATGCCCTTATTCCCGATCGGAATTGTCATGCAGCTGACAGAGCTCTCTGCCAGACAAATCCGATATTATGAAGAAAATGGCCTGATTTTTCCTGCAAGAACAGAAGGAAACAGACGATTATTTTCATTTAATGATGTAGACACACTTCTTGAAATCAGAAGCCTTATTGAACAAGGCGTCAATATGGCAGGCATAAAGCAAATCTTTTCTAAAAAAGAAGAACGATTTGAATTGCCGAATGAGGAACAACCTAAGAAAGTGGAAAAACCGGATCTCTCTGATGCTGAACTGCGAAAATTGCTGAAAGCTGAGCTTATGCAGGCAGGGCGTTTTCAAAGATCATCTCTCAGACAGGGGGATATGTCGAGATTTTTTCACTGATGAACGTAAGCTTCACTTAAATTAAAATATATATATCTTGGTATTGTTAGGAGAGGATTTTTCAAAATGGCAAAGTATACGAGAGAAGATATTGTACGATTAGTACAAGAAGAAAACGTAAAATATATCCGTTTGCAGTTTACGGACATCCTGGGAACAATTAAAAATGTTGAGATCCCAGTAAGTCAGCTTGAAAAAGCTTTAGACAACAAATGTATGTTTGATGGATCTTCAATCGAAGGCTTCGTCCGCATTGAGGAGTCTGATATGTATCTTTTCCCTGATATCGATACATTCGTTATCTTCCCATGGACTTCTGAAAAAGGGAAAGTAGCTCGTTTTATCTGTGATATTTACAGCCCGGATGGAACTCCATTTGACGGAGACCCTCGTAACAATTTAAGACGTATGCTGAAAGAAATGGAAGACCTTGGATTCACGGACTTTAATCTTGGACCAGAACCTGAATTCTTCTTATTCAAACTTGATGAAAAAGGCGAACCTACTCTTGAATTAAATGATCATGGCGGCTATTTTGACTTAGCTCCTACAGACCTTGGCGAAAACTGCCGTCGCGACATCGTGCTTGAGCTTGAAGAGATGGGCTTTGAAATCGAAGCATCTCACCATGAGGTAGCTCCTGGACAGCATGAAATTGATTTCAAATATGCCGGTGCAGTAAAAGCTTGTGATGACATCCAAACGTTTAAACTTGTTGTTAAAACAATTGCCCGCAAACACGGTCTGCATGCTACATTCATGCCAAAACCATTGTTTGGTGTAAACGGATCTGGAATGCACATGAACTTATCATTGTTCACTGACGGCGTAAATGCATTTTATGACAAAAACAGCGATCTTGAATTAAGTGAAACAGCTAAACATTTCATCGCCGGCATCATTAAGCATGCACCGAACTTTACTGCTGTTACTAACCCGACAGTTAACTCATACAAACGTTTAGTTCCAGGCTACGAGGCACCTTGCTACGTTGCATGGTCAGCACAAAACAGAAGTCCGTTAATTCGTATCCCAGCTTCACGCGGTCTAAGCACTCGTGTAGAAGTACGAAGCGTTGACCCTTCTGCAAACCCATACTTAGCAATGTCTGTATTGCTTGCAGCAGGTCTTGACGGAATCAAAAACAAGCTTGCGGCTCCAAAACCGATTGACCGCAACATCTATGTTATGACAAAAGAAGAGCGTGTAGAGAACGGAATCGTTGATCTTCCTGCTACACTTGCTCAAGCTCTTGACCTATTAAAAACAGATGAAGTCATCATCAATGCACTTGGAGAGCATTTGTTCGAGCACTTCATGGAAGCAAAAGAAATTGAATGGGATATGTTCAGAACTCAAGTTCACCCTTGGGAAAGAGAACAGTATATGTCTCAATATTAATATCTGCAACCCCCTGATACCATTGGTGTCAGGGGGTTTTTATAATTCTAAATTTTTCATTAATAATTGCGTTGACCACAAACCTGACCACTTTTTGACCACCATATTTTTATCAATGTTTTTGTTCATTACAACAACTATTCTTATAATAAAGTGCTTAAAGTATCCCCTTTTACTCGTCCAGTCATACTCTAACAAGTGGTATGAAATCCTGCCAATAAGCGAGCATTCGTTAGAAATACTTATCTAACCGAGGGAGTAGAATAGGATTTAATATGTCGCTTTTCTTTTTGTTAGTTATAAGTTCTGTGTTCATAGGGCTGGGCCGACCTTTCTGAGTTAATTTGACTATTCCGATTATTTTAGTATATTTTAGGGTAGGAAACCAATAAAAGTCAATCGGTTTTTATCATAGCAATTATTTTATTCAATAATTTAAATTATGCATAATTGATATTTTCATTGAGTAATATAAAAACTAACTATTATTTTAAATTCCGACTTGACACATCTGATTAATTGTATTAATTTGATATTAACAAATTTTTCTATAGAAATTCGCTCACTGGAAAACCAGAAGCTTTCATCCTAGTTACCTTGAGACTGGATTGAAAGCCTTTCGTGTATTTATAAACTTGAACCAAGGAGGAGACGGATCGTTTAGGAATGAGTAAAAGCATATATTCTTATTTAGAGAGGTGGAGGGAATGGCCCTATGAAACCTCGGCAGCAGGCTTTTTTTAGTACTGTGCCAATTCCAGCAAGCATGAATGTGCTTGAAAGATAAGATGAGATATTCGTTTTAAACCGAAACTCTTTCTTATTTTAGAAGGGGTTTTTATTTTATTCAATTTTTGAAGGGGGTGAGGCTACAAAATAATATGGATTTTAAAAAAAGATTGAAAAGGGAGATAATAATGAAAAAAATTTCAATGACACTTCTAGCCGGAATCATATTCGTTATCTTATCAGCATGCAATTTAAGCTCAAACGCGTCTGAAAACAACAAAATTGTCGTAGGATCATCGGGCTCAGATGCTCAAGTTTGGAACTTTATTTCTAAATCGAAAGCAGCGAAAGACGCCGGTATTGAGATTGAAGTAAAAGAATTTAATGACGGCCTGCAAATTAACGAAGCAACCAATGATGGAAAACTTGATGTGAATGCTTTTCAGTCACTATCTTATTTTCAAGATTACGTGAAAAGCAAAGATGCAGATTTAGTCGCAATAGCAACAACTTATTTAGAACCAATGGGCATTTATTCTGAAAACTTGAAATCAGTTGAAAACATCCCTGAAAATGCTGAAATTGCCATTCCAAATGATCCAGCAAACACAGCACGGGCTCTTCGCGTATTGCGAAATGCAGGTGTCATTACGTTAAAAGATGATTTTGATTCATTTGGAACGATTCAAGATATTGTAGAAAATCCTAAAAATATTAAATTTGTCCCGGTGGACGGTTCATCGACAGCAAGGTCACTTCCTGATGTAGATGCCTCCTTAATTGGAAACAGCGTCGCTCTTGATGCTGGACTGAATTCTATTAAAGATTCGATTTACCATGAAGAAATCAATCAAGATACACAGGCTAATATTAATATTCTTGTTACTCAAAAAGAAAACGAAAAAGATAAAAACCTGAATAAATTAAGCAGTATTTATCATTCGAAAGAAGTTCAGGACTTCATTAAGAAGGAATTTGGCGGAACCAAAATCCCGGTGAAAAAACCTGTTGAAGAAATCGTAAATAATCAATAAAGACCCGATACTCAATGCCTGTAGTCAAATTGTTGCCGGAATGGTCTGATACTTATCGTCTGATACTGCCCATTTGTGAAGGGATGATTTATTTGGCTAAACACAAAACCATGAAATTTGCTGTTTATATTGTAGGTTCGGGCATGCATCTCGGATCATGGCGTCTTCCTCATGTTCAAGCAGATGCAAGCATCGATGTTTCATTTTACAAGAAAATATCACAAGAAGCAGAACGCGGGAAATTTGATGCTGTTTTTATTGCGGATAGTTTAGCTATTGATGCAAACTCGCACCCTCATATTTTGAATCGATTTGACCCAGCCATTCTAATTACTGCCATCGCTGTGTCGACGAGTAGAATTGGTGTAGTAGCCACAGCCTCAACTACATACAGCGAACCCTATATCCTTGCACGCCAATTCGCCTCGGTAGACCATATAAGCGGAGGAAGGGCAGGATGGAATTTAGTCACGACAGCTGATGCAACGGGGCTGACAGCGCTCAATTTCAGCCGGAAGAAACATGTTGTTCATGATGAGCGATATAGAATGGCTGAGGAATTTATTGATGTAGTGAAAGGACTTTGGGATTCGTGGGAGGATGATGCATTTATTCGAGATAAAGAGACTGGTCAATTTTATGATGAAAAAAAAGTTCATGTGTTAAATCACGAGGGGACCTATTTTAATATTAGGGGACCTCTTAATATTGGGAGATCCAAGCAAGGCCAGCCTGTCATTTTTCAAGCAGGATCATCTGAACCAGGTCAAAAACTTGCAGCCCGAAGTGCTGAGGTTGTATTTAGCCACAAAGCTGATTTTGAAGAAGCACGCGCTTATTACCTTCAGCTGAAGAATAAACTAAGCCAATTCGGACGTACAGAAGATGAACTTCTTATTCTGCAAGGAATAAATCCTGTAATCGGAAGAACAGAGGAGGAGGCAGTAGAGAAACTCCGTCAGCTTGAAGATGTACTGATGCCTGAACAAGCTCTTAAATTTTTATCTGGATATGTTGGAAATATAGATTTGACCCAATTTAAACATGATACACCTGCTTCTGAAATTCCTTGGAGAGAGGTTAACAGCATTAAAAGTGACTATGAAAAAATTCAGCGTATTATTCGGGAGGAGAATCCTACTGTAGGCGAGCTTTATAACAAGGTGAGTAATGCAGCTCCAAAAGCTAACTTTATTGGAACGCCTGAAAAGGTCGCTGATGAACTAGAACGGTGGTTTACAGGCGGAGCAGCTGATGGATATATGATTATACCTTCAATTTTACCTGATTCATTGACGGATTTTATTGAATTAGTTGTGCCAATCCTTCAAGAAAGGGGTTTATTTAGATCTGAGTACGAAGGTGTGACTCTTCGGGCGAACTTAGGTCTTAGATATCCTGAAAATCAGTTTGTGTTAAAAACGAGTGAACAAGTTAGTACAGGAAACAGCTGAACTTTTATGTCTTGATAAGCAGACCAATTTATTCAACCAGAATATTTTTATAAAACCTACTTGATTTATCGGAAAAATAGGATTAATATTCATTCAATGGATTTGAAATTTCAGAATTTTAAGCGTTGAATGAATAAAGAATTGCCCACTGGTCAACCGGAGGCGCTCCAGATAAGATATCTATACTTATCTGGGGGGCCTTTTTTTGCACCTTCTTTTGCTGACTGGACTTCTGGAGGCACAATAAGATGGGCTGTGAGGACTTATCAAAAGGAAATATGTAAGGAGGAAAATAACGGTGTCAATAAAATTGAGCATCCTTGATCAAAGCCCAATTGGAGCCAATGAAACAGCAGCTGATGCGTTAAGACAAACAGTGGATCTGGCAATACTCGCCGAGAAATGGGGTTATCACCGTTTTTGGGTATCTGAGCATCATAATTCAGAGGAACTAGCAGGCTCTGCGCCAGAAGCGCTCATTTCCTATCTGCTGGCAAAAACAAATCAGATTCGAATAGGCTCTGGCGGAGTTATGCTTCAACATTACAGTCCGTATAAAGTTGCTGAAATCTTCAACGTTTTATCATCTTTAGCTCCAGGAAGAGTGGATCTGGGAATAGGAAAAGCTCCGGGCGGTCTGCCCCTTTCGACAAGAGCGCTGCAGCAAAAACGTATAAACGATGGTCAAAGCATTCATGAGAAGTTAAGTGATCTAAAAAGTCTCATTCATAACAGTTTACATGAGAAACACGAGCTGTACGGTGTAAAAGCTTACCCGAATCCTCCTGAGCCAGCACATCTTTTTCTCCTTGGAGCGAGTGAAAATAGCGCGAAGTTAGCGGCAGAATTGAACATTTCATTTGTTTATGCTCAATTTATCAACAGCGATCAAAATGAACTGGAAAATTCACTTAATGCCTACCTTGATGGAGGAGGAAACAATCAAGACTTTCATTTAGCGCTATCGATCATTGTCGCTGAAACCGATCAGGAAGCAGAAAATCTCAAGGGTGAGAGCAAAGTGATTAGAGTGAATCTGGAAAGCGGAAGACACGTAACGGTTAAAAGCATTGAGCAGGCGGAAAAATTTGCAGAACAGGCGGGTGAATCTTACTCCATAGAAGAACAGGAAGCCGCAATTATATACGGTTCAAAAGAAACGGTAAGAAGACAGGTGTTAGAACTTCAGAACAGTTTAGGAATCAATGAAATCATTGTTTTAACCCCACTAGTGGATGCTGCGACTAAACGAAAATCATATTGGCTTTTAGGTGAAGCTTTTTCCGAAGCAGCAGGTGATTTTAAAAAAACTTTGACAAAGGCGGGAACTGAATGACGAAAAAACAATTAAAACTCGGTGCCCTATTACACGGTGCGGGTGGCAACATGTCTTCATGGAGGCATCCAAATGCTACGGCGGATGCCAGTGTGAATTTTCAGTTTTATAAAGAAATGGCGGTTAAAGCAGAAGATGCAAAGTTTGATCTTATCTTTATTGCAGACGGACTGTTTATCAATGAAAAATCGCTGCCTCATTTTTTGAATCGTTTTGAACCAATCACGATTCTTTCAAGTCTTGCTTCTGTTACTTCGCATATCGGCTTGGTAGGAACACTTTCTACTTCATACAGCGAACCATATACTGTAGCCAGACAATTTGCGTCTTTGGATAAAATAAGCGATGGCCGTGCTGGCTGGAATGCTGTTACATCACCGCTTGAAGGCTCTGCCTCAAATTACAGTAAAAAAGTCCATCCAACCCATGCTGATCGCTATAAAATTGCAGGAGAATATCTAGAAGTGATAAAAGGGTTATGGGATTCATGGGAAGACGATGCTTTTATAAGAGATAAAGAATCCGGTGTGTTTTTTAATCCAGATAAATTGCACCGCATCAATTATGACGGAGAATATTTCTCCATTGCCGGGCCGCTAAATATAGACCGTTCTAAGCAAGGACATCCAGTTGTTTTTCAGGCAGGCTCGTCTGAAGCCGGCATCAACTTAGCCGCTAAAGAGGCAGATGCGGTGTTTACTGGGCATGAATCAATTGAACAGGCAAAAGAATTCTATCAAAAAGTAAAACGTAAAGCAGTTGAATATGGGAGAGCTGCTGATGACATTCTAATCTTCCCTGGAATCAGTCCAATCATTGGAAAGACGGAAGAGGAAGTAGAGAAGAAATACAGAGAGATTGCAAGTTTAGTAACGATAGAAAATGCGATTGATTATTTAGGAAGATTTTTTGATCATTATGATTTTTCAAAGTTTCCTCTGGATGAACCGTTCCCTGAGTTAGGGGATATCGGCAAAAACAGCTTTCAGAGTACGACAGACCGGATTAAAAGAATGGCTAGAGAAGAAAATCTGACACTTCGTGAGGTCGCATTGAGAGTGACGACACCCAGGAGTCAATTTACAGGAACACCGATAAAAATTGCAAACTTAATCCAAAAGTGGTTTGAAGAAGGTGCTGCAGACGGTTTTATGATTGGAAGTGCTGTCTTGCCTGACGGATTAGATGATTTTGCAAACGAAGTTGTGCCAATTTTACAAAATAGAGGCCTTTTCCGATATGACTATGAGCAAGACACTCTCCGAGGTAATTTAGGTCTGAAGAAACCTGAAAACAGATATACGTTATCCATAAATCAAGCTGAGCAATTGAATGCAGGGGTGAACTGATGAGTCATATCTATCGATTAGCGAGACTCGAAGATGCAGAAGAGCTCTTGCACTTGACACTGAGGGCCTATGAACCTATTAGAAAGCTGAATATTAAGTTTCCAGCAGCTACCGCAGATTTAGAGCTCGTAAAGCAAAATATCATCAATCATACATGCTACGTATTAGAAGTAGATCAGGTGATTGTATCAACGATTTCAATCAGACGGTTTGAAGAAGTTACGGACCTTCCTTGCGTTTGGTGGTTTGCAGTTGACACTGCCTTTAAAGGAAAGGGATATGGCAATAAGATCTTGCGCTATGTTGAAGAGGACATATTAAGAGATCGCTTGAATGCAAAGGAAGTTGCCCTTGGAACTTCAGACCGTCATCCTTGGCTAATTGAAATGTATGAGAGAAATGGGTACGTCCGATTTTATGAAAGGGACTATGGAGAAGAAGGAAAAGGCGTGTTTTTGAAAAAGGAACTTGTTCATGAATTATCACCAAATCTATAAATTCATATCAAAGGGAGGATTACCATGCCACAGCAAAAAAAGATCCTATTATGGAGCAGAAAAGGATGCCACTATTGCGAGGAAATTAAAGAATTTTTTGAAAGAAATGAGTATGAGTACACCGCGATAGATGTAGAAGGAAAAGACTATTTGAGGGATATCCTTGAACTGAAATATGGCATCCGCCACGTACCAGTTGTTGAAATTGGTTCAAATCATATTTTTCAGGGTGTAATCGAAAAAGATTTCATGCTGATTGAAAGTCTGATTGCCGGAAGAAATGTTACGGTTGGATAAGACGGAAGAAAAGTACTAAAGGGAAAAATACAGATAATTAATACAGAATATAAGGTTACTACTATTAAAGCAAACAGGGGGAAATTATGAAGAAACTGAAACTAAGTGCAGCCATCATTGCGTTAGGAATATTCCTTACAGGGTGCGGTTCTATCTCCGACACGGCATCCGGGGGCAAAGCAGAGGCAGAGAATAATGTGAAGAAAATCATAGTGGGAACAGGTACACAGTTCCCTAACATTTGCTTCTTGGATGACAAAGGAAAATTAACAGGGTATGACGTAGAGCTTGTCCGTGAAATTGATAAACGTCTCCCTGATTATGAGTTTGAGTTCAAAACGATGGAGTTTTCAAATCTCCTGTTAAGCCTTGAGACTAAAAAAATTGATCTTATAGCCCACCAAATGGAAGTCAATGAAGAAAGAAAGGAAAAATTCTTATTTAACAATGAACCTTATAATGTGTTTCCTCTGAATGTTGTCGTGCATCAGGATAATCAGGACATTAAGTCCGTTGAGGATCTGGTTGGAAAGAAAGTAATTGTTGGTGCGACAAGTAATTCAGCTGTTCTGATCGAAAAGTACAATAAAGAGAATGGAGGAAAAATCAATATCGTTTACGCCGGTCAAGGCTCAGATGATACAAAAACACAGCTTAAAACGGGAAGAGCAGATGCAACAATCAGCACTCCTTTTGCTGTTGATTTCCTAAATGATGCAGCTGATGCACAGCAAAAAGTTGTCGGTCCTGCACTATCTAATTCAAAAGTTTTCTTTTTGCTTCAAAAGGGCGACACAGAGCTTAGGGATAAAGTAGACGGCGCATTAAAAGAAATCAAAAAAGACGGAACGCTGACAGAACTAAGCACCAAATGGCTTGGTGCAGATTATACAGTGTCCAACTAAAAACGGTAAATCAGGAGGCTTGAATGAGAAAAATAGCACCTATCTTTCTACTTATTCTTTTACTTGCAATAACCGCAGGATGCGGTGGAAAACAAACGACGAATGCTGAAAGCAAAGAAAAAAACAGTGAAGTGAAAAAAGTTGTGGTTGGAACTGGTACCCAGTTCCCCAACATTTGTTTTATTGATGAAAACGGGAAATTAACCGGGTATGACGTGGAAGTCATACGCGCCATTGATAAGCTCTTGCCTGATTATGAATTCGACTTTAAAACCATGGAATTCTCTAATCTTCTCTTGAGTCTTGAAACAAAAAAGATTGATATGATTGCCCATAACATGGCTCAGAATGAAGAAAGAAAAAAGAAATTCTTATTTAATGATGAAACATACAATTATTCACCGCTTTATATCACAGTCAATGAGAAAACCGATGACGTAAAAACGCTTGAAGACTTGAATGGCAGAAAAATCATTGCCGGTGCGACAAGCAACGCTGCCGTCTTTTTGGAAAAATACAATAAAGAACACGGCAATAAGATCAACATTGTTTATGCCGGTCAGGGATCAGACGATGCTACAACTCAGCTGAAAAAGGGCCGGGTGGATGCAACACTTGCCACGCCGTTTGCGGTAGACTTCAGCAATAAAGCCGTTGATGCTGAGCAAAAAGTTGTTGGTGATATCATTATTAATTCTAAGGTGTATTTTTTGTTTAATAAGGCGGAATCTGAGTTGAAAGGTGAAGTTGATGAAGCTGTTAAGCAGCTTAAAGAAAATGGAACGCTGACTAAACTGAGCAAAAAGTGGCTTGGAGATGATTATTCAGTTGAGTCAAATTAAAAGGGGGGTTGAATAATGGGGAAAGCATTTGATTTCACCCTTATCCTGGATTTTATTCCAAAACTGCTTTCATATATTCACATTACATTGTTTATCTTAGTGTTTTCCATCCTTTTTGGAATCGTGATAGGTTTTATCATTGCGATCCCCAGAATATATAAAATTCCAGGTCTAAACCGTGCTGCCATATTATTTGTTTCATTTATGCGGGGTACACCTATCATCATTCAATTGTTCTTAATATACTATGGTTTGCCTGCAATTCTGCAGATTGTCGGGATTGATATTACCCGTATGAACCCCATGAATTTTGTCATTATTACGTATGCCTTAAGCAGCGGTGCGACATTTTCGGAAATTATCCGCGGCAGTGTAGCCAGTGTAGAAAAAGGGCAGGAAGAAGCTGCGTACAGTATTGGAATGAATAAAAGGCAGACATTTTACCGGATTATTCTGCCGCAGGCACTTTTAATCGCGTTCCCCAATTTTGGGAATTCTGTCATTGGTTTTCTAAAAGACACATCCCTTGCGTTTACAATTGGGGTAATGGATATGCTTGGCAGGGGTGATACGCTGATTGCTGCAACAGCGCATGCACTCGAGGTCTATATATCCTTATCCATTATCTACTATATTATTGCCATCCTGCTTGAAAAAGGCTTTAAGAAATCAGAAATTCATCTTCAGAGACATGACCATGGAATTGCAGCAAATTAAAAAGGAGGGAAATGGATGGTTATTGATACTCTTTTTATCTTGACTGCTTTTCTCGAAATAATTAAAGCTTTGCCTCTTACACTTACAGTCACGGTTGTTCCATTACTGGCAGGGCTGGGCATAGGTCTTGTTATCGCTGTCATTCGTATGTATAAGATCAAGTTTGTTTATCCCATTGCAGAATTCTATGTATCTTTTTTTAGAGGTACACCGATCTTGCTTCATATTATGGTGATTTATTTAGGAATACCAATGGTATATGATGCCATGGCAGATCAATATGGCTGGGCGTTTAAATCAAACTCTATTCCAATTGTTGTGTTTGTGATTATTGCCTTTTCATTAAATGCAGGAGCGTATATGTCTGAAATTATTCGCTCCGGTATCCTTGCTGTAAACAAAGGTCAAATAGAGGCGGCTTATTCTATTGGAATGACTTCAGTTCAGACAATCAGAAGAATTATTATTCCTCAGGCATTCGCAGCATCTATACCCAATTTGACCAATATTTTTGTTGGGTTTTTGCACGCTTCTTCCATTGCTTTTATTGTTTCCTTAAAGGAACTGAACGGTGCTGCCAATATTGTTGCCTCCAGCAACTTGAAATTTTTAGAAGCATATATTGCGGCTGCGCTTATTTACTGGGGCCTGACTATTATAGTGGAGCAAGTGGCAGCTTGGATTGAAAGAAGAGTTCTTGTTTATGAGAAGGGAGTATGAGTATGATCCAACTTACAAACATTAAAAAGTCTTTTAATGGCCAAGAAGTTCTAAAAGGAATCAATCTTACCGTAAAAAGAGGCGAGATTGTTGTCATACTAGGACCAAGCGGATCTGGAAAAACAACTTTTCTGCGCTGCATAAACTTTCTTGAGAAGCCAAATGACGGGAAAGTTTCCATTGGGGATTATTCAGTAGATTGCAAGAAACCAAGCAAGCTCGACATTCTTACTTTGAGAAAAAGAACCGCTATGGTCTTTCAGCAATATAATCTTTTTAAACATAAAACAGTGCTTGAGAATGTCATGGAAGGACTTGTGATTGTTCAAAAGAAAAAGCCGGATGCTGCTAGAATAATAGCTTTAGAAATGCTTGAGAAGGTAGGACTATTGGAGAAAATTAATGCGTATCCAAGTCAGCTGTCCGGCGGGCAGCAGCAGCGCGTAGGAATCGCCCGTGCCCTTTCTTTAAATCCAGAGGTGCTCCTTTTTGATGAGCCAACTTCTGCTCTTGATCCAGAACTTGTAGGAGAAGTCCTTGAGGTAATTAAAAAGATAGCTCTAGAAGGCATTACAATGATCGTTGTTACGCATGAAATGGGATTTGCAAGAGAAGTATCTAATCACGTGGTGTTTATGGATCAGGGATTGATCGTAGAAGAAGGATCCCCAATTGAAATTTTCACAAATCCAAAAGAAGATCGAACAAAGCAATTCTTGAAAAGAATAAGACCTCAGTTAATACAGGGAATATCTTAAGAATATTAGAATGAGGCTAGTCTTTTAGAACGTTTCTCGAAATTTATTCCTAGTTGACTTATAGGTTTAATATGTATTAAAATACAGACAATTAAGAAAATATTAATACTTAAAAAAAGCTCATCGGAAAACCGAAGGCTCCGGCTCTTACTGACAAGTGGGCTTGGGGCCTTTAATTTATTTTATGAAAGGGTGATTTTTTTGAGTTACATTGTTGCAATATCAGGGAGCCCTTCAAGCGAGTCTCGATCTTCCATACTGGTAAACTTTTTAAGGTCTGAGATTGAAAATAAAGGGATTCGTGTAAAGGAAGCATCAGTTTTAGATTTTCAGCCTGATGTTCTAATACAGGGACAATACGATCATCCTTCAATTCATAAATTCTCAGAGGATTTAAAAGGAGCAAGCGGCATTATTATCATTTCACCTGTATATAAAGCAGCGTATTCAGGGGCGTTGAAAACTTTATTGGATATCCTGCCTCAAGATGTATTTAAAGACAAACCACTATTTCCATTAATGGTGGGAGGGAGTCAGGCACACTTACTTGCTATCGATTATTCCCTAAAACCGCTATTAGCTGCATTAAGTGCACAGACAATATTAAAAGGCGTTTATGTTTTAGATAAGTATGTAGATAAAACAAACATTCTTCACCCTATTTCTGAAGAAGAGATACGATCAAAGATAACCATTCAATTAGGCCAGTTTTTAGAGATTTCGAAAAAAATAAGCAGTATTACAAATGCTAACTAATGATTTAAGGAGGAGTGGGATGGCTAGCTTAAATGAAAAAAAAGTCCAGCAAATTTTAACTGTGCTTAAAAAAATAAACTATGGATCGGTGCTGATTACTATACATGATGGGGAAATTACTCAACTAGACAGCACGGAAAAAAAACGGTTCACAAAAACAAATACAGCTAAAAGCCACGGCAATTATTAGAGGTTATCAATAAGCTGTCAAAGACATATCCTTGGTTGTGATATCTGCGTATTTATTCAAACTCTGAAAACGGAAATTGGATGGATGTTGAGGTGTGTATTATCCCTTTCATAAGCATTGATTAAGAGGCAGAACCAGAAGAGTTATCATTTATAGAGCAAAATAAAGTTTTCTCGGTTATTAAGGTTATTAATAGAGAGGAGAAAATATTATGAAATACTTATTGATTGCAGGCGGGGATAAAATAGAGCAAATCAGTGTTCGGCTTGAGCAGCAGGGAGTTAAGGTCATTTCCCATCTAGACGGCAGAAAACCTAAATTAATCTTAAAGGAAATTCCACGTAAAGTAGACTTCGTACTGGTCATAACAGATTATATAAACCATAATCTTTCAAATGTTGTTAAAAAGAAGGCTCAGGAAAAGTCCATTCCGATTTGTTTTTCAAAACGCTCCTGGAACTCCATCGCATGTGAAATCAATAAGATGATAGCTTCTGCATAGAAAAAATTACATTTTTATGCCATAAAACCAACTTGACTTATAGGAATAATCATAATAAAATCAATGATATAATACTGCTGATCGGTCATCCGAAAGCTCATACCCTAAAGCGGTATGGGCTTTGTTTAATAAGGAGGTATAAAGTAGTGAAAGACTCCAAGAAAGAAGCTGTTAGTAAGGTTCTCGAATTATTAAATACGATCAAGGATGGAAATTTAACGGTGACATTTCTGAACGGTGAAATTATTCAATTAGATAGTTATGAGAAATTTGTATTATTGGATGAGTAAAGAGCTAGGATCTCTGTTAGATTACACTAATTCTAATAATATAGATTGAGAAATCTTTAGTAAAAAATTAATGAATTTTCTTCTTATCAAGAGAGGCGGAGGGAATGGCCCGATGAAACCTCAGCAACAGATTCTATCACTAGAAGACTGTGCTAAATCCATCAAGCAATGTGCTTGGAAGATGAGAAGAGGTAAGCTGAAAAGCGATGAAACCTCTTCTTGAAACAGAAGGGGTTTTTAATTGCTATAAAACCCTTCATCTAAAAATAAAGGGGTGCACGCAATGGGTGATATTATTCGTCAGGCTATTGAAAAAAGAAAAAGTTATTTGATAAGGAAACTATTAAGCAATGGCATTTACAAGAAAAATGAACTGCATCTTTTTGAATTAACACTAACTGAGCTTGAAGAGGAATTCAGACGAACCTTTAAAGTTCAATAATTAGAATAGTCAACTAATATAAATATTATTATTTATGGCTTTAAATTTGAGTTGAAAGGTAAGAATACGATTTTTTACCTTTCGTCATAATCAAATAAGTAAAGCTGATCGGATAACCGAGGGCATATCCATTTTTTGCCGGGTTATGTTTATTTAGCTCATTTCGTAAACATTGTTGGTATGTGACTTGCTTATATACTGGGAGGGTTCAATATTGGAAAAAGCCAACTTGTTTTCTGATGTTAAAACGGATGTATTTATTGAAGGAAGAGTCGTTGCCGGAAGAAAAATTGGAAGGGAACTAGGGTTTCCTACAGCAAATATTGATTCAAATGTAAGCAGACTGAGTAACGGGGTATATGGTGTAACGGTCATTTTACATGACAGAAAATACTTTGGTGTTATGAATGTTGGTGTGAAGCCAACTGTTGACTCTAATTCGCAAAAAACATGTGAAATACATTTGCTTGATTTTCAAGGGGATATATACGGAGAAAACCTAAGATGCCACATTCTTTTTAAAGTAAGAGAAGAAAGGAAGTTTGATTCTTTAGAGCTGCTGACAAATCAAATTAAGGGGGACATTTTATATGCAAAGAAACGTTTTTACTCCATTGGATATACTTCAGCACGAGAGCGAGACCTTTCTAACGGAAAGCGAATATTTAAATCTTCCTGACTTGATTTTTTACAGTAAGTGCTGTCAGGAATATTCTATAAATAGAGGGGTGTATAACACGATTGACAACTGGTTTTATGAATATGGTGTTTTCAATATTCTATCCAGAAGAATATATATTTTGGCTTTCTTGAGTTTTGTGAATAACCAAAATAATAAATTAGAACACCAAAAATTCACTAGGTTTGGAAGAGGCGGACTGACTTTAAAGCTAAATGAATTTGTCACTTGTTATATCAATAGACAAGAAAAAAGATCTCCAAATATTCGTTCTGTAAAATAATTGGCACATTAAATGAGGAGTTGGAAATTTTAAGGAGGCGGATGGTATGAATCAAGAATTGTCAATTCATATTCTAGAGGAACACGATAGAGAAAACGTTCGTCAATTGTTGATCGAAAGCTACAGACAATACGAAAAAGAATTTACAAGACCGGAATCTTGGCAGACCTATTTGGAACATATTACCGCCTCGGTTGATAATGTGCAAATAGATCGCATTTTAGTAGCTAAGTCGGGTCAATCCGTCATCGGTACCCTTCAATTGTTTGAAACTTCTGAAACTGCATATGGCAGACCGGAGCTTGAAATTTCATCACCGATTATCAGGCTGCTTGCCGTCCATCCTGATGCACGGGGACGCGGTGTTGCCCGGGCATTGTTGAACGAAAGCCTTCTATATGCTAAATCAAAAGGTGCTGCCAGCTTGTATTTGCATTCAAGTGACGT
This sequence comes from Peribacillus frigoritolerans, assembly GCF_004358755.1. Lineage (GTDB taxonomy): Bacteria > Bacillota > Bacilli > Bacillales > Bacillaceae > Bacillus_P. Next base: position 1,311,390 of record NZ_SMZY01000001.1, on the reverse strand, counting down.
TATGCATAAGGCCATTCGATTGTATGAATGGCTTGGATTTACGCGTGACCAATCAAAAGAATTTACGAATCAAAATGTTCTTGTTAAATGTTATCGGTTTGATTTAAAAAGGGAAGGTGAACCTCATGAACCAGGCGGAACTCGAAGCCTATTTAATCTCAATACGACGTCAATTACACCAGTATCCGGAGCTGTCGAGAGAGGAATTTGAAACAACGAAGTCAATTACATCATGGCTTCAAGAAAAAAAGATTGAGATTCGGCCAACGACACTTAAAACCGGTGTTTTTGCAGATATTAAAGGAGGTAAACCAGGTCCAACGATTGCTGTGCGTGCTGATATTGATGCATTGCCGATAGAAGAAAAAACAGACTTGCCTTTTGCATCAAAAGTAAAAGGAGTCATGCATGCTTGCGGTCATGATTTTCATACCGCAGCAGCGATTGGGGCTTCATATCTTTTAAAAGAAAATCAGGAGAATTTAAAAGGAAATGTCCGTTTATTGTTTCAGCCGGCTGAAGAGATAGGAGGAGGTGCAGAAAAAGTAATCAAAGATGGTCAATTGAATGGGGTAGATGCCGTCATTGGTCTACATAATAAGCCCGATCTGCCAGTGGGAACAATTGGTCTTAAACAAGGCCCGCTAATGGCAGCTGTCGACAGATTTAAAGTCGTCATTCGAGGAAAAGGGGCCCATGCTGCTTTGCCAAATAACAGCCGTGATCCGATTGCGGCGGCAGCTCAACTTATTACCTCTCTTCAATCGATTGTCAGCAGGAATGTCTCACCCCTTCAAAGTGCTGTGGTCAGTGTAACAAGGATTGAGGGGGGAAGTACTTGGAACGTCATTCCAGGTGATGTCACAATTGAAGGCACGGTGCGCACATTTGATTTAAATGTCAGGTCTGAAGTAAAAGAACGTTTTTATACGGTTACGGAACACATTACTGCAGCTTTTTCACAAAAAGCAGAGATTCAATGGTTTGCGGGACCTCCGCCCCTGATTAATCATTCTGTTATAACGGAAATTACCCGTGCTGCAGCTGGAAAACTGTCTCTTAAAGTGGTTGATCCCGAACCTTCAACGGCTGGTGAAGACTTTGCTTACTATCTTCAAAACATTCCGGGATCATTTGCATTCTTTGGAACAAGCGGCAATGAAGACTGGCATCATCCATCATTTACTGTGGATGAACGTGCTATTCTTAAAGCTGCTTACTATTTGTATGAAAGTACCATTGAACTGCTGGATCACTATTCAAGTATTGCAGAAAAACAGAAAAGCTATTCAGTTTAAATAATTAATAGATTTTTAATGGGGGCATTCCATATGAAATTTGTCTTATTTTCTCTGCTCAGCAATCTTCAAAATCCTGTAACCGGTGAAACATTGTCCGACCAGCAAAAGTTACAATCGATAATTAAACAAGCTGCTTATGCGGAAGAGCAGGGATTTGACGGTTTCGGAGTTGGAGAACGGCATGGACCTCCATTTCTTTCTTCATCCCCGGCAATCATATTAACTGCAATTGCAGCGCAGACATCCAGTATCCGATTAATGACGGCCGTTACGGTCTTAAGTGTGCTGGACCCTGTTCGTGTTTCAGAAGATTATGCAACGTTGGATCAATTGTCAGACGGACGCCTTGAAATGATCATCGGGAAGGGCAATGACCCGCGTCATTACCCTCTTTTTGGAATTTCTGAAGATGAACAGTGGGAGTCTCTTGCTGAGAGATATGGCTTATTAAAGCGATTGTGGACAGAAGAAAATGTATCCTGGTCCGGAAAGTATCGTCCCGATTTATATGAAGTAACAACAGAACCACGCCCGCTTCAAAAGCCGATTCCAGTATGGCATGGAAGTGCATCAAGCAAACAGTCAACAGAATTAGCTGCTAAATATGGAGAACCTATTTTCTCCTCAAATACTTTTCACCCAATGGCGAAATATAAAGAATTGATTGATCACTACAAAGAACGTCTGGATTATTATGGACACGATTCAGAAAAAGCTATTATTGGATCTGGATCAGGAGGTCTTTATTTGGCAGATACGACTGAAGAAGCTATTAAGAGATATCGTCCATACTATGACGCTTTTAACAATACAGATGCAGCAAAATACAATCAGTCACCATTCAATGATCTTGAAGATAATATTAAGAATGGACCTGCTTTGGTTGGTAGTGCTGAACAGGTAATTGAAAAGATCTTATATTATTACAGAGCATTTGGTCACCAGGTGCAGAGTATTAGTGTTGACGGTTTAACCGAAACGGAACAGCTTGAGCAGATTAATCGGTTTTCTGAAGAAGTAATCCCGGTAATCAAAAAAGAGATTCCTGAGATGATTTGGTCTCATAATAACGTTTAGATAAATTATTATTCCAATTTAAAAACCCGGTTGACATTTTCGGAATTTTAAGTTATCTTTTGAATATTATAATTATTGTAAGTAATAAGTACTAATACATAGCCGATTGGAAAACCAAAGGCCCTAGTCATTCAAGATGATTTAGGGCTTTTCTTTTTGGGGATAAAACCAAGTATTCCAATGAGTTTTGTTAATTTCAGAAATTCCATCTGACCTTTTAGTCAATAGAGATGGTTACGTTCAGATATTAAACCAAGTATTTCAATGAGAATAGTAGTTTAATTTATTGCGATTTAATTTAATATCCAGTGATAAGTAGAAAAAAAGATGTGCTGATCAGAAAAACTGAAGGCCGCTGCTTCCTGTTAAGCGCGGCCTTTTTTATATAACTTAAAAACAAAAGGGGAAATTGATGTGAAAAGAAGAACTTGGATTGGACTTATTACTGCCATAATGATGGTACTGTTTGCCGCAGGCTGCAGCCAAAAGACAAACACAGCATCGGAAAAACCCAAAGAGGACGCTACTGCTTCTAAGGAACCAGTAGAACTATTAAATGTTTCGTATGACCCAACACGTGAACTTTATCAAGAGTTCAACCAGGAATTTGCTAAGCATTGGGAAGAGGAAACTGGTCAAAATGTGACGATTCAGCAGTCACACGGGGGGTCCGGAAAGCAGGCAAGATCAGTGATCGATGGACTTGAAGCTGACGTTGTAACGCTGGCACTTGCTTATGATATCGATGAGATTGGCAATAAGCGCGGGATTATTTCCAAGGATTGGCAGACGAAGCTGGAAGAAAACTCGACGCCATACACATCTACCATTGTGTTTCTCGTCAGAAAAGGCAATCCAAAGGGAATTAAGGACTGGGATGACTTAATCAGAGAAGATGTGTCGGTTATCACACCAAACCCAAAAACATCTGGCGGAGCAAGATGGAACTATCTTGCAGCATGGGCTTATGCAGGGAAAAAGTTTGATGGCGATGAGACAAAAGTTAAAGGATTCATGAAAGACTTATTTCAAAATGTAGAAGTGCTTGACTCAGGAGCCCGTGATTCCACGAACACATTTGTACAAAGGGGAATCGGAGATGTTCTGATTGCATGGGAAAACGAAGCCTATTTATCAATCAAAGAGCTTGGAAAAGATAAATTTGAAATTGTAAACCCGTCTTTAAGTATCCTTGCTGAACCACCGGTAGCAGTAGTTGATAAAGTAGCAGAGAAAAAAGGGACAACTGAAGTAGCAAAAGCGTATTTAGAGTATCTCTATACGGAGAAGGGACAGGAAATTGCTGCTAAGAACTACTACAGACCGCGTAATCCTGAGGTGTTGAAAAAGTATTCAGACCAATTTGCTGATATCGAGTTTGTCACAGTAAACGAAGATTTTGGCGGATGGCAAAAAGCACAGGAAACCCATTTTAATGATGGAGGTACATTTGACGAAATCTATCTCAAAAAATAGGAAAGGTTTCAGGTGATGAAATGGGGAAAGTGAAAAAAACTGCTTTTAAGAAACATAGAGTTTTACCGGGATTCGGGCTGACGATGGGGTATACGACACTGTATCTAAGCATTTTGGTGCTCCTGCCTTTGTCCATGATTTTTTTCTACACCGCAAGAATGGGATGGACCGATTTTTGGGAAACGGTTTTAGATCCGCGGGTAGTTGCTTCATATAAATTAAGTTTTGGAGCTTCGCTGACAGCTGCTTTAATTAATGTATTATTTGGAGTGCTTTTAGCATGGGTCCTTGTCAGGTACCACTTCCCCGGGAAGAAAATCATTGATGGATTAGTTGATCTGCCTTTCGCGCTTCCAACCGCTGTAGCTGGAATTGCCTTAACGACGGTTTATGCTCCTAACGGATGGATTGGCAGCTTGCTGGATTTTAAGGTTGCTTTTACCCCGATTGGAGTGGTTATTGCACTGACTTTCATTGGTCTGCCATTTGTCGTAAGGATGGTCCAGCCTGTCCTTCAGAATCTTGAAAAAGAAGTTGAAGAAGCTTCCTCCTCATTGGGTGCAAGCAGACTGCAAACATTTAGAAACGTTATCTTCCCGGAGCTGCTGCCAGCAGCTCTTGCGGGATTTACACTTGCTTTTGCAAGATCGCTTGGTGAATACGGTTCTGTCGTGTTTATTGCCGGCAACATGCCAATGAAAACAGAAATTACCCCGCTGCTCATTTTAACTAAGCTTGAACAGTATGACTATACAGGAGCGACGGCTATTGCTTCAGTCATGCTGGTGACATCATTTATTCTTTTATTGCTAATTAACGTTATCCAATGGTGGACAAACAAAAAGTTTATTCACGGGTAGGAAAGAGGTGCTGGTTTGGCTGGAAATGTCCCTTTGGAGTTTTCAACTCCTGTAGCTGTAAATGTGAAGGGAACATCAGATCCCAAGTGGGTTCAATGGCTGCTCATAACGATTGCGCTCTTGTTTTTGGGTCTCTTTCTCATTCTGCCGCTAATTACTGTTTTTTTGCAGGCCTTTGATAAAGGCATAGAAGTCTATATGGGGGCAATCACAAATCCTGAAGCATTATCGGCAATAAAGTTAACCCTTTTAGTGGCGCTGATTGCTGTCCCATTGAATGCTCTATTTGGAATCATGTCCGCTTGGGCAATCACAAAATTTCAATTCAGGGGCAAAAATTTCTTGATCACGCTGATTGATTTGCCATTTGCCGTATCGCCAATCATAGCCGGACTGATCTTTGTCTTGCTTTTCGGTGCACAGGGGTTATTTGGTGAATGGTTATTAAATCGTGATATAAAAATCATTTTTGCGGTACCTGGGATTGTTCTCGCTACCATATTCGTTACATTTCCGTTTGTTTCTAGAGAACTTATTCCTTTAATGCAGGCGCAAGGAACAGCTGAGGAGGAAGCATCCATCACTTTAGGAGCAAGTGGCTGGAAGACATTCTGGTATGTGACACTGCCTAATATTAAATGGGCGCTTCTGTACGGAATGATTCTCTGTAACGCAAGGGCAATCGGAGAATTTGGAGCCGTATCCGTTGTGTCAGGTCACATCCGAGGGTTAACAAATACGATGCCGCTTCACATTGAAATTCTCTACGGCGAGTATCAGTTTGCTGCAGCATTTGCAGTAGCTTCTCTGATGTCGTTAATGGCAATCTTCACATTAATTATTAAGAGTATTCTTGAATGGAAGGCAAAGAAACAGATGGATACAGAAATACATTGAAGTAGAGAGGTATTCAAATGAGTATTGTAATCAAACAAGTTTCAAAGTCTTTTGGAACTTTTCAGGCATTGGAAGACATTAATCTGGACATTCAAACCGGTGAATTGGTTGCGCTTTTGGGTCCATCAGGATCAGGCAAAACCTCGCTGCTTCGGATCATCGCCGGATTAGAGGCGGCTGACGAGGGCACCATTCACTTTGACAACGAAAACATTACTTCCATAACAGCAAAAGAACGCAAGGTTGGTTTTGTTTTTCAGCATTATGCTTTGTTCAGACATATGACTGTATTTGATAATGTTGCATATGGTTTAAAGGTAAGACCGCGTAAGGAAAGACCGGTAAAGAAGGAAATAGAAAGAAAAGTTCTTGAATTGCTTGAGCTTGTTAAATTAGAATCATTAGCCAGCCGGTATCCGGCCCAGCTGTCAGGAGGTCAAAGACAGCGTGTTGCGCTGGCCAGAGCTTTAGCCGTCGAACCAAAGGTGCTGCTTTTAGATGAACCGTTTGGAGCTTTGGATGCGAAGGTAAGAAAAGAGCTGCGAAGATGGTTAAGAAGGCTGCATGATGAATTTCAAATCTCAAGTATTTTTGTGACACATGATCAGGAGGAAGCACTTGATGTAGCTGACAAGATTGTTGTCATGAATCAAGGGAAAATTGAACAAATTGGGACACCAAATGAAGTATATGAAAATCCTCAATCTCCGTTTGTTTATGATTTTTTGGGCAGCGTGAATTTATTTAAAGGGCGACTCACTAATGGAAAGCTTATGCAAGGTGACTTTGTTTTAAATATCCCAGGCTGGACCGGATCTAATATCCAGGAAGCTATAGGTTACGCAAGACCTCATGATATTAGTATCAGCAAAGAAAGCCATGGAGAAGAAACGGTTCATTCAACAATCACCCATTTACACATGGTTGGCCCATTTGTACAGGTGGAATTGATCCGGAGCGACACGAGTGAATATTTAGAAGCTGAAATTACAAAAGAGCTGTATTTAGAGCTGAATCTAGAAGTTGGTGAAGAAGTATATATAAGACCAAGGCAGTTAAAGGTATTTATACCTGAAGATTATATGATTTAAATATGTGAGAAAACATGTTCATACAGCGGAAGTGACATTAAAAAACTGAATGAATTTAAGAATTACTGCGGGCTAGATTCTAATAAGGCAAATAGAGGAAGAGAATAACAATCAAAGTCATAAAAGATTTCTGATAGAATTATCAATGCTGAAATAGGATATTCTAATATTAGTGTATCTACATTATTGGTTTTAAATGGGGGATAAGTTGATGGAGTCACTATGGATAGAGTATGCATGGGCATTGTTAATTCTAATCGGATTAGAAGGATTGTTATCGGCTGACAATGCTCTTGTCCTAGCAGTTATAGCCAAGCATTTACCCGAAAATGAGAAAAGAAAAGCTATAAATTATGGTATCATTATGGCCTTCGTTTTTCGCTTTGCTGCGCTTTTTGCCATTTCTTTTATTGCAAACGTCTGGCAGATACAGGCGATAGGAGCAGCTTATCTTCTATACTTAGGCTTAAAACATGTTATTCAGGCTCGTTTCGGGAAAAAGAATGAGAACATTCATAAGGACACTGAAAACGAAGCCGCTGGAAAAGGTTTCTGGCCGACAGTAGGGAAGATTGCGCTTGCTGACCTCGCTTTTGCAGTCGATTCAATACTAGCTGCGGTTGCTATTGCCCTTGGTCTTCCAGATTCACCGCTTGGCGATTTCGGGGGTATGGATGGAGGGCAGTTTATTGTTGTAGTTCTCGGTGGTATTGCTGGACTAATCTTGATTAAGTTCGCAGCAACCTGGTTTGTGCAACTTCTTGCAAAACGACCAGCATTGGAGACAACAGCATATGCAATTGTTGCTTGGGTCGGAGTCAAACTTGCTATTATTACCCTTGCCCATGAGGATATTGGAGTCTTAGATCATGATTTCCCCCATAGTCCAGCATGGACTTTGGTTTTCTATGGAATATTAATCGGTATTGCCCTAATTGGTTGGTTTGGCGGGAAAAAAGTTGTTTCAGATAAAACCTAGGTAACAAACCCTTCCATTTCAAGCCAATGGACTTTTCTTGTATGAAAAAACACCGCTAATAGCGGTGCTTTTTAGTGTCTAATCCTAATGCTATTTCCGGTGCTAAACTGTATTTCCTGGTTACTTTTTTTGATGATTTAAAGAATAATCAACCCATCCTTTTACTTCTGCAAGTTGTTCTTTCATCCTTACGCCAACAATACTCTCGAGCCTGTTTTTCTCTATTAAGTTATCAACTTCCTGTAGAACAGAATTAATTTCTTTTTCCATTTGAGTCGGATTTCTTTTAAGTATTTTATTTAATTCATTAAAGGACTGTTTTAGGTCCTTTCCTTCTCTCTTATAAATGGCCCCTTGTTCAATATAAATTTTACTGATTTGTGTTTCCATTTCTTTTAATACGACATGAGCAGCCTTAATAGGTTCTTCGCCAGGATTTACTGCTTTTTCACGCCATGGGCCCTTGCCTAAAGCATCAACTGAAGGGGCACTAGCTTGGCCGAAAGCAAACATGTTTACGCCGGATGTTCCATGTTTCGCGGATATAACATCGTTAACACTTGCCATTTCACTGAGATGATGGTAGAAAGAGTAAATCCCTGTGTAGTACATCGTCCCATCGGGCATAAGCTTTTTGCTGTCTTGAACTGTTTTTTGTATACTATTAAAATCGTGACCATATGCTTGAGGAATTACACCATCTATATCATCTTTCCAATCACTGATCAATACGGCTTCTGGACCTGGTTCTGGAGTTGCTGTCATCATAAACTTTTGGTTAATTTCTTTTGATTGGTCATGTAGTTTCTCAACGAACTCATTTTCTTTTACACGCAGCCAAGTTGTCCATTTTTCCCACTCTTCTGGGTTTGTTGATGGATTGAGGGTATAAGGATCAATACCAGTCTCTTCCTTGTAAAGGGTTCGAGTTTTGCTGCTAAAACCATAGCTTTTCTCAAAATCATGATGCGGGTAACGCATATAATCGATATTAAGACCTTTTATACCGTAGTTCATCTGCATTTCTTTGTAGATATCCAGCATGAATTTTTGTACGTCAGGCTGTGCAATGTCTAACCAATAATATTTGCTTGATGAATCCGGCACTGGTTTGCCTGTAGTGTTTTGGCGCTGCGTGGCTGCCCATTCCGGGTAGACTTTAAATTGCGGAGGAGTTCCTAAACTGCTTTCACCAACCATAAATCCATCTGTCCATGCTTGCACCGTAAGTCCGCGCTTTTTCCCTTCTTTTACATAGGCATCTAGCAAATCTTTACCATACGGTCCATACTCACTATTTTCAAATCTTGGATGTTGGGCTGGCAGGCCATACTGCTCCATTATTTTACTTGGATAAATTGTATAGCCATGGAATGTAGTTTCAAGGTAGACCGAGTTAAAACCAGCCTCTTCCATCCTGTCCAGGACCTGTTTGACACCCTCAAGAGTTGTTTCTTCAGGGCGATACCAAATGGCACGTTGCTCTGCTACATTTGATGGCATTGAATAATAATAGGCGTCATATGCCAGCTGGGTTGCCTGCCGTGTGACGTCAAGTGCTAGAAACGGGTCTTTTTCCTTTAATGCCTCTGCTTCACTTAATCGTAGTTCAGCCTTGTATATGGAATTTTCTGCTTGTTCCAATGAAACGTCCAAATAATTAGCTTTGGCTTTCTCAATAGATGTTCTGGCTTGGTGAATTGCTTGCTCGCTCTGAAACGCAAAACTATCAACATCTTGAATAATTCTTACCGTACCGTTGCCATCTACTGTAACCTTTGCCCCTATAATAGAATGTGAGGAAAGCCACTTAGCAGCTATGCCATGACCACTCACGACAAACCCATTATCGGGTATTTTAGATCCGCCGCCTCCCAATTTTGTAACAAATCCATCCTCAACGGTAATTTCATAACCATATGCATTGGTTTTAGTCGTTTCTCCAAAAGAACGATTATATACAATCAACTGATCGGGTCCTCTAAAGCCATCAAACGGGGCACCAGCTGGATTGGATTCTGCTGTAGGATTGATTGCGTTAGCCAATATCTCTTCCTTCTTTTCAACTGGTTCTAATAAGGTCACTGTTTCTCCAGTTTCTAATTGCATTAAAAAGGTTTCAACCTCAGCTGTAGTCTTAGCTCCTGTAGAAAGAACAATGCCATTTAGAGGAATCGGACTGTCACCATCGGTATATTTTTGTACCCGGTATGTATTAAGTCCTGTTTTATCTAAAATGATCTCTTTACTCCCTTTCTTAGTTTCTGTGTAATAGCTGAAAGTGTCATCAAAAAGGACTAACTTGTTTTCATTTGCCAGTTGATTGATTCCACCTACGGTCATGTGATCACCTGATTGATCCTTAACGGTTAGAACATCAACTGATATGCTGTTTTCTTGGGCTGAAGCATTACTTACCATTCCTAAAGAAGAGAGTACTAGGGTTGAAGCGAGAATTGAACTGCTAAGTGCTTTCCTTTTTTTTGCATACTTTGTTCTCCTTTTCAATAATGTACTTGTTTCATTGAGACACTGACTTAAAAGTGATCACTAATTAAAACTCTTCAAAGATGCACCTAAATTAATACAATTTTCAGAAAACGTTTTCAAAAAAACTATAAACGTATTTATCATTTTTCACAACCATTTTTAAATTAATTTTTAATATGATATAAATTTTGAAAATTATTTTCACTTTTATTTCAGCGATAAGAAAGAGTGATGTTAATGCGATTATAGTAGTTTGTTGTAACAACTTTGTAGATTGAACTTATGTCAATTTAATAAATGGTGTTGATATAAAGAGAATAAAATCAGAATCAGCACATTCTGAATGGATATATCAAATATAAAAAGTAGTAAAATGAAAATAATTTTCACAAATAAATTAAAAATAAAAATAATTTTAATAATTCTTGTAATACGATGATAGCCCTAGTATTATAAAAATAAGAAAACGCTTACCAATAGTTTCAAAGGGGGATGAAGTAATGGGAAAACGAACAAAAAGGTTAATTGCCGGCACGATGGCAACAGCTCTTTCGGTGAGCATAATGGCAGCATGCAGCAAGGAAGAGGCAAACAGCTCGAAAGCATCAAATTCTGGAGAGTTATCAGGGGATGTAACACTTTGGACTGCATCATTAGCAGGGGAACCATTTGATACATATTTTGACAAACTAGAGAAAAACTTTGAAAAACTGCATCCTGATGTAGATGTTGTAATTGAAGACATTCCACAAAATGAAATGGAACAAAAGGTACTTACATCCCTTACTGGCAGTGATGTACCTGATGTGGTTAACTTAAATCCACACTATATGTCCAATATCGCAGCACAGGGTGGACTATTAGACTTAACAGATATGGTGAGTGACGAAACGAAGAACTCTTTTGTAGAAGGGCCATACAAGTCTGGTATTTATGAAGATAAATTGTATGCAATGCCTTGGTATTTAACAACAACTGTATCTTGGTATAATGGCGATCATTTTGAACAAGCAGGTGTCAGTGAGTTGCCTACTACTACTGAGGGCATATACAATACTGCAAAAGCTGTAACAGAAAAGACAGGTAAACCTTCCTACTATCCAGTAATCAATGACGGAAACACTATTATGGAGAAAATGGTCTCCTTATCAAACGGAAAACCACTTGTAAAAGACGGAAAGGCAGCTTTTGAAAAGAATAAAGACATCCTTGATTATTTTACATTTACTCAGAAGATGTATAAGGAAGGTATCATTCCTCAGGAGACTGCAGAAGGATCATTAAAAACGGGCCAGGAGTTGTTTATGGCTGGAAACACTTCTTTCCTGGAAGGCGGAGTTACTTTCTTAGGACCAATAGAATCTGGTGCTCCTGATGTATATAAAGCTTCTAAGGCAGGTCAGCCTTTAGAATCAGCAGAAGCTCCAGTAAACGTTGCCGTTATGAACTTTGCAGTACCGGCAAAAACAAAAAACAAAGAAGCAGCTGTTGCGCTTGCTGAATTTGTAACAAATGCAGAGAATCAACTAGAATTTGCGAAGACAGCAGGAACAGTATTACCTGCTACAAAGGAATCTTTGGAGGATGACTACTTCAAAAATCCTGGAGATTCGCCAAAGGCACTGGGGATGTTAGAGGCATCTAAATCTTTAGAGCGTGCAGAGGTATTGATTCCCCCGACGGAGAACAGTGCTGAATTACGTGAATCCACAAAGAATATTTTTGTTAAAAACCTACAAGGGAAGCTGACACCTGAGGAAGCAGTAAAACAACTCTCATCAGAGTGGAACAAAGCATTTGAAAAATCAGGTGAAAAAGTGACATTCTAATGAATGGAAAAGAGGATAGCTTTGAACCAAAAGCTATTCTCTATTTTTTTGAATGGAGAGAGGCACATGAGCAGGGGACCTGTTGTACTACCGAATTCAAAAGTGAAAGTTACGATGAAAAAGAAACATAGATTAAGTATGCGAAATGTAACACCTTGGCTGTTTTTACTACCATCCATATTGATTTTGGGTACATTTCTCATCATCCCAATCTTAGAAGCTTTTCAATGGAGTTTACTAGACTATAAAATCATTGCGGGTACGGGTGAATTTGTTGGCTTAAGTAACTTTAAAGAGATATTTACGGATCAGGATTTTTGGATGTCCGTATTAAATACGTTCATTTTTTTAATTATCGTGTTGCCATTGAATGTCTTTTTACCAATGATTTTAGCAGTACTAGTGAACCAAAAGATCAGAGGTGTGTCTACTTTCCGCATCCTCTATTATCTGCCTGTTATAACACCAATGGTTGTGGCTGCATTAATGTGGAAAATGCTGTACTCTCAAAGCGGATTAATATCAGAATTATTGGTCAAACTTGGCCTTTTTGATTCTCCTACGAATCTTCTGGTTCAATCATCCACAGCTTTATTTGCAGTAGCCATGATTACTGTTTGGAAAGGGCTCGGTTATTATATGATCATTTATTTGGCCGGACTGCAGTCAATACCAAAAGATGTGTATGAGTCATCAAGCATTGACGGTGCTTCATTATTCCAGCAGTTCAGGAATATTACAGTTCCAATGTTGGCGCCTTCTGTAACATTGGTTTCTGTCATGACGATTATTGCCGGCATGAAAGTGTTTGAGGAAATTGCCTTAACAACAGGAGGCGGACCTTCTGGTGCTACGACTACACTAGTTATGTATATTTACGACAAGTTTATGAATTTAGATGTCAGTATCGCTTCTGCAGCAGGTTTAGTTCTTTTGCTCCTCGCTATTGGAGCATCTTTACTTCAAATGAAGTTATCCAGTAAGCGCGAAGATGATTTGCGAGCATAAACAGATTGGGGAGAACATGATGAAATCGAAGCAGATCAGTCAAAAATTGTGGCTCTATGCTTTAATGATCCTGATTACAATACTCACTGTGGGACCATTTTTAGTTACCCTGTTCATGGCACTAAAATCAGCAAGTGAAGGGATATACAGCAGCTTGCTTCCAGCCAGTCCTACCTTTACTAATTTTGTAACAGCTTTTGACAAAGCAAATTTCGGCACATATTTCTTAAATACCGCAGTGGTTACAGTGATTGCCATACCTTTAAATTTATTGTTTTGCAGTTTAGCCGCTTATCCACTGGCACGTATGGATTTCAAAGGGAGAAGTGTTGTTTTGGCGTTAATCATTTCAACAATGATGGTTCCTTTTCAGCTGTACATGGCACCTCTGTTCCAACTAGCAGGCAAGCTTGGCTTACAAAATACTCATCTAGGATTAGTCGTCATGCAAGTATCAACGGCATTTGGCATCTACTTAATGCGTCAAGCCTTTTTGAGAATTCCAAAAGAGCTTGAAGAATCAGCGTATCTTGATGGGGCAAATAAAATTAAAGTATGGTACCTAGTTGCGTTGCCACTTGTGAAACCAACACTTGTAACACTTGCCATCTTCACTTTCATGGGTACATGGGGTGACTATTTGTGGCCTTTGTTAAACTCAACAGAAAGCAGCATGTATACATTGTCGATAGGGTTAGCCCAGCTCTCTCAAAATTTTGATGGTTCTAATTTGAAATTAATCAGTGCAGCATCCATTCTAACGACAATTCCAACACTGCTCATTTTTATATGGCTGCAAAAATACTTTATTTCCGGTGCAACAGACGGTGCTGTAAAAGGTTAATAAGATTGATAGGTAAGCTGTTTAAAAGAAAACCAAGGGACCAAGAGGTGGATGATAATGAGTACAGTCTCTTTTTTCGGTCGGAGAATACCGATTATTTTAGATGCTGATTGTGTTGTAGTAGGCGGAGGAACAGGTGGAGCAGCAACTGCAATTGCTGCTTTAGAAGAAGGCATTAAAACACTTGTTATAGAGAAAACGATTTCTTTAGGGGGCACTCAAACAAATGCATTGGTTTCTCCTATGATGCCGACCTATGTGAAAGGACAGCGTGTGAATCACTTAATCATTGAACGCCTGCACAGGGAACAAATCGAAACAAATGACGGGACGACGACATGCAGCTGGTTCAACGTTGAAACATTAAGCTATGTATTAGAGCAGCTGATTATCGAGCGTGGCGGACATATTTTATATGATGCTAATTATGTAGATTGTATAAAAGATGAGAGTCGAATCACTCATATTATCGTAAATACGTGCAACGGCTTAGCAGCCATCGAAGGAAAGACATTTGTGGATGCGTCAGCTGATGCCGTCCTTTCAAGAACGGCAGGTGTTCGGGTAGAATCCGGAAACCAAGAAGGTGAAAACCAGCAAATATCGTTTCGATTCGAGATGGGTGGAATAGATATAACAGCTTTACGTGAATTTATCCTGTCGCAAAATGAAACGTTTTGTACAATTAATAATCCTGCGTTCTTTGAGATCGCGATGGTGCCAGGAAAAGGTCATGTACTAGAATCACTTTTTCAAAAAGGACTGGAAAATGGCGATTTAGCAGAAGAAGATTTACGCTATTTTCAGGCATTTACACAACCTGGAAAACCAAGTGTCATGTCCTTTAATTGCCCGCATATTCCCGGCATAAATCACACAACTGACCCAGTTCTTCGTTCTAAAGCAGTCATAAAGGGACGAGAAATGATACGAAGATTAGCTAACTTCCTGCCTAAATACGTTCCAGGATTTAACCATGCTTATCTTTTAAAGGAAGCAACGCAGCTCGGCATTCGCGAATCGTACCGAATTGTTGGACAGTATGTATTAACAGAAAATGACTATGTTGCTCGTGCACGATTTGATGACGGGATTGCACGTGGGGATTGGTATATTGATGTACATAGCGTAAGTAAAGAAAATATTGAAGAAGCCAGATTGTCACGCGGTGAATTCTATGAGATTCCATACAGGTCACTGATTACGCATGAAGTGAGTAACATGATTGTTGTCGGACGCCATATTTCAAGTACATTTCTGATGCAAGCATCATTGCGTATCCAGCCTACGGTAAGGGATATGGCGCAAGCTGCGGGATTTGCCTGTTCATATTCAATTAAACAAAATATAGACCTAAATAAAATTGATGGTTCCCATTTTAAGCAACGGTTGGCTTCAATTAGGGCTAATTTCTGAGCATCATAAAAGAAGAATATTTTTGGCCTAAACAAATATAAACGATTCTCGTGAAAAGGGAAGAGCAGTAAAGCGTAAAAGTGTGCTCTTTCCTTGGAAATGAAGGTGAAATTAATGAGGAAATTTTTAGCCTTTGATATTGGGGGAACATTACTCAAATATGGTGTTCTAACTGAAGAAGGAATATTTATCGAAAAGTATGAATGCCCGGCAGAAGCACATCTCGGCGGGCCTGCCATAGTAGAGAAGGTCAAAGCCTTCGGCATAAAACTAATGAATGAACATAAGATCAGCGGTGTCTGCATCAGCTCTGCCGGCCAAGTTGATTCCAATAGAGGTGTGATTTTATATGCCTCTTCCTTTATTCCAAAATACACGGGTACTCCATTAAAGAATGAGCTAGAAACCTTTTTTCAATTACCGGTTGAGGTGGAGAATGATGTAAACTGCGCTGGGTTGGCAGAGTCTTGGATTGGGACCGGCAAGGATGCAAAAAGTTTGTTCTGTCTTACGGTTGGCACCGGTATCGGCGGCAGTTATATCATAGACAATAAATTACAAACTGGGCACAGCTTTAGTGCAGGGGAAATTGGTTACATCCCTGTTGAAGGGAGCCAATTTCAAGAATTAGCATCTACAAGGATTTTAGTGAGGAATGTTGCGAAACGCAAAGGAATTCCTGAAAGTGAAATCAATGGAAAAGAAATTTTTGAACTTGCCCAGAAGGATGATGAGATTTGCATTCAAGAAATTAATCGTCTTGTTTACTATCTTTCCAAAGGGATTTCAACAATTGCTTATATGATGAATCCAGAAATGATTATTATTGGCGGAGGGATTACAGCACAAAAAGAGTATCTTTATCCGCTAATTATGAAACAGCTGCAAAAAGACATTATGCCTGCTGTATTAGACAAAGTGAAAATTGAAATTGCCAGAAATCTTAATAATGCCGGTATGGTTGGGGCTCTTCGGCATTTTTTGCTCCAAGAATCGTTACAGCCTCTAAAAAGTATAACAACGATTATCGAATCAAATACGCATAAGTTAACAAAGAGAGAAAAAACAATTGCAAAGTTTATCATCTTAAATTTAGAAAGCGTCCCAAATAAAACAATTTCAGAAATGTCACGACAATTAAATTTATCAGAGGCAACAATTACAAGATTTTGTAAAAAACTCGAGTTCGGATCTTATAATCAGCTGCGATTACTGGCTAAAGAATCTATTGTGAGCACTCGATTATACGAACAAAAAGAAACGACAAGCCTAACTTCTGTAAAACAAGCCTATATGAGCATGTTAAATAAGTTTGATACGCTCAATGAGGTAGAAGATATTCTTTTATTTAAAAATCAATTAGTTTCAGCTAAGAAAATCTATTTATACGGCGCAGGTGAAATGTCACTAGTGGCTAACCAACTAAAATATAAGCTTATGAAACTTGGTATGGCAGCTGACGCATTTTCAGACCACTATCAAATGGAAATGTCTACGCATTTACTCAGCCTGGAAACAGTAGTAGTCGGTCTAAGCACATCCGGATATGCTTCGGATATTGTCCACATGATGGAAACAGCCAAAACGTGTGGATCGGCAACAATAGGGATTACGAGTCAACAAGATTCTCCCTTATCCCAGGCTTCTGATATTCATCTGCTTGTTCCAACTGCTGATGAGATACAAGGTTACAGCAGTTCAGCCAGTGAAGTTTGTGCATTTTACCTAATCGATGTCCTTTTAAATGAAATTCAAAGCAACGATAAAGGTATAAGTAAAAAAAGTATTATGTAATAGAGTGAGTAACCGTGCCGCAGGTATGAAGTGTTATGGAAACGATGTATTCAGCTCTCCTAAATTGGAGGAATCCCAGTGAATCTCTTTGATTTGCCGCTTGTGCAGCTGCAAACGTATCAGCCAAAACAAACGAAGAAAAAAGATTTTGAAGTTTTCTGGAATAATCGGATAAAGGAAAGTAAACTCCAGGCATTAGATACCGTTATAGAAGATCGTATGTATTATGTCCCTGGTGTCCAGTTGTACGATGTAACCTTTAATGGATTTAGAAACTCACGTATTCATGCCATGTATTTAAAACCGGATAAAGAGGTTAATTCAAAGACACCTGCAGCTGTTATCTTTCATGGATACAATTGGAATAATCTGCAGCCGAATTATGCATTCAAATATTTAATTCAAGGTATTCCGGTTCTGTTAGTCGAGGTCCGAGGTCAAAATGTTAACTCACCAGATCATAATCATTATAAAAACGGAGGATCCTCAGGCTGGATGACCCTAGGAATTACAGATCCCGATAACTATTATTATAGCTATGTGTATATGGATTGTTACAGAAGCGTTGATGTCTTAAGAGAAATTTCGGGAAAGACTGAGGTCATTGCAGAGTGCGGAAGTCAAGGTGGTGCTCTTGCAGTTTCAACTGCTGCCTTACAGGACGGTATTTCGGCTGCTCTTGTTGATATTCCTTTTCTTACTCATTTTAAGCGATCTATTGAACTTGCCACAGAAGGGCCTTATAACGAAATTTATCACTATTTTAAACTGCATGATCCTTTACAAAAAAAACGATCTGCTGTTTTTGACACGTTAAGCTATGTGGATTGTATGAATTTAGCAAGTCATATCTCATGCCCTTCTTTAGTAGGAGTAGGTTTGGAAGATAAGGTTTGCCCGCCTTCCAGTGGATTTGCCTTATACCATCATTTAGGCGGCCAAAAACAAATTCAAGTATATCCTGAATTTGCACACGGGCTATCATCGGTTCATGAAGAAAGAAAACTTCAATTTATTTCTTCTTTATACAATTGGTCATAAAAGGAAGAAGAGAAATATGCTTGAAGAGGAGCAACCTAATGAAAATTGCATACTTACCCATTGATGAGCGACCATGCAATATTGATTACATCAAAAGGATTGCACGGTCTTCGTCAGATATTGAATTGATGCTGCCAGGTGATGAATTACTCGGAGCAAAAAAAACAGCAGCCGATACTAATGGTCTTTGGAACTGGCTAAACCAGGCTGTTAGGACAGCTGATGCTATTATCTTAAGCATCGATATGCTGGTATATGGCGGGTTATTGCCATCAAGACTGCATTATTTGTCAAAAGACACAGTAACAATGTGTGTAGAGCGACTTCGTTCATTTCATAAAACGTATCCTGGCGTTCCGATCTATGCGTCCAATTTAATTATGCGGACACCAAAGTATAGTTCAAGTGATGAAGAACCAGATTATTATGAACAGTGGGGAAGGGAAATTTTCTTACGTGCTTATCTACAAGATAAGCAAGACCGTGAGACGTTAGAGGAAGAAGAACAAATGCAATTACAGGAAATTGCATCAAAATTACCAGAGGAATACATACACGATTATGAAACGAGACGATCGTTTAATTCCCTCATTAATATCAAGATGCTGGAGCTTGTTAATGAAGGCGTGATAAAGTTCTTATCGATTCCCCAGGATGACAGTGCAGAGTATGGGTACACGGCAAAGGACCAAAAGTTAGTTGCAGAAAAACGAGAACAACTTCGTTTGTATAAACAGGTTCATATGTATCCAGGAGCAGACGAGGTAGGAGCAACTTTACTAGCACGCGTCTATAACGATTTCAAAGGGATTAGGCCAAAAATTTATCCGATCTGGAGCAGTACACTTGGACCACAGGTAATTCCAATGTATGAAGACCGGCCTTATGCTGAAAGTTTAAAGGCACACGTGTCAGCTGCTGGCTGTCAGTTGGTATCCAGAGCTGAAGATGCTGATTTAATACTTGCCTATAATACACCAGGACGTGTCATGCAAGAATCTTGGGACCAGCATAATAAAGACATTACCTATACAAGTTTCCGCAACATGTTAACATTTGTAGACCAAATCAAAACCTTTATAGATGCAGGGAAAAAAGTGATGATATCCGATGCAGCATATGCTAACGGGGGGGATCGTGAATTAATCATGTTGTTAGATGAAGAACGCGTTCTTGACCGAATTGTTTCATATAAAGGGTGGAATACAAATTGCAACACGCTCGGTACAACGATTAGTCAGGGTGTTGTATCTCTAAATGGCAAGTCGGATATTATTCAAGAAAATATCATCTATCATATATTAGATGACTATCTTTATCAATCAGAAATCAGAATGGACATGGTTGCTGACTATCTGCCAACCCACAATCTTACCTACTTTGATTTGAAAAATAAAGCCTCTCTTGTAAACCGTGAAAGAGATAAAAGACTGTATACACGATACAAAGAAATGATTTTATACAGTTTCAAAGAGATGGAACTTAAAGAAATTAATACTCATTCACCATGGAATAGAATGTTTGAATGTGGAATGACGCTGAGGTTTTAAAAAAGGGAGGCAGAAGCATGTTAACAGCAATAAAATCTGGTCTGGTGGTATCTTGCCAGGCATTAGAAGATGAACCTTTGCATGGATCTGATATTATGAGCCGAATGGCAGTTGCTGCAAAAAGAGGGGGAGCAGTTGCTATTCGTGCTAATGGTGTAAATGATATACGCGCAATAAAAGAGAGTGTTAATCTACCAATCATAGGGATCATAAAACAGGATTACAAAGATTCAAATGTTTACATAACTCCAACTTTAAAAGAGGTAGAAGCATTGGTTGAACTTAATATAGGTTTGATTGCTGTAGATGCAACAAACCGAATACGTCCAGGTGGTGTGGATCTGCCCACCTTCTTAAAGGAAATTAAAACCAAATTTCCAAACCAGCAATGGATGGCTGATTGTGCAACATTAGAGGAATGCATCATGGCTGAAAAATTAGGCTTTGACTGCGTTGGTACGACCATGCATGGCTATACTGAAGATACAGTAGGGATGAAATTACATTCAAATGATTTTAAGTTCTTAAAAGATGTAGTAAGTCATGTGAGTATTCCCGTTATTGCAGAAGGAAATGTCATTACGCCAGAGATGGCTAAAAAAGCTTTACGATATGGAGCGCATACAGTTGTGGTTGGCGGAGCGATAACACGCCCTCAGCAAATAACAAGACATTTTGTTGATGTAATAGAATCCGTTAGATAAAGCGCGACTTAGTAAATATTAGGGAAAATTCATTTTATTTACGTTCTGGTTGCAATAGAAATACATGGTCATATTAGTGTTAAAATTAGTCAAGTAGAGCCGCCGACATTATTTGGGCGGCTCTTGCTGTGGCATAATTTTCTGAGTTGATTATTTAAAAGCTGAGTCTTCAAAATGTAGCATCAAAAATCAACGAATATTATTGGGTTGTAGTATACACCCCGTTCGAAAAAGTACACTTTTTCGAACGGATTTGATAGAATTAGAGAAAGAAAAGGGAAGATTAGTAAAAAAATGGATGTTAATTTGGTTACATACGAGTAAACAGCAAAGATCAATATGAAGGACAGCAGCATAAAGCCATGCTGGAAAATCTCTTAACGAACGAGATATCTTTTTGGATAAACAAAGTGGTAAAAATTTCAATCGAGAACAATATCAGCTGCTAAAATGTATGATTCGAAAAGGGGATATTCTTTACTTTCATTCGCTCGATCGTTTTGGGAGGAACAAAGAAGAGATTCTTAAGGAATGGAATGATATCACAAAAAATATTCAAGCAGATATCGTTGTGATGGACATGTCTCTATTGGATACCACTCAATATAAAGATAGTCTTGGTACATTCATTGCAGATTTGGTTTTACTGATTCTATCTTGGATGGCACAAGAAGAACGAGATCGGATTAGAAAACGGCGTGTAGGTATAGATGTTGCTTTAAAGAACGGAGTAGCTTTTGGTCGACCAAAAGTAAAAACTACAGAGGAGTTCAAAGAAGTCTATAATCATTGGAAATCAGGAGAGATGACAGCTATTAATGCAATGGAGTTATTGGGCATAAAAAAACTACTTTTTATAAGCTGGTTCATGAATATAATAAGATTTTATAAATTACTATATAATAGTAGAAATTCGGAATAGGTTACATGCATTATCAGTGTTGGAGAAAAATTAAATAATCTAATTATTATTATATTACAAGAAAAGGTGAAATCCATTTTGGAATATTAAAACAATCGCAAAAGATATATAATATATCTTTTGCGATTGTTAATTAATATTTAGTTTATTTTGCTTCAACTATTTCTTTCGATATTGTTTGGTTAACCCATTTATACCATCTTAATAATGCATTCCCATCGCCTTTTTGACTCTATACCCCAATCCCTTCCTAGACTATCACTGACTAGTTTACCAATATCTATTGAAGATAAATCATCTTGGTCTGCCATTGAAGAAATAATTTGAATTGTTTCAGTAGAAAGAACTTTTTTTGCAAGCAAAGACTCATAATCATCCGAAATAGTGTATATTTTTAAAATATCTTTTTGTTTTACAATCATTCCCAGTGAGGATAACACTGTTGTAGCATTCCGATACTCCTTTTTTTGTAATTCACTATAGATGTTGTTTCCGGAATTAATTAAATTTATTAATTCTATTACTCTCTCTGGAGGAGCTGATCCCAAAAAAGGACTTACTCTTCCATTAAAGTATATCTTATCTTTGGCTATTGATAAATCAGTGAGCTTAAAATTATTATTATGGTGTAACATTTGGAATTCAGGTTTAAACATATTAATCCCAATAAACCAACCTAAAATCTTCTTGATATATATTTCATTTGTCTTTATAGAAAACTTGGATTTTTCATATAAACTATTAAATAAATCTGTGAAATCTTCTCCACTTATAACGAAATCTTCTCCGAAAGAATTTATTAATGTTGAATAGAGAACATGGTGGGATAGGAAACTATAAATCTTTTGGAGTGCTTCGAATTAAGAATCTTGAAGAAAGAAAAGCATATCATCCTTTCGTTCAATATTTCCTATCATAACCATATCTCTAATTACATTTTCAGCTGCTTTGACTGTAACTGATAAACTGCTAGCATTTACAGATATTTCTCTTCGATTCACTAATAGTTGAAGTAGTTCATAATATTTCCTTAAATTCCTCTGTGGAATATAAGTAATTGCAATATTAGGTACTGCCCCTTTTAGTACATAATCTCTAAAAATATCCCAATATAATATTAGATTATGACCTTTTCGAATAACAAGCCTACTTCTGATAAGTGAATTAACAATTGAATCACCAAGTGTTGATCTATTTTATGAAAATCAGCTGGCGATTCTCTAGCGATTTTTCTAAAACAATCTATTTCAGAACTATTTAGTTGATTTAAATCTTTTTCAAATAAACTTTTTGTATCTACCTAATACGTTAACTTGACTAATACCACTTTTAATCATTGTATGTACATGAATACTTAGTTTTTTTAGTAACCAAGGATATCCTTGGCAATGATCAATGAGATATCTTTTAAGTGTATTATTTAAGGGCATTCCTAGTTCCTTTGAGAATAGGGTCAGTGCTTTAGTAATCTCATTAGGTGAAAATACCGATAACTCAAACTCTTTTCTCCGGTCAGATAAACTTTGCCACATATGGTATGCAGAATGTTCTGTTGGAGTTGTACCATCTGTTTTCCATGCAAATCCTAGTACTATGTTTTCTTGCTCAGAGTCAATTGCCATTGATAAATTTCTAATATTATCAAAAAGCTTTTCTAAATCGGTTTTAGATAATATATCTTCAAATTGATCAAAGAAAAGAACTAAAACTTTATTTTCTATTTTTAGAAATTCAGCAATTTCCTTAATTCCTAAATCATTAAAAGGACTATTAATACTAGATAATGTAATATCATTTACCGGTTTTTTTATGAATCCAGATTTAATAGCTTTTTTAATGCAATCCAAAAAAGCGAATTCTCCATATCTAGGTGAATTTGCAGCTCTAACATCGACAGCGTGAATGTGAAATTTATTTTTATATTTACTTCGAGCTTTTGCACTTAATTTTATAAGCATTGAGCTTTTACCCCATCCAGAAGGGGTTTTAATAGCTACTAATCTAGTAGTAGTTTGAATATGCAGAATATTATTTAGGAAACCAAATACATCCTTTTGTAATTCTTCCCTTCCTACAAAATCTTGAGGGCGCGAGGGTTTATAATCTGACCATTGATCTCCGCTAGAAACTACTACCACACTCTGTGATTCCTCTACAATTTCTTCATTTTGCATCCCTTTTTTTTCATGTTTATATGTTACAAATTCCAAATCAGATAATGAAGTATTCAATTTAGATACTTTATCAATAACATCTTTATCTTCAATTTGATTTCCTGTTTCTGCATCAAATAAAACTACTTGTTGAGGAACACCCGCACTCACATTTAGCAATTGTAAAGCCCAAAATCTACCGTACTCAGTAATTAATAGAGATTTGAAAGTATTTTATAGTTTTAAAAAAGGGAATATAAAATTTTAAGGAATAAGGAAGTAGAGAAGAGCTCATATGTCAAATAGTTTTGGAGTAGAAATACCTAGAATTGTTAATGAAGAAGTTTTCGAGAATCTATGTTTAGACTTAGTGTGGAAAAATAGTAAGTATGAAAATTCAAACAGAAATGGTCGAAGAGGTCAAAGACAGAATGGCGTTGATATTTTTGCAAGGGAACGAGAAAGTTTAAATTGGATTGGCGTACAATGTAAAGTTAAGGCAAATGGTGCAATCACTAACAATGAAATTAAACATGAAATAAAAATAGCTCTTGGATTTAACCCACAGCTATCTAAATTATTTTTTTACACAACAGCAAAAAGAGATGAAAGTATACAATCATTCATTCGATCAGAGGCAGATCATCATTTAGCAAATAGGTTGTTTGACATTGACATCCTTTTCTGGAATGACATTGAAGATATGCTTAAGGACGAGGAATACACTCTTGTCCATTATAAATATTATCGAGATCTTTACACCCATATAGAAGACGATGGATTTTATTTTGGGAAATTAATTAGGTTGACCGTGGGGTATCGTATTGAAGACACAGATTATGAACTATTAATAGGAAAAACTTTCCAGAAGGGGAGTGACAGTTATATGAATATAAATTACTGGAAGAATGTTTATTATATAATGAATTTTCATGAACGTACTTTTGAAACCTTCCCTCTCCCGTGTCATGAAAGTGATTTAGAGGCTGCTTTTAAATATAGAAGAGATAGGTATATAATTACAAAATTCATTAATTCCATTCCTAATATGGATAAATTCATAAAGTCGACGGAGTCGGAATTTAAATTTATTCTTACTGATCAAGAATTTCAAGATTTCCTGTCTGCCTATAAAGAAGAGTAATAAGATATGCAAATACTAGTGCAAGATATAGAGTTTAGATCATAAGATACATTTCAATATATGTGTGAAGATATTTCTTTTTAATATTTCAATTGGGGAGTTTGAAAATGAAGGAAATGATAGCTGGAACATATGAAATTCACGCTTTAGAACAAAGATATTAATGAGGAACAAAGCTATTAGAATAAAAGATTAAAGACGTCTTTTCTTAATTAACTCGATCTTTCCTTCAATAGCAATCTTTAGCAATTGGGCGCGTTTATGGAGTAACGAAAAGCACAATTTTTCTATTAGAGAAAATGTGCTTTTTATTAATGGAAATCCGGATTTTTCAAAGGTACCCTTTCTTTGCTTTAATTATCAAAAACGGTCATTTTTGCGACAAAGGTTTCCATTCGTCCTATTAAATCCTAATTTTAAGAAAAGAGTGCAACAAAAATATGTAAAAATTTATAATGTAACTTTATGATATTTACGGGAATTTTGATGCAATCACTTTTTTATTTAATTACAATCAATAATTTATTGACCACCAAAGTATCAACTTTAATATATTTGTAAATCACTATTTTTTCAAAAAGTGTTGATTTAATAAGGTTTTATCACGTAATTATACTTGAAAAAACACAAAGTATATGTTCAGAACTCAAGTTCACCCTTGAGAAAGAGAACAGTATATGTCTCAATATTAATACCGCTAAAACCCCTCAGCATCAGCTGAGGGGTTTTTATTCTTTCAGTCAAAAATTCGGAATCATTCAGTCGAGGTTTTCCGACTTTCGCTTATCAAAATAGTCTTTAAGCAGCCTCATGATTGCAAGCCCCGCAAGCACACTTCCTACAGCAATACCAGATAAAGCTACAACGAGGGAAATATATTCAAAGATGGAATATCCAGCAAGCTTGCTCCACTCAATTTTCCCCCGCCAGTCCTCTATCACGAGATTCATTCCGTAAATACCAGAAATAACGGTATAGGTCGTTAAGATCAGCAATAAAGAATTATGACGTTTGCTTGCAAGCTTTTCCTGATTTTGATAAAGGCTGTCCATTGTATTTTTTACCTCTTTGTAAAGGGTTTCAATTTTGAAGCGATCTTTCATCATGACAGAAAGCTCCTGACCTTCAGAACGGCTGCTGATTTCAGAAAAAATATATTTTGCGGTGAAATTCGTGATCGATCTGATCAATTTGTCCATTTTGTCTTGTTTTTGGTCAATATATAGCTGTGAATAGCTGTAAGAAAGCTTTAAAAGAACAATTTTATAAAATAAATGCAGGATCATATTGTAATAAAGCTGGCCGTACATCTCTTCAGCTATCAGCTTTTCATTTTCTCTGTCTCTGCTAATGCACGTAAATGTATGGTCGCTGATGATATGAAAACTGTCAGGGGACCATCTGTCATAAACATGGTCACTTACGTATTTATCAATATACTTTTGATTACTTGCAGAAATATATGGTTGTTTATTGTGATTATATCCATTCATATGGCCGATTCGAAATAAATCGTTGTTTGTTATTTTTACATCGGGAGCAGTCATTAAAAAACTGGATACAAACATTCTTTCATCAATAAAATATGGAAGACTGCCCAAATAGGCCGATTGATTATTTTCGTTTTTTTCAATGAAGGGAACAATATAAGGGCACAGTTCCTGGAAAATAAAATCCTGAATTCTATCAAACCGCTTTTCACCTGAATAAAGAACAGTCCCTTTTTCCTCCGTTATTGCTGGTTCGAGAACTCTGAAATGATCCATAAAATCAAGGGCATCGCTTAAAGTGAAGTCTGTACCGCTGCTGTATGGTTCTGTTCGAATCGTAACCATGCCGATGGAGAATGGACAAAGATAAATATCGATCGAAAGAACCTTCATTGAAATTAGATTTCGGGCAGTCTCAAGTCTGCAATCCAAATTTAACTGTTTGGAATAGCGGTTTATGGCTTTCTCTTTATATTTATCCGGAAATAGTATTTGTTCTATGTAGGGCATGAAATAATGATTTAAGCGTTTATGCGGGATCTCCATACTTCCGCCGTAATATTTAGTCTGCTGGCTGCTATTATCAATTGTAAAAAATTCAAATCCGTTTGTTTCAAGCTCCTTAGTCAAAGGCTTAATGGAGTCCTTAGCCCACGAAAAAGGAAAAACAAATTGGGAATTCGTTCGCTGTACGATCAATTCATTATGTTTAAGTTCGGATATCATAGGCTACCTCTTCTAAATTTTTATCAACTATTATCTTCCCCTTGCAGAACCGCATAAAACCCAAAATAAAAAATCTTTGCTTAGCAGCAAAGATTTTTAATGGATATTACGGTATACCCCGATGACTTTTCCGAGAATCGTTACATTTCGCAGAATAATCGGTTCCATTGTTGAATTTTCAGGCTGAAGGCGAATGAAGTCTTTTTCTTTAAAGAACCGTTTAACAGTTGCTTCATCATCTTCTGTCATGGCAACTACAATATCCCCGTTATTTGCCGTCTTCTGCTGCTTCACAATAACCATATCCCCGTCCAGAATTCCTGCTTCTATCATACTGTCTCCCATAATTTCGAGCATGAATACTTGATCATCTGATGCTGCAAATGTATCAGGAAGCGGAAAATATTCCTCGACGTTTTCGATGGCTGTGATAGGAGAACCTGCTGTAACTTTACCGATAATCGGAACATTAATGACGCTTGCTCTCGGAATATGTGAAGTCTCTTCTTCAAGGATTTCAATAGCTCTCGGCTTTGTTGGATCGCGTCTGATCAAGCCCTTGCTCTCAAGCCTTGCCAAGTGACCGTGTACAGTTGAACTAGAAGCAAGGCCGACAGCTTCGCCAATTTCACGTACAGAAGGCGGATAACCTTTTTTTTGAACTTCTAATTTGATGAAGTTTAAGATATCCTGCTGTCTTTTTGATAATTTTGTCATCTTTTGCACCTCGCGTCCTGTAATTTATGTTGATTATAGCATGTTTTTCCTGCGCATACAAACATAAGTTCGAAAAAATCCGTTGACAGAAACGTTTGTTCGCATTATACTGAAAATATCAAAAGTACGAACAAACATTCTATTTCAAGGTGGGGATTATGTTGAAAGAATCATTTTCTTATTTACTCTCATTTTTTATCGTCGTTATTGTCGCTGTCTTTGCTTTATCTTATACTGGTGAAAAAGACAGCATGGATCACTACGTAAATATAGAAGTTACTGAAGGGGACAGCATCTGGAGCATTGCAGACAAATTTAACGAACATCATAATCTGTCTAAGACAGATTTCGTCGAGTGGGTTCAGGAAAAAAACGGCATGGAAACAGCTGTCATTAAACCTGGAGAACAAGTCTTTATACCAATTGAAAAAACAGCTTATTATGAGGTAAATCAAATAGCAAGCAAGAAATAGGGAAGTGAGAACACTGAACGCCATCATCTATTGCAGAGTCAGCACAGTGAAAGAAGAACAGGAAACATCTCTTTTAAGGCAGAAGGAAGAACTAATCAAGCTTTCTGAGCAGAACAGCATGAATATTGTAAAAATTATTGAAGAGCAGGCCAGCGGCTATGATATAGAAAGAGACGGGATATTTGAACTGTTCGACTGCATCAAAAGTCAGCAGGTGGATGCAGTCCTCATCCAGGATGAAACAAGGCTTGGAAGAGGGAATGCCAGAATTGCACTCATTCATTTTCTGCTTAAAGAGGGAATAACTCTTTATTCAGTTACTCATAACGGGAGACTTCTGCTATCAGAGGCTGATTCTATGGTGCTTGAAATTGTGAGCATTGTAGAAGAATATCAAAGGAAGATTCACAACCTGAAAATCAAAAGAGGCATGCAGCGGGCAGTCAAAAATGGATTTAAGCCTCAAAACAACCTTTCTAATATCCATGAAAGCCCCGGCAAGGACAAAAAAGAGCTTCCTGTTTCAGAAATTGTCCGATTAAAGCAAAACAAACTGACCTTTGCCGAAATCGCCGCAACGTTAAGAGGCTTCGGACACGATGTTTCAAAGGCAACGGTACATAGAAGATATCAGGAATATATGAAACAGTCAGGAGACCAATAAGTTGTCTTTTTAGGTCATTTTTAGTACGATAGCATAGTGAATCTACAAAAAGGAGTTACCAACATGCTTTCAAAAGAAAAAATGGCCAGAATTAATGAACTTTCCAAAAAGGCTAAGTCAGCCGCATTATCAGCTGAAGAACTATATGAACAGCAAAGCCTTAGACAGGAATATCTGCAGGTGTTTCGCGGCTCTATGAAAAATACATTAAAAGGCGTTACAATTCTCGATCCAAACGGAACGGATGTCACACCTCAAAAATTAAAAGATGAGAAGAAGCGAAACCTTCATTAATAAAAGGAATGCGTCAATTTATGATGTATTCCTTTTCAATTTGCACATAATACATTAGAATAGTTTCTTACACATCTTAATGCACTATTACATTTCATGCATAATGGTTGTATGATAAAGAGTGTACAGCTATGATAAGAAAGTAGAATGTTATTTCTGAAAGGATGATCAAATCATGTCACATTCAATTCAAGACTTATCTATTGCTACGATCCGAACATTATCGATCGATGCAATCGAGAAAGCAAATTCAGGACATCCTGGAATGCCTATGGGGGCAGCTCCAATGGCTTATGCACTTTGGACACAATATATGAATCATAATCCTAAAAACCCGGAATGGTTTAACCGTGACCGTTTTGTCTTATCGGCAGGTCATGGCTCAATGCTTTTATATAGTCTGCTTCATTTATCAGGCTATGATCTTTCAATGGAAGATATTAAATCTTTCAGACAATGGGGAAGTAAAACTCCAGGCCACCCTGAATTCCATCACACTGCAGGTGTAGATGCAACTACGGGTCCATTGGGACAGGGTATCGGCATGGCTGTAGGAATGGCCATGGCAGAACGTCATCTGGCACATACATACAATAAAGAATCTTATCCTGTAGTAGATCACTACACATACGCTATTTGCGGAGATGGAGACTTAATGGAGGGTATTTCTTCTGAAGCAGCATCTCTTGCAGGTCACCTGAAGCTTGGCAAATTAGTTGTTTTATACGATTCAAATGATATTTCACTTGATGGCGACTTAGATCGCTCATTCTCTGAAAATGTTGAAGATCGCTTTAAGTCAATTGGATGGCAGGTTATCCGTGTTGAGGACGGCAATAATTTAGAAGAGGTTTCTAAAGCTATTGAAGCCGCTAAACAAGATGAAACCCGTCCAACATTAATTGAAGTGAAAACAACAATCGGGTACGGATCTCCAAATATGTCAGGTAAATCTGACGTACACGGCAAGCCGCTTGGAATTGACGAAATTAAATTGACAAAAGAAGCTTACGCTTGGACATTTGAAGAAGACTTCTACGTTCCAGATGAAGTTTATGCCCATTTCAAGGAATCAGCTGAACAGTTCGGATCTAAAAAAGAGCAGGAATGGAATTCTCTATTCGATAGCTACCAAAAAGAATATCCAGAGCTTGCTAAACAGCTGAACGCCGGCATTAAAGGCGAATTGCTTGAAAACTGGGATGCAGCGGTGCCTGTATATGAAGAAGGAAAAGCACTTGCATCACGTGCATCTTCTGGTGAGGTATTAAATGGTCTTGCTAAAAACATTCCTTACATCTTTGGAGGATCAGCTGATTTAGCGGGTTCCAACAACACCTCGATAAAAGGTGCGGCAGATTTCACAGCTGAAGATTACAGCGGACGAAATATCTGGTTTGGTGTACGTGAATTTGCAATGGGTGCGGCATTAAATGGAATGGCCCTGCATGGCGGCCTGCGAGTATATGGAGGTACATTCTTCGTATTCTCTGATTACCTTCGTCCGGCTATCAGATTAGCAGCTCTTATGGGACTTCCTGTTACGTATGTATTCACACATGACAGTATTGCTGTTGGGGAAGACGGACCGACTCATGAGCCGATTGAACAGCTTCCTTCTCTGCGTGCAATGCCTAACTTATCCGTTATTCGCCCTGCAGATGGTAATGAAACTGCTGCAGCATGGCGTATTGCAATGGAGTCAGAAATGTCTCCAACTGCACTTGTTCTTACTAGACAAAACTTAAAAACAATCAAAGGCACCTCTGAAACTGCCTATGATGGTGTTTCTAAAGGAGCATATACAATCTCACCAAGCAAAAAGGAAACAGCGGATGCCCTGTTATTAGCTACAGGATCTGAAGTAGGCCTTGCGGTTGAAGCACAGGATGCGCTTCTTAAAGAAGGAATTGATGTTGCTGTTGTCAGCATGCCATCATGGAACCGATTTGAGAGTCAATCAAAAGAATACCGTGATTCCGTTCTTCCTAAGACAGTTAAAAAACGTCTTGCGATTGAAATGGCAGCTCCGCTTGGCTGGGAACGCTATACAGGCGATGAAGGCGATGTTCTTGCCATCAACCAGTTTGGCGCATCTGCACCTGGAGATAAAATTATGAAAGAATATGGCTTTACTGTTGAAAACGTAATGGCAAGAGTAAAAGCACTGCTTGAACAATAATCACCTCTGAGAGAGAACGATTTTGATCGTTCTCTCTTTTTCGACAAAAAAAGTGATGCATCCCTCTGCTATTTAGACAAATTTCTAATACTTCGTTCCCTTATAATTGACGATAATAGTCATTTCGGAGGGGTGGAAGAATGAGGCACTATTACGTCTATTTAATAGAAGAGGAATTTGCGAACCACTTTTTTGGCCGAGAAGCGAAACTGTTCCATCTTTTTCAGGAATATCTCCGGACAAGCCCTGAGCAGCTGGAATTTAATCACCTATATAAACAAATCAGATACGTAACGAAGTCTATTTCGGCTGAATCTATAGATCACATGATTGAATCAAGTTTAACGAACAGATACAATTATGCTCATATTGAAGGACATCACCGCATCGACAGTGAATCCAAGCGGGGGAATGCCTTGCTTCAAGTAAGGGATCAATATATAGAAGTCACTTCAATTGGAAGCTTTGATATGGAAGCGATCTTTTTTGAAATACTCAGGAAAATTGACTCCTGTTTTTTAGCTATGGATTTCGAAGCAAAACGATACGGCTGGCTAAAACCGATAAAAGAAAGAAAATTTGTCTAAAAAGGCAGAAATTATGGAGTATTTGTTGTATAATATCCTATGGTTTAGTACACTGTAAAATAGACAACATGAAGGAGGAAATACGATGGATCTGTGGGTAGTCATTCTAGTAGGCGTTCTGGCATTAATTGCTGGAGTAGCACTAGGATTTTTCATTGCTCGCCAGTATATGATGAGTTACTTGAAGAAAAATCCGCCAATTAACGAGCAAATGTTAAAAATGATGATGATGCAAATGGGTATGAAACCATCCCAAAAGAAAATCAATCAAATGATGAAAATGATGAACAATCAAGCAAAATAAAAATTCCGATTGATGCGGGGTTTTTATATGATAAAAAGCACGCTCTGAGCGTGCTTTTTTGTATGGTTTTTAAGAATAAGTCATTCGTTTCATTGAACTGTAGCTATAGCGATTGTATTCATTCAGCAAGTGATCTAGTTCCTGACTGTATTGAATGGAAACGTTTGAGTTAATTCCATTTTTCGTTGCGATATCGATCATTTCCGCCCGTTTTTTTTCAATAAGTTTCAATAATTCTTGTTTAGACACGAAAACTTGTCCTTTCTGTATGTAAGTTCTATCCGATCCTCTTGCTAATAATTTCTATTATATCCTAATTTGGAAAATAATTCGAAGGAAAAATAAGGATTTGCCAATTAATATATGACTATTATAAAGGTATCAGCTCGATGAAGAAATCCTTTTGCATAGATGTTAAGGAATTGACATAAAAATGTCACATAGTGAAACATATAATTCTTTGGATGTATTTGCTAGAATGAAATGTGACTCAACTAAGAGAGGAGGATCACAAAAATGACAGATTTGAACTTGTTTTTAGCGTTTGGAGCAGGTTTTCTATCTTTTATTTCACCTTGCTGCCTGCCTTTATATCCTGCCTTTTTATCATACATAACTGGAGTATCGGTCGGTGAGATTAAAACAGAAAATGCTATGCTGCAAAAAAGGAGTTTTCTCCACACGCTTTCCTTTTTGCTTGGCTTCTCAATTATTTTTATTGCCCTCGGTTTTGGGAGCTCTTTTATCGGGGAATTCTTTTTTGATTATAAGGATTTAATCAGACAAATTGGCGCGATTCTCATTATTTTCTTTGGATTAGTGATAGTTGGTGTTTTCCAGCCAAAGTTTTTAATGAAAGAACACCGGTTTGAATTGAAAAACAGACCATCCGGTTATTTTGGTTCTGTTCTTATAGGACTTGCTTTTGCTGCTGGATGGACTCCTTGCACAGGACCGATCTTAACAGCCGTATTCGCTCTTACATTAAGCAATCCAGGGTCTGCTATGCTCTACATGCTTGCTTATGTGCTTGGTTTTGCCATCCCTTTTCTAATTTTGGCGTTTTTTATTGGCAGACTTGGATGGATACGTAAACACAATTTGAAAATCATGAAGTTCGGCGGCTGGCTGATGATTGTAATCGGTATCATGCTCTTTTTTAACTGGATGACACAGATTATTATCGTCTTCAGCAGAATGTTTGGAGGGTTTACAGGATTTTAGACCTAATTTTTTTCTTTTTTTAGGTCGTTTTTACTACCTTCTGCTCCTTTTTTTGATATAATAACTCATAGAATAGTAGTATTTCTTTCGGTAACACTGTGAGGAGGAGCTTGCATGGCTAAAGTGCTGATAGTAGATGATGCCAAGTTTATGAGAGTGACATTATCTAATATACTGACAAGCAATGGACATGAAATTGCTGGAGAAGCTGAAAATGGAGCAGAAGCCGTACGTCTTTATCAAATATTGCAGCCGGATCTGGTTACGATGGATATCACAATGCCGGAAATGAACGGGATTGAAGCATTAAAAAAAATTAAAAAAGAATTTCCTGAATCGAAGATTATCATGTGTTCAGCGATGGGGCAGCAGAAAATGGTCGTTGAAGCAATTGAAGCTGGAGCGAAGGACTTCATCATTAAGCCATTTGATGAAACGAGAGTGTACGACGCCATTAATCGTGTTCTGGGTTGAATTCAAACTCTATTTATACCGAAGAACCATCGGAAATTTGACGAGATGGTTTTTTATTTTTGACTAATGTATATTATAATATAAGGAACTCCGTGAAAAGGATTGATCATGTTGGTCATTTACTCAACAATTATTGCAGTAGTTATGGCATTAGGTGTCATGATGATACGCATGAGAGCTTCTAAAAAGCCTGCAAGTGCCAGAAAGATTATCTTGCCGCCTATCTTTATGAGCACTGGTGCATTGATGTTTTTGCATCCTATGTTCCGTGTGACTCCGCTAGAATTTTTGGAAGCGATCACGCTTGGATGTATTTTCTCTATTTTCTTAATTAAAACATCAACATTTGAAGTGAAAGAAGACAAAATTTATTTAAAAAGATCTAAAGCTTTTGCGTTTATATTAATCGGGCTGCTGATCATTAGAATCGCATTGAAATTTTACTTGAGCAATACGATTGACGTTGGTGAACTGAGCGGCATGTTCTGGATTTTGGCGTTTGGAATGATTGTGCCCTGGCGAATTGCCATGTATCTTTCTTACCGGAAACTCGAAAGTCAGCTCAACCCGCCAAATATCCAGGCTACATGAAAAACCCGCCAGTGGATTCCGGCGGGTTTTTTCAATGATTAGAAAGGATATTGTGTTTTTCTTAAAATAAAGCTCTGTAAGGTGTATGATCGATTTCTTTTTCTTTAAGCCTTTTTAACAGAAATTTATGATCTCGTTTAGGAGTAGCTGTAATGTAACCGCGAATGACCAAATCCTGAGTGATTTGATCTGCATTTTCCTTTAATGCTATTTCCCCTATTTTTCCAGCGATTTTAGCTCTTGCGACATCTCTGAATAATTCAGGCACTGGTTCAACAAGGTCTTCTAAAAGTTCTTTTTGCCTTGCATCCCAGAGGTGCCTTGTTTGCTGTATGTAGTAATCTTCCCAATCAAGGTCTGATTTGCCATCCTCTTTAGGTAAACGCTTTAAAAATTTGCGGAACATAAAAAACCCGCCTATTCCAAGCATCCCTGCAAGGAAAACGACCCAAAAAAGGATAAACCATAGAAACCAGCCGTCTAACATCTTTCAAACCTCCGATCCAGCCTGCAATCTGCCTTTATTATACACCACGAAAAAGGGGTTGAAAAGTTGTCTTAACCGGACTGAACCTGTTTTGAGAGCGCAAGCAGGGATTTTTTTATTGCATTGCGTTTATTTCGGTCTTTGCCTGAAGAGGTATGTCCGAGCAGCTCAGCATGTGCAAAATAAAATGAGCGCTTGTAAGACAGGTCAATACGAATTGTGCCGGAATTCGTGGGAAGATACAGAATTTCATACAGTAACGACATAAACGCTCCTCCTAATCAGCAGTTTCTTATTCATTATATGATTAAAAACGACTAGGAAAAAGAATTATTTTCCTTATTATTGTAAAAATTTGATGAATAAGCTTGTTTTTTGGTTCTATTTACTCATAAAAAGAAACCTCCTGAAATCAGGAAGTTTCATCCGTTTCATGAGTGAACCGGAAATAGAGATTGCGGAGAACAAAGGTTTTGTATAACTTCAATTTCCGTCTTTCAATGGGGTGTTTGGTGATCCCCATTTCTCTCAGTTTTTTAACATACCATCCTTTAGATCCGTAGTAAGCCATAAGAAAACCCCTTTTTGTATAGTTAGAAGAAAATATGATAAAAAGGAGTTTTTCAGAACAAGGACAGTCCATTATAAAGAAACTTTCAAGCCTCCCCAACATATATTGCTCTATAGGAGGCTCAGACATGGAGAAGTATTATTGTACAAATTGCATGCTGCTTTTAAACGATAACCAACGATGCACTCGCTGCGGGCACAATGAGATCAAAAAAATTGAAATAAATGTTCAAACCCAAATACCGAAAAATTCTGGATTAAAAAAGGAATCGGACTCTTAACGGCGGCATCTTTTCAGGTGCCGTTTCGCTCGTTTCCTGCTCTGATTCCTGAATGGTCTTGCTTGTTTCATTAGATCCTGTATGAATGGAATTTCCGAAATTCACTACTCCGCCTGTAATTTGATGAATGACGAGACTTTTAATATATACACCCAAACCTTTCACGCTCCTTTTCAATACTAATATGCGAATTGAAAAGGACTTGTCTAAACCATCACCTAAAAGAGACGGAAAAATGGTCTTTATTAAAAGGCTCTTTTCGTAAATATTTTGCTTTTAAACTAGAAGTTCAAAACCATTAGTGGATTGCAGCGGAAAGGAACGGACAACATTTATATTCAAAAACAACAATCTATTCGAAAACAGCCTTCTTAAAATATGATTTACTCAAAACAAAAAGCAAGACAATATCTTGCTTTAATTTGTAAATTGGACAGGTATGTGGCACCCGGAACGGGCACAGCTGCCTTCTTTACATATTTTCACTTCCAGAATGTCATTTGAAAAAAAAGCTTCTATCATTTTTTTCTCAAGTGAAAAAGGAAGAAGAATGGATCTTTCCAGCTGATCTTTGTCTTCATCTGCAGATAGAGAGGGATGGGCAGAGATGATTAGCGTTTCTTGATTGGTTACTATTTTTATATCTTCTGGATTAACATTTGTGAATTCTGCTTCTACGATATATTCATCACTTGTTTCAAATAAATCCACACGGAAAGAATGGTAATCAAGCAGAGCTGAGAATGGATCTGTGAAAAATTGATTCATCCAGTCTTCAATACAGCTTAGATCAGATGGTTTAGAACGCTTTTTTTTATCCATCTCATATTGACCTCCAAAAACCATACTACTTAAATCTTATTCAGTTCATAGACATTGCGTGAATGGAAGTAAAACAAATATAGAAGAGTAAAAGCAGTGAAAGGGTTTACAGCAATCAGAAGAAGAGTTCTCATAATTAATCTAATATTTGAGGGGAGCTATATAAAATATTTTATTATTAGTGAGGAGCGTTCATGCTTGGCCATAAAAATAAAAATAGATGAACGGATGCCTTTTGCAGAGCCGTTCATTTTGCTGTATTTACATATCGTGATGAGAATTATGTTTTTGGCGGGTATGGTTGCGGTTTTTCACTTTTTTAGATCCGCTTAAAGGTTCAGGCTGACCCGGATTATCGCCTTTAGGTGCATTTTTGTGCATATCTTTGCTGTCATTTTTATTGGCCATGTTTTTTCACCATCCTTTCTAAATAGGATGAAACTTTTACGGTGCAAACATACAAGTTAAAGGCTGTATAATATGACCATTTATGTCCAACAATAAGCTACATATCAGCATTACTACAGGAGGGAATTATATGCCTTATCATAAGAATAAACAGCAGGCTTTTCAGGCTGCTCAGCAAGGAACCGCCCAAGCTGAAAATATGTATCAGCAGCTTTCAGAAAACAGTTCAGATTACGGCATTCAGCTCAGCCACTTAAGAGAAGAAGTGAATGAAGCATATGAACAAATTAACAATGCTCTTGAAGTGGCTTCAGAAACACAGCGTGCAACTTTAGAGCAATACAGGAAAGATCTCTCAAGAATTGTTGCAGAAGTGAATATTGAGGAACAATAAGTTAAAAAACGACGGGAAATCCGTCGTTTTTTGATTACTGATTTTTTTTGCGTTTTTTATTATTCTGCTTCTGGGCGGCAGATAGAGGCTCATTTGCAAATTCCTCATTATATCCTGTCCCTTTTCCTTGTGCAGATGCAGCATTCATGCCTTCTATGACATGGTTTGCTTTGCGTTTTGCCATTGTCTTTCACCCCCATGGATATAGTCTTTGTTTCTTAGAAGAAATGATGTGCGCGTTTACAATTCTTTATATTAAAAAAGTACTGAAGTTTACAACTATAAGAACTACTTATGTAGTTTGATAACAGCATTGTTATTTACTTATGTTAAAACATGTATTAAGATGAAATTGTGCGAATAATTTGGTGGGAGAGACCGAGGTTTCGACACACGTCGATTTTGATTTAAAAGGGGAGAAAACATATGACGAAACAACAGCAATTATCACATCACGATGTTTTCCAAGCGCGTAAAAGTTTTACAGTAGGCGGAAAAACATACAACTATTACTCATTAAAAGCATTAGAAGATGCAGGAGTCGGCAATATTTCGAAATTGCCATACTCAATTAAGGTTCTGCTTGAGTCTGTATTAAGACAAGTAGACGGAAGAGTCATTACAAAAGAGCATGTTGAAAATTTAGCAAAATGGGGAACTGCAGAGCAAAAGGAGCTGGATGTGCCATTTAAGCCATCACGTGTTATTTTGCAGGATTTCACAGGCGTACCTGCTGTAGTAGACCTTGCTTCACTTCGTAAGGCAATGGCAGATATCGGGGGCAATCCTGACGTTATTAACCCTGAAATTACAGTGGACTTGGTCATCGACCACTCTGTACAGGTTGATAAAGCGGGAACAATGGACTCCCTGCAATTCAATATGGAACTTGAATTCGAACGCAACGCTGAGCGCTATAAATTTTTGAGCTGGGCAAAGAAAGCGTTTAATAATTACCGGGCTGTACCTCCTGCAACTGGAATCGTTCACCAGGTAAACCTTGAGTACCTGGCAAACGTTGTTCATGCAGTTGAAGGCGAAGACGGTACATTTGAAACATATCCAGATTCATTAGTGGGAACGGATTCACATACTACAATGATCAACGGCATCGGCGTATTAGGATGGGGTGTCGGCGGCATTGAGGCTGAAGCTGGAATGCTTGGACAGCCATCATATTTCCCTGTTCCTGAAGTAATCGGAGTAAAATTGACTGGCCAAATGCCAAATGGCACTACGGCTACTGACCTGGCGCTTAAAGTAACACAAGTCCTTCGTCAAAAAGGCGTTGTAGGCAAGTTTGTTGAATTCTTCGGACCTGGTGTACCTCAGCTTCCGCTTGCAGACCGTGCAACAATTGCCAACATGGCACCTGAATACGGCGCAACTTGCGGTTTCTTCCCAGTAGATGATGAATCACTTGAATACATGAAGTTAACTGGCCGTGACAAGGAGCTTGTAGATGTTGTTGAAGCATACTGCAAAGAAAACGAATTGTTCTTCTCACCAGATGTAGAGCCAGTTTACACATCTGTGGTTGAAATTGATCTTTCTAAAATTGAAGCAAATCTTTCAGGTCCTAAGCGTCCTCAAGATTTAATTCCTCTATCAGCTATGCAGAAATCGTTCCAGACAGCTCTTGCTGCTCCAGCAGGCAACCAGGGCTTCGGTTTAGAAGCAGCTGAAGCGAATAAAGAAATCAGCGTAACGCTTGCAAACGGAGAAAAAACAAAAATGAAAACTGGAGCAATTGCTATTGCTGCGATTACAAGCTGCACAAACACATCTAACCCGTATGTACTGGTTGGAGCTGGTTTAGTAGCTAAAAAAGCAATCGAAAAAGGCATGAAGGTTCCTGCTTATGTGAAAACTTCTTTAGCTCCAGGCTCAAAAGTTGTAACAGGCTACCTTGAGAACTCAGGATTGCTTCCATATATGAACCAATTGGGCTTCAATGTTGTCGGTTATGGATGTACAACTTGCATCGGGAACTCTGGTCCGCTTGCAGAAGAGATTGAAAAAGCTGTTGCTGAAAATGACTTGCTTGTGACTTCCGTTCTTTCAGGAAACCGTAACTTTGAAGGAAGAATTCACCCGCTTGTAAAAGGAAACTATTTGGCTTCACCTCCGTTAGTTGTGGCATATGCTCTAGCTGGAACAGTGAATATTGATCTTAAAAATGATTCATTGGGTAAAGACAAGGATGGCAATGATGTTTTCTTTAACGATATCTGGCCTGCAATGGACGAAATCAATGAGATTGTAAAACAAACGGTAACACCGGAGCTCTTCCGTCAGGAATATGGCAGAGTTTTTGATGATAACGAGCGCTGGAATGCGATTCAAACGACAGATGAGGCATTGTATCAGTGGGATCAGGATTCCACTTACATTCAAAATCCTCCTTTCTTTGAAAACTTAAATCCAGAGCCGGGTCTAGTTGAGCCGCTTACGAACTTGCGCGTAGTTGCAAAATTCGGAGACTCTGTTACAACTGATCATATCTCGCCAGCCGGTTCAATCGGGAAAGATACTCCTGCAGGCCGTTACCTTCAGGAAAAAGGCGTCAGTCCGAGAGAATTTAACTCATATGGTTCTCGCCGCGGAAATCATGAAGTGATGATGCGCGGAACATTTGCAAATATCCGCATCAAAAACCAAGTAGCACCTGGAACAGAGGGCGGCTACACAACTTACTGGCCAACAGGCGAAGTAACTTCTATCTATGACGCTTGCATGAAGTACAAACAAGACGGAACAGGTCTTGTCGTTCTTGCCGGCAAAGATTATGGCATGGGAAGTTCACGTGACTGGGCAGCAAAAGGGACAAACCTTCTTGGCATTAAAACAGTCATTGCTGAAAGCTTTGAGCGTATTCACAGAAGCAACCTTGTTTTCATGGGTGTTCTGCCGCTTCAGTTCAAGCAGGGAGAAAGTGCTGAAGTACTTGGCTTAACTGGTAAAGAAACAATCGAAGTTCTGATTGATGAAACAGTTAAACCTCGCGACCATGTTCAAGTAAGAGCAACTGATGAAGAAGGCAACGTAAAAGAATTTGAAGTGCTTGTCCGTTTCGACAGTGATGTTGAAGTTGACTACTACCGTCACGGCGGCATCCTTCAAATGGTATTGCGCGAAAAAATTAAAGGGTAAATGATGAAAAGGACGGAGTTTCCGTCCTTTTTTTTTCGTGGTTTTATTGTCCTTTTTAAAAAGAGATGATTTAATAAAATAGAACGTATACAGGTGGTTGTCCTACTGCCATCATACTTACATATAATTGAGTTACATGGGATATACAGCAAGGGGGAAATGAAATTGAAACGAATACTCGCCATTGGTCTGCTGGTATTTTTAGCGGGCTATGCAATCTGGTTTGCCATCTTGCCTAAAGAACCTAAAGAAGGGCTTGAGGTTGGAAATAAGCCGCCCCAATTCGAACTTGAAATGTTAAATGGAGAAAACGTTCAGTTAGATGACGTAAAAGGCAAAAAAGTGATGGTGAATTTCTGGGCTACTTGGTGTCCGCCGTGCGAAGCGGAGATGCCTGAAATGCAAAAGCTGCAGAATGAGCATCAGGATAATCTGGTTGTTCTCGCTGTAAATATGACGAATGCTGAAAAAAGCAGAGAAGATGTTGAGTCATTTATCTCCAAACGAAAACTTACCTTTCCTGTGGCCTTGGATAAGGATGGAAGAGTAAGTGTTCAATATGAAGTTTATTCGTATCCTACAACTTATTTTCTTGATGAAGAAGGAAAAATTATGAATATTTCCCGCGGTGCGATGACAAAGGAAACAATGGAAAAGCTGCTGGAAATGTAACTGTAAGCGACTGTTCATATAATTTGAACAGTCTTTTTTTGTTTTTTCTAAAAACTTGTACTATTTTTCTTGATTATGGCAAAACTGAATATATTACGTATGGAGGTGTCCTGCTTGAGAAAAATCAAAAAAATGACATTTGAGGAATTAGTTCTTGAAAATAAGAAGGAACTGCTGAAAGATCAGGAAGCTTTAAACCGGCTCGAGGAGAGAGTAGAGCAGAGGCTGCTGGATAAGCTCAGCTAAATCCCCAACACTTGGCTGACATGTTTGCCGCTCAACTGGTGAAGATAATAGTGAGGAGGCGAAAGATCATGACAAACTCAAATGATAAACAAAGCCATTTCACTCCAAACCACATTGGAACAAAATCAAGAGGTTTTGGCGGGAATAAAGGGAAAAAAATGCAAAATAAATCGCATGAACATGCACAGGTAATGCAAACAAAAGGTGAGTAAGCAAAAAAATGTTTCCATAAAATTATTATGTAAACTTACCGGCTGTTTGCATTTCGTCTTATTTTAATCAAATTAAAAAAAGGATGTGTTTACATGGGTTATAAAGCAAATCCAGACGATCGTTCAGATAATGTTGAAAAGCTGCAGGATATGGTCGAAAACACAATCGAAAATATTGAAAAGGCACAAGAGACGGCAGAGTTTTCAAGCGGAGAAGAAAGAGCACGCATTGAAGCTAAAAACCACCGCCGTGAAGAAAGTCTTGAAGGCTTCCGTTCTGAAATCAGGGATGAAGCATCTGCACGCGAGAATGGCTATAAGTAACTCAAAACAAGGGATGTCCATAACAGGGACATCCTTTATTTTTTGTATGAAAAAGAGAGCGTATGGTATGATAATATTTATTCATTGACCTAAATTTTGGTGCTTCATAAGGAGAGGGAACACATATGCATGTTTCAAAAAAAGAGATAGAAGTAAGGTATGCAGAAACCGATCAGATGGGTGTCGTTTATCATGCGAATTATTTAGTATGGATGGAAGTGGGCAGAACGCAGCTGATTTCTGATCTCGGCTTTTCATATGCAGACATGGAGAAAGAAGGAATTATTTCACCAGTTATTGATCTGCAGGTTCAGTATAAAAAACCGATGAAATACGGCGAGACAGTTAAAGTACATACTTGGATAGAAGAATATAACGGCTTTAAAGTGGCATACGGCTACGAAATGTACACACCTGAGGGAGAACTGGCTCTTCAGGCCGTTTCAAACCATGTGTGTGTCAAAAAAGAAAATTTCAAACCGATTCAAATCCGCAAAAAATATCCGGAATGGCACGCGGCATATGAAAAAGCGAAAAAGTAGGGATTTCTGTGGCATTTGGAATTAAACGCAAGGAACTTTCTGATTGGAAAGGGCAGGTAGCAAAAGGAGAGCTTGCATTTTTGACCCATTTTTGGACAGATCCAAGATTTCCTGCCTCTCACGCAGTTACAAAAGCAGGCTGCTCTGATTTGCCAAAACTCATCAAATGGGGAGAAACATTTGGATTAAGAAAAGAGTGGATTCATCATGACAAGGATTTTCCGCATTTTGACCTTATGGGAGATGTCCAGATTCGAGTCTTAGAAGCACATAACCTTGTTGAACATATCAATCGTTTCCGTTTACGTTAAAAAAACCGCAGATTAGTTATCCGCGGTTTTTTTATAATCAAAAATAGGTTCTCCTTTTTTTTCGTCAAAGTCAATGACCAAGTCGTTCTGATCGAAATACCATATGTCACTTTCTTCAATAAAAAAGATGATCCCGTTTTTTTCTGTTTTTGCGCCGGCTTCCTTCGGCTGATCTTTCACTACACCTAAAGAAAAACCCTTTTGGATGGTGCTGCTTCCTCCGTAACGTACAAAAAATCGAAACGAATCTCCGCTTGCAACATTCATTTCCTTCTGATACCACTCTGCAGCTTTGTCACTAATATGTATATTCAATGAGTATCACTCCTTCTCTCATACGATACCACGAAAACACAATTCAAAAACAAAATGAGGCAAATTCCTTTTATTTTTCTTCATTTAAATGCTGAAACATGTGTTCTTGAATCTCTTTATTTTGCGTCTGATTCACATTTTTCAGCTCTTTTACACGATAAGCGCGATTATTTTGACTGACGACAATCGTCGGAACAAAGCCTGGGTCTGTCAGCTCCACTGTTTTCGTTCCATTAGTAAGTGCTTTCGTCAGATTGATTGAGAAAATTCCGCCGATTTCTTTGTATTCACCAACTTGACCTGACAGGAAGTTTCCTAGAGAATATACGACAAATGTTTTATTTCCATCTTTTCCTTTTACCCACTCCATCGGCTGAAGGACATGGGGATGATGCCCGATCACTAAATGAACGCCCTGATCGGCCAGAAACTGTGCAAGCTCCTGCTGCTCCTCATTAGGAAGCCGAATATATTCCACTCCCCAGTGCATGCTTACAATAACGGCATCTGAAAGCTTTTTCATTTCTTCAATATCTTTCATCATTTTTGGCTTGTCAATTAAGTTTACGAGATGAGGTTTTCCATCTGGAACCGGAATCCCGTTAGTGCCGTATGTATAAGCCAAAAACCCTAATTTCACGCCATTTTTATTGATGACCCGTGGTGTATCTGCATCTTGAATGTTGCGGTACCCTCCAACATAAGGCATCCCGATTTCATCATAGCGGTCTGTCGCATTCAAAATGGCCTTCTCGCCGCGGTCAAGCGTGTGATTGTTGGCAATCCCGGCTATATCAACTCCTGCATCCTGAAAAGCATCAACTACCTCAAATGGGCTGTTAAATGATGGATAAGTCGATAAACCAATTTCGGTTCCGCCAATCATTGTTTCCTGATTGGCGAATGTGATGTCACTCTTGCCGATCAACGGTTTTACCTCTTTTAACATTGGTTTGAAATCAT
Source organism: Peribacillus frigoritolerans (assembly GCF_004358755.1). Classification (GTDB taxonomy): domain Bacteria; phylum Bacillota; class Bacilli; order Bacillales; family Bacillaceae; genus Bacillus_P. Next base: position 1,267,388 of record NZ_SMZY01000001.1, on the reverse strand, counting down.
AAGTGCTGCCTGTTTTAGCATCATTGTATACGCGCCCGTGAATTAATATATCTCCGATTGCCGAGAGTGTAACGGTTGATTTGAAGGATTTGGGCGGCTGATTCACATTCATTCCGGAATGCGCTTTCACAGGGTATTGCTTATCTTCCTTTGGTTCAGTCAAAAGAAAGAATGCCGTTCCGATTAAGGCCAGCAGAACGACTGCAGAGAGGATCCATTTCTTCATCATGTTGTTTTCTCCTATAATGTTTCTTTTTTCCTTATCATAAACGATAGGATAAAAAAAGGAAATCCTATTTATGCTGTACAAAATTTGAAAAAGCTGCCCGGGGGCAGCTTTAAATCCATTTTACTTTAGGTTCTGTTTTCTCTCTTATACGTTTAATATTGGCGCGATGACGGTATATAACAAAAAGGGCCAGTATGCTGACGACTGCAATCAATACCGGATCACCGATGAAAATGCTGAAAATAATTGCATAGATTCCAGTAAGCATGGATGACAGCGAAACATACTTTGTTAAGTATAAGAAGAGGAAAAAGACAGCTAGCATCGTCACGAACATAAGCGGTGCCGAGAACAAGAGAATTCCGCCTGAAGTAGCAACTGCCTTGCCGCCTTTGAAATTGGCGAACAGCGGGTACGTATGGCCGATGACAGCGAAGATTCCGATCAGCAGCGGATGCACGTTTTCCAGGCCGAAAAAGGATGGGAGAGATGCTGCAAGTGTTCCTTTTAAGATATCCGCAATGGTCACAAGCAGTCCTGCTTTTACACCAAGAGTACGGAATGTATTCGTTCCTCCCAGATTTCCGCTTCCATGTTCACGGATATCAATTCCGTACCCCACTTTCCCGACAATAAGGCCAGAAGGAATGGAACCGAGTAAATAAGCTAAAATAATAATGGCTGCAATAATCAATGGATCCGCTCTCCTTAATCTATAATTGAATAAAACCATTTTATCATGTAACTAACACTTAAGACTACGTCATAAAAAAGAAACGAAAAAAAATCATGCAAAAGGAGTTTTTACTATGAGTATATCCATCCCGTCGAGAGAAGAAATTGGAAAAATATTAAAAAAGAGCAAACGAATTGCTGTCGTTGGGCTGTCAGATCAGCCTGAGCGCACTTCTTACATGGTCAGTCAGGCAATGCAGGATGCAGGGTATGAAATCATTCCAGTGAATCCAACGATTAAGGAAGCTTTGGGTGTTAAGGCAGTTGGTTCATTAAAAGAGATAGACGGCCATATTGACATTGTGAATGTTTTTCGCAGGTCAGAGCATTTGCTTCCTGTTGCAGAGGAGTTTTTAGAAATTGATGCAGATGTTTTCTGGGCTCAATTAGGTCTGGTAAATGAGGATGCTTATCATTTGTTAAAAAATAAAGGCTATACGGTTATCATGGACCGCTGCATTAAAGTAGAACACGCTTTAACAAAATGAATCACAGGGGGATAACCCTGTGATTTTCCTATGTTCTGATTCTTGAGGAAAGATGATGGTTAGTAAAATGCAGCAATCGCAACCGGACCATGCTGCCAGTGATAGGCGATGATTACCTGAAGGGTTATAAAATCGAGCCAATTGCCAAAATCGGAAAAAAACTGTGCACCAAATAATCAGCGGTAAGCGGGGTTCTTTTATGGTTAAAATAGACCTGCCTTCACAGCATAACCTCTTGTAAATTCAAGAATTCAACTTGCTGTTGCGCCTGTCAAGAAGCTTTTTTTCCATGCTGCGGGGGTCTTGTGACGGCGGTAGACCACTCATTTTTAATTGTTCGACAGATTCATTTATCCAGCGGATTTCAGTTTCCAATTTCATTTCTGCATAGCGGATGCCGATCATTCCGATACTTGAAATAAATGAAGTGCCGTTTTGCTGCCAATGACGGACGTATTGAAGAAGCTCCGTACTTTCAGCTTTTCTTTTCTCCAGATGTGATAGTAAAATATTTTCATCCATTTCTGTATGCCAGGCGGCCAATTTCATAAATAATTCATCTTTCACAGAAGGATAGGACGGGGCTTCAGACAGCCAGTTTTCAAGTTCAATCCAGCCTTTTTTCGTCAGTTCATATTGCTTTTTCTGCCGGCCGCCCTGTTCTTTTAATACAGAATAAATGTAGCCATTCTCCTCCAGGTTTTTAAGCTTTGGATAGATGCTCCCATAGCTCATTCCCCAAAAAAGGCTTGAAGCTTTGGTCTCAAATTCACTTTTAATATCGTATCCTGTAGCGGGAGTAAAACTGATCACTGCTAAAATTGAGTGTTCAATCGACAACGAGATGCCTCCTTATGGATTAATGTATCATATCGATATATCATTATGATATATCTAAACCGCTGTATTTTCAACATTTTCCCAATATATTTTCAATTTCAGCTCGCATCTGCTAAGATTTAGTTTGCGAAATCCTTAGCAGCAGATAAAATATAGCTTGGATATTAATTTTTTATAGGTCACTTTTTCTAAACAATGGTAAACTTAATAGAGAGTAAAGGTGCAGGGCTTGTCACGTTGCCTGATGGTAAGATATGATATAGAAACATACGTTCTTAATGTGCAATAATCTCTGACGTGACATTTGTTTTTTTTGAAAGGAGCTTAAATCGTTTGGGTAAGCAGCAATTTGATTACAATGATGATGCGATTCAAGTATTAGAAGGATTAGAAGCAGTGCGGAAAAGACCGGGTATGTATATCGGCAGCACTGATGCGAGAGGCTTGCATCACCTCGTCTATGAAATCGTTGATAATTCCGTTGATGAAGCACTTGGCGGATTTGGAGATCATATAATCGTTAAAATACATAAAGATAACAGTGTGTCTGTTCAGGACAAAGGGCGCGGAATGCCCACAGGAATGCACAAGCTCGGAAAACCGACAGCGGAAGTCATTATGACTGTCCTGCACGCCGGAGGGAAATTTGGACAAGGCGGCTATAAAACGAGCGGCGGTCTGCATGGGGTTGGCGCCTCTGTTGTTAACGCACTGTCTGAATGGGTTATCGTTACAATCCACCGTGATGGATTTGTCTATGAACAGCGATTTGAAAATGGCGGTAAACCTGCAACAACACTTGAGAAACTGGGGAAATCAGGAAAGACAGGCACAATCATTCATTTTAAACCTGATCCATCTATATTCAGCACAACAACCTATAACGCTGAGACATTAAGCGAGCGCTTACGGGAATCAGCATTCCTTTTAAAAGGCCTGAAAATTGAGCTGATTGATGAACGGAATCAAACAAAAGACGTTTATCACTATGAAACAGGGATTGAAGCCTTTGTCGCATACTTGAATGAAGAGAAAGATTCCCTGCACAATGTTGTTTCCTTTGAAGGGATACAAAACAGCATTGAAGTTGAATTTGCGTTTCAATTTAATGACGGTTATTCAGAAAACATCCTCTCATTCGTAAATAATGTGCGGACAAAAGACGGCGGAACACATGAAGCGGGTTCCAAAACAGCGATGACCCGTGCATTTAATGAATACGCCAGAAAAGTCGGCATTTTAAAAGAAAAAGATAAAAACCTTGATGGATCGGATATACGCGAAGGGCTTTCAGCCATCATTTCTGTTCGGATCCCGGAAGAGCTTCTCCAATTTGAAGGTCAGACCAAAGGAAAGCTTGGCACAAGTGAGGCAAGATCGGCTGTTGATTCTGTCGTATCGGAAAACCTTGCCTACTTTTTGGAGGAAAATCCGGAAACAAGCACGCTTCTCGTCAGAAAAGCGATTAAAGCTTTTCAAGCAAGGGAAGCAGCACGAAAAGCCCGTGAGGAAGCAAGAAGCGGAAAGAAAAGAAAACGTTCAGAGGCAACGCTCAGCGGAAAACTTACCCCCGCGCAATCCAGAAACCCTCAACGAAATGAAATATATCTGGTTGAGGGTGATTCTGCCGGCGGTTCAGCAAAACAGGGCCGGGACAGACGCTTTCAGGCCGTTCTTCCCTTACGTGGTAAAGTTATTAACACAGAAAAAGCCAAACTTGCCGACATCTTCAAAAATGAAGAGATTAATACAATCATTCATGCCATTGGAGCAGGAGTTGGAGCCGATTTCAATGTGGAAGACTGCAATTACGATAAAGTCATTATTATGACAGATGCTGATACAGACGGAGCACATATTCAAGTGCTGATTTTGACCTTCTTTTACCGCTATATGAAGCCGCTCATCGAAGCAGGCAAAGTTTTCATCGCCCTGCCTCCTTTATACAAAGTCAGCAAAGGTGCAGGAAAGAAAGCGGTTGTGGAATATGCCTGGTCTGATGAAGAACTGCAGGTTGTTTTGAAAAAAATAGGAAAAGGCTATATGATACAGCGCTACAAAGGTCTTGGAGAAATGAACGCAGACCAGCTGTGGGAAACGACGATGGATCCCGAGACGAGAACATTGATCCGTGTCCGGATTGATGATGCCGCACGGGCTGAGAGACGTGTCACAACATTAATGGGTGACAAGGTTGAGCCAAGACGGAAATGGATCGAAAGCAATGTTGCATTTGGATTAGATGAAGAAACCAACATCTTAGAAAACGAGAACTTATCCGTCGCAGAGGAGGAATAACTAAATGACACAGCCAGAAAAATTTCGCGATCTCCCTCTTGAAGATGTGATAGGTGACCGTTTTGGGCGTTACAGTAAATACATCATTCAAGACAGAGCATTGCCTGATGCACGCGACGGGCTAAAGCCTGTACAGCGCAGAATCCTTTATGCAATGCATGTGGATGGAAATACTAATGACAAAAACTTCCGAAAATCAGCAAAAACAGTCGGCAACGTAATCGGCAACTACCATCCTCATGGTGATACATCCGTTTATGACGCCATGGTGAGGATGAGCCAGGATTGGAAGGTCCGCAATCTGCTGATTGAAATGCACGGAAACAACGGAAGCAATGACGGAGATCCTCCAGCTGCGATGCGTTACACAGAAGCAAGACTTTCTCCGATTGCATCCGAACTTCTGAGGGATATAGATAAACGAACGGTCGAATTTGTGCCAAACTTTGATGATACAAGCCAGGAGCCTCTCGTCCTGCCTGCGATGTATCCGAATTTGCTCGTAAATGGCTCAACAGGGATTTCAGCAGGATATGCGACTGATATTCCCCCTCATCACCTTGGTGAAGTCATAGACGCTGTCATGAAACGGATCGATCAACCGAACTGTTCGGTCGATGAACTGATGACGGTGATTAAAGGACCTGATTTTCCGACTGGAGGAATCATTCAGGGAATCGAAGGCATAAAGAAAGCCTATGAGACAGGAAAAGGCAAGATCATCATTAGAGGAAAAGCAGAAATAGAAAGCATAAGAGGCGGCAAGCAGCAAATCGTCATCACAGAAATCCCTTTTGAAGTGAACAAAGCGAATCTTGTGAAACGGATGGATGAGTTCAGAATTGAACGGAAGCTTGACGGGATAGCAGAAGTCCGTGACGAAACAGACCGTACCGGCATGCGGATCGTGGTTGAACTGAAGAAAGAAGCAGATGCACAAGGCATTCTGAACTATCTATATAAAAACAGTGATTTGCAGGTGCCTTACAATTTCAATATGGTCGCCATTCATAACAGAAGGCCGACATTAATGACTCTTCCGACAATCTTAGATGCATATATTGCTCACCAAAAAGAAGTCATCACAAACCGTTCCAACTATGACTTGCAAAAAGCGCGGGAAAGACAGCATATTGTAGAAGGGCTTATTAAGGCATTATCCATTCTTGATGAAGTAATTGCGACAATCCGTGCTTCAAAAGACAAGCGCGATGCTAAAGATAACTTAATTTCTAAATTTCAGTTTACAGAGCTTCAGGCAGAAGCCATTGTATCCTTGCAGCTTTACAGATTAACTAATACGGATATTACAGCCCTTCAAAATGAAGCAAAAGAGCTTGATGAAAAAATCACAGCCCTTCTCGAAATCTTGAACAATGAAAAAAAACTGTACCAAGTCATCAAAACGGATTTGAAAAAAATCAAAAAAACGTATGCTGATGAAAGAAGATCTGTGATTGAAAATGAAATCCAGGAGATTAAAATCAATCTTGAAGTGATGATTGCTTCAGAGGATGTCATTGTTACGGTGACGAAAGACGGCTACATTAAACGTACAAGCGGACGATCCTATGCAGCTTCAAACGGACAGGACTTTGGAATGAAGGAAACAGACCGTTTGCTTGCCAAGTATGACGTCAACACAACAGAAGTCGTTCTTCTCTTTACGAATAAAGGAAATTACATCTATTGCCCTGTCCATGAATTGCCTGATATCCGCTGGAAGGACCTTGGCCAGCATATCGCCAATATCGTGAATCTAGAGCGGGATGAACAGCTGATAAAAGCCATTCCGGTTAAAGACTTTACCACTGAACAATACTTGCTGTTTGTCACTAAAAACGGCATGGTCAAAAAAACGGAGTTAAAGCTTTACAAAGCACAGCGATATTCTAAAGCATTAATGGCATTAAACTTGAAAAATGATGATGTCCTGATTGATGTGCATGTTACCTCTGGAAAAGATGATCTCTTTATTGCTAGTCAGTTCGGATACGGCTTATGGTTCTCAGAGGAAGAAGTGAACATCGTAGGAGCAAGAGCAGCGGGTGTGAAAGGCATCAACTTAAAAGAGGGAGATTCCGTAGTCGGAGGCTCGGCGTTCAGAGCGGGAGAAATTCCTCAAGTTGTCATTGTTACACAAAGAGGGGCAGCAAAAAGAATGTCACTCAAGGAATTTGAACGAACCTCTCGTGCAAAACGGGGACTGATTATGCTGCGCGAGCTTAAAAATAATCCTCACCGGTTAGTCGGCATGCAGATCATTCAGCCGGAAGACACGATTATGATCAAAACAGAAAAAGGCCAGATTGAAAAAATTGCACCTCAAACCTTAAGAGCAAATGATCGTTACAGCAACGGTTCATTTTTCATAGATGAAGGAGATTCGGGATCTGTAAAAGAAGTATGGCGCTTAACTAAATAATGAATGATAAAAAAGACATCCTCAGAAAATAGAGGATGTCTTTTCGTTTTCTTTATTTGTTTTTTGTAAAGTAATCACTGAATGCATGCATAATCTCAATTCCCTGATACAAAAATAGACTGACAGCTGTTAATGAAAAACCTGTCACCATAATAAGTCTCAGCCAAAACATCGCGTCGCCCTCCTTTACATATAGTCTTTAGGATGGAAGCGATGTTTTTCCGAAATAAGATGATTGGTAAAAAACAGCCAGTAAAAATTTCTTCCTGAAATGCCAGCCCGAAAGCAAGGCGATGGAAAAGACAGCAGCTAAAAGTGAAGATTCAGGTTCTGCCAGATTATGTTCTATGAAAAAAGGGAACTTCAGATCCTCTTTTTCATCAGCAGAGTATGGTTTTACATGCTCCTCAAGATCAAAAGCAGGAGCAGCATTGTGATGATGATGCACATGCGGAACCGTACCTGACAGGAGCAGGGCAATGAGAAAAAGAAAGAGATACTGTCTCATAACACTCCTCCTTTTTTATAATAGAACTATCATAACGCACATTTTTAAATAAGCATAGAGGAAATTTCATTGTTTTTTCTATGCAAATCGACAAAAAGTGATATACTATATCTTTGTCATGTTAGATGAACTGACATGAAAACGAAATATTCATTATTTTCAGGAGGTTTTATATGGATTTGATTAATGCAATCATTTCGGGCGGAAATACAATCTTATGGTCTTACTTATTGATTTATATGCTTGTAGGAATTGGATTATATTTCACTGTTCGTTCAAAGTTTGTGCAGTTTCGATATTTTGGAGAGATGTTCAGGCTTTTAAAAGAACCTGGAATGACCTCAAAGGAAGGAAAAAGAGGCATTTCGTCCCTCCAGGCATTCTTTATCAGCGCAGCTTCGCGTGTCGGCACAGGAAACCTTGCCGGTGTTGCGATTGCGATTGCAGTCGGCGGACCTGGAGCCGTTTTCTGGATGTGGCTTATTGCTTTAATAGGAATGGCAACTAGCTTTGTAGAAAGCACTCTTGCACAAGTATACAAAGTAAAAGACGGAGATCAGTTCCGCGGCGGACCAGCCTACTATATGGAAAGAGCTCTTAATGCAAAATGGATGGGCGTTCTGTTTGCAATATTAATTACTTTATGTTTCGGATTAATTTTTAATGCGGTTCAGGCTAATACGATCGCTCTTGCATTTGACAGCGCGTTTAACGTGGACAAAACTGTTATGGGCATCATCCTGGCTGTCTTTACAGGAATCATCATTTTCGGCGGGCTTAAGCGCATCGCTGCAGCTGCTCAAATAATTGTTCCTGTCATGGCTTTAATCTACATAGGTGTCGCACTTGTTGTTGTGATCTCAAATATCACTGAGGTTCCAACTGTAATCGCCGTAATCTTCTCAAATGCATTTGGTTTTGAGCAGGCAGTCGGCGGTGGAATTGGAGCAGCTATTGAAAACGGAATTAAACGAGGCTTGTTTTCAAATGAAGCAGGTATGGGAAGTGCGCCGAATGCAGCTGCAACGGCAAGCGTAACTCATCCGGCAAAACAGGGCTTTATCCAGACACTTGGAGTTTTCTTTGACACCATCATTATCTGCAGTACTACTGCATTCCTTATTCTATTGTTTGATACGACTCCCGACTCCGCATTAGACGGTATTCAGATAACCCAGGCAGCATTGCAATCGCATATCGGAGATTGGGCAGGAACATTCCTTGCCGTTGCAATCCTCCTGTTCGCCTTTAGTTCGGTTATCGGGAATTACTACTACGGGGAAACGAATATTGAATTTTTAAACGGCAATAAATCAGTGCTTTTCATCTACCGTTTAGCCGTTATCGGCATGGTGATATTCGGCTCTGTGTCAGGTTTCCAGCTGATATGGGACATGGCCGATCTATTCATGGGTCTGATGGCTGTTACGAATCTGATAGCGATTATGCTCTTATCAAAGCTTGCATTTGCTGTTTTGAAAGATTATGGACGCCAGCGTAAAGAAGGAAAGAACCCTGTATTCAGAGCAAGCTCCATTAAAGGGCTTAAAAACACGGAATGCTGGGGAGACAATGAGATCGAAGAATCTAAATAATTTTTAAAACACCGATTATAAAAATCGGTGTTTATTTTTTAATAAGTCTATCTTTTTGAAAGCATCAAGTTACGGTCAACAGTCAGACGATATGTTTCAGTTTCAAAGCCTCTGGAAGTATTTAAATCAAGGACATCAATCGAGAGAGAAACATCTGTATATGCTGACCCTCTTAAATCATCCTCTAACGGTACTGCTAATTCCTCTGTCTTATTGGAAGAAATTTTTAAAATCTCTTTCGATTCCTTACTGACGCCATTTTCATAAAAAACAAGATTGAGTTTATAAGCTATTTGATCTTTTTCGGCTATCCGAAACCGCAGTTCCTGATCCCTGATATGAAGCAGTTCAGGAGTCTTGATGTAGCGGGAATCATCGATTTTCAAACCGCTTGCTTCTTCCAGGTAGTGAAACATCTTTTTATTATTAAGCACATTTGGAATGCGTTCATTTTCATGCTGTGTTCTTAAATAAAAAGGTTCATTGCTTTCCTTGACCTCTTGTACATCCGTTTTTTCAGTAGATCCATATAAGAGGACATAATCATCAGCAATTATCTCTTGAGGGTACCATTTGTGATCACCTTCTGTATAATGCCAGAATGCATCCCAGCGAACAGGAGAATCCGAAATGCCTCTGATTTTACTCCACTCAGAAAAAGGCAGATGGTGAGAAAACACGTAGTGATAAGCAAAATGATGACCATACTCATGAGAAAGGGTATCCGTGAATGAAGATACTTCGCTATATTTATCACCTTGATACAATGTAATGCTGTCTGTTAATGCATGAAAGCTTCCTTTAGTTGAAGATTTTCCTAATGAACCGCCTCTGATCCGCACCTCTTGAAGCAAGGCGAGCTCATCACCGTGCTTATTTTGAATCAGCTCTTTGTATAACTCCTTGAGCTTCTTGTCATCCCACGCTTCTGTATAGCTTAGAAACATAATTCCTTCAGGAGATTGATAGCTTGCCTGATAGTCTGAATCATAGACCAAAGGGTCCAGACTCAGCAGAAACGGAAAAGAGAGAAGAAGAATTAGAACCATTTTCATCACCTATTCACTTCCTCAAAACCTATTGTATCACGCATGAAGGTGCAGTTTGGCTGCATGATCTTTCCAATAAATGTTTGTAAAGGAAGGCATGCTAATTCTCCTAAACTTATTCACAGGAATGATACTCTCCTGATATATCCTCTTCACATTCCATATACAATGATCTATTAAACTAAAGGTGTTGGAAAAATAAAGAATGGGAGACGATGAAATGAATAAAAAGTGGGCAGCGGGAGCGGGTATAGCGCTCGCATTGTTAATTAGTCCGATCACACAGCCATCTCTTGCCGAAGCAGCGGAAATAAAGATTGATAATGTAGCGCATCGGGGAGCTTCAGGATATGCACCTGAGAACACGATTGCAGCCTTTGACAAAGCGGTAGAAATGAAAGCTGATTACATTGAGATTGATGTTCAAAGAAGCAAAGACGGTGAATTAGTTGTGATACATGATACGACTGTAGACCGTACCACAAATGGCAGCGGCCCCGTTCAAAGTTTAACGTACAATGAATTAAGAAATCTTGATGCCGGAAGCTTTAAAGGCACAGAATTTGCAGGTGAAAAGATCCCGTCATTTGATGAAATCCTTGATCGATATCACGGAAAAACAGGAATATTGATCGAGCTTAAAGCACCAGAGCTCTATCCGGGAATTGAAGAGAGCGTTGCTCTAGAACTGAAAGAGAGAAACTTAGATAAGCTTCAAAATGAAAAAATAATTATCCAATCGTTTAATTTTGAATCTATGAAGAAAATGAATGACCTGCTTCCAAAAGTACCAATCGGAGTCCTGACATCATCCCGATTACATACAACACAGCAAGCATTAAAAGAATTCAGTACTTACGCAGACTATTTCAACCCAAGCTATACAATCGTCACAAAAGAGTTAGTCAATCAAGTACATGCAGAAGGAATGAAAATTCAGTCATGGACAGTCCGCAGCCAAGAAACGGCAGACTTTCTTTTAGAGATGCAAGTGGATGGCATTATTACGGATTATCCGGATTATGTGGATCCGAAATAAGAAAAAAGATCGATCCTTTTTAATGAGGATCGATCTTTTTTTGAAATAGAAAAACCAAATTTAATTTAATTAAACCATGTTCTAAATAATCATTTATAAAACCACCGCTCAGACACAATCAGCGAAATATTATTAGTGGTAATTCTTTATCGTCAACAGAATGAAAACTCTAAACATTTTCTTATTTTGCAAGAATAAAATGAGACATTACAAGAGCATTAGAAGTTCCAGTTTAAATATTCATAATATTGACAATATATAGAGCCTGTCCTAATATTGGAACTAAAGTTTTACATAGTGAAACTGAAAAGGGGGTTTTTATCTTCAGCGAGGTAATTAAAACAGTAGAAAAATCCTTCGGAATTTTAGAAGTGATTGCACAGAAGCCGATGACATTTATTGAATTAGTAGAGAAGCTAGACAGCAATAAAGCAACTGTGCACCGATTTTTATCTTCGCTTGAGCAGCTTGGATATATCACAAAAAACAACCAGGAAAAATTTATCTTATCTCAGAAATGGTTTCAATTGGCATTTCAGGCACAAGATCAACTTGATATTGTTGAAACTGCAAGACCATTCTTAGAAAGCATCGCCTACAAGGTTCAGGAAAGCGTTCTATTGGCTCAGTATCTTGGAGATCAGGTGCTTTATGTAGAAAAGGTTGAAACAAATCTGGCAGCCCGAATCGTCCTTGACGTAGGAAAACAAGCGCCTCTCCATTGTGTAGCTTCAGGGAAATTATACCTGGCCCATTTATCTCCGCAGCTTCTCGAGCGGTATTTATCAAAAAATCCGTTAAAGTCTTTTACTGAAAACACGATAACTGAGAAAGAATCCTTGCTTCCTGAATTAAAAAAGATTTATGAAAGGGGATATGCCACGGATCAAGAAGAATGGGAGAAGGGTTTAAAAGGAATTTCCTTTCCGATCTTTAACGGAAGAAAAGAACTGGCTGGAGCACTGTGCATTGCCGGTCTGGCTTTTCGTTTTACAGATGAACAGATTGAGGATATTATCGAACCTGCATTGTGCGCCACTCAAGAGATTTCAAAGAGATTGGGTTATGTGAGCAAAGGAGGAATTCTAATCTGATGAAAAAGATTCTGTTTATTTTTGTAAGCGCTATCTTTCTTTTGACTGCAGCTGGATGCAGCAGTGTAATCACCTCTAATGAGAAGAAAAGCTATAATTTAAAAATGTCAGTAACTGTTAATGATTCATCCACATGGTACCTGGCGGCTGAAAAATTTGCTGAAGAAGTGGAAGATAAGACAGACGGCCGCATTAAAACAAAAGTATACGCTAATGAACAGCTATCTGCAGGTGATTCAGCAAAAGGGGTAGAGATGCTTTTAAAAGGCTCAACAGATTTCAGTTATCACTCACCGATTATATATTCCGTCTTTGAAAAGCGGTTAGGCGTAGTTAGTGCGCCTTTTCTTTTTAAAGATTTACATGAAGTGGATGAAAAAATGAATGGGGAAGGAGGGAGGGCGTTAAATGAGATTCTTGTTGAAAACGGGATTGAGCCTTTAGGTTTTGGGCAAAATGGCTTTCGCCAGGTAACAAATGGTGTCAAACCGATTCAAACTCCAGATGACATAGAAAATATGAAAATACGAATTCCCGGAATTAAGATGTATTCGGATCTTTGGAGAGGCTTAGGAGCAGATCCTACAACAATGGCTTTTTCAGAAGTATTTTCAGCCTTGCAGCAAGGCACAATTGATGGTCAGGAAAATCCAATTGATGTCATTAGTTCATCAAAGTTAGAAGAGGTTCAACAATATATTACAATGTGGAACTATTCTTATGATCCTCTCATTTTCGGAATGAACAAAGAAAAATTTGACAGCATGCACTCAGATGACCAAAAAATTATAAAAGAAGCAGCGAAACATGCAAATAAATTTCAAATTGAACTTGCAAGAGAAAAAGAGAAAGAGCAAATTGAGGCATTAAAAGCAGCCGGAATGGAATTTGAGTATCCTTCAGAGGAAGAACTTGAAGCCTTCCGAAAAGCATCTGAAAACATTTATGACGCGTATGAAGATGTTTGGGGAAAAGAACTGCTTGATGCTTTTAAAAAATAAAAAGGAGATGATTGGTTATGTCAAAAGTGATCAGCTGCATTGAAAATTTTTTTCTTGCCGCAACTATGCTGGCGATGTCTGTCATTACGTTTGCTAATGTAATAACCAGGTACTTTTTTCATTACTCTCTATCCTTTACAGAAGAGATCACAATAAACCTCTTTGTCTTACTCACTTTTATGGGTGCTGCCGCAGGACTTAGAAAGAATGCTCATCTTGGCTTTTCCTTGCTGTTTGAGAAATCTAACGTACTCGGGCAAAAAATACTGATCATTTTTGGAACCGCTCTTATTTCAGTTGTTTTCATCCTGTTTGCTTACTATGGGTATGAAATGGTCCTTTTTCAAATGGAAAGAAACTTAATCACTCCTTCTCTTGGAATCAAACAATGGATGTTTTCAATTGTTTTTCCAATAGGCTGTCTGTTCTGTCTCTATCGGGCAATTGAGGCAGGCGCTATTGAATGGGCAACTGTAACTAAACAATCAGAAAGAGAGATGAAAGCATGAATGCTCTTTTGTTATTCGGTCTCTTCGCATTATTGGTCCTGATTAGAATTCCTATCGCAATTGCACTTGCGGCATCATCTATTTCAGTTCTCTTATTCAATTGGGGTCCTTCAAGCTTGACCTTGCTTCCTGATGTTTTGTACCCCAGTATAGCCAAGTTTACTCTGCTCGCAATCCCATTTTTCATTCTTGCAGGTGTCATTATGGAGTATGCAGGAATTTCCAGGCGGTTAATTCATTTTGCAAATGTATGTGTAGGGCATTATAAAAGCGGCATTATTCTGGTTACTGTCATTACAGCTATCTTTTTTGCCGCTATTTCCGGCTCAGGGCCCGCTACAGTCGCAGCAATTGGAGGTATTCTGATTCCAGCTTTAGTGAAGAACGGCATGAAGAAAGAATCTGCCAGTGCTCTATTAGCAAGTTCAGGCGCGATCGGCATTGTCATTCCGCCAAGTATAGCAATGATTGTTTTTGCTGTCGTAGCAGGTGATCAATTAAATGTATCAATCGGAAGATTATTTATTGCAGGTGTCATACCTGGTCTTTTATTAGGAGCAGGTTTTATAGCTGCCGCAATCTATGTGAAAAAACGTGAATTATTGAAGCAAAATATCGAAGTAAATGAAGTTGCTGCAGCCCTTGAGGTTAGAGAAAAAGCAACACCTGGAGAAACATTTCAGGTCTTTAAGGATGCGATTTGGGGTCTCCTGATGCCGGTTATTATTCTTGGGGGAATTTACGGCGGGATTTTCACTCCGACTGAAGCAGCCGTAATAGCAGTATTTTACGGATTTTTCGTAGGAATCTTTATTTACAGAGATTTAAAATTATCAAATATTTACCGCATCCTCTATGAATCAGCCGCTCAGACAGCAGTCATCATGTTAATCGTAAGTTCTGCCTCATTGTTTGCCTACATCATTACAACAGAACAAATAGCTGAGAATATGGCTAATTCCCTTTTATCCATCAGTTCAAATCCTATTGTCATTTTATTGATTTTAAATCTTATTTTGCTTATTGCCGGCGCCTTTATAGATGCTATTTCAGCATTTTACATCTTCGTTCCTATCTTGATACCAGTCATCATTCATTTCAATATTGATCCCACTGTTTTCGGCATCTTTATGACTGTTAATCTCGCAATAGGATTATTTACACCACCTGTAGGAATAAACCTGTATGTTGCCTGCGGTATAGGCAATGTAAAGCTTCATCGTATTTCAAAAGCTATTTTGCCATTTTTAATTGCAGCAATCATCGTGCTGTTGTTAATTACGTATATCCCTGCTTTATCAACATTTTTACCTGATTTATTTGGAGTTTAAAAAATCATCTTTATGACTAAATAGGAGGTTATCTTATGGAAAAGCTGAAAGGTCAAGTAGCCATTGTAACAGGAGGTTCAAGAGGAATAGGAGCGGGAATAGCCTATCGTCTTGCAGGAGAAGGAGCTCATATAGTGATTGTAGATGTGCTTGAAGCAAGCGAAGTGATTGATAAAGTCACGAATCAATATCCGGACACACAAGTAAGATCTCATCAAGCGGATATCCGGGATATTGCGGCCATTCAAACTCTAGTAGACGAGACTGTTCAAGAATTTAGCCGTATAGATATTTTAGTAAATAATGCAGGTACATGCAGCAGGTTCGACTTGGAAGAAATGACAGAAGACATGTGGGATCAGGATTTAAATACAAATCTAAAAGCAACGTTTTTCTTTATGCAAAAAGTCGTTTACCCTCATATGATTTCACGCAATTATGGAAGAATCATAAATATAAGTTCGATTTCAGGGATGAATGGCGGGCATGTTTCAAGCTTTGATCCTGATAGTTTAAAAGGAAGATCAGGTCCAGCCTATGCAGCAAGCAAAGGCGGAGTCATTGCCCTTACGAAATGGGCTGCAAAGGAGCTTGGCTCTACTGGAATTACATGCAATAGTGTTGCACCCGGAGCAGTGGAATCAGCCATCACAAAAGGAATTGCATATAATCTAGACAACCAGGTTGTGAAAAGGATGGGGCTTCCTGAAGATATTGCTGAAGCTGTCTGCTACTTCAGCCTTCCTGAAGCAAGCTACACTACAGGACAAGTCCTCAGAGTATGCGGAGGCGCTGTCTTTGCTTAGGAAAGAGATAAGAACAGGAGGAAGGAAATGCGGAAATCTCATTCAGTTTATGATGCTGAGAGCAGTGTTCTGATAGGAGCGCTCTCAAAAGATGATGATCTGCTGACAGGAATCTTAAGACAGTGTGAACTGCATGGCATAAAGGCAGGCAGTTTTTCGTGTATAGGTTCATTGAAAAAAATAAGCTATATGAAACTTAAACATGAGAAAGGCGCACTTTCTTATACAGATCCAATATATGAAGCAAAGCCTGTCGAGCTGCTTACTGGAACGGGCTTTATAGGAACCAAAGAAGATGGAAGTTTAGATATCCATTGTCATGGTGTCTTTATAGATGAGACAGGAGCCATATCTGGAGGACACTTTATTGAAGGCGGAAATAAGGTGGCCATTACGATTGAATTTACAGTTGCTGTTGTTTCAAATGCTGTTGTTAAAAGAGAGAAAGATCCTGATATGGGCTTCCGTCTTTTTAATTTTTATGGAAAAGGAGGTCTGCCGGAATGGAAACAATAGCTGGTTATGCGCAAAAGGCCATTGTTCAGTTTGGTCATAAAGTGGCTGTGAAAGATCGTTTTCGTTCCTTCACTTATACCCAATTAGGGGAACGTGCTTACAAACTTGTAACTATTCTTAGGAACATGGGAATGAAGAAAGGTGATCGGTTAGCTGCGTTAATGTCAAACCGCATAGAACATATTGAACTTGATCTGGCATGTGCATTTGGCGGTTTCATCAAAGTTCCGCTTAATTATCGCCTGCATCCAAAAGAGCATGAGTATATGTTAAAGCAATCAGGGACTAAAATTGTCATTGGAGAAGATAAGCTTCTCGATCAGATAGAGTCTGGCATTAGGAAAATCAGCGTCGGGAACCAATATGAGGGGCTGCTTGCAGAAACAGAAAAGGTTGTTATTACCGAGCAAATAAATGAAGATGATGTATTTGCCATCATGTACACCTCCGGCACAACAGGAAAACCTAAAGGCGTGATGCTGACACACCGCAATATAATCTCAAGTGCCATATCTCTTTCTATGGCTTGTGAGATAACATGGGGAGATGTCATTGGCCATGTTGCCCCATTGACGCACGGCTCCAATTTTCTTTCTCACGCTTCATGGATCTTTGGTTTAACTCAAATTGTTTATGACAAATTTGATCCAGAAGATTTTTTAGAGGATATATACAAGGACAAAGTAAGCGTCATATTTTTAGTTCCTACGATTGTTAATTTATTATTTCAAAGCTCAACATTTGATCCTAAGAAACTTCAGTATGTTAAAACCATTAATATGGCAGGCTCTCCGATCGCTTCAAGCAAACTGAGCGCAGCCTTATCACAAGCAGGAGACATATTCGTTGAGACCTATGGTCAAGTTGAGGCTCCGATGACCATTACGGTTATGCCAAGAAAAGAGCTTGAAAATCACTTGGAATCATGCGGTTTAGCGGGGGCATTTGTGGATATGAAAATTGTTGATGAAGCTGGTAATACCGTTGATCAGGGGAAAATCGGTGAAATCATATGCAAGGGATCACTCGTTATGAAAGGCTATTGGGATAATCCAGAAGCCACTTCAGAAACATTAAAGGATGGCTGGCTTTATACAGGTGATTTGGGATGGGCAGATAAAAATGGATTCCTGCACCTTGTCGACAGAAAAAAAGAGGTCATTATTTCAGGAGGACTGAATATTTATCCCCGTGAAATAGAAGAAGTGTTGAATAAGCATTCTTCAGTAAAAGAAACCTGTGTCATCGGCCTGCCGTGTGAACAATGGGGTGAGAAGATCGCAGCATACGTTGTTCTAAAAGATGGTGAAACAGCAGATGAAGAAGAGCTCATCAATCTGTGCATGCAGCATTTGGCAAGCTTTAAAAAGCCAAAAGTCATTCAGATTTTGGATCAGCTTCCAAAAAGCTCATATGGAAAAATTTTAAAACGGGAAGTAAAGCAGCTCTACGGAGGTGTTAATGCATGAAACAGGTAGCGGTATCAGGGATAGGAATGACCAAGTTCGGAACACATAGAGACCGTTCAGTGAAAGATCTGCTGTTAGAAGCCAGTTTAAGTGCTCTGAAGGAGGCAGAATTTCCACGCATAGACGCAGTATTCGCCGGAAATTTCATGTCGGGTGTTCTTGCTGAACAAGAAATACTGGGTGCTGTGATTGCGCATGATTTAGGTTTAGGGCCAATTCCAACTGCAAAGATGGAAGGTGCATGCGCAAGCGGGGGAATCGCATTCAGGCATGCTTATGAAATGATACGGGCCGGAGTCTATGACACGGTATTGGCCGCTGGAGTTGAAAAAATGAAGCATGCATCAACTGAAACGGTTATGCAGGCAATAAACGGTGCTATGGACACTGAATCCAATGAGAAAAAAGCGGGTCTTACATTTCCAGGATTCTTCGGTATTTTAGCAAATCGGTATTTTTATGAAACAGATGCGTCAAAAAAACATTTAGCCATGGTGGCTAAGAAAAACCGGGACTATGCCATTCAGAACCCTAAAGCGCAATACCGGGAAGCAGCAACACTGGAAGAAATGATGAATGCAAGGATGATAACGGATCCTCTTGGACTGTTTGATTGTTCGCCGATAACAGATGGAGCCGCAGCGATTATTTTAACCAGAGGAGAAAAAGGGATCATTGTACGTTCATCATCCCAAGCTTCCGGACCTACTCAAGCGCAGGAAATCGAAGACCTTCTGACCATAACTGCAATAAAAGAGTCAGCTAGACAAGCCTATGAACTGGCTGGCCTTGGTCCGGAAGATATAGATGTCGTTGAGCTGCATGACTGTTTTACCATGACTGAAATTCTGGCAATTGAGGCGCTGGGATTTGCAAATAAAGGGGAGGGGTGGAAAGCGATTGAACAGGGTTTAACAAAACACGGAGGAAAGGTACCGGTTAATACCAGCGGGGGATTGCTATCGCGCGGACATCCAATCGGAGCAACCGGAATTGCGCAAATTTATCAGATTGTAAGTCAATTAAGAGGAAACGCATGTAATCAAGTAGCGGGTGCAAAAATCGGACTGGCGCAAAATTTAGGTGGAACAGGCTCTTATTCAACAGTCCATATTTTCGAGAATAGGCGGTGATCAAGGTGAACTTTGAAAAGTTTGTTTGTGCAGCATGCGGTAAATCATCGGTCCGCGCAAGAATTGTGTGTCCAGCTTGCAAATCTACAGAATTCAATCAGCAACAAACAAAAGGAATTGGCAAGGTTTATTCGTTCACAAAGATTCATATCTCGTCTGAAGAATTTAAACATTTAACACCTTATTATATAGTTGTTGTTGATCTGGACTCTGGAGATCGAGTTACTGGGAGGATTAAAGAAGAGATATTGATAAATGATGCTGTTGAATTGCTTTCGTACGAAGAGGATGTATACACTTTTTCACGAGTTTAAAAGACAATGAGCACTGGATAATTCCATTAATCTGAGTAAATTACATTTCAGATTAATGGAATTATCCTTTTTTTGTTAGTTGAATAAGAAAACAGACAAAAAATTAATAAAACTATGTTCTAAATAATCACAAAGAAAATTGTTCTCAGACAAAAAGAGATGAAATGCAGTAATTAGAAATGCTGCTGTATACAAAATGAAAAAAGAACCACGCTAAAGAAAAGTTTTATTCTCAGTGTTATTATGTAAACTAATCAAGAGAGGTTATATAAGAAATAAATGAAGATCAAACCTACAACTTACTGTGTGTTTGCAACTGCAGCAAACAATTGTAGTAAACCAGAGTATCCGAGATTAAACTTTCAATTAAAAAATAATCAACATAAATTTATATGATGATTATAAATGTATTTAATGTAAATGAAGTAAAAGTTGAAATGCTTAAATTTTTCGTTCCGTCTCACTATCTTAAGTTTACTTAGCTAGTGAGACGGATTACATACTTAAAAAGATAACTTCCTATAATATATATTATGTCTACTAGAAAAAATGATAAACGAACTGGTACCCCTCCATGGATAATTTTTAGAAGGCGATCAAAAATAATTTACCTCCTAATGGTACAACTCTTCTTGCGTTTTGCTGTAAAAGATCAGTTAGTATAATTCAGTTTCTTTTTATAAAATGTCAAATCCCCATCCACATTCTCTAGCCATAGCTGCTCAGGAGCATGTATTCCATTTTTAATCCAGACTTCTCCATTGCTGCCTTTTCTGAACCAAGTAATATATGGATGAACAACTTGTGGGTTTGTATCTGCTTCATTTTTCTTTGGGTATGTAAGCTGCTTTTGATTTCCTGATCTTATGTTAACAACATAAAGAGAGGTATACATTTCCGGGACTGGACCTTCTTCCCACTCTTTATTTTCTTTTGCTCTTGAAACAATGACTTCGTCCTTAGAGAGCCATTCAATATCCAGATCCACATAACCTGCTGGTGTATATTCTTTTTGATTAGCTGCAGCTGGAATGTCTGCTATGGCCGCTTTTTTATTTTGAACAAAAAACCTGCCTTCACCGGAGATGTAAGCTAGTTTATTTTCTGCAGGAGACCATTTTATCCAATCTTCATAAATCAGCATTTTTCCTACAGTTTGAAAATTGGTCCCGGATGCCGACATTACACACAGCGTATTGCTATCAGCTGACCATGAGGCTGTTGGTGTTGCAAGAAAGCTAAGCCAGGATTGATCTGAACTCCATTTAAAAAAGTTAGCATCAATTGCAAATAGGTCTGAAGTGTTTGTTTTAATCGTATAAAATGGCTTAATTTTGGTTGTATCAAGCTGAGCATCCACCGGTACTTTGAAAAAATGAACAGGTCCCCAGCCTGTAGGCAATAAATCTGCTTGTGATGAAACGATGAATGACTTTCCGTCTGGAAACCAGCCAAAATCGCTCACTCCCAGAGATACATTTTCAAAGCCTTTCGGGATCCCGTTTTCTGTTTTGGTTATATTTAGCACTCCGAAAGAATTGTAAGCTAATATATTTGCGGATGGTGACCATTGGAAATTCCTTGTTTCTATTGTTGTATAGGGCTGATAGCTCTTTTTCTGTTTAGTATCATAAATAAACAAATACATCTTTCCCCCATTTTTGTCTCCGTCTAAATATGCAATAAAACGGCCATCAAACGACCACTTTGGGTCATAAATATAACGGCCAGCTGTAATTTGATATTCTTGGCCGTTCTCTATCATCCAAAGCTGACGATCTCGAATAAATGCAGCTTTATACGGGACTTCGGCGGAAGCAATCGGTAAACATGTTAGAAAGCTTATGATGAAGACAAACAAAATTTTAATTCCCATTGAACATCCCTCCTATTTTTAAAATGTCCACTTTCAAAGCAATCATGTTGCCTTTCAAACCTGATTCGATGGAAAAACGATTAAATAAAAAAACTCCCAGACGGACTGAAATTGTCTAAGAGTTTTGTAAATATGCCACTTGTTTAACATTCCATCTTATCTAAACAACTAGTAAGCACACCTTTATCAATCTCATTCACTTTTTCATATTTCTCTTTATAAATAGCTCTAACAATTTCTTTAACCTCTTTCACCGTTATTTCGGCACCGTTCAAGGTTTTTAAATACAGATTTAATGGGATGCTGCTGTCACTGGTATGCAATGGAGGCTGCAGATAATTCATTTCTTCAAATTGGATGTAGCCGTTTCTTTCAAAAAAAATTTTTCTCTTAATACAGTCTTCCTTTTCTTCTGCTGTATGCGCCATTTCCTCTGTTTCTGTTTCCAGGATCAAAGATTCAAGAGATAAATACCCCGCTTCTAAAGCGTCTTCTTTTAATAATTCTTCCATTTTCGATAGTGTCTTTGCACCTAATCATTTGCTTCTTACAGAGGGATTAATAACAATGTAAACGATAAAGCCTGAGTTTACGTCGGCTAAATAATGTCCTGTTGCAAAAGAAACCATCTTCTCTCCTTCGAATCCCGCTAAAAACCGAAACGTGTTAAGCTTTTCATTTTCTGCATAGGCTAAGCCCTTTAAAAAAGTGGATTCTGGCTCTCTTACTTCGAGCGGAAAAGTACTGTTATAAAGGTTGAAAACCTCATCTAAATGATTTGAATGCTTGTCTGTGATTACTTTCCAGCTAATCTCCATATTTCCTGCCTTCTTTCAAAATAACTGCATTGATGTGAGACGTTTTTACTGCCTATTTTGCTTGCCAAACCTCTTTAAGCGTGTCCCTGAAGATTATGTTTAATTTTGAAGTAGGATCTTCATTCTTTAAGTTCAGTTGTTTTGCGTACTCTTTAAGTCTGATGATCTCAGAATCTAAAAACCCATTAACAACATCAATTTTAGGTTCTCTGTCTAATTCATCTCCGCTAATCTTCCGCTTTAGCAAAGTCAAAATTTCATCTTTAAGCAAACCGCCTTGCAGCATTTTATCCAGGAGCACTTGAAATTCCATAGGAGGAAAATCGCCGAGCTGTTCAATCCATCTGGCTGCAAGTATGGGCCGAAGTACATAAAAGTATTTTTTTATTCTCACTGTATCCCCTTGCAGATACTCGCGGTAGTTATTCCCCGCCATATTTAAGTAGTGATAAATGGCTGAATGAGGTGTAAATACCTCTGTTTGCAGAGCTGCCATTTTATCAATTGTTGAAAAAGCTTGATAATAAACAATCGGAGATTTCATCCATTCCATTAGAGGCGGATTTGATTTTCGGAAAAGCTTAAGCGCCTTTGTCAGGTCCCAGCCTGAAACATCCAGGATGTCATTTATCGGACGTTCAATCACATCACGATTGGAGCCGACACCTACGGGATCAATGCTTAAGTAATGTTCCGGTTTATGTATATAGATAAATCTAACGTCATAGTCACTGTCTTTTGAAGGAAAGCCCCATGCTCTGCTGCCGGATTCGCAGGCATAAAGAATTTTTACCTGATGACTTACTTCTATTTCTTTCAGCACTTCCAGGATCTGATCTTTCATGTTGTAATCTCCCTAATGGTTTTTCTTTTAAGTATACATGACCGTTTTCATTCTCTAAATGATTAAATGAAAAAAGAAACTGCCGAAGCAGCCTCTTCTTAACCTTCTTATTTCCTTTCTGCAAGCACTTCATCCAAACAGTCAAACTGAGAGGCCATACCCTCTTCGACTCCCATTTCAACGACTTTCTTCAGTTCATCTTCTGATGAGAATTGGGAACGGACTGTGAGTTTTGTTTTTTCGCCCGAATCGTCAAAGTGCATGGTAATAATCATTTCAGGCATTTGATCTGATATGCTGCCGTCTTTATCGGAAAATGCATCGACATAGACAATTTTTTCAGGTTCGGCAATTTCTTTATAGATAGCTTTGCCCCAAGATTCCATCCCGTAAAATTCTCCTTGGTTTTTATCTTCGCAGCGCATGCAGTAGTGCCAAACACCGTCTTGTTTAAATTCAAACGTTTTATTTTCTGTTTTCCATCCTTCCGGCCCCCACCAGCTTTCCAAAAGCTTCGAGTCTGAGAATGCTTTAAATACAAGTTCTCTAGGTGCATGAAAGGTTCTCTCCATAATCAATTCTTTGCCTTCAATACGTGATGTCATGTTGACGATCCCTTTGTTTGATGACATATCAGATTCCTCCCAGAAATTGATTTTACCCTATGTCATTCTGCCTGCTGTTCAATAATTCCTGCATGATGTATCAGCATACATAAAAAAGTGCTCCCATCTGACGGAAGCACTTTTTACACATTATTATCTTTCTTCACCAACATGCACAACTTGATTAGATACTATTGTATCTTCTTTTAATTTAAATAACGGGAGAATCAGCAGTGTTCCAAGTAAGAACAGTACGCCTGAAACTGTGTAAACACCTGATAATGTCAGCGGTGTCTTAAGGAGACCTGATAAAGACATGCCGGCAACCATCATCCCCATAAACAGCGGGTTAAGAACACCGTTAACACGGCCAACAAATGATTCATCTGTATTTTTAAGAATCAGCGTATTGATTCCGATGTGGATACATGGGAAAAACATTCCGTTTAACAGCTGTAGACCAATGGTGAGCGGAAAACTCGTTGACCATCCGATGCTGATGGTAAAGATCATGCTTGAGAAAATTCCGATTGCAAGAAGCTTTTGCGGCGAGATTTTCTTAGAAAAAGCAATGACAATTCCGCCGCCGGCAAGCATTCCAATTCCATTCGCCATAATCAGCCACTGCAGATAATCTTTGGACAAACCAAGATTTTCAATTGTAATAAAAATCATCAGCGGAGAAATTAATCCGACTGCCAGACCGCAGGCTGCAAAAACGCCGCCCATTGTAGTCAGAACTTTTTTCCCGATGACATATCGGAAGCCGTCTGCAAGTTCCTTCTTGAAACTTGATTCTTCTTCAGTTTTGACTTTTTCAAGATCACGCGGCAAGAAGGTCAAAACGGCAGCGGATAAAAGGAACATAACTCCCATCACAATGATTGAGGTATAGATGCCGTATGATTGGTAAACAAGAGTTCCGATTACTGGACCAATGACCATAAATACAGCCATTAAGGATTGAAAGATAGCCATAGCAGATTGCAGCTGCTCTTCAGGTACGTGCTGTTTTAACAGCCTCATAGCTGATGGCATGGAGAATTGCGAAAGAATCGCGGAAACCAATGTTGCAAAGAAGATGGCATGCCATGAACCGTAAACTAGAGTCATCAGAACAACAAAGATCGATACGGCTGAGAGTACGTCACACCATACCATGGTAAGTTTCGGCTTCCATCTGTCGGCAAATGTCCCTCCGATAATCGAGAAAATAAAAATAGGTGCGAACTCTGCAATCGAAATAAGGGAAACATACACTGGATCATTGCTGGTAAGATCAGTAACATATAACAAGATGGCAAAGTTTCTGATCCAAATGCCAAGCTGAAGCAAAAAGTTCGAGCCCATGATCGCAAGTACGATCCTGTTTTTAAATAAGTTTCCTGAAGACTTCCCGTGTGCTGGCAAAGCTTCAGCTATGTTTTTTTCCATTTTCATCATGCCTTTCCTGCTTGAAAAATTCTTGCATTAATGATGCAAATAAATCGTTTTACCCCCATGTTCCCCTTTCGTCTATCATTTCAGACCAAGAAACAACACACACTTTCTAAATATAATGTCATTTCTCAAAATCATTCGTCATTTATATTCTGTTCTTTCCCTATAAACCCCTCCTGCTTTTCATTAAAAAAAGAGATCTTGAGAAGATACAAAGAAAATTATATACGATTTTTGGAACTTAGAGAGATTAATTTTTCTTAAACAAAAAAAGGGCAAGGCCCCTTCTTTAATCGATTATTTGATTTTTCTAGCCAACCCATGCCAGACATGGTAAACATCCTTGCATAATGCTGCAGCATCCTGCTGAATCCAGCCTAAAAGGTCTCTTGTCCTCCGTTCCTTTTCTGAAATGGGAACAATGCCTTTTCCGGTCTCCAGCATAATCAAAATAACTTCTCTCTCAAGAACGGCCAATTCATTTAAATAAATTCGGCAGTTTCCTCTAAGTTTAGAAGCATCATTGTGGTCTTCCATGATCCATTGTTCGAATCCTTCCAAAACAAGCGGTGCTTTTGAAGAATGATCTTCTTTCCACTGCAGCATTTGGCGGCCTTCATATGCTGAAATCCACGAGGCATCGTGCCATTTGCTTTTCACAAAGGCTCTTTTCCCGCTGAAGGCTCCTCCGATAATGAGATGCATTTCCATTTCCCCCTTTCTGCTCTCAGCTCAAGTACGATGGCTTTTCCAAAAGATACAGAAGTGTCCCAGAATGTAGCTTCGGGAACAAGGTCAGATACGATTTTTCTAATCACCCCTCCATGAGTCATAATCGCTGCGCTGCTAAGTTTGGATTTAAGAACCTCCGATAAGAAAGAAGAAACCCGTTTATGAAATGCGATGCCGCTTTCTCCCCCAGGCGTGCTGGTAATTTCCCAGTTATCGAGCCAGCTGGAATAATGGAAATCATTTTTTAGGTCCTCATAGGTTTTGCCTTCCCATATCCCGAAGCTGATTTCCCGCAAGCGCGGGTCTTTGATAGGGGCTTCTTCAGGAAACAAAAAAGCTGCCGTCTGCTGACAACGTAGTAAATCGCTCGAGTAGACAATATCAGGAAGATAGTTTTGCAGAGTTTTTTTTAGAGATTCATATTCTATAAACGAATCTTCCATTACAGGCAGGTCCGTGTGGCCTATATATCGTTTTTCTTTATTCCATTCCGTCAAACCATGCCGAATAAGAATAAGCTGTAAAGAACGGCAAGATTCCATAGCTCAGCCCCCTCAATCGAAGCACCGACTGTGTCTCCGTTTATTCCTTGAAACTGTCTTACAGCCCATTTTCCGAAGATATAAGAAAAGCAGATTTGCAGGCAAAACATCATAGCAAAAGTCACCGGAAAGGCTGCAAATGGAAGAAGCAGGAATGCACCGATGATCACGTCCCGCTTTGATAAATGCTGTTTCCAGTAATGCGCCATTCCCTTGTTTTGAAAAGGACGGAAAAAGAAAAGCTGCAATAAAGCCTGAAACCGGGCCATCATGGGGATTGCCAGCAGAAACAGAATGTTCTCGTTTGCATCTAAAACTGCATATAACAGCACACTTTTCCAAAGCAGCAAAAAAATAGCGCTCAGCACCGCAAAGCTTCCTGCCCGCGGGTCTTTTAAAATCTCCATCTTTTTTTCTGGACTTCTGTTTGAACCAACGGCATCTGCCACATCCATGACACCGTCTAAATGGAGACCTCCTGACAGGAAAACCCACAGAGTAACAAGGACAAGTGTCAGGATATAGAGCGGAAGAAGTCCGTTCAATAAATAATATACGAGATACAGTGTTCCTCCTATTGCGAAGCCTGCGAAGGGATAAAACCGCAAGGCCCATTTAAGGGTTTTGTGATCCATAGGGCAATTCACCGGGAGTGGGATCCTTGTCAGAAACTGCAGAGCAAGAATCGCTCCATACATCATTGTTTTCATACTAGTCCTCCAGATGAAATCATTGAAACATTTTTTGTCAGGTCGCCATTGATTTTCCAGGCGACTGGTATTCCGCAGATGACTTCAAGTACTGTGTCTGCTTCTTTGACAGTCAGTTTATGTAAGGCTTCAAGACATCTTATATAGTTCGCAACATACTTGTGATGAATGGGAAATCCTTCATTTACATCATTTGACACAATGAAAAGGTTAAATTCCTTTTTTCGGGCAATAGATAATGTCTTTTCTAACCGCTTCGCTATTTCGTTTGATGAAAGGTTTTCACTGAACATTAAACTGCTCGTCCATACGGTTAAACAATCTATTAAAATTACCGCTTTATTAGGACGGTGTTTAAGAGTTTGATCAATAAAATAGGGTTCTTCAATGGTCACCCATGCATTTCCCCTGTCTCTTCTATGCAGCGCTATCCTCTCAGCCATTTCCTCTCCCGTATCTTTAGCTGCGGTTGCAATATAGCAGGGTTTCTCACCTTTAGCTGCATCCAATGCCATTCTTTCTGCTAAGCTGGTTTTCCCGGACCGTGCTCCCCCTGAAATGAAGGTAATCATGATTGCTTTCTCCATTTCCTTAAGGCAGTAAGCAATGTTTCATTTTCCTCTCGTGTCCTGATTGCAAGACGGATAGAGGACCCTTCTATGCCGTGAAAATTCATTGTATGTCTTGCAAGTATCCCTTCATTCGCAAGAAACAGCAGCAGGGGCTCATGGTTTTCAAGCAGCGGATCGTTTAATAAATAAAAATTGACCATTGAGTCTGAAACGCTGAAGTTTAAAGTTTGAAGCTCCTTTTTTAGATGCTGCCATTCTGCTTGCAGCCATTTTTTTGTTTCTGCCAAATGATCGTATGTATGCGGCAAAGCATGAATCATGCCAAGAGCAGCGCAATTGACGCTCCAAGGAACGGACATGGCTTCAAGTTTCCTGATGATGGAATGACTGGCCAATAGATAGCCTGATCTTATACCCGGCACTGCATAAATTTTGGTGAGGGAGCGAATGATGATGAGATTGGAATAGTACTGCAGCAGGCCTTCCAGACTTTCGTCCCTTTCTGTAAAATGAATGAAGGCTTCATCAATGATGACTGTTTGTTCATTCAGACAAGCGGAATCCAGGAGTTTTATCACCACTTTCTTAGAAATGATATCTCCAGTAGGATTGTTGGGTCTGCACAAAAACAGGACATCGCTATTAAACCTACCGGAAGCGGTCTCTAACTCCTCATAGCTCAGATAGGTCACCTCAAGATCATTACTTAGGCAGGCTCGCTTATATTCGCTGAATGTAGGCTGAAAGATGCCTGCTTTCCCATTTTTGAAAAGTCTTGCGGCAAGGAAAATAGCGTCTGCTCCTCCATTTGTCAGGAGAACGTTTTCAGGTTTTACCCCTTCAAACGCAGCAAGTATAGCTCTTTCTTCCGGATACTCAGGGTCAGGGTAAACATTACTCGTTTGAGTGATGCTTTTTTGCATGGATTTAAGCATTGCCGGAGGTGTTCCAAGTGGATTTAAGTTGGCGCTAAAATCAATGAACTCTTTCTCTTTAATTCCCTTATTTCTTAGAACAGCTTTCATACTTGCAGTTTTACCGCCGTGCTGTGGCCACATATTATTGCCTCCCTAATCCAAATAGGATCAAATAACCTGTCAAAAAAAGAATCCAGGCACTGTTCAGAATGAGAATTGCCCTTTTTATATGGATGAAAGTCAAAGGTTCGAGCGGATCACCAAGCCTTGCCCGTTCTGAGACAATTCCGCCATATATATTTACACCGCCAAGCTGGATGCCGAGCAGTCCCGCAGTCATGGCTTCCGGCCATCCGCCGTTAGGACTTGGATGCTTAGCTGCATCTCTTTTCGTTACGGATAATGCATGTATTCTTCTCATTTTTTTTATAAAAAAACTGCCTGTCCACATACACCCTGCGCAAATACGGGCTGGAATCAAGTTGAGCAGATCATCAAGTCTTGCAGATCCAAAGCCGAAGTCTATAAATCTTTCATTCTTGTATCCGACCATCGAGTCGAGTGTATTGACTGCCCTGTATGCAAGGGCTAGCGGAGCACCGCCTATGATGGCAAAAAACAGCGGGGAAATGATGGCATCCACCGTATTTTCTGCAACCGTTTCAACCGTTCCCCTCACAACCTCAGATGAAGGAAGTTTGTCAGTATCTCTTCCCACAATATAACCAAGTTTTTTCCGGGCTTCAGCAAGATCTCCTGACTTTAAAGGATGATAGACTTCCATTGCTGCATCCCTCAGTCCTTTAATGGCGATGGTCATAGAAATAAGGTAGATTTCAATAGCCATTCCAAGCAGATGAGAAATCGCATAAAGCAGTTTTAGCAGAAACAGAGAAATAATGAAAACTGAAAAAGGCAGATACGCAGCAAGCATGATGCCTTTAAGCTTTTTCCTGTCCCCTTTATTCCATGCTCTTTCTATGTTGCTGATAACCTTTCCGAAAAAGATGACTGGGTGCGGCAGCCATTTCGGGTCTCCGATTAAAAGATCAAGCATTACACTCATCATAATGAGGAGGACCGTTTGCTCATCGAAAGACTGCATGAGGAGTCTCCAGTCTTTTTAGAGCTGTCTGCAATAGATCTTCGGCTGCTTCAAAGATCCGTTTTAGATCAGCTTGATTTTGCTCTTTTTTCTGAATGCCAACAACGATTTTTCCAAAGTTCTGCTCAGCATGCCATTTGACAGCATTTAGTTTTAAAGCCAAATTAATTAAATTTGCGTCGTCTATAGGTGCATCCGTTAAGATAGCGGCGTGCACTTTCCCGTCATAAGGAGAATGAGATACTATCGCACAAAACGTATAGCCGCTTTGATTTACGATAAACGAATTCTGATGCAGCTCATTTTGCGGCAAGTTTTCATTTAAAGACCACAGAATATAAGGCTGTATGCTTGAGAAAAAAATGGATTCTCCTTTATCTGACTGTTCTGCTTGGGAAAAAATCCACTGTCTGCTCCAATGAAGCCCTTTTCCGTCAACCCCTGCAGAAAGAGTTCTAAAAGGTTTCTGCATTTTTATATATGCTGCCCTTTCTGTTTGCTGAATTTGGACAGCTGACAGAAGATTGACAGGTTTTTCTGCCATATAATCAGGAGAGAGAGAAATTTGCGTTTTTGAAACAGATGGGTGAGAAGTAAAATTGAGCTTAACTTCATAGACATTTGAAAAGGTGTTCTCGTTTTGCAGATGAAGGTCCTCATACTTCCCTTCCAGCTCTCCGTTGTTAAGCAATCCGATCGAATCTGCATAGAGTGATGCCAAATTCAGGTCATGCAAAATGGCTAGGATGGTCAGATTCATGTCTTTCTGCAATTTTTTCAGTAATTCCAAAAGCTCTTTCGTATGTTTCACATCTAAATGATTTGTTGGCTCATCGAGCAGAAGCAGTTCCGGTTCCTGAGCCAGCGCTTTTGCAAGAAGCACTCTTTGTTTCTCTCCGCCGCTTAATGAATGATATGGGCGCTTGCGGTATTCCCAGACGGAAGTCTGCTTCATGGCAGTTTCTGTTGCTTGCAGGTCCGCCACCGTGTTTTCTTTGAAAAACAGCGCTTTTTGATAAGGATATCTGCCGAGCATGACAATCTCTTCAACTGAAAAATCAAGCCCTGCTTCGTTTTCTTGGGTCATAACGGCAGCTTTTTTAGCGAGTTCTCTTTGAGAATATGAACCCAGTGGCTTTGCACCTAGAAGGATTTCCCCATCGTGTACGGGCAATGCCCCCATAATTAACCGGATGATTGTTGTTTTTCCGCTGCCGTTGGGACCGATTAAAGCAAAAAAACGTCCTTGTTCGATGGAAAAAGAGAGATCCTTGATGACCGCTTTTTTCCCATCGTAACCTCCAGTCAGATTATTGACCTGCAGCATATGCATCCCTTCCTTCCTTTATAGATGTGACTTCTTCTGTTTTCGATTTTTGATAAGCAATAAAGTGAATATAGGCGATCCAATCAGCGCTGTTACGACTCCTATTGGAAGTTCTTTAGGAGAGATAATGGACCTTGCGAGCAGATCGGCTAGGACAAGATATCCTCCTCCTATCAGCATAGAAAGCGGAAGAACATGACGGTGATTCGCTCCGGCCAAGAGACGGACGAGATGAGGAATAACGAGTCCTACAAATCCGATCGCTCCTGACACAGCTACAGCGCTTCCTGTTAAAATGGATGCCGCAATCAAGACAATGGTTTTCTTCTTTTTTACATTCATTCCGGAAAATTGGGCTGCCTGTTCACCCAGTGCCATGTTATTCAGTTCACGATAATGGAAAAGAATGACCGCAGCCCCAAGTATAAAGAATGGGACGATTAATTGAACGTGCCCCCATCCTCTCATCGCAACGCTTCCCATGATCCAATAGAGAATCTGGCTGATATCCTCACGGGGAATCAGGGCAATCAGCAAGGAAATAAACGCACTGATAAACGAAGAAATGATTATGCCTGCGAGGATAATGGTTTCATTTGTAAGCTTTCCGCTTGCCAAGTGAGTTAAAGCAAAGACGATGAGCAGCGTCAGCATTCCAAAGAGAACTGCGATGATCGGCAGGGTAAAACTGCCGAGAATGGTTATTTGAATTTGGAAAAAAATAATGATGACCGCTCCAAGAGAAGCTCCGGATGAAACGCCTATCGTATACGGATCAGCAAGCGGGTTCTGCAGCAGTCCCTGAAACGCAGCACCGGCAAGCGACAAGGATGCTCCAACAAAAAAAGCGAGCAGAACTCTAGAGAACCGGATCTCCCAGATGATCATTTCTGTACTCTTTTCTCCCTGAAACAGCTGAAGATGAAACATTTTGCCTGCAATGATGTTTAAAATATCAGGGACGGTAACATTTACCGCCCCCACAAAGACTCCTGATATCATGCTGATGATGGCAAAGACTGCTGCAAACAAAATGAGAAACCGATGTTTATTTTTTGAACACATCTGGATAAATGAGTTTTCCAAGCTCTTCAACTCCATCTGCTAAGCGGGGGCCAGGACGGGTCACCATGTCGCTGTTTACGTCAAACACGTGTTTTGACTGAACCGCTTTTACTTCCTTCCAGCCGCTTCTGTTTAGAACTTGATCAGCTGGATTGTCGACGTAGTAGCCATATGTAGTGATGATGACATCCGGATTGCTGCTGACGATTTTCTCTTCGTCCATTTTTACCCAGCCTTCTTCAGCTGCTGCAACATTTTCAGCTCCAATCATTTCAAGCATTTCATTCATAAATGTTCCTTTGCCTGTTGTGTAAATATCCGGCTGCGGTGAGACTTCAATCCAAACGCGTTTTTCGTCTTTAACAGCTTTTGCTTTTTCCTTGATGGCCTTAACTTGTGCATCCATATCTGCGATGATGCTGTCTGCTTTATCTATCGTTCCTGTAGCCTTCCCGACAGTGCGGATGGCTGTGTATACCTGGTCAAATGAATTTTGTGAGCCGACTATAAACACCTTGATGCCAGCTGCTTCTAACTGTTTGAGGATTTCCCCATGATTTTGAGCATGATAATCCTGCAGAAAAGCTACATCCGGCTGCAGGGAAATGATTTTCTCTGCATTTAAATCCTGTGCTCCTACTTTTTCCTTTTTTAAAGCTGCTTCTGGATAGTTATCATAATCGGAGACACCGACGATTTCCTTGTCAAGTCCAAGGGCAAAAAGCATTTCAGTCGTGCTGGGAAGCAGTGAAACAATTTTCTCCGGTTTTTCCTCTAGTGTTACTTCGTTTCCTGCATCATCTGTAACAGTTACCGGGAAAGCTTCTTCCTTCTTTTCAGCCTGCTGAGTTTGTTCCTGGCTCTTGCTCGCTTGCTGAGTTTGTTCTCCCTGTGTACATCCCGAAAGGATTCCTGCCAGTAAAAGCAGCATAAGGGCAATACGATGAAAATAAGTGCCGAAAGATGTTTTCATTTTTTTCTCCGCCTTTTATGTCATTGTCTGTTTTTTATTTTATTGTACGTTCCTTTGATACACCTGCCGCATCAAATGTTGCCATTCCCTTCACCATTTCAGCGGCTGCTTCAACCAGCGGGTAGACAAGAACTGCTCCAGTTCCTTCGCCAAGCCTCATTCCCAAGGACACAAGCGGCTTTTTCCCAAGTAAATTCAAAACATGAAGATGTCCCGGTTCGACCGATAAATGACCGGCAATCATGTAATCACACACATGCCGATTTAATTTTGAAGCAACGAGTGCAGCCGTTGTACATATAAATCCATCTAAAACAACCGGAATTTTTTTTGATGCTGCGTAAAGCATGGCGCCAGCCATCGCCCCGATCTCAAAACCGCCTACCTTGGCAAGAACATCAATCGGATCATTTGCGTCAGGCTTCAGCTTATTTAGAGCTTTTTGAATCACTTCTGCTTTATAAGCAACCTGCTTTGACTCGATGCCTGTTCCTCTGCCAGTAAGCTCCTCAGGCTTTATTCCGCTCAGGGCCGCTGCAATGGCGCTGCTTGAAGTTGTATTGCCAATACCCATTTCTCCAAGGATCAGGAGCTTAGCGCCATTTTTAATCATGGCATCTGCTCGCTGCATTCCCATTTCCACTGAGCGGACTGCCTCCATTCTTGTCATGGCAGGCTCAACCGTAAAGTTCTTTGTTCCATATGCGATCTTTTCAGAGCGGACACCGGGAATATCTGTTTTCACGCCTGCGTCAACGATTTCCAGCAACCCATTTACCCGTTTTGTAAATACGTTTATGGCTGCCCCTCCACTCAGAAAATTTTTGACCATCTGAGCCGTCACCTCTTGAGGATAAGCAGAGACGCCTTCCTCTGTAACTCCGTGGTCTGCAGCAAAAACGATGACACCTGGGGGAAAGACTTCAGGTTTTATGTTAGACGTGATTTCTGAAAGCTGAACAGCCATTTTTTCGATTTCTCCAAGGCTGTTCATTGGCTTTGTTAAGGAATGAATATAGGCTAAAGCTTCGAGCCCTTTTTGCTTGTTGACAGGTTTTATCGATTCTATCTGCTGATAAATATCAATCATTTTGTTTCACCCCCTTTAAATAAAACGTTTTCATTGATTCATAAATCTTTTTCAAATCAACAGTGCCTCTGACGTGGGCAGCAAGTCTGTCATACTCGCTTTCTTTAAAAGAACGGAAGCGGAGCGAGCGCTCAATCGGTTCCAGCCCTTTTTTCTGCCGCAGCTTGTTCAAATAAATCCCTCTGAATTCATCATTATGAAAAACATCATGCAAATACGTGCCGAACACCTGCCCATCTCGAGCGGTACAGCCGTCTTCAATGCCCGAGAGGACTGAAAAAGAATTCACTTTCTGTGTTGATTCTGTTTGTCCCATATGGATTTCATATCCGGTTAAAGAAATTTTTTCAAAATCTTTTAATGAGCAATACCCCTCAGAACGGATCGTTTTCTTTTCAGAAAAGATCGTTGTACATACAGGGAAAATCCCAAGTCCAGTCAGTTCCTGATGATCTGATTCAACTCCGTTTGGATCCATTACCTTTTCCCCCAGCATTTGAAAGCCTCCACAAATACCTGCAAGTTGAATGCCTTTTTCATAAGCTGAGAAGATTTTGTTATCGAGTCCTGTCTGTTTTAAAAACAGCAGGTCTTCAGCCGTGTTTTTTGTTCCAGGCAAAATGATGAGATCGGGGTTTCCAAAATGCGCTGCTTTTTTAACAAAACGGATATTCACATCAGGCTCGAGCCTTAACGGATCAATATCTGTAAAGTTTGATAATCTTGGATAACTAAGAACCGCCACATCCAGCTCTGCATCGTGGTTGGTGCCGTTTGAATACTGGCTTAAAACAAGAGAATCTTCCCCATCTATTTCCAGGTCCGGCAAAAAGGGAACAACTCCAAGTACCGGAAGCCCTGTATATTCCTCAAACCAGTCCAGCCCCGGCTGAAGCAGAGAAAGATCGCCTCTGAATTTATTGATAATCACCCCGATAAATCGGTTCCGGCTGGTCTCGCTCAGCAGCTGAAGGGTTCCGACGAGGCTTGCAAAAACGCCTCCTTTGTCAATATCTCCGATTAAAATCACTGGAGCCTCTGCGATTGATGCTACTTTCATGTTCACAAGCTCACGGTCATTTAAATTCACTTCTGCAGGAGAACCAGCCCCTTCGATCACAATGACTTCGTATTTGTTAGACAGCTTCATCAGCGAATCCTTAATCGCCTGCAGTCCTAAATGATAAAAATCCTCTCTGTACTCGGTTGCCCTCATATTTGCATAGGGCTTCCCATGAAAAACCACTTGAGATTCCATGTCTTTTGATGGCTTGATCAAAATGGGATTCATATCAGTCGTCGCTTCTATTCGGGCAGCCTCCGCCTGAATTCCCTGAGCCCTTCCGATTTCCTTGCCATCACTCGTTATATATGAATTCAGAGCCATATTTTGCGATTTAAACGGGGCTGTTTGATAGCCGTCCTGCCTAAATATCCGGCATAGTGCTGTCACGAGCATACTTTTTCCTGCGTCAGAATGTGTGCCTTGAATCATGAGTTTTAATGCGTTTTGTTCGTTAATATTCAATTCCATAAATGGCATCTACACCTTCTTCGTAGTAGTGCTTTTCTACATGGATGACAGACACGAGATCCGCGATTTCTTTTATTTCTTCTTTTGCATCCCTTCCTGTCAGAATGATATGAACGTGGTTCGGGCGGTTTTGAATCGTATGTATGACATCCTCTATCGGCAGAACGTCATCAACCGGGAATTTCTGAATAGCTAGCGCATTATTGATTTCATCAAGAATGACAACATCATACTTGCCGCTTACGATCTTTTCTTTAGCTATACTCCAGGCTGATTTTAACGCTTTTCGGTGCACATCAGGTGTTTTTGTCCAAGTGAATCCGGCGCCAAGCTGATGAATCTCAGCACCGCTGAGTTTTTCAAGCACGTTTTTTTCGCCATAAGTTCTTTCGGGTGATTTTATAAATTGAAGGATGGAGACTCTCATTTCTCTTCCGATTGCCCGGACAGCAAGACCGATTGCCGCTGTTGTTTTTCCTTTGCCATTGCCCGTATAAACAAGTACTCTTCCTTTTTGATCATTCCCTGTCATTCCCGCATCTCCTTTTTTTGTCTATAAACATAAAAAAGACCTTGAACTGAATAGGAAGTCAGTCAAGGCCTTTAATAAGCAAATTCTTACACACTAAGGATACCTGACTTATTTTTCCCACCGAAAAACAAGCAATCAATCTTTAAAAGCAGGTCTCCTGGCTTCACGCTTCATTTTCTATTGAACCTTCCCAACTTAAAAAGTCAGTGGCATCTCAATGGAATCTGCGCTTACAGTAGCGGGGGCTGCACCGGATTTTAACCGGTTTCCCTATTATCCTGATATTTTTCAGGCACTTTTAAAGAATCATATTTTTTTGTTCATTGTAATCTATAAAAATGGAAATGTCATCAAAATCTTTTTTCTGAAACGTCAGTCAGACTATTTCACGATGAGGGTTAAACCTTCAAGCTCCAGACGCGTCGTAGTTTCCATTTGTGTTTTCTCGCCAAATGTAAGCTGGATTCGCTTTTTAAATAATGGACCATCATACACAAAGGTATGATATTCCCCTGCCTCACCCATAGGACAGATAGGCTCGGACTTCATTTTTTCAATGAGCTGCTGATCAATTTCCCTGCCAAGCCATGTTTTATCAAGCACATCATCCTGAGTTCTGATGATGACAGCTTTGTATCCGCTATTTACAAAAGCTTGAAGGGCGTGCGCTGCTTCCTTCTTCTCCATCCAGAGCGGATACAGTGCTTCTAACCCGGCAGAGTCCGCTGCATTCTCTCCCCAGCTGCGGTGTTCATCAAGATACAAATCTCCGAAAGCTGCACTTGTAAGATGATAGTTCTCCTTCAACTCTCTAAGTGAATCTATAAAACTTTGAGTATATCCTTTAAATGTACATCTAATAAAATGCACAGGAATACCTAAGGCTTCACTTTGTTTTAGAATCGCTTCCATTTTCTCGCCATGTCCGAACGTTCTTTCCAGCTCCACTGGTACAGTGGTTACAAGACAGGCAATTTCATAGCCCTGGGCAATTAGCTTATGCAGTGCCATACAGCCATCTTTTCCGCCGCTCCAGGATAGGGCAATCTTTTTCTTCATTGGATTCACCGCTTTCAATCTTTTTTTATGTATTCTTTGTCTTTTTCCATTTTGATTATGATTCATAAGGAATCTTTAGTCAAAAGAAATTGCCGTTAAGAATGAGGTGAGTGTATTAAAATACAACAAGCTGCCTCTTAAGCCGGTTATTTTTCTATCAAAAAACACCAAAATGAATAATTATCCACTTTGGCGCTCTTTATCTGGTTTTCCATGATTCATTTTTTATTTAATCTAAAGCCATTTTCATAGCCGTTCTGTATAATAGCTCCGTTCCAAGCGAGATATCTTCAATAGTTGAAAACTCTTTAGGATTATGGCTGATGCCGTCCATGCAGCGGACAAAAATCATCCCGTACTCACATTCATACGACATTGCCAGCGAATCATGAAACGGTCCGCTCATTAATTCAATCGCATTCAGCCCGATACTTGCGCTCTCTTTACTCATCAATCTTTTTATTCTTTCAGAGCAATAGCGCGGTTCACTATTTGTATCTTCTGAAATGGTATAAGTCAGTCCATGCTGCTGTGAAATCGTGTGGATTTTTTTTCTTAGCTGCTGTTCAATAAGATCGCGTCTTTCAATCTCAATATCTCTTAAATCGATTGTAAAGCTGACTTTTTCGGGAATGATGTTTCGTGAGTCAGGAAAGATCTTCATGCTTCCAACTGTACCGACTGTAGGCGCAGAAACATCCTCGCTTGTTAATTCATTGAGCGCGACAACGATTTTGGCTGCACCAACAAGCGCATCCTGTCTCATATGCATAGGGACAGAGCCGGCGTGACCTGCAAAGCCCTCCAATTCTACCGTCAGCCATAATGGCCCTGAAATGCCTGTAACAATTCCAACGGGTGTATCTTTTGCTTCAAGAATCGGCCCTTGTTCAATGTGCAGCTCAATAAATGCGGAAATACTTCCGGCAGGGTATTCTGATTCCTTGAATCTTTCAGGATCACATCCAAATTCAATTAATGCCTCTCTTCGAGTGATGCCATTTTTATCTGTCCGGTCTAACTCGCCTTCTTCCAGTTGACCAAGCATTCCTCTAACTCCAAACAATCCTTTGTTAAAACGGCAGCCCTCTTCATCGCAAAACGCGACAATTTCAATTGGCATATTTGGAGTAATATTCAACTCTTTCAATGTTTGAGCGGCTTCTAACGCACCTATAACACCGATTACTCCATCAAATCTTCCTGCATACGGCTGTGAATCAATATGTGAACCCAGCATTAATACAGGAGCCTCAGGATTCCTTCCTTCAAGCCGGCCAATCAGATTTCCAAAGTGATCGATTCTCGCCGTTAATCCTGCTTCTTCCATCCAGCCTTTTACCGTTTCCACTGCGGCTTTGTCTTCAGGAGATAGAGCCAGTCTGCATACTCCAGTATCACTGATTTTCCCTATCTGAGATAGAGCATGTATTCTTTCTTCCAGCCGGGTTTTGTTTATTGTCAGTGTTTTTTCTGTCAATCGTATCCCCTCCTGTGTGAATTTATAGAATATTCTGTATTAATAATATAGCAAATTTCTCTCTATTTCATTTTTCTTAACGTAAAATGAATCATGATATGTTTTTACACTTTGTCCAATAGAATGGTTATTTAGAATTATTTTGCCGGTTCATTGTACTTTTGTGTCTATACCTATAAAATAGAATGTATAATATATACGGCCACTGGAGGTCCATTCATCAATGAAAGCAAGATACGAATTAAATAATATGAATTTAACGCTCAGCAACGTGACGCTGCGTGATTCGGTAGACAGCTATGTGCTTTTAAAAGCTGCAGATGAAAATAATAATGAAGTCACGATTAAGCTTTCGCACAATCAGGCAGAATTTCTGGAAGCGGAATTCAAGGATTTAAACCGGAGAAGAAAATCTTACTCTGACACTGTGCGGGCAATTGATAAAGAAGAGGAAGAAGAGGACTCATATAATCTGTTCAGCAGTGAGTTCTATAATGAGGAATAATAAAAGGTATGTCGCATGTGACATACCTTTTTTGGTTTATAGATTTTCATTTTGCTGCTTGATTTCATCTCCGCCTAACATGATGTTGGCAGACTCTGTATTTCTGAGTTCATCTACGGAGTCTCCTGATATGTCCTTGAAATTTGGATGTGCTTGTCTATCTTTCAGCTTCAAAAACGAATCATCTTTTTCTTTTTTCATGGTTGAACCTCCTTTTTCTTAAAGGGTTTGTTAATAGAAACGTGTCTATTCGTCTTTTTACATGAATAGATAAGACAAGTTTTCATCCCTCCTGTCATATAAATTTAAAAATAGAGATAGGAGGTACATTCATGCGCTTTGTCTTAATTAAAAAGAAATGGCTTTTATTTGGAGCGGCACTATTTGCCTTAATAGGAATTGGCAGTTGGTATTATTTCAGTCCGGCAGCAGCTCCGACCTTGAAAATGGAAAATAACAGCGGGAATCTGGAAATCAATATGGTCACAGGGGAATTCAAATCAAAAACGGATGACGGAAAAGAGATTGAAGCCTACAGATGGGACCCGGGAACGATTTATGTGCCTGAAGGAAAACAAGTTACATTAACCATTCATGGTGTGAATGGCAATGAGCATCCATTCAGAATTGAAGGAACGGACATCACTGGTACAGTGAAAAAAGGGACCAAAACAGTCATTCCATTAAAATTCGATAAAGAAGGAATTTATCGCCTCATTTGCGATACACACTCCCATCACGGACAAGGTGTGCCGATGGTTGCGTATATTGTTGTGGATTAAGGACTAATTATGTATTAGAGGACAAGAATTAGAAAAAAGG
Source organism: Peribacillus frigoritolerans (assembly GCF_004358755.1). Taxonomy (GTDB): domain Bacteria; phylum Bacillota; class Bacilli; order Bacillales; family Bacillaceae; genus Bacillus_P. Next base: position 1,227,461 of record NZ_SMZY01000001.1, on the reverse strand, counting down.
GAACTCCATTTCTGGAAGTTCCCTTCAATTGCAGCTTAATACTGTCAATCGGTTACTAAATTTGGATTAGCTGATGACTCCTTTTAACTGCTTGTTTTGTTTTTTTAAGAATAGCCAAATGACACCGAGAACAAGGAAGATAGTGAAAACTAAAATTGAATCGCAGCTTGTATTTATCGATTGACATTAAAATATTTACTGCTCTTTTTCCTTTCCAAAAATCGCAATGCTTTGCCGATCAGTCACAAATTCACGTCCATTCCACTTCAAAACATTCATCATGTAACCTAATCCATCTGCACTGTACCTGCCCGCGATATTCTGATACGCATCCAGTTCGTATATGCCGTCCCGTTCAAAGTCGACCGGGTACAGTCCTGAAAGCGGAGCTACCCAGCCCTCAACAGGCTGTTTTAAAGTTCCGTCTTTATTATAAATTTCGTTCAGGTACTCCTCCCCTTTATACTGAAGGTCAAGAATATATGTTTTAGCCGGGTTTAAACTATTTACTTGAGCCTTGTATTGATCTAGATAAATAACTTCGTATTTATTTGATTCATTAAATGTTTCAGAGTCGAATATCTGTTTGAAGTTCCTGTCCATGTAGGAAAAAACATAGGTGAAGATAATGCCTCCGCTGCCGCCTGAGTTAATGACTACTAAAATATCATTTGCTTTATTGCCGGTGAAATCACCCAAAAACAAAGATGGTTCATATCCGGCATTCTCTTTTAGAGGAATTTGCTGCACTTGTCCGGTTCTTCCATTTTTAACATTTAGCCTGATATTCTGCAGAAATGGACTGTCCGGAGTTTGATCGGCAGTCAGATAGACTTTATCAGGTATGCCATCTCCAGTGACGTCACCCTTTTCCTCGGTCACAATATAACGGTTCATCTCAGGAGGGTTAAGATAAAAATCAGCAAAATAAGGACTGTTTCCTTTCAAATTTGCTGCCTGTTGCCACGAATGATGAACATTTTTTAAGATAAGGACATAATGCTCCTCATTGTATCTGTAGGCAGCCGCAATTTCCATGATTTGATCTCCGTCTATATCACCAACAAGTATGGCCTGGCGGTTCATCGGATGCAATATTTCCAGCACTTCAGCTTCATGCGGTAAAAAATGCTTTATCAAAGGCAAATAATTGTTCGTTATCGGATTCATTCTGCACCTCTTTATAAAAACATTTGATACACTATTCTATGCGCTCTTATCTTTGGTTAGGATGGAATCAAAAGGATGAGAACAATCGTGTATAGTAAGAGTAATGAATTATTAAAAGGATGAATGTAAATGAAAAAAATCATCGTAGTCGGTGCAGGAATCTTAGGAGCTTCCACTGCCTATCATTTAACTAAATTCGGAGCGGATGTCACTATAGTAGACCGCAAAGATGCAGGACAAGCAACAGATGCTGCGGCCGGAATCGTCTGCCCCTGGGTGTCACAGCGCAGAAATCAAGCCTGGTATAAGCTTGCCAAAGGCGGAGCCCGTTACTATCCGGAATTAATTAATGAACTAGAAAAAGAAGGTGAATCAAATACGGGTTATAAGCGGGTAGGGGCGATTATCCTGCATCGTGATGAAGATAAGATTAAGAAGGTTGAAGAACGGGCTATTAAAAGAAAAGAAGATGCACCGGAAATCGGCAAAATCACTTCATTATCCAAAATAGAAACAAAAAAAAGCTTTCCTCCGCTATCAGATGACTATTTTTCCGTTCATATTGAAGGAGCTGCACGTGTTGATGGCCGTGCTTTAAGAGACTCCCTTTTAAGAGCTGCCGAAAAAAAGGGAGCCGTTTATATTAATGGGGATGCTAAGCTTCAATATGAAGGCAACCAAGTGACAGGAGTGTTTGCTAGCGGGAAAGTTTTTTCTGCAGATGAGGTCATAATCTGCGCAGGAGCCTGGGCAAATGAATTAGTAAAACCTCTTGGCATAACTTTTAAAGTTACCTATCAAAAAGCTCAGATTGCCCATTTGAAAATAGAAGACGCAAATACGGATTCCTGGCCTGTAGTCATGCCTCCAAGTGATCAATATTTACTTGCATTTGATGAACAGCGGATTGTCGCCGGAGCAACGCATGAAAATGAGATTGAAGGTTTCGATACTAGAATTACAGCAGGCGGCCTGCAGGAGGTTTTTAATAAAGCTTTAGAAACGGCACCAGGCCTAGAAAGCAGTACCTTTCTTGAAGCCAGAACCGGTTTCAGGCCATTTACTCCGGGTTTTTTGCCTGTAGTAGGTTTCGTACCGGGCTTGCGAGGCTTAGCAGCTGCAAACGGACTGGGAGCATCGGGGCTGACGATGGGTCCTTTTATTGGCCGGGAGCTTGCAAAGCTTGCACTTGGCATGGAACTTGAGATTGACCTTGATCTATATAAAATTGAAGGGGCTTTGGGAGACTGAAGATCCCCCTCCCTTTCGAATTTTTCATTTTATAGATAAAAAAAAGATATACGGTAATCGTATATCCTTTAAATTAATCCTATTAACTTCAATCCGATGAAAACAAAGATCCAGCTGTCCAGCCTGTCGAGAATGCCGCCGTGTCCAGGAAGCAGCTTGCCTGAATCTTTTACTTTGAAGTGGCGTTTTAAAGCTGATTCTACAAGGTCTCCAACTTGACCGGCAATAGAAACGACAAAAATCAGAAGTACTGTTTCACCATAATTGTCAAATGGCTGAAAACTCATTTGCATAACAAGACCAATAATAAGAGCAATGATGATGCCCCCAATTGAACCTTCAATCGTTTTATTCGGGCTTACCTTTTCAGCAAGCTTCGTTCTGCCAAACTTTCTGCCGATAAAATAGGCTCCTGAGTCAGTTGCCCAAATGGAAATTAATACTGCCAGTGTCCAAATAAGGCCTTCATCAATTCTAGCTTCTGCCAAAAACACAAAGCCAAATCCAATGTAGAGAACACCGATCAGCAGCGTTCCAGCTTTTTCAATTGAATATTCAATATTAAAAACGGTGGATGTCAGGAAAAACAAAACGAGTGCCAGCAGCACTTTAATTTGGATAATCTCAAACGTTACATTCAAAAACGGAAGCAGCGGGAGAAATAACAGCACAATTCCTGCAAGGCCAACAAAATATTTCGTCCCGTATTTTCTGATTTTAATGATAGTTGTCAATTCATGAAAGGCAATGATGGCTAAAATCATGGCTAAATAAGTAAACCAAAATGCTCCAATGTAGAATGGAATCATGAATAAAATCAAGATAATAATGCCGGTGATGATGCGTTCTTTCATTTGTTACACTTCCTTATCTTTTTTTCCATTAGAATTGATTGTACTATAAAGATAAGAAAAACGAAAAACAAATCTGTATCTTTAAATAGAAATTCCTTGTATTTCAAGTAAAATCCATCCGTAAATAAAATGACCAAATGCATGAAAGCACTTGGTCTTAAAATTATGTAGATCAGTTTTCTTCTGCTTCTTCTTCCATCAATTCGTCAAACGCAGCGGATACTTTATCAAACTCATCGTCGCTTTCAATGGCAGTGAAGTCTCCTTCTTCGTCTACACGAAGGAAGTAGATGTCAATGTCCTCGTCTGTTTCCTGCTGAATTTCTTCAACAAAACCAACTGCCGCATATTCAGTGCCGTCTACTTCTAATACCCCAAGAACTTCTACTTCCTGCTCCTGATCGTTCTCATCGCTGATTGTGAAAATCTCGCCTACTTCAATTTTATCCATCGTAAAATCTCCTTCCATTAGTTGAAATTTGGATGAATTCTTTGCTTTAGTTATTTTCCCTAACTCAAATAATATAATCCTCTTTTGAAACCAGTTTATTATAACACTTTGTACTCCAATTACCTATTAATCGTTAAATAGCAGCAATTTTTTTACGGTGCTGCTAAAATTAGATCCAATAAAAAACATCCGGCAGGGCCGAATGCTAATCTTCATTATTTATAAAATACTTTATCTACATTATATTTAGCCTGAAGCTCATTAATAATGTATGTCTCGTAAATTTCACGATCTACTGCATTGTCTACGATGCAAACAGCAATTTCATGTACTTCATCACGGTTGTTTTTGATTGGAGAGACAGTATCTTCAAAATGTTTTTTGATTCTTTGTCTAAGCTTGCGTGCTTTGCCTACAAACAAAAGTTCATCATTGATATTGTAAAACATGAAAATTCCGCCTTTATCGCGGGGAATTCTGTTGTAATCAGTAAAACCGTATTCGCTGCTTAATGGTGCTTCAACAGGCTGGCCTTTAACCGGATTTCTTGTCAGGACAACATCTGCTCTAGGGATTTCAATTTTAATCATTATGATTCACTTCCTATATTATGTGACTTGTTCTTATCAATTTCGTGCGAAAAATGAACTTATGTATTATCTCATACGTATAGCGGAAAATGCCACCAAATCTTATAAAAAGAGTATTCAATATATTAATTTGTTTTCATCTATAAGGTACACATGGTTTTGTTTTTCTGCGAAAACGGCTGATTCCCCTGTCTTGAGGGTGCTATAGACAAATGCAGATACCTGCAGACTGGCACCTGTTGAAAGTTTAACGTGATAAACAGTCTGAGACATGACATTTATTCCTGATTCTAAAATGTCTGCAGTCTCGTACTTTTCCAAAATGAACCCTTTATGTGTTGTAATTGTAAGTTCGCTTTTTACAAAGCCTGTCCAGGCATAATAAAGGAAAAGTCCTGCCATAAAGAAAATGAACAGGTGTGTCGGCCGCTTCATTAAAATCACCTCAATATAGTTATATCCAATTTCAGCATATTAAAAAGCTGCGAATTCATTCCGCAGCTTTTTTTAGTTTTATTTCTTTCACCATTTGAGACTCTTCATCAGGCCACCATGCACCGCAATCATCAGAAACCACACATGCTGCACATTTTTCCAGATCATACACCTTCATTCCTGTAATTGGCGGAGAATAAAGGTGAAGAGTTACAAGGTTTGTGCCTTGAGCCTCCCTCATTTTATGCACGCCTCCTTTTGGCGCAAAAAAGATCTTCCCTTTCTCTTTTTTTACTGTAAAAATTTCATAAGGCAGCTGATTCTCTTTGACCTCATATACAGTATTTTCAGAAACTCCGTTTATGACTTGAATCCACCCATGCGAACTCCCATGATCATGAGGCACACATTCCAGTTCAGACCAGTTCATCACTAGAAGCTCAAGGTACTCATTTTTATAAAGCAGCTTTCGGTAGTATGGTTTATTTTGTTCGTTTTTAAGAAAGGGTTCTAATTCTTCAAGCTGTATATTCAAATTCTTTAAGGCTTCCAATAGATCCATTTTCGCCGCAGTTTGAACACTTCCAAGAATGGTCTGGACTTTATCAATCAGCTTCAAAATAGGAACCTCCTTTCAAGTTCAGGTATCACTTTAAACAATATGATTCAATATCTTATCCATATGAAAAAAATACTTCTAACTACATTGTTACATGTTTTGATGCGGGTGAATAACCTAAACCGCAGAGGAGGGATTATGATGAACAATTACCAATATGGGTATTATCCTGCCAATTGGCCGCAAGAAGAACCTTTTGAAACTAGAGAAGATGCAATGAGCACATGCAGAAGACATATGAATTTTTATGTTATTGCACGAATGACAGATGGATCTCAAGTTGAAGGAATTATCGAGGATATGGATAATGAGGGTGTCACAATGATGATTCCTGAAGAAGTGGAAGAAAGTGAAATGGATGCGAACAGGCAATATGGATATAGAAGAAGATTCCGACGTTACCGAAGACGCCGTTTTCCGTATTACGCGTTTATCTTTCCATTCTTCATCCCTTACCCGTTCTATTATTAACAGCTAAACTCAAGAAGCGAAGAGGTTTCCTAATGAAGCCTCTTTTTGCTATTTCATTACAAGCATAAAATCCTGTGCTATGATAAGGATAGAAATGATACATAGTAAGGAGCTTTTTGACATGAATTCTAAAGAGACACAAGAACAAATCATCCGCAATTATCAGCGCGACGAGCAAATGATGATTCTTGTCTTTGCCCAATGGTGCATCAATCATGATCTTGACCCTGCAGAACTTTATGGACGCGCATATCCTAATCAGGCTGAAAATAATGAATTGAAGCAAGCAATCGAATTAACTGTATCCAAAGAGGAAGCTGGCGAAATTTCAAACGATACACTTCTTGGTGTACTCTCCCTGTTTGGAAATGACGATCTTGCATTTGTTGTAACGGAAGAGATTGATAAATGGAAAAATAAATCATGACATGATAAAAACCAACTTCAGTTGGTTTTTTTTGTTAAAGGTTTGAAAGATCCTTTTTCTTTTGAGGCTTTGTCATCGTATATTCTTTAAAAGATTCACTCTTTGTGAAAAGATTGAATATATACTCTTTCGTTATTTTGAAATTCGCTTCTGCTTTTTCAACGAGATAAGAAACCCTTTCAAAAATAACAGATTTTAAGTGAGCTATATCTCTTGAAATTTTCTCTGTCAAAGCTTCTTGATGATTGATCCTCTCGATTACACTCTGATGAAACACCTCTTGCAGTTCCAGCCTGTTTTTAATCTGTTCTTTAAGTTCAGCATGCGAATCCAGCTGGTCCATTATTTTCCCCTGCAAACTCTCATACGATTTAAATCTCCCTGAAAGTTCTCTTATAGACTGATCCTGCAATGTGAGCTGATCACATAATTGCCTGGCTTACATGACCTTCACTTATTAATTTGCTCATCATTTCAGTGTTTGAATTTTCCATAATTTCTAGTCGTTCACTCAATATTTTTGATGCAGACTGCTGTGTTTCTATATTTGACAGCAGCGGTGATGTCGCAGCTTCCTGTTTTTCTAATTGCCGGTAAACAGCATGATAGTGCTGCTTTTGCTCTTTTCTGGACTCATGAAGTAAGCTGTTTAAGGCATTTACTGCATGTGAAAGTTCAGTATTTACTTGCTGCTGGTGTTTCAGATAGTCTTACATATAATTGACACGGAAGAATTCCTGATATGAAGTACTTCCTGTTGAAGGAATCGTTAAATAAGCCTTTGATTGACCATGATGGCTGTCGTTATTGGACACTTTTTCTCTCCTTTCTTCCCTATTCATTCTTTATAGTCTATATAGGTGTCTTTTTTCATGTGACCCTCAAATGTTTGGCCATAAAATTAAACGAAGTGTTGGTTAACAGAAATTCAGAAGGAAAATGTGAATTAAAGGAGAGTTCTTTGGCAGCATATATGAAATGAACTGTTTTTAGAAACTGATCTTTAGATCTGGGATAAACTTTCCAGGCACCCTTTTCCAAATAAATTGTAAGGATTTTCATTTTTGTGAGAAAAAATAAATGGAACTTAGTTTACAGGAGATTTAATTAATTTGTTAAGCTTCAGAAAAACAGCCAACTATTTAAGTAAGGACATAAATTTATCGTTTACGTAGACCTTTATTTCTCTTTCAAGCTTTTTTGATTGAACGAAAACCTTGAAATCTTCTTTTGACACATCAGATTTTGCCGCTGCATCGACTAAAAATGCTAATTCTTTATTTGAAATGATCGTTTTCATCATAGGCCTCCTATATTTGAATTAATAGATAATTCGTTTTTAAGAACGTTTTTCCGAGGGTCACCAAAATCTGCTTTTTAAATCCTTTATTTAGGGGCATATTATGCGTGGAGGTGAATGCAATGAGCAGCAAATTTACAGGATCAAATCGCGGTAAAGCAGCACCCAGCGTGAATCCTCAGGGCCATGGTAAAGATACTGAGTTTTCATCTGAACCTAAAAGCGAGCTTGAGAATAGAGCTAAAAAATCCAATACGAAAATTTAGAAACCGGGGGGCAATGGTGCCTCCTTCCCTTTCTTTCCTTTTTAATTAATTCTTAAAGGATTTCTGTTTACTGACATCTAAACTTTATAAATTTGCTTTATGAATGCAACATAGCCTCTCTTGTAAAAAGAGAGGCTATTCCTATTTTGCCGCTTTAAAGAAATTCTGTGTCAGGAAGGATTTGTTAGCTTTAGATTTTAGAAAAAGACAGAACCTATAACTGCATTAAAAAAGTAATTATGAAACGGGTGATTGAAAATGAATAAAAATAATATCCAAATCCTTCCTATCATTGCTTCAATCGGTATTGGTGCAGCTGCATACAGTTTGATGACAGGCCGCGGAGGTCAGCTTCAGAATATGATGCCGCAATTAACTGGAATGAGCAGCCAAGGGACAAATAACCAATTTTCTGCACAGCCGGATCAAAATCAGTAAATTCAGCTGATCGGGAGAACGAACTATGATGAATTCTCCGGATCACAATAATGAAAGGAGAAGCCATATGGATATTCATTTTTCTAACATGCTAAATAGAACGAAAATGAATCTAATTCAGGCGGCTGCATATGTAAAACAGCGAATCGATTCACTGACAGGAACCCAAACTGCTACAATAGAACAATTAGCAGCTTACATCCGGTTCCATCCCCAATCTGTAAAAAGGACCAAGCATCTTTTAGGTCTGACCTTTTCGTTTTATACATTGGACCAGGGTGATGTTCATTACAAGCTGGAAACCAGGGGGTCTGAGATTTTACAGCTTGATGTACGTACTATAGACCATAAGGTAGTAGCTTACCGGTCTTACCGGGATCAATCTAATTTGGATACACCTATCCGTTTTTTAAAACTGACATAACTAGAGAGCTAAAATCATTAGCTCTCTTCATTCCTAATTTAATTCTTCTGTGATTATTTTGTATAAATCAACTGAATATGAAGATGGCATTTCGCCTTTCAACTCCTCCAGCTGATCCATCATCCCTTTTGCTTCTGCCAAATAAGAAATAGCTTCTTTCATTTTATCTTTATAAGCTTCAGTTGTTCTCTGAATTTCAGGCTCGAATCTTTCATCTGTTCCAGCCGTTATGCATTTTTCGTACATATCGATTATTTCATCCGTTGGACGATCGGGATCATATTCATGTGGTGCCGTACTGTCAAAAATCGCAATGCCTAATTCCCGCAGTATGACCATGTCGAGGCTGTTTGGATCAAATCCGCAATGATAGACTTCCACATCATATCCACTTTCTTCACCGGCGGCTGCAATTTTCTTCAGCATCGTGGACTTGCCTGACCCAGCTCTCCCTTTAATAAAATACCGCTTTTCGATATCTTCTGTTAAGTTTTGAATAAAGTCTACTGCTCCATCAGGTGTAGCTGCGCCCAGGAAGCGGTGGTTAACAACAGAAGGTTTGCCGGCCTTCTCTTCTCCATAGAAAAGGTCGATAAGATCAGCTGATAACTGATTCGCTTTAGTAAAATCCATATTTGCTATATATATATCTTCAATGTCATCATGTGCTTTCAGCGAAGCTGCGAACGTTTCGTATGCCTGCTGAAATTTAAAAGAAATGTCAGCTGTGAGCTGTCCGATTGCATCATGATATGCAGATTGATGCTTCATGTCATTATTCATGACAATCACTTCAAGGTTTTCTATCGGGATGTGGCTGCGAATATCCGGCACAGCATCATCTATGATTCCTGTTCCGGCACTTGGAATAATGAACCCGTCGAGCCACTCATTGTTAGATGGACAGTGTAAATACTCAATAGAATGTCCGGCTGCAAGGAATGATTCACTAATCAATTTCATGTATTCTGATTTATAGGCTCTTGACCCGCCCTTAAGCATGAACACACGTGATAAATTCTTAAATGCAGAATCATACAGGCTGAAATAACCTTTAGCCGTATTCCCTCCGGCAAAATAATGAAGAGCTTTTCCGCTCATCCAATCATCCTCTCACTCTTTTCTTCTAACATATGTTCAAAATGAGTAAGGGTGAACGCCCATTTTTAAATTTATGAATCTGGGAATCATAGGGGCTGTATGATTCCACAATATCGAGCAAAATCAGAAAAAGAAGAAACATAGACCCTGTTTGATTCCACAATACAGTTCAAATCTGGAAAAAGAGGAAACATAGACCCGTATGATTCCACAATACAATTCAAATCCGGAAAAAGAGGAAACATAGACCCTGTTTGATTCCACAATACGGTTCAAATCTGGAAAAAGAGGAAACATAGGCCCCGTATGATTCCACAATACGGTTCAAATCCGGGAAAAGAGGAAACATAGACCCGTATGATTCCACAATACAATTCAAATCCGGAAAAAGAGGAAACATAGACCCCGTATGATTCCACAATACAGTTCAAATCCGGGAAAAGAGGAAACATAGACCCGTATGATTCCACAATACGGTTCAAATCTGGAAAAAGAGGAAACATAGGCCCCGTATGATTCCACAATACGGTTCAAATCCGGAAAAAGAGGAAACATAGACCCTCGTCCCCCTTTCAACCCCGCCTCAATCTAAAAATAAAAACCTGCATTTCTGCAGGCTTCATAAAATACTTATTAGACAGTGCTCTCCAAATCTTTCACTAGTTCAAAGAGAAAACTATAGATCTTTTCAAATGCTTCGTTCAAGGTTAAATCTTCATGAAAACCCTCAATGAGGTCACAATCAAAATTAACATCCCATAAGCCGTCTTTATCATTAAAAAGCAGCTGGTATTTTGTTGTCTCTCCATCAGCCTTTTCATTAAACCAATTTCGGATGCTGCTGCCGGCGGCCTTTTTCTGTTTTAAACCGAGCAGTCCTTTATATGTGCCAAAAACGTCATCATGCTCTATTGTTAAGCCGTCTATTTTAATAATGTCAAACCAATCAGATTCTAAATAAACAAACTCTTTTTGATTCGCTTTTAAGAAATTTACTTTTTCCTGAAGAAACTCAGATGGGTTTTCAGCTGAAATCAATTCTTCTGTTTCTTTATCAACTCGCTCCAGATAAGCATCTTTGAATCTAGACTGTGCTTTCTCTTCCACTAGTTTAATTTGTTCAGGAACAAGTCCATGCGCCTCAGCATATTCTTTCTCTTGTTTGTAAATGCCAATAGATTGATTTTGCGGTTGATGATTTATTTGATTTTCAATATATGCTTTAATTGTTTTTTGCAGCATGTTCAGTCCTCCTGTATTTGCGGAAATCTATTCCTATCATAACCCAACATGAAACTGCTGCAAACATATTTAAAGATCAAACCTGGTATCCAGATTTGATCCAATAGCCCTTTTATGAATAATTATCCTGCAGAGCTTTATCCAGCAGTTTTTGACACCGATCAAGCTCTGCCTTCAGCTGTTTTTTATATAGCTTTGCTTTTTCATAATCCTCGAACTTGTAATAAACGACCTCCTGCAGCTTCATTCCCTCTTTCTTTCTTTTAACCTGCTTCAATACTCCGTCTTCTATCAATTCATGCAGCGATTTATATACTTCTGAATGATTTGGTCTGTATCCATATCTTCTGAATTCATCACGGAGCACATCCAGCAGCTTTAACCCATACAGCTTATCCTGTTCCGTCATTCGGATCATATAGAGTTTAAGAAAAGCTCTCTGTTTTAATAAAAATCCGCTCGCACTTCTTTTCTCACCCATTCGAAACATCTCCTCCTGAAGATATTTTGGTTGCATTATGTTCTAATAATTCAATGTTTTTAGAAAAATACCTGCTTTACGTTGAAAAATGAGTCTTTTGCCCCTTTGTAAACTTTTAGAGGTATCATTATTGAGGGATATTTGGAATGTGGTCTGAGTGAAATAGGTTTATAAATGATTATTTAGAACATAGTTTTATTAATTTTTAATTCTATTTGAGCATTCTGGACAAAGGAAGTTTAATGTGTCTGGAGGTTTTGCATCATTCTGCCGGGATTCACCATTAAGCTTGAAGCCGAAACTTCTGCTCAGCAGATCAGTCCCTGCCCCATAGATAAATTTTTGATTTTCATTTAAGTCTTTAGACATTTTGTTTCTTTTTCAGGAAAGATAAAATCGCAGGTTCTTCTTAGATTTCGTCTGGGGACAATTTTTTTAACTATGATAATTTAAATCATAGTTTAACTAGATAATCATAATAACGACAAACAAAAAAAGTGACCCAGAGCTCTGGACACTTTTTGCCCTTTAAATATTCTTTAGTTGGAACATCATTTTATTAGAAATGCTTAAGGTTTCAATTAAATAGGTTTAATCCCGAACACAAAGTATTTCTGTCCCCAAAAATTTAAAATTGTATATATACCTGTCCCAAGCAGGACCGCAAGCAAATCTTCCGTCATTATTAAAAAGTGTGGTAATAAAAGATATAAGAATTCAGCTGCCGCTTTCCCAAAGGAAAATGCAGCAGCATAACACACAATAACTACTACTATAAAACGCGGAAGACTTTTTTTGAAGCTGGTCTGATTTGAAAATGTGAATGAACGATTTAAATAATAGCTGACAGCTGCCCCGATGATATTTCCCGAAAAAGTTGAAAGCCAGTAATCCGCGTTAAAAAGATTCAGTAAAAGGAAGATTGCTGATAATCCTGCAGCTGTATTCATGATTCCAACGAGAATGAATCTAATAAAAAGCGGATCAATGCGAATTAAATTACCTTCTGATCTCATAGCGAAAATCTTCTTCCTGAATATTGTTTTTTAGAATCGGAAGATTGAATAAATCAATATCGACAATATATTTAGGGCGTCTTTTTGTTTCTTTGTATACTTTACCTATATACTCCCCCACTAATCCTGTGGCAATCATCTGCAGTCCTCCTATTAACCATATAGAGGCTATTAATGATGTCCATCCTGTTTGTGTCCGGCCGAGATATTTCATCGTCAGGCAATAAATGCCGAACAAAAGACTGATAAGGAAAGTAATCAAACCCATTGATAAGACAAAGCGAATTGGTGTTACTGAAAAGGATGTAATGCCATCAAACGCAAATGACAGCATTTTGCTTAGTGGATACTTGGTTTGCCCTGCAAGCCTTTCTTTCCGGTCATAATAGACCTTGGCTGATTTAAATCCAATTAGCGGAACAATGCCCCTTAGGAACAAATTAGCCTCATCAAATCCTTTTAATTCTTGTACGGCCCGCTTGCTCATCAGCCGATAATCCGCATGATTGTAGATAAGCTCGACTCCAAGCTTTTTCATTATTTTATAAAACCATTCCGCCGATTTGCGTTTAAAAAGAGTATCTGTTCCTCTTTTCTTTCTGACTCCGTAAACAATTTCAAATCCTTTTTGATAGGTGTCTATAAACTCATGAATGACTGTGACGTCATCCTGCAGATCGGCATCAATCGTGATCATACAGTCAGATCCTTCTTGGGCTGTGAACATCCCGGCAAGCAATGCATTTTGATGCCCTGCATTTCTTGATAATTTTAATCCTGCCACTCTTTTCATATTCAGGCATGCTTTATTTATAATTGACCAGGTAGAGTCTTTGCTGCCGTCATCAATGAACAGGACCCTGCTTTTTAATGATACTTTCTTTTCTGTTACCAAATTTTCAAGAACTTGACTGAGATTATGAATCGTATGAGGAAGAATTTCTTCTTCGTTATAACATGGAACTACAATAGTTAAAGTAGGTGCATTCATAATGTAGAGTCTCCCGTGCTGTTTATTTGGCCTTATAGAGATAAATTTTCCAAGCCGATTCCTCGGAATGAAATACTTTATCCAGGAATAAATGGTTCTTTTCCGGCTGTTCAATCGGCAAGCTTGAAAAAATATACTCACCGCCCATTTCTTTAAATGGTATCGTATTCAGATCAAAATCCATAATTCGATTAGTTGAATCTTTAGGAAACATATACTTTTTCCCAAGCTCGCTGCTAAAGAGATAGCATCTTCCTCCCCACTCATCAAAATAAATCCGCAGTCTTTTATTTTTACTGAGTTCCTTTTCGATGATTTTCCGAAATTGGTATTTATACGAGAGCGGGTAAAAGTTGTTATACGTATCGAGAGTATAGAATCCATTATATTGAGCGATGGCAGGATGCAGTCCGAGGCTTGCAACCCTATAATCCTCAACTGGCTTGCCGATATGATCTTTAATTTCTGCAAACTGTTCCTCTGCATAAAACTCTTTTACAGATGGTTTCTTTTGATAGATAATTTCATCATTAAAGAGGCCGAGCACTATTACTTGAGCTAGAATACACGCCCAGATTACCCCCTTTTTGGGGAATTCACTGTATAAAATCTTTAACCCCAAAGCAAAACCCAAATAAATAATGATAGGCCGCAAGAAGTGGAATCTTGCAAAGTTAAAGGTATCCAAGAAATGAAAACGTTCCGTTAAAGGAAGCCAGCCCTTATAAAACCAGAAAGCATACCAGGCTGATAAACAAAAATTTAAAATGAATAAAAAAACAAACGGTTTTTCTGTTTTCCATCTTCCTTTTCGGATCATTATGTATAGAGCAAACAGAGTGACAGGCAGGATAATCAAGCCATGAACGGTCATGACATGTGTATGTCCTAATACAAAGTTCTTAAATGTAAGCCTTATGACCCGCCATAATGGCAGCCTCGCATGAAAGTACTCATCACGGCTATTTGGTTCAGATGAGAATAAAAAGGAATAGATTAACCGATATTCAACTATACAATAGACAACTATCATGTATCCGACGGAAATCAAAAAAGGCAGATTCCACTTCTTTTTTTTCATCACATCCATGATCCATAACATGCCTATAGCAGTTAAAAAAAAGAAAAAACCTAAAACAAAGCTTGAGTAAAAAGGGAGCAAAGTTAAGACTGCCATACTGAGCCAATAACGATTTCCATTTCTGATATTTAAAAATGCCCATAAAGCAAGAGGCATTCCCAGTGTGCTGAGCATTCCCTGGGGCCAGAAAGGGGTCAGGGCAAATGTTAAGGCTGTTCCTGCAGTAATAAACCAATATTGTCTTTCTTTAAGGAAATGGTCCTTCAAGAGAAGATACATGCCCAAAAAGGCAAAAATTCTTGTGATTGATTGAGAGAATGCATAAGCTGTCATTGTCGGGAACCAATTGTACAGCCAGATTTGAAGATTCCATTCAGAACCAAGAGCATTTCTGGGCAGTCCGTTTATAATTTGCGGCAAAGTTTCATTCAGCCCGCTTAAAAGGTACCCATTTTCCGTCAGCACTTTATACCAGGCAAGATTAGAATCCAGATTATCATGAACGCGGATGTGCGCATTTTCATTAAGGATAAAAAGCGGTGCTACATATAAAGCGATGGCCAGTATACATAAATAGATTAAAATGTGATCAAATTGCCTTTTTTGTTCCATATTTTCACCTCAGGGCTAAGGCAGGTGTGTTTCCTTTAATTTTTACAACTTCCTATAAAATATTCCATCTGCTTTTGTATCTAAATAAAAAGACTTGCTTTTACACAAGTCTTAAAAAATATCGCAAGTTAAAGGTCAAACAAGCTGCACCCAATTCGTAATAAGCAGCTTAGCGATTAAATTGTCATTAGTTTTAGTTATGCTTCTTTTTGCATTTGTCACATTTGCAGTGATGTTTCTCTTTTTTCTTGCATTTATCACATTTACAATGGTGTTTCTCTTTCTTCTTGCATTTATCACACTTACAATGGTGCTTCTCTTTTTTCTTGCACTTATCACACATGCAATGGTGCTTTTCTTCTTTCTTACAGTGATCACACTCGCAATGGTGCTTCTCTTCTTTTTTCCAATCGTCACACCTGCAATGATTCTTTTCTTCTTTCTTACAGTGATCACACTCGCAATGGTACTTTTCTTCTTTTTTCCAGTACTCACACCTGCAATGATGCTTTTCTTCTTGTTTCCAGCAACCACACTCGCAATGGTGCTTTTCTTCTTTTTTCCAGTGATCACATCCGCAATGGTGCTTTTCTTCTTTCTTCCACTCATCACAAACTTTGACGCATTTACAGATCCATTTTTCTTCGTGTTTTTTGCAATGGTCACATGGACAGTGTTCGCCCGAATGTTTAACACGCTTGCAGATTAAACGAACTTCAACATGTTTCTGGCACATATTTTTCACCTCTTTCATCAATCCATACTAAAGGTGCAGTCATCATTAGATAATAAATCCAACCCTGCAAGAAGACGTCTTGATCTATCAGACAAACGTATCACGATCGCTGCACATAGCTGCCGGATATCTCATTCAAATCTTGCAAAGAAAGAATCATGTAATCTGTGACTGATCCCTTATACTATCTTATTAAGAAATATTTTTTTCGTATGGTTAGATGAAGTGATTCATTCATCCAATTTTCATAGAATCCTATGTAATTAGCTAATTTTTACGCAAAAAATGAAAGCACCCTGTTATAGGTGCTTTGGTAGTGTGAAATTCACCCTAGGCGTATTTGCTGCCTTTGAAGCAGCTTAAGTGTAATATCCAGGATCATTTTCTCTGATAATTCAGTAAAGGTTTCAATCTTTGCGTCTTTTTTTCGATGATCTTTTTTGACATCTTTCTTTTCAAAATCTTCTTCATATGCCATGATTTCCATACTGAGTTTGTCAGATAGTTCTTTAAACGATTTTCGTTTAGACGAGCTTGAATGCTTAAATTCATGCTCCTTTTTACATTCTTCACATTCACATCCATCTTCTTCCCTGCACAGTTCCATGTAGTCTTCAAGCGGAATTTCAAGAATGATCTCTTTTTCTTCACAGCTTTCAATACACATGCACTCTTCTTTCTTGATGCTGCGGTTCAGTGCTTCATCAAATTCAATAATGTCAGCCTTAACGAGTTCACAAAAAGGCATTTCATTAAAATGTTCCGTGCTTATTTGATGGAATTGAGAAATGTCATTCGACAATAATTGATCCTTTTCAGGAAAACCAATTCCTAACGGTTGTGCAATAAAAAAACCGAACTCTTCTTTCGTATCACTTACAGGACCTACTGGAGGAGTAAGAAAACGTTCAATTTCAGCAACACAATCAAACGGCACCTCAACAGTCAGTGATTTAATAGAAGATAAAACAGATCCTTTGCATTCCTCTTTTGGATTTGAGGCATATTGAATATTCTTGCGAACGAACCCGCTCAAAAATAGCTGGCCTGAGGCTGCACCCTCGCGGTTAATAAGGCGGCACTGTGTTAAGAAAACCCTTTTTTTAATTTCTTTAATTTCAAGAACTTTTTCTCCTTTAGGAAAAGTGATTTTAGCATGTACTGGAATTTCTATTCGGACTTCCTGCAGCAAGACTGGTACTTTGATAATGATACCAGTTGAGGGAGTTGCTGATGGATCTACGATCGTTGCTTTACAGTGCTGCATGGAAGTGCTTCTCGGAAATGGCTCAACAGACATTTAGTGATTCCTCCTTAAGTTTTTGTGCAATTTATCATATGCAAAAGGCATTCGCCTGTTTGGACTCGAAAAATAGATACAAGTCTATTTTTGGGTGCACACTTAGTAATTTCAATACAATAAAATATGATGTGTAACAATTTATGTACCAAAAAAAGACTGCCGGGTAATACCCGACAGCCCAAACCCATTATTTACTGATGTTTGCTGATTAGCCTTCGAGTCCACCTGGTGCTGGCCCTAAAGAATCAACTCTGACTTGTTGTTTTTGCAATAGTTTTAGTGTTAAGTCTAATACCATTTTTTCAGAAAGGCGTGTGAATGTACCTTCGCCTACGATTTCTTGTTCTCCTGTACCACCAGCTGCAGGGAATGGAACTCGGTCTAAAGACTCATCGAATTCAATGATATCAGCTCTGATCAGTTCACAGAAAGGCAATTCGTTGTAGAATTCTGTACTGATTTGATGGAACTGAGAAAGATCTGTACCATCTAAACGGTCTTTTGCAGCAAAGCTTCTGTCATTTGGAAGCTGCTGAGAGATTAAATAACCAAATTCATCGCGAGAATCAGTGAATGGTCCAACAGGGAAATTTCTGAAATTTGTAATTTCTGCTACACAGTCGAATGGAACTTCAACAGTTAATGAATTGATTCTTGATAAAATTTCACCAGCAGCATCTGCAACTGGATTTGAAGCGTATTGAATGTTTTTGCGCACAAAACCGCTAAGGAAAAGTTTTGCTCTGTAATTAGCAAGTGTGTCGCCAGGGGCAGGAGCACGGTTAACAAGACGGCATTGTGTTACATACGTGCGTTTTTTGATTGTTTTGATTTCTAAAACGCGTTCACCTGCTGGAAATTCAATTTCTGCATGCATTGGAATTTGCACAGATACTTCATTCAGCAACACTGGAACCTTAATAATTGGATCCGGCGATGCTGGAATTGGATTTGGTCTGACGTTTGTAGCGTCACAATGATTTGTAGATGTTGTTCTTCTGAACGGATTTACAGACATCTATTTATTCCTCCTAATATTTTTTTGGACAAAGAAAAAGCGTAAAGCATAGATTTTGTCAATAATTGTTCGCTTTATCTTCGTCCTTGTATAGATAATGCAAATATGAACCTCATTGAGACGGCATTTTATTCAGTGCATTCGCCTTTTTTAAACAAATATCAAAAATAATAAGCCCTTTTTAATTACACCTTCACACTTTCCTCTCTGCATATGCAATGTGCCTATTTTCATCATCAAATTCCAATTATCCAATCCAATCAGATTTTTATTGCATAGTCTATTTTCAGAAAAACTTATATGAAGGGGGATTATTGTGTCTTCTTATAACAATGGAAAAGAATGCTGCACGGGAGCCTGTGACAACTGTAAATGCCGGGACATTAATAGGTTCCTTGAATCGGTTTTAACTTTAAATCATGCTTTATCTGAAGCGATCTATGAAGAGCTCATTGCAATGAAAGAAATAAAAAATGCTGTTTCATCTGAATTTCTGATTCATTTAAAAAAGGATTTAAACAATACATTGAAACTGGCTATGAATAAAGAGGTTCTTGTAGAAATGCTCCTAGAAGAAGTCAAGGAACATTGTGAAGTCATTTTTTTTGATACTGAATGCAAGTGTGTCGATGAACAAATTCATTCTCATCAAGATTACTGTACAGATGAATATGAAGATGAGAAATGTCTCTATTCTGATGAAGAACCCAGTAGACATGAAGAGTGTACACAAATTGAGCATGAAGTTTTAAAAGAAGAAAATGTTGAAGCGGTAAAGTCTGTGGAAGAATCTCTTAAGGAAGTCAAGAAAGAAAAAAAATTAAAGGAAGAGGAAAAACAAATAAAAGATTCGCTTAAAGAACTGAAAGAAGACAAAAAAGAGCCTGCTAAAGCAACAAAGGAAGATAAAAAGGAAAAACAAGAATTAGAAAAAAAGGAAAAGAAACAAGAAAAACAGGAAAAACCAGTGATAGGAGAAAAGGAAAAAAGACTCACTCCAGAGAGGGTAAAGGAACAAGTTCCTGAAAAAGCAAAATATCATGATTCCTATAAATATGAAGATGATGAGGATGAAGAAACGTTTATAGTTATTCGTTCCAAAGGGAGGAGATAAGATAAATTGACAAGTAAAAAAGCCTCTTTAAATTAGAGGCCGCCTATTGATTATTCATTTATTTCAACAAAATATGGATTGCTGCCTATATTTTTTCTCATTTCATCTGTTATTTTCAAGGGTTCAGATGATGTCTGCTGATTATCAACCTCTGCTTGAACACTCCCGTCATAGTGCAATGGCTTTTGCTCCATTTACATGTTCACCTCCCGATCCATATTAAGTATATTATACTAATTATTAGGTGATATTACCTTAAAAATATTACTTTTTTACCAATTAATTCTCAAAAAAACATTCTATTATCAAATAGAATGTCCATCGGCTGATTATTTATTTATGAAGTCAGTGAGTTTGAAGATGATTGCTGACTTCTTTTGCGTACATTTTTAATATTTATCCTAATAAGTAATGAAATAACCAGTGCTGCTACAAAAGCACCTCCAAATATAGACAGTGTCAATGAGTAGCTGTTAGTCGTTTCTCTGATCCAAGAAACAACAAGCGGTCCTGCAAGTCCAGCCGCTGCCCATGCAGTTAAAATGTATCCGTGAATAGCCCCCAGCTGTTTGGTGCCGAAGAGATCGCCAATATAAGCTGGAATGGAAGCAAATCCTCCTCCGTAACAGGTGAGAATTAAAAAGATTAGAGCCTGAAACAGGAAGGCATTTGTGACACTTGGAAGCAAAAGAAAAGCAGCTGTTTGAATGGCAAAGAATGCAGTATAAACGTTTGGACGGCCAATATAATCTGATACAGATGCCCAGCCGATTCGGCCAAATCCATTAAATAACCCCATAATACCTACCATCGCTGCAGCTGCAGCTGCGCTTAATCCTGCAATATCCTGAGCCATCGGGGATGCCACGGATATAATCGCAATTCCGCAGGTAACATTAATAAAGAGCATGGCCCACAAAGCCCAAAAGCGGAGCGTTTTGACTGCTTCGTTTGCTGTAAGCTGGGATAAATCACTCTTTACCGTTTCTGCTTCCGGCTGATTCGCTTTCATATTTGCAGGCATCCATCCTTCAGGCGGAGGGGCAAGATAAAGGGATGATGAAATCATAATTATAAAATAGACGGTTCCAAGGATATAAAAAGTCTTGTCTATTCCGACACTTGCTATGAGCGATGCTATCACAGGGCTTGCAAGTAAAGAAGCAAATCCAAAGCCCATGATGGCAAGTCCCGTAGCAAGACCTCTTCTATCAGGAAACCATTTTACTAACGAGGAAACCGGGGTAATATATCCGATGCCAAGCCCAATGCCTCCAAGAACTCCGTAAAAAAAATACAAAAGATACAAAGATCCAATGCTTTCAGCGAAACCTGCTCCTATTAATCCTGCCGCAAAACATACTGTTGAGAGCAGACCGGAAGCTCTAGGTCCATACTTTTCAACAAAGTGACCCATAAATGCTGCCGATAATCCCAAAAAAAGAATTGCAATGCTGAATGTAAGCGAGATTTCGCTTAACCCCCAATTATGTTCATCTCTAAGGGGGTTGGTAAAAACACTCCAGGAGTAAACCGACCCAATTGAAATGTGAATGCCAACTGCTGCAGCTGCAATCAGCCAGCGATTTTTTGTTTTCGTCATTTTTTCTCCTCTTTTCTAAGCATTAGGGTGAAGGCAGGAAACGGATTTGCCTGCCTTCATGGCCTTATTCCAGAGTTTCATTTTTATGACGCACTTGATCTTCTTTACTTTGAGAGGTTTTTTCAATATGCTCCGTCTCCTGCCCCATTCCTTTCAAGAAACTGATCAGCATTGTGACGGCCCGGTTTACTTCAGGATCTTTCAGGGAGCGCGCAAGGTCAAAGTAGCTCGTTTTTTCTGCCGGATCTTTATTTTCAGCCACTCTGGCAACTCCCGCATTCACTTTTAATAAAAAGGGTTCCAGCTGTTTGACATTGATCATGCCAAGCACCCCTGTCATTAAGAGCAAATTTTTCAAACTGTTGGTCGTTTCTTTTTTGTCCACCGTTTTTACAAGAATGTCCATCACTTTGTCGCCTTGTCCGAATAAACCCTTCAATAGAGGCAAAACCCCTCTGTCCTGCATGTGCTGTAAGATCTCAAGCGTATCAATAATGGCTTCTTTATGGCTGATCAGGGCATCTTCCACTTCTCTTAAATCTTCTTTTCGCTTATCTTCTTCTGTTTTTTCTATGCGGTTTATCGTTTTAGTTGCTTTTGCCAACCTTATTTCCACCCTTCTTAACGAGGTCGCCTGGGAATACATAGTCTGTGCGCTTCCATTTTCTTTCTACTTCTACACCTCTTTGAGGATTTGGGTTTCCATACCGGAAATTTGTTTTTGGCAACGGATTGACACCGTTGATTTCCAGCACCTCAAGTTTAGCTTTTACTTCTTTATAAGCAGGTGTATCTGTGTCTTTATCAGCGTAGCTGCTTGTGATCAGATTTATCGCTGATTCTCCAGAATCATTCATGGGAAGGTACACTTCTTTTCCTTTCACCCGTTCGGTAACTACACATTGCACCTTTACTTTTCCATAGGGGGATATCAGCCTGACCAGAGACCCATCTTTTATCCCTCTTTCTTCAGCAAGCTCAGGTGAAACTTCAAGGAATGTGCTTGGTGTTTTGGATGAGATGCCTTTTGATTTATACGTCATATTACCTTCATGAAAATGTTCGAGCAGTCTGCCGTTATTCACATGAATATCATATTCCGCGTCAAATTGGAGCGGTTTCGTCCAATCGACTGGAAAGAGGCGCGCCTTGCCGTCTGGAAAAGGAAATTCATCCAGGAATAGAACAGGTGTATCTGTTCCATCAGATGCTACTGGCCAAAGAAGACTCTTGTAGCCTTCCAGCCGCTCATAGTTTACTCCTGCAAAAAGAGGTGCAAGCATCGCTGCTTCTGCCATTATATCGCTTGGGTGTTTATAGTCCCATCCAGCTCCCAGCTTATTCGCAATCTCCATAATGATCTTCCAGTCCGGCTTTGAGTCACCCATAGGTTCAAGGACCTGATATAAACGCTGAATTCTGCGTTCTGTATTTGTAAATGTTCCTTCTTTTTCAAGGCTTGGACTTGCCGGAAGCACAACATCTGCATATTCTGCCGTCTTGGATAAAAAGAGGTCCTGAACGACGAAGAAGTCTAACTTCTCATAAGCAGAATGGACGTAGTTGATATTGGAATCGACGATTCCCATTTCTTCTCCTTTTAAATACATCGCTTTTACGTTTCCAGCGTGAATCCCGGCTACCATTTCGTGGTTGTTTAAACCTGGGTGTTCAGGTAGTTTCACCCCCCAGCCCTTTTCATATTTGGCGCGTACTGCAGGATCGGTGATTTTTTCATAGGAAGGCAGCCTGTCCGGCATGCTTCCGAAATCACTGGCCCCCTGCACATTGTTGTGGCCTCTTAAAGGATAGGAGCCTGTACCTGGACGGCCATAATTCCCTGTGATCAGCAGCAGGTTTGAAATGGCTGTACTTGTGTCGCTTCCGCCTGAATGCTGAGTGACGCCCATTGCCCAGAGAACAACTGTGCTTTTCGCTGCATGAATCATCTCCGCTATTTTGATCAGCTCGCTTTTTGATAGGCCAGTTGTTTTTTCGGCATATTCAAGCGTGAACTTCTCTACATTTTCCTTATACTCTTCAAATCCATTTACTCTTTTCTTCAAAAATTCCATATCTGCCCAGCCCTGGCCGATGATATAGTTGGTTACGGCAGACAGCCAGACAATGTCTGTTCCTGATTCAGGCTGAATGAATAAGTCAGAGCGCTCGGCCATTTCGTGTTTTCTTAGGTCAGCGACAATCAGCTTTTGGTCATGAAGTTTATGAGCCCTCTTCACTCTAGTAGATAAAACCGGATGCGATTCTGACGTGTTTGAACCGATTATCAAGACAAGCTCCGACATCTCAATATCCTTTATCGTGCCGGAATCGCCTCCGTAGCCGACTGTCCGGAATAATCCCATTGTTGCAGGTGTCTGACAGTATCTTGAACAATTATCAATGTTATTCGTTCCGATTACTGATCTGGCAAGCTTCTGCATTAAATAAGATTCTTCATTAGTGCATTTTGAGGAGCTGATAAAAGTCAGTGCGTCAGGTCCATGTTCGTTTTTAATCTGAGAAAACTTTCTTTCAATAAGGGATAGCGCCTCATCCCATTCCGCTTCACGGAAAGCATCGCCTTCCCTGATCAGCGGCTTCGTCAGGCGTTCTTCACTATTGACATAATCCCATCCGAATTTCCCTTTTATGCAGGTTGAAATTCCGTTTGCAGGAGCTTCAGCCTGAGGTTCAACTTTTAAGATTTCTCTCCCCTTTGTCCAAATATCAAAGCTGCAGCCGACTCCGCAGTATGTACAGACAGTTTTTGTCTTCTTGATTCTCTCGTCACGCATGGCTGATTCCATGTCTGATATAGCAAGAATTGAGCCGTAGCCGGTCTCAACATTTTTCGTAATTTCAATCATCGGGCGAAGCGTTTGTTTGGAAATGCCTGTTAAATAACCGGCTTCCCCTTCCATTCCTTTTTCCATCATCGCATTGCACGGGCAAACAGTTGAACAATGTCCGCAGGAAACGCAGGAAGATTCATTGATCGCCACATCGTTGTCCCAGATCACACGGGGGCGGTCCCGTTCCCAATCAATGGATAAAGTCTCTGTTACCTGCACATTTTGGCATGCTTCTACGCATCTTCCGCAAAGAATGCATTGATCCGGATCATAACGGTAAAAAGGATTAGATTGGTCGATTTCATAGGGCTTTGGAGCAAATGGAATACTTTGATGATTGATTTTC
The DNA here is from genome assembly GCF_004358755.1 of Peribacillus frigoritolerans. GTDB lineage: Bacteria > Bacillota > Bacilli > Bacillales > Bacillaceae > Bacillus_P. The sequence goes on along the minus strand of NZ_SMZY01000001.1, from coordinate 1,203,266 downwards.
ATTTCTTTCACCGTATTGTGTATTTCACAGCCGCCATTATTGTAATCACATACCGTACAATATAGCTCATGACTGTGCAAAATACGGTCCATGCCGATGAGCTGTGCCTCTTTTACATCAGGTGATTGTGAATCAATGACATCTCCATTCCTGACCTCTGCCTTGCAGGCCCTCACAAATTCCCCGTTTACTTTAACAATGCATGTATCACACGTTTCAATTGCACCGAGGCTTGGATGATAGCAAATGTTTGGCACTTCAAGCTTTTGGCCTGAAAGAAGTTGAAGGGCTGTCTGATTTTTTTCTACTTTTACTTCAGCACCGTTTATTTTCACGTTAAAACTGTCTGACAAAAAGACCTCCCCTTTCACGAATAGTTAAAATGTTCAATCAATTCTCAGTACAGCAATTTAATTACCCTGCACAAGCATGAATAAAACTAAGGTCAAAATGTAAGCGCTTCCTAAATTGTAGCAAGATTCTGTCTTTTCAACAATCAATAAACCTCAGGACAATGAAAGTCATAAATTAAACAAAAAAGTCCCAGTAAAACTGGAACTTTCCCTATCCTAGCCTCCGCTTACCGGAGGAATAAAGGCTACAGTGTCTCCGTCTTTAATTAAATCACTTTCATTTGCAAAGGATTCATTAACTGCTGTCATAACGCTAGTTAAACCTTGGAGACCGTGGTTTTCCTGTACCCACAGTTTTAATTCGCCCACCGTAAGGCCGCTTTTGTCAATTTCCATTGCAGCGGTACCGGCCTCATCCTGCAAATGGGCAAAAAATAAGATTTTAATCATTTATTCAGCCCTCTTTCTTCGGTTTCCCTCAGGGTATGGTGTTTGTTCAAGCTGATCGCCGATCCACATTGTTCCATCCTCCCAATGTTCTTTTTTCCAGATGGGAACAATCTGTTTGATCCGTTCAATCGCATATTCATTTGCTTCATAAGCTGTTTTCCTGTGTGGGGAGGAGACGGCAATCACAACAGCTATATCTGAAATCTCGAGCTTTCCTATGCGATGGGTAATGGCTGTTATGGCATCCGGCCATCGCTCTTTTATTTCAGTGCCAATTTGTTCAAGCATTTTAACAGCCATCGGTTCATAAGCCTGATATTCTAAATGAAGCGTTCTTTTGCCTTTTGTAAATTCTCTTACTGTGCCGATAAAGGCTGTAATGGCTCCAGCTTCTCGTCGGGCCACTTTATCCGTTACTTCATCAGCTGAAATTGGATTTTTGGTCATCTCAAAATATTCCTGACTCATGCTGGTCCCTCACAATTTCCATAATGTAATGTATGTAGTTCTTTTCGTCCTTAATATGAAAGATTGGAACTTGTATATCTAAGTTAAGAATATCAATCCAAGTAATGATGCAGATGATGCTGCTTAATTTTAAGAGAGAAAGATCATTTTCATTTTTGATTAAAACGACTTTTGGAAACTGTTCTTTTTTATATCCTTCTATGAAAATTGTATCAATTGACATCGTTTGATAGATTTCCACGAGCTTTGCAAGCGGCCATTTTTGTTCGGCGAAATTCAGCTGCAGGAGACCATCCCCTTCAACCCCTGCCAGAACAGCTCCCGCTTTTGAATGGCGATCACTGTCTTTAGCTGTAAGCCTCGAATCTGGCATGCCTCCATGGCCGTGATGTTTGATTGTACCTGTATGATGGCTATTTTCTAAAGCTTTTTTTATGAGTTTTTCCATTAAAGTCGTTTTTCCAGAATTTTGATGCCCGGTTATTTGTATGACGGCACAATGTTTTCCCATGGATACTCACTTCCCCTTTGATCATCCAATAACAGGACATCCACCATCATGCCAGCCTGATAGCCTCTCGTTCCGCCCGGCAGAATAATAAGGGCATTTGCTTCAGCCAAAGAGGAAACCGCACTTGATTTATCAAAGCCTGAAGGAAGAACGGTCAGCCTTCCATCATCATAATGAAGTCCAGCCCTGACAAACCTTGTAAATGGATTAGCCTTTGGAAAATCCTTCCCCAAATAGGCTTTTTCTTTTCTTACATGCGGTGATCTATGAAAATTATGGTGCCGGATGACCGGCCTGACAAACAATTCAAATCCTACAAAACAAGCGGATGGATTCCCCGAAAGTCCGACAAGCAATTTTTGATCCATAGCAGCAACTGTAGTGACACTTCCCGGCCTCATCGCAATTTTATTAAAGAGTACATTTGCTCCGAGCTTTTCATAAATGGACGGCAAATAATCATAATCACCCACCGACACACCGCCTGTCGTAATCAATAAATCAACTTGACTTAACGCATCTTTGACGGCAATGACACATTGTTCAAGATCATCACTGAATTTTCCGAGATATTTTGCTTCCCCTCCTGCCCGTTCAATTTGAGCAAGAATCATATAGGAGTTGCTGTTGCGGATTTTTCCGGGCTGAAGCGGTTCATTTACTTCAAGCAGTTCACTTCCAGTTGCGAGCACTCCGATTATCGGCTTTTTCACACATGGAACCTCATCATATCCGAATGTTGCAAGCAGCGCGGCAATGCCTGGTGTAATAAAGCTTCCTTCAGCTGCCAATGTAGTGCCTTTTTGTGTATCCTCTCCCTGAAACGAGATGTTTTCTCCGCTTTTTAAGGATCGTTTTAATTCGAATTTTTTTCCTTCTGCAGATTCAAGCTCTTTCGTCAGTTCAAGCATGACAACCGCATCAGTACCTGCTGGTATTTGGGCGCCGGTCATAATCCTTACTGCCTGATTTCGGCCAACTCTTCCTTGAAAGACAGAACCAGCGCCTATCTCCCCGATCACTTCAAAAACTCCTGGATTAGTCCTGGAAATCTGAGCAGTATCTGCAGCACGGACGGCAAATCCATCATAAGGGGACCTGTCAAAAGAGGGCACATCATGATCTGCAATTAAATCTTCAGCTAAAAAACGTCTGTATGAGTTTTCAAGCGGCACTGGCTCCGCTTGTCCTCTACTGGCATAGTTCATAACTTTTTGAACAGCTTCAGAAACTGCAATGGGTGTTCTTTTTTCTATCAAACTGTTATCTCCTCTCTGCCAATTATCCTCCGATATGAGACATCTCCACTTTATTCTGCCGGCGAGTCTCGCCTGTCCTTTCGTCAGAGTAACGGTCGCTTCGTTTATTCCATATGTCCTGAATGATAGCTGTCAGCTCCATGTTGCTTTTTCCTGAACGGATCAGTTCTTTGAGATCTGACCCTTTTGAGGCAAAAAGACAGGTATAAAGCTTGCCTTCAGCCGATATCCGGGCACGTGAACAAGTTGAACAAAAAGAATCGGTCACAGATGAGATGATGCCGATCTCTGCAGATTGGTCTTGATACTTATACCTTTCAGCGACTTCCCCATGATAGTTTGGAGGTATCTTAATGATAGGAAACCGTTCTTCAATCAAGTTCAAAATTTCCTTTTTTGAAACAACATGGTCAAGCTTCCATCCATTTGTGTTTCCCACATCCATATATTCAATGAATCGGAGGGTATGTCCTTTCACTTTGAAGTACTCGGCCATTGGAAGTATGTCTTCGTCGTTGATCCCTTTTTGAACGACCATATTAATCTTGACCTGTAAGCCTGCTGCAGCTGCTGCTTCAATCCCGTCAAGAATCGTTTTCACCTTGCTGCGGCGGCCATTCATTTCCGCAAAGCGCTCTTCATTCAAAGAATCCAGACTTACCGTGACTCGTCTTAAACCTGCCTCATACAGTTCATCAGCAAACGCTCTTAATAGAGACCCATTTGTCGTTAACCCGATGTCTTCAATTCCATCAACTGTTTTAAGCATCCTTATCAACACAGGAAGCTCTCTTCTGAGCAGCGGCTCTCCTCCTGTAAGGCGGAGTTTTTTAACACCTAATGATGAAAAAATGACTGCTAATCTCTCAATCTCTTCAAAAGACAAGATTTTCTCAGATGACAAGAATGAATAATCAGGTCCAAATATTTCTTCCGGCATACAGTAGCGGCAGCGGAAATTACACCGGTCTGTGACAGAAATTCTTAAATCCCTGAGCGGCCGGTTCCATGAATCCAGTACAGAATTTGTCATATTCCTCGCCTCTCTTCTGTTATGTATTTTACATGCAAGCTTCAGAATATGCGAACTAAATGAAACAATCAGATATCTTATGTGTGAATGATTCTTTGCGGATGTGTATAGACATTCAAAGAAGAATCTCTTATAAAGCCAACGACCGTCATTCCAAGTTCATCAGCCAGATTCAATGCTAATTCAGTGGGAGCTGATTTTGATAAAACGATTTCACAACCGATTTTAGCTGTTTTCATTAGAATTTCTGAAGAGATTCTCCCGCTGAACACTAGGATTTTATCACGAACAGAAATATTGTTTTTTAAACAGTGTCCATATATCTTATCCAGGGCATTATGTCTCCCAATATCCATTCTGCTTAGCATCACGCCATTTTCATCACATAGAGCCGCATTATGCACGCCTCCTGTTTGATGAAAAACAGATGCCTGACTTTGCATCTGTTTCATAAGAAAAAAACAAGTTTCAGGGGTTATTTGCACATGAATGCCGTGCATTTTCTTCGCTGTCCTTGCATCACTGGCAAAAACAAAGCCTTGCCGGCTCATCCCGCAGCAGGAAGTGACATAGCGTTTATGCTTAAAATGTTGAAAGTAAGGATTGTCTCTCACTGTTTTGACGTGAACAAAGCCTTCTTTTTTCTGCATCCAGAGCTCTTTTATATCCCTGCAGCTTTGAATGAATCCTTCTGAGGCAAGATACCCGATTACCATGTCCTCAATATATTCAGGCGAGCAGACCATAGTAACGAATTCTTCACCATTAACCTTAACCGTTACCGGATATTCTGTTACGATTGAATCCTCTTCCTTGGCAGCGTTGCCGTTTGAAATACGGAGGATCTTCCGTTTGATCTCGACTGGTTTCATAATGGCTGCTCCTTTACCCCTTTTTTCTCCCATATTTACATTATGATAATCCAACTTCCGAATTTTTGAAAGCATCAAAGCTAAGGGCCTTCCCGTATATAGCGGGAAAGCCCTCGTTGCTTCATCCTGAAAATGGTTTCATATTCTTACCGTAAAAAATTTCATCCATTTCGATTTTCAGCCGGTCTGTAATTTCGTTTCTCTCATTTTTACTGAGTTTGTCCTTTGTATAGCCAAATAAATAATTATTCAAATCAAATTCCTTCAGCTTGCATTTCGTATGGAAGATATTCTGGGGGTACACATTCACATCAATCATGTCATATGCGTCCTTTACATTTTCTGGTATGTAATTTTGAATAGAATTGATGTCATGGTCAATAAAGAGCTTTTCGCCGTTTATATCCCTCGTGAACCCTCTAACCCGGTAATCCATTGTCATAATATCTGTATCAAAAGAATGGATTAAGTAATTGAGTGCTTTTAGGGGTGAGATTTCCCCGCAGGTTGACACATCAATATCTGCTCTGAAGGTGCTGATTCCTTCATTAGGATGGTATTCGGGATATGTATGGACGGTAATATGGCTTTTATCAAGCTGCATCACCACTGAGTCAGGAAGCGGACCTGGTGATTCTTCGTATGATTCATTAGGTACTTCTACAACTGGGCCCTCTGATACGAGAATGGTCACGCTTGCTCCCTGCGGAACATAGTTTTGCTGAGCAACATTCAGCACGTGTGCACCGATAATATCCGTGACGTTTTTTAAAATTTTGGTTAAACGCTCGGCATTGTACTGCTCATCAATATACTGTATATAAGCTTCTCGCTCTTCTTTTGTCTTTGTGTAGCAAACATCGTACATATTGAAGCTGAGCGATTTCGTAAGATTATTGAATTCATGCAGTTGAATCCTTTGTTCTGAAGTGAATTTCAAGGTTTTGTTCTCCCTTCGGTTTAGAAAAAATCTCTCTTAAGCTGCTGTGAATTTAATAGGTCATATTGTTACTATATTACCCACTTTAGAAAGGAAGAAACAGAACGTACTGATTTTAAAAAACATTTCATGTATAAACAGGATGGATTTTTAATATGGCATGGGATTTCGCCAATCCCTTTATCCATGTGCATACATATAAATAGAGTATATGAATAAAAAAGGAGATCTCCAAATGTCAGGAAGAAAGAATAGGAAAAGAAGGGCACGCTGTATTTTCCCTGAATACAGATGGTGCGGGCCAGGCTGCAGCGGGCCGGGTCTGCCAATAAATGATGTGGATGCCTGCTGTCAAAGGCATGACCACTGTTTAGACCGCGGGATTTCACCTTGTGAGTGTGATTATTCTTTTATTGAATGTCTTCGTCCAAAAATCAATAATCAAACGCAAAAAGGCAGAAATGCAGCACTTATGTACAAAGTAATGAAATTAAAAACGCTCTTTATATGCGGCCGCTAAAACCGCACTGCATTCCTGCCCAAATCAACAATCATTTAATATTCCATATGCTGTAATCATTAAACTCCATCTATGGCTGCGGGGTGTCCTGTATGAAAGCAACTGAAAAAGAATTAGATGTCATCGGCGCATGGCTTATTGTGGCGGGTACACTCATTAATGCATCTGGAGAAAGCATTAATCTAATTGGCAAAGAAAAACTTTCTTATAATTTGACCGGCCAGGGCAACAGTATTGAAGCGGCAGGAAATATCCTTCAGTCAATCGGGAGAGCAGACCATCCGGAAAAGAAAGTAAGTGTAGTTGGCAGCTTGCTTCAGGCAGCAGGAAATTCAGCAAACGCCGCATCCAGAGTCTTCCTTCTTAATGATCAAAAGCGAGATGGCTATTATGTTGATGTGATAGGCAATGCGGTTCAGACACTCGGAGCAACCGCAGAAGCACTCGGAGCTGCTGCACAGAAAAATCTCACCTATCATGAACAGCTTACTGCCGGATATCTTTTAATTGCGGGCGGTGCTGCTGCAGATGGCGTAAGCGGCATTTATTTTTTAAAGGAGCTTCCTGAAACAGGAAGGGTTCTAAGCTGGTTTGGCGGATACCTTCAGGCAGTTGGCGCGCTGCTTGCAGCTGATGCCATAACATCAGAAGAAACATGATGCTTATGACACAAAAATGTAAATAAGAGAAGCCTTTTCTTAAAGGCTTCTCTTTTCGTTTCCTCTTTTAAAATTTCCGGTAGCTTTAGCTAGAAGCAGCTGAATATCTATATCAGTTTCTGCTTTCTCTGCATTTGCAAGGAATTTAGCTGCAGCCTTCCCTTTCAAGACTTTTATTTGTTTTCCGTACCAAGAAATTAGAACTGCTTGATCCTTAGTTAATTGATAACTGAACATCTCATCATTTAACCTGTTTCTCTTATCAATATTTTTCATTCTTTTATTCTCCTTTCTTATTACAATCCTTCCATTCTTTGTTTAAACAATGGCAGTCTGGGTATTTAATGAATATAAATTCTTTTAATAGGAGGGGCAATTAGATGACCTGGAAAAAGAAATGCTTAACAGGCGGAATGGCACTTGCTATCATGCTTGGCGGCCTGACTGCATGCGGTGATGGCGAACAGGATGAAATGAACGATGATGTTGAAGAAGAAGTTGAGGAAGAAACAGACGGTGATATCATAGATGAAGATAATCAGGAAATGGAGGAAGAGGGACAATGATGTCCCTCTCTTTTTAATGATCTCGTTCAATGGTTAAATCAGAGTGTCTTTTTTGCATTTGTGCCGCTTTTTTTCGATTTTCTGCTGATTCAAAAATGATATCAAAGTCGTAATCTTCCGGATAAAGCTCTTCAGCTGAAATATGAAGCTGCATTCGTTTATGATTAATAGATTGTTTTATCCCTTTAACAAAGACCGTGTAGTTTCCCCCCTTATCCGGACCGCTGTATACAATTCCGTGCTCATTTGTTGCTTTTAAAAGCACATTGTCTCCTTTTATAAAAGTCTGCACCTCTGCCTCTATTGCTTTTGTCTGTTTCTTTTTGTAACGATTGACGGAAATTTGTTTATCCAGTTCCTTTTTTTCATATAGATCATATTGAGCTTTTCCGTACCTTTTTGTTTCTTTATACGTGATGGCATGTGCTTTTTCAATTAATTCCGGATGCATGCCTAAACGGAGGGCAATGGAAAACGCCTGACTCTCCCCGCCTACGCCTATCTTAAGTTTATAGGTTGGCTGAAGGGTTTCAATATCAAAATCCATCGATCCATTTTTGAAGCCTTCTTCTTTTTCAGCAAAGTCCTTTATTTCACTGTAATGTGTCGTGGCAAGCAAGGTCGCACCTTTTTGATGAATTTTTTGAAGAATGACACTTGCAAGCCCCATTCCTTCTCCCGGATCTGTTCCTGATCCTAGCTCATCTAGCAATACAAGGCTATATTCATTTGTTTTCTTTAAAATTGAAATAATATTCGTCATGTGTGAACTGAACGTGCTCAAGTTTTGTTCAATGCTTTGCCCATCACCAATATCAAGCAAAATCTGCTGGTAAATGCCAATTGAACTTTCCTTATCAGCAGGGATATGGAACCCGGATTGTGCCATTAGAACAAGGAGACCTACCGTTTTTAAAACCACTGTTTTTCCGCCAGTATTAGGACCGGTAATGACGAGGGCCTGAAAATCCTTCCCTATTTCAATAGTAAGAGGAACGGCTTTGCTTCCCAAAAGCGGATGCCTGGCATTTTTCAGGCTGATCATTTTTTGATCATGAACAGCTGGTGCCCTGCCGTCAATCATGCGGCTGTATTTTGCTTTTGCAAATAATACGTCATAATGCACCATCACTTCTATTGATTGAAGAAGCTGTTTTTCATGAGACTCTGCCAAGCCGGTTAAATAACTTAAAATCTTTTCGGACTCCAGTTCTTCCTGTGACAATAATAGATAAATCTGATCCTGAATGGACGCTGCATCTTCAGGTTCAACATATAGTGTTGAACCTGATGCTGATGCATCCATGACCGCACCTTTAATTTTCCCTTTATATTCTCTTTTAACAGATATACATAAGCGTCCGCCGCGTTCACTTACAATGGCGTCCTGCAAGTAGCTCTTATATTTCTGAGACTTGACAATGGAGTTCAGTTTTTCTTTCAAACGGTCATTTGCAATGGCCAGCTGTTTTCTTACTTTTGACAGCTCTTTTCCCGCCATGTCGTCAACTCTGCCGTTTCGAATGCATCTGGTGATTTCAGCAGCGATCTCAGGAAGCTCTTCAATTCCATGTACATATGAGGACACACGGGGTGCCAGCATTTCTTTATCATTCATGAACCGTTTCATTTTCAAGCCGTCTTCTATAAATGACAGAAGCTGTGAAAAGTGATGCGGTCTTAAGGCAACACCTTTATTAAACTGCTTTACTATGATTTCAATGCCTTCAAGACCTGAAATAGGGACACTTGAACTTTTCTCCAAAATGGCAGCTGCTTCGTCTGTTTCTGACAAAAGGGCCTGAATCTGTTTAACATGAGACATCGGCATAATGGCTAATACCCGCTGCTTGCCAGAGTCTGTCATTGCATAAGTGCTGATTGTTTCTTTTATAGTAAGGTAATCTAAAACGTTCAAAGTATGGTTGTTCATGTAAATATTCCTCCTTTAGTAACGAAAAAAAGCCGCAATGAACAAACGTTCATTGCGGCTGAAATGGTCTATAGAGCGCTTTTTCTCCATACTGCTCTCATCCTTTTTTGGACAAATAAAAAACTGTGCATAAAAACACAGCTGAGCAGGCACCTCTCATATGCTATGATTTGTTCTTAACTCATCGATCTGCGCATAGTTAAATAAGCATTGCAAAATCTATTTTTGCACGCCGGGCACAGTGATGACCGTATGAAATTACGGATTAGTTAAGAACGACACCTAACATATAACAAAACCCCTTTTTTAAGGATGATTGTATAGAGAATATAAAAGCTTACTTCAAATTTACTTCACTTTCCTTTTCTTGTCAAACCCAAATTTTATAAAGAGTCATTTGAATTCTGAGCTTTCTTATTATAAGATGAACTACATCTAATATGAATTGATTATTCATATTTATACATCAATTTTAGGAGGTGCTGAAATGGAATTTACCCTAAGTCCTTTAGGTGATGCCGCTATTATTATTGAACTTGGAAAGATGATTGAAAATAATACTCATGAAAACGTTCAGCATGTCTTCTCCTATTTTGACCAGCATTCACCAGACTGGCTGATCGAATGCATTCCTGCATTTACAACGGTGACGCTTATCTATGATCCCATAAAAGCGAGCAGAGTGAACCCGGATTCCTATCCCTATCAGATTGTTTCAGAATACATATCAGAAACGATGAAAACGCTTGATAAAGCACAATCTGAGTCTGGAAGAACCGTTCTGATTCCTGTATGCTACGGCGGAGAGCTTGGTCCGGATCTGGAATTTGTAGCAGAACATAACAAGTTATCGCCCGAAGAGGTCATAAGCATTCATTCTGAAAGTGAATATTTAGTGTATATGATTGGCTTCGCTCCCGGCTTTCCTTACATTGGAGGAATGTCTGAAAAGATTGCGGCTCCAAGAAGAAGTTCTCCGAGATTAAAAATCCCCGCTGGATCAGTAGGAATTGCAGGTAGTCAGACAGGGATCTATCCAATTGAGACTCCTGGCGGGTGGCAGTTAATAGGACAGACTCCTTTAAAGCTTTTTCAGCCTGAAAGAAAATCTCCAAGTCTATTAAAAGCCGGTGATGTTATTAGGTTCAAACCGATTTCATATGATCAATTTCTTGAAGAAAAGGAGAGAATGATATGACGATAAAAGTCAATAAATCAGGCCTTCTGACATCTATTCAAGATCTTGGCAGATATGGTTCTCAAAAGTACGGCGTGATCGCAAGCGGTGCAATGGATACCCTCTCCCATAGAATTGCAAATATGCTTGTCGGAAATTCAGAGAACGAGGCAGCCATTGAAATGACATTGATCGGAGCACACTTTGAATTTCAATCAGATTCCATGATTTCTGTTTGCGGAGGAGATTTATCTCCCATTCTGAATGACAGGCCTGCAAAAATGTGGAAGCCATTATTTGTGAAAAAAGGAAGCTTGCTTTCATTTGGCGGAGCTAAAAAAGGGTGCAGAGCTTATCTTGCAGTCGCTGGCGGAATTGAAGTCCCTGAAGTGATGGGAAGCAAATCAACCTACCTGAGAGCAGGAATTGGCGGATATGAAGGAAGAGCCATCGAGAATGGGGATATACTATCTGTTGGAAAGATGTCTGAACAATCCATTAAACTGCATGAAGCTCTTCATGACTCGGCTCTTTATTCAGAAATCGAATGGTCTGCATCTCCCGAATTTATTCCTTTCCTGCGAGAAGATGAAAGCGTGCGTGTTATTAAAGGAAGGCAATTTGAAGACTTTTCAGAGGAAAGCAAATCCATGATTTTCTCTGAAACGTTTAAAATAACACCTAATTCTGACCGAATGGGTTACAGGATGGAAGGCCCGCAGCTTACATTAGAAGACAAAACAGAAATGATTTCCGAAGCTGTCAGCTTTGGAACGATTCAAGTTCCTGCAGACGGCAACCCGATTATCCTGCTGGCTGACAGACAGACTACCGGCGGATATCCAAAAATCGCACAGGTCGCCTCTGTCGATTTGCCCTACCTTGCCCAATTTAAACCAGGTGAGGTTGTCCGGTTCAAGGAAATATCGCTTGAGGAAGCTCAGGAGCTGCTGATAGACAGAGAAAGAAGATTGCAGCTATTAAAACAGGGCATGCTGCTGAAATTGAATTAGGGAGATGAAAGACATGCATAAGGTTGATTTAAACTGTGATATGGGAGAAAGCTTTGGTGCTTATGTACTGGGAAACGATGAAGACATATTGAATTTCGTTTCTTCTGCCAATATTGCCTGCGGATTTCATGCCGGCGATCCTTCTACTATGAGAAAAACAGTTAAACTTGCGATTGAAAAAGGTGTTGGAATCGGAGCACATCCCGGTTTTCATGACTTAACCGGATTTGGTAGAAGAAATATGGACCTCACTCCGAGAGAAGTATATGATCTTGTTGTCTATCAAATCGGCGCTTTATCAGGCTTTGCATCCTCTGAAGGAGGTTCTGTTCAGCACGTTAAACCGCATGGTGCCCTGTATAATATGGCCTCAGTCAACAGCCAAATTTCAGAAGCCATTGCGGAAGCTGTCTACAAAGTTGATTCCAGTTTCATTTTATTCGGACTGGCAGGCAGTGAGTTAATTAAAGCTGGGGAGAAATTGGGTTTAAAAACCGCAAATGAGGTTTTTTCAGACAGAACCTATCAGGACAATGGCACGTTAACCTCAAGGCGGGACCCGCGGGCTTTGATTGAGGATCAAGAAGCGGCTGTAGCACAAGTCATACGAATGGTGAAAGATGGGAAGGTCACATCCCTTTCCGGGAAAAACCTATCCATTAAAGCAGATACAATCTGCATACATGGAGACGGCGTTCATGCCCTTCCATTTGCTAAATACATATCAGTTGCCCTGCAGCATGCAGGAATAAGCATTGAAAAAGCAGGAAGTATTCTTGCTTAACAAAATTCTGGAGGTCTCATCATGAAAAAACAATCCAACTTTAGCCTGCTGCTTGGCGCAGCCTTTTTGATGGCTACTTCAGCCATCGGGCCTGGATTTTTAACTCAAACCACACATTTTACACAATTGCTGGCTGCAAGTTTCGGGTTTGTCATTTTAATGTCCATCATAATTGATCTTGGTGCGCAGCTGAATATATGGCGCATCATTGCAGTCGCTGAAAAACCAGCACAGGATATAGCGAATGCAGTCTTTCCAGGTCTTGGGTATTTCATTTCAATCTTAATCGTACTTGGGGGACTAGCATTTAATATAGGAAACATCGGCGGAGCTGGACTCGGCGCCAATGTTATGTTTGGGATGTCCTCTCAAACAGGAGCTATTCTAAGCGGCATCGTCGCAATTGGTATCTTTCTTGTAAAAGAAGCCGGTAAAGTGATGGACCGTTTTGCACAAGTAATGGGCTTTGTCATGATCGCCCTTACTGTTTACGTCATGGTATCGGCCCAGCCGCCTTATGCTGAAGCTGCAGTAAAAACGGTTATGCCTGACACGATTGATTACCTTGCGATTGTCACTCTTGTAGGAGGAACTGTTGGAGGATATATCACATTTGCCGGAGGACACCGGTTGCTTGAAGCGGGCATTAAAGGACAAGCTGCCCTCCCTCAAGTAACGAAAAGCTCCATTTCCGCAATTGGCATTGCATCCATTATGCGCATATTCTTATTCTTAGCTGCTTTAGGTATTGTTGCTCAAGGGCTGGTTTTAGATCCTGCTAATCCTCCTGCTTCAGTATTTAAACATGCCGCCGGTAATGTCGGCTACAAAATGTTTGGAGTCATCATGTGGGCTGCTGCTGTAACATCAGTAGTAGGTGCTGCCTATACATCTGTTTCTTTCATAAGAACCTTCAGTCCAATGATTGAGAAATATCATAAATGGTTTATTGTTGGCTTTATTGCCGTATCAACATTTGTATTTTCTGTAATCGGGGAGCCTGTTAAAATCCTTATTCTTGTAGGCTCACTCAACGGATTAATTTTACCTGTCGCCCTTGGAGTTATGCTGATTGCTGCACATAAAAAGAAAATTGTCGGTGATTATAAGCATCCCGTATGGATGACTATTTTTGGCGCATTGATTGTTGTAGCCATGGCGCTTATGGGCGGATACACGCTTGTCAATGGCATTCCGAAATTATTTGCATAAACTCAGGAAGAAGCCGGACAGCACCGGCTTCTTTTTACCTTTTCTCATAAACTTTTCCGCATATATGAAAGGATATAATTCAGTAAGCGCAAAACCCTGGCTGATACTTGAACAGCCAGGGTTTTTGGATTGAATTTATTTATCTTGAACAACAATATATGTGGCTTTGATTGGCCCGTGTACTCCAACAATCAGATTAAGCTCGATATCTGCACTGTTGCTTGGTCCAGTAATAAAGTCAACACATGATGATAAATGGCTGCCCTGTTTGATTTGATTGCTTATATGTAGTGCAGCTTGAGTCAATCGCGGTACGATCGTGCTTTTTGGGATGATGCAAAGGCAGGTTTTAGGAAGTAGATTTATGGACCTTCCTTTGTTTTTATCACTGAATACCACAACGGTTCCTGACTCAGCAAGGGTCATATCACTGAATATGATTCCGATATCGGCTCTTTCTGAGGCTTCAATATTTTTCTCTTTTAAATGGGGCGTCCATTCGTGAATATGTATGCCAGCCATTGGCCATGCTTTGGTTATTTCATTATCCAAACCAAATTCTTGAAAACGGTTGTCTTTAGCAATGACCGCTGATCTCACTTCATACTCGTCAAAAACATGCATCATTTTATCAGAAAGCTGAGCAGCAGTTGTTTCGATAAACTGTGTATGGATTAACAGGCACTGCTTTTTTAAAACTTCCGCCAGCTCATCAGCATCCGCATTTTTTAATACTTCCCATTGTGGAGTGATCGACCAGTTGGGTTTAGTCACTGCTTTTCTTCTGCCCCGGCCGAGTTTTGCAGCAACTGTTTCAAGAAATGGCTCTTGATTTTGTATGTTACCTTTTATCATTTCTGCTCTCCTCCCTTCCCTTCATCCAGTCTCTGAATCTCTCTTTACTTGGAGCAGGAAAGTCCCTTACATCAGTCCATGGCTTGATAGGGCCTGGTCCTTTTTTGATGCTGCCTGCACTTGTAAATGGCGACATCACCGCTGATGCTGATTTTGTTCCTGCCCCGTATAAATTTGGCGAGCTTGCAGCCAGCTGATAGCCTTTCATCGCAAGCTTTTCACCAAATGTTGATTTTCCTTCATCTTCAACAATTTTCCGGCGGTGCTTTATTAATAGTTCATGCAAAGGTATTTTCACAGGACAGGCATCTGTACACGCTGCACAGAGTGATGATGCATACGGAAGCTCTTTGTAATCTTCATAGCCTCCAAGCAATGGCGAAAGGACGGCACCAATTGGACCTGCATAAATTGATCCATAGGAATGACCTCCAATATGCCGATAAACTGGACATACATTTACACATGCTGCACACCGGATGCAATGAAGCGCGCTTTGAAACTCAGTGCCTATTATATTCGAACGTCCATTGTCTACGATAACGAGATGAAATTCTTCTGGACCGTCTGCATCCCCATCATCTTTTGGACCCGTTAATCCTGTGATATAGCTCGTTAACTTTTGTCCAACTGCGCTTCTGCACAGCAAGCTGACTAATACATCCAGCTCTTCCCAAGTTGGAACGATGCGCTCCATCCCCATCACCGTAATTTGGGTTTTCGGCAATGCTGTTACAAGGCCTGCATTTCCTTCATTCGTGACCAAACTGATTGAGCCGGATTCTGCTACTGCAAAATTGCATCCTGTGATTCCAAGATCTGCACTCAGAAAATCCTTGCGAAGCTGTTCCCTCGCAAATAAGGCGAGCTCTTCAGGCATTTCTGATTTGTCGTAGCCGCGTTTTTCTTTAAATGTGTCACGGATTTGTTCTTTGTTTTTATGGAGAGCAGGAACGACAATATGCGAAGGCGGATCATGGTCATCCAGCTGAAGGATATACTCCCCGAGATCTGTCTCAATCACTTCACAGCCTGCTTTTTCTAAAGCATCATTCAAATGAATTTCTTCTGTTACCATCGACTTTGATTTAACAACCTTTTTAGCTTGTTTCTGAATCGCAATCTCTGTTATGTATTTGTTGGCTTCTTCTTTTGTTGAGGCAAAAAAGACATGACCTCCCCGTTTTGATACATTTTCACTCAGCTGTTCCAAATAATAATCAAGATTTTCCATCGTATGTGTGCGGATTTCTTCCCCAAGTTTCCGCCACTCTTCCCAATTTCCCAGCTCTTCTGTTGCATGCAGGCGCCTTCCCTGCATTCGTTCTTGTGCAGAGGCAACAGCATTTCTCATGAACGGATTATTTACCCCTTTTTCAACCCTGTCGAAAAAAGCTTCATTTCCTATTTTCATTGGCATGTCATTTCACCCCGCTATTTAGCACTTCTGCAATATGCATCACTTTAATCGGAATCCCTTTGCGGTTGATTCTGCCGCCGATGTTCATCAGACAGCCGCAGTCTGCCCCTATTAAAAGTTCGGCATCCGTATCTTGAATATGCTTTAGCTTTTCGTCGACCATCTGCTCTGAAATCGGGACCATTTTAACAGAAAACGTTCCTCCGAATCCGCAGCAATCATGACTGTTTGGAAGAGGTGTTACGTTTAAACCGCTTACATTCCGGAGCAATCTCTCAGGTGCATCCTTGACCCCGAGCAGTCTCGTCATATGACAGGATTTATGATACGTCGCATGTGCATGCAGAGCTGCATTTACGTTATCAACTTTCAGTACTTCCAACAAAAATTGAGTAAGCTCATATGATTTTTCAGCAAGCTGATGAGCTTTTTCTCTCCAGTCAGGATCATTTGCAAACAGTTCCTCATATTCATGCAGCATAGCCACACAAGAACCTGATGGCCCTACAACATAATCAGATTGTTCAAATGTTTTGATCATATGTTTTGCCACTTCTCTCGTTTCTTTGTGATACCCGCTATTATAGGCAGGCTGACCGCAGCAGGTCTGGGATTTAGGAAAATCAACCTCACAGCCCAGCTTTTCAAGCAGTTCCACCGTGCTTTTCCCGACATTTGAATAAAAAACATCTGCTAAACAAGTGATAAACAGGGAAACTTTCATGAACTCTCCTCCTCTTATCGAAATATTCTTACTTTTATTATACACCATTTTTTAACCATATTTTTAGAGCCTCTGTATATGAACATAAAAAGACCGTGAGATTAAGTTCCCACAGTCTTATCATTCCTTTAATTAAACCCCTGTTTTCTGAGGAACATGAAGGACTTTAAAGAATTCTCTCATAAATCCCGGCAAATCAGGCCAGGCGTGCCCAGTGACCAGGTTTCCATCTACGTGAAGCATTTCTTCAATATATGTTGCACCTGCTGCTTCAACTTCAGGTCTGCATGCACTGTACGCCGTGACTTCACGTCCTTTTAAATATTCCCGGACAGTTGTCAGGACAAGCTGTCCATGGCAGATAACACCCAAGGGCTTATCCTCTTTTAAAAAATGAGCAGCAATTTCCTGAACTTTTGAATTCATGCGAATATACTCAGGTGCTCGTCCTCCGGGAATAATCAGTCCGTCAAAATCAGCAGGATCAATTTCATCAACAGATGCATGTGAATCAATTTTATAGCCTAACTTCTCTGTAAATGTATCCATTTCCGGGAGAAAATCATGAACAACTGTCTGCAGTTTCTTCTTTACAGGGGAAGCAATCGTACACGAAATATTTTCTTCCAGACATCGGTAATAAGGATAAAATACCTCCAGGGCTTCAACGGCATCTCCAGTCAGAATCAGAACATTTTTACTCATTTTTTCTACCTTCCTTCATTATGATTTCAAAGCAGGGTACGTGAGTTTGTTCTTTGGTGAGATGACTTCAGTAATGTAAAATAATTCTAAGACTAGTATAGCATTGGGTGCTATTCATTTTTTCATTACAGTTTTTTTACAATTTCTTTCAATCTTTTGTCTGAACCGATTTTAATGAGGCTGTCAGCTGCTGTCTTTATTAAAGGCTGGAAGAGCCTAATTAAATTTGAAAAAACTGCCTGTACAACAGGCAGCTTACTCAAAAACAATTTATAATTTCATGCTCTTATCGCTGCTCACAATCATTTCGGATCGCTTCTGGTTAGTCGCGACAATATATATGGCTGCCATCGCAATCGCAACGGCAATATAGGAACCAAGGTTGAAGATCCCTTTTTGCGAATACCAAACGATGGAATATCCGACTGCTCCTGATAATAAGGCATAATAAGTGAATGGAAATAATGTTTTCCGAATAACAAGGCCTTCTTTACCGAAAAGGCCAACCACTGCTGATGCCGCAACGACATTATGAACACAAATCATGTTTCCTGCAGCTCCGCCAACAGCTTGAAGGGCTACAATCCATGTAGGATCTACGCCGATTTGAGTGCCGACATCATATTGAAATAAACTGAACATCATGTTGCTGACCGTGTTGCTTCCTGCGATAAAGGCTCCGATTCCGCCGATAAAAGTAGCGAAGAATGGCCAGAACTCTCCGGCAATGGCTGCTGCTCCGTTAGCGAGTTCAATTGGCATGGCGTCAAAGCCCGCTGCTCCGCCTTTTGAATTTGTGAAGACTTGAACCATCGGAACCGTAAAGATAAGGGCTGTAGATGCAGCTAATGTTGTTTTAGCTGATTGAGACCAGGCAGATTTGTATGCGCTACCATTCATTCCGTGAAGGAAGAACGTAATGAGTGATACTAAGATAAAGATGGTTCCCGGTAAATAAAGGGGCTGAAAGCTTGCGCTTACTTCTGAGCCAAACATGTTCGGAAATGATACAACCCATGATTGAAGCCAGTCTATGACAGGAAGCGCTTTCAATCTTGATATCACTAAAAATGCTCCAACCAGAATATACGGTGCCCACGCCTTAAGCATACTCATATTTCCGCTCTTATGAGTGATATCTTTTATTTCAAGTGAACCCGTCCACTCTGGATCCCATTTTGACTTTTCTTCAAAATCCCATGCTTCTTCTTTTGGCGGCATCAGGAATCCTTTTTTAGCTGCGAAAACTACGATTGCAAGTCCTGCTAACCCGCCGACCATGGACGGAAATTCCGGTCCTAAAGTATTTGCAACAATCACATACGGAATGGTCATAGCAAAGGCAGAAAATAAGGCGAATTTCCAAACCTTCAATCCCTCAGAAAATGATTTGTTTTTTCCGAAATATCTTGTCATCAATGCGACTACAAACAGCGGAATAAGCGTTCCGGCAATCATATGTAATATCGCAACCTGGCCTCCAATTTCTGTGACAAGTGCAAGAAAATCATCTGTAATGCCTGCATCTGCGGATAAACCTGTTTGCACGCCTACAAGCATCGGCGTTCCCACTGCCCCAAATGAAACAGGAGTACTTTGAATCACCATCCCGGCAATTACAGCAGCCATAGCCGGGAATCCAAGTCCGACCATCAGCGGTACAGCAACTGCTGCCGGTGTTCCAAAGCCTGATGCTCCTTCGATAAATGAGCCGAACAGCCAGGCGATGATAATAACCTGAATGCGTCTGTCTACAGAAATATCTGTAAAGCCCTGGCGAATGGTTTTAATTCCGCCGCTCTCCTGCAATGTGTTTAACAAAAGAATCGCCCCGAAAATAATGTACAGCAGCGTGGCTGCAACTACTAACCCATTGACAGATGCAGCTGCAACAGTTGTTCCAGGCACTTTCCATACAAACAGCGAAAGTCCGATCGCGGTTAGATACGAAATTGGCATGGCTTTGCTGGCTGGCCACCTGAGACCTACCAAGAAGATACCAACAACTAAAATCGGAAGCAGTGATAAAAACCCTAACATCCCCGTACTCACAAACAATTCCCCCTTTTTGTTTCGTAATGCGCAACATCATTTCTGTTTGTTTCCAATGAAGAAACATGTTATACAACAATAGTTAATATTGTTGTATAACACGAGGTGCCTCAAATTAATTATACAAACTATGATTGTAATTTCAACAATATTTAGAAAATTTAATTTCTTATTTTTCTCCAAAAAAAATTTGTCCGGTATACCTTTAGAAAAGTGAACTCCGAACAAATTTTACCATTGAAGCTTATTCTATTTTTCAAATCCAAGTCTTAAGGATATTTGCCTGCCTATATTTCGCATGCGGGACTGAAGATGTTCCAGTCTTTCTTCTGTCATGCGAATCGTTGGGCCAGAAATACTCACAGCTGCAATAGCATTACCCATATGATCAAAAATAGGCACGGCGATGCATGTAATTCCATTTTCATTCTCTTCCAGGTCAAGAGCATAGCCTTTTTGCCTGACTGTATTCAGCTCCAGGAGGAAGTCTTCTTTATTCGTAATCGTTTTGTCAGTATGCATCGGGAGGCCTTTTCGCTCCAGAATCTCCAATACCACGCTTGACGGAAGATAAGCTAGTATGGCTTTTCCAACTGATGTACAGTGCATGGGGGCACGCTTGCCCACCTTTGAATGCATTCGCAGCGTTTCACTGCCGTCCAGCTTTTCTATATACACTACTTCACCCTGATCATACACAACTAAATGGATAACTTCGTTTGTTTCATTTTCAAGTTCCTGTAAATACATTCTCGCTTCAGCTCTTAAATCTATGGATTCAAGCAGCTTTGAACTGATTTCCAGGAATTTATAGCCAAGCTTGTACTTTCCCGTCTCAGCATCCTGTTCTATATAGCCGTATTGCACAAGTGTAGACAAAATCCTGTAAACGGAGCTTTTATTAATGTCGATTTGATTCGCTATTTCGGTGACCCCAAGTCCGCCTTTTTTTAAACTTACGAGCGTGATGATATCCAGTGCCCGGCTGACGGACTTCACCATATTTTCTCGATCCAACCCTCTCACCTCTGGTGCATATTGACTTTAACTCTAGTATATCATGCCTGATACCGGGTAAAGAAAGGATCCTCTAGCTTTTTACGCTCTCTCTAGCTTCAGCGAATGAATTCCTTAGAATGCCGATTTCTTTGATTTCGCATTCGATGACATCACCTGTATTTACTAATTCTGCCCCAACAGGACTTCCTGTTAAAATGACGTCCCCTTCCCGCAGAGTCATGACGCTGGTTAAATAGGAAATCATTTTTCGAATTGGAATAATCATAAGATCGGTCGGGCTATCCTGCTTCAAAGCTCCGTTTAATCTCGCTTCCACATTCACATTGAACGGATCAAGCTCTGTTTCAATGACTGGTCCAAGAGGTGTGAATGTATCAAATGATTTGCCGATTGTCCAGTGTCCGTCCCCGTGGAAAAAGACAGGAGCTGTTACATCATTTCCTATTGTGTAGCCAAACACATAATCCAGAACCTCTGATTCAGGGACGTTTTTCGCCTCTTTCCCTATGATAATGGCAAGCTCTGACTCAAATTTCACCTGTTTTGCGCCGGCAGGAATGACAATATTTTCTTCAGGACCAATAACGGATGAGGTCGGCTTGAAGAAAAACACCGGAATTTCAGGGAGCACCTCAGGTATATCCACCTTATTTGAGACGTAGTTTGCGCCAATTCCGATTATCTGATTTGGCAGTATAGGTGCAAGCAGCTGAACCTGCTCTTTTTGAAAAGAACGGCCTGTATACTCCCAGTCTTTAAAGATATCACCTTTTATTTCTTTGATTTCAGAGTCTTTTAAAACTCCGCTATAGACAGCTGACTGATCTTTAAATCGGACAAATTTCATGGCTGTACCCCTTTCAAAACGTAGTTTTACGTGCAGCTCCTGATCTGACGGCTGCTTGTGCAACAGCTTCTGATACAGCTGCAGCGACTCTTTTATCAAACGCATGCGGAATGACATACTCATATTCAAGCTCTGATGGTGTAATTAAATCAGCAATGGCATAAACAGCAGCCATTTTCATTTCCTCATTGATTTCAGTCGCATGCACTTGCAGGGCTCCTTTAAAAATCCCTGGAAAGGCCAGGACATTATTGACTTGATTAGGCAAATCCGATCTTCCCGTTCCCACAATTACTGCTCCAGCAGCTTTTGCGGCTTCGGGCATGATTTCCGGATCTGGATTTGCCATGGCAAAAATAATCGCATCCTTATTCATTTCTTGAACCATTTCACCAGAAACAGCTCCTGCAGCGGAAACGCCAATAAAAACATCTGCTTCCCTTAAAGCGTCATCAAGCGTCCCTTGAAATAAGCTTTTATTTGTCAGCTCTGAGATCAATTCCTTCATCGGATTCATGCCGGCTGTTCGTCCTTTGTAAATCGATCCTTTTGTATCGCACATGATGACATTTTCTGCTCCCATTTCAAGGAGGAGCTTCGTAATCGCAATCCCGGCAGCCCCGGCGCCATTTATGACGATTTTCACATTTTTAAGTCGTTTACCGACCATCTTTAATGCATTTATCAGGCCCGCGGCTGTTACAATGGCTGTACCGTGCTGATCATCGTGAAAAACAGGGATGTTCATTTCCCGTTTTAATCGTTCTTCAACGATAAAGCAATTTGGTGCTGAAATATCCTCTAAATTTACGCCGCCAAAAGTCGGTTCCAGTGCTTTCACAATTGCAATAATCTCTTCAGGATCATTTGTATTCAGACAAAGCGGAAAAGCATCAATGTCGGCAAAGGCTTTAAACAAAGCGGCTTTTCCTTCCATTACAGGCATAGAAGCAGAGGCTCCTATATTGCCTAAGCCTAATACTGCGGAGCCGTCTGAAATGACGGCAACCAAATTGCCTTTCATCGTATAATCGTATATCTTTTCAGGGTTTTGATGGATTTCTCTGCAAGGCTCTGCCACCCCTGGGGAATAAACCAGACTTAAATCATGCGAATTTTCTACAGAAACTTTAACCGTAACACTTAATTTCCCATGTGAACGCTTGTGAAGGTCCAGCGATTTTTCCCGAAGGTGCTGCATTGCCTCATCTCCTTAAAATAAATGATTAGATTATTGCTTAACTGCAAATTTAGCTTTAGCTTCCAAGCGGCGGCGGTGCAGGATTGGTTCTGTGTAGCCATTTGGCTGATCATAGCCTTCAAAAACAAGATCGCATGCAGCTCGGAAAGCAACCGAATTTTCATAATTAGGAGCCATTGGCATATAAAGCGGATCCCCTTCATTCTGTTTGTCTACCACTTTTGCCATTCGTTCAAGCGTTTCTTTTACCTGCTCTTTTGTGCAGATGCCGTGGTGCAGCCAGTTTGCAAGATGCTGACTTGAGATTCTGAGCGTAGCGCGGTCTTCCATCAAACCGACATTATAGTAATCCGGCACTTTAGAGCAGCCGACACCCTGCTCGACCCACCGCACAACATATCCAAGAATTCCTTGTGCATTGTTATCAAGCTCCTGCTGAATTTCTTCCTTGCTCCAATTCGCATTTTCAGCAGCAGGAATGATGAGAATGTCGTCTCTTAAATCCTTCACTTCTTTTTTTAGCTGATTTTGGACTTCTGTTACATCTACCTGGTGATAGTGCAGTGCATGAAGTGTTGCTGCTGTTGGCGAAGGAACCCAAGCTGTGTTTGCTCCTGCTTTTAGATGGCCAGATTTTTGTTTAAGCATCTCAGCCATCATGTCCGGCATAGCCCACATGCCTTTGCCGATTTGCGCACGGCCCTGGAAGCCGCTTTCGAGGCCTGCATAAACATTTGATTTTTCGTAGCCCAAAAGCCAAGGCGAAGATTTCATCTCATTTTTAGGAATCATCGGACCCGCTTCCATAGAAGTATGAATTTCATCACCGGTACGGTCCAGGAATCCTGTATTAATGAATGCGATCCGGTCTTTTACTTCACGTATTGCTGCTTTTAAGTTTAGAGACGTACGTCTTTCTTCATCCATTACCCCGATTTTAATGGTATTGCGTTCAAGCCCAAGCAAATCTTCGACTCTATTAAACAGATTGTTTGCAAAGGCAACTTCTTTGGATCCGTGCATTTTCGGTTTAACGATATAGACAGATCCTTTTGAAGAGTTTTGATATTGTCCGGTTCCGAGCAAGGAATGTTTTGCAAGCAGTGCAGTCATCACACAATCCAGGATGCCTTCCCTGATTTCCTCTCCGTTTTCATCAAGAATGGCATTGTTTGTCATCAGGTGTCCCACATTTCGCACAAACATCAGCGATCTTCCAGAGAGAGTAAATTCTTCACCATTAACGCTTGTATACGTTCGGTCAGGGTTCAGGGTACGTGTCATTGTCTGCTTGCCTTTTTTGAATGTAGACGCAAGATTTCCTGTCATTAAGCCTAGCCAATTGCGGTACACGATCACTTTGTCTTCCGCATCTACAGCTGTAACAGAATCTTCGCAATCCATAATAGTTGTCAGCGCTGCTTCAAGCAGAATATCTTTCACGCCTGCTAAATCTGTTTTGCCGATTGAATGGCTTCGGTCGATTTGAATTTCAAAGTGAAGCCCGTTGTTTTTAAGAAGGATGGCAGCCGGCGAATCTGCATCTCCCTGGTATCCAGCCAATTTTTCATTGTCTTTAAGACCTGTTTTTTGACCGCTGCTTAATGTGACCGATAACGCTCCATCAACAATCGCATATTCTGCTGCATCTTTATGGGATGCATCTTTTAGAGGCACTGTTTCGTCAAGAAAATTTCGCGCAAATTCAATGACTTTTTCTCCGCGGACAGGGTTATATGAGCCTTCGCGGCGGGCACCGTCCTCTTCACTGATGGCATCTGTCCCGTATAAGGCATCATATAAGCTTCCCCAGCGCGCATTTGCCGCATTGATCGCATAGCGCGCATTATTGACCGGCACGACTAATTGAGGACCAGCCTGAACAGCAATTTCATCATCAACATTTTGAGTTGTAATCTTAAAATCCTCTGCTTTTGGCTCTAAGTATCCAATTTCATGTAAAAACGCTTTATAAGCTTCAAAATCAAATGTTCCGCTGTTTTCCCTGTGCCATGAATTGATTTTGCTCTGAATTTCATCGCGGACTACCAGCAGTTCTTTGTTTTGAGGAGTCAATTCCTTAACAATGGCTTCAAAACCTGACCAGAATGCCTCCTGATCTAAACCTGTCTGCGGGAGTGCTTCTGAATTAATAAATTGATAGAGTACGTCTGCTACTTGAAGATTACCTGATCGAATATAGCCTTTCATCGTTCGTTCCTCCTTGTGTTTGTTATTACAAAACGTTGTTTTTCTTTTTGTTAAAAAAATAATAGCATGAAAATCAAAGCGTTTACAATCATTTTCAGAACATTTTACCAATTTAATTTACAGGCCTGCTGCTTTCATTTCTTTTTTTACTTCAGCACAGCGTCCTGGACTCGGAAATAATTTACCTGCATTTAATAGATTATCAGGGTTAAAGACTTCCCTGACTTTTGTCTGTGCTGAAATTTCTTCTTCCGTAAAGACAAACCGCATTTCTTCTCTCTTTTCAATACCTACCCCATGTTCACCTGTAATCGTTCCGCCAACTTTGGCACAAACCTGCAGACATGCGCTGCCGGCTTTTAAAGCCGCCTCAGTCTGACCCGGAATTCTTGAATCGAACAAGACAAGCGGATGCAGATTGCCGTCTCCAGCATGAAAGATATTGGCTATTCGGAGACCTGATTCTTTACTGATCTGATTGATTTTTTCAAGGACTTCGGGCAGTCTGCTCCGCGGAATGACTCCATCCTGTACAAGATAATCAGGTGAAATTGCTCCCATTGCTCCAAAGCCTGTCTTTCTGTTTGCCCACCATCTTGCACGCTCTGCTTCACTTTCAGCAGCCTTTACCCCACGGACATTCCATTTCGTACATACCTCTAGAATTTGAGTGATCTGTTCATCGATGCCTGCAGAAATGCCGTCTACTTCTATTAATAAGACAGCTTCAATGTCTTTTGGATGTCCTACGGGAAAAGCTGCCGCCTCTACGCCTTCAATTGCAGTTTTATCCATCATTTCAAGAGCTGCAGGGACAATGCCAGCTGAAATAATGTCTGAAACAGCGCCGCTGCCGTCTGACACACTATCAAAGTAAGCAAGGACAGTCTGCTTAGACTCAGGGTTTTTCAAGATTCTTACGGTGATCTTTGTGACGATTCCAAGCGTTCCCTCTGAACCGGTTATTAAACCAAGCAGGTCGTATCCCGGCGAATCTGGAATACCATTTTTACCAATTTCAATGATCTCGCCATTAGGCAGGACAACCTCCAGACCAAGGATATGGTTTGTTGTTACGCCATATTTGAGGCAATGGGCGCCGCCTGCATTTTCAGCAACGTTTCCCCCTATGGTACAGCAATATTGGCTTGATGGATCCGGCGCATAGTAATACCCTTTATCTGCAATGGAGTTGGTTAATTTAAGATTGACGAATCCGGGTTCAACGACAGCCCGCCTATTTTCAAGATCTACACTGATCAGTCTTTTCATTTTTACCAGACTGATAATGACTTCGCCGTTAATAGGAATGGCGCCTCCGCTTAAGCCTGTTCCCGCGCCTCTTGCAAGGAATGGCAGCTGATTTTCTGAACAATATTTGACGAGTGCTGCGACTTCTTCTGTATTTTTCGGAAAAACAACCGCTCTTGGCAAATGCTTATGAATTGTAAATCCGTCACAATCATAGGCTATTAAATCTTCTTTATGATAGAGAATATTTGATGGACCGCCTGTCAGTTTTGCAAGACTATGAATATGTTTATCTTTCGTTTTAAGTCTTTTAACAGCCATTAAAGCTCCTCCTTTCCTTTCTCCTCCATTTGATAGGCCCAATCAAGGAGCTGGACCGTATGAACAACCTTTTGATTTCTGCCGTATTTTTGTACACCCATAGCCATTTGGAGCATACAGCCTGGATTCCCCATTGAGATCATCTCAACGTCATCCGGAACATTTTCCATTTTACTTTCAAGTACAGCGTCTGCCATTTCAGGGTTTGTTATGTTGTATATTCCTGCACTTCCGCAGCATCTGTCAGCATTAGGCATATGGACCATTTCCACGCCTGGAATATCAAGTAAGATATCTCGCGGCTCCTGGCGCACACCCTGTCCATGTGCTAAGTGGCATGCATCATGATAGGTAATTCTAGTGTTCAATTCAGCTTTAGGTTTTTCATAGCCGGTATCATGGAGGTATTTTGAAACATCGACTACTTTTGCCGCAAATTCTTCTGCTCTTTCATGCCATTCTGTATCTACCTCTCTGAACAATTCACCATACTCCTTCAGCATGCATCCGCATCCTGCTGCATTAACAATGACTTTATCAGAATCTTTAAATGCCTCAATATTCTGTTTTGCAAGCCTGCGGCCTGTATCTCTGTCGCCTGCATGAACATGAAGGGCTCCGCAGCATGTCTGATTTTGCGGAATGGTCACGTCATTTCCGTTCTTCGTTAATACATTTATTGTGGATTCATTAATATCACTGAACATAACGTCCATAACACAGCCTGTCAGGAAGGCTACTCCAGTCTTTGCCGCACCCTGTGCAGGTATGACCGTTTGATTTTTGTACTTTTGGCGCACGGGCTGCTTGATCTCCGGCATAATGGCTTCCATTTCAGCCAGGTGCTTTGGCATGACCTTCAGCATCCCGGTTTTTCTCACCGCTTTTTGCATTCCGCTTTTTTGATAAAATTTAAGCAGGCTACCGACAGTATTCAATCGATTTTGATGAGGAAACAGTCCTTTTAAGAAAAATTTGCTTACAGTTCCTTTAACTCCGGTTAAAGGCATTGCCTGTCGGATCTGGCCACGGGCTTCTTCAATGAGACCGCCGACATCCACATCTGCAGGACATGCTGTCGTGCAGGCGCGGCAATCAAGGCAGGCGAAAACCGGATCCATGAATTGTTCATTCACCTGAAGCTTTCCATCTGCGACTGATTTGATCAAATGCACCCGGCCTCGCGGGGAATGCTGCTCCTGTCCTGTTATCTCATAAGTTGGACAGGACTCCAGACACATGCCGCAGTGGACGCAATCTGCCCATTTGCTCTCATCCGGATGATCCTTCCATAAATAATTGCTGAGACTTGTTTCCTTGCATGCAGGGGATGCCTGCTTTAAGTCACTTTCTCTTTTGCTCACTTATATCCCTCCCAGGTAACGTTTGTTATTCAGGATTGATTTCGGATCAATTGCTGCTTTAATCCCTTGAATCAGAAAGAAATAAGATGGCTTTTCTCCCCATACTTCCGTTTTGTGCCTTAAGGCATATGGCAGGTGCTTGATGATTGTATACCCGCCCAATCTAACCGTGATTTGCTGAATACGTTCAATTGCATTCATTACGTCATTGCTGCTTCCCCTCAGAGTGACTTGACATAAACCGTGTCCTAATCCTCCATGAGCTTCAATCAACACCGACTTATGCATACCGGCACATTCCTTCACAATTTTGAAAACATCCAGATTTTTTACGCCGATTTTCAAGGCAGCTTCAGTAACTGAACCAGGCTTTGAGCTGACCCCGCTTGGTGCTGTCTTATAAAACGAATCCCAGAATAATTCTGCTTCCGCTTGAGGCAGCAGAGAAAACAGTGTACCATCCGGCACGATGCTTTTGATAAATTCTTCTTGATAGCGGACTGAGGGTTCAAAATCCTCAAAACTGATTGCAAGCGTATACATTTCTTTGTGTGTTAAACGATTAGATAAGGCCGGACTCAAAAGTTCTAACGCGATTGGCTCCATCATGGAATCCAGCAGATTTATAACGAACAGACTCATTTCTTCCTGCATTTCAATAGGAAAAGATAAAAGAATTAGGCTTTCATATTTAGGAATGGGTCTAAGCTTTAACGTGATTTCTGTCACAACGCCAAGTGTGCCCATTGATCCTATAAAAAGCTTATTCATATCATAGCCGGCAACGTTTTTTACAACTTTCCCCCCTGAGCGAATGATCTGACCGTCAGGATAAACGATTCTAAGTCCAATCACTGAATCTCTTGAAGATCCGTAACCAAGCCGTTTGGGACCGCTTTCATTAGATGCGATAATTCCTCCGATCGTCGAATACTCTGGCCAAGACGGATCAAGTGAAACCTTTTGCCGGTGCTTTGCTAAATAATCCTGAAGCTCTTTAAACGTTGTTCCTGCTTTGACGGTTACTGTCATATCCCCGGGAGTATGCTCTGTTATTCCGGTGTAATGAGCCAGGGACAACTGGATATCTGCATATTCTGTTAATCCTCCAAATCCGCGCTTTGTCCCGCCGCCGATTATGGAAACTTTTTTGCCATTTTGATCAGCAAATTTAAGAACTTGTGTGATTTCTTCTTCTGTAGTCGGGAAAACAGTCATTTCGCCATTATTTCCAAGCAAGTGATTTGTCTGCCCCTCCGTTTTTACTTTTTCTTCAGGGAAAAGTGAGATTAATTCTGTCAGGATCAAAACTCCACCTCCATATGTTTTGTAATACCAAACACTGTTTTGTTTTATATTCAAAAAAATTCAGCTATTCTGCTTAAGACTCTTGTGAAGAATGGATTCTACGAACGTTAAATGCTGCAGCATATATTCGTTTGATTGATTAGGTGTACCGGAAGAAATGCTTTCGAAGATGCGCTCATGGTGTTCTGCAATGGTTTCTAACGCCTCTGTATCACGTTTGATAAACTGGTGAAAATCAATCATTGCATGTTTAATCGTGGTGGATATGACTTGTACAAACTGAATCAGAAGTGCATTGCCGGTTGCTTTGGCAATCGATAAGTGAAACTGATAATCATCTTCCCAGGGGGCATCAGTATGGGTTGATAAGATCATTTTCATTCGCTTAAGATCGTTTTCGGAGCGATTGCATGCAGCCATTTCAGCCATGCCTGTTTCAACGATTTTTCTTACTTGAAAAAGCTCGGTAATATCTTTTGCATTCGGGAGCATGACAGCATGGCTGAAAATTTTTCTTGAATCAAACTTACTGACATACGTGCCCTCACCCTGTTTCACTATTACAAGACCTTTTCCTTTTAAAACTGTAATGGCATCGCGGACGGCTGATCGTCCTGCTCCAAACATCTCGCAAAGCTCTCTTACAGAAGGAAGCTTTTCGCCACCAGGAAACGAGCTGTCCAAAATCATCTTCTCAATCTGCTCGCTGATCGTATCTGAAACTTTCTTTGTTGAAATCTTTTCTATTAGCACTAATTCACAGCCTTTCTTTTCAGACATCACATATCTGACAAGTGATCTGTTATAGTTTCATTTAAACATGATGAACTTCATTTTTCAAATCATTTTCGAAATTTATTAAATAATTCTGAAAATAAAACAAAAATAGCGGCGATCAGACCGCTAAATCTTTGTTTCTATTTAAATTGTTCCAGCACAATTTTCCCGATCGTTTTTCCGCTTTCTAATGATTGATGCGCTTTCTTAATATTCTCGGCATTGATCGGTGATAGAGTTTGATTTATGGTTGTTTTTAAAACACCATCATCTATCAGGGCGCTGATTTTGTTCAGCAGAATCTGCTGTTCTTGCATGTCGTCTGTTTGATACATGGCTCTTGTGAACATAAATTCCCAGACGAATGTGACACTCTTGCTTTTTAACACATTCAAATCAAGAGGTTCCTTGTTTTCAACGATTGAACAAATTTTGCCCTGAGGCTTAATCACTTCGCTCATGCCATTCCAGTGCTGATCTGTGTTATTCAGACAAAAGATATAGTCGACTTCTGTTATTTGCCGTTTTTCAAGCTCTTCTTTCAAAGATTTATGATGGTTTATGATATGATCCGCGCCATACTTCTCTGCCCATTCTATCGTTTCAGGACGTGATGCTGTTGCAATCACGTTCAGCCCTGCCCATTTAGCAAGCTGAATCGCAATAGATCCCACTCCTCCTGCTCCGCCGATGATCAAAATCTGATTTCTTTTGTTTCGCTCTTTGTCAGCAGGATCAATCTTTAATCGATCGAAAAGCCCTTCATATGCTGTAATCGCCGTCAGCGGAAAAGCAGCTGCTTCTGCATGAGTTAGGGTTTTAGGCTTTTTCCCAACAATTCTTTCATCTACCAGATGATATTCGCTGTAAGTACCTTGCCTCGTGATGCTGCCGGCATAAAACACTTCATCGCCAGGTTTAAAATCGGTACAATTCTCACCGGTTTCCACCACTGTGCCGCTTGCATCCCAGCCAAGAATTTTTGGCTCATCCTCTATTTTTTCTTTAGGTGCACGAACTTTTGTATCAACAGGATTAATGGAAATGGCTTTTACTTTGACCAGCAGATCTTTTCCTGCAGCCGCTGGTTTTTTCATTTCAATGTCGAGCAAGCTTTCTTCATGTTCAATTGGCAAGTATTTATGCAGTCCGATTGCTTTCATAAATAATTCCTCCCTATCTTATTCTATTATTAAGTATGGGGAGAATAATCGAATAAATCAATTAAATCAACTTGGATAAAATAAAAAAAAACGCCTAAAATCATAGGCGTTTCAGCAAACTGATTTACTCAAACAAATACCGGAACCTTAATATCTACTTCTTTACCAAGCGCAGAGGAACGGAGCACCCCGTCAATAATCGCCTGATTAAGTAAGATTTGCTCTGCAGGGATTGGAGCTGGACGATTTTCTTTTATGGCCGCCACAAAATCTCTAACTTTTTCATGGAAAATATCAATTTTATGATCGATGACGGGAACCTGTGTTTCTGAATGCTGTCCGACAATATCGTGAAAGAGAGAAATACTTCCAATTCCGCCGTCCCAGACTCCGCTCCAAGGTCCTTGTCCTGCAGGAGTCAGCTTAAGTCCTGCGTCTGTTCCGAGAAAAATGGTAGGTCCTAAGGAATCCATGTGCATTGCCCATGAAATTTTAAAATTAAGCACCTTTCCCCCTTCTAATCGAACTATCGCCACTCCAAAGTCTTCTACTTCAAATCTGGCTGCTTCATGATGATACAGAGGATTCTTTCCAAAATGACTGGATGTGTAGGCTGAAACTGTTAATGGCTTAGGGTAATTCAGTGCATTTAAAGCCAAGTCCAGGGAATAACAGCCAATATCCGCCATTGCTCCAGCTCCTGCCAACTCTTTATTTATGAATGTTCCGCCTGGCATCCCCCTTCTTCTGCCGCCTCCTGTCTGGATATAATAGACATCGCCAAGCTGTCCGGATTGAACAATTTCTTTGATCGTTTTCATATTAGGATCATATCTTGGCTGAAATCCGACCGTCAGCATTTTTCCTGTGCGGCGTGATGTCTCAACCATTTCAACCGCTTGTTCTAAAGTAACTGCCAGCGGTTTTTCAACTAGTACATGTTTATCTGCAAGCAATGAATCAATACTGGTTCTGTGATGTGTAACATTTGGCGTACAGACACTAACACCATCTAAATCAAGTTCAAGCAATTCCAAATGACTGTCGAATGCCTGGGCATCATGGATTCCCAGCTGTTCGATAAATTCCTTTGCTTTTCCGGGAATGACGTCTGCGACCGCAGCAATCGTGACATCCTTCATTTGCAGATAGGCTTTAGCATGTACTGCAGCAATTCCTCCGCTTCCAATAATTCCAATTTTAATGTTTGACATCCGCAATTCCTCCTGATTTCTTATTATGAAAAACCGACTGTAGAAAATCTTTAGCACGCTTAATGCCTTCTTGTTCAGAAGAAAGTGAGCCCCAATAATGATGATCCTCAAGTTCTATGCTGATTGGACCTTTATACCCGAGCGCATCTAATCTGACAGCAACCTTTCTCCAGTCAACCTCCCCATGACCCGGTATCGTATAACGCCATGCTCCTTCGGAAAAGTCATACTTAGAATCGAATACGCCGGGCAAATGGCCTAAATCATATTGTTCCTCTTTAAGCAGCGCTGTATCTTTTCCATGACAGTAAAGAATTTTTTCACCAAACTCATCAAGAAACCGAAGATAATCAATGCCAAGTCTCACTAAATGAGAGGGATCATAATTGACACCGAAATGCTTGGACGGCACCTCACCAAACATATATCTGAGCACCTCCGGAGTCGTTCCAAGAGTTGGATACGCAGGTGCAGGACCAGGCCAGCCTTCAAGTGCCAGAAAAAGATTGTTTTTCTCGGCAAGCCCGACCACCTCAGGAAATGTTTCTTTCCATATTTCTAAGCTTCTTTTTTTAGGGATCAGGCTGTTTTCCGGCACAAGACACATGAAAATCACCTTGCCTCCCAATGCTGAAACTTGTTCAAACTGTTCCTTTAAAGATAAAACTGCATTCCAGCGTTTCCCCTCATCCTCACTTAAAAGATCCGTGTTCCCAACACACCCTTTTCCATCAATCGAACCAATATCTATTTGATAGTTTGCTAATATCTTTTTAACTGACTCGTCCAGGCTGGGAAGGTCAAGTATCTTAATCCCATTTTCATTCGCCCATTTTGCTGTGTATTCAATTCCTTCTTTTCCGAAATACGGGGGTATCCTCATGCCGATTTTATTGTTCATATTTATCCCTCACACTTCCTTAGAATGATAGTCTATTTGTGATTTCTCACTGGCACCTTCATAAATGGCTTTTGTAAAATCCAAAACCTGAACAGCAAATTCGCCGGGAACTTGAACCTCTTCTTTTCCAGTAATGGCCCTGATGAAGCTTTTATCAGTGTTTGTTTTCGCAGCTTCAATACTTTGTATTTCGGGTGCTTCCCCGTTTCTGACTAATGAAACCTGTCCATTCTCGAAGAAAATGGCTCCTTGATCGCCCAAAAATGAATATGTTTCAAGCCAGCATGGTGACATTCCAGCAATCGTGATCGTTCCCATCACGTTATGTGTGTATTTGACTGTTGTAAAGGAATCAATATCTACTTCTGTTCCTCTCTGATTAATAAATGATTTTGTTTCAACCGGTGTAAGTCCAGTAATCCATAGAATAGAATCTAAGATATGACTGCCTGAATCAAACAGCATTCCGCCGCCTGACAGAGCTGGGTTCTGTCTCCATGTACCGGCTGACAAGTAAATCCAATCCTGATAAAGAGATGCATTTACACTAGTAAGTATGCCGATTTGATTTTCTTCGATCAGCTTTTTCATATGAAGAAACTCAGGCTGATAATGACGCTGGTACGAGATTTGCAGCACGCATTTTCTCTCTTTTGATAGTTCAATCAATTCTTCCGCTTCAAAGGCAGAACATACCATTGGCTTCTCAAGCAATACGTGACAGCCTTTTAAAAGAGCAGCTTTGGCATGCTTGTAATGAAGCGTATGCGGAGAGCAAATAATCACTCCTTCTACTTCAGATCGATTCAGCATTTCTTCAAAATCATCAAACTCCAAAGCTTCAAGCTCATGAGTTTGAAGGAAACTGCGTCTGCTTTCAGGATTCGGGTCGGCAATTGCTGTGACGATGACATTCTCTAATTCTTTTAGATGTGAGGCATGGTAATGGGCAATTCCTCCAGTGCCTATAAAACCAATTCTGATCTTTTCCACGCGGATTCATCTCCTGTCATCCTTTTATACCGCTGAACGTAATGCCTTTAATAAACGTTTTTTGCAGGAAGAAGAATAAGATAATGATAGGAAGCGTCATTAATGTGGAGACTGCCATCATCAATCCCCATTCCGTTCCTCTTTGGCTCTGGAATTGCTGCAGGCCTAAGGAAAGTGTGTAGGACGTTTCGTCAGTAAGATAAAGCAGCGGTCCTAAAAAGTCGGTCCAGCTTCCCATAAATTGAAACAGACCTACTGCAAGCACTGCCGGTTTTGCAAGCGGAAGCATAATCTGCCAGTATATGCGAAATTCTCCTGCTCCATCAATTCTCGCTGCATCCATCAGCGTATCAGGCAATCCCAGAAAGAATTGCCGCAGTAAAAAGATGTAGAAAGGTACTCCAAAAAAAACAGGGACAATCAGCGGGAGAGGGCTGCCAACCCAGCCGAGTTTTTCAAACAGAATGAACAGGGGAATCATCGTAACTTGTCCAGGAATCATCATGACGGCAATGGTCACTATGAATAAAGCATTGCTCCCTTTAAATTTTAATTTCGCAAATCCGTATGCTACCAAAGGGCAAGTGAGAACGGCACCAATTGTGCTGAACACGGTAATCACAACTGTATTTTTCAAATAGCTGAAAAAAGGAATATATTCTACAGCCTCCTGATAATTGCTCCATTTAAAAGGGGTTGGGATCCATTCAGGAGGAAACGAAAAAATTTGCGTTTGATCTTTTAACGAAGTAGACAGCATCCAGAAAAACGGAACTAAAAAGAGAATCGAAATCAGAATCAGAAATGCATGGGCAAAAATACGTTTTGAAGTTTTTGTTTTCATCGTATCCCTCCTTATTTTCCTTGATAATGAACCCACCTTTTAGATGTTGAAAAGATAACGGCTGTTAAGATCATAATGATGGCAAAGAGAATCCAAGCCATTGCTGAGGCATAGCCCATTTTGAAGAATTTGAATCCATTGTCATATAAATACATGACATAAAACGTTAAGGAATTTGCTGGAGTACCCTGTCCGCCAGTAAGCGCGTACGGCAATGCAAACTGCTGGAATGCGCCAATGACACCCATTACGAGGTTAAAAAAGATAACAGGAGTTAACAATGGCAAGGTAATATGTATTGTTTTCTGCAGCCAATTTGCCCCGTCCACTTCAGCAGCATCATAGTAATCTTCAGATATATCCGTAAGTCCTGCCAGATAGATAACAACTGCCTGTCCTATGCCCCAAAGTGACATTATAACGATAGAAGGCTTGGACCAGGTTTCACTTCCTAACCATGCGGGACCTTGAATTCCCAGAAGATCCAGCATTCCATTGACTAAACCAAACTGCGGGTTTAAGAGCCACATCCAAAGTACGGCAAGTGCAACCTGAGGCACTAATGTCGGCAAGAAAAAAATGGTGCGGTAAACTGTCATTCCTTTTACCTTTAAGTTCAAGATCATCGCGAGACATACACCAAATATGATGCTGAGCGGAACATAAAAGACTGCGAAATAGATGGTATTTGATACAGACTTCCAAAAAAGATCATCACTCATCAGCTCTTTATAATTCTGCATTCCCACAAACTCTCCGGGCTGAAGGATGCTATATGTCGTGAAACTGAAATAGATGGATGAAATTAATGGAAAAGCATAAAAAATAATAAGTCCAATTATCCAAGGTGATACAAATAGTAAACCGTATAAGGAAGATTTGTTTCTCCATACTTTCTTTTTTGTGACAGGAACCTCTTTTATTGTGGCTGAGTTCTTTATAACTGGCTGCTGCATGAAAACATACCTCCTTTAGTTTTGTTTCAGGGATTCCCCAATTGGAGAATCCCGTTGCAGCCCTACTTTAAAGATTTCTCTACTTTTTCATTCACTTTTTTCAGAAGTTCCTCCGGGGTTCCGTTGCCTCTAGTAGCATTTTCAACAGCACTTGCCAGTTCATTCCAATATAAGCTTCCCTGTGTCATAACAGGTCTGTGATTGCTTGAAGGCAAGATCTCAACAAATTCTTTAAGAATCGGATCATCCTTGTACCCTAATTCCTCATTTACAGAATCGATAATTGAAAAGTCTTTAGCAATTCCGCTGAAGATTTTTTGTCCTTCTTCTCCGCTGAAAAACTTAAGAAATTCCCATGCTGCTTCTTTTTCTTTCGCACCTTTAGGAATGACAACAGACCAGCCGCCAGACCAGGTTGAGTAGTTATCTCCTGTAGGCGTCGGGATAGGGAAAACGCCATACTCTAAATCCGGCTTGAATTTATTGATGGCAGACACAGTCCAAGGACCGCTTATTTTCATGCTGATTTGTTCTGTTAAGAATGGATCCATTGCACCAGTGCCTTGAGAATTTGTGAAAGCTGTAATGTCCTCGATATTGTATTTTTTAGCGTAATCTGCGATCCACTTTAAAGCTTCAACATTTTTAGGATCATCAGCAGTTACTTCCTGTGTGTCAGGATTATAAAAATCTCCTCCAAATGCCCAGCCCCAGCCGTAAAACCAGCCTTGGTCAAGCCATGGAATAAAGCCGATCTGAGAGAATCTTTTTCCTTTTTTAATCGTTAATTTTTCTGCTGCTTCTTCAAGTTCTGCAATGGTCTTAGGAGGGTTTTCTGGATCGAGTCCAGCTTTTTCGAAATGTTTTTTGTTGTAATAAACTAAGCGGGAATCTGTCGTTGTGGGTAAACCGTAAAGTTTATCTTCGAAGGTTGCTTCCTCCCATGCAAATGGGTAGAAATTTTCTTTAGAAATCTTATCTTTCTTGGCGAGATCACTTAAATCTTCAAGCGAGCCTTGTGCGGCCCAAGAAGCAATCTCGAATCTGTCAAAGTACGCGACATCTGGAGGGTTTCCGCCAGCAATGGATGAAAGCAGTTTTTCATTTGAGCCTTCACCTTGATTTGCAATATAAACCGATTTCACTTTGATATCAGGATTTTCTTTTTCAAAAGCTTTTACAACTTCTTTAACCGCATCACCAGTAATATCTGTCATTGGATGCCAAAAAGTGATTGTCGTCTTGCCATCAGCACTTTCCTTGGTTGATGCTGAATCAGAACTGCAGCCGGACAAAAGGAGTAAAAATGAAACAGCTATTAAAAAAATACTTTTCAAATGCCTCATGAAAAATCCCCCTTTATTCTTTTAATGGAAAAACGATTCTTATAACAAATCCTCCTTTCTTAAAAATAAATAAAGCGCTTTCAAATAATATAATGACATGTCATGTTGTTATGTTTTATAGTTACTATATTAATAGCTTTTGAAATTATAAGTCAATATATTTTTCAGAATATTTAAAAATAAATAAAAAAGGCCTGATTACTCAGACCTATTTCATAGCAAGAGCTTTAGTTGTCACGCCTTCGACGATCGTGTGCGGAATAAATATCTGCTGAACAGCAAAGTCTGAATCCAGCATTTTTTCTTTAAGAAGATTCACTGCTTTTATAGCGATACTCTGTTCATCCTGTTTAATATGAGTAAACTGAGTTCTGGAATTCTGAGGAGAATCAAAACAAACGACAGACACTTCATCTGGAATCCGTCTTCCAAGCCTCGATAAACCTGCAGCTACTTGTTCTCCGATAGAATGTTCACAGGCTACTATGGCTGTTATACTGCGATGCCTGTCCAGGAAATTGTCTAATATCATGGTGTCCTTTTGAAAAACCTGAGAATCCGTCATTTCGTGCAATGGCATGCTGTTTTTAATTTCAGCCAGGATATAGTCCCTATTCAGCTTCACGCCGTGTTCAGAATGGGCAATATGAAAACCCATCACTCTCTCCTCAATAGCTGTCGTTCCCTCTGAAGGCGGAGAAATGAACCCGATTTCTCTGTGTCCCATTTCAAATAAATGATTCGTTAACTCTGCCGCTGCTTTTCGGTGATCCGTACATACAAAAGAGGCAGGTATCCCTTTAATGAATCGATCAATCAAAACAACGGGGAAATTCTTAGAAACCAGTTCAAGAAGTTTATTATTTACATGCTCTCCGTGAACCGGAAAGACAATCAATCCTTCTGCCCCCATATCAAGAAAATCATTTACGGCCTGTTCCTCAATTTCTTTCTTTCCGTAGCTGAGTTTCAAGAGAATCGTAAACCCAAGTTCGCTGCACCTCTTTTCAATTCCCTTTACAAGCCCCATTCCATAGCTTTCATCAAAACTCGGCAGAATAAATCCGATTATATGACGTTTTAACCGTTCCGGCTTTGCTGCTAGAGCAGATCCATTTGCGGCATCTGGATGAATAACAAATGAACCCTTCCCCTGAATTCTTTCAATATAGTTTTCTTCAGAGAGAAGATCTAATGCTTTTTTAGTGGTTATACGGCTGACTTGGAATTGATCTGCAAGCTCTTTTTCAGAAGGAACCTTATCGCCCAGCTTTAATTTTCCGCTCTGAATTTGGTTTAACAGTAAATTATATACTTTCAGGTAAAGAGGATTAAAAGTTGTCATAGCGTCACCTTTCAACGGTTGATATATTCAATATAACAACTATTACTCCACGAGAAAAGCATTTTGTAAGAAAACTAGGAATATTCATACTTTATTTATATAGATTTATAATGTCTATTAAATAGAAAAACCTCAACAATACATAAAAAAAGCAGGATTCCTCCCGCTTTAACTCAATTGTTCAATTTTCTTTGCAATGGAAATCCATTTCTTTTCTTTTGAGGAACGTTCGATTGCTTCAAGAATGAGCTGATTCTGCAAGCCATCATGGAAATTCGGCTGTTTATGTTCATTATTTGTAATCGCTTTCATCAATTCAGATATTAAGTTCACAAATGTATGTTCATACCCGATAATATGTCCTGCTGGCCAGTAAGCATGGGCATAAGGATGCTCTTCTTCCGTACAGTTAATGACCCGAAAACCCTGAAGGCCTTTGTCATCCTCTGTTAAGTACACGTGCAAATTGTTCATGTTTTCAAGATCCCATTTGATGGAACCAAACTCAGCATTGATTTCAAAACTATTGCGATTTCGATTTCCTGCTGCAAAACGGGTTGCTTCAAAAACTCCCATTGCCCCATTTTCAAATTTCGCGATGAATGAAGCAGCATCGTCGACATCAACCTGTCCTTTTTTCCCGGCTTCTCCTTCAATAGGCCGCTCTTTAATAAATGTCTCCATGGCTCCAACTACCTCTGATATTTCGCCAACCAAAAATCTCGTAAGATCAATGATATGTGCCCCTATATCTCCCAAAGCTCCAGACCCGGTAACTTCTTTTTTCAATCTCCATGCAATCGGGAAATCAGGATCCATAATCCAGTCCTGAAGATATGTTGCACGAACATGATAGATCCGGCCCAGCCTTCCTTGTTGAATCAGCTTTTTCGCATATTGAACAGCGGGAGCGAAGCGGTAATTATGCGAGATCATATGAATCACTTTATTTCTGGTCACTGCTTCAAGCATCCTTTCAGCCTGCTCTACATTTAATGCTAAGGGCTTTTCACATATCACATGTTTTCCGGCTTCTGCGGCAGCAATTGCGATTTCTGCATGAGAATTGTTTGGAGTGACAATATCGATTAAATCAATATCATCTCTTTCTATTAATTTTCTCCAATCTGTTTCATAGGTTTCAAAGCCGAGTTCATCAGCTGCCTGCTTAACACCCTCTTCATTGCGGCCGGCAATAGCTTTGAGTACCGGCGTTGCTGAGCCTGGAAAGAAAAATGGAACATTCCGATAAGCCAGACTGTGTGCTTTTCCCATAAACTTATATCCTACCATTCCCACTCGTATTTCTTTCATAACAGATCACCGGCTTTCATATTTTGGTTGTTATAAAAATGCGGTCATTATAATCACTAATTAGTCTTAAAATAGAAATATCCTCTTTTTCTCGTTATAATTTTTTTATTTGAATCTAATATACTAGATTTCATAAAGAAAAGCCTTGCTTAAAAGCAAGGCTTTTCCATTATTTATCGCCAAGAATATTTTCTATTCTATCAAGCTCTGCCTTTGTAAATTCAAGATGGTTCAATGCGGCAACATTCTCTTCAATCTGGCTTACTCTGCTTGCGCCTATAAGAGCAGATGTCACGCGTCCTTCTCTTAAAACCCATGCCAATGCCATTTGGGCAAGATTTTGACCGCGGCTTGCCGCGATTTCATTAAGCTGCTTGATTTTATGTACCGTTTCTTCTGTCACACGGTCTTCACTGAGAGCGCCGGTTGATTTCGCCGCCCGAGAATCAGCGGGAACCCCAGATAGGTATTTGCTTGTCAGCAAGCCCTGTTCCAGAGGACAAAAAGCGATTGAGCCTACACGATTTTCCTGAAGGACATCCTGCAGACCGTTTTCAATCCAGCGGTTGAGCATCGAATAACTTGGCTGATGAATAAGAAGCGGTGTGCCGAGACGGTTTAATATTTTTACAGCTTCTTCCGTTTGCTCAGCGGTATAGCTTGAAATGCCTGCGTATAAAGCTTTTCCCTGGCGGACGATTTGATCTAATGCTCCCATTGTTTCTTCAAGAGGTGTATTAGGATCCGGACGGTGGGAGTAAAAAATATCTACATAGTCCAGCCCCATACGTTTTAAACTTTGATCCAAACTTGCAATCAAATATTTTTTAGAGCCCCATTCGCCATAAGGACCGTCCCACATGTGATAGCCTGCTTTTGAAGAAATGATTAATTCATCCCGGTAAGGTGCAAAATCTGTATTCAGCACTTGTCCAAACATTTCTTCGGCAGATCCTGGCGGCGGACCGTAGTTGTTTGCCAGATCAAAATGAGTAATTCCCAGATCAAATGCGCGGCGAAGCATGGCACGGCCGTTTTCAAACGAATCGACTCCGCCGAAATTGTGCCATAGCCCAAGTGAAATGGCCGGCAGCAGCAGACCGGAATTTCCGCAGCGGTTATACTTCATTGATTGATATCGTTCTGAACTTGCTTTGTATGTCATTTAGATTCCTCCCTTTATTATCACTTTCTTTTGTATAGTAGTTGAAGAAAGCGATTTCGTAAATGAAACTGTCTTATTTTTTAAATAATTAGTCTTTTTGAACTAATAAAAAGAAAGAACCCTCCTAAGAGAGTTCTCAGCAAATAGAGTCTGTAGATTTAGGGTTTTTCAAACCGAACAGCGGACGGATAAACAGGGCAAGGAATGTACCAAGCATGGCCATGATCATCCATACCCAGCCATGAAGACTGAATGATGCTATTCCGCCAAAATAAGCACCGATGTTGCATCCAAATGCCAATCTGGCGCCATATCCCATCAGAAGTCCTCCGATGACAGAGGCTCCTGCTACACCTGGTTTTATTTTTCCCGGTTTGAAAGTTCCTTGTGCAGCCGCTGAAATAAAGGCTCCAAGGATAATGCCAAAATTCATGACACTGGTTGAATCAGCTAGCACTGTCTTAGTAAGTGCAGCTCCGTTAGCTCCTGCAAAATAGCCCCAGCTGGAAACATCAACGCCTGAAGCCATTAATGCCTTCCCGCCCCAAAGAGCAAACGCAGAAGTGATTCCCCATGGATTTCCTCTAATTGAGAGGGTTAATGCATTTAACAGGGCTAAAATGATGGCTGCAGCAAATAATGGCCATGATCCGCGAATGATTTTTTTCCAGCCATTTGTCGTCGGCAGAGGCTTCATCATCGGCGGATTTTTCTTTTTGGCAATTTGAACGGTAATCCAATAGATGATGGCAAAAACTGCCAGCTGAACAAGCAGTGCACCGAAATATCCGAGTCCTGTTGAAGTTGCAAGGGAAATCGGCGGCAGTGCAGGCATATCTTCCATCCAGAAGGTAAAATGATACGCACCTATGACAGAGCCTGCGATAAATGAAATCAAGGTCAAAATCATGGATGAGGATCCGCCTCCAACAGAGTAAAGAGTTCCTGATGCACACCCGTTTCCAAGCTGCATCCCAATTCCGAAAATAAACGAACCGAAAATGACGCTCACTCCAACTGGAGAGACATAGCCTGCAGGTGCTGTACCTGTAAAGCTGAAGCCTGTGCTTAAAATAATGGCAAATAAAACAGAAGCAATGGCAAGCATCAGCATGTGAGCCTGAAGTCCCTGAACGTTTCCAACTG
Organism: Peribacillus frigoritolerans; assembly: GCF_004358755.1. Taxonomy (GTDB): domain Bacteria; phylum Bacillota; class Bacilli; order Bacillales; family Bacillaceae; genus Bacillus_P. Next base: position 1,161,073 of record NZ_SMZY01000001.1, on the reverse strand, counting down.
ACATCAGACGGCGGAAGGCAGATGTAAAGCCAAATCGGGCATGAAGCAATGTGACTCCAAGCAGGATACCGATTATATATAACACGCCCTGCGTTGCATTCGCTGCAGTTAAAATCGCAATGAGAAGGAGGACCGCTGCAAGCACCCCTGCCGCAACAAGCGGCTTTTGCACCGGATTTAACTCAGACACCACTGTTGTTCTTTTTTTTAATGATGAAGAACTATCTAAAGTTGTTTCTGGCATTCAAATAAACTCCTTTTCCTATGAATTTAGTCGGAATATATCTATCTATTAACCATACCCTGTCTCCAACGATTAGTAAACGGAGCTGCTCAAATCCAAAAAATTCCTTATATTCATATTATGTTTATTTTTCAAACTTGATGCAAAAGCGGGAAGACCCTGTGGGTCTTCCCGCTTTGCTTTTGTACTCATATTGATAAAACCCAAAAAGAGATAGACTTTATTAACTGAAATGTCTGCTCTCTTAATTCTTAAAAGGATTTTTCCATTGCATCAAAGCTGCGTAATTGCAGGAATCTTCATCCTCTAAGTAATTTGGTGCGACATGAAGAGGGGTTCTTCCGCATCTGAGCAAAAATGTAAGAACGGGATCTTTTAAATCACCTTTAACCACTTGATCGATATATTGCAAAGGCGTTAATTTGTCTGAATGCTTCTTATAGCCAGGCATTCTGCCCCCGCCAAGCAGCCTGTTAAATCCCTTGTGTACAACCACCTCATACATGGAAAACATAAGCCATTTTCCAAGACCTAACTTCCTGTATGCTGGACGAACACCAATATCAACGACATAAAGGGTATTTCCATTTGGATCATGATTGCGAATATACCCATTGTCTGTGATCTCTGCCCATGTATGTGCAGGATGATCTGGATCAAACTGTACAAGCAATCCTGTCATGGAACCGGCAACTTCTCCATTTATTTCAATGCAGAGTGCCCCCTCTGGAAAGAGTGAAACATGATTTTTCAGCTGCTCCTTATTCCACCATAATTCAGATGGAAATGGCGGCGGAAAGCTTTCCTGCTGAATACGGATCAATGCATCAAAATCCTTTTCCGTGTAGTTTCGAACGACTGCTTTTACAGGCTTGCCGCCATCAAAAACGAAAAATTCTTTTACGTACAAGAGAACTCCTCCTTATAACAAAGTCCGATCCCCCTGCTTTGCTTCCCAGTCAGGGTATAAATCAGTGCGCCGATCACGCCATGTTGTAACAGAACCGCTCGCACGGACCTTATAAAGAAGCTCAAGATCAAGATCTGCTGTTATAATCATAGGCTGATTGATTTCGCCTTCTGCCGCGATTCCTTTAGGAGGAAACGGTATATCATTCGGCGTAATAACAGCTGCCTGACCAAAGTTTCCTCTCATAAAGTCAACTGTCGGAAGTGATCCTACCGTACCTGTTGTAACGACATAGACTTGATTTTCAATCGCGCGTGCATGACTTGTATACCGTACTCTGTGGAAACCGTGGCGGTCATCCGTACAGGACGGGCAGAATATGACATCCGCTCCTTTTGCTTTAGCGATCCGCACAATCTCTGGAAACTCAATGTCATAGCAAGTCAGCATGGCGATGGTTCCTTTTTCAGTTTCAAATACTTCAAGGTCATCTCCAGGCGTCATATCCCACTCATGCACTTCTGTTGGTGTTATGTGAAGCTTGGCCTGCTCTGCAACGCGTCCATCCGGATAAAACAAATGCGCTACATTATACAAACGGGCTTCTCTTTTAATAACATGCGTTCCGCCGATGATATGCATTCCCATTTTTTTGGCTAAGTCCGTAAACAATTCCAAGTATTGATCCGTAAAATCAGGTAAATCGTTTATAGTTAATGCTTTTCCCTCTCTATCTCCAATTGACATAAGCTGAGTTGTGAAAAACTCCGGAAAAAGCACAAAGTCAGACCCAAATTCTTCTGCTGTTTTCATATAATGCTCTACTTGATCTGCAAATTCTTTAAAAGAACTGATTGTGTGGAGATCATATTGTACAGCTGATACTCTAAGCTGCATGTTACCCCTCTCTTTCTCTTTTCGTGATAAAAACATTATTAGATAAATCAGCATATTTAACAAGTACGCACTTTTGTGATAGATAGTGAAAAAAAGTATACCGTATTAGATTTTCATGAAAGGAGAAAATAGGAAAAATACATTTTTCCGGGGGAACTATGCAGGCAAAACGAGAATTTAATAAAAAAAAGCTTTATATCTACCTGGCTCTAAACTTTTTCATGATCACCCTGCTTCTTACAGAAACGTTTTTGACACTTGATATTCCTCATACAATACTTTTTGCGGCTTTATTAGTGATGCTGCTCATTTGTTTGTATTTTCTATTTGAATTTATTATCTCTATTCCTAAAACGGAAGAAAGCCTTCAAAGCATTTTTACAGGCTCCGGTTTACTTATCACACTAATTATTACAACTTATGCAAACCTTTTTATGCAAATATACCGGATCAAAGGAGAAAAATCCTTTAAGTTCTCGGGAAAAGAACTTTCAGGAGATGATTTCTTATACTATAGCATTACAACATTCACCACAACAGGTTTTGGAGACATTACATCAATCGGTGTACTCTCTAATATGATTGCCGCTTCTGAAATGCTGATCGGATTTATTATCAGTACTTTATTTATGGCCATAATCACATCAAAGCTTATCAAAAACTTAAAATAGACCTGGATCAGGTTCCAGGTCTATTGCTATGCGGTAATATGCGGGAGGGATAGGGAAAACCGGGTCATTTGCTCATCAGAAGAACATTGAATCGTTCCTTGATGGCTTTCGATTATTTTTCTGCAGATGTACAGGCCGATTCCCGTTCCTAATTCTTTTGTTGTGAAAAAAGGTTCAAAAATCGACTGAATTTGCTTAGGCGGAATCATGGGTCCGTTGTTTCCAATATGTACGTATGTTTTATCTTCTATCATTTCAAATTCAATCGTAATCGTACGGTCAGTCTCAATTTTTTGAAGCGCATCAATGGAATTGAGCAATAGATTTAAAAAGACTTGCCTTAGTTCATCTTTGCTCGCAATAACTCTGGTCTGTCTTTTTGAGATTTCCTGAACCTTTACGCTTCCGTCAAGAAGACTGGGATACATAAATGCCAGAACCTCATCTAATAATTCACTGAGATCAAGAAGTTCCCGTTTACTTTCAATTGTCTCTTTTTTGGAGGCGTGGAGAAATTGGGATACCCTAAAATTCAGCTGATCAACCTCATGACTGATAATGTCCAAGTACTTTAAATCAGGATTTTCATTTTGTATGAGTTTAATGAAGCCTTTTACAGCAGTAAGCGGATTTCTGAATTCATGAACAAAGCTTGATGACATTTGACCCAGAATGGTCAGCCTCTCTTTATGGCTTTGATCGATGAATGAAATTTTCTCCTGCAGAATCTCTTCTTTAACCTCTGTGTATTTCTTCACGGCAAAGTAAGAAAACTGATCAAAAAGAACATTAATTTCTTCAATATACGGCTGCAGGTCGCTTCGCGGTATTCCGGAACTGACAATATACCGGATGACTTCCCGTCTTCCAAGGTTCACATTATTTATGAAATCGCCGATGTTAACATTTGCTTCTACTCGTTCCAGAGCTACTTTACTTGCCAGAAAATCAATTTCATCTGAACTTAAAGGACACAGAATCGTTTTTTTCACCAAGTCGTACATCCTCATCCCGTTTTTCTCAACTTCTTCCTGATGAAGATCGTCTTCTGAAATCGTAATTTTCTGGCGCCATGCAGCGATAAAGGTTGAAATATTATCATCTAAAAACCGAATTAATTCGTCTGAAGCTGTCATTAGTAAAAGCACCCCTAATTCTTGCAAAAGAATCATATGTATTTCTATCTCTGTTTAGTTGCGGAACAATAAATAGGGCTGAATTTTGGAATATTCCTGCTAAACTATCCAATTTACATTCTATCATAATATGAATTTTTTCGGTATTTCCCTTTTTACTTTTGGTACAATAGAATGTGCCGAAGGATGTGTCTTCCATATATGTTAAATATTAGACTAAAAATATTTGTTAACCTCTTAATTAAATTTATCCCAATACTGCTGGGCATCTGCAGTATAGCAGCGTTACCCTCTTTAATCTTCTTTGAAGAAGATGGTTTCCCTGTTGAATTTGGATTTTTTCCATTAACTTATCTAAATGCCATTGGACGTATAACCGCTGAGATTCTTACTCCATTTGATATAACGTTTGTAAGCTCCGGAGAAGAACTTGAATTGTTTCCTTTTATTTTTCATGCTTATTTTTATTCGATCAGCATCTTATTCCTTTCATTTTTGATTTCCCTGACTGCAGCGTTGCTATTATCTATCATGTATATCCTTGCTTCATCGCATGTACGCAAAATCGCCAGCGGCACCCTGATGGTCTTTGAATCTATTCCAGATGTAATCTTGATTTTGGCCCTGCAATACGCCGTTATCTCATTCTTCAAAATCACGGGAATCAAGATGCTTCAGATTTATGGCTTAGAAGATAAGGTCTACCTGTTTCCGATTCTTTGTCTGAGTTTTGTTCCAATCGCACTAATGATCCGCTCACTTATCATTATTTTAGAAGAGGAGCAAGAAAAACTATACGTCCAATTTGCAAAAGCTAAAGGAATATCTAATCTTCCTATTCTCTTTACGCATGTTTTGCGCAATGTATTTATCTCTTTGAACCATCACATTTCCTCTATTTATTGGTTTATGCTATCAAGCTTAGTAGCGGTTGAATATCTATTCCAAATGAATGGAATCACCGGCTTTTTATTTGGATTCAAGGAACAGGAAGTAATCGCAATAGGCATTCTGCTTATCCTGATTCCATTCGGTTTTCTGCAGTGGATGGTTAAAAAATGGTATTCTTTGTTGTTTAGAGGTACTCAATATGAATAAAAAGAAGCTGTTATTTGTCTTTTTTCCATGTGTGCTTATTGGGCTTCTTCTCCTTACAAGTTTTTTTTATGAGTTTGGTTTTAACACCGAGACAAGTTCTGTGATCATCAAATACGATGAAAATGGAGATGTAGCAGGAAAAGCTCCTTTTCCCCCATCTCTTCAGCAGCCATTTGGCACTGACAGAAATGGAAATGATTTAGGCCTCAAATTATTACAAGGAGCAAAATATACGATCATTTTAGCTCTTGGAGTCTCCATTCTTAGAACAGTGGCTGCTGTGGCGGCGGGATCTATTTTAGTGTTTTTGCCAAGAGCCATCCAATCATTTGTAAAGTGCTTTTTGATCCCTTATCAGTACATACCTGCGTTCATTCTGGTGTTTGTCCTGATGTGGCCTGTGAATTTTATTAGAGATGAAATTGGATATATATCTTTGGTTGCCTTTCAGTTTTCAGTTATTGTCTTCGTTGGAATTGCACCGGTCATGCTGCTGATTTCCGGCGAAATTAAGCAAACCCTTAAAGAACCGTATATTGAAGTTTCCTATCATCTTGGGGCCAGCAATAGACATGTTATTTTCAAACACATATTACCTGTGCTGAATAAACGAATTCTGATTATCTTTTTCCAGCAGGTGATTCAAACTCTTTTGCTGCTCATTTATTTAGGGGTATTTGAAATTTATATTGGCGGAGATAAACCTGGCGGAATCTTTGGGGATGAAGAACGCTTTCTTTCTCAATCAAGTGAATGGGCAGGCATGATCGGCCAAAGCAAATTTGATTTGATGACAGCACCATGGATTGTATTAGGTCCTGGAACAGCATTTATCGTTTTAATTTTACTTTTAAATAGTGTATTAAACTATTTGCTTTATCCTGACAAAAAGGAAAATGCATAGGACAGCCTCTGCATTTTGATGAAAGAAGACCCAACTATAAAGTGGGTCTTCTCTAGCGATAAATATCCCCTGCAAGGCTTCGCAGTTCACTCTCATTCATCACTTCATAAGCATTTTCTCTTTTTCGGATTGTTCCTCTTTTACAAAGCATGTCAAGCGTCCGCAGGAGATGGCGATAGCTTGTGCCGAGCATTTCAGAGAGGTATGTAAGGTTTTCTTTAAATAGGATGTGTTCCTTTTTCACCCCGGTAGCCAAAATATAGCTTGAAAGCCTGTGTTCGAGCGGATAGTACAAATTAATGGAGCTGTTTTTTGAAAGCTTGTTCAGTTTGTCGGATAAAGAAAAGCCCATAAAGGTTAAAAATACAGGATCCCGCAGCAGTTTCTCTCTTACCGGCGGCAAATAGATGCCAATGCAATATGTATCGTCAATCGCCTGAACACTTGATGCCGCTCCGCGAATTTGGAACAGTTCTACATCTCCAAGCACTTTAAATCCCTCATAAAATGAGAGCAGCAGAGATTTCCCGTTGCTTAATGTCGTGTAAACCTTCGCTCGACCATCTACAAAAAAATAGAGATAATCCATATCTGCCCCTTCCCGGCATAGATATTCATTTTTTGAAAAGAGATAGAGTTCCATCCATTCTTTCACATCTGTGGAAAAATAGCCGGCAATTTTGTTTATGGAAAGGTACTCTTCAAACAATGGCTGATTGATTATTTTTTTCATATAAAACCTCTAATTATGTGACATATGTCATCATTATACCTCTTTTATATGTGGATAATGAAACAAGACATCTATAGAAGGAGTGAATATTTTTGTACAACCTGATCTCTGCTGCTGTTGGCGCTTTTATTGCCATCATGATTGTATTTAACGGAGAACTCTCAAATGGCATAGGAAATTACACTTCAAGTGTTGCCATTCATCTCGTTGGGCTTCTTTCTATTTCCTCCGTTTTCTTATTTATAAAAAAACCGATTCGTTTTCAAAAAGGACTGCCTCTTTATTTGTACAGCGCTGGCGCCATTGGAGTGGTTACTGTCCTTTTTTCAAACATTAGCGTCATGTATCTTGGGGTATCGGTCACGATTGCACTTGGACTCTTGGGTCAGTCGCTGGCTGCCATTATCATTGATCACTACGGTCTGCTTGGCATGAAAACCGTAAAATTCAATAAAACAAAATGCATCGGTCTTGCCTTTATTCTGTTTGGCAGTGCCGTAATGACGTTCTATTAAGGAGGTTTTACAATGGTTTACTTGATCATTTCTATTTTAGCTGGTGTTTCTATAGTTATCGCAAGAATCATCAATTCCAACCTTGCAGACAAAATCGGCTTGCTTGAAGGAACGCTCATTAATTTTGTGACGGGTCTGATGTTATCAATTATTTTTCTGTTATTCAGCAGTGAAGCTGTTTCCCTTTCGTCTCTAAACTTGGATAATGTTCCAATATGGGCTTATTCAGGCGGTGCAGCAGGTGTCATCGTCATCTTTCTCTCAAGCTATCTCACTCCTAAAGTATCTGCTTTTTATTTAACACTCTTTATATTCATTGGACAGTTATTTACGGGAATCGTGATTGACTACTTTACACTAGGTGAATTGTCTGAAGGGAAAATACTTGGAGGACTGCTTGTATTAGTTGGTCTCGTCTTTAATTTGAAAATTGACCGAAAAGAAGAAATGGGATCTGCTTAAGATCCCATTTCTAATTAATAGTCCTGATATGTGTAGGCATTTTTATCTGTCCTTTTCACTAAATCAGCAAGTGCTCTTATCGTAAAAAGCGTAAAGCTGATGCTTGCAAAAGTATGAAAGACTGACCACTTTTTCCATTTAAATAAGCGGGTCCTTTTTTCCATATACCATTGGGCAATGGACATCGGCACACTCCAAGTTAAGCTTTTCAGCAGAATTCCCGGCAAATTATCTTTGTAGGATTGACGGACCCAAATTACACTTAATAACGGAAAAAACACCATATCAAACAAAATATTGGTTTTAAAAATTTTTGGAAATGGCCTTATAGGGTATTCGACTCTTTTTGTATTGACCACATAAGCATCTATCAAGGTAGACAATATCCCTTTTGCAAAAAAGACAATCAGCATTTCCTTTACATTAGGTTTCCGTATTACAAAAGGGAACATGACCGCACAAAGAGCAAACAGCCCTTTAATCATCGTTTTTTCCATTTTCAACATCCTTATCCTTTTTTGATAGTATCTGCATTTATCAAAAAAAATAATACAGGAACTTAGCTATATAGCCTGCATATGCTAATGATGACCATATTGAGGAGGTTTAACATGTATCCTTACATGCCATATTCATATGCACGATATCCTAAACCAGCCATGCAGCAACTAAAAATGTCAACATTAAGTGCAGTTCAGCCAATTGTACAGCATGGTTTAAAAGAAGCACATTTCACTTCTTACCAGCATGCACTAATGGAAGTAGCCGCCATGTCCTATCTGCTCGGAAAAGGATATGATTACAATGCTGCTTATCAATTAGTCGAAGCCTGGGAAGTGAATGAATCATTTTAAAAGGCTTGGTATCCAGCCTTTTTTATTGTAAAAACCCTCTGCCTATGAAACTGGCTCCTACAGGTTCACTTCCTATTTCTCTTGCCCAGACAGATAGCTGTCCAATGTGGTGGATTTCATGGGCAATCACATGGCGGATAATTTCCCCTTTTTTATAGGTGCCATCCATCCACGGGGGAGTTACTTTTTCATGTTCACATGCCATGGTCCAATTTTGAAGATAAGAGATCATTTCTGGCTGCAGCTCTCTTGATAATTGGTTAATCTTTTCAAGTGAGTCGTATTCCCTGATTGTAAAGTCGATGACCTCATCACCTTTAAGGACATTGATCCAGCTGTATTCCACATCAATAATATGAAGCAATGTTCCGATTATCGTGCCGACCCCTCCTGTCCGTTTTTTCCGCAATTCATCTTCAGACAAATCTTTGCACCATTCAAACCACTCTTCTCTTACCTGCCAATTATATCTAAAAAACAGCTCCATTATTTTTCACCCAGATACAATGACATTTTTTCTTCTTCGTATACGGAATTTTCTGATTTTTTGACAAGAAATGCTTTAGCTTCTTGTCTTGAACTGACAATTTTATAAATTTTTTCATCTATAAAGTGAATGGCAGCACCATCATCAAGGCCGTATCCCGCTTTCATTTTTCCGGACAAAATATACTCTTGGTAAGCAGGTCTGCGTTTTTCCTCCCCATCATAATGAGGGCAGCAGCTGCCTTGCAAAAAGCCAAGTCCGTTCAATTTATACAGCGGAGCGTTCATTGGATCCGTAAGCCCCTCATCAAACCAGCAAATGGCTCCCGCACTCAAGCCGGCAAGAATCGTTCCGTTCCCATACGCCTTTCTTATAATAGAATCCAATCCCCATTCTTTCCATAAAACCAGCAAGTTTCTCGTGCTCCCGCCTCCAACATAAAGGATGTCCTGCGACAGGACAAAATCCTCCAGATCATGAAAATGAGGATCAAACAATGCCAAATGATCAGGCACACATGGATGGGTATAAAAGGCGTCATAAAACCGCTCGATATATTGATTTTGATCCCCGCTTGCAGTCGGCACAAAACATACTTTCGGAAGATCCTTCATACTTTGCTTCAATATGTATTGATCAAGCAGCGGATTTTCAGGTTCCATACTAAAACCGCCGCCACCCATCGCTATAATCTGCCTCACAAACATCATCTCCTTCAGTTAAATTAAAACTTCCCTCAGCAGCAAACCAAAAAAAATGCCAAGAAGCATGGATGTTAATGTCCCAAGAAGAAAATACTCAGCCCAATTCCGGTCGTCCATCTGCTTAAATCGCGCGATTGACTTAGCCGTCACAATAAATGCGATCGCAGGATAAGCACTATAAAAAGTTAAAATAATGACAAGCAGCCTCTCTATGTACCCGATCAGCTTTCCGCGGGAAAGATCATGCTTATTAAAAGTATAATAATTGTACTCTTCAACAAGGCCGCCCGCACCATTCATCTGCTCCTCTTTCCGCTCATTCTTAAAAGCATACCTTCCCTCAAACGAAAGCAGCTGAGTCGGCAGCGTCCCAAGGTATTCGGATAATATGCCCGCTCACACTAGTAACCAAAATCACAATAATGATAATAAAAAGAACTGCATTCGCTATGCTCAAAGCAGAATTCTCTGTTAAGAGCTCAACTCCTTTTTCCTGCAGGTCAGTAATCGTCACCTGAAAGAACAAATGACATGCAATAATAAGCATGGCCAAATGGATGATCTGATCGGCGATAAAATAGAACAGTTTTTTTATATTTTGATGGTCGGTTGTCCTGTCCAGCAGTTTAATTTTCAGAAAATCGATCAGAAAATGCGTACCTAATAAAAACAAACCCGGTAAAACTACAAATTCCAGAGGCTTTGCAAAATCATAGGACAACGCCCAGAACAACAAAATGACAGGTAAAAGCACCAGTAAGTGATGCAGCATATGCTTTTTCAAATTCTTCAGCTTTTCTCGCACCATCTCATCCGATTGGAGAAAAAAATCAGCAATTAAATGAGCCAGAATGAGACTTAATAAAATCATAGGTTTCCCTTTCCCTCCTCCTTTTCATACCATTCGCTGTTGTTCTTCTGTAAATGAGTGCGGATGGATTGCTGCAGTTCTGTAAGAGCTTGAAGTGAATCAGGGAATTCTTTTTGCTGAAGCGAGTTTGTGACAGCTGTCAAATTAGCGAAAATCATTTCTAATTCTTCTCCGCTGCCTTTTTTAAAATGACTTGAAATCGTTGAAGGGGATTTGCTGAGAATGCCGGAAATTTTTCTTTGCTGACGGAAAATCTCATATAATGAAAACACCACTCGCTGGATCTCTGTTTGTTCATTCTTTATTTTTTGGCATAAAACTAGGAGAGAATTGATTAACACTTGAATTTCATAGCGGCTCTCATTCAGATGGAATCTGAACTGTGATCTGTCTGCTCCCTCTTTTTTCAGAGATTCATTGGCTTCTCTCGCAAGCTTTATCATCGGATGAATCCACGTTTCTATATCAATTTCTTGTAGTTCTTTATTGATGTCCCCAAAAGAAACTCCGAAATATGGAGGATTGTCCCGCAGCTTCCAAATAACACTGATGAAATGGGCAATAACATAGGCAGCGGCATATCCATTTGCGATTAAAATCACTTCATCTCCCCTGCGATGCTTCACAATCACTTCTTCATTTGTCCAAGTCTTAATCCATTTTACCATTTTTTCTAAATAGGCTGATAATTCTTCACCCATTCCTTCTGCTGAAGAATTTTGGATGTCCATGATGAAGATTGAGGCTGGGTGTTTGGGCATTCGATGTTCCTCCTAATGCAAGTATCAAACGTTCGATTATACAATCGAATATATCAAATGTTCGATTATATAGTCAAACTTTAAGGTGTTATGATGATTTCATCGAAGTCATATTAATTTAAATCTACTAAATTCGATTTCACTGATTTAATTAAAACCAAAAAAATAACAATCATTGAAGATTGTTATTTTTATCCATTATAACTTTCTAAACACAACATCCCCCTTAACAACCTCTCCCCCGTCCTGATTCACAGCCCTCACATGGAACTTTGCAGATTTGTCTTTCATCTCATAAAGATCTGCCTGCAGTGTAATCACGTCACCCAGGAACACCATTCCTTTAAAACGGATGGAATAGTCTTCTATATAGCCCTCTTCATAGAATGGAGAGAAGAGTTTAGACAGGCTGCCCATCGTCCACATCCCATGTGCAATGATGCCCGGAAGGCCTGCTTTTTCTGCTTCTTCGTCAATTGTGTGAATCGGATTGTAGTCGCCTGAAGCTCCGGAATATTTGATGAGGTCGAGCCTTGAGACAGGCGGAAGTGTAAGGTCCAATATGTGCTCACCAAGCCGAAAGTCAGCGGTTGTCATACACTCATCACCTTTCTGACTGCTTCCGTTAAAATCACGACTTGTTTCATTGTGAATAAAAGTTCTCCGTCTTTTGTTTCTCCCATTCTCTCAATTGTAAGCATGCCCATGCTTCCCCCGCTCCCAGTTCTCTCCCTGTAGTTCACAAGTTTTGAAGAGCAATAGAGGGTATCACCAACTAACAGCGGTTTTTCATAATGAAACGACTGTTCACCATGAATCATGCCTTTAGACGGCAGCTTCAATCCCCTGATTGTGCCGTAGTTCAAGGTAACGGGAAATGTGGGCGGTGCCAGATTCCGCTCATATCTTGAACGGAGCCCGGTTTCTTCGTCGATAAAAAGCGGATTTGGATCTTCTATGGCTTCAGCAAATTTCCTGACTGCACCAAGCTCAATTGAATTCTTCACCTTTTCGGAAGCGCTTTCAATCAAGTGTTTAAACATGGATTCCGCCTCCTTTTTAGATGAATTGTCCGATTTTGACATTTCCTTTTAAGAGATTGCGGGACAGAATTAAGCGCTGAATTTCATCTGTTCCGTCATAAATTCTCCAGAGGCGGGCCTCTCGATACCAGCGTTCAATCGGGAGTTCTCTTGTATAGCCCATTCCCCCATGGATTTGAAGCACGCGGTCGACAACACGATTCCCCATATTAGAGCCGTATAATTTGGCCATCGATGCCAAGTGTCGGTTGTCTTCGCCTTGATCAAGGGTGAACGCAGCATTCAATACAAGCCATTTTGCAGCTTCAATTTCAGTTGCTGAGTCTGCAATTTGCCATTGAATCGCTTGACGGTCAGCGATCGGTCTTCCAAATGTCTCCCGTTCTTTGGAATAGTCGATGGCCATCTGCAGCAGGCGTTCTGCAGCACCGACAGCTGTGGCCCCTACGATCCATCTGGCAAAGCCAATCCATTCGAGCCCCAGTTTATAGCCCCCGTGCAATTCTCCGAGTATGTTTTCTTCAGGCACGCGGACGCCATCGAAAAATAAGCTTGCCGGTCCCCACTCGCCCATTGTATGAATATATTCTGAAGTCCAGCCCATATCTCGGTCAACGATGAAACATGTCACGCCGTCACGGCCTGTTGCCCGGTGTTTTTCTTTATCTGTTATTGCAATAACCATTACGAAATCGGCTTCGTTTCCGCCTGTAATAAACGTTTTTTCACCGTTTAACACCCATTCATTTCCGTCTTTTACGGCTGTCATCTGGATATTTCTGGTATCAGATCCTGCTGCAGGTTCTGTCATCGCAAAACACGATTTTTTGTCGCCATTAATCGTTGGAATTAAATACTTTTCTTTTTGTTCTTCATTCGCATAATAGAGAATGTTGTCTGCAGAGCCGCCAAAGCGGAACGGAACGAATGTTTTAGAGACCTCCATCTGTACGATGGCTAGCATCATCTGACCAATGTCTGCACCGCCGTATTCCTCCGGAGTATTAATGCCCCAGAAGCCGGACTGCTTCGCCTTTTGCTGAAGCTCGTGCATTTTTTCTTTTGATAGACTTGGCTTTCCTTCTAATTCATTTCTAAGAACGGTATTTTCAAGAGGCATTAATTCATTTTCAACAAATTTACGGATTGTTTTTTGAACCATTCTCTGCTCATCTGTTAATCGCAAATGCATGACAATCACTCCATCCCATTTAAATACTAACCAGTTGGTATGTTACTAGTGTATTTTGAAATTTCAGAAAAAACAAGCTTTAATTTAGAAAACTCACATGTTTTTATAGAGGTGTTTCTGCAATTCCAGTCTAATGGCATCGGGGATAGGTTCTGATTTTTTTAGAGGCACATTGTAATTCACGTAGATCACGGTTCCTTTTGCACATAATTCCCCATCCTGATGAATTTCTTCATAAAGCTCCAGACTTGAATTTCCGATTCTTTTCACCCAGGAATACACTTCCGCATTTTTGCCGTAATAAATTTGACTGATAAAATCGACATTCATATTTAAAATAATCATTTTCCAGTCTTTAAATGACCGGTCAGGATTGAATAAAGCAAACAGCTGATTTCTTCCTGCTTCAAACCAGACTGGGACTGTTGTGTTATTGATATGGCCGACGCCATCTGTTTCAGAAACACGCGGTTCAATTGTTGTATGGAACATGATTCAACACTCCTTCTGCCTTTAACGTTCCATATAATGCTGCATAGTAGACTTGTTTGACATCTTGAAGCTGAAAGGTCTTTGGACTTCTTGCCAGCAGCCGTGTTTGCTTGATGCCGCCCGCCGCTAATTTATCAAGATCCTCTTCCGTAATGCCATAAGCTTGAAGGGTGTTTGGCAGCCCAACATCTTCCATCAGATTTCTAATCTCCATTACGACTGACTGAGCAAGCTCGCGATCACTTTTCCCATTTCTTTGGATATTAAGCGCTGAAGCAAGAATCGTCATTTTATGCAGGCAGGAAGGCCAAATATAGTCCAGGACATATGGGAGCAGAACGGCGTTTGACTCCCCATGCGACACTTTAAACATCCCTCCGAGCGGATAAGCTAAAGCATGTACACCTGCTACTCCCGCATTAAAGAAACTGAGTCCGGCAAGCATACTTCCCCATGACATGCTGCTGCGGGCGTCATGGTCTCCGCCCTGCCAGACTGCTGTGCGGATACTTGAGGCGATTTTCTCCACCGCTTCTAAAGCAAGAGTGTCAGTGAGGACCGTAGCGTTAATAGATAAATAGGATTCAATGGCATGTGTGAGCGCATCAATCCCGCTCGCAGCCGTTACTCTTGGAGGAAGAGAATAGGTTAACTCCGGATCTATGATGACAGCATCTGCAAGCAAATAATCATGCGAGATGACATCCTTTGTTTCTTCCAATGAAAAGACGGCGATATCTGTCATTTCTGCACCGGTGCCTGAAGTTGTGGGAATCATGATTTTAGGCAGTCCCTGCTCTGACAGTATTTTTGATCCGGATAAATTTAAGTAATCTGCAATTGTTCCCTCATTTTTTGCAAGAACCGCTGCTGCTTTAGCAATATCCAGACAGCTGCCTCCGCCAATTCCGATGACAAGGTCAGCACCTGATTTCCTGAGAGCTTTGACTGCACCATCACCAATAGAAACTTGAGGTTCAGGCTGAATGTCAGTATAGCGTTCAAATTGGATTTGATTTTCGTCTAGCGTTTGTTCAATTGAAGAAAGAGCTCCCAGCTTGATTAAAATCGGATCGGCAAAAAGAAAGATTTTAACAGCTTGATATTCTTTAATAAGTTGAAGCAAGTTTTGTACAGACCCTTCACCCGTTACGATTTTTTTAGGCGATCTAAATGTTTTCACAGTGCTCCCTCCATTTTTTCAGAACAAAAAGTTTGAATGACGCGGCCATTTTCCGCTCGTTCAGAATAATTGCCAGATGCATAATCATCAATTACCTTTCTCCAAAAGCTTTGTGCCGGTTTATTTTTTTCACTCTGTCCTACTTCCCACTTTCCGCTATGCAGCCGGAAAAGATTGTGAGCAATTTGTTTGCCGAGTCCCGATCGCCGGAATTTTTTCATAATGAAAAATTCTGCGACCGAAAAATAATCTTCAAATGCAACGTACCTTACCAGGACAAAACCGGCATTCTCTTCCTTTACTTTGATCAGATAAGGAAATCGCCCTTCTTCATTCCAGTAGTTTTCGAAATAAGGATAATCATTGAATCTTCCTTGATCATTGACACAAGCGTCGTTAAATTCAGTAAAGTCGTAAAAGTAATATTGCATCAAATTTTCAATAATGGCCCTTTCCGAATATCCAGTGGGCTTTAACCTGTATTCCATTCCTTCCACCCTTTCATTCATTATAAAGGGTAATAATTCGCGAAAAAAATGCATGTTCCTCTTTTTATGAAAAGGAGAGCTGCGTGAGAAAATGCTTTACTGTTTTTTCCGAATTCAGTCTCGCCGCTACATAAGGGGGCTGCACTCTGTTTGTTCCTTCAAATGGCTGTCCGAGCCATAAAAGTTGATCATCAATGATAACAAATGGGAATGGCAGATTTTCTTGAATCCACCTGCATGGGATTTCTGGTTTTTTTTCAGAAATGATTGTAAGGGAATGCTGGACAGTTTTCAGCACATCTGTCAAATCATTTTGAAGAGTGACCGATTTTGGAAGGGATAGAATGATCCTGTGCTTGGCAGAACGAATGTCTTTCAATATAGGTTCTTGTTTTAGAGCATGGATCCATTTCAATTTTGGATGGTGATTTTGAATCCATTTCCCTATTTGCTGATGACTGACAGTTTGATGATGTTTCTCCTGATGGTCCACAAGCTGCCTGAGCGCTTTGCTGCGGTAGACATTTTGACGGATAAAGTCTGAATTGCTGACATGTATGAACTTCCCTTTAGTCCTGGTAATGGCTACATTGATAAGCCTCACACTGTCCTTGCCGGTTGTCAGCATTCCGGCGCGCTTCTCGGGAAAGCTGTCAACACTGTCAAAAATCATTACATCCCGCTCGCTGCCCTGAAATTTATGCACGGTTGCCGCAAGTATATCGGCATTCATGAGTTCTTCTTTATATAAATCTTCTAAAAGCTGCTGCATAAGAGATGCCTGTGCACGGTAAGGTGTCACATATCCAATGGATTTTACTCCTGATAGGTAAGATTCATGAATGCTTTGAAACGAAAGCAGCAGCTGCCACAAATTAAACTTGGAGTGGGACGTCCTCTCTTTCATGCAATGCTCGCCTGTATGACTTGCATCAAGCAGAATGGATGCTCTGCCTGGAAAAGGAGCGTTTAAAACGAGCTGATTTCTGCTTTTTTTGACACTTTGATGGTCGCCTACCTGATTTTGATAGACATATTGATTGGTAAAGGCAGAGATTTCCGGATGCATTCTCCGCTGTTCTTTCAATAAAAGCATGTGCGGGTGCAATTCCTGTTTGATGTCAGCAGCGCCTGAGCGGATGAATATATCTTCTTTCAGCCATTTTTCAACTAGTTCGTGCCGGGAAGAGGCTATTGGCGGCAGCTGTTTAAAGTCTCCGCACAAAATCACCCGTCTGCCAAGCGATGCTGCAAACGCAGCCTGAGGCACATAGGCCATGCTTGTTTCATCGACAATCACAACGTCAAATTCGTCTTCGTATATGGTTGAATCGCTTGCTGCTTTTGCAAGGGTTGTCCCTACAATAAATGCTTCTTTCACAAATTCAGATTCCTGCTTGCGTATTTTCTCAAGGACTCTGCTGATTTTGGTTTCTAGATCAAGCAGCTGATTGGAATCGCGCTTGCTGAATGAATCTGATAAATCCTTTTTAATAAGTTTTCGTTCATCGAGAAGCTGCTGTCTGTCCTTTGACAGCGCAGGATCTTTCTGCATGAGAAGTTCACTTGTTGTTAAGGGTACAGGAAAGGCTGTTTCGCCGCTCCCGGTGCCGTAGCGCAGAAGTTCACCTTCTTTAAATTTCTGCTTTTTGTTAATGAAAATGGCGATTTCTTTCATTAATACATCCACAGCACTGTTGCTGTGGGACAAAATCAGCACACGTTTCCCTTTAAAATAATGATTGGCTGCTGTTCTTGCAAGCGTGTAGGTTTTCCCGGTGCCGGGCGGTCCCCAGACGAAAGTGACTGGATTGTATTTGGACCTTACATACAATTCATGGACTGAGCTTTTCCCTTCTGCTGCAGGATGCTTCGGGGGCATCGTGGGTTCCATCAGCTTTTTGATTCTGGCCCGCTTGATTTTGCTTTTTTTCATGTCATCAAGCCTTGCAATGAGTTCCTCAAGCAGTTCCCACGGATCGTGGAAAAGAAAGGCCTCATGGATGAGATCTCCGAACGACCTCTCAAATGAGAGAATGATGCTTTTCCCTTCTGAAGACAAGACTCTTCCATTGTGCTTCACGCCGTCCCTTTCTAATTTGATGGAGGATCCAACAGGGATTTTCAAAAAGCCGCTGCTTTCAAAATAGTAAGTGTATGCATCCCCTGTTGATAATAAATGTCCATTTGCAACACGGTATTTCGTGCTCCCGTATTTTTTTAAATAGCCGATTTCAATTTGTATGGCCTGCTGCCATTCTTTTAAATATGTCTTTGTTGTAGTCACGTTAATCTGCCCCGTTCATTGAAAGAGGCAAGCCCGTGTATCTCTGAGCCTGCCTGTCTGAACTTTTAACTATACAATATTTTCACTCAAGCGTCATGTTAATTAAACCACCGCTGAGTCACCACTTTTTTCCTTGTGTAAAATTCAACGCCGTCCTTGCCGTTTGCGTGAAGGTCACCGTAAAAAGAATTTTTCCAGCCTGAGAATGGGAAGAAAGCCATCGGAGCCGGAACATTTACGTTCACTCCGAGCATGCCTGCTTCAATTTTTTCACGAAATTCACGGACTGCTTTTCCGCTTGCTGTATAAAGAACGGCTCCATTGGCAAAATCAGATTCATTTGTCAGTTCAATTGCATCCTGCAGATTTTTCACACGGACAACACTTAAAACCGGTGCAAAAATCTCATCCTTCCAGATGGTCATTTCTTTTGTGACATTGTCAAAAATGGTTGCCCCGATATAATATCCTTTATCATGTTTCTTAGCATCGATTCTGCCGTCTCTAACAAGCTTTGCTTTTTCTTTTTCCCCAAGATCAATATAATTCAGGACTTTGTCAAGATGAGAACTTCTGATTACCGGGCCCAAAAACACGCCCTCATCAAGGCCGTTGCCTATTGAGATGGCGTTAGCTGACTGAACGAGTTTTTCCACAAATTCATCGGCAATTTCATCAACCACAGCGACCACAGAACACGCCATGCATCTCTCGCCTGCACTGCCAAATGCAGCACCGATTATTCCTGTGACCGCTTTTTCAATATCACAGTCAGACAGCACGATGGAATGATTTTTCGCACCGGCAAGGGCCTGTACTCTCTTTCCGTGTGAAGCTGCTGTTTTGTAAATATATTCAGCAACAGGCTGAGACCCTACAAATGAAATGGCTTTTATGCCTTTATGTTCAAGCAGACCGTTCACGACATCGTGCGCTCCATTGACGATATTGAGCACCCCGGCAGGCAGTCCTGCTTCTGAAAAGAGCTCTGCCAATCTGGAAGCTAAAATAGGCGTACGTTCTGATGGCTTTAGAACAAATGTATTCCCGCAAGCGATCGCAAGCGGAAACATCCAGCACGGCACCATCATCGGGAAGTTAAACGGAGTGATTCCGCCTACAACTCCAACAGGATAGCGATACATAGCCGACTCAATGTCTGTCGCAATATCCGGCAGGACAGATCCCATCATCAAAGTTGGCGCTCCTGCAGCAAATTCAACACATTCAATTCCCCGCTGCACCTCACCGCGTGCTTCTTCTAAACTTTTGCCGTTTTCCGTTGTAATCAAGGAAGCGAGTTCTTCGGCGTGCTTGATCAGAAGCTGCTGATAGCTGAAAAGAATTCTTGCCCGTTTTGGCACAGGTGTTTTGCTCCAGGATTCAAATGCTTCTTTGGCTGAAGTAACCGCTGCGTCTACGTCTTCTTTTCCAGAAATCGCAACCATGGCAAGTGTTTCTCCTGTTGCAGGGTTTGGCACTTCATCAAATTTGCCGGTTTTTACAGGCACCCATTCTCCATTTAGATAATTTTCAATTGTTTTCATCATTTTTCCCCTCCCGCTGTTTGTTTGTCAGTCTGATATGAATAGGTAAAAGAATATCGATAAAGCTCTGCTATCTCATCCACCGACGGCACTCTCGGATTATGACCGGGGCTGCCGCTTTCCAGGGCATCTGCCGCCATTTTCGGGATGGCCATTTCAAACGCTTGCGGATCTATGCCCCATCCCTTTAAATTTGGAATATTTAAATCCCTGCATAGTGCTTTTATTTCATCAATTGCGAGCTGTGCCGCTTCACTGTCTGACATTTTCTCTCTTGAAAAAATCCGTCCTGCATCCGCGAGCCTGCCTGTACAATGATCCTTGCTGAATTCAAGTACAGCAGGCAGCAGCATGGCGTTTGATATGCCGTGCGGAACGTGAAACAGGGCGCCGATCGGACGTGACATCCCATGTACAAGACAAACAGATGCATTGGAGAAGGCCATGCCTCCTTGAAGAGACCCTAAAGACATCGCTTCTCTGGCTTCACTGTTTGAACCATCTTCATATACATGCCTGATGTTTGGCAGAATATGATTCATGGAAGATAAAGCAAGCATATCTGTCATTGGCTGGGCTTTTCTTGACAGGTATGCCTCAAGCGCATGGCTTAGTGCATCTATTCCTGTTGCGGCTGTTATTTCTTTTGGAGATGAATAGGTTAAAACAGGATCAACGATTGCAGCGAAGGGCATGAACGCCGGCTGCTTAATCATCATTTTCACATCATTTTTCGTATTGGTGATGATGGTGACGTCTGTTGCTTCAGAGCCTGTACCTGCCGTTGTCGGGATTGCAATAAGAGGCACAGGAGGATTTGATGCGATTTTTTTGCCTCCCATATAATCTCCTATATACCCCCCGTTTGCTGCAAGAACCGCAACTGCCTTAGCAGTATCAATACAGCTACCTCCTCCAAGAGCGATCACAACATCGCATTTTTCTGATTGCAGCTGATGGAGTGCTTCCTGTACATAAATATCCGTCGGTTCAGAGGCTACGCCAAGGTAAATACTGCTTTTGCCGCCGCACTCTGTTATCAAATGCTGAGCCTTCTCTATATATCCAAGATCCATCATCACGCGATCACTGATAATGAGTGCGTTCTTCCCATATTGAGCCGTAACTGATCCCAGCTTCTGAAAAGAGTGATTTCCATAAAAACACGTTTTAGGACTTCTAAAGACAGCAAATGAATTCAATCTGATCTTCCTCCTTTATATAAAACGCTTACATTTTAAGCAGGTGAATCAGCTGTTTATCCCGGATGTCTGAAGCTCCGTCTCCTGAAGCGCTGTATTCATAAATGCCTTTGCCGGTTTTCGCACCCAAATTTCCCTGTTTGACGCTTTCCACAATAAACCGCGGAGCTTCGGTGCTGCAGTCGAGTTCTGGGAACAAATTCCCGGTTACCTTTTCCCATATATCGAGTCCTCCCATGTCCGCAATCCGAAGCGGTCCGTTTAGAGCCCATCTCATGCCGGGTCCTTCAGACATGACCTGATCAATGTCATCTGCATTTGCAACGCCTTCTTCAAGCAGATAAAAAGCCTCCCTGACTACAGCAGCCTGAAGACGGTTTGCGATAAAACCGGGAATGTCCTTATTCAGCATGACAACTTTTTTACCGGCAGCTTTTAATAGATTGATAACCTCTTCTGCTGCCCATGGAAGAGTATCCTCATGTTTAACTATTTCAACCAATTTGACTAAATGGGCAGGGTTGAAAAAATGAGTAATGAGCAAGCGCTCAGAAAACGAGCATGCCTCAGCAAGCTTTGAAATCGGAAATGTAGAAGTATTGGATGCAATGATTGCAGTTGAACGTATCATTGTTTCAAGCAATTGAAACAACTGGTGCTTAAACGCAAGCACCTCAGGAATTGCTTCTATGATCAGATCTGCGTCATGAACCGTTTCAAAAAGGTCCGTTGAATACGAGAGCAGTTCCAGCGTTTCTTTTTGTTCACTGCTGTTTATGTAGGATTCTTTTTTCATCATCTCTAAATTCTGAATGATCATTCGCTCAGCCTTCAATAATAGGTCTTCTCTTAAATCATAAATTTTTACCGGACATTGAGCAGCAGCAAACACCTGGGCTATGCCGTGCCCCATCGTTCCAGATCCAATAACAGCAACCTTCTTTATCAAACTTAGCCTCCTCCTTCTATCTGAATTATCTATATATTCTATCATTATAGACTAGTTTCATAATAATTGTCAGGATATAAGTGATAGGATCTTTTGAGTTTCAGGTAACAAAGTTCTTTTAAAAAAGTCAGGGAGAGAGGTTCAGCTGAAAATACTGGTAAGGATAAGGAGAATTGACAGCACTTTGTGAGGCAGCTTCACATTGAAAAAATGGCACCACTTTGGGGAATGCCGCCACAACTGAAAAGACATCACCTGAAAAGTGGCTGCACTCCGGGGAGTGGCGCCACTACTGAGTATGGGCCATCAAATGTCCAACAAAAAAACTTTGGCTATAGAAGCCTTTTATACAGAAAAAATCCGAACTATTAACTCCCAGTTCGGATTTTTCTTTGGCTATCTGACTTTTGTCTCAGCCTCTCTATCCTATATTAAGCATAGACTCCAACAAAAAACTCTTCATAAAGTGCCTGAACGGCTTTTTTCTCCTGTGATTCTTTTACGCCGAACATCATGCTGACCTCTGATGATCCCTGATTGATCATTTCAATATTGACGCCTGCTTCTGCCAAAGCTTTAGAAGCACGGGCTGCGGTGCCGATATTATGCCGCATGCCTTCCCCTACCATCATGATAAGTGACAGATTATGTTCAACTGTCACCTCATCAGGTTTCAGGTCTGTACGGATTCGCTCTAAAATAAGCTCCTCGGTCTCTGCATTCATTTGTTTTTGTCTTAAGATAATGCTCAAATCATCGATTCCTGAAGGACTGTGCTCATAGGTTAATCCGAAGTCCTCTAAAATGGAGAGCAATTTTCGTCCGAAACCGATTTCTTTATTCATTAAATATTTATTCACATAAATACTGCAGAAATCATCATCGCTGGCAATGCCGATCACAGGTCCATTCGTATTTTTTCGTTCGTTCACAATTCTTGTGCCTGCCGCTTCAGGATTATTTGTATTTTTAATATGAACCGGAATGCCGGCCTCAAATGCAGGTATCAGCGCTTCATCGTGAAACACAGAAAATCCTGCATATGAAAGCTCACGCATTTCACGGTATGTAAGCTCGCGGATTTCCTTTGGATTTGAAACAACATTCGGATTAACGGAATAAACCGCATCCACATCCGTGAAATTTTCGTAAAGGTCGGCTTCGATGCCATTTGCAAGAATGGATCCAGTAATATCTGACCCGCTCCTGGAAAACGTAACAACTTCGGAAGCCTCATTGTAACCGAAGAACCCAGGAAAAATAAGAATGCCGGAACGTTTCCTCAGAGATTTGAGATTTTCGTACGATTTTTTCAGAACTAGTGCTGTTCCGCCGTTTTCCTCAACAAGGAGACCTGCTTCTTTAGGATTTATATAAGTGGCCTCAATGCCTCTGCTCTTGAAATATTCAGCAATCAGCTTTGCATTGTTGTCTTCTCCGCTTGCTTTTATTGCATCTATGTAACGGGCTTGCCCGGTTTTATCTGCATTAAGCAGCTGAATCAAATCCAGTTCAATCTTGGAAACGATTTCAGCCGGCAATTTCAGCTCTTCTGCGACTTGACTATATCTGGCAATAACAGCTGACAAATATTCGGGGGCTTCTTCCCCGCGCAGTGTTCTTTCGCCAAGTTCAATTAAGAGATCCGTCACCTTGCGATCTTCCGGATACCGTTTGCCTGGAGCTGAAACAACAACCACTTTTCGATCAGGATCAGATGTTACGATATCAAATACCTTCTTAACCTGATCTCCTGATGCTAACGAACTGCCTCCAAATTTCACCACTTTCATGCGAACATCCCCTAATGTTTAAATTTTCAGGTAAATTTTAAAATCTATTTTACTCCTTTTACATGAACATTCAAGGGTTTCTTGCCCAAAAGCTTTTTTTATTTGAATTTTTCGATTTCCGGCCTCATATTTTGTGGTAAAATACATTTCGTCTATCGAAATATTATGCCGGGAAAGGACTTGTTAAATGGAAAACGCAGCTGCATTTAAAAAACCAATTTCAAAATCGTCTCCGACAATGTACAACATCCTTTTCATCATAGGTTTATGCCATTTATTAAACGATTCAATACAATCTGTGATTCCTGCAATGTTTCCGATTCTCGAAAAAACGATGGGGCTTACGTTTACACAGCTTGGCTTCATTGCTTTTACGCTGAACATGGTGTCCTCTGTTCTTCAGCCGGTTGTCGGCTGGTATACGGATAAAAGACCGATGCCCTACGCCCTTCCAATCGGACTTACGAGCAGCTTAGCAGGGATTGTGGGTCTGGCATTTGCTCCTTCTTTTTCATTGATTTTAATGAGCGTCTTTTTCATCGGACTCGGTTCAGCGGTCTTTCATCCTGAAGGGTCAAGAGTAGCCTATTTAGCAGCCGGAGAAAGACGGGGTCTTGCGCAGTCCATCTATCAAGTCGGCGGAAATACCGGATCATCTTCTGCTCCGCTGATTACAGCGCTTATTCTCGTTCCATTCGGACAGTTTGGGGCTATTTGGTTCACCATTGCAGCAGCGCTTGCTGTGATGTTCCTTATCTATATAGCAAACTGGTACACTCTGAAACTTTCAGCCATCCGAAAGGAAGAAAAGAAAAATGGCAAAATAAAAAAAGAAGTCAAACTGACAAAAGCCATATACTCTGCATTAGCAGTGATCGTCTTTCTCGTTTTTGCACGTTCATGGTATGGAAGTGCCATATCAAACTTTTATACGTTCTATGTGATTGAGAAATATCATTTAAGTATTGCCCAGTCACAGGTGTATATCTTCATTTTCCTGGCTATGGGGGCTCTTGGAACCTTTGCAGGGGGGCCTTTGGCAGACCGGTTCGGCAAACGCACGATTATCCTTTATTCTCTGCTTGCTACTGCTCCTTTTGCCCTTATTCTGCCATTCGCAGGTCCCATTGCAGCATACCCGCTTATTGCGGCTATCGGTTTTATATTAAGTTCAAGCTTTTCGGTCACAGTTGTGTATGCCCAAGAGCTAATTCCCGGAAAGATTGGAACAATGTCGGGTCTGACAGTTGGTCTTGCTTTTGGAATGGGGGCAATTGGTTCTGTTGCTTTAGGCTCATTAATTGATGCTTTTGGATTAACAGCTGTTATGACAGGCATTGCATTGCTGCCAATCTTGGGAACCCTGGCGTATCTCCTGCCTGCAGATCAGACATTAAAAGAGTGGCAGCAATAACCGACAGTATTTGGCGTTATTTTAGAGAATATTTTCATTAATTTGTCGCATATTGAATGATTTAACAGATTTGTAATCTAAAAGGCCCCTTTTTTGTGGTATAACTGAAATACAAGAGAGGGGTTGTTTTATGAGATTTTCAATGCGTATGATTACCGCGCTTTCTGTCGGTTTTGTTGCTCTATCAAGCTATAACACTGCCTTAGCAGAAACAAATCAGGACACCTTACATAAAGCTGAGAAGCAGCTTGACCAAAATCATGAAGTGCTGAAGCTAAAAGAAAAACAAAAACAAGCAGTACATACCGCAGTTCAGAAAATGGAAAACGAACTTCAGAACATGGAAGCTCTTGTAGCAAAAAATGAACAAGAATATGCTTCCATTCAAGCAGAGATTAAAAAGACGAAGCAATTAATCGAGGAAAAGAAAATAGAAATAGTAGCGCTTCAGGACAAAGTGTTAAGCCGCGAGGAAATCATGTATGCAAGGCTAACCGCTCTTCAGGAGAATGATCACGCTGATATTGTCATTCACACTTTAGTTAATGCAGAAAGTTTTTCAAACTTCTTTGAGAGAATCGGAGCTGTTGCTACTCTATTAAATGCTGATAATGACATCCTTGAACAGCAGCAGGCTGATTTAAAAAAAATTGAAGAAGATAAAAAAGAGATTGACAGACAAGAGGTTCTGCTGACTGAACAGCAGCAAACATTAGCAGCAAGCGGTGCGAGGCTTGAGGAAGCAATGCTCAACAGACAAAAGAAAATGACTTCGCTTCAAACTGAATATCAAAAGATTTCAACTGAAGTGACGCTTGCTGAACAGGAAAAATCAGCCCTTCAGGCTCAAATGATATCGATTGAAGCAAACATTAAAAAAGAACAGGAAGCAGCAAAAGCGCGTGCAGCAAGTATTGCCGCCGCGAAAAAGAAAGAGCAGGCTGCCCTTCTCGCTGAAGCTAACGCCCGTGCAGAAGCTGAAAGAGCTAAGGAAGCAGCAAAAGCCAAAGCTGCTGCTGCGGAAAAGAAAGTAGTAAAAGCAGCTGCTGCTGCACCGGCCAAACCTGTCTCTGCAGAAAAACCAGCTGCTAAAGAACCGCCAAAAGCAGAAAAAGATGAAAGCAAAATCTTCTATGTAACAGCTACAGCTTACAGTCATGAAGATACAGCCAGTGACTTTACGGCCATCGGCATAAATATTAAAGAAAATGCTAATATGAAATTAATTGCGGTTGATCCTAAAATCATTCCACTTGGCAAGAAAGTCTGGGTTGAAGGATATGGAGTTGCGATTGCCGGTGATACAGGCGGAGCAATTAAAAATCATAAAATCGATGTTTTGATGCCTAATATTGCAGAAGCAAGAAAATGGGGCCGCAAAACGGTGAAAGTGGAAGTGTTAGATTAATAGAATTCAAAAAAAGAGAACATGACCGTTCTCTTTTTTTTTTGACTCTTTTCGTAATCATTGTTGCTAATGGACTCATTGTAATAAGGCCTAAATGATAAAAGTCTTAAGTGGATTGCAGCGGATAAACTTGACTCCTGCGGGAAATTGAGCAAAATGGGAGACCATGAGCGGAAAGGAACGGACAACGTTTATAATCCATAAGAAAAAATTTTTCAATATAAAGACTATTTCAAAAGTACAGGGTCTTCCCTGAACAAACTTTTCATCAAATCTGTAAACTGAGAGGTTTGAAATTCGTAATCTGATCCGCTGTGAACGTTTCTCATTCTAAACCCTGAAGACATCAGAACAAAAAGCTCAGCTGTCTGATTGGCATCAATCTTTTCGCTGATCACTCCATTTTTTTGCCCTGATACAATCCATAGCTTTGAAAACTCAAACATCCATTGATCAAATTCACGCAGAGCTTCCTTTGCATTTTTTTGTTCATTCCTGCCAATAAAGTACAGCAGGATTTGATTGACTACATCTTTTGGATGATTAATTTCCTCGAAACTCTCTGTTAAAACATCAATAGGGTCCTTCATATCCTCTTTACTCTGTCCCATTTTTTCGAAAAATTTTTCATTAGTTTCATGAATTCTCGCTTCAAGTACTTTAGCGAATAGTTCATCTTTGCTTTTAATATAGTGATAGATGGCTCCTTTTGAAAGACCTGTCCTCTCCATAATTTCCGCAAGGGTGGTTTTGGCGCAGCCCACTTCTTTTATCAATGCAGATGCAGCTTCAAGCAAAGCTTTCTCTGAACGCACTCTTCTTTCAAATTGCTTCATCATTCGACGCCTCCTTTCTACATCTTAAAAACAGACCGATGGTTTGTAAAGTAGATTTATGTCTTCATTTGAGGATTGAAGTCTGATTAAAGCTTTCAGAGGACCGGAGCTACATATATTAAAATTGCGAAAAAGGTAAAATTGGAAAGAGGTTTAATTTTTATTTACTTCAGTTTTCTTAACCGATTAAAAGCATGGCATTTCCCTACTATGAATTTAAGGAAATATGCTAAAAAACAGAGCTGCATACAAGTTCTGTTTCTTAATGTCATTTTTGTAAAATTATATTAAAAAAATAATTCATATAGTATTTTTTCCGATTTTTTTTGACAATTCAATTTTAATAGTAGTATTATTATACATGGTAAAAAGGAGGCTTCTTGTATCATGTCATCAATTGACAAAGACAAAATTGTACAAAGTGTACCGCAACATGGTTTTTTCGGTCATCCTAAAGGATTATTCACCCTGTTCTTCACAGAATTCTGGGAGCGTTTTTCTTATTATGGGATGAGAGCTATTCTTCTGTATTATATGTATTATTCTATGAAAGATGGCGGACTTGGGCTTGATCAGACTACTGCTCTTTCCATTATGTCCATCTATGGTTCCCTCGTTTATATGTCCGGAATCATCGGAGGCTGGATTTCCGACAGATTGCTTGGAAATGCACGGACCGTTTTTTATGGCGGAGTCCTTATTATGCTCGGTCATATTATTCTTGCTTTCCCTGGAAGCATTGCAGCGTTTTTCGTTTCGATGTTCTTCATTGTAATCGGTACTGGATTGCTCAAGCCAAATATTTCGAATATTGTGGGTGATCTATACAGCAAAGAAGATAATCGCCGTGATTCAGGATTCAGTATTTTCTATATGGGAATCAACTTAGGCGGTTTGCTTGCACCAATTATCGTTGGTACTGTAGGTCAAAAATACAATTTCCATTTAGGATTTGGTCTTGCTGCAATCGGTATGGCTTTAGGATTAATCGTCTTCGTACTGACAAAAAAGAAAAATCTTGGATTAGCGGGAACAGCAGTCCCAAACCCTCTTACTCCGGCTGAAAGAAATAAAGTTTTCGGAAGATTGGCTATTGGTTTAGCTGTTATCGGAATTTTAGGAGCTATTTCAATCACAACAGGCTATCTGACGATTGCAAAATTCACTTTCTTAATCAGTATTTTAGGAATCTTAATTCCAATTGTTTACTTCACCGTGATGTACCGCAGTCCCAAGTCAACTGATGTTGAACGTTCACGACTGATTGCCTATATTCCGCTTTTCATTGCGGCAATGGTTTTCTGGGCAATCCAAGAACAGGGTGCGACCATCCTTGGAGCTTATGCAGATAAACGAACAGACCTGACATTTGGCGGTTTTGAAATTCCATCATCATTATTTCAATCGTTAAATCCATTATTTGTTGTCTTCTTTGCACCTGTGTTTGCATGGCTTTGGGTCAAACTTGGCAACAGACAGCCATCTACATCGAAAAAATTCGCATTTGGTTTGTTCTTTGCCGGTTTATCATTCCTGATTATGATTATTCCTGCTTACGTAAATGGAACGGATTCACTTGCTAATCCGATTTGGCTGATCCTTAGCTTCTTCCTTGTTGTACTTGGAGAGCTTTGTCTGTCGCCTGTCGGGTTATCTACAACAACAAAGCTTGCTCCAGCTGCATTCTCAGCCCAGACTATGAGTCTTTGGTTCCTGACTAGTGCATCAGCTCAAGCAATCAATGCTCAAATTGTCCGATTCTATAAACCAGAAACTGAAATTCTCTATTTTGGAATCATTGGCGGTATTGCAGTCCTTTTAGGAGTTCTTATGCTCATTCTTTCTCCTAAAATTCAAAGTTACATGAAGGGTGTCCGCTAATACGCCGAACAAGCCTGTTCCCTTTTAGGAACAGGCTTGTTTTGTGTTTAACCGGAAATCCTTATACAGAAGTCTCTTGGCGTGCTTTTTCTCTGCAGCTTTTAGCCGCTGCCACCATCACTTTTAATGCTTCAACTGTTTCAGATACTCCTCTTGTTTTCAGCCCGCAGTCAGGGTTGACCCAAAAGAGTTCGGGGTCTAATACTTGCAGGGCTCTTTCAATGTTCAGAACGAGCTCGTCTTTTGTCGGGATTCTTGGGCTATGAATGTCATATACACCTAATCCGATCCCTTTTTCGTATGAATATTTCTCAAAGGAATGAATGAGTTCACCGTGACTTCTTGATGTTTCAATTGAAATGACATCTGCATCCAGTGCATCAATAGCTTCGATTATATCTTCAAAATTCGAATAGCACATATGCGTATGAATTTGTGTATCCGGCTGCACGGAAGCAGTTGACCGTTTAAATGCTGTCACCGCATCTGCTAAATATTCATTCCATTTCTCTGATTTTAGCGGGAGACCTTCCCGCAGTGCAGGTTCATCTACTTGTATCATCGCAATGCCAGCCTGTTCAAGCGCTTGGACTTCTTTGCGGATGCTGAGTGATAATTGATGAAGGACAGTTGATTTTGGCAGATCATTTCGAACAAAAGACCAGTTTAAAATGGTAACAGGACCTGTCAGCATTCCTTTTACAGGTTTTTCAGAAAGACTTTGGGCAAAAACCGATTCTTTTACTGTCATAGCCTCCTCAAGTAATACATCTCCATAAATAACCGGCGGTCTGACGCAGCGCGAGCCATAGGATTGTACCCAGCCAAAAGTTGTAATCGCAATTCCGGTTAATTTATCCCCAAAGAATTCGACCATGTCCGTTCTTTCAAATTCTCCATGTACGAGAACATCAAGCTCCAGACTTTCCTGGATGTCAATCCATTTTTTTATTTCTTCTTCTATATATGCAGTGTATTGCTGTTCTGTCAGTTCGCCTTTTTTCCATTTAAGCCGCTGTGCCCGAACCTCTTTTGTTTGCGGAAAGCTGCCGATGGTTGTTGTAGGCAGCAATGGAAGGCTGAACCGTTTGTTTTGCAGTTTTCTCCGCAGACCGGCTTCCGGTCTAACTGTTGAAAAGGAATCCAGCTGCTTCATCGCATCGTGAACTGCGCTTTGATTTCTGAGCTTTGAAGTTGATAATTGATCAGCTGCTGAATCATATTCTTTAAGCGCCCCTTCTTCAGCTTCAAAGTTGAAAAATTTCGTCAACAGGCTTAGCTCTTCAAGCTTTTCATCCGCAAAAGATAGTGCGCCCTTTACAAGCGGATCTAACTTCTTTTCATTTTCTGCCGTCACCGGCACATGAATGAGACTGCATGAAGGCTGAAGAATCAGCCTGTCCCGGTCTACAGCTTCAAGGATGGTGTTGACAAGCTTTACGGTCTTTTGGAGATTTGCCTTCCACACATTCCGTCCATCTATGACCCCTGCAGCGAGAACTTTATCCCTTGGGAATCCTGCAGTTTGGAGCTTTTGAAGGGATTTCCCGCTGTCGTATACGAAATCTAGTCCAATACCATCCACTGGAAGGCTGACTAGGTGGTCGTATTGTTCAACACTTTCAAAATAAGTTTGAATCAGCAGCTTCGTATTTACGGTTTCTCTTTTGATAGTTCCATAAATTTCTTTAGCCTTTAAAAATAATGCATCATCTGCATCCGATGTCACGAACAACGGTTCATCAATCTGTATCCACTCAGCGCCTGCATCTGCAAGCTCCTGCAGCACTTGAACATACAAAGGAATTAATTTCTGAAGGACTTGGTCTTTATTTTCCCCTTTTGATAAAGCAATTAAGGTAAGCGGACCGACAAGAACAGGCTTGCCGTTTATGCCAAGCTCTTCTTTTGCTTCATGATAGAGATTCAAAAGCCGGTTTTTGGTCAGTCTTGGCTCTGCTTGACCCAGTTCAGGTACAAGATAATGATAATTCGTGTTAAACCATTTTGTCATTTCAGCCGCCACTTGATCTCTGCTGCCTCTTGCAATATCAAAATAGGTCTGAAGGGAATCAGCATCCTGCTTCCAGAACCTCTCAGGCAGGAGGCCAAACAAAACGGCTGTATCCAAAATATGATCATAATAGCTGAAGTCACCAATCTGTATAAGATCAATTCCTTTATCCAGCTGCTTTTGCAAATGAGACAATCTGATCTGTTTCATCTGCTCTTCAAATTGCTGTTCTGTTATATCGCCTTTCCAAAACGATTCCAGCGTCTTTTTCCACTCTCTTTTTTCTCCGATTCTCGGATAACCTAAGTTTGAATTTTTAATGGTCATTGCTGTTCCCCCGTTTCTTATCATCTCTCAACTTTCTGTTCATGAAAAAAACTCTCTTGCATAAAGAGAGTTTGATGGACAAAGTTAACTTGAGTTGAGACACAAGACAGGTTTCAACATATCGCATCACCCTCCCTATTTCGCGTAGGCATGAAGTGCATACGATAGGCAGGTCTCCTGACTCAGGTTCATTGTATTCTATTCCCTTCCCATTTTTCATTTGAAAAACAGTGGGTCTTTATAGAATTCTCCCCATTACAGTGGCGCGACCGCGTCGGATTTTCACCGAGCTTCCCTTTTAAGCTAAGGCAGAAATATACTCTTGCCATTAGCACCTATCGCTTGAAAATATTAAATTTTTTAAATTAAGCAACAATTGTTTTTAAGCATAGCTGAAGTTTTGTTTTCATGCAAGTATTATCTTAAGTCTTTGCAGCTATTCCAAGGACTTTCCATTTTGCTGCTTCATAAAATCCAAGCTGTTTATAAAGATTCCCCGCATCCGGATTGTTATAAAACAAATAAATGGCCCTTTCTTCAGCTGAAAGCTCATGGCAAATGGCACGTATCATTTCAGAGGCATATCCTTTTCGCCGATGCGCGTGAGGCGTAGCTACACCAGCTATAATGGCAGTGCGGCTGCTTTCAATAAATACGCCTGCTGTCGAAACCATTTTTCCATCTTCAGCCTTGTATAAAACTTTCAATTTTCCTGCTTCTATGTTTTGATAGTGATCATTTGCAAAGAAGTCTTCATTTGGGCCAACCATTTTATATTCATCGACCTGCATGAACAAATCATAAAGTTTTCGGCATTCTTCGAGACTGGTAATCACTTTTACATCCTTGCTTGGCTGAAAATCATTGCTTCCTCCATACTTGAGCAAGAACGAATCACTCTCAAGATCCATTTGAAAGTGATGTTTAAACTCATCAATCAATTCTTTTTTCCCGACAATTTTGCGGATGCCAGTTTCCTGAATAATAGATGCAAATTCAGTTAATGGGAGATTGATGACAGGACTGTAGTAATAAATTTTTTCAGGATAGATCATTAATAGGGCATTCAATTGCATATTCAGATAACTTCCGTAAACCATCATATGTTCTTCTGACAAGTCCTCGATAATCAATGCATTCAATTCTATATCGGTCTGTAAAAATTCAGCTGCATGATCGTATTCTTTTTTATCTATTAATTTAATTTGTATGTGCTGATTGCTCATTTCGCTTCTCCTGACAAAAAAAATGAAGTCTTTTAGAATATTCTAACATTCTCTAGTTAATTTGATATATATTTTAATAGAGAAGTTTTTTAGTTCGCAGGATTATTAACTTTTTCTGATCGTTTTTCTATCTCCAGCGCCTTATTCATCGGCAAAACGGATTCGCCTGTCGGAGCCGGCCGAGGTGCTTGCGCTTTACTACTATTTTTGCTTATAAGGTGGGGACTGCATGGAAATGAAGGATGTATTACTCAATTTTTTACTCGTATTATCCCCTCTGTTGATTATACAGCTTTTATACATGAGAAAAGAAACAAATAAAAAAATGAATAAATGGCTCTTTGCTTTTTTGCCTGCACTTGCGATCATTTTGAGCATGCTGTATCCGTTTATGATTGAGAATGATTTTTTCTTTGACTTCAGGCGCATCCCCTTTGTTATGGGATTGCTTTACGGAGGGTATCGTCTTGGATTCTTTTTATTTGCGGTTACGATCGTAACCCGGCTGGCACTCGGGGGGGGACGGCATCTACCCGACATTAGTGATGGCAGGTATCCTGGTTCTCATCGTGCCGATGCTTTCATCCTATTATTTAAAAAGCAGATTGAGGAATAAATTAATTCTTGTCGTTGTCATTGTTCTTGCTTCTTTACTATTTTCGATTCTGCATATTGAAATGGTTTATGGATCATTCTTTGAGCCTCAAATGTACGCTGAACTATTTGTTCTGCACATATTTGCCGCAATCGTCGGGACTATCCTGTTTGAAACGATTGTCCAGAACTTCAATTTGCTGAAAAGAGTCATTAAAGCCGAGAAACTGGAAGTAGTCAGTCACCTGGCAGCAAGCATTTCTCATGAAGTCCGCAACCCTCTGACAACAACAAAAGGATTTCTGCAGCTTTTGCGGGAAGAAGATATCAGCCAGAAAAAAAAGGAAAAATACATAGAAATCTCATTAAATGAGTTAGACCGTGCCACAAACATAATCAAAGATTACTTGACTTTCGCAAGGCCAGAAGCTGAAGATAATCATTCAATCGATATTCATTCAGAGCTCAGAAACTGCATCAACGTCTTGACTCCTCTGGCGCAAATGGAAAACGTCCAGTTTAAGGAAAGCTTCAGCTCTGAAAACATTTTTGTCCTTGGAGATCCGTTAAAACTTAAACAATCACTGATTAATATACTCAAAAATGGAATCGAGTCTTATTCAGCTGGGGGATCAATCGAAGTTTCAACATCAAAGGATCACTCCAGCATCAAAATCGTAATATCTGACCACGGTAAAGGTATGACTGAAGATCAGGTGCTGAGACTTGGGGAGCCTTATTTCTCTACTAAATCAAACGGAACCGGTCTTGGAATGATGGTATCTTTCAGCATCGTTAAAGCTATGAATGGACAAATATATGTGAAAAGCGAACCTGGTGCCGGTACTTCATTCACAATTTTTCTGCCAATTTATTTAAAAAGTGAGCGGTAGTGTTAACGCACTGGAAAGTGAAAGTCAATTTTAAAGTTTAGGCTCAATGCGAAAACAGCCAAAAAGAAAGAGGGATATGCTTTGGCAAATTATTATACTAAATCCGGCCGCCTGATCATCAGGCCTTATCAGTCAACTGACTATTTAACTTGGCTATCTGCCTATATAAATAGAAGACCGAAACAGCACAAATATGATGAAGGCAGACTGGATATGAGCGTGTGCACACCAGAATGGTTTGCTGCTTTCGCAGAGAAACACCATCAGCTCATGAAAAAAGATAAAGCATATGTCTTCGGTATATTCAGGTCATCAGACGGGATGCATATTGGGTATGTAGATTTCTCTACTCTGATTCGTGATGATTTCCAGTGGGCCCGGATGGGATATACTATCCATAATCAATTTTGGAGAATGGGCTACGGCAAAGAAGCTGTTAAAGCGGCTATCGAGCTTGCGTTTGACCAGTTGAAATATCACCGTCTTGAAGCGCATATTAATCTTGATAACCATCCTTCTGTTAAGCTTGCCGAGAGTGTGGGGATGAAGTTTGAGTGCATCCGTCAAGGGTTTCTGTATGAAAATAACCAATGGACAGATCATCTTGTTTATTATATAAATAATGATCATTACAACGTTTAGAAAAGGCCGGCCTCTTTATCAAGAGGCCGGCCTTCTCTGTCAGACTTTCTGCTTAGCATCCATCATTCTTTTTATAGCTAGCTCTACCCCGTCCTGATCATTTGTTAAAGTAATATCCCTGCAGATCGCTTTAATTTCAGGGCGTGCATTACCCATAGCAATGCTCTTTCCCGCTATTTCAAGCATTGATTTGTCATTCATGCTGTCACCGATGGCTGCAGTGTCTTTCAGTTCAATGGCAAGATGGGCAGACAATTTCTGAAGAGCAATCCCTTTAGAAGCAAGCTCATGCTCTATTTCAAAATTATGAGCGGCTGATGTAACCAAAGTGATATTTTCTGTGTCTTTAAATGTCTCCCAGCCTGCATCCAGCTTTTCCTGGTGAAAAGAAAAAGCGAGAATATTATAGATTTCCTCTGTTTGATTCAAAATGTCCATATACGATTCAACAAACCTAAAGCCTGTTTGGCTGTATTGTTTTTCAGCAGCCTGAAGAAGCTGTGAGCGGTCCGCATC
Organism: Peribacillus frigoritolerans; assembly: GCF_004358755.1. Lineage (GTDB taxonomy): Bacteria > Bacillota > Bacilli > Bacillales > Bacillaceae > Bacillus_P. The sequence goes on along the minus strand of NZ_SMZY01000001.1, from coordinate 1,125,899 downwards.
AGGATTGGCACTTTCAATCCGGTCAATTTCAATATTTAAAAGCTCTCTACCGCTTTGCGGGGTATAAATAGCATCACGGCCGAACACTTCATAATAGTAATGATTGCGTTCCAAAAATTGAAGAGCCTCAGCTGCTGTATCCTTTTCCATAGGCTGTGAATGAAACAATGCCCCTTCTGGATTGTGTATCGTCGCTCCATTAGCAGCAATAACCCATGTTTTTACGCCTGTATCCTTAAAAATTTCCTTGACATCAAAATGGGCTCTGCCAGTAGCTACAACCACCTCAATTCCCTCTTTTTGTGCAGCTTTTATCGCTTTCAGATTTTCTTCGCTGATTTTATTCTCACTGTTTAATAATGTTCCATCGAGGTCTATAGCAATTAATTTTGTCATTCCATTTCCTCCTCTGCCACAAGCAATTCAACGTTATGTTTATCAAGCAGGTCTCTGAATGATTTATCAGGTTCTTTATCTGTTATTAGCAAATCGACTTCATGAAGTTCTGCGTAAAGAAAAAAATCAGTAACACCAAGCTTTGAATGATCTGCAAGCGCGATAACCTGATTTGCCTGATTGATCATTTTCCGCTTGACCATTCCGTCCTCTTCATGCGCAATGGACAGCCCTCTCTCAGAAATGCCCACAACGCCTATAAATACTTTATCAACCTGATATTTTGAAAGTTTTTCCACCACTGAGGATCCATATAAGAAACGGTGCTCTTTCTGAAGTTCTCCTCCAAGGAGGTGAATCTGAATCCCTGGTTTCGTTGATAAAATATCGGCCTGATTAATGGAATTCGTAATAATGGCCGCATATTTCACATCAATAAACTCTGCACATGCCTGGACAGTTGTGGAGGCATCTAAAATGATTCTGTCGCCTTCATTGATCAGACTTGCCGCTTTTCTTCCTATTAATTCTTTTTCATAAGAAACTGTCTGGAGACGGTTTTGATAATCTTTAATTTCAGTATGCGAGCTTGGCAAAATAGCCCCGCCTCTTGTCCGGATAATCAGTTTCTGCTCTTCCAGCTTGACGAGATCGCGCCTCGCGGTATCTTTGGAAACATCATAAAGCGAACATATTTGATCGGCCGTTATTCGTTTATTTTCTTTTAAATAGTCAATAATGGAGATTAGCCTTTCTTCTTGGTACAAAATGCCCACCTAACTTTCAGAAATGTTTCTACAATAACATAGGTTTTAAGCTTTTGTAAGTGATTATAATGTATTACCCTTTATTATTCAAGTTTTTATAATGATATGTAAGTAATTTATGCACTTTTGTAAGTGTTATGCATAAAAAAAAGAGACCCTTTTGGTCTCTTTTATCCGATGACATATTCTTCAATTGCCAACGGGTTGTTCACTTGTCCAAACTCAGAAGCATGAGGCCGGTCATCTCCATCTCCATAGCCATATTCGATCATACGGTTGCGGTTGAGACAGAGCTTTTTAAATGTCGGCCTCAGGAGGTCAAAGAGTTCGAATCGTTCTTTCAGTTCCGGAAATTCAGCTTGATAGGAAAGGATTGATTCTCTCAGCTTATTCCAAAATCTCGTTTCATCAAAGTCAGTTCTTCTGTGAAGGATATCGGCTAAATACCTGAAATGGCAGACAAATAATCCAGTGAAAATGAATTGGCACAATCCTTCAGGCGCTTCACTCCTCAGCACGGTTTTTAGCTCTCCCGAAATGGTATTAAGCTCTGTCAGCGGCTGATCGCTGATATTGACATCATCCACAAAATCCTTCACAGCAAGTCTGTGAGGTTTATAGTCTTTTAAAATGACAACCGTATTTTGTCCATGCGGTGAAAAGACCGTTCCGTATTGATAAAGATAGTGCAGAAGCGGCGGCAGGAGAACTTCAAACAGCTGCTCTGTCCATTCTTCCACGCTGAGGCCGGACTTTTCTATCAATTCCAGTGTATATGATTTCCCGTCTTCCCCTTCATATAAAAGGGCGGCAAGAGTAATGGCCTGTTCTCCCGCGTCTAAGAATGAGTAGATGCTTTCGCGCCAAATGACTCCAAGCATTTCCATAAATTGATACGGAGCTCCTTCTAGTTTTACGTAATCAGGATGATGGTAATTCATGCTCGCCACTTCTCCAGGGAGAATAACCCTGCATTTATCTCTCAAAAATGAATCATTGTCCCGGATCCCTTGAATGTGAGCAGTAATTTCTGGTGCCAGCACCACACGTTCAGACGGCAATCCCCTATATACTAATGTATTCAAAATACTCATTGGCAGCTTTACGTGATGCTTCTTTTTATGATCTATATTGACAAATGTCCGGATGGACTGCTGCGGCAGGTAATGATCTTCTCCTCTGCCAAGGTAGATGATCCGCTTTTCAAAAAGCTCTTCTGAAAACAGCTGAACAATCACGTGATTCCACTGCCACTCATGGACAGGCATAAAGAAAAAGCTTTCAGGCTGCAGTCCTTTATTAATTAGCTTTTCATTAAATTCTCTTATTGCAGAATGCCCGATCTCGCTTTCTATTAACCTGTCATACTCTACTTCTTTTGTTGAATGGAACGTCCCCCACTCCTTTGAAACGGCAATCCAGTCAAGTGTTGTCTGCTGCTTTTGTTCAGGGGCATATTGCAGGTAATCTGAATAGGAAAATCCTATGCGCCCTTTGTTATAAGTGATCCAGGGATGCCCTGTCATCTCCCCTTCAAGCTCTGCATAGTCCGAATCTGTTAAATCTGCAGTCGAACTGTCCTGCTGATTGGCGATGATATGGGCATCAGCAAGCAGAGTGCGTTTATATTCTTCTATTAAATAGGCAGCGGTAAAAGGCTTTATGTTTATTTCCTTTTGCAGGTCCAATAAAAACTCAACGGGATTCCCAGCTTCTTCCCATGAACCATGTCTATTTGTTTCAATAGAATGAGCATCAACCCAATAGCTGTCCATAAGCCTTTTTTCAGCCAGAAAGCGGTAGGATATTCCGCTCTCAAAGTTCACAATATATTTGTCATCCTTTTTTTCCGCCTGGATCATTTCTTCGTATAAAAACTCGGAGATCATTTTAGCAAGCAGCCGTCTGCTCGCTTTCTTCCAATCTTCTGCATTCCACTTTTGTTCAGCTGACATCTCTCTCACTCTCCTATACTGTTTGTTTGCTGCGGACAAAATGGCTTGTTCCAAAATGCTGAAAGACATTTTTTTCAGGCAGATCAAACACTTCTCTACAAGCAAGCTGATTAATGATCTTAGCATTCCGGTAAGCGCCTAATCCAAGATCGGGTGCGCCTACCCCGTGAGTGTGCATTTCACCGTTTTGAATATAGATTTTGTTTTCCCTTTTATCATGCAGCTCTAGTTCATAATCTTTCGAGACAACTGGACGGTTCCTGCTGTCCCATTTCAAAAGATTTGATAGATTTCCAAAAGCGCTTGGCCATACAGTCTTATAGCCGGTAGCTGCGATGACGATATCTGAATGCAGGTTAAAGGCTTTCCCCTGCTCCCATTGATGACATTCTAATTGTAAATCTGAACTGGCTGCCGCAATATCAAGTACGGCTGTTTTGGCCAATAAGTGAACATCCGGCTTTTGTCCCGCAATCGTTCTTTCATATAAAAGATCATAGATTTCAGCAATCGTATCTGCACTGATTCCTTTATAAAGAGAATCCTGTTTTGGCACGATCGTATCCTTTACTTCCTGCGGAAGCCTGTAAAAGTACTCTGTGTAGTCAGGCGAAAAATGCTCAAGTCCAAGCTTCGAATACTCCATGGGGAAAAATCCTTCCGTACGAGTAAGCCAATTTAATTGATAGCCATACTCATTTTGATCTTTCAGCAGCTCAAGGAAAATTTCCGCCGCACTTTGACCAGAACCAATGACAGAAACCGTGTCAGCCTGCAAACTCTCTTTTTTCCTATGCAAAAATTCAGCCGAGTGAAAAAGATTGTCTGATTGCCCTCTAGCTGACCATTCCGGAATATTCGGAGCACTTCCCATTCCAAGAACGACATGACGGGCTATAAAGCGTTCCATTTCCCCGGTGCAAACATCTTCAACAAGGACTTCGTATCCTTCAGTATGATGCAAAACATCTGCAACCCGTTTTCCGAATTTGCAGCTATCAAGCTCTGCTGCTACCCACTGCAGATAGTGATTATATTCTCTGCGCGGAATATGGAACGATTCAAGAAAATAGAAATGATAAAGTCTTTTTTGATGATGAAGATAATTCAGAAAGCTGTATTTGCTTGTCGGATTGACCATGGAAACCGCATCAGCCAAAAATGGCACCTGTAAGGTTGTCCCTTCGATCAAAAGTCCTTCATGCCAATTAAATTCTGGCTTTTGATCAAAAAAGAGCACCTCTAAATCCTCTACATCATCCAATAATGCTGCCATTCCAAGATTAAACGGTCCAAGTCCTACTCCAATTACGTCATAAACCATTCTCTGGCCCCCGTTCGAAATCTTCTCTTTCACAAATCATGAAAAGTGCTTTTTTATCCGGCAGCTGAATTTCCTTTTGCGGAAGGAATCCGCATTTCTTGAAAACATGAATCATTTTTTTATTTCGGCTGTCAGGCTCAGCAACGATCCTCTGTGTCCGTTTGTCTGTAAACATCTGTTTCATGATTTCATGGAGCATTGGCAGAGAAAGACCTTTACCAAGATAAGCAGGATCACCGATCAGCAAATGAACACCCTGATCGTAAGGCTCTGATCCATAATAATCTCCAATGATGTCATCCTTTGCCCAATACGTTTCCCAATAGCTCATTGGCACACTGTCCACATGCCCGATCCACAGCGTTTGATGATCATCCGCCAAAAGCTTTTTTAGATGTTTCGTATATTGGCTGAACGGAAAATCTTGATTCCAATATGGAATGACGTGAGGTTCGTGGTGCCACTTATGAAGCATGGCAGCGTCATGTTCAAATTCCGCTTTTCGAAATGTTATGGATAAATTGGTCTCAAGCTGATTCATTTCCTTGCAAAGGCCTCCTTTTTTGTGAATAAAGGGTTTCGCACTTGTACATAAACTGACTGCGTTTCAAGCGGTCCAACCAGTTCATCTAGATCGTGGAATCTCGTTAATAGATTTGCTTTGCAGGGCAAAGTCCCGTTTTCAAGCAAGGTTTTCAGCAAAAGAGATGGATGATCTGCAGAAAGTGACATCTGTTCCAATTCCTCCCTGATCAGATGAAGAAGATCCTCCTCGTCTGCCAGATTTGCCGTGCCAAATGCATTGACAAGTCCAAATAAATGGTTAAAAAAGAAATAATAGCGCAATCGTTCATCTGCAACCGCGTCAGAACAAACCGTTTCACTTTTCAAACCGATCCCAGGGAGATATGAATTCAATTCATCATGTTTTGATTCGCAAAAGTAAAAGCCCTGATTGTCTCTATAAAAAAAGCGCGATGGATAACCATTTTCAAGTTTAACAACGCTGTTTTGCTGATGTGCTTCAAGCGCAATTCCCTTTTCAAAATAAAGCCAAAGGATTGGCTTTAAAGAGATAGCCAAATAGCGTTTCATCCAGTCTGTGCTGATTTCTTCTGTTGAACGATTTTCCTTTTTGGATAGGTCACGAATGATGCTCGCAAGTCTTGATGATTGCGGCGAAATTCCGTCCTGACAAAGGGCAACAAGAGCTGTTGCTTGTTCCGCCCTTTTTTTATAGAATGGGTTTTCCCTGAGTATGACTTCAAAACCTGATTCTTTTTGATCGTGCAGCTTTAATGTAATAAATGCAGGATCGTGAATGATTTCAAAATCAGGATATTGCTCAGATAACTCACTTCCGAGCTGTGTGACCATCAATTCTTTTACTTCTACTCCCCGTTCAAGCTCTTTTAACAGGTTCGCCCGGACAGAATTGGTGATTTTGATATTAAGTGAAAACTTGAGCATGAACAATACATCGGGATGATAGACCGTCCGCAGAGATGAAGTTGCATAAAATGCCCGTCCCTGCTGTCCAAGATTTTCAAGTTTCCCTGCCTGAATGAATTCTTGAACAGATGAGTCTCTAAGCAAATACTCTGCTTGCCACGGATGGATGGGAAGAAGCGCATACTCATCCTCGCCTGCGTACCTCTCTTTAAACGCATCATCGATCTCCGGGTCATCCTTGACAAGCTGCTTTATAAGGTCAATTGCGGACTTTGGCACTGTTGACTTTGAATAAATAGACTCTGCACGAGCTCTAAAATAATGCAGCGGAAATGCTCCTTTTAATTCTGGTGAATACGTCTTCATATCCGATTCAGTCATTCCCTGTCTGCTTTTTGGTGCCGGATGAAGCAAATGGCCAAACAAAAGGGACTGTTCAGCTGCAATAAAATCAAATGAGGTTTGATATAGCTCTTTCACATCTTTAGCTCGCTCTTCTAGAAATTGAGCCATGGATTCACAGCTTTGTTTGACTCGTAAAAGCAGTTCTTCGTTTTTTTCAGCTGAATTTGAATCCAGTTCTTTCATTGTTTTTTCAATGCATGTTATGTAATCGATTTCCTCATTTTCACAGTAAACAGGATATTCTAACAAGTGACGTCCTGTCTCCGATAGATAGCTTGCAGGGATATAAAGGTTAGAATTTTGCTTGTGTAAACGAACATGAATCCATTTCCATTTTTTAATGTGCTTCTTTCTTAATGCAGCAGGTGCATCTTCACTAAGATTCCCGCTGTTTGTTTCACGCAGAAAGCAATTTAAATAGCTTTGCAGAGTTGCTTTTTCAGCAAGAGCCATCGCTTCAAGTTTGTTCATCATGCAGCCTCCTTGTTTCATCTTCTCCGATTTCCTTCATTCTTCTGATGATTTTTTCAACATCACTCATTCTTGTTAATGGGTTCAAAAAGGTGAATTTCAGACAAGCATTGCCGTCCACCTTCGTCCGGGCTATGATCACTTCTCCATTTTTCAGAAGAATTTCCCGGATTTGATAGTTTAATTGATTGAGCTGCTCATTTGGTAAAAAGTCCGTCCCGATGTATCTGAAAACAACCGTGCTCAATTCAGGCTGGTGATAGACAGTGAATTCACAGTCTTTTTTCAGCAGCTCATACGTTTTCTGTGATAGAAGCAGCGTGTGATCAATCATCTCATCCCACTCTTCTTTTCCAACTAATTGAAAGGACAGAAACGGTTTCAGTGCATCAAAGCGTCTTGTTGTCTGAATGGATTTAGAAACTAAATTCGGGATATCATTTTTCTCGTCTTCAATTGGATTCAAGTAATCCGCATGATGCATGATAAATGAAAATGACTCCCTGTTCTTTACCAGAAATGCTCCGCAGCTGATTGGCTGATAAAACATTTTATGAAAATCTACGGTAATGGAATCTGCTTTCTCTAAACCAGCAAGTTTATGCTTATGGGTATCTGTTAAGACAAGTCCGCCTCCATAAGCAGCATCTGCATGAAACCACAGATCATGTTCTATAGCCACGCTGCTCATTTCCGCAAGCGGATCAATGCTGCCAAAGTCTGTTGTTCCTGCTGTGCCGATCAGAGCAAAAGGCAAATCGCCCTTTTGTTTCAGATCGTCAATGCATGAAGCTAAATCTTCCATACACATTCGGTATTTTCCATCCGCTTTTACTAAAACAACAGAATCTTCACCTAATCCTAAAATTGACGCTGCCTGCTGTACTGAAAAATGGGCTGCTTCTGAACAGAGGATTTTCAGACGATGCTGTTCAGGGTGAAGACCTTTCTTTTTACTATTCCAGTTCCAAAATTTTAAAGCAGCACGTTCTCTTGCAAGCAGCAGCCCCATTAAATTAGACTGAGTTCCGCCGCTTGTCATCACACCATCTCCATCAGGAAGCCCGAACAATCCGCACAGTCCATTCATAACATACTGCTCAACCATAGTAGCTGCGCCGCTTTGATCCCATGAATCCATGGATTGGTTTAAGCCGGAAATAATGGCTTCAGCTGCTAAACCCGGAATCATTGGCGGACAGTGAAGATGTGCAGCAGTTGATGGATGGCTGACATGAATGGTATTTGAAGTGATGGTATCCGTAAGCTTTTCATATACCGTTTGCTCATTTTGATTCGTTTTAGGCTGAAAGTCTGGAAAATCTTGATCTAATTCATTCTTCACGTCAAAAGGACTTAACCCGCTGTATGGATCCTTGGATGACATTATCCTTTTAACGGAGTTCATCGCATGCGTCATTTGATTTTCATAACATTGAAAGCTTAATTGATGATTTGATAAAAATAGATGTTCAAAAGTTGTTTTTTCTTTGACTGCTGACATCATATGATCCACATCCTAAACTAATCTTGGGCTGAGTGTTCTTTCTGCAGCTTTAACAGATTCGAAAAATATATCACATACCGTGTCAAGCTGTTCTCTTGAAATGATCAGCGGCGGCAAGAACCGGACCACACTGCCAAAGCGCCCCCCAAGCTCAAGGATAAGCCCCCGTTTAAAGCATTCCTGCTGGATAAGCTTCGCGAGCTTCGGATGCGCAGGATAACTGCCAATGGCATCTTCAGCTGCGGTTTTATCTACAATTTCAGCGCCTACCATCAGTCCTAATCCCCGAACATCTCCAATAGACGTTACTTCTTGCTTCATTTGTTTTAAGCGCAGCATTAAGAAATCGCCAAGCAGTGCTGCCTGTTCATCAAGCTTTTCCTGCTTAATAAATTTCATTGTTGCTGTTCCGGCAGCAATCGCAATCTGATTCCCGCGGAAAGTGCCGGAATGTGCTCCAGGTTCCCATTGATCAAGATCTTTATGATAAACAACAACCGCTAAAGGCAGTGTTCCTCCGATTGCTTTTGAAAGAACAACAACATCAGGGTTGATATCAGCATGTTCAAAGGCAAACATTTTTCCAGTGCGGCCAAAGCCTGTCTGCACTTCATCGATGATGAGAGGAATTTGCTGTTCATTTGAAATCTTTCGTACTTGTCTTACCCATGCATCAGGAGCTGGAATGGCGCCGCCTTCCCCTTGCACGATTTCCATGACCATGCCCGCAGGTTTCACAATACCCGATTCCGGATCGTTCAGAGTACGGTTTATGAAAGTGGAGCCGATCGCTGCACCCTCGTCTCCTCCTATGCCAAACGGACAGCGGTACGAATAAGGATATGGGAGAAAGTGAACGTCAGACATTAAATTGGGTATTTTGCTTTTCGGTCCAAGGTTGCCCATTAGACTAAGCGAGCCATTTGTCATCCCGTGATAACCGCCCTGGAAGGATAGCATGCCGCCTCTGCCAGTTGCTGTTTTTACAAGTTTCATTGCCGCTTCTATCGCATCAGAGCCTGATGGGCCGCAAAATTGGATTTTTGCATTTTCGGCAAATTTTTTCGGGAGAGCGTCGAACAGTTCCTCAACGAACTCCTCTTTCATTGGTGTAGTAAGATCGAGCGTATGCAGCGGGCGCTTGCCTTTTATCACATTTTCCATTGCTTCTATCACTACCGGATGATTGTGTCCAAGTGCCAGAGTGCCTGCCCCTGCCAAACAATCTATGTAGGTTTTATTCTCAACATCTTTCACATAAATCCCTTCTGCCTCACTGATCGCGATTGGAATTCTGCGCGGATAAGACCTTGCATTCGATTCTCTCTTGCGCTGGCTGCTTAAGTAAAACTCATTCGTTAGCATAAATAATCACCTTTCTTATTTGAAAATAATTCTCATTCTCATTTAAAAAAATTAAAAATTTTTTCTCAGCAATAGTTTTAGCTGATTAGTCAAATCAATCATCGCAAGATCCGCCCTGTTTACTTGCCCTATCATATTTGGGAAGCTGTGCAGCAGCTTTTCATAATATAGATATGTGACAGGAACTCCTGAATCTTTAAGCTTTTCAGCATATTGCTTTCCTTCATCTCTTAATGGATCATATTGGACAGTCACGATCATTGCCGGAGTGGCGCTTGCCTTTACAGCAAGGAGCGGTGATGCATATGGATTCTTCCCCTGTTCTTGATCGTTTAAATAATGATTCCAGAACCATTCCATTTTTTCTTTTGTCAGATTAAACGAATAGCCGGAACGATAAGACTCTGTGTCAAAATTGTGATTCAATACAGGCGTGATTAAAACCTGCAATCTAAACGTCTGTTTTCCCTGATCATTTATCCAATTGACAGCTGCGGCTGCAAGGTTTGCTCCTGAAGATTCTCCTCCAAGTGCAAGTTGTGCTGGATTCCCATTCCATTTTGAGATGTTGGGAGGAACCCATTCTGAAACAGCAAGAACATCCATAAGCGCTGCAGGAAATGGGTGCTCTGGCGCAAGCCGGTATCCGACGGACACAATCAGGCAATTGGCGTTTTTTGCAAAATACCGGCACATGGAATCCGCACTTTCGAGATCTCCAAATACCCATCCTCCGCCATGCATAAATATCAATACAGGCAGCAGTTCCGATGACTTTGGCTGATAAATTCGTACTGGAATAATATGATTAGCTGATTGAATCTTTTCGTTGTAAATCATTAAGCCGTTTACTTCAATCCTTTGAAAAAATGTTCGTGCTTCTTTATAAAAATACCTTGACTGCAGAGCAGATAACTCGCTTAATGGAGGGTGTTTGAGTTCAGCCATTCTTGCACCTATTCTGTCCAGCAGTTCTTTCATATCATCATCAATAGGGAGATGAGTTTTCACATATTGCTCCTGCCTTCCACATTTAATAGCTCAATATCTTCACTTGGAAGTTTGATAAAAGTTACTTTTTTATTAGACATATAATCTTTAAAGCGATAGTGTTCCCCTATAACGAGTGCAGCTTTTTTGTGAGGGAGCAAAATGGTATCTGCAACATATCCGCCAATCTCTTTTAAAATTGGAATGACGATCCGGTTTCTGATATCAGGTTCGCCAATGATTCTTCCAGGTCCGAATTTTTTCATAAGAAATGCAGTCATCGCCCTGACAATCATTAAGCCATCCTCTTTATTTAAAAGCTCTCTTGGTCCAATTAATAAATGCATCCCAAGATCGCCCGGTTCTGCCTGATAAAAGTCACTAATTGAATCATGCTGAATTGAATAAGCAATGAGATAGCCTGCAGGCAAGTCATCTACAAAACATAGAAACACTCGTTTGTGCTCTGCTTTGACTGAGCGTTCTAAATAAGCATAAAAATCTTCTATACTCACATTCAGCTTCCAGAAAGGAGCAATATGGGGCTGGTGCATCCAGTCATATAATATGTCTAAATCTGTCATTTTTAACGGACGAAGCGAAATCGTATGATTTAACTCTCTGTCCTCTATGATGGCTTCAAATTCATATCGCGTTTCTATAGGATTCAGCTCCTTACTTCCTTGTAAGTGAATACACATAAATCTTAATTGAAAATGATTATCAATGTCAATCACTTCTGAAAAATCAGTCATTCCTGCCTATACATTCTTTAAAAATACGCGTTCATTCTAGAACATCATACCTATGGTTCAATTACATATTCTCACAAAAAAAAGAACAGAATTTAATCTGTTCTTCCGTTTTGAAGCAATGTTATTTTTAAACCGGGAGCTGCTTCAATTTCTTTTGTTTTTTCAAAACCAAAAGATTGATAAAGTGCTATAGCAGGGTGATTCTTTGATCCGGTAGATACTGTCACTCTTTTATTCAAATTCTTTTTTAAAAGATAATCAAGCAGAGTTGAAGCAATTCCTAATCGAAAAAAGTCAGGATGAACGACTAATCTGCAAATATTGAAAGATTCTTCTCCCCTTTCATAAGACAGTACACCGCGAATATCATGATCCATCATCCAGCCAATAAAGGTTTCTGTTGAAGCAGCAATGTCATCCGGGGTTTCTTTAAGCTGGGGGATATCTCTGAACCCGATTATTTCTGCTTCACATAGGTAAGCTGGGATTTGTATCCCCAGAATTTTTTCTGCTGTGCTGTAATCTTTATGGTTTAGGTGCTTTATCATTTTATCCGCTCCACTTTACATAATAATATTATTGATGCTTTTTTATTAAAATCTTTCTCCCTTTAATTCTATGCTTTTTCTTTTAATCCTTTTTAAACAATTTAACATTCTGGTCAATCATCCAAGTTAAAAAATTAAAGAAACAAAAAACGTGCAAATCATTCTCAAGATTTGCACGTTTTCTATTACTCTGAAATTCCAGCAACTGCTTTCTTCAATGCAGAAGAACGTTCAAACACATCTGCCGCAAGACTGATTGCAGTAATTACGGATACTCCATCTGCTCCTGCATCTATTACCGCACTGGCATTCCCTTCATTAATTCCGCCAATGCCAACAATAGGAATCCTTATACCGGTTTTCCTTACTTCTTCAATAAGAGAAGTTCCTTTAACAGGTTCAGCGTCTGCCTTTGTACGTGTCGGATAAATGGGTCCAGCCCCGATATAGTCGGCTCCATCAGCAATAGCCTTCTTAACTTCCATAAGCGCATGGGCTGAAACACCTACTATTTTTCCTTCACCTAATTTCTTTCTGACTGTACTTGCATCTTCATCATCCTGACCGATATGAACCCCATCCGCGTTTAAAGCAAGAGCGAGTTCTATGTCATCATTTACGATAAATGGAATGGCATGCTCTTTGCATAGATGCTGCAGTTTCTGTGCCAGGTTTATTTTTTCAGTTCCTGTAAGAGCGCCTTCTCCCTTTTCCCTGAACTGAAACATCGTAATGCCTCCATCAATGGCATCCAGGAGGACTTTTTCAGGATCTTGCTTACAGTTTGTGCTTCCCATGATAAAATACAGCTGGAGTTTTGAACGCATTTCCTCATTCCACATGTAAAGATTGCCTCTTTTTCTGCTGGTAAGCCCAATGATTTGTAGGTCCGTGCCCCTGCCCTATTTCAAGATCTTCTTTAATCGCTTCCTGAATAAATGACACGGCGGTTTCTACTGAATGATAGACTGTGTTTCCTTTAGCCATTTCAGCTGTGATTGCTGCTGCAAATGTACAACCCGTACCATGCGTATTTTTTGTCTCTATCCGTTCACTTGAAAAATAACTGAACTCAGTTCCATCATATAATAAATCCACTAACTGGTTTTCGTTTTCAACATGCCCGCCCTTAATGACAACATTCTTGACGCCTAAAGAGTGCAGAATTTCAGCTGCAGCCCGGCGATCATCAAGAGTATGAATTTTCATGCCTGTCAGCACTTCAGCTTCTGGAATGTTTGGAGTAACAATCAAAGCAAGCGGAAGCAAATGGTTTTTCACTGCTTCGACTGCTTCATCCTGCAAAAGTGATGCACCCCCCTTTGCAATCATAACAGGATCTACAATCACTTTGCTCCAGTTAAAAATTTTAATTTGTTCAGAAACTGCCTCAATAATTTCACTATTAAAGAGCATCCCTGTTTTTATAGCGTCAGCTCCAAGATCTGAGCCAATCGCTTCAATCTGCTGCACAACCGCTTCCGCTGTTAAAGGAAAGACCCCATGGACACCCAGCGTGTTTTGTGCGGTTATCGCAGTAATGGCAGACATTCCATACACATTCAATTCTTGAAACGTTTTTAAATCTGCCTGAATTCCTGCTCCTCCCCCGCTGTCAGAGCCTGCAATCGTAAGTGCTTTAGAGATTGACATGGTTAACCTCCTCTAGCAAAGACATTTTTTGAATGTCTTCTGCTGATATATGATAAAGATTGTTCAAAAGCTCGATTTGAAAGCTGCCTGGGCTTTCATATTCAATGCCTTTCGCTGCAAGTTCCGCTGCAATCCCGTATACCGCAAGTGCTGCTGCTGAAGCAAGAACATGGTCTTTTTCAACTGCACAAAATGCGCCGATAACAGAGGTTAACAAACATCCTGCACCCGTTACTTTAGTTAAAAGGGAATCACCATTATTGCAAATATACGTTTTTGACCCATCTGAAACAATATCTTGTTCTCCAGTAATTACGGCAATCGTGTTTAACTGTTTTGCAGCTTTTACAGCAAGCGCAATTAAGTCTCCTTCGCTATCACCGGAGTCGACTCCTCTAATCGCCCAGTTTTCTCCAACTACATTAGCTATTTCTGCAGCATTCCCTCTTACAACAGCGACACTCAATTCCTTAACGATTTTGCGTGCCGTTTCCGTACGATACGGTGTTGCCCCTGCCCCAACCGGATCAAAAATAACCGGCACGTTATGCTTATTTGCAGATTTACCTGCAATCAGCATCGCTTCTACATTTTCTTCATTTAAAGTACCAATATTTAATACGAGTGCCCCTGCAATTTTAGCCATATCTGCCACTTCTTCTTTTGCATAAGCCATGACTGGGGATGCCCCGATTGCCAAAAGGCCATTGGCTGTAAAATTTGTGACTACCACATTTGTAATATTGTGCACCAGAGGTTTTTCTGTTCTTAGTTTTTCTAAAGCCGCTGCAATTGTCTTCGGTTCTATCATGTTTTCCCCTCCTAAAAATAAAGAGCACTCTGCCGCGGCAAAGTGCTCATATGTATCCTTGAATCACATCCCTGCGCTGGCATTATCCAACAGGTTCATTCGGTCTTCGGCAGTTAGCCGTACTCTCAGCCTGATTCCACAAGCTCCCGATTTCATATTTACGTTTGTTAAAAAGTCTACTCTTCCCCAGACGGTTTTGCAACTGTTATTATTGCACAGGCGCATTCTTTTTCTGAAGATGCGCTTTAATCAGAAGGATAATCAGCAACAAAATAGGAACCCCAAATTGAAATGGCAGGTGGATATATACTGGAACAACTTCCAGCCCGATCTTGATATGCTCATTAATGCTGTCTGCCATAAAAAAAGTTGAAGTAAATCCAGCGGAAATAGCAGCATATACAAGATAGTTATTTTTAACTTTTGGCAATACCTCAGATAAGCCTTTTACAGATGCATAAAGGAAAAGCACCACCTTAATAAAACCTACAAAGAAAAAGACTATGACAGACAAAATCTCCACATGCTGAAAAAAATCCAGCAAATCAATGGTTTCAATTGTTTTAATGAGAGGATAGGAAAAGAATTTCGCAATTTTTGCCCCTAACATGCCGATAATGGATTCTGTAATCGCAATGATGATCAATCCGCTTAATACGACAGCCGTCCAGCCTTTTTTCAGAAGAAAACTTTGATCATTAACAGCGGGGAAAATCATGAGAAAAACGACCAATTCTCCAAATGGAAAGGTAATCTTGGCAGGGAAAATATTTCCAATAACCGTCTTCCAGTCCGGTTTTATAAGCGGAAGAACATTTGTCCATTCAAACAATGGCGTTAAGACGGTAATTAAGGTAGTTAGTGCAATCAGCAGGATGCTTCCGAAAAAGAGCAGTTCTGAAACTCTTGCAATGGCCTCTAAGCCTAAGATGCAGGCATAGCCTGCCAGCAGAACAAAAACGAGACCAATTACCCATGTCTGAATGTTGTAAAAAAGAACGGAGCTGATAAAAAATTCAAAATCCTTCACCACTCTCATGCCGATATAAAGGAAATAAGCCGAATAAAGGCCAAGTACAAATTTCCCTCCCCATTTGCCGAAACCTGTTTTTAAAAGCTCTGAAAAGGTTATTCTGCTTTGATGAATGCGGAGCAGCCAGTTATACAGAAAATAGATTCCTACACCAGCAATCATCGCAATCAAGTTCACAAGCCATGCCTCTTCCTCTGCATCAATACTAAGTCCGACAACAACTGTGCTGCCGAGGAGAAACAGTACCATTAATGAAAAAACCTGATAAGGGGTTATCTGCTGATTGATCATTCTATCATCCTTTGTTTATATGGTTTAGGGTATTTTATTAACGTCCCCCATTTTCTCAATCGTCAAGTCTACATCTACTGTAATTGGAACAGATGGATACAATTCGCTCCAATTTTTGTTGATCTCGTTAAATTCAAAAGGATTTTTTAAATAAACCTCTTTTAAAACACCAAGATAATCATTGTTTTCCTCCTGACTTTTGGCTATCAGGGAATTCATTTCGCTTTTCAAGAACGCTTCAGCCTTGGATTCAAGATTTTTTATTTTGGCCTGTTTGCATGTGCTTTCTAATACTTTCCCTTTAGCCTTGAATATTACATGAAAAGAGGGCTTGCCTTCTTGATACTCAGGTTCGACTTTGGTTTTTGACCTTGTAATGCTAATCGTAAAATATCCCTGGTCATCTGTTCCGCATCCTGTCTCGATACTTGTCTTTTTTATTCTGTTCGTGAACGCATTATAGACTTTACTTTCATCCCTGTCCAAATAACCTGCAAGCTTATCCTGCTTGAAATAGGCCATTCCGTTTATGACCAGCAGAACTGCCGGTTCAGTAGCAGAAATGTTTTCTTTTGTAAAAGCAATCTCATCATCGCTGCTTAAGGTAACAAATGGAAGTGCGGTTTGCTTTATGTTTCTGAGCAAATCGTTCATGACTTTAATTGGATACATATTAACAGCGGTTCCAATGTTTGTTTCATTGTTATATAGAATTTCATTTATTCTTTTTGAAGAAACCTTTTGTACAGGGGTTATGGTCTTTAAGATTTTACTTGCGGGAAAATTTTTTGTAACCATGATTTTTATGCTTGATGAGATCTCAGACTCCGTTAAAAAAAAGGAGGTAATGTCTTTGATTCCTTTTTCTTTTGCTATTTCATCTCCTATCAGAATCAGTTCTGCGCTGTCAAGAAAAAGCTTCCTTGAATTTCGATTTGAGATGTTTTTCATTGCTTGTGAAATTGTTTTTCCCGATTGACGGTAAATGATTGAACCAGGTTCATCACCTGATGAATCGGGTTTTGATGCTGTATTAATTACCTGGAGGGTTACTTCATACCCTTCATTACTCGAATCAATACCAATCGCAGATACAATGGCAATGGATTTAATAAGCGTATCTTCCACGTTTTTTGAAATAAACACACTGCCGCCAAGAGTAAGGACGGCGAAAAAGATTGCTGTCCATAGTTTTTTCTTCATAGCATCCTCCCTAATCATTTTTCAGGCGGTCTTTTTCTTCCGTCGTAAAGGTTTTCTTATTATTCAGCTGTTCATATATAGGCAGCCTGACTGCAGCATCCTTTTGGTCTTCCAGCTTAAATGGTGCAAACGGCGCGAGATAAGGGACGCCGAATGATCTAGAGGATGACAGCTGCAGCAAGTAATACAAAATTCCCGCAATGATTCCAAAGAATCCAAGAATGGATGCCAAAAACATAAAGATGATTGTCAGCTTTTGTGAAACGGGTGCAAGTGTATAGACTGGTATAATGCTTGAAAAAATGTAAGATGCACTTAAGACAACAAGTGTAAATGGCTGAACAAGATAAGCTTCCACAGCAGATTGCCCCAAAACGATCGCAGCAAAAACAGTGACTGTAAAGACAACAGATTGGGGAAGTCTAAGTGAACTTTCTGTAATAATTAAAATCAGAAAATAAAAAACGACGGTTTCCACGACAGTAGGAGCCGGGACAAATTCCCTCTGTGTAACGATTCCCACAAGCAGATTCGTGGGTATCAGCCCCGGATGATAAATGGTGAACGCAATGTATAAGGCTGGAAGCAAGATTGCAAAGCAGTATATTAAAATCCTGGAAAACCGTTTCACAAATATTTTTTTAGTAAGAAAGTAGTAATCATCAGGCGACTGAAACAGCTGGACAAATACGGTTGGCAGTGTAACAACAAATGGCGATCCGTCAACAATGAGAGCAATCCTGCCCTCGAGAACTTCACTGCAGACAACGTCCGGCCTGTCGGTCGAAAGGGTTAGCGGAAAGATGGAACTTGATGAGCTTGTCAGGGTTTCTTCTAGATAATTGGAATCAAGGATCACATCCATTTTTATAGTAGATAATTTTTCTTTCAGTTCTTTTAAAATTTCCTGATCGGCTTTCCCTTCCATGTAAACAATGGAAATTTTGGTATTCGAATCAATAGATTCTGGAGACTCGATCCTGAGTGTTGGATCTCTGATAACTTTTCTGATAAGCGCTGTATTCGAAGAAATATTTTCATTAAAACCTATATCAGGGCCTTTAAGTGTACGCTGTGCTTTGGGATTTGAAATACTCCGCTCAGGAAACTTGTCCGTTCCAGCCGCAATGCAGCTAGTTTGGCCTTCTATAAAGATAACAGTATTCCCCATGAGCAGTTCATTCACGGCAAGATTCATATCTGTTATTCTTCTGGTCGCCTTTAAAGCAATAACGTGATTTAGAAGAAAGTCTAATGTATCATCTGCACTTTTTGCTTTTTCCGCGTCAAATGAAGCAAGAGAAGGAAGGATAAAATCTTCCAGTTGATTGCTTTCAACAATCGTGATGATATAAACGGCCAAAAAAGAATATCCGTTGTTTTCAACATTTTTAAATTTCAGATCTGAACTGTTTCCGAGTTTCTCACTTATCCAAGATTGGCTGTCAGCCAGTGATTCAGATATTTTAGCAGAAGCAACTAATTTAGACATTTTCGTCCCTCTGTTTCTTCGTAGTTATGGATTAATATTCCTAACCGGCTAAATAATTATGTGAGTCTTAGGCAAAGAAAAAAGAACCCGCTAAAAACGGATTCTTCTACCTAGAATCAAATGATTCTGATGCTTTTCACTTTCTCTCAAACGCTAATTTAATTCCGAATCCAATGAGTACTGCTCCAGTAATGCCTTCCATCCATTTTTGCACTGCAGGCTTTTTCATGAATGCACTTAACTGATGGATCAAGTAGATATAAATAATAAACCAGATAAAAGTAAGAAGTGTGTACGTTAATCCCATGATCATAAACTGTGTAAATGTATTCAATCCAGGCTCCAAAAATTGGGGGAGAAAAGTTAAAAAGAAAACAGCAACCTTGGGATTAAGGAGATTTGTCAAAAATCCCTGTCTGTAACAGTTGATCCGTTTTGGATCAGACTTTTGCTCTTCATGATCTTGGAGGCTGGCCTGTTTATTGATGGTCCATAAAGATTTAAGTCCCAAGAAAATCAGATAGCAAGCCCCCGCGTACTTCAGGATGGAAAAAAGAAAAGCTGATTTGACAATTAGTGCTGATAAACCCAACACAGCTGCAAACGTATGAATTAAAAGGGCTGTCAAAGTCCCAAGTACTGTTTTCATACCTCCTGCTCTGCCGCTTGTGATTGTATTTTTAGTAGCAACGGCTGTATCAGGCCCCGGCAATAGAATTAATAAGATTGACATGATGACAAATAATGATAAGTGCTCCAAGATGCTCCCCCCATATTCTGAATTTTACCAATTTTAACATATGGAGGGTGCGGCCGGATAGAGGTAATTTAACGGGACAACAGTTTCCAAACTCCTAACACATCCAGCAACACAAGGAAAATAGCGATTGGAGCTACGTATCTCATTAAAAAGAACCAAGTGTTAAAAATTCCTTTAGATAAAGACGAGCCGTTAGAAATTTCTGCGTAAAGCATCGATTTTTTCATTTTCAAAGGAACAAAGATTGAAATAAGCAGTGCGCCAACCGGCATGAGAATGTTGCTGACTAAATAATCGGCTGCATCAAAAATTGATTTTCCGAAAATGCTTACGTCACTCCAGATTCCAAATGATAAGGCAGATGGCACTCCGACTGCGAATATAGTCAGTCCAATGATCCAAGACCACTTAATCCGTTTATTAGCATCACCTTTAGCAATTACAGAAACGATAATTTCAAGCATGGAAAACGCTGATGTTAATGAAGCAAATAAGAATAGCATTAAGAAGGCAACAAAGAATATCATTCCAAATGCCATTTGATTAAAAACGGTCGGCAGAACATTAAATAGCAATACAGGACCAGCATCAGGCTTTAGTCCAAATGTAAAAACTCCCGGGAATATAGCTAATCCTGCCATAATAACAATAAAAATATTCATGCCTACAATCGAGATCGCAGACTGCGGCAAATTTGAATCCTTCGGCAAGTATGAACTATAGGTAAGCATAACTGAAACACCTACACTTAGTGTGAAAAAGGATTGTCCAAGTGCTGCAAGAATGGCTTCTGAAGTTAATTTTGAAAAGTCAGGATAAAATAAAAATTGTACGCCTTCCATTGCACCTTCTAGTGTAATGGAACGGAATATCAGCACTATAAATAATAGAAATAAGGCCGGCATCATAAATTTGCTTGTACGTTCAATCCCATTTTGTACACCCTTTGCAACAACGGCAATGGTTATGATTATAAATACAAGGTGAGCTCCGACACTCAGCATCGGATTTGATATTGTAGCTCCGAATAACTCCCCAAACTGCTGTTGATTAAGTCCATTCAGTTCTCCTGATATAGCTTTAACTAAATATAAAATGATCCATCCGCCAATCACACTATAAAATGAGAGCAAAACAAAACATGTTATCATGCCCAGGAATCCAATAGAATACCACTTTGAATTTGGTGCAATTTTTTTATAAGATTCAATCGCATCACTTTGTGTGCTTCGCCCGATTGCAAACTCTGCAAGAAGTAAAGGCAATCCAAGCAGGATCGTGAACAACAGGAAAATAAAAAAGAATGCTCCCCCTCCACTCACACCTGCGATATATGGAAACTTCCAAATCGCTCCAAGCCCGATAGCAGATCCTGCTGCAGACAAAATAAATCCTAGTTTTGAAGACCACTGCTGATTTTCTTTCATATTGCACCTCTCATAAATTCTGTCGATTATTAATGAAAACGCAAAAAAGCCGCCCCTATAAAATATAGGGGCGACTTTTCATCGCGGTACCACCCTAGTTGAGAATACGATCTATCCTCCGGCTCTGAAGTCTTTATCGGGACAATCCGTTAATCCCTTCCAATAATAGGTCGAAATTAAAACTCAGGGACCGAAATTCATCTTTTTTGTATGTACTGATTTCCACCAACCATCAGCTCTCTAAAACAGTGACAATAAGATTACTATGCTTCCCATCAACGTTACGTTCCATTAATTTATAGATAATTTAAACATCTAAGACATGAGCTTGTCAACATAATTCGTATTTTATAAAAGGATCATTAAATTTCCAGCTGCTGTTCTGCAGAAAAAATGCTCATTATTATTCATCAAAAACTTCCGGTTCATTAAAAACAGTAATCACTTTTGTAGCGCTATTTATCTTGCAGTCCAAATTCCAAATGGTTTTTTTAAAGCAGACAACATCCTCATTTTCAAGGTAAAACTTTAAGAGCACATCATCTTCAGCATCAATAATCGCATATTTATCCTTGCTTCTGAAAAGCTCATGGTCTTTATGCATGACAATTTTCCAGCCATGTTCCAATGAGAATTCTTTAAAATCTTTCGTGAATTTTTTTAAATTCATAAAGCTTTACCTCCAATCAGTCTTTATTTTAATAAAAAAGCTTGTGTAGAGATGATATAAATGGTATATTACTAGAGCGATGAGCTGATTTGTGTAAGTCGAAGAACGCGCGGTTTTCCGCACACATGAATGTGGTCATGTGGTTTTTCGCCTCAAAACGCAAGGAGACGACTGTTTTTACAGCGTCTCCTTTTTTATTTACTTTGTTTGCTTTAAAAGCCATTCATAAAACTCAGGATCATTGTATGCAGCTGTCCATGAATCATGGCCTGCTTCAGGATACGAAGTAAACTTGACATTTCCTCCGGCAGCTTTAATGGCATTCACCATATCCAGGCTTTCTCTGATTGGGATGACATCATCTCTTTCCCCATGAAAGATCCACGTCGGAATATCCTTTAGCCTCTCTGCTTTTTCAGGGCAGCCTCCTCCGCAAATCGGTGCAAGCGCAGCAAATAGATCAGGCATCCTTGATGCAAGCTTAAAAGCCCCATAGGCTCCCATGCTCATTCCTGTTAAGTAGATGCGTTTCATGTCTACACGATGCGTTTTTATAACCTCTGTGAGAAGTGCAGCCACTCCATCTAATTCCATAATCCAATTTGATCTCCTTGCAGTAGAAATTGGACATTGCGGCGCAAGAAATATGAACGGAAAGTCTCCTTTTTCAACGACCTCCGGCAGACCTATTGTTTTTACAAGCTCAGGATCTGTGCCGCGTTCCCCAGCCCCGTGCAGAAACAAAACGAGCGGTACCTCTCCTGTTTCATCCTCATATCCTGGAGGCAGTTTTAATAGGTAGGACAGATTAACATCTATTACTTTTGTGATTGTTTGCTGAAATACATCTGCTCTCATCCGCTTAACTCCTTCAGTAGTTTTCATCTATGTCATGTATTACATTCTGCCTGAGATACAGCAAATCCTTTTTTAAGCAGCAAAAAAGGCCAATTCCCTTGGAATTGGCCTTGGATGTTAAGATTTAGCAACTGATAATGAGGTTGATTCTGTCTGAAACAGTTTCTTTGTCAGCTTGGTTTGAAGGATGACAAAGATTCCGCCGATCGTCCAGTAAAGCGGCAATGCTGCAGGTGCTGTAAGCGAAAATACACCGATCATGATTGGCGACAGATAGCTGAACATGGCCATTTGCTTTCTCTGCGCCTCTTCAAGACCAATTAATGAAACTCTGGACTGTATATAATAGATTCCGGCAGCTAAAAGGGTCAATGTTAAATCAGGACTGCCAAGATTGAACCATAAAAATGAATGCTCCGCAATTTCAGGTGTTCTTTGAATGGCATAATAAAATCCTGTTAAAAAAGGCAGCTGAATCAGCAGAGGCAAGCACCCGCCAAGTGCAGCCAGCGGATTAATATTATGCTTTTGATAAATCTTCATCGTTTCCTGCTGAAGCTTAGTTTTTGCCTCTGCATCTTTTGCTGTTTTCATCTTTTCCTGCAGCGCTTTTAATTCCGGCTGTGCACCAGCCATCTTGCCTTTCATTTGCATTTGGTCTTTTGACTGCTTTAATGCAAACGGAAGCAAAACAAAGCGGATCATCAGAGTGACAAGGATAATCGAGAATCCATAGCTTCCTTGAAACCAGTCTGCAAACGTTTTAAGCAATACGGAGAAAGGATAAACAAAATAGTGATTAAAAAAACCTGGTGTCTGTCCTGTAATGTCCTGAATGTTTCCACTAGCCTGCTGACAGCCGCTCAGTAAAATCAGCAGTGTAATTCCTGTGAGTGCAAGTAATGTTTTCCGTGAAATGAATGCAGCTTTCTTTTCCATATAAATCCTCCTTGGTGTTTTTCATTTTGAGCTAAACTTCCAAGAAGGATCGCGGATGGTACATCATCACCTGAATCGTACCGTCTCATTTGTTTGGTCATCCATAAAAAGATGGCATTTGTTTCATTTTGCATCAGCTGAGAGGATAATTGGCTATCCTGCTCTTTTTCCAAAACTGTTTTTAATGACGGATGTTTCTTAAAAGACTGATTCAGCAAGTAGCCGAAAGCAAACATGGCTGCTACGGTAAAGAATAAACTCAGCAGCGACAAATATGGGGTTAAATCATGGGTGATTTCAATGATCATCTGCTGCATTCACCTCCTTTTCATATCATCAGTATATACCTATGCTTTTAAAAAAGAAAGAGGATGTCAATACCAGTCTTCTTCTTGCATAAACGAAAAATGCCTGCTGACTTATCATCAGCAGGCGTTCTTTCAGCTCTTCTTAACATACATAGGAAGATCTGTGTGTCCAAGCATTCGAGCATAAACAAAAAGATTTCCTTTATGATTCACTTCATGTTCAATGCCCATTTTAATGAGTGCGGACCCGGGAACACTGAAGCCAAATATATCCTTTAAATCAATGACTTGATTTAAATCTTCGTCTGTTAAAGATTCTAGGATCTGCACCGTTTTTTCAGTATAAGCCTCAGCAAGTTTCAGCAAGTTTGTCTCCGCTATTTCAGCTTCCTGCATAAGAGGCTGCGCATTTCCAGCTTTTACTACAGCAGTAAATTTATACATCGAAGTCAGCATGTGAGTAATTAGTTTTTCTGTCGTCATAGATGTTTCTGCAGGTTTAAATTCTGGGTTATCATGCTGCATTTTTGAAATTAACTCCAAAGTAACAGCTCGGTGTGATAGAAAATGATTAATCAATTTTGCGTTCATTTAAGGGCCTCCGGCATGTTTTTATTTAGCGAATCCCATGAACTGCTTCAGCATTGAAAGGCCATATTTGCGGTCAGATCTGTCATCTCTTGTTTTCTGATGCTGCTGAACAAACGCAAGAAATTTTTGTTCGCGGATTTCAATATGCTTCTTTGCAAGTTCCCGCTCGTATCTGATTTCTTCTTGATACATATCTCTTTCGCTGCTTGACGTTTCATGGATCACATCAAGCTTATCATGTAGAGCTCTGAATTGTCCTTCAGAAGCACTCCGCTCTGCAAAAGATTGTTCATTGATCTTATTTTGGAGGGATGAGAATTGTCCCTTTACCGCACTCAGCTGAATTTTAGATTGTTCATTGATCCTATTATGAAGCGCTGTGAATTGACCTTTCGCAGAATTCAGCTGGGTTTTGGAATGCGCATTTAGCTCCTGCTTAACAGTTCTTTTCATTTCATCTATCAGGGTGAGCTCCAGCTGATCCATTTTGAGTTCTAAAATCGAAATATCCTGTTTTCCTTTTTCTTCAATTAAATTAAAGATTTCCTCAAGCGCAACTTTTATATTTTTCTTAGCTGAGAGTTCAATGTCAGGATCAGCCTTTGAAGCAGCCGCCTCTGATTTTCCGTTCATATTCAGCATTTGGACGATCGTTTCATGATCTAGCTGACTGTCTTTTAAGTGCTTGATTTTTCGCAGCATCTCAATATTTTCGGGTGAATACACTCGTGCATTTTTATGATCCCTCTCGATGTCAAGGAATGCTGAGAATTCCAGTTCCCACATTTTCAAAATATAAGAAGATTCCCCAAGCAATGATGCAACCTTTGATATATTTAATGTTTTCCCCATTTAAAACCCCGCCTTTTCTAATTTTTTGTTGCTATACCATTCGAGGCGGGCATAAGCGGATTCCTGCTAGTCGACAAAGGTTCTAAAATAAAGTCATCATCCTTTGAAATCATATGTATTTCGGCATTTTCTGCTTATTTGGAATAAATGGCTTGCTCTTTATATGAAATTGCATCTCTTTATTCTTTTTGGCTGTTTTTGCATAGATTTTTGTTTTTCATGATAAATGATTTGTTCCGTTCCTTCCGCTGCAATCCACTTATGGTTTCTAATTTTTTAGTTAATAGCAAAAATATTTACGAAAAGAGCTTTTAAAAACCCTGAATTGTCATTCCTCCATCAACAAATAAAGTTTGGCCAGTGATGTAGCTGGCTGCATCGGATCCCAGAAATACAGCCGGTCCGACAAGCTCAGGAAGCTGGCCTATTCTTTTTAAAGGGGTAACAGCTAAAATATCTGCTACATATTTTTCATCGCTGAGTATTTTTTCGGTAAGCGGTGTTTCAAAATACCAGGGACCAATAGAGTTGACGGCAATATTATGCTGCCCCCATTCAAAGGCAAGCACCTTAGTCATTTGAATCATCGCCGCTTTTGTCTGGGCATAGACGACCCCAGTACGCAATGCAGTTTGTCCCGCTACAGAAGAAATATTAATGATTCTGCCGCCACTACTCTGCTGCTTCATCATCTCTCCTGCCAGCTGGGACATAAAAAAAGCAGATTTCAAGTTGGTATTCATGATCGTTTCCCATTCTTCCTCTGTTACATCAAACGCATTTGACCGGATATTCATTCCGGCATTATTGATTAATATATCCACAGAGAGATTGTTTTCCTTTATTTGCTCAAATGCCTGATTCATACTGGCTTTATCCGTGATATCTGTTACAATTGGATAAGCTTTTCGGCCAAGGGCTTTTACTTTGTCCGCAGCCTCAAGAAGATCTGCTTCTGTTCTGGAAAGCAGCACAACGTCTGCTCCTGCTTCTGCATAACCAATCGCCAATGCTCTTCCAATTCCCCGTCCTGCACCTGTTATAACCGCGAGTTTGTTTTCAAGATTAAAAGATGGTAAATACATGCCTATCCCTGCTTTCAATAAAATATCTATTATTTTATCATATAATTCAGATTTTTCTGCTTTGAAAGCTGTCTATATGCTGAACTCTATTAGGTGTAGATTGATATGATCATAATAAAAAAAGGCTGTGTTCGCGCAGATTGTTGTTTTACGATTATGAATGTAGTTCGTTCCTTGCAGCGAGAGGAACTTGATTTCCGAGGGGAGCATGTGAGCCTCCTCGACGTTGCCTGTGGGGTCTCCCATTTTGCTCTATTTCCCACAGGAGTCAAGTTTATCCGCTGCTATCCACTTATCGTTTTAAATATCTAGAATAGAATCAACAAAGTTTACTAAAAGAACATAAAAAAAAGAGCAGACAATTGTCCGCTCCCTTCTCTATTAAAACTTTCCGACATTGCTGCCTGGAATGGATGTATGAGTTGTTGGTGTTTCCGGTGCTTTTGAAGCTTCAGGACGATTAGTTTCAGTTCCGCCAGTTAATTCCGCGCCTGCTTCTTTAACCTTTGAACCAATTGAAGCCAGATCCTTTTGTGCGTCTTTAGCTGTAGAGAGTGTATCATTTGAAATTTGAACAACGTCATTCACGTTATCCATCACATCTTCATTTAAACGGTCATACAGGTTTTTTGCTTCATTAATTGCATCCTTTAATGAATCTGCAGCACTTTTAAATTGCGATACCATTTGATTTTTGACTTCACCTGGATTTTCTTTTACTTGTGTAAAAACATCAACAGATGAATCTTTCAAGTTAACAGCTGAGTCTTTCACTTGATTGCGGGTTTTGCGGTCAAACAGAGTAACCAGTCCGCCTACAACTGCTCCTACTAACATGCCTTTTACCAGCTTGCTGTTATTTTTATCTGCGCCTTTTTTCGCAATGCTTGTCTCAGTCTTAGAAATTTCTGTTGGAGCCGGTTGTGATCCCAGTGTATTATTTTGGTTTGTGTTATAGATTGTCATTGTATAAGTCCTCCTGTTTGGTTAATGTCATACTCCATACATACCCTGCTCTTTCTATTTATTAAACCTATTATATGAAAATCATAAATAATTTTTAATAATTTAGAATAATCTGTCCATATTCTCCCTCTAGTTGTATAATTACTTAGGAACACGAAAGACCAATATTCGTTTTGGAGGGATTGTCCATTGGAAAAAACGATTGAAAAACGTTTAAATCGAAATGAAGTACCTGAAGAACTAACATGGAATCTGGAAGATTTGTTTGAATCTCAGCAAGATTGGGAGTCAGAACTAACATCTATTGAACGGGATGCAGCACAAATAAGAAAATTCAAAGGAAAGCTCGGAGACGGAGCGGATTCTCTATTAGATTGCTTTCAAGCTGAAGAAAATTTGTCAAAAAAATTGGTGAGAACGGGAACATACATTAGTCTTCTTCAATCTGCAGACGGTACAAATCCCGATCATCAAGGAAATTATTCCAGGTTTTCCGCAATCCTTTCAAAAACAAATGCAGATATATCTTTTATAGAATCTGAACTATTGTCTCTTCCCGATGGAACAATTGATGCATACATAAAAGAGCAAAGCGGATTAGAGGCATTCAGCAAAAAACTGAATGATTTGCTTCAGTCAAAAGCTCATCAGCTGTCAGAAGAAACAGAAGAAGTATTGGCAGCCTTAGGGGAAGTCCACGGTTCACCATACCGAATCTATCAAACAAGTAAATCTGCTGATATGGATTTTGAGGCAATTGAGGACGAAAACGGCAATGTTCTGCCAAATTCATTTGCTCTCTATGAAGACCGCTATGAATTTACGCCAAATACATTTGTTCGTAGAAAAGCATACGAGTCATTTACAGAAACACTGAAAAAATATAAGAATACTTTTGCATCTGCCTATGGCACTGAGGTAAAAAAACAGGTCACTCTATCACGCTTACGAAAGTATGAGTCAGTAACAGACATGCTCCTGAAGCCGCAGCATGTAACAAAAGAAATGTACCATAATCAGCTGGATATTATCCAAAATGAACTTGCGCCCCACATGAGGCGGTTTGCTGCCTTGAAAAAAAGAGTTCTGAAGCTTGAGGAAATGCATTTTTGTGATTTAAAAGCTCCGCTTGATACAGAATTTAATCCAAAAACAACCTACGCTGAAGCCGGGAATGTTATTGTCGAAGCGCTTGAAGTTATGGGACCCGAATATTTGCAAATCATGAAAAAAGCGCTAGCAGACCGCTGGGTTGACTTGGCGGATAATGTTGGAAAATCTACAGGTGCCTTCTGTTCAAGCCCTTACGGTGTGCATCCATATATTTTAATTACATGGCAGGATACGATGAGAGGCGCCTTTGTTCTCGCACATGAACTTGGCCACGCCGGACATTTCTATTTGGCAAATAAAAATCAGCGCATTATGAATACAAGGCCGTCTACTTACTTTGTTGAAGCTCCTTCAACATTAAACGAAATGCTGCTGGGAAGGCACTTGCTTAAAAAGACTCAGGATAAACGAATGAGACGCTGGGTCATCCTGCAGCTCCTGGGAACTTATTATCATAATTTCGTTACGCATTTGCTTGAAGGAGAATTCCAGTGCCGCGTGTATGATGCAGCCGAAAATGGGCAGCCGATTACAGCTAAAATGCTTTGTGATCTTAAAGGGAATGTGCTCTCCTCTTTCTGGGGCGACTCGGTAATATTGGACGCAGGAGCGTCATTAACGTGGATGAGACAGCCGCATTATTATATGGGGCTCTATCCTTACACTTATTCAGCTGGACTGACAGCTTCAACCTTGGTTTCACAAATGATTGAAGAAGAAGGAAAACCGGCAGTAGACCGCTGGATCCGTGTATTAAAAGCTGGCGGAACCAAAAAACCAGTAGATTTACTCAATGATGCAGGCGTTGATATGACAAACCCAGAAGCAATCAGAAAAGCCGTCGCCTACGTCGGCATGCTGGTGGAAGAACTTGAGGACAGTTATGAGTAACCCGAAAAGCGGAACCGACTGGCCGAGGGGCTAAGAGGTGGAGCTAGACACCGGGTAATGCGGAACCGACTGGTCAGACCGAGGAGTCAATACAATACAGAATTGATGGGGTTTCCAATTTAATTGAAGGGGTTTTGGAATTAATTCATGTGGTTTCCGAATTAATTGGAGGGGTTTCCAGTTTAATTGGAGGATTTTGTTCTGGCCGGGGGGCCAGGAGGTGGAGCTGGACAATGAGAAAAGCGAAACCGACTGGTCATACCAGACAGATAAAAAGATTCCTGCTTTAACCTTTATCATCCAATAAAGACCAGCTGAAGTTGATTTCACCTGGTCTTTTTATATTTAATCATTCTTCACTAATAAGTGAACAAGTTGTCTTTTAACAATGGCCGCTTTAATCATAAAATAAGTTACCCCATCGGGAAGGCTTTCTTTCAATGGCTTCAGCAAGCTATACCCATGTGTGCGGATCGCATCTTCTATCTGTTTTTCATATTCAGCCGGAATCCAATCGTCAAAATCAATCTCCAGTCCTTCTTTGGCACAGCGCAGTAAATGGTTTTCAATGGTTATCTCTGACAACTCTCTTTTTTCCGCAATTTCTTTTACATTCAGACCTTCTTTGTATAATTGCAGAGTATCAAGATGAGATGATTCTTTCCGTTCTTTTTTAACAGGACTCATTGTTTGAACTGATTGCTGGACATCAGGGTTCTCGTTTAAATAGGCGGTTATTTTTTCAATAAATACTTCACCGTACCTTTCTTGTTTTGCTTCTCCAACCCCCTGCACAGCAAGAAATTCTTCGAGAGACTTTGGCATTTTAGCACTCATATCCTTTAAAGATTTATCTGAAAAAACGACGAACGGCGGAACATTCTCTTCAGTTGCAAGCTGTTTTCTAAGCGCTTTAAGCTGCAAGAACAACTCATCATTTGCTGCGGCTTCCGCTATTTTCATTTTTTCCTTTCTAAGCACTTCTGCATTGCCTTTCAGGACCTCCAGTCCCTTCTCTTCAACTACCAAAACGGGGAATTGTCCGCCAGTTATTGAAATATATTGTTCTGAAGTCAGATAATCAATAAATTCACTCACTTCTTTTGCCGTACGATGCTTTAATATTGAATATGTGGAAAGTTCATTAAATTTAAAATCGATCACTTTTTTGTTTGAAGAACCCGTCAGCACCTGGCTGATCATGGTTTTACCGAATCTTTGCCCCATTCTGATCATGCATGAAAGCACCATTTGCGCTTCTTTAGTAACGTCCTCATGCGTTCGCTCGTCCATGCAATTGCTGCATTTGCCGCACGGCTCAGCTTCACTGTCACCAAAATAATTCAGAATAAATGCTTGAAGACACCCTTCTGTATGACAATAATCGCGCATTTGATGCAGTTTAACAAGCTCTGCCTGCTGTCTTTCTTTCTGGTGGGTGGATTGTTCGATTAAATAACGCTGCAATCGAATATCCTGCGGGGAATACAGCAGAATACATTCACTGTCTAAACCATCTCTTCCCGCTCTCCCCGCCTCCTGGTAATAGCTTTCCATATTTTTAGGAAGCTGATAATGAATGACATATCTGACATTTGATTTATCAATTCCCATCCCGAATGCATTAGTAGCAACCATTACAAGAATATCATCCCTCAAGAACAGGTCCTGCTGCAGTCCGCGCTGCACATCACTCATCCCCCCGTGATATCTCCCTGCCAGAATTCCTCCTTTAATAAGGAGTTCATAAATGTGGTCTGCTTCTTTTCTTGTAGCAGCGTATATGATTCCTGACTCGGTGCTGTTTTTAGCTATGTATCTTTCAATAAAGTCGTATCTGTTTTCACCTTTGCTAACATTGAATGATAAATTTCCCCGCTCAAATCCAGTTACAGTAGTATATTGCTCTTGTATTCCAAGAGATGTGCATATATCTTCTTTAACAATTGGAGTCGCTGTAGCTGTCAATGCAAGAAAAACGGGATTTGATTTAAGTTCTGTCTTTAATTCTTTAATTCTTAAATAACTTGGCCGAAAATCATGACCCCATTGTGAAATACAGTGAGCTTCATCAACGGCTACCATCGAAATATTCATTCTTTGAAGCTGCTCAATAAACATGGATGATTCCAATCTTTCAGGAGCAACATATAAAATCCGATAATTACCCGCTTCTAAATCCAGCAGTCTGGCGCTGGTTTCTGTTTGAGAAAGTGTGCTATTGAGGAAAGTCGCAGGGATTCCTGCCTGATCAAGAGAGTCCACCTGATCTTTCATAAGTGAAATAAGCGGAGAAATGACAAGGGTTATACCTGAAAATAGGAGAGCAGGAATCTGGTAGCAAATCGACTTTCCTCCTCCAGTCGGCATTATGCCTGCTGAATGATTCCCATTTAAAACGTTGCTGATAATTTCTTCCTGTCCCGGACGGAATGATGAATATCCAAAATAGTGCTGCAAATGCTCTTTCGCTTGTTCTAACAAAATGATATCCCTCCTGAAAAATGACTGTACTCCAATTTTACATGCGCGGAATTGGATTGGCTATAGCCCGAGTTAAAATCGAATTTTGTATAAATAAAAAAAACTCTAAAATAGAGTTTTTTAGTACTTTTTATGATTATTTATAACCTCTAGCACTTTAGTGCTAGCTTTCATTTCGCTTTTGCAGAGCGGACAAACCGGTGTTTCACTTTCGCTGCTTTTAAAGTTATCGCGAACCCAGCCCTTACAGTCCTCAGATGTGCAGATCCATACCTTCGTTTCCTCTGTGACGATATCTTCTGGTTTTTTTCTATACATTCATGACTCTCCTCTCAGGTTCTGTTTAATAAATAGGATGAAACATTTTTAGAAAAATCATAAACGTTATTAACTGGAAGAAAAAAATTCACCAATTATAAAAAGTACCCTTTGCGTGATGACTCTTTATAAATAGTGAATTTAAATGCAATACTGCTTGATTATTTTATATGATTTCACTGCATTTGTCAATAGAAGTTCCCATTTGCAGATAACGGCCTTCTTGAATTAAGCTTGATTAAGGAGGTGTCAATGATGGACACAATTTTATACTTAATCTTTACGTTTACTTACATCCTATTATTTGCAATTGGAATCTTTTTATTAAGAAGAAAGACATCTGTCCCAGGAATGATTTTACTCCTCGTTACCCTTGGATTAATCATTGATAATGCGATTATTGCATCAGGTGCATTTATCGGGGAAGGTCAGCCGTTAAAATCAATCAGCTTGATTCGTTTTTGGACTCATGCCCTGTTCACACCTGCTCTTGTTCTCTTTGGCTGGTATATGGCAAATGGGTTCGGGGTGAAGTGGGCAAAATCACGCTTTTCCTTTAATTTTGCTCTTGTCCTTTCCTTAGTGCTGATGATGATAGAAATAGTCACAGAAACGCTTCCTCTGACTTTAACACCTGTCAATGAATATGGTGTCCTGCGCTACTCATCGGCAAACAGCTCTGGTCCCCCAATTATGGTTTTGGTTTTAATTGTGTATCTTCTTGCTGCAGGCTTCAGCATTTGGAGAAAAACGAAATGGCCGATTATGCTGTTCGGCGTCGTCATAATGCTGTTTGGAAGTGCTGTATCTCTTCCAATACCAAGCTCAGCTGCTATAAACGCGTTTGAACTTATCTTCATTCTTGCTTTATGGATTACATACAGAAAAAGTCTTAAGGCTGCCGATTAATTCGGCAGCCATTGTTTTATTTACTGAAAGGATTGTAGTCCATTTTTATTTGCGGCAGCTCACGCACTTCTTCTGTCATCTGACTTCCGCACATCGGGCAGGACATATCTTCCGTGGAGAAATCTTTTCTCATCCAGCCATTACAAGCTTCCGATTCACAAGCGTATACCGTTGTGTCCTCAATAATTGTAACGGGTTCTTCAGCACCCTTTTTCGCAAAGTACATGAGCATAACTCCTTTTTTTATTTAGTATACGCTTTTAAAAATAAATTATTTATGTCATTTAACTTTTTTAAAATGGAATAAAAAAAGTTATGGACATGTCTTTGACCTTCAATTCTCCTAATCAGTCATCTGTGACATTTGATTCGTGAATGATTGCTCATACAGCAGAGAATATTGAGATTTTTGTAATTTTCAGCTTCATTTTCAGGATCATTTATGCCATAATTAATACTGATTTAGTCGCACAAAAAAAGCCGGATCGAATGACGCAATCCAGCTTTTGACCTATATATGAATGGGCAAAGATATGCGGAAGGCGGACCCAATCCCCTCTTCGCTTGCCACTTCAATTCTGCCATTATTCGACTTAATGATTTCAAGACAAACCGCAAGTCCTATGCCGGTTCCTTGTTCCTTGGTAGTAAAGAATGGTTTAAATAGAGAATCTACTGTTTCCTTTCCCATTCCTATGCCGTTGTCAGTAATTTGGATAACAACATGACCATCTTCGATCCTGGTTGTTATTGCAATGATTCCATTATCTTTTTGGTGACTGATTTGAATGGCTTCCATCGCATTTTTGACAATGTTCAGCAGCACTTGTTTCATTTGCTTTATATCAACAGTAATCATAAGCTCTGGATCATTGACAGTATAAGTAAGCTCGCAATTTAACAAAATCGCTTCGCTCTTACATATCAATATGATGTCATTTATCAGTTTTCGAAGCAAAATAGGCTGTATGTCTTCGTTTTTTTCTTTTGAGTTATTTAAAAACTCATAGATGATATCGTTTGCCCGGTTTAATTCTTCTAATGCAACATCAGCATAGTGTCCTTTTCCGATTTCGATTAAATGAGGTTTTAACAGCTGGAGAAATCCTTTTACGCTTGTAAGCGGATTGCGGATTTCATGGGCGATGCTTGCAGCAATTTGACTTACCGTTGCCAGGCTGTCCTGCTTTATGGCAATTTCCTTCATCTGCTGCAGCGATTTCTCAAGCTGCTCCTGCTTTTCAAGCAAATTAAGGTTTGCATAAAGCAAATCACCTTCAAGCGTTTTAACAGCCTGATAAATCTGATCCACACTTTCTTCTTTATCGATGCAAAAAATATGAATAAAGTTTTTGCCCTCATATTGAATATATACGTCAAATAATGTCATAGGATTTGATTTCGTTTTTAAATTCAGCTCAATTTTCGTAATGGACGGCGTGTCCAAAATGAACTTAGCTGCTTTTTTCTTGCTTCCAATTCCAACTATATCAAGGAAATGGCTTTCCTCATCAAATATGTTAAACGTGCATTTTGAAACTGATACGATCTTAAGCTTTCGATCGACCAGAAAATAAGGAAATGGTATTTTATCATATTTACTTGCGATTAATTGCATTTCCATGGCGATCATTCCTTGAGTTAGATTTTTCAATCCAGCTGCCGAGCTGGTCTATGTTTTGAATCACCACGGTGTTGGGCGGGCAGTAATAATCGAGATCAAAATCGCTTGTCAGTTTTCCCCCAAGCATAATCGTCGGCGAATAATTCAGCTTTTGCAGATCATCCATATATTGAATAACAGTCGGAATGTTGCAGATTACGCTTGTCGAGAATGCAATGACATCCGGCTTCCACTTTTCAGCATACTGACAAATATTATCCATAGAAACATTTGACTCAATACAGCTTGCTTCCCAGCCATATTCTTTAAATAAGAAAGAAGTCATCATCATGCCGATTGTATGTTCTTCATTTCTCATTGAAAGCAGCATAACACGCGGCTTCATTGTGGCAGGCGATAGTATATTAGGTTCTTTATGTAATTGTTCCACTTTTAAATAGTAATAACTGGAGATCATAGATTTGCAGACAGCCGCTGCTACATATTCATCTGCCACAGTCGCACGATTCATTTCCCACAATTCCCCGACATTGTCCATAGTGTCTGATAGAAACCTATACACTTCCGTACTGGTTGTATCTGCTTCAATCATACTGTTTAAGTAGTTCCAAGAAAGACTGTGTGCGCCATCGATAAACAATTGACTCAACTCTTTAACGGGATTCATAGAAATCACCAACCAATCGTTTTCATCTTCTCATCTACCTGAAAACAGCTGTCAAGAGAGAATATGCGGTAAATGGCATTATAGTTTAAGGTTAACACATAAATAGACAACTAGATACAAATATTCGTTCGTATGACGAATTTTTCTCAAATCTTTACAATCCATCCTCTCTCTTATGTGCATAGGCAGAGTTTGATACAATAATTAAGAGAAGATTTTTGAGAGGATGTTTAAGATGAATGAGAAGTTATATTATACCTCCCCTAAAACATTTGAGTGGAAAACAACGGTTACAGAAA
Source organism: Peribacillus frigoritolerans (assembly GCF_004358755.1). Lineage (GTDB taxonomy): Bacteria > Bacillota > Bacilli > Bacillales > Bacillaceae > Bacillus_P. Next base: position 1,090,720 of record NZ_SMZY01000001.1, on the reverse strand, counting down.
CTGCAGAACGCAATGGATTAAAACTGGTAAAGTTAAAAGAAACCGCTTTTTATCCAGAAGGCGGCGGACAGCCTTCTGATCATGGCTTCATTGATCATATTGAAATCACGGGTCTTTTAGAAATTGGCGAAGAAATCTATCATATCGTCTCTGACTTTCCATCTGAAAATGAAGTAACATGCAAAGTAAACAGCAAACGCAGAATCGATCATATGCAGCATCATTCAGGTCAGCATCTCTTATCTGCTGTCTGCATAGAATTATTTGATTTTCACACAGAAAGCTTCCACTTAGGATCTGACACAGCAACAATTGATTTACGGACGCCTCAATTAACTCCTGAGCAAATGAAGTTAGTAGAGGAGAAAACGAATCAATATATCTTTGAAAACAGAAAAATATATACTTTTTTCGCTGAAGAAGCTGAACTTCGTGATTTGCCGCTGAGAAAATGGCCAGATTTGAAAGAAAAAATCAGGATTGTTCAAATTGAAGGCATTGATACTTCTGCCTGCTGCGGAACACACGTTGAACGCACCGGAGAAATCGGATTGCTTAAGCTGATTAAGACAGAAAAACAAAAAGGCATGATCCGTCTTCATTTCAAATGCGGCTTACGCGCTCTTTCTGATTATCAGAGCATTCAAGAAACCATTCAATTTGCCGGTCAGTTCTTTCAGACGTCCGCGAATGAGATTTCAGCGAGATTGACAGCAATGGATCAGGAAACAAAGATGCTGAAAAAAGAAGCAGAACAGCTGAGAGCAGAAAATGCCGCTTTTACTGCTGAAAAATTGGAAATGAAACAAGATGGCTCCTTTAGTCATAAGCTGTTTGAAAAGAAAACGATAAAAGAGCTCCAATTGATTGCTTCCCGATTAATAGAGAATGGAAAGCAATATGTCCTTCTCGGTTCCAGCAGTGAAAAATGCGTCCTTTTCTCACAAAAAGGCACTGTTCACGCAGGTTCCTTATTTAAAAGCAATCTTGCTGATTTCGATGGAAAAGGCGGCGGCAGCGAAAAGCAGGCACAGGCAAAATTCGCAGATGCCTCTGAAACAGAACGTTTCTTTTTACGGATAACAGAAACAATGGACCAGCTTTTATAAGCTGGTCCATTGTTTATATGCCGAACGTATTTCCCCCATTTACAGAAATGGATTGGCCTGTTATGTAAGCTGAGTCTTCAGAGGCAAGATAAGCCACTGCCTTCGCTATGTCTTCCGGAGTCCCCATTCGATTAAGCGGAATGGTTGATTGATAAGCATGAATATCCGCTGCTTGAACGTTCTCATGCCTTTCAACCGGAATAAAGCCTGGATTTACAAGGTTGACGCGAATTCCATATTCTCCAAGTTCACTTGCCCAGGAACGTGTCATCCCAAGCATCGCTGCTTTTGCCGTTACGTAATTAGAAAATGACGGATTGCCAAGTGAAATGACTTCACTGCCAATGTTGATGATGGATCCGTTTTTTTGTTTTTTCATACCGGGCATCACCGCTTTCAGTAATAAGAATGGTGCTTTTACAAAGAACTTCAGCTGATCTTCATAGTCTTCCCAGCTTGCTTCTTCAATTGAAAGCTCTGGCTGAGGCCCTGTAGCATTATTGACCAATATATCAAATGTTCGGTCCATTGTGACTTGGCGGACACCTTCCTCGCTCGTGATATCTCCTTTTGCGAGAAAAGCTCTCCCGCCAGCTTGTTCAATCTGTTTTTGAACTATTTTGGCATGTTCATCTGAGTGAGCATAATTCAAATAAACATCTGCCCCCATTGTCGCCAGTTCCGCTGCAATCACTTTCCCGAGTCCTCTTGATGCACCTGTGACTAAAGCCGTTTTACTTTTCAGTTTCAATTTGATTTCTCCAATCCAATGAGCGGTGATTTTCGCATCAATACCTATAAGTTTTAAGCATCGATCAATTGAAAAATTTGAACAGATAATTCCAAAACGGCTTCCTGAGCTTGTCTGACATGCTGCAAAAGGCTAACTGAAATAATAGACAACTTCATTTACCGTCTGATCTAAAACGTACAAAACGTCATAAAACTCTTCCAAAAAAAGCTCTAAACAATAAAAGGGTGATTTCCTGCTTAGTATAATCTCTATTAAGTTTGTGTGGCAATTTTTAAACTCTTCTGTCTTTTTCTCCATAAATAGATTAATAAGACTTTGACCGTTGTTTCAAAAACATTCACATTTCAGCAAAAAACGGATACAAATTGCTGTGCAATTTATTACCCGTTTTCTATCTGTATTTTTCTGTTTTCTCCATTCATAATCCTGTATTCTTCATCTCTTTTTAACGAAAGTGGCAAAATACCAGCCGCCTTCGCGAATAATGGGTTTTAAGCCTTTCAGTTTCATATTGGATTGCTCCGCAATGGATGAAAGCTCCTGTTTTGTCGGAAGAGCATAAAGATTATCAAATGCAGTAAAGAAACTATTAAATACACTTGAAAATTGTTTGCCGTGCTTTGGTTTCCGTATTGGGGTAATAATTGAGATCATCCCGCTTGAAGAAAGACATGTGCTTAGATTTTGGATCACACTGACTCTTTTTTCGGGGGAAATATAATGAAGCAAATTATTCATCATAACTAAATCGGCCGGTGACTCTGCCCTCCACTCTTCAACATCCATGCATGTAATGGAGATGTTTGGAATGTCCCTGCATCTGCCCGCAGCTTCGTCAGCTACTTCTTCATTGATCTCAATCCCTGTCAGCTTTATTTCAGGGAGTGCTTGAGACAATTTTTGTAAATAGCCTCCATGTCCGCAGCCAACGTCGACAATCGACTGAATATGATTCTTTTTCACGAGCTGAATCAGTTTCGGATAAGCGAGCTGCTCAAGCAAGGAAGATGTCTGGGCAACGGTTGTTCCGTGCTGCTCATGGTCAAAGGTCTGTCTTTCATCTGTTTTCATAATCGCAGGATAGGTTAATAATGCAGGGATGTGCAGCTCCATCATTTCTTTAAGGAGGATACCGACTGATTTTGGATTTTTTTTGCTGTCCGGCAGCATAAAGCTCTTTGATGTCTTAAAGCGATTTTTGGAAACTTCTTTTAAGTATTTGATGGATACCCCTACCTCAACCCAATGTTCAAGCAGTTCAAGTTCTAATGAATGTATCGCTGCCACTTCATCGATCGTTTTTGGTGATTTGAAGATTTCAAACAAGTCCAGTTCATACCCTACATATGCATGCCAGCTGTACAAAAAAGGCATATTGCGCTTCATCCAGCTTCTTGCTTTAAATAAGCGTACATATTCAGCGATAATCATATGCTGTACCTCCCCTTCACTTCCCATGGATAATCATTTTCATACGTAAACATATACCTTGTATGCAACAGTTCAATATTCTGAAGGGTTCTCGGAGGCAGCATGCCAATTTGAACAAGGCGGTCGAAAAAGGACTCTTTCCAAATGCCGAGTCCTGAAATGTTCAGCATTTGTTTCGTGTGGAGTTTTTCATCCTCTGTCATCTGTTTGAGACTTCTATTTCTAAGCGATCCGAAATAACGAAACGGCTTTGAGTAAGCAAGGGCTGATAAGTGGCTTAAATTCAATATAAAATCCACTCGGGATTTGCGTACTTTTTCATACCATTTTAAGTTTTCAGGATGGTGTTCATCATGTTTGTACATCCAGCACAGGAGTTCTCCCAGTACATCCCCGTCCTGTATGGCAAGGTTCATTCCTTCACCGGCCATGGGATGAACACTGTGTGCAGAATCTCCTATGATGGCCATGTTTTCTTTTACATAGGTCTCTGCATGAAAGTGAATGGGAATCATCAGCTGAATGTTTTTCCATTCTTTAAGTTTCGTCACGTAGCCTTCAAGTTCCGGGCACAAATCAATATACTTCTTATGAAAATGTTCAATTCCCCGTTCTTTTAAGGATTGATATTCTCCTGACTGGATGAGATAAACGGTTCTGACTTGATTGTCCGGAAGCGGAAATAGACCGAGAAAAGCGTGCGGTGTTGAAATAATCTTCCCCTCTGTCATAGACTCAGGTCTTTCAAACGTGACGGTTAAAAAATGATGATCATATTCATGTTCATTTAATTTTACATTCATGGCTTTTCTGACGTTTGATCTCCTTCCTTCCGCTCCAATGAAATAATCTGCCTCAATGATAAATTCTTCTTTATTGCTTGTGACAACAGCCGCCTGATCTTTGAATTCTTTAAACTTAGCAGGCTGTATATAATGAAAAGCAGGATACTCTTTCGCTTTTTCAAGCATCATTTCTTTCAGCTTTTCATGAGGAATCATAAGGGCATAATTGTATTCGGTCTCAATTATGCTGTATCGCATAGTGGCCGTTCCAAGCCTTACATACGTTCCTTTTTTCCGTTTCATTTCATTCATTTCAATTTCATTTATTTGATGTCCGGCTTCCATAATGGGTTTATTCAGACCAAGCTGATGAAAAATTTCAAGGCTTTTCGGCTGCAGCAATTCTCCTTTGTACTTGTGAGCCGATCCTTTTGTCTGCTCAACAACACACACATCAATACCGCATTTTGCAAGTTTCAAAGCTGCTGTTAAACCGCCTACTCCGCCTCCGATTACCAATACTTGTGTTTTCATCCACTCACCGCCTTTGTCCTTTAATTTCCACTTTTGTTAAAGAATGAAACCGTATAACTCTCTAATGGGTTCCCTATTTATAAAGGCTTGCTTTTTAATGCTGATATGACTGATGGTGCCATTTTGTACCTCAAATTCGGTTCTGACACGATTATAGGGCGCTAACCCTGAGTCTGGTCCGACAATGACAAATAAAAAGACGCTTTCCTAAAGAAAGCGCCCTTTTACGAAAACGTAATCATAATCGAATCTTGAATCGGCTGATAGCCTATTTTTTGATAAATGCTGTTTGATGTCGGATTTGCTAGGTCTGTATAGAGTGTGCAAAAGGAAAAGTCTTTTAATAGAAGCTCACTGAGCTCAGCAACGCAGCTGCTTGCATACCCTTTGCCTCTGAATTCATCAGGAGTATAAACCAGCGATACGCAAATTCCATTTTTAGTGGATCTTGATTTCTTCGCCATCGATACCGGTTTATCATCTGCCATCCAAAGAAAAACGGATCTCTCTGCAATAAACTGCTTCATTCTCTGTGCCGCCTGCAGCGCTGTAATTGGAGGCTCGTTCGTATAATTCATAAAATCCATCATCCACTCGGTCAGCAGCGGCAGATGGCCTAATTCTGCCAATACAAATTCCCCGTCACTGCGTTTTAGTTTCGACACTTCCTGGAGACGATAGATCTTTTGTTCCATTACAATTTCAGCTCTGCCTTCTGTTTCGGCAGACCATATTTTTGCAAATGCCTCTGTCCATTTCCTTTCCCCGACCACGCCGGGGATATGTAAATCCTTCATAACAAGTGTCCGAACAGTTTCATGGAGAATGATCTCAGTCATTACATCACCATTAAAAGACAGGATTAAATTATGCGGAGGTGTCATCAGCAGCGTCATCGCAAGCTCTCCATCTGCTTCCACTGAAGCGGTATAGACATTCGCAGCAGGAATGGTACGTTTAAAAGCCCCCATGAGCCCAAGTGTAAGATTGTTTTCTGCTTCATTTTTTAAAAGGAAAGGTTCAGCTAGTTCAATAAAAAGACTTCTATCCGTGTATTCTGTCAATTTCATCTGATTTCACCTCTGCTATATAATTAGCTTTCGGCTTTAAAAATCCCTCCGCAAAATGCAAAAAAACTCCGGCTTTTTCGCCAGAGTTAAAAGGTTGTAAATCTGAAAAATTTCTGAACAGCATAAATTGCCCGTTTAATAAACGGCATGTCATCTCTGTACTTTTCAAAATCCAGAGTGTAATCAGCACCGTCATTTGTCCATAGTTTTTTAAAATATGCTTCTACCTCTTTCATGACTGGCTCATCAGCTGGAGCTGCAATTTTAAGATCATTTTCAAGATTCAGGTCATCGAGGTTCCGCTGAGTAAAGTTGGCAGAGCCGCTGATTATAGTTGCTTCTTCTTTGCTTTTTATGAAGAGCATTTTAGGATGATACTGCTCTTTTGTCGTATTGTACCATTTAATCTCTATTTTATTGTTTGTGTCTTCTAAGAGTTCTTCGGCGACCGGACGATTCGGAATGCCGATTTTCTCCTGCCCGAACGCATTTTGATTCGGATCGAGAATCATTTTAATTTCTGCTCCGCGATTAGAAGCCGCAACCAGTGAATCTATGACTTGGCGGTCTGCGAGATAAAACATACCAATCCAGATCTCATCGTCTTTCTTTGCGTTTCGAATCGTTTCAAGCAGCCGTTTGTAAATTTTCCCTTCTGTTAAAACCTGTACCTTAATATCGCCTTTCTCATTGTTCTTTTTCTCATATACCGGCAGTTTTGGGCCTCCGGAATAATCTGAGACTGCCTGCTCTGACTCTAGGACATCCGCAATCACATTTCCGCTTACCTGGAACGCTACATTAGAATGGTATCCGCTCGCATCATGCGGGTTGGCTGATGACACAATGGCTGTTTTCTCCGTTGCAACTGCTTTTCGGTGATTGGCTTTTACATTAAATAGTTTCAAATAAGATCTGAATGTCATATCAGGGGCTGTTTCTCCGAATGGATTAGAAAGCCATGCGGGGCCTGACTGGCCAAACCATTGAAAAAACGTTCTCCATACACTTGAATAAAGCGGGTTCGAATCTCGCAAAGCATTCAAATCTGACATTACAACGTCAATGCCGGCCTTTTTAAAAGCTTCTAATTCTTCAGATGGATGTGATCCATAAGAGGTATTGATATCATCCGTAATAAAAACAATTGGCAAATTCGGATTTTCCTTTTTTTTCTGAAGAAGTTTATCTGAAAGTTCTTTGCTGACCTGAGGGTAGATTTCTCCCCGATCATAGTATCCATTGAACAAAAACAAATCAATGACAATAAATTCTTCTGCTTCATCAATCGCTTTGTAAATCGCATCAAAAATCATTTGATCCGCTTCAACCCGGCCTTCTATTTTGTAAGTTAAGTCATACAAAAAATCCACATCTTCAACTTTGTGGACATCTCCCTCATAGGAGATATTTTCCGGCAGAGGTTTATAGCTCTGATAAATAACCGTGCCGGTTAAAATAATTATAATAAGCAATAAAAGCAGCGGCCGTTTGTTTTTCAGCCTCATAAGACGAAAACGTGACAATAAGACTCCTCCTAAATTAAGATCATAGCTTTCATTATATGCCCTAATAAAGATGTGGAAAAACCTTTTTAAAAAGAAAAAAACAGACCTGATAATATTGCCTCCGGTCTGTTTGATTCCTCTTATTTCGCTTGAGGGAAAACTCGCTTGATCATTTCGTTAAATTCATCTGCCAGGCCGGCAACCGGCTCTCCGCTGCGGATTTTATCCCCGTAATCCTTCATACGGTCAAAGAAGTCCGGATTTTCTGAAACATATACATTGCTTAGTTCCCGGTCTGTGGATCTGACCTGATCTGCTACCCTGTTTTTAAGGTCATCTGAGAGCTTCCCTTTAGGATCGCCTTCCAGAACTACTGCAGCATAAGCATTATTGTTTGTAACAATTACGTTCGCATATTTAATTTCCTTCAGGTCAGCAACCTTTTTCGCTGCATCATCCGCAACAGCCATTCGGTTCTGTTCATTTGTTTGTTCGTCATACGTGACATTTTTCAGCTCATTGTTCATTATATTATCATTTTCACGTGCATTATTATCCATTCCGCATCCTGCACTTATGAAAAGGGATAGAGCGACGGATGCACCGGTAAGTAGCTTTCGTTTTTTCATGACAGCATTCCTCCATTCATTTCATCGCCCTTATCTTCTGCAAAAATGGCATTTTTATTCACAAAAAAACGATAAGCCAATTGTGGCTAATCGCTGATTTTTTGAAGGTGATATCCTTTTTCTTTCCATATAAATTGAATCCCCTGTTTAAAGGATTGAAACGTGCGGACATTTAGGGCTATGCCGTTTAATGTAATATGCTGAACTAGTTTTGGATTCAGTCCGACAAATATTGACTCAGTGCCCATCAGCCTCAGAGCTTCCACAATTTGATTTAAGTGAAAGGAAATGGTTTCTTCAAATGTTTCTCCTATCCCGGTGAAATCAAACATGATATAGTCCGCATGCCGTTTAGACGTTTCCTGAAGAATTTTTTCTTTCATGTTTTCCATTCTGTCTTCTGTCAGAGTACCGGTCAGTGCTATTAATAAAGCCGAATCAAGAGCCGTTCCAATGATAGGCGTATACATTTCTTCAAGTAAAGCTTTTCCTTCTTCAATCACATTTTCATATTCTGTCACGTCGCGCCATGTTAAGACGAAGCCCGTTTCCTGATTTTCGTGATCTCTTAATCGGTCAACAACGATTTGCGCTGTGTAGCGGTTAAATAACTTAATTTGCCCGCTATGAGGAAAAGGTCCGCCAGCGAGAATGTTTTGCTGACGTTCGCCATGAAACTTTTGAATATTACATCCAATAAAATCTTGTGGATCTTCCATTCCAACGTACGGTCCAATTTTTTCTAATATCCGTCTTGCCGTATCATTGTACCAAATGATATTAAAATCATTATCTGCAAATATGAGCCCCTCACCGATGCTGTTCAGCAGCGCGTAAACGTTCATATTTTCCAATATGGTTGTTTTATTTGTCAATCAAGTTTTCCCCCTAAAGCATTCTTACATATATATCAATTATAAACATTTCTTTACTTTTGGGAAGGATAAAGTACCTAGATAAGAAATCACAAAGGAAACCCGCAGTTCCTCTGCGACTGCGGGTTTTTCGCAAACTTAACCTTTTCCAGCCTGAAAACTCGGGTATTTCGTCATGCCTCCATCTGCATAAAGGGTAATTCCCGTTACATAGCTTGCCTCAGATGATGCAAGCCAAACTACACAGGCAGCAATTTCTTCAGGTTTACCGATATACCCCATTGGGATCAGATCAATGACATCTTTCTTTGCTTCCGGATCTGCAAATTTTTCTGCATTAATAGGGGTATCAATCGCTCCTGGTGCGATATTATTTACACGAATCCCTGACGAGGCATACTCAAGAGCCAGTGTTTCAGTCAAAAGCTTGATGCCGCCTTTGCTTGCTGCGTAATGTGCGAAGTGAGGCCAGGGAATCTGCTGATGAACAGATGACATGTTAATGATGGAGCCTTTAATATTATGATCGAGCATATGCCTGACTGCTTCCCTGCTTCCAAGGAATGCACCTGTCAGATTCGTCTGAATGACTTTGTTCCAGCTTTCAAGCGTAAGCTCCTCTGTCGGGATTTCCGCTTGAATACCTGCGTTGTTCACCATCACATCAAGCGTTCCATAAGTTTCTACAGCAAACTGTACAATTCTTTTTACATCGTGCTCTTGTGAAACATCTCCCTGTATTTTTGAAGCCTCGCCGCCATTTGCTTTAATTTCTTCAATGACAAGATCAGGTTTGTCATCTTCAGTCAGATAATTAACCACTACCTTTGCCCCTTCTGCAGCAAAGCGCTGTGCAATGGCTTTTCCAAGGCCTGAAGAAGCTCCTGTAACAGCCACTACTTTTCCTTTTAAACTCGGATACATAAGAATTCCTCCTAGCGTTTTGTATAACCAAGCAAGACTCCGCCTGCGATAATCAGGACACAGCCGATAATGACAAAGATAATCTGTTTTTTCGTTTTCTTTTCTCCCAGCAGAAAAATTCCGCCAAGCGTAGAAATGATAATGCCTGTCTGTGAAAGAGAAAAGCTTGTTGCGACTCCGATCTTTGGAAGAGCCAAAAGCAGTCCCAGATTTCCGGCCGCCCACATTAACCCTGTTAAGATATTGCGCAGTGCAAATTTATCAAATGGCTTATGTCTGGCTGTTAAAGCTGCTGCTGCTGCAACCATTCCGATCGCCTGCGGCAAAATGGCAGCCCATCCGTCAATTTCAAAATATCTGATAATTATGACATAGCCTATGTACCCTAATGATGAAATAAATAAAATCAGCAACCCTTTTCTGAGGCTTTTGCCTGCATCTTTATCGTCTTTTTGCCCAATTGAAGTTAATACAACTCCCCCAATAATGAAAAGAATGGCGATGCTCCCAAGAATGACCGTCATTTTTGTGTCCCATTCTTTAAAGAGCAGTACACCGAATAACGTTGTTCCGATCAGCTGCATTCCTGTTGAAATTGGAACGGTTTTAGAGACGCCGATGTGTTTGACGCTTGCAAGCTGATTTAACTGTCCAACGGTCCAAAAAATACCTGAGACAATCCCGATTGACCATACGAGTGGAGTCAGGTCAGGATTTGAAAAAAAGAACATGACAAGCGAGAATAAAAACGCTCCGACAGTTATGCCCATCGTTTGGCTGTAGGCATTTCCCCCAAGCTTTACACTGACAAGCACAAGGCTTCCCCAGGCAACAGCAGGAATTAATGCAAGAAGTATACCGATCATGATGATTTCCTTTCTGTTTACATAGTCTGAGTATCCATTTTAAGGCGTGCACATATTAAAATAAGAACAGGGAACCTGCACTTAATCATTTATATGGTTTCCTGAGAGATGAAAAAATAACACGCTTTGGCATGAATCTCTTACACCTTTCCACTAATAAGGCCGGCCTAAACTTTTCTGTTTAGAAAAAGTGGATCTACTTCATACTGGTAACAGGAAAGGGTGATTATGATGGAAGAGCTTTTTAAGGAATTTGGAGCTGGGGATTTCTTTGAGCAGCATCGTTATCCGATTGAAACGTCAGGGATATTGGATTCAGTCAGTGAAATACAGCTGGTGAGCTTCTTTGAAAAATTTGAATGTGATTCTTATGAAAACTTCATATATTTTCTCACCTTATTTTTATCCATCCAAGAGAAAAACAGACATCTGGTCTGAAGGATGTCTGTTTTCTCCGCTCCAAAAACGCAGCAAAAATCATCGAATCCGACACCAGGCTCTATCCTCCTATGAAAAACGAAGCAATAGGTGTTGATTCATAAAATACTGGTTGCTGGACTGCTCAACCTCCTATGGCGATGACTGCTTCTATTTCTATCTTTCGCCTTTTAAGTGAGACAACGTTTTAAAAAAAACACAATATGCATCTCAAGCAATATTTTTATTTCTATCACTCCACCCAATCATTTCTGCGATATTCATATTTTAATAGATAACAAAGACTTATATATTGTAAATTTAGAATTTTTAGTATATTATTTTACTGTAATCGCTTACATTCGTGTGGCGCTATAATGGGCAGTCTGCTTGCCCGTCTTCAGCATGATTTCTACATATATTTTCACCAATATTATTTAGGAGGCTGATTATTGATGAGTCAAGCTACATTGAAAGTTGGAGAAAAGCTGGAGAAATTTCTGCAGGGAAAGAAAAAGCTGTTTATTAACGGGGAGTTTGTAGAGAGTGTATCTAAAAAGACGTTCAACACTCCTAACCCCGCTACAGGCGAAACACTTGCAGCCGTTTATGAAGGCGACAAGGCTGATATCGATCTTGCTGTTAAAGCTGCAAGAAAAGCGTTTGACGCGGGCCCATGGTCTAAAATGAGCGCTGCTGAACGAAGCAGACTGATGTACAAGCTTGCTGATTTAATGGAAGCTAATAAAGAAGAGCTGGCTCAGCTTGAAACGCTTGATAACGGAAAGCCAATTAATGAAACAAAAAATGCCGATGTTCCGCTCGCGATTGAACATATGAGATATTATGCAGGCTGGTCAACCAAAATTGTCGGACAAACCATTCCGGTAAGCGGGCAATTTTTCAATTACACAAGACATGAAGCTCTTGGTGTAGTCGGACAGATTATTCCTTGGAACTTCCCTCTTCTAATGGCGATGTGGAAATTGGGCGCTGCACTTGCAACAGGATGTACAGTTGTATTAAAGCCGGCAGAGCAAACGCCTCTTTCAGCTTTATACTTAGCTGAGCTGATTGCAGAAGCTGGATTCCCTGAAGGAGTTGTCAACATCGTTCCGGGCTTCGGAGAAACAGCTGGAGACGCGCTTGTGATGCATCCTGAAGTAGATAAAATTGCTTTCACAGGTTCTACGCCTGTCGGCAAAATGATCATGGAAAAAGCATCAAAAACACTTAAGCGCGTAACACTTGAGCTTGGCGGCAAGTCGCCAAACATCATACTTCCTGATGCTGATCTCTCTGCTGCAGTACCAGGTGCTCTTACTGGGGTTATGTTCAACCAAGGCCAGGTTTGCTGTGCAGGTTCACGCGTTTTCATCCATAAGAAGCACTATGATAATGTTGTGTCAGACATGGTCTCCCATGCGAAAAATATCCGCCAGGGTGCAGGCATTGAGCCAGAAACTCAAATTGGGCCTCTTGTATCAGATGAACAGCAAAACCGCGTGCTGAATTACATTCAAAAAGGTGTAGAAGAAGGCGCTGAAATCTTAACCGGCGGCGGCTCTCCATCAGAAAATGGATATTTCGTCTCGCCTACCATCTTTGCAGCTGTTAAAGATGAAATGACCATCGCAAGAGAAGAAATTTTCGGACCGGTTATTGCTGCTATGCCGTATGACGATCTGGATGAAGTGATTAACCGCGCCAACCAAAGTGAGTTTGGACTTGCAGCAGGATTATGGACAAGGGACATTGCCAATGCCCATTACGTCGCAAGCAAATTAAAAGCTGGAACGGTCTGGGTCAACTGCTACAATGCTTTTGATGCTGCATCTCCGTTCGGTGGCTACAAGCAATCCGGACTAGGACGCGAAATGGGATCCTATGCATTGTCTAATTACACTGAAGTGAAGAGTGTTTGGATTAACCTTCAGCGTTAAATAGAAAAGCGGAACCGACCGTTTAGCTCCGACAGACAGATAAGGATCAGCCAGTGAAGGCGCTTTTTGCCTTTGCTGGATGAGCCGTTCTGGCCGAGGAGTTGGAAGGTGGAGCTGGACAATAGAAAAGCGGAACCGACCGTTTAGCTCCGACAGATAGATAAGGCTCAGCCAGTGAAGGCGCTTTTTGCCTTTGCTGGATGAGCCGTTCTGGCCGAGGAGTTGGGAGGTGGAGCTGGACAATAAAAAGCAGAACCGCCTGGTAACACATGTAAAAAAAGCCATCTGAACTTTTCAGATGGCTTTTTTATCATTTATTTCTCTTCAAAATAATCCTTGTAGAAGCCGCTCACTTTGCCGTTGTTATCAATAACAAAGTAAAATTCTTCTGTTTCGTTTTTAACTTCATATGTATTTCCCGCTGTCAAAACACGGTTTACCATGTATTTTTCTGCATTTGTATGTTTGCATGTTACCACTTTGATGGTTTCTTTGTTCAGCCAATCTTGATGAATCATTTGAGCATTCTCCTTTGTGCATTTTGACCTTATTATACTATATAAACCATGTGCAGAACACCTTAACTGTGGGGTTTAGCGCACTTCCTGCAGATCTGTATTCTCAGTTCGTGCTGTAAACGCCGGTTTATCACACTTTCTGAAATGCCACACTTGCATTTTGTGCTGTAAACTCGGGTTTAGCGCACTTCCTGAAGATCGCCCGTTTGCACCTTGTGCTGTAAACTCAGGTTTAGCGCACTTCCTCAAGATCGCCGCTTGCACCTTGTGCTTTAAACTCTGGTTTAGCGCACTTCCTCAAGATCGCCGCTTGCACTTTGTGCTGTAAACTTGGGTTTAGCGCACTTCCTGAAGATCGCCCGCTTGCACTTTGTGCTGTAAACTCGGGTTTAGCGCACTTCCTGAAGATCTCCGCTTGCACCTTGTGCTGTAAACTCGGGTTTAGCGCACTTCCTCAAGATCGCCGCTTGCACCTTGTGCTGTAAACTCGGGTTTAGCGCACTTCCTCAAGATCGCCGCTTGCACTTTGTGCTGTAAACTCGGGTTTAGCGCACTTCCTCAAGATCGCCGCTTGCACTTTGTGCTGTAAACTCGGGTTTAGCGCACTTCCTGAAGATCGCCCGTTTGCACCTTGTGCTGTAAACTCAGGTTTAGCGCACTTCCTCAAGATCGCCGCTTGCACTTTGTGCTGCAAACTCGGGTTTAGCGCACTTCCTGAAGATCCTCATTTCCACTTTGTGCTGCAAACTCATAACCTCCTCTTTTCGTGAATAGATTGAATAAGATGAGGTGAATTATGTGATTTCAATAAACGATTTAAACAAGCAAATCAATAGAATGACTGATGAGATTAGACAGCTGCAGCAAACCGACGGTTCCTGGCGCTTTTGTTTTGAAGGCGGTCCGATGACAGATGCTTTTATGATCATTCTTCTCCGTTCTCTGCAGGACGATGATGAAGTCTTGATAAAAAATTTGACAAATCGGCTGCTGAATCTGCAGTCAAATGAAGGCACATGGAAGCTTTACGAAGATGAAAAAGAAGGCAATTTAACCGCAACTGTTCAAGCTTATACAGCCCTTCTCTCTACAGGTTTATATAAAAAATCAGACCCTTTGCTGAATCGGGCAGAATCATTCATAGTCTCTCAAGGCGGACTTTCTAATGTTCATTTTATGACAAAGTGGTTCCTGGCAGTAAATGGTCTTTATCCTTGGCCCAAGTATTTCCGCTTTCCACTAGCCTATTTGCTGCTGCCCGCTAGATCCCCGATCAGTATGTATCAATTAAGTTCCTACGCCAGAATTCATTTTATGCCGATGATTCTGGCGATGAATAAACGATATATTCACAGCACTCATCGTTCCATAGATCTTTCTCATTTACATGTTTCAAAACCGAGGTCCATTGATTGGCTGTCGTTTTCAGACAGACATCGCACAAAGCACAGCTATTTTACTGAAACACTTCGGTCGTTTGTCGGCTTCCCAGCTTATGTTCACAGAGCCGGAAAGAACGCTGCTGAAAAATACATGCTTAAGAGGATTGAAGCAGACGGAACGCTTTTCAGCTATGCAAGTGCCACTTTCTTTATGATTTATGCCCTGCTCTCTCTCGGGTATAAGGAAAACTCCCCTCAGATTAAGCAGGCAGTTGCAGGACTTAAATCGATAATCTATCAAGATGACAACTTAACAACAGTTGAGAATTCAACCTCCACTGTTTGGGATACCGCCCTGCTCAGCTATAGCCTGCAAAAAGCGGGTATCCCCTATCATGATGCTATGATTATGAACGCTTCTTCCTATTTGCTTTCACGCCAGCATGTAAAAAAGGCGGACTGGCGCATTCATAACCCTTCTGCCTCTCCCGGCGGCTGGGGGTTTTCAAACATCAATACTAATCATCCAGACAACGATGACACAGCCGCAGTTCTCCGTGCCCTTACTCAGCTTTCCGCTTTAGATCCCGTCTATTTTGACGCGTGGAATAAAGGTTCATCTTGGCTTTTATCCATGCAAAATCGAGACGGGGGTTTTGGTGCATTTGAGAAAAATGTCAACAATCCTATTTTTGCATCCATCCCGCTTGAAAATGCTAAAGACGCAGCTGTAGATCCCTCCACAGCCGATTTAACAGGCCGTGTTCTTGAATACCTTGGAAATTTTGCAGGTTTAACAAAAGATCATCCTTCCATTCAGGCAGCGGTTACCTGGCTTTTGCATCAGCAAGAACAAAACGGTTCATGGTATGGCAGATGGGGAGTTTGTTATATTTATGGAACTTGGGCTGCGATTACCGGACTAAAAGCAGCAGGTCTATCAAACTCTCATCCTGCGATTACAAAAGCAGTGAAATGGCTGGTAAGCATCCAGAATAAAGATGGCGGATTTGGAGAATCATGCAGAAGTTCTGAAGTGAAAACCTACATGCCGCTCGGATTTAGTACTCCCTCACAAACAGCCTGGGCGCTTGATGCGTTATTATGTGTGATGGATAAAAAGGACAAAGTGATACAAACAAGTGTAAAACGCCTAATGAAGCCTTTCGATGAAAAAAGCTCCGCATATCCTACCGGCATCGGACTGCCGAAGCAGTTTTATATTCATTATCACAGCTACAATAAGATTTTCCCGCTGCTTGCTCTGAGTCACTATAGGAATCTCCATTAAGCAGGACTTTGTTATAAAACAAAGTCCTGCAGCATAGTGTTACTATCCTTTTTCATTCTATCAAAGCAAATTGTCGATAAGATAGAACAAATAGTAGAGAATTCATTCATTTCTCTACTTTGCGGCTTGCTTTTTTACAAAATCATCCATACAAGTAGTTCCTCCAATTTCAGAAATTAACCCTCACCATGCGGGCACGTGTAAAATTCTCCGAAGCTCCGCCATCAGCCCCCTGATTTTGAATATCCTCAAAAGAACAGGGGGAAATTTATAAAAACAAAAAAAGGACAAATTACTGTCCTTTTTGAAAAAAGTTCAATAAAACCACCCATTTAGTTATTTAAAGTATAAATCGATTCTGCCATCGGTCTGAACTTAAATAAGTAAATGCCTTTTCAAGGCCTATTCCAGACTAGCTTCAAATAAATCAATGATCTCAAGAAACCTCTCAGCTTCTCTAAAAGTATGATCTGCTAAAAGGGGATGAATATTGCTCTTAATACGACATGCTTCTATTAACTCTCTTGCTGTTTTCTTAAAATCTCTTAACGAGGCTACCGATACTCTATTTTGATTTAAGAATTGGCTTAGTATTGGCTTAGTTTCTGATTGTGGCCGCATAGATTCCAAATCAACAGCCTGAAAAACCAATTGATCAAAATCATGACTAAATTCTTTCGCCTGCTCTACTAACTTTCGTTCCGAAGGATCTAAAAGATGTCCGATAAACTTAGCATGATCAGCCATGATTTTAAGAAAGAATACATTTTCTTCAATAATAGCTTCAGGTTTTGGGGTTAGTATACCTTCATTGAGCTCTTTTAATCGATTAGCAAAGTAAGCTGCTTCTCTGCTAATGTGATCAACCAGTAACGGGAAATTATTAGAACGAATTTCGCAGCGTAATGTTAAACCTAACACTTTTCTCTTGTATTGCCATATAGAAGCAGCTGCTTGATAAACCTCACTATTAAAAGCCTGTATTTGGCCTAAATCTGAGTTTATCGTAAACCTGCTCAGCTTTTCCTCTATTCTTTCAAAAATAGTGATAAATTGCTGTGCTTCTCCAATCAATTGTTTTTGTTCATGTGTAAACCCTAAACTTAAAAATAAGGCGTGCTCTTTCATAATTCTTGACCAAAATTTTATTTCATCCAGCGACCTTGCAACGATTGAGCTAACCAGAGAAATCCCCCCCCCCCTTTACTCACTCCTGACTAAATATATATTTGTTTTGTTGTCCATATTCTTACTAATTTTAATTAGATGTGTGAGTTAGCAAATCCGGTCAATAAAAAGGCTCTTTATATAAGGGATTTTCTTCTGTAAAGCTACCTCTTCCATTAAATAAAAGGCTTACCTCCTTATTCAGAGTTCCGTGACGCTTAAGAAAAAGGCCTTTCTACTGCCAGGTAATACATTTACATTAATTCCGATCCTTAATCATAATATGGGGATGGGGGTTCCATTTTTCTTTAAAAAGGAGATGTTTATATGCAGCCTTACTATTTTTATCGAGTTAACAACTGGGGACATATATTAAATTTGTTACGCCAAAGTTTATATGCTGAGGAAATGGTATGTGCTATGAGCTCTGAACTTTTCCATATACCAAAAACCAAAGATTTAAAAGGGAATCTCGAGATGCATAATCATCTAGTGCCTGCTTACTATCACCTGCGTTACAGCAGTAGGTTCATCCCAGAGACTAGTAAATGGCGAGCAACAGCAATCCATTGTAGAAACACTGGCGGCTTGTATAAAAATGCTGAAAATCAAGATAAATATGTACGTGAAGGATTAAGAACGATGGAGGAAAATGCAAGTACTGAGTTTAAACCATTCATTAAAATCATTATCAAGTGGCAAGAACAAGCAGAATCCTATTTAAATCAAGCAAAAGAATCTTTGGGAACTATGGGAGTTCCGATTCCTGCTGGAAGTGAACAGCAGAGTGGAGAGTACAATTTATATTAGTATATTATCAGTTTGGTTCTAGCAGCCAACCTCTATTTGTTTTAATATTTCTGATTATGCTAATTTGCCCCATTTATTTAAGTGAAAGCCTTCACAATTTTCACTATGATCCAATTTTATTAAAAACGTTCTGGTCCTTTAACTGAAAGAAAGAAAATCAATTCCTCCAAGGTCCTGCCCCAGACTAACTCTTCTTTTCATATAAACATAAATAGCCAAAATCCTTATTGACTTATTCATGTAAAAAAGCACACCATTTAGTCTGTACAATGGTGTGCAAAATAATATGTGTCTTACCTTTTGCACTTCTGAAAGAAGCTAGCATGTCGCAGCACTTTCTTCATTAAAAAAAGTCGTAAAAAAATGCTTTTCTTGACGGAATCAATGCTTCCATTATGTTTACTGCTTCTTCCTCACCTTCAATATGGCCGATTTCATATAAATCAGCAGGCCTTTTATAGCCAAACAAAGCGGCTGACAGAGTATTAATGTCGAGCGTCAGTCCGTCAGCCTCTGATCCGCTAATTTTGATGACTTCTTTGTTCTTCATTTTAAATGTTCCATTATTCCATGGAGCATGCTGATCTTTTATATGAATGATCAGTTCTGAATCATCCTCCGGCCACTCGAATTCATAATTTTTCAAAAAGCTTTCCGCATCAACGATTCGCGCCATAAAATAAGGTTTCACTTCCGCTTTAATTCTTGGTTCATTCAGTGAAAAAAATAATGGGTCGCTCTCGTATGTAGACACCTCAAGTTCTTTAATCATAGAGTCATGCTGGCAGATGAAATTCCACAAGCCGATTCTTGCTTCAGATGTTAAAGGAACAAACTCTTCAACTGTCATTTTGTCATTTTTCACTTCATAGAGCATATAGCCCTTTGCTTCTCCTGCCTCGTTATAATAAACAGCTGCAGTCTGATCATCGAAAATGGACTCTTTCCACCAGGACGTTTCACGGACGAGCATGCCTGAGAATCGCATGGCAAATTCATCATATATTTCTCTGATTTCAGAAGGATGTGTTTCCTTTTGATAGCGTCTAATTTTTCCGGGCATTTGTTTTTTCATGACTAGATCCTCTGATTTTAAAGAAGCTTTGAGACTGCTGCTGAACAGCTCCCACCCATATTTCCGGTAAAATGGCACAGAAAATGGGTGAAGCATGGAAACACTGAAGTTCTCTTTTCTCATGTATTCAAGGAGAAAGGTAATCATTTCTTTCACATACCCGCTTCGGCGGTATTCAGGATAAGTGGCCACACCCGCTATGCCGCCCATTTTCCATTTCGTTTCACCAAGGTATACTTCAAGCGGCAGCAAATGAAGCTTTGCAGCAAGCTCCTCCCCTTCTAGGATCCCGAATAACTGATGATGCTTTTCCATCGTCTGCAGTCTATTTTCAACCTTTTCTTCAGGGACTTTATATTGAAACGCATATTCTGATAGGTTCATTGCTTCGCGATATCGTTCTTTTGTCAGTCTGATTACAGTCATATAGATCCCTTCCCTTTATACCATTCCGTTTTGTTGTTTTGTATAAATCTGCCCGGCATCTAATTATTCAGGACCTTAAAAATCCGCCCTCAGAATGGATTGTCTGGCCGGTAATCCATTCACCTGCATCACTTGCAAGGAAAGAAATAATCCGGGCAGCATCTTCAGGCTGCCCGATTCGGTTCATTGGAAATTTTTTAACAAGCACTGCTTTTAAGTCATCTGTCATCCACCCTGTATCTGTAGGACCGGGATTCACTGCATTTACCGTGATGCCTTTATAGCCCATTTCTGCTGCAAGCGTCTTTGTCATATCAGGAATACAAGCTTTTGTTGCCGCATATGCAAGCTCACCAGGCATTGGTCCTTGCGATTGGCCGGATGTCATATGAATAATTCTTCCTCCCCGTCCCTGCTGAAACCGTTTTGCAAATTCGGCACTTAACATAAGCGGTGCCCGGACATTCACAAAATAATGAAGATCGAGGTTTTCAGATGTCAGCGTTTCAAAATTATTTTCAGCAGAGTATGCTGCATTATTTATAAGAATGGACGGTTCTCCAAGCTTTTTCTCTACTTGATCAAATAAAACGCGGAAAGATTCTGTATTTGTTAAATCAAGCTCCATACTTGACGAGCGCACTCCAAAGGCTGCAATCTGAGACTCAAGCCTTTCAGCTTCTTCATGTTTAGATCCCCAAGGCTGCTCTGCATCGTACGGCCGGTAGTAAGTAAAAAATAGATCTGTTCCGGCTTCAGCAAGCTCGAGGCAGATGGCTGCTCCAATTCCTTTCAGTCTGCTTGCTCCCGTTACGATGGCAATTTTCCTGCTGTTCATTTATTCACCTTCTCTTATAGGTACTGATTGAAAAAATCAGCGATTGCGCGATATACAAGAATTTCATTCTCTTTTTTTGTAAAGCCGTGTCCCTCGTCTTCCAACACCATGTAGTCTACCGAACGGCCCTTTTGTCTCAGGGCTTCAACAATTTTATCAGATTCTGCTTTAACGACACGCGGATCGTTTGCCCCCTGAATCACAAGCATCGGTTTTGTCATACCATCTAGATGCGTGATTGGAGAAAAATCAATCAGTTTTTCGCGGTCACGTTCAGGGTTTCCTACCCACTGATCCATCGCAGACTTCCAAAATTCCGGTACACTGTTAATAAACGAGAAAAGATCGCTCGGTCCAAAAATATCAACCACCGCTTTGAAGTATTCAGAATGGCGACCGTGAAGAAGAAGGGCCATATACCCTCCAAAGCTTCCGCCCATTAAGAAAATCTTCTCTTTATCGGCAATTCCTTGTTCAATCAGCCAGTCAATTCCCGCTATCATGTCATGGCGCGGACCATTCCCCCATTCTCCCTCAACCATTTTCATGAATGAAAGCCCGTAACGGGCAGATCCTCTGAAGTTAGGTGTAAAAATACTGTAGCCGCAATTCAGCAAAAACTGAAAAAGAGCCCTGAATGAGTTTGTTTCTGCAGCCTGCGGACCGCCATGGGGCCAGATAATCATATGCCCGTTGCGTGTTCCAGCATGAGCTCTATACAAGGAAGCTTCAATCTCCATTCCGTCAAAAGACGCATATGTAACGGTTTCCGGTTCTACTAAATCTTCCGGTCTCATCCCGGTAACCCCATGATTCGTGATCTGCTCCCAGCTGTGCGAAGGGGTTCTTGTGAAAATATTTAATGGGATAGTTGCTGATTGACCGAGAATGAACAGCTCTCCAGCTTCTGTCACTTCCATTTTGTTGACACGGTCAACCGGAATTTCAAGGTTTTCTGAAGACTGGTCGGCCAAATCATATGAAACCAATTCGTCTTTTACCCCTTTAGCCGCTATCACATAAATTTTTTGCAGAGTATCATCATATTTCAGTGCACTTGCATCTTTCCCTTTCAGTTCCAGCACCTTAGAAAACTCACGCTTGGCCAAATCAAATTTTGCCAAATAGGAAAAGTCTGATTCATAGTTTGTAATAAAATAGATCTCCTGCTCAGACGTATATACTGGATCGCTTTGTGTAAATTGCTGATCACTTTCAGGTGTTGCCAGAACATCTTCCCCATCTATTTTGACAAATAATAACGAAGAAGTATTGCCGTAGTTTTTAGAGTAAACAAAGCTTTTCTCTTCAGGTGAAACGGCCATCAGATAGACTGATGTATCCGTCCCCTCTATTAGAATTTCTTCTGATTCATCCGAAAGATTATAGCGATAAGCTGCAAGATAGGCATCGTGGCCATCTTTAGTGGATGTATAATACAGCGATTCACCATTTTTCGAAAAGAACGGAAACATGTGACGTTCCCCTTTTTCATACCGCACCGCTACCTGGGAACCGCCTTTTGGTGAAAGCGCATAAAGCTGAGAATTTTCATCGCCGTCCTGATCAAAGCCTGCCAGAATAAAATTTGATTTTTTATTATATAGAAGACTGTCGCATGCTTGATTAATGGATGTTAATGGGTAAGGATACTGATTCGGCAAATCCATCGCCCATAAGTTAAAATGTCCGCCGATATTTGTACTGAACACCAGCTGTTTTTTATCTGGAGAAACCGTAAAGTCCTGAATCGTCAGCACCTTTAAAAACTGCTCGACATCCGGCTTTTGAAAAGTAATCATAAACGACACTCCTTTTTAAAAGATTCTCTTACCCTATTCTACAAAAATAGGAAATTCCCTGTTCTCTATGGCAAAAAAAGCTAGGTATGACGGCAGAAAAGCAGAAGTTTAAAAAGAATTTCATTAGTTTTAATTCATAATAATATTATGTAAACTTTAGACTGCAAAAAAAAGAACAGCGATCATCATCGCTGTTCTTTTTTTCCCTTCATCGTTACATATTGAATCCCTGTATGAAGATTAGAGAAGGTTTGGATATTATCCATCGATATCCCAAGGTTGATCAGAGTTTGGGCAATTTCGGGGCGAATGCCTACAATGATGCAGTTTGTACCAAGCAATTGCACGGCTTCAGATGCCTGCATCAAATGATTGGCAACAAATGTATCCACAACAGGGACGCCGGTAATATCAATAAATATATAATTGCATTTATAATGTTCGACACCGATCAGGAGATTTTCTTTAATAACCTGAGCCCTTTCATCATTAATGTTGCCGATCAGGGGCAGGATGCATATGTCTGTTGAGATTGGGATCATTGGAGCTGTCAGTTCTTTTACAATATGCTGCTGCTTACGGAATTCTTCGTTCCATGAATTTGAACAGTCACTGACTAAATCTGCAATGATGGGATCAAACCATTTGTCCACGCTCTTATATAAGTCATTTACAACGAAAGCGGAATTCTCATGTGAGAGGGCAAGTTCAATGAGAGATCTTCTGAACTGCTGAACCGATTTGACAAGATACGTTAAGGAATCATCCTGCTTAAAATATCTCTCATACCATTCTCTCAAATAATCAGCGGATTTTTCATCTGATCTGCTGATGATGCTGAAAATCATATCAAATAGTTTTTGCTTTTCATCTGAATCGACAAATTGCGGACTTTCGACGTTTCTTTCCCATTTCTCAAATAGCAGGCGCTCATTCTGGTTCATCATGTCTATTACTTGCTGCATATACACTCCCCCAACTTTCTTTACTCTATAATCCTGTACCCTAAGGGCACTCGAAATCAAACGTTTTCTTTAAAACGGAAGTTCAATATCTGTTTCAAGTGTTCCTCTTATTTTTTTCACGTAGCTGTCTTTTCCTTTCAGCCACTCTTTAAATGAAAAGACTACCGGCAGACTGTCACCTCCAACTCCGATCATCACCTGAAGTGTTTTTGGCAGATAAACCGCAGTATGAAGGGTTCCTGACCAATTCTGATATTCTTTTTTGAAAATCGAACTGCTTGTGCTGTTAAAGAAAGCAAAAGCATCTGATGCTGAAAAATCAGGATTGAATACTTCTGAAAGCTGATTCTTCCTGGAATGAGTTTCCACTAAATGATGACGGTTTTCGCTCAGTTTAAAGGGACTCTCAAAATGATTTGTGCACGCCATTTGAGCTTTTGATGTAATAGAAACTCCCTTGCTCGATGCTTCTGCTATGGCTGCATGTCCTGATGCATCGTAAAGAGAATAATTAAACGCGTGCCGGTGAGGAATTTCTTTTAGTTTCAGAATGGCTTCGGCAGTCGTTTTGCATGTGTCCAGGATAAATCTAGCAATGCTGCAGCAAATAAACCCGTCTCCAGGTTTTAGCCGATTCACAAAATGGTAGCCAATGACAAGCCCTTTTTCATTCATGCCGTCAATCCGTCCGATCATTCTTGTTGCGAAACCGATGCTCGCATAAGCGTTTTCAGGCTGCCATATCAAGAAACGGCCTTCGTATGTTTTCGGATGATAGTCGTAGTTTCTGGCATAGTAGCCGTTTTGCATGAGAGCACTGCATCCTGATTTTTTCCAATCTGCCTGATACCCGCTGTACTCATGGACAACATCTTCAAGCGGCCAGTCCAATCCTTCAGACAAGCCCTCCAGTTCCATCCATAATCCTGGTGCGAACTGTTCATACAGACTCTGAGCCGCTTTCAGTTCCGATTGATAAGATTTGATTGATTTTATTCTTCTTTTCCGGTGATTTTGAAAGAGTTTAGAATCTTTGTGGAATTTTCCCTGTTTGAAACCAAGGTCATAATAACTTCCGCGCCCCTGCATCACATCTGCTTCAATTTTCACCATCGTATTCACGCTCCATATCTTCTATCATGAATGATTTGAAAAGATTAAACAAATTATAATGAGCATATTTAGTGCAACTTTTAAAACAAGACAGTATCATGTAAAGGTACATATAAATACGGAGGTCGAGAATTATGAATTCAAACTATCAACCGTTATTTCAGCCATTCGAATTTAAAAACGGTATACAATTAAAGAACCGTGTCGTTATGGCGCCGATGACAAATTTTTCATCAAATAATGATGGAACCGTAACAGAAGCAGAAACTGCTTATTATAGCCGCCGTTCAAGCGGAGCTGGCATGGTTATTACAGCATGTGCCTATGTGACGCCGAGCGGCAAAGGATTCCCCGGCGAATTTGGAAGTGATTCCGATGAGATGATTCCTTCCCTGCGAAAGCTTGCTTCAGCAATAAAGGATCAAGGTGCTAAAGCGATTCTCCAGATTTTCCATGGCGGACGCATGGTTCCTGCAGAACTAGTTCCAAATGGTGATGTAGTCAGTGCCAGTGCAGTGGCTGCTGAACAGGGGCATCCCTCTGGGGAAGCACCGGTGCCGCGCGCGCTGACAATTAAAGAAATAAACAGCATTATCAAAGACTTCGGTGAATCAGCCCGCCGTGCAATTGAAGCTGGCTTTGACGGTGTTGAAATACACGGTGCAAATACCTATTTAATTCAGCAATTCGTCTCGCCTCATTCAAACCGCCGCGAAGATGAGTTTGGAGGAAGTCTTGAAAAAAGACTTGCTTTCCCTCTAGCAGTTGTTGATGAGGTGAAAAAGACGGTTGATCAATATGGGACAAATGAATTTCTCGTCGGTTACCGTTTTTCACCTGAGGAGCCGGAAACACCGGGAATTACGATGGAAGATACGCTGGCGCTTGTTGATGCGCTTACTGAAAAAGACTTGGATTATCTGCATATCTCCCTGATGGAATATTGGTCAGCTCCAAGACGCGGAATCGATGATACTCGCTCTCGCCTTGAAATTATTCAAGAACGTGTTGCCGATAAATTACCGCTGATTGGTGTTGGATCGATCTATACACCAGATGACGCCATGAAAGCGATGAGCACCGGAGTTCCCCTTATAGCTCTTGGACGTGAATTGATCATCGATCCTGATTGGGTGCAGAAAATTGCCGAAGGCCGGGAAAATGAAATTGAGACAAAACTCGATAAAAATGCCCAGTCCCGCCTGGTCGTGCCTGATCCATTATGGCAGGCGATCATTCATACGCCTGGCTGGTTCCCTGTTAAAGACTGAAGATAATATGAAAACGAGCATCGCTTTAGATGCTCGTTTTTGTTTTTTTACAGACTGTTTTCCGCAAAGAAAATGATAAATGTTGTCCGTTCCTTTCTGCGGTCCGGTGTGAGCCTCCCACTTCGCTCTATTTCCCGCAGGAGTCATGTTTATCCGCTGCAAACCCCTTAAGGTTCATGGGCTCTGATTCCATTTTACAGCAGCTATTCTGCATTTTTGTCCTCATACAGCACCTTAAATTCCACTTTAATATCAACATTCTGGATTTTTGTCCTCATACAGGGTGGGCGGTTCCATTTTACAGCCGCCATTCCAGATTCAAAAGACTCATACAGCAGCATCTTTCCGAATACAGGTACTCTCCAGCATTTAGTACCGTTACGTACGTTAACACAACAAAAAACGGGTACAAATTGCTGCGCAATTTAGTACCCGTTTGTATTAATTCTTTAACCACATGAGGTTTTAATATTATCCTTCAATCAATAATGATTCTGGATCTTCAAGCAAATCTTTGACTGTTGCAAGAAAACTTACTGCTTCTTTGCCGTCTACGATGCGATGATCGTATGAAAGGGCGATGTACATCATTGGACGGTTTTCCATTGTGTCTTTGTCAATGGCAACAGGACGAAGCTGAATTTTGTGCATGCCCAAAATTCCGACTTGTGGTCCGTTTAAGATTGGTGTTGACATAAGAGAACCGAATACACCGCCATTGGTGATCGTGAATGTACCGCCAGAAAGGTCGCCGATTGTTAATTTGTTGTTTTTCGCTTTTCCTGCAAGCTCACCGATAGCGCCTTCGATTTGGGCAAATGATTTGCGGTCTGCGTCGCGTACAACTGGTACAACCAGACCTTCTGGAGCTGAAACGGCAATGCCGATATCATAGAACTTCTTAATAACCAGCTCATCACCCTGAATTTCAGCATTCAATAATGGGTATTTCTTAAGTGCAGCAATAACCGCTTTTGTGAAGAATGACATAAAGCCAAGACGCACTTCATGCTGTTCAAAGAATTTGTCTTTTCTGCGTTTGCGGACGTCCATTACCGCTGTCATATCAACTTCGTTAAATGTCGTCAGCATTGCAGCTGTTTGCTGTACCTCGACCAGGCGTTTAGCAATCGTTTGTCGGCGTCGTGACATGCGCTCGCGCTCAACTGGTTTGTCAAAAGAATCAGCAGCATGCTTTGCAGGCTTAGCTTCAGGCGCTTTTTGAGGCGCAGGAGCCTTTGCAGGTGCCGCGTTTGGTGAATAAGCTTCAACGTCATGCTTGCGCAATCTTCCAAGCGGGTCTCCTGAAGGAACTTGAGTCAGATCAATTCCTTTTTCTCTAGCAAGCTTGCGTGCTGCCGGAGAAGCAATCGGACGCTGTGATTTACTTTCCGTTTTTTCCTGCTTATCCTCTTTTGGTGCAGAAGCTTTAGGCTGCTCTTCTTTAACCGGTTCTTCTTTTACTTCTTCAACTTGCGCAGCTGCAGTCTCTCCATTTTCATCGATCACTGCAATCACTTCGCCGACTTGAACCGTGTCTCCTGAATCTTTGACAACATCCTTCAGCACACCAGAATAATCAGCTGTCAGTTCAACGTTTACTTTATCTGTTTCAAGCTCAACCAGATATTCCCCTTTTTCAACGTAGTCCCCTGGTTGTTTCAGCCATTGTGCGATAGTTCCTTCTGAGATGGATTCAGCTAATTCTGGTACGATTACTTGTGCCATGATCAAATTCTCCCTTCGTTTTTCCACGTCAATGCTTCTGTTACGATACGCTCTTGATCTTTTTTATGAACGTTTGGATCTCCCTCTGCTGTCGAAGATCTTCTTTTTCTTCCAATATAGTTCACTTTTACTTGAGCAGGTGCCACTTCACGGAGTTCTGGATCCATATATGTCCATGCACCCATGTTCATAGGTTCTTCTTGTACCCAGACGATTTCTTCAAGTGACTCGTAGCGTCCAAGAATCGCTGTAATTTCCTTTTTAGGGAATGGATATAATTCTTCCACACGTACTACGTGGATTTCTTTTACATCTTCTTCAAGAGATTTTAATTTATCTGTTAAATCCGTTGCGATTTTTCCGCTGCATAGAACGATGCGCTTCACATCCGCATAGTTCAGGCCAAGTCCAGGCTGTTCCACAACCGGGCGGAATTCCCCTTCGCTCAGTTCTTCAATAGAAGAAATAGTTTGCGCGTTTCGCAGAAGACTCTTTGGTGTCATAATTACAAGCGGACGCACTTCTTCACGTTTCAGAAGAGCTGCCTGTCTTCTTAAAATATGGAAATACTGAGCAGCGCTCGTTAAGTTTGCCACTGTCCAGTTGTTTTCAGCTGCAAGCTGAAGGTATCTCTCAAGTCTTGCGCTAGAATGCTCAGGCCCTTGTCCTTCATAACCATGAGGCAGAAGCATCACAAGTCCTGATTTTTGGCCCCATTTTGCACGTCCTGCTGCGATGAATTGATCAAAGAACACTTGTGCAGCGTTTGCAAAGTCGCCGTATTGAGCTTCCCAAAGCACGAGTGTTTCAGGTGCAAAGACGTTGTAGCCATATTCAAAGCCGAGAACGGATCCTTCAGATAAAGGACTGTTATGAACAGCAAACGAAACATTTGACTTAGATAGTGTATGCAGCGGCGAATAAACATTGCCTGTTTCACTATCGTGAAGCATTAAGTGTCTTTGAGAAAATGTGCCGCGTTCAGAATCCTGGCCGGACAGGCGAATTGGCGTGCCGTCTTCAAGGATCGTCGCGAATGCCAGCGTTTCTGCTAATGCCCAGTCTGCTTTTTCTTCACCGGCAAAGATATTGGCGCGTCTTTCAAGAATTCTCTTCAATTTATCAAAGACATTGAAGCCTTCAGGCCATTTCACAAGCTCATCATTAATTCTGAAGAGAGATTCTTTATCAACGGATGTTTTGATTTTCGGCAGTCCATTGATAACGATTTCAGGAAGCTCTATGTCATGTACCTGAGTTACTTTTTTCGACGGAACTTTTTGATAAGCTGCATCAAATTTATCTAAAGTCTGCTGATCAATTTCTGCAATCTTATCCTTGCTTAAATATCCTGCTTCTTCAAGCTGTGCAGCATAGAGTGCACGAACGGTCGGATGCTTGCGGACTTTTTCATAGAGCTGAGGCTGTGTCGTCGATGGCTCATCCATTTCATTGTGGCCAAAGCGACGGTAGCCGATTAAATCAATCAGGAAGTCACGGTTAAAGAGCTTGCGGTACTCTATTGCAATCATGACTGCAGCAAGACAAGCCTCTGGATCATCTGCATTTACGTGCACGATCGGGATTTCGTATCCTTTTGCAAGGTCACTTGCATATTTTGTAGAGCGCGAGTCTCTGCTTTCAGTAGTAAATCCTATCATGTTGTTGGCGATAATATGAATGGATCCGCCAGTCTGATAGCCTGTCAATGAATTTAAGTTTAATGTTTCAGCTACGATGCCCTCACCCGGGAATGCAGCATCCCCATGAATGATGATCGCCATTGATTCTTTTTCATCTTGTTTAGGATAGCCTGTTGTTTTGCGGTCATCCTGTGCAGCACGTGTGTATCCCATGACAATCGGGTCCACATACTCAAGGTGACTTGGGTTGTTTGCAAGAGTCAGCCTTGCACGCTTTGTGCTTTCGTCTGTTATTTGACGGTCAGCTCCAAGATGATACTTTACATCTCCGCTCCAGCCGTAGTTAATGCCTACAGATCCTTCAGAAGGAACGAGCTCCTTATTCGGAGAATGCTGAAATTCCGAGAAAATAATTTCATAAGGCTTGCCGAGAACATGTGCCAGCACATTTAAGCGTCCTCTGTGAGCCATACCAATGTTTACATTGTTTGTTCCTGCGTGAACCGCGTTTGAAATCAGTTCATCAAGCATTGGAACAAGCATGTCCAACCCCTCAATTGAAAAGCGTTTCTGCCCTACAAACGTGCGGTGCAAAAACTTCTCAAAACCTTCAACCTCAGAGAGACGGCGCAGAAGAGACGCGCGTTTTTCATTTGAATGACTTTTAAAGATTTCTCCGGATTCAACCATTTTCTTAAGCCAGTATTTCTCTTCAAAACGGTGTACGTGAGAGAATTCAAAAGCAATCGTTTTCGTATAAGCTTCTTTTAAATATTGAATGGCCTGTAATCCATTCGTAACTTCATCAGGTGCATCCGCACATAATATGGATGCAGGGATTTCTTCTAGGTCAGATTCTGTCAGCCCGTAATCCTTCAGCTGAAGAAACTCTTTTTGTTTGACACTTTCAAATGGATAAATTGAAGCGTTTAAATGTCCATAAGTTCGGATATCATCTGCAAGCTTGACTGCATAAGCAATCTTCTTCATTTTATCCGCGCTTGTTGCGTTTTGAACAGACGTTGCTGTGCCCGCTGATGTTTCATTGCTAACTTGGGCCTGCGGTACTGTGTCCCATCCTTCAAACATTTCTCTTAATTCTTCATCAACCGATTCTGGATCCTGCTGATATTGATCAAACAGCTCCAGTACATAGCCAAGGTTCGGTCCATGAAAATCCTCAAGTCGAATCTTGCGCTTAGTTGTAGTTCCTGACATCTTACATAACCCCCAGCAATGGTAGTGAATCTGATTAAATTTTTTAAAAAACAGATTCAAATGGATATTATTGTAATATACTATCCTATCTTTCTTAGAATGATAGGCTTGGATTAAAACGCTTCCATTTCCATTTTAACACTCCTTGCCCGTTTTATCAAAGGAGTATCATAAGAAAATTTAAAATAATACTGAAAAACAAAAATTAAAAATGAATTCAATGATCAAAAGAACCAAATTTATTATTTTTCAAGACATAAATCAGCCTCTTTTCATCTTGCAGCTGACAAATTTTTTTCTTTTTCTTGTAAATTCGATGTATTTTGATAAAAAATAATCCGAATAGAAAAGGGATCGTGCGCGGTTAATTCATATGTATTCCATGAAGCCTTTTCATTCCCGGGTTTACGAAAGAAAATTCTTTAGATTTGAGTATACTATGATAATTTTTAAGACCTTCGCAACGGATTCATTGGAGACTTGCCAAGCAGTCACTGTAAGCCTCTATTGCATCCGTTCATCAAACCTGCTCAGAACCGGAATGACATGTTTCAAATGATCTGCACCTCCATTTATATAGTAGCAAAAGAATGAAAGCGTTACAAAAAGAGTGCCTTAAAAAGACACTCTTACGCATGGATGCTTTTTTGCAGCAGTTTTTTCAGAATTGGAAACAGCACTTCTGGAAGCTTCTCAATGTCGGGAACCACAATGCTGAATTTACCGTAAATGTTTTGAATCGTTTTTTGCTGCCCCTCGTCAATTTCTCCATTTGCGAGGAAGATATTAATGACTTCAATTCCGCGTTTTCTTGCTTCGAGCACAGCCTCGTGTGTATCGATAATGCCGTTTTGCTCGTAGCCTGTTGCCGCAGGCTCCCCGTCTGAGAAGACCAGCATAAATTTTTGATTTTCACTGCGGTTTATAAGCTGCTTTGTCATATGGCGAATAGCATAGCCGTCGCGATTATCTTCTTCAGGCTCAAGCTGCAGAATTTCAGGTCCTCTTTTCTTCTGGAGAGAGCTTCCAAAATCGATGACCGTCTTAAAATGGTTGGGCTGTTTTGTTTCTGTTGCTTCATTTGTATCTTCCCAAAAACCGACGACCTGGTGAACGACGGAAACGGATTTCAGCGCCTCATGAAACAAGGTGATTCCAAGCTTTGTCTGCTCCATTTTGTCAAACATCGATGCTGAGCAATCGACAAGCAGGCAAAACGCAGCATCAATTTGCGCAGACGGCTGATTTTTTTTATAAAATAAACGCGGATTATCGTCTGTAAGGAGCTTCAGCAGTTTTTTGCTTAAGCGTCCGGTATGCAGATCGCTCCGCGGCGAAATCTTTTTATGCTCAAGCGTTTTTTCGATCATCTGCTTAAGCTTTTTTTGATATGGAACGATGGTTTCTCTTTTTTCCATGTAAGCGGCTTGATCCGATGCACTTGGCTTTTCGGGTGATACAAAGACAGGATAGGCAAATTTGTTTTCTTTTCCGAAAGCCTCACTGTCCCCGCGCTCTTGTTTGTTTTCAGCGTTTTCCATCGCTTCAAGCTTAGAATAATCATTTCTCGCCGTTTTCTTGGACGACCCCTGCACCATTCCTAGCGCCTGATCGCCGTCATCGCCTTCTCTGACACCTTCTCCAAGAAGGTCTGTTTTGCTTCCCTGCTCAAGGTCAAATTGAAGAAAACTCTTTGTCGCTTCACTTGTTTCCCTGTGCCAGGTCGGCAGTTTATCCTCATGGATGTCTTCATCTTCTTCTTTTTTCTGATCAAGAATATCATCATTTTTCAGCTTTGATTTTCGTTTCAAATCATCAAAGGTTAAACCTGATTCTGCTTCTGAGTAGTTTAATAATGGCAGATGAAAATACATATTCAGCATGTCATTCGGAAGAATGTCTTCAAGGACTTCTGAAATGTTTAAAACAATCTTGCCTATGTCATCCGAATTGCGGGCTTCATAGAGCTTCAGCAGTTCACCCTGCATAAATGGCACCGCGAGATCAATTGAATTTGTCAGCGCCGGAAACTCCTCAAGCGGTGATTCCGATGTTACTTTTAAATAAAATGCATTAAAGAGTGCATCCGTAT
The DNA here is from genome assembly GCF_004358755.1 of Peribacillus frigoritolerans. Classification (GTDB taxonomy): domain Bacteria; phylum Bacillota; class Bacilli; order Bacillales; family Bacillaceae; genus Bacillus_P. Next base: position 1,058,536 of record NZ_SMZY01000001.1, on the reverse strand, counting down.
AAATGCTTCTCTCTTGGTTGATCGTTAATTGGCTTTTAAAAAAACGTCTGTACATCGAGCGTCTGGCAGCAAACACCTTTGTTGTGCCGGGACGTTCATGCTTGCAGTGTTCCTCAAGCCGCAAATCCTCAAGCATGACAAACAGCTGCTTCGCAAAGCTTGAAACGTCAAGTTTCTGCACTTGGGATAAGAAAGCATCAACTGCAAGAAAATCCGTGTATTTATAGCTGCCGATGCTTCTTAAAAATACATCGCTTTTCAAGCCATTCACCATATCCTGGCGCGGCCGGTTATCCCAGAAGTGGCTGATGTACACTTTCTGAATGAACGGATCATAGTACGACTGCACGGCAAATTCAACCTCAGTCTCATCTTTTTTGGTAAGAGTCTTTGCCAAGTCGGAGAGCTCCATAAATAAAAACGAATCGACCCGCTTGTCATTAAATTTTATATATTTCATGACACGGCCCCTTTACACAAAAAGAGTTTCTGCAATATTTTGAATCGCTGCCTTTTCCCTGTCGTCTTCAAGTTTTTCAGTGATGCCGCGTGAGATAGCCCGTAGCGGCGGCATATAGACAGCTAAGTCACATGTATCGATAAGTGCTCTTACAGACGCAGCTTCTTCCGAAATTTGACCATTCTGCACCTGTGTGATCAGATCAGAAGAAAGAGTAACAAACTGGCTGATCAGCTTTTCATTTGTAAGCATAGATTGCGAGCGCAGTACGGCCTTTAGCTGTTCACCTTGAATATAAGGCACTTCAATCACAACGAAACGATTTTTGAGGGCTTCATTTAAAGGAACCGTACCTACGTATCCTTCATTAATAGCTGCAATCACACCAAAGCCGCTGCTTGCTTTGATTACCTCTCCTGTAAATGGATTCGTAATCATTTTACGGTAGTCCAGCACTCCATTTAAAATCGGCAATGTTTCGGGCTTCGCCATATTAATTTCATCTATATATAAGATATGGCCTTTTTTCATCGCATGAATGACAGGACCTTCAATAAATTCAATGCTCGTTTTCGAACCTTCCTGCGAGATGGTTTTGTAGCCAAGCAGTGCTTCAGCATCAAGATCCACGCTGCAATTTATGCTGTGCATCGGCTGGCCGAAAAGGTTTGACAGTGTCTCGGCAAGCTTTGTTTTACCCGATCCTGTAGGTCCTTTTAATAAAACATTTTTGCCTAATGATAAAGCAATCATGGCATCAAATAAAATCGCATCTTCTGAAGGCATGTACCCGCCTTTGCCGATCAGCATCGCATCTTCGCTGTTTTTAAATGTTTCCGATCTTTTTTTTATGTCTGACATTATATGATTCGGGAGGTTTAAAGCTTCTAATTGTGATTTCATAGTATGGTTTTCCCTTTCCTAGTACAATTTCTCTGACCAAGTATACTAGAAATCCGATGCTTACTCAAAGGTATTGATTGCTGTATACGTGTTCATGCCGATAATAAATAATGTAATTGATCTTTCAACTGCACACAGTGCTGAATTTTTAAACGCCTTTTTACAGTTAACATATAAAAGAAAAGAAAGAAGACCCTTAAATAAGCTCTTATTCCGTAAAAAAAATTAGAACTATATTGCGAATAAATAGAAGTATTACAGTGAACAATAAATGCATTACTGCCCATTAAACACGGCTAGTTCATTGATTTACAGGTGAGGGATGTTTATGTTTTGGAATAAGAAAAAAAAGGGTTTAGTGCAGCAAGAAAGCACGAAGCAAACACTGGCTCTGGAAAATCAGCCCTTATCTATAGAAGAGTTAAAAAAAACACTCGAAAATATGGATGACGCTGAAATTATTGAGCCTGAAAAAAATGACTTTCATAAGCTGACGCTGATCTATATAAGGACATTAATTGACCTAGAGCGTTTGAATGAAAGTATTATTGAACCACTTAAAAGATCAGCACAAGAGCAAGTATTAAAAAAGATGGCTGCATCAAAAATTACGGAAGTTACCTCTATCGCTGAAGCAAATAAACAGCTTTTTTCAGGGGCTGTTTTGATCTATGATCCTGCTAATAATGTTTGGGCCGCTATTCCTCTTAAAAACCCTCTAGGCAGACCAATAGAAACTTCAGAAACAGAGACAATTTTATATGGTGCTAAAGATAGTTTCAGTGAAAATATTGAAGATAATATTTCATTGATTCGACATAGGCTTCCAATTCCGAGATTAAAAACGGAAAAATTCACTGTTGGATCTTTAAGTCAGACCACCGCAGTCATCATGTACATAGAAGGCCTGACCAATCCTGAATTTATAGAGACTGCAAAAAAGAGGATTGAAGAAATTAATTTTGACCTTTTTTTTGACTCTTCTCAGCTGGCCGCATTTATGGAGGAGAGCACTAACAGTATCTTCCCCCAATTTCAGCAAACGGATCGGCCGGATGTTTGCGCTTATTCGCTAGGTCTAGGTAAAATTACGATTCTTTTAGACAATACTCCTTTTGTGCTTGTAGCACCGATCACTTTTTTTCACTTGTTTCAATCACCTGAGGATTATATAAATCGATGGCCAGTTGCCAGTTTTTTAAGATGCATTCGTTACTTAAGCTTTTTTATTTCAATTACTTTAATCCCTTTTTATGTTGCATTGACTACACATCATTATCAGATGATTCCTCTTCAACTTTTATTTGTTCTGATGGAATCAAGAACAAAACTGCCCTTTTCGCCTTTCTGGGAAGCCTTTCTAATGCTGATTATCTTGGAGATTATAAAAGAGGCAAGCTTACGAATGCCGACAAAATCCAGTCAAACCCTTGGTGTAATTGGGGGTATAGTCATTGGTCAAGCTTCCGTAGAAGCAGGCTTTGCCAGTAAAGTATTAATTGTCATGGTTGGAATATCAACGATTGCATCTTTTTTAATCCCAAATTATTTAATGACAAAAGCAAATTCACTGATCCAATTTAGCTTTCTGATTTTATCTTCTTTTTTTGGAATCTTTGGCATTGCGATTGGTTTGATCCTGCTTTTTGCCCACCTAAATGGACTAAACTCTTTAAAGGAACCCTATTTTTCACCGGTTGCCCCCTTCTATGGAAAGGATTGGAATGATCTATTCATACGAGGTCCGCTGACAAAAATGAAAGAGCGTCCTGAACATTTGCATCCTGTTCAGAAATGGAGATACAATCAAAGGAGATGAGATAATGAAATCTATTTCTCTATATGATCGAACGTATGCCTTTAACGGTGTGTACATTATGCTTATGACAAATAGGCTTCAGATGCTCTATTTCTTTATTATCTTGCCAATGTACTTGATTCACCCCTATATGATTTGGGGAATTATCGTGGTTGGCATTCTTTCACAGTTAAATTTGATTTTGTTGTCTAAATGGTTTCAATCTGAGTATTCTAAAAAAGGATATCAAGGATTTATCGAATTAATAGGCAAGCCCATGGTTCGATTTATTTCTGTCCTGGGATTGTTTTTCATTCTTTTAAAATTAATTGTAATCGTGCTAGGTTACGCAGAGATTGTAGAACAGTTTATCTTCCCTTCCATGAACAGCAAGTGGCTGATCCTTATGATTTTGCTCGTTTGCTTCTACGTTGCCTCGAAGGGAATGGAAAAAACCATTGGCTTTGCAGTGATTGCTTTTTTTTGTACAGCTTGGCTTATTCTCTTATTTTATATTTTTTTCCTGCCTACAAATGCTTCTGTTTACGACCTTTACCCTCTCATACCGTTTGACTGGCCGGACGGTTCATGGAAAAGTTTATTGTTGATTTGGTCATCTTTGTCAGGACCTGAATATTTAATCTGTTTAGCATCTTGGCTGAAGCCAAATCAGAACTTCCTTAAATATCTCTCTTTTGCAAATGCCATGACGATTCTGGAATACTTACTTATATTTATTGCTTCCTTACTGTTCTTCGGGGCAGATTATTTAAGCTTCAGTAAATTTCCTATTGTTCATATGGCACGATATCTTCAATTTCCCATCATTGAGAGAATCGATATCATTTTAATTTCAATCCTTTTATTTAACGCCATCTTTGCGGGAGCATTGTTTTTATTGTATTTTTATGGAGGCTTAAAAATTGCTGCTTCAAAATTGAATAAACAATCGAGCAAGGTCGGTTTTTACGCCTGTTTTATTATTATATTTATCTGTCTCTATCTTTCTGATGAATGGCTTAGTCAATTTGGAATGGAACAGAGCGTATTATTGAACATTCAAATTTGGTCAGGAGCTTTAACTTATTTACTTGTTCCGTCTTTCTTATTTTCAGCCATGAAACGAAAAGGACGTGAAAAGACATGAGTAAACTAAAAAAAAGGACTGCCTGCTTATCGGTTATCTTTATGATTCTATTAACCGGATGCAGTCCCTTTGTCGAGAACAATACGATCGAAGAGATAGCACCCGTTACTTTTTGGTCTGTCAGGTCTGGTGAAAGTGATCAAGTAATATTAAGCACATTAACCCCGCCCCTGATCAAAGAAAAGAAACGGGTCATTACGATGCAAGTGGACCTTTTAAAACAGGGCAGCAAAAATTTTAATTTGAATTATTACCGCGAAATAAAATCAGGACAAGTTCGAATGCTCATCATTTCTGAAGATTTCGCTAAAAAAGGTATTACCTTTTTAATTAATACTTTGCTTGCAGATCCTGATATTTCACAGCGCATCTATTTGGTAGTCGTAAATGGGAACTTTGATGAATATCTTCAAAATCAGCTGGAACAGGAAGAAAACATTGACTATTATCTCTACCGTATGCTAAAGCATTATGAGGAAAATGACCAAGGGGAAATCACAATTGCAAATTTGCATGAATTTAAAAATAAATTATATACACCATACTCCGATCCTATTCTGCCTGTATTTAAAATTGAGGATGACAATTTCGAATACGCTGGAACAGGTATTTTCAGAAATGACAAGCTTCTTTATACCCTCTCCTATTTAGAGGATCAAATCTATCAGCTGATTGATAACAATTACTATTTAAAATTCCTTCCGCTGTCATCTTTCTCTGCTGTACTTGGGCAGGTCCGCTCAGATGTGAAGATCAATCTGAACCCAAGCAGTGATATCCTTTCATTAAATGTTAATTTACATGCAAGACTTGATGAGTACAGAGGAGATAAAAACCTTTTCAATGAAAAAGAATTAACGACGCTTACTAATGAACTGGAAACATATTTTGAAAAACAGACAGAAGAATTAATCAAAACGCTGCAAGATTTAGAAGCAGATCCTATTGAAATAGGAAAACGCATTAAAACACCTTTTACTAAGCCGACTACTGAAAAAGAGTGGCTGCAAAAATGGAGGAAAATGAAAGTAGAAGTGAGCTATCAGCTTGATATCGAGCCTCTAACAAATATGAAAAATAAAAAAGAATGAAACCTTTTACGGTTTCATTCTTTTCATCATTTAATGTCTATGAGTGCCTTTTTGTGAGTTTGTGATGACAAATCCTGGATCAGGCACATAAAAATACTGAATCCATACGCCGTCTAAAAAGTCTTCACGCTGATCAAGCAGCACATCAATCTCTTTATCTGTCTTTACAATTTCATCATGCTCACTCGGTGTATCGAGCGCTATGTCATAATGAGCATGATCGCCGTGCATTTCAGTCACAACGACACGTATCATTTTACCTTCAGCTTCTTCCTTACTCAGCAGCTTTTTTAATTCTTTTGCAGCATTACGATTTATTTTGCAGTTCATGATCTCTTCCTCCAATGTTTACTTGAAAAGCTGTGAAACAATTTCAAATGAGCGCAAGCGTTCCTGATGATCATAGATTGAAGCATTGACCATAATTTCATCTGCACCTGTCTCATCTAAGAACTTCTCTAATTTGCCTTTAACAGTGCTTGCACTTCCTACAATTGATGAACCGAGCTGCTGATGAATAGCTGCTTTTTCATATGCTGTCCAAAGCTCTTCCATATTTTCAACAGGAGGCTGCATTTTGCCTGGACGATTGCGGACAAGGTTTAAAAATTGCTGCTGCATTGTCGTTGCCAGATAAGCTGCTCTCTCATCGCTGTCTGCAGCTACAACATTCGCACCTACCATAGCATAGGGTTCTTGAAGCACTTCAGATGGTTTAAAGCTGCTTCGGTAAAGCCGCATCGCTGGAATGGTATGCTCCGGTGAAAAATGGCTTGCAAATGCAAATGGCAATCCTAATCTTCCTGCAAGCTGAGCACTGTATCCGCTTGATCCAAGCAGCCAGATCGGCACGTTAAGGCCTTTACCAGGAACAGCACTAACATGTGATGATTCTGTTGGCTGAAAATACTCCATTAGCTCATCAAGCTGTTCTGGAAAATCTTCTCCATTGCTCATGTTTTCTCTGCGAAGAGCACGGGCTGTCAGCTGATCCGTACCAGGAGCTCGTCCCAGTCCAAGGTCAATCCTGCCCGGATAAATGGATTCAAGCGTTCCAAACTGTTCTGCAATTACTAAGGGAGCATGGTTTGGAAGCATGATTCCGCCTGAGCCAACGCGGATCTTCGACGTTCCTCCGGCAACATGTCCAATTAACACAGCTGTAGCCGAACTTGCGATGCCCTCCATGTTATGATGTTCTGCAAGCCAGAAACGGTTAAATCCCCATTTTTCCGTATGCTGAGCAAGGTCTAGTGTGTTTTTAAAAGCTTCACTTGGTGTACTGCCTTCAACAACTGGAGCAAGATCCAGAACAGACAATTTCACATCTTTTTTTAAATTTATACTTTCATTGGACATTTCTTTGTCCTCCTTCAACAATTACCTTATCTATAAGCAACGCTATTGTATCAAGTATTATTGATGAATGAAAACAAAACGACTTGGATGATAAGTGGATTAACTTTGCTTAAGTTCAAAGGCTTCAGCAAGAAGCTCATAAGATTTAAGTTTGTCTTCAAATCTGAAAAGATTGGAGATCACCATGCATTCATCTGTTTTATAATCTGCTCCGATTCGAAGCAATTCATTTTTCACTTTTTGAGGTGTGCCAATAATCATGCGATCTCGGTTTCTGTTTATTTTCTCTTTTTCATCAGGAGAAAAATCAATCTTTTTCACTTCTTCAGGTGAGGGGATTTTTGTATTTCCTCCCTTTTCCACATTTAAAAGCCATGCATCTTGGCTTAACGCCAGATATTCAGCCTTTTCTTCTGTTTCTGCACACACAACAAAAATACAAAAATTGGATTTAGGAGATGTTAATTGTTGTGTGGGCTGAAATTGTTCCAAGTAATCTTTCATAGCTTTTCTCCCGCTTGCAGGATTGATAAAATGTCCATAAGTAAATGCCAAACCATGTTCCGCTGCAGTCCTTGCTCCCCGATGTGAAACACCTAACAGCCACATTTCTGGAGATGTTTCCGACCCAGGCATTGCTAGTACTTTTGAATATGCATGATCCACTGGCAGCGACTGGCTTAAAAACCCTTGCAGATCCTGGAGCTGCCTTGGAAATTCATTTAAGCTCTTTCGTATTCCATCAGTCAGTGCAAGACGGGTTTCAGCACCACCACCGGGTGAACGTCCAATGCCTAAGTCAATTCGGTTTGGAAATAGAACTTCAAGCGTATTGAACGTTTCAGCAACTTTAAAAGGACTGTATTGCGGAAGCAGCACACCGCCAGATCCGACTTTGATCCGGCTTGTACTTGAGGCAATGTGAGATATTAATATTTCTGGAGCCGTACTTGCTAAACCATTTGTGTTATGATGCTCAGCAACCCAAAAACGAGTGTAGCCCAGCTCTTCGGCTGCTTTTGCTAATTGCAGGGTCTGCTTCAGGGCATTTCTTGCACTGGAACCTTCTGAAATAGGTGACTGATCTAGAATACTTAGCTTCATTGCCTTTTCTCCTCTTTTGCTGAATTCTTATTTTTGCAGAAGCAGCGCTTCTGAAAATGCAGCAATGGCAGTGTCGATTGATTGTTTGGCCGCTCGTCCAAATGTGAATCTGACAAAGCCCTTATTCGAACCAAGAGCACTTCCCGGGGTATATATCATCCCTTTATCTACTGATTGATTAAATAGTTTTTCATCATGATGTGCAGGTTTTATTCGGCACCATAAGTGAATACCGCCTTTTGGCACTGTATAATCCACCAGTCCGGGGAGATGCTTTTCAATAGCTGAAACCAGTATATCTCTCCTTTCTTTTAATTCAATTTTCAACTGATGAAGATGCGGATCAAAAAAATCAGATTTTAAAAACTCTCTTGCCAGCCAATCCGAAAAAATGCTTGATCCAAAATCGATTTGCTGTCTGGCATCTGCTAATCGTTCAATAATTTGTTTGGGAGCTAAAATCCAGCCGATTCTCATGCCTGAGGATACCATTTTTGACAGTGAGCTGATATAGATCACAATGCCATGTGAATCTTCCGATTTTAAGGTTGCTGCGCTTTCATTCTCAAAAGACAATAAGGAGTAAGGATCATCTTCAACGATTGGAATTCCAAACTCATATGCAGTACTGAGGGTTTTTTTTCTTCGTTCAGAATGAAGAACGGCACCAGTTGGATTTTGATATGCGGAACCTAGAAAAATCATCCGAATCCGGTGCTTCATATAGGCATCATGAATAGCTTGAGGATTTACGCCATTTTCATCCGCATCAAGCAATATTGTCTTAATGCCAAGAGATTTGAAAATAGGCAAAGAATATGTATATGAAGGATTTTCTATTGCAATTGCATCGCCAGGTTTCAATAAACATTGAATGATAAGGTGCAGAGCCTGCTGAGCTCCTGAAGTAATAAGGATGGATGATGGCGTACAATCTATTTTTTTATAGGTTTTCAGATGACCGGCTATTGTTTCCCGCAATTTCATATTCCCATGCGGATGATCATAGCTTAAGGGATGATCGAAATGCTGATTCTTTAATAAGTGCTGAAATTGTTCGTTTGGGAACAATTCCGGTGATAACTGCCCGGTAGCCAAATCAATCAGATTTTTATGATGGGTTTCTTCAGCGATCCGCTGAATGATCGGCACATTTGGCAAAAGTGTACCGGCTATGAGCATGCGGTTCCAGTTCGGCAACCGTCCGCTAGAATAGTCCTGATTAACTTCACCGACCAATGTACCGCTTCCCCTTTTGCTGATAATTAAACCTGATGCACTGAGTTCAGCATAGGCAGTTGCAACTGTGCTTCGGTTTACCCCTAAGTCCTCTGCCAACATTCGTTCAGAAGGCAGTTTGCTTAATGGAGGCAGTTCCCCGTTGCGAATCTGCTCTTCAAAATACTGAACGATCTGTTTATAAATTGGCTGCTCACTTAAACGGTCGGGCTTCCATTCTTTCGTCATAATTATCAGCTCCTTACATACATAATGGTGCAATTATAAAAGTGGATGGCATTAAAATATGAAAATTGGATGGCCCCATCTCCTGGAACACATGTAAAATGATTGTTAAGAGCGGGGATATTATACAAAAGGAGTCAATAAATTGTCTATTTGGATCAGTGTCATTATTATCTCTATTATTAGTTTAGTCGGGTTAATAATAACCATATTAATCGGACAGAATCAAGCAGTTGAGACTTACCGTGAATCAACGAAGGCCAGAATGAAGAATTTATCCGCTATATATATTGTCAGCATTGCTCTCGCTTTGATTTTACTCGTTGTATTTTTCGTGAATATATAATATAGGGAGAAGAAATGAATCCTGATCTTACTTCAAAATGGCTAAACCTATTAAATCATCATCATAAAGAGACGTTCCATCAAAAAAAGAGCAAGATCTCCGGCATTCGGAATCTTGCTCTTTCATATAGGCTGTGTTCGCATTGCTTGTTGTTATTTGTTATCAATGTTACCGTTTCTTTCCGCGGGGAGGACAGGAGCCTCTTCGGCTAAGCCACCCGAGTCTCCTCCTATTTCCCGCAGCAGTCAAGTTCCTTCCGCTGCAATCCACTAGGTTTACAACATTTTTTCTAAAAGCAACTTTACAAAATGAGCCTTCATATATAAATGTTCAATTACTTAATCGACTCACGTATCTCCGGTTTTTCTTCAGCGACATTCTCCATATAATTCTTGCCCCATTCGTACATGGCGTCAAGAATCGGCATCAGGGTTCTCCCCTGGTCCGTTAAAGAGTATTCCACTTTGGGAGGGACGACAGGATACACTTTGCGTTCAACGATTAAGTCTTCTTCTAGCTCGCGCAGCTGATTAACAAGCATACGCTGGGTAATTCCAGGCATAAGAGACTTTAATTCGCCAAAGCGCTTTGTTCCTTCTTTACCAAGATGCCATAAAATCAGCATTTTCCATTTACCGCCAATGACAGAAAGAGTCAATTCTTTTTCGCAATTAAACAGTTTTCCATCCATTCGAGACATTTCGATCACCTCCGTCCCTAGTATAACCTATAGTATACTTTTTATCACTATGTAAATTAAAAGTGCGTACTTTTATTTTATTGATATACATATTACAATAGCAATTGTGCTGGTGAGCAACAGCAATAAATAATTTACCGAACTACTTTCCATGCTGAGGGAAGATCGTTTTAGAGTGCAGCAAAAAACTAGATTTTTATAGGAGGAACTTATTCATGGAATTACAATTAGCTTTAGATTTAGTCGATATACCAGAAGGAATTAAACTGGTTAAAGAAGTTGAATCATTTATAGATGTCGTTGAGATTGGAACACCTGTCGTTATTAACGAAGGCCTTCGCGCTGTAAAGGAAATGAAAGAAGCATTTCCTAACTTAAAGGTGTTAGCTGATCTTAAAATCATGGATGCAGCAGGCTATGAAGTCATGAAAGCTTCTGAAGCTGGTGCTGATATCGTGACAATCCTTGGAGCAGCAGAAGATATGTCCATTAAAGGGGCTGTCGAAGAGGCTAAAAAACAAGGCAAGAAAATTCTTGTTGATATGATCGCTGTAAAAGACATCGCTGCCCGTGCGAAAGAGCTTGATGAGTTTGGCGTTGATTATATCTGTGTTCACACAGGCTACGACCTTCAGGCAGTAGGACAAAACTCTTTTGAAGATCTAAAAGCAATTAAAAGCGTTGTTAAAAATGCAAAAACAGCTGTAGCAGGCGGCATCAAATTAGAAACATTGCCTGAAGTGATTAAAGCACAGCCTGACCTGGTAATCGTCGGCGGCGGCATTACTGGCCAAGCTGATATCAAAGCGGCTGCATCCCAAATGCAAAAATTAATCAAACAAGGATAACTCCATGACGCAGACAACTCACTATTTTGCAAAAATTTTAAATGAGCTTGGACCTGCCGCTGATTTAATTTCTGACAGTGATTCAGAGAAATTAGTCGATGCCATTCTTAAATCTGAAAAAGTCTTTACGGCTGGGGCCGGAAGATCTGGATTTATGGGAAAATCATTTGCAATGAGAATGATGCATATGGGGATTGATGCATATGTCATCGGAGAAACCGTTACTGGAAACTTTGAAAAAGATGATATCTTAATTATCGGTTCAGGTTCAGGCGAAACAAAAAGCTTGATCCAGCTTGCAGAAAAAGCCAAAAGCATCGGCGGAACGATTGTGACAGTCACGATTAAACCAGAGTCGACTTTGGGAAAACTCGCAGACATCACCATTCAATTGCCTGGATCTCCTAAAGATCAATCAAACAGTGAAAAGAAAACCATCCAGCCGATGGGTTCCTTGTTCGAGCAGACTCTTCTTCTGTTCTATGATGCAATTATCTTAAGATTTATGGAGAAAAAAGGGTTAGATTCCGAAACGATGTACGGCAAGCATGCAAATCTAGAATAAAGGGAATAGATAATTAGACCGCGGATCAAATGCGGTCTAATTATCTATATTTTAATAGGAGTGATATATGTGGGTTCATTAAATGGAAAAACAGCCATCATTACCGGTGCCGGAAGAGGCATTGGACGAGCAGCTGCCATTGCACTTGCCAAGGAAGGTGTCAACATTGGACTGATTGGACTGACTTTGTCCAATCTCGAAAAAACAGCTGAGGAATTAAAGGAATTTGGTGTAAAAACAGCTGTTGCTGCAGCTGATGTTACACATCTTAATTCTGTTGAGCTTGCGGTAAATGACATTAAATCAGCATTAGGAAAGATTGATATCCTTATTAATAATGCTGGAATTGCTAAATTCGGAGGCTTTTTAGAGCTGACTCCCGAAGAATGGGAAAGCATTATCCGCGTAAACTTAATGGGAGTTTACAATGCTACAAGAGCCGTGCTTCCTGACATGATTGAAGGAAAAGCTGGCGATATTATTAACATCTCATCATCTGCCGGCCAAAAGGGTGCTCCAGTTACAAGTGCCTACAGCGCTTCAAAATTTGCAGTGCTTGGATTAACAGAATCCCTTATGCTGGAAGTAAGAAAGCATAATATTCGTGTCAGTGCCTTAACACCTAGCACAGTTGCAACTGATTTAGCGATTGAGACGAATCTGACTGACGGAAATCCTGAATCAGTCATGCAGCCTGAAGATTTAGCCGAATTCATGGTTGCTCAGCTAAAACTTAATTCACGCGTATTTGTGAAGACAGCAGGATTATGGTCAACAAATCCATAAAAACAGACAAGCAGATCCTTTTTTTGGGTCTGCTTTTTCAATGATCAGAGGGTTTCATAATTATGTGTGTGATCAATCCTATAATTCCAATTGTGACACATGAAAAGAAAAAGCTTCTGGGTCCCAGGGTTTTATACCCTGCGGCTGCTACAAGACCGTCAATGATTAAAATCGAAATCCCTATATTTACTTTTGTGCTGTCTGAAATAAGCCGCGCCAATAAATCCGTTCCCCCTGTGCTAGTATCATTTCTGAGCATAACTCCAATGCCAATTCCTATTAATCCTCCTCCTATCAGGGAACTTAAAAAAATCGGCAAAGAAAATTGAGTTCTCAAGGGATCCAGCAAATCAATAAAAAAAGCAGATATCAATAAACCGTGAATGCTGCTGTAAAAATAGACCGGTTTGAAAAACCAGGAAAAAAAACAAAGAGGCAAGCTTAAAAATAGAATGCATAATCCCGTTTTATAACCAAAATAGTAATGTAAAATCAAGGCTATTCCGTCAACTCCGCCATCAATTAAATGATGCGGAACTAAAAAGCCGTTGATGCCAATACTGATCAATAAGCTTCCTATTATAATCGCTGCTATTTTTTGAGTGATAATGATCACCTTGCCTAAGAAAAGATTCTTCTAACTATATGTCCAAGCAGTAGGATTCAGAAGTATCATTTTCATTAGGCAATTCCGTATTAAGAGCGATTTTTATGTAGCTTGCAACTCAAACGTTTTTCCTTTACCTTTTTTTGACGGGCAGCGTTCGAGGTTCTAATCTTTTTTCATAAGCAACTTCATTCGTAGAGTAGATGGTGACCATAATACTTGCTCCATAGACAGCTGCCCTGATCAGCACAGGCTCGCTGTATTTATTCGTGAACCTAAAATCAGGTCCATACCAGCTTACAGTTGCATCTCTTCCTGCTGGAACATAAGGAACTCTCCGGCTGTGGGAATATCTCTCGATTACTTTTAAACCTGCATTGTCAATAGCATTGAATAAAGTAGAAGAAACCTGGCAGATGCCCCCTCCTATCCCTTCAGAAAGTTCACCCCTGATGATGATTGGAGCTTTCAAATAGCCTCTTGCCGATGTGCGGTTGCCGACAACCCCGTTAAAGGAAAACGTCTCACCCGGAAAAACGACCCTATTATTGATTGCCTCTGCAGCAAGATGGATGTTTTTTGTACGCTGTATATTATTCTTATTAAAAAAAGTCACATAAGTTCCAATCCTTGCAGTGCGAATACTGTTCAGCAATTCTTTATCTACCCTTGGATACAATTTCACCTTTGGTGCTTCCATACGGGCGGCTCCGCTCCCGAAAAAGTACGCATGGAATTTTTCATTGAAGTTCTCACGATGCAATCTGTAGCCGGTTTTTTCCGGAATGATTTTACCGCTTTTGTCAATTTCAGCATTTACTGGCGCCTTAAACATTTGATTATCTACATGATTCATGAGTTTATTCAATTTTGTTTCATCAATCATGGATGTCTCCGGAATTATTAGCGCAGCATCATTCCGATTCATTTTTCCGATAACATGATTATTATGGGTAATCGTTAAGCTGTTATCAGGCTGGATTTGCTGTGAAAGCAGGAGAATGGCACCAATTAAGAAGAATTTCATTCATAATCACCCCCAACTTTACTATGTATTAGGGATAAGCTTTTTATGTAAATCGGCCGATGGTTTTCTTATGGAAAATAAGTCTAAAATGTATAAGATCATTTCATATATTTAAGAATGATTGAATAGTTGAAAAGTTGACTTTTTGCACCTGTTTGCGTTATTATTGCTCTTATCTTTTGCTGAACGATTACCTGTTTCAAAACAGTGTAAAGCGGCTATATATAATTGGTTAAGATTTAATTAAGATTAAAATTTAATAGATTACTAGAGGTGTTAAAAAATGAAAAGTGTATTTGCTAAGAGTTTTCTGAATAAGCATCTTGGCTTTTTTCTGTTCGCAGTCGTACTGCTATGGATAAAAACCTATGCTGCTTATCAAACCGAACTTAATTTAGGAATTGATAATTCTATTCAGCAGTTTTTGCTGTTCATTAACCCGATAAGCTCTGCAGTGCTGTTTTTAGGATTAGCTTTATTTGCTAAAGGAAGAAAAGCATTTATTTGGATGATCGTTATTGATTTCCTTCTTTCTTTCTTATTATATGCAAATCTTGTGTACTATCGTTTTTTCAATGATTTTATTACAGTGCCAACCTTGACACAGACTAAAAATGCCGGTGACCTTGGACAAAGTCTCGGTGCTTTGGTTAAACCATATGATGTTCTTTACTTCCTGGATGTCATCATTTTAATGGTTCTTGTATTTGGTAAATTCGTTAAGCCGGAAAATGTAAGAATGAAAGGCAAACGAGTTTCGGCAGTTCTGATTTCAGCGGTCATGCTTTTCGGTGCAAACCTTGCTTTGGCGGAAATGGACCGTCCGCAATTATTAACACGCACCTTTGACCGCAATTACCTTGTTAAATATTTAGGCATGTATAATTACACGATTTATGATGCGATTCAAAGCTCAAAGTCATCTGCTCAGCGCGCTTTAGCTGACAGCAACGATGTAACAGAAGTTGTAAACTACACGAAAGCAACACACGCTGAACCTAATCCGGAATACTTCGGTAAAGCAAAAGGCATGAATGTTATTTATATTTCACTTGAATCACTTCAGACATTTGCTATTGATTACAAAATTAACGGCGAAGAAGTTACACCGTTCTTGAATTCATTGACAGAAGATAAGAATACGCTCTACTTTGATAATTTCTTCCATCAGACAGGTCAAGGTAAAACGTCTGATGCTGAGTTTATGGTTGAAAACTCTTTGTTCCCTCTTCCACAGGGAGCTGTATTTACAACGAAAGCAGAAAACACGTATCAGGCAGCACCGGCTATTCTTGATCAAAAGGGATACTCAACAGCTGTTTTACACGGCAACTATAAATCTTTCTGGAACCGTGATGTGATGTATAAGTCACTGGGCTACGAGCAATTTTTTGATGCAGCCTATTATTCAATGAAAGATGAAGATGTTGTGAACTATGGCCTTAAAGATAAACCATTCTTTAAAGAGTCGATTCCGCTTCTTCAATCTATGGAGCAGCCTTTTTATACAAAATTCATATCATTAACGAATCACTTCCCTTATCCAATTGATGAGGAAGAAGCTACTATTGATCCTCATACAACAGGTGATGGTTCAGTAGACCGTTATTTCCAGACGGCTCGTTACATGGATGAGTCTTTGAAGCAGTTTTTCGATGATCTGAAAAAGTCAGGTCTATATGATAATACAATGATCGTTATGTATGGTGATCATTACGGAATTTCGGAAAATCACAACAAAGCGATGTCTCAGGTAATGGGCAAAGAGATTAACGGGTTTGAACATGCTCAGCTGCAGCGAACTCCACTGTTCATTCATGCACCAGGCCTTGAAGGCGGACAACAGCACCAGTTCGGCGGGCAAGTTGATATCCGCCCTACTCTCCTTCACCTGCTTGGCATTGATACAAAAGAGTATGTCCAAATGGGTACGGATTTATTATCAAAGGACCACCAGCAAGTGGTGCCTTTTAGAAACGGTGACTTCGTAACACCTAATTTCACTTCAGTTGACGGCAAATTCTATGATACGGCTACTGGAGAAACGGTAGAGGAAAACGAAGACATTAAACAAACAGAAGAAATGGTCGATAAAAAGCTGAACCTTTCAGACCAGATTGTATATGGAGATCTCTTGCGTTTTTATACACCTAAAGGATTTGAGCCTGTAGATCCAACAAAGTACCGTTACATGGGTCCTGAAGAAACAGAAGAAAAATAAGCAAAAGCAGATGAGACTTGCTGTCTCATCTGCTTTTTTATTTACACATATTCTGCTCGTTCACTTTATGAATTCGTCTCCGCTCTTCTAGTTCACTATTGCCCCGCATGCAATCCTGTTCCCTGCGTTTCCGGCGGGATCTGTCATGTAGTCATCTTCTTTTTCGTGGATAATGATTGAAGTTCCGTCTTCATCCAGCAGCGAATTCTTCTTCCCCTGTTTTAGTGTGACCTCAGCTGCATGCAGTTCGACATCCACTGTCCCATCTTCGTCAATTTCAATATTCGGCAGGTCTCCTGCATGAAAGCCTTTAGGATTATCAAATCCATGCTGCTTTTTGGCAGGATTGAAATGCCCTCCTGCTGATTTGAAATCCGGCTTTTCGCATTTTCCTGTTTCATGGAGATGGATGGCCTTCTTCCCAGGCTCTAATCCTTCAGCCTTCAATCGGATTGTCACTCCTTTGGATGACTCAGTCAGATCTGCTGTTCCAATTTGAACGCCCTCGCTGTTTATAATATCAACGTTTACTGGAGCGACTGCCTTCTCACTGACAGGCAGTGATTCATCTTCTGACTCTATTTCTGCAGTAGCCTGACAGGCGCTCAAGCTTAATGATGCTGCGATTATTACTGTGTAAAAGCTTTTTCTGTTCATACACACAATCCCTCCATTTTAAAATTCTTTAGCATGATTGCCATAAAAGCAGAATTTTAAAACGGCTGATTCAGAGCCTACATCTTTTCAGGAGCTTGAATCCCAAGTATGGTCAGCCCATCCTTCAAGATGCTGCACACGGAATGAACAAGCAAAAGTCTGGATGTGAGGGATTGATTTTCTTCAAGGATTTTCACTTTTGCGTAATATGAATTAAACGCCCTGCACACTTGCAAAAGATATTTTGCAAGAATGGACGGGTCGTACTTATCAAACGCGGATAGAATAACTTCCTCATACTGAACAAGGAGTTTTAGCACTTCCCAGCTGGAATCATCTGTTAAAGCCATGACGTTCTCTGACTTAATCCCGCTGCTTTTTCTTAATAAAGAGCATCCGCGTGCATGTGTATATTGCACATATGGACCTGTCTCCCCTTCAAACTTAAGCATTTCACCCAATGAAAATTCTATATTATTTGTTCGATCATTCTTCAGGTCATGAAATATAATCGCCCCTACTCCCACCGCTCGTGCGACCTCCTCTTTGTTTTCCAGCTGAGGATTTTTCACTTCAATATTTGCTTTTGCAGCGGAGATGGTCTCTTTTATTACTTCATCTAAAAGTACTACTTTGCCTTTTCTAGTAGACATTTTCTTTCCATCCTTCAAAATGAATCCAAACGGTATATGATGAAGATCTTGATGCCAGCTGCACCCCATTTTCTTAAGGACGGCGAAAACCTGTTTGAAATGAATCGATTGTTCCATCCCGACCACGTAAAGAGATTTATCAAACTGATATGTTTCCTTTCTGTAATGAGCGGCAGCCAAATCTCTTGTAGCATAAAGAGTTGCTCCATCCCTTTTCCGGATCAGGCACGGCGGCAGATTATCCTTATCTAAAGAAACTACTTTTGCACCTTCAGAATGTTCCAGCAGGCCTTTTTTCTCAAGGATTTCACATATACCTGATAGTTGGCTGTTGTAGAATGCTTCTCCATTATACGTATCAAATTGAACGCCTAATAGCTCATAAACCCTCTGAAAGTCCGCAAGTGATGCCTCTCTGAACCATTTCCACAGCTTTAATGCTTCTAAGTCACCGTCCTCCAGCCGTTTAAACCAGCTTCTGCCCTCTTCATTCAGCTCAGAAAGAACGTCAGCTTCTTTATGAAACTTAACATACAGTCTAAAAAGCTCCTGTATCGGATGTTTCATGACAGCTTGTTCATTCCCCCATCTTTTATAGGCTGCAATCAGCTTGCCAAATTGTGTGCCCCAGTCGCCAATATGATTGATTCTGACAACATTATAGCCGCATTTTTCTCCTAGATTGGCAATGGCATGGCCGATGACCGTTGAACGAAGATGTCCCATCGAAAAAGGCTTCGCAATATTTGGAGATGAAAAATCAATGGCCATTACCTTTGATTTTTCAGGAATCAGATAGGGAACCTTCATTTTTAGACATTCCTTGCTTATGATCTCTCTGTTAAGATGAAAATTCACATAGGGACCTGCAGCTGTTGCACTTGTAATAAATTCATCTTTGATTGTTGCTGCAAGCCAGCTTGCAATATGAATCGGATTTTTTTTATAGATTGAAGCAAGGGCGAAACAAGATAAGCTGTAATCTCCAAACTGTCTGGCCTTCGGAATTTCAAGGATATCCACAATTGTTTCAAGGTTAAGATCGTTGTCTAATGAGGCATGAATAATGGCCCCTAGTTTCTTTTTCATTAGGTATCCTCCTTTTAAAAAATAAAAACGCCCGTCTCTTTGTTTACAAAAGAGACGGGCGTTTTCCCGCGGTACCACTCTGATTGTTCATTTCTGAACCACTCGCAGCGTATTAACGGACAGCCGGCCGGCATGCCCTACTGAAAAATTTCAGGCATGCTCCTAGAAAGTGCGCTTCATCATTCCGTTCATTTTAGGCTTTCACCATTCCTAAATCGCTGATAGATGAACTGGATATGACTACTCTCTTCATCATGGGATTTTTTTCTATTAAGAGTTATTATATGTAAATCTTTGAGGAATGCAAGAGTTTTTTTGCTCGTTTATAAATTTATAACAGACAATAAGTTGGTTTCTTTTCTGTCTGTCGGAACAGGCCTTGGCACTTGCTCTTTTGTTCTTTATCCATATTCTTTAGGCAGCGGACCATACAATCATATGAATGGATTTGAGCAATCATCCTTTAAAGGCAGATTGTATTTTTTCGAAAAAAAAAGAAGCCTTAATGGCTTCTTATTTTAAGTAGCGTTTTGCTCCAAGGTATCTTGCTTTCCAATAGGAATTATCTAATTTAGAGATCGTTACACCTGATGAACTCGCATGAATAAATTCTCCATTGCCAAGATAAATTCCCATATGAGACGGGCCTGCCTTGTATGTAGTGAAATAAACGAAGTCACCTTTTTGCGGAGAGCTGACTGACGTCATTATGTCCCAATATCCAGCAGTGCTTAGGCGGGAGACAGACGTCACTTTGTTCAGTACATAGTACATGAATCCGCTGCAGTCAAATCCAGAAGGAGTATTTCCAGCCCAGCGGTATGGGACTCCAACATGTTTCTTGGCTTCAGCAATCATCGTGTCAATTTTACTGTTTGCAGATGGCTTTGTTTCTTCCACCTTACTAGGCGCAGCTTGGCTTGAACCTTTCACTTTAAGGATCTGGCCAGCATAAATCACATCTGATTTAAGATTGTTCATGGCTTTTAATTCAGGAACGGTAAGATCGAATTGATTTGCGATCTTTCCAAGGTAATCACCTAGCTGCACTTTATAAGTTGCTGCAGCAGGCTTACTGGCAGCTGGTTTCGGAGCAGCTGCGGCTGGCGCTTGTGCAGCACTTTTGCTTACTTTTAAAGTCTGCCCTGGACGGATCAAATCTGACTTTAGTCCGTTTAAACTCTTTAGCTCATTCACTGATACATTATGGTTTCTTGCAATGACCCAGAGGGAATCGCCTGATTTCACTTTGTATGTAGAGACAGAGGTTTTAGCGGGAGCAGCAGATTTTTGGACACTTGATGCGGGTTTTACAGCAGTTCCGGATATCTTCAGGACTTGTCCTGGAAAAATCATATCTTTAGCAAGCTTGTTTGTCATTTTAATAGTTTCGACTGATGTTTTATACTCGCGTGACAACTTCCATAACGAATCGCCTTTTTTAACGGTTATGCTGTCTGCAGAAGCTGCGGAGCCAAGCAAGCCGGAACCGATGACTGCTGAAGCAGTTAACCCAATAATTTTCTGTTTCATTGTTCGCTAAGTACCTCCTTTTTTCTTACATGATTATTTTAATAGATTAGGGCATTAATTACTACAAATTTCTAAAAATAGCACTATATTCTTACTAAAATAGCTAATTTTCTCTTTTCTTATCCCGTTTTTTTGCAAAAAATGACAGAATTAGTCATTTTTGGCCGATTTTTGAGATAGCATATCCAATCTGAATTTCATATAGTAATAAAAAAGAAACAGGGTGTTTAAAATGGCGAAGAGAAATCGGGGAAAGACATTATACAAAATGGCATCAAGAGCCCGCGGCACTTGTCCAATTTGCGGAACAGAGAGAATTAAACTGCTCTACCCTAACCTGCAGGCGGATGGGAAGAAGCTTACAGTTTGTAAGAAATGCAGGGAGAAGTAGAAAAGCGGAACCGACTGTTCAGACTCGGGCAGACAGATAAGGATCCGCCGGTGAAGGCGCTTTTTGCCAATGCTTGCGGATCCGTTCTGGCCGAGGGGCTAGGAGGTGGAGTTAGACAAGTAGAAAAGCTGAATCGCCCGTTTAACGCAGGCAGACAGAAAACGGAAAAAAACAGCCTTATAGATATACAAAAAAGAGAGGGGCTCCCCCCTCTCTTTTACTTGCTTTCACTTAATCTGCCTACTTCTGTTTTTTGAAAATATTTCATTCCATAGATGACGACCATCAAGAGCGATAATGTTCCAAAGATTAGCACCATGAACTGCAGGCCGATTGTATCAAGGAACAGGCCCGTACCGAGGAGAACAACCTGGAACATCACCCGGTCAAGCATATTTCTAAACGAGAAGAAACGGCCGTGATATTCTTTTGGAATCTTTGTTTGGAAAATGGTCGAAACAATTGGGAAAAAACAGCCTACCCCAAGTCCGAATAATCCAAATGAGATGAGCGACATCCACATGATATCACTGAAAAATAAGCTTAGATGTGCGATTGAAATAATTAGAGCAAATGCAAACAGCATGTGAACGGATGAAAACCGGCTGGTAATTTTTTTTACAAAAAAAGCGCCGATCATAAACGCAATGCCTTCCACTGTATAAAGGAGGCCTTTAATGGACGTGCTGTCCTGAAGCTCGCTTATGTTAATGACCATCAGATTAAATCCGCCGATGAACAAAACCGGAATGATTGTCAGGACCAGAGCTGTAATGGCGATTGGGGTCCCTTTTAATACGGGAAGGACTTCTTTAAAGCTGCCGGACTTCCCTGATTTTGACTGCTCTCTCTTATCTTCTTTAAAATCAAGCAGAAAAGTAGCGCCAAAAAGAACGGCATATGCAGCCATCGACATGGCGTAAATAGATGTGAGACTCATAAAGACTAAAAGCGCGCCGGCAAGTGCTGTGCCGATGACTCTTGCCATAGTTGCAACATTCATGTGCACTCCGTTCATCTGTATCAGATCATTGTCTTTTACAATTATCGGAATCACTGCCTGAAGAGCAGGAAAATAAAAGGCTGCAGATAATTGTATGCTGATCATAAACAGGATCATAAAGAAAAGAGAATCAAATTGTATCGCCATAAACATAAAGATGACGCTGAGCATTCTTCCAAGCCCTGAGTATATAAGCACCGTTTTTTTGGAGCAGCTGTCAATCATTTTCCCCGCAAGCGGCCCTACAAGCACCCCGGCGAGCAGCCCAATAAATAAAATAAGTGATTTCATAAAATCAGATGGTACGTTTTTCTGCATAAATTCCAAGTTTCCAATTATGCCAAACCATAAACCAAGACCGGCAATAAATTCACCGCTCAGGACAATCCAGACGTTTTTATTTTTCCACATGGTGATATCTCCGTTTTCTGTTTTTTTACTATATCTACTATAGCATCTGAGCATTTATTTCGACTAGCGAAACTTTTTATAAACAAAAAAAGCCCTAATTAGGGCCGGTCAAATCATCGTATAGAAATTAATCAAGAAGGCAGCTGCAATGACATACATCATCCAATGCAGTTCTTTTGTTCTGCCCGTGAAAACCTTTAATAGTGTGTAAGAGATAAAACCGAATGCCACCCCTTCTGCAATGCTGAACGTGAGAGGCATCATAATGAGTGTTAAAAAGGCCGGAATCAATTCGGTTAGATCATCAAAATGAATTTCCTTCAATTCTGTCATCATAAAGGCCCCAATGATAATTAATACAGGTGCTGTAGCAGCGTTTGGGATGAATTGAATCAGAGGTGTAAACAAAAGCGTGAGCAAAAACAGTATTGCAGCAAATACTGCTTTTAAGCCTGTCCTTCCTCCTTCTGCAATTCCGGTCGCATTTTCAATGTAGGTATTCATGGCTGTACTTCCAAACACCGCACTGATCATTGTGCCGAGCGCACCTGTCGTCAATGCGCGTTTCATGTTAGGTGTTTCGCCATTTTCATCATTCAAATTCGCTTTTTTTGTTAATCCGATCAGGGTAGCCAATGTATCGAATAATTCTACAATCGTAAATGAGAAGATGACTGAGAAAATACCGTATCCGATGGCAGCCATAATATCAAGCTTCATAAATGTTAATTCAACTGAAGGCCAGTCAAAGGACAGGATATCCCCTGCTGATTTAGGCACAGGCGAGTGGCCGATCAGCATGGACAGTGCGGTAATGACAATGATGCTTAAGATCAAGCCGCCTCTGATATTTCTCGATACAAGCACCGCAGCAAGGATCAGCCCTGCAAGCGCAAGCCATGTTCCCTGATCGGCAATATTTCCGAGTGCCACATATGTAGCTTCATCAGGAACAATGATGCCCCCGTTTTTCAGGCCAATAAATGCTACAAATAATCCGATTCCTGCTGTGATGGATGCTTTTAATGTTTTAGGAATAGCAGAGACTACCTTTGAACTGACTCCTGTGACAGATAATAGAAAGAAGACAAAACCCGAGATAAATACGGCCCCGAGAGCCGTTTCCCACGATAATCCCTGACCGAGGACAACCGTATATGTAAAAAAGGCATTTAACCCCATGCCTGGTCCAATGACAATCGGCAGGTTTGCCCATAATCCCATTAAAAGTGTCGTAATGACGATCGCTAAAATGGTACCGGCAAGGGCTGCTTCCTTAGGCATTCCGGCTTCTGATAAGATAATCGGGTTGACAAGGATGATGTAGCTGACAGTCATAAATGTTGTCAGAGCAGCAATAAATTCCGTTTTTACGGTTGTTTTCCGTTCATCTAAACGGAAAAATGAGTTTAAAAACGATTGTAGGTTTTTCTTGTCTTGCATTTGTTCTTCCTCCTCATAAATAGAAGAGCGCTGTCTTATCATGCTGATGGCTGAAGCAAATCATGAAGGCATAGCTCATAAAGTAAAAACTACATTATAAAGGATTTTTCAAAATATGAAAAGCATTTATTCAGAGCTGAATGGATACAGCCCGCCATTTATCGCAAATGACATGTTCCCTGTCTCTTCCGATACAACAAGAGCAATCGCATCTGTAGATTCTGTAATGCCAAGGGCAGCCCGATGCCTTGTTCCGACCTTAGCATCTGAGGTTTTCGTTGAAAGCGGAAGTACATTTGCTGCTGATATAATTTTGGTTCCTGATACGAGAACGGCTCCATCATGAAGCGGATTCCCCGGATAAAAAATACTTTCAAGCAATGACGCCGATAAATAAGCATCAATCGGCACGCCGTTTTGAAGAAAAGAGATAAGAGGATCTTTTCTTTCTATCACGATTAAACCGCCGTGTTTATGATCAGACAGCTGCTGAATGACTCTAGATAGCACGGCATAATGCGGAGTATATTCAGATAAATAAGACTGCAAGTAAAAGGATGATGCCTGCGACTGAAGCTGCTGAAATATCTTATGCAGGTCTTCAAGCTCACAGAGCAGACAATGGTCTTTCTCATGAAGAGAGTTCATCAGCTGCCGGGATTCTTCAATGATGTTTCCCAGCTGGTCATAAATGTGTTTTTTTATGGGATCAATTAATTCGTGTTCCAAAACGTACAGCTCCTCTCCGCCATTTTTCACCGTTTTTCTTATTGTTTGGAAAATCTCCGCTTTCCATGCAATAATTTTCCATTTAGGGTTCATACTAAAATAAAATAACAGCAGCTTTGACACAGTTGCTAATATAACGGAGGTTTACATGATGACAACAGCTAAAATCATTCAATATCTTTTTTCTGGTATGGGTGTAATGATCTTAAGTTATTTTTACTATCAAATGTTTAAACCCGAGAAAAAAGAGCTTGAAGAGAAGTCGAAATAGTCACGAGTTCTATTTTTTCATGTTATAATTCTTTCGTTACTCTACGAAACCGAGGATAATGAACATGAATCAAACCTTCACTCTTTGGGAGAAAGGCAAGCAATTTTCTCTCATCCTTTTGCCGATTTTGATTACACAGCTTGCACTTTACTCAATGAATTTCTTTGATACGACCATGTCAGGAAAAGTCAGCCCTGGAGATCTTGCAGGAGTTGCAATCGGATCAAGCATATGGGTTCCTGTCTATACCGGACTAAGCGGCATTCTGCTTTCAGTAACTCCAATTGTTTCTCAGTTTGTGGGCGCTAAACAAAAGGAGAAAATACCTTTTACGGTCATTCAAGGTCTGTACCTTTCCGTTTTACTGTCGATTATCGTTGGAGTAATCGGAATTTTTGTCATTGACCCTATTTTAAACACAATGACACTCGAGGATCATGTCAGAGAGACGGCTAAGTTTTATCTGGCTGCTTTGGCTTTTGGCATATTGCCGCTTTTTGCTTATAATGTATTGCGGTGTTTCATAGATGCGCTCGGATTTACGAGGGTCTCCATGATCATCACTTTATTATCTCTGCCGATCAATGTTGTATTCAATTATTTATTTATCTATGGAAAGTTCGGTTTTCCGGCTCTGGGCGGCGTAGGAGCTGGTGTTGCTTCAACTATTACATACTGGAGCATCTTTCTGATTTCCGCTTATGTCATCATGAAAAAGCACCCCTTTGTGAACTACGGCATTTTCAATAAACTGTACCGTGCTTCTGCAAAAGCATGGCTCAGTCTCTTAAAAATCGGAATTCCAATAGGGATTGCCATTTTCTTTGAAACCAGTATTTTTGCTGCTGTTACCTTATTGATGAGCAATTATGACACGGTCACGATTGCCTCCCATCAAATCGCCATCAATTTTGCTTCTCTTCTGTACATGCTTCCGCTGAGCATTTCAATGGCGCTGACAATTGTCGTCGGTTTTGAAGTGGGCGCGAAACGGTACAGAGATGCGAAGCAGTACAGTTATCTCGGGATTGTCATGGCTGTTATTCTGTCGGTTATTACCGCAGCGGTTATCTATTTCCTAAGAAGTGAAATTGCGGAGATCTATACGAACGAAGACATTGTCATCAAACTCTCGGCTCAGTTTTTGATCTATGCGATTTTCTTTCAGCTGTCAGATGCAATAGCCGCTCCGATACAAGGAGCACTGCGGGGCTACAAGGATGTGAATGTCACCCTGGTGATGGCACTTGTTTCTTACTGGGTCATCGGACTTCCAACGGGATATTGGCTCGCAAACAATACGTCTTTCATGGCTTTCGGCTACTGGATCGGCTTGATTGCAGGTCTTGCCGCAGCCGCTGTTGCGCTGTCTACAAGGCTGTGGTTTATTCAAAATAAGGTTTATACACTAAGTGAAAAACAAAGATAAGCATTGAACATAGAAGAAGATGATCTCGAAGAAACGAGATCATCTTTTTTTATTCATCATTCCATTTATACGTCCAGAAAATCTCCTGCTCCACCCAATGCATGACTTCAGGATCTTTATTCTTAAACTTTTCTTCCATTTGCTTAAGCATGCCTTCTGTTTGGCTGCGATGAGCGCGCAAAGCATTTAGCTTCATTTCGGCAACACTTGAGATATCAATCGTGACATCATGCTCGCCAAGCACTTCTGCACGATTTCTCGTAATGGCAACACAGTAAGTCAGAGGACGCTCTTCAAGCGGCATTCTGCTTAATGCGCGAATGGTTGCAGCCCCAGTTGCATCATGATCAGGATGAACGCCATGTCCAGGATAAAAGGTCACAACAAGGGTCGGCTTCACTTCTTGAATAATTTCTTCTATTATATCAGCAAATCGGTCGATATCTTCAAATTCAAGGGTTTTGTCGCGCAGGCCAAGCATTCTTAAATCCTGAACATTAAGTGCATCACATGCATCTCTCAGTTCTTTTTTGCGGATTTCAGGCAGGATCTCCCGGTTTGCAAACAGCGGATTCCCCATGTTTCTTCCCATTTGACCAAGTGTTGCACAGGCATATGTAACAGGAATCCCTTCTTTGCGTTTTAACGACATCAAACCTCCAACTCCAAATGACTCGTCATCCGGGTGAGGCAAAACGACTAATACATGCTCTCTCATTTTCATTCTCCCTTTCTACTCTGCAAACGGAGTCTCGCTGATTTGAAGCGCAATGGCAAGCTTTCCTTCGCGGTCATGCCCTGCCATCAGCAGCTGATTATTTTCATTGTATACCCAGTCTGTCAGGCCTTCTGCATATATCCAGCCATGATCTATTTTAAGACCGACACGGTAAGGACCCTGTCCGGTGATCTTAGCCTGGTCAAAGGATACCTTTGCATTTCTGATAAATGCCACGACTGTCATATTATTTTCATTCATATGGGCAGAGTAGGCGCCTGTCGTTGTTTCGAGGTGAACATAAACTTCCTTGTTCACCAGAACATCTAAATGTTTTTGAATGTCATCTTTCGTAATGGGGACCATCTTTCTGCTCCTTTTTATGTAGATTGTCTGATTTCTTCATACACTTTTATATGCAGGTCAATCAGGGTAAGCTTTTCCTGATCGCCAAGGCTTGCCATGGAAATCCGTTTGACTGCGGAAAAAAACTTCTGCTCAGTATTTTTCCGCAGGCGCGGATGGGTCATTTCATCCTGCAGTTCAACTTTAATAGCGCCAAGGAGTGTCTGCATATTATCATCACTGACCTCAAGCTGCCGATTTGACCAAAGCTTACGGTATACCTCTAAAAGCTCGCGGCTTTCCGTCATCTCCTGTCATCATTCCTTTCCTGACTCTCTTATTGTATACTGAAAAATCATTTCAATGAAAGAAAAAAGCCTTGCACAGGGCAGGCTGTTTTACATCTCCATTGTTTTCTTCTTCTTCAGCTTCCATGAATGTTCCTTCATTCCTCTTATATGTGAGAATGAAAAGAGCACAAGCGCACTCCAAATTAACGAAAATGTAATAATTTCAGTGCTCGTAAATGATTCATCATATATTAAAACCCCAAGTAAAAGCGTGATGGTTGGTGCGATATATTGCAGAATGCCAACCATGAACAATGGAATATGCTGTGCTCCTTTTGCAAACAGCAGCAATGGAACGGCCGTCACAATTCCAGCTCCAATTAAAAATGCATTTGTACCTATACTAAAGGCGAAAAATGCAGACTCCCCTTTATTTGCAATTGAAACTAAATAAATCAGGGCAACAGGCATGACCATCATGGTCTCAAGTGTAAGTCCGATTGAAGCATTTAATTTCGTTACTTTTTTAGTTAAGCCGTAAAAACCAAAGCTCAGTGCCAGTATAATTGCTACAAATGGAAACTTCCCATATTGCATGGTCATGAAAAGTACACCAGCCGCAGCAAGGATAAACGAAGCATATTGCCATCTATTAAGCCGTTCTTTCAAAAACACCATGCCAAGGAGAACACTGATTAAAGGATTAATATAATACCCTAAACTCGTTTCCAGGATGTGATTATGATTAACGGCCCAAATGTATAAGAACCAGTTAATGCTTATTAATACTGATGATAGAATTAGTGAAAGCAGAAGAAGCGGTTTTTTTATCATTCTCTTGCAGACTTCCAGAAGCTGCGCCCATTGTTTATTGAACTGAATCAGCCCCATCATGAAAAGAAATGACCAAAATACACGGTGTGCCAGAATTTCTTCAGCCCCGACATGATCGATAAGCTTCCAATAAACTGGAAGGATCCCCCATAAAAAATAGGCTAGTGCTGTGTGCATCAGGCCTGTGCGATATGTATCTATATTTCTTTGCTCCATTTTACAGCACCTTCCTTTTCAAAACTCCATGCTCATTATAATCCCGATACAAGGACTTCCACAAGAAAAAAAACTTAACCAGGACCCATCCTTTTACATATAGTAAAGTATACCTGTAAAAAAGGGCGTGAACATGCATGTTTCCCTGGAAAAAAAACTTTCCATTTAATCAATCCGGGCAAATGCCTGATGCTTTTCAAAATATGAACCCTAAAAATGTAGAGGATTACATTCAAAACGTCATGGGAAATGTTTTCGGCGATGGCTTTCCTCAGCAGTTCCCTTTTCAGGGCAATATGCCAGGCAATATCCCGCAAATAAATAAACAGCAGCAAGCAAATCAAACCAATACTGAGCTTTTTGAAACCAACGACCACATCTTCGTCAAAGTGCAGGCTTCAGATGAACAGCTTAAAAATCTCCGTATTCAGCACAGCAGCAATCAGCTTTTCATCTTAGACTACCCCTCAATAGGTGAACAAAAAAAGCTTGTTTTGCCTGCTCTTGTTAAACGAAAAGGAACAAAAGCATCATACCGGAATGGGATTCTTGAAATTAAACTGCAAAAAAATGAGGATCTGCAAATATCGGAGATTGAAATAACGAACGACTGACAGACTTTTTTTATTCTGAGGTATCTGAAGACTGATAGTGGGATTTAATTTTATCATCAAATTAAAAACAATGGACCAGAGAGCAAGCTCTCTGGTCCATTGTTTTTATGATTATGCTTCCTCTAATATTCTTCTTAATACGGCCCTCCTGGGTATGGTCCTCCCGGATAACCTGGATATCCGCCCGGTCCAGGTCCTGGGTAGCCTCCGTAAAACGGTGCCGGCGGCGGTGGCGGCGGATAATAATAAGGTCTTGGATAGTTAAAAAGCGCACTTCCAAGGAATCCTCCCAACAATCCTCCTACAAGCGGAGCTCCAAATCCGAAAAAGAAAGGTCCTCTATTTCCTGCGCTGCGGTAGCCTCGTGCTGCATAGTGCGGGTACATGCATTCCCCTCCTCCATATATCACTTACCTTATAAGGGTATTCACCTAAAAGGTTTTGGAGTGGGCGAATATCTCAGGGAAAATCAATTTTATGAAAAAGCATTCCCCCTTATGCGTTTATTTTGGTTTCGACTGAACCGTCCTTTAGATGAACGACCAATGTGCAGTTATTTTGCTTCACAAGCTCTCTTCCTTTTTCAAGCGCCTCTTGTTTCGTATCAAAACGGTAACTGGCCCGTTTGTTTCCGTCTTTTTTCAGCATCCATCCATCGTCATCAGCCATCAGAAGATATTCATCTTTTTCAGAATCATTGTCAGCCCATTTTTCAGCCTGTGAAACAGCAATCGGAATGGCTCGTCCCTCTTCATAACCATCATCAAGCAGGGCATTGCCGATCTCAATTGCTTTTTCACGGGTTTCATCAGGAAGGTTTTTCATTGAGCTTGGGTAATCTTGTTTTGTCCAAGGCATTTCAGACTCATTCCTTTCAGGGTTATTTATTCCTACTTTACCCGGGTGAAATGAATTCAAACGAAAGGATTGAAGATTTGCATAAAGTGATAGCCTGTTTCACGGATTGCTGGCTTTTCGCTGTTGAATCGCAGATAAATTAGAAATTGAGAAAAATCCCCTCAGCTTCTATGGTAAAAACTTTTCTAAACCCTATGTCCAGCCCAGTCTTTTTATTTTAAAACAAGGCTGTTTTCGCATTATGTTGTTTACCCAAAAAGAAAACCACCCTTTAAAAGGCGGTTAATTAAACGATCGTTTCCCGTTAGCGGCAAGGAATCCCGATGCGTTGTTTACTAATCTTGCTCTAATATAACAAGTGAATAAACTGCTCCACCACCACCTGCACCTGACATAGCACTCTGAGAGACAACCTTCCATCCCTCTTGCAAAAGCTGATTTAAATCACTTAAGTTATTCTTCTTATCGGTCAAATAATAAATTACGATTGCCTTTTGCATCATACATCTCCCTCCAGAACTCATTAAATTATATAATTTTACCGATTAATCCATCAATAAGAAACCGTTCGCGAATTTTACAATTTGTTTCATTTAAAGTAAACAGACAACAGGCGACCAACATATTTTTCTTATTCGACGTTTTGTTCTCATATTCCTTGCTGTCTAAGTACCTAAACCAAGCCAGTAATTAAGATACTTGGTTGCTGCGCCGTTGCAGCAGTTGATCCAGCGTTTGAGTCGGCTATGGTAACTGTTCACGTTCTGAATGTTGTAAACGCCTTTCACACAATGTTTACGAAAGAGCCCAAAATAAAAAAAGACTGCTCATCAGCAGTCATTCCTTAATGTTCATATATCATCTTTCTTGTCATCCCGCCGTCTACTACTATATCCGTACCTGTTACAAAATCATTTTCAGGATCTGTTAAATAAAAACATGCTTTGGCAATATCAGCTGGCTTGCCAACCCGTTTTGAAAGGTGCTGATCGTGATCGATTTGTCTAAGGTTCCCGTAATCCTTCGTTTCGATCCATCCAGGTGAAATGCTGTTAACCTTAATCCGGTCTTCGCTTAAGGAAACGGCAAGCGAATGGGTCAGCGCAACGATGCCGCCTTTGGTTGCGGCATATGCCTCTGTTCCCGGTTCTGACATCGAAGCCCGTGTAGAAGCGATATTAACAATAAAACCGCCGGCAGAATTCTTTCTCATCACTTTTGCTGCCTCTTTTGAACAAAAGAATGTGCTTCTTAAATTTGTGTTTATGACATGATCCCAATCCTCTAAAGTAAGCTCATAAGGAGATTTAAATCCGGATACACCTGCATTATTTATTAAGATATCGATGGTTCCAGTCAAACGCACAGCTTCTTTTATCAAGTGTTCAATTTCCTGAACATTTTTTACATCTGTTTGCACAAAATGTGCATTTTCAGTGCTGCTTTCTATGCTTTTACCCTTTTTCGCATCTATATCTGCAAATATAACGGCATTACCGGCTGCAGCATACTGTCTGACCAATTCTTCGCCGATTCCGTTTGCGCCGCCTGTGATAATGACTGTTCGTTTCATTCCTTTTTCCCCTCCTCAAAGCAATAGCGATCTGCCCAATCTTTCACTTCTATCATCACTTTTTCTAAAGAGTGGCCCATTTCTGTCAGCTGATACGTAACCTTTACTGGTGTATCAGGAATGACAACCCGCTGAACAATACCGGCTGATTCCAATTCTTTCAATCGTTCCACAAGCATTTTTTGGCTAATACTAGGAATGGTATCTGTTAAATCCTTAAATCGCTTAGGTCCGTCTAACATGACATGGATAATTAAGCCCGACCATCTTTTCCCTAAAAATCCGAATGCTTTTTCCATTTTGGGACATAAATTAGATTCCATCCTGAATCTCCTTTACAGTCTTTTTCTTGACATATAATCTTAATCATTTTATGATAACAAAAGTCAATCACTCAACTTACGAAAAGTTAGTCTGTAACTTTTTGTATATTATACCTTATTTGTAAACGATATTCAACAATGGAGGTTTTCACAATGTCAACAGCAACTACTGAAAGTATCTTATCTATTATGTCTGAACGCAGCTCTGTGCGCAAATATGATCCATCTGCAAAAATAAGCAAGGATGATCTTAAAGAAATTCTAGAGCTCACAGGCAAGGCTCCATCTGCTTGGAACCTGCAGCACTGGAACTTCATGGTTTTCCACAGTGACGAGTCTAAAGAAAGACTTCTTCCCATTGCTTATAACCAAAGCCAAATTACTGAAGCGTCAGCGGTAGTTGCCATTTTAGGCGATCTTGAAGCAAACAAAAATACAGACCAAGTTTATAGCCCTCTTGTAGAAGCTGGTTTTATGAAAGAAGAAATCAAAGACACATTAGCAGGGCAAATCAATGGCGCATATCAAAACCCTGTTTTTGCACGCGACGCAGCTTTCAGCAACGCTTCACTTGCAGCTATGCAGCTAATGCTTACAGCTAAAGCTAAAGGCTACGATACTTGTGCTATCGGCGGTTTTAATGCTCAGCAATTATCTGAAACATTTAAAATTGAAGATCGTTTTGTCCCAGTTATGCTTATCTCAATCGGAAAAGCGGCAAAACCTGCACACCAAAGCTCTCGCATCAGCATCGATGAATTAAGCACATTCCTATAATCTTTTACCCCGGCAAAGGAAAATCTTTGCCGGTTTTGTTTTATTTAGTTTCTTTAGGGGAAATTAAGCCTAGGTAAATCTACTAAAGGAGCTTAAGCAGCATGATAAACATCATTATCGGTTTAGTTTTACTGATGGCGCTTGCCTATCTGGGCTGGTCTATCATCTGGATTGCCCCTCTAATCGCTCTAATTGTAGCAGCACTTGAGGGCATTGAACTCCTTCCGGCTTATACAGAAACGTATATGACGGGATTTGTTGAGTTCACTCTGAAATGGTTTCCGATCTTCCTTCTTGGAGCAATCTTCGGAAAATTAATGGAAGAAACGGGAATGGCGCAATCGGTTGCATTTAAGATTACCCAGTTCATCGGGAAAAAACGAGCGGTTCTTGGCGTTCTGGCTGGAGCGGCAGTCCTTACATACGGCGGTGTAAGCCTATTCGTTGTTGTTTTTGCAATCTATCCGCTTGCGATTGCCCTTTTCAGGTCTGCAGATGTATCGCGAAACCTGATTCCAGCTACAATTGTACTGGGCGCTTTTACCTTTACAATGACGGCACTTCCCGGTACTCCGCAGATTCAAAATATTATTCCAACGGACTATTTTGGGACGACCCCTACTGCCGGTCCGATTATGGGAATTGTCTCAGGATTGATTATGGCCGTCGGCGGATACTTTTATCTAGCATGGCGAGGAAAGAAATTACATAGCAAAGGCGAAAAGTTCACTGAACCCAAAGGCGGCGATGAAGTGAAGGACATCGATCCTGCTGCTCTGCCTAATGCGTATCTGTCAATCATCCCTCTTATCGTGGTTGTTGTCGTTTTGAATGTGTTCAAGCTTGATATTCTGCTGGCTCTGGTTATTGGAATACTCTCTATCATGCTGCTTAGCATTAACAAGTTTAAAACGTTCATCAAATCGATAAACGGCGGCGCCGCAGGATCCGTTATGGCGATCGTCAATACGAGTGCAGCCGTTGGTTTTGGAGCGGTTGTAACCGCTGTGCCGAGTTTTGAACAGCTGACAGATTTAATATTGGGTGTTAAAGGCAATCCCCTAATCTCAGAAGCAATTGCCGTTCAGCTTTTGGCAAGCATCACAGGATCAGCTTCAGGCGGTATGGGAATTGCATTAGAAGCGCTCGGAGGTCAATATATGGAACTGGCAAAAAGCACAGGAATATCTCCTGAAGCCTTTCATCGTATAGCAGCCGTTGCATCAGGGGCATCGATTCTGCCGCATAACGGGGCACTGCTCACCCTTCTTGCTGTAACGGGACTTAAGCATAAACAAACATACTTAGACGTTGCTGTAGTCGGTCTGATCATTCCGATTATCGCCGTCATTTCAGCCATCATCCTCGCATCACTTGGCATTTATTAAATCGAAAAAGGAGATTTTTATTATGTTAAAAGATAAAGTCGTTTTTATTACAGGAGCAGCACAAGGCATTGGTTATGAAGTAGGTGAACGCTTTGCAGAAAATGGAGCAAAAGTTGTTCTTACTGATGTAAATGAAGAAGGCGTAAAAAAAGCGGCTGACCAGCTTGCACAAAAAGGCTATGATACACTCGGACTGAAATGCGACGTAACAAGTGAAGAAGAAATCAAAAAAGCCATTGATGATACAATTGCTCATTTCGGAGAGTTTCATATCTTGATTAATAATGCTGGCCTTCAGTATGTTTCTCCTATTGAAGAATTCCCGACAGAAAAATTCGAACTTTTAATTAAGATCATGCTGACAGCACCATTTCTTGCTACAAAACATGTATTTCCTCACATGAAAAAACAAAAATACGGCCGGATCATCAATATGGCTTCCATCAATGGCGTCATCGGCTTTGCAGGAAAAGCAGCTTATAACTCCGCAAAACACGGCGTCATCGGCTTAACAAAGGTTTCAGCGCTTGAAGGAGCAGCTGACGGAATTACCGTTAATGCCCTATGCCCTGGCTACGTTGACACACCGCTTGTGCGCAACCAATTACAGGATCTTGCTAAAACAAGAAATGTAGACCTTGAAAAAGTGCTAGAAGAGGTCATCTACCCTCTCGTACCGCAAAAACGCCTTCTCTCAGTTGATGAAATTGCTGACTACGCTGTCTTCCTGGCAAGCGAAAAAGCCAAAGGTGTAACAGGCCAAGCTGTATTGCTTGATGGCGGGTATACTGCTCAGTAATTAGAAAAGCGGAACCGCATATCACAGCAAAAAAGGAGCGCCTAACCTGCGCTCCTTTTTGCTGAAGACTTTACTTTAATTTCTCATTGTACCAGGCAGATGCAGCCTCTACTTCTGATGAGGTGAGCTGATGTCCGTGGTTTTCCCAATGGATGACTACTTCCCCACCCGCTGCTTTCAGAATATCGGCAAGATCATGTGTTTCCTGAGGCAGGCAAATCGGATCGTTCATACCTGCTCCGATAAAAATAGGTGTCCCGCTTAACGCGGGAATTTCGATATTTCTTCTCGGCACCATCGGATGATGAAGAATGGCTGCTTTCAAAGGGTTTTCATAATGGAAAAGCAGGCTTCCTGCGATATTTGCACCATTTGAATAGCCAACTGCAACCAGTTCTGAGCGGTCAAAGGAATACTTTTCAGCCGCTTCCGTTAAAAAGTCATTTAATTCACCTGTTCTGAAAATCAGATCCTCTTCATCAAATACACCTTCCGCCAATCTTTTGAAGTAGCGGGGCATTCCATGTTCAAGAACGTTTCCCCTTACACTTAAAATATTGGCATCTGCATCAATATGCTTTGCAAGCGGAATGAGATCATTTTCATCCCCTCCTGTTCCATGCAGCAGCAGTAATGTACGGTTTCGGTTTTTGCCTTTTTCAAAAATGTGTTTCATGCTTGATCGCTCCTATATTAAATCAAAAGGTTTGGCTTGTAAGCCAAACCCTTTTTTTATTTTTTATTGCATGCCTTTTTTAATGGATTCTGCAATCGTAACAGTCCGTTTAGCCTGATGCTTGACTGCGGCTTCAACATTTTCTTTTAAATTTCCGTCCTGATCAACTGTGACAGAAGTACCGTAAGGATTTCCCCCTGCTTCAAATAGAGATTGATCTGTGTAGCCTGGTGCGGCTACAATCGCTCCCCAGTGATACATCGTTGTGTACAAACTTAAGATTGTTGCTTCCTGTCCGCCGTGCGGATTGCTTGCAGAAGCCATGGCACTCACTACTTTATTCGCAAGTTTCCCTTGGAACCACAAGCCTCCGGTTGTATCCAGAAACTGCTTCATTTGTGCAGGAACATTACCAAATCGAGTCGGGACGCTGAAAATGATGGCGTCTGCCCATTCCAAATCATTTAATGTCACTTCAGGAACATCTTTCGTAGCTTCAAGGTGTGCTTTCCATGCAGGATTTGAATCAATCGCAGATTGTGGTGCAAGTTCAGGAACTTTAAGGACTTTTACCTCGGCGAGAGCTTCTTTTGCTCCAGCTTCAGCCCAAGCTGCAAGCTTGTGGTTCGTGCCTGTAGAACTGTAGTAAATGACAGCTAATTTTACATTTGACATTCCGATCTCTCCTCGTGTAATGTACTTTTTTCAAGAACAACTATCTTTAATCAATATATCTCGAATTCAAATTAATTATAAGTTGTCCCAAATCTAAAGTCAACTTATAACAGGTTGATTTCCATTATTACTATACCCTTCATAGAAAAGAAAAAACTCCTTAATATGGAAAAAAGTGTTGTTCAATAAATCTTTGAATGTTTTTTTCTGTGAAATATTTATGGGGTCAGTCCCATTAGTATCACCACTATTGACGGTTCAAAGCTTAAAAACTGGCGGCACTCTTCTAAGTGCTGCTACTTTTGACGGGGCAAGGTCCCAAAAGAAGGGGCTGCCCAATAAGTCAGTAAAAATGACTTTATGGACAGCCCCTATTAAAACCTATTCTCTACATCTGTTCATTCAATACTTTGATGGCTTCTTCCATCTGAGTATCATTTTCTTTCAGCTGCGCCTGGAGTGTTTCAAGCATTTTGATTGTTGTTTCTCCGCTGATTGATCCAGTCGTCTTCAGGCTGTTTTTTGTTTGGAATTCAGTGACAGCCTGTTTTGTTGTTTCTTCATAAAATCCATCTGTTTTTACATTTTTGTATCCTAATGCCTGCAGCATTTGCTGAGCAACTTTTACTTCAGCAGATGAATCTCCCTGTTTTAATTCTTTGTCCGGATTTAAATATGGAAGATTTGCGTATGCCGGGAGTGCAGCTTTATACTGCGGCTCGATCCCTTTTTTATGAATCCATGATCCGTCTGGCGTCAGCCATTTCGCAATCGTGTATTTAATTGAGGATCCGTCCTCAAAGCTTTTTGCTGTTTGGATTGTCCCTTTTCCAAACGTTTTTTCACCGACAATTGGAATGCCGGCTGACTGATGCAAAGCACCGGCCATAATTTCAGCAGCACTTGCGGTTCCATTATCTACAACAACGACAACCGGTACATTCACAGCTGAATCATTTTGTGATTTTTGAACTTCTTTTGAACCATCTTTGTTTTCAATTTGCATGATGGTTTTTCCTTTAGGGACGAAAATATCACTCATTGCAATCGCCTGATCAAGCAGACCGCCGGGATTTTGTCTTAAATCAAGCACAAGCCCCTTAACTTCCTGCTCATTCAGCTCGTTTAAAGCATCAGCAAGTTCTTTTCCGGTCGTTTCTGAAAACTTCGTAATCTGGACCTTGCCTATACCGTTTTCAACCTCTGTATAAACAGTCTCCAGAGGAATGGTATCTCTTGTCAGATTAAAATCAAGCTCTCCCACACCATCACGTTCAATAACAAGCTGAACCTTTGAACCTTTTTCTCCGCGAATCAGCATAACAGCTTCGTTTACCGTCATGCCTTCAACGCTTTTGTCATCAACTTTCAAAATCTTGTCTTTTGGCTTTAATCCAGCTTTTTCAGCCGGTGAACCTTTAATGGGAGAAACGATCATAATTTTCCCATCAGATTCCTGAACCTCAGCACCAATTCCTTCAAAAGAAGATGAAATATTCTCATTGAAACCCTTTGCTTCCTCTTCGTCCATATAAGTTGAATATGGATCATCCAAAGATTGAAGCATTCCTTTAATTGCGCCGTCTACGAGTTTTTCCTGATTTGTATCCTGATAAAATTCGCCTTTAAGCGTGTCGTATGTAGAATAAAGCTTTTCAAAGGGGTCATTGCTTTTCCCCTCTGCCTGACTCAGGCCGCTGTCTTTCTGAACGACCGCAAACGTTATACCTGCGCTAATGATGGCAGTTAAAAGGATTGCAAACAGAAATTTCACATTGTTATTTTTAAACAATTTAACACCACCCTCATTATGTAATCATTATGAGTAACGAACACAAAAACGTCAAGAACAAAGCGGATACGTTCTGACAGAGGATCAAACCGCCGGGCTTTTATGAATTCCTAAGCAACTTAGAATTCAGCGAATCACAGGTTCCCTCAAACAGTATTTACTATTAAGCGAAAACCATTCTTCCTGTTTTTATTATATCTCTTTCTTGTTTAGATTTTCGGACAAATCAGGGTATCCCGCTTCACCGGATATGCAAAATCAGCATAATTTAGTTTGAAAGGAGTTCATGCAAATGCCTGGTTATCTTGATTTACTGGCACATCTTGGAGTTGGTGGGGCCCATCCCGGCGGCTTTATGCTGACAAAAGAAATTACACAGCTTGAAATGATTCCTGAATCATCATCCATTCTTGATGCTGGCTGCGGCACTGGCCAAACCATGCAGTTTCTGAAATCGCTGAATTATGATGTGACCGGTTTAGATATTGATCCCATTATGCTATTAAAAGCCAAAAACAGATTAAAAGAAGATACTTGCCTTGTTCAAGGATCATTAGAGAAGCTTCCATTTAAAGACAATCAATTTGATTTCATTTTTTGCGAGTCTGTATTAAGCTTTACAAATCCTGCTGAGTCATTGAGTGAGCTGAACCGTGTGCTGAAGGATAACGGCGTTCTGCTTTCGATTGAAGTAACACGAGCAGACCAGCCTGACCGCAAATTAATAGAAAAAATCCAGTCATTTTACGGATTTCATCATCTTTTTAATGAACAGGAGTGGAAGTCTGCATTTAAAACAGCAGGCTTTCAAAAAGTTGAAGTACGCACAGAACATGACTATATTATAGAAGAAGATGAACCAGCCACAGAATTTGATATGTCAGAAAACCTGGATTCCGTGTACTTTGATATGCTTGCTGAGCATGAAAAATTGCGGGAAGGCTATCATCAAGCTGTTCAATTCCGCATTTTCAGATGTATGAAATAGAGCCTATCGGGGTATTCGTACAAACCCTTCTTTCCTTTTTTTCATAGTTTATGAAGAAGCAGGTTGAAGGGAGGAAAAAAATTTGTCTCAAAATTATTATAATCTTTGCTGTCAGTATCATGGAAAAGTTGTCCGCATCAGTGACCGATTTGGAAATCAGCATGTTGGCAGAATCACGAATGTTACTAGACAAAAGGTCTTCATCCAGCCTTTTGGAGGGCGAGGACGCGGCGGTTACGGCATAGGATTCTATGGCGGCGGATATGGCTATGGAGCTCCATATGGAATCGGGCTTGCGTTTGTAACAGGCATCGTTTTAGGCGGGTTGCTTTTCTGGTAAAAAATGAAATGACAAAAAAGCAGGCTCTCTTCATTTGAGAGCCTGCTTTTCTTTTAGGAGTTTTGTTAATTCCTTGTAGATGCCGACGATTTCATCCTGCTTCATTCTCACCAGACCGCTTGAAGAAGGAGCTGTAAATTCCATGACGCCCCGCGCAATCGAATCAGGCTGAAGGCCCCAATCAGCTTTCTTTTTTCCACTATACGATAAGTAAACACCTTTACCGACAAAGCAGGCTATTTTGGGCTGATAGAACAAAAGCTTGTTCAAAAGCTCTTTTTTGCCTGTCTGATATTCTTCAGCAGTTATTTCAGCAGCAGCTTTCGTTGGCCGGTGGACGATATTTGTAAACCCAAACCCTTTTTCAAGCAGTTCCCCATCTTCACTGGGCATATATAGCCTGTCCGTTATTCCTGCCTGATAAAGAATTCTCCAAAAACGATTGCTTTTACTTGCATAATGGTGCATGACTTCTGCTGAATACAAACTCGGATTAAACCCGATGAAGATCACATCCAGATCAGGTCTCAACAGATCAAGATCAGGGTAATTCATTAAATTTTCTTCACTTTATCAAAAAATTCTTCGAGCGTCAGATCGTTTTCATAGATTTCAGCAGCTTCATTCACTCCTACATAGCGCAAATGCCATGGTTCATAAGCAAACTGAGTAATTTCTTCTTTTCCTTTTTGATAGCGGATAATAAAGCCGAATTTATGGGCATTCTCTTTCACCCATTTCCCTTCAGGCGTATCCCCGAATTTTTCGGTGATGTCCATACCTGCGCTTCTGCTCGTAACATCCATAGCAAGTCCTGTCTGATGCTCGCTTTGACCAGGAAGTGCGACTGTTTCAAGTGCCACTTCATCACCTTTTCGCGCTTTCTCAACATTTAGAATACCGGTTTGGCGTTCATATGATCGGTAGCCGGAAACGGCAAATAGTTCGATGCCTTCTTTTGTCGCCTGTGCAAACATCTTTTCAAGTGCAATGGCTGCCTCTTGGCGAATGTAACGCTGAGGAACATCCGTATCTCCGAATGAAAACTCAACCTTTGGAGATACAAGGTCAGCAGGCTCATATGTTGAAGGAAGAGAGTATTCCTTATTCACGAGAACCATTCGATTCTCGGGATTTGTAATTGTCGGCTTTCCATTTACTTCTTGAATCTTGTTGAAAAACTGTTCTTCTAATTGAAATTGAGCGGTTTTTTCTTTAGGTTCTTCCACTTCGCTCTGTTTTTCCTGCTGAGTTTCAGATTGTCCTTCTTTAAATGGGTTAAGATCCTTTGACAGCTGAATTCCTGAACATGCCGAAAGGAAAAGCGCCATTGGGATAATAGTTGTTACAGTTGCTTTTTTAAAGTTCAAAATTAGTTCACCCTACCTGCCTGTATGTCTTTCATGCTTTCATTTTATCACTATTGCCTAAAATGAGAAAAACTATATCTGTCAATTGTGGCAGATCTTGTCGAAAAAAAGAGAAAACGCACGAAAAAATTTTCGCGCGCTTCTTTTGTGCTCTCTTCTATAACTTTATTGTGATCAATCTTTAATAAAAAGTTGACTTTTGGATTCTTCACTGTCAAGTACAGTCTTTTTATTTAATTGCTGCCTCTAAAGCAATTTCCATCATCTCATTAAACGTTGTTTGACGCTCTTCAGATGTTGTTTCTTCGCCAGTTAAAATGTGATCGCTTACTGTAAGCACAGATAATGCCTGGCGTCCGAATTTAGCTGCAAGCGTATAAAGTGCTGCTGACTCCATTTCGATTGCAAGAACACCGTATTTCGCCCATTTTTCAAGCTCGGAGTTGTCATTATAGAACATATCTGCTGTAAAAACGTTGCCGACTTTTAATTTTAACCCTTTTTCAGTGCCGGCATCATATGCATGCTTCAGCAATTCAAAATCTGCTGTCGGTGCATAATCTACTCCGCCGAAAGTCATTCTGTTCATTTGAGAATCGGTTGATGCACTCATTGCGAGAATCACATCTCTTACTTTAACATCCTGCTGAATCGCACCGCATGTTCCAACGCGGATTAATTTTTGAACATTGTAGCTTTGCATAAGTTCATTAACATAAATGGCGATGGATGGAACACCCATTCCTGTACCCTGTACAGAAATGCGATGGCCTTTGTATGTTCCAGTAAATCCGAGCATGCCGCGTACTTCGTTGTAGCATACTGCATCTTCTAAAAACGTTTCTGCTATATATTTGGCACGAAGCGGATCTCCAGGCAATAAAATGGATTCTGCGATTTCATTTGGTTTTGCTCCTATGTGAACACTCATTGTTCATACCTCCAGTTATATGTATAAAAAGGTGCTTTTTCAATATACCATAATATGCGCTAAAAAATCATTTCTCCTTCTACATTTCCGATTTATCCAGCATCTTATACATGAAATTTATTTACTGTAGTGAAAATCGCTCATTATGTGAAAAATAGAATGGACAAGGAGGGATTACTTTTGGGCAAAAAACACCGCAATCGCATCAATGGACAGAAAAAGAACAA
Organism: Peribacillus frigoritolerans; assembly: GCF_004358755.1. GTDB lineage: Bacteria > Bacillota > Bacilli > Bacillales > Bacillaceae > Bacillus_P. The sequence continues at coordinate 1,016,767 of NZ_SMZY01000001.1, read as the reverse complement.
TCACATACCGCCTGAAGCAATTGAAGCAGAGGAAAATGCACACGGCAAAGAAGAAACTTCAGCCAAACGTAAAAATGGGCCTGGCCATAACCTGTAAACTAAAGAAAGGCAGCGATGTCAGATCGCTGCCTTTTTCATTACTTAACCCCATGCTTAAGTCCCGCTTCTGGCCATCACCTTATGTATTAAATGGAAAACAGCAAATTTCCAATTTCCTTCATCTAAGCTGGTCTAGTTTTGTCAATTTTAGAATTTATCGTTTCATACATTTTTATTAAGATAAGAAGCCATACCATTCCTGCCGAAAATCCCGCCAATATATCGAATAAGTAATGAACGCCAAGGTAGATCCTGCTTGTTCCGATTAATCCTACCAGTATAGCGGTCATACTGATCCACCATTTTCTTTTGTGGTCCTTTGCAGAAGTGCCCTCAAGAATTAAATAGCAAAGAAAGCCATAAAATGCAGTTGAATTCATCGCATGACCGCTTGGAAAGCTGTAATGAGCGGCATGGATGACGGCATCAAACGATGGTCTTTCACGTTGAAAAAAATCCTTCAGCTCAACATTAATAAAGCGAATGGAATAAAATGTGCCCCATAAAAAGAAAACAGACAAAAATTTTCTGAAAAACAAAAGAAAAATGGATGCGATTATCATGAGGGGATATATCACTTTTATCGAACCAATATCACTGACGGTAATAAAAAAAGAAGTAAACTCGTCATTGCGAAATACTTCTGCACCTCTCACAACCGAATTATCCAGCATCTGAACGACATCCATCCGGTAAAGTACAGCGAAAAATAAAAATAGAAAAAGAAAAAGTGCTATATTTTTCAATGTTTCTCCTCCCCCGCTGCATCCCTAGATTTTTTTATGTTTTTTTTGTTCTTTATGTCCAGGAGCCGGCTTTGCTTTATGCGCAATCTCAGCTGAAAACTCTTCCTGATGCTTCGCAGGCTGTTTTTTCGCCTTTTGCTCAGCACTATTTTGATGTTTATGCGCCATACTGTTCCTCCTTTCAAGAAAAGCGCAAGCGCCAAGGCCCGATCCGACAGGCAGAAAAGGATCCTGCAGAAAAGTCCGGGTCCCGGCTTTTTTGGCGGATCCGTTCTGACCGAGGATCTAGGCGCTTCTGCTCGCCAACGATGCGCAAATCATATAATTTTTGATACTATAAAAACGTTGTCACCCTTTTATGTTTTCATAAAGACGCAGAAACATTCACATAAACGCTTTGTACATTAATGGCATATAGTAGGATAAAAGACTCAAATTCAGTAAGAAAGGGTGATTTAACTGAGATTTCTCGTGACCCTCATCTTTTTTCTTTCTTTTATTGTACATTATGCCTTTGCTGCAGATTCACAAGCTGCAGGCGGAAATCTCCTGATTGCACACAGAGGACTCTCTTCGCAGGCCCCCGAAAATACGATGTCATCGTTTGACAGGGCCGCCCGTGAAGGTTTTGATATGATTGAGCTTGATGTTCAAATGAGCAAAGACAAACATTTAATCGTGATGCACGACCTCTCCCTCAAAAGAACAGCAGGTCTTGATGAAAAAATAGCAGATCTGACGCTGAAAGAGCTGAAGAATCTTGATGCTGGCTTTTGGTATGACGAATCGTTTGAAGGTGAGCAAATACCTACTCTGGATGAGGTATTTATAAAATATAAGAATGACCATCATCTGCTGATTGATTTAAAACGCCCTTCTTTATATCCAGGCATTGAAAAAGTCTTAACTGATTCGATTTTAAATGCCTACTCTCCCCGCGAATTTTCTTTGCTTTCCATACAATCCACTGAACTAAAGAGCATCATGCTTTTAAACTCATTGCTGCCGCAAATAAACAAAGGACTCGTCATTTCCTATCCAATTCCCTATCATCAGTTAAACGAGCTAGGTGCAGAAATTGAGTTTATCACTCTGCACAAACGGTGCCTGAATCTTTATTTTTATCAGCAGGCAAAGCGGGCGAAGCTGACTTTGTATATTTGGGGCATACACAATAAATATGATTATAGGAACGTAAAAAGACTAGCTGTAGATGGTGTTGTTGTGAGGGAAAGGTTTGATTAGCAGTCAGAAAGGCAAATCCCAGTATGGCATATGTAAAAAAATCCGCTCAATTAGAACGGATTTTTTTTAGGCGGGTGATAACGGACGCTGCCATTCTTATGTATAATAACCCTATAAATAGAAACAGAATGACCATTCCCAATACCTCAAACCCAATCAGTTTCATTCCAACGCTTATTGCTGTGAAAAAATACAGCATCCCAAGAAGCAATTTCATTTCTGCATGTTCAAATTTGTCTGTCATAAAAGCTCCGGCCTGCGCCCCTGCAAGTCCTCCTGCAATCAGAAAAGCCCCAGTCGATAATTCAATCGGAGATTTAACGAAATATGTAATAAAGCCTATGCTGACAATAAATAAAACACTTAGAAGACTTGTCCCTATTGCATCTTTTGGCTGAAAACCGGATAACGAAATCAACAGCGGCACGATGATAAACCCTCCTCCGACACCAAGCAGGGTTGAGATAAATCCGCCTATTGCACCAGTAAGAATCAAAAGCACAATTGCCCATTTCTTAATTGGCTTTCCTTTACTGTTCTTCGTTTTCTTCCTAAATAGCAGGCTCCAGCCAAAATAACTCAACAGGAAAATATATGCCAGCGGAATCACAGCATCATCATAACCATGTTGATTTAAGAAATAAACGAAAGGATTGGCTGCCTGTGTTGCTGCCATCCCGCTTAAACCAATAATGAAAGCTTCTTTCCATCTCACATTTTTCATTTTAAGATGCGCAAACATTCCCGAAAGCGATGTTCCGATTGTATATAATAAACTGATTGTTATGGCTGTGATTGGCTCTGTATTCATCAGCAGCAGGACAGGCGTCAAAATAAAACCTCCCCCAACACCAAAAAAACCGGATAAAATCCCAATCAGCAGTCCCATTGCGATAAAAAGAATGAAAATAAGAATCACACCTTAAGGCAGATTTAAAACTCGTCTCTTATTTTATCGATGGGTACTGCAAAAGAAAAGGTCATGCCTTATTTTCAGAATAGAAGTATAATTTTAGAATGAAAATTATGATAGGCGAAAATTCTTCAATGTGCTCATTAAAAAAGGCCGAAATCTTCAGCCATAATCAAACGGTTAGTTAACGCGGTCTGGCAATTATGCCGTTATGGACTTTAATAAAACCATGTCTCAGGATATCGAAACCGTTTTCATAAACATACAGGCCCATTTGCTGAATCGTCATTAATTCCCTGTACGTATGGTTCATGACATCAGCCATTACTTGATAATATAATTTGGACTTCAGCTGAGCTCTTGGAGTTGTTAAAATCGCATATCCCCCATCTTTCAAAAACTTTCTGTGCCAATCAATCGATTCTGGTTTCTGCTCATCCGGAAAATGTTCAATCATCCCAACACTGATGACGATATCGAATTCCTTGCCAAAAGGCAGATTACGAATGTCATCAACTAGATAAGTGATAGTAAAATCATTCTTATACCAAATTTTCGGTGCACCAGTCACGGGGTTTTCACCTAAAAAAGGATAATGCAGAGGAAACTCGGCAAACCGGCTGTCACGGCAAAAAGGATCATAGTCCACCATGACAATTTCACCGCCCGGATACATGGCAGCAAGCTGCATCGCCTCATATCCTTCAGCTGCACCTAAAAATAGAATTCTTGGCTTTGAAACATGCAGCCCCTCAAACAAAGCTCTTTTCCCCCGGGGATCCCAGATGCCATCTTCAATGCGGTGAATATAATTCCAAAGCCTGAGCTTCATAGATTTACCGAGAACTTCCTTTACCTCTGCTGGGCGGAATGCGGCAAAGTTTTTCTTCAGTTCATCGTTTAAAGCATTCATTTCTTCAGGTACATCTTTTACAAACCATTCATGGAACGATTTATTAAAGTACTGCCAGGATGTATGAACGGGCATCGGCTTTTGATTTTCGTTTTCCCATTCCTTTCGATCTTTAGCATATGTTTTGACTTCGTATGGCTTTCCAACGTCTTTCCACGTAAGGAGCGACCAATCCCGAACCAGGTTTGCTGAAAAAAGCTCGTCTTTTTCTTCCTCCGTATAGGTGCGAAGATCAATCTTAAAACTTTCAGATAAAGCCGTTTTTCCAATATCACTTTCTGTAAAGGGACGTACAGCAGCTTCTGCCGGCATGGAAAACCTCCATTGTATTCTGAATTTTAAGTTAATTTTATCAACTTTTCTCCGTATTAGCAATCAATTGTTCAGCGCCCGGCGCTGATGATCAAAGGCTCTTTTCAATTTCTCAAAAGACATGATAACTGATCGTGAGATGTTTTAATTGCATCCACTCATTGTGTGCGAATCTTACCTTTAATTGATTATTTAGAACATGATTTATTTAAACCACATGTTCTCTGTGCTGCCGATTTGGGAGGTCACTATTTTTTGAAAAATAATATAAAACCTTGAAAAACTACGAAAAACAGAGAATTTGGATGATTAGCTAATTGTAATCGCTTTATTTGACCTTATACAGATTATTCTGAATGTTTAGTTATTGTAAAAATTTTGTTAAGATGAACTTACTCACTCATAGGAAGGCGTGATTCCAATGACGACGGTAAGCGAAGCATATCAGAATCACATCTGGCAAAAAATCAGCCTGTGAAAACTGATTTTGAGGTGTGTGGATATGCGGGGAAACGGAAATCTGACTGAGGGGATGATTCCAATGACGACGGTGAGCGAAGCATGCTAAGATCATGATGCAGATGAAAATAGCCCGTGAAACCTATTTTCGCACCATGTGGGCATGTGGGAAAATCAAAAAAGCATACGAATAAACTGATCGAATCCGTGCAAGACATTAATTGAAAGAAATCAATTGATTCAAAGCAACGAATGGTTATTAGTAAGAAAGGAAAGAACAAAAAAGTGAATATGTTTGATTCAAGATAAGACGCTGTTTATGTTCTGTATACATAGACAGCGTTTTGTTATGTGCTTAGAAAAAGACGTTTCTAAAAATAGAAACGCCTTCAGCCGGTCTATTCAGTTGCCTGAGTTTCCATAGACTTATATTCTTCCTCTAAATATTGCAGGAATCGGTCTGCTGCATCATGCACCGGTCCAAATTTCCCCGTGTCCTGAATCCGCTGTTTAGCAGCATCTATATAAGGATAATAAGCAGCCTGAATTTCCAGGTCCTTGATTAATTGCTCCCGCGTTTTATCCAATACTGTATACTTTCTAGTCCAAAGATTCTCACACATATCCACTTTCAACCCTTCCCTTTTTACAAGAAGCACCGAGCTCGCTTCGATTCTCTTTATGTATATAGTTTGCCGATATTAATCTGCGCTGTTTCTGCCCGAGTTTAAACTGTTTCTAATAGTGTCGAAGACAAAAACGGAAACTTTTCAGCAGTTTCTTCGCCGTATTCCTCTGTCAGAGCTGCTGCCAGCATGCTTGAGACCGTTTCTCTTTTTTGAATATCAAATGACACGATTTCATTGGCATTTAACCCAAATGTAAGGCCTGTATGCGTGTAGCCAATAAAAAAGCGGTCAGTCTGCAGGCTTTTAATGACATCTTTTTTCTCTACTCCGAGAGTAACTAAAGATAACTTCCCTTTTTCTGTGCCGATTTCAATTTCGTAGATCATGGCTGCATCCTCCTTAAATTGTAACGCTTTAACAATATCTAATGTTACTGACAAATCGTTTTCATTCAGTTTAGAAATGAATTGTCTTACTATACTATTCGTTTCTTACTGCTCTTTTTTTGTCTGTTCTCTTAAAATGCAGCAGTTTTTCCTGTTGAAAGCATTGATTCAATAGGATTGAAAAGGGCTTATTTCTCATGCCATGCCTTAACAGGGCGGTCAGCAGGGTAACCGAACGTTTCCCTGTATTTTTTGCGCTCCGCGGTAAAATCCCACCAGTTTTTATCACTGTCCGGATGATTCGCATGATGAACCACACATCGCATGACATCTTCTACACAAGGATCCATCCACACTCCGTATTTTTTCTCGAGTTCGTGAACAAGCTCTTCCCCTCTCATGTTCTTTACATGCTCTAAAGAAGAGAAACCAAGGTCCACAGCTAGATTATGGGCAAGCTTTGGGCCAACTGATGGAATAGACTGAAAGACAGCATGTCCGATCAATTCCCGTGCGCGTTCGTTTGGAACATCAATTAAAGCAGCTAATACGTCTGGTTTCATCTCTTTTATCTCAGTTCGTTTTATTTTGTTCTTTCTCAGCTGTTCCGTCTCTTTATTAGTAAGCGGAAGCTTTGGAGATTTTTGTTTCATTTCTGTTCTTCTCTCCTTTTCAGATTAATAAGAAAAGCAAAAAACAGCAGTGATAAATTCTTCACTGCTGTCGCTTTTTTTAACTATACCGCTGAATGACATCTTCAAGCGTTCTTTTGATTGCTGACTGATCCTGGTTGGTAATCATGACTTTTACCAGTGATTCATCCATTTCGAGTGCTTCTGATAAAAAGCCTCCAAGTCCTCTTGCCCGTCGATCTACCTCGAGCAGCAGTTCTACGCCCTGATGGCTTACATTAGAAATAACGACTTCGAGTTCATCAAGCTTCCCGCGAAAAGGCCCTGCGGTAGGATAGAATTCAAATTCCTGAATGAATGGCAGTCTTTTTCGCAAATGATAGGGAGCTGCCTCGTTTTCTACTTTTCTCAAGTTAAAGCCAAGGTCTCTCAGTGCGGAGAAAATGGTTTGCACGATCGGCGTCGGAGCCACCTCTAATAAGTCTTTATCACTCGGGTCAACTGCGCCTTTAATATCAAGGCCAGTTTCAAGCCAAACCTTTGATGAGCCAAGGGTGATCGGTGTATCGGAAGGCAATGGAAATGCAAAAGGAATTTCTTTAATTTCATTGGCCATGATCACAAATGGTTCATTTATTTTCACCTTTGTAATGGTCGCAGTCTGATGGTATTTCTTATCATCTGATTCTTTTAAATAGGTTGTTTGAAGAGACAGATAGATTTCATCGATTTGCTGTTCGATGTTTCCGCCTTGAACGTGAATGATCCCTTTCAGCTCTTCCCCCAAAACAATTTTATCAGAAGCTAAACGTGCATCCACCTTTGCTGCACCTATCCCGACACTTGAAAGAATTTTATTAAAAAATGACATTCTGCTCTCTCCCATCCGCACACTTCAATACTTCCTCCATAAGCTCATCGATTGAATCATATGGCTTCAGAAGCTTGAGCATCCGTTTTATAATTTCTTTGCCGAGTGCTGATAATTCAAGTTCATCTTCCCAGCTTCTGTTCTTTCCGGAAGAAGGAACATAGCCTGAATACAATAAAAAAAGCACGAAATGCCCCAAAGCAAAAAAATCGCTTTGATAGGAAACCTCTCTGAAAAGCACCTTTTCTTCGGAGTATTTTGTTTCCGATTTACATACTTCTTCAGAATCACTCATTCTTCTTGCTAATCCAAAATCAATAATATGAATGGATTGATTTTTCATGAGAATGTTCGGTATTCTTAGATCCCTGTGAACAATTCCATTGTCATGAAGAATCTTTACAGCCTTTAATACTTTCAACAGTATATGAAAGGATTCCTTCTCTCCGAATGATTCTTTCTGAATAAATATTAAATCCTCGAAGGTGTCCCCTTCTGCATATTCCATTGAAATAAAATGTTTCTTTTCCCATTGAAAGGATTCGTAAAAATCGGGAAATGCATCATGACACAGGCTTGATTGAATATCTGCCTCCCGCATGAACGAGTGCAGCCCTTTGCCTGTACGGGCTTTATACGCTCTTAGCTGCTTTACAACGGCATGCTTTTGATCATGAAGATCTTCTGTGAGATACGTAATGCCATAGCTGCCCCTGCCCAGCACTTTTTTTATGTGATATTTTCTGTTAATCGTCTTGCCTGGTTTTAATGGCCTTTCAAAATACTTTAATAAAATGTTGATCATTAACTGCTGTAGGATCTTGAAAAACGGCTGGATCCGGATTTCCGCTTATAATGCTTGTGGCCATATTTAGCAGGATTTGCGTAATGTCTGTTCCTGCGGTCACTGCTGCTGTATCTGCGATGTGATTTTTTCCCTAAAAATGATTTGATCAGTTTTTTTAGCATATTAATATCCCTCTTTCCTTATTTACTACGTTTCATAAGAACAAAAGTTTCAGCTTTTTCATATGTAAGTAGGAGGCACGGATATAGGAGCTGGCTATAATGAATATCCTCCCGCTTTTTAAGAAAAAAGCATTACCTGTCCTTTTACCCAATGCAGAAAAAGTAAACCTGGAAAAAACTCTGTCAGAGTCATTGAAAATGAAAAGTCCCCTTGTACTATATGGTGAGGAAAGACTTGCTGTTCAGGAAATTAGAGCAATGACTGCCGCGCTGAACAGGAACAACCTGACAAGAACAAAAGCTTATATAGCTTTTTATATCAAACACCCTGAAATTCATTGGGCATTTCTTGCACATATGGTGTCAAGAAACGGAGGCTACAGCATGACCGATTTGAAAAATGGACTTGTCGGGCAGTTTCTGCCTGAAAAAGAAATCACCGCTCTTTTTCAATTTCTTGAAACCGCTAACGCCCTCATTTTCCATGATGCCTATCCTCAGCTGCTGTTATACGAAAAAAGCCTGTTATCAGGGAGGCCTCTTTTTCATTTATTGCCGGCATTAAATGTTTCGCGATTTATGAAACCAATATGGGAGCTGTTTTTTAAAAAGAGACAATCTGACGTTCTTACCCTTGCCCTAATTACAAACGAACAAAATTATGTGGAGAAACAGCTGGTGTCAAATTCCTCCATTTTGAAAACATTCCCTTATGCGGTGCAGGAAAAATGCGGACTTACAAAGGTTGTATTTCCTTACAAAAAATATTTTTATGATTCTAAGTATTCACTTGCAGGTACGGAAGTAGAAAACTTTATTAAGCCTGAAGCAAGAATCAAAATAGGCAAGACGCTTTATCAAACGCTTTTCCATCCAGCCGTCTTTGAGGAGGCCTTGTTTTTTTCAAAACATACGCCTCATACAGGCTCCAGAAGCGACTACTGGCCTCACCTCTTCACTCCCAATAAAGAGAAGTTTAAAATTCAGAGCCCAAAACTGCAAGAAGCGTGGGAAGATGTTCCCCACCATTTTCAAAGATACAGTGATTGGCTGCTAAATACAGAGCAGATCTCAGAATTTGATGCATTTCATCAAACAGGCACTTATAAGGACATGACAAAGAATGTAAAAATGGATTTGCTTAAACTAAGCTCACTCCAATTGATTACGAAACAAATCTTATAAAGAAAAGCGGAGCAGACTGTTTAGCCCCGATAGGCAGATAAGGATCTGTCAGTAAAGGCGCTTTTTGCCTTTACTGACAGATCCGTTCTGACCGAGGGGTTAGGAGGCGGAGCTAGACAATAAGAAAAGCGGAATCGCCTTCGCTTGCGCCAGACATCTAAGCACAGAACGGTCAGCCTGATTAAAACTTAAAAAACGACGAGAACTCTCGTCGTTTATTCTATGTCTTCCAAATCTTCATCAATTATGCATTTTTCGAGTAAATAATCGAATGCGATATCTGCTATTGTATCCAGTTCTAGTTCTGAGGGAATGTATCCCCTTTTCGTCAGCTCATTGTAAAAGAATTCTGCCATTTCTTCTGTATCAATAATAACTTCAATTTCTTTCACAACATCGCCCCCTTAGTAATTGTTTATATGTCCCATTTTTCAAAACTATGTCTGGAATGAATAAGCTTTCGGTAAATTTTCTTGTTCATAATCTGTCCCTTCCTGCATACCATGAAAGTAAATGGACAAGCCAAAAAGGAGATGAATGAAATGAAGAACTTACAAGCGGTTTCAAAAAAAGAAGATGGAAACATCTTCCTTCAATTTATAGACGGTGAAGGATTCGATCATTTGCTTGAGCAAACGATTAAATTCCTGCAGGGGGCCATGATCTTCGGGTGTGTGCCGTTTTTTATTTATTTGCTGATTTCATTGCTTTCTTAGTGATCCTTTGTATATTTATTTAAACTGTCGATGATAAAATCCATCATTTCTTTATACTCAGCATCGCCAAAAATTTCGTACAATGATAAATAATCGTTGTATATATCAAGAAGTTCATCAACAATATCTCTTTTGCTCCGCTTTGCTTTGCGAGCAGCCGGTTCTTGCTTTGGCAGCTTTTCTTTGGCAAGGAGCTGATCCATTGCCTTGCTTTCAGGAGAAACAATATGCATCAGGCTCAGCTGCTGCACAAATGTACCTGCCTGTTTTTTTCCCATGACGAATACAAGCTCTTCCTCGGATGCTTCAAGCCATTCCCCGTCGTTGATGCGCATGAGCTCATAGATAATATCTTCCCAGCCATCCTCTGTATATCTCCAGATTTCTGTCCGAAATCCGACAACCTTGAACAATTCTTCATCATAGCCCTTTACTTGAACAATATCTCCAATATGATACTGAAATTCAATTTCTATTTTTTCGGAATCAATCACTTTTCCGTTGTATTCTGAGTAAAGCTGGATCGCGTTTTCAAAGTATAAAATCTCGCTGTGATTCACTTCATATAGATAATGCTGATCGATTTGATGAACGTTTGTGACCGTTCCGACCGTACTATACATAACAATCACGACAATATCACCGACTTTATACTTCGGAATTTTTTTGTTCACTAAAAGATCCTCCTCTGCCGCGATTCATAAAAGTTAGAATAGTATATGCCGTTATACACCAATGCGTAATAGGCAAATCAACAAAGGAATTTCTAAAATAATTTCCAATTTCAACTCATGGTGACTCATTTTTTCACGACAGTTGGAGACAGTAAAAATAAGCAATTATCCAAGGAGGTCAATTATTTATGGAAAACACATCTAATTTCGTTCAGGACTTACACGAAAAACAGCAAAAAGACGAACAAAACAGACAGCACCAGGGCAAAGGAAACCCGGGAAAGAAAAAACCTAATAAGACGAATAAGTAAATAGAAAAGCGGAGCCGACTGTTTAGCCCCGACAGGCAGATAAGAATTCACCCTAAAAGTCCGGGTTTGACTTTTTGGGTGAATTTGTTCTGACCGAGGGGTTAGGAGGCGGAGCTGGACAATGTGTATTACGAAATCCCCGTTTAGCACAGACAGGCAGATAAGGATCAGCCAGTGAAGGCGCTTTTTGCCTTTGCTGGATGATCCGTTCTGACCGAGGGGCTAGGAGGCGGAGCTGGACAATGTGTATTACGAAATCCCCGTTAAGCTCCGACAGACGGATCCGTTCTGACCGAAGGGTTAGGAGGCGGAGCTGGACAATAAGAAAAACAAAATCCCCCAAAAAGTTCTGTTTTGACTTTTTAGGGGATTTTGTTTTCTCATACTAATCGGACAGAAAATCATTCCGCGCAGTCATCTAGGAGATTTATGGAAAAAAGATAGTATTTCCACTAAATTGGCAAGTATCTTACCAAAACCTGCAAGTAAAAGAGGCATTTTGGAAAGTATTTCACTCGTTTCAGCAAGTAAATCTTCTTACCCCGCATGTGTTAAATCACACCTGAAATGGATATTGATACTATCAGCATGTCTGTTATCCTACCATCTCCATCAAGACCTTTGTTCCTTAATCTTTATAAAACCATATAAAAAGAGAAAACTCGCAATCATAATAGCCTCCATCCATAGCAAATACCACGGCCAACCCCCAAGGTAATCTAAAAGTGAGGCATTCTCAGGTTTTTTCATGATATATAAATAATTTGAGCCGATTATTTTATTAAAAAGATAAATACAGCCGGCATATCCATTGACGATCAGCACCGAAATCCATAAAGAGCGCCAGGATGGAAGAAAGTGATAGCACACAATCATAAACATGCATGCAAGAATCACTCCTCCATGTGACAAAAAGAAAACGATATATTGAAAATGAGGAAAAGAAAACGGCCCAAGGTCCGGTGTAAGTATGGCCTGAATCGAGCTTGCAATTCCCGCGAAATACAGAAACTGAAACATTCTGAAGCTTTTCGCCATCAGCATAATGATGGCCAGGAGAACAGCAAGATCACTGAGCTGAAGCGGAAGTGAAGATTTGAGTGTCCATGCCCTTTCGCTTATCAGCCACAGCTGCTGCACAAACATGAAAAGAAAAAGAATAACTGCTAATGCAATACGCAAGGGGCCTCTTATTAAATTTACCCTTTCCTTAAAAACAACTAGAAGAGCAGTCAAAAATACGATGATAGCCAATGTCCAGATATGTTCCGCTGAAAACAAACGGAAATCTTCAAGCTTAGGGTCGTGCTGAAAGTATTCATTCATTCATGCCACTCCCTTTTTCTCAATAGTTTGCGGCAATAGCGAAAAGTCTATGCTGAAAAGCAGGGCAAAAAAAACGAGCTGACCCAAAGTCAGCTCATAATCCTCTATTACGTTCCTGTACTCGCATATGCCCGAAGACCGTAAAGCCAGAATACATAAGCAAGTGCGATGCTCCCGACTCCAACCAGAGGCGAGACTGCACCGACAAAAGTGTAGCCATTCCGGTCCAAAAACCACGCTGCCGGATAAAAGGCAGTAAAACCATAGGGAATGATCCATGTTAAAAATACGCGAATGGTTTTGTTATATATGGTAAGCGGGTATTTCGCAAATTCACTTAAATTAAAAACCGCATAGACAACAGGAAGACTATCAACCATCCAAAACGAAAACGTGGCAAAGAATAAATTAATGGCGATGTAGATCAGACCGCTTGAGATAATCATTACAACAAGCATGACCCAATCCATCATCCCGAATGCAAGGTCCAAATGTGGAAAAGCAGCTGCCAAAATAATGATTCCAATGGCGAGCTGTCCGAGACCATCCTGCTGCAGTCTGTCAGCACAGACATGGAACAGCGGATTGATCGGTCTGATCAGCAGCCGGTCCATTTGCCCCGGGCGGATATACTGCCAGCCAAGAGTCCATAAATTGTCAAAGAAAATATGATGCAGCGATCTTCCCGCAGCTGCGATTCCATAAATAAATAAGATTTCATAAAATGTCCAGCCATTGATTTGCTCAATATGGTCGAAGACAACTTTTACAAAAAAGATGCTTGCAAACTGCTGCAGCATAACGCTGATCACACCGATAAAAAAATCCACTCTGTACTCCATCATTACTTTTATATGATTTTTTGCAAAAATATAATATAGCTTTGCGTAGCGTTTCAGCACAAATCCGCCCCCTTTACCCGCCAAAAATCGTTACCTTTTTAATTGCCTGAGCCCAAATCAGCTTCATGACAAGGAACATCCCAAGACACCATCCAAGCTGGATCAGCACCGCCATATATGCATCTTGCCCATCAATAATCCCTGTATATATAGACACAGGCGTGAATACCATCGCCTGAAACGGCAAATAAGAGCTGATTGTCTCAAGCCATCCTGGAAAAAGAGTAATTGGAACGAGTGCACCTGAGAAAAATGTAATAACCCCTTCTTTCAAAACCCGAAGACCCCATACGTTTACTGTCCAAAATGCGACAATCCCGATCATCAAATCAAAAAATGTTCCAATCCAAATGCCAAGACCGGCACTGATTACAAATAAACTCGCAGCTTCAGGCGAAGCAGGCATTGTAATATGTATAAAGATAAATGCGATGACCATCAGCGGAAGGGTTTCTCTGAATAAGTGAGTAATTTTTCCTCCAAAGTCCATAAAAATCAGTTTAAAAATCACATCATAAGGCCTCATTAGTTCAATGGCGATATTTCCATGCCTAATTTCTTGTGCAAGCTCATTGCCTGCACCTGATACGTAGCCTTGAATGAACATCGCAACAACGATGTAGGTCAGCATATCCTGAAGCGTCAGATTTTGGATCGTGTCCTTGCCCGCATATACGGCATGCCAGAAATAAAACATAATCATCAGGCGCATGACAGATGAGATCGTTCCGGACCAATACCATGCAGAATACGCTGTATTGATCTGCATTTGGGATTTGGCGAACATCAAGTATTTTGTCAACTCTCACACCCCCTAAAGTCCGCGGTTATATATTTCTTCCACAATCGTCTCTATCTTTGGATCATTTAACGAAAGATCGATAATTTCATTTTCAGCAAGAACGGCTGAAATCACTTCTGATGCAGAGATTTGTTTTTGTGAAAAAGCAAGAATCACTTTCTGCTGCTGTTCCTCATCAATCAAGCTCATTTCCACCCGTTCTTTTAAAGACTGGGGATATGAAAATGATTGTACATTTCTTACTTCAAAATGGATTTCTCTCTTCGCTGCAAACTTGTCTTTAATGGCATGCAAATCCCCATCATATAAAATTGCACCATTATCGATGATAATGATTCGATTGCAGATTTCTTCAATGTCCTGCATGTCATGTGTGGTAAGCAGAACAGTCGTTCCAAAGCGTGCATTCATTTCTTTTATAAATTTGCGGATTCTCACCTTTACTGCAACATCAAGACCAATGGTCGGCTCATCCAAATAAACGACATCAGGTCTGTGCAAAAATGCAGCCGCAAGCTCACATCTCATTTTTTGCCCCAGTGAAAGCTGTCTCACGGGAATGGACAGCAGCGGTTCCAGCTGAAGCACCTCTGTAAATAGCCCCAGTGTCTCCTGGTACTGCTCTTCCGGAACTTCATAAATGTGCTTCAGCAAATCAAACGACTCTGATACCGGAATATCCCAAAACAGCTGGGTCCTTTGGCCAAAAACGGCGCCAATCTGTTTTGCATTTTGTTTTCTGTTTTTATAGGGAACAATTCCTCCTACCTTTACTTCACCGGAAGAAGGCGTCAGAATGCCTGTCAGCATTTTTATTGTTGTCGACTTTCCTGCTCCATTAGCTCCGATATAACCAATCATTTCCCCTTTTTCAATCTTAAAATTGACCCCTTTTACAGCTGTCTTCGTCATATAAGTCCGTTTGAAAAGGGATTTCATCGCGCCTCTAAGACCCGGATCCCGTTTCACCAGCTTATATTCCTTCTTTAAATCTCTCACTTCAATCACCGTTTGATTCCCCCTTTCAGAATCAGAGTCTCAATTTAACTATAAAATTATAGAATGATTTGAAATTTTTGTAAATCATTTATTAAACGATTACATTAGCTTTTTCTACTAAAAAAGAGCGGAATATTAAATCCCGCTCTTAGTCATTCCCTAGCTGTTCTTTTCCGCCCGCATTTCGAAATCTGATGATTGAAAAATCCAATGAGGATGCAAGTATACGATTTCGGATCGGATACAAGTTTGGCGTAAATCTAAGCTCAACCTTTTCTTTCGTAATCTTATCAAGCAAATCTCCCGCAGGCTCAACCTTCAGAGGTTTAACCTCTTTAAAGGAAATATAGTATCCAGCCGTTTTCGCTTCTTCAAACAACTCAAACGATTCAGGGCTAAATGAATATATAAAGAGGTTTGTGCTCCGCAGCTTACCGAGCCATGAGTTTTCAATGACAATAATTTTATCGGTACTCGTCTCTGCAAAAAAACTCTCTGAATCCTCTTCCTTCGTTTTTTCCCCCTTCCAATAAATAACTCTTGGACAATCGCGCGGAAAATAATAGTGAAGTGCGTGCTCCTGATCTATTGCCCAGACTGCTGGATGAAGGTTTGGAAAAGAGGATGATTGCCTCGGTTTAAATATTTCTATAGAAGGATCTTCACTAAAGTGATACAGCATATATTTAGGGCTCCTATTCTTTTTTTGAATGCTGGGCTCCCTACTCAAACATCATCACCCCAGGATCTTTGTCATAACAATGCACGAGCATCGCGTGCAGCTGACCGCGGTGATGATACAGATGAGCTGTAATTTCCAGCAGCCATTCAAACCGGGTATAGACTGTTCCCCAATAGGAAGTCATTTCGCGGTGAAGGTCAGATTCCTTAAATTGACTGAACCGCTCTGCTAAAATACCGTAATTCTTAATTAGCCCGCCTTTTAAATCTTGAAGATTCTTTAATGCAGATGCAGAATAAAAAGCAGTCATCTCTTCCCCGCTTGCTCCTTCAGATATGAGCAGATCTGCTTGACAGATCATTGCGATGTGTTCGAGCAGTTCTCCGATTGAATGCTTGTCAGCTGTCGGCCTTTTCATCAGATCACTATCTTCCAGCGTATCCATGATTTTAATAATCGTTTCAATGGCCACTTCAATTTGGTGCAAGGCATTTTCAACATATGGATTCAAGCGTCAAACTCCTCCCCAGCGATTTACCACTTTTCATTAATTATCGGCTAATTCCCATTCCTCTACAAGAAAAAAAGCCGCTCTATTCGTTAGAATAAAGCAGCTGATTCAAAAGGTTAATATAGCTTGTGAATTAAATCATTTTCTAAAAACATCGTTGATAATCCGATGTCTTTATACAACTTGTTGTAGCTCTCTCTGCATGCCTCAATGTCTGTTTCTTTTTGAGTTTGATTATCAATGCATTTACCAGATGAAAAGACCCCATCATGTGAAGCGATGTAATCATAGTCATCCGAGTAGAAAGAATAGCGGGTCGTCTCATATGCAAAGCCTGCAAAGCCTTCATGTTCAGCATCAAGCGGTTTCCCAAACTGAATCAGCTTCTGATCGATTCCAAGCAATGATGTAATCGTTGGAAAGATATCCATCTGACTCGCAGTAACTTCATTGACGATTCCCTCTGTCTGCTCGGGGTGATGAATGATCAGCGGGATGTTGAATTGTTCTTTTTCATTAAAATCAACACCAAGCAGCTTGTTGATTTCCTCTTTATCCATTGGGAGCGGTCCATAGTGATCGCCATACACAACAAAGATTGTATCATCCCACAGGTTTTTTTCTTTCAAATCTTCGATAAATAGACCGATTGTCTCATCGAAGTATTTTACAGCCTGCAAATAATGACCTGTATTTGTACCTTCAAATCTTTTTGGAAGATTTAAATATTGATAATCTTTCGGCATAACAAACGGACGATGGTTTGTCAGCGAGACAATGAAGTTATAGAAAGGCTTTTTCTCTTCTGTGTATATCTCAGCCATTTGATGAAAAATGCTTTCATCTGAAATACCAAGCCCAATCAGTTCATCGGCTTTAATTTTCGGATGATTCTTATGATAAAACGTTTGATATCCCTGTTCCGGATATGCTTGATGACGATTCCAGAAATCGGGATCATTGCCATGTGTCGCACTTGTTGAATAGCCTTCACGCTTTAAAACATTTGCGAGTGACATGTATTCATTAAAAGGATAAGCATTATATACACCTTTAGGCGCCATCGGATACAAAGAATTATTGGAAACAAATTCAGCATCAGACGTGTTTCCGCGGCCTATTTGCAGATATGCGTTCGGATAATAATGACTTTCTCCAATCAATTTATTCAGATTTGGCGTAACCTCTTCCCCGTTCACTTTCATTCCAATCGGAAACGTGTTTAAAGATTCCGCTTGAACAACGACAACGTTTTTCCCTTTGAATTTACCGTAATAAGGTGACTCTTTCTGCAGTTCCTGATTTTCATTAAAGTAAGCCTGCAGTTCTTTTACTTGTTTTTTGTCATTCATGAAGGTTTCCCTGGCAAAAGCCTGTTTCAGCATATTTTGTTTTAAATCGTAAATGTGCGCTGGCAGAATGCCTGTCAGGGAAACCTTATATTGATCGGAAAAAGTGTCTTTCAAAGGATAAAATGACGTGAATAATAGTGCTGCAGCCCCAGCGGCAAAAGCAATTCTGCTGAAAGCTTTACGTGGTTCATCCTGTTTGATCACATAATAGAAGATTAATAAAACAGCAAAGAGCACGACATCAATCCAGTAATAATAATCGGCCGGATAGACAAGGGATATTATCGAATCTTTCACATGGCCTAACTGATCAGCCTGTCCAAGCAGCTTCACGTTTAAAATGGCATCATAATACCGTTCATACACAGCGTCTGCATATAGCAGAAAAGATAGAATGAAATAGATGATGAAAGCGGTGATGAATTTAAATTTCGATCTTCCAGTTACTAAGAGGCTCGTTAAACATAATGCAAAACCGGCAGAGGCAAGCAGGATATATTTCTTATGGGGTGATAATTCCAGTTCGTTTACAAAGTACAGGGTTTTGAACATCCAAAAGATCGTAACAACCCCTATGCTCACAAGAAAAAGCACCATATTCTTTCTGTTTATCGATGACAATCTATATTCACACCTTTTCGTAGATTAATAGAAAAATAGATCTTTATATTCAGTTAATCATATCAAAGCAAGGTAGCTTTATAAAGATATATTTAACAAAAACTTAACATTCCTTTACAAATAGTTAAAGTATGTGAAATCTATTGTTTACATAGGCGTAAACCCCTAAACCAAATAAAGATTTATTCTTATACAAAAACTTCACAAAACTTTAACACATTTAGGAATGAAAATTGAATAAATTTTATGATATAGTTTTCTTAGTCAAATTTGACCAAAGAATAAGGAGGACACCATTTATGTTCGAAAGCTTTCTCAAACGGGGAAAATTAATCATTATTTTATTTTTCGTCATTATATTAGTTGGAGGATATTTATTTTATCAGCTTCCAAAATGTGAATTGCCGGAGTTTTCCGCCAATATTTTATCCATTTCAACTGTTTATCCGGGTGCGGATGCCGAGGCTGTTGAAAGTGATGTGACGGAAGTTTTAGAAGACGCTCTCAAAAATTTAGAAGGCATTGAAAGCATAAACTCCGTTTCCGCACAAGAATTTTCAAATGTCATCATTGAAGTGGATGACAGCGGGGATTTTGAAAAAATATCAGGTGAGATTAAACAAAAAGTCTCAGACAATGTCTCAAAACTTCCAGAGGATGCGTTTGATCCTGAAGTGAAAAAGGCTGCCACAGGACTGCCGGTCGGTTCCTATATGTTTACTGCAGATAGTTCGGAATCATTAAAAGAGAGTCAAGAGGAAATTCTCAAATTAAGAGAAAAGGTTCAGGGTCTTGACGGTGTATCAGGCGTGACGATTAAGGGCTTTAAAGAAAAAGAAGCCCTCTTAAAGCTTGACAGTGATGAGTTAGCTGAAAACGGACTGAACGTATCAGCGATTATTGAGGCTATCAATAATGAGTATAAAACAACGCCACTCGGTGAAACAAAACAAGACGGAGAAAATGTCCGCCTTTCGCTGAATCAGTACAAAGATATCGAACAAATTAAGGAGCTTGCCGTTCAATCTCCGATTACGAAAGAACTAATACAGGTCGGCGATCTCGCGGAACTTGCTTTTGAGGAAAAAGACCAGGCAGATATTGTTTCTTACAACGGTAAACCTGCCTACTCGTTTACAGTCACGATTGACTCAGGACTTGATATTCCTGCTGCTTTTACTAAAGTAGACGAAGAAATCAAGAATGAACTGAATTTGCCTGAAGGAGTAGAGCTCGAAACGTATTACTCGCAAAAAGCAGATGTTGATACAATTTTTGATGATTTGATCAAAGAGGCAGTTATTGCGGTTCTTGCCGTTATTTTGATTACAACTCTTGGATTAACATTAAGCGGAGCGTTTATCGTTTCTCTCGCCATCCCTTTATCCATTACCTTGGGGACAATACCGCTTCCCTTTCTTGATGTTGATTTGAACCAAATTTCAGTGATTGGTCTAATTATCGCACTAGGGATATTGGTAGATGATGCCATTGTTGTCAATGATAATATACTGCGGCAATATAAGCTTCAGAAAAACGGAAATGCCCTGCAGGCAACTAGAGATGGCGTGAAAGAAGTGTGGGGATCGATTGTCACGTCAACGCTAGCCGTCGTTTTTGCCTTCTTGCCGCTTACCTTGCTGTCAGGCTCGAATGGTTCCTTTATCCGGTCCCTTCCGTCCGTTCTTATCTTAACGGTTGTGGCATCTATGATCATCTCTCTGACACTTGTTCCGGTTTATCAATATGCTGTAAATAAGAAAAGCATACGCTCAAGTGAGAAAGAGCCGGGCTTTTTAGGAAAGCCGCTTAAAAAACTGTCCGACTTTTACGCGGATACTCTCCTAGCGAAAATTGTAAAGCGTCCAGTCATAATAGGCGTGGGAGGAATTGTCGCCACATCTTTGATCTTTTTGCTGGCGTTCTACGTTCCGTTTGAGTTTTTCCCATCAGCCAATAAAAAAGAAGTAACGGTTACTGTCACAATGCCCACAGACTATACGCTCGAAGAAACTAACAGTGTTTTAGAAGAGCTGGAAAAAGATTTGCTTGAGATTAAAGAAACCGAAGAAACAGCGATTTTTGCCGGTACCGGCGTACCTGGCCTCTTTAGTGAAACGGTTGAAAATGCAGGTCCAAACACAGGTCAAATTGTTGCACGTATTGATAATGAAGCCGTGACAGCTGATCAATATATAGAAGAAAACACAGACGGACTCAGGGAAAAATATCCTGATGCAGAAATTTTCTTAACCACAATCGTACAGGGTCCTCCGACAGGCGCACCTGTAACTGTGAAAGTAAGCGGTGAGGATTTTAACAAGCTGAATGA
This sequence comes from Peribacillus frigoritolerans, assembly GCF_004358755.1. Lineage (GTDB taxonomy): Bacteria > Bacillota > Bacilli > Bacillales > Bacillaceae > Bacillus_P. The sequence continues at coordinate 996,180 of NZ_SMZY01000001.1, read as the reverse complement.
TATTAAAAATGAGCTTGCAGGTGAAATTCAGGAAGCTGACAACGGCTTGATTATTGATAATGTAAAAGCACCCCTGTCATCAATCCAATATAATCTTGACCGTGATGCTTTAACTGAAAATGGTTTAGATCCAACATTCATCAGTGATCAAATACGTTTAGTAACAGAAGGCCTCCCTATGGGCACCTTCAAGTCCGATAATGAAAACATTGATTTAGTGATTAAGCAGGATACAGAAATTCATCAGGAAGGTATACAGCTTGATGAAATCGAGGTTCCTCTTCAAACGGAAGGTCCTGTTCCGCAAACAGCGCCGCTCAGCGACTTTGTGGATACAGATACAATTGAACAATATCAAACGATTCCCCGTGAAGATGGCGAACGGACCATTACACTTAAAGCATATCCGGGTGAATCGGAAACGTTTAAAGAAGACGTTGCTGCGATTGTGGATGAGTTTAAAGATCGATATACAGATGAAGGCTACAGCCTGACCCTTGGGGGAGAAAATGACGATCAGACTCAGTTCTTTATTGAAATCAGTCTGCTCTTCCTAGTCGTACTCGTCCTGATTTACATTACGATTGCGTTCCAGTTTAATTCCCTTTCCCTGCCGCTGCTTGTCCTTGGAACGGTTTACTTAGCGGTAGCCGGAGCTGTCGCGGGACTGTTTGTGACACAAACTCCATTCAGTTTCATGGCAACAATGGGCATCGTCTCGCTTGCAGGAATTGTAGTCCGAAACTCTGTCGTCCTGTTTGAATTTATTGAACAGCGGATCAAAGCGGGCTATGACCGTACAGAAGCTGTAATGGAAGCCGGAAGAGCAAGAATACGTCCTATCCTTCTGACGGCATTTACTGCTTTAGTGGCTCTTTTGCCTGTAGCATTCAGCAACGACCCATTATTTAAGCCGCTTGCAATCAGCATCGTATCCGGAGTCCTCTTCTCAACGATTCTGACGCTGCTGATCGTTCCTGCTTTATATATAGTAGTTGATAAGCTCCGTGCGAAAAGAAGAAAAGTATAATGGACAAGGCTGCCTATTATTGGCAGCCTTTTTGTTTCATAGTATAGTAAAAGAATAGAAAATCAGATTGGGGGATCTACTTTGTTCGTACATATAATAGATGAGGAAGTTTCATTAAAATTAATGGATGTAAACGATGCAGAAAAGCTGTTCAGCCTCACTGATCAATCAAGACAGCACCTGCGAGAATGGCTTCCATGGCTTGATTTCACAACAAAACAGGAAGATACAAAATCCTTTATTGAAGGCTGTCTGCGTGCACATGCAGAAAATAAAAGTCTGAATGCAGTGATTTTATATAAAGGAGAACTCGCAGGAACAGCAGGCTTCAACCAAATCAACTGGTCGAATAAAACTGCTTATATCGGCTATTGGCTAGGGTCAGAGTTTCAGGGCAATGGCATCATGACAAAAGTTGCCGGAGCATTGACCGATCTAGCCTTTGAGGAATACGGCTTGAACAAAGTTGAAATCCGGGCGGCTGTAATGAACAGTAAAAGCAGAAGCATTCCTGAACGGCTTGGCTTTGTGCATGAAGGAACCATCAGACAAGCTGAATGGCTCTATGATCATTTTGTCGACCATGCCGTTTATGGCATGCTTGCTGAAGAATGGAACCAGAATTAAGAATAGGGAAATCGCCCGTCTAGCGCAGGCAGATAAATAAGGAAACGCCATGAAACTTCATTTTCTTAATTACTTTCTTAAATCAAAAAGCACCTGACTGAGTCAGGTGCTTTCTTCTAGTTTAATAAGTAGAGGCGGCTGTCTGTTTTTTTTGCATCCTTCTACCCTTTCCTTCTAAAAGAGTAAGAATCACAGGTACGATCAGAAAAATGCTTGAAATCTGAAAAAGAACCGCTGTTTCAAGAAATTGAGCCAGCAAGCCGAAAACAATTCCGCTTAAACCTATCCCAAAATCAATTGCAGAGAAAAACATTCCATTTGCCACACCCCTGCGGTTATCAGGCGTTTTTGAAAGTGTCCATGACTGCAGAGTCGGAAGCAGGGAACCAAATCCAATTCCAAATAAGATACCCGCAATGGCAATTCCTGCATTGGTGTGAGAGAAAGAAAGTGCCCACATACCTGCAAAGGTCAAAGCGCTGCAGACGACGATCAGTCCCTTAGGTCCTCTGTCGTCAAACCACTTTCCTGCAATTGGTCTTGAAATCGAAGCCATGACCGCATTAAAAAGATAGAAAATGAAAATCTGGTCAATGCCCCGCTCTTCACCGAAAATCACAATAAATGTCACAACAGAACCATATCCGAACGTTGCAATCATTGTAATTAAAGCCGGATACCAGCTTGTTTTTTCAACGAGCGAACCAAGATAAGAGAATTTCAAATCTTCTTTTTTGGTCAGTCTGACCGTTTCAGGGGTATAGTAACGAACTGCTGCTAAAAGAATAATCGCAATGATTCCAAGAGCACAGGAAATATAGATTAAATTGTTAAACGTTGTAACACCGAATAAAAAGATGCCGAGGCTTGGCGCAATAATCATGCCGAGTGTTACAGAAAGACCAAAATACCCCATTCCTTCGCCAAGACGGGATTTTGGTATCACATCCACCGCCGCCGTCCCGTTTACTGTGGTTGAAAAACCCCAGGCAAGACCATGGATGAACCTGAACATCAGGAAAATAAGAATCACATTTGAAATTGGGTAAAAAATGGTGATCACAAGAAGCGCCGCAGCTCCAATCAAAACAAGCGGCTTTCGTGCTTTATATTCAAGCATGTACCCGATAAACGGACGGCTGAGAACAGCTCCTATTGAAAATAAAGCCGTCACTAATCCAATCTCCAGACCCGTTGCTCCCAATGATTTAATATAAGGCGGAAGTGTGGGAATCAGCATCTGAAACGACATAAAAATAAATAAGTTTCCAAGCATAAGCATAACAAACGACTTCGTCCAAAGAGGTGCTTTCGTTAAATGATTCACTGTATCTCTCCTAAGTTAATTGAATACCATATAAATTTATTTCGGATTACTAAATAATATCACAATCAAAGAAGCTATGAAATCAAAAAGTTTTACTCTTAATCTGGCTGTTAATACCAATTAAAAGGATTTTTGACCTTTGAGAAAGAAATAATCTATTAAAATATTGTTTTCACAGGAGAAGATGAGGTTGAGATTGAAATGTCTTGTTCTTTTAATTTTTCTATTGCTTATTGGATGTTCTGCTAATGAAGATCACTTAAAATGGTTTGCTACGAAAGAAGAAGCCATTAAAAATGGTCTAAAAGAAGAAGACTTATCAGCAGGCAATCTTTTAGGGGAAATACAATCAGACGGGGAACTGTTTGTTTTTTTCAAAAGAGAAATGAATGATGGAGAAACAGCAGGCGTTGTCCACTTAAGAGAATCTAATGGAAAATATGCATGGTATAAAACCAATGCTGAGGTACAGGTCAAGTATAAAGATAGAAAAAAAGCACCCCATGTCTCATTTGAATTAAGAACTCATTCAGACAAAGCTTATAAAGCCTATTTTGGAAGCGCTGATTCAGCTGACATGGCCATTTCAACAGATTATGGACCAGAGGTTACCCCGGAAATTGATAAAGAAAGTCAAATTTATTTTTGCATTGTTCCAATGAATAATTACTAAGGAATGGTTCTTTAAATTCACAAAAAACGGATACCAAACGCTGTGCAATTTGGTATCCGTTTTCTCTGTATTATGTTTTCATCTTAATATCCATCATTCATTAAAGTGATAAACATCCCAAATATCCGAAGTTTCTGAGCCTATATACCAGGCAGCTGCTCCGCCTAAGTGATTTTCCTTCATCATTTTCATTCTAAGCTCAATGGATTTCTTGTCTTCTATCCACAGTTGATGTTTTTCGCCTTTTTCAGTAAATTGGACATAATGTTGTGAAGCCTTTTGGTCCCATACTTTTTTAAGTCCTTTAGAGGAAATGATCTTATTGACTTCTGACATCGTGCGGTCGATGCTTCTCAATTTGTTAGAAGATAAGTCTGTCACCCATTCTCTTGTATAAAACGGAACAGCGAGAAGGATTTTATGTGAGGGAACATCTTTCATTAAGAGCTTAATGCCTTCTTCCACCCACGGAAGGGAAGCAACTGAACCAGCTTTTGGCCCCCCGCCCCAATGCTCATCATACCCCATCATCACAATATAATCGGCTATTTTGCCGAGTTCTTTTCGGTCCAGGCTTCCAGACCAGAATGGGTCATCGCTCGTTCTTGTTACATCGACAGAAACAATGATTCCATGAGGCTTCAGGGCTGTTTTTAATTCCCGGATAAAAGATACATATTCCTGTTTGTTTTTTATATCAATGTTTTCGAAATCAACATTTATTCCATCGCTTTTGCTAGTGATTAATGCAGTCTGAAGCGCAGAAATTAGTTTTTGTCTTTTTTGAGGATTCCCTATGATGGAATCTGTCAGAATGGGGTCAAAGCTGTTGCCAAGGAGCGGCCAGACTTTTTTCCCGGCAGCATGTGCTGCATCTGAATAGGCAGAATCCATTTTAATAGAAACACCTGTTTCCGATTGATTTAACGTAAACCATCGCGGTGAGACAACATTTAGATTGCGTTTGTTTTTCATCTGCTGAATGTAGGTATTGGCTGTTCCATTAAAACTCCATCCCATCACGACACGTTTGCTGTTTTTAACTTGAAGCTGCGATTTTTTAATCCAGCCTTTTTTTCCGCCGAGCAGCTGCACTTCATAATAATACACAGGGATTTTTAATTTTTGGCCAATTTTAAGCTGAGCTGTCTTTAAACCATTAAGCTTGGTAACATCATTGACTGTTACTTTATATTTGTTCGAAATTTTCCACAGAGTATCGCCTGAGATCACTTGATGAACTTGAACGGTCTGAGGAATCTTCAGTAGTTGTCCATGAGAAATCGCATCATTTTTTAAACCATTCAATTGTTTCAGTTCATGAACGGTTGTTCCATATTGATTGGCTATTTTCCATAATGTATTTCCTCTGACAACTTTATATGTTATCGCATCGGCCGAGTCACCGGCTGCAGATTGAATAAGAGGATATTCATCTCCTTTTTCCAGAACAGCTGCCACTTTCGAGCTCAATTTTGGAGAAGAATAAACATTGACGCTGTTTCCTTTTACAGATCCGATTTGCTGAATATTGGACTCAGCTTTGCCTGAAAGAGGCATCTGATTTAAAATCAGGAATAAAACTAGTAAACTGCTAAAAACCTTTCTCACTGCTTCATCTTCCTTCTGTTATCTTTTAACATATAAAAGTAATCATACTCCTGGAAGATATGATATGAATAGTGGGATTTAGTGGGGATTTTTATGAGAAAAAATCAAATCAAAAAACAAGATCCTTTTTCGGAATCTTGTTGTTGTTCTTATCATTTCTCAAAAACACTGCTCTTTATAAACCTTTTCTAAAGTAAATCAGCGTAGTGCGTGCATTCAGCTTTTTCAAGACTCCTGTTTCTTCGCAGCCTAATTTTTTGTACAAATAACAGTTTCCTTCTTCCTCAAGAATGGTTGCAAGCTCGAAGCTAGAGGCATGCGGGAACATTGTTTCTGCTGCGATCATAGCCTTTTGGCCAATCCCTATGCCCTGGAATTCAGGAAAAATAAAGATTGGACTTATCCAATATTTCGATGCCTCGCTTTTCGAATACACCCGTAATGCTCCCGCTAATGTTTCATCAAAAATGATTTTGTAGAAGCCGCCATTTGGCTCATTGATCCTTGAGAGGATTTTTTCAAGTGTCTCATTTGCTGGATTTGTTTCAACATCCATATACTTTTCAAGAAGCGGCGTGAAGGCACGCACTTGACCATCTAAAATAGCTGCTGCATCTGATTCTGTGGCTTTTACTAAATGTACGGTCATATCATTCTCCTTTAATAGTGATACATAATACTATTCTGCAAAATTCAAATTCCTCCTTCTAAATAAGAAATGCGCTGTTCAGAAAGTCTGTTTAAGCATCATTATTTTTTTCGATTGTAAATGTTGTCCGTTCCTTTCCGCGCTCCGCTGTGAGCATCCTCGGCATGCCTGCGGAGTCTCCCATTTCGCTCTATTTCCCGCAGGAGTCAAGTTCCTGCAGCGTAGATCCACTTAAAGTTTTTTTACAAAGAGTATGAAAACAACAAAGTTTACGAAAAGAGCCTACAGAAAAAAGCAGACAGGTAAAACATTTGTTTTTCCTGCCTGCTCATTTTAGAGACTTATTGGACAATACTTCGCATCAATCTCTTATTTTGGATCAATCTCTCTCCCTGTTTTAATGTCAATGACCTTTGTGGCATTCTGTGGAACAGGAATTGATCTGCTTTCAGGCGCTTTTCTTCCGTTTTCAACCCAATCAACCAGCAGGTCAAATGACTGATGGGCGTATGGAAGCAGGGGCTGCAGCCTTTTATTTGAGTCTGTCGATGTGTTCCATACTAGACTGTCCACATGATTTCCATTTTCAATCGAATACATGCGGTGAAGTTTTTCCTTGCCCGCTTTTTTAACAAGTTTTTCATAGCCTTTCGCATGAATATCCGGGAAAATCAGCGCATCCAGCGTTCCTGTAAAACTGATAAGCGGAACGTCTATATCCCCTGTATTGGCAATTTCTTTTATGTTCTCTTTCACGCTTTTCGGACGGCTTTGATACTTGTAGTTTTCAAAAATAGAATCGTAGCTTCTGTCCCTGGCTCCGCTTGAAGTGAAATTCAAGTAGTTTTTCCATGGAATGCTGTTTGGGGCATCAGGGTCAAAATGATCCCGGTAAATGTTCGCTGTAATAAACCAATACACTTGATCATGATACGGCCACAATTCCTCTGATCCTTTTGGAAGACCTGCTTTATACATTTCTTTTATGGCTTTTTCTTTCTCTTTTCCAGTGCCGTAAACGGCATCTTCAGCTTGATTGACGACTGTTGTGAGAGAAGAAATTAAGTTTGGCTGCTTTTCTGTCCAAAGAACACCTTCCCAATCTACGCCTCCATCAAAAAGACGATTCTCTTTTTTCTCCCTGCCGTCTTGCTCAAGGGCATACCTGACGACATATCCCCCATTTGAAATGCCCATCGCATACGTCGGCACGCTGTGATTTTTCCTCACCAAATGATGGGCTGGATTTGTTTTATCTTTTGCAGAAATAAGCTGCTCACGGAAATTTTCTTCTAAATACGATTGAGCGGCTATCGTGATCTGCCTGAAACGTTTATGCCATTCTGCGACACTATCATCTTCTGCAGCGAGGGCATTTTTTGCTTTTGCAAATGGGTCATTAGGATCAAATTCTCCTTGTGTTCCTTTATCAATCGCTGCAAACGCGTACCCTTTTTCAAGAACAAAATCGCTGAACAGAAGGTCTGTTGATGTTTCATTTCTAGTAGCAGGAATGCCGGCCACTACTAATTTTCCATTCCAGGTATCCGGGACACGTATGACAAACTGAGCGTCTTCAAAAGCGCCATTAATCTGAGTTCCGGTGATGGCGGCTGGTTTATACATTTGATGCCAGCCAGTCCCATCTGCAGCACTTCCCCAATTGTAAGGAGCAAGCCCTATATTCCCAAACACGGTTGCTTTTCCAAATTGAGCCGGATTTTTTGTTGTTAAATAATTTCCATCCACACCGTCAAAATAAGTTTCAACCACATTATGTGCCCCTGGGATGAGATTCTGCTGCTGTGAAGCTTCTGCTCGGACTGCATGATGCGGGATTGGCAGCACGGATGCAAGCATTGCCGCTGATAAAGTAAACGCTATCATTTCTTTTTTCAAAAAACCACGTCCTTTATTTAGAATTTTCTGTAAACTTAACAATTCCAGTTTACTCTTTTATGAAATGATAGACATGGTGCAAATGACGTGACTGAACTAAGAATCGATAGACCTATTATCAATTAGGATTACTTTACTGAAATCATACGATTTTAAGAAAAATTTTTTATTATTAATATAATTAGTAATTAGAGGAATATCTCCATTTGTGTCGAATTTGAATAGCATGAAGGGGTTGACCCAATGAACAAGGATAAATTGTTGAAAAAAATTCATCATGCCAGCCGCGGCAATTTGTTTTCGATTGAGGTTCAAAAAGCATCGAAGGAAGAAGAACGGCAAATTAATGAATTCGTATCGGAATTAGAAAGAGAAGGAAAAATCAAATTAAGAGAATGTGTGCAGCGCGAATACTCCGTTTTTTTGCATGGAATTGTCAAGTATGCATCCGAATAATCGGATGCTATTTTTGATTTCTTAATTGTACGGGCAGGAAGATGGCACTTCCTTTTGTTTTGCTATTTTTGATTAGATTGATCAAAAAAAAAATAACCTTTTTGAAAAGGTCATTTTTAAATCTTCATAAATTCGCTTTTTTAAGTCTCGCATCGAGAATCATATTCCCAAACGGTATAAATGCCACAGCGACTGCACTGAAAACCCATGCGAAGGACCATCTGATTTTATACGTTGTATAGGCAATGATAAGCAAATACGTGATAAAGAAAAAGCCATGAAGCGATCCCACGATCGTGACAGCCATAGGGATTTCTGCCAAATATTTTAGAGGCATGGCAATGAAAAGAAGAATCAGCAAAGATGCTCCTTCAATGAATCCCATCAGTCTGAAGCGTCCAATTGGTGATTGAAGCATAGATGTACCTCCAGTACACTTTTTTCTTTTATTATAAGATAGGAAAGGCCTAAAAACTACTTAAGCAGAGCAGACGTCATAGAATGTTCATTTCTATATGTATGTCCTCTAGATGGTTTTATTCTTATGTTTGATTTGAATAACGATTGCCATATAAAGAACCGCACTGAATCCAATGATTCCAAAGATGATTGCCATCATATAAGCCAGCGTGAATTCGAAATAATAAAAGCCGGGAATAAAAGAGATTCCTACTAAAATAACGAGCAGCCAATGACCGTATTTATTCAATGGGCAAGCCCCTCTTTCTTTTCATAAAGGTAAAATACGTAATCTAAAGGCACACCGGGCACTCCCTGCTGCCTAAGCATGGCTGTAATGTTTCCGCGGTGATAGGTTCCATGGTTTGTTACATGCTGAATCAGCTCAGAAACATTGGTTTCTAATTTTCCATATTGCGGGTGTTCGATTGTGAATGTTCTTTCTGGATCTGCCTGTTCATTTAAAAATAGTTCGTATTCGTTCCCCAGTTTTTCAAACATCCTTTCTAATTCTTCCAAACTCCTATTCTCTGCCTCTTCCCGGACTTTTCCAAGATAAGCCATTATGCTTTCAAAAGAATCCTGCTTGATCACTTTCAGCCAAAGGGCATCTGTAAGGTAAATGTGTACCATAACATGAGACAGCGCCGGAAAAACACTGACTATCTCGTTTGTATACAATTCCTTGGGCAACTCTTTAAGACGATTAAATACTCTAGTATTCGACCACTTGTGAAAATCATACAGCCGGACCGCATTTGACATTAAGTTCATCCCTTTCTTAATTACCGAATTCTATCCTCTCAATTATATCTCATTATGGAAAAATTTTCTTTTCAAAAATAAAAAACCAAGGCACTAAATGCACCTTGGTATCAATTAATTTTCGCTGCTCTGCAATTTACCTGTGTTAATCTTTTCTTTTTTTACAGCTGGCTGATCCTTTGCACTTCTTAGCGGAATTTCTTTAATAAAGAATGTTAAGAGAATCGCTAAGACCATCGTGATGGTGACAAAGAGGAAAACTCCAGATAATGCATAGCTCAGTGAATCCTGAAGCTTGAGAATGACGTTTTCAAAGAAGGGAATCGCTTCTTTAGGCAGCGTGTTTTTGAGTCCATCAAGTTTTTCGTGATCCAGCAATAGCTGCGGATTTTGCAGAGATTCCATTTTGCCGGCAAGTTCAGGGGAAGCAGCCATTTGATTCGTATCGCCAGTTTGACTCATTGACGCCATTTTATCCTTCATCCGCGAGTTAAGCAATGTACCCATGATGGCAACCCCAACCGTTCCTCCAACAGATCTAAATAGCTGCGACGAAGCAGTTGCTACACCCAGAAGCTTTTGATCAACGGCATTTTGAACGGTTAAGGTAAAGACCGTCATGCCAATTCCGATTCCAAACCCGACTAATGTTAAATAAAACACTAATAGATATTGTGATGTTTCTACATTCATCGTAGACAGCAAGTATAGACCTGCAGCTGAAATACATAGACCGACGATGGCCTGCAGCTTATATTTTCCCGTTTTCGAAATAATCTGGCCGCCAAGCGCACTTGCAAATACCAATCCGAGCGTCATCGACATCGTCAGAAAGCTCGAATGCGTAGCAGAATAGCCGAGCACTCCCTGAATGAAGTAAGGAACGTACATGACGCCTCCAAACATGGAAACACCGATGACAAAACCAATCATATTTGAAATCGTAAAGATGCTGTTTTTAAATAAATCGAGTGGCAAAATCGGACTGACCGCTTTTCTTTCAACAAATACAAAAATGATCAGGGACAGCGCTGTGGCTCCAAACAGAGATAAAATCTGAGCAGAATCCCAGTCGTATTTCGTTCCTGCCCATGAAAAAGCAAGCAATGCCGTTGTGATCGCTGCAGATAAAAAGACCGATCCAAGATAATCCACCTTCTCTCCTGCTTTTTTCACAGTTGAAGGGAAAAGCTTCCAAATTAAGACGAGAGCTACTATACCAAGAGGCAAGAAGACCCAGAAGACCCATTTCCACTCAAGATTATCAACGATATAACCTCCAAGTGTCGGGCCAAATACACTTGAAATTCCAAACACGGCACTCATGGCACCCTGCCATTTTCCGCGTTCACGCGGTGCGAAGAGATCTCCTACAGCAGTAAAAGCTGTAGACATAATCATCCCTGCTCCAAATCCTTGAATACCCCGGTAAATGATCAGCTGAACGATATCCATTGAGGTTCCCGCTAAAAATGCACCGACTGAAAAGATAAGGATACCGATAATAATAAAAGGCTTTCTACCATAAATATCGGACAGCTTACCCACAAGGATCGTTGTGATCGCACTTGTCAGCATGTAAATCGTAAATACCCAGCTGTAATAATCAAGTCCGCCAAGATCCGAAATAATCTTCGGCAAAGCATTCCCTACGATCGTTTGATTGACAGCCGCAAAAAACATCGCGGCAATAATGGCGATCATAATCGTGATCTTTTCTTTATGACTTAAATGTTCCATAGTTACACCTCTATTGTTCTTCTAGTAATTTTGTTAATAATCGATTAAACACAATGATTTCTTCATTCGTTACGTTTTCCAGCTTCTGATGAAAGTATTCTGTAATGGTCGTTTCCACTTCAGTCTTTACTTTTTCACCCGTTTCAGTCAGCTCCAGATAGACCACTCTTCTGTCATCAAGTGCGCGTATGCGGGTTAAATAGCCCTTTTTGATCAGTTTCTCACTGACAGAAGTGATATGACTTGCAGACACACTTAATTTCTCAGCAATCTGGCTGATATTTATATGTTTTTGCTCATGAATGAGGCGAAGGACCATAAATTCATTGAACGGAAGATAAGTATCCAGCAGTTCATTCAAATGGGTCCGGGTCATTTTATTTAACTTCCGGTAATTAGAGAGAAATTCATACGTAAGTTCCTGTCTTGTTTCCATTTTCCCCTCCTGTGCACTTAATGTAATTAATATTTAACCTACTTAACTATTAACTTTATTAAATATAAGATGATTCGAAGGTGTTGTCAAGAAATAAAAATTCAGGAACTAATTCACTTCTTCCAGGTCCTTTTCAATTTAGTTACAACGTTATACTTAGTACGTTTTCTCACAAAAAAAATATTACGAAAGAGCAAAAAAAAAACAACCTACAAAGTAAGTTGCTTTAGTACGTTGCTTTTTTAAGGATTTCGTTTTCATACAGGTCCCAGGCTTCATCGAAAACGACGAGGCTGCGGAGGTATGACCCATTCAGTTCAAGGTAGGAGCTGATTTCATGGTAGTCATCTGAAGCCTTTGGAAAGCTGTGGTCATCATAAGCGTCGTTTGCAAATTGGCTTATATCATCGGCTGGTTTTGGATGTCGATATTTCATTAGATAGTGGTAAAAAGATTTCAAGGTAAATCCCCCTGTCGCCATTACGTATGGAAAGTGACCCTATTATAACGTTTATTGGACAAGAAGAAAACCTAAGAAGTTCTAATGTCAGGTGAAATCAAAGTAGTTGCGCTTCAAGTGACGCTTCCACTTCATCAGTTCTTCGTAAGCTACGCGGTTTGGCAGCTCTTTTACGGCAATCAGAAGGAGCTGATTTTCGATTTCGTTGATCGTTTGTTCGCTTTGATAACTAATGCCGCAGTCCGGACAAGAGATGCAAGGTGTGTCTGAAATCTCAATGGCGCGAGATCCGTCAGGCAGTTCCCAATGGACAAGGTTGGTTGTGTGCTTTGCATGTTGCGATTCACACCATTCGCAGCGCTCACTCATTTTCTGCTGCCTTCTTTTCTTCAGATTTTAATAACTGGGCACGGTATTTTTTATCTTTTAATTCGTCGCGTTTTCCCCGTTTATCTTTTAATGTGGCGTGAGCAGGGTTTGTTTCAAACGTTTTTCTTCTATTGATTCTGCCAATACCTTCAGGAATCAGGTTGAACTGGGCATCCTCGTATAAACCTGCGATTCCGGACAGTGATTTTTTGGATGCAGAATCAGGATATACTTCATTAAAGTAATCATCTGCAAGACCCGGTGTATAATTTTCCGGCTCCGGATAGGTCGTGATGACGCCTTCAAAGTTACGGAGCACGACTTTGTCCGGACTTTGAGAAATTAAATAGTTTGGCTGCAGGGCAATTTTCCCGCCGCCGCCAGGAGCGTCAACGACAAATGTTGGCACCGAATACCCGCTTGTGTGTCCGCGGAGGCCCTCAATAATCTCAAGACCCTTTGAAACAGGTGCGCGGAAATGCCCGATGCCTTCTGATAAGTCACATTGATAAATGTAATATGGCCGCACTCTGATTTTAACGAGGTCATGCATCAGTTTTTTCATGATTTGCACGCTGTCATTGATGCCTGCAAGGATAACGGCCTGATTTCCGACCGGCACGCCGGAGTTCACAAGCATTTCACATGCTTTCTTAGATTCTTCGGTAATTTCAATCGAAGTATTGAAGTGAGTATTCAGCCAGACTGGATGATATTTCTTCAGGATATTGCACAGATTTTCTGTAATGCGCTGCGGGAAAACGACAGGCGCGCGCGTGCCGATCCTGATGATTTCGACATGATCAATTGCGCGGAGATTTTTAAGGATATATTCAAGGATCGTGTCATTAATGAGTAATCCGTCACCGCCTGAAATCAGCACATCCCGCACTTCAGGTGTCTGAGCGATATAATTGATCGCATCATCAAGCTGTTTTTTAGGCACACCCATGCCAATTTGACCTGAGAAACGCCTTCTGGTGCAATATCTGCAGTACATCGAGCATTGATTGGTTACTAGAAACAGCACGCGGTCCGGATAGCGGTGAGTCAAACCCGGAACAGGCGAATCTTCATCTTCGTGAAGCGGATCTTCAAGGTCATATTTTGTTTTATAAAGCTCCTGTGAAATTGGAACTGACTGCATGCGGATCGGACATCTCGGATCATCTTCATTCATTAGCCATGCATAATATGGAGTTATATTTAAAGGGATGGTTTTCGTTGATATTTTAACCCCTTCTTCTTCATCAGGAGTCAGGTTAATGACTTTTTTAAGGTCATCCAGTGTGCGGATGGTATTTGTCAGCTGCCAGAGCCAGTCATTCCACTGTTCATCTGTGACATCTTTCCAGAGTTCGATGTCTTTCCAGTCGCGCTTCGGCTTGTATAGATCGTATTTCATGGCAGTTCCCCCATTTCGGTCTTTACCATTATTACATGCAAAAACCATGCCAATGTGACTGGAAGCTTTTAAATTCACATCCATTAATTATACGTTCTGTTTTGGTGCCGAAAATTGGTCAGGAAAATATTTTTTCACTTTATATTGAAGGGTTTGTCTCGGAATTTGAAGCAGCTTTGCTGATTTTAAAATATTGCCTTCACATTCTGCAAGCGCTACTTGGATGATTTCTTTTTCTATCAAGGACATTTTTTCATGAAGAGAATGCGGTTCTTTTGCCGTCTCTTTCACATTCAGCAAGTACGGCGGTAAATGGTCAATATGAATACGATTGTCATCACACATATTCATGGCATACTCGATGCAATGCTTTAACTCCCTGACATTCCCCGGCCAGGGGTGGCGCTTTAACAGTGCATGCCCTTCATCTGTTAAACCTCCAACACGCTTCTGAAATTCGTGATTGTACATATTAATGAAAGACGAAATCAGAATAGGAAGGTCCAGCGGCCGTTCTCTGAGCGGCGGAAGATTGATGCTGAAGACGTTTAAACGATAATATAGATCTTCCCGCATTTTTTGCTGCGAGAGACATTGTTCAGGACTGATGTTCATGGCGGCAATCACTCTGACATCGACGTTGATTGAATGACTGCTTCCGATTCTCCTGATCGTGCCATCATCAATGACTCTAAGCAGCTTTGCCTGCAGATTCAGAGGCATTGATTGCAGCTCATCCAGGAAAAGGGTGCCTCCATGTGAAAGCTCAAATAAGCCAGCCCTGTCAACAGCACCAGTATAGCTCCCTTTTGCTGTGCCAAATAATAAACTTTCAAGCAAGGCTTCAGGCAGAGCTGCACAGTTTTGGGCGATAAAAGGAGCATCTCTCCGCTGAGATTCGTTATGGATCGCCTGGACAATTAATTCTTTTCCTGTTCCTGTTTCCCCGTAAACGAGGACATTTGAAGAGGTTTTTGCGGCTTTTTTAACAAGTGTTTTAATGAGGAGGAGGTTCTTGCTTGCTGTAATAATGTCACCTAGAACATACTTTGTGCCATTGGATCTCTCCGCTTTTGGAGGCGAATGCACTTGCTTTTGAAGATCGGCCAGACGCTCTGTCAGCCGCTTGATCGCCGAGTAATCTTTTGCAATTTCAACCGCGCCGATCACTTTGTCCTCTGATAAAATCGGCAGGCTCGTGTTCACCGTTTCAATTTTTTCGCCCTTTATATTTATGTAGGTTTGGGGATGATGATAAATCGGCTTTTTTGTTTTAATGGCTTTCAAGAGCGTGCTCGTTTCCTCGGAAAGGGACGGAAAAACATCAAATAAATGCTTGCCCACAACCTCCTCGACTTTTAAACCATCATGATAGGCAGCAATTTCGTTGTAAAAAACAGTGGTTCCATTCTCGTCAACCGCATGAATCCCTTCATCAATTGTTTCTAAAATATCATGAATGATTTGCTCCCGATTTTGATTTGTCAAAAGTTCCCCTCCTTTAACGTAAGCTGCCGGATTTTCGGCATCGATTGCTCAATTTCCGGCAGACAGATCCTTGCACCATACATTCATGTTTTCAAGATCTGTGCTGATGACACAATTATTTGTGAGCCTGCCGGTATATTCGTAATCCAGCTGATGCAAAACGGCATTCATGCCGAATGATTCTGCTCTTGCAATGGAATAAGCACAAAATACACCTTGATCACAAAGCTTTTGCTCAAGTAATAAGATCAGGCTTCTCATTAATTTATGCTTTCTGACCTCTGGCAGCGTGGCACAGTCTGTAATTTCAGCATTGTTGTATACAGCATTGATTTCAGCAGAAGCAGCGCTTACGATCGTGTTTCCTTTTTCAGCAAGATAATAGATGGTGCCTTCCCTCATCGTTTTTTGGATATAATCACTTGAATGGAGCGGTGTTGGATACACTTCAAATACGGCTCTGTATAATTCTGAAAGCTTTTTTGCATCAAGTTCATCTGCAGCACGGAATCCAAATTCGCCTGACTGCAAGTGAACGGTTTTCTTTTTTTCATAGATTGACGTGATGATGCTGTCCTGCTTTGTCCAGCTGTCTGTCTTTCTTCTAGCTTCACTTAAATATTTCGTGAAAAAATAGGCATCTTCACCGTGAAAATAATTCTTAATGATGGCTTCAAGCTGAAATTGCTCCTTTAATAGATTAGTGATGTCACATGCTTTTCCTTTGACAATCACTTTTGTGAAGCGATTATCTGAAGCTAATTTGGAAGCATCTTTCAGCAAGGAATCTGTCTTTCCGCGATAATCATCGATTCTGAGCCTTTTGTTAAAATAATCGAGTACGGCTTCAGCTCGATAATCCTTTTTAGACAGCATTTTTATTTCAGAGTACGTTTTTTTCAAGAACGGGCCCCCCTTTAGATAAAAAATCACCTTAAAAAATAGAGTGCGGATGCACACTCTATTTTTTATGCTTAGAACTTGGCATGATTAAAAGAAATCAGCTTTAGTTCAGTCAGTTCTTCAATCGCATATTTAATGCCTTCTCTGCCGAATCCGCTGTCCTTTACTCCGCCATAAGGCATATGATCAACACGGAAAGTTGGAATGTCGTTGATCATGACACCGCCGACATGAAGGGCTTTTGCCGCTTGAAAGGCCAAGTCAACTTTATTTGTAAATACGCCGGCCTGGAGTCCGTATTTTGAGTTATTTACTTCATCAATTGCCTCGTCAAAGGTTTTGAAGGAGTTGATGATGACAATTGGAGCGAATGCTTCCTGGCAGGAGAGGTTTACGTCAGACGGGACATTCAGTAAAATCGTCGGCTGAACCGTCTGATTATCACCGTTTTTGCCGCCGCACACAATTTGTGCTCCCGCACTCTCCGCTTCCTCGATCCAGGAAATCGCTCGATCAACATCATCACTTGAAATTAAAGAGGATACATCCGTCTCTTCATCAAGAGGATTTCCAAGCTTCAGTTTTTTCGTTTCCTTCACTGCTTTTTGGACAAATTCCTCAAACACACTTTCATGTACATAAATGCGCTGCACGGAGATGCAGACCTGGCCCGCGTAAGCAAATGCTCCTGTCACGCATCTTGGTGCAATTTTAGATACATCTGTATCATCATCTATAATGACGGCTGAATTTGAACCTAATTCAAGCAGCGTTTTTCTCATGCCGGCATCGTTTTTAAGCTTTTTCCCTACTTCAGGACTTCCTGTAAACGTAAGTGCTTTTATGCGCTCATCGTTTGTGAAATGTTTTCCGATCTCGCTGCCTTTACCTGTCACAATGTTCAGTGCACCTTCAGGCAGACCCGCTTCATGAAAAAGCTTTCCGATGAAGTATGAGCTTAATGGTGTTTGAGTCGCAGGTTTCAACACAACTGTATTGCCTGCCGCAAACGCCGGTCCGAGCTTGTGTGCGACGAGATTCATCGGAAAATTGAAAGGCGTAATCGCTCCAATGACACCGATTGGCTCCCTCACTGTGTAGGCTGTGCGGTTTTCTCCGCCTGGGGCAGCATCCATTGAAATGGTCTCACCGTTCAGCCGTCTTGCTTCCTCAGCTGCAAATGTATACGTCATAACGGTGCGGTCTACTTCTGCTCTCGCCGTTTTAATTGGTTTAGCGGCCTCTTTTGCAATAATCGCTGCCGCTTCTTCTTTTCGTTCTGCAAGAAGCTTGGCTGTTTTCAGTAGAATATCTGCACGCTTATGTGCAGGCAAAGCGTTCATCTTTGCGATTGCTTCACTTGCAGCGTCAACTGCCGCTTTTACTTGATTCTGACCTGCAATGGCAACCTCTGCGAGCAGTTCATCCGTGTAAGGAGACTTTAATTCCTGATACTTGCTTGCTTCCATATGCTGTCCATTGATCCATAAATGCTGCTTCATTTGCGAACACCTCAATTATTTAGTCGTTTCCTTCTTGAATTTACCCTCTCCGTCAGTCGGTAAAAACATCTCCTCTGACACTCCGCACCATTCCATTAAGAAAACAGCCAGAATTTTTGTGCAGTCGATGATTTTATCAATTTCGATATATTCATTCGGAAAATGAGCCACCTCTGTTTCCCCTGGACCAAATACAATGGAAGGAATATCGCCTGCATGAGAAATGAGGCCAGCATCTGTCCCCCAAGGAGAGGCTTCAATAACCGGCTCCTTTTTCATGATCTCTTTATAGGATTCTATCAATGCGGCAGTCAATGGATGATCGCTTCCGATTTCATTTGGAAGCCATCTTGCCCCAAACCACTCGAGTTCCACTGGATGTTCATTGAACCATTCGTCCTTTGAAGAAAGCTCAGACACCCATGCTTGAAATTCGGCCTGCACTTCTTCTATCGTTTCATTTGGTGCAATTCCGCACCTTCCTTCTAGGGTGACAAGATCTGCGACAGATGACGGCCACGTGCCTCCTTCTATTTTTCCAATATTAATAGGGACTGGAATTGGAATGCTTTTATAGAGAGGGTCGGTAATTTTTTCGTTGCGCTTTTTTTCAAGCTCAAGGATGTGCTTTACAACGAGCGTGCTTTTTTCAATGGCGCTGATTCCTTCATATCTTGTTCCCCCGTGTGCAGACCGCCCTTTTATTTTCAGCCTGAACCACATGGATCCCTGCTGTTTTTGAAAGATTTTCATTTTAGTAGGCTCCGGAATGATGGCTGCATCTGCTTTGTATCCGCGTAATATGGCGGCAAGTGTTCCAGCTCCGCCGCTTTCTTCTTCAATGACGCTTTGAAAAATAACGTCTCCTTTTAAGGAAATGCCTGCTGCTTTAATGGCCTCTATTGCCATCAGCAGACAGACGTTCCCGCCTTTCATATCTGTCGATCCCCGGCCGTAAAGACGGTTTTCTGTTACCTCAGCCTGATAAGGGTCGACATCCCATTGCTTTAAATCTCCTTCTGGAACAACATCGATGTGACCATTAAAAATGACAGATTTTCCGCCCCCTGTCCCTTTTAGAACACCGACAATATTAGGGCTGTCTTTAAAGGACGTTCTCGTTGCGACAAAATGCGGGTGCTGTTTGAGAAGTTTCCCGCCAGGCTCCCACAGGTCTATATCCAGCCTAAGCTGACGGCACTTTTCGAGCACGACCGCCTGGGCTGAAGCCTCATTGCCCTGAACACTTCTCTGCTCGACCATCTTTTTAAGTAATTTAATCGACCGGTTTCGATTTTCGTCTATCCATACGCAAACTTGCTCCTGCAAGTTTTTCATCGTATCACCCCTTCAAAGATTCATGCCGATTTCAAGGTTTGCTCCTGTACTTTTTATGACATCCTGAACGGTAAAAGGCGCCATGATTTCTTTTAAAATAAGTCGTGATTCTCTAACTTCTATCACTGCCATATCCGTAATAATCAAATCGACACATTGTTTGGATGTGAGCGGGAGAGTGCAGCTTGTGAGAATTTTCGGATCGCCGTTTTTATTTACATGATTCATGACGACAATGACTTTTTTTGCTTTCCCGGCAAGTTCCATGGCTCCGCCCATTCCAGGGACCCGCTTACCTGGTACAATCCAATTGGCGAGATCTCCTTTTTCGCTTACCTGGAGAGAACCGAGTATCGTCAAATCGATGCATCCCCTTCGAATCATGCCAAACGCTGTAGTTGTGTCAAAATAAGAAGCGCCTTTTTCAAGGGTGACAGGATAGCCCGCAGCATTGCACAGTGTCTCCTCTTCTTCGCCTTGCACGGGTGTTGGCCCAATGCCGAGAATGCCGTTTTCTGCCTGTATCATGACTTGCGGTTTATTTTTTAAATAATTCGGCACGAGAGAAGGAATCCCTATGCCAAGATTCACAATCATGCCGTTTTCAATTTCCTGTGCTGCCCGTTCTGCGATTTTCCCTCTTATTTCGGCTCCCATACCCACTTCCAGTTCACCCCTTCACTTTGTACGACGGCCTGAACAAAGACACCCGGGGTGATAATAGCTTCCGGATCAAGCTCCCCCAAGCTTACGATTTCCTCTACTTCTGCGATGGTGTATTCTCCTGCCATAGCCATCAGCGGATTCATATTCCGTGCACTTTTTTTATAGATGATGTTTCCAAATTCATCTGCGGCCTTGCCGCATATGATAGCCACATCTGCCGTCAGGGCTGTTTCAATAAAATAAGTCCGCCCATCCACCTGCACAAGCTCTTTTCCTTTTTCTGCAATCTCGCTTCCCATTCCTACATCCGATAGAATGCCGCCAAGGCCCATTCCGCCTGCACGGATTCTCTCGCCAAGAGTTCCCTGCGGTGAAAACTCCACCTCCATCTTGCCTTCTGACATCAAGGTGCCGGCAATCGGATTTGAGCCAATATGCGAAGCAATCACTTTACGGACACGCCCGGCACAAATCAATTTTCCAATTCCGATATGCGGAAAACCGGTGTCGTTGCAGATAATTTCGAGCTCCCGTACTTCTTTTTCCAAAATCGCGTCAATTAAAGACGGAGGCGTGCCAACACCGCCAAAGCCTCCTGCCATTAATGTGCAGCCGTCATTGATTTTGCCTATTACCTCATCAATTTGCCTGATTTTCTGAAATGAATTTGCGATCATACAGATTCTCCTTTTTATGACATCGGCAGCACTTCTGCTTCTATTTCTGCAATCGTTTTTGAAAATAGCTGGACAAGTTCGCTCAGCTCCTCGTCATTTATGGTCAGCGGCGGGGCAATGAGAATCGCATCGCCGTCTCCGCCTTCAATTCCTGCTGCAGACGGATAAACAAGAAGCCCGTTCTGCTGTGCTTTTTTAATGACTCGGCTCGTAAGATTATAAGATTTTGGAAAAGGCTGTTTTGAAGTCTGGTCCATGACAAACTCGATGCCTATTAATAACCCTTTTCCCCTGACATCTCCAATGATCTCTGTTTTTTTCTGCAGTTTCTGCAGCTGTTTAAACAGCGTCTTTCCTTTTTCAGAAGCAGCAGTGTTCAACTGATTTTTTTCAATATAATGCAAGACTGCAAGGCTTACAGCTGCAGATTGAGGATTTGCGCTGTATGTATGCCCGCTCATGATTAATTTAGATCCCTGCTGAATGGGCCGCATCACCTTGTCGCTGATTATGGTTGCCGCTACCGGTGCATATCCCGCACTTAAGCCTTTCCCAAGTGCAACGATGTCAGGAAGGGCTCCCCAATGCTCCATCGCCAGTGTTTTTCCTGTTCTTCCTATGCCTGTCATTACTTCATCCGCGATAAACAGAATGTCGTTTCGATCACAAATATCACGGATTTTTTCGTAATATCCTTCCGGCGGGGTAATCGCTGCTCCAGCTGCACCGACAACCGGCTCTGCCACAAATGCTGCAACGTGATCAGCACCGACCCTTCTTATCGCGGTTTCAAGTTCTCCTGTACATTTCGCTTTGCAAGAAGAGGGTTTTAATCCGTATGGACAGCGATAACAGTACGCCGGAGAAACAACCGGATTTGCTTCCAGCAGCTGCTGAAAACGGAAACGGCGCTCTGGATAGCCCGATAGAGACAGAGCACCTATTGTAATCCCGTGGTAGCTCATCCATCTGGAAATAATTTTTGTTTTTTTCGGCATGTTTTTTTCCTGATAATACTGAATCGCGGTCTTCATGGCCGTTTCAATGGCTTCAGATCCGCTGTTGACCAGAAAAGTCCAATTAAGGTCACCCGGGGTCATCTCTGCAAGTTTCTTTGCCAGTCCCTCTGCAGCATAGCTTGAAAATTGGGACCGGTAGACAAACGATACCTCCCGCGCCTGCTCCACCATGGCCTCTACTATCTCACCTACCCCATGTCCGATCGAACAGGTAACAGCACCAGATGATCCATCCAAGTATTTCTTGCCAGCTGTATCATATAAATAAACACCTTGTCCATGACTGACTTTTTTATAGCTTTCATCAAGCATTGGTTTGATTAAGTACTCCCTCTCCATCCGGAAACCCACCTCACTTGCAATCTGAATATCGTGCTTCTTTCATTCTATGTGAAGGATAAACAGGTTATTTCTATAGATGATGGAAGCATGGAATTAGATGATTCACACAATTTGAAAGCGTTATCATTTTTATTGAGGACATCTGTACCGCCAGTTTGTCTTGAAACATAGGATGTATGAAAAAGTAAAAGGTGATATTCTTTGAAGTGGATTGTAAATGGGGTCTTCCTGCTTTTATTCATGCTGCTTGCTTTCTTTGGAATCGGTCCTGTGCTGTTTTCTGACGGCGCTTTGGATGAACGGATTGTCACAGCATTTTTTGTCATTATGACGGCGAGTTTTCTTGGAGTTGTGTATCATTCTTT
The DNA here is from genome assembly GCF_004358755.1 of Peribacillus frigoritolerans. Taxonomy (GTDB): domain Bacteria; phylum Bacillota; class Bacilli; order Bacillales; family Bacillaceae; genus Bacillus_P. The sequence goes on along the minus strand of NZ_SMZY01000001.1, from coordinate 973,974 downwards.
TTCAAAAAATTTCTTTAAATAAACGCTTGGAAGCCTTCCAAGCGTTTATTCTTTGCACTTTCCTGTGTTGGCAGCAATTGTCTTACTCCCGTATTAAGTTTTCATTCGTGTCTTTTCAAAGAGTTCAAATGGAATAGGTCAGAAAATCTCCCTTTTTGCCCCCCATTTTTTCATAAAATCGCTGTGCTCTTGCATTATCGTCCGCTGTTTCCCAGGTCATGGCGGCGTATTGATGCTGCCTGCTGAATGTGTGGCAGCTTTTGAAAAGTTTTTCAGCTGCTCCAGTTCCTCTGTATGCTTCACGTACATAAAGATCATTCATAATCGTTATAGGTTCGGCTCTTGTTGTACTGTACGTGAAATAAAGAGTCGCAAATCCTGCAGCCTTGCCGTTCTCCTCAGCCAAAAATTGAATGCCTTTTTCTTTTTGCTGAAGTGTCTTAATCAGCTGATGAACGTTTTGTTCTGGAGGTTTTGGACACTGATAAAAATCGACAATGTATTCATACATAAGTTCTGTCAGAGATTCTAGATCCGATTCGTTCGGGTGACGTATGATAAAAGACAAATTCATCTCTCCTATTCTATTCTTTTTTCCCAAGTAAAAACCCTGCAAAAAATCTGCCGCCGTGCGGCTTTAAGATTGAATCGGTCAAAGCAACGACTTTATCTTTGCGGCCAGTACGGTAAAACTCGTCAAAAACGGAAGTGAATTCACCTGCAAATTCAGGATCAAATTGCATGAGCGCCCGCGGAATCCATTTTGATTTACCTATGTATCTTCCATTTGTCAGCAGGACAAATTCATGGATCAGCCGAGCGAGTAATCCTGCAATAAAAATTTCTTCAGACCGTTTACTGCTGCCAATAAAATCATCAAGTGCATCTGTTATAAAATAGCGTTTCATTTCTATTTCTTTATTTGAAAGAGGTTCCGGACCTTTTTCTAAGAGCTCCTGTGCTTCCCTTTTAATTGGCTGCAGCCGTTCTTTTCCTTTTAAAATAAGGCCTTCAAAAACCATCCTTGGCATGGAAGGAGTCCCGCTTTTGCAGTCGCTTTGGAAAAACTGGCGATAGGACTCGAAATTATGAACGAATGCTTCAACAGGCCATTCAAAGTCAACAAATGATTCCCTGTAAGATGATGGGAGGGATTCATCAAAAATAACGAGATCAAGATCCGACGTAATTGTGCCTTCGCCTCTGACCACACTGCCGGATAAAACAGCAGCGCTGCATGTTGGGTAGTGTTTTTTGATGATTCTTTTTGCTGCTTCTAATGGCTCCATTCTCATGATTATCACGCTCTCTTTATGGTGTTTTTAGCACATTGATAAAATCGGAGTGATTTTTAAGTTCTGCAATTTCAGCAGCACTTCCTTGTCCTCCATTTAAGGAAATGTCTGCTCCGTTATGTTTTAATAGACTAGCAATCTCTGGATTCCCCTCAAATGCTGCGGTTTGAATCGGAGCATGCCCATCACTGTCGATTGCGTTTACATCTGCACCGTTCCGGAGAAGCAGCTGAATAAGCTTGGGAGACTGTTTTCCGGCAATTGCTGCATGCAGAGCGGTATTTGATGGAATAAATGAAAGTTTAGAATGGGAAGCGGCATTGATGTCAGCACCCTTGTTCAAAAGCAGTTTTACAAATTCTGTTTCACCGTAATGACAGGCTAACCCGAGCAGTGTGAGTCCATTGTCATTTTCTGAATCTGCTAAACTGGCATCATCATTCAACAATTCATTGAATCTGGCCAAATTCTTTTTTTCAAGTGCTTCAAATATTTCGGTTTTCTTTAATCCAATCATATTCATCACCTGTTTGTTTGAATTTTTTTTTACATCGCGATTTGAAATATTCCAATTTCATTCCCGAGAAGGTATAGTAGATTTTGCGGCTCTTATCCCTAAGTTGATTATACCAATTTTTTCAATAATTGTAAGATTGCAAGATTCCTACTATTTATCATTAAAAAATGATTAAGTTCACCTATAAGGGGTATATATACAACAGAATTTTATCAGCTCAGCATAGATTAAAATCCAGCAAAAGAGGCGTTATTTATGTCAAAGGAAGCACTAACTAAAATAAGAGATTTATCAGGACTGCTGATCTTCCCTGTTCTTGGGATGATCTATGAATTATTAAATGCCAGCAAACAGGGAGCTGAGAATATTGGAACGGTATTTGACTCCTTTATTCCATTCGTGCCAGTCTTCATTCTTCCCTACATCTTCTGGTATGTTTTTATGTTTGGATTTTTGCTTTATTTTTGGTGGAAAAATCCAGGCGTTTATTGGAAAACGATCATCGCCATCGTAATCGGTGAAATCGTCTGCTTTGTCACTTATTTTTTCTTTCAAACGACCGTTCCGCGGCCGCAGATTACCGGTGACGGTTTTCTCTTGCAGCTTGTTTCCATGATTTACAAGGCAGATGCGCCATTAAACTGTTTTCCAAGCATTCACGTTTTGACGACGATGATTATTATGCTTTCTTTTAATCACTTGAAGGATTCACGTAAACTGCTTAACTTTTTCACACAAATGACAGGAATCCTCATCATTCTCTCTACCTTATTTGTCAAACAGCATGTCATTTATGATGTCATTGCATCGATTTTTCTCGCAGCAGGGCTTTGGGTAATCCTGTTTGAATGGAAAGCAGTGACTGAGAAACTGGAAATGCTAAAAAACACAAGAAAAGATTCTGCAAAAAAAAGCGGCTTATCAAAGGATGTTACCTTTTGATCAGCCGCTTTTCTTTATTTATTGTCCTGTTACTTTCTGAATGCGTCCTTCTGCTTTATATTCAAAAGGCTTTGAAAGAGTTTTAACATAATCTGAAGTTGCCTGTAAATCCTCCGGACCAACTTCCATATTCTCTGAAAGTGCTCCAATACCATATTTCACATTGCCATACATATAGTTGTTTACAACTACTGTGTATTCTTTTGCCGGATCAATCTTGCTTCCGTCCGGTAAGAAAATATCAGCGACTTTGCCTGTCAAAGCTGCGCTGTCATATGTGTATGTGTACTTGAAGCCAGCTACATGAAAATCAAGACCGCTTGCTGTGATTTGATTGTTTAATACTATTTCTAAATCGGCACCGCTTAATGTCACCTTATTCAACACGTTGCCAAACGGCTGAATCGAGAATAAATCTCCAAAATTCACTTCGCCTGCATCAAGCTGTGCTCTTACTCCCCCGCCGTTCATTAAGGCAAAGTCTGTGTTCATGGCCGCTTTCATTCCATCAGCGATTAAATTCCCAAGCGCGAAATCCCCAAACTCCGTTGTATGCGATGGATACCCTTTTGGCAGTGTTGTCAGGGATTCACCAATCACTTCCGCTTTAATTGGAGCAACTAAATCTTCATACTTTTTCATGATGGAGGAAACTTCCGCATCAGGGGTGAAATCCTTTTGGAGAACCGTCACAACTTCTGCTTCTTTTTTCATAATGTCTCCTGAAATCGGGTCTAGTTCAAGATCCAAATCTGAAAAAGCGGAACCATATGAATAAGCTTGAACGATTAATTTATTATCTGTCAGTTTATCGACATTAACATGGTTATGTGCCGCAAAAATAACATCGACTTCGTCATCCACTTTCTCTGCAAGTTCTGTTGCATCGAACGCATCTGTATATCCGTTTTGAACGGCAGGATTATGAGCCAGAACGACGATTGCTTCTATTCCTTGTTTTTTCAGCTCTTCTGAGTATTTATTAACTGCTGCTGCTTCGTCTGTAATCTGCAGAGTTTCATTTCCTTTTCTGACGATCATGTTTGGTGTTTCCTGTGTGACAACACCGATGAACCCAATCTTTTTGCCTCCCGCTTCTTTGACAGCATATGGCTCTGTGATTAATTCACCTGAGTCAAATGCGTTGGCTGCAACGAGCGGAAAGTTCATCCCGTCATAATTTTTTGTGCCATTCAGATGATCTCCGCCATTCATCATTCTGCGAAGTTCATCAATGCCTTCGTCAAATTCGTGGTTGCCCAGAGTTCCTACATCCATTCCTAGGGATTCCATGACCTCTATAGTCGGTTCGTCTTGAAAAAGCGCTGATATGAGCGGACTTCCGCCAATCATGTCACCTGAATGAACTAAAAGGGTGTTTGGATTTTCTGATTCACGCTGTCTGATGGCTGCGGCTGTATATTCCATGCTGCCCGCAAGCTCTGTTCCAACCTTAGTATCCGTGTCCAGCTGGCCATGTAAATCATTTAATCCGAGAAGCTGGACTTTGATGTTTTCTTTTGGCCCCAGTTCTAATTTAAAAATGCCAAAGCCCTGACTGTCTGTTTGATTTGTAAAGGAAATATTGCTTCCCGCTTTAATATAGCCTTCAGCAAGCGGAGAAGACGTAAACGTGACGTTTACATTTCCTTCAATCGGTGCAATTGACCAATTGTTGTCGGCTGTTGGAGTAATTTCTTTCATTTCAGAAATGTAATCCATCAGAATTTGGCGGTTTTCATCCGCAGAATCAACAACTAGCTCGCTTCCTTTTACACCAGGGAAGTTTCCGCCTCCACCGGCACGATAATTATTGGTTACGACGATGAAATCCTGATCAGGATCAACAGACTGTCCATTATAAGTCAATTCTTTCACACGGCTTGATTCTGGATTGATCACATTGCCGTTCGGATCATATTTTGCCGGCTTTGTTACATCAATTTGATACTGCACACCGTCAATTACATCGAAATTATAAACTTGGAAGGAAGGGTTTAATAAGGCTTGAGTTTCCGTTTTGCCTGGATCGATTGTATTGAATTTCCCGGCAGACATTTCAATCCATTCCCGGACGACAGAGCCTTTCACTTTGATTGCCTTTAATGTGTTGTCATACAAGTAAAGATCTCCTGCACTGCGAATGGTTAAGTCGCCCTTTTTAATTTCTGTGTACTCAGCAGGGCCATTCCGGCCTGCTTTAAAGGGAGCACCAACTGACAGAATTGGAAGGTCTTTGTATTCTGGTTTTTTCTCTGCGACGTACTTCTCAACAAACCATTTTTGCGCATTTGTCACCGTTTGGATGGAAGGATCATCCTGAACGAGAGAAAAATAACTATGAATGTCATCCGTTGTTTTTCCAATAGGCGTATTTACATACTGAATGGTTGCCTCATGATCCCCTTTAACCGCCTTTTCAATTGCACTGTCCGGAGCTACAGTGCTTTCAGTCACTGTCTTTCCTGTGACAGGGTCTTTAACATCACGCCAGATTTCACGAGTAGAAGATTGAGAGTTTGCGATTGACCATTTCCCTTTTGTTTTCTTTAAATCTAAATCTATAATTCCTAATGAACCTCCGCCGTATCCTGCTTGTACAGCTGGAACACCGTTGATTGTTCCTTTGGCATTGTCAACACCAGGCAAAGGCTTTTTATCAGGCCCTAAAAATAAGCCGTCTAATGCAGCTTCTGATTTGGCAGGGAACACCTTATGCGTATGTGAAAACGTAATGGCATCAATTCCTGGAACTTCACTCAGTGAGTATATGACATCTTCTGTATTTCCTTTGTTGCTGCTGAACCCGGAGTGAGCCATAGCGATGACAAGATCTGCTCCATCCTTCTTCATTTTAGGAATAAATTTCTCTGCCGTTTCAATGATATTCTTTGTGATGACTTTACCGTCTAAGTGAGCTTTATCCCACTCATTTATTTGAGGCGGAGCAAAGCCGATTACACCTACCTTAATAACATGAGGCTTTCCATTTTCATCTAGCACCGATTTCTTCAGGATTTTATATGGAGCGTACTTATTTTTGTCATTGTCAGGGTTATCATCATGGTCATCAACATAGACGTTTGCATTAACGAAAGGAAAGTTTGCATCGTCATATGCTTCATCAAGGAAATCAAGTCCGTAATTGAACTCATGGTTTCCAAGAGTTGCAATATCATAGTCCATTTGGTTCATGGCGGAAAAGACCGGATGAACTTCACCTTCTTTTAAAGGCTCTATTTTCGCTTTATATGTACCAAGGGGAGTTCCTTGAATGAGGTCTCCATTATCTACGAGAATATGATTCTTTGCTTCTTTGCGCGCCTGTTTTACAAGTGAGGCGGTCTTCGCAAGCCCCACTTTTTCATAAGAGGCATTTTTGTAATAATCATAGTTTATTAGATTTGTATGAATATCCGTTGTTTCCATGATGCGAAGCTTGACCGCATGAACTTTTTTGCTCTTCTCTTTTTTCTCTGGTTTGTGTTCATTTATAACTGAAGCTGCTGTATTTTTTCCAAGCTGTTCGGCAGAAGCCTGTTCCGATAAAATAGGAGAGGATAGGAGTGCGATTGCCAATGAAGCGGAGACTGCGATCTTTGCACGACTATACGTTCTTTTTTTCATTTGATGATCACCTTTCTAGTGAAAAATTTCATTTTGCAGAACAAATTCCCTGAATTGCTAGAAGTTCTTTACTAGTATAGAAAATAAATCCTTCTATTTGTAAGTGAAAAAAGTCATATTTCTTAGCCCATATGAATTTAATCATTTCTTAATATATGAGGGGTTTATAATTTAACAAAGATACAGAAGCGCGTTTAAAACGAAGATTAATTCCATTCTTTCTCACGCAATAAAAGGAAATGTTTCCTTTTATTTGTATAGGGGTATATCTAGAATCATAATCATACATATAATATTGAGAGCTTCTTATGGATGAGGAACGAACACCGATAAAAGGAGGCTGCGAAGATGAGAGAATTTGAAGAAAAAGAAGATCTGTGCGACGAATGTTCTTTTCATAAGAAATTGACATTCTCTGAAGCGGAAAGTTTATGGTTATGCGATACTTGTTCAAATGAAGAAAGCTAAACAAAAGAAAGCCAGGTCACTGGCTTTCTTTTGTTATGTATATTTAGGTTATTGCTCCATTAAGCATTTATAAAAGATATCACGCAGGTTTTGAATTTCATCATCAGACAGCATGCCGAACATCTTCTGGATCTGCTGATTGATTTGGCTTCTGGCAGAATGAAGAAGATCTTTTCCAGAATCCGTGATTTCAAGGTTGTATGCTCTCCTGTCACGTTCGTTTTGACATTTCTGGACAAACCCGTCTTTGATCAGCTTGCTTGTAAGAACAGTCACACCGCCGGTTGTAATCTGCAATTGCTCTGCAAGGATGGACGGACGCTTCAGCCCTTCTGTTTCAAGAATTTGCAGGATTAAAATATGTGTTTTCGAAAGACCTACCTCATTCAGATGATTCCAGTCATTCATCCATTTACGTTCAAGTGAAACAAAAATCTCAAATAAGGAGACGATATTTTCACTTCTTTTTTTACTCATCCGCATTCATCTCCACAAACAGTTCCTTATTTTAATGAGTTTAATAAATCGATGGGAAGCTTAAATTGTTCCTTGTTGAACAGAAGCTGAGACAGCTCTCCGGCAGGTTCTTCTGCTTCTTTTAAGTCTGTCATTTCATTATGGAGCTTTTCCATTTTGAGGTCCAGTTCAGCAGCAGAGACTGCGGCTTCTTTAAGTTCCTTTGTGAGCCGCTCAGGAATTTCTTTATTATATTTATAATAAATCTTGTGTTCAAGGCTTGCCCAAAAATCCATTGCAATTGTTCTAATTTGAATCTCAACAAGGATGTCTTCCTGACGGTCTGACATAAACACGGGAATACTCACGATTAAATGCAGACTTTGATAGCCGTTCGGCTTTGGATCTTTTATATAATCCTTGCATTCAACAACGTTGATATCCTTCTGATTTTGAATCATCTCGCTGATTTGATAAATGTCCGACAAAAAAGAACAGGTGATGCGAATACCTGCTATGTCTTTAATATTCTTTTTTATATCGCTCAGTGAAAGGTCGTAGTTCTTCCTGTAAATTTTGTTTACGATGCTCTCAGGAGACTTCAGCCGCGAACTGACATGTTCGATCGGATTATACTCATGAATATATTGAAATTCCTGTTCAAGGATATTAATTTTAGTATTCATTTCTTCTAACGCAAATTTATAAGACATCATAAACCGCGTTAATTCTTTTTTTATTTTCTTAAGCTGGTCATAATTCATGTTGGGTATCGGCAATTCTTCCACTTCTACTACTCCTTTATCCGTACAGCCGTTAATTAGGCAGCATTGTCTTCGCTTCAAGAAGCTTTAATAGATAGGCCCGAATGTTACGCGGAAGAAATTTCCGGATCTCATCTTCGTTAAATCCCACTAAAAATCGTTTTTCATCAAGTATAATCGGACAGCGCATGATACCCGGCTTCTCTTGAATGACCGCCAGTAATTCCTGCAAATGCAGAGCATCTACATTCAGATCCAGTTCCTGAAATTGCTTTGACCGGGTGGATAAGATTTCATCCGTCCCCTCTTCTGTCATGCGAAGAATCTGTTTTAGTTCTTTCATTGTTAAAGGCTGAGTAAGAATGTTTCTTTCTATATAGGAAATATCATGCTCTTCCATCCACAATTTAGACTTTCTGCATGATGTGCAGCTGCAAGACGTAAACATAGTAATGGCCATTTATAAATTCCTCTCCTTTAATGAATGATTTATTATTCAATGGTTCGTGAATTTAAGATAATGAAATATTATATATATATCTTACAAGTAAGATATATATAAAGCAAATAATAACCTTTGCAAGGAACCCGCATTTTTAGCTTTCCTGACTGAATGGTCTTTTATTACTTACGAAAAATAACCATCAATAATTTGATGGTTTCATTTTCTGACCATGAGTCCGTGTTAGCTACTTCTTTTTCACTAAGCGCTTTTCAGCGCTCCTTGAAGGATATAAAGCCAATATGGAATCCATGACTGTATGTCCGCATACCTGGCACTTGCTGTCTGTATGCTTTTGAAGCATTCTGCATTTAGGGCAATTCTTTACTTCTTCTTCCATCAGTCATCCTCCAGCCTGAATAAATACTTTCCTTCTATATCGGCCAATTTTCAAAAACTTTAACACGGACCCTGTATTTCATGGGTAAAGCTTTTTATGACTTAGAAAAATGGATTCCCTTCCATGCCAATCCACAGGTCAGATTGCTCAAGCTGTCCTGCAAGGGAAAGCAGCATGTCTTCTTTCCCTTTAGGTGCCACAAACTGAACGCCGAGCGGCAATCCTTCAGCCGTGATATGAGTGGGCACACTCATTGCAGGCTGTCCTGTCAGATTTGCAAGCTGTGTAAAAGGTGTAACGGTTAAGCTTTTTAAGAACATGTCATAAACGAATGATAAATGTTCCTCTTTCTTCAGCTCACTGACCTTCAGAAGCGACTGGATTTCTTCTTCCGTCTGAGTGAGTTCTCCGGCTTTAGGAGCTGGAAAAGCGGTTGCCGGGGTTAAATACAAGTCGAAGGTTTCATGAAAAGCAGCCATTTTAGCTGCTGCCATATCCCATTCAGCCAGACTCTGAGTAAATTCGGCAGCGGTTACGGAATGTCCTGCCACACTTAATACCCAAGTCACAATTTCTACATCATTTGCTGCGATTGGCCTGCCGAGCATTTTTTCAAGGCTGAGAATCGTTGCGGCCATTTCACCATTGTTCATAATATAGTAATTTTCCATCAGCCTGACACCGTCGATGCCGTTTCCCCGCTCCTCTACTTCATGCCCCTGTTCTTCAAGCCACTTCACCATGCGATGAACGGCATCCATCGCTTCTTCACTGACTGGAGTTCCTACAGGAGACTGAGTTTGAAAAGCGACCCTTAAAGGCCGTTTTATCCCTTTTTTGACAACATCCGTATAGTTGCCTTCAAACAATGGTGTATGAAAAGCTGCTTCCGGCTGAATGATTTGAAGAAGATCAAGCATAGCTGCACTGTCACGGACTGTTTTTGTCAAAACAAAATCAATTGAAGCTCCCTGCCACTGCCTGCCGACACTTGGACCAACAGGCGTTCTGCCTCTAGTAGGCTTTAATCCGAACAGGCTCGTAAAAGAAGCTGGAATTCGGATTGAGCCTCCCCCGTCACTTGCACCGGCAATCGGTACAATCCCTGCTGCCACGCTTGCAGCTGATCCTCCGCTTGATCCGCCGGCTGAGAACTTAGTATTCCATGGATTTTTGGTCTGACCATGAACCTCAGGCTCTGTAATGTTTTTCAATCCAAATTCAGGGGTGTTCGTATGACCTAAAAATGAAAATCCCGCCTGTCTTAAACGCGCAACAAAATTCGAGTCTCTTCCTGCAATGTTATCTTTAAGAAGCTTTGAGCCTGATGTAAGAGGTTCACCTTCTACCGCCTGTGAAATATCCTTCAGCAGAATGGGAACTCCCGCAAACGGCTGCTTTTGAACATCCAGCTGGGCAAGCTCTTTTAAAACTTTTTCCCGGCGTGTGCGAACCACTCCATTTAAAAGCGGATTCACTAGTTCGATCTGTTTAAAAGCTGCATCAGCCAGTTCTTGCGGTGTTACTTCTTTCTTTTTCACTATTTCGGCAAGTCCTGTGCCATCGTATTTTGCATATGTATATAAATCCATTATTTAACCTCGCTCTATGAGTCAAAATTTGTGCTGTTTAGCTCTTTGTTATCTTTGATAACCTGACAAAAGTTTCCGGCATCAAGATAATCATCCGGAACTGATTGAGTGACAGTACTTCTGTCCCTGGTCACTGCGTATGAACCAATCGCTGCACCAGTCAGAATAACCGCGTTTCCAACAATCCAAACATTGTCGCTATCGTTACAGGCTTTGTGAATGTTTGTTAATTGTCTTCTGTTCGGCTCCTCAAATGGTAAATACGTTCAGAAGCTTTCAATTTTGTCCTGACAGCATTTTATCAAATTCGCTCATGGATTGCCTCCTTTAGTTCTCTTTTTTTATAGAAGAATATCCTGATTTACGTTATATGGAATTAAACCTGACTAATGAGGCATATGCCTTTCTTAAGAAAAGCAACGTTACTATCGTAATTTGAGGCTTTAGATGGAAATATTTCAATGATTTGTTTTTGTTGTGGGTCATTAAAGAAAAAAAGATGGGAGCAAGTTTCTTATCATGCTTCCATCTTTCTCCCTCTGCACCCAGCTTTAATCTTGTTAATAGATTTGAGCACTCTCAATGTCTGAGCCCGCTTTCTAAAATGTCAGCTTATTCCATACACCTTGCATTTATCATAAAAGCTTGTCTTTCCGATTCCAAGCAGTTTGGCTGCCTCAATTTTATTCCCTTTCGTTTCTGTCAGAGCATGGCGGATTGCTTCTTTTTCAGCTTCAGCCACTGTGTCTTTAAGCGGTATAACAGGACCGAAACGCTTACTGCCCTTCATAGGACTCAGTTGCAGATGTGCAGTGTAAGCATGGCTATGATTCTTCCCTTCTTTCTGTAGATACAGCGGCAGATGTTCACGATAAATCATTTGGCCGTCTAGTACGTTAACCGCACGTTCAAGTACGTTCTCGAGCTCACGAATGTTACCAGGCCACGAATGCCCTTCCAGGTCATCCATCACCTCGTCAGAAAGATCAAGTCCATACCTGTGAAATTTAGTCTCCAGCTTTTTCAAAAGAATTCTTGAGATCGGGACTATGTCTTCCTTGCGTTCCTTAAGAGAGGGAATATCAATTTTGATGACATTCAGACGATAATAAAGATCCTCCCTGAATTCACCGTCCAAAACCATCTTTTCCAGGTTGCGATGTGTAGCGGCAATCACCCTCACATCAATTTCGATAGGTGCCCTGCCTCCAATTCTCTCAATTTCTTGTTCCTGGAGCACGCGAAGCAATTTGCTTTGCATCTGCAGAGGGAGATCGCCAATCTCATCAAGGAAGATCGTCCCTCCGTGAGCCAGCTCAAACTTTCCCTTTTTGCCGCCTTTTTTTGCACCTGTAAACGAGCCTTCTTCATACCCGAAAATTTCTGATTCAAAAAGTTGCTCAGGGATCGAAGCGCAATTGACTCTCATGAAAGGGGCAAAGCGTCTTCCGCTGGTCTGATGAATGGCATGGGCAAACAGTTCTTTTCCCGTTCCGGATGCCCCAAGCAGAAGAACTGCCGACTGACTATCCGAAACTCTCTCTGCCAGCTTCTTGGCTTCCATGAACTTTGGGCTGCTTCCAACAAGATCCCCAAAATGATATTTGCTGAAAAGTTCTTTCTCAAATTTCGTTTTATAATAATTTAACTCTTCCATAATCGGCTGGATTTTCTTTGAATAGTCAAGCCATTCCTGGGCATTGCGGAACATCACTGTTCCAACAGCACCCACAAGCCGGCCATTCACATAGAGGGGGTAACGGTTTGCAATCATTTCGCTTCCGTTAATGGGATGAATGGACGCCACTTCCGCCTGACCGGTTTTGGCAACAATTTGCATTCTCGAATTATCGATAACTTCCTGAACCGGTTTCCCAATCGATTCTTCTGCGGTAACATTCAGGAATTCACAATAGGCTGAATTGAGATAAACTACAATTCCTTCATGATCCACGACGACCATGCATTCTGCCGCTAAATTGACTACTTCTTCAATCCAATCATATGAAAGCTTTTCCATGAGCCCTTTCATTTCCTCCACCTCTATCCTTGCTGTCCTAAATAAAACGTTTACATTGATATGTTCATCTTACACAGACCTATTAATAAAAATCAATAGAATGTGAGATTCCGATCAAAAAAACAACCTGGTAAAGAAATCCTTTAATGAAAGTTTGAATCTTTCCTTATCATTGCATACAAAGAAAAGGAACAGCTTATGATCATTGCATACAAAGAAAAGGAACAGCTTATGCTGCCCCTTTACTGAATATGAATTTTATTGAACCGTATACCCGCCATCAAGAATAGCAGCCTGACCGGTAATTCCTTTTGCTTTATCACTTGCCAGAAAGACTGCATAGTCGGCTATTTCCTGTACCGAAAGCAATCTTTTCTGCGGAACGAGCGGATAAATCACTTCTTCCAGGACTCGTTCAAGCTCTACGTTCCGTGTTTTCGCAAGGTCAGCAAGCTGGTTGCGAACAAGCTTCGTATCAACATATCCCGGACAAAGTGCGTTAACGGTGATGCCGTGTTCCGCCCCTTCAAGAGCAGCTACCTTAGTCAATCCGATGACACCGTGTTTAGCGCTGTTATAAGCTGCTTTTCCAGCAAAACCGATCACTCCATTAATGGATGCCATATTAATAATCCGGCCAAACTTTTGTTTTTTCATGATTGGAAAAACGTGTTTTGTTGCTACAAACGGTGCTGTCAGCATAACCTTGATCAGGAATTCAAACCGGTCAGTCGGGAATTCTTCGATTGGAGAAACGTGCTGCAGTCCAGCATTGTTTACAAGAATGTCCAAGCGGCCATACTGTTTTTGGACGGTTTCAATCGTTTGAATGATATCTTCTTCCTTTGTTACATCGCAAGCAGCAGCTATAGATTCAAAACCTTCTTCCTTCAATTTTGCAGCAGCTGCTTCTGCAGCTTCAAGATTCACATCAGAAATGACTACAGCCGCTCCTTCTTTTGCAAATTCCTTGGCAACTTCAAATCCAATGCCGCTCGCTGCACCTGTCACAAGCGCTATCTTTTCCTTAAGTAATCGATTCATCGCCATTTTCCTTTCTATTGCTCGCCTTAATGGGCGGTCATCAGTGATTGACTTATTGTAAATGAGGCTTCTGTTTTCTCTTTGACTTCTTCGATTGTTACCCCGTACTGAAGTTCAACGAGCTCCATCACGCCATCTGCAAAATCAAATACAGCAAGCTCTGTTATGAGGCGGTTGACAACCTGTTTCCCTGTTAAAGGAAGCGTGCAGTCTTTTTTAACCTTGGATTCACCATATTTATTGACATGTTCCATAATAACAATAATCCGTTTGGCACCATTAACAAGGTCCATGGCACCGCCCATTCCTTTAATCATTTTTCCAGGAATCATCCAGTTCGCCAGATCACCTTGTTCGGAAACCTCCATGCCTCCAAGGATGGCGAGATCAATATGCCCGCCGCGGATCATGGCGAAGGATTCTGCACTGTCAAAATAGGATGCTCCCGGTACACTTGTAACCGTTTCTTTTCCAGCATTGATCAGGTCAGGGTCTTCTGTACCTGCGATCGGATAAGGTCCGATTCCAAGCAGACCATTCTCGGATTGTAAAAGCACATTATAATCTTCAGGAATTTCATTTGCTACAAGAGTAGGCATCCCGATTCCAAGATTTACGTTCATACCGTCCTTTATTTCTTTAACTGCCCGCTTCACCATTTTTTGTCTGCTGTCACACATGTTATTGCCTCCTTTTTATGCCTGTTGAACCATAAGGCGTTCGATTCGTTTTTCATAGTTCGCACCAAGCAATACATGCTGGACATAAATGCCGGGTGTATGAATTTCGTCAGGATTCAGTTCCCCGACTTCAACAATTTCTTCGACCTCAGCTATGGTAATTTTCCCGGCCATCGCAGCCACTGGATTGAAATTTCGTGATGTTTTCCGGAAAACCAAGTTACCGAGCGGATCTGCTTTCCATGCTTTAACCAGGGCAAAGTCTCCAACGATTCCTCTTTCCAGGATATATGTCCGGCCATCGAAATCTTTGTGCTCCTTACCTTCTGCCACCTTCGTTCCAACTCCAGTTGCTGTATAAAAACCAGGAATTCCAGCACCGCCAGCCCGCATTCTCTCAGCGAGAGTTCCTTGAGGGATCAGCTCCACTTCCAATTCACCGCTTAAATACTGGCGCTCGAAAATTTTGTTTTCTCCTACATAAGATGACATCATTTTTTTGATCTGTTTGTTAGCCAGCAATAAACCCAGGCCCCAGTCGTCAACTCCGCAGTTATTGCTTACAACAGTAAGATCTTTGACACCTTTATCCCTTAAAGCAAGAATCGTTTTTTCAGGTATGCCGCAAAGGCCGAAGCCTCCAACGACCAATGTTGCACCGTCTTCTATCTGATTAATTGCTTGTTTAAATGAATCTAAAACCTTTCCCTTTGGCATTTAAGTTTCCTCTCTTTCTCTCATGATTGTTTAAACTAGCCCAAACAGGCTGTATATAGCGATAATGACAAATACGGCAACTGTCTTAATAATCGTAATGGCAAAAATATCACGGTAAGATTGACGGTGAGTAAGACCTGTAACCGCAAGAAGCGTAATAACCGCTCCATTGTGAGGAAGAGTATCCATACCGCCTGATGCCATAGAAATAACCCTATGCATAACTTCAGGAGGAATATTGAATTTTTCAATTGCCTCCAAATACTTATCAGACATTGCGCTTAGTGCAATTCCCATCCCTCCGGATGCGGAACCTGTAATCCCGGCAAGTGTCGTCGTCGTTACAGCGCCGTTTACAAGCGGGTCCGTAAATGTCGAGGAAATCCCGTTGCTCACTGTTTTAAATCCGGGAAGTGCAGCAATAACTCCGCCAAAGCCATATTCAGCACCTGTATTCATGGCTGCAAGCAGTGCACCGCCGATTCCTGCATTAAGGCCTTCTTTAATGTTAGCGGTAACAGCTCTCCAGTCAAAAGCAAATGTCGCAATGATCCCTATTAACAGCGCAAGTTCAACAGACCATATCGCAACAACAGAAGGAAGCTCGATTTTACCAAATGCTTCAAGTCCGATTGCTGAGAAGTCAAAACCGTTTGGATACCATTTTGGAAAAGAAACAGTGAAGAATTTATTCATGACCCCTACCAAAATAAGCGGTACAAATGCTAGAATTTGACGGGCAACGCTAGGTTCTGTTCCTGCTGAAACAGCTGCCTCTTCTTTTTCACGGGCTAGCTCCGGATCCAGACCAGCAGCAGTCTCTGAATGAAATCCTGCATAACCTTCTCCTGCTTTCTCAGCTTTTTTCCGTCGTGATTCCAAGTACCACATTCCAAGTGACAAGACAAAAACAGCACCAATAATTCCAAGAACAGGAGCAGCATAAATATCCGTTTTGAAGAAGGTTGTCGGGATTACGTTTTGAATTTGCGGTGTTCCCGGCAGTGCGTCCATCGTAAAGGTAAATGCACCAAGTGCAATTGTTCCCGGAATCAGACGTTTTGGAATGTCTGCCTCGATGAACAGGTTTTTAGCAAAAGGATAGACAGCGAACACGACAACGAACAAGCTGACACCGCTGTAAGTTAAAATCGCACCCATCAGAACAATTGCAAGAATCGCTCTTTTTGCTCCTACAAGCTTTACAATCGTTTTGGCAATAGATTCTGCAAGACCGGACATTTCCACGACCTTACCGAAAATAGCTCCAAGAAGAAATACTGGAAAATAAAGTTTAATGAACCCGACCATTTTCTCCATAAAAACATTGGAGAAAAACGGCAGTACATAACTCGGATCTGTCAGCAATACCGCAAACAGAGCACAAATCGGAGCAAACAAAATAACTGAAAATCCCCGATAAGCTACAAACATCAGTAAGCTCAGTGATAATAAAATAATAATGATTTCCACAAACATCCCCCTTTTTAACCTCTTTGATTCTTGCAAATGAGCAGCCTTTTATCAGTAAGCGCTTACAAACAAGGCAATCAGACCTGTTACAGTTCTCTTTCTAATTGATCAGCTCATTTTACTACTTGCAAGAAGCGTGCCAACTATTTATTCTTTTGTGAAAATTCATATAATAGTCGGAAATCCTCTTCATTCGTGGCATTGCGTGTCAGATAGATTGAATATTCAATCATAAGAGTCTGTAAAAATTCCGGATTTCAGGAATAAAATTAAATAGAGTTCCGTAATTGCGGAATTTTCCGCGATTACGGAACTCACCTAATAGAGTAAATTGCTTCAAACATTTTTCCAAATTGACTTATATTTCTTTTGATACTTCCTTTCTTCTTCCGATTCAATTAATTCCAATGTTTTTTGTTTAATATTTTCATCATTTAATTGGTCATATAAGTTCTTCAGATCCTGGATAATATCAAAACGAATTAACGTGTCATTTTTTTCATTTGAACATGATTGGAAACGATCGATTAAATGATCCAATACAAGCTTTTTTTGCTGTGGTCCAGCAAGGCCGATTTTCCAAATGGACTGCAGGCTGTGCCGTGCTGTAACAAATTTAGGATCTCTTGTGACTTCCCAAACAGCTGAAAAATCATTCAGCATCCGCTTATCAGGATCACTGATTGCCAGACTTGATAGGAATTGGGCTGAACGTGATCTTTGATGATTGTCTTTTGAGCATAAACCTGCCAGTAATTCATCCCAGACTTCATATGCCCAGTCCACTTCTCCCTCTGTTGCTGAGAGTATGTTTTGATAAGCTTCGTATTGTACGTCCCGGTCTTTTGAATCCAGCTGCTTGAAATATGCCTCAATAACCTTGTCCATTTGAACCATCTCCTATGGATTTTTCATTTATTAAAGCATAGCACATTAATAAAAAACATAAACGTGCAACAAGATCAACTGAAAGTTCGCATATTCTGGAGCAATTTACCTCTTCTTTTTTCTCTTAAACACAATTTTATTAGAAAAAAAAGACGCTCTTTTTTAGAAGAGCCGTCTTTAGAAACTAAGTTAATTTTGCTGTTGTTAATTTACACTATTGAGCACAAATCCTGTAACAATTTCATTAAATGTCTTCCATTTCTTAGTAGGAAGCTGATGATTTTGGTTTGTAAACAGAAAAAACTCTGCGTGTTTGCATTTATTCCTGTAAAGTTTTAAATAATGATTCGTCCAGTCCCCTGCTTCTCCATACATAAACAGCATGGGAATCTTGATGAGATGAAGTTTGTCTAGACAGCTGTATTCCAAAGATTGGATATAATACTGCTTCCAGACTTGTATGTTTGCTTTTTTCATATGATTACTAAGCAGTTTTCTCAGGGTTTTATCTTTTGTGTGGCTTCTGGAAATAATATTTATTAACAAATTCAAATGATTTTCTGCCAAATATATTCCTGAATGATGCAATAATTGTCCTGATGCATCTGCAACGCTTGGATAGGATCCTGATAAAATAAGCACTTCAATTCTTTCAGAGTGAAAGATGGCAAGATGCTGCGCAATTAAACATCCGGCTGAATAACCGCATAAGACAGCTTTTTCTATATTTAAAGCATCCATTAAATCTAGAATCTCCCTGGCGTAATACGGAATCGAAATTTCTTGTGCAGCAGCTTCACTTTCTCCGTGGCCGCTTAAGTCGGGAAAAATAACTCTCATATGCTTTGACAAAGCATGCTGATAAAAAAACACTTTTCTTCCCATTCCAGGAGGATGAATAAATATGATCGGTACTCCTTGACCATTATCTTCGTAGTGTAAAGAAGGGCAGCTACCTATCTTAATTGAGGGCATAATTGTTTTTCACTCCATATGATCCTAAACGTCTACTTTCCTTTTAGCATCCTTACCTTCCCCTTATAAAAAAATCTTTATTCAGTTTTAGTTAAACATTTCATTTTCCAACATGAAAGCAAAGATTATGTAAATAATAAAGAAAACTTGTACATAGAAGAGGTGAAATCTGTATGAAGAATCGCGAACTAGCTCTATTAACCCTCTCAATCATCCTAATTACCGGCTGCACAACGAACCATGAGAAAAGCTCGCCAAATATACTTCAGACAAAAGCCGCCTCTTCGCCCAAAGTAATTCTTCTTGTTGTGGATTCATTAATGGACAAACCATTAAAAAAAGCCATTAAGCAGCATAAAGCCCCTGCCCTCGAATTTTTTCTGAAAAATGGCCAGTACAGTAAAGAGATGATAAGCGCCTATCCAACTATGTCAGTAACCATCGACAGCACTTTACTTACAGGTACATACCCAGATAAACATAAAATACCCGGCCTGGTTTGGTATAAAGAAGATGAACAGCGGGTGATCAGCTACGGGAATGGGTTCTTAGAAACCTTAAAATATGGAATAACGGATGTAGCAGACAACAGTCTCTATCAGTTTAATAATGAAGATTTAAGTAATCATGCGAAAACCATCCATGAAGAGCTGCATGAAAGAGGAAAACAAACTGCCTCTATTAATGCATTGATTTACAGGGGAAATTATCAGCATACCCTGATCGTTCCCAAAATTTTAGCAAAAACGACTTTCCTTCCTGACAAATACGAAACAAATGGACCAAAGATATTAACCTTTGGAGATTTTATTAATCAGGATCCGAAAAATAAACATGTGATCAATCGATTAGGGCTAAATGATGCTTTTGCTGCTCAAGAATTGACCTATCTTCTAAAAAACAACCTGCTTCCTGAATTTACAATTTTGTATATGCCAGAAAATGATCATCCTGTTCATAAAAAAGGACCTGGAACAATTGATGGAATAGAAAAGCTGGATAAACACCTTCAGGAAATATTAAATACATATCCGAAGTGGGAAGATGCTCTAGAAAAGACAGTGTGGATTATTATGGGAGACGGTAATCAATCTGAGGTAAGAGAGGACAAAAAGAAGACTTTGATTGATTTAAGAGATGCGCTATCTGAATACAATCAGTTAAAGCTTGGTGATTCTGCTCAAAAAAACAATAAAATTGCTATTACGGCAAATGAACGAATGGCATATATTTATATATTAAATAAGGGTATTTCTATAAAAAAAATAGCCGATAAATTGCAGAAAGATCCCCGAATTGCCTGGATTGCCTGGAAAGAAAACGATATGGTGAACGTAGTTTCAGAAAGCCGCAAAGGAATTCTCCAATTTAAACACGGAGGTTCTTATAAAGATCGTTATCATCAAAATTGGACCATAAAAGGGAACATGGATATTTTAGATGTGAAAGCTGATAGCCGCAAACAGCTTATCTACGGGAATTACCCCTGATGGTCTAGCCAGATTATATGGCGCCATTCATTCACAAAAAGGAGATTTTCTCATAGCTGATGCTGAACCCGGCTTTGAATTCATAGGAGAAAGTTCTCCGGAACATACTGGAGGAGGTGCTCACGGATCTATGCACAAAGTCGATTCATATGCTCCTTTAATTGTGACAGGAACGGATCATCACATCGATCATTTACGGATTGTTGATTTGAAAAATTGGATTTTAAATATCTTAGAAGGAAATTAAAAAAGAAAAAAATCCGGCCTAAACGAAATTCAAGTTGGAATTTCGTTTTAGTCCGGATTTTTCTTTGGCTGAAAACCTTTTGTCCCAGCTTTTTCAAAAATGTCATTACATTTATAAAAGATATTCATACCTTTTCTCAAGGTAATTTTGGACAACGGTCAAAAGAGAACATATTCCCCAATAAATGAGGGCAACGAGAATATACATTGTCATGTAATCAAGCTCCCTGCCGCCGACAATTTTAGCCTGCTGAAAAAGCTCTGGCACCGTAATCATCGCAGCGAGGGAGGATGCTTTCGTCAGATCAAGCAGCACGTTAGAAAGCGGAGGCAGTGCAATTCTGAATGCCTGCGGTAAAATAATCCCTCTCATTGTCTGCCAGTAGGAAAGTCCAAGCGATTTGGACGCCTCCCACTGTCCGCGGTCGACAGAAGCCAAGGCGGAACGGTTAATTTCTGCCATGTAAGCTGCACTGTTTAGGCTGAACCCAATTAAAGCGGCCGTGATGGCTGTAAACTCGATGCCGATGATCGGAAACCCAAAATACAAAATGAAAAGAATAACAAGTATCGGTACACCCCGCATAAACGAAATATAAATTCTTGCAGGCAACCTGAGGAACGAGTATCTAGAAGTCCGGCCGAGTGCAAGAAAAAAACCGAGCACTAAACCGATTGCCATGCTGACTAAGGAAATGAGCAGTGTGTTCCAGATCCCCTGGATCACAAATGGAAAAGATTCCACAGCAAGTTCATAATTAAAGACGTATTCCCACTGAATATTTCCCATCGCACTCACCTTCTTCGGTTACCAGTTACTTAAATTCAACATCCGGTTTTTTAGATACATCCGCTCCATCAAAGAATTTCTTTGAAATCTCGGAAATCGTTCCATCTTCAAGCATTTCTTTAATTGTTGCATCAATATTTTCTTTCAGCTCGGTATTCCCTTTTTTCATAATGATGCCCTGACTGTTTGGATTGAACTTGATGTCAGGATGAATCGTAATGTTCAGGTCAGGAAACGCCGCAACTGCAAGGCGCTGAAGGTAGTAGTCATTTAAAATAACATCTGTCCTTCCAGTTGAAACATCTCTTAAGTACTGATCATTTGTAGCATTGTCATAAATGACTTCTTCTGCTCCGTACTTACGTGCAACCGCCATGTATGTAGTCGTTGCTTCTCCAGCCGCTTTCTTCCCTTTTAAATCTTCCAATGATTGGATGCCTGACAGATCATCTTTCCGGACCATCGCTGTTCCGTATGAGAATTTATAGGGATCTGCAAAATCGAATTTTTCTTTTCGTTCATCGTTAATCATAATATCGTTTGCGGCGATATCCACTTTTCCGCTTTGAATGGACGTCAGCATGCCGTCAAATGCCATCTCTGAAAATTCCACTTCCAGATCCATGCGTTTCGCCATTTCACGGACGACCTCTACCTCATATCCAGTCAGATCATTTGTTTCTGAATCGTGGTAAGACGTTGGATAAAGTGTGCCAGAAGTCGCAACCGTCAGCTTGCCTTCTTCTTTTATTGTATCCCATGCCGTTTTTTCTTCTTTTTTCTCAGAAGAACTGCTGCATCCTGCCGTAACTAATGCAAATACCAACATCATCAGCATGGCACTCAGCTTGTTTGAAGGAAATAATCTTGTCATACGAATCCACCTTTTTTCTATAATCTTATAAAAGATAGCATTACAGCAGGGAATTCGCAATTTTTTTGTTCAAAAAAAAGCTTACAGCAGCTGTAAGCTTAAGAATTAATTATCTTTTTATGGATCTTTCAAGAGCATAAAGATCTTCTTCCATCGTCTGCATTCTTTGTTCAACTAAACTTTTTGCATCTTTGATCGCCTGATTATAAAAGTGTGGGCCGATGGATTCTTTAATAAACTCTAATAGATTTTCAGCCGCGAGCTCGCCAATTTCATCGCCATTTTCCCGGTAGTAATAACGCTGAATATCTTCAATCATCATCATTTTTTCTTCTTTTGTAAATGTAATAAACATTTTCATCAGCCTTTCTTGTTCAATTCTTTAATGATCATAACAAGAAAAAAAGTAGAAAGGCAGACTGGTATTTTGAAAAATTGTATGTACAAAGTGAGTCGGAACCCGCTAAACAATTTCCTCTATAATGGACTCTCCCTCTGTCTGATCCCGGTCAAACCACTGCCATTTTTCATGCAGTCTGATTCTGCCGTCAGGCAATACCTCTGGCCTGGAAAAGCAATGCCCTCCCCTGATTTCATTGTTTACATTGACATGATTATACTTAAATTCTAATGTTCCATCATCTTTTACAAGGCCAATTAAAAGTCCTTTAACGATTTCTCCGCCGCCATATGCTGCTGTAAGAATTTGTCCATTTTGTTCATACGTGAAAACAGTTTTTGAGGAGACCTCCCCATTTGCAGTATTTTCTACTGAGACAAAACGACGGTTATGGTAATTGATCACACGGATGCTCCTTTTTAAAAAATTTATGTCATCTTACCATATTGAATAAATGTTTCCAATTATTTATTTCAATTTTTCAAAAATTACGTATAATAAACAGTACCGAATGTATAACATATTGCACGACTGCTGCGTAAGGAGAGGTTTTTTATGAGAGAAATCGCAATCGGAATTATTGCTTCCATGTTTTTTGCCGTCACCTTTATTTTAAACCGTTCAATGGAACTTTCTGGAGGAAGCTGGCTATGGAGCTCGTCTATCAGATTCTTTTTTATGGTCCCCTTTTTACTGGTGATCGTCATTTACCGCAAAAACATCAAACAGCTGCTGGCAGAAATGCGAACCCATCCGTTTCAATGGATTATTTGGAGTTTTTCAGGATTCGTCCTGTTTTATGGGCCAATTACATACGCTGCCGCCTATGGTCCAGGATGGCTTGTCGCCGGTACATGGCAGCTGACGATTGTTGCCGGAATTCTGCTGACTCCCTTTTTCTATGAAAATAGTCATTCGATTAAAACGAGAAGACGGATTCCAGTGCAGGCTCTCTGCTTTTCAATGATTATTTTAGCAGGTGTTGTCCTGATTCAAGTAAAAAATGGGACGGATATTAGTATTAATCAGCTGCTTGCAGGGGTTCTTCCAGTCGTAATTGCAGCTTTTGCCTATCCTTTAGGAAACCGCAAAATGATGGAAGTGTGCGGCGGCAGACTCGATACCTTTCAGCGGGTGCTTGGGATGACGCTTGCAAGTCTTCCCTTCTGGTTCATTCTCGCAGCCTATGGATTAATAAAAGTTGGTCCTCCATCTGCTGAACAAATCACACAGTCGTTTATTGTCGCCGTTTCCTCGGGTGTGATTGCCACTACATTATTTTTCATCGCGACAGATCGAGTAAAAAATGATGAAGCAAAATTGGCTTCCGTTGAAGCCACACAATCCACTCAAGTGCTTTTTGTTCTTTTTGGGGAAGTGCTTCTGCTCTCTGCTCCGCTTCCGGATGGAATTACACTAATTGGTATTTTCCTGATTATGCTTGGTATGCTGCTGCACAGCTTTTTCTCGGCTCCTGGCCGTGTGAAGGTATTGGGCAAATCGAAGACTGCACCTTAACTGGCAGCGGGTTCGGCTGAAAGGTGAAAACCCGCTTAATAACATGGAAAAGAACCTATCAATTAGCCTAGGTTGCTGGTCAACAATTCCCGCTAATTGATGTCCTATTTTTAACGCCATTATGACTGGAATTAAAACTTTCTTTCATTATAGGTTGCTATAATTGGGAACTCTAAATCAAGTTGGAGTTCCTTTTTTTACTGTGCAGTAATACCGGGTAATTTAATCAAATTTTGAAAGTGACACTAAATCTCCTTTATCACAGGAAGAAAATCCGTGTTTTTCATAAAAAGCTCTTACATCTGCTGCATCATTGGTCAATAATACTTTTTGTCTAACATCTGTATACTTTGATAACATTAATTTAAGAAGCTGAGAGCCAATCCCTTTATTATGATATGCCTTTAGCACCAATATATCTTGTATATATATGATTGTCTTTCCATCTCCCACCACTTTAATTAACCCAACTAACTTTCCATGATCCCAAGCAGTGATAACCGTCAGAGAACTTTTAATTCCTTCCATCAACCTGGGCATATCACTAGTGTAGGCTGACCATTTTACATCATCATACAATGCTTTGACTGCTTGAACTTCTAATTGGGCAGTTTCTTCAAATGTGATTGTCATACTTACTAACTCCTCCTTCAATTTCACTTTCTGCAGGAGACTTTTTTTCGTAACTTTACCACTTATATCACCTCAACAAATTTCTGCTGTTAGTTAAATCCATAATTTGGAGTTTTAAATAGAATTCAATAAAAAGAGCGTCAATCCCTTCTTGGATAAACGCTTCGATGAGACGCACGAGATTGTCATTGATCTCCTCGTCAATTGAGTCTATATTCCGTTTTACTTTTGATATTGCGACCATCCTCTGTCAGATCCGGCGCCTCAAATACTTGACGCAATTCAATCTGTCCTTCCCCATGTCCTTGCGGGTCCGGCATCCGCATGGCCCACTCGATGGCTTCTTCCCTCGACTTCACATCAATCAGAATGAATCCGGCAATCAATTCTTTCGATTCCGTAAATGGACCATCCGTAACCACCGGCTTTTCCCCTGGTTTGGGGTACGAAAGACGAATCCCATTTGAACTTGGATGAAGTCCTTTAGCCGCAACCCGCACGCCTGCCTTAACTAATTCCTCATTGTACTTCGTCATCGCTTCAATGTGCTCAGAGCTCGGGAGATTTCCGGCTTCCGAATTCTTCGAGGCTTTGACAATCATCATAAACTGCATAAAAATTTCCTCCTTCTTGGCAAATCCCCTATTTTTTGATATTAATTAATAGCAAGATTCCCTACATATTGTGCTGATCCTCTATCAGTCTCTAGTTCCACCACAATTGCAAATTTCCCTTTTTCTTTTGGGAAGTAGAAGGAACGTTGTTCATCTAATTCCAATTCAATCTTTTCATCATTTTTCCAAACTGAAACAGCTAACTTTTCCACCACAAAATCTTCACTGTCAAATAGAATGTCTATTCGTTGTCCTGCAGTAAAGGACAACTGCTTTTGTTCTCCGGCAAATGAGAGAAAATCTTCTGTTTTTTTCTGCAGAAGCTTGCTATTTTCACCTGTCCAATAAACATTCGCTTCTTTTAGCGCTTCTGATTGGATACTATCAGAAGCTGAAAGTGTAACAGCAGGAGGAGTAAAATCATATTCTTCTGCTATACATCCTGTTAATAAATATAGTACAAAAACACTTGTGATTATCTTCAATAATTTCCCCATAAAATCCCCCTTAAGTCAAAAGCCTCTAGCCATATAAAAAGAGTTTCTCAATTTTGCAATCTCACCAAATTGCCGAAGATTAAACTCTTTCAATCCCATCACCAGAAACAACAAAATGCGGGCTATTTTCATGCCGATTAAAAAACCTCCAGTGCTCACTAACTCCATCATCTTCAGAACTGTCCGGAAATGCTGATAACTTATAACCGTTTGATAAAATTGGTGCGAATCCTCCGATATCATCGGCTATAATTCGTTCTATAAATAGTTCATGATTTAATAAAGATTTAATACGTTCATCAAACCTATTGTTACCCTGAATATCCCAATCAAAATTTCCATTTAGAATGTCCCACTCCGACTTTGGAGAATAGAAATCGCGAAAAGCTACAACAATTTTGTTTTCTAATATAATCCTCCACGAACATTGTATATGTAATGCATATTCTGCTGTTTCTTCTGTTTTGCCTATCCTGATAATTTGAACGATTTCTCCAAATACGAGCCAAAAGAGATTAGATGATCTTCCTGCATACTGTAATTTCAAACCCTTAATTTTACCTAATTCTGTTTCCATGGCTGCTCTCATTAATATAGCCTCCTCTACTAAATTAAGAAACTTATTATCCACTGAACTAAAAGTGAAACAAGAATTATATCAAGAACTACCCACTTCTTTTTTCGTGTCTTATAGTTCGAATCCATAAAGCCTGATAGCGTAAAATACCGTAAAGATGGCGAGTAGTTCGAAAATATTCAAATCAATATCCTTCACTTTTGATCAAGATAATCCCTTTGTTTTAAAAAAATTGTTAACCTCCAGCTGGTTCGACTGGGAGAACTCCAGAAAAGGTCAGAAACTTAAATTTATCAGAAAATTCTTTGGAATCTCATTTTCAATACCAATTATTTCAAATAATCCTCGGTTGCACAATGACTATTTTTACAAAAAAAGGAGGACCATCTTATTTTCGATAGCCTCCTAATGGAATAACCAGCTGCTTCTATTAGATCGGTTAATTGAAGATCATTGAAAAGCCCATTAGTCTCAGATTAAAGACCCCTAGTTTCAGCAGCTTCAGCTTCATAGAATTGTTTATTTGCAGGTATTAAGGTAAAAGCACATAAGATTATGGATAATATCATCATGATTAATACACCTAAAATAACAACTGTCTCAATTGAAGTAATCTGAGCTGCCACTCCCATAATGCTAGTGATTGTTATGATTAAAATCGCTTGTATTAAGCTATAGACACTCCCAATACGGCCCATAACATCAACAGGTATATTGTTTTGATAAAATGTAAGAAAGCCAGTATTAGCATAAGCAATAAAAAAGGCTAGAATAAAAAAACCTATTGCAGCAACGAGAAAAGAATTTGAAAAAGCATAGATAATATACCCAGTTGAGACTAAAACAGTCCCCAGACCAATTAATATGGATGTTTCCAGTTTTTTAACTATTAAGGAATTAATGATAGATCCGACTATAATGCCAGCTCCTGCAATTGTGACCAAAAAGCCATACTCACTGTCTGACAAAAATAGGACCTCTTTGGCAAAAGCTGCTTCAAGGGAATCGACGGCACTCGCCATTACTACCATTACACAACTGAACAAAAAATAAATCAGCATGATGTAACGAGATTGCTGGCTAAATTCAACGACAGAAATCCAATCATTTTTTATTACTGCAATCGATAGCCTATTATTTGGTGATGTAGCAACTGT
Source organism: Peribacillus frigoritolerans (assembly GCF_004358755.1). Lineage (GTDB taxonomy): Bacteria > Bacillota > Bacilli > Bacillales > Bacillaceae > Bacillus_P. The sequence continues at coordinate 946,878 of NZ_SMZY01000001.1, read as the reverse complement.
TTGTTTTTCTATATTAGGCATTAAAAGAGTAATAATTCCTGATATAAATAATGCTAGTGCGTTAATATAAATTGCAAATATCGCCGTACCTATAAAAAATAATAAGCCTGCAACTGCTGGTCCAATTAAAAATGCACCTGATGTAACTAGACTATGCAGGGAATTAAATTGTTTTCTTTTTTCTTGAGGAATTAATTTTGTTATATAAATCATAGAAGTCGGACCAAACATAGAGCTTGCCATATTTATTATAAATACAACTATATAAATTAGGGATATGGATGACATGAAGGGTAAAAAAGCTATAAATACAGCACGGAATAAATCAAGAAAAACCATAAGTTTTCGTTTGTTTATTCGATCAATCATACTCCCCGCCCAAAAATTCGTAACTAGAGAAGCCAACGGTTTAATAATATAAAGTACTGATACGGCAAGAGGTGAATTGGTCATATCCAACACGATTAAATTAAGTGCTATAAAATAAATCCATTCGCCAACATTTGAAACTCCGATTCCCATTAATAGAATGAATGGATATTGCCAAGAAGCAAGGTTTTTATTCATAACTATTCTTTCCTATCTCCTCTCCTAATCACGTAAAAACTAAATTTGCAGATATAAAATAACTATGTACAAAACAAAAAAATCCCACCCCCAAGACCTAAGTCTTGAGGACGAGATTTTATAATCGTGGTGCCACCCCAGTTTATTAATATGTCGCCATACTAATCTTATCAAGTACAATCATTCTATACCTTAGCTCTATAACGGGAGCTCCCGCCACACCATCCCCATGAGGTTCCGATATGACACTCAGAGGCTTGTTTCAATAAATCATTCTTGCTCCTTCTCACCAAACGGAGCTCTCTAGAAAGAATTGATTTTATCTACTCTTCTCTTCATCGCATTTATTATTAAATTTATAATACTCTGGTTAATATTATATGTAAATGCAAAATCCAAAATAACAACATTTAATAAGGTACGATATTCTTACCAATAACTGAACAAACGTCCCTATTCCATTTACCTCCCTCTATAAAGAAAGGAATAACTCTAGATTTTTAGCTTTTTCTTAAGATTTCATTCTGATTTTTTTAATTAGACATCAAAGTTATGGATGTAAGTTGAAAGTAAGGATATTTTTGGTATGTTAGAGAAAAAAGTTCTTAACACCCTAACCACTCCTATCCAAAAAAGTGGTTATCCAGTAAAAGTATGGTCGCACTGGTGGATGTCCACATGTCTCATGGAGGTCAACCCTCCCATGTCTCACAGAGTCTACGCTCCAAAATTCCTTCGTCCAACCTTTCCATGAGGTGGATGTCAGTGATGCTGCCCGACAGGATCAAAGTCCGTACTTTAATGGTTTTACTGACTAATCCGTGCTTCAAATGTCTAAATCATATTCCAAAATAAAACTCATTGAATATTAACTAATGAACCCTAAGCTGCTTTCAGTAATGGTGCCATATGGGGAATATCCTTCAACATTCTATCTTCACTAAATTCACATTGTTTTGTACCAATCGTAAAAAGAATTCGTATCAGCTTATTACATATCCCACCTACAGTGTCCTTGCCGATTCCTCATGATATGCTGTTTAGTTATTTATCGAATTCGGTCGTGGGTATAATTGATTGGTGGCTTCAAAATGATATGATGTTTTCATCTGAATATATGGCAGAAAAACTGTCAGCTCTTTTTTCACAAGGTCCTTTAAATATAATAGAAATGAAAATCCAATTGGATTAATAAAGCTTATTGACATTAGGTCAATGAGCTTTTTAATCAATTGTCTTTTAAAGGTTTAATTCCATATAAAGAAAGTAATTCCTTAATACAATTAGGATTTATATCCATCAACAAATGTTTAAACTAAACCGAAAACCCTTTGCTGAACAAAGGGTTTAATTGAAGAGGCTACACTAAGTTGATCAGGCAAAATCGACCTTATTAATTAACGGAGCGTATCAACGGCCTGGTCTCTAATTATTCCGTGGCCAGGTATTAAGTTCAATTTGCATATAAAAAATAGTTTATACTCGCTTGCGTTTCATATCAATTGCATAACTAAATCTGTCAGCTCGATAAACCGACTTAACGATCTCGAAAGGTTTATTTGAATTGAGTTTACTTAAACGTTCAATTAACAAAACAGGTTCCCCTTCTTTCAACTTTAAAAGATCAGCATCTTCGTTTTGTGCGATTGAAGCTTCAATGGTTTCTCTTCCATAATGAATTTTATGTCCTGCTTTTTGTTCTATATAATCATATATTGAAGTGACTGCAACCTTTGTTGTAAGGTCCGGCAAAAGTTCTTTGGGAATATTGAGTATCTCATAAGCTATGGGAAGCTGATTTGCATATCTTACACGTTTTATTTCGTAGAGCGTAGTGTTTTGTTCTACTTTAAGTTTTTCAGCCTGTTCAATGCTTGCTTTGACTTCTATAAAACTAACGACAAAAGTACTTGGTTCAATTCCTTTTGAAATCATACTTTCAGAAAAACCTGCCAACTCACTAGAAGAGTGTTCAATTTTCTTTTGGCATATGAATGTTCCCTTTCCTTGTTCTCGGTTTAAAAGTCCTTCTTTCACAAGGTTAGTTAATGCCTGCCTAACGGTCATCTTGCTTATTTTATATTTTTCAGCATATTCTCTTTCTGAAGGTATCATATCCCCAGGATTTAATTCATTTTCTTGAATAGCCTTCTTAATTGACTGTTGCAGCTGATAATAAAGTGGGAGCATAGCATCCTTTTCAATCATTTAGCGTATACATTTCCCTTAACTTGATGCAATTTAGACAAAGCTTCCTGATCAGCGATAATAATGACATTCGGATGCTCCTTTAGAATTGTAGCAGGAATAACATCGGTCACTTCTGAATTGAAAAGTTCATATAAAATGGACGCTTTTTGTAAACCAGAAGCAAGGAGAAGTACTTTTTTACTCTGCATAATAGTAGATATCCCCATTGTAACAGCATGAGTCGGCACTTCGTCTAGAGAATTGAAGTATCTCGAATTCGCTATTCTCGTAGATTTTTCTAACTCTATAATTTGGGTCTTTGAGTTAAATGATGTGCCAGGTTCGTTAAATCCTATATGCCCATTCTGCCCAATTCCAAGAAGCTGCAGATCAATGCCTCCCATTTTATGAATCATTGATTCATAAGAAATACATTCTTTTTCTAAATCTTTTGCTTCTCCATTAGGGAGATTTGTATTTGATGACTGAATGTTTATTTCATCAAATAAGTGTTTTTTCATATACGCATGATAGCTGTTTTCATGATTTTTAGACAAGCCAACATATTCATCTAAATTAAATGTTCTTACCTGGGCAAAGGACGTACCATGTACCTTGTGATTAAGAATAAGCTCTTGATAAGTTTTAAGAACTGTTCCTTCAGTAGCAAGTCCTAGCACTGCATTGCTTTTAGCACGTATTTGCTCAAGAATAATATCAGCTGCAAGTCTGCTCATTTCAATATGGTCTTTAGCTTCAAGCAGTTTCATTTTTCACAACCCCTTAATTGTTTCGTTTTATGAAATCGTTACCAATAGAATAATACCACGCTTTAAAATTAAATTTCAATATTAAGTACAAATAAATAAAATTAATTATCAAAATATGTTGTTGTTATACATTAAAAAAGCACAACCAATTAAGGTCATGCTGAAAAGTCTAGTAATTAATGTCCAAGCTGTATATATTTCAGTCAGTATTTCTCTTTGTGAATTTTAGAACAGATTCTCTTGAACGCTCAATTTCATTTTTATTCTCATTATAAAACTTAGATAAGTAAGCATAAAAGATTATACTTATGGTTATAAATTGGGCAAATAAAGAACTAGTTGCTGCACTTCTATATTTAGCTTCAGGAGCGCGAACGTGGTGAAGAGGCATGTCTACTTTTTTTGCTAAGCGATTGTTGCCAAACCTCGATAATCCAATTGTTTTTATGCCATATGCTTTAGCGATATCAACAAGTTGAAGGATTTCCTCTGTTTCACCGCTATTAGAAATACAGAAAAACACAGTATTTTTCGGGGATGCTGCAAGTGCAGTTGTCGTAATATGAGGATCCTGATAAGCACTTACAACCTTCCCAAGCCTGAGCCACTTCTGTGTTATATCTTCAGCTATAAGCCAGGAAGCGCCCAATCCATAAACATAAATAATGTCTGCTCCTTCAATGCTGTCAATCACCTTTTCAATAATTGCTTCGTCAAGCAGATGAGCTGTTTCTTGGATAGCTTGAACAGAATTTGAAACAATCTTATCTTTGATTGCGGATATAGATTCATTCAATTCAATATCAAAAAAACCTTGTTTCTCAGGATACGCCAAAAGAGAAGACAAAGAAACTTTTAATTCTGAAAAGCTGTTTACCCCGATAGAACGGCAAAATCTTGTTACTGCTGAACTGCTGGCAGCAGCCTGAGAAGCAAGCTCATGAATTGTCATTCTAACTATGTCTTTAGGGTTTTCTAAAATATACACTGCGATTTTTTTTTCAGACTTAGGCAATTGATTAAGTAAGCTTTCGATTCTCAATAAGATATTTTCAACATGCATAGTAGGTCTGTTCTCCTCATCATGTACCAATACGTTTAAGAGCAAGATAGTAACACCCTAAAGTAGAAGACACCTCTTCAGTGATAATGGCAGCGTCTGGTTTGCTTTCCTTAAGATGTTTCACAAAAGAATCTTGCACTATTTTTATATTGGTCAATATACTTCCTTTTATTGCTATTGTAACATTTTGAGGGAAATTTAACGTCTCGCAAACATTCAAAGTTGTTTTTGCAAGATAGGATCCGGCCTCTTCGAGAATATTGCGAGCAAAGTCATCTCCATAATTAGCATGTTTTACAATTGTGGGAGTAAAGGCAGCGATATCTGCTTTCGATGCTTTGTAGATGAATTTTTTTATTCCTGCTGCCCGATCATACCCCAGGGCGGAGAGGATTTCTTCTGTCACAGGGTTGTGTGGAAGACCACAATCTTCTTCTTCTGTCATTTTGATAAATGCCTGCATTGCAATCCAATAGCCGCTCCCTTCATCTCCTAGAAGATGTCCCCATCCGCCTGCCATTCTTTCAAGACCACTTTTAATACCAATGCTGACTGAGCCTGTACCAGAAATGGTTAAAATTCCATCTTGCCCTTTCAGTGAAGCTGCATGTGCAATTACACCATCATTAAAGATAGTAAAGGGTGATTTAAATGCCTGGTTTAACGCATTTTCCAGTTTTAAAGGGTTCTCGACACCTCCATAACCGGCTAAACCTAAACAAATATACCGGCATTCATGTATATTAAATGGCTCCATGCAATCTTGAATGGCTTGAATAATATGTTCAATGGCCTTGTCTTCGTCAACAAGTAAATTACCGAACCCCGATTTACCTTCATTTAATCTGTTTCCATATAAATCATAAGCAACTGCTTCTGTTTTTGTTCCTCCGCCGTCTACTCCAATAATGTAGTCCATTTCTTTCTCCTTTCAGTAAAAAAAAAGGAAGGAATTCCTTCTATTCCTTCCTTCTTGTTAATTTTATTCAATTGTAAACTGGAATTTATCCCACGACTGTAAGTAATCCAGGAGTATGATTTCATCTTCAGCTATTCTTCCGACGACATTTGTTTTACCTGAATTGTGCATATCTTTTAAAGCAATTTGCAGTTCTCCTTTGTACTGGCCGTAAAGCTCGTTTTCGATTAGAATATCTCCTCGTTTAATATCGGGAGTATACGTTGGCTTGAATTCTTCTTGTTTATATTTTACCCTTGACTGAGTGGAGCGGACAAGATATTCTGATACGTCACCACGGTAAAAATGAAGCTCTTCCAGTACAATCTTTTTCTCTAAATCTGTTATGGTGCTATGCAGCTCAATTTGGAACGTAATCATCTGGCTGTTTACCATGCTGAGAGCCTTTAATTCTTCTTCTGATGCATAAGCATTGGCAATTACAATGTCATCAATTAATCCTGTTGCAAATAAATGCTTGGCCTGAGTTGTAATTGGCAATTCACGATGCATCTCAAGCGTGCATAGCCCTTCTGTAACCGGCCACGGGCCAAATGTCGCTGAGTGTGAGTTAATGAATGAAGTTGTACGGATATTATGCTTTTTGAATTGCTCACAGCATTTTAAAAAGTGTGCATAGCTCAATCCTGCATAGCGATGTGGATAGAAGTTATGTGAGCCTTCCAGATTTTCTTTTTTAGGTCGATATGAAATGATATTATCCAAATATTTATTGGCATTGCTCATTGGAATCTCTATTTTTAAATCATATGGATTATGAGTCATTATGGCTTCTTCATTTCCCGTAAATCCCATATCAAGTCTAATTCCATAAGCACCAAGCTCTGCAAAAAACGATAGATCATTGTATGAAATACCAAGCTTTCCGAAAACTCTCGGAGCAATGTCGATCATGACTTCCATATTTAATTCATTCGCATATGAAATCGTTTCCTTAAATTCTCTCATAATTTTTTCTTTATCGCCTTCTACTGACAAAAGGCATGTAAAGATCTTTTTAAAGCCATGCTTATGGGCTAGAGCTATATATTCTTTATCCTTTTCCACAGTTGAATGCTCAGGATAAATGGAAATGCCAAGCTTTTTCATTTACTTTCACCTCAAATTAATTAATCTTTCGGAGCTAATTTCTTTATAATGCGAATCATGTGATCAATGAGCTTCTGTTCACTGATTGCCGTCATTAAATGATCTTGAGCATGAATCATAAGCAGCGTTTTCTCGCTCGGCGCACCGTTTAGTTCTGCCTGAATTAATTTAGTTTGAGTTTTGTGGGCTAAGTTGAGTTCATCAGAAGCTTGTTTAATCAATTCTTCCGCTTTTTCAAAATTAAATTGTTCCGCTTCTGTTAATGCTTCAAATGCAAGTCCTCTTGCATTGCCGCCATGCGAAATAATTTCAAATATTTCCATCTCTTGGTTTTTTATCTCTTCCATTTCAATAACACTCCCTGAAAATGTATTAATTGAACCTTTAAATTTCAACGGGTTCTTGCAGTCTTTCTGAATTAAAGAATTGTGGCAAGTACTCTTTATGGGCTTTTAGTAATTCCTGCAGTACCTTTTCAGCTAAATCGTCACTTGGGATAAGCGGATTAATTGTAAGCGCCAATAGCGCTTTATCATATGACCCGGCAACAGCAGCTTCTGCTCCAATTCGCTCAAAGGATTTAATTTGCTGGACTAATCCATTTATTTGAATCGGCAGTCTCCCCATAGTCAAAGGAATTGGGCCGTTCTTAGTCACGATACAGCTGACTTCGACTGCTGAATCGTACTCAATATCACTAATTGATCCTTTGTTTTGAACATTCAACACTTGAATATCCTTTTTATCATTATAAATGGACGAAATAACATTACATGCCGCATCACTGTAGTATGCTCCTCCACGCTGTTCCAATTGTGGCGGTTTAACGTCCAAGTCCTTGTCTTTGTATAATTCAAAAAGTCCTTCTTCTAATTTTTTTACGATTTCAGCTCTTGTTTTTCCGGATTTAAATGCTTCCATTTCTTCATTTAGGATATTACTGGTTTTGTAGTAATAACGATGGTAAGGGCAAGGAACAACGCCTAATGACTTTAAGAATCTTGGATTCCATGGTAAAGGGGCAACATTTTTCATCGTCATCTGAATTTCAGGATCTCCGAGCATTTCAAGCACTCTATTTGTAATTTCCTGATCATCTAAATATACATGGAGTCCGAACACCATATGATTAAGACCAGCAAAATCAATATGTACTCTATTCATTTCAACACCGAGCATTTTAGAAATAGAAAGATGCATATTAAAAGGTACATTGCATACGCCAATTACTTTTTTATGGCTGCTGTAGCGCAGCAATGCCTCTGTTACCATCCCAGCAGGGTTTGTAAAATTAATAAGCCATGCTTCTGGACAAAGTTCCTGCATTTCTTCTGCAATTTCCAACAGAACCGGAATTGTTCTAAGTGCTTTAAACAGACCTCCCGCGCCATTTGTTTCTTGTCCTATCAAGCCCATTTGAAGAGGAATACGTTCATCTTTAATCCTCGCATCCAGTAATCCTACTCTCATCTGAGTCGTAACAAATGAAGCATCCTTCAAAGCTTTGCGTCGGTCCATTGTAAAATGAATCTCCATAGGAACTCCGGCTTTTTCTACCATTCTTCTTGCCAGATCTCCTACAATCTCAAGTTTTTCTCTGCCTGCTTCAATATCTACCAGCCATAATTCTCTGATCGGCAATTCATGATAACGTTTGATAAAGCCCTCAATAAGTTCCGGAGTATAGCTGGATCCGCCTCCAATAGTGGCTACCTTTAATCCAATGTTGTTATTGATCAATTCATACACCTCAGTTTAGAGTTTAGTTTTGCTTAGCCATAAAGAATAGAAAAACAAATCAAACCGTTTAGCAGGAGCAACAGCAAGAATAACTGGCCTGATTTTTTCTTCTCTTTGAACTTTCCCTCTATAAACACCAGTATCAAAACTAGACAGGCACTTATTCCAATTGTATTTACCAAAAAGAGAGATAGCTCTTTATCTATGCCAAATCCATATAAGATCGGATTTAAAACAAGATTAAGAATAAGCATAAAACAAAAAAATAAAAAAGCACTTTTATATGAAAAGAAATGAATTCTGTGCACTTGCTTCATGGTAATCTTCCTCTTTTCTAATGAACAAAGGGAGTCTGGGACTATGTGCTCCAAACTCCCTTTATACTCTTATAGGGCAATTTTTTTACTGTCTGCAGATACTTCTGTATCAGCAGTTTCCATAGCAAGAAGCTTTTTGTCGTACATCTTAAAGAATGGTAAATAAACAATAACTGAAATGGCGATATTCGTCAGACATAGAACTATTGCTCTCCAGTCTCCTCCTGTTGATAGGTAGGCGCCTATAGGTGCCGGCAAAGTCCATGGCACCATGACATAAGTTGGATTTACCAGTCCAATGGAAGTTACAACATAGGCAAGTGTAGCACCGATAAGAGGTGTGACAACAAACGGTATAATTAAAATAGGATTTAAAACAATAGGCATACCGAAAATAACTGGTTCATTAATATTGAAGATACTTGGAACAATTGTAGCTTTTCCCATTGCTTTACTATAGCTTGATTTGGCAGTTAAGAGCATGGCAATGACTAAACCAAGGGTAGCTCCTGAGCCTCCAATCCAAATGAACCATTGGAAAAATGTTTCAGGTGCCACGTGAGGGATTGCTTTACCAGCAGCGACAGCTGCAGAGTTATTCGCTAAATAGACTTCCCAAACCGGGCGTGCAACTGCTCCGACAACAGATACTCCATGAATACCGAATGACCAGAAAAAAGTAATCAAAAATACCGGAACTAATACTCCTGGTAAAGTATCTCCTGCGCTGACTAATGGTGCTACAGCTTTATCTACTAGCGAATGCATGTCAACATCAAGAACAACTGTGATAATTGTCATAACAACCAAAACGAGTGTTACCGGAATTAATGCCTCGAAAGAACGTGCCACTGATGTAGGAACTGAATCAGGCATTTTAATCGTAATGTTTTTAGTTTTACAAAGGCGTAAAACTTCTACAGCAAAAATGGATACAAGCATTCCAACAAAAAGTCCGTGTCCGCCAAGGTTTACCATTGGCAATACAAAACCGACACCTTCCATCGTGTTAATTCCGATTGTGAAGAGAAACGCTGCCAGTGCCAGTAATCCGCCGGACAACGGATCGAGTTTATAACTTTGGGCTAAACTGTATCCTATACCAAACGTGATATAGAGTGTCATAATATACATAGTTAAACGATATGGAATTAATATTTCTGCAATATTTTTTGCTGCCCACTCTCCCACAGCAGAATCTGCTGACACTGGCGGAAAAGCAATCAGAAGGAAAAGACTTCCGAATATAATAAACGGCAAAGCTGACACTACTCCATCACGAATTGCTCTGAGGTGCTTTTGCTCAGATAATTTGGCCATTGGTGTCGATAAATTATTCTCTAAAAAAGACACGAATTTTTCCATACATTTTTCCCCTTTGGTTGAAGAGTTTTAGAAGATTATTTTTGAACTGTCTCTGTGATAATTTTTAATAATGCTGGTCCACCAAGTGGGCTGTATGCTTGAGCCGGGATTATTCCACAAGGAACGCCTGCTTCATCGGCTGATGCTTTGAATCCGTCAAAACGGTGTTTGACCTGTGGAGCTACCATTGCTACATCCCACCCGTTTTTCACCTCTGAATCAAATTCCTGCGTGCCTACTGCTAATACCTCAATAGCTTGTCCCTTCTTTTCCCCTTCTTTTTTTAAAGCGTTTACAACGATTGCACTTGACATTCCGCCTGAACAAACGAATAATACCTTCATTTTTTTGCCTCCTAGAATAGTTATTAAAATTTAGATCGCTTGTCTTATAAAACCATGAGCTGTCTTTAAACGATTTGTTGCTTCTTCATAAGAAAGGTTTGTTAAGATCATTACGATCGCAATTTTCGGCTGTGATTTTGCTTTTTCGAGAAACTCTTCTGCCACTTCATATGTACATTCAGTAGCGTCCATAATAATTCGCTTTCCGCGTTCAACTAATTTTTCATTTGTTAACTGCAGATCCACCATCAAGTTACCATACACTTTGCCTACTCCTACCATGGATGCTGTAGAAAGCATATTGCACACCAGCTTTTGAGATGTACCGGCTTTTAGTCTGGTTGAACCCGTTAACACTTCCGGTCCATTAACAACTTCTATGGCAATGTCAGCTATTTTTCCAATCTCTGAACCTCTGTTGCAGCTTAGAGATATGGTTTTCGCCCCTATCTGAGCAGCATATTTTAAACCGCCGATAACATAAGGCGTTCTTCCGCTGGCAGCTATGCCTACAACAACATCTTTATTTGTCAATTGATTCTTTTTTAAATCTTCAATACCGAATTCCAAACTGTCTTCTGCGCCTTCAACCGCTTTAATGAATGCATTCTCCCCGCCTGCGATAAGCCCAACGACTTCACTTGGGTCCGTATTAAATGTAGGAGGACATTCCACAGCATCCAGTAAACCAATTCGTCCGCTGGTTCCGGCTCCAAGATAAATCAGCCTTCCATTTTGTTTCTTGGCTTCAATGATCATATCTACCGCTCTTGCAATTTGAGGCAGCTCTTTTTTTACACAGTTAGCTACTTTACTATCTTCTTCGTTCATCACTTCGAGGAATTCAAGCGTTTTCATTTCATCTAAACGCATTGTCCTCTCATTACGACGCTCTGTTGTTAAATGATCCAGCATACAATCATCATCCTTTTTGTCAGCAAATATGGAAACGCTTTAATATATGAAAATATAACACTTTTAAAAATAATTATCAATATATTATATACATTTTTAAAAAAAAATTTTAAAATGACATTAGTAGAATTTTCTAAAAATCTCTCTTTCTTGAAAATAGAGTTAAATAAGATATTTATTATTTGTTAACGCTTACAAATAATTTATATAAATATTTTTAAAGGGGTTGTACTGGTTATGGGTATTCAAAGGGTAAAAAGAAAAGCAGGTTCACTCGCAATGGCTGCGATCATAGGAGGTTCTCTTATCCTCCCCTCACATTCGGCTGCAAACGCTGAGTCACGATTGATTCCAGAAAACACAGTGTACTTAAAGGAGGAATTGCGGGCAGCATGGATGGCTAGTGTACTGAATATTGACTGGCCATCAAAACCAGGATTGCCAATTGAGACTCAGAAAGAAGAATTCACGCGCTATTTGGATGAACAAAAAGCAATGGGAATGAATGCAGTCGTCATGCAAATTAAACCAACGGCAGATGCATTTTACCCATCTGAGTACGGACTTTGGTCAGAGTATTTAACTGGGGTTCAAGGGAAAGACCCTGGCTACAACCCACTTTCATTCATGGTTGAAGAAGCACACAAGCGCAACATGGAGTTCCACGCCTGGTTTAATCCCTACCGAATTACAATGTCTTTAGGGAAGACAGCTGAATTATCAGACCTTGAAAAACTTCCCGAGGCTCATCCTGCCAGAAAAAATCCTGAATGGGTTATTCCCTATGGACAACAATTGTATTTCGATCCGGGCAATCCAGAAGTTCAGCAATTTGTAACTGATGGAATAATAGAAGTCGTTAAACAATATGATATTGATGCTGTCCATATGGACGATTATTTCTATCCATACAAGATTGCTGGAGTGCCATTTCCTGATCAAGCCTCCTATCGAAAATATGGAATGGATAATTTTTCTAATGTTGAAGACTGGCGCCGTAACAATGTTAACAACTTAGTGGAAGATATCAATCTAGCTATTAAAATGGAAAAACCTTATGTCAAGTTTGGTATTAGCCCATTCGGCGTGTGGCGCAATAAATCAGCTGATCCAACAGGATCTGATACCCAGGCAGGGCAAACAAATTATGATGATTTATATGCAGATACCAGAACGTGGATCAACAATGGCTATATAGATTACATAGCACCCCAACTGTATTGGAATATCGGCCTCCCTGTTGCAGATTACGCCAAGCTCCTTGATTGGTGGACACAAGAGGTCAAAGGAAAAAATGTTCACCTTTATATTGGACAAGCAACCTATAAGATTAATACAGTGTCTAACGGTGTACAAAACTGGTTTAATCCAGAAGAAATGCCAAATCAGATAAAATTGAATAGAACTTATGAAGAATTTGATGGGAGCATGCATTTCAGCGCAAAAGATTTACGCAGAAATCCTCTTGGGATTGCAGATCGTCTAACTACCGATTTATATAAACATCCTGCATTAGTTCCCCCAATGACCTGGATAGATAATCGTGCTCCACATGCACCAAAAGTCATTCAATTAAAACAAACCAGTGATGGCATAAAACTAAAAGTTGAAGCTCAGAATCATGGTGATACCTCCTATTATGCGATTTATCGTTTTGAAGGGAAGAAAAAAGGAAATATTGAAGATTCTAGAAATTTGATAGCTACTATTCATAATGAAAATTTGAGTCAAGTTTTCTTCGATAAAACAGCAATAAAAGGGCGGACGTATACATATGTTCTAACTGCCCTAGACCGTACCCACAATGAAAGCAAACCAACAAGACCAATTCATGTAAAAGTAAAATAACGTTGATAAATTCTAATGAAAGCAGGAAAAGGAAATGTACATTGTAGGATTAATGTCTGGTACATCTTTAGATGGAATAGATGCCGCACTGGTTCGGGTTCACAATAGTGGGTTAGATACTGACTTAGAAATAATAGAGTTCATCACTTATCCCTTTCCAAAAGATATTGAATCAGAGATTATACAGTCCCTATCTGTTGAGACTTCTAATGTGCAGTTAATTTGCAGTCTGAATTTCAAATTAGGTAAATTATTTGCAGATGGCGTAAAAGAAGTTTGTAAGAAAGCTAATCTTCCAATTGAAGAATTAAATCTTATAGGTTCTCATGGACAAACCATTTACCATCAGCCTTTGGCGGAGAATCATTTTGTCCCCTCTACATTCCAAATTGGAGAAGCTGCAGTAATTGCCCACGACACAGACACAATGGTCATATCCAATTTCCGCACGATGGACATGGCTGCAGGAGGACAAGGCGCACCTTTAGTCCCCTATACAGAATATATCCTTTATCGGAGTGAAACTAAGGGAAGACTACTTCAAAACATCGGGGGAATAGGGAATGTAACTGTTCTGCCAAAGGGTGCATCACTAAGTGATATGGAGGCTTTTGATACAGGACCGGGAAATATGATTATAGATGAAGTGTGCCGCCAATTATTCGGGATCAATTATGACAAGGGCGGTAAGATTGCTAAACAAGGAAAAGTGAATGCAGATCTCTTATCATATTGTATGAATCACCCATACATTATGAGCGCCCCTCCTAAGTCGACTGGAAGAGAACTGTTTGGAAAACAATATGTTGTAAAACTTTTAGAAGCTTTTAAAACACTTTCAAAAGAAGACATATTAACAACTGTGACAATGTTTACAGCTAAGTCGATTGTCGAGAATTACCAGACCTATATTTTCCCAAAGACCGATATAGATGAAGTGATTATAGGTGGAGGCGGTAGCTACAACCACACATTATTAGAAATGATTCAATCCTTACTCGGCAACTCAATCAAAGTTATAACTCAAGAGGAATTAGGTTATTCTTCGGAATCTAAAGAAGCTGTAGCATTCGCATTACTTGCAAATGAAACATATCACGGTAACGCTAGTAACGTTCCCGCAGCAACAGGTGCTGGAAATGCAGTTATTCTTGGGAATATCACTTATCCTCCTAGAGCAAGATTAAACTAATTTGCAAAATTGACTCAAGTTTTATTATTCAGGCAACAGTGAAAAAAGGAACTACCGGACTGCCAAGAGTTCCTTTTGACTGTTGTTTTTCATTCTTCCAATCTACTTATAAAAGAATCTTACATTCCTCCACTATGTTCCAATAAAACCGTCTTTTCCTTGCTTTTGTATACCCTTTTAACTGCCATCCTAATAATTAGGCAGAGAATTCCTACACCAAAAATCAATAAATATACGTCTTTAGCAAATGTATCAAGCAGATTTCCAAATAGGATCTGGCCAACTGGAGTCGCTGTCATAACGAGAGCAGTCTGAATGGACATCACCTTCCCTAAAATACCATTCGTGGTATCTTGCTGGATAAGAGTATTGATGAAAATATTTACAATGGTCAAAGAAAACATAACCAGAATGGAGCACGCAGTAACAATTAGATAACCGGCTAATTTGCTGGTTATCAAACTGGTTGTTCCCCCTGCCCGTACTACAGACAGGGGAATCCTAGAAATTAATCCTTTTACATCATTATGCAACATATAAAAATGCCATTGGTATCACATTCGTATCAAACCATTGCCTAATACTCTCACAACCATTTACGAAGAAAGTGAATTAGCTTTATAATGGCACCATCGAGGATGAAGTAAACAAAGGAGGGATTTATGTTTGAACAAATAGTCAGACAAAGAGTTGAGCTTGCAAAAACCATAGAGAGTCATACAGGAAGGGACGGGACTCAAATAACTTCAATACCGTCTTTATTTTTCTCCCGTTACTCTAAAGAAACTGGGCCAAATTACGGAGTTCACAAGCCTTCCTTATGCATTGTCGTTCAAGGGATGAAGGAGGTATTGCTTTCACAGGATCGATTCAGGTACGGTCCTGCCGATTACCTTGTTGCATCCGTTAACCTGCCAATTACCGGACAAGTCACAGAAGGGTCTTTCGAAATTCCTTATCTGGCTCTCAAACTTGAATTCACTTCTAGTAAAATATTAGAGGTGTTACGTGAATTTCAAATGGAATCCGACAAGAAGAAAAATGCTAAACGAGGTATGTATGTCAGTAAAATAGATCCATCTTTGCTAGACGCGGTATCAAGATTAGTTCGTTTGCTGGATACTCCAAAAGACATCAAGGTACCCGCTCCTCTAATCGTGAAAGAAATCATCTATAGGGTTCTGCAAGGAGAACATGGGGACATGCTGAAACAAATCGCAATAGAAGGAAGTTCTACCCATCATATCAGTGAAGTGATTGAACATATCATGACTAACTATGAAAAGTCATTTAAGATTGAGGAACTTGCGGAAATAGCAAATATGAGTGTTTCTTCCCTTCATCGGCACTTTAAAGAGATAACCGCGATGAGCCCAATTCAATTCCAAAAACAACTGAGACTTCAAGAAGCCCGAAGCTTGTTATTATCAAAATCAGCAGATGCAGCAGATGTTGCATTCCAGGTAGGCTATGAAAGTCCATCGCAATTCAGCCGTGAATATTTGCGCATGTTTGGTTTACCGCCTAAAGAAGATATTAAGCGCCTGAAGGAGGAATATGACCAAAGGGAAAAAGCTTGATTCCCTTTCACGCGGGTTCATTCTAAGAACTAATTATAGCGGCAGCTGCTCATATAAAAAGTGCATCAATCTAATCCCAGATTCATGCACTTTTTCATTCTGTAATTTTCCTTTCTTCGTACACCATAGCTTTTTCTATATAAAAGACCCCTTTGACTCATACATCATTTTCTTTTTACACTTGGTTCATATTATCTATTTAACAGATTCTAACTAGGCCTTTTGGAATTTTTTATCATAATTCCGTTTTATCCCTTCAGAGACGGGTAAGTAAACAACGTAGTTAAAATCCATATTCTAAGGAGGAATGTATGATGGCTAACCAGAAAAATGGCAAGATGAGCCCCGAAGAAGCCGGCCGGATGGGTGGACAGGCTACAGCAGACTCTCATGATAAGGAATTCTACCAGGAAATCGGACAAAAAGGCGGACAGGCAAATGCCGCTCAGCAAAATCAATCGAATCAGAACAGCAGCAGTTCTGACAATAACAGGAAAATGAGCCGTGAGGAAGCTGGACGCAAAGGCGGACAAGCAAGTTCCTCAAATCAAAATCAGTCAAATAATAGCAGCAGCAGTTCTGACAATAAAGGGAAAATGAGCCGTGAGGAGGCTGGACGCAAAGGCGGACAAGCCACCGCTGATTCACATGATAAGGAGTTTTACCAGGAGATCGGACAAAAAGGCGGAGAAAAAAGCAGACGTTAAGATGGACAACAAACACCCCTTCCTTTTTTAGGAAGGGGTGTTTGTTGTCATATTTGTTACAGTGTTATTAAGGTAAGTTCATTCATATCTTATGTACCCAATCTCTTCAACAATCTGCTGACCCTGTTGCCCTCTCATCCATTCCAAAAACGGGTCGATGTTTTTATTGGGATTTGATTTTAAGCTGATGGCATAAAGATTCGCGGTAAAAGGATACTCCCCGCTTGAAATAGATTCCGGAACCGGTTCGACTCCATCAATTGTAAGAAGCTTAATGTCTTGATTTTCCTTCATTCCCGTTGCAAAAAAGCGGAAAGAAAACCCGATGGCGTTCTCATAATTCCGATAATCAGCGACTTGCTCAATGATGCCGCCCATCCCTTGAGGCACTTCCTCTTTTAATGGTTTTTCAATCGCCGTATTCCCCATAATCTTTTCAAGCAGTGTCTGGCTTCCAGAGTTTTTAGGCCTCTGAAAAGCAACTATCTTTTCATCCTTGCCTCCAAGCTGAGACCAATTATTAATTTCACCAGAATAAATGCCCTGAATGTCAGATACGGATAGACTGTCAATCTTATTGCCGGGATTAACAAAGAAAACAAATGCCTCTTTTCCAATCGGTGTCATGACAAGCTCTTTCCCTGCCTCCTCAGCCATCAGCCGCTGTTCTTTGGATGGCTCAGCGCCAAAATAAAGATCGACCTCACCAGACAGCAGCCGTTCATAGGCATAAATGGTGTTAGTAAAGCTGACAACTTCCTTTTCCATCGAGACGACTGACCGGACATTTTTGTAGGTCGCTTCTGCAAATGCTGAATACACAGGAAAGGCGGCTTCCGCCCCGTCAAGAACAGGCATTTCACTCGATTTTTCAATCGTAAAATCTGCACCGTTTTTCAGTTTTGGCAGCTTGTTATCAGGATTTGTCACTTCATAAGGTGTCAGATCCGTACTTGAAAACCCGCCCCCATACTCAAAGCCATATGAAGGGAGCACTGTTTTGTTCCGATTCATTTGCACAGCAGCTCCAGTGCCGATTCCTATTATAATAATTGAAAGAATAGCGATCCCTTTTTTAAAGGAAAACGCGAATACACGCTTATTTAGGAACAGGGAAATCAGCACCGGCACTAGTAGGGCTATTTCATAAGCAAGAGGTGCCCATAAAAAAGTTCTTCCTTCTCCTTCAAAAGAAGAAAAGAAAAAAACCGGTGCATAGGCCAGGTGAAAAATTCCGTAATAAAGCCACGCGCCGTCCCCGGTAAATCCTCCGCTTACAAGCATAGCCATTGCCCATAGCACTGTTGTATACACAAGCGGCAGGGAAATGATCAAAATATCATTCTTATGCGGCTTTCTGGATTTCAGCCATCCTGCCGCAAAGCCACCTGCGATAAAGACTATAAGTGAAGCTATGTATATACTATTTAGCCCAGCACTTAATAAAACAACAGATAAAATGGATAAAGCAAATGGCACTAATCCGAAATATAAAAACCATTTTAAAAACATCCCAACACTCCCTGAATTAGGTTATAGTGTAATATTACACCTTTTTCCTAATTCTCACAATGCGAGATTCGGATTTCTTTCAATAAACTTTTTTCTTTCATAAATGGATTGTAAAGATTACAAGTTTGCTATAGGAGACTTAATAAAAGGTTTCTTTACCTTCTTTCCTTTTAGCAGCTTTACCGTTAAGGTGTAAAAAGGCATTTCTCTACTTAAGAGAAACGCCTTTTTTCTAATTTATTTTGTTTTTCTTTTGAAAATTTTCTTTATCAACAAGTTCTGATGCAGGGACATCTAAGACCGTAGAGAGTTTTAAGATGGTTTGGGTGTCAGGCACTTTTTCACCGGATTCATACTTTTCGATGGTTTGCCGTCCAAGACGCGCTTTAAAAGCAAGTTCTTCCTGACTCATGTTTTTCAGCTCACGATAATGTTTTAAATGTTCACCAAAATGTGACATGCTGATTCCTCCCTAAAATCATCCAATTTATACTTTTAGTTTATCACTTCATCAGCTTATTGCATCATTGTAAACGTGAACATTATGTTAATGATTATGAAATTTATATTCATGAATCTCTTCTATATGTATGTTGATCATTATATAGGAAATAACAGTCGATCCAGAAGCGTCCCTTTCTATTCATCCTGTTTTGTTAGACTTTCCTCATTTATGGTTTTTATTAGTACACTTTACAGATTTTTTGTTTTTTGGCTACATAAGTTTTATTTCATCTGGAAATAGTAAAAACAATGTAAATAGAAAGGAGTTTTATGATGTATAAAAAATGGTTATCACTGCTTATGGGTGTATTGGTCTCAGCTTTCCTTCTTGCTGGGTGTGCCACGAACGATGATCAGGATCCGGCACCGCCTGAAGAAGAACAAAATGAGGAAGAACCAGGCATGGATGAAAATGAGAATGGAAATGATGAAGCGCCAGGTGTAGATGAAAATGATACAATGAATAAAGATGATGAAAAAGATTCAGATCCAGACCCAGAGGATCCAATTGAAGATCCGGAAGATATGAATGATCCAGACAGAAAAGATGACTGATAAAAAACTGCACCCCAAATGTTAGACATATTCTAACATTTGGAGGTGCAGTTATTTTATGGGCAAAATTAAATGTCGGGGAAGTACCTCAATCAGTTTTAAATAAGCATTTCATTCACTAAAACAAACTGTTTATACATACGAATCAGCGATGGGATGGCCACGACCCCTGCATTTTTCTGATTTGAATCATTTGACCCGTATGATATGCGTCGTGAAGAAAGATATCCAGCAGTTTCCCTTCAAGACCATTTTGTTCAAGTTCTTCAACGGCAGTTTCACTTAGGATCTTTCTTAAATTGAGATGAGCGGTTTCAGCTCGTTCAACGACTTTTTTCCAATCCTTCTCTTCATTTGATTGTTCCGTGAGATAGAAGTTTTCGTCCCCGCTGAGATTTAGTGTCCAGTCACGGCCTTCCATGTTTGCGACAAGCCTCTCTTTGTAGTAAATGAGATGATTAACATTCTCCCAGATTGTTTTAGCTGCCTCTTCAGGGGGTCTCCAGCTTGCTTGTTCTGCTGTTATTCCTTCCATTGCATGTTTAAGCGGAGCATACCAGCTCTCCTTATCAAACGTTGAATCGAGCACTTTTAAAAGGAATTCAATTCGGTTCAATGTTATCTCCTCCTTGAGCAGTTATCATTTATAAAAACAGTAAACTTGTAAAAACCGATTTTTTCTATACCCATCACTTCTATAATAAAGAGCATTTCTCCTTCATAAAGTGTCCATGATTGGGGATCTAACATTTGGTGTGTAAATATAAAAAGGGTTGCCGAATCGACAAAACCCTTAACAATTTATTAAATATTTATTTCTATCAACAAAACCTTTTACATCTTTTTGCTTTGCTGAAGAAGTTTGGATTCTCCTGTACGTTCCCATTCTTCAACTGTTTCGTATGCTTTTTCAGGGGAATACCCTTTTCCTACAAGAACTCCCATTAAAATAAATTCTTGAAGAATGTGAGTAGCATTTATTCCTCTTTTTACGTCCTCTAACCCTTCATTTACCAAAAATTCCGTGTACTGTACCCATTCATCTGGAGTTCTGCCAAAAACAACTGTCTTTCCATTGCTATCTCCGCTTCCTTCTTCCGCAGCCTGTGCATCTGCTTTGGTGACATGAACAGTGCCAAATGGATGGTTAGGAGGAGCATAGATTGAGTAAAGTTTCAGCGAAACATTACCTGTGTTGGTTAGATTATGCCATGTTCCCGCAGGTATGAATATGGCATCATCATCATAAACATTTCTTTTAAAATTCAAGTCATTTTTACTCTTGCCCATTTGTACGATCCCCTGGCCCTGTTCAATCCGCAGGAATTGATCAACGTCAGGATGCATTTCCAAACCAATATCTTCACCAGCATTAAGACTCATTAAAGTCACTTGTAAATGGGTTCCTGTCCATAAAGCAGTCCGGTAAGTATTGTTTTGCTTTGTTGCTTCATTGATATTTACGGTAAATGGATTTGGTCCGTAATCTGTTAATAAAATATTCCCGGCTCCGCCTGAAGAGCGATAAGTATCAAAGCTGTTTGCATGCATGATCTCATTAGGATACGTCCAGTAAACAGATTGTCTGCCATTGTTATTCATTGGCCCATTCACATAATATGGGTATTGGTATTGATATCGATACTGATATGGATACATATAAGGAGCATTGTGCATTTTTCTCAATCCCTTCACAGTTTATAAAAATATCCTATGCACTTGTAAAGGGAATGTACTTAAATTCAAAATGACTTAATGGAGGAAACCGTTTCAGCCCCGTTAGAATCGGTATACTTTCAACATTTTATAAGGCTGTTTTCGCATATATTTTTGTTTTTTATTATAATGTTGTCCGTTCCTTTCCGCTGCAATCCACTAATAGTTATAGACACCTTGTCTAAATGCAACAATAGTTATGAAAAGAGTCTTTTATAAGGCAACCAGCAGATTGATTGGAACTGCACCTAACTTCTTCTATATCATCAATATTTCCCGAATGTCTTCCTCGGTAAGAGCTGTAGACTCTTTATCCTCAGGATCAATAATTTCTTCAATCAGCTGCCTCTTTTTCTCTTGCAGTTCATTCATTTTTTCTTCGATTGTACCTCTGCTGACAAGCTTAATGACCTGTACAGAATTTCTTTGGCCAATGCGGTGGGCGCGGTCTGCTGCTTGCTCTTCGACTGCAGGATTCCACCAAATGTCATAGAGGATTACGGTATCAGCGCCAGTCAAATTGAGACCTGTACCGCCTGCCTTCAAGGAAATGAGGAAAAAATCACGCTCGCCTGCATTAAATCGATTGCAGATCTCCACACGTTCTTTTGATGGAGTTTGTCCATCCAGGTAGAAAAAAGGGCTCTCTTGAGCAGCTAAATCTCTCCCTATAATCTCAAGCATTTTCGTAAACTGGGAGAAAATCAGCACCCTCCTTCCAGAAAGTCTGGATTCCTCTACAATCTGCTTCAGCTGTTCAAATTTCGCTGAGCTTCCTTTATAGCCGTCCACAAATAAAGCGGGGTGACAGCAAATTTGCCGCAGCCGTGTCAAACCAGCCAGAATTTTGATCCTGTTTTTCCTGAGACTATCTTTGTCCAGATGCTTAAGCGTGTCATGCCGCAGCTTCGCCAAATAAGCAGCGTACAGTGTCCTTTGCTCAGGCAGCAGCTCCACTGAATCCATCGACTCAATTTTTTCAGGAAGCTCTGGGAGAACATCCTCTTTTAATCTGCGAA
Organism: Peribacillus frigoritolerans; assembly: GCF_004358755.1. Taxonomy (GTDB): domain Bacteria; phylum Bacillota; class Bacilli; order Bacillales; family Bacillaceae; genus Bacillus_P. The sequence continues at coordinate 924,906 of NZ_SMZY01000001.1, read as the reverse complement.
GCAAAAATGGCCGGATCCTTCGTGCAATCTTTTTCCTTGAGAGGTTACTGTACTCCTTTAATCCAAGGAACAGTTCAGGAAAGACAACGTGAAAGATGGACCACAGCTCCTCCAGTGAATTCTCAACCGGTGTACCAGTGAGAGCGAAGCGATTTTCTGCCTTTATCTTCTTCACAGCTCTCGCTGTTTGTGTCACAGGATTTTTGAATGCCTGTGCCTCATCAAAAAACACCGTGTGAAAGGCCTGTTTCTCAAACATATTGATGTCCCTGCGCAGCAGCGGATAGGAAGTGATGACTACATCCATATCCGCTGCGTGCTTTTGAATCTCAAGCCTCTCTGTTTTATTGCCATCAATGACAACAGCTTCTATAACCGGGGCAAATTTCATGATTTCACCTAGCCAGTTATACGTCAAAGAAGATGGACAAATAATAAGAACCGGGAGCTTCTTTATACGAATGTCAGGAAGCTCAGATAGAATGTAAGTGATGCTTTGGATCGTTTTCCCAAGCCCCATATCATCCGCAAGAATCCCTCCAAAACCATAACCGGCAAGTGTTTTCATCCACTGATAGCCTTGCTTTTGATAGTCACGCAGGATTGAATCTAAATCCTTTGGCACCTCAAACTCTATACCTCCCGGATTGCGGATGTCTTCCAAGAACTGATGGAATGATTCTTCTAACTTAAATGCATGGTCATCGGCAGCATCAAGCAGCTGAAGTCCTTTGACAATAGGTAAATTCAATCCGTTTTCCAGATTTTCATTTTGGACCGGCAGTGCATTCAGAAATCGGTTGATTTCTTCAAATTCCCTTGTCTCAAGCGACATGAGCGATCCATTCCGCAAACGATAATACTTGCGTTTTTCCTCAAGAGCGAGTAGTACCTCACGAATCTGTGTTTCTGAAATGCCATCCATTTCAAATTTAAACTCCAGCCAATTGGTCCGCTCTTTTTTTATCCTCACACTAACTTGAGGACGGGCATTCTCTCTGAAAATCCGATTTCTAACAGCGGTAGTTGCATATAGTTGGGCAAGCTTTTGAAGTTTGGGAACGACATGGTACAAAAACTCATACTCAAGCTCCTCATTATGCAGAAAATATCCTCCGTCCGTCTTGGCAAATAAGCTATCCTCCATTAGCGCAAGGATCTCATCCTCTTTCTCCACATCCCTTACAAGCATTGAGCCTGCAGGAAGTTCGCGTCTTTCCAATGGATTTATGACAAAGTTTTCATAATGAAACTCAAGTCCCGCCAGCAGGCGGTTTTTCACCCGATCCAAATATAGCTTGGCTAGTAACGGTGTTTTTAAAAACTTCTTTGATACTGCATCAGAGATCTGGACATTACCCAGTCTTCTCAAACCCGGCACCACTTTTTCTATGAAAAACTCTAATTGCTCAAGCGGAACCGGAATTTGATTCGTGCCCGAAGCTTCCAGCATCTGTTTTAGGTCTGAAAGACGTTTACAGTCCTCACGTTTCATTTGTACTAGCTTTCCTTCATATAAGACAGACCTATATGCATTCAATACAACCATTCGTTTCAGCCCATTGATCTTCAATTGAAAGCCTTTGCCCCCCGCTTCAGAAAAGTAAAACTGTAAAGAAAGTGGTTCGTTCATTAAGCGAAGGCCCTCATATATACTCCCGTCATACTCAAGCTTCACTAAAGGCGCTTGTTCCAGTAAAGGACGAAGCCTGTCCCATGAAGACGGAGGAATCACCAAAATATTCTTATTGCTTACATAATCTGATTTTCCAGGCTGCTCGTCCATATACACCATTTCATCATAAATAACTTGTAAGAGCTGCTGAATCACAGCATCTGTATCATTTTGAAAGCAATGAAAGTTTGGATCATACGTGAATGAATCGGAAAGAAGGTTAGGCGTACTTTCTTTCACCTGCCGAAGAAATTGACGGATATTTTGCACTTGTGTAAAACCAATCTTAAGTTGAATTCCAAACAAGTTTTCGTTTTCAGCTATATTGATGGGTTTAACAATAAACTCCGCACCCAGCTCCTGCCTTTTTTCAAAGTGAAGCTGATGTTTGGTTGATCGGATAGGTTTATCATGAAAAATGGTCAGCAAGCCCTTTGTCAGGGCTTGATTTGTTGAGGAGTCAGAGTGTAGAACGCTTGAATCAGCAGTACTTGTTCCTTGCTGCTGAAGCTCATTAATCGACAATAAAACGGCTGCAATATGCTGGCAATCCTTTTGATAGGAAGCAAGCGTTGGACAGCTGCATGTGGTGCGTAAACCTCCGCTTTCATTCACTTCAATCACGACATGAAAATCTTCCTTGCCTGTAACCGTGGCTTCACAACCATCCGGACCATAATTTTCAAATGTCACATGATTCGCCCGATAAAAAGAGTCTCCTTTTTTGAAGGAGACAGTTCCACATCTATCTTTAATGATTTTTTCATTTATTTTAATATTCAAATGCTTAACTCCTTCTTGAAGGTAATTCTCATTAACTATCAAGGAATGTTTAGATTAAGGGGTATGTTCATTGTATAAAGAACTATACGTTAATTACCCTTTGTAAAAATCAATTATCATAATTGTATCATTTTGTTGGAGTGTTATCCTGCCATGATTTTCAAGAAACAATTATGCTTCATTTTATTAACGAGAATCTTTCTTTATTCAAAATGAATAATGAATTCCTTCACGTGATCTGAAATATCCTTATACCTCGTCCAATGGAGATAGTGGTGCCCGTCTAAGATAACGAGTTTATTTTCAGCAACGTTTCGTAACTGCGTTTGATAAAATGTTCTATTGGATCGGCCTTCTCCATTTGCTTCCTTTTTATCAGGGGTAAAGATCATGACAGGAATATTGGGAGGAAAGGAAATATCTTTTGTTTTTTTGATGTTATTCTTTAATTCATTTGCTTCATTCACGACATTTTGATTATAGCCTTTCCAAGCAGATATGGTTTTGGTCATCTTTAGATTCTCTTCAGAATAAGTTCCTGCGTGTGCTATTGGGAGGAAATCATTAGGAATAATAGATAATGCCAGTCTTGCTATCCCAGTCCGGGCAATAAAGCTCAAATACTTGGGCAATTTTGGAGGAGATTCATTAAAATACTCCAGAGCCTTCGGCAAAGTTAAATCGATCCCTATAATACCTTTAATTTCTTCTGGATATTTATTGGCGTAATACATCGTATAGATTCCGGAAACGGAGTGGGGCATTAATATATAGGGCCCTTCAATATTAGCATTCTTTAAAGCTGTTCTTAATTCTTCCACTATGTTTTCCACTGTCCGCTTCTTATTTGTCAAATCACTCCAGCCATATCCAAAAGGCTCTGCAACTACAATTTTGTTATGCTTAGCCAACTCATTAATCAAAGGTTCAAAATCCAGCACTGGTGCCGCCGTTCCCAGGCCGCTTAACAAGACAATTGTATTTTCTCCATCACCCTTTGTATAGACATGCATCTTCTTGCCATCCACTTCAACCAATTCCCCTGCTGCTTGGTACTTTTTCTGCTCAAATATAGTCATAACATGATGGAAAATAAACCAAAGACAGAGAACTGCTGCTATGATTAATAGAATATTTCTCGTTATCTTTTTTATTTTCATATTTTTCACTGCTTCCTTTATTAGGTCTATTGATAAAAATTCCGTACTTAATGCAGGATTTCTTTACTATTCTGATAGTTTAATGATCCACCCTCCTTATACGTTTTCATGTTTATCTTAAGCAATGAAGGTTAAAATCAGGTTCTATCAAAGGTTAAATTTTATTTAAAATAGGTTTAAATACAGCGCTTTCTATCTTTGTTTAATACTTAGTTAATTGTAAATTAATAGATTCCATATCTATTTAGATCATTCAGATTAAGGGGAAAAAGAGCAGTGACAAAAAGACTAACTGGTTCGGCTGATAGGTAAACCCTAAATAACATTTCAATAGCATACAATCCGCAAAGGAATTGGTATGCTTCTTTGTTGATTTATAAGGGTTTACTAGTAATCCCTGTGCATATTGAACAGATCAAATCGCATAGGAATTAGCAGGACTTTGCTGTTCAACAAAGTCCTGCTAATTGAGGTGATATTTTTAACGCCATTACCCAGTGTATTACAACACATTAGAAAAGGAACTCCACCTTGATATGGAGTTCCCTCAGTTCTTCAATTATCGCGCACGTTTGTTGAAGATCCTTAATTCAAATCAATTAAGTAATCGATCATGCTTTATTTATCCCGCTTTTTTAAACAAATACTTAATCTTATCTATTACATACTTTTGATGTGGCTGGCTGTTGATTAATAAAAGTAATTGAATGATGACATTTGGCAGGAAGGATTTTTTGTAGGCTAAATACTTCGGTTCCCACGTGCAGGCAAATTTACTTTTAAATTCTTTCAGCCCTTTAAATTTATAAAATGAATTTCCGTGAAGAAAGGCTACTCGTGCCAACTTTTCTTTTTTAAAAGAAAATGGACTATCCCCGACATGTGCAAGAGGCGCCATCCCTAAACTGCAGTGCTGATAGCCTCTTTCTTTCGCCCATTTAAAAATGTGAATAAATAAAACATCCATCGTTCCATGAGGGCTATCGGAAGACTTCCTCATTAAATCAATGGTCATATTCTTTTTATAATCGTTTGCCAGTGTCGCAAAGGCTACGATATTTCCCTCTGGGTCCGATAACAATGCAATTGGAAAATAAGAAACATACTCCTCACTGAAAGATACGACTGAAAATCCCTTTTCCTTTTGGTCCCCTAGCCATGAATCCGAAATCACTTTAAGCTCCGACAGCAAATCATTGGAATAAGGAGGATTCATAACCTTAAAGGTGTAAGAATTACGGGTGAATTTATTAAGCCTCGTCCGCAGCTTTGCCCCCTGTTTTCCCTCAAGGGAAAATTTATCGAGGTTGACAATCGCAACTTCCCCTAATTTGAGGAACCGATATCCTGTGTCATGGTAATGGTGCATGAATCGAGGGCTAATTTGATAAAAAACAGGTGTAAGTCCTATGCTTCTACTATACTTATTAAATTCTCTAATGGCCGCTTGAATAGACGATTCTTCGCCAATCGGGTCACCGAGAACAACTAATTTATTTCCAATTTTTTTATATGCAATTAAAACTCTTCCATCCTGCGCCCAGTACACATCTTTATCCTGCAGCAAGATGAGGTGTGACAGATGGTTTCCGCCTTTTTCTTCTAAAAAAGGAATAATCCGCTTCAGTTCAAGCTCTTCGTAATCGGAAGAAAATCTCTTGTTAACCCTATATAAAAAATAAATTACAAAACCAATAGTAAATAAAAAGAAAATTGTCATTTCAAACATTAAGGTAAACCTCCTGATAAAATTCACCTTTATAAAGATAACATACAATTACTTGAATTTATAGAGAATTTCTTTTCTGGAAGTTATAAAATTCTGAAAATAAATAAGTATCACAAAAGTTATGTAACCTTTTGGAAACATCCTCAATTTCGGAAATTCTTAATTAAATGTTATCAAAATTTTTTCAAACTTTTTTAAATTAGATAACAACATAAAAACAGATACAACTAATTATAAAAACTGTAACCAGACTCCCAATTACAATCTTCTTTCCTGATTTAATTTTGTAATTAATATGAACAAGAATAAAATAAATTGTAGTTACAATACAAATAAATCCCATACCTTGAATGGTCTCATAAGTTGTATAGCTTTTATTATAGATAATAAACATTAAACCCCAAGAGATCAGTAAAAAACCTCCATATAAATAAAGGAATTTTTTTGTGTTATCCATAAAGCACCCCACTTTATAAATTTTTTTAAATATTATTCTATAACCATGATATTCGCTTTTTTTTTGAGACAAGGCCTTACCTTATAGTAACTGTAAATAACTGCTAAGACAATTGACTGTTAGGAGGTAATCCTGTAAATAAATTTAAGCGAAAAATATATATCATTATCTTTAGGCTGAATATGAGAATTGCAGTCCCTATGAATGTCCAAAATCCATTTCAGCTTCTTGTAAACAAATTCTTTCAAATTAGAGTGGGTGCAAGCCATTCGAAGAACCTTGTGGAAGTTCCTACAAGAATATAACGAGGTAACGAACAAGGTTTTAACTGAAGAATTTTTTTCGGTAGAAAAACAAGTAAATACTCAAGTAGACAGTTTTTTAAATGGTTTTTTTATCACATACTCTCAATACAAAGATTCATTGATATTGGCTAAAATGGCTAAAAAGAATTAGTTGAAAATCTTACGTTGTCTATAATACCAATAACACCCACTATTAGTATTTTGCCTTTAATTGGTGCGGTTGATCGAGGAAAAAGTTTTAATAGAGATTGGAAAAACACGGATTCAAACATTGATTATGGACTTATCTGGAATTATGAAAATGGAGCCGGAAGTAATGGATCATTTAATGAGGATTATTGACGGCACTTCATTAATGGGATGTGAAACTGTGATAACCGGGTTAAGAGCTGAAGTGGTTAAAAATATGATAAGCGTGGGAATGAGATTAAATGAAAAAGCACAAACATTGGGAACTTTACAACAAGCATTGAATAAATATTTATTAAGTTAAACACGGAGACTCTTAGAGAGGGTCGCTTTGCCGACTCTTTTTCTAATGCTTTAACTCTTGTTTCGAACATTTCCTTCCGTAATCAGTATTTGATGATAAAACCCCATTAATTTCATCTATCATTGTATTCACAATCAGTTGCTAGTCAATTTATATAGCACTAGATATTTGAACTATTCGATAAAAAAGAGCGTTAATCCTTGTTAGGTTAACGCCCCCGATTGTGAATAAGGTGTTTGTTAGATTTTGCTTAATATGATGGAGTATATATTCTGTCCGTATCGGTATCAATTAAAAAATCCCCTTGTATATCTTCCTCAAAAGAGATAATGTCAAATTTATTTACTCTGCAAAAGATGCTAGGCAGATCACGGTCATCAGCAGCCAGTTGTTTTGCACTTAAATACATCTGCTTTAACTCTTGTTTCGAACATTTTCTACCTGTTATCAGTATTTGATGATAAAATCCATTAATTTCAACTATCATTGCCTTCACGATCTGTTGCTAGCCAATCTATATAGCACTAGATATTTGGACTATCGATGAAAGGAGCGTTAATTCTTCTTAAGTTAACGCCATCTAAAAATTGAACATATATTAATTATATTCATAGCCATTGACCATCGTGACCTATGGTTATATGGGGATCCTATTCATTTCGAATATTTTATAAATATCAATGTTTTTCTTGTTTATCGTTTGTAAATGCTCAGATCCATCTGCTTCGAAAAAAACGATGTAATCCATTGTTGTAGACCGCAAATAAAATTCATATAAAAATTCTTTTTGACTGTCCTTTACTGTCGTGAATATAACCAATACCTTCTTTTATATTAACAAATCTATGGTTGCGCAAACAGCTCATTATCTTGCAAATCCGTGCCGCGTTTGTAAAAACATTTGTAGCGATTGACTCACTGCTAGCTATATAATCTGGTAAATATTCTTTTCTTCTTAGCCTACATATGTTAATTGTTTGTTGTAGCGATACACTTTGTCGATTGTCCCTCCACCAAGGCATTCTTCTCCTTGATAGAAGACGACTGCTTGTCCAGGCGTTACGGCGCGAATTGGTTTGTGGAAAGTAACTTTCACTTTGGAGTCCTCCAACAGTTCTACCGTCACTTTATTGTCCTTTTGGCGATAGCGGAATTTTGCAGTACATTCAAATGTATTAAGTGTCAAATCCTTTGAGACCCAGCTTATATTATCGGCAATAATGCTGTCTGAATAAAGCATTTCATGATGGAATCCTTGCCCAACATATAATACATTCCTTTCAATATCCTTTCCAATTACAAACCAAGGATCGCCGTTTCCCCCAACCCCCAATCCATGCCTCTGCCCAATTGTATAGTACATTAATCCATCATGATGTCCGACAACTTTGCCGTCGAATGTTTCCATATTCCCCTTTTGAGCAGGCAAATAACCACTTAAGAACTCTTTGAAATTTCGTTCACCAATAAAGCAAATGCCTGTGCTGTCCTTTTTGGATGCTGTAGCCAAATTAGCTTTGGCAGCTAATTCCCTTACTTTTGGTTTTTCCATATCGCCTATCGGGAATAATACCTTACTTAACTGCTCCTCTGTTAATTGATTAAGGAAATAAGTCTGATCCTTATTTTCATCGATCCCTCTTAACATGTGAACTTTCCCGTTTTCTCTGATCACTCGTGCATAATGTCCTGTAGCCACATAATCAGCTCCAAGACTCATGGCATGATCTAAAAATGCCTTGAATTTGATTTCCTTATTGCAGATCACATCAGGATTTGGCGTTCTTCCCGCCTTATATTCTTCCAGGAAGTGGGTAAATACCTTATCCCAATACTCCCTTTCAAAATTCACGGCATAATAGGGAATTCCCAGTTGATTGCAGACGCGGATAACGTCCTCGTAGTCTTCAGTAGCCGTACAAACGCCATTTTCGTCTGTATCGTCCCAGTTTTTCATGAATATTCCAATGACATCATATCCTTGCTCTTTTAGAAGTAGTGCCGCAACAGAAGAATCGACTCCTCCTGACATTCCCACAACTACACGTGTATCTTTAGGTGCTTTTTCCATTTCTTCTCCCTGTCTTTCCATACTTATCTATCTGTTTAATAAATTAATTTTATGAGTTAAGTTATTGAGTTAAGTTATTGCTTGGATACCACTTTTAAATACAGCTAAACCTTTTACTAAAATTTTTAAGCAATCATAGAAACACACATAATAAATAACACATCGTGAATTAACGATATGTTTTGATGAAAAATATAATGATCACCTTAAGTCTTTATATATTCTAAAGTAGCCCCTATTCCAGTGCTGGCACCAGTGACGATCGCTGTTTTTCCTTGTAGTCTGTTCATGACAATTTTCACCTTTTAATCTTAACTTTTTCATTTAATAAATTGTTCTGCGATTAATCGATATGATTGATGCTTATCCTTTGATGAATAAGTGATAGTTACAATCATGATTTCATCTGCTAATACACGAGATTGAATTTCTAATATTTTACTTTTCACTTCATTAGGTGTACCTATAATCATTTTCTTTTTTATTCTTTCAACAGACTTTTGATTACGTAGATTTAATAGAATATTTTTTGCCTCATCAACAGAAGGAACTCCTTTTTTTCCTTCCAAACTCTCATTTTGTAGTTCCCAAACAATTGAACTTAAAGCAATTTCTTCTGCTTTTTGAGTAGTTTCTGCACATATTACTGATAAAGCCATAATGACGTATGGTTTTTGCCCTTTTTTTCTTGGTTGAAATGACTGACGATATTGTTGGACGATTTCTGCTCCGTTTTCATCACTCATAAATTGCCCGAAACTATAGGCTAAACCGTTTTCCGCCGCAAAATTTCCACTTTTTCTACTTGTGCCTAACATCCATAGATCAGGACTAATTTGCGGTAACGGAGAAGCCTCTAATACGGTCCCTTCATTATCTACGTATTTAATTAATTCATTTACTAAATCAGGCATTTTATAGACATGTTGCAAATAGTTATCCGATAATGCATTTGTTGCTTCAGCAGGACCACCCGGTGCCCTTCCAATCCCTACATCAATTCGATTAGGAAATAGAGTGGATAACATGTGATAGGTTTCTGCTACTTTATACGGCTTATAGTATGGCAATAAAACTGCTCCAGAGCCAATTCGTATATTTTTTGTATTTGCCCCAATATACCCTAACATTACCTCGGGCGCGGAGCATGCAAGCCCTGGCATTGCATGATGTTCAGCAATCCAATAACGTGAATATCCTAATGTCTCCCCTATGCGTGCGAGATTCATTGATTCCTGTAATGCTTCATTTGCCGTTTGATTAGTTGAAATGGGAGACTGATCTAAAATGCTTAATTTCATAAGAAGAAAATCCCCTTTCTATTACTCCGCTTCTTTCAAAGTCAGTTTATATTCACCAATTTGCCCTTTTTCGTAAAGATTCGTAATTGATGTTGAATATTCTTGAATCGTTCCGCGGAACTCAAGATGTCTCTCGGGTACGATTACATCAAATGTTCCTTTGTAAAATAACGTTGCTATGTCATGGTAGTCGTCACTTGTAACATAAAAAGTTAACGATATCTGAGTTTTACCTTCTATCTTTTTTTCATCATATTGTGTGAGTTTAATTTTAGTATCATTTAGTTGGATTTCTGTAACCATTTCATCATCGTCCCTTTCTAATAGATAACACATTCCGTCATCGATCCAATTCCGGATATTTGACAATTTCATAAGCAGGCATTGAGCCTTTACCTCTCCCTTAAGCACTAAGCATTAAAGTTTGTGAGAGAGCTCCCAAATTAAAAATTGAGCAATAAGAGGATTTTTTGAGATTGTTTAATTAACTAAAGTTGGTGCATTAAATAATTGACTTTGAGAAATTGGAAATTCAGTTCGATTATTCATGCCAAGAAATTGTTGAATTTCTTACCCAAATGTCCATATTTCGTCTTGATTTTATATCCCAATCCTCACTATGCATCGTTGAAAAATCTGCATTCCCTCGAATTCCTTGCTGCTCAAATGCCAAATGAGCTTTTTGAATTTGTTTAAGCGTCTCACCAGTCGCAATATAAACACGCCATGGTTGTTAATTTGTCCATGAAGGTGTCATTTGAGCATCTTTAACTCATTAATGTTTCTTAATCAATTTGTTTATCCATAAGTAACGGATCTCCTACTCTTTTATTGCGATTGCTGAAAGTTACTTTCCCTTATAGAACATATAAATAGGCGCTCGATTACGTTAATGCTGGAAATAGAGGGACTACTTCTTCTGCTAATTCTTGTATTACCTCTTCCGCAGGACGACGACTATATTTGTTATTTATAAACACATGGTTAACTCCCGCTTCTTGTAATGCGTATAGAAATTCGATTAAGAATTTATGGCCACTTCTGAACCCTAAGTGAATAGATGTTGGCCCTTCATTCGGATTCTCAGTTAAATCAATATATAGCGATTGGGCAAATGGTTTAAATCCATCTGTTAATGAACGATAATCTCTAATGAGTCTCTCTTGTTGAACTGGATTACGTGGATAACCAAGTATTCCATCACTATTTTCCGCAATCCATTCCATCGATTGCCCAGAAAACCCTGTTACAAATACTGGGATATCACCTAAAACTGGTTTTGGCAGAAGATCTGTTCCTCCAGTCAGACTTACTCTACTAGAATTAATCGTTGGGAATGATTTTGCCCAAACTTCCTTCATCACATAAAAAGCTTCTTGATATAATTCAGTTCTTTTTTCTCGGTCAACGCCATAAGCTTTAAATTCAATCGGACGATCTCCCGTTGCAAGACCAAATAAAAGTCTTTCCCCTGAGATTTTGTCCAAGGATGCTGCTGACTTAGCAAGATTTAATGGATGTTGAAATGACGTTATCGCACTTGCTGTTCCTAAGGCAATTTTCTTTGTATGCGCTGCTATATGGCTAAGGAATACCCACGGATCATACATTTGTCCTACATCTCCGAATGACGGATCATTTAATGGAACATCTCGTACAAATAGAGAAGCAAAATTGGCTTTTTCAGCAACAGTTGCTAATTTTATTTGTTGTTCCAAATCCATTTCTGGAATGTTGCCTTGGTAGGCTTCAAGTGGAAAAAGCAAACCTAAAGTTAGTTTATTTTCTTGAAATGTTCTCGAATATCCATTATGTTTTTCAAATTTGTTCATGTTAATTATCTCCCTATTCATCTCTTAGAATTTCAGTATTTTATTAAACAACGGATTGTATTGGATCAATAGGAAACATAAGCGAATACTTCATCCTTATTCTTATGGACACCATTTCTAAATTCGTCTAAATTTCCTTACTATAATTATTAAATCAGCTCCTTAAATAAAGCTGAACTCATAGAAGCGTATATAATAAATTAATATATCGCGAATTAACGATTTATTTTAACAAAAAATATATATGACCTGACATATTTACATATTTTGAAATCTAGATATATAGTAATTAATTAAAGTGAATTGCTTCAAGCAATTCACTTTAATCCTCAAATCTCTTTCGCAATGTAATTGCTTATTTCCTTAATAACTTCTTCATTACGCTTATAGTATGTCCACTTCCCCTTACGCGTTGCTTCGAGTAGCCCAGCCCGATGTAACATAGTAAGATATTGAGAAACCGTTGATTGTGTGACATTTAACTTCTGATGCAGCTGTGATACGCATACACCCTCTTTCTCAAAGCTAACCCCTTCAGAAACAGGGAGGGTAAAATAGTTTTCAGGCTCTTTTAACCACTTCAAAATCTGCAAACGTTTTTCATTAGACAATGCTTTAAAGATTTCTATGATATCCATATGTTTATAATATCATCAATTTCCGATATGTCAATTTGTATTCCCGCTATAAGGATATCAATCGAAGTTAATACCTACTACCAAGCATGCCAGTTATCTAAATATAGTCAGAATACTATTTACGGACCCAATCAATCTGAACATAATTAGAGCCTCCTTATACAGCGTTTGTCATTATCATCCCGATTATGCCAAAGCATTCGCAGCAGTGAAAAATGCGGCAGATCAATAATCACTTTCTTGTTCAAATTTATTGATCTTCCACAATCGAGGCATTGTTTACAGTATGAAAAAAAGCCCAATTTCTCAATTTAATGACAAGGAGTGAAGTTATGAAACTTCTGCTCACATCTGCAGGCATCAATAACAAAAGCATACACGATACTCTGGTTGACATGCTGGGCAAGCCGATCGCCGACTCCAACGCCCTGTGCATCCCCACCGCGCAGTACGGACACCCCTGGGTCGGCCCCGGCGTCAAAGCCTGGCAGTTCATCAGCGGGAATTCCGAGAATCCCATGGTCGACCTGGGCTGGAAGTCCAAGTCCCTTTTCTCTTTTTAACCATTCACATTAAACAAAAACTAACTAAATAGGGTTTTGATGCGAGAACAATTCGATAAGGATATTAAATTTCCCCGATAAAAAACCTGTATGGAATACATTCCACACAGGTTTTTTGAAATTCCTATTAGATTGTCAGCAACTCCAACAAGAGTCCTTTTTTAAAGTGAGTTTTCAAATAATATCCAATGGCATTTTCCTAGTAGGTTTAGGAAACACTTGATCAAGTCTATTGAGATCTTCTTCAGTAAACTCAATTGTTGCCGCTTCAGCATTTGCTAAAACATGTTCTTCTTGAACCGCTTTTGGAATGGCGATGACGTTTTTCAAACGGATGGTCCAAGCAAGAGCAATTTGTAATGGTTGGACACTGTATTTGTCAGCAATATCATGAATAGTTGGATCATTTAAGAGCTGTTTTCTTAAAGAGCCTCCTTGGGCAAGGGGACTGTAGGCCATAATTGGCATGTTATGTTTACTCTGCCATGGTAAGAGATCGAAGTCAATTCCTCTTGATCCTAAGTGGTATAGTACTTGATTCGTCACGCTATTTTTTCCATTCTTAGTGTTCCATAGCTCTTCCATATCAGCTGTGTCAAAATTAGAGACGCCCCATCTTAAAATTTTCCCTTCTTTACGCAGTTTTTCCATTCCTTCAATTGTTTCCGCTAAAGGAACACGCCCTCTCCAGTGGAGAAGGTATAAATCTAAGTGGTCTGTTTCGAGTCGTTTTAAGCTGTTTTCACATGCTTTTGAAATCATATCTAAACCTGCATGATGGGGATACACTTTTGAGACTAAAAAGACTTCATTTCTGCGTCCTTTAATGGCCTCGCCAACTAAACGTTCAGAATCGCCATTTCCGTACATTTCAGCGGTGTCAATAAGTGTCATGCCCAATTCTATACCGAGCTGCAAGGCTTTTATTTCTTTGTCTCTCACTTGGGGATTTTCCCCCATGTACCATGTTCCTTGTCCTAAACTAGGTAAAGAAGTGCCGTCAGGTAGGGTTACCACGTGTTTGGCTAATGCATTTTTAATTTCCGCTCTTTTCATTTCATCCATTAGGCTCGACCCTTTCTTTTATGTATTTGGGTATCATAGAAGTTGAATATTAACGTCTCTTCGTATTAAGTACGCATATATTTAGAATTCCCGTAACCAACAAACCCATTCTTTATTGCATGATAATGGCCATTTCTGCTTCCGTCTGTGCAAAAAAACAAAGAAAGTGAGAATGACCTATAAGTGTCTGACACTTTGAGTTATCCTCACCCCTTCTATTCTAAATCAATTTATCAATCGACTTTGATATCAATGGATTAGATCAGATGAGCTCCTCCATCGATAAGAACCGATGTGCCAGTTGTAAACCCATTTTTCGCTAGGTAAACATAGGTTTCAGCTATATCTTGAGGTTGAGCAACACGTCCGACAGGTAATTGCTCAGCAATCCCATGGTACATATCTTGTCTTTGATCTTCTGGCATTCCGCCGTAAAGAGGAGTGTCAACGATACCAGGTGATACCACGTTTACTCTGATAGGTGCCAGGTCTACTGAAAGTCCTCGTACTAATCCATCGATTGCTGAATTAATGGAAGCTAGTGTCGTTGCACCTTGAGGAGGACGCACACCATATACACCAGAAGTTAATGTTATAGAACTTTCATGATTCAAGTATGGAAGAGCAGCACGAACCGAAATATACTGCCCCCAGAACTTACTATCAAAAGCCTCTCTTACGGTTGCAACAGGAAGTTCGCTAAAGTGACCCATTGCGCCTTCACCTGCAGTAACCACTAGGTGATCAAATTTTCCAACCTTCTTGAAAAAGTCAGCAACTTTTTCCTCGCTGCGAAAGTCGATTTCATAGCCCTCTACGTTACCGCCAAACTTCACTTTTGCGTCAGATAATTTTGAAGCAGAACGGCTGGCAATAATGACTTGAGCGGATTCATCGATAAACGCCTTAGCTGCGGCTAAACCAATACCAGATGTACCTCCTAAAACAACCACTCTTTTTCCTTTTAATGACAACGTCATAACCTCCCTTATTCATATATTTGTTTAACCAACTTGCGGATTCTGATTAAAGAATCCGCAAGTTAGAAATATTTAAGTTTTTACATCACCATTGTTATTTAGCTAAAAGTTTTAGTGATTCACGATTGAATGCTGGAATATCTTTTGGTTCTCGACTTGTTACAATATTTTTGCTGATGACAACTTCTTCGTCTTTATAATTTGCACCAGCATTTTTCAAATCGTTGCGAATGGATTTAAAGCCAGTGATGTCGACACCTTTTAAAAGGTCTGTATCGATTAACACTTGTGGTCCATGACAAATGGCAAAAACGGGTTTTTCATCTTGGATAAATGCTTTTGCAAATTCCCCAAAACGATCTTCTTCACGCAATAAATCGGGAGAGAATCCACCAGGGATAAACAGCGCATCAAAGTCTGCAGGATGAACTTCATCTATGGATTTATCAATTTTTACGGATGTGCCTTTTTTACCAGTTACTTCGTTACCTGATTGTTTGTCAATCGTGATAACTTCATGACCAGCTTCTTTAAAGGCTTGTACTGGTTCTGTGTACTCCACATCTTCAAATAGGTTTGTTATAAGTGTAGCGATTTTTTTGCTCATGTTCATTTACCTCCTTAAAATCATAGATCGAAGTAAAAATATTCATTTCCGTCCCATGTTCTGATTATCTTCATTAGAAGTTGATTTTATTCCCGTTATAAGCCGCAATATAGATTTTTTTCATATCCTCTACTGATACTTCTCTTGGATTCGATGGAGTACATGGATCTTCAACAGCTCCTGCTGCCATCTCGTTCAGATGTTTTTCGAATTCTGTTTTTTCAACACCAAATTCCTTTAGTGTTAATGGCAGATTCAAAGATTTATTTAAACCACGGAGGAGGTCTGTTAACGAATCAATCAATTCGTCATCTGTCGTTCCGTTTAAACCAAGCATCCTTGCGATATCAGCATATCTTGAGCTTTCAGCCTTTCTATTATAGTCAATAACATACGGCAGATAGAGGGCATTTGCTGTCCCGTGCGGAATTTTGAAGATCGCTCCGCTCTTATGAGCTAAGCTATGGACAATACCTAAAAATCCGTTTGAAAAGGCCATCCCGGCAATGGCCTGGGCATAATGCATTTCTGCTCTTGCGTTTTTATCACCCCCTGCTGATTTTTCAATATTGTTTACCACTTGATTGATGGACTGCATCGCCAGCGGATCGGTAAAAGAGTTGTGCATGGTGGACACATAAGCTTCAATACCATGTGTCAAGGCATCCATCCCCGTATAACCTACAATCGAAGCTGGCATAGAATACGCTAGCTCCGGATCAATAATCGCGATATCTGGCGTGATTTCATATCCAAAAACGGGATACTTTACTCCCTTATTATAGTCAGTAATAACGGAAAATGGTGATACATCTGTACCCGTACCGCTAGTAGTCGAAATGGCGATAAAGCGTGCTTTTTTCCTTAATGTTGGCAGCGCATTGGGAGCCTTGATTTGGTGAAACGGCAGATCCGGATTTTCATAAAAGATCCACATTAGCTTAGCTGCATCAATCGGAGATCCGCCGCCGGCAGAAATAATCCAATCGGGCTGAAATTCTTCCATTTTCTTGCCGCCGTTTTGAGCAGTTGTAATGGATGGATCGTTTTCAACGCCTTCGATTAGCTGAGTTTCAATACCAGCCTCATGTAAATAAGATTGGATTTTATCGAGATAACCTGATTTTTTAATTGATTGACCGCCAATAACGATGGTCGCTTTTTTCCCTTCAAGGGTTTTCAAAAATTCTAGGGATCCTTCCCCAAAATAAATATCTCTCGGAATCGTAAATCGGTTCATGTGTGTCAATTCTCCTTTTCTTCAGTTGTTTAGGGAAACCTCAACAACTTTAAGGCATGCATGGCCGTCATCATCAAAAGTTGCAGCATATGATTCTGGAACATATCCCGGATGGCTCCAGCTTGATCATAAGCCGTTTGGGCATGATATGGCTTCCGCCCAAGAATCCTTATGGAATAATCGGCACATAGCCAATGTACAAATAACGGCTAGTGAAACGGTTGGAGTAGAAGACAGAGCCGGCTATAACTCCCGTTCACGCCTCTGAACCAATGTAAGCAGTTCTTGATATCCCTCCACATTCGTTACATCTAATTGGCTGTAACGAAACGCTTCGATAAATTCTTTTAATTTAGCTTTATCTTCGATAAAACGTCTAGAAAATGTTCTTAATGAATGTTCTACATTTGTTTGAAATGTACCATCCGATAGTTCTCTCCTGCCTAAACCAATAATCGAAAATGACTTGGGCATCTTTTGATCTAAAAACAAATTAAAAAGGGCCGGATAAATTTTTCTTTTTGCTAAATCACCCGTTGCTCCAAACAAAACAAAGGTCATAGAATCCACTTTTCATTCCTCCATTCTTCAAAACATTTTTCAATAGAAAAATGTAGGTATCCACACTAATAATGGATAATTGTTGGTTATGAAAACCAAATAAGGCACATCGAATTTTTTGCGAATTAAATTATTGTAGACTTTCACTATCCTATATTTGCTTTATAAACTTAATTTTTTCTCCCAGCTTGCACCATGAAAATGAATTTTCGGAAATGGTCATAGCCACATTGAGGACATTTATCATTTGTAGTGATCGTTAAACATCTTTCGCAAACTTTTCGATGTTTTGCTTTTGTTCCTAACATAATCGTTTCATTCCTTTCTTTATTTATTAATTGACGATCTATATTAAATAAGGATCTATACCTTCCACCTAAAAACTGTATTTAATATTATTACAGTTTAGATAAAAAATTAGATTTATCTTAAATCCAATTTTATTTTCAAAATCCAAAGGAGAATCATTCATTTCCCCTCTTAACAGGTCTTATGGTATATGTGCCTTTTCATCTTAACAATTATCACTTCCAGAAAGATTGTTAGCGGCATGGATGTAAGTATAATATCTACAACAAATAATTAAAAGTACGAACTTTTTTATTACATAATGAAAAAAACTATACTTAGTATGCTTTTTTACACTATTGGCAGATATGAGATTTTCAATTAAAGGATTTAAACAAAAAGATCACCGTTCATTTACGAGGATCTTTAAAATTGCTTAGGAGTCATTATTTAATTAATAGTTTTATCGACTCATGATAAATAAAGGAACATCTTTGGGTTCAAGACTTGTTGTGATATTTTTTCTTAATGCCGACTCTTTGCCCCTGTCGTTTACACAGACATTTATCAAACCTTTGTGAATTGGTTTATAATTGGTAATATACACACTTTCTATTCTCTAGTATCAAACAGGATGCTAAATAATGTAAGTAACTATTACGATTTATTGTTAGAAGGGTTGGCTTTCGGAAATATAAGCGACCTATCTATACCAGATGTTTCACAAACATAGGATGCCTCCATAATAGCTGATGGATCTGCTGATAAAACGACACTTTTTAATTTGGAAAAAATAAACCTGTTCGTAATACAATAAATAACCTTCTTTTTTTCCCCTAAAAAACCGCCTTCTCCATATAAAAATGTGATGCTGATATTTAAATAATTGATAATACTATCTCCGACTTCATCCGGTTTTTCTGAAATGATCATGACTGATTTCCCACGATTTAATCCATCTAAAACATAATTAATCATTTTCGTCACTATATAAAAAACCGCCAGAGATAGCATGGCTTGTTCCAATGAATAGATAAACGCTGCAATCGTAAATATGAAAGCATTCACTGATAATAAAAATGAGGCAATCGGAAATCGATAGTGTTGGTTAAACCAAATTGCCAGCATTTCAGTGCCATCTATTGCACCGCCAAACTTTACAACAATACCAATCCCAACTCCTAAGATTACTCCACCGTATAAAACAATTAATACTTCAGATTGAGTAATAGGAGGAATCGATTTAAATAGTACTAAACCAACGGTAGTAATGATATTTGCATATAGAGTTCTAATGACAAAGGTTTTACCCACTTCTTTAGCTGTAAAAATTAAGATAGGTATATTTAAGCCCAAAAATACTACATAAATTGGAATTCCCCATAAAGCATTGGCCATAATCGATAAAGCTGTTACACCACCATCTACTAGCCCGTTTGGTGCTAACATCGTTTCTAATCCAATAGCAACGATTGACGCCCCCAAAGTTAAAAAAACATACTCTACAAACTTTTTCATCATCTCACCTTTAAATATGTCTTATTATTGATTCCTTGCTATAAAACAGTTCAGCTAAAATCCTTTACAACACAGGAATATTATTTACCTTTTTCCAGATTGTACTCCTTTATTTCCTTGATGCACTGGATCATTGCAAATAAAAAGACCACAAGTCTTAACCTATTAAAAGTCTACTTGTGGCGGTTACAGCAGGCTACACGTAATATGCAGACGACTCAATATTTAGCAGAAATCATAAAAGAGCTTTATCATTCATCTGACTTAATCGCTGATGAAGAAGCTGGAAAACTCGTCACCTGGAATAATTGAATCGAAAAAGGTTTTTGTCGCCGGTGCAAGAAGATCAGGATTCATGGCCATGCGGATGCAGGAATTGATTCTAATGTAGTCGGTGAAACGGTAACTCCCAACTTTGAAAAAGAGGATATCTTAATCATCGGATCCGGAGAAACAAAAAGCTTAGTCTCCATGGCTGAAAAAGCAAAAAGTATTGGTGCTGCTTTGAATTAAAGTTTGTTCGAAAATACCTTACAGGCCAGTATTCTACAAAAATAAGAAGAATCCATTTTGAAAAAAGATTGATCAGACACATTGATTTTCTTATGTATTTTCAACAATCCGTATTACAGAGTTTTACTACGAAACTTAACAACATACCAAATATTCTTTGCCATTTTCATTCTTCCCAAATGTATTTCTTTTTTAGGGAGTGATAATCGTAAGTTGGTAATACATCCTTAATTAAAAACCGACCTTTTCTCGTACGAAGGTCGGTTAATCTACATGATTAATTTTTGGAATTATCTATTTTAGTTTGATTGAGAGTTTGCATTTACAATGTGTGTAAGTGCCTCATTGATTGGAGTAACTGGGCGACCAAGAACTTTTTCAAAATCATTGCTTTCAATTTCAAGTGAACCATTTCGAATGCTTTCTTGAATTCCTACTACAATCGGAATGACAAATTCAGGTAAACCTAAGCCTTTCATTATTTCGGCATATTCTTCGTCACCAACTTGTTGTACAGGTATTTCTTTGCCTAATACAGCACCAATAGCCTTCACTAATTCTTCTTGAGTTAAAAGAGGGCCAGAAAGTTCATAAACTGTATTTTCGTTCCCTTCACCTAAAAGAACTGCTGCCGCCGCATCTGCATAATCTTGTTGTAGTGCCCAGCCAACTTTACCAGCTCCAGCAGAAGTTACCCATGGAGCTCCTGCCATAGCACCTTGAATGCTGCCAATTTCGTTTTCCAAATACCAATTATTACGCAAGAAAGAATATGGGATACCCGTCTTCATGATGGCTGCTTCTGTCGCAACATGAGGAGGAGCCATTAAATTTTTGCTTTCTGTTGCATTTGCGATACTCGTGTATGCAATAAATTTTATCCCTGCACGTTCAGCTGCTTGCACTGCATTTGTATGTTGACGAATTCTTGTATCATTATCACCATCTGCAGAAATAATTAATAAACGATCAATCCCTTTAAAAGCATCATCTAATGTTTCTGGATGGTCAAAATCACCTTTTCGAACCTCTACTCCATGAGCTCGAAGTCCTTCTGCTTTCTCAGGATCTCGAACACTCACTGCCAGCTCACCCGCAGGTATGGATGTTAATAATGACTCCACAACCTTAGATCCTAATTTTCCAGTTGCTCCTGTAACTAATATTTTCATTTATATTCCTCCAGTTTGGTTCCGCTTGTAACAAATTTGATTACATGTATTTATTTTAGTTACATGTAATCGTTTTGTCAACAGGTAAGATCCCATCTATTATTTTGTTCGAAATTTGGTATAATAAACTTGTAATCAAATTAATTACACTTATAAATTAGTAAACAGATTTGTTTCCAAGGTGGTGACTGAACATGTCCATCAGCAGCAGATTCGCTGTCGGCATTCATATATTAGCTTTAATTGAATTAAATAAAGAAGGGAAAACGTCTTCTGAATTTTTAGCATCCAGTGTGAACACAAACTCAGCAGTGATCAGAAAACTCATGGGAATGTTAAAAAATGCTGGTTTAATAGAGGTAAAACCAGGTGTTGCAGGGGCTAAACTCTCAAAAGAATTATATGATATTACACTGTTTGACGTTTATAAAGCAGTGAATGTAGTACAGGAAAAAGAGCTATTTAGCATCCATGAAAACCCAAATCCAAAATGTCCTGTAGGCAGGAACATCCAGAATACAATCGAACCATTGTTCACATCGGCTCAGTTAGCTATGGAGAAGATGTTGAGAAGCGTAACACTAGAGGATGTTGTGAAGGATATTGCTACGAATGAGAATAACTAGTAAAAAGGCATTCCAAAAATGGGATGTCTTTTTTAGCCGAGAGTTTGACCTGGATTTGAGCAAGAATACCTGAAATATTCCCCGCATCCACCAAGCCAAGTATCCATGTATCACTCTTTGATATATGATAAACTTCAACTAATACTTATTTTAGTACAATATAAAGCCCCACAAATAGCAGTGAAAAAACCGCCAGAAATTGATCCCTGACGGCCTTCGATGTGAAAACTTAATTTGTTTTTACAGGCAATTTTTCCAGATTAATCCACTGACCTTTTTCAGCTGATTCAAGAATCGCATCACTAATAACCGCAATTTGATATCCATCGTCAAAGTTAGGAGAAACTGTTGTGTCTTCCACAATAGATTTAATAAAGTCATACGCTTCAATAATTTTTGTTTCACCATATCCAATTCCTAATGCAGGAATTGGCCATAAGCCCTCACCGTATGGATGAGCTGGTCCAGTGTAAACGGTTCTGAAGCCTTTTGCATCTCCTGGATCATCTGAGAAGCATACTTGAAGCTCATCACGACGCTCATAGTTAAAATAGATTGAGCCCTTATCTCCGTGAATTTCAAATGTCAGGAAGTTATTGCGTCCCCATGCATTACGTGATGCTTCTATGCTTCCAACTGCACCATTTTCAAATTTGACTAATGTTGTGATTTCATCATCTACGTCTACTTTACCTTTAGGAACATCTCCTGCACTTTTTACAGTTCCTAATTTGTCTGCGCCTCCTGATTGAACTGGTCTTTCTGGAATCCACGTTTTTGATACGGCATTGACATCTGTGATTTCTCCAACTAAGTAGCGGGCAAAATCAATAACATGTGTACCAATGTCACCTAATGCACCTGATCCGGCAATTTCCTTTTGGAAGCGCCATGATAATGGTGAGTTAGGATCTGCAGACCAATCTTGAAGATAAGTTCCACGGAAGTTTAAAATATTTCCGATTCTACCTTCTTCAATATATTTTTTCGCAAGTGCAACAGCTGGTGTTCTTCTGTAGTTAAAAGCGACCATATGCTTTACACCTGCCGCTTCTACTGCATCCAACATTGTTTTTGTTTCGGCAGCATCTCTAGCTAAAGGTTTTTCACAGATTACATGTTTACCAGCTTTTGCTGCAGCAATGGCAATTTCAGCATGTGAATTATTTGGTGTCACTATATCAATAATATCAATATCCGGGTTTTCCACTACTTCTCTCCAGTTAGATGAGTAGTTTTCAAAACCTAATTTTGCTGCCGCTTCTTTTGCAATTTCATCTGTCACGTCAACAAGCGTGTGACGATGTGGTACAGCAGGTGCCGGCCAAAAAAACATTGGCATACCTGCGTAAGCAAGAGCATGTGCCTTTCCCATAAATCCTCCGCCAATCATTCCTACATTTAATTTTTTCATATTAATTCCCTCCAATTATTTTGTTTTCTATTATTTTATTTTGCAGCTTCTTGGATCGTATCGGGAGCTTCTTTTGAATAAACAAGTTTCCAAGAATCTAATACATTATCAGGTGTTACTTTTAATGCTGGAACTGCTACATATGCAGGTGCTTCTTTTCCAAGCAAACCATATCCAGCTAAGATCGCTTCTGAGATTCCTTGATCATATGGAAGCTGTGCGCCTAATCCTTTAATCATTCCATCTGATGCAATATCAATGGCAACTGTTGTTCCTAAGTCAATTGTTGTGATTACTAGGTCATTTCTTCCAGCTGTACGTGCTGAAGCTAATGCCCCTTCAGCAGGAACATCCCAAACGACAAACATACCATCAAGATTTGGGTTCTTTGTCAACATACCTGATGCGACTTTTTCTCCATCATTAGGTGCCACAATCCCCCCACGTTCTACGATTTTAATGTCTGGATATTTTTCAGTTATTGTTTTCTCAAATGCTTCAACACGTTGTTTTGTTACAAAGTAATCTGCATCATGATAAATAACCCCAATGTTACCCTTTCCGCCTAATTCTTCTGCCATTATTTCGGCTGCTTGTACCCCATTACCATAGTTATCAGCGGATACAACGCTTACATAATCCTTACCAGCATCTAAATTATTTGGCTTATTATCCATAAATACGATTTTTACTCCCGCATCTGCTGCTTTCTTAAATGCCGATGCTGTAGACACAGGGTCAACAGGGATTCCAACAATGATATCTGGATCTTTAGCTAATACTGTTTCAATATCAGATACTTGTTTTTCTGCTTTGAATTGCGCGTCTGTTACTGCTACTACCTCAATTCCCATTTTGGCAAATGTAGCTTTCAATCCTTCAATTTGTGCTGTAGCCCAGTCATTACCAGCATAGTGCATGACAATGGCTGCTTTAAAATTACCTTCTATAATCTTTTGAACTTCCTCTTCTGTTAATTCCAATGTTTTTGCCGACACAGCCGCCTCTCCATCAGGACCTTTACTTAAGATTTCTTGATCAGGAATTTCCTGGTTAATAACAATAGGACCAGATGCTTCAGTTGCGACTTCTACTGTTGAACCTTGATCTTGATCACTTGTTTTTGAGGTAGTAGAACTTCCTTGGCTGCATCCTGCAAGACCTAGCATTGTTGCTAACGAAACCATTGTTAAAATAGAAAATAACTTTTTCATAATGCCCCCCCTTTTTTGGACAACACTTAAATTGATTTAATAGATTCAAATTTTGTAAGGTACTTACGGCTAATTTCTGCTCCAGCTTTAGGATCATGGTAACTATCAAGCTCAACTGTTAACCAACCATCATATTGAGCTTCTTCTAACACTCTTACCATTTCATCAAATTCTTGGGTTCCTTCACCTAATGGTAAAAACTCTCCATTTTGATAATCTTTAAAATGAACATATTGAATACGATCAATATATTTTTTAATGACGCCTACCGGATCACCCCCACCTGCTTCAATGTGTGCAGTGTCAGGACACAAGTTAATGACAGTTAATGGCATTAATTTATCTAATTGTTCAGGTGACTGAACACAAGTACCTAAGTGTGGATGGTAGCTTGCAATAAGGCCATATTTTTCAGCAATATGACTGACCTTATTTAATGCTTCACCTAAATCTCTGTAATCGCTCTCTAAAATACCTTTAGCTCTAACGGCTCCTCCACCAACAACTAGGTGTTCTGCTCCTAGAGTAGATGCTAGAGCAGCAACTTCCTCAATTTTCACTAATTCATCTTCTAAAATGTCCGGAAAGATAAAGTTCCCACCAGTATAAACTCCGATAAAGTCTAGTGAATATTCATTCATTAATCTCTTAAATTCTTCTTCTCTTCCTTCATATTGCATCAAATTACCATCAAAAAGTTCAAAACCCTTGTAACCTGCTGCAGCAATATCTTTCAATGCTGCCTCCGTTGATCCATTTGCAAGATAGTATGAATCTTTTACTGACGTTACACCTGCAGGATGGCCAACTACGCCTCCCCAAGTGTTCGTTTGGTAGCCAAATTTCATCATTTTCCCTCAACTTTCTTATTATTTTTATTGATTCATCATTGAATTAATACAGAATCGACGCCTCGAACAACTCTGCCTGCAACTGTTCATATAAAAACTTGTCAACCTTGCTTACAAATCCTTTAAAATGGAACGTTTCTTCATGTATCTGAATAGCAGTTTGATCCTTCCACTGCTCTACAAAAACAAACGTATTTGGCTGTTCTGGATTTACATAGTACTATCCACCTCCCGAATTTCTACTTTTTATCTCCTGGGAAAAAACGGCCCTCATTGACATTGTTGTTCACCTCCATTGTTGAATTGTTTGCTTTAATTAAGCCCACCACATTTCAGTTAGCTCTTCTTTAAACATGGCTCTTTTTAATAGAGAGATTGCTTTTTTTAGACCTTCATCAGTCGAAGCCAGCATATCTTCATGCTCAATTGAGATCACGTAATCATAACCAACTGCTCGCAATGTACTAATCATGTCTTTCCATAATTTCTCATCATGTCCATATCCAACTGATCGGAATGTCCATGATCGATCTAAAATCTCACTGTAGTGCTTCGTATCTAATACACCGTTTACTTTTATGTTTTCTTTATCCAAATAGGTGTCCTTTGCATGGAAATGAAAGATCGCATTTTCTCGTCCAAGCTTTTTAATCGCTGCAATTGGATCGATTCCTTGCCAAACTAAATGACTTGGATCAAAATTTGCTCCGATGTTATCCCCTGCATGTTCTCGTAACTTTAGCAATGTTTCAGGGTTATAAACGACAAATCCAGGATGCATTTCAAAAGCAACTTGAATACCACGTGATCTGGCAAACTTCGCTTCTTCCTTCCAGTAAGGAATCACCACTTCATCCCACTGCCAGTTTAAAACCTCTGTAAATTCGGGCGGCCACGAGCATGTTACCCAGTTTGGATTTTTTGCTTCATTATGATCTCCAGGACATCCGGAAAATCCATTTACAACAGGTATTTCTAATTTTTCAGCTAGAAGAACTGTTTTTCTCCACACCTCATGAGAATCATTGGCTAACTTCTTATTAGGGTGCAAAGGATTCCCATGGAAACTAAGTCCACTAATGGATAATCCTCTGCTTTCAATCGCTCTCATGAACGACTTTGCTTTTTCAGGTGATTGAAGTAATTCATCTGGATCACAGTGATGGTTACCAGGATAATTTCCTGTTCCAAGCTCAACTGTTTCTAATCCCATTTCCTTCACTTTATCTAGCATCTTTTCAAACGGGAGGTTTTGATAAAGTGGTGTAAAAACACCTAGTTTCACGAGTAGACCTCCTTTTCTTGCTTGACCTTCACCCATTTCTGCTGTTGGTGACTTTCTAAGATAGCATCAGTAATACACATTGATAAGTGACCATCTTGAAATGTGGCAAAGTTAGGCTTATCTGTTTTAAGACTATTTTCTTCTCTAATAAACGTATAGAAGTTTAGCATCATATTTTTTAATGCATCAGGCCAGCCTTCATTATGTCCACCCGGATGATGAATGGCCGATTTTGCTTCTGCCGAGAATAAGCTCGGATCTGCTAATAGAATTTCGTTTGGTTTATCGCGGTGGCCAATCCACAATTTTTCCGGTTCCTCTTGATTCCAAAATACTGAACTCTTACTACCATCTATTTCAAAACTCAGTCTATTTTTTCTTCCCGCACTTACTTGTGAAACGGTGAAAACACCTCTTGAGCCATCCTCAAAACGAACAAGTACTGATGCATAATCCTCTGTATTGATGGCAACATCCTCATACTCCTGCTCCTCATGATTGACTGTGCTGAAAGTATTACTGCCAGACGTTGCTTTCTTTCTTACAGGGATAACCGTGGCAAGGTCAGCAAAAACTTCTACGATTTTTTTCCCTGTTACATATTGAACAGTGTCACACCAATGTGAGCCGATATCTGCAATAGCGCGGGATTCCCCCCCTACCTCTGGTGCTAGTCTCCAGTTAAAATCCGTTTCATATAATAACCAATCTTGTAGATAGCTTCCGTGCACCAAGTTGACTTTTCCTAGATCTCCGTTTGAAATCATCGCACGTAAATTTTGGACACTTGCATGCTGTCTATAATTGAAATTCACTCCATGAACAACATCTTTTGTTTTAGCTAGTGCCAACAATTCAGCTGACTCTTCGCTGTTCATTGCTAACGGCTTTTCAGATATCACATGTTTACCGGCTAAAATGATGTCCTTATTTATCGCAAAGTGAACATGATTTGGCGTACAATTATGCACAACATGGATCTCATCATTTTTAAGCATTACGCGGTAATCTCCATAAGCAAGTGGAATACCAAGTTCAGCAGCTTTTGTTTCCGCTTGCTCCTGGCTTGTTTCTGCTAAAGCTACCACTTCTACAAATCCAAGTCTTCTAATTGCTTCGATATGAGTTGGCCCAATAAAACCTGTACCAATAATCCCGACCTTTATTTTTTCCATGTTTCATCCTCCTGTTCTGTCATTTCTTCTTGATGATTTCTTTTCTCTATTTATCTCTTAATTGCTTTTTTACCGAAAGCTACAGCTAAAATGATGATGATTCCTTTTATAATCATTTGCTGACTAACATCCAGCCCCATAATGATAAGTCCATTATTAATTGTCCCAATCATTAAGGATCCTATGAGTGTTCCAATAATTGTCCCGACTCCACCAAAAAGACTTGTTCCCCCTAAAATGACAGCAGCAATAACAGAAAGCTCATCTCCTTCACCGAATGAAAATCTTCCTGCGTTCATACGGCCTGCATAAAGTAATCCAGCTAAACCAGCCATTGCACCTGTTCCTAAGAAAACGAGCAACTTAATTTTCATCGTCTTTACACCTGAGAAACGTGCAGCGCTTTCATTACCGCCAGTTGCTAATACTTGTCTTCCAAAAGACGTCTTACGCAGTAAAACATGAGCAATGATTGTAAAGACAACAGTCCATAAAAGTAATACCGGAATTGGCCCAATATCACCAGAACCAAAGATAAAGTTGAAGTTTGAGTTAACAATTGGAACTGGAGCTGTATCTGTTACCCACATCGCAACACCTTTTATCGCTCCCATTGTCCCTAGTGTTACTAGGAAGGATGGAATTGCTACTTTTGTAACGAGTAAACCGTTAATTAGGCCAACAACAATACCTGTACCAACACCACCGATTAATCCGCCAATGATACCGTAGCCTGCCTGTAGCGCTAATGCCCCAACTAATGAAGATAAAGCGGCTATCGAACCAACGGAAAGATCAATTTCACCTGTACTGATAACAAATGTCATTGCAAGTGCTATTAAAGAAATGGTTGCTGTTTGTCTCACAATGTTTAATAGATTGCTTGAAGATAAAAACCCTTCATCATATAAATTGATAGAAAAGTAGATTAACACTCCTACGAAGGCAAAATAGACGATATAGTTACGCCATTCAAATTTCTTAAACATAGGTATTGCTGGTTTTTCTACTTTAGAAACCTTGGATTGCATATTGTAAATCCTCCTCCGATTTAATCTCAGTTCGTTGTAGTTCCTTTTTTATCTTGCCTTGATGCATCACAAGAACACGATCACTCATAGCAAGAAGTTCAGGGATTTCTGATGAAATGACAAGTATGGCCTTGCCGCTAATAGCTAATTCTCTAATAATGTCGATAATTTCTGTTTTTGCTCCAATGTCTACACCAATTGTTGGTTCATCAAGCAATAAAACGGTTGGGTTATTTGCTAACCATTTTGCAAGAACAATTTTTTGCTGATTTCCACCTGACAATAGGCCAGATTTTTTAAAGATATCATCCGTTTTAACATTTAACTTTTTGACAAGTTGATTGCTTATTTCATTTGCTTTTTTGTTATCAATAAACAATCCTTTGTTCACTTTAGATAAGATTGGTAGAATCATATTGTCTTTCACACTATGTTCTAGAACCAATCCTTGCACACGTCGATCCTCGGGAATTAATGCAATCCCTGAGTCTATTGCATCCTTAGCCGAATTAATTGAACGTTTTTGACCATCAACGTAAATTTCACCACTGTCTATTGAGTCAATTCCAAATAAGCAACGAACTAATTCCGTTCGGCCACTACCCATCAATCCAGCAATTCCTACTATTTCTCCAGGTTGTATTTTAAGATTAATATTTTGAACCTTATCTCCAGCGCTTACATTTTTCACCTCAAAAATCGGCGGTGCATCTTTCGAGTATTCCCTCTCCTGATATTCAAAGGCTTGGTCAAATTCTTGTCCTACAATATGCTGAATAACTGTATCAAGATCAGTTTCACTGCAATCCTCGGTTGTAATATATTGACCATCACGCAAGATCGTGATGCGATCACAAATTTCGAAAATCTCATCCATTCTGTGAGAAATATAAATAATCGCATAACCCTTTGCTTTTAATTGATTGATGAATTTGAATAATACTTCCGTTTCCGTTTGAGTTAACGAAGAGGTCGGCTCATCCATAATCAATATTTTCGCTTCCTGAGATAGAGCTTTTGCAATCTCAGTCATTTGCCAATAGCCAACTCCTAGATTTTGAACAACATCAGATGGTCTGATATCAACCCCAAGTTCCTTTAATAGAACCTCTGTTTTCTTTTCACATTCCTTATCATTTAAAAGCCCAAGTGATGTCTTATCTTCTCTCGTTAAAAAGATATTTTGGGCAACTGTAAGGGTTGGTACTAAGCTAAACTCTTGGAAGATCATTGAGATCTTATTTGCCTTTGCGTCATCAAAGCTTTTAATGCTTACAGGTTTTCCTTCAATTAAAATGTCTCCACTATCTGCTGTATAAACGCCAGTAAGGATTTTCATTAATGTTGATTTTCCTGCACCATTCCCACCCATTAAGGCATGTACTTCTCCTTTTTTCACTGAAAAGTTGACCTGGTTTAGGACCGTAATACCATTAAACGCTTTATTTATATTCTTCATTTCAAGAATAGGTTGATCCATTGTTTGTTCACCTTCCTTTGGTTATAGAGGCTATAAGAAATTGATAGTCTCTATACACTTGTTACTAATCTGTTATTTCCATGCATCTTGCACTGAAGAAGGAGCTTCCGCTCCATAAATTAATTTCCAGGCATCAAGAACATTTTCTTTTGTTACTTCGATAGCAGGAGAAGCAACATAAGGCGGAGCTTCTTTACTTAATAGGGCATATCCTGAAAGAATGGCTTGTGCTACACCTTGATCATAAGGTAATTGAGCACCTAGTCCAGAACGATTCCATCAGATGCGATTGAAATCGCTACATTTGTACCTAAATCAACTGTTGTCACAACTAAGTCATCTCTTCCTGCTGTACGAGCCGCTGCCATAACACCCTCAGCTGGTATATCCCAAGGAGCGAAAATACCGTCGATGTCTGGGTTTCTTGTCAGCATCGTTGAAGCAACTTCTTCTCCTTTATTCGGGTCCGTTATTCCACCTTGTGCCACGATTTCAATGTCAGGGTATTTCTCTTTGATTGTTGCTTCAAATGCATCTGATCGATTTTTGGTTACAAAGAAGTTAA
The DNA here is from genome assembly GCF_004358755.1 of Peribacillus frigoritolerans. Taxonomy (GTDB): domain Bacteria; phylum Bacillota; class Bacilli; order Bacillales; family Bacillaceae; genus Bacillus_P. The sequence goes on along the minus strand of NZ_SMZY01000001.1, from coordinate 894,314 downwards.
CATCGTGATAAACGATACCAACTTTCCCTTTACCACCAATTTTTTCTGCCATAATGTCCGCTGCTAGAGCACCGTTTCCATAGTTGTCACCTGAAACAATACTGATGTAATCCTTCTCTGCTTCAAGACCTTCTGCTGCTCCATCCATGAAAACTAGCTTAACGGCTTGTTCTACTGCTTTTTTATAAGCTGGTGCAGTTGATACTGCATCAACAGGAACAGAAATCATGATATCTGGATCTTTCGCTAAAACTGTTTCAATATCGTTTACTTGTTTCTCAGCCTTAAATTGTGCATCTGTTACAGCTACAACTTCAATTCCCATCTTTTCAAATGTATCTTGCATCGCTCCAACTGCCGCATTCATATAATCTGTACCTGAATAGTGCATAACAATGGCTGCTTTATAATTACCATCCTTAATTTTTTGAAGCTCTTCTTCGGTTAACTGCAAAGACTTTGCAGAAACGGCTTGTTCTCCATTTGGTCCTTTATCTAGAACTTCTATATCTGGAATCTCAGGATTTATTGTTAGTGGACCTGATTCAGAGAGGTAGTTTTCATTTTTTTCTGTGCTTTCTTCCGTTGTCTGCGCTTCTTCCTTATTTCCACATCCGATTATCACGCTAAAAACTAGTAGCAATAATACGGAAAGTAATAAATTCTTTTTCATTTCATTAACCCCAAATTTTTCATGCAGTTTAATCTTTTGTATGGTACAACTAACGTTTTTTTACAACCACCTCCTTTAAAGTTCTTTTGGCAGAAGTTTGTAATCGTTTACAAATAAACCGCAATTCGAAGCTATATTTTAGCGCTTCTTAACTTATAGAGAAAATGAATGAAATCTAATTTTTTTCTTAATTTTGTAATCCATTACATTTTCTTTATAAAAACAGACTTTTCATCCCTTTTTACTGAGTTTAAAAGTTATGAGTGAACTGGTATTTGTAATCGATTACATTAAGGGTGTAAGGATTTATTGATCTTTGAGCACGATTCTCTTATGACAAGACTGTCATCTAAAATATATTGATTTTTCTCGATTTTCATTTTATCCATTAGCATGATTAATAGTTCCATCGCTTTAGAACCTATTTCAAAAGCTGGTTGTGAGATTGTGGTCAAAGCAGGCTCGAAAATAGACGAAAAATGAATATCATCGAATCCAATAACCGAGATGTCCTCAGGTACTCTAAGGTTCATTGTTCTTATGGCTCTAATGGCACCCAAAGCCATTTCATCATTCGCTGCAAATACTCCGGTTGGCATTCTATTGAGCGCTACAAACTTCTTCATTAAATTAAATCCGCTTTCATAATTAAAATGACCTTCTTGTACTAGTACTGGATCTATTGATAAGCTATGCCTTGCCATCGCCTGGTAAAAACCCTTTAATCGATCTTGTCCTAATACACTATCAAGCGGCCCAGAAATAGTTCCTATTCTTCGGTGTCCTAACTGAATTAAATAGTCTGTTGCCTTTCTTGCACTGCTGACATTGTCAATTGAAATGGTTGGAATAGAAGAGCCTTCAATATATTCACAGGCAAGTACTACAGGAAATTCATTTGCCATTTCTTCGACAATCTCTGCTTTCATCTTTGCTGTTAATAAGATCATACCGTCTGCTTTTTTCTGACGGAGCATATCTAAATACCGACTTTCCTGTTCACTATCATTCCCAGCATCACCAAGTAAAACTTGATATCCATTAGCTGATGCAAGATTTTCTATTCCTCGAAGAACCTTTGAAAAGAAAGGATTAGATATATCTGGAATCACTACAATCACTGTTTTTGTTTCTGATGTCCTTAGCTGACGAGCTAAAACATTTGGATGGTAGTTTAATTCTTTTATGGCTCTTAATACCTTGTTAATTGTTTCCTCTCTTACAGTATCCGGCTTACTTATGACTCTAGAGACTGTAGCAGTAGAAACATTTGCCTTCTTTGCAACATCTACGATTCTAACCATCTAAGACTCTCTTTTCTATTAACTTATTAATGTGAAATTGTAAACGCAATCATTTTTGTATTGAAGACAAGTATTGCTTGTTTACTTCTTAGTTATATCTTACCGGTTATTGAAAATTGAAAATACATGGTTAAATTAATTTTTCACCATGCATTTTTAGTGTAGTGTTTAACTTTCTCGGTTGGAAATGATAGGTTTGAAACAACAAAAACCCCTCAGAGATCTGAGGGTCAAGGAAATATTTTAGTTATCTCAACAAATTATTTACAGCTTCATCAGCCTTCGTTAAAGCTTCTTCAACTGACATTTCCCCAAGTTGGGCATCGTGTAAATAACCGGTTACAACACTCTCCCATTGTTCTTCCTGCGGGAAAAATGGACGGGCTTTTGCCGTCTTCATTGCTTCATTTACTGCTTCATATCGGCGAAATTTCTTAACATCAGTACCCGCAACTTCCACTTGCTTAAGAGTTGGAACTAAATAGGAAGAGAATCGGACTGGATCTCCCCCACCCATCTGAGCTTGTCTGACATCATTTTGTTTACTTTCTAACCAAACCATAAATTTAAACGCTTCTTCTGGATACTTTGACGTTCTAGGAATAACAATTGACCAGCCAGCAAGATGTGGAACAGATGCTTTCATTGCAGGCGTTTGGACAAATTCCCATTGGCCAACAGTACTAGAATAGGCACGATCGTCTACCTTGTAAGCTGCCCAAGACCAGTGAATAGCCATTGCAACGTTTCCTTCAGAAGCATCAGCTGATACTTCTGAAAAGGTATAATCATTTATACCTGGAGGAGAGAATTGCAGCAGGTCAATCCACGTTTTTGTCGCCTCTATAACTTCTGGAGTTGTTAATGATGAGGTCATCTTATTCCAATCAATGACATCTCCTCCGTTAGAATAGACAAATGTTAACCATGTATGCACATTGCCGAACCCTTCACTAGCTTGTCCAGCCCAGCCATAAATCTTTTTCCCGTTCACCATTTTTCCATTAAAAAATTTAGCCATATCACGAAATTGCTGCATTTTTTTGGGTGGAGATAAGTCATACCCATATATCTCTTTAAACTCTGATTTCAGTTTTTCATCCTCAAATAAATCGGATCGGTACCAAAGGATATGAGGGTGTATCGTCTGTGGCAATCCATAGATATTGCCGCCCTCACCATATCCACCGTTTTCTCCATTCCATTGTGTAAGAGCTAGTGCTCTTGGCAAAAAATCTTCCGTATCTACTTTGTTTTTTTCTATATATGTTTCTAAGGGCAGTAAGCTATTTGTAGAGACTAGTTCCGGCACCCAGTTGTAATCAACATTAAAAAGGTCATAATTAGCATGACCAGCGATCGAAAGAGCTAATTTTTGAAAAATCATGTCACGCCCAACTAACTCGATATTGACAGAAACTCCTGTTTCGTTCTCATATTCTTCCGCTAACTTTTGAGTTACCTCTCCCCATGTCGTATTAAGAAAAACACCATTTAAGGATATCTGTTCTTTCACTTCGACTTCTTTATTTTCTTCTATAGCCTCTTCTTGCTTTCTTAATTGTTGACTGCAAGCGGTTAAAATAATAGAATTCACAATAATAAAAATCAAGAGAGTATAATGCTTAGTCAAGTATCTCCCCCCTTTGCTTCCTCATGTACTGGATGCCGCACGATCACTCTAAAGCCTCCATGATGCTCTTCATCAACTTTTATTCCATACTCAGTTCCAAAATGTAGTGATAGTCGTTTATGAACATTTACTAATCCAATTCCATGATGCACATGATTTGAATTTTTTTTGTCCGATTTGTTACTATCCAATCCTGGTCCATTATCTTCAATCATAAAGATGATGTCCTGTTCAATGCGTTTAACTGTTAACAGAATTTTCCCCTTACCTTCTGGCAAGTTACTAATTCCATGCTTAATACAATTTTCTACAATTGGCTGAAGGATTAACTTAATTACTTTTAATTTTAAAATCGTTGGATCTACCTGAACAAATACCTTAAATGAACGATTACTTCTTAGCTTTACAATGTCTAAATAATTCTTAGCATGTTCAATTTCTCTTTCAACCGTTGTCCACTCGTTATTATTATTTAAACTGAATCGAAGTAAGTTAGCTAATTTCGTTACCATTAGTGCAATATTTTTTTCATCTGCCTTTTCTGCTCTCCACTTAATTGCATCTAATGTATTATAGAAAAAATGTGGATTTATTTGATGATGTAATGTTTGAAGCTCAAAATTCCGCTTATCTGATTCCATCTTTTTTGTTTGTACAATAAGTTCAGACATTCCAGTAATCATTTGGTTAAACCCGCCTACAAGCTGACCAATCTCATCTTTTCTGGACCTTTCCATTTTGAAATGCTTCAATACTCCACTTCGTACTTTTTCCATATGTGAAACGAGATCCTTAATGGGTAATGTAAAATTACGAACAATAATAACAAGATAGGTCGAAATAATGAATATACTGATCATTACAATCCACAAAGTAAAGTTTTTTATTTGTTCAATATTTCCAGTAATCTCTTTGTTTGGCAGGGCAGTGATTAGTTTCCATCCCTGTTTATTTAATTGAGTTTCAGCTGTATTCCAATCCTCTTCTGGTACAAATTTTTCATTATAAAGCATTGAGTTTTCATTTGAAATAATGTTATTATCTTGATCAACAATTAATGTTTTATAGTTTTTAAAAGAAGAAGGGAAGGTTAATTCCTCTCGAACAAATGAATCAGGAATTTTTAAAACAATCACACCAAGTGGTTCGTAATAATAGGATGAACGAACCGCTCTTATATAAGTAAGAACTGGCTTCTTTGAAGATTCATCCCAATAATGGTACCAAACCCCTTTTTCTTTCAAATCAAAGGCTTTTAACATCAATTCCGTACTTGGCTTAAAATCATTTCCATTTATTAGCTCCAAATAATTTGGATAATACTTCATTTGTTTTGGTAAGACATATACTCCGTACGTCCCTTTTAACTGGGCAATAAGTTGACTGATCCGATCGATAAAAACTTTTTCTTCTTCATAAGATCTTGGCGGATGACTTTGCAATAGCTTCTGTAACTGGATAGATGTCACCATTTTTTCTGATTCAACTTCTGCATCCTTTAATAAACGATTAACCTGTTTTTTATTTAATTCTATATTGTCTTGGAGAAGCTTAGAGGTAACCGTTTCTAATTGAGACTTAGATCGATCATATGATAAATAACCTAACATTGCTAACGGAATAATGATGGATAAGGCAATAAAGACAAACATTTTGTTAAATAAATTATCTTCTATTTTCACCCTTCTAAATTTCATTTTCCGTACCTATACTCTTTGGGTGTTTGACTTGTTCTTTTTTTAAAAATAGTACCGAAATGCTGTAGATTATGATAGCCTACAGATTCCGCAATCTCATATACTTTCATACTTGTTTCTCTTAGGAGTGTTTTCGCTTTGTTAATCCTCGTCTCTGTTAAAAAATCCATATATGTTTGTCCCGTTTCTTTTTTAAACAACTGACTTAGCCAAACTGGATGTAAGGATAGCTTGTCTGCGATTATTTGCAAGCTCAAATCCTCCATGTAACTAGCATGAATCATTTGAATGGCTCTTTCAATGATTGAATTGGCAGCATGTGTTGAAACCTCATGACCCACACTCGTTAAATACTCAGATAAAACCTCTTCATATTCTTCTAATGTGGAACATTCATCAACCTTTTCCCAAACACTCATTGGAATATCTTTAAGCTCCTTTGAGGTTTGTTCACTTATACTTGCAAGGATTTGTGACAAGTAATTTAATGTTTTTCGTGTGATATCGTCTCTTGATGAAAGACCATCAAGTAATATGACCTGTTGAAAGAAAACCTTTAACACTTGGCGAATGCTATCTTCATCCCTATTTATTACTAATGATGCTAAATGGCTGGCAGCGGTAAGATCTGTAGACATCAGATGATCAGTTTTTGCAAAGTCCTTTCGATTCGTTAAAGAGCTTATTTGAAATTCTTTTAGTGTAGAGCTGTAAGCTGCATGCATCTCCTCAAATGACGATACTTTTGTGCTAATGCCTATTGCTAACACGATATTTTGATATTCCTTTACCGTTTTGTGAATGGACCTAGCTATTTTCTCAGGATCTTCAATACTTGTTAATAATACCCATCTATTTTTAGGGTCTTTAAAAAGGAGTGAGTGCATGTGATCTCGGATAACATCTTGCATAATATTTCCTATCACAAAAGTATTTAAGTGATTTTCTTCTGTAAAAGGTTTCCCGTCAGGATAGCCCTTTACATCAAAAATAAGGAGTGAGAAGGATTTATTCGCTATCCAATCAAGATTCCATAAACACAGTCTATGGTAGAGATGTTCCTCAAGAGGTGTTCTTTTTAAACAAAATTCCACTAAATAGCTATCCCTCATAGAACGTGTTCCCATCTCTTCAAATGACTTCTGCTGCTCAGTATACTGAAGGTGTTCTTTTTCCTCTTTTATCATTGAAAGAGTCCTGTTTACTTTTTCTGTAAACTCCTTAGTGCTATATGGTTTTAATAAATAATCAACAGCACCGAACCGTATACTTCTCCGTGCATAATCAAAATCATCGAAACCGCTTACAATTATGACCTTTGGCTGGTAGTCACTATTTACAACCTCTTCAACTAAATCAAGACCAGATATACCAGGAAGCATAATATCAGTAATAATTAGTTCAGGATAATGTTTAAAAATCACCTCTCTTGCATCTTCCGCATTATTTGAAGTATGCAATTCTACTTCAACATTTTGAGAATCAATAGCCTTTTTCATTCCCATTAAGGAATCTGGCTCATCTTCAATTAATAACAGCCTCAATCTTTTACCCCTCCATTCAGTGGGAAATTACATATATATTAACTAGAACCATTTTAGTGGTCAATTAAAATAAAATCATGTTCTAGAATTGATGAATTTATGTGGAAATTTGGATGAAGCAATTCACTGATTTAAATGTGAAAAACACTGGGGTTTAGTCCTTATTAGAGAAGAACCAAGGCTTATTTATAAAGCCTTGGATTCCTACAGAATACTATTCCATTGTGGATCATTTTTAAGAAATGACCGCTGCCTGCTTCTCCAGCATTTAATACCCATTTTACCTGCCCCGATGAATCCCGCTTGCATCTTTTTTCCTCATTGAGTTTAACTTTGCAGAAAGGTCGATAAACCAGTCCTCATCACCAGTTGATAATGCCAAATCAATCAGAAAGAGAATTTGTTCCTTGTTTACCACTTTAGAAATCGACAATCTCTTAACATGTTTACTTGAAATGGATATTTTTTTACCAATTGTTTCAACAGCTTCACTTTTAATGACAGTTACCTTTACTGTTCCATTCTTTAAATCCAGTGCTTCGATATAACCAATGATTATTTCTCCATCCTGTAAATTTCCTTTAATCCAATCACCTGTTTTAAATATGGAATGATTATTTAATGACATGTTTTTTAACCTTCTTACATGATTTTAGATTTTTAAATATGAACATCCATCTCTTTTATAGATAAAGTATAAGAAGATAGATCAGTCGTATATAACTGTAATTATTTTTATTACATTTATATCAAAAAAAAAGAAGTCTGCGAAGATTAATCCTTTGCAGCCACTTATGATTCTTGATTAATTAGGTCCACAACTTCTTTTATCGTATAAGCCTTCAAAAACGTACCAAAATGTTCTTCTGCACCTGTAAAAATTGTAAAAAGGACATGTTGCATGTTTTTGCCGACAATACATTTCTTATTTGATTCAGGACATTTAGGCTGAAGGGCACCTTCAGAAGTAATCTTATATATATCCCAAAGATTCACTTCACTTACATCTAGTGCAAAAATAAACCCGCCGCCTGTTCCTTCTTTTGAATGAATAAATCCATGTTTTTTTAACAAGCTTAGCACTTTACGAATACGAACCGGGTGGACACCAGCACTATCAGAAATAGCATCACTTGTTGACATTCGGTCATGCTGTAAAGCAAGAAATGTTAAACTATGAACGGCAAGAGTAAAATCACTATTCATGGCCTGCCTCCTTGTAATTAGTCCTTGTATTAATTTTAAATGATGAATTAACGCACTGTAATACTAAATGTTACAGATAAAATTGTCAAGATTGATTAAAATGCCTACATACATTTCCTGTTGAGTTTGTGGTTCTACTCTCTTCTTCATGAAACCATTCTCTTTAATTAGATGTAGTTTTATTTATAGGTGTATCCATCACATTATCCATATCGTTTTTACCCCTTCAATACATGGAATCGATTACTGTTTCAGCTCACCAAATCGCTGCATTCCCTCTTTTCCTAAGTGTCACAACTTCAGTATTTTCCATTTACCGCCAATAACATAAAGGGTTAATTCATTTTCACAGTTAAACATTTTGTCCTGCATACGTGACATTTGTTTCATCTCCACTTCTATATTGAATAACAAATAGTATACTATTTAACACTATGTAAAAATAAAGTGCGTACTTATATAATTTTAATATACATACTATACTAACACTGTACCATTGTTAACAAGAGCATTGGTTACAGTTGCCATGTGAAATGAAAGTGAGCAATGGGCATTATTACTACTGTGCAACAAACTAAAAAATTGAGGAGTGAAACATAGATGGAGTTACAATTAGCATTAGATTTAGTCAACATTCCAGAAGCAATCGAATTGGTAAAAGAAGTAGAGGAGCATATTGATATAGTAGAAATCGGAACACCGGTTGTGATCAACGAAGGTCTTCATGCTGTAAAGGCAGTAAAAGAAGCATTCCCTAACTTAAAAGTATTAGCAGACCTGAAAATTATGGATGCTGCTGGATATGAAGTGATGAAAGCTTCCGAAGCAGGTGCTGATATCATCACTATTCTTGGAACGGCGGAAGATATGTCGATTAAAGGTGCTGTAGAAGAAGCGAAAAAACAAGGTAAAAAAATCCTTGTCGATATGATAGCGGTAAAAGACCTTGCTGGACGTGCTAAAGAAGTGGATGCTATGGGCGTGGATTATATTTGTGTTCACACGGGCTACGATCTTCAAGCAGTCGGAAAAAATTCTTTTGAAGATCTACAAACCATCAAAAGTGTGGTTAAAAACGCTAAAACGGCCATCGCTGGCGGCATTAAACTAGAAACACTTCCAGAAGTCATTAAAGTAAATCCAGACCTTGTCATTGTAGGAGGCGGGATTACTGGACAAGCAGATATAAAAGCTGCTGCTGCCAAAATGCAACAAATGATCAAAGAACAAACGGTTACAGCAGGTTAATCCTAAGATGTAGACGACACAATATTTAGTAGAAAACTTAAAAGAGCTTAATCATTCAGCTGACTTAATCGCAAATGAAGAAGCTGAAAAACTCGTCAACGGGATACTTGAATCGAAAAAGCTTTTTGTCGCCGGTGCAGGCAGATCAGGATTCATGGGCAAATCCTTCTCCATGCGGATGATGCATATGGGAATTGATTCTTATGTAATTGGTGAAACGGTAACTCCCAACTTTGAAAAAGAGGATATCTTAATCATCGGATCCGGGGAAACAAAAGCTTAGTCTCCATGGCTGAAAAAGCAAAAAGCATTGGTGGTAAAATTGCAACTGTCACGATATTCTCTGATTCCACTATTGGACAGTTAGCAGATGTCACCATTAATAAGTTGCCTGGATCACCGAAAGACCAATCAGAGGGCGATTATAAAACCATCCAGCCAATGGGCTCACTATTTGAGCAGACCCTATTACTTTTTTATGATGCCGTCATCTTGAGATTCATGGAGAAAAAGGAATTAGATACCAATAAGATGTATGGCAGACATGCCAATCTTGAATAAAAGATTTTCCTAAGAATGTAATAACCAAAAGACCGCAGAGATTCTAAAGAAACTTTGCGGTCTTTTGGTTAGTCTTTAAAACATCATTTTGTTATTATTAACTATTAATCTTATCCTTTAGTATAAAACATAAAGGCTTTGAGCCACCCGTCCCTCTCTCATTAAAAGACTCGCTGATCTTCCACTTTTTCACCCATACTTTTAATTGGCTTGAGTGAAGCATACTCAGTTTGTCTGAAACAGCCTGATAGATTTCCGAACTATTTACATACTCTAATACTGCTTTAACCTTAAATTCCTCTGGATATGCTCGAAATTTTTGTCCTTTTTTTGCCATGAAAAATCCCCTCCGTGTAAAAAAACCATTGAATGAATGAGGTGCTACACTATATGACATCTAGTAATCAGTTAAGTCCATCTCTATTCTTTGTAGTCCCGGTAAATTTCTCTTGAACCATTTTTTAACAGCTGTACTCAGAAAGTAATATAATTTGTCGGTCTAAATTTTGGTCATCTGTCGAAACTCGAATATAACCGATTATCATAATGAAAATTTTATAATCTAATTGTACAAGAGGCTTCATTTTGTTTTTTGGTAAAACTTTTGGTAACCTGTAAAATTTGTAATATCAAGCATCAGTCTCATAAACGTTGTTACAAAAAATATGGTTTTTGGTAACAATCTTTATATTAATACAAAACCAATCAGATATAATTATTTTGATAAACGCTCCATGAGAGTAGCTTTTTCAACTTCAAAACCAGGTTTGTCAAGTAAAGCAAACATATTCTTTTTGTATGCTTCTACTCCTGGCTGGTCAAATGGGTTAACTCCTAATAGATGGCCGCTAATTCCACATGCCTTCTCAAAAAAGTAAACCAACTCACCGTAAGTGTATTCATTCATTTCATCCAGTTCAATCACGAGATTAGGTACTTCTCCATCTATATGGGCAATAAGGGTACCCTGAAATGCCCTTTTGTTGACTTCATCCATCGTCTTACCAGCCAGGAAGTTTAATCCATCAATATTTTCTGGATCCTCCTGAATAGTCACTTCAATTCGAGGGTTCTTAATCTGTAAAACCGTTTCTAAAAGGTTTCGCCGACCTTCTTGTACATATTGTCCCATGGAATGCAAATCCGTTGAAAAATCGACGGACGCAGGGAAAAGCCCCTTTTGATCTTTTCCTTCACTTTCCCCAAACAGCTGCTTCCACCATTCCGATACGTAGTGAAGGGAGGGCTCATAGTTAACAAGCACTTCAATTGCTTTTCCCTTATTGTAAAGTACATTTCGGACCGCAGCATACTGATAGCTCTCATTTGTCAATAAATCAGGATTGTTGTATTTATGGGCTGCTGCTGCTGCCCCTTCCATCATACGATCAATATCAAGTCCTGCTACGGCAATTGGTAAGAGACCAACTGCTGTTAGCACAGAATACCTTCCACCTACATCATCTGGAATGACAAACGTTTCATATCCTTCTTTGTCTGCGAGCTTTTTTAATACGCCTTTTTCCTGATCTGTAGTGGCAAAAATACGTTTTCTCGCCTCTTCTTTTCCGTATTTTTTCTCCATATAGTCACGAAAAATACGGAAAGCAAGGGCTGGCTCTGTCGTTGTTCCTGATTTGGAAATGACGTTAACAGAGATATCTTTCCCCTCTAATAGTTCAAATAAATGAGATATATAAGTAGAACTGATATTGTGACCGGCAAAATACACTTTTGTCCTATCATTCATTTGGTTATGAAAGCTATGGGACAAAGCTTCTATAGCTGATCTTGCACCCAAATACGAACCGCCGATGCCAATCACAATCAAAGCATCTGATTGATTTTGAATTTTCTTTGCAGCTTGCTTAATGCGCACGAATTCATCTTTATCATAGTTTAAAGGTAAATCAACCCACCCAAGATAATTCGATCCGGGACCTTTCTTTTCATGAAGATAACCATGAGAAACTCGTACAAATTCACCTAAATGATTTACCTCACTCTCTTTCATGAAAGATAATGCGTTCGAAAAGTCAAATGAAATGGTCATATAAATTTCTCCTTTATATATGCTTCTATTCTTATTTTTTTTCCACAGCATGTCCACCAAATTCGTTTCGCAAAGCAGCAACCACTTTACCTGTAAAGGTATCATTGTCTAAGGAACGATAACGCATTAATAAAGACATAGCAATAACAGGGGTAGCAGCTTGAAGATCCAATGCTGTTTCTACTGTCCATTTCCCTTCACCAGATGAATGCATAATGCCTTTAATTTCATCTAATTTTGCATCTTTAGAAAACGCGTGTTCTGTTAAATCCATGAGCCAAGAACGAATAACCGAACCATTATTCCAAACTTTTGCTACCTTTTCATAATCAAAATCGAATTCACTTTTTTCTAATACTTCAAATCCTTCTCCAATCGCAGCCATCATTCCGTATTCAATTCCATTGTGAATCATTTTTAGGAAGTGACCACTGCCTGCTTTTCCAGCATATAAATACCCATTCTCTACAGCTGTATCTCTAAAAATCGGCTCGACAATGCTCCACGCTTCAGGATCTCCACCAATCATATAACAAGCACCATAGCGGGCACCTTCCATTCCCCCAGAAGTACCTGCATCCATATAGCTCACTCCAACTTTCTTCAACTGTTCGTAACGACGAATGGATTCCTTATAATGTGAATTACCAGCTTCAATGACGACATCTCCCTCACTTAGAAATGGCGTGATTTCGCTAATAACGGAATCAACGACGGAGTGTGGGACCATTATCCAAACAACTCGTGGCTTTTCTATGGATTGAACAAGATCTTGTAAGCTAGATGTACCTTCAGCCCCGTATTTCTTAATTTCTTCAACAGCATTTGTATTTAGATCAAATGCTACTACATCATGTTTATGGTCAATTAAGTTCTTTCCTAAGTTTAGACCCATTTTTCCTAATCCAATTAATCCGACCTTCATCATTACTCCTCCTTGAGTATTTCTATATTTTTTGAATTTTTCATCTATAGCGTAATGGATTCAAAGTATAATCATAATTCTTTTACCACCATCTATAACCATCCTCTTCCAATAATCGATGAGCAGCTTCTGGTCCCATCGAGCCAGATTGATATGAATGAAGTGGAACACTATTTTCCTCAAATGTCTCTAAAATAGGCTGAACCCATTTCCAAGATAATTTCACTTCGTTCCAATGAGCAAAGAAGGTAGAATCTCCACGCAGAGCATCAAATATTAAGAGTTCATATGCTTCGGGCACGTCTTTTTTATTCGCTGAAAAATCAACAACAATAGGTTCTAATTTTCCATTTATCGGGTTTTTACTATTTAACTGCAACGAAACACCTTCATTTGGACTTACATTAATAACCAATAGATTGGGTTCAGCATTTTGGATTTCATTGGTATACAAATTCTTTAATGGGTTTTTGAATTCAATCACAATCCGCGTTAATTTTTCCGTCATTCTTTTTCCTGTCCGGATATAGAATGGTACCCCGTCCCAAAAGGAATTATCAATCCATAGACGAGCAGCAATGAATGTATCGTTTTTAGAAGAAGCAGCAACGCCAGGTTCTTCTAAGTATCTGACTACTGGTGTACCGTTTATTTCACCTGATTCATATTGGCCACGAATGACGTGAATACCTACAGTATTTTTCTGTAATGGTCTCAGAGATTCCATAACTTTTCTTTTCTCATGAAGGATATCTTTTGCACTAATCTGTTTTGGGAGATGCATGGCTGTCATCATCAACAGCTGTAGCATATGATTTTGAACCATATCACGAATAGCGCCTGCTTGGTCATAATAACCTGCTCTCTCCTCTACACCAACCGTTTCACTAGCCGTAATTTGCACATTGGCAATAAACCGATTGTTCCAAAGTGATTGCAGTACAGGATTGGCAAATTCCAAGGCTTCAAGGTTTTGCACCATTGGTTTTCCGAGATAATGGTCAATCCGAAAAATTTCGTCTTCTTCAAAAGCTTTGCTTAATTTTCCGTTTAAATCTTCAGCAGATTTTAAGTCATATCCAAATGGTTTTTCGATAATCAATCGTTTCCATCCCTTTGTCGAACTTAAGCCACTCTTCTTTATGTTTAAAGCAATTACATCAAAGAATTCAGGAGCAACAGAAAGATAAAACATTCGATTCTCTTCAATACTCTGGTCTTTTTCATTTTGCTGAACGACATCAACTAACTTCTTATACCCTTCAGCATTCATGAAATCTAACTGACAATAACGAAATGCCTTTACAAACTCTTGTTTTTCGGATTTATCATTTATCAAGTGTCTAGAAAAAGTGTAAAGCGAGTCTGTTACATGGTTTTGAAAATCAACATCAGATATTTCGCCTATTCCTACACCAATGATCAAAAAAGAATCTGGTAATTTTTGATTCAAATATAAATTAAACAAGGCAGGGTAGATTTTTCGCTTAGCTAAATCCCCAGTTGCCCCAAATAGGACAAACGTCATAGAATCCACTTTTCATTCCTCCCCTTTTTCAAAGCATTATTAAATAGAAAAATGTCTGATTTTCTTCGTATTCTCTACAAAACAACAAGGATTTTCGCTATTGCGTTATCCTGCTTTTGGATGTAAGATTCGTTTATTTCTCCCAGCTTGTCCGGTAATAATGATCTCTCTTAATTGAGATTGTCCACATTTTGGACAGGTTTCATTATTTATGGTGATGGTTAGACATCTTTCACAAACTTTTCGCTGCTTATTTTTGAACTTTCCCATGCGGATCTCTCCTTTGGTAAAAAGCAACAACATGTATAAATTATTTAATGAAGTTTCACTTCATCTCACCATACTTGTAGTATTATTCTCTTAAGGTTTGGTAGTATTCTTTAAGCTCGCTATTACTTGAGCAAAATCAGTATATTACGTATGTTATCCTTTTGAAAGTACGCACTTTATTAACATATAGGTACATTGGTATAACATAGTGTTAAAAATAACACTATAAACTTGAATCCAATATCAAGAGTAAAAAGCCAAGGACAGCGACTATAGAAAATTCGCTGCCCTTGGCTTTTTAGTAACTGATTCTTTTATTAAATGTTGTGTTTTCAACCTTATAAATGCGTGGAGATAAAAAAACCACGGACAGTATCTTTATTAAGATAGCTAACCGTGGTTTGTTCAAACCCCTAGGAGACAGTCTTTTTTTTACTAAAAAGGCGATTTGTTTTCTGTTTCTTTTTCCAATACATTCTCAATATAACCTTTACCCCAGTCATACATAGCTTCTAGAATAGGCATCAGACTTTTTCCATACTCAGTGAGTGAATATTCAACTTTTGGCGGAACGACAGGATAGACTTCACGATGAACAATCAAATGGTCTTCAAGTTCACGCAATTGATTAACAAGCATTCTTTGAGTGATACCAGGCATGAGGGTCTTTAGTTCACCAAAACGTTTGGTTCCTTCTTTTCCCAGATGCCACAATACCAACATTTTCCATTTTCCGCCAATAATCGAAAGAGTCAATTCTTTTTCACAATTAAACACTTTTCCCCCAAGATTCGGCATTCATTTCACCTCCAATTCTTATTTTTCCCCGTAGTATACTTTTTGATACTATATGAAAAAAAAGTGCATACTTTTAATTTAGTAACTTAATCAGTATACTGAGTATCTTACCGTTAGTAAATAGCTATTAATTGTAAATACTAACACTGTACAAAAGAAAACTTACAGTACATTTATACTATTATTTAAGGAGCGAGTGATAAATGAAATTACAATTAGCATTAGATCTTGTAGATATTCCAGGAGCTATTGAATTAGTGAAAGAAGTGGAAAATCATATAGATGTTGTAGAAATCGGCACGCCGGTTGTGATTAATGAAGGCCTTAAAGCAGTAAAGGAAGTTAAAGCTGCCTTCCCTAACTTAACTGTGTTAGCTGATCTTAAAATCATGGATGCGGCTGGATATGAAGTTAGCCAAGCATCTGCAGCAGGCGCTGACATCATCACCATTCTTGGTACAGCTGAAGACGAGTCCATTAAAGGTGCTGTAGAAGAAGCAAAAAAACAAGGTAAACAAATCCTTGCTGATATGATCGCAGTTAAAGACATTAAAGGTCGTGCGAAAGAACTGGATGAACTAGGAGTAGATTATATCTGCGTTCACACAGGTTATGACCTTCAAGCTGTAGGAAAAAATTCTTTCGAAGACCTTGCAACCATTAAGAGCGTTGTAAAAAATGCGAAAACGGCTATTGCAGGCGGAATCAAATTAGAAACACTTCCAGATGTGATTAAAGTACAACCAGATCTTGTCATCGTAGGTGGCGGTATCACAAGCAAAGAAGATAAAAAAGCAGTTGCAGCTAAAATGCAAGAATTGATTAAACAAGGTTAATTATAGCTATGAAAACTACTCAATATTTAGCTGAAGTCGTTCAAGAATTAAGTCGGACCGTCGACTTAATCTCTGACGAAAAAGCAGAGAAGTTGGTTAATAAGATTATGGAATCCAAAAAAATCTTTGTTGCAGGTGCGGGCAGATCTGGATTTATGGGCAAATCTTTCGTGATGAGAATGATGCACATGGGGATCGATGCTTATGTAATCGGTGAAACTGTAACAGCAAATTTAGAAAAAGATGATTTGTTGATCATCGGTTCAGGTTCAGGTGAAACGAAAACCTTGGTTTCTATCGCTGAAAAAGCAAAAAGTTTAGGTGGGACGGTCGCAGCTGTAACGATTTCCCCTGACTCCACGATTGGAAAATTAGCTGATATTATCATTAAATTGCCTGGATCACCGAAAGATCAATCTGAAAGTGACTATAAGACCATACAACCAATGGGGTCCCTTTTTGAGCAAACGATGTTATTATTTTATGATGCATTGATCTTGCGTTTCATGGAAAAAAAAGGATTAGACTCTGCTAAAATGTATGGCAAACATGCCAATCTCGAATAGAGTACACTTTTAAAAATATGGAAACAACGTAAAGACCGCATTCATTTCTTTTATGAATTGCGGTCTTTACTGCATATTACAAATAACACAGTCCATACAAGTTCCTTTTTTACTATAATTACTTCATTTATTGCCAAAAATCGTTCTTGTTTTTGCAGGCAACAACCTTATTTATCGATATTATCTAACCATAAAATCCTTCTCCGCTTTTACCACACCATTCACTATAATCGACAGCGTATGTATTCCTTGATAATGCTTTCTTGTTGTTAAGTCCTTAAAATGATGAGTTTTTGAGATGATGTGGTTTTCTCCCTGCTTCAGGATGGCTGTTTTCAGCATAAAAACCTTTCTGTTACGCTGTCCTCTGGCTTTCACATAATCAATTGCGTATTCAACTCTCACAGAAATCGTGCTTTCCGATGAAAGTTCAAATGTCATTTGAATGCTGTCTCCAATCTGGATTGCATCAGGATGGAGAGTTAGGCAATCAATTGTTATTCGACTGTCATCGGCATATCCAAATAAGGCAAGGGCTTCTCGGTTTCCTTTTTTCATTAATGAGCGGCAGGCATGTTTGATGATCCAATCCGTCTTTTTATTCTTTCCGCTCCATTCTTTCGCAATTTTTAATACAATGTGAGCGTGGGTATAAGATATATCATTTAAATGATTGGCAACACTTTTGCGGACATACAGCGACTCATCATTTTTCAGGTTTTCTAAAATCGGCAATGTTTGCTGCGGATCTTCTTTTATTGAAGGAACCGCTGTTCCCCAAGGAAGTCTTGGTCTGCTCCCTTCGCTCGCAAGTCTTCTTATGTGCTCATTTGAATGAGTGGACCACGTCAGCATTTGGTCAAGCATGCGATTTGGATCTTTTAGTAAAAAGGGGCGGACTGCAAATTCTGATGTAGAAAATTCTGTGAAGTAAGCTAGCGCATGCATGGATTTTTCCCAATTCTGCAGACCATATTGTTCAACGTAATCGGGGAAAATGATGCCTCCAAGGCCGCTAAACTGCGGTGCAATTTTATATAATATCCGGAGAGCTTCTTCATAGTCATCAGGCAGAGAATGTTTCAAGACCACTGTAATCTTTCTCATCCGCTGCTTTAAAGCTAAATCCTCCCAGCCATCTTCAAAAAAAAGGACCCGGAACTGTTCGGAATCAAATAAAGGGTATTCCTGTTCTATAGCAAAAATTAACCTTTCAATAAAAGCTTCATTATAAATATTTTTAAGTGCTTCAGCCATCATTTCAACCTTCTTTTATGGGGAGTATTATCTAAATCCACTATACACGAACGTATATTCGTTTTCAATGTTTCTCTGTCATTTCTTGTTTCCTTTTCAAAGTGAAAAACGCTCGTGTATTTAGTGATTTTAATTCTTTCCCGGTTTTTGAGGTATCATTCCTCTCTCATGGAAACTGGATTTCAGTAACCCAACACCGGTCACATGGTTTTTATTCCTAAAATAAAAAGACAGGAAGACCCTGTCTTTTATCAATCATGAAAATTAGTTCCATCTGTTACAGCTTTTACTACTCCCGCTCGAACGACAAAGTCTCCGAAGTGCTCTTTTTCAGTCCGTTCTTTTGCGTAGCGTGTTAGAAGGACGCGAAGTTCACTTAAAATCTCTTCTTCCCCGATGTTTTCACGGTACATTTTGCTCAGGCGGCTGCCGTCAAAAGCTGCACCTAAATACATATTGTATTTTCCTGGCGCTTTGCCGATAAAACCAATCTCACCAAGAGCATGGCGTGCACAGCCGTTTGGACAGCCGGTCATGCGAATCGTGATTTCTTCGTTTCTGAGGCCGTTTTCATCGACAATTGCTTCAATTTTATCGATCAGCACCGGCAAGTAGCGTTCTGCTTCGGCCATTGCAAGACCGCATGTCGGCAGGGCTACACATGCAAGCGAGCTTCTGCGCAGGGCAGAGTAATGCTTTCCGTCAGTAAGACCATATCGATCAATCAAATCGCTGATCTTTTTCTTTTGATGGCTTGAAACATTGGAGATGATTAAGTTTTGATTGGCAGTCAGGCGGATATCACCTTTATGCACTTTTGCAATTTCACGAAGACCGGTCATCAGCTGGTAGCCATCAAAATCTGCTACACGTCCGCCTTCTACAAAAAGAGTAAAGTGCCATTTGCCATCCATTCCTTTTACCCAGCCATATCTGTCCCCGTTATTGTCAAAATGATAGCTCTTTGCTTCTTCAAGATTCCATCCCAGGCGGTTTTCAAGTTCTGCTTTCACCGCATCCAGCCCCAGGCGGTCAACTGTGTACTTGAAACGGGCATTTTTGCGTACAGAACGATTTCCATAATCCCGTTGAATGGTGATGATTTTTTCAGCAACATCAACGATTTGATGAGGTGAGCAGAAACCAATCACCTTTGCAAGCTGCGGATATGTTGCTTTGTCTCCGTGGGACATTCCCATCCCCCCGCCGATTGCTACATTGAAGCCTGTGAGCCTTCCTTCTTCAACGATCGCAATGAAGCCAAGGTCCTGTGAAAAGACATCGATGTCATTTGAAGGCGGGACTGCAATCCCGATTTTAAATTTCCGCGGCAAGTACAGCGCGCCATACATTGGCTCAACTTCTTCTGTGTCAGGGGTTCCTGCTACTTTTTCTTCATCAAGCCAAATTTCGTGATACGCTCTCGTGCGCGGAAGCAGATCATCACTCAATTTTTTGGACCATTCATACACCTCAGAATGAATGTGTGATTGATATGGAATCGAATTGCACATCACGTTCCGATTTACATCGCCGCAAGCCGCAATGGTATCGAGCATCGAAGCATGAATTTCCTGAATCGTCTGCTTCATGTTCCATTTTAAGATGCCATGCATCTGAAAGGTCTGGCGTGTAGTCAGCTTTAACGTGCCATTTCCGTATTTTTGGGCAAGATCGTCCATGACAAGCCATTGTTCAGGCTTTGCCACACCGCCCGCCATGCGGACGCGGAGCATAAATTGATAAGCAGGCTCAAGCTTTTGCTTTTGACGCTCATTTCGAAGATCACGGTCATCCTGCAAATAGCTGCCATGATGTTTCATCAGCCGGTTATCGTCATCAGGAATTCCGGCACTGATCCGGTCCTGCATGACCTCCTTCAGTGTGCCGCGCAAATAATTGCTTCTTTCCTTAATATCTTCTACATCACTAGGCGGGCCATCCGGCGCTGTTAATAGTTTGTTCACCATGCTGAAATACCCCTTTCCATCTAAAACTCAGTATACATCACGCTGATAGCGTTTTTGCTGCTGCATATCTGCAAGATACTCTTCTGCTTTTTCGCGGCTCATGCCGCCTTCATTTTCAATAATCTCAAGCAGAGTGTTATGGACATCATGCGCCATGTTTTTCTCATCGCCGCAAATGTAAACAACCGCTCCCTCTTGGATCCATTTAAACAATTCTTTGCTCTGTTCAAGCATACGGTGCTGCACATAAACTTTTTCATTCGTGTCGCGGGAAAACGCAACATCCATTCTTGTCAGTACTTCGTTTTCAAGCCATTTTTGCCATTCTGTCTGGTAAAGGAAGTCTGTTACGAAATGCTGATCACCAAAGAACAGCCACGATTTTCCGTCTGCCCCTGTTTCTTCTCTTTCCTGAATGAAAGAACGGAAAGGCGCGATCCCAGTTCCGGGTCCAACCATGATGATCGGTGTATCCGGATTTTGAGGGAGCTTAAAATTTTGGTTCCGCTGGATGTAAACCGGAAGGGTATCTCCTGGCTGAAGCCGCTCTGCACATAAAATCGAGCAGACGCCGCTTCGCTTACGCCCATGTGTTTCATAGCGAACTGCGCCAATTGTCAAATGGACTTCATCGGGATTTGCCGATAAGCTGCTTGCAATCGAATAAAGACGTGCCGGCATTTTTCTTAGAATTGAAACGAATTCTTCTGCGGATGCATTCCATGGTCCAAAATCTCTGACTAAATCAAGCAAATCGCGTCCTTCAATGTATGCTTTCATTTTTTCTTTTTGTTCAGGCAATGTCAGCTCTTGTAATTCCGCATTGGAAGTAAACTTGGCTGCCTGCTCAAGTAAAGGTTTTGTTAAAACCGTGAGTTCATAATGAGATATAAGTGCTTTTTTAAGCGGAAGGACATCCCCACTTTTATTTACGGTTATCTCTTGATCAGCATCCCAGTTCATTACCTGAATCAGCAAGTCTGCCAGTGCAGGATCATTTTCCGGAAATACGCCGAGACTGTCACCAGGCTCATATGAAAGACCGGATCCTTCAAGCGAGAGCTCCAAGTGGCGGGTTTCTTTATTTGAACCGCGTCCGTTTAAATTAAGATTCTCAAGCACTTCTGCATGAAACGGGTTTGTTCTGGAGTATACGGATTCTGTAACCTGTAAAGATGATGACTGTACAGATGATTCCAGACTTCCCCCCTGCTCAATCTTTAAGCTGTCAAGAACTCCCTGAAGCCATTCTGCCGCTTGTTCATCATAATCAAGATCACAGTCTGAGCGCGGATGAATCCGTGTGCCTCCAAGATCTTCAAACTTCTGATCAAAGTCCTTGCCTGTCTGGCAGAAAAACTCATACGAGCTGTCGCCAAGAGACAGAACGGAAAAGCTGAGGTCATCAAGCTTAGGCGCGCGTCTGCCATGCAGGAATTCGTGAAACGAAAGCGCATTATCCGGCGGTGTGCCTTCTCCATGTGTGCTTACTACGATAAGCAGGTTTTTAACCTTCTTCAGTTGATTCGGCTTAAAATCATTCATCGACGAGATCGTCACTTTCAAACCATGCTCTGAAAGGGTTTTGCCTGCATTCTCAGCAAGAGCTTGAGCATTGCCTGTTTGTGAACCGTATAAAATGGTCACTTCTTTAGAGACGGCTGCCTCACTGCTTTGTGCTGATGATTGAGCCTCGGGTGCTGTCTGAAGCGACTGCGACTGAGACTGGACTGCTGTCATATACCCTGTCAGCCAGATCTTCTGTGTTTCTGACAGCGTTGGCAGAAGGCGGTTAAGGAGCTCTGCCTGCTCCTGACTGAACGGACTGTTCGTTACCTGAAGTTGCAACGTTTCCCACCTCACAAAGAAATTTAACACTTTTTCCACATCATTTTTAAGTAAACATCCAGTTTTTTTTAGAAAGAATGAATCATTTCGATTATCCCTATAAATTAAGTTGGTTTTTAGGGTAAAATGATTCAGAACGATTTACCTTTTTCTCCAATAAAAAAATACTATTTCTACTTTACCCGAAAACAGAAAATTAGTAAAATACATTTAATTTATTGTTATCATTAAGATTACTAATCATAAGGTGGGCTTCTCTTGTATTATGACGCGTTAAAAACATTTGTGACCCTAGCAGAGATCAAGAACTTTACAAAGACGGCCGAAAATCTCCGCATGTCGCAGCCAAGCGTTAGCTTGCATATTAAAAATCTCGAAAAAGAATTTCAGACAACGTTATTTTTGCGTTCGCCAAAATTCCTGCAGATTACTCCGACAGGCGAGATTTTATATGATCGCGCAAAACGGATGATTACCCTTTACGAACAAACGAGACAGGATATTCTCGAGCATCAGAATTCAATAAAAGGAGAACTGAAAATTGGCGCGAGTTTTACCATCGGCGAGTATATCCTGCCTTCTTTACTCCTTGATCTTCAGACTGCATACCCGGAGCTCGAACTGCAGGTTCTCATTGGAAACACAGAAGAAATCATACAATCTGTCCGGATGCACCAAGTAGATATTGGGCTGATAGAAGGACAGACAAATGAGAAAGAGCTCTCTGTGCATCCGTTTATGCAGGATGAGCTATTTATCGTTTCCTCCAAAAATCATGAGCTCGCTTCAAAAGATGAGGTGACATTCGCTGATCTCCAAAATCAGCCTTGGGTCACAAGAGAGGTAGGTTCAGGCACACGCGAATTCCTCAACCATGTGATCCGGACTAACGGATTAAAAGTTAAATCGCTTCTCACAATAAGCAGCAATCAAGGAATCAAGGAAACTCTCATCAATGGCATGGGTCTCTCTTTTCTATCCCGAAGTGTCATTGAAAGAGACGTACAAAATCAAAACCTTTCTATTATAAAAATGAAAAACCAGAGCTTCACACGAACATTGTCCTATATTTATTCACCAGTCATTGAAGATAAAAAGATTGTTAAAACCTTTATAAATGCCCTGCAGCAAAAATGGCCAAATGAAAAGCAAAAAGGAATTAAATAAGAGCATGCGGTGCAGTGATTGATGAAAAACTCAGTTCTACGCGTATGAAATGAAGTATGCTTCTCTTTTTATTGACACGTTCAAAAGAGAAGCATGTTTCATGTTCAGTTAAGCAGGACAATCTCACTGGCGTCTACTGATCTGCTCTCCTTGCTCTTGCTTATTTTTTTCCGGTCGGCCAAAACAACTTTAATATCTAATCCTGTCGTGAAATGGCGGGCCTTCAGCTTCTTGCCATGATTGTCGGTAAAAATCGTTTGATCTGTCAGCTTGACTGTACATGGGTACCCCGCTGATTCCGCGTTCTTTTCATCCTTCAGCACCTCTTTAGAGCAATCCACTTCAAAATATCCCTTTTTAATATCACTGATACGTCCTTCAAAAGATTTTGTAGAGGAACAACTAACTAAGAAGATACTGATGGATGTCATAAGAAGAATCATTTTTCTCATTATGAAGCCCCCTTTGTTCAATCTATTAAGTTGTATAGTTCTCGATTTTACAGATAAATTCCTTTTGGATGCCATATTATTATCGAATTCAAGTAAACAGACACTTCTGCGAATGAAAGAAGTGCCTGTTCTATTTCCATATTTAATTTGTCTCTTTTTTCTTCACAAATAAAGCTGTGATCAAACTTGATACAGAACTGAGCATTAAAGTAAGTGTAATATAAAGTGTTAATAGAACAGTTTCTAACTCACGATCACTGCCGTTCATCCATTCAAGAATATATGGTGCAAGAAACACAGCAGCAGCAAGGATGGCGAGTGCAACTGGAGGAATCAGCCTTCTTGTGTAAGACATTTTCATTGTCCATAATATGGATGCTGCGATGACGATAATCGGCACGCCAATACGGATTATATTTGTAAGCAGTATGGAATCCAAAGGTTTTCCCTCCTTTTCAATTCAATTCGGTTCCACATGAACATGTACATTGTACACGTCATGTTTATTTATTAAAATGTTTTCAACTTTTGTTGAAATATCATGTGCATCCCTTATATCCAAATTGGAATTGACGAGGATGACAATGTCTACGACTGTATTGTTTCCATAGTTTCTTGCTTTAATTTCTTTTACACCTTTTACTCCGTAGAGCGAGAGAGTCGTTTCTTTAAACGCCTGAATTTCCTGCTCATCAAATCCGTCTGTTAAATGATGAGAGGCTTCTCTGAAAATATCCCAGGCTGTTTTACAGATCAGAAATCCTACAACTGCAGCAGCGAGAGGATCGAGCCAAGGAAGTGAAAATTGCGATCCAATTATGCCGACTGCGATCCCAATGCTGACCCATGCGTCTGAAAGGTTATCTTTTGCAGCCGCAATGACTGCCTGGCTTTTGATTTTCTCTCCGAGTTTTTTATTATAGCGGTATACGAAATACATAATGACTGCAGAGAAAACTCCTGTCCAAGCTGAAATGAGATCAGGAGATTCCTGTTTCCCTTCAAAAACAGACATGGCCGCACCATACAGAACTTGAAGCCCTACTGCCATCATAATGAATGAGGCCAGGAGAGAAGCCACCGTTTCCGCTTTCCAATGCCCATATGGATGATCCTGATCGGCCGGCTTTTGAGATAGTCTTAGACCTATTAAGACGGCGATTGAAGCAACGATATCTGTCGCATTATTTAATCCATCAGCCTTTAAGGCTTCTGAATCGGCTGTATATCCAATCATGAGTTTTAAAGCAGATAAACACAGGTATGCGATGATGCTTATGATGGCGCCGCGCTCTCCCAGTTTTAAATCCGCGTATTTTTGTTGTTCCATCCAAAAATCCTCCACTTTTTCATTCCTTGAACATCTTACCAAGTAAGGACTGAGTGGGTCTACAGCAACCTTTTTTCACAATTCAACAATAGTAACGGCAGTGAAAAAAAGTTTACTCCAGCTAAAACTTCTTCCTTCAGAAAACCTTTTATTTCGTGAGACGAAAGAACTTCTATTAACTAGGAAAATAGAATGGCAGAGATAAGAAACTTAAGAATCATGTAGAACTAATGCGTCATTTTTGTCACTATACAAAGGATTGGCGGATTTTTTGCAGAAAATTCTGATTGTAGTACAACTAATATGAATGAGGTGACTGGATTGAAAAAGAGTGCATTAACGAAGATTTTAGGTACCGCTGTTTTAGCTTCAGTTCTTGTCTTCCCGCAGGCAGGAAATATGGAAGCAGCCAAACCATCTGCAGGCGAAACACTTTCAACACAGGGGTTTATTGATTATGCGGAGCTTAAGAAAAGGCTGACTCAAATTGAGCAGAGCAGCAGCGGAAGAGTTTCAGTAGATGTGGCAGGCTATACAAATCAGGGTCGTGAAATCTACACGGCCAGAGTCGGTGAGGGAGATAAGGTACTCCTCGTTCAAAGTGAAATTCATGGAAATGAAAAGACAGGAACCGTTGCATTATTGAATACTCTCCAAAACATCGGTTCAAGCAATTCGGCTGAAGCTAAGAAAATCCGCGAAGAGATGACGATCGTCGCCATTCCAATGATGAATGCGGATGCATCTGAATTAGACAGAAGAGGGAATGATTTGAGCTGGTCAGAGGTCGTGGAAAGATACCCGCAATTAAGTTCAGCCACGCCTTCATGGAACTATTATACGAGACTGCTTCAAGGCGATGACTATGCGTCTAACCCTGGATTTGATGTCAACCGTGATTTTCACCCTGACTTAAACTACGTGCCAAATGCAGCTGATTTCCCTGGCGCTTCCAACAAACCGGGCTGGTACATAACACCTGAAGCTCAAACAGTTAGAAACGTGTATAAAGATCTGCAGGCAGAGTTCGGTAAAGTCGATGTATTCATGGATCTTCATCATCAAGGATTTCCATATGTAGGCGACACTGGTGAAATCGCAACAATGTCCATCTCTGCCCAGTTTGTTCCAGACCCAAGCTCGGCTGAAGGAGCAAAATATGCTCAATATGCAAATGACTACAACTATGATTTCTCAAGACAGCTGAATGTTGCCGCCTATGAAGCCCTTCAAGCCAAGGGAGATTCTGTCTTCACGAATATCTCACTGTACCAGCAAGGTCTTGATCTGCCGGGAACAGCTTTAGGCTCATTTGCTTTAAACGGAAGCGGAACTGTCCTATTTGAAGTAAAAGGACAAACCCAGAACTTTGGGCAAAAACAAAAAGGCATGCTTGTTAAAACAGTGGAAACTGGTTTAATGGGTATTATTGGCGGTGTAAGTGATGAAACTGTTTATACGCTTGATCCTGAAAAGTATGAAGCGATTCCAGAATCAACTTATTAATCGATTTGAATTAGCGAATTAGCGGGGTTTTGGAATTAATTAGCGGGGTTTTGGAATTAATTCGTGGGGTTTCGGAATTAATTCGTGGGGTTTCGGAATTAATTCATGGGGTTTCAAAATTAATTGGAGCTCTTTCCGATTTCATTGAGGCTATACCTAAACAATTCACCGTAATTGAGAAAAAAATGGTCCCTCCTCCATTTGGAAGGGACCATTTTTTTATACAGACAGCGCTTCATTTTCTTCAAAATCAAATTCTACTTCAAATCCTAAATCCTTCAGCATTTCATGGTCGCTTGTGCTTTCCTGGCCTTTAGTCGTTAAATAGTCTCCCACGAAAATCGAGTTCGCAGCATAAAGCCCAAGAGGCTGCAGGGATCGAAGGTTCACTTCACGTCCCCCTGAAATGCGGATTTCTTTTGTCGGATTAATAAAACGGAAGAGAGCAAGTACCTTCAGGCAATAACGCGGATCAAGGTCGTCCGTCCCCTCAAGCGGTGTGCCGTCAATCGCATGAAGGAAGTTGACAGGTATCGAGTCAGCATCTAATGCTTTTAAGCTGTAAGCCATATTGACGACATCTTTTTTCGTTTCTCTCATGCCGATAATGACACCTGAACATGGTGAGATGCCTGAAGCCTTGACGGCTTCGATCGTATCAACGCGGTTATCATATGTATGGGATGTAGTGATTGATTCGTGATGCTCTTTTGATGTGTTGATATTGTGATTGTAGCGGTCGACCCCCGCTTCTTTTAAGCGTGTTGCCTGATTGGGCTTTAATAGACCAAGGCAAGCACATACTTTAAGTCCAAATTGGTCTTTTATGTCTTTTACTGCAGATACAACTGTATCCAGTTCTTTTTCAGATGGTCCCCTTCCGCTTGCTACGATGCAGTATGTGCCAACCTTCAAATTATAAGCTCTCTCTGCACCTGCAAGAATGCTTTCTCTGTCCATCATGCGGTACTTTTCAATCGGCGCTGTTGAAATACTTGACTGTGAACAGTACCCGCAATTTTCCGGACAAAGACCTGACTTCGTATTGATGATCATATTCAGCTTTACTTTTTTCCCGTAATAATGCTTGCGGATCGTAAATGCACCTTGAAGCAAACTTAATAGTTCATCATCATCAGAGTTTAAGATTTTCAGTGCTTCTTCTTCAGTTAATTCTTCCCCATTCACTACGTCGTTTGCAAGTGTTTTCCAGTCCATGGTAATCCCTCCATCATTTCCTTCTCTTTAATGGTAAAGAATGCGGGGGATTTATGTCAACTTATTTTTATTTAAGTTAACAATGAATGTGAGTGAATGAATGCTTTACATAGAAGAAAGAGGAAAAACATCCCCTCTTTTCTTAGCTTTCCAGTGTATTTTTGATATCGTATTCCTCTTTTTTCTCCTGTAGCCAGGCTGTGTACGCCGTTTGCATCTTTTGATCAAATAATGTTTCTTTAATCTCTTCTTTCTTATCTTCAAACACTGCATCTGCGGCAGCTTTCTTATCTGCAAATTTGATTATGTGATAGCCGAATTCCGTTTTTACAGGCTCGCTGATTTCTCCTTCTTTCATCGCGAATGCGACTTCTTCAAATTCAGCAACCATTTCACCCTTTGCAAAGTAGCCCAAGTCACCGCCGTTTTCACTGTTGGACGTATCTGTTGAATACTCTTTTGCGAGCTCTATAAAGTCTGCTCCGCCATCAAGCTTTTCTTTCACTTCTTTCGCCTTGGCCTCGTCTTCTACTAAAATATGACTTGCTTTTACTTGCTCCGGCTCTGCAAAACTCTCTTTATTTCCATCAAAATAGGTCTTCATTTCGTCCTCTGAAATCTTAATTTCCGGCTCGAGAAGCTTTTCGATTTTCAAATTGGTTTCCAGATCTTTTTTTACATCTTGGGCGGTGCCGCCGCTTGTCTCAAGCTGCTGTATAAAAGCCTCTTCTCCTCCATAGGACGCAATCACCGTCTGATATTCTTCTTCTACAGCATCGTTTGAAATCGTAATGTCTTGTTTATCTGACTCCTGCTCAATAATTTTTTCAGTTATTAAGTAATCGACAAGCTGCCTCCCGCCCTGATCGATTAAGAGACTATATACCTCATCCTTGCTGATTTTTTCACCATTCACACTTGCGACTTCCTTCTCAGTGGCATAGGGAATGCCCCACCCGATTCCCACTCCTAAAAAGCCGGTCATCAGAAAAGCGTAAGTTAGCCTATTCTTCAAAACATTTTTCATGAACAAATCTCCTTTTAACCTAAAATTTCTCTTTTGCTGAACATGCTCCATGATATCGTCCAAATATGAATAAACTATGAACAAACCGAGAAGAAGCTATTAAATCAGGCTGGTTTTTCACTTTTATTTAGAACAAAGCGTTTTGTTTTTTAATGAAATAGTTTGTACGGTACATCCTCTTCTTCTCTGTTTATGTACCGTTCAATCCGTTCCCTAAGCGCCTGCACACTCTCTTTTTTGCCATCTTCCGGCTGATCTGTTTTTGGTTGCTGCAGCTGTTCTTTAAGCCAGTCTGGAACAGGTTCTTTCCGGATCATTTTCGGATGATTTTTGATGCCAGTCCTTTGCTGCTCTCTTACGTCATCGAATGTTTTTATGTTTTTAAGCTTCCAGTCTGACAAAACTTTCACTGCATATCTCCAGCTGGTCGCATTATAGGCTTTTGCTGTCTTTAAGGCCTCGATAATCATGCTGTCATCAAAATCGCTTTGCCACTTCAGCAAACTTTCAGCGATTTCCGGTTTACATTCTCCAAATCCATTCTCTTCAAAGAATTCAATGATCTTTTTCTCTTTTTCTTTTAAAATCTTTAAATTCTCTTTAAAGAAAGAGGTGCTCATTTTGTCATTTTCTTGTGCTCTTTTTGTTTCAATCAGCTGCTCATTTTGTTCACTGGAGGTGCTCATTTTGTCTTCATGTGTTCGTTTTGCTTCGACCAGCTGCTCATTTTGTTTACTGCAGGTGCTCATTTTGTCTTCTTCTGCTCTTTTCGTTTCAATCAGCTGCTCATTTTGTTCATTAATCAATTTGTTCAGTTCATCATACTGAATGGTATATTGTTTTGCCTTTGCTCCGCACCCATTTCCGCTTACATTCAGCAGCTTTAGATTTTCGAGTTTTTGAAGTGTTCGTCTGATTGTAATCAGCGATAAGAAAGGAAATTCTTTTTGCAGCTCTTCATATGTTTTGGTAAACCAGGCAGTACCATCGATTTTCTCCTCTGATCTGAGCAGCCAAAAATGAAACTGCTGCAGCAGGATACTTTCTTTTAATCCAAGTTGACAGGCTAAACTTGGCTGAATCATCAATACCTGATCATTTACTAGTAAAGTTGAACTCATACTGTCACCCCAAATGCAAAATTCTGCCTATTTCTTTATATAACTGAAATCAGTTTAAGTAGCATAAAAAAACTTATTCTTTAAAAGTAACGGGTTCCGTTTGAGGGGAAAAACAACAAAATGCAGGAGAAAACGGGCTTAAAAGCAGTCTTGTATACTATTTAGGAGTGCAAATTGCAAGGTGTTTTGCAGAGGTGGAAAAATTTTATATTCACTCTGCTAAATGTGCTGAAAAATGTTATGCAAATAACCTTGAAAATTTATCCCAGAGCAAATGCTTGAAAAACAAAAAGGGCTCAGAGTTAGTACTCCGAGCCAATAATAATAAATATCGAGCGCAATCCAATACTTTAGAATTGCGCCCTATAGCGGAATATACAAATTATTCCCGCTCCTTAGGCCAAGATCCTTGTTGTTTGCGAATTAATACAATTTGCCCTATATGGTATACGTTGTGCAAAATTTGGCGAGCCAGCATCCCAACATGATGCTCTTTCAACTGTCTGTCATTAATTCGCGCTAGTGATTTCCGCAAGTTTTCACATATTAGGCGAGTTTCTGCCAGGACTTCCTTCCATTTTTCAGAATCTGCCGGGTCCCCGCTATCTCCAAATGTATTCTCTGCCAAGATTGCCTTCCATTTAGAATCTGCTGGTTCCCCGATATCTCCAAATGTGGCCTTGTTATTAGATCCCTTTTTTCTAGGCGTTGTGTCATTGATTTGTCTAACAAGCAGGGCGTTGTAATAATTCAGATGGTTCATAGTTTGCCAAATTGTATTCCCTCCCCCGGGGGGCTGCCAGCTTGCATCTGTGGAATTTAAACCCTCAAGAGCAGATTCTAAGGGTAAAAACCAGGTCTCAGTATCCCAACTAAAGTCAAATTCCATGCGAAAAATATCCATCAGTTCTAGGTTCATTTGCATTCTCCCCTCACTTCAAAATATTAATATTCAGATATTGGAACTCACAGTCCCGGTCAGTTTCTAAAAATTCTCTATTCCTCCTTGTATTTTTTTATCTCTATTTAATATAATGATTGCAATAAAAAAGTATTAATAATAGTGTGTTCTTAATAACTACTAGTTTCATATCTATAAAATCTTATATTAATTTTTAACTAAAGGGGACGATTACTATTTGCAGCAATCGCCCCAAATTGTGATATAGGATTTTGAATCCAATTGTTCATTAATAGACAGAAAATATTTGAAGGGCTGCGGTGTTAGAAAAAGAAAATTTCACTTTATAATTGGTGGTTGAACTCCATTCACCCAATCTAAAATAAATGGAGATTGGTGCGGGTTTAAATTTTCAGGTAGTTCGTTCTGATGCAGAAAACTTAACTTTTTACTTTCATTGTTGGTTTTTAAAATTCCAGTATAGTCTGTTGTATAAAAGATGATCTGATCACTGAAAACTTGATCACCATTAGAGTATCTAGAAAACCCCTCTGATCCGGAATACAAACCAAAAAGCTTTAATTTATTCAGTGACAGTCCTGTTTCTTCGAAAACTTCTCTTAAAACAGCTTCTTCAAATGTTACTCCGAGTTCGAGTAATCCTCCGGGGATTCCCCAAATTCCATAATCTGTTCTTTGCTGCAACAGAATTCTTCCGAGTTCATCTTCAATGATGGCCCGCATCCTACAGTGAGTAAGGTTTCTTTACCAATAAATTTTCTCATTGTCTTTACGTAATCGTTCATAATTGCCCTCGTTGAAAGTTAGAATTTAGTTTTGTCTGGATTAAAGCCCTTTTCAAGATTAATTAAACAAATAGAGCGTCAATCCTTCATAGATTTATTGTCTGCAACTGATCCTTCATAGGTTTGAATGGTTTACGTTATAATCTTCATCAGGGTACTTTTGCCAGCGCCGTTTTTTCCAATCAGACCCACGATTTCTTCTTGATTTAAATCTAAAGAGAGATCTTTTAAAACTACAAAGCCACTATATATCTTAGTAATTGAAGCATTTCCCGTTCCTCCCGTTTTGTTCTTTAGTTTAAAAAATCTTTTTTATATCGGACAGCCAGATAGATTCCTGAAGCAAGGAATGCAAGAGAATATTTGAATAAGAAGAAAATTTGCCACATATATTCTTTCGGGAAAATCATGTCGCACAAAATTACTGCCCATAACATTATGAGGGCACTTTTTAAATATATGTGGATAGTTCTTTCGTCAGCTTTACCCATTTTCCTTTGAAATACGTAGGTTAGAATCCCCCCGACTAAAAGCAATACAAAACCGCTGCCAATGAGGATATTCCAATTTCCCGGAGAGTGTTCAGCCCAGGACCTTAAAGAATGAAAAATTGAGTCATGAATATCTGAGATAAAATTAATTTTCATTTTGATCATTTCCTTTCATATAAGTAAAAATATCGTTTACATCAACATTAAAAAATTCGGCAATTCGAAAAGCTAACAGCAGAGACGGAACATAATTTCCTTTTTCCATTACGAAAATGGTTTGTTTGGAAACCCCCACTTTCTCTGCTAATTCTTGCTGAGACATTCTGGCAAGTACACGATATTCATAAACCTTATTTGATATTGAATCACCAAAATCTTTCTTCACGACCATCACCTCTTGAATCAAATTATAAACTAATTTTTTACAAATATCAAAGTAAACTTATACAAAATTATAAAACAACTTTATTTTTGCTTAGATTAATTTGATTTAATAAGAGCCAGAATGCAGAAAGAACCTGACGAAATTCATGATTCCGTCAGGTTCACATATCAATCTGATGTAATTTATGGTTTTTGGTGGTGCATTTTATTTTTAGTTGAATATCTTATTTCCAAATTGTTGAACTTGTTTGAAGCTGCTTACTTTCAACCATATAAATAATTTTTGAAAGTTCTGATGAGAATTTTACTATTTCTATATCATTGATAAATCATTGATAGAGAGAATACCACTAACAGAATTTGCGAATAAAAGTAACCACGCCATTGATCATCTCCAAAAAAAGTCTCCATTGTAAATCTCAGTTAGATTATAAACATCTAATCCAATTTCCTCTTTTACTTCCCGTTTAGCAAATTTTGAAGACGTTTCACCTAATTCTTGTTTTCCGCCCGGGAAATTCTAAACATCCGCTTTGTCTTGAACAACTAAAATTTTATTACTTTTGTCTTTAATTAAATTAATACACAGAAAAAAATTCCCTGCAGAATCCATTCCCCTAATATAGCAATAGTTGATTAATTATTCTGTCCTTTACCTATATTAGACGAGGCGACACTTTGTTACGCAATCGCCCCGCTTGTTGAAGATCATTTATGTTGTATTGTGGAAGAATAGCGCCTTATTGTTGAAAATCGTCATTATATAGGCTCTAGTTTATTTAAAATGCTGGTGGAGTCACCGAAAATAGTATCACAGCATTTTCATCGAAGTTATTTTCCCATTTATGCTTCATATGAGATGGTATTTTAACACTATCACCAGTTTCTAATATATATTCTTCCTCATTTAAGAACACTTTAATTTTCCCCTCTAATATAAAAGCTACTTCTTCTCCTTTGTGTTCCAAAAGTTTATCAGAAGAGGAAGTATTCGGTGGAACAGTCAAAATAGCCGTTGCCAGCGTTCCAGTAAAATCAGGCGACAGTAACTCATATGATAGGTTTTCAACAACCATTTTTTTGCGGTTCTTTGATTTGACAACTAATTCTTCGGTATTTGTTTCCTCTAGTAATAAACTAAAGGTAGGAACATCAAGGGCTTTAGCTAAAACCTTTAGAGTCTGAATTGAAGGATTTGCCAAACCTCGTTCAATCTGACTTAACATTGAAGGTGTTATTTCAGCCATTTTTGCTAATTCTCTGCTACTATAACCTTTAGCTGTTCTATATCTTTCAATTTTTTTACCAATATCTATATTTTCCATTGTGCATACTCCTTAATAATAAAATTAAAAATAATTAAATTTAATTAAATTACACTTAACAATTAATCGAGTTTGTGTTAAATTTTACTTAACACTTGTTAAATTATATTTTACCAGGTGTTAGGTTAAAAGTCAGTGAGGAGTGAAGAAAGTGAATGATTTCTTTACATTTTTAGTCCTTTCATTATTTGTTGTAATGAGTCCAGGTATCGACACAGCACTTATAACAAAAAGAACCATTTCAGGCGGAAGAAATGATGGATATAAAATGGCAGCAGGATTATCAACTGGATCTTTGGTTCATACATTTGCTGCTGCTTTTGGGATATCAGCTATTTTAATGCAGTCTGCTGTTGCTTTTGAAATATGTTGGCGCAATCTACTTGATATATTTAGGATTATCTTCTTTCATCACGAAGAAAGAAAAGGAAGTTACTATTGAAGAACAGGAAAATCAATCTGAAATAAAGGATTCTGCTTTTAAACAAGGTCTACTCTCAAATGTATTAAATCCCAAAGTGGCAATGTTTTTCTTAACATTTTTACCCCAATTTGTGAAAACTGGAGAAAACGCTACGGGGCAACTTATTTTGATGGGTGTAATATATACAGTGCTATCTATTACTTGGTTCTTTATTTATGTGTTTTTAATTAACTATTTGCGTAAATGGCTTATGTCTGCAAAAGTGCAAAGGATAATGGATAAAACAACAGGACTTGTTCTAATTGGATTTGGAATAAAGTTAGCCTTAGATAAGCAATAATAAGAAAAAACATTGGGATTACAACCCAATGTTTTTCTTATTATTAGTTGAATCTACTACGTTACTTCGGGTGCATTCCAAACAATCTGGATTAGCTTAGTGTGCGAATATCTCTGCAATTTCATTTACATTTTTACTGCAAATTGACTATTTCTCCTCCAATAAAGCACCCGTTAACTTAATTTACTCGGGTGAAAAAAAATCGAATGACTTTTCTGATCACTAAAATGAATAAGAATATAGCAAATAGGTTGATCAACAGCCCCAGGATTCCTCCCAAAAAACCTAAATGGCCAAGCATACTTCCAAGAAGCAGCCCGGCGATTCCTCCATACAGCAAGCCTCTCATAATTCCTCCCCTGGCAGGATTGGTCCTGCGATTCCTAAAGTTTGAACGGGGAGCATCAGGCTGATTGTAATTGCTGTTAGGATTATAGCGGCGTTTTCCTCCCTTAAAAGATTTCGCGCTAACATAAGATGTATTCTTCTCCATCACGCTGTCTCCAACTGGTGTAAACACAAGAGATATCATTAAAACCAATGCAGTCAGACATTTAACCATTTTCCCGAGTCTCCTTCAATTTTGATCAAGTATATTGTTTCCTTTTAAACTCAATCAATTCGGGTAAGAAAATCGAGTATAGAGAGCAGCAAAAAATAAATCACAAATTGAAAATTAAACTCAATAGGACTTTTTATTCGTTCATACCGTTTCTCGTATTCAATTCTGCGGAATCCTGCTATAATTATTCAAAAATGAATAAATATTCAGATATGAATAAATTTTCTTATATTCATTCAATGAAAGGATGAATTTCAGATGACGGTTAGGGCGAACTGGAATGAAAATGAACAAATTCTCCACTCT
The DNA here is from genome assembly GCF_004358755.1 of Peribacillus frigoritolerans. Classification (GTDB taxonomy): domain Bacteria; phylum Bacillota; class Bacilli; order Bacillales; family Bacillaceae; genus Bacillus_P. The sequence goes on along the minus strand of NZ_SMZY01000001.1, from coordinate 859,037 downwards.
CTGAAGGATGATATTCTCGTGACGAACTTGGAGGGTATTATTTTGAAAGTGAGTGAGTTTACCGGGAAAATCTACGGGGTTGAGTCTGATAGTTTAATTGGAAAATCCGTCTATGATCTGGAGGCACAAGGACTGTTCACGCCTATTTTGACTCCAATTGTTGTAAAAGAGAAGAAAAAAATTACGTTTGTTCAAACCACGAATAAAGGAAAAAAGCTATTGGTCACAGGCATCCCTGTCTACAACGAAGCAGGCGAACTCTACAGAGTAGTCAGCTATTCACACGATATTACGGAACTTGCCGACTATAAAAATTTTCTTATTACAATGGAAGAAGAAATGGAACGGGTAAAAACCGAGCTTGATCTTTTGCGGAGCAGACAGCTTTATGATGCGGGGATTATTGCAAAAAGTGAAGCGATGCAGAACGTGATCAGTACGTCCATTCAAGTTTCTGAAGTCGATGTAAATGTACTGATCCTTGGAGAATCGGGAGTAGGAAAATCCCTGCTTGCAAAATTTATACATAATAAAAGCGAACGAAAAAATGGACCATTCATTGAGGTCAATTGCGGCGCTATACCTGATACCCTGGTAGAAGCTGAACTGTTTGGCTATGAAGCCGGGTCTTTTACGGGTGCTAACCGGAAAGGCAAAATCGGTCTGATCGAACTATCTGATGGAGGAACTCTTTTTTTAGATGAAATTGGCGAGCTGCCTCTTGCACATCAGGTAAAAGTTTTGAAGGTCATTCAGGAAAAGCAGTTTTACCGAGTTGGCGGAACAAAGCCGATTCATGTTGATTTCAGGCTCATTTCCGCTACAAATAAAGATTTGCAGCAGGCTATCAAAGATAAATTATTCAGAGAGGATCTGTACTTTAGATTGAACGTTGTGCCGATCACCATTCCCCCGCTCAGACAGCGGACAGAAGATATTGTGCCGCTCATTCATTTACTTCTAAAACAATTAGAAGAAAAATACAAGAAGGAAAAGACGCTGGATGAAGCTGTCACACATCACCTTTTGCACTACGACTGGAAAGGCAATGTCCGTGAATTAATAAATATTCTGGAACGGCTGGTTGTGATTTCTCCTTCTTCTCTAATCACCGTTGACCATCTGCCGGAATACATAAAAGCTTCTGTTCCGCCTTCTCCCTTTCCTATAGATGACCATCAGACCTTATCAGAAATGATGGATGCAGTGGAAAGGCAAATTCTATTAAAAGCCAGGAAAAAATATAAAACCACAGTACGCATGGCAGAGGCTCTTGGCATCAGCCAGCCTTCAATTGTTAGAAAAATGAAAAAACATCAGATTCTTTAACTCTCTTGGCACGGTTCTTGCAAGTGTTTAAGTATAAGCAGATTACTTATTAAACATGATGCAGGATTGATCAAGGAGGATGAAGATGGAGAAGAATTGGAGTCATTTAGTTGCAGAAATGCCGGATTTATTAGCGCCGAGCATGGCAAAGGATCACCCGAATCTGCCAGTTGTAAAGGCGGAAGGCTGCTGCTACTACGGGCTGGACGGCAGAAAATATCTGGATTTCACATCCGGAATTGCTACAGCCAACACAGGACACAGACACCCGAAAGTAGTACAAGCCATCAAAGATGCCGCAGACCAGCTGATGCATGGACCGTCAGGCGTCATCATGTATGAATCAATTTTAAAGCTGGCAAAGGAATTAAAGCTCGTTCTTCCTGAAAATCTCGATTGTTTTTTCTTCGCCAACAGCGGAACGGAAGCAATTGAAGGCGCGATAAAACTAGCGAAGCATGTCACCAGAAGACCATACGTGGTTTCATTCATCGGCTGCTTCCATGGCCGTTCGCTTGGCGCATTAAGTGTAACAACATCTAAAAGCAAATACCGTAAATTTCTGCAGCCGAACGGACTCGCTTATCAAGTTCCTTATGCTGATGTATCAGGATGTCCAACAGGAGCTGATCCTGAGGTTTATTGTACGGAGAAACTAGAAAAGGATTTTGAAACCCTGTTTAATCATCAAGTAACACCGGAAGAAGTCGCCTGCATGATCGTGGAGCCTGTCCTTGGCGAAGGCGGATATATCGTCCCTCCCAAAAGCTGGCTGAAAAAAATACGGGAAATCTGCAGCAAACATGGTATCCTCCTTATTTTTGATGAAGTCCAAACAGGCTTTGGCAGAACCGGCGAATGGTTTGCCGCGCAGGCATTTGATGTTGTGCCGGATATTATGGCCATCGCCAAAGGCATTGCTTCAGGCCTTCCATTGAGCGCTACAGTGGCGTCTAAAGAGTTAATGCAGCAATGGCCGCTTGGCAGTCACGGCACAACGTTCGGAGGCAACCCGATTGCATGCGCAGCGGCACTTGCAACCTTAGAAGTGCTGAAAGAAGAGAAGCTCATTGAGAACTCCAAAAATATGGGCAAATATGCAGTGGAAAAGCTGAAATTTTTGCAAAGAACCTCCCCTGTAATCGGCAGTGTGCGCGCCATCGGTCTGATGATCGGGATTGAAATTGTTGACCCTGTAACAGGAAAACCGGACGGGGAAGCGCTTATGTCCATTTTAGACCGCTGCCTGGAAAAAGGAGTGCTGTTCTATTTATGCGGAAATCATGGCGAGGTCATACGGATGATCCCTCCGCTCACCATCAGCAAGGAAGAAATTGATCATGGACTAAGCGTATTAGAAGAAGCCGTTTATGAGTTCCAAAGCTCGCGTTCAACAAAAGCATTGCTGAACTCTTAACCATTCTTCCAGTTCAATTAAGAAAAGCGCAAGCGTCCGTTTAGCGCAGGCAGACAGATAAGGATCCGACAGTAAGGGTGCTTTTCGCCAATACTTTCGGAGCCGTTCTGGCCTAGGAGCCTGAGCGATTCCGCTTGCCATCGAAACGCAAAATTTTATACTAAGGAGGTTTTTCATATGCAGCTGATCGATACGCTCGTGGTTTTAGTGTATTTTGCTGTTTTAATAGGTGTAGGGGTCATCGGTTCCAAAAAAGCAAAAACATCGGAAGATTTTAACCTTGCCGGCCGGAATCTCGGAATGTTCATGTATCTCGGCTGTCTCTCTGCCGTTATTCTTGGAGGCGCTGCAACAATCGGAACAGCTAAACTTGGTTATATTTATGGAATCTCAGGAATCTGGTTTGTGACCATGATTGGTCTTGGCATCATCATTCTCGGTACTATTTTCATTAAAAAAATCGACTCATTAAAAATCACAACCATAAGTGAGCTTCTAGGCAAAAGATATACTTCTGAAACACGTCTTCTTAGTGCAATTGTAGCTGCCATTTATACTTTAATGGTGGCAGTCACACAAGTGATTGGAATGGGCGCGATCATCAACGTCCTTTTGGGCTGGAATATTACGACGTCCATGCTTGTTGGCGGCGGAATCGTCCTTTTCTACACCATCCTCGGCGGAATGTGGAGTGTAACAGTTACGGATATCATTCAATTTGTTGTGATGACCATCGGAATCTTTTTCATTATGCTGCCTATGAGCATTTCAAAAGCGGATGGATGGGGCAATCTCTTGACCCAGCTCCCTCAGACTCACTTCAGCTTTGCATCAATCGGCTATCAGCAAATCTTTCAATACTTCCTGCTTTATGCACTGGGCATGGTCGTATCACAGGATATTTGGCAGCGCGTATTTACAGCTAAATCAAATAAAATTGCCCGAAGCGGCTCCATCTTTGCAGGGTTCTACAGCATAGCCTATGCTCTTGCGGGGAGCATCATCGGGATGTGTGCATTCATCGTCATTCCGTCTATCAGCAATCCGCAAAACACCTTTGCGGAAATGGCGATTGCCATTCTTCCCGCCGGAATTTTAGGACTTGTTCTTGCAAGTGTCTGCTCAGCTCTTATGTCTACAGCGTCTGGAACGCTGCTGGCGTCAGCTACGCTTATTACAAATGATATTTTAAAGCAGTATTTCATGAAAAATATGACCGATAAACAGCTTTTGAGAGCATCCAGAATCACGACGCTGATCGTTGGCTTAATCGCCATTACCTTCTCGATTTGGATTCAGGATGTCCTAGTGGCTTTAGATGTCGCTTACGCTATTTTGTCAGGTGCTATCTTTATCCCGCTCGTCATGACCTTCTTCTGGAAAAAAGCGACGCCGAATGCTGGTTTTTATTCAATTTTGGTCAGCACAGTCGTTGTCCTTGCCGGCTTGTTTTTTGAAGGGCTCACATCGACAAACCCGATTATTTACGGAATGTCTTCAGGATTTATCGTATTAGTCGGAATTTCTTACATGACGAACTATAGAAAGAAAACAAACAATGTGGAGTATTTGAAAGAGACTAAGCAATTATAATTTAACGATTAATCAAAAGAAGATCAGCCCCTCGAAGGAGCTGATCTTCTTTTCTTTTTATTTGGCTGTCCGCACACTCATCTTCTTCTCCATCTGTCCTAAAACGATATCTGCAAGAATCGCCAGAATGGAAGCCGGAATGGCACCGACATAGATTCGAATGTCATTCCTGGAGTTGATTCCTGCGAAAATCTCACGTCCGAGCCCGTCACCGCCTACAAATGGCGCAAGGGTTGCAACCCCGATTGCGATGACTGCTGCAATTCTTAACCCAGCCATAATGAATGGCATAGCAAGCGGCAGCTGCACCTTTGTCAGAAGCTGCATGTAGGTCATGCCAATCCCGTGCCCGGCTTCGGTCAGAGATGAATCGACCTGCTCGAGCCCCACATAGGTATGCCGGATGATCGGCAGCAGGGAATAGAGAAACAATCCAATGACAACTGTATAAAACCCAAGTCCGAAATATAGCATCAGCAGCGCCAGCAGTGCCAGACTGGGAACGATTTGGATAATGTTCGCCACTGATAAAATAATGGGTGCAAGCTTCTTGTACCTGCTGCACACAATGCCAAGGAGCGTTCCCGCGATCAATGCAAGTGTTACCCCGATGATGACCATGAGCAGGTGCTGTCCGGTATAAAGAAGCACCAAATCTATATTTTCGCCCATATAAGTAAATAGTTCTTTAAGAAATGTCATTTCGTTCCCTCCGATTCGTTATTCAGGAGGCCTTTTTCCGTCAGGAATTCTCTTGCCACTTCCCGTTCGTTGCGGTTTTTTATATCAACCTCGTAGTTGAGCTTCGTGATGGTTTCCTCATCAATCTCTCCGACCAGTTCATTCATAATCGGCTTTAGCTCAGGATGTTTCTCCAATACCTCATTTCGTGCAACCATTGAGGCATCATAAGGAGGGAAAAATCGTTTGTCATCTTCTAATGTTTTTAAGTCATATTGAATCAGCCTAGGGTCAGTTGAATAAGCAAGAACAACGTCCACCCGGTCATTTGCAACGGCTTCATAGACTAAATTGATATCCATTGAATAAGATTGTTTGAAATCAAATCTGTAATGCTTGATAAAGGCAGGATAACCATCCTGTTTCCGTTCCATCCAAGAGGAATCGACGCCGAATTTCATCTGTTCCTGATTTTTTTTCAAATCTGATACCTTTTGAAGACCTTTTTCTTTTGCAGTCTGCTCCTGAACAGTGAGAGCATAAGTATTTTCCCATCCCAGCGGGTCAAACCAAGTAAAATCATAATGCTTATCAAAACCTTCCTGTGCCTGCTTCAGAACCTCTTTACGGTCTGTCGTTTGCTTTACAGGAAAAAAGTTGCTGAAGATGACCCCGGAATACATAAGCGCCATATCCAGGTCGTCTCTGCTCATCGATTTTAAAATCATGGGATTTGAAAGCAGATCAGGTGTAATATCTACGGTTAAATCTGTCCGATCCTCAATCAGTTCTTTATAAATCGCGGCCATAATCTTTGTTTCGGTATAGGTTGCTGCGCCGATTTTAATGGTTTCTTTTGAGCTGCACCCTGATAAAATCGAGGCACATGTCATGAATACTGTCAGTGCAGATATGATAATTGCTTTCCTCATTAAATGTCTCCTTGTGTTCCCTTATTTCTAAGCTGTAAGCCCGTTTCTTTTTTTACTGAAAAAGCCTAAAACGACATCAACAATAACAGCGAGAATGATGGCACTAACCGTTCCAGTAAAGATAAGAAAATTATCGTTGTTTGACATGCCCGCTATAATCAAATCGCCAAGTCCTCCTGCTCCGATCAGTGCAGCAAGGGTTGTCCAGCTGATAATATAAACAGTCGTTAAGCGGATTCCTGATAAAATGTATGGAAATGCAAGCGGAAGCTCTATTTTAAATAGGCGCTGAAACGTCCCATACCCCATACCTCTTGCTGCTTCAACAATGCTCGCGTCTACTTCTCTGATTCCTGAATAAGTATTGCGGAGAAGCGGAAGCAATGAATATAAAAAGAGAGCAAAGATTGCCGGCTTCATGCCGATGCCCATCAGCGGAATCAGCATGGCAAGCAGCGCTATGGTCGGAACCGTCTGAAATACATTCACAAGACCAAATACGAAGCTGTTTAACGGTCCTTCTTTTACTCTTGTCAGCAAAATACCCGTTGTTATGGCTACAAGGCAGCCAAATAAAACGGCAAGTCCAACGATTGTAAGATGTTCCCCTGACCTTGCCAGAATATCGGGGTACCGTTCCTGAAGAAAGGAAAAATAGTCCTGAATGAGTTTCATTTAAACCACCTCATCTGCATAAGGAAATACGTCAGCCATTAAACGGACCATGCTTCCTCTCGTAATCACCCCGACAAACTTGCCGTTATCTCCAACAACAGGTACATAAGGAAGGTTGTACTGGCTCATTAAGTCAAGTGCGATTGTAAAGGGGCTGTCAGATGGAACCGTATGTGCGAATGGAAGCATGACATCTTTCAGTGTTTTTGCTTCATCGCGATATTGGCCAAGCAAGTTCAGGATGGGTGCATATCCAAGCAAACTGCGTTCACGGTCAATCACAATCAGGGAGTCCACTCTTCTTTTCTCCATAATTTTAAGCGCAGCGGCAAGCCCTCTTTCCGGGTATGCTGTTGCAGGATTATCAATCATGACTTCATTAACAGTTGGAATGTCTTCAGGATCCATCGAAAAACTTGTTTCATTATGCTCTTTCAAACGTTTTTTTCCAATGAACTCTTTTACGAAATCATTTGCCGGATGGCGTAAGATCGAGTCTGGCGATCCGACCTGGATGACCTCACCATCCTTCATTAAAATGATGTTATCTGCAATTTTAATGGCTTCGTCCATATCATGAGTGACAAAGACGATGGTCTTTTTTAATTCATCCTGCAAATTCACCAGCTCAGCCTGAAGCTGATCACGGCTGATCGGATCAAGTGCGCTGAAGGGCTCGTCCATCAAAATGACATCCGGCTCTGCTGCCAGTGCCCGAATGACCCCTACCCGCTGCTGTTGGCCGCCGCTCAGCTCGCTTGGATAACGGCTGCTATATGTCTCAGGATCCAAATGAACCATCGAAAGCAGTTCATTCACTTTCCTTGCAGTCCGTTCCTCTTCCCATTTTAATAAACGCGGTACGACTGCGACATTGTCGGCTATGGTCATATGCGGAAAAAGCCCGATGCTTTGAATGACATAACCAATTTTTCTGCGAAGTTCTACCGGATTTATTTTGGAAATATCCTCATTATTTATGTATACAGTTCCTTCAGACGGTGTGATCAAACGATTGATGAGCTTCATGGTAGTTGATTTACCGCATCCGCTTGGACCGATCACCACATGAATTTTTCCTGCTTCAAGTTCAAGATTGATATCCTTTAATGCTTTAAAACCATCAGGATATTTTTTTGTAATATTTCTAAGCTGAATCATTACATGTCTCCTTCTCTGTTTAGACTCTAATTGTTTTTTTCCATTTATGTTTATTCCCTTATGTAAAATGCTTAAACATTCATTTTACTTTTTGTCAGTTCCGTTCATTCCATACATTTCCTTCTTTAAAATTCACTAATGAGTCAAACCCTAATTCATATCGATCTTTCGGGAGTTTTAACATGTTGAAGAAAATGATTTTCATCTTATTTCCAGTGATTTTGGTTGGGATTTGTTTCTTTTTGTATTTACAGTGGGACGTAAAAAGTGGTTATGAGGACTATACAAAATCGCATTCCCTAGTAGAATCACCCGTTTACCAAGGAGAACTTTCCCTTTATCCTGAAGGCAGCAAACTCTATCCTGCTCTTTTTAAAGATATTGAACGCGCTGAAAAGTATATTTACATACACTTTTTTATCATAAGAGAAGATCCTGTCAGCATGAAGTTTTTAGAGCTGCTTCAGAAAAAAGCGGAAAATGATACAATTGTCCTGCTTTCTGTCGATCGAATAGGCGGAAAAGAGATTACGAAGAAAACAATTGAAAAGCTTGAAAAAAGCGGTGTGAAATTTACATTCAGCCGAAAAGCAGGCATTCATCATTTTTTCTATACTATTAATCATCGAAATCATCGGAAGTTTGTTGTCATTGATGGGCTGGTTTCATACTTGGGCGGTTTCAATATAGGTGAGGAATATCTTGGTCAAGTTGATCGGTTTGGATATTGGCGGGACTATCATTTGCGAATTGCCGGAGAAGGAACTAGAGAGATTGAAAAACAATTTTTAAAAGACTGGGAAGAGGATACTGGTGAAAAGATCTCAGTTAAAAGACAAAGCTTTGCGGAAAAAGATGGTTCTTACTATCAGATGATTTTTTCGACCGGAGAAGAACTCGAGCATATGATGCTCTCTACCATAAAGCAGGCAAAAAAATCATTAGTCATAGCAACCCCCTACTTCATACCAAGCAATCAGCTGATGAATGCGCTGATTGCGGCTAAAAAGCAGGGGGTTGTCATTGACATTATTGTTCCTGATAACACAGACGCATGGTTTACGAAGCCCCCTAGTTATCCGAAAACAGAAGCACTTCTGAAAAACGGTGTGAATATTTATTTATATACGAAAGGCTTTTTTCACGGAAAAGTCATGATCATTGATGGCCGGATAGCCAATATCAGTACAGCAAACTGGGATCCGCGCAGCTTTTATTTAAATGATGAAGCAAGCTGCCTGATTTTTGATGCTGAATGGATTAAAACGATTCAGGCTGAAATTGATGAGGATAAGAAAAACAGCCGCAAGCTGACGAAAAAGATTGTAGACGATATTCCGCAATGGGAACGGTCTTTTATGAAAACGCCTGAATGGATCTACTATTACTTTTAAGCCGGAACACTTGATGTCTTCCTTTTGCCGAGGATGATGCCAAGTACAATTCCGATGACTGCCGGAATGAGCCAGCCAATTCCTTCTTGGTAAAAAGGCATTGAGCTTAGAACCGGACTCCATGCTTCAGCCAAAAATGTTTTATTTATCGTATCGAGAATGCTGAAAAGCCCAACGAACGCGACAGTTGTAACATAGATATAAGAACTGTTTTCAATATACTGATGGATAAGCGCCAGGAAAATCAGCACAATCGCAATCGGATAAATCATGCCCAGAATTGGTACGGACACAGTTAAAATTTGGGTTAAACCAAGATTTGCAACAGCTGTGCTAGTCAGACAAAGAATCAGTACCCATGCTTTATAAGGAACTTTCGGTATTGCACTTGCGAAAAACTGGCTGCATGAAATGACAAGTCCAATAGAAACGCAGAAACATGCAAGAGTAAAAACAATTCCCAAAATAAGTGTTCCGCTTTGCCCGAACAAATACCCCATTATGTTTGTTAAAATCTGTGCGCCGTTTTCTGATTGTCCTAAAGATGCACTAGTAGCACCCAGATATCCCAGGATGATATAGATGATAGTTAGTAAAATGCCTGCTCCTATTCCTGCAGAGATCATATAGCGCGAGAGCTTTTTATCATTTTCAACTCCCTGTGCGCGAATTGTATTTGCAATCACAATTCCAAAAGCAAGAGCTGCGAGGGCATCCATCGTTAAGTATCCATCCAAGAAGCCTTGGAAAACAGGACTATTTCCATAGTTTCCTGTTGGAAGCTCAAAAGAACCAATAGGAGTGATCAGGCTTTTCACTAAAATAATCACAATTAGCGCAAGCACAATCGGCGTCAGCAATTTACCGAACAAATCCACAAGCTTAGATGGCGACATGCTCAGCCAGTATACTAAGCCAAAAAAGACAAGCGTGTAAATGAATAACGCTGCAGGGCTGCCTGCAAAACCTTCAGGAAGAAATGGAGCTGCACCCATTTCATAGGCAAGACTTCCCGCTCTCGGTATGGCTAGTCCAGGCCCAATTGAAATATAAATGATGAATGGGAAGATAAGTGCAAATAGAGGGTGTACCCGGGAATTCAGCGCATGAAAGCTTCCTGCTTTCGCAATCGCCACAACTCCAAGGATCGGCAGACCTACTGCAGAAACGATAAACCCTGCAAGCGATGGCCACATGTTATCTCCCGCAGCCTGTCCGAGAAAGACCGGAAAAATTAAATTTCCTGCCCCAAAAAACATTGAAAAAAGCATTAAACTAATAAAAATAAGTTGTTTCCCAGTAAATTCCTTCGTCATGTTAAAACTCCTTTGATGTAATAGTTCCTATAAGGAAATAGTCTTAAAAAATAATAGTTCAAAGTATATCAGCTAATAAATTGATTGACTAGTTCATTTTTTCAGTACACTTTTCAGGATAATAAACAAAGCTTTATTTATCAGCGTTGTATGCGTTTACTTGACGCTGATAAAATTTCTTCCATTAGTGCACTTTATTTCTGTTCAGCGAAACATCCATCAGTGCTACTTTGCGAAACCGAAATTTTTAGTGGGAAAAACTTTCATCTTTACAGCCAATTTTGACTTTCATTTAGCCATTTAGGAGATTTTTTCGATTACATTATTTTACTTTTTCAAACAACCTTCAAATCAAATTTAATACCTTAAATTTTCCATAAGCAATTTGTTGGTTTGATGAAAATGTTGTGCGTTCCTTTCCTATCCTGTCAGTGTCTTAAATATCAATGGCGTCATTCTTCTTAGTACTACTACTTTTAACGCGTCAAAGCTTTTAAATTGGCGTCATTCTCCTTAGTGCTACCATTTTTAACGGTTCAAAGTTTTAAAAGTGGCGCCATTCTTCTTAGTGCTAGCACTTTTAACGGTTAAAAGCTTAAAAAGTGGCGACAGCCTCCTTAGTGCTGCCACTTTGATTGGGCAAGGTTTCAAAAGAAGGGGCTGACCATAAAGTCAGTAATAAATGACTTTATGGTCAGCCCCTTTAGGGATTATTTAAATTCAATGTTCAATTCCTGTGCTTCAGCTGCTACCTTTTGTTTATCGTTCAGAAGATCACTCGTCAAAATCTTAATACTTTTGACCTCTTTGACTGAATGATCCAGGATGAAACCGACATTCCCCTTCTTAGTGCTGTTTGCGGCAAGCTCGCCATTTAACTCTTCGAGATAAATATCAGATTCCCAGTCTTTGTGCTCGCCAGTATTTGTTTCAAGAACAGCGATTGGAGAAAAATAAACGGGCTGATCCGAAGTATTCTTGATTTCAATATTCGCCTTTACAATGTCAAACGTTTCTTCATGTGTAAACGTGTGAAAGAAATCGATCATGCTGTAATCCGGTGTATGCTCAAGGATTTTAACATCGCGGACAATCATTTCGACATCTCCGACTTTGTACGTTTTGTTGACATTCTTAATTGCCTTCAGTTTTGCTGCTCCTTTGTCGTCTTTATGAGACTGACCAACTTCAAGCAGCTTGCGGTCATCCGTAATTTGAGGATTTGGAACGTAGACATCATTTGAGGTTTGTTTATCTTTAGCGGTTTCAGAAACCTTTTCTTTCTCCTCTTTGGCTGCATCCTCAGGTGTTGAAGAAGCTTGAGCTGAGCACGCGGAAAGAATAAAGGTTAATGATAGGAGCATCCATAGTTGTTTCATTGGTAATCCCCTTTCTCCTGGAGTGAATGAATGGGAAGCAACAGATCTGACAAATACTTCTTTGTCAGATCTGCCTGTCCCTGAAAGAAAATCTTATTTCTTTTTGTTTTTCTCTAAAATGTCAAAGATAATTTCTGCATGGTCTGTGTTGTCTTTTTGGCCTGCAAACAATTCTGATCCTGGTCCGTATGCAAATACAGGAACATCTTCACCTGTGTGCCCGCCGGTAGTCCAGCCTGTGTTTGTACGTTTGTTAAAAATAGCTTCGATGGCATTGTCCACTCGTAAAATTCCTTTATCTTTATCTGCTTTTCCTTCTTCAACAGCCTTCTTAACAGAATTAATTTCTTCTGCCGTAAGCTCTAAATCAATGTTTTGCTTTAATGTTTTTTCTGCATCTGCACCTTTAGTGACAATTTCATTAGCCATGAAATCAGGTGTGCGCTTAGCTGCTTTAATCGGCTCGCCGAACCAGTTGTAAACACCGTCAGCTCCGATTGAATATCCGCCTGTTGAATGATCAGCTGTAGCTACTACTAGTGTATGCTTGTCCTTTTTGGCAAACTCGATTGCTGCTTTGTATGCTTTTTCGAAGTCCTGCATTTCACTCATGGCCGCAACGATATCATTGTCATGACCTGCCCAGTCTACCTGGCTTCCTTCAACCATAAGGAAGAATCCGTCTTTGTCCTTGCTTAATCTTGTCAATGCAGAGTTTGTCATGTCTTGCAGTGAAGGTGTTTCATTGTTGCGGTCGATCATTTTCGGCATACCGCCTTCTGCAAACAATCCTAGTACCTGCTCATTTTTATCCTTCAATAAATCTTCTTTATTAGTCACATAGCTGTATCCGTCTTTTTTAAATTCTTCTGTAAGATTGCGGTCACCGCGGATGAAGTTGCTTGAGCCGCCGCCAAGCATGACATCTACTTTGTGCTTGCCGTTAATCATCTCATCATAATAATCATCCGCTAATGAGTTCATGTTTTTGCGGCTCATATCATGTGCCCCAAACGATGCCGGAGTGGCATGTGTGATTTCAGAGGTTGCAACAAGGCCTGTTGCTTTCCCTTTTTCTTTAGCAGATTCTAAAACTGTTTTAAGTTCCGTTCCATCGTTGTCTACTGCAATTGCTGCATTGAACGTTTTGTAGCCTGTTGACATCGCCGTTGCTGCTGATGCTGAATCCGTTACATTTTCAGCTGGATCTTCCGGATATGTCATTTGATTGCCTACTAGATACTTATCAAATTCCGTACGTTCAGCCACCGGAGTTTTAGGATCATCCTGTAAATAGCGGTAAGCAGACGTATAAGATACACCCATTCCATCACCGATCAGAAAAATAACATTTTTAATTTCGCCCGGTTTTTTTGAAGCTGCTTCAGCATGATTCGTTTTCGCTTCAGGGAAATTTCCAATTAAGCTGCCAGCCACGACTGCAGAAAGAACTGCTACAGGAATTACTTTTTTACCTAGTTTTCTATTAAACAACGGAACAACCTCCTGATAGAATGGTATTTTTTACTCTCAATTACCAGTCTATTGGATTTTCATTAAGGAAGTTTGCAGCTAATGTAAAGTATGGATGTCCGTCATTTACGGAAAATTTACAATAAAGATAAAGAAAACGGCTTCTTTTTTTACATGGAACCTGTTTCCTGCTTAAGGACTCCTTTGAACCATGTTTCGTTTCTTCAAAAATGTAAGGATCAAAAGTCCCCCGCCTGATACCGTGCATATCAGCAGCCCTATAGATAAAAACAAAGCAGGAATCCCAAATTGCGAAGCACAAAAAGTACCGTACATGATCCCCAGCGGAGCTGCCGCTTTTGTTAACAAAAACCTGATAGACAGGACTTGTCCCAGAATTGAATCCGGAACCAGCCGCTGATAAAGCGTGGTGCTGTATATGTTCCAAAAAGGCATAACGGTCCCGGCAATGACTTCTATTAAAATAGCAATCCATAAAACGCTGGTGACACCCAATGCCAAATATGTGCACCCGCCAAGAAAAACGGCCGATGTCATGACTAGATATAATGAATGTTTTGGCTCACTTATTTTTGCAGCGGCAAAGCTCCCCAAAATGTAGCCTAATGGGAATGCAGCAGCGAAAAATCCATATTCAAGCGTTGAGCCGCCGATTGTTTCTACTATGTAAGGAATATACATCGTCTGCGTGGCAAACACTCCAAAACTGGTAACAGTGATAAAACATCCTAACACAAGGAGAATTAGATGCTTGCGGTAAATATGTATTCCTTCTTTAAATTGAATAAGCCATGAATTCTGTTTCACTCTTGCAATTGATGGCTCTTTTATTTTCATAATCATGAGATAAGAAATAAAAAACATCATTGAAATAAAGAATAGTGCCTCCAGAGTATGAACAGCAGTTAAGATCAAACCTGAAGCGGGAAGAGCAATAAATCTCATCAGCTGAACCCCGCCTGAGAGTTTCGCATTCACCTTAACGAATTCATCCTTTTTAACGAGCTTAGGCACGAGTGCTGCAGCAGCCGGGTCATAAACTGTGATGGAAGTTAAAAATGCAGTTAAATAAAGAAAACCTATCTCAGTATGATCTGTTAACAGCATCAGCCATAAAAGAAAAAATGCTGAGAATCTTATTGATTCTGAAGCCTTCATCATAGTTGTTCTTTGATAACGATCGATGTAGGGACCTGCTAAAAATTGAACCAGCAGCTGGCCGGCAATACTCACCAGCCAAAGTCCTCCCATCGCAAACTTCGAGCCTGTTTCCGCGAAGACAATCCATGAAATGCAAAAGGTTCCGAATGTGCTTGCGAATGTTGAAAGCAGCTGATTATAAAAGAGGACCGAAACATCCTTCATCCCTTCAGCTCCGTTCAAAAAAAGTGTCAATTTGAGTTTCAATACCTTGAAAAGCATTTTCTGGTATTGAATAATAAGCACCGGTTACTTTCACCATACCCGCTGTCCGCAATAGGGATAAATGGTGATGAACGGTAGTTTTACCCATTCCAAGTATAGCTGTTAGCTCCTTAAGCGTTCTCTCTTTTTCGGATAGGAGCTTCATGATCCTCAGGCGTTTTTCATCGCCAATCGCTTTAAGCCGCTTTACAAGCTGTGCAGGAGGCTCGTAAGGATCTGATGTTTCATTCAAACTCTCATCACTGACCGGATAATAGAAAACCTTAGTATCTTCTAAATTAGCCTGTATCGTCCAAGGTCGATAAATGTACTGCGGTATCAGCAATACTGTTATAATGCCCGCCTCAGGCTTGTAATCCACCCCTGTCGCATGAAGAACAATCCCTTTTGGACTCTGAATATTAATCCAATTTTCTTTTTCCTTTTGATCACGTTCAAGAATGCCGGAGATTTTTGATTCTTGTTTTTGTAAAAATTCTCTGTACCAGCCCTTTGTAACCTCTATAAAATGATTTCTAAGTTCTTTTAAGTCACAGCTGCCGATAAAATGAATCATTTGTGGAAAAAAGGCGTGCCCTTTACAGGCAAGAATCATCTCATTTTCAGAATCTCCATCTCCATGGGAAGCCTTGAAACGGTTTTCTTCTTGGGTTTGATCCAAGTATGGAAGGATCAAATATTTCAGCTGCTGATCAGAGAGATTCGTGATAAATCCATGAAACTCTTTTAAAGAATCGAAATTCTGCTCATGCAAAAGCTGAAGCAGCATTTTCCACGTATTGTGTTCCTGACAATATTGCAGCTCCGCGCTAAGAGGTTCAGATAGATTCATTCGAATGGAATCCAACTCCTGCTTAGACTTTTCCAGCTGGTCATGCAGCTTTGGATACGTAATCATGGCGATGCCAAGCACGCATTCAAATAAGATCGATTGCCGCAATTCAACTTCATATGATTTTCTCTCAAAGGATGTATTTAATAGGTTCATTTTTATCAACTCCTTTCTTTATTCTAAATATATAGAATGATAAATTCAATATATTTAGAATAAAATGGTTTCTCTAATCAGCAGTAAATCTCAACTGGAACGCAAAAAAAGCTCAGAGCAAATTTTGTTCTCTGAGCACCAAAATGCATTTGGAAAGTCATAGCATGCCGTTGATTCCCAAACCAGCTATTTCAGGATTTTGGATAATCATAGCTTACTGGTAATTTCACTAAATTTTTTCAGATATTAAGTCTCCCCATTAAAATCGTATTATAGTAATTTCCATCAGATAACAATTTATCTTTTTTTAAGATGCCTTCTACTTCAAAACCATAAGCTTCGTATATCTTTATTGCTTTTTTATTGGTTTCAAGAACATTTAATGTCATTTTCCTTATTTCATTTGAATCTGCCCAATGAATTGATTCTATTAAAAGGTTTTTTCCAATCCCATATCCCCAGTATTCTTTTAATACGCATACTCCAAATTCTGCTTTGTGGGAAAATCGTTTTAATTTATTCCCTTCACATCTAGAAAAACCGACAATTCGATGATCTGCGCAAGCAACTAAAAATAAGTTTCTGCTGCTTTCTGCATCATCGATAATGATTTGCTTAAATCCTGATTCATCTATGTAAGCCTCGCCTTTTTCTCTATCTAAATGTTCTGTTTCACCGTCTATCTGCAATCTTACAGCAGACAAATTTTCAGCATCTTCAACTGTTGCAGACCTTATAGAATATTGAAAATTATTACTGTAAAATTCTTTTTGATTCACTCTCAATTCAATGCCCTCCTAAACAAAAACTAAATCGATTTTTCTCCTCGATTCATAATCTGGTTTAACAATCATACCTTGAAAAAGCAGCCGTTAGTTTCATGCAGGTTCCAGATTCCCAGTATATAGCTGGTGATGTTCCATTTCATGAAAGGAATAGCCGTTTCCTGCAGCGGAAACCTTAATAAAATATTTTCTATTGCGTGAGTTTTTTACAACAATTGGCATTGGATAGCCTATTCTGAAAGCTTTTATAAACTTAGTCATCTATTCAGACAATACTGGGTCCCCTGTGATTACATTGAAAGTATGTTACAATTAAGTCAGGTCAAACTTGATCGGAGGAAATCATCATGCAAATCAGTGTCTTCTTAGATGATTACCGAACTTGCCCAAGTGGATATGTCTTGGCAGAAACAATAGATCAATGCATTAGCCTTTTGCGAAACAACTGTGTTGACCATCTTTCATTGGACCATGATCTTGTGAGCAAAACAAGAAATGGACTTATGCTCGTCGAATACATGGTTAAAAATCACCTTTATGCTAACCGCATCACGATTCATTCCGCAAATGCAGTCGGAAGCAAAGCGATGTACAGGCATCTAAAAAAAGCACAAGAAGATTTTGAAATGCCGAAATCTATTAAAGTCATCTTAAAACCAATGCCCCTACATTCAATTGCTGCCAGCCGCTAACAAGCGACTGGAAAAATATAGAACAATTTTGAGGTATTACTTAAAAACTGATGCCTCTTTTTAATGCCTTTAAAATCCTTTTTCTACTACAAATCCTCCATCCTTTGCATCAATAAAAGATAGATTCCCTTTAAACATTGGATAGACAGGCTTATAAACCAGCTGATAATAGCTTCCTGAATCATCCTTATATTCTTTGGTCCATTGCTGTTCAACTTGGAAGACTGATGAAAATAGTTCAATGGCGTTCTCCTTTGATATACCAGGAATCGGATTTACTGACAGGAGATGAGTGTGTGATCTTTCCAGTTGTTCGGTTCACATTGATTCTGGCCATCCCGTATCTAACATGTATACCATGGTGAATAAGATCAAATTGAAAAAAAGCTCTTTCCTCATCACTTTCTATTTCCTGATCCATCATGAAATAAAGATGAGCATTTGAATAAATGGCATTCAAAAACTGAACTGCTGTTCTTTCACATTCTTTTATGCTCAGTAATTGATTTCCAGAAGTTTCGTAAAAAGAAAAGAATCCTAATAATTTGCCTGTTTCTTTATCACGTTTTATTTTTATCGTATTTTCATTTCGTTTGTTAAAAAAAGTCATGAGGCTATCATCTGCCGCAGCTGGTTCGTCCCCACCTTTTCTATAAACAAGACCGATCGCATCCCCTAAATCCTGTTCACGAATTTTTGTAAAGCCGGCATCTAAATTTGTTAAAGCTTCCGGGGAGCCCAAGAATTCTAACTTAGACAAATTTTTATAAGCTGGTTCTGGTTCTGGTTCTGGTTCTATATGTTCGTGTTGGCCCCTTAAACCCTTTAGACCTCCATCTGCCGGCATCTCATAAAAACAAAATTCCGGCTCATACACTAATTGAGGAAGGTTATCTCCATTTTCATAGAGTTCCTCATTTAGGCTGACTATCATCAGATTCATTTTTATGTCTTTCAGGAATTCATCTCTGACTTTTTCTTCAGGCTGCAGGCATTCCGGAATAACAATGTGTTCAGCTGCCCCATCATAATGGAATTGCATAATTTCACCGTGTTCATTAACATCTATGTAAAAACCGGTAAATGGCAAAGGCAAATTCAATTCCATATGGATATACGAAACTCTAAGCTTTTCCTCTGTTTTTTGCACACGCTCTTCCTTAAACTTACTAATGACACCAGGATAATGAAGTTCAGTAAATTGTAAAGCTATCTTTATCAAGTCCTCTTGACTTAAGATAGCGTGATGCATTTCTTCAGTAGATTTGTCTTTTGTAAAATCAATCAGCTGCCCGTTTCCATCCAGCTCAATCCAGATCCCAATTTCTTCATCATCGGGATGCTTCCAAGCAAAAACTGCCCTGGCTCCATCCTCATAATAATCTTCTATCTCAAGCTTATATTCATTTGGAATCACACAAATCTGCCTTGCTTTCTTTATTAAAATATTCTTCTTATGCATTTCCTTCTCCTTTATAAGAGCGCCAGTTTTCTTCCTTTAATTACGAAGGGAAAACAGGAAAAGTTTCATAGAATGAATAGAATATCCCGTCTTTATAGCTTATTTTTTCAGCAGTGTGCAGAAAAAAGCCCTATCTCTAATTTAGAGCAGGACTTTAAAATTTCATTGTATTATTTGAACAATTTTTCGATTGTGCTGTCAGGAAGAGCTTTTTCTCCGCCGACGATGAAGTATTCTTCTGCTAAATCAGCATAATCCTGGATGGTTGACTTTGTTGCTGATGCTGGATTAGATGGATCTGTTAAAACAATTCCATTTCCCCATACTGCAGCCAATGCTGATGCTGAAAGTGCATCTGGGAAGTTTTTGCCTGTAGCGATGAATGGTGCATCCATCGCAAATAATTCAATGTCATAGCCGAAGTCAATAATTTCCCTGTTTGTTTCATATCGATCCGCTCCGCTTAATCGAAGTGGGTCAGGAAGTGAATGTAAGACTTTGTCTGAAACTGCTCCAGTTCCTCCTACTACAATTGCTCCCTCTGCATTTGAGGAATCAACAAAAGAACCGACAGATTTAGGAAGTTCTGTTTTCTTAGTCAGAAGAATCGGCCACTGTGCTTGAGCTGATAGAGGCGCGACTGAAAGAGCATCTGCAAAGTTTTCCCCTGAAGCAACTACCAAGCCATCTGTTATACCAACTTCTTGAGCAATTTTTACAGATGTTTCATAACGATCAATGCCGCTGATTCGCGTAACGGTTTGTATACCCATAGCTTTAAGCTCTTTTTCAACATTAGCTGAAATAACAGAAGCTCCGCCAATTAGGAATACTTTACTTACGCCTAAGCCCATCAATTCTTCTCTCACACTTTCTGGTAAAGAATCCTTTTCTGTTAACAGTAAAGGCGCTTCATATTTATAAGCAAGCGGTGTTGCACTTAAAGCATCAGGAAAAGCACTTCCGGTTGCAATTACTGCTACCTCTGACGACTCCCATCCCATATAAGAAATGTCAGCTGATGTTTCATATCGATCCAATCCATAAATACGAGTTGTTTCTGGAGCTGATGCAGCACTAGCTTGTCCAAATGGAAGGCTGAGTACTAATAATGCTGATAATGCAAGTGACTTTTTCATAAGATCCCCCTAAATTATATAATCTACCAAACTCCTAAATTATAATGAATTTAAGGTCATTTTGTAATCATTTTTTTACAAAATCCGGCATCAAAACAGGCTATTTTTTTCGTCAATTATCGACAGAAACAACTAATTATTTTTAAATAAATAATTTATGTATTCCACTATAATAAGAACGCTTAAATTCTTTTTGATTAAAGGACCAAAAATATAAAAGAGACTGCACGCGCAGCCTCTCGAATACTATCCTTCTTTAGATTGTCAGTCGTTCTTCTTCTGTCCGCTTTTCGCACGGTTTCTGTCTAATTCAGCCGCATATTCCTCTTGCGTTTTACCCTGTTTTTGACTTTCGGATTGAATTTTTTTGAATTTGTTATCATTTAAGTTTGGCATGTTTGCACCTCCTTATGACAAGAATATTTTGTACTGCTGCCATCAAATTTATTCCAGTCCTAGAAATCCCTATAAAGCTCACCGCAATCTTCTGAAGCTTACTCCTGCCATGGGATCATGAAACAAAGCTCAATATAATGCCAGCACATGCAAAAATAAAGATTTTCTCTTTCATGAAAATGTTTTATAGTAAACAACAGTCGTATCCAGTTTTCCTTCTGCTGATTCTGCAAAGTATGGGATTCTCCCGCATTCTATATAACCAAGTGAGAGGTAAAGCTGATTGGACACATCGCCTTCTCTTGTATCGAGAACTAACAAAGATCTCTTTTCCTGTTTAGCACGCTCTTCAGCTTTTTGCATTAATAATCGGGCGATTCCTTTTCTTCGAAAGTCCGGATGAGTGATGAGCTTTGCAATTTCTGCCCGATGGCGTCCATTTTGCTTTGTGCATAAATGCAGCTGCACACTGCCAGCAATTTCTTGATTCACTTTTGCGATTAGTAAAATGACACTGGGTTCTAATACCCTTTCCCAATATTCTTTTGCCTGAGAAAGGTTCATAGGCGGAAGAAACCCTATTGATGCACCTGCCGCAACTGTCTTCATTAAAAGATCAGAGAGCTGGTTTATACTCTCTTCTACCGTTTTTAATTGTGCAATTTCGACTTCGTATGACAGCTTAAACTCCTCCATTCTACTTTTATAAAAGAACCAATTCAAAAAGAATTGGTTCCAATCAGATTTAGATTATTAGACTTCTCTGCTCATCTTTTCTTTTTTAGATACCCTGTAAAAAAACAGCTCATATACCACAGGAACGACAATCAAAGTCAGCAATGTGGAGGAAGTCAGACCCCCAATAACGGTAACGGCTAATCCCTTTGAAATCAATGTTCCTGATGAAGTTGTTAAGGCAAGCGGTATGAGCGCTGCGATTGTTGCAAATGCTGTCATGAGGATCGGTCGCAGCCTCGTTTTTCCTGCTTCGATCAGCGATTGTCGGATTGTATATCCTCGGCCGCGATTTTGACCAATTCTGTCTACAAGGACAATCGCATTTGTTGTCACAATTCCAATCAGCATGAGGAATCCAATCATGACACTGACGGATAAAGGTTCTTTTATCAAGAAAAGCGAAAGCAGTGAGCCAACTGGAACAAATATGAGCGATGATAAAATGATAAATGGAATCCGCGCCTGGCCAAATGTCACAAGCATCGTTAAATAGACAAGACCAATTGCAACGACAATGGCGATTCCAAGCGACTGGAAGATTTCCACCGTATCGTCATTTCCCCCTCCGCTCGTCAGGGAAACGCCATCCGGCAGATTCAGTTTTTCCACTCCTGCTTTAACATCCGCAGATACTGTTTGAACATTATCCCCTTTTACCTGTCCTGAGACGCGCGCATATACTTTGCCGTCAAGTTTTTGGATCGATGTGAAAGCATCCACTTCTTCTACAGCGCCAATTTCAGATAGAGCAACAGGTCCTTTTTGAGAAAAAATCTGTACGTCTTCTAATTCTTCTTTTGATTGAAGTTCTTGATCAAAACTAAGCTGAACCTCTTGCTCTTTCTCGTTTAAATTTAATGTCCCAACCGTTACAGGCTTTGTTTGGTCGCTGACTGTACCAAGAATCTGGAAGCCTGATAATCCATACTCACTTGATTTTTCAGGATCGATTTTCACAAGAAATTGTTTTTGTTTTTCACTGAAGTTGTTCGTGACATATTTTAAATCATCATTATTCTTCATGTAGTCTTCGACTTGTTTAGATGCTTCCTGAAGGGCATTTAAATCATTTGAAAACAGGTCGACGTCAACATTGTTATTGGACGGCGGTCCGCCGGTTGAAAGCTCCTGAACGCTGATTTTCAGATCTGCCTTTTCCTCATCTGAAATAGCTTCCATTTGCTGTTCGAGCGTTTTAATTGTTTTTTCAACGCTTGCGTCTTCTGCTAAGTTAACAAAATAGCTTGCCTTATTTTCAAGGCGCAGTCCAGTCGCAAAATCTCTTGCACCCACTGCAGCTGTGACTTCAGCTATCTCTGGCTGCTCACCAAACATTTCTTCAATCTTCATTGAAATTTCATTTGTTATTTCCAAAGATGCCGATGACGGCAGTTCAATTGAGGCAGTAAGCGTTTTGGATTCCTCATTCGGAATAAAAGTAAATCCAAGAGAAGGCACCACGGTAAAGGAACCGGCAAGCATCACAACAGATATCAGCAGGATCATCAGCTTGTGATTCAGCGATTTTTCAATCAGGCTGCCATACCAGCGCTGCAAGGCGCCCTCTTTCTCTTCTGCTGGCACTTTCTTAAATGAAAATTTAGCTAAAATTGGAACAATGGTAATGGAAACAAGCAATGATGCCAGTAAGGAGAAAATAATCGTTAAGGCAAACGGCAAGAAGAACTTCCCAGTCACGCCTCCTACAAACCCAATCGGCAAGAACACGACTACTGTAGTAATGGTAGATGATGTAATGGCCTTTAAAATTTCCTTTGTGGATACAAGGATAACGTTATCCGACATTCCTTCATTTGACTTGCGCACACGTCTGAATATATTTTCAATTACAACGATACTATCATCAACGACACGTCCTACAGCTACAGCCATCCCTCCAAGTGTCATGATGTTAAGAGAAATATTAAGCTGATTCAGGAAAATCGCGGCAATTAATAAGGACAATGGGATGGAAACAACCGCTATAATTGTCGCACGGGCATTGCGTAAAAATACGAGCACAGCTATAGATGCAAACAACGCTCCTAAAAGACCTTCCTTGACCAGGGTTGAAACCGATTTTTCAATATCCTTTGCTGAATCAATTCCAATCGCATAATCAATTTGGCTGTCATACTTTTTAAGGACGTTCATGACTTTATCAGCCACTTCAACCGTATTTGCATCTTGTTTTTTTGTGATTGCCATAGAAAGGGAATCTTTCTCGTTAAAACGGGCCAGTTCACTTTTTTCTGTAATGGCCTCAACCGCTGCAACATCTTTCAGGCGAATTTCTGCTGGCTGAGCAGGTGGAGCTTCAGTGCCAGGCTGGGATTCAGCACCTGATTCAGGCGCCGGACCAGCAGGAGCACCTCCTCCTCCTGGTGTTAACACAAGATCTTCAAGCTTTGCAACGGAATCGAGGCTTTCTTCCACCCGAATCGGGATTTGCTCCTCATTTTGTGTTAATTCTCCTGCTGGGAAGGAAAGATATTTCTCATTAATCTGATCCTTGATGCTGCTTAAGGCAAGACCTGCTTCCTCAGCTTTCTCTTTATCCACTGTAATTTGAACGAGATTATCCGTCAGTCCTGCAACGGATACATTATTGATGCCCTGAATTTTATTAAGTTCTGGAATCACATCATCTTTTAATAAAGCTTCAATACTTTCCCCGTCCTTGCTGAACAGAGAGATATTATAAATCGGAAAAGATCCAAATGATAAACGGTTCAGATTCATTTCTGTCTCATCCGGAATTCCTGCTTCTTCTATCACCGAATTAACTTGCTGCTCTACTTTGTCAAGGTCAGTATCAAAGGGAAATTCGAGATTGATAATTCCGATGCTGTCATATGCAGAGCTTGTCAATTTCGTGACACCTTCAATAGAATCCAGCTGATCTTCAAGCTTTGAAATAACTTGTTCATTTACGTCATCCGGTGATGCACCGGGATAGACAGCTTCAATTGAAATTTGCGGAAATTCAATATCAGGAAACTGATCGACTTTTAATTTTGAAAAGGAATAGATCCCTCCAAGAATCAATAAAAACGAAATAATAAATACTGCAACAGCGTTCTTAAGGCTAAATTTCGTTAAAAAATTCATATGCCGGCTCCTTATCATAATTGAAATATATATATGTTGAGTGATATTACATCACTTATTTTCCCTATCACTTGATAGATTTTTGTTCGTAAAAATAAACCTTAACACTCTTGATCCCATTTGTTAAAGTTCATTTCGAGCCTCTTTAAAAGAGGGTGAGGCTAACCCATATAAGATAACTTTTGTGTAGAGCTTTGCCTGATCTTTAGCCATTTTTTCTTTATGCTGCTGCTCGGAATCATTCGTAGAAATCAAATTTAAGAGCAGATAAGCAGAAGCTGCCGGATAAGACCCAAATTCATCAGGGTTCCGGATCTCACCTTGCTTTACACCCCGTTCGAAAATCGAAGCAATTGGAACCTGATACGCATCGATCCACCATGTTTTGATTTTGCTGCGATGGCCGGCATCCAGTTCTTTTTCAATATCCCTGAACATTTGACTGATCGATGCAGGTTTATTTATCAGGATATAATACGTCACTTGATACAGGCATTCCTCCAAATCATCACAACGTTTAATAATTCGCTCCAGTGCTGTCTGCATGTCAAAAAGCTCCGAGCGGAGAACTTCTAAATAAAGAGCCTTCTTGTTTTTAAAATGATGATAGAGAGTTGGCTGTGTCAGTCCGCAGGCATCCGCAATATTCCTCGTCGAAACCGCTCTGAACCCATGTTCCATAAAGAGGTCATGTGCCACCCTGACAATTTTATGATGAGTATTCTTTTTTTGTTCTAAATCCTCTGCCATTCGCAAAATCCCTTTCCATTAAAACCTATCACTTGATAAAATCATAAGCGGATTATTCATTTACGTCCATTTTAAATGTGCAGCGATTTCATTTCGTTAATGACTTGCCCCACCAATGATTCATTTTGAGGCTTTCCAGGATCAGCATTGATCATGACCGCTATCCCGCTTTGCATCCTCGGATAAGCAATCAGCATACACTGAAACCCAACTCCCCATCCTTTCGAGACAAAATATGGTCCTCTTTCATCATTCAGAAGAAATACACCCAGGCCGGCAGCCTTCTCACTTCCAAAACCCGTTAACATCAAACGGGCCAAATTTTGTTCCAGAATTGAATTCTTTTCCCCGATCCAAGCATCCGTAACCGCGCGTGCTAATTTCGCCAAGTCAGTTGGTGTTGACCATAAACCTGAGCCTGCCAAATAAGGATAATAAGCGCGCTTTCCCCCGACTGTTTGTCCATACTTGCTATGTCCAGCTGCTGCATTTACATGAAGCTTCTTTGTTTGATCATAATAATTCCAATAAAATGTGTCCTTAAGTCCCAATGGAGACATAACCTGCTTCTCCATTACAGCGGTAAATGACTCTCCAGTCACATCTTCTACAACTTGCTCAATTACACAATAACCTGCATCTGAATAGGAAAAATCACTTTCAGGACAGTAAGAAACTTGAAGAGGCTGAGGATGATACCGGGTTTTCCCTTTAAATATATCAAGCATGGTTGGAAGTGGATCCTGCTCCTGATATATGTCAAAGCTGCTTTCTGGATCTATAAAGCCTCCTTGATGTGCAAGCAAATTTCTCAGCGTCACCTTTTTTTGTTTTGTAAAGTGATTTTCAGGAATGTGCCATGAAGTTAAATAGTTGTTTACATCTTCTTCTAAATCCAGCATCCCATCCTTAACTAAACGCAGGATACCCATGGCAGTGGTCATTTTGCTGATCGAACAGGCATGAAAAAGGGTGTTTGAAGTTACCATGTTTGAAGTGCCTGCTTCTACTACACCATACCCCTTGTTTACGGCTATTTTTCCTTCTTTGAAAACCGCCAGCGCCAATCCGGGGATATGCTCCTGATCCATTGTTGAATGTATATTCTGCAGGTTCAAACTCATTTTATCCCTCTTTTCTTATTCACTTTCATCCAATTGCAAATTATTAACTACCTGAATTTTTATATTGGTTTATATCTTTTATCAAACTCAGGATTGATCTTTGCCAAAATTCAGGTTGTGTGAGATCTAAATGAAAATGTTTTTTTATTAGCTGCTCGAGCGGCAGCATGCCAGTTTCACTTAAAAATCCTTGGAACTTTTTGCAGAAGCCTTCATTGCCTTTAGATATTTCCAAAAGACCAATACTTAATAAGAAACCGAAAGAGTACGGATAATTATAAAAAGGAACATCAGCTTGATAAAACTGTCCATATTTAATCCACACGTAGGGTTCATATTCACTCAACCCGTTGCCAAATGCTTTTTCCTGACTTTGCTGCGAAAGCTTTTCCACCTGCCATACATCTAACTGTCCATTTTTCCTGCACTCATAAAAGGCGTTTTCAAATAAGAAAGCTCCTCTAATAGACATTAGATAATTTAGACTTCGTTCAATTTTCCATCCAAGAATTGCTTTTTTGATTGACTCATCTTGTGTGTCTTCAATGACATAATTAATAAATGCCGTTTCAAAAAAGATAGAAGAAGTTTCCGCCATTGTCATTTCGAACGTTTCTTCTGAAAAACGCAGGGATGGAACTACTTTCATTTGCTGGAAGTGCCAAGCATGACCTAATTCGTGTGCAAGTCTTCTGGCACTGTCTATGCTATTATCATAGCTTAATGAAATTCTTGACTCTCCTTCTGCAAGAAAGGGAGCGCAGAAACCGCCAAATGGTTTTGTTTTACGTTGTTCTGCATCTACCCAGCCTTTTGTAATACCTTCTTTTATGTATTCAGAAATATTGCTGTCAATGGTTTGAAGAGACTTAATGATTCCTTCAATAGCTTGTGAGAACGTAAAATTAAGAGACACATCCTCAGGGGTACTCATCAATTCATGCCATGTAAGTTTGTCTTTCCCTGCTTCTTTGGCTTTTATTTTTAGGAACTCAGAAAGTTCTTTTGATTTGGAATCTACTGCATCCCACATGACATTGAGAGTTGTGCTGGATATCCCATTCCATTTTAGAGATTCATCAAGGTAATGAACATTTCTTATCCGGTTCTCATTAAGTCTTAGTCCAACCATTTGATTATAGATAGATGCAAACTCGTTTGCCTGTTTGCCCAGAGAACGGTTTAGTTCCTTAAATATAAGAAGTCTTTTTGATGAATCAGAGTGAGACATTGCTGAATGATTGGCTTCACTAAAAGTCAATTCTATTTCTTCATCAACAAGATTCATTCTAACTACTAAATTATTTCGTATTTGTTCATATACTTCTTGCATACAACTTAATGTTTCTCCGGCAAAACTTAATTTATTTACTTCCTCTTTCCTTATTCTTTTGCCTCTAAATACATCTGTTACTAACCGTTTTTCATTAATACCGCTAGCCCATTCATCAAATTCTTTTTCAGTCAACTCTAATAGCGTTTCTTGCAAATGAGACAAAATAGAACGAACTTGAGATTTTAAGGTTGAAATGCTGCCATTAATAGATGTTAAGAGGGCGGGTTCTACATTTTCTGTTGTTAAACAATAATAAAACGATTCAACTGATTCAATCTGTTTGATTATTTTTGAAAGAGTTAATAATTCGTTTTCTTTTAAGATTTTTGCTACAGAATATGTCTCCAAATCTGTTAATTTTTCTTTGATACTATTTATGTGTTTACTTAATTTTTCTAGATCGAATCCATACAATAGGTTATTTAAATTCCAGCGTGTCTGAGCTTTGATTGTTTCCATTTCACGAGCCCCCCATTTAAATCATTAGCTTACATCCAATTATTTCAAAACAAATCCTTAACCTCAATCATTATTTTCAAAAAGAAAGAGCCTATCTTTTTAAAGATAGGCTCCCTGATTGTTTAATAATGGAGAATCTTAATACTTCACTGCTTATAATAGTGATTTTTTTGTTTCTTCAAAGGTTTTTTATTCCTCAAAGAAGTCTTTATAGATAACTATTTCATCTTCAAAAAACTTATATTGTACAATTAATCACATCTCAGTGCTGAAACTAATACCCTTTAGGTAAAGAAATAATGATGGAAGTCCCTTTAAACGGTTCACTTTCAATTGTAATTCTGCCTTGATGCAGCTGAATAATCTCTTTAACAATGGAAAGGCCAAGTCCTGTCCCTTCTGTTTTTCGGGTTCTTGCTTTATCTGCACGATAGAATCTTTCAAACGCCTGTTTCTTCTCATCTTCAGACATCCCAATCCCCTCGTCGCCGATCATGATGGCAACCTGATCCTCACGGCTAATTGTTTCGATGTGGATGCTGCCGCCTTGTTCACTATATTTAACGGCATTACTAATAAGATTTTCCCAGACTGTTAAAAGCAAGGACGCATTTCCTTTTATTTTTTCTGCTTTTAAAGAGTGTGAGAGACTCATCTCTTTTTCTTCTAATTTCCACCTGTATCGGTTAATCGTGTCCAGCCATTGTTTATTGATTGAAACCATTTCCTGGTCTTGAAGGGCAAGCGATTCATCCAAAACGGTTAATGCCAGCAGCTGTTTGGTTAATTCAGACAGTCTGGATGTTTCTTGTTGAATGATGGTCTGATAGTCAATTTGTTCTTCTTTTGTCACATCGGGCTTCTTCAATAATGCAAGGTAGCTTTGAATGGTATGCAGCGGTGACTGAATATCGTGCGAAACATTATTGACGAACTCTTTCCTTTTTGTCATCAGCTGTTTCATTTGCAGGCGCATCGCATCAAAACTTTCAGCTAATTGACCAATCTCATCTCTGCGGGAAATGTTAATCGGTTCATCAAATGATTCAGCAGCCATTTTTTTCGTCACATTGGTCAAGTGGGAAATGGGATGGATTAATTTCCTGGCAGCGATCATCATGCCAAAAATGCTTAAGAGCAGAAGGCCGATCGCGAGACCGCCAAATAATAACCGAACCTCTCCAAACAGCATTCCGATGTTCGGCCGAATAAATAGAGCATATTTTGATCCATCCCCTTCCACCTGCACACCGACTGAATTTTTCAGCTCATTTGCAAAAAATCCAGTCACAAACGTTTCTCTCGGATAGTCTCGCATTCCATGATAAACTTCACCATCAAGAACGGATGAAATGACTTCTTTGGGCAATGTTTTATCTCGGTACTCTCCCCCATAAAAAGAACCGCTTCCGCTTTGATCCTCTATATAAAGCTGATAGCCTGCTGAACCGAGCATTTTTAAAGCATCACTCATCTGATCAGAAGTTAAACCCTCTAAGTATGCGGACATCTCAGATGCAATCGCTGCATTTTTCTTGTCATTTTCTTTTTTCAAAAACTGGTGATAATACGTATTCATCACAAAAAAGGATGTGAAGCTGCTGATGATCATTGTAATGAGAGTAAACCAAACGAATTTCAGGTAAAGTGAATGGGTCATGTCAGCTCCTCCAGCTTATACCCGACTCCGCGGACTGTTGTAATTCGAATGTCAGGTGCCTTGCTTGCAAGCCTGTTGCGGATTCTTTTAATATGAACATTGACGGTCTGGTCATCTCCTGCGTAGTCTATCCCCCACACGCTTTCAATAATTTGTTCGCGTGTAAACACATGATTTGGGTGTGATGCAAGTAGACGAAGGACTTCAAATTCTTTAAGCGGAAGCATCAGTGTCCCGCTTTCCGTCTGAACTTCATAGCTCCTGCGGTCAATTTTAATGGAACCAATGATCAGAATCTCATCCTGGGGTTTCTGATATCTTCTTAAAATAGCTTGTATTCTATATAATAATTCTTTGAATTCAAATGGTTTTACGACATAATCATCTGAACCTGACTGAAATCCTTTTTCTTTGTCTTCTATGTGATGTCTTGCTGTTAATAAGATAACCGGTACGTCGCAGAACCGCTTCATTTCTTTTGTTACTTCGAATCCATTCAAACCTGGCATCATAATGTCAATTACAGCTAAGTCAACCGCCGTTTTATTTATTAAGGAAAGAGCTTCCTTCCCTGAATAGGCAGGGATTGCGTCATACCCTGCACGGTTTAACTCAATCACGATATATTTCACCATATCCTGGTCATCGTCCACTACTAAAATTCGTTTCATGTTCTCTTCCCCTCATAATTAAACCTATTGCCTTTAATATCGGCAGCTCTTTTAAAAAATACTTATCTAATTAAAAACCATTCCGTCCCGCATTGTCACGACGTTGTCTGCATATACAAGCATTTCTTCGTCATGAGTAACCATCAGTGCAGCAATCTTCATTGTTTTTGTTAATTGTTTGATTAACTTCATGATATCGTTTGATCTTTTAGAATCAAGACTTGCCGTAGGTTCATCTGCAAATATGATTTTTGGTTTATGAATCAAAGCTCTCGCTACTGCTGCTCTCTGTTTTTCTCCTCCTGATAAAGATTGCGGATATGCATCCTTTCGATGATACAAATCTGTCAGTTTGAGAAACCGTTCTGCTTCGTTTCTCTGTTCCTGTTTCTTAAGCTTTGTTTCAGAGAGGCTCAGCATAAGCATAAGCTGTTCTTGGACCGTAAGAAAGGGGACCAGATGGGAGGACTGAAAGATATAGCCAAACTGATTGGCTCTCAATTTCCTGATCTGGTCCTGACTCATTTCCGTTACATTTTCTCCTTTAAAAAAGATACTGCCATGTGTAGCACGCTGCAGCCCGGCCGCAATTGTCAAAAGTGTACTCTTCCCTGATCCTGACGCTCCTACTAACGCCGTTATTTCACCTTCATTAAGTGATAAACTGATCCCTTTTAATACCTGTTCTTCCACTTCTCCATTCATGAACGCTTTCTTCACATTATTCAGCTGGAAAATTGTCATTTTACCCTTCCCCCTGTTGTATGGCTTTTAATGGTTCGACTTTTTTTATTTGAATACCCGATAAAGTAGCCCCTATGAACCCTACTGCGGCGAAAACGAGTGAAAGCTGAAGACTGGTTTCTGCCGGCAAATAAAACGGAAGGCCTTGAGGAGCAACGCTTTCTAAAGCTTGACTTAAAAGAACGGATATACTGAGAGAAATGAGTGTGATGATGATCATTTGACTCCACATCATGACAAATAAAGATTTCGTTTTCATGCCAATAGCTTTTAAGATTCCGTACAATCCAATTTTTTGAACGTTCATCATGTAGAAAAAAATGGTGAACAGCATGCCGCTTATAACAATTAAAAACCATGAAATCATAGTTAAGGAAAGCTGCTCGGCGCTGTAGCTTGGTATTGTGCTGAGAAACTCATCATTTGTAAATGACTGAAGTCCGGAAAGGGATTGTATCTCATCGTTCATTTGAAGAAAGATGAATTGCATCTCATTTTGCTTGAAGATTTCTTGATAATCTTCTTGATTAATAAAAGCTGCAGGTGCATGGCTGAATTTTTTATGATCGGCAAACCCCTTTACAATGAGTTCTCCTTCATATTGATTGTTTTTTACCTTATCTCCTATCTTCACTCCTTCTGCTTTTAAGGAACGATCTAAAATAACTTCTCCTTTTTTGACCTCGTCAAAAAATGGCGATTGAGCTGCTGTCACAAAAGCCACACTATGCTGCCTATCTTGATCATCGTTTATAAAACCCATTTGGATGGCAAGAGCAGCTGCATTTTTATTTTCCGCAAGGATCTTTTCCTCCATCTTTTTATCAATCTTAGACGCAAGATAATTTTCTTCCGCATCAGCATTCATGTAGAAATGACCATCAGGCAAATCTTTTATCAGTGAAGCATTGTCTTGGGACAATCCATTTGAAAGCCCAGAGATCATAAACGTCAGAAAACTCACTAAAAAAATAATGGATCCTAAGATGAGAAAACGAGCCTTGTTCTTTTTGATTTCCTTCCATGCCAGATTCATTTTCCTTCCTCCAATTCTTATTGATAAGAAGAGTATAGGAGAGCAAGGTGAACAAAAGATGAACGGGAGATTACAATGGTTCAAAATAAAAAACCTGCAACAGGTTCGAAGTCCTTTACAGGTTATTAGATGAAGTACTATTACTGCTTATTAATTATTTTATTCTTATTAATTGATTCTTTATAAGCAGTTATCTTGTCATCAAGCATTTTTTCTGTAGCTTCAAGCGTCTTCACTTGGTGATGTATTGATTTTCTGTGATTTTCAAGCAGCTTAAGGCGGGCATTAGCTGTGTGTTCACCTTCTAAAAAAAGATTAGTATATTCTCTTATTTGAGCAAGCGGCATCTGCGTTTGTTTGAGTTTGACAACAAACCGAAGCCACGCAAGCTGATTTTCAGTATAAATACGATCTCCGCCCGCAGTGCGGTCCGTTTCGATAATCTTCTCTTTTTCATAATAGCGCAATGTATGCGTGCTCAGTCCCAATAGTTCGGCTGCCTCACTAATTGTGTACATCCTATCCCTCCAGGTTTTTTCTCTAGTTCAAGTATAAATAATATTTGACTTAGAGTACACTCTAACTAATAGAATGAAACTGTAATTGAAATAAGGAGGAGATCAAATGAAATATACCGTTATAACAGGCGCAAGCTCGGGAATCGGGTATGAAGCTTCCCTTGCTTTTGCAGCACGGGGAAAAAATTTAGTTCTTGTTGCGCGCAGAGAAGATAAACTGCAGGAGTTAAAAGCAGAAATCGAAAAATTGAACAGAGAGCTTGATGTTGTCATCCGGGTCAGTGATTTATCGATTTCAGAAAATGCTTATTCGCTGTACGAGAGTCTTCAAGAATACGAACTTGAAACTTGGATTAACAATGCAGGGTTTGGAAACTTTGCTTCTATCGGCGAACAGAATTTAAATAAAATAGAGTCCATGCTTCATTTAAATATTGAAGCGCTGACGATTTTGTCTTCTCTCTTTGTAAGAGATTATTCCGATCATGATGGAACACAGATTATGAATATTTCATCTGGAGGCGGATATACGATTATCGCTGAAGCCGTCACGTACTGTGCAACGAAGTTTTATGTAAGTGCCTTTACTGAAGGTCTTGCCCGCGAGTTAAAAGCAAAAGGAGCTAAAATGCAGGCAAAAGTACTGGCACCCGCAGCAACCGAAACAGAATTTGCTAAACGCTCTTTTGATCTTGATGAATTTACTTATGAAGGCGCTATGCCAAAGTTTCATACAGCTAAAGAAATGGCAGCATTTATGCTGGACCTCTATGACAGCGAAAAAACGGTCGGAATTGTAGACGGGCTCACGTATGAGTTTAAACTCTCAGATCCAATTTTTAATTATGCCGAACGGTCTTCCCGATTAGACTCATAAAAAAAAGCTAGAGCTGAATCATCAGCTCTAGCTTTTCGCAGTTTTACTCTTTTCCTACAAGTCTGACAAGAAGATGTGCCAATTGATGGCGCTGCTCCTTATCGCCTGCTTTCCAAAGCTCCTGAAGCAATTTTTCCTCGCGGTTTCTCGGTTCCTCATTTTCAGCAAGGTAAGCGGCAACTTTTTCTGCTGTTTTGGCTAATTGTTCTTCACTTAATCCAAGTTTTTCGCCAAGAGCAACCCGCTTTCCCAGGTATTGTTTGAAACTTTCAAAACTGCCCAGAATATCTTCCATTTTTTCATCCGGAATTGTTGCAATGCGGCTTTCTACCTTTTCTGTTTCGAGACTTTCATTTTTATTAATAATATGATTTTTTTCTGACATTTAAATCCATTCCCTTCTATTCTAACGTCGTTCTATTAGTTTAAATACCCGCTTTTATCTTATCGAAACTCGCCAGCTCTTTTCTGCTTATCAAGGTTAAAAAAAAGGAAACCAACACCAAATTTTCGTATAAAACCCATTTTTTAACTAAATACTAACTTTTATTACTGACAATGGGGGAAAACATGCGTATTCAGCCGGGAATTGCTCCTATACATATTTATTTCTTGATAATCATGTCTTCCGGATTAGTCAATCATGTTCTGATCATACCGCTTATTCTTTCGGCTGCAGGCCGGGACTCATGGTTAAGTGTTGTTGTTTCAATTGTGCCTTATATCATCTGGATCTTGTTAATTGGAGCCGTTATCAAAAAGATCGGAAATCAAAACTTTTTAGAGTATCTGAAAACTCGTCTTGGACGTGTGCCTGTATTTTTATTTACAGTCATCTTGATTCTCTATTTTTATTTAAATGCAGCTGTAACCTTCAGAGATACAGTTACTTGGACAAAAACCAATTATTTAATGAATACCCCAATGCTTGTTCTATGTATTTTGTTAGGTTTGCTGTGTTTTTTTGGGACATATAAAGGGATTCAGGAATTAAGCATTGTGACAATGATTGCCTTGCCGATGGTCGTTGCCTTCGGCTGTTTCATTGCAATTGGAAATATCCAGCATAAGGATTACTCTATGCTGCTGCCCATCGCCGAACATGGACCTGGACCAATAATTAATGGCACAACCTACGTCTTTTCTGGCCTTACAGAATTAAGCACGCTTTTATTTTTGGTCCATTATACAAATAAGCCTTTGAAATGGAAGCATATTTTCCTGGTGGCTTTTATCTTAATGGGTCTCATGATTGGCCCGTTGATGGCAGCTATTGCTGAATTTGGCCCTTATGAGGCAAGCAAGCTCCGATATCCCGCCTTTGAGCAGTGGAAGCTTCTTACCCTCAGCAAAGAAATTACAAGAATGGATTTTCTTTCGATTTTCCAATGGATTTCAGGAGCGTTTATCCGCATCAGTTTATTGATGTATCTAGTAACCCATCTCATTAAAAAGACAAAATACAGAATTTGGATTGTAAGTCTTTTATATATAATAGCAATCGGCTATACACTGGCTCCTATATCTAATCTTGTTATTTTCAAGCATCTCTATCATTACTTTTTCCCCTACCAATTGTACGTTATCATTCCGCTGATCAGCGTCATCTGTCTTTACGTCCTATTTAAGAAATGAGGAAATGGTATGACCATAAATGAGACCGAGGCAAACTCGATAGAACTTAATGAATTTTTATCATCTTTTCAAAACAATATGGATGTGGTGATTAAGCAGCGCTTATTTTCTGACATATCCTCTCATAGTTTTACGATTTTGTTTTGCAAAGGGTTAACAGATGTTCAGATTATGGAGGAAACATTTCTTCCTTTCCTGCACTCCAATATTCAGAAAGGTGAAGCTTTGGATTGTAAAAGTTTTAGAAACCGTTTTGAAGTAAGTAAGCTTAAGCTGACTAATCAAAACTTGCAGATGATTGAACGAAATCTATTTTCCGGTAACGTTCTCCTAATAAATGAAAATAAAAGCTATATTTATTCAATTGAACTATCAAACACACCTAAAAGAACCCCTGAAGAATCCAACACGGAAATTTCGATCAGAGGTCCGAGAGATGGATTTATTGAGGATTTAGAAACGAATTTTGCCCTTATTAGAAAACGTTTTAAGTCTTCTTCCCTGCATAGTAAGTCATACACAATAGGAAGACGAAGCCAAACTTCTGTTTCTTTATTGTATGTTTACGATATTATCGATCAGGATCTAGTAAAACGGGTTGATCAACGTCTCGCAAATTTAGATATTGACGTTTTAGTGAGCAGCAGTGATTTAGAAGAATCCTTATCAGATAGTTATTTTTCGATTTTTCCTTTGCTTGATAATACAGGACGTCCTGATTATGCGGTTCAATCTTTAGTTCAGGGTCATTTCATCATCATTGTAGATGGATCCCCGACAGTCCTTATAGGACCAGCGTCTCTCAAGATCACTTTAAAATCACCTGAGGATGCAAATGCAAGTTTTTATATGGTTACTTTTGAGCGGTTTCTGCGTTTCACGGGCTTATTTACAACGATTTCACTCCCTGGTCTGTGGGTTGCGCTGACGACCTTTCACCAGGATCAGCTTCCTTACCCTTTGCTTGCGACTCTTACTCTCTCTCGAACCGGACTGCCATTATCCTTGCCGCTTGAGATGATGATTATGGTCATATTGTTCGAATTGTTCAAAGAAGCTGGTGCAAGGCTGCCGAAAGCCGTCGGTCAGACTGTTGCTGTACTTGGAGGATTAATCGTAGGGGATGCGGCCATTCGGGCTGGCCTGACATCACCTACTACACTAGTTGTAGTCGCAATTACAATGATTGCAAGCTATACATTCGTGAATCAGTCGTTAAGCGGGAATTTGCTTTTTTTACGTATTTACACCCTCTTGATGTGCGGGATGTTTGGATTGTTCGGCTTCTTTGTAGCAATGCTGAGTATCTTTTTACTTTTGGGGTCAATGCGTTCATTTGATTATCCTTACTTGACATCCTTTGCTGAACCAAATGTTCCAGATCTTCTAAAATCATTTCTCAAACTGCCTTTTCCGCTCATGAAACAAAGAGATAAATCGATGTTTACGCAGGACTCTTCCCGTCAAGGAGGCAACAATGATCAATAAACAGGTAAAACTTTTTATGCTGCTATCTTCGATTTGTTTAGTGCTGAGCGGATGCTGGGGAAGCCGGGGAATCAGCGATCAGCTTTATATTGAGGCATTAGGAGTCGATTATAAAGACGGCAAGTATATTGTATACACAGAATCTGCCATTTTTTCTTCCATTGCAAAGCAAGAAGGAGGAGGATCCCAGCCTTCTGAGTCCCCTGTACTTGTAGGGAAAGAGGAAGCTGAGAGCTTAACAATGGCATTCAGGAAATTGGAGAAGACATCACAATTTCCGCTTTATTACGGTCATATACAGGTAATTTTGCTCAGTGAGAGAGTTATTAATCAAAAATTAGAAGAAGTAATATCCCATATAGGCCATGATCCGTTGATCAGGTTTACCTCTTGGGTATTCGGAACTTCAGAGGAATTATCAGATGTCTTAAAAACGAAGTCTCTATTCAATCAGGCACCTACCTATAAAGTCCTGTTTCATCCTGACATCATGCTTAGCCGCAATCATGCTGTCAATCCTTTAAATATGCAGATGCTGTTAAGAGGAGGAAATGAGCCCTATGGTTCGATCCTGATTCCAAATGTTTCTATCACAGAGGGGCAGTGGCACGAAGATGAAAAAGAGCCCCCCACTCCGCATGTAAATGGAGGTTTCATTGTATCAAAGATGAAATCTAAGGGATTCATGCCTTACGAAGATCTACGTGGATTACAATGGTTAACAGAACAACAAAAAGAAAATAAGCTGGAAATCACTCATGAAGAAACAGTTGTTGAACTCTTGGTGAAGGGCTATAAAATCACGCTTCATGAACCTATAAAGGACGGATTGCACTATACGGTCCAGTTGAAAACCAAGGCTTTCATTGATGAAAGTGCAGATGAACCTTCCCTTGCCAGTTTAAAGAAAAAAATCCAACAGGAAATTAAAAACGATGTGCAGCGCACGTTTGAAAATGGACTGAAACTGGATGCAGATTTATACAATCTGACAGAGTCCACTTACCGAAAATCTCCGTCGCTTGTAAAAAAATATAAACTTCAGGGAGATTCTTTGTCTGACATTAAGGTAGAAGTTGTCATTGTTAATGCAGGAAGCCAGAAATACAAATAGTAAAAATCCAAGAAGGAAAATAGAATCCAGGACCTTTTGCTGTCCTGGATTCTTTCATTCCGTCTAATTACAACATCAGCTGCACATCTAAAGCCTATATTCCCAGAAGAACTATCTGGCGAATTGGAGCTTCTTGCAGCAACCCGATAGCGATTACAATAAGATTTATGACAAAGATAGGATCCGCCCCTCATTGATTTTGCCTGACCGACAGCAGGTCCTGAAGGATTATATGAGGAACTTTCAATGTGATAAGCTCGGCTGAACCAGTCTGCGCACCATTCCCACACATTCCCGCAGACATTATATAGCCCAAATCCGTTTGGATTGTATGCATGAACTGGACACGGTCTGTATTTTTTTCCGGAAACACTCCCTGCCAAATATTACATTGATGTTTGCCATTAATCAGCAATTCATCTCCCTATACATATCTTTTTTGATTTAAGTTTCCCCGAGCAGCATATTCCCACTCTGCTTCAGTTGGAAGCCTCTTACCTGCCCAAAAACAGTAAGATTGAGCATCTTTCCAAAAAACGTGTACTACAGGATGATCCAATCTGTTTTCAATGGATGATCCTGGTCCTTCCGGCTGTTTCCACGATGCCCCATAAACTGCAGCCCACCACGGAAGGCCTGGCACCCACTCAGGCTTGGCTGCCAGAGCTTCTTCTGATAGAAATTGATTGAAGACAAAGGACCAGCCGTACAACTCTGGCTCGGTTATATAACCTGTTTCTTGGACAAATTGTGTAAATTGTTTATTTGTGACTGCATAAATTTCGATATAAAAAGGAGATAAAACAACTTCTCTTGCAGGTCCTTCTCCATCTTTAGAAAACCCTTCTTTGCTGTTAGAACCCATAATGAAACTTCCCCCATCAAGCAAAACCATTCCCTCTTTAAAACTACTCTTGCTTTTGTTTATGACATTTAATTTAGTACCCAGTCGCTGCTTATGGCATCTTTCAGGCGTACAGCATTTCTTCATTTTTCTGTCCCTGTTTTCCGCGAGAAGTCAGAAAAGTGAGCAAGGACCGTATTGTCAGTTAATTTTTTCAGTATATAAATACCCAAACTCATTTGGTACCCCTTCTAGCTATATAAATGTGCTGAAATTTCTCATGTCTGCTTTCAAGCTTCATTGCTGCTTCATGCCGTCCATCTTGCCGCAGACTGATTAGATAATTTTCCAGATTTCCTCGTGTATGATAGGGACCGCCCTCCTGAATCACATTCCACATTGGATCTGTTGGAGAATCGGAAGAAGCCATTTGCTGAGCCACCCAGGCATCAAGTAGCTGCAAGCCCTTTCCAACGATCTCTGGATGATGTTCTATTACATTTTCTGTTTCATGAGGATCATTTTCCAAATCAAATAGCATCAATTCGAGAAAATCCTTCAAACCATCATGATAGGTGCGAATCAAGAGCCATTTATCAAATCGGACAGATCGCTTACAGCTCCAGGCAGCCTGACTAACAACGAGATAGGGGCGGCCAGAGGATTTCTTCTCCGTCAACGCAGGTAAGAAACAGGTTCCATCCCATTTCTCCCGCTGCTCACCGCCAGCCAGTTCAGTCAAAGTCGGCCCCAGATCAATTTGATAGTGAAAGTCCTCATCCATATGTCCCTGACTCACATTCGGGCCTGCCATGATAAGAGGAATGCGATTCGTGATATGATCTGCTGTTCGGTGATCACCATAAACATTGAGTTCACCTTGATTTTCGCCATGATCTGCTGAAATGATTATGAATATATCTTCAAGTATCCCTTCTTCTTTTAAAGCATCGAGGATGATTCCAACATGGTCATCTGCATACCGAATTGCTGTATCATATCCGTCAATCCATTTTTTAAAATCCGATCGGGAAGTTATTTCTTTTGGGAGATCAGGCCACTCCTGATCTGCAGGCAATTCCCGCGCACTCATTGGTCCAAAGCTTTCTCTGTGTCTATTAATCATTTCATCTGTCAGCCATTCAGGAGCCGGATCTTCCTTCTTTGAATGGATTTCCGTATGAGACCGGTGTCCGATAAGGAGTATGAGGATCCCAGAAATTAAGATATAAAAACCAATCCTCTTTTTCAGCGCCTCTTCCTTTTGTCCATCCATGATAAAACACTTTAAATAAAGTCTATTTTTCTTACTATTCATAATAAAAGATAAGTTCTATTTGAAAAATAAACAAAACTACTCTAT
Source organism: Peribacillus frigoritolerans (assembly GCF_004358755.1). Classification (GTDB taxonomy): domain Bacteria; phylum Bacillota; class Bacilli; order Bacillales; family Bacillaceae; genus Bacillus_P. The sequence goes on along the minus strand of NZ_SMZY01000001.1, from coordinate 819,311 downwards.
TTGTACATTTCATCATTTTATTTAAAAGGAAGGTGATGTAGGGTTGTTAGATATTCAGGGGATTTATTATGATGTAGAACCTTCATGGAGAACGGAAAAATCGCGGGGCCATAATACCCTTGTCTATGCTGCAGAGGGGAAAGTCCTGTATTTTATTGATGATAAACAGCTGGAGTTAGATAAAGGCGAGGTTTTATTTATCCCAAAAAAACTTTATCGTTCATGGACAAATCATCCGCATGAATCTCATAAAAAATATACAGCTGTCTTTTCATAGGATCATCATACAGCAGAAATCCCGCCGCTTATTACTGATAGAAATAAACTGCTTAGGTTTAAGCCTAGAAATACAGCTTACTTTGAACAGCGTTTTTCTTTTTTATTTTTACAGTGGCTAGGAAAGAGAACATTCTTTGAACAATTATCCAGCAGCGTTTTGACGGAACTATTTCTCCTGATTTCGCAGGAGAAATCTGAAAGGAATCCTTCTGCAGTTAAAGAACCGCTTGTAAGGAAGATGCAGAAATACATATTAAACAATTACAGACGGAGCATTACCATTGAGGAGTTATCCATTATTGCAGGCGTTACTCCAAATTACGTTACCATTCTATTTAAGGAAGTCATCGGTAGTACACCCATTCAATATCTGCACCAAATCCGCATAAACACAGCCCTTGAATTTACTGTCGAAAACGGAAATGTCTGTTAAAGACGTTGCTGAGTATTTAGGTTACTGCGACCAATCATACTTTAACCGCATGATTAAAAAATGGATGGGGTCTGCTCCTTCGCAGATAAAATCTTGAGTGTTCTTTTTCGTCTTTAAGAAAAATGAGCTGCATCTAACTAACGGGTTCCGTTTTGGTAACATAATCAATCCTAGAGGAAGTTGCAAAAAAGAAAACCCCATTTATCATTTATACACGTTTTTATACAAGGCTGCTAGATCAATGTTTTCAGCTGCGGAAGAAACCAGTTGGCTGCATAAAAAAAGGGGTTTATGCATGTTACTTTAGAATAAAGTTTGATTGTTTCTATGATCCTTCTTCAATTAAAGCTCCCTTTAATTAAAGAACTACTTTTTATTTATCCCAACCCTTTAGCATCTCTTCTTCTTTAATTTCTTTATTCAAGAAGTAAAATACACACCAAATCGCACTTTCACGATGATATGACAATAGCTTAGCAAATGTGGGTTAATCCTTATTTATTCAGATCTAATCGAGCCACTTCTTTTTTTCCTTCATAGACAACGACGGTTGCATCTAAGGAGATTTTTAATAACTCTTCCATCGCTTCTTTTGAAGGAGCAACCTTAAATTCAGATTGTTTAGCATCCTGTACTCCCAATTCATAATAGATATCATACTTTCCCGTTTTTCCTTTTGGGATGACTCCATCGATTGACTCGCCGAAACCGACACCTGAATCCACATACTCATCAGAATTAAAAATATTGAACCCTACAATGTTCCTAGAAGCGTTAATCAACTTTTCACTTGGAATAATTTTAATCGTAACCTGATTCTTGGGATCTTCCTCACCAAGTTTATTCCAGCTGGTATTTTTAAGCCTAATGGAATAATAAAGAGCTGTTGGAATAACTTCTTCCCCTTTTCTTTCTCCAGTCATAATTGTCATTGAGCCAAGGTGAGACTTATCGTTTTTTAGTTCTACAGTGGAACGAATTAGTTCAACTGGCGGTTTAGAAGAGCAAGCCGCAAGTAAAATAAAAATGCTAATAAAGCTGAATAATAACAAACGCTTTTTCAAATTAACTCCCCCTTTGTTATCAATCATCTTTTTCACATAAATTGATTTCTGAATTTTTACCTTATTATCAATAGAACAGTGTTGCAATTAGTTTTCTTTAAATGAAGGATATTTTCAGAACAAAAATTATCAAACCACAAATTAACGTTACTCCCACAAAAGAACCTATGTATTTAACGGGTGAGACTTTTCTTCCAAACTCCACTTCGTTGGGAAGATTATTTACATTTTCCCACCCTCTTTCTATATCGGGGATATATCTTTTAGTCTTTATATAACCTATACCCATTGTGATTATATAGTAAATTAGATAAACAATAACGGAACCTATAATTGCCTGAACTATTGTATTCACCCTACTCACCACCCTTTTAAATTTATTCCGCCCAAATTTTCCTCCCTCTTTAAATGACTAACATAAACACTTGTCTGATATTAATACCATTTATTTCAAATGGTATTAAGAATAACAATTATTTCCATAAAAGAAGGCTTACCTTTTTCCAGATAAGACCCCGATTGCAGAATATCTTACATTTTCATTTTCCAATCATTATAAACCTCAATATCCGGATCAAATACACTTTCCTTTAACCACCTAAATGCTTTAAGAACTAGTGGAGATGCATTATTAATATTTGCTTCTTTTTCTGATAACCACAACGCACTCAGAGAGTCTTGACCTTCAAATTGATGAGGATCATTTATATTGCCACGGACTTTTTCAACCAAATAATAAGCTGTAATGTGATGGACAAATTCACAATCATTCCAATCCCAAGGTAACATAAAATCTGCAATACCTAAGTTCTTTTCTATTTTCACTTCAATACCAGTCTCTTCAAGAAATTCTCGTTTTAAAGCTCCTATCAGACTTTCACCGTCTTCTAAACTTCCTCCTGGAAGATCATAACGATTTATGTAAGGTCCTCTGTTCTTATTGATTACTAGTATTTTATTGCCATAGGTGTAAATGCCATAAACTCCAAAAGCTCGGTGAATCTTTTTATCAGTAATCATTAATTTCTCCTCGCTATATTCTGAACATCAAAGGGTGAAAACCGATATTACAAAATAGCCACCTATAATTGAACATAGTTTAATTATACTCAATGATATTTAGCCATTGACCATCGTGACCAATGGTTATATGGGGAATCCTATTCATTTCGAATATTTTATAAATATCAATGTTTTTCTTGTTTATCGTCTGTAAATGCTCAGATACATTTGCTTCGGAAAAAACGATGTAATCCATTGTTGTAGACCGCAAATAAAATTCATATAAAAATTCTTTTTGACTGTCCTTTATATAACCTAAATGTCCTGTATCCCAAGCAAAAATACGCGATAATGGAACGGATTTAACTGCAATGAATTTTTTAGAAAGTTCTTTCAGCAGCTCTTTTCATATTCTGGAATAATCGCATAGATGTAACATTCGTTCATCTCTTAACTCTCCTAATTTTGTAGGTTACATTATTTTTTGCTTCCACAATCCTGCCAATTGCTTAATATCAATTATTTCAGAATTTGTAAAAATTAACAATAACAAAAAGACACATTCACTTGAATGCGTCTTTCATTATTAAAAATATTTGCTATATAGTTCCTGCCTAAGTTTACCACTTAATTGGGCATAAATTTTAGTTGTTTCGCTTTTTTCGTGACCAAGTAAACTTTGTATAACTTCTATAGGAGCACCGTTATTTATCATATGAGTTGCATAGCTGTGTCTCAGCTGATGTGGATGTATATTCTTCTTTATCTCTGCTTTGCTTGATATTCGTTTAATAATGTATCTCATTAAATCTATGCTCATTCTTCTGTTAGGACGTCTTTCTGTAACAAATAAGCTATCTTCTTGATCACTTCTTTCCTCAAGGTATCTTTTCAGCCATAGTACACATCGTGTATTAAAATAAACTTCTCTTTCTTTATCTCCTTTGCCTTGGACAATGACAGAGTTTGTAAAGAAATTAATGTCATCTCTGTTTAGTTTCACTACTTCTCCGATCCTGCATCCGGTTGAATAGATAAATTCAAATAGTGTATTCTCTAAAGTGCTATGGCAACCCTCACGCAATTGCTCAATTTCTATTTCAGTAAGGAACTTTGGAATTCTTTTACCTAATTTAGGTTCTTTTAATTTGGCTGCCGGATTCTTTTTAATTATTCCTTCTTCATACGTCCATCTAAATAAAGATCGTATGCATCGAACTCTATGGCCAAGACTGGAAGGCTTTAAATGGTTTCCTCTATTGATGAGATAACCTTTGAGTTTATTCGTGGTTATATCGTTTACATCAACATTTCCAAAATAACGTACTAGCAAATTGAATTGAAAACAATAAGTCTTAATTGTAAGAACTGAATAACCTTCAATTGTTTTATCTAGCTGGTATTTTTCCCAGACTTCCGTTAATAGCATATAATCACACTCCTACACTATAAGCCAATTAATCTAATTATTAATATGGGCTATTCGTGTGAATTACAAACGTACTTATTCAACAATATGGGAAAAAGAGCATTTATATAAGGATTTAGTAAGGAATAGACCAATTTTGTTAAATTCAATTATTTATTATTCAGTTGAACCTGAGCTATCCAGGCTACATTATTAACTTTCCTTTCTTATTGTTACACCATTATGTAATAAAAAAATTAAACAAAAAGGACACTAACCTTTTATTGGATTAATAAGGTTGAAAAATAAACGAAATAATCATTTACATTTTTTTGCATAGATACTAAATTATAATTAAGTAAATTATTTTTTAGCAAAAAATAATTTATCAAAAAGAAGGAGAGTTTGAAAATGAGCCTATTAGATATTTATTTACAAAAGAACGGAAAAAAACGATACGATGTATACAAAGAAACTGGGATAAGTCAGCAAATGCTCTCGAGTGTTAACAAAAAAAATGTCAGCAGTTATTCAGTCAAAACAATTCAAGCAATAGCTAATACTGTAGAGAAAAGTGAAGGTACAGTGCTGGATGAGTTATTACAATTAGAGAACGAAAATACTTACTTCGAAGTTTTTAATGCTGAAGATTTACTATTAGCATTTAAAAATAAGGAACAGTATATTCTAATTAAAGGCGAATACAAAAAAGAAATAGAAGAATTTGCGAAGTCGCAACTTTCAGATACAGAAACATTAGGTTTGGAATTAGGTTCTGCTGGATTAGTAACTGTATTAGCAGAAGTTATTATTCAATTAGTAGATTTATTCAATAGTAAAGATGATGACAAAAAGAAAATTGAAAGCCAAATCCTTAAGTATAAGCTTAAAAAACTTAATGAAAATGCAATCCTATTGTATTTACGCCAATTAGAGTATTAAGAGCATAAGAAGAAGTGATACTGCTTGGGAATGGTAAGTAAAAGAATGGTAACTGGAGAAGAATACTACCTACCAAATAATGTTAAGGCAGAACCGAAAATACCAAATAAATCCACCTCTGGAGAAGCTCTCTTGGATGGATTTATTTGTTTTACTGCTATTGTAAAAAATATCTCTGTTCCTAAACTAATCTGGCCCGTTAGATCAATAAGAAAAAGCCGCCTGTTTAGGCAGCTGAACTTCAACATAAGCCCCCTTTAGCTGAATAAGATAATTTATTTTAACCAGTCCTTTAGTAAAACCTTCGCCCATTTGAGGTTTTTTTATTTGTCAGTTATAAATATGATCCTATATTCTAAACCCAATTCTTCTTTCACCTTTTCAGTAAGACTTTGCCCGATTGCATTATGTTCATTAATTGGGATTTTCTTATATTGTTCAGTCCATTGAAATAAATCATTGGTAAGATTATCTTTCAATGGAAACTCATCAATATCAAGGTTCCATCCACATAAGCTGCACCAAATCGGGTCAGCCCCAAAATCCGCTTCAAGTTTTAATGAATTGGTAAATTCGCAATTACAAACATTTTTTAACATCAAAAGCCAGCTCCCAAAAATAAAGTATTTTACCTACCATTTATGCAACTACCTGCCCAATTCCTCAATATGAAAATGCGATCACACAGTGCGGTAATCGCCCCTGATTGTTGAATAAAAGATTTTAAGATATCAGCTAGTCTACTTTTCAAATTCCTCTAAAATTTCTACAACTTCTATTTTCCCATTGACTAAAAGCTCTGGTAAATCGTTTTCTTCACCGTTTTGCCAATATTCTTTAGCTTGTTTTATTTTTTGTGAAAAAGGTACCCCATCTTCTTTTGGTAAGAGATTTCCGTTCCCTTCAAATGATTTTCCCTCGACACGCAGTTTAACAATCTGCAAAACTTTTCGATTATAAGACTCGAATATTTTTTTCCATTTCAAAACATCATTATAGGTTTTAGCTGCATACAAACAAGAAAGCCGTGAAGGATATTCAGGATAATCTTGTAGTCTAACCAATTCAACTATTACTTCTCTTACAGCTCTCATTGTTTGATCCATATACTTTACTGCTACTTCTGCATCTTCTTTATTCAACTTCAAGCCATTATCGGAGATACCACTTTTTAAAATTCGATCAAATGTTTCGCCTTTAGCATTTAATTGATTTGTTTCAAAAAAGAACCGGAACAAGGTATTGTATTCGTTATTGTCAAAGTTAATAATCTGACCAAGACTCATTTTATTCTTGGTAACTAGATGGTATACATTTAAGGCCTTGTTCATTGATTTGATTTCCTCCAATGATTTTCAATAATGTAGTTATATACCTGTTCAGATTTAATCATTATCCCTAATAATAACCTTGGCTAGTAGTCAACCGACAATAATTGTCAATCCAGCAAAAATCCCAGCATATATCCTTTTATCCTTTAGAAAATAGTTCCTTTAAATAAGAAGAAATCCTAGATAGCTCAATAAGTATCATATACAGAGTCCCTATATAAATACATCTGCTTTAATTCTTGTTTTGAACATTTCTTACCAGTGACCATTATTTGATGATAAAATCCATCAATTTCAACAATCATTATATTCACGATCGGTTGCTAGCCAACCTATATAGCACTATATAGTTAGAATTTTTCAATGAGGTGTGTGTAAATCTATCTTAAGTTAACACCCCCGTTTGTTGAAGATGCTCACCTTACGCCAACCGTTCGTAAAGTAAAACTTTTACGAAAGATCAACTTTTTGAAAGTGTTCAACTGTCGGGAATGGTTCATAAAAATGATGGAGTTGATTTTTCCATTCTTGATATTCGTCTGATTGTCTAAATCCAACTGTATGATCTTCTAAAGTTTCCCACCTTACTAATAACAAATATTTCCCCTCAGCTTCCATACAACGCTGTAGTTCGTGGGATATATAGCCCTTCATTGCTGAAATAATTTTAGATGCCTTACGAAAAGCTTCTTCATATTCCTGTTCCATACCTTTTTTAACTTGAAGCATAACAGCTTCTAATATCATCAAAGCTCCCCCTCTGTGTCCAATTATAGAATGAATATTTTCACTCTATATCTTCTTTTTATGATTAATAATCCCTTCAAAAAGAGCCCTTCTCTATTCAAAAAAGGAGCCCGATTGTTGAAGATCGTTCTGGAACATCCACGTTGCAAGGTTGTTCAAGAAAAGCACCCGTTTGTTGAATAATCAATGTTTGCTTCATAAACATAAAATCATATCTGATAGGAATTCTTATTGTCTGTTATCCCTTTTTTTACTGAGACCACATTCAACTATTAAAAGCAATTTATGAAAAGAATGTGCTCTAACAATTACTTAATGAATCTTTGTTATATAAAACATGCCTTTTTTCTTTATAGACATATTGACAGGAATTAATTTATATCATAAATTATACATATAATAACTATGCATAGATTTACTATGTATTTGGAAGGTGGACTGTTTATGAAGATAAGCAAAGAATTGCTAAAAGGTAGTACCGCTACTCTTATTTTGAGTTTGCTTAATTCTAAACCAATGTACGGCTATGAAATTATCAAAGAACTGGAATCGAAGTCTAATGGAATTTTTAGTTTTAAGGAAGGCACGATCTATCCCATCCTTCACAGCCTTGAGGAAAAAGAATTAATTGTATCTTACTGGGGCGAAGGGACCGGAAAGAGAAAGAGGAAATATTACAAGATTAATAACCAGGGCAAAGAATTTATTCAAGAAAAAAAAGAAGAGTGGTCCGTTTTCAAGAATGCTGTTGACGAAGTTTTAAGTGGGGAGAAAATCGTATGGGATTAGATAATAAGTTTGAAATGTATATTAGAGATTTGTGTAAACGGATAAAAAATAAGGATGTACATGCCCATATAAAACTGGAAATTAATGATCACCTTCATACGCTCAAAGAGGAGGCCATGAGTACAGGACTTTCAGAAGAAGAGGCTATAGATCAAGCATTAGCACGTATGGGAGATGCAGGAGTTTTGGGAAAGCAGCTTAACAAAACACACAAAGCCCCAATGGATGTGAAAACCTTGCTGCCAGTGCTGACAGCTTCTCTATTTGGGCTACTGGTTATGTATTATTTGCAATTCCATTCGGCTTTTACAGAGCTTCAAGAACTGAAAGTTTTCAATAAAAGTCTTGGCTTCTACTTGTTGGGTGTCGTGCTCATGCTAAGCATATTTATGTTTGATTACAGAAGATTGATGAAATACTCCAAGCACTTCTATGCGGCAACAATCCTCATCCTTTTATTGACCGTTCTCATTGGAGTTAGAGTTGATGATGTGCCATTTTTAAATGTAGGCTTTGCCACTATTAATTTCACCGAAATAACTCCATTCCTTTTGGTCATTGCCTTTGCTGGAATCTTTCATTCCTGGGATTGGAATGATAATCGAAAGTCTTGGTTTGGAATAGGTATGATGTCAATACCAATCATATTAATGGCGACTACAGGAGCCTTCGCAGCTACTATTATTAGCATCATTGTATGCGATGCAATCATGTTTACGTCAAGGTCCAGCCTTAAGCAAACAATAACATTCGCAGTTGTTGCTTCTATATGGCCCATCTGGAAATTGCTGTCTCTTTCTCAGATATACTCCATGGTAAGCTCCTATACAGATCTTAAAATAGGTGAGGCTTATTTTATAGGAAGTGCCCTTCAGGTGACCCCAAGTTTCATTTCTGAGGTCCATACAGATTTTATCTTGGCGTACATCATCTATTCGTTTGGGTGGCTAGCCGCAATCACGGCTATAACCCTGGTTATATTTTTTATTTATAGAATATCGATTACCGCCAAAAGTGTGAATTCACCTTATGGAAAATTGCTTATTACAGGATTGGCAGCAGTCTTTTCAGCTCAGTTTATACTAAGCCTACTGACGAATCTCGGTTTATCTCCACTCACTGGTGTTTCCGTGCCATTCATGAGTTATGGAGGTTCACATTTATTGCTGGAGATGATATCCGCAGGACTGATTCTAAGCGTATATAGAAGGCGAAAAACCAAAGAGACAGTTTTCTTGACTCACGGTCCGCAAAGTAATTAGAAGCAATACTAATGGATTCAATGCTGCAAGAAGCCATCACTAAAAATCTCAGACTATTTGCCAGTCTGAGATTTTTTAATGGACTACTTTATTAGTGATAAAAAAGTGCCAAATCCTTTATACTCAAACCGTTCTTACCGTTGTGGTCTTTCATTACCTTCTTCCACGAACCTGCTACATCTTTTAATAAATTCATTAAAAAATGCGTTTATCCTTCTTGAATTAACGCCACCAATAATGGAATAATCAATTACCCTAATATTTAGACCTATCCTTGCTCTGCTTCTTCCCAGTCTTCAAGTAATGACCAACTAATTTGAGGTTCACCTCTATTAGATTTCATTGCTCCAACAAATACTTTCTCAGTGGATCTACCTTTAAAGAGTCTATAGTGCATAACTATTTCTTTAGTTGTTGCAGAGACATTTTGATTTAAGATATCATCATTGTCAATCAAGGATAATGAGCCCTCTTCACTTTCAATTAAATTTGTTGCACGGTTTACGTCACCAAAAAATACATATTGAATTCTTATTTCCTGTACGTCTTTCATCCTCGTAACAACGTATCTAAGTTATAAATTAATTATGTCTGATCTATTCAATCCCGTTTCTTCTTTTACTTCTCTATAGCAGGCCACAATAGGATTATTCATTTCATTTTCTTCGATATGCCCACCAATAGGAAACAAGTGGCCTGCAAGAAATGAACTATTATCATCTTTTTGCAAGAATAAGATTTGGCCCATTTCATTAATCAGAAATGCTACTGCCATATGTCTAAATCTCAAAGAACTGCCTCCATATCTCTCTGAAAATTTCTTCATATTTAGAATTCAATAAAATAAGCGTCAATCCCTTTCTGGATTAACGCCCCCGTTACTTGAATAAATGCTCTTTGTTAGTTACTCAATACTAAACGATTGAATTCTTTTACTGTTTCAAAGTTATTTTTCGGTTCTAATTTCATCTGCTGCTTAATTTCAGGAATACCGTGTGACCAGCCAGCAGCGGCAAAATTTTTCAGTTGTAACTAATGATTAATTCGTTTGTTAACTTCAATCGTAATGAACTCCGGCAAATAATTGGGAGTACATCCTTTTGATACCATTTCATCTTTGTAAAGACCCGTTTTCTCACCAAGTTTAATACAACGTGCTCGATACTTTTCATCATAAACGCCTATCCAGCCTGCGGTGAAATTCATAGCCCATTGAACTTCCGGCTCTTCCTGCGTAATAGTAGCTTCAATTACAGATAGTAAGTCTGTGGTGTTATCAGGCGGTGTTTGTCCGGTCCATCTCAATCGGCCTTGAAAATACCAGAAAGCTCGCCTTTGAAGAGCAGAAGGACTATTACCCCATGACTCCATCAATGCAATGTTCTTCTTGTCTTTAGTGAGCTGATTAGCCATTAACCAATCCATTAAGTTATTTCGCTCATTAAATGTGTGAGTCTGCATATCCTTATCAAGCTTATTTAGTACATCTTGTGAAAGAAGTTTTTTGTCCATAATTAAGATTGCCAATAGTCTGGGCAAAAACTCTCCGGTTGACCAAAGTTCCATAGCTAATTCGTGATCTTTTTTAATGTCCTTCGCGATTTTTCGCAAGTCGCCTAGCTTAGTTTTACTATTGATCTGAGATAGAATGTTTTCTGCTTTTGATGAGCGTTTTATTTCTGTGCTTTTATTACTATTCATTTGACCAACTCCTTATTAAAGCACTGTTAGTCATTGGCAGGATATATCAATAACTAAATTTCGTTATAAGTCTTATTGCATACAATTGTACCATAACAATGTAAAAGGAGTGATTCATTTCGCCGTTATTTATGGTACGGTTCCCCACTACTAGTGCTAAACTACATCTTCAACAATCTGGCCCGGAGCCTTAAAATTTAATCCGGCCAAATTTTCCTCCCTCTTTAAATGACTAACATAAACACTTGTCTGATATTAATACCAATTATTTCAAAATGTTAGTAAGAATAACAATAACTATTTCATTAAAAGAAGACTTACCTTTTTCCAGATAAGCCCCCGATAGTTTAAGTGCAATACTTCACAATGGTTGAACTAACCTGCCCGTTAGCATAACAAAAAATGTAGCTGCACATTGCAACTACCACAAGAATTATTCTCGTATTTCTTAATAATTTTCTCCACTTTACTCTTTTTCCTTATGCCTAAGATTCTTTATAGCGGTTCTAATGTTTCGCAACATCCCCATATTTTCCCCTGTATATACCCATATTAAAGTGTAAATAATTTGTTGAACCCCTATAACTAAAAAGGCACCTAGTATTACTCCTAACAAAAATGGTGACATATATAATTTCCCCCTTATTTCTCAATTTCTTTCAATAATGCCAATGACAAACCCTAATGCCGTTCCCCTCTTCACTCCGTACACACTAATACGCTTATATAAAACAAAAGTTTCATTGTTTTCTATATCGGCTTTTCCTCTTACACTAACCTGCCTCGTTACTTTAAGTACATAATTTCACAATTTCCTTTAAAATTCAGCTTAGAAATCCAATTTTCTTTAAAGAAGTTGCTCCACAATCTGGTCCTTTTGTAGAAGAACTTCGGAATCCGCTTACTCCGTTAAACTGCCCGATTGCTGAATAACTGTTTTTTCCACTTTGTCATAATCGTTCAAATATGGATTTAAATTCCTTCATAAAACATCACAATAAATAGCACTTGAAATTCAATATATAATATCCATTAGACTTATTAAAGAACCTTGCTAATTTGTATGTTAATTCTTATGCTAATTCGATAAAATTCAGTTATATCAATGTGCTAAAATAGAACAATCGATTAACGATTGTTCTGCAATTTCAATTCCTAATTACAGATTTTGCACCACAATAAGAAACCCGTTAGCATCGTTTCTCAAATTCTTTTCACACTTATTCAACTTTAATCATTTTCCTCATAAATCCAGACAAATCATTTAGAACATAGATGCATTAGATTATCAGTTAACCGGATACCAAATCCTTTCTCCGATAAACACTTAAAACGATTCCAATTAATACAGCATTCAACAAAACCGGCATTAAACCGTAGCTGATAAAAGGCAGATTCATAGCTGTCATCGGGAAAAATCCGAGTACCATCCCAATATTTGAAAATACTTGAATGGAATAAAGAGAAACCGCTCCGATCAGCAGGAGTCTTCCATAAGAACCTTTAATAGTCGGAATGACTGCAGCTATTCTTACTGCAAAGAGCGAGAGCACGATTACAAGGAATCCTGAGAAAAGCCAGCCAAATTGAGAGGTTAAGGCGGCAAATACAAAATTAGTGGCAGCATCCGGCATGGATCGTTCAATTGAAGGGCTGCCGAACCATCCCGCTTCAGATAGAAACTTCCGTAAATGGAGAATCATAAAACCTGATGAATCGGAATACGTTTCTGGATTCAAGAAAGCAAACATTCTCTCTTTTAAGTATCCAGATTGATATCTAAATGATAAGAACATCGTGAAAGTGAGACCAACTGCTGCAGCACCATAAATTTTAAGAATCGTCCGCAGACTGAATTTACTATATCCCAGCATCGCAAATACCATAACCGAGTATAGATAGGCAGATGAAATACTGGGTAAAGTGAAAAATAAGTAAACTGGAAAAAGAAATAATAGTCCACAATGCCAAATTTTAAAATTCTCATGATTAAAAAATGTTGCCCAAGCGAGAAAAAAGAAAGGCAGCGCCGTCAGGCTTTCCAGAGAAAGAGCACCAACAGTTAAAGCAAAGTTCCCGTTTATTGTACTATTTGGAAAAGAATGAATCATCAGAAGGATAATGACCCCCGCAGCATAAAACATCCATCCGCGTTTCTCAAGCTTCCGGTAATCAACCAGCATAAGCGCAAACGCCGCTGCAGCCCCTATTAAAACCATAAACACTTTATTTTGAACGTTTACGAATTCCCCTGAAAATAAAGGCAAAAATCCCAATCCTAAACATACTGCCAATAAGATAACAAGCAGCCAGTCAACTCTAGGACGATGCAGTTTATTCATCTGCTGACCGAGTGATACCGAGCTTCCCATATGATGAACGGCTTTTTCTTCTGCTTTCTCGACTGACAGCCCTTTTTTGATCCATTCCATTTTTGATTTTTCGATGTGATCATTAAGTTCAGCTTGCACAAAATGTTTTGCTTCTTTAGATTTGATTTGAGATGTTACCTCTTCCAAAAATGATCTTTTCGTTTGTTTCACTTTCGATCACCCCTCTAACATTTCCTTTAAAACAAGCAATACATTTCCCTCTTTTGCTTCTGCTTTCTGCAAGAGTTTTTTCCCCTTGTTTTTAAGCTGATAGTGCTTTGAACCTGAATCATTCCACGCAGATCCGATCCATCCTTTTTGTTCCAGCTGATGCAGCAGAGTATATAGAGCACCTTCATTTCCTTCAAACCTTCGTACTCCCCTGCTTCTCAAAAATGCCGTCAATTCATGGCCTGTCTTTTCATAGACAAGCAGGTGAAGAACTGCAAGCAAAATGTCTTCATCTTTTTCTTTTTGCTTCTCTATTTTTTCCCTTACTTCATTCCGGTGCTTCTCTGTGAACGTTAATTCAGCAAATGCTGATTGATCCATCAATTTTTTTAACCTTTTCAGACGATCTTCCATTTATTTCTCCTCCAATCTCTCTTTAAGCAGAACTTTAGCCCGTCTTAATCTAGTCTTTACGGTATTCTCACTTACCCCAATAACAAGTGCGATTTCTTTGATTGGCAAATCTTCATAATAATAGAGGTAAATCACTTCACGATATTTTACAGGCATCATCATGATGACAGATATCAGCTTAGTATCTTCTTCTTTTTGAATGACCATCTGTTCAATCGATCCCTTTGCAGAACTGTTTGGTTCCAGTTCGCCGCCAGCCGTCTCGACATTCTTGTAATGCCAGCTTTTCAGAAAATCTTTGCATTGATTGATGGCAATACGCCAAAGCCAGGTTCTCAGCTTTGATTTTCCGCTGTATGTATGGAGAGATTTATAGCACTTTACAAATATATCCTGCGTTAAATCCTCCGCAGTCTCTTTATTTCTGACGTAAGAGTAGACAAGCTGCAGGATCTCCTGTCCGTAGCGAATCATAATTTCATCAATCAGTCCGTCTTTATCTTCAATTTCCAATGCTTGTGCAGCCCATTCTTCCACTTTTGCCCCTCCCTTTCATAGATTTAGACGATACTCCTGTATGAAAAGTTTGACAGATTGATATTTTTCATAAAAAAACGGCTGGGCCGCTGCCAAACCGGAATAATCTTTATTAATCATGACACATGTTCTTGCATTCATTTATCCATTCAAATGAGCTATGATATTGTGACCTTTACTAATAAATTTTAATAAGGGAGCATCAATAGCTCCCTCATTTTCACCTTATTCTTATCTGCCGTTTATCTCCTCAATCAGGATGCCAATTGCATCTTTTCGGTCAAGCGAGGTCATTTTCTGCTTCATATCATCTCTTTTGCTCTTTAAATCAGCCAGATGTTTCACCAGCGTTTCTGCAGATAAATGCTCTTCCTCAAGCATCATCGCATATCCTTTTTCCTGGAACGATTTTCCGTTTAATATCTGATCTCCCCGGCTTTGATTTTTCGTCAGAGGGATGATGAGCATTGGGATTCTTAGGGCAAGGAATTCGAAAATAGAATTCGATCCGCCTCTTGTAATCACAAAGTCTGTTGCGGCCAAAAAATGAGGGAGCTCATCATGAACATATTCGTATTGTTTGTAGTCCTTCTGATTCGCATAGTTCTCATCGACGTTTCCTTTTCCGCATAAGTGAATGATCTGATAGTCTTTCAGCTGCGGCAATGCCGCTCTAATTGTTTCATTAATTTTTTTTGCGCCGAGGCTTCCGCCCATCACTGTTAAAACCGGGCGCCTGCGGTCAAACCCAAGCAGCTCAATTCCTTTATACGGAGATCCCTTTAAGATTCCCCTGCGAATCGGTGAACCGATGGCAGCAGTCTTATCTTTTGGAAAATAGTTCAGCGTTTCTTCAAACGAAGTAAAAATTTTAGTAGCGAAACGCTGCGCGATTTTATTGGCAAGTCCCGGGGTCATATCGCTTTCATGGATCAGAACAGGAATTTTCAGTGATTTTGCTGCAATGATGACCGGTACGGAGACAAATCCGCCTTTTGAAAAAACCAAAGCAGGTTTCAATTTTCTGAGTACTCTTCTGGCATCTAAGCAGCCTTTTAATACACGAAAACCGTCTTTAACGTTTTCAAAATCGAGATATCTTCTCAGCTTTCCGCTTGAAATGCCATGATAGGGAATCGAGATTTTCTCAATCAGTTCCTTTTCGATTCCATTTTTCGAACCAATATACTGGACGTCCCAAACGTTTTGATCGAGTTCATCAATAATCGCAATATTAGGCGTGACATGCCCTGCTGAGCCGCCGCCTGTAAAAACAATCGTTTTTTTCATAAAAATGACCTCCTGCTAAATTCTGAACTGAGAAAGAAATGCTAAAAATTCTTTTTGCTTTTTATGTGTGTATTTCATGATGGCATATGTATGAGCCTCCGGCAACGGAATAGATGGACAATCGAGCTCCAGGAGCCTTCCTTCTAGCATTTCTCTTCTTACTGTTGAAGCAGGAAGGAACGAAACGCCTAGTCCTTCCACAATAAACCGTTTTGTAATATGAATCTGGGAAACCTCCATCATCCGAATGCCTGGATAATTCGCTTTTACTGCTCTGCATAGGGAGTCCCAGTACACAGGATGATTATGTGTAAGAAGGTAATTTGATGTTAACACCTCTTCTTCATCCATGGGCAGCGCTCTTTCAGAATCCATTCCATCGTGAGGGGCGACAAGTAAAACCTTGTCTTTGTACAGAAGCTGACAATTGATATCCGGATGAGTGCTTCCCAAACAGGACAAACCCAGATCCACCTTATCATTCCTCACAGCCTCTTCAATTTCACTTGATTCTATAATTTTAACGGAAATTTCTACCTGAGGATACTGATTGCAGTATTTTTTCAGCACATAAGGAAGAATGGTATCCGCAATCAGCGGGGAAATGGCTAGAGTAAACTGCGATGTAAAGCCCTGCTGAAAGGACTGCAGATTGACTAAACCGTTTTGATACACAGCCAGAAGCTCCTTTGCATGCTTCAAATAAACCCTTCCCTCTTCTGTCAGTCTAATCTTACGGCCATCTCGCTCAAATAATCGAACTCCAAGTTCTTTTTCCAGGAGTTTGATATGAACTGAAACAGAAGGCTGGGATATATAGAGAATCTCCGCTGTTCTTCTGAAATTTTCGCATTCTGCAGCCGTGACAAACGTTTGAAGCCAAGTGAATTCCATAGACTCCCTCCTTATTAAAATACTTAATCAATCCGTTTATATATATTTAATTTTCTTAATACTTATTATTTTATAAAATAGAACGTACAAAGGGAAGGAGAGATTTTTATGGTGATCAAAGGATTAAAGGGTGTTGCGGCTGCTGAAACAGCCATCAGCCATATCGATGGAGTAAATGGCCAACTGATATACAGGGGAATTGATGCAGGGGATTTGACGAAAAACCATTCATTTGAAGAAGTTTCATATTTACTGTGGCATGGTGAATGGCCTGACCAGCACCAGCTCATTCAGCTGAAAAATGAACTGAAGAAACAGCGCGGGCTTCCTGATTATATAGAAAATCTGCTGATCAGTCTTCCAGCAGAGATGGATTTTATGAGCGTTTTGAGAACAGCGGTTTCAGCAGCCGGTCCAGCAAATAAAGAAAAGCCGTCTTATTCAGATGCGATTCGTTTAACGGCGATGATGCCGACAATCATCGCATATAGAAAAAGTCATTTAGAAGGCAGAGCATTTGTCCGCCCTTCCGCAGAGCTTGATCATGTTGAAAATTATCTTTATATGCTTAATGGAAAAAGGCCTTCGGAGTCTCAGTGCAAGGCTCTGGAAACCTACATGATTTTAACAATGGAGCATGGAATGAATGCTTCAACTTTCTCAGCAAGAGTCACCGTTTCGACCGAGTCTGACATTTACTCCGCTGTGACCTCTGCTATTGGCACGATGAAAGGACCGCTTCATGGAGGAGCCCCTTCTGAAGTGATTGCGTTTTTAGATGAAGCGGCCAAAAGCGCCGATATTGAAAAACTGATTAGGGAAAAACTAAATCGCGGCGAACGATTAATGGGTTTTGGCCACCGCGTTTACAAAACGCATGACCCAAGAGCTGTGGCTTTGAAAACCGTTTTACTCGAAAATGCAGGAAAAGATGCATGGCTTGATCTATCCATGAAAGTGGAAACAACGGCTGTTAACTTGCTGCAAGAGCTAAAGCCGGGAAGATCGCTGTACACAAATGTTGAATTCTACGCTGCAGCCATCATGAAATCCATTCAAATGGAATCTGAGCTGTTCACCCCGACGTTTACAGCAAGCAGAGTTGTCGGATGGACGGCTCATGTTCTGGAACAAGTTGAAAATAATACGATTTTCAGGCCGGAGTCTGAATATATTGGGAGATTGCCTGTTAAATAAACTAGATGCAACAACCTTTACAAAAAAGCTGAATAAAGTCATCAAAGGCACCCGTTTATGGGTGCTTTTTGGAGTGCAAAAAAACTACACACTGCCACTTAATAATGAATTAGCGCTCCCAATAGCGTAAGAAAAATGTATTGAATGGAAAGTGAAACTTCCAATGCCAAGTTGCTTAATAAAATCAGCTGAATAACTGTCGATGAAATTATCAGATAAACCTCTACTTACAAGTTCGGCTTAAGAATTCCTGTACTACTTCTAAGTCCATATCTCTTCCCTCCGAACCCTAATTAAACACAACCCTAATTCAACATTCCTTCCTGTTCGCTCAAAACCATTTCGTTCAAAATCATGAAATTAACTCATTCTTTTATTTGTATATTTATTTTCAAAATATTGTTAATTTATGGAACAATTTTGAAATACACTTCGTTATATAGAGTGAAAACAGAGTGAAAAAGGGAGATGGTTACTGTGATAAAAAAAGTGTTTATTCTTTTTTTGTTATCTTTTCTTATGATGTTCAGTATGGAATTGAGTTCTGCATCTGCAGCAGGAAGCAAATTCATCATCATCAATAAGAGCAATAATCAGCTGGCCTATTATGAAAACAGTCAGCTGAAAAAAGTGTTTAAGGTGGGCACGGGAAGAAGTCAATCACTTACACCAGAAGGAAAATTCAAGATTGTGAATAAGATTGTGAACAGACCTTACTATAAGGACAACATTCCAGGCGGTGATCCGCGTAATCCCCTTGGAAACCGCTGGCTGGGATTAAATGCGAGGGGAACATGGGGTACGACGTATGCCATTCATGGCAATAACAATCCGGACTCAATTGGCGGATATGTCAGCAGCGGCTGTGTTCGAATGTACGACAATGAAGTAGAATGGCTGTTCAGCCAAGTGCCGACAAACACACCAGTAATCATTACTTCTTCAGGTAAGTCATTTGATTCTATTGCTGCCTCGTACGGATATAAAACGACTCCTGGTTCACCCTCTGTTCCTGCAATAAATAATGGCTCGATTCTGAAAAAAGGGAGCCGAGGTCCTGCAGTAGAAGAGCTGCAGCGCAAACTTACTTCTCTTGGCTTCTCCACCAAAGGTATTGATGGAGCGTTCGGAAATAATACAGATCAGGCAGTACGACAGTTCCAAAAATCCCGCCGCTTAACAGCAGATGGTATTGTCGGTCCAGCAACAAGAAAAGCATTATATGGTACAAAGCCATCGACTGCACCATCCGCTGGAACAGTCAGCGGCACTTTAAAAATAGGCAGCCGCGGAACCGGAGTAAAAACACTGCAAAGTGCACTTACTGCAAAAGGCTACAGCACTAAAGGTGTAGACGGAGTATTTGGTCCTAACACAGAAAAAGCAGTTCGTTCTTTCCAAAAATCCAAAAACCTGTCTGCAGACGGTATCGTTGGGCCTGTTACGAAAAAAGCATTAGGAATATAAAGATAGAAAACCTAGGTAGATGTTTAGATTACCTAGGTTTCTTTTCATTTTTCACCCGAATATACTAATCATTTAATCCCTTTCCATCAAGAATTTGCTGCATACATTTTTCAACCCTTGATTCTCGGGTTTTGGATTGTTTCGCTTGAGAAAAATAAAGAATGTAGGCTCTTTGACGTCCCGGCGTCAATGCTTCAAAAGCCGTTTTCAAGGCAGGGTTTTCATCAATTTTAGTTTGAAATTCTTCAGGAATAATGAGTTCTGTATTCTTTTTAAAATCCACAACCAAACCGGCTTTCTCAACTTCGATGGCTTCTTCAATATAGGCTTTCAAGGTGGTTTCCATTTCAGCTATTTCTTGAACATTGGTGAACCGAATCTGACGAGCCGCCTGTACATTCTCCGTTTGTTGGATGAGAATCCCCTGGGAATCCTTCATCAAGGAACCTTTGTGAAACAGAAGCGCACAATATTCTTTAAATCCATGAATTAAAACTATGTTTTTTTTCTCAAACGTATAACAAGGAACACCCCACTTCAATTCTTCAGTCAGCTGACAGTCAAGAATGATCATTCTTAATTTCTCAAATTCTTCCTTCCACTTTTTAGCTTTACTTAAAAATTCATCAACCTTAGGATTCATACTACTAATTGTCACAAATGAACACTCCTCTGAAATTTATCTGTCAGCTGATTCCCTTATCAAAATAGTAAACTCCTGTCATAATCAACCGAATCATTTATCTAAGCCAAAACTTCTACCGTTCGGGCACGAATTTACAGGTTATAATTATGTGCTATATATTCATGCAATAACTTCCCTGTTATTACCTTCTAAAATAAAGATTATGTCCTTCAGAGATATACCTCAAACTCATCCGCTGTAAAATTATTTACTTCTACAAATAAGATACAAACTCCTTCTGCCATAAAACCCCCTCTTCTCGAATAACTTACAATTTAATAAGCTACCTTTAAAATTTCTAGTGAGTAAGAAGGCATTAGAGAATTAGGCAGAAACTTGATAGTAATTGGATATGGGTTTCTTTATTATTTATGTCATAATTAATTGTAAATAGGTCACGAAAAACGTGGCAAATATACAAAAAGAGAGGAACAACGAAATGGAGTATGTGAAACTTGGTAATACTGGATTGGACGTATCTCGACTTTGTCTTGGATGTATGGGTTTTGGGGACGCAAACAAATGGCTTCACCAATGGGTACTTAACGAAGAAGACTCTCGCCACGTCATTAAAAAAGCTCTGGCATTAGGGATTAATTTCTTTGATACAGCAAATGTGTACTCACTTGGTACAAGCGAGGAATATCTTGGACGAGCTTTGAAAGATTATTGTAATCGTGATGAAGTTGTAATTGCAACTAAAGTACACGGCCAAATGCATAAAGGTCCAAATGGTTCTGGTCTTTCTAGAAAAGCAATTATGAGTGAAATCGATAAAAGTCTTAAGAGATTGGAAACTGATTATGTAGATCTTTATATCATCCATCGCTGGGATTACAATACCCCTATCGAAGAAACAATGGAAGCATTGCATGACGTGGTGAAGACTGGAAAAGCCAGATATATTGGTGCTTCTGCCATGTACGCTTGGCAGTTCCAAAAGGCATTACATGTAGCAGAAAAAAACGGCTGGACTAAGTTTGTGTCCATGCAGAATCACTTAAACCTAATTTACCGTGAAGAGGAAAGAGAAATGCTGCCTCTTTGCAAGGAAGAGAAAATTGGTGTAACCCCATACAGCCCTCTTGCATCAGGGAGATTAACGCGTGATTGGTCAGTAACAACGCATCGTTCTAAGACAGATCAAATTCAAAAATCAAAATACGATGCGACTTCGGCTGCTGATCAATTAGTTGTTGAGCGAGTATCATCCATCGCAGAAAAACATGGTATCCCTCGTACACACATCGCACTTGCATGGTTACTGCAGAAGGAAACAGTCACAGCTCCTATAATTGGTGCTACAAAAATATCTCATCTTGAAGATGCTGCAGGTGCTTTATCAGTGAAGCTTACCCCTGAAGAAATTGCGTTTCTTGAAGAACCATATGTACCACATCCAATAGTTGGTCACAACTAAGTGTTTTTCTGATAAATAGAAGTAGATAATATAAGAGGAAAATAAATATTTAAAAGAAAATCTCGCTTGAAATGGACCAAGCGAGATTTTACTTCCCCTTTTACATTATTCAAAATCATGCATCTTCAAATAATTTTTCTCCTCTGTGAAGGCGCATGGCAATCCTTGCTGTATGCGGCATTTCTCTGGCAGTTGGGGCATGGCCTGCCAGATAACGTGTTACTGCTATAATTAACGTTTCCTGTGCATAACCAGCAAGCTTCGACTCCTCCTTTTCCCAATGTGCATGCTCAACTATAGCCGCTTCAAACATTTGAAACGTGTGAAACTCTGCATCCTCTCTTAGTAATGCGTGTCCGAGTGTATTGAAGAGTTCACTTTTATTCCCTCCGTGTGCAAGGTAATTTACTACCCATCGTGCTGATTCTGCAACCTGTTGTTGTTGATTCATTAAATCCAATAAATCATTAGGATTATACTGCTCAGCTTCTGCATCTTTCGGCTCCGGTCTTCGTGCAGATGGTAAATTGAGAAAACGATCTTGATAGACACTCATTGCTCCATGGAATACTGCCCGGGTTAATTCAGGTGTGGTCGAGCGACGTAATGATTCATGTACTGCATGGGCGTGAGTAAAAGTATGAAGTACGGTAATCCAATCTCTAAAATCATTTTGTACGTGGAACCGGGAAATTCGTTCCGCAGCAGCCAATGCTACTAGCTGGGCCAATCGGACAGGGGAAACTCCACTTTTAAGGGCATTCACCATCATATTTACCGTTTTTAAAGCATCATCTGATAAAATTTGTTCAACCAATGCTGCATCATCCACTACAGTTTCCTCTATTAATAATGCATTAGCTAGAATATCAGGTAACTCCTTGAATGCCTCCATTAATGGTTTGACCAAGTTCACGGGTGATTGCCAGCTATGAGATTCTTCGCTTCGGGATACATTGCCGAGACCAGGCAGCAATGATGATAATACAAATGGCCGGTGCTCATAACCAATTTGATCAAGAATCTCGAATGCTTTATTATGAAAATCGAGCGTATGCCCTGTATTTATATAAAAATGATCAGTGATGGCTGTCATCATCATGTCAGCAAGCTGCTCGTTGGAGAAGCCCAATTCAATCGCAGTCAACAGAACTCTTTCTGCGCCCTGCGAATCACGAACCTCTGCACAATGGCGATACCATTCTGATAATTGTTCGAAAGATTGGGCATTCATTTTATCTGTGACAGGAAGGGAACCAAGTAAAAAGCGTGTTCCCCTTCCAGAACTTTCGCGTGCAACATGAACGAGACCTTGGAACAATGCTAAAATCTGACCGGTTTTATCTAATTTTGGCAATACGTTTGTCATTGCAGTTAAAATTGTCAATCCAGAGCCCCAGCCGCTTTGATGATGTATCGTTCCAAAAGCGATGCCAATCTTTACAATCTCAGTCCTTGGAAAACCAGCTTCCAGCAAACCGACAACCGATTTAGCGATGACAAGACTTAAATTTTGCTCAAGACCTTCACGTAATCGCTGCCTTAATTTTTCGATTGTTACTTTATTATAAGGAACAGGGTGTACCCAAACCTCATCTTCCTTTATCTCGACAGGATAAGTAGGGACATCATCTGCCCATGGATCCAAGGTTCCGCCGCTTTTTATATCAAATCGAGCATGGTGCCAGTGACATGTTAAAATCCCATCACATAAACTTCCTGTATGGAGGGGAAAGCCCATATGCGGGCAACGGTTATCCACCGCATAAACTTGTTTTTCGTGAACAAATACTGCAATTGCATGACTGCCACCTTTTATTACCTTCGCACCTTCTTCTTCAAGTTCCGTTAATGAACCTGCATAAATGAATTCTGTCATTAGTATCACTCTCCCGGAAAATAGAGTTCAAAGAACAGCTTAGTAAGGAAAAATACAAAAATTGTTATCTATTATTTTATGTTATTTATGGAATTAAGAAATCCTTCATAAGTTGAGATTTTTTTCATCCAAAAGTCTGAAATTTGTGAAGAAAAAATCGGCGAAAAATCTCTAGTATTCTTTGGTACCCATATAACTAACCCTATAATTTAAAGGTAACTATTTTTGTTATATTTCAATGTTTTAATAAAGCACAAAAAAAAAATGTCCCATAAGCTAAGCTTTTGGGACACCTTTTTAATAGGAAAACATATGATTGACGCAACTCACATTGTACTAGTATCGATCACAAATCGATACTTCACATCTGAAGCTAAAACCCGTTCATGTGCTTCGTCAATCCTGGATTCATAGATGTGTATATGAAATAAAGGGGGCTTTCTATTTGCAGAATTTCTCTTCATAAATCTAATTTAAATGAAAATACCAAGTGCAAACCTTCATGTGGCCTATAACCGAAAACAATAAGGGCATCGTTAACTTTTTTCTCTCAAGCTTATATAGTTTCCATTGTGAGTGACAATAATGTGGTCAAGAAGCTGAATGAAACGGTAAGGTAATCATTAAAGAACGACAAGGAACTCCAAGAAAAGAAAGAGTTCCTTATTTTAATTTAATCACTTTTTTTCGACAGGCAGTTCTACGCAGAAAACACTCCCCTTGCCAGGTTCGCTTACCACCGAAATTTTCCCGCCATGAATTTCGATGATTTTTTTGACAATGGATAATCCAAGGCCTGTGCCCGGCATTGTGCGTGATTTTTCCGCTTTAAAAAATCGTTCAAAGATTCTTTCCTGGTCTCTTTCTGAAATCCCGATTCCGTTGTCGGTTATGGAGAAATAAACCCGGTCATCCCCAGTTTCCAGCATAAGTTTAATCGTCCCTTTTTCAGGAGTGAATTTTAAGGCATTTACCATGAGATTTAGCCAAATTTGCTGCAGGAGTTCTTCATCTCCTGTAAATGATACCTTTTCAAGCTCCACACGCAACTGAATTTTCTTATTTTCCCACAGATCCTGCAGCAGTAAAATGACTCTGCGGATCTGTTCATCAAGCTCAAAAGTGTCCCTTCTATGAGCAACTGCCTGATGATCAAGCTTGGAGAGCCTCAGCAGATTGGAGGACAGGTTTGACAGCCGTTCGCTCTCTTCAATAATGATGTCTGTATACTCTTCCCTCTCTTTTATTGATAAGTCCTTCTTTTTCAGCAATTTCCCGAATCCATGAATAGAGGAAAGCGGGGTTTTGAATTCATGGGAGACAGAGGATACAAACTCTTTGTGAAGATATTCATTTGATTTTAGTTCCTGCACCATAATATTGAAGTTCTTAACAAGGTCGCTGATTTCATCTTTCCCCTTTTGATGGATGTGTATATTAAAATTCCCTTTTGCAACTTCTACTGAAGCTTTAGAAATAGCTTTAATGGGCTTAACCACCATAGAAACCGAGAGCAGTATCAGTAGTGATCCCATAATAATTGCAGTAAGGAGCACCGTTTGTGCTGTTTTTTGAAACCTGACAATCTGATTATTGTGTATGTCAGGAAATATAATGACATACTGTCCTTCGAGAAAAGCAGCAGAAACGGGCAGAGGATGCCGGCTTTTTAATTCTTTTGTTACAATCATCCCCTGCTGCAGCTGCCCAAGCTCACTCTTGAAAGCAGAAAATTGTCCGGCCTTTGACAACTCTTCCCGGTTCTTAAACACCTTAATTGTAAGGTCCTGCCCATTGAAATACTGGATAGCTTCCTGAAGAGGAATTTTCTTTTCACTGACGAGTGAATCAATAGCAGTCAATTTGTCTTCCAGCTGTTCTTTGACCATTCCCTTTAAATCTTCCAGCTGAAAAGCCGTTACGGCGCCCAATGACAGCAGGGCTGATACTATGAGAATGCTGATGAAAATAAGGACAAACCTGACATAAATGGAGGACATCAAACCTTTCACACATTGCCTCTTTTCTCTGCTTTATACCCTAATCCCCACACAGTAACGATTTCAAAGTCTTTTATGGCCGAAAGTTTTTCACGGAGACGTTTAATATGGACATCGACAGTCCGTTCACTGCTTTGAACATCATATCCCCATATTTCATCCATTAGCTGCTGCCGGGTAAATATTTTTCTGGGATTTGACAACAACTTGTGAAGAAGCTGAAATTCTTTGGATGGCAATTCAATAACCATTTCACCAGACGTGATCGTCATCTGTTCCTGGTTCAATACAGTGCTTCCTATTTCAAGAATTTTCGAAGCGGAAATTTTTGCTCTCCGCAAAAGAGCTGCAATCCTTAAAAGCATTTCTTCCATATCGACCGGTTTGACCATATAGTCATCACCGCCTGAGGAGAATCCGTTTTTCTTATCTTCAAATGTTTCAAGTGCAGTAATCATCAAAATGGGAAATTCAAATCCGGATTTCCTCAAATCACTTGTCAGCTCTAAACCGTCCATAGCTGGCATCATGACATCCGTAATTAATAGATCAATATGGTGGCTTTCCATGACTTTCAGTGCATCTTCACCGTCAGATGATTCCAGTACACGATACCCTGTATTAACAAGGTGATCTCTTATGAGCCGCCTTATATTTGCATCGTCCTCAGTAACCAATATGGTTGCCATTCTTCCACCGCCTGTAAAGTACCTGTTTTTTTCCTATTCTATCTGTGCTTTTTCAGTTTATAAAGTCGGAATGAGCTGAATCCAATGACAATAGTACCCATAATCATAGCGCCTGAAAGCACAATGTTCAACCCTTTGGGAGGTGCAGCAGTTCCCGCCATTTCAAGCATTTGATCTGGTATTCCCATTTCTTTTGCCTGTTTTTCAAGCTCTGGAGTTAATCCCCCATTCTTCTGTACTTCTTCCATAAATTGCTGAACCTCGACCCTTTCAGTGGTTTCAGGCACAGGAGGGAGTCCTCCTGCAGGCATCTTAGCCATAGGAGGGATACCAGCAGGGCTTTCAGTTCCCGCTTCACCTGCAGGACTCATTATGACGGGCAAGACAGAGAGAACAATCACTATCCCAGAAAGGACAATTAAACAAATGTAAAACCATTTCGATTTAAACATACCATACCTCCATCAGTTGCTTCTCAGCGCATCTATAGGATGCAGCCTGGAAGCCTTCCTTGCCGGAGCAAATCCGAACAAAATTCCTATCCCCGCTGAGAAACCTACTGCAAGAAGGACCGTAGAAGCGGACAGGGAAAAACTTGTTCCCATTATGCTGCAGACTAAAAAGGCTATCACAACTCCTGCCAAAAGTCCGATAAGGCCTCCGAAAAGAGAAAGAAAAACAGATTCAAATAAGAACTGCTGCTGAATTCTTTTCGGTTCTGCTCCAAGCGCTTTTCTAAGACCAATTTCAGCGGTCCTTTCCGTTACAGAAACAAGCATCATGTTCATAATTCCTATTCCACCAACAACAAGTGAAATAGAAGCAATACCGCCAAGCATAAGAGTCATCATGCTGGTAATTTCATTAATGGAAGAAATCATATCACCCATATTCATGATCGAATATCCTTCATCTTTATAGTTGAAGGCTTGATGCACGACCCTTTCCACACCGCTCGTTACCGCTTCTGAATACTTGGAGTCATCCATATAGATATCTGCATTAGAAATAGATTTAGTTTCAAGAAATCTCATGGCTGTTGTATATGGCATGATCACTGTTTCATTGGTGGATTCATTGGAGTAGCTGTCCGATTCCTGAAGAGTCCCGATAATCTGAAAGTTCACACCGCCAATCTGCATCTTTTCACCGATTGGATCCTTGCCCCAAAAGAGCTCTTTCACAATCCCTGCTCCAATTAAAACAACTTTATTCTTGTTTTCAATATCCAGCTTATTAATCGCTCTGCCTGCTTCAACCAAATCTTCGGTTTTACGGAAATGGACCTGATTTTTCCCCTGGATAGAAATTTCCTCCATTACATTTTTAGAGTAGACGATAGAACTTTTTCCGCTAAGTGTAGGAGAAACGCCTGAAACATGATTTAATCCCTCAAGTTCTTTTATATCACTGTTAAGCAATCCCTGCTTGAAGGCGGTTCCCTGCACCTGCACGGTGACTTTATCGGCACCAAGAGAGGACATCTGTTCGGTCACTTCCCCTGTTGCTCCTTTGACAATGGTAATGAGGGCAATAATGGACGCTACCCCGATTACGATGCCTAATATCGTGAGAAACGAACGCATTTTATGGTGGATAATATTCATCCAGGACATCTTAAGATTCTCAAAAATCATGATGGTTTCACCTCGCTGAGCTCTCCATCTAAAATATGGAGGATTCTGCTGCTATTTTTGGCCACTTCCATATCATGTGTAATCATGATAATCGTTTTACCTTCTTCATGCAGCTCACGAAAGAGCATCATAATTTGCTGGCCGGTCTTTTGATCAAGCGCTCCGGTTGGTTCATCAGCAAGAAGAATGGAGGGTTCTGTCACCAAAGCCCTTGCAATGGCTACCCGCTGCTGTTGACCTCCCGACAACTGATTGGGCAGATTCCTTAATTTCTCTTC
Organism: Peribacillus frigoritolerans; assembly: GCF_004358755.1. GTDB lineage: Bacteria > Bacillota > Bacilli > Bacillales > Bacillaceae > Bacillus_P. The sequence continues at coordinate 791,423 of NZ_SMZY01000001.1, read as the reverse complement.
CAGTCCTACACGGATCAGCATTTCCTCAGCACGCTTTCTCCGCTCCTTTGCAGCTATTCCAGTATAAATAAGAGGAAGCTCTACATTTTGAAGAGCATTCAGCCTGTGAAGAAGCTGAAATTGCTGGAAAATAAACCCGATTTCTTTATTCCGGATGCCTGCGAGTTCACTTTCATCGAGATGGTCAACCTTTTTGCCGGATAAAAAGTACTGGCCGGCTGTTGGCTCATCAAGCAGTCCAACAATATTCATAAGCGTTGATTTCCCTGAACCAGATGGACCAAGCACAGATATGAATTCACCTTTTTTAATTTCCAGATTAATCGCTTTTAATACAGCCTGTTCGTCTTCCCCAACCTGATAGGATTTTGAAAGATTCTCTAAACTAAGAATGGATTCACTCATCTTATTGCCCTCCCTGAATGCCGCCGGGAGCCATGCCTTCAGGTCTTGGCGGCATAAATCCGCCTGAGGCCGATGCCTGTCCATCTGAAGGGATCGCAACTGTTTCTCCTATATTTAAACCTTCTGTAATTTCAACATGATCACCGTCATTTATCCCAGTTTTGATAGATTTTATCTTAGGAGGACCATCTTTCACTGGAATAAGGACATACGGGTTATCATTTCCGTCAAACTGAACGGCTTCCATCGGCAATGTTGGAACATCAGATGCGCGTTCATTCAGAATTTTGGCTTCTGCACTCATCCCGACACGAATGTCTTCTTTTTCTTCAAGATCAGTTATAGCGGTGAAAAATGCCACTCCGTTTTCATTTGCTGCTTCTTTCGAAATGGAAGAAATAACGCCTTTCACTTCCATATCCAGGGCAGAAATGATGACATTTACTTCTTTGTCCACAGCAACACTTTTTAAATCATACTCATCCACCTTCATACTCATCTGCAAATTGGCATAATCGACAATCTCTATTAACTCCGCTCCAGACATAACCTGGCCGTTCTCCTCTGCAAAAACGGCAGATATTTCTCCATCTATAGGAGCTTTTATCTCCTCGCCGTTTGAAGTTTCAAGAAGGACATCCTCTTTCTTAACAACATCCCCAGTTTCCACTTTCATTTCCCCAATTTGTAAGGCTGTTTTACTTCTGACAGTCTCGCGTTTCTCTGCTGCAACTGTTCCTGAGAAAGTGTAGTATGAAGAAAGATTGCCAGTTTCTACAGCAACCTCTTTGTAAACTTCCTGGCCCCCCCTCATAATGAACGGAGCTGCTGCGATTCCTGCTACAAACAATCCAATGATCGTTCCTATAACTATTTTGGTTCTCTTTTTTTTCTTTTTAATACTCATCATTTATCCCTCCATTATGTGATGAGATAAAATTACATCAGAAATATGAACTGATTATGAATTTTCCAGTAAAAAATTGATAACGTTAATGATAAGATAGCCTGTTTTAACTGTGTTACACACTCAGTTTAAAAGAATGAGCTGTTTCTGGTTGAAAAATTAAGGACACTATTCTAACTAAGAATATATTTATTTATAATTAATTTAAAAAAGCCATCTAATTCATAAACGAATTAGATGGCTCCTTTCCTCTTTTTCACATTTTCACATCTGCCGGCTGCTCAGACCACTCTTTATTGTCCTCTACAACTGGTTTCTTTGACCAAAAGGTCGCAAGAATCGGGCCGGAAATGTTATGCCAAACGGCTCCAAGTACACTGGCAGTGCAGCAAGCGGACCTAGATGTGCAGTGGCGAGCGCAACCCCAAGCCCAGAATTCTGCATGCCGACTTCGATTGAAATCGCTCTTCTTGTTCCTTCATCAAGTCCTAGTAATCTTGCAGTCAGATATCCCAGCAACAACCCAAATGAGTTATGAAGTATGACTGCTGTGAAAATAAGAAGTCCTGATGAAGCAATGCTGTCTACATTCGCAGAAACGACTGCGGAAACAATAATAATAATGGCAAGCACTGAGATCAGCGGAATCACGGTAATGCTTTTATCGACAGCTGCCGGGAAAAATTTACGGATCGTAATCCCTAAAATAATCGGAATGATAATGACTTGAATGATCGACAAGAACATGGATATGGGATTAATCGGCATCCATTGTCCTGCAAGCATCAGTAAGATTAATGGTGTTGCAATAGGTGCAATTAACGTTGATAATGACGTCATCGCAATGGATAATGGAAGATTTCCTTTTGCTAAATATACCATTACGTTAGATGCCGTGCCTCCAGGAACAGATCCTAATAGAACCAATCCAGCTGCTAATTCAGGCGGCAGATTTAACGCATAGGCCAGCAAAAATGCGACTGACGGCATGATCACAAATTGGGCGCAAACCCCGATGATGACCGGAATCGGCTTTGTTGCGACTACTTTAAAATCTACTGCTTTGAGTGTTAATCCCATTCCAAACATGACAATGCCGAGTAAAATTGTAATGTACCCGTTCAGCCAAAGGAATGGATCGGGAATCAAAAAGGCGATAAGCGCGGCGCAAATGACCCAAACGGCAAAATACTTTCCTGCTATGGTGCTGATGGCTTCCAGTACTTTCATGAGATTACCCCTCCCCTTTTATACGGACAATTTTATTTGGGTTCAGGATATTTTGAGGATCTAGCGCCTGCTTGATTTTTTCCATGACACGCAGCGCTTCCCCATGCTCTTTTTCCTGATATTTCATTTTCCCTACGCCAACTCCATGCTCGCCTGTACATGTTCCTCCGCGTTCAAGCGCATAGAGGACGATCGTCTCATTTAATTGATCTGCTTTGCTGACTTCAAGAGGATCAGCAGTGTCTAACATTAAAAGAACATGAAAGTTTCCGTCGCCGACGTGTCCTACGATCCCGCCGTCAAGGCCGAGCTCATCAATGGTTTTCCTAGCCTTGCGTATTGCACCTGCAAGCTCAGAAATAGGCAGGCACACATCTGTCACCATCAGCTTTTTCCCGGGAAATCCATGAACATACGCATAGGCCAGATGGTGTCTTGCTTCCCATAACTTATTTCTTGCTGCATTATCCGTTTCAAATTCAATGAGTTCACAATGCAAATCGGCTACAAGTTCTTTCGTGAACTCAACGTCCTGCCTAAGTCCAGCTTCATTACCATGGAATTCCAGGAAGAGAGTCGGTTTTTCCAGATAGTCTGTTTCACTGTACAGATTAGCCTGCTTCATGGATGGCTCATCAACTAGCTCTACTCTTGCGATCGGGATCCCAGCCTGCAGGATGGAGACCACTGCCTGAACAGCATCATTGACCGTGGGAAAAGAGGCTCGTGCCGCCATAACGTGCTCAGGAATGCCGTAAACCTTCAGTGTAAGCTCCGTAAAGCAGCCAAGCGTTCCCTCTGAACCTACGAAAATTCCATTCAAATGATAGCCGGAAGAAGATTTTTCAGCCAAGTTTCCTGTGTGAATGATTGTTCCGTCTGCAAGAACCGTTTCCAGATCTCTCACTTGATCACGCATGACACCATAGCGGACTGAGGTTGTCCCGCTCGCATTCGTCGCAGCCATCCCTCCAAGAGTTGCATCCGCACCTGGATCAACTGAGAAAAACAGTCCATATTTTTTCAATTCCTTATTTAATTGTGAACGCGTAACCCCAGGCTGGACTCTAACCAGGAAATCCTGCTCTCTTACTTCAAGAATTTTATTCATAAGAGAAAAATCAATCGTAATCCCCAAATCATACGGAATTACATGTCCCTCCAAACTTGAGCCAAGCCCAAACGGCACAACGGGCACTTGATATGCATTCGCTAGTTTAATAATCTCGCTTACCTGCTCAGTCGTTTCAGGAAAAACGACCAGATCAGGGAGACTTGGTGTGTGATACGATTCATCTTTGCTGTGCTGTTCCCTCACTGTCGGATTAATCGAAACCTGACTTTCAGGAAGGATTTGTTTTAAGGCTTCTGCCAGATTCGCCATCTCTACATTCATTTCGCTCTCTCCCTCAAAAAAATAAGTATGTAATCGGTTGCAAAAAATCGTTTATAATGATGAAATAGGTACTACCAATACTATATTGGTCTAACCACTTTCCATTATACTCAATTATCTGAAAAATACAACAACTCTTTAAGGAGTGAAGGTTCATTGAAACCAACTAAACGAACATACGAAATCATCGTGGAGCAGCTCAGAGATTTTTTTCAAAAAGATGATTTAAAACCCGGCGATAAGCTGCCATCTGAGCGTGAACTGGCAAGCAGGTTCAACGTAAGCCGGACATCTATCAGAGAAGCTCTGCGGATGCTTGAGCTCAGGGGAGCAATCGACATTCGCAGAGGCGGCGGAAGCTATATCAAATCAACAGAATTTCCCCTTTCGACAGAAGAATTATCTTCTGTCATCACGAAAGCTGAAAGCCATCTGATCTATGAAATGCTTGAGCTCCGCCGCGCCCTCGAAGCAGAGTCAGCTTATTTGGCTGCGCAAAGAGCCACCTCTCTGGACCTAGAAAAAATCCGTAAAGCGCTCGAACAAATGGCGGCTTCAAAAAATGATGTGGAAGCAGGATTGGAAGCAGACCTTCACTTTCACCTGGCTATTGTAAATGCTACTCATAATTCCTTATTTATTAAACTGATTCACACAATGACCGAGCACATGGAAGATACCATCCGCACTACCCGCCGCCACCGTCTCGCCGATCCAGCCCGAGCTCAAGATACACTAGATGAGCACAAAGAAATCTATTTGGCCATCGCTTCGGGAAATGCGGCTCAGGCCAAAACCCTTGTCGAACAGCATATTACACGGATCAGAAGTGAATTGAGTGAAACATTTTTAGCTGATTTAGGTGAGTCGATTTGAAGGAGATGTGGTATTTATCATAGCAATTGGTGTTGGCTTCCTTCTTTTTTGGAGAGTTGCTTCCGTACTAAAGCGGACAAATAAAAGTTACTTCTTATTAAATGTATTTTCTTCACACGCACGGGAATCTTACATAAAGATTGGTCATTCTAATCGAAAGGAGCAAATCATCTTGAAAAAAGAAGGAAAGCAAGATAAGCACCATACGGAAGAACCGCAAGAGGAACTTGAAACAGTGAAAGACATCACGAAAATCGAAAATGGCCAGCCAGTACCTCAGCCAAAAGATTACGATGAAATCGAATATTAATCACTTTTACTGGGGCTGATTAGAAGTGAAAAACGCACCTGCCAGTTAAAAGGTTTGATTGCAGGGTGCAAACCTATTAATTAACAGTCTTAACAGCACATAAATCAGCATACCAATTAACATTGATTAAGGTGTGCTTTTTTATTGGTTTATAAGATTTTTATAGGGAAACAATACGGTTTTCAAAAAGGAATTTAGCATATGATTAAGGAAGCTTACTTTGTTTTGGGTAAGCCCCCGTTTATTGAATATAAGATTTTAAGATATCACCTTGTCTACTTTTAAAAATCCTCTAAAATTTCTACAACTTCTATTTTCCCATTGACTCGGCCCATTTCCTGCCAGTCCGCTATTTATTTTATCAAGCCATTTTAGACCAATTAAAATTAAATAAGATTCAGATCTTTTTTAAGCACCGAGTACATATATAAATCATCAAATTTGCCGCAAGTATATTCATAATGCCTCAGCAAACCCTCTCTTCTAAAGCCTAGCTTTTCTACTAATTTTTGTGATGGGAGATTAGCCGGTTCAATTAAAGCTTCAATTCTTTCTAATTGTAAGTGCTTATAGCCATACTTCACGACAGCTTCCAGTGCTTCACTGGCTATCCCTTTTCCCCAGTAATCCTTGCTTAATTCAAATCCGGCTTCAGCCCGATAATGTTTGGCAGCCATATTAAGAAAACCGCAGCTCCCTATCATTTTGTCAGAATCTTTTAGAGTGATTCCCCATCTAATTCCTATACCTTCTTCATATATAGATTGATACCACTTAATTTCATTCCAGGCGTCTTCAACTGTTTGGCATGGATCCAATCCCATATGTTTAACAACATCTTGATCAGATAGATAACTATATATATCCTCAGCATCATCTAATGTTACTTCTCTTAAGATTAATCTCTTTGTTTCTATTATAGGAAAATCTCTTTTCATAGAATTGCCCTCCAATTAAGTCTTAACAGATCGATAGGAAATAACATCTCTCACTGCAAAAAGTTGCAAATCTTCACCTTCATCAATTTTATAACTTCTGTCATTTGAAGGCTAGTTCGTTAAAGATGCTTACCAGTACTATGACATGTTTATGTGCCGCATCTCATAAGCTTAAATTGTTCAGATCAAGGATGATGGAGGAAACTTATGAAAGCAATAGTATGTACACAATACGGATCACCCGAAGTTCTTGAGCTGCGGGATGTAACAAAACCTGATCCCAAGGATAATGAGATACTGGTGAAGGTTCATGCGACAACTGTCACGTCGGGAGACTGCAGAGTGCGAAAATTCGAAAGTCCTATTTTATACTGGATCCCCATGCGATTATTTTTAGGCATCAGAAAACCAAGAAAACCTATTTTAGGGGTGGAATTAGCTGGAGAAATCACTGCAATCGGAAGGAATGTTAAACGATTTAAAGAAGGGGACCAGGTTTTTGCCATGACTGGGATGAATTTCGGCGGTTATGCCGAATACACATGTCTGCCGGAAGACGGATTGGTGGAAATAAAGCCACTAAATTTAAGCTTTGAGGAAGCCGCCGGAGTTCTTTTTGGAGGAACTTCCGCATTGCATTTTCTTAGAAAAGGAAAAATTCAATCCGGCCACAACGTACTCATCTTTGGAGCTTCTGGCGCAGTAGGAACTTCCGCAGTTCAGCTTGCCAAGTCCTTTGGCGCAAAAGTAACCGGAGTATGCAGTACCGCAAATTTAGAACTGGTGAAATCTCTTGGAGCCGATAAGGTGATTGATTACACTAAAGAGGATTTTACAGAGCGAGAAGAGCTTTATGATATTATCTTTGATGCAGTCGGGAAAAATTCAAAATCAAATTGCAAGAAAGCACTCACACCGAATGGAACATACGTCTCTGTAGCAGGGCAAGGGATAGCTAAGGAACGTATTGAAGATTTACTTTTCCTAAAAGAGCTAATTGAGTCAGGGAAGATAAAATCCGTCATTGACCGGCACTATCCTCTTGAACAAGTTCCTGAAGCTCACAGATATGTAGAAAATGGCCATAAGAAGGGGAATGTAGTTATTACTTTGAATCATACTAGTGATACTTAACTAAGTTCTAATCCCTAATAAAGCTGCTTTACTAAAATAAAACTGGACGCACACCTAATTGAAGTTGTGCGTCCTATTTTTCCAAATCGAAATGTGCTTTTGAATAAGGGGACAGAATCATTCAATCATGTCCCGCAGAAAGTTTGGTAAGGAAGCCCTGATTCTTCAGGCTGTGTGCAGTATTCTTCCTGTTCAGGAGAGTGCGCATATGGATTTGAAAGGACACCAAGCAGCCGCTCCATCACGCTGAAGTCGCCTTGTTTCACTGCAGCTTCCAGTGCTTCTTCTACCCGATGATTGCGGGGAATTACTGCTGGATTGCTGCTCTTCATTAATTGCTTAGAAGATGATTCATCTTCATCCTGCCTGCCAAGTCTCGCCTGCCACAGTTCGTTCCACTGGGCAAATTCTTCAGTCTTAAACAGCTTATGATCTTCAAGGTTATTAAAAGTTAAAGCACGGAATGTATTAGTATAGTCCGCACGATACTCTTTCATCACACTCAGCAGGTTTTCTATAAGAGATTCATCCTGTGTCTCTTCATTAAATAATCCCAGTTTGGCTCTCATTCCCGAGAGCCAATTGCGGCGATACAGTTCAATAAATTCCGATATGGCATCTTGTGCCAGCTGGATAGCCTGTTTCTCATCGTCATGCAGGAGCGGCAAAAGGGTTTCAGCAAATCTCGCAAGGTTCCATCCAGCGATGTAAGGCTGATTGCCATAAGCATAGCGGCCTTGAACGTCAATGGAACTGAACACTGTTTCCGGGTCATAAGTATCCATGAAAGCGCATGGACCATAGTCAATGGTTTCCCCGCTAATGGTCATGTTATCCGTGTTCATCACCCCGTGAATAAAGCCAGCCAGCTGCCATTTTGCAATCAGCATCGCATGACGCTTGATCACTTCTTTAAGAAGGGAAAGATATCGGTTCTCATCCTCTTCAACATCTGGATAATGACGCTTAAGTGCATAGTCTGCCAAGGACCGAAGTTCTTCGTCAGTGGCCCATTTTGCAGCATATTGAAACGTGCCGAATCGCAGGTGACTTGCTGCCACACGCGTCAGAATCGCACCAGGCAAGGCAGCTTCACGGATGACTTGCTCACCGGTTGACACTACAGCCAAGCTGCGGGTGGTAGGAATCCCAAGAGCATGCATGGCTTCACTGATGATGTATTCGCGCAGCATCGGTCCAAGTGCCGCCCGGCCATCTCCCCCGCGGGAATATGGCGTTCTGCCTGAACCCTTAAACTGAATATCCACCCGCTTTTCTTCGGGAGTAATCTGCTCACCAAGCAGCATCGCACGTCCGTCCCCAAGCATAGTAAAGTGACCAAACTGATGCCCGGCATAAGCTTGAGCAAGAGGAAATGCACCTTCAGGAACCTGATTTCCTGCAAGATACGCTGCTCCGTCTTCACTTTGAAGAGCCTGAATATTTAACCCAAGTTCAGCTGCCAGCGGGGCATTAAGAATAATCAATTTCGGTGAACTTACAGGGTTAGGATTGACACTGGCAAAAAAAGTGCTGGGCAAATTGGCGTAACTGTTGTCGAAGTTCCATCCTGTATTTCGATCGTTTTTATTTGTCATCGTATCTCCTTCTCTTCTATTTGTCTTTTCATTACGAATAAGAGTGATTCATCACGGATAACAATTGGATTTATGTTGTGTAAGCTCTATTTACTCCATAGTATCCTATCCAGTCATTATTTTCACTCACCATGATGAAAAAACATTGCATAGTGCTATTGACACCATTTTCTCCGGTGCTATCTTACTGAAATATCCCTTCATACAACTATGATTACTTGATAGTTTCCCATTCACTTAGATACATAACATCTTTTTCCACATTCTTCTTTTCCGGAAGTAAGCAAAGAAATTCCAATGACTTCCCGTAAGGATCATTAAAATAATGATTAGTTGATGGCATCCAAGTATGAACTGGGTACGCCTATTAATGTGATTCCGTTTTAAGGGAGCAAACAACAAGATGCAGTAGATAATGGATACTAAATTGTACAGCAATTTGTATCCATTTTTTATTGATTCTTTAGCGGAAAATAGGTGCGATAATCATTATTAGTACTGAACAGAAAATCAGAAGAACACTGTTAGCTGTTTTCATTTAAAAAATACGATCAAGAAGATTTATTTAAAGCTTTACTTCTATCTCAGTTCCATCCTTCAATTTCGTTTCAAAAAGGATAACTCCACTGTGCTTTGAAAATCCCTGCAGCAACCGCTTCAAATCTTTTCTTTCAATTTCCGGGAAGATGAATTTGCTGCCATCCTTTTCAATTGCTCTATTTAATAGGCGAATAATCCTTTTTGATGTAATAATCAAACTAGCCAAATTTAAAACCGCATAGGGAACGAGAATGGAGAATCGTTTATCCTTTACTTTCACCCTGACTTTTAACATAATCTACTCAATTACCACAAAAACTTTATCACCATTGGCCGAGGTGATGTCAACAATCTGACCGTCCAATTCGTTTTCAATTGCTTCGATGAGCAGGTCAACGTTAATATCTTTTACATATTTTTCTGCCTCAGGTATTTTTTCAGCAATATTTGTACCTACTTTTAAAACAGCCTTTACCAGATTAATTGGTAAATTCACATTTACATGATCACCTTCATCGGAGGTCACACGAACCTTTAACATTTTATTTCCATATGGGACTTCTTTTTTCACTAGATTCGGCTCATCTTTACCTTGTAAAATAGTAATTAATTCACTTGCTTTTTCCTTATCAATCTTACCTTCCTCCATCAGCGTTAAGACTCTCGAAATTTCGTCCTTCATGATTCTTCCCCCTCTTTTAATAACTGAATGGCTTTCTCTGCCGTAATTTCGCCTTTTTCCAATAACGATACAATTTTTTTCTTATCAACTTCCGGTTTTTTCTGAGAGGAATAACCCAAAGCAGAGATAATTTCATCTAATTTTCCTCTGACAGTCGGATAGGAAATTCCGAGCTCCTTCTCGACCTCTTTGATATTTCCACGGCATTTAAGAAAAATCTCAATAAAATGCAGCTGTTCCTGACCGAGAGCCGCCAGTCTTGAAACTTCAAATTCATTTTCTACCGTTGTCTGGCAATGGTTACATTGCAGCTTAGTAATTTTAAGCGTCTTCCTGCAAACAGGACAATTAGTGAGTAAAGGATATGCCATACTGTTCTCCTTTCTTTCGTTTAATCATATCTTACACCACGCCTTTCAATTTTTAAATAATCATTTAAAATTATTCATTAAAATTTATATTTTTATTCAATAAATTAAATTACACATTAAATAATTTAATTTATTAATCATTTAAATTAAAGTAAAAAACAGACTCACTGGAGAGTCTGTCTGATTATCGAGAAAGAGTTAAGAGACTATTTGACACTTAAGAAAAGTTCTTCGAAAAGCTGGTACTTCAATTGAATGGCCCGATTGTTGATATCAATTAACACTTACAAATCATCAAATGATTTCCATCTGGATCTCTGAAATTAAAATAATGATGATGTTCAATTTCAGAGATCACATCAACCTTCTTTTTCTTCATATAGGAATAGGCTTCCTCAATATTTTCTGTATTGAAATGAAATAAGGGAGTTTTTATTATGTTTTGTTCTGAATAAATCTTGCTGTCTAAAACGATCCCAGTACTCTTCATAGGCATAACGTAAATATGGCCGAACTGTATTTCTCCATCAGCTTCTAAACCTAAAAGATCACAATACCAATCTCGTGCTTTCTCGATGCTGCTAACTGGAATAAAGACCGTTCCGATTTGATTTAAAATAGGGCTGTTCACATAAGACACCTCCATAATTATTTTCAATATGCACTAATCTATTACATTCGCTATTTTATTCAACTAGCCTGCTAATAACTTTGAAAAAAAGGAATAACCATACAACCCTTGAATAGTTGAACTTCTATGTATACATTTTTAAAGGCATACCCCGTTGCACAGAGGTACGCCTTCATCCTTTCAAAATTCCTTTCATACTCATGAAACACTTTAAACATGCTAAAATATACACACCACTTAATACTGGAGGAAGCACTTTGATCAGACCTTCGTTAGCTAAAAGCATCATTTCAGAAATGAACCACCTTATAGATGAAGAGTTAATTGTGGCAGATACAAGCGGGACGATCATCGCAAGTACAGATGAAAGCAGAGTAGGCACGTTTCATGAAGGAGCGCTTATTTGCTGCCGCGAGCAGCGGAAGCTCATTATTACAGAGAAAGATCATAACGTGCTGGCCGGGGTCAAATCAGGTATTAATTTGCCAGTTTTCTACCAGAATCAAATTGCAGGAGTCATCGGGATTACCGGAGATCCGGACAATGTTTCCCCATTTGGAGAAATTCTGAAAAAGATGACCGAGCTTCTTATGAATGAACGGTACTATTCTGAGCAGCTTGAATGGCGAACCAGGGCTCTTGAAGCTTTCGTTTTTGACTGGGTTCAAAAGTCCGAATGGTCTGAGGCATTTTTGAATCAGGCAGAACTCCTTGGAATTGACCTGTCTGCGGACAGGCAGGTCATAATTGGCCACTGTACAGGACGCGAAGATGCGCTGATTAGCCAGGAAGTTTTGAATGACATTATGCAGACATTCATGAGCGGGAGTACAGATGTTTTTGTCCGTTGGGGCAATGACCGCTTTGTAATCCTGCAGGCGGCAAAGGAGAACAAAGAGCGCACCCGGCAATTTGCCATCCAAATCAGCCGTTATCTAAGTGAAAGATATCAGCTTAAGATCTCCATGGGGGTTGGGCAGCACTCTGCAGCAGCAGAAGTTTATCGTTCATTTGAACAGGCTGACCGTGCTTTAACAGTAGCCAAGAACACGAATTCAATTGTTTTTGATGAGGAATTGCGTCTGGAAATGCTCCTGAAGGACATCAAAAAAGATACCAGAGAAGAGTTTGTGAGCCGGACAATCGCACCGATCATACTAGATCAGGAATTAGTGGATACTTTAAAGACATTTCTAAAGCATAACCAATCCTTCAAACAAACGGCAGATCATCTTCATATTCATATCAACACCCTTCACTACCGTTTAAAGCGTATTGAGCAGCTTACAGGATTAAACCCGAGACATTCTGAAGACCTGACTGCTTTGTTTCTAGCCTTTTTCTTTTTAGATGATTATCCAAAAAATGAACCAAATTCCCTTTAAACCTTGTAGGATTATCCATAGTTTATCCTTCGACTTTTATTTATGATAAAAGGAAGTACTTTTTACATGAATAGGGAGGTAGAACTGAATGATACCCGCAGAAATAAAAGCAAAGCTCCAATCCATTGTAGGAGCAGAAAACTATGATGATTCAAAAGCAGGGAGACTCGTGTATTCCTTTGATGCAACACCGCAGTTTCAATCACTTCCTGACGCAGTTATTGCTCCAAGAAATACAGCAGAAGTCTCAAAAGTCGTAAAAATATGCAATGAGCAGCAAATTCCGCTTGTTCCTAGAGGGTCCGGCACCAATCTATGCGCCGGCACTTGCCCGACTGAAGGCGGAATTGTCCTTTTGTTTAAACATTTGAATGCCATTCTAGAAATTGATGAGGAAAACCTTACTGCAACTGTTCAGCCTGGAGTCGTCACCCTTGACCTCATTCATGCTGTCGAGGAAAAAGGCCTGTTCTACCCGCCTGATCCAAGCTCAATGAAAATCTCTACTATTGGCGGAAACATCAATGAAAACTCAGGCGGTCTCCGCGGTCTGAAATATGGTGTAACACGCGACTATGTCATGGGACTGGAAGTGGTTCTGGCAAACGGAGACATTATCCAAACCGGCGGAAAACTCGCAAAAGACGTAGCAGGATATGATTTAACCCGTCTTTTCGTAGGATCAGAAGGAACTCTTGGAATCGTAACAAAGGCCATTCTTAAACTGATTCCTGTGCCGGAGGATAAAATGACGATGCTTGCTCTCTATCAGGATTTAGAAGCTGCAGCAAAATCCGTTTCAAAAATCATTGCAAATAAAATCATTCCGACAACACTTGAATTCCTCGATCAGCCTACCTTAAAAGTAGTTGAGGATTTTGCTCAAATCGGTTTGCCGACCGATGTTAAAGCAGTTCTTTTAATTGAGCAGGACGGACCTGCTGACGTTGTCAAAAGAGATATGATAAAAATGGCTGCCATTTGCGAACAGGAAAAAGCCGTTTCGGTTAAGGTAGCAGAATCCGAAGCAGAAGCAGATGGTCTCCGGACGGCACGCCGCTCCGCCCTTTCTGCATTAGCCAGACTAAAACCGACAACGATACTGGAAGATGCAACTGTGCCCCGGTCAGAAATCGCAAAAATGGTGCTGGCCACAAATGAAATAGCGGAAAAATACAGCCTTACGATTTGCACATTTGGACATGCAGGAGATGGGAACCTCCATCCAACCTGTTTGACTGATGTGAGAAATCATGAAGAAATAGAGCGCGTTGAAAAAGCGTTCGAAGAAATATTCGTAAAAGCAATCGAGCTTGGCGGGACCATTACAGGCGAACACGGAGTCGGCGTTATGAAAGCTCCGTACCTTGAGCTGAAGGCAGGCAAGGAAGGGATTGCCGCCATGAAAGCCATAAAGCATTCTCTTGACCCGAATAACATCATGAACCCAGGCAAAATGTTTGCCAAAGACTCGAGAAAACGGGTGGTGGTCTCAAGATGACAACTGTAAAGGAACGTGAAATCATTCAAGAGCAATTTAAAGATCGGATGAACGAGGATGAGCTTCTTAACTGTATGCGCTGCGGATTTTGCCTGCCAACCTGTCCGACCTATATTGAGTCAGGATTTCAGGAATCTCATTCTCCAAGAGGCAGAATCGCACTGATGAAAGCAGTTGCAGAAGGACTTGTAGAACCTGATGAAGACGTAGAAAAGTCTCTCAATATGTGTTTGGGCTGCAGAGCCTGTGAACCTGTCTGCCCTTCTGGAGTAAATTATGGCCACTTGCTTGAAGAGGCGCGCGATATTATTAATCAGAACAAAAAGCATTCACTGCCTGTACGAACGGTCCGTAAAGCCGTTTTTGAAGGATTGTTCCCTCATCAGGAACGCATGCGTACATTAACAGGATTAATTGGATTCTACCAGCGTTCTGGTCTGCAGCGCGCCGTGCGTTCTTCAGGCATGATGAAGCTTTTGCCTGACAGTTTATCCTCTATGGAAAAAGTACTTCCGGTAATCCCGACATTAAAGGAAATGAAAAACCGGCCGACCTATCTGCCTGCTAAACCGGAAAAACGCAAACGTGTTGCCTTCTTCTCCGGCTGCCTGATGGACACGATGTTTATGAAAACAAATGACGCAACTATGAAGCTGCTTCAGCTTTCAGGCTGTGAAATTGTCATACCTGAAAACCAGGCATGCTGTGGAGCCTTGCATGGGCACAGTGGTGAAAAAGACGCTGCTAAAGACCTTGCCAAACGCAACATTACAGCATTCGAAAACCTTCAGGTTGATTACATTATTACAAACGCAGGAGGCTGCGGAGCCTTTTTAATTGATTACGATCATCTTCTTAAAGACGAGGCAAAATGGTCAGAGCGGGCTAAAGCATTCTCAAGCAAGCTCAAAGACCTATCAAGCATTCTGGTTGAACTTGAGTTCTTTAAGATGAAGCTAAAACTGCCTGAACAGGCAGTCACTTATCAGGACTCATGTCATTTAAGAAATGTCATGAAAACATCCGCAGAACCCCGCAAGCTATTAAAAGCAATCGGAAACATTGAATACCGTGAAATGAAAAACGCCGACAGCTGCTGCGGTTCAGCCGGAATCTATAACATCGTCGAATCAGAAATGTCAATGCAGATTCTAGATACCAAAATGAAAAACGCAAAAGCCACTCATGCCGCAACCATCGTCACAGCAAACCCCGGGTGCCTGCTGCAAATGAAACTTGGTATTGAGCGGGAAGGCTTGTCAGACAAGGTGCGTGCTGTTCATATTGCTGACTTGCTGCTAGAAGCCGTTCAAAACTAAGGAGAATAGAAAAAGAGGCTGAGTTTATTCTCAGCCTCTTTTTCATTATGGTTCCATACAGCACTGTCATCTCACGGATGAACATCCAAATGTTAAATATCACCATCTCTTTGGATCATAAAGTTCTATCATATTTTGGTAAACACAAAAAACACCATCTAGTCTCCTAAATGGTGCTTTTTTTACATTCAAATCGTTTATTTACTTCAATCAGCTTCTTAAAAACCGAACTCCTTTAAGGAAGCTCTAAGGCAATCACACCCGCACTGCCTTGTTCCTGATAGCCCGTTTTCAGCAGCTTTACACTAGTTCCCTCTGCCAAATTTGTAAAGATAACCGGTGTAATTGTTGACACTGCATTCTTTTTAATATAATCCAGATCAATCTTGAGAAGAGGCGTTCCCTTTTTTACTTCTTGACCCTCTTTAGCAAGAGACGTAAAGCCTTCTCCTTTTAGGGAAACCGTTTCAAGACCTACATGAATTAATAGCTCCAAGCCATCCTTTGACTTTAATCCAATTGCATGCTTTGTAGGAAAAACGCTCACAACTTCTCCGTCAATAGGTGAAACCAGTGTATCATTAACCGGCTCAATGGCAAATCCGTCTCCCATCAACTTTGATGAAAATACAGCATCCGGCACTTCTTCAAGAGGTTTTACTTCACCTTCAAAAGGCATAACCACTGCACCTTTATCAGAGATTGAGAAACCTTTCTCTGCTTCTATTTCAACTTCCTTTTCAGCAGAATCTGCCGTATTAACCATCGCTTCTTTCGGAACACCGAAGAAATAAGTGAGAATGAATCCTCCTGAATAACCAGCTAATAGCCCGAGAATATATTTAAACCACATTCCGTCAGCAATCAGCGGAATCAATGCCATACCTGAAGGACCAATAGCAATTGCACCAATATTTCCGAAAATACCTACGACCGCTCCACCGATTCCTCCGCCAATACATGCTGTAATAAATGGACGCCCCAGAGGCAGGATAACCCCGTAAATCAGCGGTTCTCCAATGCCAAGCACGCCTACAGGCAGAGCACCTTTAATCAAATTCGTTAATTGAGTGTTTTTGCGGCACTTGATCCAAAGTGCCAGAGTGGCACCGACTTGTCCGGCACCTGACATCGCAAGGATCGGCAGCAGTACTGTCATGCCTGAGATGTTAATCATCTCAATATGAATGGGAATTAATACTTGATGGAGACCCAGCATGACGAGCGGAAGAAAAGTTGTTCCAAGGACAAATCCCGCAAACGCGCCTCCACGATCAAGTGTCCAATTGATTGCTCCAATCAGGTTGTCTGAAATCAGGCCGGCAAAAGGCATGATGATAAAGATTGTTAACAATCCAATGAGTAAGAGAACAATAGTTGGCGTGACAATAATGTCAATGGCATCTGGAATCCATCTGCGCAGGAACTTCTCAACCATAGCAAGAAGGTACACCGCGATTAAAACCCCAATAATTCCACCCTGTCCTGCGGATAATGCTTCACCGGTAAAGATATTGGTGATAGGCATTTCAGGCGTAGCGCCAGTTAAGAGTGTAACGCCTCCAATGACACCTCCCAGTGCAGGTGTTGCCCCAAATTCTTTTGCTGCATTAATCCCAACGTAAATGACCAAATAACTGAAGATCGCATTTTTAATAACATTTAAAATCGTGACATATTGCTGCCAAGTTTCTTCTGATAAGTTTCCAGCTGTTATATTGTTTGCAAGAATTGATGCAATACCGGCAATCAGGCCAGCTCCAACAAATGCCGGGATCAGCGGAATGAAAATACTTCCGATTTTACGCAGGAACGTTTTAAACGGAGTGCTGTTTTTCTTTTTTAACTCCTGCTTAATGTCAGCACCTTTTGCTTCATAGTCAGATGCACTTCCTTGTCCTTTTGTTTCCTCGATCGCTGCGCCGAACTGGTCTGCTACTTTTGTGACAACTCCCGGGCCAAGGATAATTTGATAGGTCTCATCATCGACCGTTCCTACTACACCATCGATTTCTTTAATTTTTTGTTCGTTAATGTTCCCACGGTTCACCGGCGTTACGCGAAGGCGTGTCATACAGTTTGTATAAGAAGCAATATTTGAACTGCCTCCAAGAGCCGTCAAAATCTCATCGGCCATTTTACGGTACTTACTCATGGTAGCTCCCCTCTCAGTTGAAAAATTATTTATTTCATGGCTTCTCTGATAAATCCCTGTGAATCATTCAGTTTGTCTAAGGCATCTTCATAAGAAAGGCTGGTTAGGATCATAAGAATCGCAAGTTTGGAATTATCCTTTGCTATGACCAAATATTCCTCAGCTGTTTCGTACGAGCAAGATGTCGCTTCCATTACAATGCGTTTTGCCCGCTCTTCAAGTTTCTGATTTGTCTGCTGAACATCCACCATCAAGTTTCCATACACTTTTCCAATACCAACCATTGAAGCAGTTGAAAGCATATTGCAGACCAGTTTTTGTGAAGTGCCCGCTTTTAAACGTGTTGAACCTGTCAGAACTTCAGGTCCATTCACTACTTCAATTGCAATCTCAGCTCTTTTTCCGACTTCTGAACCTTTATTGCAGCAGACCGCTACCGTTTTTGCACCGATTGAGTTTGCATACTCAAGACCGCCAATAACATATGGAGTTCGGCCGCTTGCTGCAATTCCCACTACAATGTCACTGCTTGTTAGCTGAATTTCCTTTAAGTCGCCGACTCCAAGGTCTTTACTGTCTTCGGCTCCTTCAACGGCTTTTATAAACGCTTGCTCTCCGCCTGCAATCAGCCCGATTACTTCACCCGGGTCCGTTCCAAACGTGGGAGGGCACTCAACCGCATCCAGCAGCCCTATTCGTCCGCTTGTTCCTGCACCCATGTAAATCAGGCGGCCACCCTGTTTTTTTGCATGAATGATGGCATCCACCGCTTTTGCAATGGACGGAAGCTCCGCCTTCACAGCTCTAGCCACTTTCTCATCTTCTTCGTTCATTACTGTTAAAAGTTCAATTGTAGACATTTCATCTAAATTCATTGTTTTCTCATTACGAGTTTCGGTTGTTAAATGTTCAAGCATGATGATCACCCTTATCTATGAATTGAAATCGGTTCCTGAAATCGTTCTCAGGAAGAGAATAACACATATTGAAACATAATTTCAACATATATATTAATTTTATGAAATTATATATCAATGTTTTTCATTAAACCAAAGAAGCAGTGTTATCAACGCTGAGCACCTATTTTTATTATGGGTTTAATCGTAAAACGGCAATATTGGGAACATTTTCTATCATTTTTTTTTGATTATATTCCGTTATAGTTCACAAAAATGCCCATTCAATTTAACAAAATGAATGGGCGTTATCGTTTTTATCTCATATCGGGAGGTTCTGCAGCCTGTCCTTGAATCTTTTCCCCGCTTTATCAATCTTCTAAATCTGAAATTCTCCCGAATGCTTTAGAAAGCTTTCCTTCTTTCAGCCTTCTTCTCACTTATCCATTTCGCATTCCTCTCAGTATTCAAAACCCTACCTTTTCTTCTAATTCTGTCTTTTGACGGAGGTGATGACGAAAATGCATGTCGACCAACTCGAACCATTCCCTTGCATTGAGCCAGCCAAATCCCCCATGTTTTACTTTGAAGTTTGGGTTAATCGCATCTACTTTCTCTTCCCACTCTCCCATTTTCTCTTCTACCAAAATGAGTCCTTGCATTAGTTCATCTTTCCTTTTGCTATTGCTTGGCGTGTTTTCAGCATCATCAGGCAATTTGATCTTAATGGGTGGAAAACCGCCTCGTTCGAACAAATTCTCACCGGCTTCGGTCTTCCCCAGTTTTTGCACTTCAGTTGCTTCTGCACATTTTTCAACATTCTCAAGATACTCAAACGCAACCTCAATCAAATGGAGATACATTTGACCGATAGACCAAGTCCCTTCTTCAGAAATATGCCTTAACTGCACCTCCGAATAATGCTGAAGGCGACCTTTGTAGATTTCAATTGCTTGATCATTATTCAAAATGAACACCTCTTTTAAATCATGCATTTTTAGATCTTATTGACGATTTTTATCGGAAATTTCCTTCAAAACCAGTTTTAAAAAATTGTCTTTTCTCAGGTTTAAATATGAACTCTTCTCTATTACCTTTCAATAATCCTTTTATTATCATAAAACTTCGATAAATCTTTCCATTTTCTATTTCTATAAATCCCCAATTATACAATGTAAATAAAACACAAAAAACACCATCAAGTCCCCTGATGATGCTTTTTGAAAATCTCTGTTTTTAATTAATCATGTTGAACAGATAAAATTTCTGATTTCTGAATAATTATAACGGGCTCTTTGACTGAGGCCGCCTTGCCATGTGTATCCTGAAACACTATTTTGCCTAATCTCTGTAGGGAAAAACCATAAATCTCTTCCAAAAGGACTTTGAAACCTTAACCCGAGCAAGCCCCATCTTCCTATACACTGACACATCACTGACCGGATTTGATTAGTAGGCAGGAAACTCGAAAAAAAGGCTTGAGGAACTTGCTGAGCAAATTGCTGCGGCGGCGGAAAGGTTGGCGCCTGTCTTTCGTCACCATAAACATTCATATAATCTGCGCTAAAATAATTGTAAGGATAAGGTGTGTTATGAAAATACATTGAACGATTTACCTCCTTGAATATTAAAAGGGAATAACATGGAAGCAGTGTATTCTTAAAAAAGGGAATGGGTGAATGTCATTGTATTGTTACAATTAAACGATTTCTTGTTCATTTTTTAAAAAAATCGCTTACAATAATAGTACTAATATACAAGGAGGCCATTTAAATGAAAAACATGACAAATCAAACAGCACAAGCATATGAGGGTGAAACACTTTCTTAATGTAAACGGTGTTCCCTCCCCTTATATGTGTATTTAAATAACACAAAAAGGGGTAAATCATGCGTTTTCCAGTAAAAAAATTTTTCTCCTATTATAAACCTTATTTAAAACTGTTTCTTTCAGTATTGGCATGCGCCTTTATCGTATCAGCTGTGACTTTGGTGTTTCCGCTGCTTGTCAGGTATATTACGAAGGATGTTCTAGAAGGCAACTTGTCCACAGCGCTGAATAAAGTGTATTTGATTGGCGGGCTGATGCTTGTGTTAACCGCCATTCAGAATATCGGAAACTATTTTGTGGACTACAAAGGTCATGAAATAGGCGCGCGGATGGAGAGTGATTTGAGAAGTGAGCTGTTTACCCACATGCAGAAGCTTTCCTTTAGCTTTTACGATAAAGAAAAGACAGGACAGCTCATGACTCGAATAACGAATGACCTTCTAATGCTTTCCGAACTGTACCATCATGGTCCTGAAGACTACGTCAAATATCTCGTACGTTTTATTGGAGCATTTGTCATATTGTTCTTTATTAATGCACCGTTAACGTTCATCGTATTCTGTTTTTTACCAATCTTAGGCGTATTTTCTTTTTATTTTAATAAGTTCGAGAACAGTGCATTAAGTAGAATCAAAGAGCGAATTGGGGACGTAAACGCACAGGTAGAAGATAGTCTATCAGGAATCCGCGAAGTAAAATCTTTTGCCAATGAGCAAGTAGAGATTGAAAAGTTTGACCAAGAAAATAATCGTTTCCTCGAAAGCAGAAAAAAATTCTACAAGATAGAAGCGTACTTTTACAATGTAATACAAACATTTATCCAACTAATTACAATCGCAGTGATTATATTTGGTAGTGCCAGTATCGTCAACAACACATTAGACTTAGCAGATTTAATCACTTTTTTACTGTATATCAACTTTTTGATTGAGCCAATTCAAAAACTACCTCATATGAGCACGCAATTTCAAGAAGGAATCACTGGCTTCCAGCGCTTTATGGAAATCATGAATCTTAAGCCGGAAATTGAAAACAAACCGAATGCTGTGACACTACAAGAGGTACGCGGTGAAATTGAGTTTAAGCAAGTTTCCTTCCGTTACGAAGACAATTTGGGCAATGTCTTGGTAAACTTGTCACTTCGTATACATCCGGGAGAGTACGTAGCTTTAGTTGGTCCGTCTGGTGCGGGGAAAACGACCTTATGCTCGCTAATCCCTCACTTTTATGATTTGACAGATGGGTATGTATTAGTAGACGGAATCGATGTCCGGGATATCGATCTGCAGTCATTAAGAAAGAACATTGGTATTGTACAGCAGGATGCTTACCTTTTTTCAGGAACAGTAATGGATAATATCAGGTACGGAGATCCGGCAGCGAGCGACACTGAAATTATTGAGGCAGCAATGCTTGCCAATGCACATGACTTTATCATGAGCTTGCCAAATGGCTACCATTCAGAAATCGGACAACGGGGTGTCAAACTCTCTGGCGGCCAAAAGCAGCGGCTAAGTATTGCTCGTGTATTTTTAAAGAATCCTCCCATTCTCATTTTGGATGAGGCAACGAGCGCTCTTGATAATGAGAGTGAAAGCATCGTAAAGGAATCACTGGAGTGGTTAGCAAGAGGACGTACAACGATTGTGATTGCCCATCGCCTTTCAACGATCCGGAATGCGAAGCGGATTATCGTTTTAACAGAAGACGGAATTGTTGAACAGGGTACACACAACTCGCTGCTTGCAAGGGATGGGTCGTATGCAAGACTTTATTCTAAACAGTTTGAGTTACTATAATAGCTTAAAAAAGCTCACTTCTTATCGATAGAAGTGAGCTTTTTATATGCAGGGATCGTCAAATAGGCAATTCATCATCTGATTGAGTATCTGCTGGAACACGCTTGCTTATTCCCAGGGCATAATAACTGATTATCACAATGCCCAGGAAGACAATCCCTACTATTAGCGATATACGTGTTTCATCATTAAACCACATTCCGATTAATACCATTATTAAGAAGGCAATCGTCAAATAGTTTGTGAAAGGAGCAAAAGGCATTTTGAAAGGGTGTTTGGCCATTTCAGCTCCTTTTTCTCTTCTGAATCGTATTTGACTGATGAGGATGACAAACCATGGAATCATACCCGGCAGCACACTTGCACTGTATACATACACAAATATCTTCGGAGGTGCAATATAGTTTAAAACAACACCAATTGCTAAACCTATTAGTACTGCGATTGTTCCATATAAAGGCACACCATTACGGGAAATAATCGTAAAGAATTTTGGAGCCTGTCCATTGACTCCCAATGTATAAAGCATGCGGCCTGCACTGAAAATACCGCTATTGCAGCCGGACATTGCTGCTGTAATGACGACAAAGTTAATAATACCTGCTGCTGCTGTAATCCCAATTTTGGCAAAAGTTGATACAAACGGGCTTCCAAGTGAATCAAGCTGATCCCATGGGAAAACAGTTACAATAACAAAAATCGCACCAATATAGAAGATTAAGATGCGCCAAATAATACTTTGAATCGCGCTTGTTAACGTTTTTTGCGGATTTTTCGCTTCTCCAGCAGTAATTCCGATGAGTTCGACACCTTGATAAGCTGCAATAACAAGAGAGAGTGCAAAGAAAAATCCTGACCAGCCTCCTGTAAAGAAGCCTCCATGCACCCATAGATTTGATAATCCGATAGCGTCTCCTCCGTTGCCAAACCCGAAGAAAATAAGACCGATACCTGCAATAATCATCAAAACAATTGTAACGATTTTTATCATCGCAAACCAAAATTCAAATTCACCAAATGATTTTACAGAAACTAAGTTCGCTGCACCCAGAATGAGCATTGCAATGATACCTGGTATCCAGGCAGGCAAATCCGGGAACCAGTATTTCATGTATGCACCAACTGCAATAATTTCTGACATCCCGACGACAATCCATTGGAACCAGTTACTCCATGCAGTCAAATAACCTGCGAGTGGGTGGATATACTTATGGCCGAATGTTGCAAATGAACCTGTACTCGGCTCTAAATACAGCATTTCTCCCATTGCACGCATAATAAAAAAGATAAATATTCCGCAGATTGCATAAGCCAGCAGTACAGACGGACCTGTCCATTGAATGGTGCTGGCTGACCCCATAAATAAACCAACACCAATCGTGCCTCCCAAAGCAATCATCTGAATATGACGCGACTCCAAGCCTCTATTCAGTTCCTTGTTTGCCATTTTCCTTTTCTCCCCTTACAGAACTTAAATTTCTGGCGATAAAACTCCCATTATTCGGTATTAAAATGATGACGAAGACGTCACATTTTTTCAATCTATTTTAAAAGCTGATCTTATAAAGTGATTCTTTTCTTCCAAAAACAACATTCCTGATAGTTTGAAAGATTCTTTATCTTGATTAAGTGATAAAATTGCCAAATTACTTATTTTATAATAATAAATTCCCCTGAAAAACACAAATGTTTTTTTCAGGGGAACACTTTCCCGTCAGTAAATATATCCATTTAATACAAGCTATAAAAATTAAAATTTTTTTATTTTAATACAATTAATATTAAATGGGATTTGTTAACAATATATTTCTAATAATAAATGACAAATAGCCGAGGATGAATATTCCCTCGGCTTGGTTCATTTTAGAAGGACCACAGCTTCCTTTATTTGATCTAAGCTGTATCCCACTAACATTAAAATAGATAATCCTATAGCTAAGATAGTTGAAAGACAATCATCTTCTCAGCCTTATCTCCCTCTCCCCGATCCTTTTAAGTACCGTAAAAACCTTTTAATTGCATTCATACGAATTCTCCCCACATTTTTTCACTTTAGAATATCCTTTTATTTCCTCCTCAACCATACCATATCGACTATATAAAAAGGCTGATTTTTTAACAGAATCTAACAAAAAATGCAATCCCATTAATTAGGATTGCATTTTTCAAATCAAAATTCCAGTTATTTATTTGGCGCTTTATACCCTTTAGGCATCTTAAATCCATTCTGTGACATTACTTCCCGCAATCGGTCGGGATAATCAGTGATCATTCCGTCAACACCATCTTCTACCAGCTTGTTCATAGTCTCGATGTCATTTACTGTCCAGGGAATCACTTTCATTCCTGCTGCTTGTGAATTTTCCACCATTTGTTTTGTTACATACGGTTCGTAGTTTTCATCGGTGATTTTGCCGTTTTGAGGAAATCCGTGTACGGGCGAGATGGCATCTGCACCAAATGACTGGGCTGCCGCCACTAAGTCCCCGTCAAAATCATCAATGTCTATTCCCCCTAGCCATGGAGATGCTCCAGGCTGGCCTGGCTGCAAAAATTGCGGACCATTAGTCAGTGCTACGATAGGAAGACTTGGTTCAACTTCACGCATACGCATCAGTGAACCCCAATCGAAGCTTTGAATAGTAACTCTATCAAGCATCCCTGCCTCGCGGACTTCTCTTGCAACAATTTGGACAAATTCTTCACGCGGAGCGGTTTCATGAGGAGCACCCGCTTCTACCTTTGTTTCAATATTCATTTGAACTTTCTTAGCATTGTAGTGTTTAACCAGATCGAAAACTTCGGTGAGCATCGGCATTTTAGCACCTGGACTGGTCTCTTGTCCCGGATACTGCGGCTTCGTATTCGAACCGCAGTCAAGAGTGCGGATTTGCTCAAGCGTAAGGTTTTTTATGTATTTCCCAACGTATGGATACTCAGGATCATCAGCGAATGCAGGAGCGGTATCCTGACAGTTCCCTCCAGATATCTGGCGGTCATGTGTCACAACAGCCTGGTGATCTTCCGTAATCTGCACATCCAGCTCAAGAGTGTTCACCCCTAGTTCAAGAGCTTTAGAGAATGATGCAATCGTAGATTCCACTGTAAGTCCCATTCCGCCGCGATGTGCCTGAAGATCAAATTCATTTGATTCATTGACATTCTCAGCCGCTGAAACGGTTTGTCCATTTCCAGCTGAAATGGCACTTCCCATCAATAGGGCTGCCATTGCTGCACAAAAAATCTTCTTCCTTTTCATTTGCCCATCTCCTTAATCCTTTTTCTGCTTCTCCCTAAAAAGTATAAAGAGAGTTTATTAATTCAAGTTAAATGGAATAATAAGAATTTATGAAGATATGCCATAAGAAAAGAGACGGAAATGACATTTTGCCCTCAATGTCATTTCCGTCTCTTATTCTTTTTATTTATGAACGATCCCTCTTAAAAGCAGCCGGATGATCTGTTCACCAGTAAATGCTTTCAGCGTTTTCTCTTCAACATAACGATGATGAATTGGCATGAATATCTCCATCTTATCTCTTAAATTACCCGATGGAAAACGGACGATTCTCTCACCCTGTGCTACTCCTTGCAGAACTTCGTTGCGGTTGTTTACCTCAAGTCCAAGATTTATTTCTCTTTTTTCAAGTCTTCCATTTTTAATAACGTAAACATACGTTTTACCTGCCTTTTTTTGAATAGCAGAATCAGGTATGACGACAACGCCATTCCGTTCTTCAAGGACGATATCTAAATTGACGTGGTATCCATGATGCCATGTCTCAGCAGCTTCAATCAATTCAGCTTTAAATGGATAGAAACTTTCTTTCTCATCAACTGATGGAACACCGATAGGCTCCATTTTCAGTTCTTTTACCGTACCTTCTTTTTTCAACTCAGGTAAAACTTCTGCGGCTGCTATGACTTTTTGTCCTTCTTTCACTTTAACCGCATGTTTTTCTGAAAGCTTTCCTTCAATCAGGAAAGGCTGATTTGAATTAATGGAGACTACAGCGTCATTTTCAGTTTGTGCATATGGATTGATTTCAGTGACTGTTCCATCCATCTTGCTGGTAACCGTATATTTCGCTTTCTCCCCCTGCAGCTGGGCGATTTTCTGATTCACTCCGTCCTTCTGCAAATTGAGATCCTCAATTTGATCCTGCTTGTCGCCAATTTGATTGCTTATTATTTCTTCACTATTATCGTTTTGTTTAGTCGTATCTGCAGCAAAAGGATCAGTATCAAATGAATCCGCTGAGGAATCAAATTGCGCATCGCTCAGCTGCTGCTCAAGCGATGACAATTCAGATTCAGCAGAGCTGATCCGTGCTGTCAATCTGCTGATCTGCTGTTCTAGTTCCTCAATTTCAGCATCGATGTGTCCAGTTTGATAGTCAAAGAGGATGTCGCCTGCCAAAACTGCATCTCCCTCAGTAACCAGTACTTCATTAATCGCACCCAACGATTTATTATATTTAATGAAGTAATTTGAAGATGGAATCACGACTCCTTTAGTAGAAAGCAGTTTTTTTAAGTCCCCGTTTTCAACATTGGAGTATGAATGTAATGCTTTAGAACGTTCTATCCGATCTGAGCTCAATATGATAGTTAAATTAATGATGACGAATACTAGACTTATAGCAGTAATAATTCCGATCAACGTTTGCTTTTTCATATGTCCCCCTACAGCAAAATTCCCAAGTTTTGCGTCAATAAAACGAATGCAGCAGTGACCAATATAAAGATAAAATGAGCAAAAATCACAATGCCTATGATCGATTTCATCGTTTTATCCGACATCTTTTTCAAAGCTGCCATTTGGATCCACGCACTCCATATTAAAAAAATCGTAACTTGACTTAGTGCATTCACAAGGAAAGCCTGGTCTGTCACTAACTGAATCAGTACTCCAAAACCGAATGGCGAGGATTCAGAATTGATTCCTAAAAAATAGAAGAGCGGGAAGTTCAGCGCTTTTTGGAAAAATAATAGAATGGCAGGAAAAAGTCCTATCGTAAAAAGCTTGCTCCACCCAATCTCATAAAAAAACACTCTAAAAACAAATGTGAAAAATAGAATCGTAAACACAGGAGATAGTAACCCGGATAAAAGCCCGCCAATTCCGAAAAGAAGTTTAGCAGATTCCAGCTTCTCCCTGCCAACCGTATCCATGAGCTTCATGATTTCTTCCGTATGTATGCCTAAATAAGCGCTGCCCGCAGCAAGCAGCAGACTTAATCCTATAAGTGCAGCTATTCTAAGTAAGAGACCTTTTTCTTTTTCTGATTCATGAAGCTTTTCAAAATAGGCAAAAGGGTTCAGTAAGCCTTCGAGTATTCGAACTTGGTGCATGATCGTCCTCCTGTCAAAAATAAAAAACGTTACTAGAAATTTATAGCATATTTTCACACTTAATAACAGTTACTTCCGGAATATATCTTGAGAAAAATAAAAAATATTCTTATTTAGATATATATAAAATTGAATTTATATGAGAAGGATCTGCAAATAAAAAAAGATATGCGAGCCTTCTTTTTTCGAAGTCTTGCATATCTTTTTTATAGTTAAAAAACCTGACGTCCTATTTGCCCTAAAGCATAAAGAATTCCGTGCTGCAGGGTTTGAAAAGCATCAAATTTAGAGAAATCTATTTCTGAATGAGTAATTTGCATACTTAGTTCAGGAGATATTCCCACAAGAACTGTTTTTGTACCGGAAAGATTTGCTGCATATCCAATTTTTGAGATAAAACTGGTTGTATGCTGACTAAGATCGTTATCAATGCCTGTCAAGTCAAGAATCAGATAGGTAGCTTTATGTGATGGAAGATTCATTAATGTTTTTTCTGTAAGTTCTTCCGCACGTTCTTCATCGTATTTTCCAATTAACGGCACCACGACTATTCCCTCCAGAACGGGGATGATAGGAGAAGAAAGCTGTTTAACAAGTGCCTTCAATTCCCTTGTTTGATCTTCCACTAAAGCTTCTAACTGCATAATTTGTTCCGTTTCTTTTTTTCGGGCTAATTGGTGAATGTTATTTGTTATCGAAATGTCTGATGGAAAGTATTTTATGACACTGAGTTCGTGCCCCTCTAGTTGATAATGAAGGACTTTATACCAAATATTTACACCGAAAAGTCCTGTAAATATTCCAGCATAGTGGGCAGGAAGAAAATTGCCTCCCTTGGTCTTTCCTTGCGCAATGTTAATTTTATGTTCCCAGCTGTCTTTAAGCTCGACTGTCAGTGTTTGCATATCTAAATTAAAATCTTTCACTTCGGTCCGGCCCCAGCCAGCTGAAGCATAAGTATTTGTAATTAACTCTGTCGCCTCTAAAATACTGACATTTTTCAATTTAGAAAAGTATCCTCCCACCACTAATCCCTGTCTGAATCCTGTCGTCTCAAAAACTAGATTTGATGCTTCCTCTCCAGAAATTTCTTCAATTGTATCAAAGAACGTTTTCATCGCACTTGAAATCCAGAATAGCACAGCATCTTGTTCCTCAAATAAAAATTGACCGTTTTCCAAGTCCCATTTGAAATCAAGACCGCCTACATTAATAGAAGAGTTCATCGTTTTCTCCTTTTAAAAAAGTCCCATATATATATATTTAATCAATATAATAGCATACAATTATTAAATTAGTGCAAAGATGATTCTTTATTGCAAAACCCTGCTATCTTAATACTATATACAATATTTTTAATGAATAAAGCATTCATTCTGAATAAATCATCAAAATGGATGCTTTGTTTACGGCAACTGCAAAAGCATTTCTCTCACATATTTAATAAAATGTAAAAACTGCATATAAGAAAGGAAGGCTCATACTTGCAATGAGGCTTTCTCTACAGATTTCTTATGAACGTATATGGTATGGCAGGACTCTGATTTGTGAGTTCACCCTGTTCTGCTGCGAAATGAAGATAGTTTGACGCCTGTTCAGCATCCATCCAAGTGATTTCTTCTATTTCTCCGGGCATGACGATTTCCTGTTTTCCGCCGGTTATGCTGCCGCGAAAAGTAAAGAAAATAGCATGATGTCCCCTTTCTTCAAGGAAGGCTTCACTGATATGAATCAATCCTTGAACAGAAACCTCTAACCCCGTTTCTTCTTTAACCTCTCGAATGGCAGCGTGATCAAGTGTTTCACCATCCTCCACTGCGCCGCCCTGCAATGTATAATAAGAGGAAGAACGTTTGTCTATATTTTTAACCATTAAAATCTTATTAGTTGTATCATCATATAAAAGAACGTAAACTACATTTACTCTTTTCATTACGTTTCATCACCTTAAACCAGTAATCCCGTCCATATATATGTGGGCAGTATGACCATATTTTAACATGAACATTCTAAAAATTAGAACAATATAAAAGCGAATACTATGCATTTTTATACGATTCATGGTAAACTTATCATTATTTTAATTTTCAAAAAACACATATTAAAAAGATGGAATCCATTCCAGTAAAAGAGGTGCATAAAATGACGGTAAAAACAGAAACCATACAAGATCGTGATCATAACGCGGCACTGCGCCGTGATGTTAAGTTCCTTGGAAATATGCTTGGAGATGTGCTAGTCCATCAGGGCGGCCACCCCCTGTTAGATAAGGTTGAAAAAATCCGGGAGATGACAAAATCGCTCCGCAGCAATGCGGATGAATCTATTTATGCCGATTTAAAAAGTGAAATAAGCACGCTTGAGCCTCCGCTGAGAAAGCAGGTTATCAGAGCATTTGCGGTTTATTTTCATCTAGTTAATATTGCAGAGCAAAATCATCGCATCAGACGAAAACGCGATTATCAATTTCAGGAAGAGTCTGTGAAGCAGCCAGGTTCATTGGAAAATGCCGTTGCCTCTTTAAAAGAGAATGGCATTGCTGCAGATGTCATCCAAAATCTGCTCAAAACTCTTTCACTTGAGCTTATTATTACCGCTCATCCGACAGAAGCGACAAGACGAAGCGTGCTAGAAATCCATAAGCGGATCGCCACACTCCTTAATAGTCTGGATCAGCCGATTCATACTAAGCGTGAACGCGCCGAACTTGAGGATCGTCTTTTCAATGAAGTCGTTATTTTGTGGCAGACAGATGAGCTTCGTGACCGTAAACCTACTGTTATGGATGAAGTGGCAAATGGATTGTATTATTTTGATGAAACGCTATTTGAAGTGCTCCCTCAAATTCATCAGGAATTAGAAGATTGTCTGCAGTCTAACTATCCGGAGAGCGAATGGCAGGTTCCGAATTTCCTCCGCTTCGGCTCTTGGATCGGCGGAGACCGTGACGGCAACCCAAATGTAACCGCAGATATCACTTGGAAAACACTGATTAAACACAGAACGCTTGCTGTCCGCAAATATAAAGAGTCTCTAAAATACTTGCGTAAACGTCTGAGCCAGTCCACAAAAAGAGTGACTGTCAGTGATGAACTGCTTGAATCGGTGCGCGATGAAGTGTCTCTTTTAAGTAAAAAAGAAAGATGGCAAGTTGAGCATGAAGTGTATCGCTGCAAATTAACAATTATGCTCAAAAAGCTGGACCCGCAGAGTCCGTTTGGCTACAATTCGTCCCAGCAATTTTCGGATGATCTGAAGCTGATTCAGCAAAGCGTCAAGCTTCATCACCCTGAAGGCCATGAGCTGAAAAGCCTCCAGAAGCTGATCCGCCAGGTTGAACTGTTCGGTTTTCATCTTGCAACCCTGGATATCCGCAATCACAGCGGCGAGCATGAGGCTGCAATTAAAGAGATTTTCCATTCCGTAAAGCTTGCTGATGACTATTCCAGCCTGCCAGAGGAAGAAAAAATGAAGCTTCTAGGAGATGTGCTGCAGGATCCAAGACCTCTTGTTTCGTTTAAAGAAGATTACTCAAAGGAAACACAGAATGTTTTAGATGTATTCCATATGATCAGGAGCGCACACAAGGAGTTTGGCGAGCGGTCCATTGAAGTGTACTTGGTTAGCATGACGCAATCAGCAAGTGATCTTCTTGAAGTGATGGTTCTTGCCAAGGAAGCAGGTCTTTACCGTCTGCACCCTGATGGACGGATGGAAAGCAAGCTGAATGTCGCTCCCCTCCTTGAGACGATCGATGATTTGATTGCAGGCCCAAAAATTATGGAGCAGTTGTTCCAATTGGATTTCTACCGCAAGCATCTGGAGGAGCAAAACAACCTTCAGGAAATCATGCTTGGCTATTCGGATGGAAGCAAGGACGGCGGCACGCTGACAGCTAACTGGAAGCTCTACAAAGCTCAGCAGGAAATTCATGATATGGCCAAGCAATACAGCATCCGCCTGAAATTTTTCCATGGACGCGGCGGTTCACTTGGACGCGGCGGCGGTCCTCTAAACCGCAGTCTTCTTTCTCAGCCGGCTGAAACACTTGGAGACGGAGTGAAAATTACCGAGCAGGGCGAGGTGCTCTCTTCCCGCTATGGTTTATATGACATTGCTTACCGCAGTTTAGAACAGGCAGCATCTACACTCCTTACAGCTGCCACACACGTTTCAAACGAAGCGGAACAGTCAGATATCCGCACGAATGACTGGGAAGAAGCGATGGATCAAATATCGGCTGTCTCTCTAAAGAAATATCAGGAGCTAGTCTTTAAAGATGCGGACTTCTTGAATTATTTTAAACAAGCAACTCCCCTGCCTGAACTTGGGGCGCTAAATATAGGATCGCGTCCGATGAGCCGTAAAGGAAGCGAGCGGTTTGAAGATTTGCGCGCCATCCCTTGGGTGTTCGCATGGACACAAAGCCGTCAGCTCCTCCCTGCCTGGTATGCAGCGGGAACTGGATTACAAAGCGGGACAAAGGATTCGGCAAACCTTGAACGTCTCCAGCAGATGTACAAAAGCTGGCCGTTTTTCCGTTCCACCATCGACAACCTGCAAATGGCTTTATTAAAGGCCGATTTAATGGCGGCAAAAGAATACCTTGCGATGGTTGACGATCAGCAGGCAGCCGAACGGATCTTTAACGATATCAAGGCAGAATACAACAGAACGAAAGAAATCCTGCTTCACATTACCGGGCAGACAGAGTTAATGGATCACCTTCCAAACATCCAGGAATCCGTAAGACTCCGCAACCCTTATGTGGATCCATTAAGCTTTTTCCAAGTTGAAGTGATTTCCAAACTTCGTGAAGCCGGAGATGACCTCCCTAATGAAGAGCTCTTAAGTGAAGTACTGCTGACGATTAATGGAATTGCTGCAGGACTTCGCAACACAGGATGATGTAAAAAAATCGGACATGTTAGGTGTCCGATTTTTTTTTTGCGTGCTTTTACATAGACGGCAATGTTTATCAATAACCCAAGAAACAGCAAGCCAAAGCTTGCATAAATCAGACTCCACTTTACAAACGAAAAAATGGGAGCAAGTTCTGCAATCACAGGTGTTTTCTCTGGATATCTGGCCATCACAGCGGAAGATGCTGCATTCTCCAGATAGTCAAAGACCGCTCCGCCGAATGGGATGAGATTAACTAACCCGAAAAGATTTGCTGCTGGCAGTACACGATATAGCACCGTCAAAGCCGCGGCCAGAAAAGACAAATACGCAAGCGGCCAGACTACATCAAACGTAAATCTTGACTGAATGTAATACGCTCTGCCCTTCTCCCCATACTCATCAGCTATTTTATACAAATCTGCAGAAGAATAAAGATAAAATCCATCCGGGGATTCACTTGTACCAGTCATTTCTTTCGCCGTTTCAGCGACGTTTGGCAGCACATACAGCATGAACAAGAAAAAGATGACGATTGAAGCTAATAGTGTCTTCCATCCAGCCCGCGAATAAAGCCATTCTGAAAAGCTCTTGATTCTGTTCATTTTCATCCCCCAAGTTCGTTTTTTTCATTTAATGTACCATTCTATGCTTTGCAGCAGTACTTTAAATGTATTTACCTTAAGGATTTACAACTAAAAAAATGAGAACAATCCGTGAAAACAGTTGCTTTTATCAGAGCGACCTGTCAAGCTTAAGTAGGTAAAAAACTTAACAGGAAAGAACATACAGGTGACGAAATGATTGAAATCAAAACTTCATCCCTCAGCGACGGGGAATTTAATAGAGGCGTGTTCGCTACCCGGGACATCGCAAAAGGCGAAATTATCCACGAAGCTCCCGTGATTCCTTATCCAAATGCCGAACACGAACATATCGAAAAAACAACACTTGCTGATTACGCATTTGAATATGGCCAGAACCACACAGCCATCCTGCTGGGCTACGGCATGCTGTTCAACCATTCCTACACACCAAATGCCACTTATGAAATCAGCTTCGAAAACCATACCTTTATCTTCAGCGCATACAAAGACATAAAAGCTGGAGAAGAAATTCTCATCAACTACAACGGCGACGAAGAAGATCAAGAGCTGCTTTGGTTTGACCGGGAAGATGAAGAAGAAGGTAAATAAGGGCAAACTGACTCGTGTGGGTCAGTTTTTTTGTTGTTATTTTAGATTGTGGAATCTGAGCAGGCGAATGATTCCTCTTTTTAGCTTCATTTTATAGATTGTAAAATCGTTGCACGCGGTTGATTCCTCTTTGCAGCCTCATTTTATAGATTGTGGAATCATCGCACGCGTTTGATTCCACTTTGCAGCCTCTTTTCAAAGATTGTGGAATTATAGTACCGGTTGATTCCTTTTTTCGCGCTCACTCCATAAATTGTGGAATCATCGCACGCTTTTGATTCCATTTTGCAGCCTCTTTTCATAGATTGTGGAATCATAGTACCCGCTTGATTCCACTTTGCAGCCTCTTTTCATAGATTGTGGAATCATAGTACCCGCTTGATTCCACTTTGCAGCCTCTTTTCATAGATTGTGGAATCATTGCACGCGGTTGATTCCACTTTGCAGCCTCATTTCATAGATTGTGGAATCATTGCACGCGGTTGATTCCACTTTTCATGCTCACTCCATAAATTGAGGAATCATACCACCCTTTTGATTCCACTTTCAACGCTTATTACATAAATTGTGGAATCATACCACCCTTTTGATTCCACTTTGCAGCCTCATTCCATAAATTGTGGAATCATACCATCCTTTTGATTCCACTTTGCAGCCTCTTTTCATAGATTGTGGAACCATACCACCCTTTTGATTCCACTTTCAACGCTCATACATAAATTATGGAACCACACCACCCTCTGCCTCATCTCCATATTAAATTAAGATAGTCAAAGAAGTTCGCCGTAATTAGCTGCTTTTCCATGCCCTTCTTTATTAAATTTCTGCGAAAGTATTCTCCAAATGCTTTTCTTAGAATCTATGACGCTGCACCAATCATAGATTTGGTTTGTAGTAATGCTGGATTTTGGAAAGAGTATCTTGAATTCTTCTATGCTGCGTAAGACAGCGCTTTGCTGCCCCTCTAGCCCCTTGCAGTTTTTGCATATCAAGCGCATTTTGGTCAAAGAGGTATAAAATGAATAACACTTTGGACAG
The DNA here is from genome assembly GCF_004358755.1 of Peribacillus frigoritolerans. Taxonomy (GTDB): domain Bacteria; phylum Bacillota; class Bacilli; order Bacillales; family Bacillaceae; genus Bacillus_P. The sequence goes on along the minus strand of NZ_SMZY01000001.1, from coordinate 757,029 downwards.
AGTATTCCTTTATTAAGTTGATCATAGCTATAGTTCGGTAAGCGGCTATATGGTGAATCATCTTGATGGAGAGATAACAATTTATGTGCGAGGGCAGAATGACTTTCTTTTAGTGGATTTGATTTCTTTTCCAATGTATCTGCAAAACGGTTTAATTGAGACGGGAAAATAATCGGAAGGTTAAGTGGAGTTTGATAGAGTTGAAATTCGGGGTTAATAAAAACAAGATATGCTGCAACTGAAAAGCTGAAATGATGTTCATGCAGCAATCGCCGAAATAACAATTCACTTCTTTTTAATTGATGAATGGGATTTTTAATTTCTAATTTTGAAGATGAAAACCATTGATCCCCTTCCATGACATAGTCACCTTCATAGTTTTTAACTTCAAGAAGAAAAATCTTGTTTGATGATATATATAAAGAATCTATTTGATATAAGGAACGATTTGTCTCCAATAACAAATCATTTAAAATAAGCCCATTATGAGCTTTGTCCGTCATCCATTCGTCAAACATCAGCTCTCCCTCAAACCCATTTTTTAGATAGTCAAAGTGATTTTTATCTTTTGCAGGCAAATTCATTCTAGCATTTAAACTCCTCAAGATTCGCAATTCTATTGATTCACTGCGGGACTTCATGATCAACATACCTATCTCCTTTCACTTTTTCTTTATAATAATGCGTATATAAACTATCAGCAAATCAACAAAATTAAATTTTCCCATCAAAATAGACCAACTCGAGGTTATTAGTACTTCTGTTAACCCCAAATTGGCTACTTCATAGATTTATATATTCATAGTTTTATTCACCTTACCTAATTCACTTATCATCATTTTTAATGACATCACTTATCACTTCTGAAAGGGCTTCAGCTGTTCGATATTCTTCTTCCAGTGTATTTTCAGCTCCGCCTATTTCCAGCAGCAAGGATTGGTTATGGAGATCCTGATTATATGAATAGGTAGAATAGGCCGTTTGCGATTTAAGAAATATCCCTCTTGATATTCCTGGGTACCTCGCTTCCAACCTATCGTTTAAGAGCTCTGCAAATTTTTTATTTTGCTCATAATTCTTATTGTCAGAAGAAATGGTAAAAGCGATTTTTGCGTATTCCATGCCGTCGATATTTAGTGTAGTAACATCCCGTTTCTGTGCATCTCTATGAATATCAAATACCATTTGTATACGGTTATTTTTACTCAGAACATTTTCAACACTCTCTCTTGAAACCAGATAACTTTTTTGAAACGTTAAATTTCTTTTTTTCATCTCTCCCATAAAATCCGTATCATCTATAATCGTATTAATGTTTTCATTTTCCAGTAATTGAGTAAGTTTCTTTCCAACTTTTAAAACATTAATATCTTCGTGATATGCCTCATTTATATTTTCTGCATCTATTTCCGGAATAAATGATTCATGGTTATGTGTGCTATAAATTAATATAGTAGACTCTTGTTGATAATCTGGGATTGTTACTTGTTGATCTTTTGTAGAGGAAACTGGTTTCAAAATAACTTCATTCCCGCTAAATAAAAAGAACCATGTCAGTATCATTGCTCCCAATACTACTCCAGCAGAGGCCATTGAAAATTGCCCAATTCTTTTATTTCTGCTCATCTTTTTAGCTTTGTGTTTAAGCTTCATTTCTGTATTTGAAATAAATGCTGAGCTTGGTTCCAAAGGGTATGATTCTTTTAATAAATTTATTAGTTCTTTATCACTTTGCATTTTTCATAACCTCCGATGCATCAACATGTAATTTTGTTTTCAATTCCTTCAAGGCACGATGGTAATCCACTTTGACCTTAGATTCACTGCACCCAAGAATATCCGATGTTTCCTTTATTGAAAACTCGTTTATCCCTCTCATGATGACCACCGCTCTGAATGTTGGTTTTAATTTAGAAATAGCCATATGAACAGTTTTCTTCAGTTCATTTTCTTCAACAATCTCATTTGAAGGCTTTTGATTCGATCGCATTTGATGAAAAAATCCCTCTTTAAAAATAGAAGTGAACTTATTTCTGCGGTAGTGATCAATGGCGATGTGCTTAGCTATAGAAAAAATCCACGTTTTCATATTGCTAGTATGATTAAAGTTTGTTAATTGGTTTAATACTCGGATAAAAACTTCCTGGGTCATATCTTCTGCATCATGCTGATTACCTGTAAAACAAATAAGGAATTTGTAGACATCTAAGTAATGCTGATTATAAATATCACTTATGTTTTTCTCTAACTGCTCTGATTCAAACAAATGTCTCCCCCCTCGAATAGGCATTCAGTTATTATTCGTTTGAACCATAGGAAAAGTTACAATTTTTTAATGTCTAAGAGTGGTTCTTTTATATAAATTTTAACAAATAAATGTAAAAATAAGTTATTGTTGTTAATCTATCTTTCTTACAGGAGTGTATGTAAATGATTGATATATTTTTCTTAACTTACGGAAAAATCATGTGTATCAAGAAAAATCAGCTTAAAATCAGAGATACATCTGGTTCCACAAAAGCATCGTCACTAACAATTGATTCCACTTTTTTTGATAAGCGCGGTGTCATGCTTACTTTATAAAGAGAAAAGAACTTGGGTCAGTGTGGACCCAAGCTCTTCATTATCTTCCTACTCCATATTACTGTGCTTCTTAAACGCCTTTTCATTGCTGATTTTTTTCTTTTCTGCATATTGCAGGCAGATGCTGTCAAAAAGAATATGTACACATTGATCAAATAATGATCCTAATGGCTGGATTGTCGGCTGTTCGCCTTCTTTGCGATATTTGGTTGCTGCCGGTACGTGAAGGATATGGGAGGCAAATCCTGCGAGCTGTGCTTTAGCATCAGCGGTTACAGCGATAATCGTACACCCGAGTGAATTTGCTTTTTCCGCTGTCCAGACAACATTTTTTGTCGTGCCGGACCCTGAGACAGCTACTAAAATATCATTCTCTGATATACTTGGGGTAATCGTTTCTCCTACCACATAGACTTCTGCTCCTAAATGCATCAGACGCATGGCAAAGGATTTTGCCATTAACCCCGAACGGCCCTCGCCAATAACAAAAATCCGCTGATCTTTTATAAGCTCGCTTACAATCAGCTCAATCTGCTGTAAGCTGCTTCTTTTCATGACTGTTTCTATTTCAGATAAAATGGTTTCAAGCTGGTTCATGTGATTTCGCCTTCTTTCTTTCTATCATTTCGCGCAATGCTTCAGCTGCTTTTTCAGGCTGTGCGGATTTTGTAATCGCTGATCCGATTATGACGATATCAGGAAGCAGTCCTGCCATATTTTGAATCGATTCTCCTGTAATACCCCCTGCTATTGCCCACTCCAATGTAGGATCAAAAGCAGCTGAAGCTGTGTTTTTCAATCCAGATTTTTCCTGTACATCTTTGCTGACATGATCACAAAAAATAGCCTCGGTATAAGAGAAAAGAGCTGCTTTTTGTTCTGCCGTTGTGTTTAATAAATCAATCATTGTTTTTTTCTGATGCTGTGCGGCAGCATCGAGACAAGTTTCAATTGTCTGAATCGGGCTTACTCCCATGACGGTTGCGATGTCTGCGCCAGCTTCAAAGCATAAGCTGAATTCATACTGGGCATTATCAATCGTTTTCATATCCGCTAAAATCAGTTTATCTGGAAAAGCTTCTTTCAGCTTGGATATGCTGATAACCCCGAATTCTTTTATCAGAGAAGTTCCTGCTTCAATGATGTCTATGTATCGTTCTGCCTGGCCGGCTATCTTAATGGCTTCATCAATCGATAAACGGTCAAGCGCCAGTTGAATTTTCATCAAACCACTCCCTAAACCGGTTTAGTAAATGTTTAAAAAAGTCTGTTTTCGCATAGATTGTTGTTTTTCATTACACATGTTGCCCGTTCCTTTCCGCTCCAGGAACTTAGAGTTAAAAGAATTTAGTCTTTAGCAACAATAGTTACGAAAAGAGCCTTTAAAAAAGAGAATCGCTTACGATGATTCTCTTATAATGAGTTCACATGGAAAAACATGCTCGTGAACATCGTTCTGTTCTTTGTTAATTTGCTTCAGCAGGATTTCAGCCGCTTTTTGTCCCATTTCATACCCTGGCTGGGCAATGGTGGTCACTTGTGTTTCAGCTAAATGAGCGAGCGGAATATTATCAAATACAATTAATGCGGCATCTTTCCCGATTTTCATCTGTTTGTCTTTAAAAAATTCAAGGATCTCGATGAAAACTAAATCGTTTCCGGCAAAAAGGGCTGTTGGCGGCTCTTTAAGGGCAAAGAGCTTTTCCAATTCATGGTTTATCTGCTCCCGTTCAGCATGAATCATATACTCTTTTATGAGCGGGATACCCGCTTCACTCAGCGCCTGCTTATAACCCTTCAGCCTGTCAATCCTCGGACTGATCATCAGCGGCTGTGTCGCAATGGCAATTTTAGTATGTCCTCGGGAAATCAGGTGCTTAATGGATTCTACCGTTGCATCACAGTTCGCTGCCACGACATAATTGGCTTTTAATCCTTCAATTTTACGGTCCATGAAAACGACCGGATAGTCTTCATCGATCAGCTTCTGGTACAGATCCAGGTTCTGTCCGGTCGGAAAAATAATCAGCCCGTCCACCTGCTTCGCATGAAGAACTTCAATATATTTGCGCTCTTTTTCAGGGTTGTCATCAGCATTGCAGAGAATGGCATGGATGTCATGCTTATGACAATAATCCTCTATTGAACGGCTTACCTCTGTCGATAGTCTGTGCATGATGTTTCCCACAATAATGCCGATCATCGATGTCCGTTTCTGCTTTAAGCTTCTTGCCAGGTAGTTGGGCTGATAACCGAGAAATTTGATCGCTTCATCAATTTTTTTCTTGGTGTCTTCGCCCATATATTCATAGCGTTTATTTATAAATTGAGAGACCGTGCTTTTAGAAACTCCTGCTTCTTTAGCCACGTCAGCCATCGTCACTCTTGCCATCTTATCAACTCTTTCCAATCTGTTCGTCCCAATTATTTTATCGGATAAACAGACATTAATCCACTCTCCTCTTCATCAGCTAAAAATGCGGGGCCGCTCATACTCGAGCGGCCATTTGAATTTCTTCTCTTGCTTTCTTTACTTCGTTTATAAAATCTGCAGCTTTTTCTTTCATATTAAATAGGGCTTCTTCCGTTAATGGTTTTTTTGTATTCACTAGAGTACTCCCTGCCCCAACTGCAACAGCGCCTGCTTTAATATAGTCAGCTGTATTATGAAGATCAACGCCGCCAGTCGGCATCAGCGGGATGTGCGGCAGCGGGCCGGCAATATTTTTCAAATACGCAGGTCCGAAAGCATCAGCCGGGAACACTTTAATCAAGTCTGCTCCATATTCATAGGCTGTAAGAATTTCTGTCGGTGTAAATGCCCCTGGAACACTAATAACGCCATATCGTTTAGCCATAGTGATCGTTTCTTTTCGCACCGTTGGTGAAAAGATGAATTTAGCGCCTGAAAGAATGGCCATCCGGGCCGTTTCCGGATCAAGGACGGTCCCTGCACCAACAAGCACATCGTCTCCAAAGTATGACGCTGCAGCCTCAATAACAGACGCTGCCCGTGGCGTTTCCATCGTGATTTCAAGAGCCGTAACCCCTCCGTCTTTTAGAGCATTTCCGATTGAAATGATGGATTCAGGCGAAGCCCCTCTTATGACAGCTACAACCCCGCGGTTTTTAATTTCAGTTACTCCCATTTTCTCCACTCCACTTTCTATTATGAAATATTGGTATTAACGTTCGGCTGTTTGATATGCTTTTCCTTTGCCTGTTTCGTCGCAACAATAGTTAAGATCGCTGACAGCAGCAATGAACCGGCCATAAAGATGTATGATGCCGCAAAACCTCCAGTTGAACCGTTTAAATACCCAACTACATATGACCCGACAAATGAACCAAGTGCACCCATTGAATTGATTAAGGCCATTGCTCCTCCTGCTACATTTCGAGGCAGAATCTCCGGGATAATGGCGAAAAACGGTCCATATGGCGCGTACATTGCGCCTCCAGCTATAATAAGCAGGACGAAACTGATCCAGAAATGATCCGGTCCAATCAAGTACGATGCATAAAAGGCGATCGCACCGATAAACAGGAACGGCCAGACAAATTCTTTCCGTTTTTGCAGCTTATCTGAGAAATGGGAAGCGGTAAGCATAAGAATGACAGCTAAAACATAAGGGACGGCGGATAACCATCCTGTTTGAACAATGCTCATATTCGGTGCTGCTTTTATAATAGAAGGAAGCCACATTACGAATCCGTAAAGTCCGACACTCCAAAGAGCATATTGCGCTGCGAGTAAAATAACGACTTTCGATTTAAACGCTTCACGGTAGTTCTTAACAGGCTTGATTCCTTCCTGTTCTTTTTCAAGGGCACCCTGGAGGTCCGCTTTTTCTTTTGCGCTGAGCCATTTTGCATCTTTAGGATGATCGAACACAAGCTTCCACCATAAAAATGCCCAAATTACCGCTGGAAGTCCTTCAATAATAAACATCCATCTCCAGCCGTACGCTTCCAATAAATAACCTGAAACGATTGACATCCATAAAACCGTTACCGGATTACCAAGGATAAGAAATGTGTTGGCACGTGATCGTTCTGCTTTAGTGAACCAGTGGCTTAAAAAGACAAGCATTGCCGGCATGACGGCACTTTCTACAACACCAAGCATAAATCTGATGATAAATAAGAAATTTACATTTGAAACCATTCCTGTTGCCGTCGCAAGAGCTCCCCAAGCGATCAGCGACCAGAAAATCAGGACTTTGGCACTTTTCTTTTCGGCATAATGTGCTCCGGGAACCTGGAAAAAGAAATACCCTAAAAAGAATAGAGATCCAAGCAGCGAGGATATAGCAGGTGTAATCTGCAAATCCTGCGCCATTCCCCCTGCAGCGCCGAACGCATAGTTCGCCCGGTCCAGGTAGGCAAGGCTGTATGTGATAAAAACAACGGGTATTAACCGGAGCCATCTTTGTTTTGCTAATGGTTGCTTCATCGTAAAATCCTCCTTAAATAGGTAAATTCATATAATCGATTAATGTCTTGCGATCTGGATATCCATCATTGTCACCAGGTGATTGAACGGCCAAAGAACCAATGGCGTTTCCTCTTAGTACAGCTTCATTAAGCGGCAGATTCTCAAGCAGGCCGCTGATCAGTCCAACCGCAAATCCATCCCCCGCTCCGACTGTGTCAACCACTTTTTTAACTTCAAATGGCTTTACGGTTCCTTCTTCTGCATGATTTTTATAAAATGCGCCTTGATCGCCAAGCTTAATGACAACAAGGCTGACTCCTTTTTCTAAATAAAAGGATGCAATATCACCCGGGCTGCTGTATCCAGTAAGAAGTTCCCCTTCTGAAATGCCGGGAAGGACATAGTCCGCTTTAAAAGCAAACTCATTTACTACTTCAATCATTTCCTGCTGCGAAGCCCACAATGTCGGCCTCAGATTAGGATCAAAACTGACCGTGCGTCCTGTTTCTTTCATATGAGTCAGCGCTTTTTCGGCAAACGAGCGAGTATGACTTGAAATGGCTAAAGGAATACCTGTCATGTGAAGATGACCGGCCCCGCTGAAATAGTCTTTTTGAAAATCATCAGCACTCATAAAGCTTGCAGCAGAGCCTTTGCGGAAATACTGAACCGCAGGATCTCCCTTTAATGCTTTTTCTTTGAGCTGAAATCCCGTTGGATAGCGGTCATCTTTGAAAACATGATCTACATTCACGTTATCTTCTGCAAGCCTTTTCATAATAAAAGTTCCAAAAGCGTCTGCTCCAACCTTGCTTGCCCAGCCTGATTTCAGTCCGAGTCTTGCGAGCCCAATTGCAACATTGGTTTCAGCACCTGCAAGCTCCCTTGTAAAGTGCCTGATCTCATCTAGCGGTCCTGGAGTTTCTGCCATGAACAGTGCCATTGCTTCCCCGAACGTAACTACATCTAACTTTTGCATACAGCCTCACCTTTCCTTATTGTTTTAGCGGAATGGACCATTCCTATAAATTCTTTCAAACGGCTGACAGGATGAATGGGAAATTCCAGTGCTATTGGGAGATTTTCCGGCAGCTGCTCTGCTATCTTTCTCCAATCAGCTTTTTCACTGTTTGTTAGTTCAGTGGTAATAAATCCATTGCCGGATGGCACCACATTCTTTAGATGCAGATATGCAACAAACTCTTTCAGCATCCCAAATGCTGCAATCGGGTTTTCATTCGTATAGAGCCAATTTCCTGTATCGAATGTCATTTTAACTGGAACTCCCCTAATCGAAGCGCTTTCATAAAAAGAACGAAGAATTTCAGCATTTCCGCCATGTAAGGTTTGATCGTTTTCGATCAGCAGTTCCATCGAATCAAATTGATTCAGTAATTGATTCAGTTTTTCTAAGTCTGATACACCTTTTATGTAATGTCCTAGCGATACCTTCACCCACCTCGCACCAAGCAAAAGGGCTTCTTCTCTGATTTTCAGAATCTCCTCTTCATTAAGAAATCCGTCCGTTTTCCAGAGTTCAACAGGAGCCGAATAGACAATAAACAATGAACTTGCTATCTCATCACGCAACTGCTTCAAGGGCAATTCTTGTTCAGTAAACAATTCTCTTCTGATTTCTGCGCCGTAAGCTCCTGATTCTTTAATCATGCTGATAAATGAAAACTGCCCATTCTCTAAAACTTCTTTTCTATCAAAAGCATTAAGCGGAATGATTACATGATTCAAAAAAACGCTCCTTTCTTTTACTAAATCGGTTTAGTAAATCGGTTTATTTGAATTATAATGCGTGTGAAAGCGTTTTACAACCCTTTTATTTAAAAAAAATGAACTGCCGAAACAGTCCATTGTTTTTCTAGTTTACCAGTTAAATTCAACATTTTACTTTATTCATCAAAAAAAAACGCTTTTCTTGCTCTCGAAAAACGCTCCATCATAAGATAAGCTTTGCCATATTGTTTTACTTTTATTGATAACCCTTGAGATCATCCTAGCTCACTGGCAGACTTGGCGCCCCGGCTACCAAGCCAGTGGACCAGTTCATCAGCGCTGCTGCGGTGTGCAGTATCTAGTGGTGTAAGTTCATCATAGCCGATCCAATTGAGATTAGCCCCCTGCTCCAAGAGGTACTCAGCTGCCATTAGCTGTCCGCCATGACACGCTAGCCAGAAAGCTTCTGTGATTTCGTCGGGAGCGGGTAATTTGCTGCCTTCACAGCGTTCTTTGACGAGATCCATCAGCCCGAGTGCAGAAGCGTGCCAGAGCTTGGTTTGTGCCCCTCGTTCGACAAGCCGTCGCGCTGCATGCCACTGCGCGAATGCCACCGCATCGTCCAGCGGAGTGCCGCCTGCGATGACAGCTCCGGGAGCCTCAATGTCTGCACCTGCATCAAGAAGAGCGTCAAGCACTTCAATGTCATCACAGCTCGCAGCCCAATGAAGCGGCGTCTCGGTGTGCGGGCCGGTGAATCGGGCGTTTACATCAGCGCCGGCATCGATCAGAAGCCTCACTGTCGCTGCACCATTAAGGAAGTGACCTGGCCAGTCGGTCACAACGTGCAGCAATGTACGCGACATTCCCAAGCGATTACACTTTTCATCATAGTCTCTTCCGACTATTCTCGCCGTGACCAAACCTGGATTTTCAACAAGCAGCCGCTTCAGCGATCGGACATCGCCAGTATGGATTGCCTTGACCGCTTCCACGGCCAGTGCCTCATCTTCGAAAATAATGTCCACACCTATCTCTCCTCAAGATTTATCTTTTATGTAACAATTCTGACCAAAACAGATCGATTACCCTGCACTGTAATCGCCGCTTAAAACTTAGAACAAAATCGATTATCTCTTCCTAAACTCATCCATCTTATTATTTAGACAATCCTATCATAACATAAATATTCAATATTCTGATTTCCTCTATTTAAGAACACAAAAAATGGCACACCATTTTAACTGTTAAAATGATGTGCCATGCATGATCATTCTGACCGTTGCGACTTTATTAAATTTAGGGTCATTAAAAGATAAGTTTTAATTCAATAAAAAAATCCCCATACGAAGGTTGCTTCGAATGGGGATTTTTCAATAAGCGCTTATCTCTCAACCGGTTTACCATCATACACATTCGCTTGAAGCGGAGCTGCCAGAAATTGCGGAGCTTTGCCTACAAATGAAGTAAAGTGCTCACTTGAGTTGTGTGCTGCAACGGCTTCAGCACTTTCCCAAACCTCCACCATTGTATAAGCGCCATCCTGCTCTGTATCTTTCATTAAATCATATGAGATATTGCCGCTTTCAGCTCTTGAGGCTGCAACTAAAGTGCGGATTTCGTTTAAAAAATCAGTTTCCTTTTCGGCATTTACTTTTAATCCAGCATGAATAATAATCATTCTATGTTCCCCATTTCAATCATTGATTTTTGAACTTACTTCCACTCTGCAATTGCCTCAATCGGCAGGCGCACAGATTTGTACCCAGCATCAGCAGCTTTTCCGATTGAGAGAAGCATAACAGGATAATAACGGTTCTTGTCCAAGTCAAAGGCTTCAGCAATTTGATCTTTTTCAAAACCGCCGATTGGGTTCGTGTCATAGCCATGTGCGCGGGCCACCAGCATCAGCTGCATCGATACTAGACCTGCATCAATCAAATTCATTTCTTTTGTTTGTTCAAATGTCATTGCTTCAAAGAAACCTTTTATTGCAGGCACTTGCTGATCTCTTACTTCCGCAGGCATGTGCCCTTCTTCCACTGCTTTATTATAAATTTCATCAAGGTATAAATCACTTTGCATATCTGCAAACACAGCGATGACGGCCGAAGAAGTCTCAACTTGTCTTTGATTGAATCTGGCAAGAGGAGCAAGCGTTTCTTTTCCTTCTTTCGAGTCAATTACAACAAAACGCCATGGCTGCAAGTTAACAGATGATGGTGCAAGTGCAGCTTCCGTTAAAATTTCCGTCATTTCCTCTTTGCTGATTTTTACACTTGGATCATAATTGCGAATGGAACGGCGTCCCGTTACAATTTCCTTAAAATCGTTTACTAATGTTTTATTCATGGTTCATTCTCCTTTTTTGTCTTTTCATGATGCGTTCGTTTTTTGCTATTGAATCTTTTCCACATTTCCTTGAATACGGCTCAGCATATTTAACAGAGAGGAACGTTCTTCTTCTGAAAAATCTTTTAAAACATTTGAAATGAATCGCTGCTTTTCTTCTTTATAAGCAATGATCTTCATTCGGCCTTCTTCTGTCAGCTTCACAAAAGTAATGCGGTTATCAGCAGGATTTTTCCTGCGCACAACCATTCCTTTTTCCTCAAGCTGTTTTAAATGTCTCGTTACTGCAGCATTATCAATGTTCACTTTCTTTTGCAGGGCAGTCTGACTGATTTCATCTGCCTCATAAAGCTCATGCAAAAGCTCAAGCCTTGATTGGCTGATTCCTGTGCACCGCTCAAACTTGGGCATCGTCAGCTTATTTATCTCATATAATCGATAGACTATTTTTTCATCCAGATTGCACGAGTTGGACAAACGCATCCTCCTCCTTTTTCTAATTACTTGACGGGTCAATAATTGACCTATCAACTAATATAATGGAATTGCTTTTTAAAGTCAAACAAATTGAATTGAATGTAAATCCATTAAAGATATTTCATTAGAAAAAGCGTCCCTTTTAATAAGAAACGCCAGAATCATCAGTATCTAAACAATAAATTTCGTTAACCACGCTACATAATGAGCCCCGGGTATAAACAGCAGCTGTGCTAAAAGCGTTCCAAATAGCCTTGAGGTGATCATCATGATGGAAATGCTTTTTAACCTGGTGTAACTTCCTTTATTATTAACAACATCATCCGCCAGTACTGAAATCTTAGGGTCTATCAGGATAACAAGCAAGATGGTGGCTATTCCATTTATTAGTCCTGATGCCATGATCGCAGTAGATGACCGATCTGGCACTAATAGCGCTGCGTATAAAGCAGATAAAACGCCAATAGTATAAATAGACGTAATGATCATATTAATAAAAAATAGTTTAATCGGAATCTGTTTCAAATTAATTGTCATAAAATAACTCTTTTTCGGCAGCTGAATGTGTTTTATTCCTCTTTTTAAATACTCAAAAGAGAAACCTTTTTTTAATAAAAGAGGAATCGATCCTCTGGCATCGGACAAATGGATAATAGCTCTTGAAAATAGCGCAATGAAAGTCGGCAATAATAAAATACCTAAAACGGTTCCAAGCGTAGATGATGCAATAAGGATGCGATATTGATTTTCAACATAGAGCAGCGTATTTTCCTTGGGTGCAAGGTCAACAAGACTTCCTGTAAATGGCTGCTGCATCATATTTGCCATTCTTGAAACGATCACCATTAAATTAAACAGTGAAAGAGCTGAGGCAATCATTTTCACTCTCGCTCCAGAAAGCCTTACAGCGTATGCCAGCGTTTCAATACAGTGTATGATTAATATAAATAAAGAGATAAATAAGACTCTGTCTGTAATAAATTCCACCTGATCTACCTGCTTTTATGTGAGATAAGTTTAGATTCATATACATAATCTTCAACTCTTGCAGCTCTTAACACTATATTGCTTCACAGAATCCCCCATTATCTCCAAACAATTTAACTGACCTCCATATGCACATGAACCATCGATGGCTATCTTCTTATTTCCAAAATAAATATCGTTGGAAGGGTGCAGAAGTGAAGCAGGCGTATGCCCATGGACTATTGTATGAGCATGATGATGATCATTCTTTAGGAAGTGATCTCTGATCCACATAAAATCCGTGTCTTCAGTGCTTTTCCAATCTCTAAGAGAAGGATTGATGCCTGCATGTACAAAAAGATAATCTTCTGTTTCATAATAGTATGGAAGCTTGTCCAGAAAATCTAAATGGGCTTGATAGTGGTTCTGAATATGCTGTTTCGCTTTTTTCACTAACTGATCCTCATAGCCCCTTTCTTTAAACCATCCTGGGCCTGCGTAGCTTGAAATGGTTGCATAACCCCCGTTTCTGAAAAAATGCAGATCGTTTCGATCATTATCTATCTTGATCCAGTCAAGAAACATTTGATCATGATTTCCACGCAGAGCAATGGCCCCTTCTTCAGCCAGACTCATAACTTTGGACAGCGTTTCCCTGCTGTTTGGCCCCCTATCTAAGTAATCACCCAGCAGGATTAACTGGTCGCTTTCGGGATTGTATTTAATCAATTCTATTAATTTCATTAATTCATCGAAACATCCGTGAAGATCACTGATTGCCAAAATTCTTTTAATGCGAATCGACTCCTTGTAAAACTTTATTCATGATGTCTTTCCACTCTTAGCTGTCTAATTCCTTCTTTTTCTTAAACAAGCAGGTCATTTCCTTCTATCAAAAAAAGCGTTCCTTCTATAATGAAGAAAACGCAAAATTCATTTTAAATCAAGTCATAAAGTAAGACAGCCCAAAATAAACAACCATACACAGTATCGAGCCAATTAAGAATGGACTGATTCTGAATGTAACTTTATCATACTTGGGTTCATACCTTCCTGCCGTGGCAATATACGCTGCATACTCTGAGTTTTTTGAAAGCAAATCCCCAGTAGATCCTGTTAAAAAAGCAAAAAAGATAAAGAATGCTGAGCCAAAAAACATGGCCGTTAATAAATCGGTTTGAATGAAAAAGGAAATTCCCCAAATGAATGCGACTTCAACGATTAACGTGATGAACACAAAAAGTGCATATCTAAGCATATTACACTCCTCCAATCCAATCCAATCCTATCCTTAAGTAAATATACGGTTGGAGAGTTAGTAAGTTTCAGAAAAATCAAATATTTTATCGTTAATTCTAAAAAGTTAATTTAGATAGACACAAAAAATGCTAACCATCAAATAGATGATTAGCATTTTTCTGGAGCTAGCAATATATAAATCTATTGCGATAATACTTTTAATATTTTTTAGCCCCTAAGTATCTGTCAGACCAATAGGAATTGTTCATTGAAGTAATCGTGACACCTTTAGAGGAAGAACTATGAATGAATTGATTATTCCCTATATATATACCTGCATGAGAAGCGCCTTTCTTATACGTTTCAAAGAATACTAAATCTCCTGCCTTTGGCGATGAAACTTTCACTCCCTGCTTATAAATATCCGCTACTGTTCTAGGAAGCTTTTTACCTGCACTTTCATTTAATACATAATTTAAGTATCCGCTGCAATCAAACCCTTTTGGAGACATTCCGCCCCATTTATAAGGTACGTTTACATATTTTTTTGCAGTAGTAACGATACTGGACTTTTTCTGAACAGCCGGCTGACTTGTTTGCTTCCCTAAAGCTTTATATGTATTTTTACCTGCAATTCCATCTGCTTTCAATCCTTTAGCTTTTTGGAACTTAATAACAGCGTTTTTTGTGATAGGACCAAAATATGTAGTAGTTGATTTATTAGTAAAGTAACCCTTTTTTTTCAATGATTCTTGTAATTGTTTTACATCCGAATGGTACATCCCGCTTTTTAACGTCTGATCTCCCAGAGCAGCACTGCCAACTATTGGACTGCTTAATAACGCGCCTGTTAAGACAAACGATGCAATTAATTTTTTCATTCTTTACCCCCGTATTACTAAATTACTATTTTCTTAATACTATCATTGTTATGTAACAACAATATTTGTTTTATATTACAGTTATTTTACAAAATAGTACAAAATATGTTCAGATTATACATCATTCGCTATTTTTGGAACTATAATTAACGTAAAAAGAACTCTCCGGATATCTGGAGAGTTCTTTTTAACTATTGTCTTTTGTAATACAGCCTTTAGATAAAACGTGCTGTGATCATGCCTTCAATCAAGTTGATTTTTTCCTCCAAAAGGGGAATGATATTGCTCGTTACATTCGTATCAATGTCGATCATTGTATAGGCATATTCACCGCGGCTTCTGTTCACCATATCTGCGATGTTTAAATCATAGCTTGAGATGGCAGAGGTAAGCTTTCCAACCATGCCGGGAACGTTTTGATGGAAAGCTGCTACACGCTGCTTACCTGTATATGGAAGGCAGGCATTTGGAAAATTCACAGAGTTTTTAATGTTTCCTGTCTGCAGGAAATCTCTTATCTGGCGCCCAGCCATAATCGCACAATTTTCCTCAGATTCTTTTGTTGAGGCCCCAATATGTGGTGTACACACAGTATTTTTCATTTTTAATACATTTTCATTTGGAAAGTCTGTAATATATTGACCCACTATGCCGGATTCAAGTGCAGTTTCCATATCTGTTTCATTGACAAGTTCCCCGCGTGAGAAATTCAAAATATGTACACCTGGTTTCATCATGCTGAATGTTGCTTGGTTAAACATTCCCCTTGTGTCATCAGTTAATGGCGTGTGTACTGTAATATAATCAGCGCTTGCAAACAGCTCCTCAATGGTTAAAGCACGTTGAACATTACGTGATAGATTCCAGGCTGTATCAACAGAGATAAATGGATCAAAGCCAATCACATCCATGTCTAAGGCAATCGCATCGTTCGCTACAAGTGCACCAATTGCACCTAATCCAATGACACCTAGAGTCTTACCCTTAATTTCTTTACCCGCAAATTGTTTTTTTCCTGCTTCCACAAGCTGTGGAACTTGTTCCCCTTCGCCTTCTAAGGTCTTTGTCCATGAAACACCGGCAAACAGGTTACGTGAAGAAGCCATTAATGATGCTAAAACCATTTCTTTTACAGCATTAGCATTAGCACCAGGGGTATTAAAAACCACTATTCCCTGCTCTGTACATTTGTCGACAGGAATATTATTGACTCCTGCCCCGGCCCGGGCGATTGCTTTTAATTGATGACCGAATTCCATTGAATGCATATTAAAGCTGCGTACCATAATGGCATCAGGATTTTCACAAACATTATCGACCATAAATGTATCCTTTTGAAATACATTTAAACCGCCTTCTGCAATATTGTTTAATGTTTTAATTTTTTTCACTGTGTCTAATGTAATTGTGCTCATATTTTTCTCCTTTTTTTATCATAGTTTTTTAATAAACAGAAAGAGGCAAGGGATAAATCCCTTACCTCTGCCCAGGCGAACGGCTGCGACACTATGTGCTCCCCCGCGGTAATCCGCGTTTCGCCAGTTACACATAGTCTTTTGATTTCTTTCATTCTATCAATTTCTTAACCAGCCTTCAACCGAAAAATGTTTTTATTTATAATTTTCTAATAAAAATGTCTATCTAAACATTTAATAATTCTCTATAAAAACATGGCTGGATTGTCCTTTTAATATGGAACTTCCACTGTAAAAGTCATCCAGCCCTCATCAAATGCTGCTCCTATCGAACCGCCGTGCAGTTCAACAATTCTTTTAGCGATAGCAAGGCCTAGGCCAGTCCCCCCGTCTTCCTTTCTTGCCTGATCTGCTCTGTAGAAACGGTCAAATAATTTTTCAAGATCCTGTGCAGGTGCTTCTATGACTTGATTAGAAATGGAAAACAGAACGCTGTTTTCTTTTTGCTTCAGACGAATTTTGATCGTTGAAGGTTTTATGCTGTACTTTGAAGCATTTGTCATCAGGTTGTCGAAGACCCGAATCATTTTTTCTACATCCATCCGCACTGGAAGAGTTTCTTCACAAATGGTTTTCTCCACATGAAGTCCTTCAGCTTCCAAAATCGGGATATATTCTCCGACAAATTGATCAATGACACTTGTTAAATCCACTTCGTCGATCTTGATTTGAATATCGGGACTTGTTAATTTGTTGTATGTGAACAGTTCATCGATCAGATGTTTTAAATTTTGGGATTTCGCATGAATGGTCTCTATATACGTGCTGAGATCTAAATCACTCAATCTTTCCCTGTGCCGCAGCAGTTCAATATAGCCGATAATTGATGTTAATGGTGTTCTGACATCGTGAGAAATACTCGTTATTAAATCGTTTTTAGTTCGTTCGATTTCTCTTTCATGGAAAAATTTCGTTTGCAGCTCTTTTGACATCCGGTTAATATTTTTGCCTAAATCCGAGAGCTCATCTTTTCCTTTTACCTCTATAGCAAAACCAAGGTTCCCGTTTGCGATGCTTTGAACTCCTTCAGTAATAGAATTTAGATAGGCGATTTTTTTTCTGATTAAGAGCCAGAAGCATACGATAAAAAGCAAGATGGTGACTGTGAAGGTAATGAAAATCAACAGATTGTACTGAATGATGCTCATCTCTTCAATTGGTTCAACAATGATGTACCTTACTAAAAGATTTGAGAAAACGGATAAAGATACAAGTGAGATCAAAAAACTGACGGCGATGGCAAAAAGCAGCTTTACACTCAGTCTGTTCCAAAATTTGCTCATATCTTGTACCCTACTCCCCATACCGTTTTTATGTACAATGGGCGTTTAGGATCTTCTTCTATTTTTTCTCTGATCTTCGTAATATGCACCATTACCGTGTTATCGGACTTGAAAAAGTCTTGCTTCCAGACGGATTCATAAATTTTTCGAACGTTCATCACATTTCCTTTATTTACGGCAAGCAGGGTCAAAATATCAAATTCTTTTGGAGTCAGCCTCACTTCTTTTCCGCTGACATGCACCTGACAAGTGTCAGTGTTAATGAGCAAATCTCCTATTTCAATGATTCGGCTGTCTTCCTCTGCCTTTTCATTGTATTTTTTATATCTTCTCAGCTGAGATTTTACTCTCGCCAGCAACTCGAGCGGGTTGAATGGCTTCGTCAAATAGTCATCTGCTCCAGATGCGAGCCCCTGAATTTTATCCATATCCTCCGATTTGGCAGAAATCATAATAATCGGCATGTTTCTTTCTTCCCGGATCTTCATGCATGCCTCGATCCCGTTCATCTCAGGCATCATAATATCCAGAATGATAAGGTCAAACACTTCTTTATCCAGTATTTTAAGTGCTTCTACCGCATTTTCAGCTTGATATGTGGTAATTCCTTCATTCTCAATATAGATAGCAATAAGTTTTCGTATCTCTTTATCATCATCTACTATTAAAATTTTTCCCGCCAATCACTTCACTCTCCTTTATTCCGTTGCTGCAGCTCAGCACATAAGCCGGCGGTATATTCAGATATTCTCTTTGGCAGCTCATTTCACTAAAGTACTGACCGATTAAATTCTTTTTTAAAAGACTGTATTGAAAGGTAATGAATGTTCCCTTCTCTCCAAGGATCCGTCTGGTTTCATCCAGAATTGAAAGCGTAAGATCCTTTGGCAGACTGGCAAAAGGAAGTCCGGAAACGATATAGTCTGCAGCAGGTATGTTATACTGTTTCATGTATTTTCCCGTGTCTTCTGCAGATCCGTGGATCACAATCAGGTTCTTCTCGTTTAAATACTTCTTTTTTAGCATGCTGCAAAACGCTGCATTTTGTTCAATTAAAATGATTTGCGTTTCCCTTCTTCGCTTTTCAATTAATTTATCCGTAAAAATGCCCGTACCTGGCCCATATTCTATAATATAGACAGCAGTTTGAAAATCAATATGTTCTGTCATCCGCTCCGCAAGCTTGGAAGAACTCGGAAATAAGGCTCCCACCGATCTCGGTTTATTTATATATTGAAAGAAAAAAGCTATTGAATTCATTTTCATCACTCCGTGTTTATTGGTATGTTCTGATCATAAAGGTTAAATCTTAACATTTACCCGGAGAAATTCTTAAGAATCCTTAACAAAGTACAAAAGCAGACGCCGGCAATTTAAAAATTGCCTAAAAATTGAAACTTTAACGCTTTTTAAACGTATTACATTTAAAAAGGCGGTGGTGTTAAGTTGAAAAATAATAATAAAGTAAAGTCCTTATTTATATGTTTAATGTTGATCATGTCAGGGTTCACAGTAGCTGCTTGCTCTCAAAAAGAAGAGGAAAACCAGCATAAGACAGCAATTAACGAAGTTATTGAGCACCTTTTTACCGGGCCAGATGAGAAGTTTATTGATCTATTGCAGAATCCTAAATATCGGACTGTGATGAATAATCAAGAAGAGAACCCAGAGTTGGATAAATATATAGCAGAAGTATACGGACCATACATGACAGATTCTTATCTCAATCCCTTTATAAATACAATTTTGTCTCAATATTCATCTTTTGCTTACGAGAATGGATTTAAGTTAAGTCTTAATACTATAAAGATTAATCAAAGCGAGAATCATCCAACTCTTTATACCTTCTTAGCAGAGGTCGGTTATCAGAAA
This sequence comes from Peribacillus frigoritolerans, assembly GCF_004358755.1. Classification (GTDB taxonomy): domain Bacteria; phylum Bacillota; class Bacilli; order Bacillales; family Bacillaceae; genus Bacillus_P. The sequence continues at coordinate 737,735 of NZ_SMZY01000001.1, read as the reverse complement.
AATGGAGATGAAGAAAAAACGGTAAACATAGAAGCTGAAGTCCTCTTCTCTTCAAAAGAGGAAGGCAAAATCGAGGGATTCCAGTACATAAATGACAATGGCTTGTCGGTTAAATTAAGAGAGAGTAATTGAACAAAAAGGATCAAACTTGGTTCTTTTTGTTCAATTGCAGTAATAAGTTTCACTTAGAAAATTAAAAAAAGAAAAAGGACCAAAACCGGCCCTTTAATCTACCCACCTATTAATATGCTCCTTCAGAATACGTAAGCTCATAGCTATGTGTATAAATCTCAAAGATGTTTCCGAATGGGTCTTCCACATAGACCATTTTAAATGGCTTCTCATTTGGATAATACTCTCGGATCGGCATGCGCTGTTTGCCGCCATGTTCTTTAATTTTTTCAACCATGCCTTCAATTTCAGGATCCTGGATACAGAAATGAAAGATTCCTGTTTTCCAGTATTCAAAGTTATTCTCTGGTTTCTCGTTATGAGGAAACTCAAACAGTTCAATGCCGATTTTGTCACCAGTCGAAAGATGGGCAATCCGGAATGTCTCCCACTCGTCACCAAACACATCGCGGCACATTTGGCCAATGGCTGTATCATCATTTTCTACTTTTGATGGCTCCATTAAGACATACCAGCCAAACACATCTGTATAAAATTTAACTGCCTTGTCCAGGTCCGGAACGGAAAGGCCTATATGAGAAAAAGATCTAGGATAGGTTAACATTGATAAAACTCCTCTTCGGCTGTAGTATTTAATCACCAGCATGTTTATTGTAACGAATGATTTTCTATGATGTAAGTATGCACTTTTATGTCAGATACTATCATAGAGGTAAGAAAGGAAGAATACGGTGACAACACCTTTAAATAATGAAGGAAAGCTCAAGTGCTCCATTGAATATACATTAAGCAAAATCGGAGGAAAATGGAAAACTGTTATCCTGTGGCATTTAGGAAAAGATGGCACGCTGCGGTACAATGAGCTCCGCAGATTACTGACCGGTGTCTCTCACAAAGTGATGAGCAGGCAATTAAAAGAGCTTGAAGATGATGGATTTATCGAGCGGAAGCAATATAATACGATGCCTCCTAAAGTAGAATATTCGATGAGCAAAAAAGGGAAAAGTCTCATGCCGGTCCTTGAACAAATGCATATGTGGGGAACAGCAAATTGGGACGAATCTGAAAAATCCGGGGAGGAATGATGATGGCCTGGCTGATCGGATTATTGGTTGGATCATTAGGTTTAGCATTTGCAGTTGATGTTAGAAGGAAGAATACGTCCAACAGAAAAACTGTCAGTCACCGTCCTGGAGAAGATAAGAATGTAACCATGGGAGATAACCGTTATTCGAGCGGCGGGGAATAATGCATTTTCGAAAAGCGCGCCAATTAAAATTGGAAACCCTGTGAATTAATTCCAAAACCCCTCCAATTAATTTTGAAACCCCATGAATTAATTTCATAACCCCGCCAATTAAATTGGAAACCCTGTGAATTAATTTCATAACACCGCCAAACAAATGGAGAACCTGTCACACTCAGGTTCTCCATTCATTTTCCAAAATACTGTATAAAAGCGAATCCCTCCTGCATCTTCAGGTCCCCCCGGATTCTTCCCTCTTTGGTCATTCCTGCACACTCCGTCATCGGCTCATTTCTTGTCTTATAATATTTCTTCTAAATCTGTCCAAGCAATCCGCTGTTTCACGATCAGTAGATATGACTAATAGTTTGTTTCTGTATTTTCCGTAAGATTGATTGAAATTAGGCTTCCCCTTTTCTTCAAAGTAACGGTTCCATTTAAACATGTTTAAAAATATTTTCATCGTTGGCTTATAGTTTGATTTTTCTGCTCGAAGTTTTTGCAGGAAAAACCTTTTCATAATCCGGTAAGTTCTCACAGAATAACGCGGATCTAGGAAGATGATCAAATCTGCTTGATGAAAACTGGCAGAAACCCATTTTTCGCTATGAACCCCTTCTATAATCCAAGTACCAGAGGCGATAATCGATTTTAAATAATGATCTCTTTCTGCATCTGTTCTTCTAACATCACCTGATTGATCCCTCTTCCAGACGACGTTATCTAATTCATAATAAGGAATATTCAATATAGAGGATAACTCTCTTGCAAGCGTTGTTTTTCCGCTGCCGACGGAGCCGATTATCCGTATTTTATTTGGATATTTTGAATTCAACTGTTCAATCACCTCATTCAAATTTTATTCGCTTCGTGTTTGGAGATTTCCTTCTGATCATTAGAAAAAGCGACCCATATTTCTTACGGGTACGCTCATTTTACATATACTAATTCCTGAATAATCTCTTCACAGGTATATCTTAGTTCTTGAGGGATGTCTGTTCTGATCGATTGAAGTCCAAAATAATACGTGTTTTCTTTCTGAAATAAGGTGTTATTTTTTATAATGTGGTTTTTGCTCGTTAGCTTTTTCACTATTTCTTGAATAAATTCACCATGTGTCTTCATATCAGTTGACCCTAAATGAAAGATGCCATGCAATCCTTTTTCAATAATAAATCTCATTTGAAAGGCTAGCTGCTTGTCCAAATGATAATTGCATTCGAGGTTACTGTACACATCAATGAGTTCATTGTTTTTTATACTTTTCTTAATCATCTCTAATCTGGGAGACTCTTTTCCCCAGATTGCTGGAATTCTAATCAAACTTGCACGATCTCCTAATTTCTCAGTCAGCATGTTTTCACAGTTTATTTTAAATTTCCCATAATCTGATTGTGAGACAGGCAAATCTGTTTCAGCATGATGCTTCAAATAATCTCCATCAAATACATTTGCTGTGGAAAAATAATAAAGTGAACAATTAATGCTTTTTATTTCAGAAGCTATTTGTTTATGTATTTCATATTGATGTTCGAAATCACCCCTTAAACAAGAAATGATAACATCCGGTTTAATCATTTGAATTAGAGTGATACTTTTATCGCAATCTTTTATTTCTAATTGAAACTGTCTGGTATCAGGAAGTTTGGTCTTTGTGGAACAATACGTCCCGTATACCTCAAACCGATCCTCGAATTCTTCTATTAACGCTTTTCCGACCAATCCGCTTGCCCCAAGTATCAGAACCTTTTTCATTTGAATTCTCCCCCCTGTTAAACAGTTAGTAAATTTTTATAGAAACATAGAGCACAAATAGGGACGCTAAAATCGCTATAAAGCCAGACTCCTTCTTTTTCGCTTTCAGTTCAGATACTCCTGCAGTCAATAACAATAAACCGGCTAAAGGGCTTATGTCGATCCCTAAAGTAATGCTGAGAATAGAATTTTAATACTTCCAGCACACCCTGCTCTTGTATAAGAATCCAGGTTAATAAAAGATTGGAAACTCAATTGATCAATCAGTAGTTTTCATGAATATGACATATATCAGAGCACCTTTTAATACCTTTTATTATCGTAAATTATAATTGAAGCGAAATCAGGGGGAGGAAAATATGGCAATAAGACCTCCGTTGCTGCAGAAAGGGGATACGATTGGGCTGGTGACGCCTGGCAGCCCTCTTGGTACAAAAGTTATTAATGACAGAGTCCAATATTTAAAAGATTTGGGCTATAAGGTCGTTTTCGGCAAACACGTTTTTTCTTATGAGGGCATCACAGCTGCACCCGCTGAGCAAAGAGCCGAAGATGTCATGGATATGTTCAAAGATCCGAATGTTAAAATGATCCTTCCCACACGAGGAGGCACTGGAGTTCAGACCATTCTTCCTTTCCTGGATTTTGATCTGATAAAAGAGAACCCTAAAATGATCTCTGGATACAGTGACATTACCGTATTATTAAATAGTTTGTATCTATCTAGTGATTTAATTACGTTTCATAGTCTCATGCTGATTGATTTTAGAATCGAGACACCCGTTTATAATTTCAATCAATTCTTTGAAGCAGTTTCCACATTGAATTCTCCAAGAGTGATACAAAACCCGCCGGATATGCTCCTGAAGAGTTTAGTGCCGGGAAATGTAACGGGTCCAATAGTGGGTGGAAATATGACTTCTTTAGTCAATACCCTTGGTACTCCATATGAAATTGATACCCAAGGAAAAATCCTTTTTTTAGAAGATACTCATGCCCCTACTAACATGATTTATCGGTATCTGACCCAATTAATGATGTCAGGTAAATTTCAGGATTGTCTTGGTATTATCATGGGAGAATGTACGAATTGTCTTGTCTCATACAATACAACATATGAAGATTTAATTAATGAATTGTTAGTCCCCATCGGAAAACCGCTCCTCATCAACCTTGCTACCGGGCATGGGTTTTTTAAAGCTGCCATTCCAATAGGTGCTAATGTTAACCTTAATTCGACAGATGCAACATTGACTGTGCTTGAACCAAGCGTTTCTTAGCGCTAGGAACGATTTTGTTCACCGAGGATGATGATTCAGAGGGCAGATAAATGAGAACAACATACAGAAGATGGTCAGAACATCCTTACCAGGGAGAGTAAACCCATCCTAAACCTTATTCAGCACCAGCGTATTTCCCCATGTTTTTTATCATTAGGCAAAGCAGCAATGAATTCCTTGACCCCTTTCAGCAGTGTATTAACTGGCAAATTAAAAAGCCTATAGAGATTGATTGGGGTAAAGAACTTTTTATTGTTGAACAAACTTTATCTTCCTTGACGTCTCAGCAAATACGCATCGCTAATTACTGGGGAACGGTCGAAGCAACCCAGAATATGACTCCTATGATTTTCAGTTTAGCCAAAAAATACGGAATCGGATCACCGCCAATTGCCAGAGCACTCGCTTATTTTCACGCTGCTGTTAATGATGCCTTTGTGATGTCCTGGTTTTTTAAATATGCTTGGGATGTGGCACGTCCAAATCAATATGGCAGAAACCTGTCTCCAGTGCTTGCTACCCCGCGCTTTCCAGCCTACCCATCTGCACACGCCGCTGTTGCAGGATGTGCAGAACCGATCTTAAGTTATTTCTTTCCTCAAGAAGCATCATGGATAAAAAACATTATGGAAGAATGCGCTTTATCACGTTTGTATGCCGGCGTACATTTTAAGGCAGATAATGATGAAGGGCTGAGATTAGGCAGGCAAATCGGAGGTATCGTTGTAAATGTAATGAAGGCACAAAATCACAGTGATTTTCGCTGGGATTAAAGATTGAAAATGAACCTAAAACAGATAAAAAATCCTATATTTTTTCATTTATAATCTTGTAATTTATGGCATTGAACTTGTAATGAGTTCAATAAAAATAGTTAAACTAAGTAAAAAAGTCATGAAACAAGCAGAAACTAATATGATTCTGTTTCTTTCCTTTCGATAAACAAGTCCCCCTAAAAGTAACGCAAGAATCCAGACAGCCATTCCACCTTCAGAAAATAATAGACTTGAATTCGCTATCCACAAAACTGTAATGATTAGATAAGTAAAGAAAACGAAAACGGTAATAGGCTTCACTCAAACCTCCGTAATTTTGAATTTTTTTATTCCTCATTATCGCCATTTCATCACCTCAGACTGTTAAGTCAATTTCTGCTTTCATTTTCAGAGCGGTGCTGAAGATTGCCTGCAGAACGACAGCAAAGAAGGCTATTGTTAAAGCTGCAAAAATAACAATGAACCCTATAAGTGCCAACCCGGCATGCAGTGCATTTTGAGTGCCAAGCAAAATGATCCCCGCTGTATATAAGATTGTTATAACCAGCGCACATTGCTTAATTCGCTGCAAAGTAGTTACTGCATGGTCTGTAAAAGCGCGTTTCTCGTCAATAAAACGCAGCAGCTTGATCGCTTGAAATAGCGCATAATAAAAGGGGATGACTGTCAGATAGGCACCTGTAAGAACTGGCCATTTCAAATAAGCAAACTCCGGAAATAACTCAGCCATATAATCAGCAAGATCCGGCAGCCAAAAAAGACATAAGCATAAAACGGTTATACCCATTACAAAAACAGCCGCATATAAAAACAAAATGGTTCCTCGATTCATAAAACACCTCATTCCAATCTTTTCCTTTATCATAAATATTTATTGATAAACATAAAAAAGAACACTTCAATAAAATCATAAGCGTTCAAATCTAACTGAAGAATGTAGTTTTAGTTACTTTCTCGGGGATTTCTTTGTCCAATTGTCAGAAGGATATATTTTCAGCTTTACTTGGTGTTTGGTAAGTTTACTGGTTTAATTTCTCACGAACAATCATAGTTTGTTATGAGATGCTTAATCCTTCTTACATCCTTATTCCACCTTTGAAATTCTCCCGTTGCAAAACCTTGAGCTCCTAATAGAGTCTCTTTACGTATCCTTCATGTAACTCCTTCGCCACTTGCTCAGAAGTAACATTTGGAATGTTGGTATGAGCCACCAGCATATCAGGAACTGAAGGAAGAGTCTCTTTTGCCAGCCAGGATTCAGGATTCCACAGACCTGATCGAATGAAAGCTTTAGCACAGTGTGCATAGCACTCCCTCACTTTCACCCCAATACCAAATAATGGAGTTTTACCATTCACCGCACTTTTTTCCAGCAAATCAGGATCTCGGCAAATAAAAGCTTTACCATTTACTCTTAGCGTTTCTCCTAGCCCAGGAATAAAAAATATTAGGCCAATATTAGGATTCGTTATGATGTTATGAACAGAGTCCATTCTCCGATTACCTGGACGTTCAGGAATAAAAAGATGCTTGTCATCTAGAATCGTTACGAATCCCGGAAAATCTCCTCTTGGAGAAACGTCGCATTCCCCTTTTGAATTAGAAGAAGCCATCGATAAAAATGGTGATTTAGAGATAAATTCACGGCAATGATCATCTATAAAAGAAATGACTTTATTAGCAGCTCTTTGGCTAGGCTTTCCAATAGTTGAACGGAATTCCTCGAATTCTTCTTTTGAAGAAATAATATTTTGAAACATAGTACTCATGCAATCACCTTTCAACATGGAATATATATCCATCATGCAAGATTATTTCTTAAACGGCTATTACTGAAAATATTTAGGGCCATAAAAAAAGATCTCTCTTCAAACAAGAAACGTCATTTAAAAAGATATATCCTATAACTTACTAATCAATCTTTTAATCGAATTGATTACTACTTCAGGTTCGTCATGTTGAATGTAATGAGCACTATTACTGGCAATGATCATCTCACTTCTCATGAAGATATCCAGCATTTCTTTTTGCATCTCATTCCATAACTCTTGAGAATGGGTGGAATAATGTGCTTTTTTTCCTGCGGATAGAATGATTGCAGGTATGTCCAAATTTCTCTTAGTTTCTTTAAGCTGATAAAGACTATTCTTAAATTCTTCATATGTACCTTCGTATACGAATTGATTATAGTAAGCTTCCTGAAATTCTTTTGACATCGTTGGAAGGAATCTTTCTTTGTAATTCTCGGGAGTAGAATCTATTAAAATAAGTCCAGCCACCTCATGTGGATATTGACTGGCAAAAACGCGTGCGTTTACTCCTCCAAAAGAATGACCTACTAATATATAAGGTCCATTGATATTCAGCTTCAGCAGAAGTTCCTTTAGCTCTTTAACCATTTCAATGCTGGTTCTTGGATGGGCGCTTCTTTCACTTTTTCCTAAGCCCGCCCTATCAAAAACCAACACTTCTGTTACCTTTGAAACCTCAGGAATAATGGATGTCCATGCCTTGGAATAATCCCCATATCCAGCATCCATAATAACTGTCGGACAGCCCTTTTTCTCACCATATAATTTAGCGTGCATCTTAAAATCTCTTACTTGCACATTCATTTCTTTTCCATTATAACCATCATATTTCATTTTGGCTCTCCTCTAAAAACTCTAATCCCGCCATTCCTTTTCAGCAATTCCAGTAAATTCTCAGGTACTAAACGCAGGTTTCCATCTTCAAACTCACTTAAAGACTTCCAATAAAGCTTCAAAGTTGTCCCATTATCTTCTATACCTTCAAACGATTCCAGTTCATAGATAGTTGAATCCGCAAATTCAGCATGACAGACCTGTACAATTTCATGCCCCTGCTTTCCGTTAAACTGAAAGATATTCTCTATGGTCCCAAGATACGAAATATTTGAAATAGTTGCCTGGATCTCTTCTTCAACTTCCCTTTTAAGTGCATCAGCACTGCTTTCTCCAAATTCAATTCCCCCGCCGATTGGACGATAGTAATGATCTCCTTTGCTTTCGTCAAACCCTTCTGCCACTAAAATCCGGTTATCCTTTTGAAAAGGGCAGATAACTAACGGCCGAATGATTCCATTATTCATTCTGACTCCTCCAAACTTACTCTTTTTACGAACTGGACACGATCCTTATTTTCCTCTATTAAAGGCGATTCTTATAAAAGAAACGCTGTTACTTTATTCAAAATGGAAGATCCGTGATCTGATACTCAATATCAAGTTCACAAAACCATTCATTCAGCCCTTCCCATAAATCTTCACAATTCTGATATACCTCAGCTTTATTACTTAATTTTCCTTCCATAACCATAACTGCCAGTTCTCTAAATCCAGACGGCTTCGAATCCATTGAAATTGCTTCTTCCAGTGTCTTCACTTTTGTACTGAAGTATTTCTTATTTGCAAGTCCAATCAGTTTAGCAGTCTGCCATGTGAGGTCCTTTGCTCCGAGCGGAATATAGCCGTCATTTTTCACTTCAGCATTATTTCTCAGTTTTGCAATCGTTTCATATGGCTCCCAGATCATGAACTCCCGCATCACTTCCTTAAATACTTCATCACTGCTTTTAAAAGGAATTTTTTTTAATTCTTCGAAGAAGTCATTCGGATCATAGATTGGCAGAATGTTCATATAGACTCCTGCAGTGATCGGCCAGGATTCATCTACTTTTCCTGCTTTTTTAAGAAGTTCGTTTCTTTCATTCATACTTAGTTCAATCTTAAACTCTTTATAAACAAATTCAAGATTCTGAAGTCTGAATCCATTTTCCGTTACAATATGATGTTCAATATCTGAGTAAGGGCGATCTGTTTTCCAACCTACTGATCCATAAGCTCCAATAGCCATTATTTTCCCTTCATAAGTAGCCAGCAATTTTTTTTTTATAATCTCTATCATATTCATTTTCTGTACTCTCGTCGTTTTAGCCGGAAAGGACAACATATATTAGACACCTGCCTTGTCTTCTCTTTAAATGAAGCCATTATTAGACCTTAAAATTGAAATAAAGATTTCCCAGTTCAGAACTGCTATGACAATGATACACCAAAAATTCTTCTATTTGTGAATATTATCCAAAAATCATTAGAACACATTAAATTTCCACAGTAGTTTCACCTTATGATGTCATTCGCTTTTTTTCCTTTGACTCACCCTGTACAATAGAACTGAAAGGACGTGAGAGCATGGCAGTTATTTTGCCTCATATTGAAGACGCCAACTTAACAAATTATATCCCTCCAGCAGGAGACTACGAATTATTTGACGATGAAGGACATTATGATGAAAAAGTGAAAGAATGGGGTCTCAGAGTAAAAAAAGAATACTGGTACAAAGACAGAACCCATCAAAGGCTTGTCACAATAAAAGGATTCCAAACATTTGGTGACTCTAATTACACAATCATCATTGAATTTCAGGACGGCAATCTTTCCTGTATTCATCCTGCATATCTAAAAGAAATGCAGTCCTCAAATTTCGGAAAAGAATTGAAGCCGGAGCCTGAAGCTGAAAAGTCGGAGCCAAAACCTGAAGCACCCGCTAAACCAGCAGAGCCTTCATCAGAAATAAAAACTCCTGCTAAACCTGCAAAAGAGAAAAAAGAAAAACCGGCCAAGCTTGTACTGCCAGATGACAAAGTTCATTTCACAGGAAAAGTGAAGCAATTTGCCCTGAGCTGGAATCATTTTAATGAAGAAAATGACGAAGTGGTTGTTTTGGAAGATGTACGAATTGATGGCGATGAGCCGCTTGAAGTTGGACTTGCCTGGTGTTCACACAGCAAAACCTTGAAAAAGTTTGAGCTCTCTCCAGGTGATGACCTTGATTTTAACGGTAAAATCGTAAAGAAAAGCCTACCTAAAGGAAAAGATGTCGAAGATGAGGCATTTCTATTAGAGATTTCTGTGCCTTATAAAATCAACAATCCTTCTAAAATTGTGAAAAAGTAGAAGCACACCATTTTCCGGTGTGCTTTTTAACTGTTTTTCAGTTTTTATTCGCAATTTCTGATTCTGCAAAAGATAATCCTTTTTCATCCAGTGCTTCCCTCAGCTGTCTAATAGCTTTCGGCCCCATGCCATGCAGCTGCAAGAGTTCAGCTTCGCTTTTCTCCGCAACCTGTTCCAGCCGCAAATATCCGGCACCTTCAAGCGCCCGGCGTGCAGGCTTGCCTAATTTCAATGGAAGATCACTTTCTTTCATTTCATAACCTCCTTCATTAAAATCCCCTGTTCATTTAAAGGATTTACTGATTATTCTTCAGCCAGTCTTTTTTTCCCCTCTTGCCCTTTTATAAACAGCGCGTTTTATAAATTTATTTACTGCCCTCAGCTTAAATAATTATCACGATTTAGAAAATAATAACGTTTAGAATAAGCCGCGAGGGGTATTTATGCTACATCAGAGTTTTCGCATTACATACAGCGCACTTACTACTAATAAGAGGTGAAACCCAGCAATGAAAAAGAAAAAGAAGATGAACAGAGGAATCATAACAGCTATAAGTGCAATTGCCATAGCACAGGGCCTTAAAGTATTTACATACAAGAGGCTGTCCGGAAAATGGGATATAAAACAAGTAGTGACCACAGGAGGAATGCCAAGCTCGCATTCAGCAGGCGTTGCAGCCCTTTCCTCTTATGTAGCAGCAAAAAATGGAACTTCTTCCATTGAAACAGCGATTGCCGTCATCTTCGGAATCATCGTGATGTATGATGCACAGGGAATCAGACGCCATACTGGTGAAATTGCCAAGCTGATCAACGATATTGACGGCGAAATGGCGGTTATTTCAGAGCACCTTCCAGGTCTCGGTCATATTAAACGAACAGAAGAATTAAAAGAAGTTCTTGGCCATCAGCCTTTAGAAGTAGTTGGCGGAGCCGTTTTAGGGGTTTTACTTGGACTGGCAAGTGCTAAGCTTGAAGATGCTTGATCAAGAAGATACACACCAATTGAACATATAAATTGGTGTGTTTTATTATTGAATTATAGAATAAGATCCAAGATTATTCATCAGCATATGCGATGTTGTGATCTCTCAGCTTCTGAGTAAACAATTGGTAGTTGGCTGTGAAGTGATCATTTTTTACAACCATTATTTGCTTTCCATCTTTAAATCTAATTTCAATATTGGATGGCTTCCCTTTTTCTTTTGATAAATGAAAAACAACGTTATCAACTTCTTCCCAAGTGTACTTTTGAATTTCGAAGGACATTAGGTTATTAAATGTAATTCCTTCATCACTAAGTTCTTTATGGTGAAGGACACCAAATGTTAAGGGTGCGGCACTAAAAAATAAGATAAAAACACTGATGACAATGGACTTTTTATCAACATTCCTGAAGGCTAAAGTTAATGCAGCAATTCCCCACAATAAAAATCCCGCTCCATATAACATATACGTTTCATTAGAAAATTGAAAAAACCAAGTAAGGTTAGAAGCATAAAGGACATCCGCTACCATAAAAGGTAATAAAATTGAAGCATAAGGGATGAGGATAATAATCAAAAAACCAATCACTCCATAAACGTGTTTCTTTTCATAATTTTTATAGTTCAATCGCATTGCCTCCTTTTCAATAGTACATATACGAATGAAGTCAAAATTTAGTTTCGAAAAATTGGAAAAATTTTATTAAAAAGACGTTAACATTGCTATGCGATCCCTATCGTATAACGGTTTCAACAAAAAAAGAGAGCAAAATCCAAAACGATTGCTCCCATCAGAATTCAACTCTTTAACTTTCTTTTGCACTTTTTATCACACCGCAAGCCTGCCTGTCACCGGCATCACCCGTTTTCAGCGTTTCTTCATCAGGTCCCGCTTTTCCTTCTGATTGATAACGGTCTGGAATATTTGCAGCATTATCCGGATTTGCATGAACAATAATCGCTTTTTCCTGTTCCAGTAACTGCTCCATGGTTACCCGGTCAAAAGCGGCTGAAAATTCAGCTTTGCCATCTTCATTTACAAATAAGGAAGGCATATCCCCTGCATGTTCAGAGTGGCTGCTTTCATCAGGATTAAAGTGACCTTCGGCTGTTGTAAATGGACCTCCTTCTGCATCTGGTTCACATACACCCTTTTCATGAATGTGAAAACCGTGATATCCAGGTTCAAGCTCTTCCATTTTCGCTTCAATTATCATGTGATTGTCATGCTCTGTAAACGTAACCGTTCCGACATTTTTATTTTCCGTATCTTTTATCTCAGCCATTGCGCCTGATTTCAATTCTTCATTTGCCGTTTCTGCCGCTATTTCCATAGTTGTTTTTTCCGAATCGTCTGAAGTCCCGTCTGAACATCCGATTGTCATCCCTATCACAAAAAGCGGCAGCATCCATTTCCACCATGTTTTTGACATATTTTCACTCCTCCTTACTGTCTTTGTTCCACTTATTAAGAATAGTAAACTAGATAAGGTCAAGATGAGAGAATAGTCTGAAAACCTATTGATTTTATAGTTCTTCTTCCGTTTATCTAATATAGAACTCTTTACCCGAGCTCCCGCTTAGTTATTTTTTCTGAAAGCATGCTCTTAAACTGTTCAATTGCCATAGCTTCTGAACTTTTCCCGCCATGCACTCTTACATTCACTTCGTTTTTTTCAATCTCTTTATCTCCAATGACAAGCATGTAGGGAACCCTGCTTTTTTGTGCCATGCGGATTTTATAATTCAGTTTCTCGCTGCTTCTGTCTAAGTTTACTCGTATCCCGCATTTCTCAAGTTGATTTTTCAGCTTTTCGGCATAATGAAGATGAACTTCTGCCACCGGGACAATCACTGCTTGAATGGGTGCTAGCCATAATGGAAAGTTTCCGGCGAAATGCTCAATCAAAATTCCGAGAAATCTGTCAAGCGACCCCGATATGGCCCTGTGAATGACAACGGGTCTTTGCTTCTCATTCTTTTCATCCATATAGCTTAGATTGAATTTCACAGGCATTTGAAAATCGAGCTGAACTGTTGCACACTGATGGCTTCTTTTCATGGCATCCTTAATGTGAAAATCTATTTTCGGACCGTAAAACGCTCCGTCACCTTCATTCACTTGATAAGCAACATGAAGATCTTCAAGCACTTGTTTCAGTGATTGTTCCGCCTGTTCCCAAAGGTGGTCTGAACCCATTGAGTTTAGTGGTCTTGTAGATAGTTCAACAGAATAATCAAAGCCGAAAGTACGATAAACTTTGTCGATCTGAAGAAGCACGCTTTTCATCTCATCTTCAATCTGATCTGGTCTGACAAACAAGTGCGCATCGTCCTGACAGAAAGTGCGGACTCTTAATAGCCCATTTAGAGCACCGCTGTATTCATGCCGGTGAACCTGGCCAAATTCTGCGAGTCTGATTGGAAGGTCCCTGTACGAATAAAGCTGGTTTTTATAAATCATCATATGTCCCGGACAATTCATAGGCTTTAATGCAAACTTCGTTTCATCCACATCAGAAAAATACATATTTTCATGATAGTGATCCCAGTGTCCTGACTGCCTCCACAGCTTTTCATTCATCATCAATGGAGTCTGCACCTCACGATAGCCCCCTTCCACTTGAATATCACGGAGAAAATTCTGCAGCTCATTTCTCAACAGCTGTCCGTTTGGCAAAAAGAAAGGCATGCCGGGCGCTTCCTCTGAAAACATGAACAGCTCCATTTCTTTTCCAATCTTGCGGTGATCCCGCTTTTTTAGTTCTTCCATCTCTTTTACATGAAGAGCTAATTCTTTTTTACTGGCAAAGGCAATCCCTGAAATCCTCTGCATGGCTAGATTATTCTTATCTCCCTTCCAGTAGGAGCCGGAAACAGCAGATAACTTAAAGGCTTTAATGAATTCCGCAGAAGGCAGCTGCGGCCCGCTGTATAAATCGATAAAATCTCCATGCTTATACAAGGAAATCGGGTTATTTTCCCTTTGTTCATGAATAAGCTCAAGTTTCAATTTTTCTCTTTTTTCCGATAGAAGTGCAGCGGCTTTTTCATATGACAGTTCCAGACGTTCGATTTCCAGTTTTTCACCAAGTATGTTTTGCATTTCCTGTTCAATCATTGGGAGTTCCTCGGCGCGAATGCTGTGAGACAGTTGAAATTCATAGTAAAACCCGCTGTTTTGATAAGAGCCTTTTCCCAAAATCGCTCCTTTGTACAACCTCTTAACCGCATGTGCAAGAACTTGTGCGCAAGTATGATTCAAGAAATCCTGTCGTTCATCAGATTCAATTGTAATATGCTGCACTTCTTCGATCTCATCCACTATGTCATTCAAACTTACAATCTTGCCATTTACCTTGCCACCTATCACTTTTTTACTTTCTTGATTGCCGCTGGCCAAATCCTTTAATAATAATTTGTTCTTCATCTTAAAACACTCCTCATTTCGATAGAATATAAAAAAACGCACTCATCCCTAAAATAGGGACGAGCGCGTTCACCCGTGGTTCCACCCAGCTTTCCATTCTATTTTTATAAAAATAGAATGGCTCCAGTGCTTTAACGCAGCGTCTGCGGCACGGCATTTCCTCCGTGCAGTTCCAAGGCGGTAAGTTCATTCTCCTGCATTAGGAAGTTCTCAGCTTTCCTTCCCTCTCTGTAAACCGTCTAAATGACCCGTGCCCTTATCTGTACATTTTTATGAAATTAAAAAAACGCGCTCATCCCTAAAATAGGGACGAGCGCGTTTGCCCGTGGTTCCACCCAGCTTTCCATCCTTTTTAAGAAAAGAAATGGCTCCAGCGCTTTAACGCAGCGTCTGCGGCACGGCATTTCCTCCGTGCAGTATCAAGGCGGTAAGTTCATTTTCTGCGTTAGGAAGCTCTCAGCAATCCTTCCCTCTCTGAAAACCGTTTAAAATGACTCATGTCCTTTTCATCACTTTTCAAATAATTATTTTTGAGTTTACAATACATTCCAGTGAATTTCAACTATTCCTTTCAATTTATTCAGAAAAATCTTTTTTGTTCCTATTCACAACATCGCCTGGGAATCAATTGGAAAAAGGATGGTATTCATATAATCAGGAAAGTTTTTTTCCATCTCCGGCTAGTAAAAGAGGCATTCTGGCAAGTATTTCATCCGGATTGGCAAAGTAAGTCTAATTTCGCTTTAAGATCATGTGCAAATACAAAGCGAACGTATTTTTATCATACAAAAAAACACCAATCCCATGATTGATGCCCTACGATGCAAAATAAGTTTCGTTATTTTTATAGATTAAGTATCTCTGCAAGCCCCTTGTCTGCTCATAGGCACTTTCTGCATGTTGTTTAGCAGAAGCTCTGTTTCCCTGTTTTTGAGAAATTTCAGCAAGCACACTTTCTTTCATCCAGCCTTTTGGGAGCTGTTCTGCAAGTCTTTTCGCCCCGTCATATTGTCTGGACTCTGCTGCGATTAAGGCTTCATAATAAGTTCGGTAAACAGGAGGTTTGATAGAAACGACATGTTTTTTAGCTTCTGAAACATCCTTTCGATAGAGTGCAAAAGATGTATTCATTAAGGCCTGCCGGTGAGAGTTTTTGTATTTGGCATTAAATTTAGCCAGTGCTTCTTCCGCTTCATCGTCCAGGTTATTGGCAATGGCATAATAGAACTGATACATCGGGTTTTTCTGATGCTTCAGGATGAATTTTTCAGATTTATGAACATCCTTTGAAAAAAGAATCGGACTGATTTGGATATACATATACCAGCTCATTGAAAGAATCAGCAGCAATGCAATCAAATAGAACGGAGCTTGAATAAATCCGAGCAGAAAGCATAACAGAAAAACAAATGAGTAAAATAGGACGTGCTGTTTCAAAAAATGGTGCCCCCTCTTTATGTACGCTATCCTTATGATACTTACAAAAGAGGCATGAATCAATGTGAAAATACGTTTCTATTCTAAAAACCGGACCAGCTCCTGATTAAATTTCTCAAGCTCGTCGTAGAACAGGCCGTGACCACTGTACTTAAACGGAATTATCTCTGAATCTTTTATTCCCTCATTCATAAGCTTCGCAAAAATAAACGGACATACCTGGTCTTTCATTCCGTGGAAAATAGCAGTTGGTACAGAAATCTTTCCTAAATCAGAGCGGAGATCTTCATCCCGGAGAGATACAGCAGTCAGAGCTGTACCGTGGCCCGAACCTTCCAATCCAAGGTCCTGGAACCAATTTTTAAAGCTATCAGTAATATATTTTGAGAAGAAAATCTGACCGAAGCCAGATAGCATTTCTGGACGGTCCTTATAGGTTTGGTCTATTAATTTATTTACCTCTGATTTGGATATGCCGTAAGGATAATCAGGGCGCTTTGTGAACGAAGGAGCTGCAGCTGCAAAAAGGGCAAGTTTCGTTACTTGGTGTCCTGCATGACGGGCCATATAGCGGATCGCAATTGCTCCGCCCATTGAAAATCCGGCGAGTGTAATTTCTTTAAGCTGAAGGGAATCGATCACGATCCGTACATCATCTGCCAGTCTATCATAGGAATAGCCGGTCCACGGCCTGTCTGATTTGCCGAAGCCGCGAATGTCCATTGCGATGCACCTGAATCCAAGGCGGGGCAGCTGGTTGAACTGATACTCAAACATTTTATGATTAACTGGCCAGCCATGAATGAAAAAGATGACACGGCCATCTTTTGGGCCAATGTCCTCAACAAATAAATTGACATCTTCATCTGCTTTTAAATAATACCCCACGTTTCACTCCCCCTAAAAACCTATTCTTACCTATTTGAAACACTGTTTCCTACGAGAAAAAGCCCTTTTGCTTATTTTTATTCAGGGCAATATGGCTTGGATAATTTTGCTCTGTCATGGAAATCCATTCAGACACTTCCTTAAGCATGCCCTGCACTTCATCACGGGATAATCCTTCATCCGCTGCCCTGTACCAAATATCTTCCATAATTGAGCTTAAATTCCTGGGATAAGAAACATGATCATGGCGGAGAACATAGCTTAAGATTGGTTCAGCATCCCGCCCTCCCTGCTCACTTTGAGACATGTGCTTAATGAGCCATCCTTCTTCGTTGCGAAGCAAAGTATACCTGTCTAGATGCCCCCATTTCCGTGTAAAAACATCCAGATAAAAAGTTTCGCCAAGTGTTTGATCCACAGGCTCATCATTTGCATGCGTATCATCCAAATAGTTCAAGAGCTCTTCTACCGGCCTAATATGGTGATAGAATTCCGGATGCTCAGGCTTCATTCCCCGAAGCCGGACCGTTTCACGCTGGAGCTTCGGTTTCGGATCGAGAGTCATATGCAATTTATGGGCTGCCATCCCCATTTCCGCATACACTTTTTCAATTTTCTCGTATGATTGTTTTTGCCGTTCTTCTCTTGTTAAATTAAGAAAATGCATAATGACATCCAGTTTCTCTTCAATTTGCTTTCTTATGTTTTTCTGCTCTGGACTCAGTTCAACTTGCATCACAATACCTCCAATCAAATCGAAACCCTTACCAAACATCCCTGCTGAATTTCAAATCTATTTTTTCACTTTGATGCAAGTAGGGTTCATACTTGGAATCTCCTATTTTTACTGACAGGAAAACGATTTTATTTTCCAGGCTGTACAATTTTATATCTGCCGGCTGAAACGTATAGTTAAAAGAAGCGCCATTTTCATCTGACAGTCTTATTTTCAGCACATCCAGCTGTATATCATGATCCTCAGGATTCTTTAAACGCAGTCTGATTTGGAGGCAAAGACTTTCTTTGGGATCAATCCGGATTCCCTCTAAATGGCAGGAAATCAGCTTCCTGTCTCTTTTTTCGTCATCAGCAAGCTGATTGACATTTCGAACGGCCTGCTCGCATATTTTCACCAAAAATGTTCCCGGAGTTTTCTCAAGCTTAAAAACCTCTCTCGCATTCTCAAGAAACTCATAAAGGCGGTCCAGGTCATTCAGCTTAAACGAAATCTGATTCGGATTTATGGCTCCCTTCATTTCCTTATAATCAAAAGAGGGCGTTAAGATGGCGGTATATTTCTTATTCAGAATCCAGCAGGCGCCCATTTCGTTCAGGCATGCGGGACTTCTATAATAATGTTCAGACAGCACATAAATGACCCATGAATTGCCGCTTAGTTTTTTGTGAAGATATTCGTATATGTCCTCATCATTCGGAATGTGATAGCCAGGGTAAGAACTGCAGACGATATTCGGCACCTTCATCATCGTCAGCAGATTAACCAATTCCCGCACGTATGCTTCATCACGGTGGGCATGACTGATAAATATTGTATCGATCAAGAGCAGGGTCTCCTCCCCTCCTAAAAAATCCTTGTGCAGTCTCCCGAAATTATATTCACACTAGTAGATAGATATGAGTGATTATGGGAGATTCCACATGAAAATAGCGTTCTTCTGCAGAAGAACGCTAAGGGAGAGTTATCATTGATTAAATAGATTCCTACAAAAACCGACTGATGGTTTGTTTTTTAGACATGGATCTGCATTTTATTTTTCAAGAAAATCTTTTAAAAAGCCTTCATATTGACCTTCTGCGGTTAATAAATCCGCGCCAAGCCAGGTTCCAATACCGGCAGCAGCTGACCAGATGACTAAACTGACGAGCATCCACCCCGTAACTACCATCCGTTTTGATCCAAAGCTCATGCTTAAAAAAGCAGCTAAATGAGAGCCTACCAGAAGCGGGCCTATAATCGTCAATCCTGGAAGACCGGCGCGGTTCCAGATTTTTTTTGCCCGTTTTGACTTCTTTGAATCTTCGTCTTCAATAGACACAGCTTCTTCATTCATCACATTCATTCCTGAATGTTTTTTCATCTTTCTCCTTTGCAGCCAGCTTTTGACTTTATCAACGAGCACTATAAGTAAAATGACTGTAAACGCATTTCCTAAGAAGGCAACGACAGAAACTGCGAGTGGCGAAAGGCCTGCTAGTATCCCAATCGGAATCACTCCATAAACTTCGAACAGCGGGACAGCTGCCATAATAAACACAGCCGCATAAGCAATTAATAATTCCATTGATATCTCCTTTATTCTTTTTTATAAAAAGGTATCTCCTCTTAATACGATTCAACATGGAATAAGTTTCATTTCCAACAATAAAATGTAAATTTTAACAATATATGAAACTATTCTCTTCTTCCTTCCGTCTCATGCATGTAAACCAAAATAAAGGGGAGAGAAAACATGAAAAAATGGAAAATGGTTTCAGCAGCCGTCTTTACGGCATCCGCATTAATGTTGACAGCACCTCAGGCAAGCAGCGCCCAGGAACATATCCCTTATATCTTTACTCTGCCTGAGTCCGGAATTGTAAAAGAAGGCGCGAGGGGTATGAATGTTGAAATTCTGCAGCGTTCCTTAAATAAAGCAGCAGAAGCAAATTTGACAGTCGATGGTGTTTTTGGCCCGAAAACAACGAAAGCCGTCTATTACTATCAGACAGCTAAAAAAGAATTAAAAGCGGACGGAATTTACGGACCGAAAACACATGAGGCTCTCTCAATTGAGGTCAATACATTCGGCCTTCCGAATACCATACTTAAGCTTGGAAGCAGAGGCAGTGACGTTCTAAAACTTCAGCAAGGCTTAAATGACATTGGCTCAGGGCTTGTGGAGGATGGTGTTTATGGCCCTAAAACAGAAGGTGCCGTCCTTAAATTTCAGCAGCGCTTCCCTGATTTAGCAGACGACGGGATTTACGGCCCTAAAACAAGAAGCACGCTTGAAAAGGTTTTGAATGACTGACTAGAATGACTTGAAAAAGGACTTCATTTTGAGGTCCTTTTTATTCGTGACTAATTCTGCACATACAAAAAAACAGCCCTGTAATAAGGGCTGCCCGGACAATTATATGGATTATGCTTTGCGAACGTTAGTTGCTTGAAGTCCACGTTGACCTTGCTCAGTTTCAAATGTAACTGATTGGCCTTCTTCTAATGTTTTGTAGCCTTCGCCTTGAATAGCTGAGAAATGAACGAATACATCTTCTCCACCTTCAACTTCGATGAATCCAAAACCTTTTTCTGAGTTAAACCATTTTACTTTACCTTGTTCCATGTTATGTTGCCTCCTAGTGTGTAAACACACAATGTATTACTATTCTTGTTCATGTTCATTTCAATCAAGACGTAAGCTTTTTGAAACTTTTACTGCGAACAAAAATAATTCTACTTCATCATAACAGTTCGACAAGTGAATAGCAATTTTATTTCAAATTTTTCCTATTAAAACACAAAATGGGGAATTAATTCCTATATTTATTCACTTCATTTTATAATTTTGCCCTTCTATTATACCAAAGTGTATCCTGGACTTTTTTGGCAAAGAAAAAAGCCCCCTTTTAAGAGGCTTTCTGCTTTTAACTAGCAAATATAAGCTGAACCAACAATAATTAACAAAATAAACAAGACAACAATTAATACAAAGCTGCTTCCATACCCGCCACATTGAACAGGGTAAGAAGGATAAGAACATCCGCAGTCATAACCGTACATGAACAAACACCTCTTCATTTTTGAATTTCTTTACAGTCTTACTTTATGAGGTAGGTGGTTGTCTCGTATGTGCATTCGCCCATTTCCTGAAAAAAGATAAAAAGATCTTTAAATCAGATTCTTAAAAATGTTCTCCTGTTCTAAAACTTTTACAAATCCCAGCTTTTCATAAAAAGTTCTGGAAGATGCTTCATTGACGGTAATGAGGTATGCACAGGCCGCTCCGAGCTGCTTGGCTTCATTTAAGAGAAACTTCATAAAAGATGAACCGTATCCCTTGCGCTGATATTCATCCAAAATCGCAACCTCTTCAATTTTCGCAATGTTTGTGACAGGCGAGATGTAAAGCTCTGCGCTGCCGATCGGCACTCCATCTTCATAACAGACGTAAAGCCGTATTTCTTTTGAAAGATAAAATGGTTTTTTCCGTTTCATTTTGTTCTTTGCAAAAGATGCGTTTATATGTCTGGCATCGTAGAGCTCCATGGCACGGCATGCATCTCGAAGGGCATCACCCTCGCCAAGCTTTGTAATGATTCTGGTGCAAGTATCCACTTGTTTTAAATCATGATAATAATACAAATCCAGATCGCAAAAATAGTCTTCCGATGTTAAATAGGACAGCATTTTTTTATCTACCCTTGCATTATAAGGCAGCTTAACATGGATGAAACTTCGATTTAGAGCTTGTTTTGAAGCTGCGAGCACTTCTCTTAAGAGAATGGGATGGTAAGGAGTCGTCATTTTTGCAAAGTGATGGCTGTACATCCCTTTCAGCGCGTCATCCCTGAAAGCTTTATAAAGCGCAGTATCTTTCACGCGGCAAAATAATTGCAGATACTCTTCTTCTGCTCTATCCAGCTCTTTTGAAAAATTCATCATGTTAGCCATTCATCGGTTCGAAATACTCAATCCATTCACCGTCTGGACCTTTAAAGAAGAGATATTTCGCTCCATTTGGCAAAGTTGTAATTTCGTCATATATAAATTCGGCACCAAGACCGCGCAGTCTTTCTTCTTCTGATTCAATATTGCTTACCTTAAAAGCCACATGATGCACTTTTCCTTCTGCAGGAAGATTCGGATTGTACCCTTCAATTAATTCAACGATTATAGAATCATTTACTCCTAAAAAAGCAAGCTTCATTTTACCATCTGTATGTAAAAATCGGTCCATCAGCTTAAGCCCTGCAACAGTTTGATAGAACTCAATCGATTTCTCTATATCTGCTACTTGTATCCCTACATGTTCAAATCCTTTAATTGTCATAGTGATCCTCTCCTCGTGAAGTCGTTTATAAGATTATATCAAATTCCTATGATTCTATCAGAAAAGGATGATTTTTCAGAGAAAAAATTCTACAGCACATTCGGCGCACCATAACTGTATACACTTTGTACAACTTTTATTTATATTTAATACAAGGACTCATGTCCAACAATTTAAAAGAGGAGTGGGAAAATGAAAAAGATTTTTTCAATGATGGCAGCAATGGTTTTACTTTTGGCTTTGGGTACTGGAGTTTATGCAGCTGAAAATGATGCAATGGTCAGAATTGTACATGCTTCTCCAGATGCCCCGGCAGTTGATGTTGTTGTAGACGGAAAAACAGTTGTTGAAGGCGCAGAGTTTAAAGCAGCAACAGATTACATGATGGTTCCTGCAGGCGATCATAAAGTCGAAATCTTTGCAGCAGGCACAGTTGCCGACGGAGAGCCTGTTATCTCAGCAGATTTAACAGTAGAAGCAGGCATGGCTTATACAGCTGCTGCCATTAACAAGCTTGATTCACTTGAATTAAAAGTATTAAACGATGACAACATGGTCACAGAAGGAAAAGCGAAAGTGCGTGTTTCTCACTTATCACCTGATGCGCCTGCTGTTGATGTAGCAGTTAAAGGCGGAGACGTGCTATTCCCTGGAGCAGAATTTAAAGGTGTAACGGATTACATCGAAGTTGACCCTGGATCATATGACTTAGAAGTAAGAGGTGCAGGAACGGAAGATGTTGTCCTTGATCTTGCCGGAACAGAACTGAAAGCTAATATGGCTTATACAGTTATCGCAGTTGGGTTTGCTGGCGGAGAGCCTGCTTTAGAAGCTCTTGTCCTTGCGGATTCTGCAATGATGCCTTCTGAAATGCCTAAAACCGGCATGGGCGGCACATCCGCTGCTGACACAACTAACTATCTTCCAATCGCAGCAGTATCTATTCTTGGACTAGGTGCTCTGATGGTTTATGGCTACAAGAAAAAGGCAAGCAGCCATTAATATCGCTGCCCTGTTCCTGCTTTTGGACGGATGTGCAGCCGATGAGGAAGTCATTCTAACAGAAAAACGAATTGAACAAGCATCGGCGACAGTAAGCAATCAGCCGGACAATAAACAGTCTTCTAAAAAAGGAATCATGCCTGTACAAATCGTTGTCCCATCCTTAGACATTGAAGCAAACGTCGAATCTGTCGGTCTGACTGATGACGGCACGATGGAGCTCCCTTCCGATGACAAACTGACAGCCTGGTATGAAAACGGAGCACTTCCAGGAGAAAATGGAAACTCAGTCATCGCCGGTCACGTTGACAACAAAACCGGACCTGCTGTTTTCTTCCGTTTAAAAGACATCAAACCCGGAGAAGAAGTCATCGTATACGGTAAAAATGGTGAAGAATTAACATTTGTTGTACAGGATAAAAAAGCCTATCCGTTTGATGATGCTCCACTGCCTTCCATCTTTGGATTCAGTCAAGAGAAAAAGCTGAATTTAATCACTTGTACGGGGACGTTTGACCTTAAGAAGAAGACGCACCTTGAGCGGCTGGTAGTCAGCACAAAACTTAAAGAACCATCTTAAAAGACAGCTTAGGCTGTCTTTTTTGCGGTCTATATCATGTAACAGATATTGCCTTTTCGCAAATTCACTTCCTGCCCAAAAAATAAGGACAGCCCGCAGGCTGTCCTCATTTTTCATTGAAACAGAACCAAATATTTTCCGTACCCCTCTTTTTCAAGGTCTTCTTTCGGAACAAACCGGAGTGCCGCAGAGTTAATGCAGTATCTGAGCCCGTTTGGCCCTGGTCCATCATTAAACACGTGTCCAAGATGAGAATCCGCTGATTTGCTTCTGACTTCTGTCCGGATCATGAAGTGTGAAAAATCCTTTTTCTCTACAACTTCATGTTCTGTAATGGGGTGGGTGAAGCTTGGCCAGCCGCAGCCTGCATCGTATTTGTCTGTTGAGCTGAAAAGCGGTTTTCCAGAAACGATATCTACATAAATGCCGTCCTGCTCATGGTCGTAATACTCATTTTGAAATGGACGTTCCGTACCGTTGTTTTGAGTAACTTCGTACTGAATAGGTGTTAACTTTTCTTTTAGATCGTTTTTGTCCCAATGATCTTTAATGTAAGCATCACGGCCGGAACCTTTGCGGTACTGATTGTATCTTACAGGACTTTTTTGATAGTACTGCTGGTGGTAGTCTTCTGCCTCATAAAATGGTTTGGCAGGCAGGATTTCAGTCACGATCGGCTTTTTGAAGCGGCCGCTTTCTTCATGCTTTTTCTTGGATTCCTCCGCAAGCTGCTGCTGCTTTTCATTGTGGAAGAAGATGGCTGTGCGGTACGAATCACCGCGATCGTAGAATTGACCGCCGGCATCTGTCGGATCTATCTGCTGCCAGAAAAGCTCAAGCAGCCTCTCGTATGGAAAAATATCCGGATTGAATGCAATTTGAACAGCCTCGTAGTGGCCGGTTGTCTCACTGCATACTTCTTCATAGGTTGGATTTTCTTTATGTCCGCCAGTGTAGCCTGAAGTTACGCTTATGATGCCCGGAAGTTCATCAAACGGCTGGACCATGCACCAGAAGCAGCCTCCTGCAAACGCAGCAAGCTCTGTTTTTTTCTCAGTCATCTTATTTCCTCCTCTGCGTGAATCTATATTCCCATTATATCATTTCTAGCTTTAAATCCCAGAATTCTGCTCTCTCCCTCAGTTGTTCTTGACAATTTATGATTGTTTCATTACATTTAATGAATATTTAAGTAGATGAACAATTCTGTTCTCTATTGGTCTGACCGGGAGGCTTAATCGTGGAAAATCGTGAACAAATGATGTATGAAATGGAATCTTTAATGAGGAATATCGTTCGGCAGCTCCGAAATGAAATTAACCAGGTACTTAGCAATGTCTTGTCGCGAAACGAATTTATTGTTCTTAAAAGCTTAAAAGATAACGGACCGTTAAATTCAAGCGTTTTGGCAAAAGAGCTCGATGTTTCAGCAAGTCATATTACTACTGTAACGGATTCTTTGATTGCCAAAGACCTTATTACAAGAAAAAGGTCACCTAATGACCGCCGCATCACCGTAATCGAACTGACTGAACAAGGCCATCTTGTCTTAACAGAATTTGAAAGTAAGAAAACAGAATTTTTTTCAAAGCGTTTTCAATGCTATACAGATGAAGAGCTTTATCAGCTGATCCAGCTTTTCGGAAAGCTCGACCGTTCCAAATAAAGAAGCAAATACATAATCCTCCCTTGTTATGGAAAAAATACCCCTATAACGAGAGGAGGTTTCTTTATGACTGCACCTTATCTGTGTCCAAACTGCAAGACGAACCGAACCAGGTTTAACTTAATCGAACAGACGCCAAAGTCCGTCAAGCTTGATCCTCAAACCGGAAGCGTTGTTCAGGAATTTTCTCAAGAAGCACTCGACCCTTTTCATATAGCCTATAAAGGACCGCATTACAAAGTGCAATGCGGCGCGTGCGGATTAATTGAAGATGAACTCACGTTTGTGAAGCTTGCCCAACTGAATCAAAATTAACAACGCTTAAATTCATTTGAATGAGAAAATTCATATAATTACCATTAGAAAACGCTTAGTGATTCCTAGGCGTTTTTTAAATTACTTTTTTCCTGCAAACTGAGTAAGTACTTAAGCTGATTTTTTCTAGATTCTTGAGAATCATAAATGGTCAAAAACGGGTACTAAATTAAACATCAATTCAGCACCCGCATTAATCGTTTATTGCTTGCCGTTTTTCCCAAGGAATTCAAAGATGATTTCCGTCAATTGTCCAGGTTCCTCAAGCATCCCCATATGTCCGCTGTTTTCAAGCACACGTTCAGTAATATGATTTCCCTTATGTAAAAAGGTTTTTTCCGCAGGGATAATTTGATCATCTCTGCCTGCTATAAGCAGAATGGGCAGGTCTTCTTTTTTAAGGACCTCTTGCAGATCAGCCCGGTTTTTCATTGCCTCTAATGCTCCAATTGCTCCGTACTCAGAGGTTTTAAAGCCGATTTGTTTGGCTGACTCCACTTCACCCTTTAATTTCTCTAAATTTCCGGGCGCAAACAGCTTTGGAATTAAATCTTCAATAAATCCTTCTATTCCCTCTTGCCCAATGCGCTTGATGCCCTTTACGCGATTAGCTTTTCCGCCTTCATCATCAGGAAGTGCAGTTGAATGCAGAAGCGAGAATGAGTGGAGCATATCTGAGAACCTGTTTGCAAAAGCAAGGGTTACATATCCTCCCAGTGAGTGGCCGATCATGGTTACTTTATCAATTTCGAGAACTTGAATCAATTTTGCAAGATCATCTGCCATGTGTTCAATCCTGTAATCACCTTTGGCTGTGCTTGAATGTCCATGACCTCTTAAGTCTACAGCAATCACTCGATATTTTTTTGACAGTTCGGGAATCACTTTTTGAAAGTATTCGCGGCTTCCGCAAAACCCGTGCAGCAGAACAATACAATGTCCGGCTCCATCATCTGAATAAGAAAGTGTGACTTCTCCAACGTTTTGATCATAATGCTCCATGATTAATTCCTCCAGATTTAGACTTCAAGTGTAAGCTACCCTACTTGCTTCCAGCTAAAACATAATCCTTCTTGAAAAAACTTGTGACATTCACCCAAACCGATTCATATGTTAATGACGAATGAATAGATGGGAGTGCGCTAATATGAATGAGATGAATAAATATGCTGAAAAAGCCATGAGGTACGATATGCTTGCGCAATTTTACAAGTACAGCGATCCTCAAAAGCATGTCTCGTATTATCAGAAACATTTAAATGCGATGCAAAAATGGATCTACAGTATGCAATACCAGGCGGCACGTTTGCCGCAGACTCAAATGGAGCCAGGAATGTCAAGAGTCAGAGTGATTCATGCATCGCCTGACGCACCGGCTGTGGATATTTACGTTAACGGGAAACTGACTCTGCAAAATGTGAAATACAAGGAAATCAGCGACTATCTCCAATTGCCGGCTGGTCAATACCGGGTGGATATATATGCTGCCGGTACAACAAACCGCCCTGTTCTGTCTGACATGTATATGCTTCTTCCAGGCATCACATACACAATTGCAGCTGCAGGAAATCTGTCTTCTATAAGACTGGTTCCATTTGTTGACCGAACGTTCGTGCCTGCAGGAGAAGCCAGTGTCAAATTTGTCCACTTATCTCCTGATGCTCCTTCAGTTGACATTGCTGTTAAAAATGGCGACGTCCTCTTTAAAGATGTTCCATTCCTCGAAGCGACCAAAAACATAAAAGTGGCTCCGGGAAAAGTGGATTTGGAAGTGCGTGTAGCCGGAACAGATAATGTCGTCCTGACGGTTCCAAAAGTTCAATTTAAAGCAGATACGGCCTATACGATTTTTGCTGTTGGATTTGCAAATGGGACTCCTCCTCTGGAAGCTTTGGCAGCTATTGGGTAAAGCAGCTATTTTTTAACAGATTGTAAAATTAATAAGCGAATGTAAAAAGCATGTTCGGTTTTCGTAAAAAAGACATTTTTTCTCCAAAAATCGATTATGATGAGTTTGACCAGCAGACATGCAGGTTAAAAAATCTCATTCAGATAGGTTACAAGGGAGGAAAAAGAAAAATGAAAAAAGATATGCTATTAAAAGTTGGGGCTTCTTTATTGGCAATTTCATTAATGACTGCTTGTAACGACACAGAAACAGATGCACCTGAAGAAGACAACATGGAAGAAACAGAAGGTACAGAAGAAGAAACTACTGAAGAGGGCACTGAAGAAGAAACTACTGAAGAAGCACCTGAAGAAGATGGTGCTGAAGAAGAAACTGAAGAAGGCCAATAATAAAAACGTATGCAAAAAGGAGGCACCCCGCCTCCTCTTTGCAATAAATCAACTGTTTTTCTGTCTTTTCTTTTCATCTTTTAAATGAAGAGAATAAACGGCTGCACTCAAAAATACCGCGCAATAAGAAACATTCATAAACACTTCATCCGTTTTTTCCTCTACATACGCAAAATAAGCAATTCCCCCAAAGTACATGGAAATCAGCAAACCTGCCACACTAAATAGCATAAATATGTCTTTCATTCACATCACCTCTTCAGTTTTTCTTTTCTTCAATAATTTTGGCCTGTTCATTTTCATATGCCACTGTATAAGAAGCTCTATATTTCTGCTCAGCTTTTTTGCCGTTTAGTTTTACCTCAGCGATAATGTCTGCATTTACTAGAATCTTTTCACCTTTTTTTTCCGTTTTAAGATCCTTTATTTTAATAGATGATAGATCTTTAAACTGATTTCTGAAGGCATCATATGACATTTCAGACTGCCAGCTGCTCCCTATTAATGAATAGGCCGTTACATAGTCGTGGAAGTCAAGGCTTTCTATGTAGTAGCTGATTAAATAATCAGCTGTTTCTAACTTTTTATTTTCACTGATTTTCACTGAATCGTCAAGACCCAGATTGACAGGAAGAGATTTCATCGGATTTTGAGACCAGCTTTCTGCTAGAGGGAGGATATCTTCAATAGGTATGCTGAATCCGATCTCTCCTTCTTCCATTCTGGCTGAATTCATTCCGATCACCTGTCCATTCTTCCTATCTAAAAGAGGCCCCCCGCTGTTTCCGGGTGCAATAGGGGCGGAAATTTGATGAACACCAGAATACTTGTAAGGATGCAGATCAAAATCACGGTTTGTTCCACTGATAATCCCTGTAGTAACTGTATTCTGCAGCCCAAGCGGACTTCCAAGCGCCAATATTTCCTGCCCAAGCTCTGCATCATGATCCTTCGATATGTGCAAAGGTTCCTGATTCTTTAATCCCTCTGCTCTCACTAATGCAACATCTGTCTCCGTGCTGATGCCAATCACTTTCCCGTCAAATCCTTTTGCATCCGTGGTTCTGACTTTAACATTTTTGACACCTGCGACGACGTGAGCGTTTGTGATAATGTCTCCCTTATTATTATAGAGAAACCCGGAGCCGACTGTTCCATCTTCAAGCTCCACCATGACAACCTTTTTTTGAGCTTCTCTGATGATTTCTTTTAAATCAAGTTCAGTCTCCTCCTGATTATCCTTATTTTCATTGAGTATTTCAGACTCAGCAAAAACATCTTCTGCTGCAGAATTCTGAATGCGTATAAAGCCTAAAACCCCTGCTGTAATAATTAGAATAGATAATGACATGCTGATCAGCCAGTTTTTTTTCATAATCCTGCCTTTCTTAGATACATTTCAAAACAATTAGCTTTGGTACCATGAGATATTTTCAATCGTGAATGTAACTTCTTCATTTACGCCATATGTGATGTGTTCAAATTCGGCTTCTTTTCCAGGCTTCAATTCATTTGGATAGACGTTTGTTTTGCCTCTTTCAATCTCTTGCCCATCTTTTGTTGAAACAGTGAATTGCACGGTTATAGAGTGAATCGCAGATTTAGAAATGTTTTTAATTTTCCCGGCGGTTTTTGCATCTCCAAATTCATCAACTGTCACTTTCGTTTCTTGTACCTTTACTGTTTCTTCTTTCAGCCTTTTTTCTTCTTTAGCCGCTGTAACTGCTTTCTCAATTCTTTTTTGTTCAGCTTGTTCGAATGCCGTTTTCTCAGAAATAATTTTATCTTTTAGCGATAAAAGCTTTTCATTGTCCCCATCATACTGCAATGCTTTATCCACTGTGACTATGGCTGAGTTGAATTGCTTTTGGGATAAATCTTCTTCTGCATTTGATGACCCGATCATGACCATTTTGGATTTGATTTGATTTTTCACAATGTCGGCTTCAGCTGCGTCAAGTACAGTAATTTCTTTTAGTTTTTCAGCCAGCTGTTCGATAGTATTCAGTTCATTTATCTGTTCTTTAATTTCTCCAACCGTTACATTCATATCTGCTTTGCTGAGTTCAGACTGCAGCAGGCTGTATAGCGGGGATGAATGCCCGCTGATGATTCTCGTCAAGAGATCAATCTTTTTAGAGGCTTTCTCGTAGTTGCTGTTTTGAATATGCTTTTTAATTTGTTCTAAATCCTGTTGATAACCTTGCATTTGTATAATCAGCTCTTTTTCCTGTTTCAGAACATCATAACCATTTCGTATTTGGATGCCCTGTTCAGCATAGTGAAGGGCTTTCCTGTACTCCCCTGCTAAAGCTGCTTGCTCCGTCTTTCTTTGAAGCGTGACTACTTTTTCATTTTTCGCAGCTTCGAGTTCGTATGCAGCAAATAATAAACCTGTTACCAAAGCTAAGCTTGCCGCTGGAAGTATGTATAATGAGCGTTTAGATAAACGATAGTGTTTCCGTTCTCTATCATCCATAAATAATCTTTTTCCGCAATGCGGACAGTAGTTTGAGAATTTTTCTATCTCTTTTTCACCGCAATAATGACATTTCATGAGAGCTGCCTCCTTTGCCGGCAGGTCCTAAACCGCCTTATTTCGACTAAATCTTTCCTAGTATACATGCTTCATTTTGATCCTTCTACTCTGAATAAATCTGCTGAATTCACTGAATATATGACTTACTTCCTGCATTTTAAAGGAACGCCAGTGTGAATAGGTTTTCTTAAAAAACGAAGTACCCATGATCACTCATTTTTGAGGAAGAATATTATGGCTGCGGTGTCTTTTGAATCATTTTCAGGAAAAATAAAACACCATATTCACAGAAGAATATGGTGTTTTGAACGTACTCAATTTTGAATATCCATCGGAACATAAAGTTTAAATTTAATATCATCATTCTTCAGATCAAATGATTCCGCTTTTGCGCGCAGGTTATTTTTAAATTTAAGCTCCGTAATTTGTACATCAATGCTTTCATTCTTCGGATCAATGTACACATATTCCGGCAATGGATAAGTCTTTTTAATATAGCTCATAACGTATGGAACTGGTATTGGCAGGCGGCCAATAGATAATCGCTTCACCTTCAGCAGCATGTTGCCGTCTTCTTTCACTTTTGGATCAAAGGTAAGAGTAAGATCAACGTCTTTATTGAAGGCTTTTACGGTTCCGTATAAATTCACTTCTTCTTCAAGCTCAACCCGATAATTCAGCTCTTTTGCTTTTGCTTCTTTAACCAGGTAATAATTAATCAGCATATTTAGATCTTTTTTAGAAGAACTCACAGTAAAAGGAATTGTATCTGAGCTTGTAAGCTCCGCAGTTTCCGTTTTCGGCCGTTCAGCAGGCAAAAACGGCGAGACGATAAGAAAGAGGAGAAAGATAAGGTTTAAGCTGAGTAAAACAATAAAGGCAATTTTCCATTTTCTCATTCAGTAATCATCCAATCTTTTTAAATCTAGTCTGAGAGACTTGAATATACCCTGTCTGCTATTAATGAATACCCTGTTTCACTCGGATGAAACTCATCAATATAAAGAAGTTTCCCAACCGATTTAGAAGAAAAAAGGTCTTCCGTCGGAACGAATATGGCGTTGCCGTCTTTCATAATCATACGATTTGAAGCCTGGTTCCATTCTTCCACAATCGTATCAATTTCACTGAGCTCAGGAAGCATAAACTTAAAAGGGTTATATAAACCTGTATAAACGATGACTGCATCAGGATTTGCTGTGCGGACTGTCTCCATGATTTTTTTGAACCTTTTTTCAAACAGAGGCTGTTCCTTGCGGTATGGTTCAAGTTCAAGATTCATAATATGATTGCGTGTAACCTTCATAATATCATTTCCGCCAATGGTCATCAAAATGATGTCGGCATCTCTCAATTTTTCAATGACTTTTTCTTTTCCCAGAACTTTTATTAAATCGGTCGTTTTATGACCTCTGACTCCAAAATTGGACACATCAACAGATGAAATGTTTTCTTCCCGCTGCAGAAGATCGCTGACATCGCCGACATAGCCGCCGTTATTATCGGCATCGCCTACTCCAGCTGTTAAAGAATCTCCTATAGCAACTACATTTAAATTACTGGGAACAAAGTTTTTGGGGATGGGTTCCTTCATCAGATACTCTTTATTATTAACCGGTTTTGAAGCCACATCAGCAGGTTTTCCTGAAAAAGCATCACAGCCGGAGAGCAGCATCAATACTCCCAAAAACAGAATAAACAGGCTTCGAATCGTCATCATCCCCTTTCATCGTTGTTTTAGCCTATGATTATATCATGTATTTGCGTACAGTTACAGCAAAAACAAGTGGTTTAATACGGCTGAACTTTCATTAGCAAGACATAAAAAAATCCGCAAGCAGCGGATTTTTTCATCATTTTATTTTTTTTACATCTTCAATAATTTCATCATAAGCTACATTTTCTACTCCATCATAGTCTTTCATAACCTTGCCGTTCTGATCAATTAAATAAAACAGCGTGCCGTGAATGACTTGATCCTGTCCTTCAGGTTTCTGAACGATTGTTTTGAAGCTGCTTTTAGCAAAATTGTCGATTTCCTTCTGAGAATATCCAGTCAGAAAATCCCAAGTTTCAAGGGATAAAGGGTATCTGCCTGCAAATTCTTTTAATTTTTCAGGCGTGTCAACCTCGGGATCTACACTGAAGGATACTAGACGCACATCTAATCCCTCATCTTTCAGCTGTTTCTGCAATTCAGTCATATGTGCTGTCATTGGCGGGCATACCGTATCACAGCTTGTAAAAATAAAATTCGCTACCCATACTTCCCCTTTTAGGTCAGTTAAACCGACCGTTTTCCCATCCTGATTTATGTAGGAAAAATCATCAATTTCATAATTAAGCGCACCTTTAATTCCGCTTGAGCCGCATCCTGTTAAAAGAGCAATAGCCAGTAAAAATAAGAGTATGTAGTGTTTTTTCATTGAAGGTGTCACCTTTCCTTTTAATCCAATATGGAAAGTTTAACAAAACATTCAAGGAATGGGAAGCATATGCTTGAAAGTGGTTTCACCGTTCAACAGATCGACACATTTATCCGCCCTTCATGACCTTGATAAAATCAGCCAGAAAAGCGTCATAATTAAATTTAACCGCTATCCGGTGAATGGGGTAATCAGCAAGTGTCTTAAAAGGTCTGAAGTCTGCTATACTCTGCCCCCTCGCAAATTCAGATTCAAGAATAATTTTCACAGGTTTTTCTACAAATGTGATTTGATTTTCCCTCACTGCCGCCCAAAGAGTCAGCAGGTCATGCAGAGGACCTCCCGCTATTTGCGGCGTATTTTTTTTATAAAAATTTGTATAAAAGTCAATCATCGGTTTAAGAAGTTTTCCCACTTTATCGTTGTTTTTCTGATAAAACTGATCTAAATCTCTAATCACCTCATCAGGTATGATCGCATAATTGGTGACGTTCAGCGGAAAAATGGCCACTCGCTTTGCTAAGGTCATCACCAGATTTGCTGCAGCGGGGTCGCCGTAAAAATTTGCTTCCGCGACCGGTGTTACATTTCCCGGATAAAGAAAGGCCCCTCCCATGACAAAAATCTCCTTAACCTTCCTAAGCACTGTCGGAAATAAAACAAAAGCAGTGGCAAGAGATGTCAAACGGCCCACATTTACAATGGTTACATCATAATTGTACTGAATAATGAGGCTCCGGATCAGCTCAAAATTTTCAAAATCACCTTGGGAAGCTTCAATCTCAGGTACAATCGGACCCAGACCCTGTTCACCATGAACCTCTGGATAGTAAACAGGATTTTCACCAGTAAGCGGTCTTGCTGCCCCGCCGATAATGGGAATATTGCTCGTCTTGGTCAGCATCGTAAAATATCGTGCGCTGTTTATGGCTGTCTGCTTGGATACATTTCCATAATCCGCAACAATGCCGATCACTTCTGTTTCATCATCATAATAGCTGTACATCAAAGCAACGATATCATCCACGCCGAAATCGCCAAAGAAAAGAACCCTTTTTGCAGCCATCCCAACACCCCTTTTTATATCTATATGTGATTGGAATTCATAAATTGTTCAAATATTGAAACGGTCAGATATGATAGAGTATGAGTATCTAACTAAAGCAGGTGAATTTTTTTGAAAATAAGCGTTCAATTCTTCATGACAGCATTTTTGGCAGGCTCTGTTTTCCTTACAGGATGTCAGGAAACCGGCAGCAGTGAAGAAAAACACGATCACGGCGGCCACTCTTCCTTTAAAAATAATGGGGATATTCAGGAAGAAACGAAGTCAGCATCTGTCCTCCCGTCCTTTCTTAATGAACAGCCTGATGAAATCAAAACCCTGTATAAGGCAGCTGCCGAGCATGAAGAGCTGTTAAGCTACATGCCATGCTACTGCGGGTGCGGTGAATCAGCCGGTCACAATGATAATGGAAATTGTTTTATTAAAGAACGCAAAGAAAACGGAGCCATCATTTGGGATGATCACGGAACAAAATGCGGAGTGTGCCTTGAAATTGCAGCAAAAGCTATCATCGAACATGAAAAAGGCATGTCAATGAAGGATGTCCGCGATATGATTGATGAGCAATATAAAGAGGGTTATGCAGAACCGACAGATACGAAGGTACCTGAGGTTTAATCAGAAAAAAACGGATTCTCCCGGCGGGAAATCCGTTTTTTTATTTAGAATGTGTTTCAGTTTCCCTCATTGCCGTTTGTAGTATTTCCAGAAAGAAACCCTGAGTGTTCATCCTGTTTGGAGTGTTCAGGCAGGCTCATTCCGGAGGCTTTGTCAAAATAGATGGCGATGGCAGATACAAGAAGCAGAGGAGTTAATAGTAAGATCCACAGCACTTTAGATCACCTGCTTTATAAGATTCCTTTTAATAATATATACGGAATCTACGTTAAAAAGTTTCAATTTTCTAAAATAACTTTATAATAAGGTGTTGGTACCGAAACTCTCGTGTGTTAAACCCTCAAAAAAGAAAGGACGCGTAAGAAAACACATGGATTTCTCCATGCGTTCTTCAACCCTATTCAGCAAAATACATAAACCCTATAGCACCTGGACCTGTATGTGTTGAAATAACAGGTGTGGTATAGCAAATATCAATCGGGTAGTCTGCATTCATTTCAAGCAGGGCATTTTTCAGGTTTGTTGCAAGCGCAAGGGAATCTGCATGCGCGATGCCAACCGCTTTGACTGTTTTGTTTTTCACATCTTCTGCAAACTGTTTGGCCAGAAATTTAACAATTTGTGAGTGGCTGCGCACTTTTGTTACAGGAGTGTAGACACCATCCGCAAGTGACGCAATCGGCTTGATATTTAGAAGGGAGCCAATCATCGCTTTTCCTCTGCCAATTCTTCCGCCTTTTACAAGGTTATCAAGCGTATCAACCGTAACGAATAGGTGGCTGTTTTTGCGGATGTGTTCAATCCGGTCGAGGATTTCCTGTTTGGAGGCACCCGACTGGGCCATTTTTGCGGCTTCAACCACTTGAAAAGCAAGTGCTCTTGAGATAAACATGGAGTCGATGACCGTAACATCCGCATCAGTCATACCCGCTGCACTTTCGGCTGAACGAACGGTGCCGCTCATGCCCCCTGTCATATGTATAGAAATGATGCTGCTGCCGTCTGCACCTAGTTCATCATACACTTCTGCAAACTTTCCAGCAGGCGGCTGCGAGCTTTTCGGAAGCTCGTCCGCACCTTTCATCTTTTTAATGAATTCTTCCGGTTCTATGTCCACACGGTCAAGGTACGACTCATTGTCAATGACGATCGTCAGCGGAACTACTTTAATATCGTATTTTTCAATCATGTCATGACTAAGATCTCCTGTGGAGTCAGTCACAATTTTAACCTTTGTCAACGGTATCACTTCCCTATTAATCTAACTAACTATCTTGTATTATACCCTCAATTAAAGATGTTTCAATCTTATTTGCCTTCAAATCTTATGGAAATCCCTTTTCTAGCTTTTAAATAAGATGGATATTTTATTCTCATTTAAAAAAAGAAAAGACCGCCATTGTTTATGCGGTCTTCCGGCGTGCTATGCGTTATGTTTTAAAATGACTGGTTGATAAATGGCTTCATAATCTGGCCACTTTATTGATTTTTTTAAGTAATCCCTGAACGAATAGACATCATTAGGATGCTTCTGTGAGGTGATTTTTGATAAAAACGTCTGCAGGCGGATTTGAACGAGAAATCGGTATTGATTATCTTCCTCCAATACTGGAATATCTGTGATTTTTACCTTATGTCCATTTAACAGCTTGAACTCTAGGCTCTTGAATAACAAGTTATCAATCCTCTTTTTCACCCGTTTCTTATATTATAACCCAACCATATGCGGAAGTCTGTCTAATTGTGTCACCCTCGGCTAATATTTTTATTAATTTAGATGAAAAGATGAAATAGACTGCTGTCTTTTTTTACTTCAGTAAACGGAAAACCTTTTCGCTGCATTCTATTCAGCAAGCCCGTGTAATCCTCTTTGTTTTTGAGCTCAATTCCAACAAATGCAGGACCGCTGTCGCGATTATTCTTTTTTGTATATTCAAATCTGGAAATGTCATCGTTCGGGCCAAGCACTTCATCGAGAAATTCTCTAAGGGCGCCTGCACGCTGCGGAAAATTTACAATAAAATAGTGCTGCAGGCCTTCGTACATCAGCGAACGCTCTTTCATTTCCTGCATCCGGCCTATGTCATTATTTCCTCCGCTCACAATGCAGACAATATTTTTACCCTTGATTTCGTCTCTATAAAAATCAAGTGCTGCGATTGGAAGAGCGCCTGCAGGCTCGGCAACAATTGCATTCTCATTGTACAGACTTAAAATGGTGGTGCAAACTTTTCCCTCTGGGACAAGGATATGATCATCCACTGTCTGTCTGCAGATTGAAAAGTTGTGATCTCCTATCCTCTTCACTGCTGCTCCGTCCACAAATTTATCAATATTCTCGAGCTCTACTACTTCGCCTGCTGTAATCGATTCCGCAAACGACGGGGCCCCCTCAGGTTCAACGCCAATGATCTTTGTGCCGGGGGAAACTTGTTTAAAATAAGTTCCGATGCCTGAGATCAGTCCGCCTCCCCCAATACTTGCAAACACGTAATCAAGCTCGGCATCGCAGTCATTCAAAATTTCAATCGCAATCGTTCCCTGCCCCGCGATAACCTCTAAATCATCAAATGGATGAATAAAGGCTCTTCCCTCGGATTCACTGCATTCTCTTGCCTTTTTGTATGAATCATCAAACGTATCGCCCGTTAGAATGATTTCAACATGCCCTCGTCCGAAAAGCTCTACCTGGGAAACTTTTTGCCTTGGGGTTGTGGATGGCATAAAGATTTTGCCGTGGATATTCAGTTGCTTGCAGGAATAGGCCACACCCTGCGCATGATTCCCGGCGCTGGCACAAACAATACCATTAACGGTTTCTTCTTTCGTCAGCTGTTTAATTTTGTTATAGGCGCCTCTCAACTTGAAAGAACGGACAATCTGAAGATCTTCCCTTTTCAAATAAACATTGCAATCATATTTTTCAGAAAGGCGTTCATCTTTTTGAAGAGGTGTATGAATAACAATATCTTTCAACAAATGGTGCGCCTTTAAGATGTCTGCCACATGAAGGGATGGTTCAAGATTCATCATTTGTTTCATAGGTAAAAATCCTTTCTGCATCAATGATTTAATTGGAACATTATATCATGAATATTCGAAATTAAAAGTTATTATTAAAAAATTCTCATAATTTCTTAACATTGGAGGTTATTCTTATGGAATTCGAACTAAAGTCTGCCGGCGGAGCGCTTCCGTGTCTTGTCGTAGCAGATGAAGACAACGGGCGTTTTATGATCAGAAAAGAGGATACAAGCGGTGAGGTTTTTAATTCAGCACATGAATTAACTCAGTGGATTAAAGAAAACTGGTCAGAGGAACAGTTTGAAAACCCATCTCAGTTTCTGCGATTATTGGAGCAATTGAAAAGGGATTGATGCGTTCCTTATTAGTATCCGTTCCGTTCCTTTCCGCTCCAGGAACTTGCTTTCCGCGGTCCGGCTGGGAGCCTTCTCGGCGCCTGCCTGTGGGGTCTCCCATTTTGCTCTATTTCCCGCAGGAGTCAAGTTTATCCGCTGCTATCCACCAATTTTTTTAACATTTAGTTTAATAGCAACAATAATTACGAAAAGAGCCTTAATAAAAAAAAATCTTATTGGTTCCAATTAGTTGTGTTTGGGTGTTATAATAAAACCAATTAATCATTCAAGGAGATGAAAATCATCGAAAAATATACATCTTTTGAGGATATTATTGGAGAGCATCCACTTATCATTGAAAAAAAGTTTCTCGCCAAAAAGCTCGCAAAAGCAAATTTGCCGATTATTATAGAGGGACCGACCGGAAGCGGTAAACAGATGTTTGCAAGCGCCATTCATCATGAGTCTGAAAGGTCAGAAAAGCCATTTGCGGCTATTAACTGCAGTACATATTCAGAAGATGCCCTTGAATATGAACTTTTCGGCAATGAGGATGATCACAAACAAGGATTATTTGAAGAAGCAGGTGGCGGAACTGTCTTTCTAAAAGAAATTTCAAGCCTGAGCCTCAAACTTCAGGCTCAATTGCTCCGCGTCCTGCAGGATAAACAAGTGCAGAAAATTGGCTCATCCAAGGCCGTCATAGTGGACGTCCGGATCATTGCCTCATCTGCTGTGCAATTAACGTCTTTAATTGAAGAAGGCAGACTTCGGGAAGACTTCTACTACTATCTTAACGTATTAAGGCTGACATTGCCGTCTTTAACCGAACGCAGCAGCGACGTTCCAATCCTGTCCGCTTCATTTATTAAACAGCGGAGCCAGGACATCCGCATGGATAAAAAGGTATTGGACATTCTCACAAAATACCCTTGGCCTGGAAATGTGCTGGAACTTAAAAATACAATGGATTATTTACTAACAGTCTGTGACGGCCGTTCCATCCAGCTGCACGATCTTCCTAAAGAGCCGTTTATGACGCATGAGCCTGCCAAACAGAAAAAAGACCCTAAAAATCAAAAAGATAAGCCGCTGACTCTTATGGATAAACAGGAGTATCTTTTTATTCTGGAATCCATCCGATCAAGCAATGAGGACGGGGAGCCTGCAAGCCGGAGAATGATCTCTGACAGCAGCAAAAATTCACGTCATCCCCTAACCCCCCAGCAGGTGAGGCATCGACTCGATTTTCTCGAGAAGAATGATTATGTGACAAAAGGGCGGGGACGGGCAGGAACGAAAATAACCATCGAAGGCCTTGATTTCCTTCAGTCCTTAACCGAAAATCTGCAAACAATGCAAAAGGAGGCAGTGCAAAATGGAATACTCGATTAAAGAAGAAATTGCAAATGCGATAACACACGGGATTGGTGTCCTGCTCAGTATACCGGCACTGGTTTATCTGATTATTTTTGCCTCTAAATATGGGGACGCCTGGCATATTGTCAGCTTTTCAATCTTTGGCGCAACGATGATCCTTTTATATCTCTTTTCAACCTTGCTGCATGCCATACCACACCGCAAGGCAAAGGATGTTTTTGAAATTCTGGATCATTCCGCCATCTACTTGCTGATTGCAGGCACATATACACCATTTCTGCTTGTGCCTCTAAGGGGAACACTCGGTTTTACCCTGCTTGGCATTGTTTGGGGACTTGCAATCGCAGGAATCGTGCTGAAAATTTTCTTTGTTAAGAAGTTTGTTATTTTATCAACTCTCGCCTATATCCTGATGGGCTGGCTGATTATTATCGCCATTAAACCGCTGTATGCATTTTTAAGTCCTGAGGGATTTGCGCTTCTGCTCACTGGAGGACTGCTGTATACAATTGGAGCGATTTTCTATGTATGGCGAAGGATTCCTTATCATCACGCCATTTGGCACGGCTTTGTATTAGCCGGCAGTGCAGCCATGTTTTTCTGTGTTCTGTTCTATGTACCGGATGTACCATTTATGTAAGATAAACAAAAAACTCTCAGAGGCTTTGCCTCCTGAGAGTTTTTGCAATCGTAAGCCTTAATTCTTCAGCCGTTTTCTTTAAATCTTTCCCTGTGTAATCTTCTGGCAAATATGGTTTGCACACTGTTACTTTGACGTTTGAAGATTTAAACCTCCAGCCGCCATGCTTTTCCATGATGTCATAGGTCCCGTCGATAGCAACAGGAATGATTGGGACGCCTGCGCCAGCTGCCATGCGCAAGGCACCTGTTTTGAACTCCGCCAAATCATCACCTTTGCTTCTTGTACCCTCCGGAAAAATAATCAGGGAATGTCCTGCTTTCAATTTTTCTGCGCCATCTTTTAAAGAAAGCACTGCCTGTCTTCTGTTTTTGCGGTCAACGAACACACAATTCATCACTTCCATCCACTGCGGAAGAAACGGCATTTTTTTCACTTCCACTTTAGATAAAAAGCCTGCTGGCTTCTTAAGGGAACTCATCAGCACTGGAATATCAAAATTGCTCTGATGATTGCTGACAATAAGGACTGGCCCTGCCGGCATGTTTTCTTCCCCTTTTACACTAACAGTTGCGCCGGAGGAACGAACGAGTGACCTTGCCCAGTTTTTCGGTAGCTCATGGACGGCTTCATCTTTCTTTTGCACAGATAGCCTTGGGTCTATTTTCTTGACCTTTTTTAAAGTCGGCAAACTGTAAATTAAATATCCAATTCCGTAAATAACGGTAAATAACATTCTCAACATGTGGTTCTTCCCCCAGCTGTGCGTAAGAAAAGCCTCTCGTCAAGCGAGAGACCAGTGATTGCATCTTCTATTTTTCATAAACGATAAATTCATAGTCATACGGATTTTTTTCATCTTTTGGACCTTTTTCCCGATGAATGATTTTGTATTGCTCTTCTTTAAACTCAGGAAAATAAGTATCTCCCTCAAACGTTTCATCTATTTTCGTCACATAAAGTCTTTCCGCTGAATGCAGACACTCTTTAAAAATTTCAGCCCCGCCGATGATAAAGAGATTTTGATCTGCATAAGCTTCATTTACAAGCACTTCATCCAAAGAATGAATGACTTTGATTCCTGCTTGTGAATACTGCTCATTTCTTGTAAGGACGATGTTCTCTCTGCCGGGCAGAGGTTTTCCGATTGATTCAAACGTTTTTCTTCCCATTAATATCGGATGCCCCATCGTAACCTGCTTGAAATAAGCAAGATCTGCCGGAATCCGCCAAGGAAGATCATTGTTGCGCCCGATCAATTGGTTTCTATCCATTGCCACAATCATGGAAATCATACGCTGACCGCTCCCTTTATATGAGGATGAGGATCATAGCCTTCCAAAGTGAAATCTTCATAGGTGAAATCAAAAATGGATTTTACAGCAGGATTCAGTTTCATTTTTGGAAGCTCCCGCACATCGCGTGTTAACTGAAGGTCTATCTGCTCAAGATGATTTTTATAAATATGCACATCTCCAAATGTATGAACAAACTCACCAGGCTCTAAATCCGTCACATGGGCTACCATCAGCGTTAACAGAGCATAGGATGCAATGTTAAATGGCACACCAAGGAAAACGTCTGCAGAGCGCTGATATAGCTGACAGGACAGCTTGCCGTCAGCTACGTAAAATTGAAAAAAACAATGACATGGCGGCAGTGCCATTTTATCGACTTCTGCAGGATTCCATGCACTGACAATAAGTCTGCGAGAATCTGGATTGTTTTTAATCTGGTCAATCAGCTTTGCAATTTGGTCAACCGTCTCACCGTCAGCTCCTGCCCATGAGCGCCACTGATGTCCATAAACAGGACCAAGCTCGCCATTTTCATCGGCCCATTCATTCCAAATGCGCACTCCATTTTCCTGAAGGTATTTTACGTTCGTATCTCCCCGCAAAAACCAGATTAGTTCATGTATGATTGAC
The DNA here is from genome assembly GCF_004358755.1 of Peribacillus frigoritolerans. Classification (GTDB taxonomy): domain Bacteria; phylum Bacillota; class Bacilli; order Bacillales; family Bacillaceae; genus Bacillus_P. The sequence goes on along the minus strand of NZ_SMZY01000001.1, from coordinate 695,959 downwards.
TTCAAGTGAAGTTTTTTCGTTGTCAAAAGAGGAAATCCTTCTTTTAAATCAAATCTCATTTGATATCCGAATGTGCTGATTGTTCCAGTTCCTGTCCGGTCTTCTTTCACGGATCCTGATTCGAGCACATGCTTGCATAAATCCAAATATTGCTTCATTTAAAGACACTTCCTTCGTATAGATACTAGAGATAATTGTATAGGAAGTTTCACTCGTTTTCTACCGTTTTGTGAAGTTTGGAAATAAATCGATAGGATAGCGGAGCATTTTCACGCAGCTCACCCCTTGTTTTTTCATTCAAATAATACATCGCAAAAATCTCTGCAAAATATTCTTCAGGAAAACGTTCAAAATAAGTTTTTCCCGGAAAAAGCAATCCTGCCTCCTGCTTCCATATATTCAAGTAAAAAGGATTGTTTCTTATGTTTGAAAATACATTCCGATCAGCGGCGTGTGCAAACTCATGAAGCTCAAGCGATACCGATCCATGTCCCATGCCATATTGACTGTGGCCGATTTTGACAAAGACTCTGTTATCTTCTGTCATTCCAGGAACCCTGTCCCAGTCGGATTTGATTGAATAGCCCCGCGGAGTCTGTCCTGATAAGTGCTCAAGGCCCTCTTCATCAGTCAGCTTCCCTGTAAACAGTTTGATTGTCACGTTGTGCTGCCGTGCTTTTTCCAAAATAACAGGATGAACTTGATTTAAATGATTTACCATAGCTTCTGCATCCTGCTCTGAAAAGGGCTGAGCCGGTAAATAAACCATTTTGTTAAGGGCTGAGCCGGATGACAGGGATACTTTAGAAGAAAGTGAATGATCTTCAAGAAGACTGCCTGACGGAACATCTGCAAAAACATATTGATAGATTGAAAACATCGCCGCGAGCGAAATGATGAGAACAAGCAGTTTGATTTTTGTCATATATGTATTACTCCTAGAAGGATTTTCTGACTGTTTCGAACAATATATATATGAAAATAGTAACATATTGATTTTTTGCCGAATAGACATTGGGCCCTGTAACTTTTATGCCAACTTCACCATATGATGGAAATTATCATGGAAATTGGGTGAAAAACATGAGGATGTTAATTAACAGGAATATTCCTTATAGACAGCGGCAGCAGCTGACTCAAGAAGTAATTGAAGTTATGACGCTTAAAAGCTATATGGTTTTAGACGGACTGACATCAATCGGACTGATCTCCATTTTTTATTTTTATTTTAGGGGAATCCTTTAGAAAAAGAAGACAAATAAAAAAAGCCGCAGGATGCGGCTTTTTATGCTGACGGATTATACGCCAGTGCTGTTGCTGTGACTAGTTTTTTTGCGGTAATAATTAAGAGCAAATGTACCTGCGAACATCACAAGAATGATAATGAAGAATACAGAGTGCTCAATGTGAACGCCTGCAACACTTAATCCCATTTTCACTGCGATAAGTGCAATTAAGATGTAAGCAGTTGTTTCAAGTTCAGGAACTTTGTCAATTAATTTAAGGAAAACACCTGCAACTCCACGCATCATAAGAACCCCTAGAACTCCTCCAAGAAGAAGAACCCATACCTGCTCACTGACGCCGAATGCTGCAAGAACGCTGTCTACAGAGAATGCAATATCCATTAATTCAACTGCCACAACTGTTCCCCAGAATGTACCGAAAAGACGGATAAGAAGGCCTTTTTTGTTAATACCGCCGTGCTCTTCTTCACCTTCAGCATTTTCTTTTGATTTATCCATGAAGTATTTTACAGCAAGCCACGCAAGATATGCTGCACCTAAAATCTTAACCCACCATAGTTTAATTAAGAATACACCGACACCGATTGCAATGAAACGGAAGATGTATGCTCCAAGCAAACCATAGAATAAAGCTTTTTTTCGCTGTTTTTCAGGTAAATGTTTAACCATTACAGCCAGTACAAGAGCATTATCTGCTGATAATAACCCTTCGAGAATAACTAATGTACCGATAAGTCCCCATGAAACCGGATCTGTAAGAACTTCTCCCCACATTTCCCAATTGAAAAATTGTGCGTACGTGTCAAGCATTCCTTGCAAAATTGACATCTACCATTTCCTCCTAAATATTACGTTAACTTTTTCATTATACTGAATAAAAGATTGCTTGTTAAGTATTTTGATGTTTCTTCATAAAATATACATCTTTATTCGATATCCTCCAGCTGCCTATACGTTTTGGCGGAGGAAAAGTTTCATATGAAAGCAAAAAAAAAACGCATGAAATGTCTTCATGCAATTGAATCTTTATACTGTTGCCTGTGTCTGTCTGCCATCTGCAATATCTCTGGCCCGATGTGCCATCCTGCTTGCTGCTGCAGCTGCAAGCGCTGCAACAAGATCATCTAGAAATGTATTTACACGATTTCCGCTGTGTTCATCCAGAGCTTTAATAATGCCGAATTTTTCTTTATCCAAATAACCGAAATTGGTCAAGCCGATAGAGCCGTATACATTAACGATGGAAAGCGGTATGATTTCATCAATGCCATAAAGAGGTTCATCTGTTTCAACAAGATGCTGAAGCGGCTGCGGCAGCAGTTTCTGTTCAGCAAGCTGATCAAGTGCCAGGCCAGTTAGAACGGCATGTACAATCTCCCGTTTATTTAGAACCTTCTCTACATTTTCCACACAATCTTCAAGCGTAATATTAGGGATGTACTTTCGCTGAAGTGTCATCACAATATCAGCGATATCCTCTAATGTAACACCCCTGTCATTCAGCATTTCTTTCGTCGTTTTTACCATTTCATCGATTGTGTATTTGCTCAATGGACATTGCACCCCTTTAATGTGTCATCCAATTCGGCGGCATATTCTGGTTCCAGTAGATGCTGCCAAGTTCATGATGCTTTTGAAATGAATCATGGTGCGTGTGATAGTGAAAGTTGAACCAATATCCCTGCTTTGGCGGATGATCGCGGCGGACATGAAATCTAAGGACATCCTGTCCCGTTTGTTTATTGTATAAGTGAAAAATTTTCTCGCCTTTTCCGTCTGCAGGTTTTTTTGAAATTGCCAAATCCCTGATATCTTCATCAGAGTGCTCATCAACATATTGTTTAATCGCTTCTTCCATCTTCGGAAGAATGATCTGTCTGAATTCATCCTCTATGACGGTTCCGATTTTGTCTCCGAATTTTTGAAAGGATTGAACTTCGGCAGCTGCTACAAAAGTTGATAGGCTGTTCTCTTTGGGCTGTTGCCAGTAAGCGGTTTCATCGGTGAAGAAATGTTTGTCTGAGTTCGTTAATTTAGCGGTTGAATCTTCAGAGGAATGTTCCTCGACTGTGAGGGCAGCTGGAGGAGCAACCATTCCGAAGGTTGCAATTGTAAATAAGATGACAAGCGTTTTCCGCATCCATTTGTTCATCATGTTATGTCTTCCTCCCAGTCTTCCTATTATAATATTATTCTATCATAGATAAATTCTAAATTTATAGAAATTTTTCACCAAAAAAGAAAATCCATTGCCACAAAAGGGTTTTAAAAAATGATAAAAAAGTTTACACTAAAGGAGATGTTGGAAATAAAATACTTTCACACTACTGGAGTGAATCAAAATGGGTTTTGAATCAGTGTTTATTATTGCATCATTCGTGACTCTGGCATATTTTATTTTCGCAGAAATAACCGATTAAAAAAACTCATGGCGGCCGCCATGAGTTTTTTAATCGGTTATTGTTTTTGTTTTTTATTTGCAGCAGACTGCTTGCGGCCAGTTTCACTGACTGTTGTTCCCTGACCTTCTACTTCCGGAGAACCAAGCTGTGATTTTGATGCATCGCTTTTTCGTTTCGACATTAGATGAGCACCTCCTCATCCTATTTTTCACGAATCTGGTATTTCTATCACACCAAAATGGAATTTTGCTGATTTTCGTTTATAAACATGAAAGCCAAGTGCTTCAAATGAGGAACTTTTCCAATGATTTTTTAATACGACTCTTTTTTTTGCTACACGTTTTGCTTCCTTCACAATTTCTTCTGATAAAGGCTTATGATCACTCAGGGATCTTAAGTGTTCTATCCCATGCGATTCTTCTATTTGCTCCTCAAACATAGGATCAAAATAAACAACATCATATGAGTTTGTGTCTAAAGATCGCAAGTAGTCAGCATGATTCATCCCCACAACTTGTATTCTGCGCATGCTTTTATCAAACTCGGCTATTCCTGTTTCCCATTTGCTTAGTCCTTTTTCCACAAGATATGCAACAAGATGATTCGCTTCTGCAGCCGTCACTTTCCCTGTCTCACCCGCTGCATAGCTGGCAATAATGCTGTCTGATCCAAGTCCAAGTGTACAATCTAAAAACCGGTCACCTTCTTTTAAATCTGCAGCATGAATGAGAGGATCGCTCTCCCCTTTTTTTAATCGTTTCAGACGGAACATCGCTGAATTCGGATGAAAGAAAAAAGGATCCGAGGTTCCTGCCTCATGCAGTTCAAGCCGATTTTGCCCCACTACAAGCACATCCGAATGATATTCTTCCTTCATTTTATCAACAGAACGTTTCTTGCGGGCCTTATATTCAGCGTTTAAATCTATGGAAATTTCTTCTGCGAGTTTAATCATGCCGGGATTTGTCCGGCCTGCTGTTGTTACAATCAAAGTCTTTCACTCCGTATCTTTCTTCATTCATAAAAAGGATGCCCTATTAGGCATCCTTTCCATTATTTATTAGCTTCAAATGCATGCAGCAGATTATCCATAATATGTTCGATTGCGCTGCCTTCAATTTCATGGCGCGGAATAAAGTGAACAACATCTTTTCCTTTAAGCAATGCCATTGAAGGAGATGAAGGTTCATGGCCTTCAAAGTACTCTCTCATCGCAGCTGTAGCTTCTTTATCCTGTCCGGCGAAAACCGTAACAAGATTTGCCGGTGCATGCTCAGCCTGCATAACAGCCTGAGTGGCTGCCGGTCTTGCAAGTCCCGCTGCACATCCGCAGACAGAATTCACAACAACCAATGTTGTTCCTTCCGCAGATTCCATAAATTCTTTTACTTCATCTTCCGTGGTTAATTCGTTAAATCCTGAGTTTGTAAGTTCAGCACGCATTGGCTTCACCATTTGACGCATGTATTCTTCATATGCCATTGACATAGTCATTCCTCCTAAACTACCGCATGTAGTAAAAGAATACTACAGGAGGAATGACAATTCAACAACTGAGCCTCAGTGTGTTTTCTGCGGTTCTTTTACATCTTCAAATGCATCTGTGACTGCACCTTGAGATGCACAGGAAACCGTTCTGGCGTATTTCCCTAACACTCCGCGTTTGCGAAGCGGCGGAGCAGACCATGTAAGTCTTCTTTCTGCAAGTTCTTCGTCTGAAACGTGAAGGCGCAGCTCGCGGTTATCACTGTCTACAGTTATTAAGTCGCCTGACTTCACAAGAGCAATCGGTCCGCCTACTTGAGCTTCCGGAGTGATGTGGCCTACTACAAGGCCATGAGTGCCCCCTGAGAAGCGTCCGTCTGTCAGAAGTGCAACACTCTCCCCTAATCCTTTTCCTACAATGATAGAGGATAGAGACAGCATCTCAGGCATTCCCGGACCTCCCTTTGGCCCTTCGTAGCGAATAATCAGCACGTCGCCTGCAACAACTTCATTTGTTAAGACGGCCTCTGTTGCTTCCTCTTCTGTATCAAACACTTTAGCAGGGCCTGTCATCTTCGTTACTTTCAGTCCGGAAACCTTGGCAACTGCTCCGCTTGGAGAGAGATTTCCTTTTAAAATAACAAGCGGGCCATCTTTTCTCAATGCCTGCTCAAGCGGATAAATAACTTTTTGACCTTCTTTCAGGCCTTCCTGCTCTCTAAGATTTTCTTCAATTGTTTTGCCTGTTACTGTTAAACAGTCTCCGTGCAGCAAGCCATGTTCAAGCAACAGCTTCATTACGGCAGTCACACCCCCGGCTTCGTGCAGATCCTGCATCACGTATTTACCGCTTGGCTTAAGATCTGCGATGTGAGGAACGGTTCTTTGAATACGCTCAAAATCCTCAAGAGATAAATCTACATCAATGGAATGGGCAATTGCCATAAGATGAAGAATGGCATTTGTAGATCCTCCAAGAGCCATGACAACTGTGATGGCATTTTCAAATGCTTTTTTCGTCATAATATCTTTCGGGTAAATGTCTTGTTCAAGCATGCGGTAAACAGCTTGTCCCGCTTCATAGCAATCATTTTGCTTAAACTCTGATTCAGCAGGGTTGGATGAACTTCCAGGGAGACTCATACCCATAGCTTCAATGGCTGATGCCATCGTATTTGCCGTATACATACCTCCGCATGATCCTGCACCAGGACACGCATGACATTCAATCTGATGCAATCCTTCACTGTCAATATCGCCATTGTTAAATTGGCCTACACCTTCAAATGCAGAAACAATATCAATATCTTTATCGTTTAATCTGCCGGGTTTAATTGTGCCTCCGTATACGAAAACAGCCGGCACCTCTGCACGCGCAATGGCGATCATGCAGCCCGGCATGTTTTTATCACAGCCGCCGATTGCAACAAATCCGTCTAAATTCTCAGCTCCCACAACTGTTTCAATCGAGTCTGCAATAACTTCACGGCTTGGAAGAGAGTAGCGCATACCCTCAGTTCCCATTGAAATCCCGTCAGACACGGTAATCGTGCCAAAAATCATTCCAGCACCGCCAGCCGTATTAACACCTTTTTTAGACAGCTCTGCAAGCTTATCAATATGTATATTACAAGGTGTGACCTCACTCCATGTAGAGGCGATGCCGATCATCGGCTTCTGAAAGTCCTCATCCTGAAGTCCCACCGCACGAAGCATGGCGCGGTTAGGCATTCGTTTCATATCGTCGCTGATTACTTTACTTTTGATTCTAAGATCTTTTTTGCTCACTTTCATCACCCCGTTAAATTTGTATTGTTATATACTATAGTCCGAATTCTTTAGTATTTCAACAATATTCTCATAATTTACAAAAATATTATCTTAAAATGTTAAAATTCTGTATGATCCATTGCTTACCATTAATAAAAAAGCGACCTCTGTTTATCATTCACAGAGATTCGCTTCATACATGTTCTTATTGTTCTGTTAAAATCAGCGGGCCGTCTTTTGTAATCGCAACCGTGTGTTCATACTGAGCGGACAGTTTGCCGTCAACAGTCCGTGCTGTCCAGCCGTTATCATCCATTTTAGAATACCAAGTGCCAGCGTTCAACATTGGCTCGATTGTAATGACCATTCCTTCTCTCAGCCTTAGCCCCTTGCCTGGTTTGCCGTAGTGAAGCACCGTCGGCTCCTCGTGCATTGTTTTTCCGATGCCGTGGCCTGTAAAGTCCCTCACGACAGAAAATGATTCTTCTTCTGCGTAAGACTGGATGGCATGACCAATATCTCCGAGACGGTTGCCGATCACGGCCTGCTCAATCCCTTTATACATGGCTGTTTTAGTAACATCCATTAATTTTTGCGCCTCTTCTGACAGGGTGCCTGCAGAATGAGTCCAAGCGGAATCTGCCAATGCGCCATTTAAATTAACCACGAAATCAATTGTGACAATATCTCCGTTTTTTAACGGTTTCTTATTGGGAAATCCATGGCAAATTTCATCATTTACAGAAGCGCAGGTTGCATATTCATAGCCTTTATAGCCTTTTTGCTCTGCTGTTGCTCCATGTTTTTTCAAATAGTCATCTACGAAGGCATCAATTTCAAGTGTCGTGACACCCGGTTTAACTAGTTTCGCAACTTCTTTATGGCATGCAGCCAGCAGCTTGCCTGCCTCATGCATCCGGTTAATTTCTCGTTCGCTTTTTAAAATGATCATTTTATTATCTCCTCCACTTTTCCTGGATTTGAACGGATTTGTGGAACTATTCAGACTCTTTGTTTCCACTTTTTTTCGATTTAACGGTTTTGTGGAATCATACGGACTCTTTGTTTCCACTTTTTTTCGATTTGAACGAGTTTGTGGAATCATACGGACTCTTTGTTTCCACTTTTCCTAGAATTGAACTAATTTGTGGAACCATACGGACTCTTTGTTTCCACTTTTCCTCGAATTGAACGGTTTTGTGGAATCATACAGACTACTCTATGTTTCCACTATTATTCGACTTGAACGAATTTGTGTACTCATACAGCATATAGATTCCCTCATACCAAAGTCAGACTAGTTAACACAAAAAATTTCCACTCACAAAAAGACTAAATCATTTTAGATGATTTAGTCTTTGCTTCTTACTTTCTGCTTTCTGTCATTTGCTTCCAGACAGAGCCTTTTGCTTCTTCTCCGCCTTCTATTCGTTCAATCGCCATTTTGATTTGGAGACTGACTTCAAATTCATGGTCATTTTCAGCTTGTTTTAAGGCATCCAGAGCACTTTCATCGCCAACCTCATAGAGGAACATGGCCGCTCTCCATCTGACAAGCTTGTTTTTATCCTTTAAGGCAAGCATCATTTCCTGCATGGCGCTTGGGTCGCCGATGTCTGAGAGGCAATCTCCCGCTGTTCTCCGGACCGTTACCGATTTATCTTTCAGAGCTTTGTACAGGTACGGAAGAACAGAGGGCTCTTCGATCATTCCTAAGTAGACAGCAGCAAGTCTGCGTATAGACGCTTTCTCGTCATTCAGCGCTTTGTCTAAAACCGGCAAATCACTTTCTTTCGGATTCATCTGCTCCAGATGGGCAAAGCGGACTGTCCAATCGGGATGTTCAAGCATCTCCGGGGTCACTTCATAAGATTTTCGGGCAGGAACCGGTTCTGCTTTATCTTTTTGCAGAAGGGCTTCTGTCATTTTTGTTAAACGTTCATCGCTGTATGCTGCCTGAAGCTCTTCAACGACATCTTTCCCGATTTCATCAAAATCTCCATATCTGACGCCTTGCTCTTTCCACTTTCTTTCTAGAACGACGTTTTCTGCATTTTGCTGTGCCTGCAGAACGGCTTTTTGGAATCGTTCAGGAAGCCCAAATCGTTTTTCTGTCTCCCCATCTGAAAGCTTTACCTGCATCGGGATTCCGCTGAACAATTGAACGTGCACATTCACTTCTCCAAAATGCTCATTGATTTGAGGTTTGTTTTCTGAACCCTCTTCAACATTTTCTCCGAAGGCAGCACGGACTTTAGGGAGAATTTCCTTCCAGTCAAATTTCGCATTGCGTTCTACTGCAAGGAAATCAGCCACATGATAAACGCCTTTTACGCCTTCAACTTTCAGGATTTCCTGAATAACCTGCGGCGCACCTTCTGCCGTTTCTTTTTTATAATTATTGCTTTTTCCGCCTGGAAGCTCTTCGTCTAATATGATTTTCATCGTATTTGGACTTGGAGTCGGTTCAATCGATTTGATATTCAAAGCCATGTCACTCCTTGTTTGATCTCTGCACTCATTCTAACATAGCTGAAAGAGGTCATGCCATTTAGAGGACCCGGCTTACAGTCCTCTGTTCGGTCCTTCCCATTCAAGAAAAAATTGAGATAAATAGTCGACCATGAATTGGTGGCGCTGCTGCGCAAGCATTTTGCCTTCTTCAGTATTCATTAAATCCTTAAGCTTCAGCAGTTTTTCATAGAAATGATTGATCGATGTTGATTTAATTGTACGGTATTCTTCGCAGGTCATGCTGTCACGTGTTGGAATGGCAGGATCATAAATAAGGTTTCCTTTTGAACCGCCGTAAGAAAAAACTCTGGCTATGCCAATTGCACCCATCGCATCCAGTCTGTCTGCATCTTGTACAATCTGCGCTTCTATTGAAGAAACTGCTCTTCTTTTTCCGCCTTTAAACGAAATGGTCGAAATAATGGTCAGGACTTCCTGAATCGAATCAGAATCGAGTCCTTCTTCTCTTAAAAGATTGGCAACCTCATCCGTTTTCATTCTGATGTCATCGCTCAGTTTATCGTCGATTAAATCGTGCAATAAAGCGGAAAGCTCGATAATAGTTAAATCACACGAGTATTTTTTCGCGAGATTAAGAGCGGTTCTGCGCACTCTGTCAATATGGAGCCAATCGTGTCCAGTACCCTCTGTTTCAAGACGGCATTTAACGAATTTTTCTATGTTTTCTGTGATTTGTTTCATATTGACACTTCCTATTCTTCAAACCACGTCACGCCAACGACATCCTCTCCTGTATGTACTCCAATGGTTGTGCAGAGCGGAACAAGCTTTATATGAATGTCCGGAAATTCTTTTTGAAGGACTTCATACAGTTTTGAAGATTTGTCGAGTTTGGAGCTGAATAAAACAGCTATTTCATGAATACCGTGATTTTGATTTCCTTTTTTTATTAGATTGATAATATATTGAAACGCTTTTTTCTCTGATCTTACTTTCTCAGCCGTGGAAAGCTTGCCTGATTCTACGCGGATGATAGGCTGTATATTTAATAGACTTCCGAGATAATATTGTGTCCCCGACATTCTGCCGCTCTTGTGCAGCCTTGTTAAATCGCCAATCAGGACATATGTGCGGTGATTTTCACGAAGTGTTTCAAGCTTTGCGGCAATTTCATCCGGTGCAAGCCCGGATTCATGCATTTTTATCGCTGCCTTAACTAATCTTGTTAAAGGCTCTGATAATGTCAACGAATCAACCACAGTTACAGGAATATCAACTTCAGCAGCAGCCTGCACAGCAGAAGTATATGTACCGCTGAGCAAACTGGATAAGTGGATCGAAACAATTTCATCATATTTCTCTGCAAGCTCCGTATAGAGCTCGACAAACGCACCTGGCGGCGGCTGTGAGGTGGTAATGGCATTTGATGAATCTTTTAATAAGGCATAAAGATCATCTGCCTGAAGATTCACTCCGTCAAGATATTCTTCATCATTTATACAGATGACCATCGGCACCCAGTAGACGTCCGGATGATCTTTCATCTCCGCATCAATGCTTGCCGTGCTGTCTGTTACCCATGCAATTTTTCTCCTCATATATGACTACCCCTTTGTTTAGAATTCAAACTATCCCCGTCTATTTTTATTAAGCACAGGCATTTAAGAATCCTCTTTTAAAACCATATTTAATTTTGGAAATAATCTCAGCGCATTCTTATAAAAAAAGTTTTCGTGATGTTCATCAGGAATAATGTCCTTATATAAATCTACAAAAGGCTTCACACCAATTAATGGCCAGTCCGTACCAAACAAAAGCTTTTCATAATGTTCGCAATAAGACAAAGCATGAAGAAGATGATCAAAGAATCTTGATTGTTTTTTATCTGAAATATCCTTGGCAGTGCCGACAATCAGGCCTGACAAGTCTGCAAACATATTGTCATTTTTATTGACAACTTCTGCCCCGTCAAGCACCCATGGGTCTCCCAAATGCGCCATCATAAATTGGATATCGCGGTTTTCGACTGCCACTTCGTCAAGTGTAAGCGGATGACTGTATTTTAAAAGTCCTCGTTCAGAGTATGTATCGCCTGTGTGAAAAACAACTGGAAGTCTATAGGCTTTTGCGAGTTCATATACAGGGCCATAAACCTTGTCATAAGCATAATAAGGATAATAGCCCAAATAGATTTTAATTCCTGCAGTCTGCGGATTCTGAAGCGACTTTTCAAGCAATAACAGGTTTTGTTCATTCACTTTATTAGGGTTGATCCCCGGACAGTAAAAAAACTCGTTTGGAACCGGTCCATCAAGGTCAATTCCCATCGGTGTTTCAGCGTCCCGATCAGGAAATGCCCCAGGTTTAGTTTCTGTCACACCCATGGCTATTGCAGCGACAACTCCTTCTGCTTCATATTCTTTTTGCAGTCCGGCAATCGAATAGTCAACGAATGATAATGTCTCAGCTGTTTGCTTAAAGCTTTGAATCTTAGAAATATGCATATGAGCATCAATGATTTTCATGAAGAATCCTCCTTGGACCGGATATAAGAAAAGAAGCCGATTACTCAGGCTTCTTCTTTTAAATGATGAAAAATGAATAAATACTTCAGCCAGCTTAAGCTTCTTTTAACAGCTGCTGAATTTTCTCTTCCAATTCTTTAGGGTCTGTATTTGGCGAAAACCTCTCAACTGCTTTACCGTTTCGATCTACTAAAAATTTCGTAAAGTTCCACTTCACTGCTTTTGAACCCAAGAGACCAGGCGCCTCGCTTGTTAAGTGTGTAAAAAGCGGATGGGCATCAGAGCCGTTTACATCAACCTTTGCAAACATCGGAAATGTTACTCCATAATTTATTTCACAGAAGCTTTTAATTTCTTCTTCGTCTCCCGGCTCCTGGCTCATAAACTGGTTGCACGGAAAGCCCAAGATTTCAAGCCCTTCAGATTGATAGCGTTCATAAAGCTCCTGCAGTCCCTTATATTGCGGAGTGAAGCCGCATTTGCTTGCTGTGTTCACAATCACAAGAACCTTTCCTTTATAGGTACTCATAGATTGTTCCGCGCCGTTTATGGTTTTCATTTTCATGTCATAAATACTCATCACTTTGCTCCTTCATCTATTTTTTCAAGGGTATCGATGGCATGATCAGCCATAGCGATTAAGTCATCTATCTGTTCTTCCCCGATAAGCCTGTTGAATTGCACTTCAAATGTATGATGATAGACCTCAAACGGGACTCCATATGAAATTCTGTGAGTTACCGCTTGATGAGCGCCCCAAAGATCTTCAACGATTGATTTAATATACGTCTTATTTTCCGGTGTCCGGACATGGAAGAATAAAATTACTTCACACCCGGGAACAGCAGCGGTTTTTAACAGTTCACCGGATAATTGCGATACATTCATCACTAGATGAAATTCAGCGGAAGCCGCTTTTTTTCCTTCTTTTAATTGAAACGTATTTTGGTAGGATCTTGACATGGCTGCCAGATCCACTAAATCTTTTCGGTCTATTACGGTAATGGCTCCGCCAAGATCAGCATCGTAAATCGCCCCTTCCAGGACGACCTTTAAGTTATCAAAAGCAGTCGGATCAAACATTAAAACAGTCCTCTTGCCTTGCCGTTTTCATCCACACTCATTGAAAGCGCAGCCGGTTTTTTAGGCAGACCAGGCATTGTCATAATATCCCCTGTTAAACAAACCAGGAATCCCGCTCCAATTGATGGCTTCAGTTCCCGGATAGTGAGCGTAAAATCCTTCGGCCGGCCAAGAAGCTCAGGCTGATCTGACAGGGAGTATTGTGTTTTTGCCATGCAGATCGGCAAATTTGACCATCCAAACTGTTCAAATTCTTTTACTTGCTTCAGTGCCTTTGACGAAAAATCAACGCCTTTAGCTCCATAAACAGATTTGGCAACTTTTTCAATTTTATCCTTAATGCTGTCATTTAAATCATATAAGTAATCAAAGTGATTTTCCGTATGCCCGATTGTTTCAAGTACTTTTTCTGCAAGCTCTATTCCGCCTGCACCGCCCTTTTCCCAAACCTCCGTAAGAGCTGCAGGATGAGAATGCTCCCCGCACCACTTCATGAGTGCATCCGTTTCTTCCTCTGAGTCTGTCACAAAACGATTAACAGCTACAACATAAGGAAGTCCGAAGCTTTCAATCGATTCAATATGCTTCGCAAGATTTTCTGCACCTGCAAGCATTGCATCTTTATTTGAGATGCCAAGCTTATCTTTCGGTACTCCTCCATGCATTTTTAAAGCTCTTACTGTTGCGACTATGACAACCGCTGCAGGTGAAAATTCTCCAGCCCGCGTTTTAATATGAAGGAATTTCTCTGCTCCGAGATCAGCTCCGAATCCTGCTTCCGTCACAACATAGTCACCGAGCTTTGCAGCCATTTTTGTGCCGAGAAGGCTATTGCAGCCGTGGGCAATGTTTGCAAATGGTCCACCATGAATGATCGCCGGCGTGTGTTCTAGCGTTTGAACAAGATTAGGTTTCAGGGCGTCTTTCAATAAGAGAGTCAAAGCTCCTTCGTATCCCAAATCACCGACTGTTACTGGCTCCCGCTCATAAGAAAAGCCAACAACAATTTTAGAAAGTCTTTTATTTAAATCATCAAGGTCAGAGGCAAGACAAAGAATGGCCATGATTTCTGAAGCTACGGTTATGTCGAAATGATCTTCCCTGGGTGTTCCGTTTGCCGGTCCGCCAAGGCCAATGACCACATTTCTAAGGGCACGGTCATTTAAATCCAGGACCCTTTTCCAGGTGATTCTTCGCGGATCAATCTGGCATTCGTTCCCTTGATGAATATGATTGTCAATCAGTGCTGACAGTGCATTATTAGCTGTCGTGATTGCGTGTATGTCACCTGTAAAATGCAGGTTGATTTCTTCCATGGGAATGACTTGCGAGTACCCGCCCCCAGCTGCTCCGCCTTTAATGCCCATTGTTGGACCGAGTGACGGCTCCCTCATCGCAATGACGGCTTTTTTCTTCAGCAGATTAAGAGCCTGGCCAAGTCCAACGGTTACTGTCGATTTTCCTTCTCCAGCAGGAGTGGGATTAATAGCCGTTACCAAAATCACTTTTCCGTCAGGTTTTGTTTTCACCCGATTTAAAAATTCCAACGATATTTTTGCTTTGTATTTTCCGTAATATTCAATTTCATCTTCTAGAATATCAAGATCTCCAAAAATCTCCTGGATTGGCTTGATTGGTGCTTCCTGAGCGATTTCGATGTCTGATTTATGTTTTATTTTTAACACACAGCGCCCTACTTTCTGCTAGTAAATATAGATTTCACGCCCAATTGTAACACAAAAGCAAATTGAATTATTATTCTAAACTTTCTATAATAGAGAAAACTCAGAATGATAAAGAAAGTTGAGGTTCTTTTATGCCTATTAATATTCCAGCTGACCTTCCCGCAAAAGAAATTCTTGAAAAAGAAAACATCTTCATCATGGATGATGCCAGAGCCTATCAGCAGGACATCAGGCCTTTAAATATCGTGATTTTAAATATTATGCCCGAAAAACAAAAAACAGAGGTGCAATTATTGCGCCTTCTCGGAAACTCGCCGCTGCAGCTGAACATTACCTTTTTGCGCCCGGAAACGCACGTTTCAAAAACAGAAAAGCAGCAGCATCTTCAGCAGTTTTATACGACGTTTAATAAAATCCGCCACAAAAAATTTGACGGTATGATCATCACAGGTGCACCGATTGAGCATCTGGAATTTGAAGAAGTGTCCTACTGGGAAGAACTTAAAGAGATTTTTGCATGGACAAACCAGAATGTCACTTCCACTCTGCATATATGCTGGGGTGCACAAGCAGGACTTTATTATCATTACGGCGTAAATAAATATAGTCTGAATGAAAAATGCTTCGGTGTTTTCAAGCATGATATTTGTAATAGTTCTGTAAAAATTGTCAGAGGCTTCGATGATCAATACTATGTGCCGCATTCCCGGCATACGGATATAAAGAGACAAGATATCGAAGCAGTTGAAGCACTTGAGATTATCAGTGAATCTCCTGAAGCCGGCGTCTGTCTAGTCTCTTCAAAAGATGCGAAGCAAGTTTTTCTTACAGGCCATCCTGAATACGATTTGCTTACGCTGAAAGAGGAATATGAACGCGACCGGGCTAAAGGGATGAATACCGCCGTCCCTCTTTCTTATTTTCCGGAAAATGATCCGGCGAGAAAGCCTGTACAAAAATGGAAATCCCATGCCCACCTCTTATTTGCCAACTGGCTGAATTATTGTGTCTACCAGGAAACCCCTTACGAATGGGAATGAACTTTTAAAAAAAAGATTACAACAATTGGATTATTTTGTTAAAATTAAGCAGAATTTAATTTAAATTTTATGCAATCTTTATATTTCTTAAATATTCATATGATACGCTGATCGTAGTTAATCATGTTTCTTTGTTTTTCAGATTAAATTTGAGGTGAATGCGTTGATAAAAAAACCAAAAGTGCTGATCTTAACTGCAAAGTACGGGAATGGACATGTTCAAGTCTCAAAAACACTTGTAAAGCAATGCAAGGACTTGGGAATAGATGAAGTGGTGGTGTCGGATTTATATGCAGAATCAAATCCTGTATTTACAGAGATCACTCAGTACCTCTATTTAAAAAGTTTTACAATCGGAAAGCAATTTTACCGCATGTTTTACTACGGCGTAGACAAAATTTACAACAAGAAGCTTCTTACTCTTTATTTTAAGCTTGGCAACAAAAGACTGCACGAGCTGATCGAAAAAGAGCAGCCTGACATCATTATTAACACGTTTCCGATCATTGTCGTGCCTGAATACCGCAGGCGCACGGGAAATATCATCCCGACTTTCAATGTTCTCACAGATTTCTGCCTTCATAAAATATGGGTTCATAAAAACATTGACAAATATTATGTTGCAAGCAAACGAGTAAAAGAAAAAGTCATGAGCCTTGGCATTCATCCTGCAGCTGTTAAAGTAACAGGCATTCCAATCCGCTCCCAGTTTGAAGAAAATTTAAATAAAAATGCCATTTATAGAAAATACAATTTAGATCCAGCCAAGAAAACACTGCTGGTTATGGCCGGTGCGCACGGAGTTTTGAAAAATGTCAAAGAGCTGTGCGAATCGTTCTTAGCAGACAAAAACCTGCAGACTGTTGTTGTCTGCGGAAATAACACTGCCTTAAAAGAAAGTCTTGAGAGCATAACCGGAAAGAACAAGGAAAACTTAAAACTTCTGGGGTATGTCGAACGAGTAGATGAATTGTTCCGGATCGCTTCCTGCATGGTGACAAAACCAGGCGGAATCACCCTAAGCGAAGCAGCTGCAGTCGGTGTGCCGGTCATTCTTTTTAAACCTGTCCCTGGCCAGGAAAAGGAAAATGCGCTCTTTTTTCAGGAAAATGAAGCTGCACTTGTCGTAAACCGCTCTGAAGAAGTATATGATGCTGTCAGCACCCTGCTTCAGGATGACAAAAAGCTGCGCAGAATGAAGCGGAATATTAAACGGCTGCACCATCCGCATTCATCTCTTGCGATTATGGAAGATATCTTGAAAGAAGCTGCTGTCTTTAAAGAGAAAAAATATATTAAAGCTCAGTAAAAGAGCCTGCTGCTTTCAGGATGAAGGGGAATAGAATCCTGGAGGTCAACTGTATGGATACGAGCACACATATAACGATGGGATTTGGCCTTGCCGGTCTTGCTTTTATAGACCCTGCAGTCGCTGCTCAACCGGAGCTTGCTTCAGCCGTTTTGATCGGAACCGTCCTTGGGTCGAATGCTCCTGATTTTGATTACGGAATCAGGCTGTTTAAAGGAAATGGCATGTATACAGAGCATCACCGCGGACTCTCACATTCGATCCCTGCATGGTTTATGTGGACGGGTTTGTTAACAGCTATTATCTATCTTTTTCATTTTAATCTAACAGCACTAGAGCTGATTCATTTATCAGGCTGGATTTGTTTAGCCGTCATGATGCATGTCATGTTTGATATTTTTAACGCATACGGCACTCAGGTAGCGAGACCCTTTACAAAAAAATGGCTTTCATTGAATTTTATTCCGCTGTTTGACCCGCTAATCGTATTTTTGCATCTATTAGGGTTTGCTTTGTGGGGATTGACAGGTGATCCAGGGCTGGTTTTCCTTTTCATTTATTTAATAGTTGTACTCTATCTTTTAGAGCGATTTTTCAGTTCCAGAAGAGTATTGGCCATGGTCAAAAAGGAATTAGGCAGAGATGAATCAATCACAATTATACCAACTGTCCGCTGGTCTGTCTGGCATATCGTATCTGAAACAGACTCATCCTTTGATGTAGGAGAGCTTCGCAATAAGGAACTTACATGGATTCATACTTTCGAAAAGTCAGATCGGGACGCCTATGTCATAGATAAAGTAAAAAAGGATAAAAATGTTGGCCACTTTTTAAAAAATTCCAAGCACGTTCATACTGTTGTTCTTCCAATCCCTTCTGGATACGAGATTCGATTTTTCGATTTGAGATTTCGCACGAAAAACCATTACCCTTATATGGCCGTCTGTCAAATGACTAAAAACGGGCTGATTCTCGGATCATGCACGGGTTGGTTCCATCATGCAAATCAGTTTAAAAACAAGCTGATCCCGCATGAGAACGCTGGTAAGAACCAATTGGAAGCCTAAGGATTAGGTACTGAAAAAATACGGATGAAAAACGGGTATAGATTGCACAGCAATTTTTTACCCGTTTTTTATTTTTTGATAACCAAAGACTTGCTTTGACACCCTCTATTTCCAATTCGACAATTATAGGGCACCATAGATACAAAAAAACAAAGGATGACCTAATGAACGCAGATTGCGTTAATAGTCATCCTTTATTTATTGATCCTTGTTTAATTCTTCTTCGAAATAAAAGGTTGAAGGGTATTCCTTCAGAATGTAAGAGTAACGGTGCATATTTTTTATATATTTTGACTGCATGATAGTGACGCTTTCCCCTGTTTTCACAATTTGGACAGATTCACCGTTTTGAAACTTGCTGGCATTGCTCTTCATTCAGCACTTCCTTTCATCATATCCCCATTATATCATAGCTTCCATGATTTTTTAGGACAGGAGAAAAGAATGAACAAAGCATTTCTCCCGTCAGCTTGTCGTTTCTCTGAAATACACCTCTTCAAACGGCTGAACGACTACAAAGCCATCTCCTGCAAACTTCATTTGAATAGATTCTCCGCTGCCGCGCCCAAGTATCGTTTTTAAAGAAATGTCGGTTACAAATTCCGGAGTTAAACTGCCGGACCAGGCAACCGTTGCATTTGGATCTGTATATACTGGATCCCCAGGCTTCACAATCAGAGTCAATGGCTCATAATGAGAGGTAATGGCAATAAGCCCTCTTCCTTCAAGCTTGACATTAAATAATCCTCCTGAGAGCATACCTGCGATTTTTCTCATCATTTTAATATCCCACGAAATAGATGGTTCAAATGCTAGCAAATCATTTCCATTCACATATAATTCTTCACCATTAAGGTTCAAAATCGAAATCTTTTTCCCTTGATCTGCTAAATAAAGCTTTCCATTCCCTGTTGCCTTCATTAATGATGTGCCTTCCCCAGAAAATGCTTTTTTGAACATCTTGCCGATTCCATGTTCAAGAATGCCTTCCCTTTCATATTTAATTTGCCCTCTGTAAGATACCATTGCTCCTGATTTCGCCCAAATCTGCCCATTCAGATTGATCTCAAGCAGCCTCTCTGTTTCAAGTTCAAATAAGCCCTGCCCTTTATCCTGCTGCTCAGTCTTTTCAACAAACTCTTCAATGGAATATCGGTTCATTTAATCTCTCCTTCTTTCTTTTGAAGCATAAACAGCCATAGAAATGAAAGGGACTGTTTTAATTCAGGCGATAATACTTCTATCATTTCTTTTGTAACGCCCCGTTTGTAAACGCCTTGACTTCCAGCCAATTTCCATCCGTTTTCAAGCGCCAATTTTTCAAATTCCCAGGGCATCATTGTGTTGCATATGACAGGTTTTCCGTAAAGCCGTTCATAGCTGTTCGTTCGAGGGTGCGCCGTGGGACCTAATATCGCAATGCATAAAAAGCCATCCGTTTTTACCACACGCTTTAATTCGCTTAATGCCGCTAATGGATTCTCTGTCCACTCGATGCAATTGATCGTCAGCAGCGCATCCGCTGTTTCATCCTTAAATGGAAGCTCCATCATATTCGCCTGAATAAAAGAAAGCTTTCCTTCTTCTTCATGCTTCTTTGCGAGCTTAATCATCTCAGGAGACAGGTCCACTCCAGTAACCTTCAAGCCCTCTTTCATCAAAAGAAAAGAACCGTTCCCGTCTCCGCAGCCAATGTCGATCACTTCTGCTTCCGGTTTCACATACTTCGTAAAAAAAGGCACAATGGAGCTCCTGCTTCCCGAATCCCACATCTCCTTGCTTCCTTTATTCCAGAACGCAGCACGTTCATCCCACTTCTTTTCAGCTTCTTTTTCCCAATTATATGTATTCTTCAATTCCAATCAGCTCCATCTTTAATCATCTTCTACTATTTCTAGAAAAACCTGTGAAAATCCTTTTCTGAGGAATAATTGAGCGGCAAGAATGAACACTAAAAAAGAAAGGGGTGCTGACGATGGAAAAAGAATCTTTTGTGGCTGCACAAAAAAACGGAGACGGAGATCTCGTCTCATTTAAAACATCAGCAGGAAGAACTCTCTCCTACCCTGAAGCACTGATGGAAATCGGCAAAGGTGCTATAGAAGGTGTAAATACCTTTAAAGGAAAAGACGGAGAGATGTATATTCGGAGCAACCCGGATCACAATAAAGCAAACAACCTTGATTCATTACCACCATTTTAGGAGGAAATCATCATGACAAAGAAATTTAACAAAGGCGGAAGCGAAAACGGCAATTCTCCTAGAAAAGGACATTTCCAGGAAGAATTTGGCCAAGAAATCATTTCTGGCGATAATAGCAAAGGAAACAAACGGAACAAAGATCAAAAATCAAAAACTTCAGAGAAGTAAATGCAGCCGGCTGCCCTGAGCAGCTGGTTTTAATTTAAGGGAATCTGATACCTTTATTTCTGCCCCATCCCCCGCAAGAACAAAAGCGCAAGCGCCTTGGTCAGATCCGACAGGCAGATAAGAATACGACAGAAAAGTCCGGGTTTGACTTTTTTGGCGGATTCGTTCTGACCGAGGATCTAGGCGCTTGCGCTGGACGTAGATAACTTTATTTACTTATCCACAACCTTTTACATTTTATAATTTCCTAAACAACAAAAAAATTGCAGACAGCGCCTGCAATTTTTACTCTTCTTTATCAAACTCTTTTTCATTTGTGCCTCTGTCTATTGTAATGGCAGCTGTTTCGTTATTCATATAAAGAGGTACTTGCATCTTGTCGCCGTTATCATAAAAGGCTTCATTGATTTGCTCGTTCGCCCTCGATGTTTCTTCACTGCCAAGATATGAGGATTTATTGTTTTTCCTTGTCATGTGCCCGCCTCCATTCTTTTTTATCATCCCCTCGGGCAATAAAAAAAATCTCCCTTTTTTAAGGAGATTTTCTGCAAGACTTATGCGCCTAATTGTTCTGCTATGATGACACGTTCTACAGCTTCAATTGCATCTTTCGCATCGCTGCCTTCTGCTGAAACGACAATTGTTGTTCCTTTAGAGATGCCAAGAGACATGACGCCCATGATTGATTTTAAGTTTACTTTCCTGCCGTTTGCTTCTAAGTTTACATCAGCCGTGAATGAGTTGACTGCATTGACTAATGAAGTTGCCGGACGTGCGTGTATTCCAGATTCACTTGTAATTTCAAATGATTTTTGCACCATTGCTTACTTCCCCTCCCAAATTGTTAATAAACAATATTATAATCGTTTTCGTTTAAAAGAAAACTGTTTTTTTAGGAGTTAAGCAAGCTTGATAATTTCCTCATTCATAATGTAGCTGTGCAGATAGATGGTGCAAGTTTCTGTGCTCTTTTTTTCAATGATAATGGTATTCTGGAGCGGGTCTTTGATCAATATGAGCCGTTCACGTTCGATATCCAGCAAGGACTCGAGTGCCTCAAGCTGGCGGCATGCAAGCAGAAAACGCTCATCACTCATTTTACGGTCTTTTTTAAAAATAACCTGTTTATCTCCAATGCTTGTTTTGTACACGTTTCCCACATCCCTTTACAAGTTATTCCACCCTATATTTAAAATATCTGAAATTTCAATAAAAAGCTATAGGTAACTTGACGACAAATTTTCAATAGTGTATATTAAAATCATCATTTAGCTAATAGTTAGTGAGATGTTGTTTTATCAAACAATGTTTGCGCATACATATTTGCTGCATGATAAATATTTCCAGGTAGCAACACCTTGTGCTACAGTATTAGGAGGATAAAGTACTATGCAAAACGGTAAAGTAAAATGGTTCAACAACGAAAAAGGTTTCGGTTTTATCGAAGTTGAAGGCGGAGACGATGTATTTGTACATTTCTCAGCTATCGAAGGAGACGGCTACAAGTCTTTAGAAGAAGGCCAGGAAGTTTCTTTTGAAATCGTTGAAGGCAACCGTGGACCACAAGCAGCTAACGTTGTGAAATTATAATTACAAACGTACATTATATTTGATCATATACGATGCAAGAAAGAGGCTGAGCTATCTCAGCCTCTTTCTTTCGTGAAATCCTGGCTGATCATTAAGTATTCCACTGCCTTTATATTCTGTTTCAATTTTTTTTCGATTCTGTTTACTTCATATTGATTAAAGACATTTCCATTTTTCGCCATGAACAGCAGCATGTCCAAATCTCCATATATTTCATAAAATGCATTTTTTACATCTTCATTAATGCTGACCTTGGTTCTCATGAAATACTCTTCCCTCCCTTCCACGCCATCCGCCTAGTCAAAAAGATTCAATTTTAAGTTCTATTCTACACATTTCTGTTATTAGGAACAAAAACCCTTCTTTTTAACGAATATTTATTTATTCTGAAAATTCATTTTGTTTCTTTAGACTCATTTTTCCGATGTATATTTTAAGAAAGATGTCGAACGATAAGTAAGTGGAGGTGACGAACATGGATCAGATTAATCATACCGGCCTTATCAGCGGCTTTAATAATCTTAAACAATTGGAAATGGCTGTAGCAGCAGCACAAAAAATGACTGGATCAGCAACGATGAGCATGGATCCTGAGGCCATTCAAAACGCGGAAAAAGCACTGCAGGATGCAAAAACAATCTATCAGACCGCTGGCGATACAGGAGTCGACCAAGACTTTCTCAGCAATCAGAATGAACTTCTGCTGCAATGTGAACACCAGCTGAACGAGGCTAAGCAATAACAAGAAAAGCGGAAGCGCCCGTTTAGCGCAGGCATGACAGAACAAAATCACCCGAAAAGGCCGGTTCACGCCTTCTGGGGATTTTTTTCTGGCCGAGGAGTTGGGCGGCGGAGCTTGCAATCGAGACGCAAAGTATTATACTTTCTGATCTTTAAAAAAATCCGCTGAATCAAATTGTCAGCGGATTTTCATATTAGCTTCTTGCCGTATTCTTTAATTTTTTGACCGACCGTGCATTCTTCAATACAGAAAGAATGTGCATACTTTTTTCCGTATTCTTTTCGAAAATGCTTTTTTAACAAACAATCTGTGCAATAAGTGTCCAGAAGCTGGTCAATCTCACAAACAACTTGTTTTTTCTCCAATTCATTCATCTCCATCAATCACTGTCAAGCTTCCATTCACTTGCAATTGTTATTCCTTTTAATCCTTGACCTGCAAGCTTATCAGCTTCTTCATTGTCTTTACGGGCAATTGGCATGCATATTGGGCGAACTTTCATTTTTTTCAGGGCTGCTTCAATTCGATCAAGCCAGAGGGTGTACGCTTCTTCATAGACGGGCCACTCCCCAGAGAGCTGGTTAAGCACGACTTGCGAATCTCCTTTAAATGTTACATCCTGATAGCGCACGCCGAGCTCTTCAAGTTTTTGCACCAGAAAGTAAACAGCCATGTATTCTGCCTCATTGTTGGATGCCGCCTCTTCTGCTTTTGCACTGAATCTCATTCTTGTCCGTTTCTCGTTTAATGTGTAGTAGATGACAGCGCCAAGACCTGCTTCTTTCGTTTGTTTATTGTAGTTGCCGTCAAAATAAGCTTCCACATCGGCAGGCTCATGCACGACTTCCAATTTTAATTTCTTTAATTCTTTAAGCGACCATGGAGTCCCTCGTGTATCAATGAATTCTATTGATTTCACCCTGCCTGTTTTCTCGAGATCCTCACCAATCGAAATGGCTGAATCAAGATCTGTTTCATTATCAGATGTGAAAAGCATGTTCTTTTTTTTCGGGCTGCTGTACATCCATTTAATTAGATATTTCACCTGTTCCACTCCCTAAATCGGATGAGCTCTATATGCAGTAGTTTTGCTCATACCACCAAATGTATTCACTATGCTATAATCATATTCGGTAATTAACCTGGCTGCTTGCTGACTCAAAAACAGCCTATACTAAAGCAGCCTTACTAAACATATAAGCAAGGAGACAGATTGTATGCCAAATGAAATGTTGTGGCTTGGTTTTGCGTTAATCAATTTTATCATTGTTCTTTTATTTTATAAACTGTTCGGAAAAAGCGGATTGTTTGTCTGGATTGGCTTTTCAACGGTTGTTGCCAATCTGCAGGTTGTTAAAACCATTGAAATCTTTGGTTTGACAGCAACAATGGGGAATATCATGTATGGGACAGCTTTCTTAGTTACTGACATTTTAAATGAAAAATATGGAGAGAAAGAAGCCAAAAAAGCAGTATGGCTCGGATTTGCAACCTTAATCTCTTTAACTGTCATCATGCAGGGAGTTCTTTTGTTCAAGCCTGACGAGACTGATTTTGCACAAGGTGCACTCGAAACGATTTTCGGCCTCATTCCCCGCATTGCTCTTGGAAGTCTTGCTGCATTTATCATCAGTCAATATGCAGATGTAGCAATTTACTCTTATATCAGAAAAAAATTTCCGTCTGACCGATTGCTTTGGGTTCGCAATAATGGCAGCACGATGATCAGCCAATTGATTGACACACTTATTTTTACGTCTATCGCGTTTCTTGGCGTCTACCCATTTTCAGTCTGGGTCCAAATTTTTATTACAACCTATTTGATTAAGTTTGTTGTGGCGATTATTGATACACCTTTCGCCTATTTAGCTAAAAAAATGAAGCCCTATGAATAAGGAGTTGAAGACTAGATGATTGAAGTTTATATAGACGGGGCCAGTGCTGGGGATCCTGGACCTTCAGGAGCCGGTATTTTCATTAAAGGCCACGGCAAAGGGGAACAATTTTCCGTTCCTCTTGGCATCATGACGAATCATGAAGCGGAATACCATGCGTTAATAAAAAGTCTGGAAATTTGTCTAGAGAAAGGTTTTACAATTATTTCAGTCAGAACGGATTCACAGCTTGTCGAACGGGCAGTTGAAAAAGAATATGTGAAAAATCCAGCTTTTGTCCCGCTTCTTGAGAAGGTTTTGAGCTTGAAAAATCAATTTGAGCTATTTTTTATAAAGTGGATTCCAAGTAAACAAAACAGTGTAGCGGACCAGTTATCAAGAGATGCTATTCGGATGAACGGAGAAAATAAAAGATGAAGCTGAAAAAATCTTCCGCTGCTGATCTAAGTCTCCTGCTTGTTGCACTTATTTGGGGTTCTACCTTTGTTATTGTTCAAAAAGCCATTCAATTTATGCCGCCGCATTTTTTTAATGGCGTCCGTTTTTTTGCGGCTGCAGTTATTCTTGCGATGATAAGTTTAAGAGTAACCCGCTTTCGTCTTTCAAAAGAAACATTGCTTGCGGGAATATCGCTTGGTGTCTTTTTATTTTTAGGATATGCCTTTCAGACTGTAGGGCTTTTATATACGACTTCTTCAAAAGCCGGATTCATTACGGGTTTAAGTGTTATGATCGTTCCTCTTTTGTCGATCTGGCTGCTTAGGGAACGGGCAAGAAAAACAGTTTATTTTGCAGCAGCACTTGGAACTGCCGGCTTATACCTTTTAACCCTGAGTGATTTTTCCTCTCTGAATATTGGGGATTTGCTTGTTTTCTTCTGCGCTGCTGCGTTTGCTTTCCATATTATTTTTACCGGAAAGTTTTCTGGCAGTCATGATGCTTGGATGCTGACGATAGTTCAGCTTGGGACGGTCTCTTTCTTAAGTTTTTCTTCATCCGGATTATTTGAAGCTTCAAACGTCAAAGAAAATTTCAGAAGCATGTTTACATTTGAAGTTCTGTTTGCGCTTATTGTTACAGCACTATTTGCAACTGCTTTCGCCTTTTTCGTTCAAACAAAGCTTCAGCAATACACAACAGCTTCAAGAGTTGCACTCATCTATGCGTCTGAGCCTGTATTTGCTGCTTTAACTGCTTTTATTTTCATTGGCGAGCGGCTGAGCGTATACGGCATGACTGGCTGTCTGCTTATTTTGGCAGCCATGCTTACAGCTGAATGGAAGCAGGACAAAACAGAAGAATCTCTTTCTACATAAAAAATCTCGGGAGCCCCGAGATTTTTTTATGATAAAGTTTTATGCAATCATGCTTCACGAACATAACGGCTCCGGAAATAAAATGCGGCCTTTTTTCAATGAGTATTGACCAAGGCCATCCGCCATATAAATTAAATCAAATTCAATTTTTGCGCCACAAGAATTGCCTGTCTGCGGTTTTTTGCCTTTTCTTTTGTCAGTCTTTCTAAAAGAGAGACAAAAAATGAACCGTCAAATTCCTTCTGTGCTTTTAATGTCAGCTCGATTGCAGCAATGACAAGCTCATCTTCAGCACCTGTATAATGTTTGCCGAAACTGATAAAGCCAAGAGCATCTTCCTTCAGCTGAAATCCTTTATCTTTTAAATGCAGCAAATAATCTGTAACCGACTGTTTCGTATGTAGCAAGCAGACCCCGCCTTAGGTGTAAAGTTTCATCCATCCTAATTTTAGCCCATGGGTGAAAAAATTTCTATACTGATTAGTAATAGCCAATTTCATGAATTTCATCTGATTGAAACGTGATAACGAGCGGATCTTTATTTTGAGCTTCTTTTACCATTGCTTTAGCCACCGTTTTTGCATGGATCGGCTTCATTATTTTTAATTTTCCGATAAAAAGGAATCCAAAACTTTTAGCTATCCATTCACCCATCTTCTCTCCATAACGCAAGTCTTCCCTGTCACCGAGCAGAAGAGACGGCCTGAACAATATGACCGAGGGCAGCCCCATGTTCCTTAAGGCATCTTCCATTTGTCCTTTAACACGATTATAGTAAAACATTGAATCGCAATCTGCTCCGATAGCTGAGACAGCAAGTACTTTTTTAACGCCATGCTGTTTTGCCAGCCGGGCAGCTTCCACTGCATATTCAAAATCGACTTTATAAAATGCTTGCTTTGATTTTGCCTGCTTCATCGTGGTGCCTAAACAAATAAATAATTCATCTGCGGCAAATTCACTGCCGTAATCAGATAAATGATCAAAATCGGAAATGACAGTATTTTTATGTTTGGAATTTTCATGTGTTAAAGGTTTTCTTGTAATCGTCTTCACTTCTGAGTACTGCTTAGATACAAGCAGGAGGCTGAGCAATTCGGTCCCGATCAAGCCAGTTGCTCCGATAATCAATGCTTTCTTCATGATCGCCACTCCAATCTTATATTTAGAATCATAAAGGAATTAGAGCCATTAATCAAAAAAAGAGAGGTTACATTGCCTCTCTCACTGCCAGGGCATCTGATAAAAAAGTGTGCAGCCCTCTGAGTTCCAGTTCCTCAATCATCTGAACAGCCCGGTTATGTTCAACATTTAAAATCGCTTCATCAAGTGCGCACTCAACTGGCACATCACATGTAATTTCAGCAAGTCTTCGTGATAAATGAAGCATTTCAAGATCTTGTTCAATCTTAGAACGCTGGGCTTTGGTGAGCTCTTCCAAGCTGCTCAGCAGACCTTCAATGGATTTGTATTTTGCAATCAATTTATAGGCGGTTTTTTCACCAATGCCTTTTACTCCAGGATAGTTATCGCTGCTGTCTCCCATCAATCCTTTTACATCGATCAGATGAGCCGGAAGAATGCCTGTTTCTTCAGTGAAAAAATCGTGTGTATATACTTTATACTGGCCAATCCCTTTTTGCATAAGAACAACTTGTACATCCTCCGTTAATAACTGCAGCAGATCACGGTCACCTGTCAGGATTGAGACATTCATCTCACCTCCGTACAGTTTCGCAAGAGTACCGATGCAATCGTCTGCCTCATAGCCTGCAAGTCCAATATTCGGAATGTTTAAAGCCTCAACTACTTCTTTCGCTAAGTCAAATTGCGGAAGCATTTCAACCGGAGCTTCCGGACGGTTTGCTTTATAGTGATCAAACAATTCCGAACGGTACGTTTTGCTTCCCATATCCCAGCAGCAAATCACATGACTCGGATTAAAATGTTTAATGGATGCCAGTAAATGCTTTAAAAAGCCGTTCACTGCATTTGTTGGAACGCCTTTGCTGTTAATCATAAAATTGCCGTATACTGAAGTTGCATAAAAGGCTCTAAAAAGAAGCGCCATGCCATCTACAATTAATAAATGCTGTTTATTATTCATCTATTATCTGATCCCCTATCTAAAAAATTCAAGTACCTCTATCATATCATATTAAGGGCGGCAGGCTGAAAGGGAAAAACAAGAAAAAGACCTCCACATTTGTGAAGGCCTCCAGTTTATCTAGTTAGAATCCTTTTTCTTTTTGCTGTTCATTTTTTTCACTTCTGTTTCTGCATAAGAAGCGAATTCTTCATTAAAGCCATTTTTCTTTTTTTCATTGTTGTTGCGCTGTGCATTAGCATTTCCGCTTTTTGTTCTGCCCATTTATAACACCTCTTTTCAGTTGTGTTAGTCTTAGGTTTTCCATTAAGCAGGTCTGATTACACGCAGAAGTTATTGGTTATCACCAGTATATTTTCGCTGTACATACTCATGTACCATTTCTTCTGTGACGAGTTTTCTTGCCGGGATAATGCCCTGTTTAGCGAGCTCATTGATCTCAGCTGTAACTGCATTAATGCCAGTAACAGAGAATGACTGTGATTGTCTGCATTGCTGTACGGCTTGCTCAATCAGCGCTTCTCTTCTTTCTTCTAACGTTAAAAATTTGGAAACAATCGCGTGCTGTTTTTTACTGTGAGCTGAAATTTCTTCATGTACGTTTGTCATTGGTCAAGTCTCCTCTTTTTTTCATCAGGTTCAAAACGGCTTCAGCCGGAGTCCAGCAATCAAAAGAATAATCCGGCTTTGTTTCAAAGCCCAGCCTTCCGCAGCGGTAAATCATTTTTCCTTCGCTGCGGAAGCTTTGAAAATGAGTGCATGCTGCACAAACCTGATATTTATTGCTGCTCATTGTTCTCAAGCTCCGTCATAATTTGCTTCAGAGTTTGATGACCTAATTGATGCAAGGTCAAATCATCATTTGTATAAGCAGACAGCAGCGCTTCATAATAATTCTCTGCCTGATTGGCCAGGTTCTCAGTCAGCATTCTGCATTCATTCATGAACTGCCCGCGATAATATTCTCCGAATTGATGCTCGTGAACTTCCAGTAGATCTGTAATCGGCTGATCAAGTTTCCTTTGCAGCTCGTCACTCATTATTTTCTTCTCGTTTTTTTCGAAAAAGGATTTTGTATTTTTAAATCTTTTCAGCGGCTGGCGAATTTCACCATTGTTTATGTCTTTTAACACAGCCTGCAGCTTGGGTGTTTGAAATTTCGAGAATTCAGGCATTGATGTCCTAAGCTGGTTATTAGTAAGTGCCATATCCTTGGAATGGCGCTTAAACACATCCGCAAGCAGCTTGTGGCTGTATTTTTCAAGCCTGAGGGTTGTTGCCTGCAGCTCTTGCATCACATGAAATTGCAGCGAAACCAGCAGGTCCTGCAGGCAATTTTCAAGGATTTCTTTTGTCTGCATAGACGATCCTGCAAAAGCTCCTGGATGAAAGGCTTCTTTAAATAGGTCTGGAAATCTCAGCATCGTGCGCTGTTTCACATAAAAAAGCTGCTCTTTTATTTCCTGAAGAATCTGCTTTTGCTCAAGCTCGTGTTCATCGACGCGGAGCATAGATCCAATCTCAGCACGTTCTGATGAAAGCCTCTCAAGTTCTTTCTTTTTCTTTTCCTGATCATCGCTTGCAGCTTCGAGAATCGACTGCAGCTGCTGCTTTGCAATAGACAGTTCTACCCTGGCAGACATGATCATCGAAGCGGATAAATCGTTGTTGATAAAGTGCATAAAATCATCTTGGAACTGTGCGAATTCAGAAAGAGCAGGATCTGCTGTTTTCTCAAGCTCCATCAGACTGGAAATGCCGTAAAGACGCGGATGGCGAATCTCATGTGTCAGCAGCTGCCCTGTAATGTACTCTTTTACCATCTCAATTTCTTCCTTGCTCTCGGCAAGATCAATGGCATTGATGACAAAGAACATCTTATCCATCGCAAACGTATCTTTTACGCGTCCAAGCTGCTTCAGAAATTCACGGTCCCCTTTTGAAAAAGGATGGTTATAATAAGTGACAAACAAAATAGCATCAGCATTTTTTATATAATCAAAGGCTACTTCTGTATGACGCGAGTTAAACGAGTCTGCACCCGGTGTATCAACAATCGTAATCCCATTTCGACTAAGAGGGCTGTCAAAATAGATGATGACCTCTTCAACCGTGCATGCTTTTTCTTCATTGGCAACAAACTCTTTATATTCCTCTCTGCCAACCCCTCTTACCGTTCCGCTGATTGAGGAGAAGTTTATAAGAGCATGGGTGTAGAGCGGAAGAAGGGATTTCAGTCTCTCATTCCCGCCTTCCAGCTTTTCGAGTTTTGAGAGAGCTGATATTATCGATTCTGCTTCAATCGAAAATAAATCGGCGATTTCCTTCAAAAACGCATCTTCTGATTTAAATTTCACTTCAATATAACCGTGCGGCTTATCCGCTGTTACTGGAACAATTTTGTTGATTGTAGCTGTAGTGGGTGTCGGGGACGAAGGCAAAAGCTTTTCCCCGAGAAGCGCATTGGCAAATGATGACTTGCCAGCACTGAAAGCCCCAAATAAAGCAACCGTAAATGATTTATTTTGAAGCGAATGCGCCTTTTCTAATAGAGATGACGTCAGCATTTGAAAACCGGGAATATCCCTCATGGCTTCTGAAGCCCGGGCAATCTGCTGTGAAAAGAAATCTTGATCGGGCTGCAGGTCATGTTCAGGCTTTTCTTCATTTCTGACTTCAACGCTCGCGGCCGGAACAGGTTGATGAGCCTCAAGCATCCCCTCTACTGGTTCTTTCTCAGGGTTCTTTTGCATCCACTCCGTAAACTTGATGTCTGGAAAGCTTTGCTGAACCATTAGTTCCATTAAATCATTTTTTACTTGTTCATATGAAATCAGACTGTGATAGGTTACATTCAATTCTTCAAGCTGTTTATTCGCTTCGTCAACCTGTGCTTCAAGCGTTTTAATTTGATCTGCACTTTGATTTTTGAGATGGCGCTCAATCTCTTCAATTAGAGGCAGGACCTGCTGTTTGCACTCTTTCTTGACAGCCTCGCTTAAATCATTGGAGAAGGTCAGCGTATATTGCGAATTGACTGTTGCACCTTTATGAATAGAATCCTCCAGCAGCTGCGGCTGAATTTTAACATGGAACGATTGAATGTTATTTAAGATAACGGGATCATGGATCTCATATTCAGCACTTTTTTTCTTTAAAAGCTCAGATATATGCCACGTAATTTGTGACTGCAAGCGTTCTGTTATTTCTTCAAAGAGCTCAGATTCACGCTTTTGCTTCTCTTCAAGCGTTTTAGCTTTAGAGAAGAGAAGTCCGACCTTAAATCCGGGCTGAGCAGCTTCAATAAACCTCTCCGCCTTGGATCTTGTCTCAAATGGAATCAAATTCGCATTTTTAAGAATATACTGCAGCTGCTCCTTCATATCAAAAACTGCGCTGTTTACTGTATCAAGCAGGCTTTGCAGGGCTGAAGCTGATGCCTCTTTATTTACTTGAACCGATTCTAATTGCTCAATTAAATCATCTGCCTGGATGTCTTTAATCTCAAGATCATCCTCTTTCCACTTCAAAAATTCTTCCACTAATGATTTCAAAGTGAACTGGGCACTTTGGATAACAAGGTGATTTTCCGCGATTGTATCCCGAATAACCTTTTTTACTGTCTGAAGCTGATTATGAGTATTTTCAAGGTCTACTAAAGATGTATAAAAGATATGGTTCTTAGAAAGACCTGCTCCGCCAAATGTCATTTCAATTTGTGATTTGAAAAAAGTAAAAGGAACTTCTTCTTCCCTGTGTTTATCGATTTGATTTACAATCAAACAGACATTTTTGCCTTTATGTATCATTTCTCTTATAAACGCAACATTCTCTTCAGATTGTACGTGATTATAATCTGTCACATAGAAGATCAGATCTGCAAGGTGCAGCGTTGATTCTGTTGCCAGCCGGTGAGCGGCATCTGTTGAATCGATTCCGGGTGTATCCATAATCACCACATTTTCAGGCAGAGCCTGATACAAATCGCTGATCTCCACTTTCAAAATTTCTTCGCCCTGCTTGCAGTAATCTTTTACTTGCTGAATGGAATATTCCCCGTTCAGCTTCAGCAAATTCCCGCTGCTGTCATGCAAAATGACCGACTTGTCCCCTTTTTGGAGCAGCACCACATTAGCACTGGTCGGGATTGGACTTGTAGGCAGAATGGATTCTTCAAGGATCGTATTAATCATTGTTGATTTACCGGCAGAAAAATGACCGGTAAACGCAATATGCTTCGTCTCTTTATGAACTTTGTAAATCAGTTCTTTTACCTTGGCAGCTGCGGCTTTATCCTCTTTCATCCGTTCGAAAACAGCAGCTGAACGCGGCAGCAGGTGATGTTTTAACGTTTTCGTGCTCATTGCCTAAACCCCTTTGTCTAGCGTATATTGCTATTTTACTTGATTTTTTGCCTTTTTCCCATCATATTATAGAATGTATGAATGGTTCTTCTGAATCCTGAAACTTTTTAATTACATGACTCGTATAATAATTAATTATAAATGGTTTTTTCACTAGCTGAAAGGTGGGCATTTTCTTGTTGTTTAGTAAGGTATTATGCAAATTTGGAGTAGGCTCGGCAAAAATTGATCTTGTTTTAAAGAGTGATACATACAGCAGCGGCGATATGATCAAAGGTGAATATATCATCAACGGCGGCGTTGTTGAACAGCGATTAAAACGCGTTGAATCAGATCTGGTGCTGACTTCTTCAGATGATGATCGGGAAAGAGTGATTCATACGAACACCATTTACTCATCAGCTGTGATTACGGCTCAGGAAAAGAAAGTGATGGGCTTCTCTTTTAAGCTTCCATCATCCCTTCAGCCATCTGACCACCAAGTATCCTACAAATTTATCACACGGCTGATTTTTACAGACGGCATCAGCAGTGTCGATCATGATGAAATTATTATTCAGCCTGACTAAATCAGTAACAAAAGGTGACTAATGTCACCTTTTTTCATTTTCTAAAAGTGCATCTATATAATGGAGGACTTCTTCTTCGACTGGATATAAACCGGTCTTCCCATCAGGATCTTGCTTTCTCACATCCCAAAATTTCTCCATAAGTTCAGCGTCTCCGCGAAACGTTAAATCTGACAGCCTTATCATATCTTGTGCCAGCAGTTGACCCTCTTCAGAATCCGGGCTGATTTCTTTCTGCAGAAGAAGCCGGGCCCTCTTTAGGATGGAAATCCATTGTTTCGTTATGTAGTCCTCCTGCTCAGCTTTAGGCAGCAAAGACATCGCTTCTATTTCCTCATCATTGAAAGAGTCTTTCCAGTGAAAAGTCTGTTCATGTGCGCTCCTGGCAAGCGGCAGAACACGCTCCCAGCTGAGGCCGTCGTCCACCTCATTGATTGTGAGCAATCCAGTTGTTTTTTTCAGCTGAGCTGATAGTTCTTCAAGCTGTGCTTCTAAATGGTGTTTATGTTTTAATACAATTGCAACTGTATTCAGCTCTTTCAGCAGGATTTTGATTTGATCCAGCGGCAGCGCTAAAGATTTCAAGAGTACTGCTTTTTCTAGAAGCAATAGATCTGCTTCTGTATACAGCCTCCGTCCGTTCTGATCCTTTATGCTCGGCTCGATCAAGCCGATTTGATCGTAGTACCTCAGGGTGCGGACACTGATATTCAGCATCTTGGAAAGCTGACCTGTTGTAAAGGATTTCACTTTCATGCCTCCTTTTAAAAAAAGTACTTGCAGGTGACGCAGCGTCATCTTTTAAAATCAAGTTAACATTAGAAATGGGGGATTTACATGCTAAATATTTCTTTTATCAAACAGCGGGATTCTTGGGAAATGAAAGACTTCTTCATATTACTGTTCATTGCTTTCGCTGCTGTTCCTTTGCTCATTGAAACGTATCTATACAATCTATTTGAAGCCTTTTTTAAGGATACTTTCTATTCAGGTACGTTAATTGGATTTTTCATGTCTATTTTATTTACCTTAAGTCTGTACTTTATTTCCATAAAACCTCATGCTCTTTCTTTTAAAGAGATTGGCCTTGTTTCTTTTGAAAGAGGATACTGGAAACAAATTCTTCTGTGGACTTTAGCGCTGATCGTTTCCAGTACTCTAATTATGATTTTCATGGCTTTGATGGGAGGAACCTATGAAAATGCAAAAACAGAAAGTATACAGCAAAGCATTTCTCCGCTCACATTGCTGATTGGCCTGCTGTCGGCAAGTGTGGTCTCTCCAATCTATGAAGAACTTTTTTACCGCGGCTTCATATATCGCTTTGTGAGAAACAGATTGGGTATTTTCCCAGGCATAATGATCAGCAGCTTTCTTTTTACACTGGCGCATATCCCAACTTACAACACGCTCCCGGTCAATTTTTTATCAGGAGTGATCTTTGCATGGACCTATGAAAAAACGAATTCTGTGATACCCGCAATGATTATTCATGGGCTATTTAACGGGATTGCGTTCTTACTGACCGCTTTTGCTTCCTAGCAGTAAGGACTGGTCCATTCTCTTTCAGCAAAACCTGTATAATAATCGATGACAGAATCCATTGCTCTTCCTCCTATATAACGTTTGAATCTTCATAAATTATACCATTTACTGTATTTGAAATATAAAAAAAACGCTCTATGAATAGAACGTTTTTTGGTTTACTAATTTTCCTGCTGTCTTATTTTAGGCTCTGATTTTTTCGTTACTTTCCATTTGAAGATTTTATTCAGGAAATGATAGATGGCTTTTGACTCTTTCGTTAATAATGGGCCAAGGATCGCTAAAATGAGCACATAGAGAGCTGAGAATGGTTTTAGAATCGGCATCAGACCGCCAGCTATACCTAAGTTAGCCATGATTATTGAAAACTCTCCCCGTGAGACGATGGTCAGTCCGATGTTTAGTGAACCTTTATGAGATAACCCGGCTCTTCTGCCTGCAATCATACCCGCGATGATATTACCGGTAATCGTCAGCACAACTGCACCCAGAGCAAGCCATACAGCGCCTCCAAGTGAAAATGGATCAATGCTTAATCCGAAGCTGAAGAAAAAGAGGGCTCCAAAGAAATCGCGAAATGGAACAACTAAATGTTCAATGCGGTCGCTGTGTTCTGTTTCTGAAAACACCAGACCTAGTAAAAGTGCACCAATTGCT
Source organism: Peribacillus frigoritolerans (assembly GCF_004358755.1). Taxonomy (GTDB): domain Bacteria; phylum Bacillota; class Bacilli; order Bacillales; family Bacillaceae; genus Bacillus_P. The sequence goes on along the minus strand of NZ_SMZY01000001.1, from coordinate 660,715 downwards.
TCAGCAACATGGATTGTTTCTGAAAAACCTGCAATAAAGAACAGGGATGCAAATACAACGATGATAAAGATTTCATCTGAAGAAATATTTAATAATTTGTTTAGGATTGGAGTTGCTTTCCGGGCAACAATGAAAAATAAAAGCATGTACCCGAGGGCTATTAGAATGGAGGTTAAAGCTCCGCCAATTGACGTTGCATCTCCTAGAACGAGGCCTGATACAACAGATAAATAAACAGCTAAAAAGATATCCTCGAACATGATAATTCCTAAAATGAGTTCGGTCTCAGTATTACCTGTTCTTCTTAAATCAACCAATACTTTTGCAACTATGGCACTGGAGGAAATGGTGATGATGCCTGCAATTATCAAGATTTCAAGCAGTGGGAATCCCGCAAGGTAGGCAAACAGCAACCCTACAGAAAAGTTTATTAAGATATAGATTGAGCCGCCCATCACAATGGACTTTCCTGATTTGATCAATTTTCCAATAGAAAACTCGAGTCCGAGGTAAAAAAGGAGAAATAGAACACCCATGCGTCCCATAAATTCAATGATGTCCGCACTCTCAATGAAGGTTAAATCAATGACTCCAATCTTTGGAGCGTGAGGACCTACCAGCATTCCAAGGATAATGAGGAATGGAATAATGGAGAACTTAAATTTCCCTGCCAAAAGGGCTGCAATTGCTACTAAAACTAATGCTGTTCCTACTTCAAATACTAAATGATCCATCTATACATACTCCCCCTTAAGAAGATAATAAATTTTTGATCAGTGCTTTCAAATCCTTTCTTTCTCCTGAAATAACTATTGTATCTCCTGCTTCAATCACCGTTTCTGGTCCGGGATTCAATACTTTTTTCTGATTTTTTTTCATAATTGCAATGACGGTTACGCCGTATTCATTTCTAATATCAATGTCTAAAATGGATTTATTCACAGCAGGAGCACCAGGCTCGACTTTGAACCATTCAATCACAAGGTCATCAAGAGCGATTTCAATGGACTCCATAGCTTTTGGCTTGTAAACCATGCCGCCTAAAATGGCTGCAACTTGTCTGGCTTCATCATCATTAAATGTAACATTTGAAATGCTTTCCTCATGATCATCCGCATCAAAATGATAAATTTCTCTTCTTCCATCATCATGAATCACGATGACAATTTTATCATTTGTTTTTGTGATCACTTCAAACTTTCTGCCGATTCCGGGCAATTCACTTTCTCTGCAATTCACACCTATTCCTCCTTCACATTTTGGGCAAAAAAATAGAGGCCTTTTTTAAGGTCTCCAATTTTCTTACTATTATTGTATCGAACTTTTTTGATGTATTCAAATAGTTTGCACTATTATTCACAAAGTCTTCAATTGTTTCTAAAACTCTTTAGAAGAAAGCGGCAAAAAATATTTAACTCCTCTCCTGTTAAACGGGAGAATTTTCATATCAGCAATCAAATGGCTTGCGTATCCTGCTGTACTGACAATAAATGAATGATTAACTCCGGCTGCCTGTTCAAATTGATAAGCGATCACGGCGAAAAAAGCCAGGCCCGCAAGTGAGTGAGTGTAGCTTCGATGAGGAACGAAAGATGCAATAACAATGAATGCTCCAAGAAGAATAATCCAGATTTCCTGAAGAGAAAATCCTCCAGATGCAACGCCGATGCCAGTCATCGTCAGCATATGCCTTTGCCTGACAAACGCTGAGAAGACAATAATTCCCGTTCCAGCCCCCATTCCTATCCAAATTTCATTGCCTCTTCCTTGAAAAAAGCTGTACATAATCATCAAAAAACCGACAATCTGTGCGACCGTGCGGAAAAATTGATGAGAAAACGTAATTTTGTTGCTCAATTTACCGTCAATATCAAAGTCAGGCATTAATGCTGTCAAACCGCCCAGACCTGATAACAGCAAGGTTGTCTGAAAGTCAGCACCTGTTGCATTGGCGATAATAAATCCTGTTCCGGCACCTATAGCCATGTGTGATGTTCCGTTCATAGATGATACCTGTCTCCTTTTTTGTTTATACGATTACTTTATTCTAATATAAAAAAGTCCAGCTGGGATGATTTTGATGGAAAAACTTTCTGATAGGGCATTCATAATAAAATAAGGCTCTTTTCTTAAGGCTTGTTGTTTTAGACTAGAAGTTATAACCATAAGTGCTGTAGCGGAAGGAACTTGACTTCTTCTGGAGAATAGAGGGAATTAGTTGATTCCACTTTACGTTGTATAAACCAAAATTGTGGAATCATAGCGTGCGGTTGATTTTACTTTTCAGTTCAAAAACCAAAATTGTGGAATCATAGCGTGCGGTTGATTCCACTTTTCAGTGCAAAAACCAAAATTGTGGAATCATAGCATGCGGTTGATTCCACTTTTCAGTGCAAAAACCAAAATTGTGGAATCATAGCATGCGGTTGATTCCACTTTTCAGTGCAAAAACCAAAATTGGGGAATCATAGCGTGCGGTTGATTCCACTTTTCAGTGCAAAAACCAAAATTGTGGAATCATAGCGTGCGGTTGATTCCACTTTACGTTGTAAAAACCAAAAAAGATCCCCTTAATAAGGAGATCTTAATCCATTAAAACGTATGAGCCAAATCTTTAGCGCGGGAAATTCCATCTTCTTTGATTTCCTGAGCTTTGTCAGGCATTGCCGCATGACCTTCAATGAATAAGCCATCAAATGAAGGAACTCCGAAGAAATTCATCATAATGCCAAGGTAACGATGTCCCATTTCCATTTCAGCTGCCGGGCCAGTTGAATAGATGCCGCCGCGTGCTTGAATGTGAAGAGCTTTTTTATCTGTCAACAAACCGACAGGTCCTTGTTCAGTGTATTTAAACGTTTTGCCTGCTACAGCAACAGAGTCTAGATATGCTTTCATAACTGGCGGGAATGAGAAGTTCCAAAGAGGAGTTACGAAAACATATTTGTCAGCTGAAACAAATTGTTCGCTCAGCTCAGATAGACGCCCTACTTTTGCTTTTTCTTCTGCAGATAACTCTTCAAAACCTTTGCCAGTCTGAAGTTTTCCCCAGCCGCTGAATACGTCTGCATCGATATGAGGGATGTTCTCTTTATAAAGATCGATATGAACGACCTCGTCATTTGAATTTACTTCCTTGTAAGTATCCAAGAATGCTTTTCCTGCTGCCATACTGAATGATGCAGTATCATCGTGCGGGTGTGCAGTGATGTATAAAACTTTTGCCATTTTGTCATTTCACCTTTCCTTGTTTAAAATTAGAGACATTTTATTATTGTTTTAAAATAAGGGATTTAAACAATATATTATGAATCTTTAAATTGAATATCTTCAATTCGAGATAATAATATCGAATATTTTATTCTTTGTCAATTGATTTGATTTCACTAAAAACAAATCATAAAGCTTTCTTTCTGTACCCAGAATTGCTCGTTATGGTATCTCTATTCATCAGCCATTGCAACACATGGATTCAAAGCTTTTTTACGGCACTGCCGGCTGAAGGAGCCTATTTTTTTCTCGAAACTTCGATAATGCTTACAGAAGTTGATCGAAATTTCTACATAAAAAAAACTGCCAAAAAGGCAGCGAATGTATTTACGAAACAGTATTTACTTTTTTAAGTACGTAACCAATTAACGAGCTGTAGCCTAAGACGGTTCCTAATAATAATACCATTGTCATTGTCTCACACAACCTTTTCGCTGAGAATGATTCTTAAAATCAGTGTAGCACGAATGAAAATCATTTTCAACAAGAAAAGCGGAACCGACCGTTTAGCTCCGACAGACAGATAAGGCTCAGCCAGTGAAGGCGCTTTTTGCCTTTGCTGGATGAGCCGTTCTGGCCGAGGAGCTGGGAGGTGGAGCTAGACACCAAGAAAAGCGGAACCGACCGTTTAGCTCCGACAGACAGATAAGGATCCGGCTGAAAAGGCGCTTTTTGCCTTTACAGACGGAGCCATTCTGGCCGAGGAGCTGGGAGGTGGAGCTAGACACCAGGAAAAGCGGAACCGAGTCAATCCTCAAGATTCTTCCTTCCCGGGTATAAATCTTTTTTTAGCAAGAAATGCCTTCTTATAATTTGTATGCTCCATCAGCGCTTTTTCTTCCGCAGGTATTCTGATGGACAAAATCGCTGCATTTAGAATCGTAAAAAGAATCGCGGTAAAATATGCTTGAAATAAAATCGGCAGAAAAAGAATTTCGACCGCAACAACTAAATAATTGGGATGCCTCATAAAGCGGTAGGGACCTTTTGCAACGACTTCAATGTCCGGGACGATCAGGATTTTTGTATTCCAAAACGGCCCTAAGCTGAAAACCGCCCAATATCTGATGATTTGTGTGATTAAAATAATCGGGAGGATGATCATCCACAGGGGAGAAATTTCTTTATTAAAGAGAATGACCTCTAGTGCGAATGACAGCAGAAACAGCAGATGAACGGCTACAATCAGCGGATAATGCCTGATGCCATGCTCTTCTCCCCCCATTCTTTTCATGTGTGCTTCGTTTCTCCTGGCAATCCATAATTCAGAAACTCTTTGTCCAATGATAATGAAGAGAAAAAGATAAAAGATCATCCAGCCTTCTCCCATTCTACAAGTAATAGCTCTGAACAAAACCCTGGTCCGAGGGCTGCAATGATGCCTAAATCCGATTCCTCACCCAGCCCGCTGCTTAAATATTCTTCAATTACATACATAACAGTAGCGGATGACATATTGCCATGATTTTTAAGGACGTTTTTAGAGACCTGAAGCTGTTCCTCTTCAAAACCAAGGCTTGTCTGGTAGGCTTGAAGAACTTTCTTTCCGCCTGGATGGGCAAGAAAGTGCTTAATTTTGGCCAGGGGAATTTGTTCTTCTTTCAGGTAATCTTCAACCGTCTGTCTTAGCCAGTTTTTTATAATGCTTGGAATATCTCGCGAGAAGATGACGTAAAATCCATTATTTTTAATATCCCATCCCATGACATCTTCAGAATCCTTCATAAAGGTTGAACGAGTAGAAAGTGTTTTTGGAAGTGTTTTAAGAAGGGAAAGCTCTTCTGCCTTAACTTCTTCTCCTGCAAGCAATGTGCATGCTACACCATCTGCAAATAAGGATGTGCCAATAAAATTGCTTTTCGATAAATCATCAGGCTGAAAAGTCAGGCTGCACAGTTCCACGCAAACGACAATCACTTTAGCCTTCGGATAGGCTTTGCAGTAGTCATGAGCTCTTGATAAGCCGGATGCCCCCCCTGCACAGCCAAGGCCCCAGATGGGCACCCTTTTTGCAGAATCCTTAAAAGGCAATCGATTCATGATTTTCGCATCAATGCTCGGCGTCGAAATGCCCGTACTTGAAATAAAGAAAATCGCATCAATTTCTTCAAAGCCGATGTCTCTCTTTAACAGGCGTTTTGCAGTTAAACAGTTGACGACCGCTCTGGTTCCAAGTTCTACTGCAGCTTCAATATATGTATTATTTTTGTCTTCGAATGAGTGAGCTGAAGTATACCAGCCCATATCTTTTACAAACTGCCTGTTTTCAATGTCTCCGTTTTTAAAAGCCGGAAGCAGTCTATTAATATCTTTAAAGGAGCCTGAAAATAGTTCTTTAGCGAATTCTACCGTAGTGTCCTGCGGCAATTGATTCGGCGGTATGCTTTTACCAACAGACAAAATATACGCCATAAATACACCTCATTTTTCACCTGATAAGGTTACTTTTTCCATTATGGCGCCGCTTTATGTAGTACTACATCAGGTAAACAAAAAAAAGCTCTTCCCGATAAATGGGAAAAGCAACGTTTTAAAGGAGTTGTTGTTGTGCTCTTTTATTATAACCTTAAAATCCTGTTTGAACAGCAAAGATTAAATGGGAATTCATGTAAGGAAAAGTGAAAACTGAGATTCTCCTGAACGTTCCCACTTGCACATGTTTCACTCAGACTTAAAAAAGTAGGCCATATGAATTTCATCATCAAACTTTCCGTTTAGAATCACCTGCTCACGCTGTGTTCCCTCAATAACAAATCCATACTTTTGATACAGCTTCAATGCAATTTCGTTTGATGCAAATACAGTTAAGCAGAGTTTATGGAGATTGTTCGATCTGCACCACTCAAGCGTAGCGTTCATCAGCTCCTTGCCGATGCCAAGTCCCTGGGCAGAATCTGAAAGCCACGTCCGGAATAGGCCTGTATGCTTTTTCATCTCAAGTTCTCCGCGGATGACTCTCGCTATACCGACAATTTTGCCTTTTAATTCAACACCTAAATACAGGTTGTTTTTTTCTCTCATTTCGGAAATAAAGTCCACTTCTTCCTGAATAAACCGCGCCCGTTCTTTTTGTATGTACGTCCCGGAATCAATAATGCTTTTTACGGACTGAATGATGTCCTCCGCATCCTCTTCTCTTACCTGCCGCAATGTGACCTGTTCACCGTTCTTTGCTGTAAATACTGTATTGATCTCTTGAGTAATCATGATGTTCAGCTCCTTCGGTTTAGTATATCTCAGGGACTCAAGAAGTAACACATTATACAGTCTGGCTCTTATTTTTTCAAAGCATAAGTCTGCCTGAATCACGCAAATAGGCTTCAACTTCCTTAAAGCTGTTCACGCCAACATACTTAATTCCCTTCTCTTCCAGCAGCCCGCACAGCGCATCCTTTGCAAAAGTAAGATCCGCATAAACAGCTGGATGTGAGTCAGGTTCACTGTCTCCAAAGAAATATACGGTTTCGTATTGTTCCTTCAGCTTTAAAATCACTTTCGATTTATCTATTCCATATCGCTCTGAGTATTTCCAGTCTTCTTGGTCAATTTTCAAATGAATATTCTTTTTGTGGTAATATCCCTCATTCGAAAAAATTTCTACATCTTCAGCCCCAAGATCATCCAGGATATGCCGGATATAATAATCTGTACCTGCACTTAAAATGAAAAAATCTCCTCCGTTTTTTTGAACAAGCTTGATAAATTGTCCAATATGCTCATCCATCGGCAGCGTCAGAATTGATTTTATAAGACTCGCTTCCTCTTCATGGATTGAGGTGAAAACATGACCTAAAAAATCAATGTCGAGCATTTGCCCGTCCTTCCATTTTTTATAGAGCACTTCACCCTCAGGATAGTAATGTTCAATGACATGATGATAAAAATCTTTCTTTGAGATGGTTCCGTCAAAATCTGATACAAAAGCCCACTTTTTCATTGAATTGACCTCCAGAGATTAATTTTCAACATTTGGCAATATATAGGAAGTATTCTCATATGATGTAATAATGGCATTTTATTCTTACATCAAAGGGGATGCACATGAAAAAAATACTCGTTATTTTCACCTTGGCGCTGATCATGTTTTTTGGCGCCGGAATCAGCAAAAGCTATGCAGCCGGAAGTGATTTAATCATCATCAACAAATCTAAAAACCAGCTGGCCTACTATCAAAACAGCAAATTAAAAAGTGTATTTAAAGTAGCTACAGGCAGGCAGCCTTCTTACACGCCAGAAGGAAAGTTTAAAGTTGTCAGCAAAATTGTCAACAGACCTTATTATAAACTTGGCATCCCTGGCGGCGATCCGCGCAATCCGCTTGGCAACCGCTGGCTTGGCATCAATGCAAGAGGCACTTGGGGAACGACTTATGCCATTCACGGCAATAATAACCCGAGCTCAATCGGCCAATACATCAGCAACGGATGCATCCGCATGTATGACAATGAAGTTGAATGGCTCTACAGTCAGGTGAAGATGAACACTCCTGTTATTATCACGACATCAGGAAAAACATTCGATTCAATCGCGCTTGCAAGCGGCTACAAAGTTAGCGGAAGCAACGCAGTCCCGTCAAAACCTGCCGCATCTTCCGGGCAAAATTTAAGAAAAGGCAGCAGGGGAAGCGAAGTGAAGCAGCTTCAGCAGCTGTTAACATCGAAGGGCTTCAACACAAAGGGCATTGATGGCATCTTTGGAAATAATACAGATAAAGCGGTGAGGTCGTTCCAAAAAAGCAAGAAATTAACGGCAGATGGAATCGTCGGACCTAATACAAGAAAAGCACTGAGTATGTATTGATTAAAAAGGAAGCCCTAAAAATGATTTTAGGGCTTTTTTCATTGTATCTCCAGCAGCTCCAGGTGAAAATCGCCTGCAGCACCTTCTACATATAAATTTGTAAGCGATGCCGAATAATTGATGATGGTTCCTTTAAATGAGAGATCTTCACCCAGAACGTTTACTTCAAAGGTTTGGTTATATAAAAGCGTTGTGATCTCATGATAGTTGCTGGAATGAACTTTAAAATCCATTGTTATTTTTACAGCACCGTTATCAGCGGTTTCCTTTTTGAAGGAGTATGGTTTTAATTCTGTTTGGTTTAATAGGACCGTATCCTTCATTTTCTCCATCTCCTGTAAGTTTGATAGAGAAATGGTAACATGGCAGCAATAAAAATAACAAGAATTCAAGCTCCGTTTCAAGAATGGAAAAGGACCTCACCATATTCAGTGAGGTCCCTGTGGATTAAGAAGCCTGTTTTCCTAATGAAACGATCCCGCTCTTCTTTTCTTTTTTCACGACATTGAAAAGAATATTTAAGAAAATGGCGGTTAAACTTCCTGCTACAATCCCATTGTTCGTCAGAATTTTAACGGATTCAGGAAGATTTGCAAACATATTAGGCACTGCTGTCACACCAAGTCCCATTCCTACGGAGCAAGCAATAATCAGCAGATTTTCCTGTGAAGCAAATTCAACTTGACTGAGCATTTTAATTCCGTAGGCGATTACCATTCCGAACATAGCTACCATTGCCCCGCCAAGCACGGCTTCCGGAATGATTGTCGTAAATGCCGCAATCTTGGGAACAAGACCAAGCACCATCAACATGCCGGCTGCTGTGTAAATCACATTTTTTGATTTAACGCCTGAAAGGGAAATTAATCCGACGTTTTGTGAGTAAGCTGTGTATGGAAAAGCATTGAAAATCGCCCCCAATAAGTACGCCACACCCTCTGCACGATATCCTTTCGCAAGATCAACTTTCGTTATTTTCTGCTTTGTAAGATCTCCTAACGCATAATATACACCTGTTGATTCAACCATGCTGACAATGGCCACTAAAATCATTGTTAATATCGGTGCAATTTCAAACGTCGGTGTTCCGAAGTAAAAAGGTTTTCCAATTTGAAACCAGCTTGCTTCATATACAGGCTGAATATCAACTTTCCCCATAAATGCAGCAGCTGCTGTTCCTGCAAGCAGACCGATCAGAATGGAAATGGAGCGGATAAACCCTGTGAAAAAGCGATAAAGAAGAATGATGAAAAGCAAAACACCAAATGCAAGCCCTACATTTGAAATAGAACCAAAATCAGGAGATCCCTGTCCTCCTGCCATATTGTTCATCGCAACAGGAATAAGAGTGATTCCAATAATCGTTACTACTGAACCCGTTACGACAGGCGGGAAAAATTTCGCCAGCTTGCCAAAAACAGTTGAAATTAAGATGACAAAAAGCCCAGATGCAAGAATCGCTCCATAAACAGAAGATATACCGTACTCTGTTCCGATCGCAATCATCGGTCCGACTGCTGTAAATGTACATCCCAAAACGACCGGCAGACCGATACCAAAAAATTTGTTCTTCCATACTTGGAGAAGAGTCGCCAGTCCGCACATGAAGATATCAATCGATACTAGGTAGGTAAGCTGTTCTGCATTTAGTCCCAGTGCTCCCCCAACGATAAGCGGCACGATGATTGCACCTGCATACATCGCCAGAACGTGCTGTATGCCTAATGAAAAAACCTTGAAAGAACTGTTTTTCATACCGCAGCCTCCTCCGTTTCTTCCAGGAATTGAACTACATGCTTTTCAAGTGATTTTATTCTTGCAAGGGATTCTACGCGAAATCCTTTCTCGCGGAGGATTTTGCCGCCTTCTTGAAAGGACTTTTCAATCACGATTCCGATGCCTGCAAGTGAAGCTCCCGCTTGCTCGACTATTTCAGCAAGACCAAGTGCAGCTTGTCCATTCGCAAGGAAATCATCAATGACTAAAACACGGTCTTCAGAACTTAGATGCTCGCCAGATACAGCAATCGTATTTTCTTCTTGTTTTGTAAAAGAGTAAACAGATGCCGTTAACAGCTGATCTGTAAGTGTCAGTGACTTTCTTTTGCGTGCAAAAACTACAGGAACGTTAAGCTCAAGTGCAGTCATAACAGATGGTGCAATTCCAGATGATTCAAGTGTCACGATTTTTGTAATGCCATCGTTTTTAAATCGATCTGCAAATTCTTTTCCGACTTCTCTCATCAAGAATGCATCAATCTGATGATTTAAGAAGGAATCTACTTTCAATACTTGGTTTGAAAGAACTTTTCCCTCATTTTTAATTTTTTCCTGTAATTGCTTCATTTAAAATCCCTCCAAATAGTAAGAAAAGCGCAAGCGCCCGTTTAGCGCAGGCATGTCAGATAAGAATCCGGCAGAAAAGTCCGGGTATGACTTTTTTGACGAATTTGATCTGGCCGAGGAGTTGGGCGGCTCCGCTTGCCATCAATGCGCTAATTTTATTTTTGCTTGAACAAAAAAACGGCATTGCCTCACATAGAGTGAGACAATGCCGCTATATCCGGAAAAATATGAAAAGAAAATCCCCATGCAAAATAAGGAACTTTTACGAATAAAAACAACACTGCTCACTCATAGTCAGATGATTTACGGTCATCCGGTAGAAACTTGCAGGCCCTATTCCTGCGATTATATGAGTGCTCGTTTATTTGATTAGTTGCATTATAACAAGGATTTTAGCGAATGGGAAGTATTTTTATAGAGAAAAAACGAATAATAGAGCAGAGAAAGTTTTCAATTATTCGTTTTTTCAAACAAGTTAAAAAATGCATGGATGCAATCTGCTGAATTTATGACATTGCATAATTTAGCTGCGGGGAACACCGTACTTTCTTGTACCCAGCCAAATTCTTCACTGACTGAAGAGCCTGCAAAAGGCACGGCTTCACCTTTTACTGATCCATTTGTTTCTCTCTTTGCACAAAAGACCGCACAACTATTAATGTGCGGTCTAACTGATTTTATTTAGCAGCTTCCAGCTGATAAAGCTTCGCATATTTCGTTTCAAGATGCTCAATTAAATAGTTGGCATTCAGGCCTTCTCCTGTTACATCATGAAGAATTTCAAGCGGCTGTTTCATTTTTCCATATTGATGGATGTTATCAGTCAGCCAGTTTTTAATCGTGCCAAATTCTCCATTTTCAACAAGCTCATCAAAATTTGGAAGGTCTTTAAGCATCGCATGTTTAAACTGTGCTGCATACATATATCCCAATGCATATGAAGGGAAATAGCCGAACATTCCGCCCGACCAGTGCACATCCTGCAGAACGCCTTCTCCGTCATTTGAAGGAGTAACGCCTAAGTATTCCTCATATTTCTCATTCCATATACGCGGAAGATCCTCAACTTCAATTTCGTCATTAAATAAACCTTTTTCAATTTCATAGCGGATCATGATATGAAGCGGATAGGTCAGCTCATCTGCTTCAATTCGAATAAGGGAAGGCTTAGATTCGTTTACGCCTCTATAAAAATCCTCTAAAGAGACATCATCGAATTGACCTCCTGCATGCTGTTTCAAAGAATCATAGTAGCGGTTCCAGAAACCTGGATTCTTCCCTATGAATTTTTCATAGAAGAGTGATTGTGATTCATGAATTCCCATTGAAGTTCCGTCACAAAGCAGTGTGCCTTCAAGCTCTTCAGAAATATTCTGTTCATATAAGGCGTGCCCGCACTCATGAATGGTGCCGAATAAAGCTGTGCGGAAATCCTTTTCCGAGTACTTTGTTGTCACCCTTACATCCCCGCGGTTTAAACTGATGGCAAATGGATGAACCGTTTCATCCAACCGGCCGGCTTCAAAATCATAGCCAAGCTCTTTCAAGAAAAATTCAGAGATTTGACGCTGCTTATCTTTTGAAATCGGCTCATACAAAAAGCCTGTTTCTGGCTGATTAGGAGACTCTGTAATCCTCTTTACCAGCGGAACAATCCGTTCTCTGAGCTCTCCAAATACACGGTCAAGCACTTCTACCGTTACACCTGGCTCATATTGATCGAGGAAGGTATCATATTTGTTTTCTTTATATCCCCAGTATTCAAGGAACTTTTTGTTCGTTTCAACAAGCTTCTTTAAGTATGGAGCAAACAAGCTGAAATCAGATTGATCTTTTGCTTCCTCCCATACCGATTCTGCTTTTGATTTAAGAATGACATATTCTTTGTATTCATCCTGCGGTATCACTTTGCTGAGCTTGTATTCTTTCTCGCACTCCAGTGCTGCTTTATAGGCAATTTCTGAAACTTCTTCTTTCGCCTGTAAAACTTGATCAATATATGATCTCATTTGATCAGACGTTGCCATTTGAAATACTTCTGTAGAAAGAACGCCAATTGCCTGAGAACGCTGCTCTACCGCTTTCTTTGGAGCTCCCGTTCTAAGATCCCAGAACATGAGAGAAATCGCTTCATTATAGCTTTTCATTTTTTGAAGATACTCTAAAAATTCTTTTTCAACGGATTGAATGGTCAATCTGCTCACCCCTTGATTTTTATGTAAATAAATAGTAATAATTTTCTAACATTTTCAGATTAAATGATGGGAAAGGTTTTTGTCAATCTTTTTATCGACTGGATAGTCTGTTTAGAAAAAATAAAAAAAGCGAAGGATTCCCTTCGCTTTTACATCATTTCAGGCTCAACCGGCAATACGGCTTTCACCTGATCTAATACTTTTATGTCTCGTTCATTTGAAAGATAAACCGAGATTTCTCCCTGATCGGTGCTTGTTCTGATCAGGCGCCCGATGCCCTGCTTCAGTCTTAATATCATGTAAGGCATGTCTACATCAGCAAATGGATTTGCTGAGCTGCCCCGTTTTGATTCAAAAACAGGATCTGTTGGAGGAAACGGCAATGACCAAATGATCACATTAGACAGTGATGCACCTGGAATATCGAGGCCTTCCCATAAATGCACGGCACATAAAATGGAGGTTTCGTCATTTTGGAATTCAGATACGAGCTGGCTGATTTCCTGATCTCCTTCAAATAGGAACGAGTATTCAGTGTTCTGTTCACTAATAAATTGTTTAAAGACTTCGAGCTCGTTCATGGCACTGAACAGGATGAGTGCACGGCCGCCGGTCTTATTAACTTTTTCAAGAGTCTGAACACACTTCAATTTATTTAAATCAAGCGCTGCTGAAAGATCGTGGAGTTTTATTTTCATATTTTCTTCATAATCAAATGGCGACTCCACTGTGAGAGACAAGTAATCTTTAATGCCTAGACTTCCGGCAATGAAATCAAAGGATTTATTGTTAGACAGTGTGGCAGAAGAAAAAATATACGGTTTTTTCTGTGAAAATACTTTTTCACTCAGCACTTCTTCAACAGTCCGCGGCATAATAATCAGCGAAAAGTCCTGCTCGCCGCTTTCAATCCAGTGAATGGCTCCGCTCTGCTTATTAAAGAGAGAGATGGAGAATTCCATCGAATCCAAGTACTCTTCGACAATTTTAAGCTCATAAGAATCAATGGTGTACATTTCACTTTCAAAAACGAGCGCTTCTCCGATTTCAGCAAGAAGCCTGTGCAGCTGAATGCCCTGCTTCCTTAATGTATCATTCATGATAATTTTAGAACGGTGCGACCCGGGAACTTCTTCAGACGCATCCAGCAGACTGTCGAAAAACTCTTCATTGATTACTAGTGTGTCCTCCACTAAATGAGCGAATTCCTCGCGGATATCATTCTGGAGCAGTCTTTCCAGCAGAACGGCAAGTGTGCTGCTTTTCACTCTGTATGTTAAGGCTTTTTGGGCCGCATATTCCAGCAGATGCCCTTCGTCAAAAACGACAGAGCTGTGCTCAGGAAGAAGCGGCAGCTGACCTTCACGTTTTCTGGAATCAAATGTCCATATATGCTCCATGTAGAAATCATGTGAGCAGACAATCAAATCTGCTGCTTTTCTGTAATGATCGCGTGAAAGAGTCAGGCCGCAGCGATGCCTTTGATCGCATGACAAACAATCCTGAAACGAGTCATAATTAACAGTGTTCCACTCTTCATCAGATAAATGAGGATATTCTTTTCTGTCGCCATAATGGCTGAATGATTGCATGCCCGCTTTTTCATGCACAAACGACGGCAATGATTCAAATAAATCAAGATAAAGATCATCACCGGTTCGCTGAATCGTTTGATCCAGTTTTTTAAGACATAAATACTGATCCTGTGATTTCCCAAGACGCACATCAATATTCAAGTCCAAATGCTTGCGGAGTTTGGCAATATCGCCCTCATTTTTAACAAGCTGTTCGATAAGTGTTTCATCAGCACAAGCAATGATGGCTGGCTTTCCTGTGTATCTTGCATAGCTTATTGCATAAAGCAAATAAACAAGAGTTTTACCCGTTCCTACTCCTGCTTCAGCAAACATGACATTTTTTTCCCGGAACGCGCGTTCAAGCTGAAACGCCATAAATATTTGTTCATCTCTAAGTTCAAAGCCTTTTTCAGGCAAAATATCATAAAAAACATCGCCGATCCAGTTATTTAATCCTTCATAGAAGGTTTCATTCTTTGATACGGCAAAAGGCAGACGTGACGTCGGCATGTATCAGATCCCCCACATTCTTTTATACTCGAAAAGCCATTATTTCACTTAACGCACACATAGTCAAGATTTCATGACTATGAATGAACGCAAGAATAAGATTGGTTTTTATATAGCGGATGCTGCCTTTTCCCACTAAAAAAGATAGGCTTTCATCATGAGAAAGCCTATCTCTTAACGGTCATAAAGTGTATCGATCATCACTTTCTGATCAATAGCAGAGGCATGGGCAACAGCTTTTAGAAAATCAGCGCGCGCATTGCTGAGCGAAGCATGAGCTGCTGGGTCCTGGCCATTTTCTATGAGCGATAGATAGGAAGACGACAGCGCCTTCGATATTAAGTTAAAGTCTTCGTTTATGTGCAAAAAGACCACTCCCCTGAATTTTATCAATACTGATTCTAGTGTATTCAAGGGAGGATCAATCTATACCTGTTTCTTTTCACGGGGAGGGCGTTTTCCCCAGAATTGATAATAATCTGTTTCGATAAATCCATTAAACAGTTTGCGTTTTTTTGTAGCCTGTCTGCCGTAATATTGCTCAAATCCTTTATGGGAAGTCAGCATATAAACAGACCATGTATCATGAGGAGCAAGTGCCCGTCCTAATTCCTTATACATCTGCTCTACTTCTTCTTTTTCGCCGAGACGTTCTCCGTACGGAGGATTGCCGACGATAACGCCGTACTCTTTTCTCGTTGTAAAGTCACTTACTTGCATTTGCTTAAACTGAATGATGCCGCCAAGGCCAGCTTCATCCGCGTTTTCTTCAGCTATGCGGATCATGCGGTGATCGATATCATGGCCTGCGATGTCAAGAGGGATATCATAATTGGCCAGGTCCTCAGCTTCCACTCTTGCATTGTTCCAGTGCTGCTTATCAATCCAGTTCCATTGTTCAGATACAAATTCACGATTAAAACCGGGAGCAATGTTCTGTCCAATTAAAGCGGCTTCTATAGGAATCGTGCCAGAACCGCAAAATAGATCGGCAAATGGACGGTCCGGTGTCCAGTTGGTCAGCATAACAAGAGCAGCTGCCAATGTTTCTTTTAATGGAGCTCCGCCCTGATCAAGCCTGAAGCCTCTTTTATGGAGACCTGCGCCGCTGGTGTCAATCGTCAGTGTGGCAACATCTTTTAACAGAGCAATTTCCACTTTATAAAGAGGGCCGGATTCCTCGTACCAGTCAGATGCAATTTTATGATGGCTTTTCAATTTTTCAACAATTGCCTTTTTTACAATCCGCTGACAGTCAGAAACACTGAACAGCTTTGATTTTACTGATTTTCCTGTGACAGGGAATTCAGCCTGTGCAGGAATAATATCTCCCCAGTTCAGTGCTTTTGTCTTTTCAAAAAGCTCATCAAAAGAATAGGCTTTGAATTCTCCTACTTTTAATTTGACCCGGTCTGCTGTGCGGAGCCACAAATTTACCCGCGGAATGTCTTTTGCTTCTGCCTCGAATGTAACCTTGCCGTTTTCTGTCGTGCATTCATAGCCAAGATCACGCACTTCTTTTGCAACAAGAGCTTCAAGGCCCATTGCTGCAGTAGCAATTAATGTGACTTTTTCCATGAAATCACCTTCTTTTCTGTAAAATCGTACAGCTAACTCAACCTTCTGTAAGCTTGTTTAACCGAATTTTTATGTAAATGAAAAGCTCTCATCTAAGTGAAGAGAGCCTGTTTCGCATTTATAGTAACCTGTAATAACGTTCTGTAAGCCATGTTTTGTCCCTTTGTACTGCAAACGGCCGGTATCACCTCGTACTCCGGTGGTAATCATCTATCTACAGAAGCGAATCGCTTCCGGCCTTCTCCTTGTTCAGTTCCTAAGAGAAGGTGCCCCTACCTATATTTGGGTTTCTCGCTCGAGGGGTTTACCGCGTTCCACTCTTTCGGTTTCCCGAAAGACTACGTCACTGTGGCACTTTCAAGGTAGTAAAGCCGTATCCCGGATGGGACTTAGGCTTGTTCCCTGCCGTCAGCCAAATCTTTGGCTGCCCTAGCTTATGAATTCGCTAGGCACGAACACTACGGGCATCTCAGCACCGTGCGAGCATGGACTTTCCTCTACAGCCCTAAAGACTGCAGCGATTACCTGAACGTTATTATTTTAACAGCAAATATTAGTATAGTGAATTTAAGAGATTAATGCAAGTGTAAATAAATGGAATCAATCGTACAGCTTGCTGCCGAAAACGTGTTTCTCTAAATTTGATAAACGTTTAAGAATATCAAAGTTTGTTGTATTTGTCTGAACCGGCTGCGCCTGTTTGCGATTAAAAGAATCTTCAAGCTGCTTAGTCAAACGAAGATTTTCCTGCTGCAGCTCTTCAATTTCCTGATGAAACGTTTCATAATCCTTAATTACCAAGTCTAAAAATTTATCAACATCTTCCTGTTTGTAGCCGCGCATACCCTGTTTAAATTCTTTTTCTAAAATTTCTTTAGCCGTTAATTTAATTTTATCAGAAAGCATCTCTTTCACCTCGTCACACTGAAATCATCTTTACATATTTTTTCACATCTTGATTGCAATTGTCAATTTCTCTTCGCTAACTTGACCAAAATCCATGCGATTTGCTCTGTTCTTCTTCTACGATCATTTGCAGATCTGAAAATGAAATCATCATTAATGAATATTCGTTTGCTTCCGCCTTTTTTCTGGCCGTATCCAGCAAAAATTTTGGAGACCCTTGATTTTCTTCATCATAAACAAGAAGCAAACCTTGGCTTTTTGAAACAAAAAACTCATTTTTCAAGCGAAACTGATTTGGATTTTCGTATTTTCGTTTTGTTATACTATCAACAAAATCAGCTTGAGACAGAATGAATTCATAGTATTCTTTATTGTCATCATTCCACTTCTCTTCCTGATCCAAAAAAGGTGTAAGCACACCCAGCTTTAATTCATCATACTCCAACTGCAAATCAAAGACAACCTCTGCGGCCCATAGCTCAACACCAAGCTGTCCGCTTATCAATACCCATTCTAAGCCGTCATCAATCATCTGACGCAATGACTTTTCTATTGCTTTTTTAATATACCCGATGGCTGGATCATCTTTTTTAAAAATGCCAAGTTCAAAGGGCTTGTAGCCGGAAACTGTTACTACCTTCATCTATGTATCGTCTCCCTTCAAAAGAAGATAGGAGCTGATACCCTAGCATCAGCTCCTACTATCTGAGGTTAACGGCCGTAAGGACTAAATGGTGGTCTTGGACCGCCGCCGCAGTTAAATTGTTGGTTTGAAACTTGATTTGCCATAGATTGAGTTTGAGGGAAATAATGTTTATGCTGGACCATTTGATGGTTTACTACAGTAGTATGGGTTGGATGAATGTGCGGAACGACTGTTGTAGAAAATGTGTGCTGTACACAGCATTTTGTCGGATGGACAATCGGCGGACACATTTTAGTTGGTCCCATTGGTCCCATTTGAGCTCCGCCAACCATATTCGGTGCAGGCATATTCGGTCCCATCGGTGACACCATATTTGGCATATTCGGTCCCATCGGTGACACCATATTTGGCATATTGTTATTAGGCATCATATTTGTTTGACTCCTTTCCTTCATTTCTTATCTGTCTTACAGTGATAGTCTATGAAGAAAAGTGTGTACATGTACTGATGCATTAACCTATTTTTTACAAGAAAGCGTAGAAAGTGTCTTTGAAGTTTGAAAAGATAAAAACAGTTGCAAATAAAACGATGAAAAACAAGTAGAAAATCCCTTTGTACATATTCCGTTCACCCCATGCAGATAGTGTTTACAGTCCTTAATTTTACACACATCTACACCATTCTACAATTACCTATTTTAATCTTTGCAAAATTTCACAATATCGACAAATTCTTTGCGAAAAACCGCTGATTTTGCGCTTCCCCGGGGAATAATCACCTGTTTTTATTTCCTAAGCGTTTCATTCTTTTTAAGAGTTCAAGCTTCTCTTTTTCCGAGTCCGTTTTTAATGCTTGATCTTTTGCCTTTATCGTCAAGTAAGCTGAAGTCGCATAAGACAGTGCTTTTTCATAATTCTTTTCTTTATGTTCATAATACTTCGCAAGCTCTACAGCAGCTTTTGCCTTCTGTTTCAAGCTCGGGCCTTCAGCAACAGACTGAAATAGCGGCAGTGCTTCCAGCAGGTTTTTCTTCTTTTTTAAATGCATGGCCATTTCGAATTTCGCTTCAAATTCTTTCGCCTCACTGCGGTCAGCTACAGATTTGAATGTGTCGAAAGCTGTTTCTTGATCTCCGGCAGATAGCAGCCATCTTGCCACTTCATATTGTTCTGTATCCGTCGCTTCGACACCCGGGAACAAGATTCGGTAAGAAAGATGTGTATACAAAGTAATCAAAGAAAGAATATCAATCTCATTATGAATCAGCACACCCTCAATATGATCAGGATCCTGCGACTGAACAAAGCTGAAATACAGCATAGGAGCAAGATAGCCAGGAACATCATGCTCACGTACAATACCAAGTATTTCTTTCTCTACAATGCTGAGTTTTACGGATTCCAAGCTTGTTTTCCATAATCTTCTCGCAGCATGAAACAAATCAAAGTGGCCGAAAGCTGGAAGTTTTGGCACTTGTTCACGCACTAGAGTATGCCGTGTTTTTACCTGAGGCCAATCAAAAGCTTTCCCGTTATAAGTTACGAGAGTTTTCGTGTTCACATCGCTTAAGAAGCTTTGATAAAGGGCGACTTCATTTCCCGGTTTAGGGAGAAAGTGCTGCTTAACTACCACTTTGTCGTGAAAAACCTGTGCGTGTCCAAGCAGAAAGATTGTATTGCCTGCTCCTCCGCCGAGTCCCGTTGTTTCTGTATCAAAGAAAAATAATTCATGGGAATCATGGTCTTTAGATGATAATGGATGCTTGCTGTTTCTTTCATTCCAGCAAGAAACGGCTCTATGAAATTCACCCATCTGATAGAGACCGTGTTTATAGTCAAGGGGATAAGTGCGTTCCCTGACCATGCAATACTCTCCATCAAACCAAAAAGGCAATGCATCCAAGGCGGCCCACTTTTCAAGGTTTGGAATCTCCTCTGTATGGGGCGTCTGGGCAGTTTCCAAACTGCCTTCAAGCGACATATGTGTTTTTAATCGATTTAACTTTCCTTTTAATGACAAGGATTCTCTGCTCCTTTTAACTGTACTAATAATTGAAGGGTATCGGCTTTTTGATGGTCAGATCCTTCAAGTCCTGTGCACGACGGGCATCCGGATTCACATGGACAGAAAGCAATCATCGCCATCGCTTCCTGCAGGACGATCTCCATTGTTTCAAATACTTTATTTGCAAGACCCACCCCGCCTGGATAGCGGTCATACAGAAATACCGTAGGCTGATCATTATGAGTTGCTTTCATTTGCGGAATGACACTGATATCGGATGGGTCACACATGACGCTTAATGGGACAATATGTTTAAGAGCATGTGCAATTCCTAGCAGCGCTTCCTCAAGTCTGTCTTTTTTCAGCGATTTTGCCAGTTCATCCGATAAACTGATCCATGCAGCATTCGTATGCAGCTCTTCTTCAGGCAAATGAATGGGACCTGAACCGATGTTTTCATGCGTATCAAATTTTATTTTTTTGAAGATCGTAGCCATCGCCTGCACGGTTACATCTCCAAAACCAAGCTGATGAGTTTCATTGCTTCTTGATTTATCTTCCTCCAGCACTTTCAGCTGAACGGCAAGATTTGCATCTGTAAAATAATCAACATCCACTTCTCTCACAAACGCTTTTTTCTCTTCCCAATCAAGCTTCTCAACCTGATATTGAATCCCCTGATGCAGATAGATCGCTTCATCATGAAGCAAAGTCATTGCGCTGAATCTGTCCATTTCCCCAATCACTTTAACGTGAGCGATGTTAGACTGGTCAACGATAATGACGTTTTCCTGAGACGCTGATCTCAGACTGATATTATGGGCTGGAAATGAATCATTCATCCAGTGATAACGTTCCCGGTTGTAATAAAGCACCTTTTCTTCCGTCAAAAATTCAAGGATATCCGCAAGCTCAGCATTGCCGAAATTCTCGCCTTTTTTGAAAGGCAGTTCAAACGCCGCACATTTCACATGGTCTACTAAAACAATCAGATTATCCGGGTTAATAATAGCTGTCTCGGGATTTTGTTTAAAAAAGTAATCAGGGTTCTGAATGATATACTGGTCAATCGGCGTGGACCCTGCGACCATGACAATAAGCGCCTCTCCGCTTCTTCTCCCAGCTCTTCCCGCCTGCTGCCATGCACTTGCGATGGTTCCTGGATATCCAGTCATGATGCACACTTGAAGCTGACCGATGTCTACTCCCAGTTCAAGGGCATTTGTACTGACCACACCAAGGATTTCACCATTTCTGAGCCCTTTTTCAATCTCCCGTCTCTGCTTTGGCAGATAGCCTCCGCGATATCCTCGTATCGTCTGTTTGCCAAGCTCGCCTTTAATAAGCTCCTGCAAATACGTTAAGATGATTTCAACACGCACCCTGCTTCTTGCAAAAACGATTGTCTGAATCTTGTTTTTTAATAGCTCGCTTGCAATTTTTCTGACCTCAAGCGTAGCGCTTTTTCGAATATTCAGCGGCTTATTCACAATAGGAGGATTGTAAAATAAAAAATGCTTTTTTCCTGATGGCGCACCGTTGTCATCAACAAGAGCCATCTCCTCCTCCAGCAAATTTTCTGCGAGCTCCTGCGGATTTGCAATCGTGGCAGATGTGCAAATAAACACCGGATCACTTCCATAAAAATGGCAGATGCGCTTCAATCTTCTGATCACATTGGCAACGTGGCTGCCGAAAATTCCCCTGTAAATATGAAGCTCATCTATGATGATATATTTTAAGTTCTCAAAAAGAGAGACCCATTTCGTATGGTGCGGCAAAATGGCAGAGTGAAGCATATCCGGATTTGTCATAACTATATGCCCCGCTTTCCGAATGACATTTCGGATGTTGGGGGCAGTGTCGCCGTCATACGTATAAGAATTAATATCCACTCCGAGTTCTGTAATTAGCTCGTTCAATTCACTTTTCTGATCCTGCGCAAGTGCTTTCGTCGGAAATAAATAGAGTGCTCTGCTCGTCTCATCATTTAGAATTTGCTGCAGGACCGGCAAGTTGTAGCACAGTGTTTTTCCAGAAGCTGTCGGTGTCACTGCTACAAAGCTTTTTTTCATATGGGCAAGCTCATAGGCGGTAGCCTGATGTGTATATAAATTATGTATGCCTCTTGCTGCAAGGGCTGATTTTAATTTAGGGTCTACTGAAGCAGGCATTTCCGCCGTTTTTGCTTCTTTTGGCTGAATAGTATGAGCATGTACAACCTGATGCTTAAACTGCTCATCCTTTTTTAGAAATTCAATGATTTCTGCCAGTGACTGCTTTCTTCTCATTCGCTTCACCTCTCTTTTCATTCTAACAGAATAAACGTTCGTTTTTAAGCGGAACAGCTTATTATTAATTATTGGAAATTTTGACGAGGTTTACATGGCAGCCTAGTAAGGTATAAGTTTAATAATCGATTTTTCAGTAATGACTTTCAACATCATTTCCGCATAAAAAAAGCAGGCCGCAGCCCGCTTCATTGATTTCATTATTTCACTTTAATTTCAAACACTTTATCAGAGCCGCCTTTAACCTCGCCTAATGGAGATTTTTGCACATTCTCAATGATATCACCATTTGTGATGATAATCGGTGTTATCGTGCTGGCTGCTTTTTCTTTAATTAAATTCAGATCAAATGTAATCAATTTGTCTCCAGGTTTTACTTTGTCGCCTTCTTTTACAAATGCTTCAAAGCCTTCCCCATTCATCGCAACTGTTTCAAGTCCGATATGAAGCAGAATTTCCATGCCGGTTAAGCTTTTAATTCCTATCGCATGTTTCGTGTGGAAAAGCTGAATGATTTCTCCCTCAACCGGAGAAACAAGTATTCCTTCAGAAGGCTCAATCGCCATTCCGTCACCCATCATTTTTTGAGAAAAAACCGGATCCGGAACATCTTCAAGATTAAGCAATCTACCTGTTAGAGGTGCGTAAACCGTTTCTTCTGTTTGCTTTTCAGTCTTTTTTCCAAATAATTTTTTCAGCATGTTCATTCTCCTTTTCTGCATTCGTTTCTACTATTAGAAATACCCTGTACCCCTGAAATTAAACGTTTCCCCAAGTGTGAAAAAGCCCGTCCCCTTATTTATCTTCATTATTTAATCACAAAAAGCTTAAATCAAGCAACCAATTCACGGGTTTATGCATAATTTAGCCTAAAAGAGCGAGGAGAGCATATTTATGAGTGAAAAAAAACAAAATCCTCTATATGAGCTCGCTGAACAATTTTTTGGCGAAAGCTCATTTAAACAGGATTTAAATGAATTCGAAAAGATGTTTCGGCTAAAAAGCAGCGCATCTTATCTTAAAATTTCTCAGTTCGAAGAAAATGGCTATTATTTTGTTAAAGCAGAGCTTCCCGGAATTAAAAAGGAAAAAGCCGGCATTGATCTGCATGAATGTTATTTAACCATTACTATTACCCATCAGGAAGAAATCAACATCCAGCATACTCGTGGCTCCAGCGTTTCCCAAACATGCGAGCATATCTCTAAAACAGTATTATTGCCTTTTGCTCCCGATAAAAATCAAGTAAAAACCACCTTTAAAAACAGCTGTATGATGATTTCATTTCCTTTTGAGGAGTCTTTTTTGCCGCCGCCCAAAAATTAACACCATAATATAGCCCCTCCTAAAAGAAACTAAAGGCAGGAGGTGCATGACATGCAGAATGAACATACTAAACGGATTAGCGCAGAACCTTCAGATTCCCCAAGGCTTGTGATTAAGACAAATCTGGATTCTTCCACTCCTGCTGAAGAGAATCCCTATTTCTCCGGCAGCGATAAGGAAAAAACAAAAAAATATTTTGAGGACCGCTGAACATGGATAAATCACTGAGCTATTTGCGCGAAGTTCTGTCCAATTATCTGGAGCATCATGAAGTCAGCAGGCATTTATATCAAAAGCTGTCTCAGCAAGCTTTTGATGACGAAAAACATTTTGTGAGAGATTTATCTGAGAAAGAACTGTCATTTCTAAATAAAATGCTGCCTCATGAAATCAAGCACGCCATGGGTGAACAGGATTATGTCCGTGTCGATCAGTTAAATGAAGTTTATGAGGAACTGCTGTAGAGGTGTTTGGAATGAAAGAGAATGGATTTTTAAATTCAAGAAAATACAGTGATACTGATATAGACAAAGTAATACAGCTGAATGCTCAGTCAGGCATGTCTTATCAGGAAGTTAAGCAGGCTCTGGCCCGCCAATTTGCATCCAAAAACAAAGAATCATAACAAACAAAAACGCGTGCTGCCTTTCACGCGTTTTTGTTTTTATCATCATTATCCCTTTCGACTACTGACTGTTTATATGCCTGATGAGTTGTAATCGCAGCACCTGCAGCAATAAAACCATTTGCAATACTGCTTACTGAAAAGCCTAATGTGAAAATACTTGCCATTATGCCAGCACCAAGCAGAATCCAGACAATCATCCAATCCTGAACTTTTGGGGTCCTTTTTAAGGCATATCCCAAGATCATCAAGGCTGGTACAACTATAACCAGCTGAGGATGAACACTGATTTGATCAAACACGCTCGAAAGTGCGCCTGTCACCACCTAGAACACCTCTTTTTCCATTATAGTTCATGCAGGAAGCCCAATTTACACTTTAAACATGGAGGTAACACCTTTTACAAGCGAACTCATCTGGTTGACTGCACCCATCATCTGCCCTGCCGTATCCATCACTTTATTAAAATCCATTTGTCCGTCCGGTTTTTTAAATTGAGACATGACAGTTGAGATTCCTCCAGCCTGATGTTTAGCATTTGGCACAGGCTTTGGATAAGGATTAGCATACATGGCCTGCTGTATCATAGTCTGCGGCTGCTGCACCGGAAACCCTTGAGCCTGATAGCCATTCATATAAGGCGGTATTTGTCCCTGCTGATAGTAAGCTGGATTTTGCTGCATTTGTTGATAATTATGTTGAACCTGAGGTAAATATGTCGGGTTTTCATATGGAGGATACCCTTCATATGGATAGTAATAACTGATTCTTTCTTCTTTTTTTCTTCTGCGGTTTTTAAATGAATTTCCTCCGGCTGAATACATGATTCATTCCCCTTTCCCATACATTAGGCTATTTCATAGGTATGCTGAAAAAAGCGCTCCCGTGCTTATCCTCCAAAGTGAAAAAATATGTCAACTCTTGTCGGAAGTTTAAATTTTACAAAAAATTAAGATAAAAAAATGACATGATACGATAAAAGCAAGGGGAATGGGAGGAGATACATGATGAATTTGCAAAGCATAAAAACTGCATTTTTTGAAGCGAAGCAATATGAACCGAACAGCATGGGCGAGCTCCTGAATTTTATTAAAACCATGTACATCAAAGGTGAATTATCCATCAGCGAATACAGAACTGCTGTCATGCTGCTTGAAACGTCTGACACATCTAATCCCGGACAAGAAGTAAACGCATAGCCAATATTTTCTTAAACAGAGAAGGAATCCCTTCTCTGTTTTTTCTTTTAAAATACATAATCCTGCTGAATGAAACCATATTATGAAGGACTCTTATATCAAAAACATGGAGGTTTTCTATATGGGAAGAGGCAAAGATTTCAATCACCAGAAAAAAGGACAGGATTTAACGATTTCAAAAAAAGGACAGCCTGTCGCTGCGAAACATTCTAAAGATGTCGAATATGCAATTGAGCCTGTGGCAAGTGAGGGAGACCGTGCTGTTACCCTTCAGGAAGCACGCGAGATTGATGAATAAATAAGGGAAACCGGCTCTATTTTGCCGGTTTCTTTTTTTACGCTCTTTTTGTAAGTTTCTTTTATAGAGAATGTTTAAGCATTGGATAGACTGCATCGGAGATCTCCGTATGAATGTATAATCATGAACAAAAATAAAGCTGAAAAGAGTCTTCTTCAAAAATGAAAAAAAGCCCCCTCTTCTATAAGGAGCTTTCGGTCTGAATATGTGCAATGACTTGTTCGATCACATAGTCAATGGACTGTTTCATGTTTTTAAATCGTATTGGTTTTGACTCCTTATAAAAAGACTGCAGCACAAGCTGTTCGAAATTTTCTACTGTAGAGTCGATTTGAGCAGGAAATAAATATTTTGGTCTCGCCGTGATTCTCCATGTCAAGACATCTTCTTTCCACTCATTCATGATCGCCATCGCCTCTTCAAATGCAGGCTTTACTTCATTAAAAAAATCTACTTCATCCTTTTTTTTTGCATCATTTTCAAAACGGCTGACACATTCGCCTGTTATATGAAGGAGCTTATTTGAGTTATTCAGAATTTTTATATTCATGTTCCGCATCACCTCTCTGGGGTATCTTACCAAACATGAACCCAAAATTCCAACATCATCTTCATCATCTGATCTCTAGTAACTTAATCGGTATCTCGGCTGAACTCTGGAGTTCGTGTCCTCCCTTATCCCTTCCTCGTTCAAAAACCTGCTAGCTTCCATTACATGCTGAGCAGCGCCTTCCATGTTCTTATACAGTTCTTCTTCACTTTGGCAGATTGTTTCCGTTACTCTTTTTTGTATGGCAAGTTCTAATTTCGTCATCTCTTCATCTAATTCCATCAATAATTTTTCTACTACCATCTTAGGTATGAGGTGCTCCACGCTGACTCCTCCTTTCAATCTACAGGTACTATTCGAGAAGCTTTTCCCTCCTCCCTTCAAGGGTGACAAAACTAGTTTCCATTCGTCAAAGAAAGAAGAAAATATTGGATAAAGCTTAATTTTCGACATTCCCTTCTGCGACATTCTGCATGAAATCAATCTGCGTGCAAACAATACTCATAGGAGGTGGCAACATGGCAAAAGAAACGAAAAAGAAACAGCAAAAACAACAATCCCAGGCACCATCAAAAAACGACCTGGATAAAAAGCTCGGCGGGCCGAACCGCCCATCGACATAGAAAAGCGGAGCCACTGTTCTGGCCGAGGGACTAGGAGGCGGAGCTAGACACTGTGTATTACGAAATTTCCGTTTAGCTCAGGCATGACAGATAAGGATCAGCCAGTGAAGGCGCTTTTTGCCAATGCTTGCTGGGTGGCGATGAAACCGACTTGGTAAAAAAAAGAAAGCAAGGATCAATTAATCCTTGCTTCTTTTCCCTTTATTAATTACGTACTCATTCAGCAAAGAAAATGCATGCATCTGATTTTGTTTTTTTATAAGCCACTCTGTCATTTCGACTTCGTTTGGAGTTGGCAGCGGGCTGTACCATTTTTCCATCGGCTGGCCATGAAACCATTTTCTTTCTTTTACGTCTAATTGGTGGGAGATCATCGGATAGGATGTTCTTAAATAAGGTGTATCTCTTTTTCTTCCGTCACCCAAGTACTTTTCATAATCAAATCTTGACCCTGTATGGGGTGTCCGTTCTGAAAAGTCCATAAAATCAGGAAGATAATCCGGGTGAAAAAGCAGCCATGCTAAAGATCTTCCAAGCTTGATGCGGCTTTTCAGCTTTTTAAAATCGTGAACGGAAAAACCGAATAATCTGCCTTCTATAGTAGGGAAAACGACTGTGCTAAAATGAAAGAGGTCCTGAAAGAAAAACAGCGGTGTATGAAAAACCTTTCTCTTAAAAACAGCCTTTTCAATAATTGGCTTCTGAATTAAATGCTGTTCATTAATAATCAGCGATGTCATTAAATATTCAATGTTTTTTTCTTCCCAAAAACCCTGCCATACTTTTTTCATAAACGGCGAAACATGGAATTCATCCAGCAAATGAAAAAGAGGCCGGCCTGTTTGTTTTGAAATTTCATACAGCAAGAGCTGGGGATAAGCATCGGAGAAAATGAGCCAGTTTGCATCTTCATAAGTCAAAAACAATGCCTTTATCATTTTTTTATTTATCATTTTTTGAAACCAAAGGCCCTTTAAATCCGTCATACAGTAGCCGGCATTCCGTGATACCATGCCTGCAAGAAATGCCCATCTTATTTCGGGATTTCTTTTAAAATATTGATTATAGCTTTCTGTTCTCGATATGTTGTCGTAATTTTTTTTTAATGTCGTATTCTTTATAAGTGCTATAATATTATTTTCTTCCATTGTTCTATGATTCGGCGGGAAATCTTGATTGATGTGCATACGTTCACCTCACTTCTTATAGACTCTCCTGATTGAAGCTGAAGTACACATAAGCAGCGTTAACAAAATCGAAACTTTTTCACCATGTCTTTTTCATTTTTTTTGATATGATAAGTAGTAGTTTTACCTGAGGAGGGAAGAAATGATTTTTCGTTATCCTAACGGAAAAACGTATAACCCGAGTACTGCTCCGCCTAAACAGCGCCAGCAGAAAGAAACCTACAGCAACAGAGGGATGACGCTTGAGGAAGATTTGAACGAAACGAATCAATATTATTTAGACAGAGGCATCGCTGTCATCCATAAAAAACCTACCCCTGTTCAAATTGTAAATGTGGATTTCCCTAAACGGAGTGCAGCCGTTATCCGAGAAGCTTATTTCAAACAGTCATCTACAACAGACTATAACGGTGTTTATAAAGGAAAGTATATTGACTTTGAAGCAAAAGAAACGCAAAGCAGCACATCCTTTCCGCTTCAAAACTTCCATGAACATCAAGTCAGGCATATGAAAATGGTACTAGACCAGGGCGGACTGTCTTTCGTCATTCTTTCTGCCTTCCAATCATTTTATCTGATGGAAGCTGCCATTCTTCTTGAATTTTGGGAGAGGAAAGAAAACGGCGGCAGAAAGTCGATCACAAAAAAAGAAATTGAATTAACATCCCACCCCATTCCGCTTGGCTATCAGCCCAGAATTGATTATATTAAGGTATTGGAAAAACTGTATTTTCTATCATCCTGAGTGAAGCGGATTTTGTAAAATGAAAGGTTGGAAAAGCAATGTCAGATCAATATAAAAGCCGTGAAGAACGCAGAAAAGCGTTGGCGCAAACAAGTAAAACCAAGAATAAAAAACCAAATAAACCAGAGCGCGGATCTCTCTTTAAACGCATCCTGTTCATATTGGTTTCCATCGGTCTGATCGGACTGATAGCAGGCGGAGTTACTTTCGCAGTAATTGCTGCGGGTGCCCCGAAGCTTGATGAGAAAAAATTAAAGGATTCCTACTCTTCTACAATCTATGATAAAGAAGGCAATGAGATATCAGAAGTAGGAGCCCAAAAACGAACCTATATTTCTTATAATGATATTCCCAAAAAATTAGAAGAAGCCGTCCTAGCAACTGAGGATGCCCGTTTTTACGAGCACAGCGGCGTAGATGTCATCCGTCTCGGCGGAGCTGTAGTAGCGAACGTCACACAGGGTTTTGGCTCACAGGGCGGAAGTACAATCACACAGCAGGTTATTAAAAATTCCTTTTTCACACATGAAAAAACAATCACTAGAAAAATACAGGAGCTTTGGCTCGCTTTTCAATTGGAGCAGAAATATTCGAAGCATGAAATCCTGGAAATGTACTTAAACAAAATCTATTACCACCCTCAATACTATGGTGTCGGGAAAGCTGCGGAAGGATTTTACGGCAAAGAGTTAAAGGATCTTGAACTGCATGAAGCAGCAATGCTTGCAGGCATTCCGCAAAGCCCTACAAATTTTGATCCGAGAAAAAATCCTGAATCAGCAGAAAAAAGACGCAATATCGTTCTTAACTTAATGGTAAAGCAAGGCTTCATTACTGAACAAGAAGCAGAAGAAGCAAAGAAAGTGCCTGTACAGTCAACGGTCGTTCCCGAGAGAGAAAAATCGAACCCATACAGCGCATATGTAGAGCAAGTCATTGAAGAAGTAAAAGATAAAACAGACATTGATGCAAGTTCAGCAGGTGCAAAAATCTATACTACAATTGATACAGATGCCCAAAATTATGTTGAAGAATTGCTGAATGGAAGTGAGATCGGCTATCCTGATGACAACTTCCAGGCTGGGGTAACCCTCATCGATACAGAGACAGGCGAAATCCGCGCAATTGGCGGAGGCCGCAATCAAAATGTCGGTGACTTCAACTATGCAATTGATACAAGAAGACAGCCTGGTTCAACGATTAAGCCAGTTCTTGATTACGGTCCGGCAATCGAATACCTAAAATGGTCAACGTACGAACAAATTAAAGACGAACCTTACACTTACTCAAATGGCGTCAAAATCAATAATTTTGACAGAGGATATAAAGGACAAATGTCTATCCGTGATGCGCTCGCACAATCACGCAATATTCCTGCACTAAAAGCTATGCAGGAGGTCGGTGTTGATAAAGCGCGCGACTTTGCAGCAGGTCTTGGTATTCCGCTTGAAGAAGAAATACCGGAAGCCTATTCAATTGGCGGTTTTGATACCGGTGTCTCCCCTCTTCATATGGCGGGAGCATTTGCTGCATTCGGAAATAACGGGATCTATACAGAGCCACACGCTGTAACGAAAGTTGTTCTAAGCGATGGTACGGAAATCGACCTCTCTCCTGAGCCTGAAGCTGCCATGAGTGATTATACAGCTTACATGACAACTGATATGATGATCTCTGTTGTTGAAGAAGGCACAGGTACAGCTGCCCGGGTACCTGGTGTGACAGTAGCAGGAAAAACCGGAACAACGAACTTCTCTGAAGAGGACAAAGCAAGATACAACGTTCCTGCAGGCGGTGCAAAAGACAGCTGGTTTGTCGGCTACACACCTGAGTATTCAGCAGCTGTATGGACTGGATATATGAAAAACGATGAAAAAATGCACTTAACAAAAACAGATCAGCAGCTTGCAAAAAAAATCTTTAAAGAAGTGATCTCAGAGGTTTCAAGCGGTGATGGCAAAGACTTTAAAAAACCGGATTCCGTTGTAAAAATAACGGTTGAAGATGGTTCAAATCCTCCGAAGCTTGCAAGCAAATTTACTCCTGACAGCAAAAAAATCAGCGAGTACTTTGTGAAAGGAACGGAGCCTACAAAAGTTTCTGAGCAATATAAACGACTTGCGAAGCCATCCGGCTTTAAAGTGGATTACGATCAAACAAGCAATCAGATTACACTCAGCTGGGACTATAAAGATGACTTAAAAGACGCTGTATCCTTTGAGATCAGCCAATCTGTCGATGATGGTCCAGCACAAGTCATCAATAATACGAAAGATACCGGCATGGTGATTCCAAATGCTGCTGCAGGTTCAACTTATAAATTCTACGTAACCGCAGTAAGTGACGATGACGGCTCAAATCGCAGTGATTCTGCAGCAGCTGTTTTAAAAGTTCCAGAAGCAGTTATTGAAGAGCCTGTTGAACCAGAAGAACCGCCTGCTGAAGAACCAGGTGAAGAGCCTGGTGAAGGTGAATTGCCTCCTCTCGAGGAGCTTCCTGGTGAAGAATTGCCTGGTGAAGGTGAACAGCCTCCTGGTGAAGAAACTCCAGGTGAAGGAGACGCGGACGGCGGTGACAATGAAGGTCAGCCTGGCGAAGGTGAAACCCCTCAAGAACCAAGCAATCCGCTCGTACCAGTCCCTCCAGCAAATCCACCTGGCAACGGGAATGGAAATAATGGGAACGGAAATGGCAATGGCGGAAATGATGATGGTGATGGAAGTTCAGATGGAGATTAATGATACGAACCCCTCTGCATAGCAGAGGGGTTTTTTATGACCGGCGGTTTCCTGCATCTGTATATATGGGAGTACCGTACTTTTTTTGCAGCAGTATTTTTCACTAAAAAACGCAAGGATCAAAAACTGATCCTTGCGTTTTATTTATTTCGGCTGCTCATAGCTCTTTTTTTATGATATTGTTTAACCGTTTCTTCAATAAGCTGATCGAGCTGAATAAAAGAATGATATTGTTCAGGCTTTAAAAGCACATACATCAGTCTTTCAGTTGGATTGATCGGCTTTGCAGCAAAAGCTGTGAAATCAGAAGGCTCTATATCCAGATGATGGACTGGAGTTTCATTGCTCCAATGAATCATACAGATCAATATGGCGATCCCTTTAACCATTTCTGCTTTATCAGCTTTCCTTGCATTTGAAGAAATCCCCCTTTTGATTGTCTCCTTAATTATCTGCCATTCCTCAGTTAGAATTGGGATACTTAATTCAGGATTTTTCCAAGGGTGAAAATCAATGGGCACATTCGCTTTAAAGCAAATATCAAAATAAAAGGGATTTGCTTTGATCATTTCTTCCGCTGTTCCCGCAGAATTCAGCTGTATTGTTAATTCATCTTTGCGAAAGAACGGCTCAACCTTAAAGCCATCTGGCAGATTAATCAATCGCTGCATTCCGCACTGTTCCCTTTTTCATTCTTTTTTGTCCTTCACGGCACATGTGAAGCAGCGGGCATTCTGTGCATTTAGGCGCCTGCGCTTTACAGTGGTATCTCCCAAAAAAGATGAGGCGATGATGGGTAAGCGACCATTCTTCCATCGGCACTTTCCGCATGAGTGTTTTTTCCACTTCCATTACGGAGTCTTTCCATTTGCATATAGCAAGTCTCTTGCTGACTCTCTCAACATGTGTATCAACTGCAATAGCAGGAACTCCAAAGGCAACAGACACAACGACATTGGCTGTTTTGCGGCCAACACCCGGAAGCTTTGTCAGCTCGTCCCTGTCCTTAGGCACAACTCCCCCATATTCTTGGATAAGAAGGGTGCACAGTTTTTGGATGTTCTTCGCTTTATTGCGGTATAAACCAATCGATCTGATATCATTTTGCAGTTCTTCAATCGGTACAGCTAAATAATCCTCAGGCGTTTTGTATTTTTCAAAAAGCTGTTTCGTCACTTTATTGACCAGGACATCTGTACACTGTGCAGACAGGGCGACTGCGATGACTAGTTCAAAAGGATTGCTGTGATTCAGCTCACAATGTGCATCAGGAAAGAGCTCACCGATTGTATCAAGAGCTTCTCTGATTTGTTTCATATTCAGCATGCGATCACCTGTTTAGTTATTGTTTGTAAAAATCTCATGAAAAATTAACTTTCCAGCCAATTATAAAACGGCACTTTTCGTTTATATTCTTCATCTGATTGATTTTGCTTTTGCGGCTGGGATTGATGCTGCC
The DNA here is from genome assembly GCF_004358755.1 of Peribacillus frigoritolerans. Classification (GTDB taxonomy): domain Bacteria; phylum Bacillota; class Bacilli; order Bacillales; family Bacillaceae; genus Bacillus_P. Next base: position 627,842 of record NZ_SMZY01000001.1, on the reverse strand, counting down.
GGAATCGTTTGCCGTAATTGCGCGCCTGATCGATTGTCCGGATCCCGTTTTTCTTCCACTCAAATAAAATTCTGTCGATATACCTGAAGTTTAGTTTACCTGATATGACAGCTTCTTTCAAAGCTGCTTTTATGATAATCGGGTCATGATAATCCTGATCCATCCAAATGGACAGTGTTTCAACTTCAAACGGTGAAAGAGGCCTTCCGAATTCACTTTCAAATACAGGATACAAATTCACGTTTTCCTGCTGCTGTTTTTCTTCTGTTTTTTTCTCATCTTTCATCAGCATAAATTCATATATTTTGCTCCAAAGAGGTTTCAGAGAGTACCGTTCGTATTTGATGGAAGCTTGCTCATATTCCTCAATGTCTAAAAATCCTCTTTGCAGCAAGCTTCTGAGAAGGGATGTACATGAAGATACAGAAATGGACATGTTACTTGATAATTCACTTGGAGTAGGAAACTGATTTCCTTTTTGAAGATGGAGATTGACTTGAAGAAGCAAAACAAGCTCCTCTTCTTTAATTCCGATTTGATGATAATGCATAATTAATGCTGCAGGAACAGATAGCGATCCCTGCTCTTGCATGTTAACAAATTGCTCTTTATTCATAACGAGTCACCTCACCTAAAATAGTATAACATGTCCAAGCAGAAAAACGGTGATGGACTTTCATGGAAAAGCGGAACCGGCTGTTTAGCTCCCTTATTAATAAAAACAAGGAAATATAAACCCGTTACTGCGAACCTGTAAACAAAATATGAGCCTCCTATCAAGGAGACTCACATTATTATTATTATTATGGATATAATCTGTTAAGCAAACGAGGGAACGGAATGGATTCGCGCACGTGTTCTACGCCGCTGATCCAGGCAACTGTGCGCTCAAGGCCAAGGCCGAATCCTGAATGCGGAACAGATCCGAATTCACGCAGCTGCAGGTACCACTGATATGCTTCTGGTGATAGATCGTGCTCTTCAATGCGCTGCTTTAGAAGTTCGTGATCGTGAATACGCTGTGATCCGCCAATGATTTCCCCGTAGCCTTCTGGTGCGATTAAGTCTGCACAGAGCACGACGTCATCGCGGTCAGGAGCAGGCTGCATGTAGAAAGGCTTAATGCCTGTCGGGTAATGAGTAATGAATACCGGTTTTTCAAAGCTTTCTGCGATAGCTGTTTCATGCGGTGCACCGAAATCATCGCCCCACTTAATGTCATCAAATCCTTTTTCATTCAAGAATTTAATGGCGTCGTCATAGGAGATTCTAGGGAAAGGCGCCTTGATTTGTTCAAGTTTAGCTGTATCACGGCCTAGTGTAGTCAGTTCAAGTTTGCAGTTTTCAAGAACGCTTTGGACGATATAAGAAACATAATTCTCCTGTACAACCAGGTTGTCTTCGAATTCATAAAAGGCCATCTCAGGCTCGATCATCCAAAATTCGATCAAGTGGCGTCTTGTTTTTGATTTTTCAGCGCGGAACGTCGGTCCGAATGAGAAAACCTTTCCAAGTGCCATTGCTGCAGCTTCCATGTAGAGCTGACCGCTTTGAGACAGATAAGCATCTTCATCGAAATATTTAGTTGCAAAAAGCTCTGAAGTCCCTTCAGGAGCGCTGCCTGTTAAGATTGGCGGATCTACTTTTGAGAAGCCTTCTTTGTTAAAGAACTCATACGTTGCACGGATGATTTCATTTCTGATTTTCATCACAGCGTGCTGACGCTTGGACCTGAGCCATAAATGACGGTGATCCATTAAAAATTCTGTGCCGTGTTCTTTTGGCGTAATTGGATAGTTTACAGATTCATGAATGACTTCAATTCCTGTCACCCCAAGCTCATATCCAAACGGAGAACGCTCGTCCACTCTTACAACACCTGTTACATAGATGGAAGATTCCTGGGTGATTGATTTTGCTGTTTGGAAAACTTCTTCAGCTACTTCTGCTTTTACGACTACGCCCTGGATGAAGCCAGTGCCGTCCCGCAATTGCAAAAAGGCAATTTTGCCGCTGGAACGTTTATTTGCAATCCAAGCCCCGATTGTTACTTCTTTATCTACAAATTTGCTTACTTCTTTAATTGTTGTTTTCACGTAATTGTTCCCTCCAAAAACCGGATCTTAATGTATGTACGTACTTGCTATTATACATTTGTTGCATGCTTCGTTCAAACATAAATGTGAGCCGTCAAATGACGGCTCATCTTTTATTAATGAACACTGTTTTCTTTTACAAATCGGTCAATTCTGACTAAAGCTTCTTCAAGTGTATCAAGAGAAGTGGCATAGGAAAGTCTTACGTTGTCAGGAGCTCCAAAGCCAGAGCCTGGGACAATCGCCACTTTTTCTTTTTCAAGCAATGCTTCTACAAAGTCATCTACATTTGCGAACCCTGTATTTTCTGCCGCCTGCTTTGCATTAGGGAAGAGATAAAAAGCTCCCTGAGGCTTTAAGCACGTAATTCCTGGAATAGAAACAAGCTTGTCATAAATAATGTTCAGGCGTTCTTCAAATGCTTTTCTCATCTCTTCCACCGGCTCCTGTGAACCTGCATATGCTGCGATTGATGCATATTGGGCAATGGAAGTCGGATTAGATGTACTGTGGCTTGCAAGATTTGTCATTGCTTTAATGATTTGCTCATTTCCGGCAGCATATCCAATTCTCCATCCTGTCATTGAATGAGATTTTGAAACACCGTTAATGATGATTGTCTGCTGCTTTAATTCCTCAGAAATCTCGGCAATAGATACATGAGAATGTCCGCCGTAAATCAGCTTTTCATAAATTTCATCTGAAACAATCAGCACATTATGCTGGATACAGATGCTTCCCAGCTCTTCAAGCTCTTCTTTCGTGTAAAGCATTCCGGTAGGATTGCTTGGAGAGTTGATGATGACGGCCTTCGTTTTGTCTGTGATCGCAGCTTTTAGCTGATCAGGAGTCATTTTAAACTGATTTTCTTCCAGGGCGTTCACATATACAGGCACTCCATCTGCAAGCTTCACTTGTTCAGGATAGCTTACCCAATATGGAGATGGGATGATCACTTCGTCTCCTTTATTGAGAAGGACTTGAAAAAGTGTGTAGAGAGCATGCTTTGCACCTGTGCAGACAATAATTTCACCAGGTTTGTATGAAAGGTTTTGATCCTTCTGAAACTTGCCGATGATTTCTTTTTTCAGCTCTGCAAGTCCGCCTGCAGGCGTATATTTTGTCTGTCCCGCATTCATTGAATGAACAGCAGCATCAATAATATGCTGAGGTGTATTAAAATCAGGTTCTCCTGCTCCAAGTCCAATTACATCATGTCCGGCTGCTTTCAGCTCTTTTGCTTTTGCTGTGATCGCTAAAGTGGATGAAGGTGTTAATGCAGATACTCTATCGGCTAATTTCATGGATGTGTCCCCCTATTTTTTAATGGCAATATGCTTTCTAATTTCACCATTGCTGAAATTGATTAAATCATATGTATAACGATTTTGATCGTCAATATATTTTACTTCCCAAAGCGGTACATTTTTTTCCATTCCAAGCTTGACGCTTATCACTTTTACAGGATTCTGTTCTGCTTTTACAATTTCCAGCGCCTTTTTTTCAGTTATGCCATCTGAGGCAAGCTTCAGCACAGGCTTTTCCTTCTTGTTCTCAGGAACCCATACGTAAACACCTTTATTGGACTTATTCAGGCCTGTTATCACGTAAAACTGTTTAAGACCATTAAACGTTTCAACACTTTCGGCATTTTTCAGGTCTGTTTCTTTTAATGCACGGTCAATAGCTTCTTCATGACCATCGTTTTTTTGAGCCATCGCTGAATGATAAACGTTAAAAAAAACTCCAAGTGATACAAGCAGAAAAACGGCGGCAGCACTTGCTGTGATTACTATTTTTTTCCCCATGTTTTAAATCCCTACGTTCTGTAAATCGTAAATACGGCTTTATTTTTATCATCCTGATCAAGCGCCAGACCAAACATCAGATTTTCTCTCTTCAATGTCCGATTTAAGCCATCGACAATTTTATAGAGGTCATCTGAATGTTCTACGGTTACGGTTGATAAAATTTCGATTTTACTTTCCATGACCTATTCCTCCTATGCAAAAACAAAAATTGTAACTTATATGTCAGCCGCAAAGGGCAACAATAACAAATACAGACAACAAGATGTTGTTTTATGTACCCATTATAACAGTATCATTATCAATAAGTGAAAATAAATTTTCTCCTACCCACACCATTGCCTGTGCTGCTCACACAGGCTTTTTTTCATGTGATACATATTGCATAATATACAATTTTATCGGCCTGTAAAGCTATTCCGTGTCGGCGGCTGGGTCCTTATGATTCCAGCAGAGAATTTCATCATGAAGCTTCTCCATTGGCTCCACATGGACATCTATCGGCGGCAGGGATGCAATAAAGTGCCTGCCGTACTTTGCTTCTATAATCCGTTTGTCAAATACAAAGAGCAGTCCTTTATCCCGTTCTGTCCTTACTAGTCTGCCAAAGCCCTGTTTGAACTTCAGGATCGCTTCAGGCAGTGAGTAATGATAAAAGGCATTCTTCCCCTGCTTTGTGATCTGTTCGCATTTTGCTGCAACGACCGGATCATCCGGCGGGGAAAACGGAAGTCTGACGATTATCAGCGTTGTCAGTTCATCACCGGGAAAATCCATGCCTTCCCAAAAAGTGCTCGTTCCGAGGAGAATAGCCTGATCAAATTGCCGGAAATTTTTGGTCAGCTTTGAAATGCTGCCGCCTCCTTGACCCATAATCATAAAATCTTCCAGTCCAGAATCAGCCTTTAACAGCTGATGCGTTTTTTTCAGCATATCGTACGCAGTAAACAATACGAGCAGCTTGCCTTTTGTGGCCTTGGCAATCGCTGAAACATTTTTAGCAATAGCTGCCGTATATTCATCAAGCGTCACATGCTGCACGGCTGGAAAATCTGAAGGTATCATTAACTTCGCCTGTTCTTTATAGACAAATGGCGATTTGATCATCAGCGTTTTTGGATAATAATCTGTCAGACCAAGTTCTCTGATCATATAGTCGAAAGAATGATCGACAGTCAAGGTAGCTGATGTAAGGATCACGCTTTTCATCTCTGAGAAAAAACCATCTGCTAATTGCTCTGATACAGAAACGGGCTGTGAATAGACACTGACAGCGTTTTTCGCTCCGCGTGATTCAATTTCAATCCATTTGACAGCATCTTTCTTTTCCTTGAAAAAAAGTGTGTCCAAATCCTGGTATGCAGCGGCAAATTTATCAAGAACGGCAAAATATTCATATAAAATAAAGGATTCTTCTTCATTTTTTATCTTGTGAAAATCTTCTTTTTGTTTATTCATGATTGTCATCAAATCATGGAGCTGAAATTTCACTCTGGCTGCAACCTCTAAAATAGCCAGCCATTTTCTGCTCTGTTTTTGATTGTGTTTAAAACGATGAGTGATCCGGTTTGTTTGCACATCTTTTTCATTTTGAAGTACATACCTGTGCAGTGTGCTGAATAGCATTCCATTATCTTCAACGAGCTGTTTGATTATGACATCCATTTCAATAAAGGCATCATTTAATCCATTTACCGAAAAAAGATGCTGTGTTCTTCTAAGCAATCCGTCTGTATAAAGGTTTCCAAGCTGATTGGTTAAAGCCTGCAAGGTTAAATAGTGCATCCTTGTGCCTAAATGTTCGCAGGCGATTCGCTCAAAATGATGTGCTTCATCAATAATCACTTCTTCTATATCATCAAGAAAATCACTTGAGGACGATATACTTGATAGCAAAAGAGAATGATTTGTAATGACAACATCTGCTTTTTTGGCGTTTTCATATGCTCTTTTGTAAAAGCAGCGCGACAGCCAGGGGTTTTTAGCAGAATTTGATGATTTCTCATCATAATGAAGCCTTTGCCAGAGCAATTTTCCGCCAGACGGCAAATTCAATTCATCAAAATCCCCGGTCTCTGTTTCGGTCAGCCATATTAAGAGCTGTGCTTTCGTTAAAATATTATCATAATTATAATCATCTTCATTCAAATATTTTTCAAATTTACGCAAGCATAAATAATGGGATTTCCCTTTAAGAACCGCCATATGAAACGGCTGGCTGACGGCTTTTCTCAGCATAGGAAATTCTTTTGCCATGACCTGCTGCTGCAGAGCGGTTGTATATGTACTGACTAATACACTTTTTTTCTCAGACATTGCATAGAAAATGACAGGAATTAAATAAGCAAGTGTTTTGCCTGTTCCTGTGCCAGCTTCTATCAAAGCATGCTGATGCGACCTAAAGGACTCATGTATTTCATTCATCATTTTCACTTGTTCTGTACGTTTTTCATATTGCTCAAATTGTCCCGCAATTGGTCCATCGCTGCTCATCAGCCGATTTGAAAAGGTCTCAAAATTCTCTGATATCCTGCTGTTCTGATCATCAAGAATGTCTTTAGATTGGCTTCTTATTGCGATTGAACGAAATACTTCTATGTGTTCAGGTTCTTTTAGATCAAGCAGTCTCTCAGAAATAATATCCTCCAGAACATCTTCAATATCGCTTATAAACGAGCGTGATAAACGCTTCAGCGCTTGAAGAGTGACTGGCGGCAGACATGCTGCTTTTTTGAATATATGAATAAACAGTTCTCCTGTCACTTCAGCGTCGCTGTCGGCACGATGCGGATTGTCATGCTTGATGTTCAGCTCTTCGCACAGCTCAGACAATTTATAGCTGTCCGCTCCAGGGAAAACAATTCTTGAGAGCTCGACTGTGTCAAGCACAGGACCGGTAAATCTCTGCAATCCGCTGCGTTCGAGTTCTTCTTGTATAAAGGAAAGATCAAAATGAACGTTATGCGCCACGAAATAAGCATTACTTAAAAGAGACGAAACCTTTTCAGCGATAACTTCAAATGGGGCTGCATCCTTTACCATCTCATTTGAAATACCGGTTAATTGCTCAATAAAAAGCGGTATAGGCTTCAGAGGATTGACAAAGCTTGAAAAACGCTCTGCCACCTTGCCGTTTTCAATCACCACGGCTGCAAGCTGAATGATCCTATCCCCTTTTTTTGGAGAATTTCCAGTTGTTTCAACATCTATTACAACAAATCTTTGTTTCATTTTGATACACCTCAATTAATCGAAAAACCAATAACGTTATTTTACCACTTATAAAGCAAAATCCCCCAAACAATCGGGGGATTTTTAAAAAAATTATAAAATGGTTGCCGCAGGCTCCTGGCCGAGAAGTTCGACAATCTGATTTTTTTCATTCATGATGGCTACTTTAGGTTCATGATCACGGACCTTTTCTTCCGCTACCATTGCATACGAAATGATAATAACAACGTCATCTTCCTGTACAAGTCTTGCTGCTGCGCCGTTCAGGCACACAACGCCAGACCCGCGCGGACCAGGAATGATGTATGTTTCAAACCTGGCACCATTGTTGTTGTTGACGATTTGCACTTTTTCATTAGGAAGCATATCAACGGCATCCAGAATATCTTCATCAATCGTGATGCTGCCGACATAATTCAAGTTTGCTTCCGTGACTCTTGCACGATGAATTTTCCCCTTCATCATTGTACGAAACATTATGATCTCCTCCACTGCTGTTCTCTATATAAATTTCATTCTTTTTCAATTTAATTCGATTGTCATATTATCAATAAGCCTTGCTTTTGTAAACTTGACAGCAACTGCGAGAATCAAGTTCCCCTTCAATTCCGTCAAGGTCTCAAGGTCAGGATAGGAATAGATCTCCACATAATCAATTACGCCATCTGTATGAGCCGACAGATAGGATGACACGGATTTGATAACGGCCGCCGGGGATTTTTCCCCTTTCACCATCATTTCTTTTCCTGCCTGCAGGGCTTTATAAAGATGCGGGGCCTGCTTCCTTTCTTCTTCTGATAAATAAACGTTGCGGGAGCTTTTTGCAAGTCCGTCTTCTTCCCTTACAGTCTGAACGGGAACGAGCTTTACAGGGAAATGAAAGTCTGAAATAAGTCCGCTGACAACCGCTGCCTGCTGTGCATCCTTCATTCCGAAATATGCGCGGTCAGGCCCGACCAGATTAAAAAGCTTAGTTAACACTGTTGCTACACCATCAAAGTGGCCGGCTCTTGATTTTCCGCATAAAACGTCCGTCCGCTTCTCTACTTTGACTGTAACGGAAGGCTCGTTTTGGTACATTTCGTTCACTGATGGAGCAAAGATATAATCTGCTCCTGCCTCTTCGGCAAGACGTGTGTCCCTCTCCATGTTTCTCGGATAGGAATCAAAATCTTCATTCTCTCCAAATTGCAGTGGATTGACGAATATGCTGATGATCAGGATATCATTCTGTCTTCTTGCCTCTTGCATTAATTTCAGATGTCCTTCATGAAGAAACCCCATTGTCGGGACAAAGCCAATCGACTGCTGTGAGTTTTTATGCTCTTTCATAGTCTGCTGCAGTTCTTTTATTGCTGTAATGATTTTCATTTGGCTTGAGTTCCTCCATATAGAGACTGAAGTTCCTCATCTTTCATCGTAAAGGTATGTTTTAGCTCAGGAAATTGTCTGCTCTTTACTTCTTGTACGTATTCATTCAAAGAAGTTTTAATTTGTCCGCCGATGTTCGTGTACTGCTTTACAAATTTAGGCACACGGTTCACACCGTATCCGAGAACGTCGTGATAAACAAGCACTTGTCCATCTGTTTCGGATCCTGCACCGATTCCTATGACAGGAATGGTTAATCTATTTGAAATTTCTGAAGCGAGCTGTCTTGGCACACATTCAAGCACTAAAGCGATTGCTCCCGCTTCCTCGCACTGTTTTGCGTCATGCATTAATTTTTTTGCACTTTCAGCATCTTTTGCCTGTACTTTATAACCGCCAAGTACACCGACTGACTGCGGAGTCAGCCCTAAATGGGCAACAACAGGAACCCCCGCACTTGTAAGCGCTTCAATAATTGGAAGCACATCATCAGCACCCTCAACCTTTACAGCATGTGCCCCGCTTTGCTGCATAATTTCAGCTGCATTTTTTAAAGATTGCTCTTTTGAAAAGTGATAGGACATAAACGGCATGTCTGTCACAATGAAAGTAGAAGGCGCTCCTCTTTTGACAGCCTTTGTGTGATGAATCATATCACTGACTGTAACCGGCACCGTAGAATCATAGCCGAGTACAACCATGCCAAGGGAATCACCGACTAAAATCATATCCACGCCAGACTCTTCTGCAAGCTTAGCTGAAGGATAATCGTATGCGGTAAGCATCACAATCGGTTCATGCTGCTGCTTCATTTTCATAAAATCCAATCTTGTTTTCATTTTTTCCCCTCCCATTAATTGCAGAGGAATTTCATAACCGAGTGACATGAAAAAACCTTCTTCAAATAGGAAGAAGGATTATACTCATCGTATCCAGCCGGTTTTTCATCCCTCTGTCCCAGTCCGCATTCCGGATCAAGGCAGAACTTTTATTCAAATATGTGATAAAACTAAGTGCAGGTGCAGTTCCAATTAAGGATACTACCCGCCTAGAATTATAACAGAAAATAAAAGGGGATACCAATTTATTGTTGAACGCACTAGTTAACGATTAAGACTGAATTTCGATATCTGCAGAATAAATTTTTTCAATTTTGCCTTCGGCTGTTTCAAGAAGCAGCACACCTTCATCATCAATACCGATGGCACGCCCGCGAATGGTGCCCTGAAGGGTTCTTGCAATGAGAGTTTTATTCAGGCTGATGGCGTAACTTTCCCACAGCAGCTTTACAGGTTTAAATCCATGAATCAAATAGCTGGTATAGAGCTTTTCGAAATTCTTCATGATGGCCTGAATTACCTGAGCCCTGTCAGCCGGTTCTCCTGTTTCCTCAGCAATGGAGGTAGCAATTGCCTGCAGCTCCTCAGGGAATTGATCCAGACTGTGATTGACATTCATTCCGATTCCAATGATGACAGAATGGACTCTGTCTGCTTCTGCCTGAAGTTCCGTCAAAATGCCGACAATCTTTTTGCCGTTTATCATAATATCATTCGGCCACTTGATTTCTGGTGTAAGTCCTGTCACTTCTTCAATCGCCTGGATAAGAGCGACAGCAGTCAGCAGGGTTAGCTGCGGTGTTTTGTTAATCGGAATCTTCGGTCTGAGAATCATGCTCATCCAAATGCCTGTCTGCTTTGGAGAGTACCACGCCCGGGCGAGTCTGCCTCTTCCGCCTGTCTGCTGATCCGCTACGACAATTGTTCCTTCCTCCGCTCCATCCCCCGCTAATGAGTGGGCAATTTTTTGTGTGGATGAAACAACCTCTTCAAAATGAATATGACGGCCCATAAATTCTGTCTTCAGTCCAAGCTGAATTTCATTGCCGCTGATTTTATCAGGCTTATGAGTGATTCTGTAGCCGCGCTTTCTCACAGCTTCAAGCTCATACCCTTCGCTTCTTAAATCTTCAATATGCTTCCAGACTGCTGTTCTTGAGCAGCCAAGAGTTTCACTTAGTTTCTGGCCGGATAGAAACTCCCCTTCAGCTTCTGAAAAAGCCTGCAACAATCGTGTTCTTAAATCAGATTGCACGATGCTAACATCTCCTTAATAGCTTCCTTGCTGTTTTCGACTTCATCGTTCACAACTGCGAGCTCAATCTTTTTAAGTAATTCGCCCATCCACGGGCCTGGCTTTTGACTGCTGATCTTCATCAGGTCAGCTCCGCCAATCGCGAGTTCATTTTTAGAGTGAATCGGCAGACTCTGGTAAAGTGCTTTTAGCTCTGCCGTTCTCTCGCAGGACAGCGCTTTCCCTTTTATTAGGCAATAAACAGCTTCTACTTCAAGGGTGCAATGCAGGCCTGCCTCGTAAACGGACAGCCTTGTCCATTCACTCTTCTTGCGTTTTTGTAAATATAAACTATTTTTAGCGATCATCTCAATTTGGCGATTTGAAAGCTTCCAGCTTTTCAAAAATGCTTCTATGCTGTTTATTTCCAAAACATCCAGCAATGCTGTCCAGCGTTCTTCGGTTGAAGACAAGCCATTAATTTCCAGGGCACAAGCCTTCAGCAGATGCTGTTTTTTCCCATCTAAACCAGGAAGGTAATCTATGATGCCTGTTTCTGCAACAAGCTTCAAAGCTCGCCCGCTTCCGTCTCCTGCCATGATTTTTTCAAACTCCGCCGTCTTTCGCTCGACAGATATTTTTTCAAGCAGGTGCGTTTTCTCACAGATTGCCTCATACGTATCTCCGCTTAAAGAGAAGCCAAGCTGGCTTACAAAGCGCACCGCTCTCATCATTCTCAGTGCATCTTCAGAAAAGCGCTCATGCGGACTGCCTACAGTCGTAATCAGCTTTGCTTCGGCATGCTCTTTCCCTTGAAAATAATCAATGATTCTTCCTTCATCATCCATAGCCATCGCATTTACAGTAAAATCCCGTCTTTTCAAATCTTCCTTCAGGGAAGATACAAATGTGACCCCGCTTGGTCTGCGATTGTCTTCATATGCAGACTCCGTTCTGAAGGTCGTAATTTCATAATGGATGCCGCCAACAATCACAATCATTGTCCCGTGCAGAGATCCAATATCAATTGTTTTTTCAAAAAGAGCTTTCACTTGTTCCGGCGCTGCAGAAGATGCGATATCTACATCTTTAATTTCCTTTTTAAGCAGCTGATCCCTTACAGAACCGCCCACAAAATAGGCTTCAAAACCATGTTCTTTTAACCTTCGGATCACCGGAAGCGCGTCTTGAAATTCTTTATTCATCACGTTCACCAGAATCCAGCAATCCGTAGTAAAGATCCTCGTACTGCTTCACGATGAGGCTTGAATGAAATTCTTCCTGGGCAATTCTCACAGACGCAGATGACATTCGTTCATAGAGCTGTTTATCCATTAATATCGAACTTGTTTTTTCGGCAATTGCTTTAATATCCCCTACATCACATAAGAAACCTGAAATTCCATCTTTAATTACTTCAGGGATGCCCCCGATGTTTGTTGCGACACAAGGCACACCGCATGCCATTGCTTCAAGAAGAACCAGACCGAAGCTTTCCTTCTCAGATAATAGCAGTTTCAAATCACTGATCGAATATAGCTCTTCCAAGTGATTTTGCTTCCCAAGAAATAGAACGTTTTCTTTAATTCCAAGTTCTTTGACCAATTTACAGACTGATGTCATTTCAGGACCATCGCCTACAAGCAGAAGCTTTGATTTGACTTTGTCTAAAACACGCGCAAAAACACGGACAACATCCTGAACCCGCTTCACTTGCCGGAAATTTGAAACATGGATGATGACCTTTTCGTCTTCTGAAATCCCGTATTCACTTTTCAAATGAGCTGCATCCTGTTTCTGATAAATGCGTTCATCAATAAAATTATAGACCGTCTGAATTTCTTTATCAGGGTTCAGCAGATCATAGGTTTGATCAGCAAGAGCTTTTGAAACAGCTGTAACAGAATCAGAAGCTTCTATGCCAAACTTGATCATATTTGAAAGGGATAAATCATGTCCCAAAACCGTTATATCCGTTCCGTGCAGCGTGGTGACAATTTTCAGATGATCGCCTGTCATTTGTTTGGCCAAGTGCGCGCAAATCGCGTGAGGCACAGCGTAGTGGACATGAAACAGGTCTAGTTCTTCACGCTTTGCGACCTCGGCCATTTTACTTGCAAGGGCAAGATCATACGGCGGATGTTTAAAGACAGAATACTGATTAACCTCAACTTCATGGAAAAAAATATTGTGATACATTTTGTTTAACCGGAAGGGTCTGCTTGTTGTGACAAAATGAATCTCATGTCCATTTTCAGCAAGCTTTTTCCCAAGCTCCGTCGCTACCACGCCTGAACCGCCGACTGTAGGATAGCATGTAATGCCTATTTTTAATTTCTTCATAATCTGTCCCCTATTAAATCTTTGTCGAGCAGAATCGGGGATTTTGTTAAAAATCCCTCCGCATACTTAACGCCTGCCTCTTTGCCGAATAAGCGCTCACGGCTCTCTACACTTTCTATGTATCCATTAATTAATGGGGTGATTAAGGAAGAATCACTTTTAATAAACTGACTTTCATATGCTCTTAAACTTGAGAGTTTTTTATCCATTGTATCAGTAATATCGACCACGAAATCCGGCTTATGGTACCCATTAATCATGTAATAATATAGGCGGTTTACACGATGAGGGGGAAGGCCTCCGGGTTCGCTCACTTTTTTCACACCGGCTGAAAAACTTGCTTCTTCCACCAATTTCGCGCAATTTCCGTGGTCGGGATGACGGTCTTCATACCATGGAACAAACACAAGACGGGGCTTGTATTCCCGGATGACTGATACAATCTTTTCAATATATTGTTCTTTCAAGTATAGTCCTCTGTCTGGCAAATTGAGAAAAATACGTTTATGTATGCCGAGTATACTTGATGCACGTTCTGCTTCTTCCTGCCTGAGTTCTACAGTACCGTTGGATGATAGCTCTGCTTCTGTTAAATCGCAAATGCCAATTTTGAAGCCCTGCTCTGCGTATTTTGCAAGAGTTCCTCCCATTCCGATTTCGGCATCATCAGGATGAGCTCCAAAGGCAAGGATATCAAGCTTATTCTTTTCCATAGTCGTCATCGATTTCTTTGTCATTTACAATTGATCTCCATTTCAAATCACCGCGTTCAAGGCCGCGGATTAGGATTTCAGCAGTTCCCATATTTGTCGCAAGCGGAACGGCATAAACATCACATAACCGGATAAGGGCCGTAACATCAGGTTCATGCGGCTGCGCTGTAAGCGGATCTCTGAAAAAGATGACCATATCCATTGCATTGTTTGCGATGCACGCTCCAATTTCCTGATCGCCGCCAAGTGGTCCAGATTGAAAACGGTGAATACTAAGCCCTGTAGCTTCAGAAACTTTAAAACCGGTCGTTCCTGTTGCATATAGCTTGTGCTTCTCAAGAATCCCTTTGTAAGCAAGCGTAAATTGGATTAAATCATTTTTCTTCTTATCGTGAGCAATGAGTGCAATATTCATCAGACATTCCCCTTTAGTCGATTAAATTTTCTAGCCCGTAAACCAATACATCAAGTTTCATAATTTGCTCTACGCATAATTTTACGCCTGACATGAAGGATGCCCGATTAAATGAATCATGACGGATGGATAATGTCTGCCCGTCCCCTCCGAACAAGACTTCCTGATGAGCGACAAGCCCCGGCAGGCGGATGCTGTGAACATGAATTCCCTGATAATTTGCTCCCCTTGCTCCCGCTAATGTTTCTTTTTCGTCAGGATGACCCTGTTCTTTTGCCTCTCTCACTGCGGAAATCATTTCAGCTGTTTTCAGTCCTGTGCCAGAAGGTGCATCAAGCTTTTGATCATGATGCATTTCAAGGATTTCTACATCACTGAAGTATTTTGCGGCCATTTGTGAAAATTTCATCATTAAAATAGCTCCAATGGCAAAGTTCGGTGCAATAATGGCGCCAATCCCTCTGTCTTCTGTCAGTTTTTCAAGTTCCTTTAAATCGGCATCCGAAAATCCCGTCGTCCCCACAACAGGTCTTACTCCATATTCAAGTGCTTTCTTCGTATGGATTTTCCCGATTTCAGGTGTTGTCAGATCGATTAAAACGTCCGGCTTCGTTTCGGAAAAGCATTTCTCAATATCTGTGTAGATCATGGCATGGCTTTTAAAATCATCTGCTTCGCTGAGCTTTTGTCCTTCAAATTTATGATCAATGACCCCCACAAGTGAGAAGTGTTCCGTTTCTTCCACAAGTTTAACGGCTTCTCTTCCCATTCTTCCCCTAGGTCCTGCAATAACAATTTTGATTGTTTCCATGTCTGTTTCTCCTTAAGAATCTATTTTGGTCCAGCGGTCTTTGTCTCTTGTATTAAACTTCTTCATCACAAGGTTATGCGCTTCTTCAAGATCAATATTTAAAGAATTGGCAAGACAGATTAAGACAAATAAAATATCGCCCGCTTCTTCCTCTATCTTTTTTTCCTGTTCTGTCTGCTTTTTTGGTTTTTCACCGTATGTATGATTTATCTCACGGGCAAGTTCGCCCATTTCTTCTGTTAACCTCGCCATCATGGCAAGCGGACTGAAGTAGCCTTCTTTAAATTGCCCAATATAGTCGTCAACTTCTTTTTGGAGATCTTTCATCGTTTTATTATTCATGATTCTTCACCTCAACTTCATTCCTTTCCATGTTAGCGGGTCTCAGCCTTTTTGACAAATTTTTAGGTCGTCTTTCAGGCTCAGATTGCACCTTTTGTTTCCATCATCTATAATATTATCGCTAAGACTTAGAGCAGAGGATGATGTACAGCATGTTCACTCAACTGAAAATACGAAATATTTTCTTTATTTTACTCGGTTCAGCTATATTTGCATTTGGTTTAGTTCATTTTAACATGCAGAACAATTTGGCTGAAGGCGGTTTTACCGGAATTACCCTGCTTTTATATTTTATTTTCGATATTGATCCATCCATTTCAAATCTCGTGCTGAACATTCCGATCTTTTTCATCGGCTGGAAGCTGCTTGGCAGGACAACCTTCCTCTATACCATTATCGGAACAGTCGCATTATCGGTATTTCTATGGCTGTTTCAGCGTTTCCAGATTTATATGCCGCTAAAAGACGATCTGACTCTTGCAGCTTTATTTGCAGGGGTATTTATCGGTGTCGGACTTGGAATCATCTTCAGATACGGGGGTACAACCGGAGGAGTAGATATCATCGCCCGGCTTGTACATAAATATAAAGGCGTCAGCATGGGCAAAACGATGTTCATGTTCGATTTTGTCGTCATTGCCCTCTCTCTTGTCACTTATTTATCCTATAAAGAAGCGATGTATACATTAGTTGCAGTATTTATTGCGGCGAAAGTCATTGACTTTATGCAGGAAGGTGCCTATGCAGCCAAAGGAGCTACCATTATATCAGAGCGCAACGGGGAAATAGCTGACAGAATTATGCAGGAGATGGACCGCGGTGTAACCATTTTAAAAGGTCAGGGATCTTTCTCAAAGATGGATCGCAACGTTTTGTATTGTGTAGTCGGCAAAAACGAAATTGTCCGGCTTAAAATGGTCATAACCTCAGTTGATCCACATGCATTTGTTGCAGTAAGCGATGTGCATGATGTGCTTGGCGAAGGATTTACATTAGATGCGGATAAGAATCCCATTCACCGATAATTATTTAAAAATAGTTCAAACAAAAAAGCCTCTCTGCTGGTAACGGGTTCTGTTTTGAAGTACAAACTTCTAATAAACAAACAAAATGGTAGAGTTATTTGTAACAGAAAAAACAATTATATTTGCATTAAAAATGGTCAGTGGCTGATATGCCTCTGACCATTTTTTATGACGATTCTTCAATTAAAGCCCCCGATTGTTAAGTAAACATAAATTTATTCCGCATCCCTAATTACGATTTTGGATAGAAGCGCAGATAAAATAATTGTTGTTCCGGCAAAAATTCCAGCATACAATCTACTGTCCCATTCTATAAAAGAATCTGAAATTGTAATTACAGTTGCAGCAATAAAGGACATAAGTATCATTTGAGGGATATTTAATTTCATTTTAAACTTTTCCATTGATAGCTCCTTTTTGGACCGTACAATTTTCTGAAGAATAATATTTTTAGAAATAGACATATCTTATTCCAGATAAGCCCCTGATAGCTTAACATTAAAAAAAATTTTCACTTAATCGGGTTACTATTTTCAATTCCAATTTTCTTCTTTGTAAATAAACCTATTATCAATATAATAATTCCATTCAAACATACAGCAAATGAAAACAATATTCCTCCTAATGCTTGAAATCCACCTCTGCCTATTTCACCTAAAATCGTTAATGTTGCGAAGAAAACCAGGGGACTTAACACTATAATTGTAATTCCAGCCAAAATTCTCTCTTTTCTGAACTGCTTTACAAATTGAAAAGCGATGATATTAAGAAATACAATCAAAATTATATATATAACAAACTCAAACTCCATTAGGAAAAACTCACCCCTTATAAATTTAATGTTTAATCAAAGATCTTAAGATAAATAACTCGATATCCTTGTTCAATAATCCTGCCCTTTAATGGAATAACTGATATTTCCATTTTATCATACATACTGCCCTCAGTTCTTTTTTGTGTGCCTTAAAGTGTATAAGAAATCGCATCACATAATTTGAGGAACAGGAAGTTCTGTCATCTACATTTTAGGGTGCATTTTGCATTACAAATTATGAAGATAGCAAAAACGCCGATAAATCAAGAAAAAAGGAGTTACAAAATCAATACGATTTGGCACTCCTTTTGATGTGTAATTTTTAGTTTTGTACTCGAAAACCGAACCCGTTACTCTGCTGGAGGCTTTTTATTTGTTCATATCACGTTCACGATTCATTTTCTCTTTTTCGCCTCTATACTTCCGCCATCCCGTATAAGTAAGCGACATAAAGATGATGCTGCCGGTTGATATCATGACCCACCATAATGAAGGATCGGCTTCGTCTTCTTTTACCCGATTAAACAAATCCTGCAATTCCTCCTCCATCAGTGCAAGCTGATTCACTTGAGATTCTACTGGTATTTGAGTAAAAATAGCATCTTCTACTACGGATCTATGAGCGTCCATTCTTTTAAGCTGTTCTGAGTCGACATCCATCATCATACTGGGATAAACGGTTTCATAAAGCGAGACGAATTCAGCCCAGTTCTGCTGAAAGGACTGATGATCTCCGTTTTCAACATCCCCTTTTACTTGAGAAAAAGCAGACATGACCGGCTCTTCCATTGAACTCCATAGAGGCTGGTGTTCTGATGCTGCCGCATCCACCACAAGTCTCAGCTGAATAAGCGCTCTTACCTTCTCATCAGGAGTGATGCTATTCTCCAGCAGCATTTTAGCTGCTGTTTGCTGTGATGCTGATATCGTACGAATCTCTCTTGCTGAAATGCCCCCGTCACCTTTTACAGACTTTTCAAACTCTCTTTGAAAATAATCAATAAGCTGATGTGATTCTTCAAAACGATTTTGCTTTGACAGCTGAAGTGCTGTATCGGTGAGTTTATTTAAATCGTCCCATTTATCCGTGTGTTCAGCCTGATGATCAGCTAAAGCCCAATACGGCAGTGCGACTATCATAACAACGAAAACCGCCATCACGATCATTCTTTTTTTCATCCTTGTCCCTCCTACAGCTTCTACTAAAAAAGTATGAAAAAGTGGACAAGGTTAGACCACCTTTTTACACAAACATTAAAAGGCGGTCTGCAGCTAAAGAAGATTTAGTTTCAGTGAGTTCTTTCTGACGACAAAATAGTATGCGAGATAAATGGAGAAAAGGCTCAGCCAAAATGTGAAATATCCGATTTCAGGCAAATAGTTCATCAGAACACTGTATTTGGGCATCATGCCAAACACATAGTCTATGATTTCATTATGCAGTGTCCATACAGCAGCAGCAGCTAAATGCCACGCCTTAAATCTGTAATAAGGGGCATACAGAAGTCCCTGTACAGCCATGCCGAGGTGAGAAAGTATGAGCATATAGCCGACCGGATCCAGAACACCTGTCTCATTAAGCACCAGCAGGTTCATTACAACTGCCCAAATCCCGTACTTAAAAAGAGTAATGATGGCAAGTGCTTCAATCAGGGGGAGATTTTTCTTAAATAAAAAACCAAGCATGACGATCGTGAAAAATAGGCTTGCTGTTGGGCTGTCAGGGACAAACGGGAGAAAAATTGCCGGTGTCTCGTATAGCTGGTACCGGTACCAGTAGTACCCATAGATCGTTCCAAACAAGTTGACGGTGAACATCATAAACAAAAAAGGCTGTTTAACAAGAAGGTATTGAAACCACTTCATCTTTGTTCAACTACTTTCATTCTCAAATGTGAATCTATCCTTAAACGTAGAAAAAAAGCTGACTTTTGGTCAGCTTTTCACTTATTTTGCTGTGACACTTGAAACAAATTCAGAAAGCACTTTCAATTCTTCATCCGTGCCTTTAAAGATGCCAGCCGGCATTCCGCCCTGACCTTCTTTAGCGATTTTTGCAACTTCTTCAGGACTTAAACCTGTATCCACCAAAGATGGACCGGCAGCTCCTCCTGCTAAGTTATCGCCATGACAGGAAACGCACGTTTGTTCAGTGAAAATTTTGTAGCCTTCAGATTCTTTATCAATTTCAGCTTCAGCTTTAATCTTCCCTTGTTCTGCAGCTGCTTCCCAGTCATGGGTGGCAACGGATTCCCAAGTTAAGAAAATAGTTGCTGCAACACCAAGCAGCATCATACCTACAGCTACAGGACGTTTCGAAGGCTTGCGTTCAGGGCCGCGGTCAATAAACGGCGCAAGAAGCAGCGCTCCGAATGCAAGTCCTGGCATAATGAATGCCCCGATTACAGTATAAGGACCTGCGGCATACGTGTATTTCAGCAATTGATATAAGAATAAGAAATACCAGTCCGGCAATGGAATGTATCCAGTGTCAGTCGGATCTGCAACACGTTCAAGCGGCGATGGGTGCGCCACAGTCAAACATAAATACCCGATCAGGAAAACGGCGCCAACAAGCCATTCTTTTAATAAAAAGTTTGGCCAGAATGCTTCTGTTTTACCTGGGAATTCAGAATAATCTTTTGGAATATTCGGTTTTCTTTCAGCTGGAACACGTGAATCTCCAACAAATTTCATCCCTTTTCCGCGATGCATGATTTCCCCTCCTTCTTTGGCAGTTACGCAAATGAACTAGAATGCACTTGCGGATTTTATCTTATCGATTATTTTATAGAGGTCCAGATATACCCTGCTTGCGAATCATGATGAAGTGAGCTCCCATTAATCCAAATAGAGCTGCCGGCAGGAAGAACACATGGATGGCAAAGAAACGCGTCAATGTCTGTGCACCGACGATCTCAGGATGGCCTGCAAGCAATGTTTTTACTTGAGTGCCGATAAGCGGTGTTGCTTCAGCTATTTGAAGACCAACTTTTGTGGCAAATAGCGCTTTCATATCCCAAGGCAATAAATAACCTGTGAAGCCTAACCCTAACATAACGAAGAAAATTAAAACGCCAACTACCCAGTTAAGTTCACGAGGTTTTTTGTAGGCACCCTGGAAAAATACCCGCAATGTATGTAGGAACATCATAACGATGACGAGACTCGCTC
Organism: Peribacillus frigoritolerans; assembly: GCF_004358755.1. Lineage (GTDB taxonomy): Bacteria > Bacillota > Bacilli > Bacillales > Bacillaceae > Bacillus_P. The sequence goes on along the minus strand of NZ_SMZY01000001.1, from coordinate 607,626 downwards.
CCCAGTGATGCATGCCGCGGACAATTTGTCCGAAAGCGACTTCATTTTGCAGATAATAAACAGATTCCCACGCATTTTTGATATCGGGAACATAGTACATTGTCAAAAACATGCCTGATAAAACTTGAATAACAGTTACAAAGAACGTCAGACCGCCAAAGCAGTATACGAATGCTGAAAAATGGTGCGCAGGATTTACGTGCTCCGGCACTTCATGGTCAGCTATATCCCGCCACATCGGCGTAATATCTAAACGTTCATCAACCCAATCATAAATCTTGTTTAACATTGATTACGCCTCCTTTCGCGGTTTAGCCGAACCAAGATACAAAAATCCATCCTTCACTTCACTCTTGTATACATCAAGCGGAGCAAGCGGCGGTGTTCCAGGAACATTCGTGCCGTCTTTGTCATATAAGCCATAATGGCATGGACAGAAAAATTTGTTTGGATTAGATGGATCACTATTCCAGTTAACTGTACATCCTAAATGCTTACAGACAGGAGAAAGTGCAACAATATCCCCTTTTTCCGTTTTAAATACCCAAGCCGATCTAGGTTCTTCAGACTTGTGCCAAGCATCAACTTGTTTAATTTTAAAATTAAAACGCGTTGGTTCGTTCGTAATTTCATCGACACTCACTACCTGTACAAGGTCTTGCTCTTCGACCTTTCCAAGTACAGGGTCGAGCGCAAAGCGAACCATTGGCATCAGCATACCCGCAGCCATGAAACCGCCTACACCAGTCAGTGTATAGTTGAGAAATTGCCGTCTTGAAACACGATGTTTTTTCTCGCTCATCATTTTCCCCCCTCTATCTTAAGCTGAAGTCCGTCAGGACATACGATAAAACCATATAAAACTAGGACAATCTCATGATATATCAATCTTCCAGTAAGGTCAATATTATCCTTTTTTGGAACTTTAAAAATGTAAGGGTTTTTATGAAACCCTCCAGGATTGTAAGAAAATGTTCAAAATTTGACTTACTTGATCCTCAATCATTTTCCTTTTCAGGGACTCGTCCATATGTTCCATAGGAATTGGAGGAAGATAGATTACGCTGTCCTTATGCGTTCCGTCTTCATTTTTCCATAATTCATCACTCGTCACGAAAAAAATATGGTTGAAATTGTCCTTTAATTCATGATACCATTGTAAAATTATTTTTTCTCTGTCATGCATTTGTCCGGTTATGTACGTGCAGGCAGGAAGCATAAAGATTCTTCCTTTAAGCTGGCGTTCCAGATCTTCTGTGATCAGCGTTGTATACTCTCCCTCTGCCGCCAAAGATTTCAGATTATCTCCAAATCCGATTTGAACGAGCGGGATAATGGCAGTATCTACATATTCCTTTGATTGAAGAAACATGCTTGTGTCTTCTGATGTCCATTTCATGTCTTACAGCTCCCTCTGCTTATTATGTAATAATTATAAAGGTATTATATGTGTTTGTTAATAAGCTTTTGAAAATGAGGGAGATATTGGCTTTTCTGTTTCATTGCGAAGAACCTTTTGTTCCAAAATCCATTTTATCAATTCTTACATTATATGTAATTTTCGCTTCGCTGAATTTTTCATCCCACTGTTTTCCATATTTTCTCCAAAAGGCAGGATGCTGATTTTTAACATACTGAAATAGCCCGGCCACGCCTGTTTTATAGTCGTGCTGCAGTGTATAGATTAAGTCATTCACCTCCCTTTCAATTGTCTTTTCCACGATTTCTTCAATTCCTTTTTGATACCCTTTATCGAAAGAATTCTCCTTTTCATACCAATCCTCCGCTAATCTGCCTTCTACTCTGATGAAGACATCGATGAAAAGACGTCCATTCTTAATCTTCGTCTTTATTTTTTTGCTTCTCAATTTAATCACTTCAAAGCCAAATGGCTTATCATGATGAACAGCTTCAACGGTGCCTCCTTCTACTGACCCATTAAGCCAGGAGAGAGCTGATACTTCATCTTCTGTTAGATTTTCACCTACCAGTTTTCCATTGTTGATTACACCGGCACCCTTTAATTTTAAGTTGCCGTTTTCTAAACCTACAATCTGAATGGCAAAGCTTCCTTCAGACTGCAAGCGGGCAGAAGCTTCACCAAGCTTAAGCGGCGGCAAAATTTTATTTGTTTTTTTTCGATTTTCTGTGAGTTCATAGATAATATTAGATGGGATTTCTTTATCTGTTTTTACTGATAAAAGCTCTGATGCAGGTTCTTCCGTAAGAAATATGTATAAGCTTCTTCTTGTTTTATCATCCCTGATAAATTGATTGATGACTGTATCCAAGGGAGTTTCTTTAATAACTTCTTCATTAATTAAAACGATCCGCTGATGTTCGCTTGATATTGGCTTCGTCTCTAAAGAGACATTTCGAATCGCTTCATGCACAGTTCCACCTTGAGTTGTAATATTTTTATACCCAGCTCCCTCACCCTGGCCAATTGATCCGCTTTTCGGCAAAATGATTTGCTGAACTAATTGCACCCCTTCAACAGGATCAATCTTATCTACACCTGTCCCCACTACAAGGGAAATATCTTCAATGTTTTGGCTGTCCCAGCATCCTGTGAGCATCAGTGTAATAACTATAAGGAGAATTTTTTTCATAGTTTTATTAGCTTCCTTTTCAAAGCGACCGTTAAAAACGTTGCGATTGGAATGACGAGAAAGACAATTTGAAACATTTTTCCGACTATTGTGCTCATTTGAATAATTTCAAGTGTATTACTAGGTACGCAGGCTAATAGAAAAAGGAGCGGAAGCAGGATAAGCACGTTCGTTTTAAAAGTTGTTTTAAACACATGAGTCATTCCGTACGCAGCTAAATAATAGTACATGGATGTAGTGGTGAAGAACTGCAGAATCCAGGTTGTCAGCAGAAACGATTCGAACCGCTCAATAAAAATGCCCCTCACTTCAAAGGACTGCACAAATGAAATAGTCGGCCATGTCACAGCTTTCACTTCTTGTTCAGATAAACCTGAAACAACTAGAACATACGTTGTAATATATAAAATTAATGGAATGGCAAAACCGATTATCAAACCCTTCTTCAAGTTTTGTCTGTTTTTTGAAAAGGCTGAAATGACAAGAAAAATTTCCACTCCGATAAAGGAAAGAATCACCGAGTTTATCCCTTTGAATATGGGAGAGAACCCATCTCCCAAAATCGGTTTAATATTTTCAATATCAATACTTTTAATACTGAAAAAATAGATAAGAAACAGTTCAACAATTGCCAGAGGAAGAAAGACACTGAAAACCTTTGTTATACTTTGCAGCATGCCTAAAACCAAATATGCACTCAAACATATCAAGGTTAGAATAACGACCTGTACCGGTGTTGTTGAAAGCAGGAAAAAACGGACCATTTCACTCATTGCAACAGCTTCAAAGCTTGCTACACCCATGAAGTACAGGATGATAAATAGCTGGATTGCTTTTGAAATCCATAATCCAAACCCTTCTCTTGTATATTGAAAAATATCCTTCACCTGATGTTTTTTAAAGAAATACAGGACAAGTAAAGCAAACAAGATTGCTAGGATTCCATCTATTATTAACACGATCCATCCATCCGGCGAATCAATTTCTGCTGTAATCGTTCTTGGCAAAGTGAGCAGTCCGACTCCAAGCATGGCGTTGCTTACAAGCATCGCTACTTGAAAGACCGAGAGATTATCCATTTGCTTCATTTTCGGGGCCTCCTGCTAATTACCTTCTTTCGCCTGAATGGCAGCCTGACTAAGATATCCCTTGCCATGCTCGGGTTAAAAATCGTTTCCGGCGTGAAATAAGGAGTGTTAAAGCTTGACAGTCTAGATAGGTGTATACAAATTAAAATAAAAAATAAAGTCGTTCCATAAATCCCAAGCACTGCAGCAGCTGCCATAGCTCCAAAGCGCAATAATCTAAAAGCTAAGGCAAAACCATATTGAGGTACGGTAAAAGATGTGATGGTTGTGATTGAAACAATGATGACCATAAGGGAGCTTACAATGTTGGCTTCAACTGCGGCTTGACCAATTATAACCCCTCCGACAAGGCCAATTGTCTGTCCGATAGGAGAAGGAAGACGAATTCCTGCTTCCCTTAGCAATTCAATAGTAATCTCCATAATCATTGCTTCAACAAATGGCGGAAACGGCACATTTTCCCGGGTTCCCGCGATAGTGATTGCAAGCTCAGTTGGAAGCAGTCCAGGATTAAATGAAACCAGGGATATGTAAATAGCGGAAAGAAACAAAGTAATAGCCACTGAAATATATCTGAGCAGCCGCAGAAAAGATCCTGCAGCCCATCTTTCATAATAATCATCAGGTGATTGAAATAGCATATCGATTGTCGTTGGTGCAAGTAAAGCAAAGGGCGATCCTTCTGAAAATATCACTACCCTTCCCTGTTTCAGGGCAGCAATAACTCTGTCTGGACGTTCTGTGTTCTGAATCTGCGGAAATGGAGAATAAGGTGAATCCTCAATCAGCTCCTCGAGTATGCCTGAATCTTCCACATTTGTTGTTTGCACCTTCTCAAGCCGTTTTTTCACTTCATTTATCAGCTCTTCATTGGCTTTTTCTTTGTTATACAGATAAACAATCCGTTTAATACTGCTATCTTCCTCAATTTCGATTTTTTTTGCGATAATAGACTGATCATTTGCCAGCTGACGTATAAGCCCTAGATTTTCATCCAGGCTTTCTATGAAACCAAGCTTCGGCCCCCTTACGATCCGTTCTGATGTGGGTTCTGTAAAGCTTCTCAGCTTCTCCTTTTCAGTATCTATGACAAAAGCAGTGGAAATTCCATCAACTAAAAGAACAGTCTGCCCGGAAAAAATATGTTTAAAGACATCTTCAATCGTGTGGATTTCCTGCTTTTTTAAAGGATTTACTTTTGAAAAGAAGAGCTGGGAAAAAGAGTGATTAAAATCCGTCATAAAATCAATCGATGAAAAGGAATTGATCATTTTAAGTTGTTTATTGCTGTCTGTCATTCCAGACAGATAGAGCATGACACACATTTTTTGATGCGCTTGAATATAAAATTCTTTTTTCTCCAAATCTGTACTCTCAGAAATAATCGGGGCTAAACTTTCCAGATTCTCTGTTAATTGAGTTCTGAGCAGGGTATTATGACTCATCATGTGTTCTCCTCAGGCTTTATCGTTTTTTTATTATTTCTCCTTCTTCTATTCTTATACGAATGAAACTTAATACAAAAAGCCCCTTCATTTAATTAGAAGGGACTCCATTTTTACGTTTTCTGGTGTTTTTTCCGAAATAAAATAGTTCCAATTATCAGCAGGACAGCTCCAATCACCATGTAAGTATAGGTATTTGTCGCAGTCAAGGGAAGTTTGTTGCTGTTATCATTCTTCGAATCTGTTTCACCTGACGATTTACTATCTGAATCATCTTTCTTATTAGGTTCATTTGGACCCGGAACTGTTCCGCCGCCTGCAGGTTTTTCTTCATCAGCATCACTCGGAGGCTCCGTCACTTCATTTTCAAGTGCTAAAATGAATGTACCTCCAAGTTCCCGTTCCGCTAAATCAACTGTTACTTGCTTATCACTGGAAACCTTGTATTTTTTGCCGCTGTATAAATCTATAATCTTATCAGACTCCTCAAATGGCACATCAATTGTAATCTGCTGTTCATCTTCTGTCGTGTTTATTCCAATAACCAGAGATTCATCCTTGTAATCTCTATTGAAAACAAGGTAACCCTCTTCATTGCTGCCTGCTACTTTTGTCCGTTCTCCTTTTGAAAAAACGCGGGAATAGTCTTTACGGATGTTTAACAGCTTCTGATAATGAGTAAGGAGATCATTATTTGCCGTATTGTCCCAGTCAAGATTATACCTATTTTCATTAAACTCGCCTTTATCCATGTCGCCTGCATGCTTTCCAGATTGCCCAAGCTCTTCTCCGTAATAAATAACCGGCTGCCCTTTTGCTGTAATTTGCAGAGCAGCGGCAATTTTCTGCTTGCTTTTATCTCCGCCTGCGTGCGCCAATAAGAAACCGTCTTCGTCATGGCTGCTCAGAAACTGTCCCATTGCGGCTGTGTTCGAGAGCTTGCCGTTTCGTTCTTCAAGTCTTGCTTCAACAGCTTCAATCTCTCCATTGATAAAATCTCTTGCGTCGTATTTAAAATTGAAATCAAGCAGAGAATCCATCTGTCCGCTGTTTAAGTAACCGCCTGTATTATCGATGCCCCCGCCATAATATTCACCAATCATTTTGAAATCAGGATTCACTTTGGTCAGCTCATTTTTAAATGCTTTCCATGTTGTATCTTCCACATGTTTTACAGTGTCTACCCTGAAGTAATCAATAGCATTTCCTTTTTTTGTTTTGTGTGATGCCCACGCTGTCTGCCAGTCAATGATTTGCTTTCTTACAGCCGGATCTTCGGTAATCAGGTCCGGCAAACCGGCAAGCTCCCCTTTTATAACATCCGTTCCTCCGCTCCGGAGCATTCCCTTAAAGCGATCCCGATCTTCATCTCCAGGGAAATTGGGAATGTTTTGTTCATTTTTATCCGTTTCTTTCAATCCATAGCCGGTATGATTCAGGACCACATCGACCATTACTTTCATATTTCTTTCATGCGCTTTATCAAGCAATTCATTTAAATCGTCCATCTCGCCAAGATGTTCATCAAGCCTTGAAAAATCCTTTGCCCAATATCCGTGGTACCCGTATTGATTGCCGCTTTTATTATGACGCAGATCCCAATCAATATTATCGACTATTGGTGTAATCCAGATCGTATTGATGCCAAGATCATCAAGATAGTCAAGCTTCTCCGTTATCCCTTTAAAATCGCCGCCGTGATACGTTTCAGGATGGTTTACATCATATCCTTCATGATTCGGGTCATTATTCCCTTTGTCTCCGTCATAAAAGCGATCAGTCAGCATAAAGTAAATTCGGGCCTCATCCCAGTCGAAATCCCCTTCTCCTCCGGAAACTCGCGGTTTCACTGAAACGGATGCTTTCCCAGTATGTTTATTTCCAAATGCATCAACAGCTGTAACAGGAATTTCTTTATCACCGGCCGGCACTGAATCCTTAACTGACAAACTCACCTCTTTCAGTGCAGGATCGATTTGCAATACTTCCGGTCCTCCAAGAGACGATGCATCGGCATACATATCCGTAAACTGAATGGTTTCCTGGTCAGATTTTATATCTAAACTCAAGACCGCATTCTGGTTAGATGTGATCTCTTTTGGAAATACAGATGCCTTCATCTTTACTTTTGGAATCACGTAGTCTATATATGATTTCTCATAATATGGATCTGTTACTTCATTCGCTGTTCCGCCCTTTGTGACAAGATAGGTGTATTCATATTTGCCCTCTTCAGGGATATCAAATGTATAGGTGAAATATTCATTTTTCTCATCATATTTCATGTCAAATTGCTTGCCGTGAATTTTTATTTTTACATGCTCAACATCTGACATCGCATTGTTTTCGAAAAGCTCCTGATCCCGGTAGAAAAATGTTGCTTTTCCGTCTGATATAACAGGACCTTTTATCGCTGGAACTGTGTGAAATTCAGCCATTCCGCTTTCAACAAACACTTTTGTCAGCGGCTGATCTGGGTCTGTTTCTATATACCGGTCTTGATCATACGGATCTTTTACAGCCCAGTCCTGGCCTTTTCTAATGACAAATCCAATGTTTGATGCCTCTGCTCCAATTTCGAACGTTGATACGGCCCCTTGATCAGTCTCTTCCGTAAACCGTTTTTCCCCATCTTCAAGTCCCGTCTGCCATGTCCATATATTCCATCCGTCATAATCGGCATCTTCTCTGGAATAGGTAAACTGAACAAGCCTTTTGACCGGGCTTTTCATTTCACTTGTTTTAAAAGAAAGGGAAAGATCCTGTTTTAATCCTGTTCCTGATTTTTCTCCAGTAATGGCTTGTTTTGAAACAGTCAGTGTATAGTTTTGAGCTTTTTGCAGAGTCTCAGGAACGATTTTCAGCTGATTTGCATCCGCCGTAATTGCTGCCGTTATAGCCTGTCCTCCATTTTCTTTCAGGGAAATGCCGTCTGTCTGCCAGAGTTTAATAGACTCATTGAACGTCAGGATAATAGGAGAAGTTGTTTTAACGTCTTCATCTCCATCAGCAGGAGCTGCTGATGTAAGTTCAAGCTGTTCTGATCCGCTGATTCCATTTAGTGTATACTCCTTACTATAAACAGATTGCTCATTTGGCTGATCTTTTTCATTCCAGGATACCGCAGTATTGTTCCCTTCAGCTTCAGGACTCACATCAAATGCGCCATGTTCAGAAGCAGTATTTCCGCACAATACGGCAATCGCTTTTAAACGATCATCATTTTCAAGCCCCAGTTCGCTTAATGGAATTCTTCCTTCAAATCCCTTCGTGCGGTCAGCTGCAAACTGTGCACCTTTTATATTTTCCCAAGTTGAGAGTTTTGGATGATTAAAGTCTTCTGCACTGTACAATGCAGCACTCGCTATTTCATGATCGTTCTTTACTCTGGAAACAATATGAAACTGGGGTTTCGCGTCTGTACCGCCAAAATGGAACGGTGCGCCCCATGGATTTCCTTGCACTTTTGAATCTTCGTTATTAACATTTATTGCGAGATTCAGGTACATGCCACTTTCGCCCCAATTTGGGACATTTTTAGCTTCAACCCAATAATAGAGGAACTGACTGTCATTCTCCAGATGTACATCTCCGAGATGAAAACCTTCATATCCTGGATTATCAGATGTGGCCATTGGCTCAATTCCTGTCCAATCCTCACCGTTCCCATCAACTGTTATCACATTCTGTTCAGCAGCAAACACCTGCCATGAACTCATTACCCCGCTTGCCAGAAGCAGTATAATCAGCAAAATGGATATCCACTTGCTTTTCTTTCTCCTCATCCCATTTCCCCCTTTAGCTCTAAGCGAAATCGTTTGCACAATTTTAGTTTTACAAACACATGTAAACGATTACAATCCCAATCATATTTTGTCACGTTTCGACCGAAAAATCAATTGAAAATTCTGAAAAATAAATGCGCAGCCTGGCCTTTCATTAATCAAAAAAAGAACCTCATCAAGTAGAGAGGTTCTTCCTTATTTCAAGCATTTCAGTTTTTCTGTTAAGCTTTCAAATGCTGCTTTATCCTGGCGGTCAAGTGCGTCATCAATCATTTGAAGTAATTTTTCTTTTTGGAACGTTTGAATCGACTGCTCTAAAATGCGTTCGGCTACTACACGGTCTTTTTCATTAATGTTGAGATGTTTCGGCACAAATGGGTTCGATTCAAGCACTGCTGCATAATTCGGCGATTGGTAGGCCGAGCGGAAGTTGAGCTGAATGTACAGATCCTCGTCTTTATTTAACCGAATGTCATGGAAGGATTTTTCTGCATCCGTTGTCATGACATTTTCTTTGTAAAAACGAAACGGCACTTCCTCTACGCAGTGGGTCGACATGATAATCCCTCGCGGACAATACTGGGCCTGCTCAACGAAATGCACTTTTTCCATCAGCGTGTCGTGACTCATTAAGTAATTCAAAATCCAAACACATTCCCGTCTTTTCAACTGATAATGATTTAAAAACCACCTGATAAAATCTTTCTTCTCAATGACAGATACAGGGGCCATCATATGCATTTCCCTCCTCTGCTAACTGTAGATTCTTATTCTTAAAGTTCAACAGATCCTAGGTGAAATCCTTCCGATTGGACGTTAAAAATCATCTTCTAATTGTATCAAAATCTCTTCGATTTCGACATTCGCCGGATCATGCTTTAATGCCTGACGGAACATTTCCCTGGCGGCGGCGCGATTTCCGTCCTCTAACAAGTAATAGCCGTACTCTGTGAGAAAATCTGGTTCTTCCTTGAAGAAATTATATGCTCGCTGGTAATGGTTTAATGCATCCGAATATTGCTCTGTTTGATGATAAGCTCGTGCTAATTTACGATCGTATTCAGGATCTTCCTCGCCGTACCTCATTACTTCTTTCAAACAGTCAATGACTTCTTCATATTTTTGTTCCTGCATATAAATATTTGTCAGTGTAATCGTTGCTTCGACATGCCCCGGATCAATGGCAATTGCTTGCTGGAGCAAGGCGGAAGCTTCGTTTGGCTCATTATTTTTTAAAGCGATTTTCCCGCCGTAAACGTAAAGCTCTTTATTATACTCATCCGCCTTCAGGCCGTCTTTTACTGTTTCTAGGCTTTCCGCAAGCATGCCTTCTGCTTCATATGCTTTAGCTAAATATAAATAAAGAGATGTATATTCATGGTCGAGTTCTTTTAATTTTAAAAACTGATCAATTGCTGTTTTGGGATAATTCGCCTGCAGAGCTGTGAAACCATAGCCGAACAATGTGTGCAGATCTACTTGTTCATCGACCGCTTTCTCATAATACGGAATCGCTTCTTCAAATTCGCCTGAGGCGCTGATTGATTCTGCAAGCCTCTGATACACATTAACTCCGGTTAACACCTTGTGCTCTTTTAAAACATCCTTAAAATAAGGGATTGCTTTATGATAATGTCCTTGATGAAAATAAAGCTCGCCTAAAGCAAAGTCAATGACGGGTTCATCAGGGACGATTTTTTTTGCAGACAGCAGCTTTTGTTCGCTGACTTCATTTAATCCCTGCATTTGATACAAATCAGCTGAAAGGATCAAAGCCTGTACATACGCAGGATCTGTTTCAGGGATTGTACTTAATAGTTCAATTGCCTTTTCTTCTTCGTCCATATCTATATAGACTTCTGCTAAAAATACCGTAACCTCAGATTCTTCCGGATATAACGTATGCATGTCTTCCATTATACTCAGAGCCTGCTCTGTGTTGCCCCACTGGTAGTATTTTTCTGCAAGCAGAAATTTTTCTTCATCATGCAGAGTCTTCTCAAGCCCTGAAAGTTTTTTTAAACCCTCTTCAGCTTGTCCTGACTCAACTAATTCAATTGCTTCGATTAGTGAATTTTTCAACTTGTAACGCCCTTTCCAAGGAAAATCCTTATGGGACTGCATTTGCGGCAAACCTGCCTGACATGGATATGGCACAGAACTCTCCAAACCCAGGCTTTATGCAGACTTTTTCATCCACTTTGATCAGCTGTCCCTTATGAATCGTAAATTTAGGAATATGATTATGATACCCGCTAGCGGACATTTCTTCAACTGAATTGAACTCATTCCGCACATAGAGGTTATAATCAACTTCGCCGCCGATCCTGATTTCTCCTTTTTCAGGGTATAACCCTATTTTCATTAATAGTGATTTTTCAAGAATATCATGTTCTGGAGGACAGTCCGGTTCTGCTGCCATTCGGTGTCTATCCATCAATGCAGCAAACTGTTTTCTCCTTTTATCTGATGATGATCCGTTCCATTGAGGCAGGAATGTCATCGGGAATCCATATATGCATCCGCGAATCCATTCCCACGGAAAATCAGCAATTGAATCTTCTGAATGAATTTCTAAAATAAGCAGTGGAATTTTATTTTTTTTGCAGCTAATGAGCAATGATGGGGTCAATCTTTTCAGCGGAACTTTCACACCGATGCAGTAATCGATTGGAGAATTAATCATCAATTGTTTCTTTTTGCGAATCGCTTCGGGGAGATCCCGTTCATATTCTGCCTGAGCAATGGCTATAACTGTGGTACAGCCCTTTGAAATCAGCTTTTCCGTAAAGATTCGTTTTATTTCTGTAAAAGAACCTCCAATAGAAAAGTCAAGCATCACGTGTCCAGGTGTTAACAGATAGTCCGCAGCGTTCATTTTCATGCACGTCATCCTCTGCAGCGAAGGACTCATGTAATCAATTTTGTTGTTTCGAATTAGAATGGAAGTATTAACAAGTTCGCCAGTTTTTAAAACATTTGCATCTTCAATAAGATAGGACAACGCCTTTTATCCCTCCCCCTGAAACCTTCTTAAGACAAGCTATGAAGGGAAGGGGCAGGATATGACTGTTAATGAAAAAACCTGCAGAAAAACTTTATTTCTGCAGGCATTTTTTAAATTGGCTGTTTTTGCAAAGAACGTTTTTTTCGATTAAAAATGTTGTCCGTTCCTTGCAGCGAAAGGAACTTGCTTTCCGCGGGGAGCGTGGAAGCCTCCTCGGCGAGCCTGTGGGGTCTTCTCTTTCGCTCTTTTTCCCGCAGAAGTCAAGTTTATCCGCCACAATCCACTAATGGCTTTAAACATCTAGTCTAAAAACAATAAAGTTTAGGAAAAGAGCTTTTAAATTCTCTGTCTGGCTCCACCGACCAACTCCTCGGCCAGAAAAATCGCTTCCGCCTTTTTAATCAGCGAGCTGATTTAAGTGATCGAAAAATTGCGGATAGGAAACATTGATTGCTTCATGTTCTGACAATGAAACGTCTCCCTCTGTTATAAGGGCCGCAACAGCAAGCATCATTCCAATCCGGTGATCACCGTGGCTTGAAACGGAAGCTGAGTTTCTTAAGGTCTGTTTACCGCGGATAATCATGCCGTCATCTGTCGGCTCAATTTCTGCTCCAAGTTTTTTCAGCTCCTGAACAACTGTATCAATGCGGTTTGTTTCCTTTACCTTCAGCTCACTTGCATCTTTAATGATCGTATCCCCTTCAGCTTGAGTGGCAAGCAGAGCAATCACGGGAATCTCATCGATCAATCGCGGAATCAGTTCGCCTGAAATGACCGTTCCTTTTAATTCAGATGTTGAAATCGTTAAATCTGCAACTGGCTCATGTGCGTGAGATCCTTTCTCTTCGATTGTTAAATCAGCACCCATTTTACGGAGAACCTCAATAATCCCGATCCTGGTCGGATTAATTCCTACGTTTTTCAGCGTAATGGTACTTGATGGAACAATTGCTCCTGCTACTAAGAAGAAGGCAGCAGAAGAAATATCTCCAGGAACGTGAATAGATGCAGCCTGTAAAGACTGACCTCCGATCAATTCTGCTGACAGACCTTCTTCCTTCACTTCTATACCAAATGCTCTCAGCATTCTTTCTGTATGATCCCTTGATTTATGCGGTTCTGTTACTTTCGTTTTTTCCTTATTTGCCTGAAGTCCTGCAAGCAGAATTGCTGACTTAACTTGAGCACTTGCTACAGGTGATACATAGTCTAATCCTTTAAGTTTGCCGCCGCGAATAGATATAGGCGTGTAATTGCCGTTTTGTCTGCCATCGATAGCTGCTCCCATTTCTCTCAGCGGGTCAGTGACGCGTGTCATCGGTCTTTTAGCGATCGATTCATCGCCGACAATGCAGGCATGAAAAGGACGGCCTGCTAAAATGCCAAGCATAAGACGGGTAGTTGTTCCCGAATTGCCGACATCAAGTATTCCCTCAGGCTCCCTTAGTGCATCAATACCTTTGCCATGCACTTTCACCTTTGTTCCTTCCTGATCGATTTCAACGCCCATTTGTCTAAAGCAGGCAATCGTTGATAAACAGTCTGCTCCTGCAAGGAAATTTTCAATGACAGTCTCACCGTTAGCAAGAGCTCCGAACATCACCGCTCTATGTGAAATGGATTTATCGCCTGGGATGGCAATTTCACCGCTTAACGTCTCTGCTCTCCGCAAATTTTTTTCATTTGACATGGTCCTCACCTCATTAACTGAAAAATGTTTTGTAGTCTGTATATTTCTCGATGCATTTTTGTGCACGTTCACGGTCGACATCCGTCTGGAAGCTTAATCTCAGCACACCGTAAATCTCTTCGCGTGTTTCGATAATCCGGATGTTCGTGATGCTGATTTCCTCCATTGCCAGATAACCTGTGATTTCAGAAATGACCCCTGGATAATCAGGTACATCCACATATAAATCGTAAAAAGAAGGAATAGCTCCTTTTTCTCTCTCAGGCAGGCCATCTCTAAAATCCTTTGCCTCCTGAAAATACGAAAATAGAGCATCTCCATTAAGTCCATCAACAAGCTCTCTGACACGGTTCATTTCGTATTGCCAGTCATCAAATAAAGCAAGCAGCTTGTCTTTATTATGGATGAGAATATCTCTCCACATCGCGGGGCTGCTTGAGGCAATCCTCGTGATATCGCGGAATCCTCCCGCTGCCAGACGCTTAATCACAGGATGACTGTCTTCAAAACGGCCTGCCTGATGAACAAGACTCGCTGCAACGATATGCGGAAAATGACTGATTACACCTGTAACCTCGTCATGTTCAGCTGGAGTCATTTCTACAAATTGAGCTTTCGTTCCTTTTAAGACGTTCTGAAGGATCCTAAGCGAAGCATGGGATGTATGAACCGTCGGCGTCAGGATATAAAAGGCATTTTCAAAAAGGTGCGCTTTCGCCGCGATCACTCCTGATTTATGCGAGCCGGCCATTGGATGTCCGCCGATGAACTGCACCCCGTCCCCGAAAACAGAAGCAGCGTATTTGCTGATTTTTTGTTTTGTGCTGCCAACATCCGTAATAATGACGCTTTCTTTTAAATGTTGTGAACTTAATTCGCTGATGATGGACAAAGTCTGTTCCACCGGAGTAGCAAGAATAATTAAATCGGCTGTTTCTATGCCGCCGAATTGATTTGGAGCTATTTCATCGATTACGGTCAGAGTCTTGGCGATTTCAGCCTGACTTTGATTAATATCATACCCGACAATCTTTACATCAGGAAACTCCTGCTTAACCGCAAGGGCGATCGAACCGCCGATTAGCCCGAGTCCGATGAGATGAATTTTTTCGATTTGCTGTTCCATTCTTTATCACCTTCGCTGCACATTATGTATGAAGAAAGAGGTGATTAAGATCACCTCTTCTTTTATGAAATCAATTCTGTCAGGATCTGCAGAATCTCTTCGTTTTGTTCTTTCGTTCCGATTGTGATGCGGATAGACGTTGGAAATCCAAGTGCATTACCGGAACGGACAATATAGCCTTTTTCCAGGAGAGCCTGAAACACTTCATCAGCATCGCGGTTAAAATCGATCAGAATAAAGTTTCCTTCTGAAGGATAGTAGGATAGACCGTGTTCTTTACTGAAATGGTAAAACTGTTCAAGACCCTGTTTGTTTTTTTCTGCACATTGTTTAATGAATTCCTGATCACCTAAAGCATGCAATGCGGCTGTCTGTCCTAAACGGTTCGTATTAAAAGGCTCTCTTGCAGGTTCGATGCTTTTGATTAACTCCCTGTTCGCAATTCCGTAACCGACGCGGAGGGCTGCAAGGCCGTATGCTTTTGAGAAAGTGCGGAGAATCATGACGTTATTATATTCTTTGATTAATGGAAGTGTTTCCGGAAAATCAGATGCTGTTACATATTCATAGTAAGCTTCATCCAGGATAACAAGCACATGCTTTGGCACCTTTTTCATGAAAGCATGCAAAGACTGCTCGTTAATATAAGTACCCGTTGGATTGTTTGGCGAACATAGCCAAATGACCTTTGTTTGTTCGTCAATTGCTGCAAGCATGGAGTCCAGATCGTGATCTCCATCGACCAGCGGAATTTCCTTAATATCCGCGCCTTCAATGATGGCATTGTGGCGGTATTGCGGAAATGTCGGTGTTGCCATTACTGTGTTCGTCCCTTTTTTCAAAAAGGCGCGGCAAATGATCTGAACAATTTCATCGGATCCATTTCCAAAAATAATTTCATTTTCTTCTACGTTTAAAAAACGTGCCAGCGTTTCACGAAGCAGAGCGCTGTAGCCGTCTGGATACATAGCAAGCTGATTCAGTTCATCCTGAATGGCTTTTTTCGCGCGTTCTGAGCTGCCGTACGGATTTTCATTGGAAGCGAGCTTCACAATGTGAGTTAAGTTATACTCTTTTTTTACTTCTTCGATCGGTTTACCCGGCTGATACGGTTTTAAGTTCGTAAGCTGATCTTTAATTTGCATGAATGGACACCTCTTCTGTAATAAAAGCGAAGATTTCTTCGCTTGCTGCTCGATTTACCCTGTGCTTACTTTAGCGTCTGAAACAAAGGAGGAAGCTTTTTCTGCAAACTCGAGAAGGGCAGCATCCAATGAATCTTCCTCTTTCAGTTTTGAAGATAACCTCTCAACTTCTTCAATAAGTGCACTTCCTACAACAACTCCGTCACATACCTTTGTCAGTTCTTCTACGTGTTCCTTTGAAGAAACACCGAAACCGACAACGACTGGAACTGCAGCTTCTTGTTTTACCTCACTCAGAAAATCGAAAATGCGCTGATCGAACGTCTTTCTCGAACCTGTTACACCTAACGATGAAACACAGTATAGAAAACCTTCTGCATTTGACACAATTTTCTTAAGCCGCTGAACAGAAGTAGGGGCAACCATTGAAATAAACGTGACGTCATGCTGCCTGCAGGACTCTCTCAAATCTCCGCTCTCTTCGAAAGGAAGATCCGGAATCAGCAGCCCGTCTATTGTGTTTTTTTCCGCTAAAGCAAAGAAGGATTCTTTTCCTAATTGTAACACAGGATTATAATACGTAAAAAGAATTATTGGAATAGTTAGACCTCTTTCGCGCATAGCTGGAACGAGTTCCATGGCTTTTACAATATTCATTCCGGCCGACAGCGATCTTTGCGAAGCCCTTTGGATGACAGGACCGTCCGCCAGGGGATCTGAATATGGGATGCCAAGTTCTATAGCTGAAGCTCCAGCCTTCTGAAGAGTAAGCGCGAGTCCGATTGTGGCTTCGCCATTTGGGTCGCCTGCTGTTATAAACGGGATAAATAATTTCTTATTTTGAGCAAGCTGCTTCTGCAAGTATTCCTGCATTCTTATCGCCCCCTTCAAGAGATTCCATCAGTGTATGAACATCTTTGTCTCCGCGTCCTGATAGACAGATGAGCAGCGTTTCATCTGGATCCATTTTCTCTGCAAGCTGGAAGGCTTTTGCAAGAGCATGGGCGGTTTCAATAGCCGGAAGAATTCCTTCTTCCTTTGCTAAGAAAGTCAGCGCTTCTAATGCCTCGTCATCTGTTATGCTCTCATATTTTACCCGGCCAGTATCTGCAAGGTGTGCATGCTCAGGTCCAATTCCAGGGTAATCAAGCCCGGCTGAAATGGAGTATGGTTCAATAATTTGCCCGTACTCATCCTGGATCAGGTAAGTGAGCGAACCATGAATAACTCCTTTTGTGCCCTTGGTGATGGTTGCAGCATGGAGAGGTGTATCAACGCCTTTGCCTGCTGCTTCAACGCCGACAAGCTCAACATCTTCCTCAATGAAGGCTGCAAACATGCCAATCGCATTGCTTCCTCCTCCGACGCATGCGACAACTTTATCAGGAAGGCAATCCATTCGTTCAGCCAGCTGCTGCTTTGCTTCATCTCCTATTACTCTTTGAAACTCTCTGACCATTTGCGGATATGGATGAGGTCCTACTACTGAACCGATCATATAAAAATGATCCTCACAATGCTGAACCCAGTATCTGATCGCTTCGTTCGTAGCATCCTTCAGCGTTTTATTTCCGCTGTGAACAGGGATAACTTCTGCCCCTAGCAGCTTCATCCGAAAGACGTTAAGCTGCTGACGGATCACATCTTCTTCCCCCATAAAGACTTTGCATTCCAGGCCGAATTTTGCTGCAACCGTTGCTGCCGCAACACCGTGCTGTCCTGCACCTGTCTCTGCGATGATTTTTGTTTTCCCCATTTTCTGTGCCAGCAGGGCCTGGCCAATCGCATTATTAATTTTGTGTGCGCCTGTATGGTTAAGATCCTCGCGTTTCAGGAAAATCTTTGCTCCGCCAAGTTTTTTCGTTATGTTTTCGGCATAGGTCAAAGTTGTCGGCCTTCCGGAATATTCAATGAGAAGACGGTGGTATTCGTTCATAAATTCAGGATCTGCCGCTGCTTCTGCAAATGCCTCCTGCAATTCTTCAAGCGGCTGCATTAACGTTTCAGGTACATACTTCCCTCCATAATCTCCGAATCTGCCAAATTCATCTGGAAACTGATACATGGTGATTCACCCTTTCTTCTAGCCTTGTCAATAAGGCCTCATCTTTTTTTCCGTTTTGTTCAATCCCGCTAGAAATATCAATTCCCGGCGGATGAAGCCCGAGCAGCTGTTCAATATTGTCAGGAGTAAGGCCTCCTGCAATGAAGAGTGTTTTGTTTATCTCCTCAGCGGCCTGTATATAACACGGCACTTTTGACCAATCGAATGTCCGGCCAGTTCCTCCGAAAGCGTCTTTGACTTTAGAATCAATCACAAAGCCGTCCGCTGCTTCTGCATATAATTTCATATCAGACAGTGTTCCCTCATAATGGGGCAATGCCTTCCATACTTCCCTCTTAAAATGATGCTTGATTTCAGCAATTTCTTTGACTGTCTCCGAGCCGTGGCATTGAATGACATCGATTGGAAGTTCATTCATGACTTGTTCTATTTCATCCAGCCGGGCATTTACAAATACCGCAACTAATTGTTTATCCTCAGTTTCAACTTCTTTCAGCCACTCTTTTACATCCAGAGCTTCCACTATCCGCTTGCTTTCAGCAAAAATCAGTCCGAGATAATCTGCATCTGACTTGCTTGTCAGCTTCAAATCTTCCAAAGATTGATTTCCGCATAACTTGATCAAAGGTTTACTCATTTTCTTCTCCATACAAAGCTTTGATAGCAGCTGTTTGATTCTCGCCTCGCATGAGTGATTCTCCGACTAAAATGGCATGCGCGCCTTCTTGCTGAACCGTTTTTACATCTTCAAATGTAAAAATGCCGCTTTCACTCACCATCAGAGTATCTTTTGGAACAAATGTTCTTATCGTCTTTATTTGATGGATATCTGTCTTAAAGGTTGAAAGATCTCTATTATTCACACCTAGTATTTTAGGGGTGAACACAGACAGAACATTTTCCAGGACTGCCAGAGAATGCACTTCCACCAATACATCCATGCCGAGCTCATAAGCATTCACATACAGTTCGTGCAGCTCTTTAGCTTCAAGCGCCTCTCCTATTAAAAGGATGGCATCTGCCCCTATATTCCTGGATTCCTCAACTTGCTTGTGATCAATAATGAAATCCTTTCTTAATACCGGAAGACTGACTTCTTTCTTAATTTCCGCTATAAAATCACGGTGGCCCTGAAAAAAGCTTTCATCTGTTAAAACAGAGAGACAATCCGCTTTTCCAGCTTCATAAGCTTTTGCAATTTCCACCGGATGAAAATTCTCTTTAATGACCCCTTTAGAAGGAGAAGCCTTTTTTACTTCCGCGATTAAAGCCGGTTTCCGGTTTGAATGCTTCAAGGCGCTGTAAAATGACCGTTCAGATACGTTATTTCTTTCGGGAATAGTCAGTGAAAGCACTTCTTCCCTTTTTTTTTCAAGAATTTTAGTAAGCATACTGCTCCTCCTTCTTTCTTTGAAGACGTGCGAGCTGACGATAGGCTGTGCCATTTGCGATTGCGTCTGCCGCTTTTTTTACTCCATCAGCAAGTGAATCCGTTTTGCCTGCTACATATAAAGCAGCACCGGCATTCAGTGCAACAATGTCTGCCGCCGCCCCGCTGCGCTTCCCCTCAAACACACCCAGAATCAGTTTTGCACTTTCAGCCGGGCTCTCAACCTGGATGTCTTTTAATTCTCCGCGCTGCAGTCCCATCTCTTCCGGGGTTATTTCATAGCGGTCAATCTTGCCGTTTTTCAGTTCAACAATATCTGTTACACCTGTAATACTGCATTCGTCGAGGCCATCTCTTCCTGTAACAAGGAGAACATGTTCTGAGCCAAGCTCGCGCAGGGCAAAGGCTATTTTTTCTGCATACTCTGTAGAGAACACCCCCATTACCTGGCGCTTGGCATCAGCAGGGTTTGCTAATGGTCCAAGAAGGTTAAAAACCGTCCTGAAGCCGATTTCCTGTCTAGGGCTTACAGCATGCTTCATGGAAGAATGGTAGATTGGCGCGAACAGAAAACTCATATCATAAGCCTGCAGAGCGAGCTTCGCTTCATCCGGTGTTGTTTGAATGGAGATCCCAAGCTGTTCAAGCACATCAGCACTGCCGCTTTTGGATGAGATTGCCCGATTGCCGTGCTTTGCTACTTTTACTCCGAGCGCAGACGCAAGGATTGCTGATGCAGTCGAAATATTAAATGTCGATGCCCCGTCTCCGCCTGTTCCGCATGTGTCAATCAGGTCCTCTGCATAATCAATGCGGGTCATATGCTGTTTCATTGCTTTTGCAAAACCGACAAGCTCGTCAACCGTTTCACCGCGGAATCTTAATATGGAAATGAAACTTGCGATTTGGCTGGAAGTGGCTTTTCCCTCCATTACCTGATTCATGGCAGCCATTGCCTCTTCTTCTGTCAGCGTATGGCCTTCAATGCATTTGCTGAGTAATGTTTTCATGTTCTGCCTCCTCCTTTTTGCCAAACACTTTTTCTGCAAGTTCAATGGTTTTAATTAAGGCGCTTGCTTTATTTCTCGTTTCTTTCCATTCAAGTTCAGGCTTTGAATCTGCTACAATTCCGGCACCGGCCTGAACATAAGCTTTTCCGCCCTGCAAAGAAATTGTCCTGATTGTAATGCAAGAATCAATATTGCCGTCAAAGCCTATATAGGCGATGCACCCTGCGTACGCGTTTCTCGCTGTTGGTTCGAGCTCCTGCAGAATCTGCATGGCCCTCACCTTAGGGGCGCCAGATACCGTTCCGGCCGGGAAGGATGAAAGCAAAGCATCTATGGGATGTATGCCGGTTTTTAATTGACCGGTCACCTTTGAAATTAAATGCATCACGTGTGAAAAACGTCCGAGCTCCATTAAAACCGGAGTCTTAACTGTCCCGTAATCAGCTACTCTGCCAATATCATTTCTCGCCAGGTCAACAAGCATATAATGCTCTGCTTTTTCTTTTTCATCGCTGCGCAGATCTTCCTCAAGCCTCAGATCCTCTTCTTCCGTCTTTCCGCGTTTTCTGGTTCCTGCAATCGGATGAATTTCGAGATAGCCGTCCTGAACGTAGATCAGCCTCTCAGGAGAACTGCCGATCAGCTCAGTCTCATCAAATTTGATGTAAAACATGTAAGGCGAGGGATTGACAACCCTCAGCATTCGATATAAGTCAAAGCCTTTTGCTGTTATGGGCATTTCGAATCTTTGAGAAAGAACGCCCTGAAAAATATCCCCTGCTCTGATGTATTCTTTTATTTTTTCGACTGAGTCAAGAAAATCATCCTTTTCAAAATTGGAGGTTACTCCTTCAAACGAAACAGATGCCTGATCCATCGGAGAGAGCATCAAATCATTGAAATCCCTTTTTTCAGTCAGCTGGGAAATCAGCTGATTGATTTTGGCTTCAGCAATGTCATAAACTGCCCGCTTGCCTCCTTCTGACTCTTTTCCGGAGAGGCGTTCGTAATGGATAAACGAAAGTGTTTTATCAATATGATCGAATGCGATCATCGTATGGCAAACGAATAAAAGGCACTTTTTAAAATTCAGATCTTGATTGGCATGCTTTGGTACTCGTTCAAACATCGTGACAGAATCGTATCCTAAATAGCCTACAGCACCCCCTGCAAACGGAATATCAAGATCTGGAAGCTTTACTTTTAAATAGCCGTCCATCCATTGGAAGATTTCTTTCAGAGATGAAGATTCATAGATTGTATTTCTTTGTTTGGACCTCACGCAGTAGCGGTCATTTTCTTCTTCAATGAACAAAAAAGGATTTAATCCAATAAATGAATAACGTGACCATGACGATTCGGCATCTTTGCTTTCTAATAAATACACCGCTTCATCTTCAAACACTTTAAAAAGCTGAATCGGAGTAAACGTGTCAACTTGAAAAGACTTAATAACAGGTATGGTTTGATAGCTCATGCTATCTTGTTTAAATGAGGCAAAATCGGTATGAAACATAAGTACTCACTCCTCCAGCATGGTGGAGAATAAGTATTTAGGAGGTATTAAGCGGAAACGCTGCGGTAAAACGAAAAAACCCAAAAACAAAGAATCTCTGTTTTTGGGTAGTCTTAACCGTAACGGAAAATATAAAAGACCTCAGCTAAACTCATTCTCGGCTACCCTAAACTATGCTAAACTAATTGATTTTTCACTGAACTGATCTGACTTGCTCACTATACTCATCTAACGCACTGGAACATATTAGAAGCTCTCTTCTAATTTCTATTCTTGGGCTCTATCTTAATACACATGCTGTTTTCTGTCAACGAATGATGTTCCCGCCTAAGGGAGGAACATCAGGCACTATTTAATAAATTTAAATTTATTCTTTGTCTGTTAAATCGGGTCTTAGCACAATCGCTTTTCCCTGATATACATGCTTTACTTCTTTTTGATTAAGCCGAGTCTCTACTGTCATCATGACCCTGATGCACTTTTCAAGACTTCCAGCTACAGGGATTTCCTGCATGCACATGACAGGAACAAATTCCCATCCATCAAAATTCCGCAGAGCTTTCGCCGGAAAAACCGCATCTAAATCGGCAGTCATTGAAAGCAGGACAGATGCGACATCTTCAGGCTCTACATTATTTTTTTCAATCATTTCTAAAACAAGAGCTTCCGTTGCTTTAATGATCTGATCTTCATCATTGTGATCAACTGTAGCAGCTCCTCTAATTGCACGAATCAAACTGATCCCTCCTGTCTCCATGTTTCTAGCAAGGATCTTAATTGATCTCTTTCGAAAGGTGAAATTTCCGGTGCTCCGATCGTTTTTAACAGAACCATTGTGATCGTCCCGGAATGCGACTTTTTATCTTTCAGCATTCTGCTGATTAAAGCATCCGAAGATAAGTTTTCAGGCACTTCAACCGGAAAGCCTAATTCTTTAAACCAATTTTTGATTTTTTCATAAGGAAGACTCAAACTGTGAATTTTCCCGCTCAGCCAGATCGCAAAAAGCATGCCGATGGCAACCCCATCACCGTGGCTGATCTTTCCATATCCTTCGGAAGCTTCAATCGCATGTCCCAGGGTATGGCCAAAGTTCAGATGGGCTCTCACGCCGGTTTCTTTTTCATCTTCTTTTACGACTGCCGCTTTGACATGAATCCCTTCAAGAATCATATGCTGAAGTTTTTCATCATCCAAGTCATCGAGAACAGAAATTTCAGACGTCAGCCAATGATAGAAATCCGCGTTTCCAATCAGTCCGTGTTTGATCACTTCTGCAAATCCAGAACGAAGCTCATGAACCGGCAATGTCGAAAGAAAAGCCAGATCATAAATGACTGCCCGGGGCTGATGAAACGCACCGATCATGTTTTTCCCTTCCGGGTGGTTAATCGCGACTTTCCCTCCGACCGCACTATCATGTGCAAGCAAAGTAGTCGGCAGCTGAATGAATGGGATACCTCTCATATATGTAGCAGCAGCAAAACCGGCCAAGTCGCCAATGACTCCTCCGCCGAATGCAAGAATGAGAGATTTCCGGTCAAGTCCAAGTTTAAGAGCGAGCGTTTGAATATCATAGAAAGATTGGAAAGATTTATACTCTTCCCCGCTCGGCACAACGAAAACTTCCGTTTTATAAAAATGGCTCAATGCATTCAGCAGCCGCTCACCGTAAAGGCTTTGAACAGCTGCATCAGCAATAATCAATATACTTGAAGGCTTTATTTCATTTACTTGCTTAATCAGTTCAGTTTCAATGATATTTCTTCCTACTGAAACGGGATATGATCCGGAAGCAGTTTCAATAAGCAAATTCTTCATTAGAACTTCCTCGCATACTCGCGCATTTCCTGAACGTGCTCACGGATTGCATCCATCCGGTCTGAACCGAATTGTTCAAGAATCGCATTCGCAATTTCCCATGCCACAACGGCTTCAGCAACTACACTTGCTGCAGGCACGGCACAGCTGTCAGAACGTTCGATGCTGGCTGAAAAAGGTTCTTTCGTTTCAATATCAACACTTTGAAGAGGTTTATACAGGGTTGGAATTGGCTTCATGACTCCTCTGACTACAATCGGCATGCCCGTAGACATTCCGCCTTCTAAACCGCCTAAGCGATTCGTTTTGCGTGAGTAGCCATTCTCTTCGCTCCAAATAATTTCGTCATGTACTTCACTGCCAAATCTTCGGGCTGCTTCAAAACCGATGCCAAATTCCACACCTTTAAAAGCATTGATGCTAATGATGGCCGCTGCAATTTTCGAATCAAGCTTGCGGTCGTAATGAACATAGCTGCCGACCCCGGCAGGCATTCCTTCTACAATCACTTCCACGACACCGCCGATGGAATCGCCATTGCTCTTAGCATCATCAATGGCCTGCATCATTTTTACTGCAGCATTCTCATCCAGGCAGCGGACAGGCGATTCCTCAGTGACCCGCTGTAATTCTTCAATAGACGGATACTCTGTTTTTTCAGCTTTGATTGCTCCGATTTCAACTACATGTCCTGCAACTTTAATGCCAAGCTCTGCCAATAGCTTTTTAGCTACTGCACCAACCGCAACTCTGACCGTTGTTTCACGGGCAGAAGAGCGTTCAAGCACGTTGCGGATATCTCTGTGCCCGTATTTAATCGCTCCGTTTAAATCAGCATGTCCAGGCCGCGGACGGCTGATCTGGCGTTTAATATCTTTTTCTTCGCCTTCTTCTAAAGGCTCGATTCCCATAATATTCGTCCAATGTTTCCAATCATTATTTTCAACTACAAGTGCGATTGGAGAGCCAAGTGCTTTTCCATGACGGATTCCGCTTGTAATCTGAACCTCGTCCTTCTCAATCTGCATTCTTCTTCCTCTGCCATGTCCCTTTTGTCTGCGCGAAAGATCGAGGTTAATATCCTCTGCAGTAATTGACAGCCCCGCCGGCACTCCTTCAACAATAGCTGTTAACTGCGGTCCATGTGATTCTCCTGCTGTTAAGTATCTCATCTAAAGCTCTCCCTTCAGCGCACTAACGCTTTTAAGTAACACTATACCATATGTATGAAAAATTGAATAGAAAGTTTACATTTGTATTTTTCTGTAAAAAAAGGTGCCTGCTGATTCAAGGTCATATTGCTGACTGTAAAAAATCTGTTCCGTGCTCCCGATAAAAAAGATACCCTCGTTTTTCAAAGCCCTTGAAAACTTATGATAAAGCATATTCTTCGCATCTTCCGTAAAATAAATCAGCACATTTCGGCAAATGATTAAATCAAATCCGCTTTCAAAAGGGTCTGAAAGCAGATTGTGTTTTTTAAATTGTACAGTCTCAATGATTTCTTTGCTGATTTGATAGCCTGCCCCGTCCTGAACAAAATATTTGCTCTTCATCTCACCCGGCAGCTCAGCAAGACTTCTTTCCGGATATATCCCGAGCTTTGCTCTGGCTATGACATTTTCGTCTAAGTCTGTTGCCAGAATTTTAATAGAGCACAAGGGCAAATATTTTGACAGAATCATTGCGATTGTATAAGGCTCTTCACCGGTTGAACAGGCTGCGCTCCATATTTTCAGCGGGCGGGACCCGCTTAGCAAAGCAGGAAGCAATTCAGTCTCTAATAGATCCCAGCGCTTCCTATTCCGATAAAACTCTGTAACGTTGATTGTTATTCTGTCCAGAAGTTCACAGAGCATCTCCCTATCTCTTTGAAGTGCTGAACCATACTCCTTAAAACCGTTAAATCCCCTTTTCAAATAAAGAGAGGTAATTCTTCTTTTCATTTGTGCCTCTTTATAAAGACCAAGATCGATTCCGGTTAACTTTTTAAATTCTTTCTGAAATTGCATATATTCCATCTGACTCAACTCTCCTGCAGGAATTCCCTCTATGTATAGTATATCGGAAAGTGATAGTCTCTTGTGAGGCCTGAATAAAAAAATCTGAAAACTCTTAAAAATTCTTATAAAAATGGTAAATGGGAAGTGATATTTAAACATGAGAAAAGCCAGCATCTCTGCTGGCTTTTAGGCGGATCAGTATATCCAAGTATGAATATCTTTATCGTATTCTACTAATTCTTCTTGTTTGAAGAACAGGTTAATTTCGCGCTCTGCACTTTCCGGTGAATCAGAACCGTGGATGATGTTTTTTCCTACGAATAAACCATAGTCGCCTCTGATTGTACCCGGCAATGCTTCGGCTGGTTTTGTTTTTCCCATCATCGTGCGGGAGATTTCGATCACATTTTCCCCTTCCCAAACCATAGCGAAAACTGGTCCGGATGTGATGAATTCAACTAACTCTCCGAAGAAAGGCTTCCCGTTGTGTTCCCCGTAGTGCTGTTCAGCAAGTGAAACCGGAATTTGCATTAATTTAGCCCCAACTAAATGTAAGCCCTTACTCTCAAATCTAGAAACAATTTTCCCGATAAGCTGACGCTGAACGCCATCAGGTTTGACCATCATAAATGTTTTTTCCATCTTAATTTCTCCACCCCGCGATTGTTATGTATGGGCTTTCATGCCCCATGGAAATCGTACCATTTTTTCACTTTTTTCGCAATCGTATGGGGCGGAGGAATTTAAAATTTTCTTTTTCCAATATATTTTGCAATATTGGATAAAGCAGATCTTGCCCGATTTTTCGGCAATTGGTTTAAAATGCTGAAACCTTTTTGAAGATACATGTCACTGACTTGTATGGACCGCTCAATTGCATTCGTAGATAAGATGGCATCGATAATCTCCGCCATTTCCGTATCGGACGTATCACTCGCAACCTTGCTGATTTTGTTTTTCAGCTCGGAATTTTCCATTGCATACAGCACCGGAAGGGTAATGTTGCCCTGCAGCAGGTCTCCTCCAACAGGCTTTCCAAGCTCTTCTTCTGTAGAGGTAAAGTCGAGAATATCATCTGTAATTTGAAAGGACATCCCTACGTAATAGCCGAACAGAAATAATTTTTTATGTATGGATTCCGGAACGCCGCCTGCAATCGCTCCAAGCTGGCAGCTGGCAGCTATTAATAACGCTGTTTTCCTTTTTATGCGTCTTAAATAAACACGCAGATTCTGGTCAAAATCATACTTGTCTTTTATTTGTTCAATTTCACCAAGGGATACTTCAACAATTGTTTTTGAAAGGATTTGATGTGCTGCAATATTTTCTAAGGATGTCATAATCTCAAGTGACCTTGCAAATAAATAATCCCCTGTATACATGGCAATGCGGTTATCCCATTTTGCTTTAATAGTCGGTTTTCCCCGCCTGAGCTCAGCATCATCAATCACATCATCATGCACTAAAGATGCCATATGAATAATTTCAAGAGCGATGGCCACTTTTTTGACTTTTTCGATATCATATTCGCCAAACATGGCAGAAAGCAATACAAAAACAGGGCGGATACGCTTTCCCCCTGCCTGAAGAAGGTGAAGCCCTGCCTCGCTTAACAAAGGCTCTGTTGAGCTTACCGTTTTTTCAAGTTCCTGTTCAATGAGATCAAGATCTGCATTTAAGAACGAATACGCCATTTTAAATTTCATTCAATTCACCTAAATACTCGCATTTTTAAAACATGGCTGGTCTAATGATAGATTGCAGTACGTAGTCCACATCCGATTCCTCCGCCATTTAATCTTATAGGAAGGACAGAATTATAAACAAAAAGCTTCATTTGCACCCGAGATGCATTGCGGCTACGCCGCCTGTAAAAGGCTTCACTTCTACATCTTTAAAGCCCGCATCTCTGAACATTTGTGCAAGCTCACGCATTCCCGGGAAATCTCTGGCTGATTCCTGCAGCCATGAATATTCATTGTAGCTCTTTGCAAACAGTTTTCCGAAAACAGGCATCACAAATCGGAAGTAACCGTAATAAAGCTGCTTAAATCCGATCATGGTCGGCTGGGAGGTTTCGAGGCAGACTACTTTTCCGCCTGGCTTTACAACGCGGTGCATTTCCTTAAGCACGGTCATATAGTCCGGAACATTCCGAAGTCCAAAACCGATTGTTACATAATCAAACGTGTTGTCTTCAAAAGGAAGCTCCATGGCATTGCCGTGAATTAATTCGATATTGGAGTAATCTTTTATTTTCTCTCTGCCAATTTTCAGCATATTGTTGCTGAAATCAAGACCAACCGCCCGGCCTCTGTCGCCTACCGCATCAGCCATAGCAATTGTCCAGTCAGCTGTGCCGCAGCAAACATCCAGGGCAATCGAGCCTTGTTTGACATTCATTCGTTTCATAGTTTCGCGGCGCCAGGCAATATGGCGCTGAAAACTGATGACTGAATTCATCTTATCGTAGTTTTTATATATTTTTTCAAATACAGAATGGACTCTTTCTTCTTTGGATTGCTGCATTTCATAAACCTTCTTCCGCAAGCGTAGTGTATCTTATATCCTGATTATACTTGAATGACTGCAATCTTGCTAACAGGACTTTCTGCAGAGGGGACGGCTGCTGAAAACAGCTTTCTAAAAGCTCGGCTGTCTCTTCGAAATAACGGTTGCAAAACTCTTTAAGATACACTCCGGTAAATTCGATTGTGCCGATATTTTTCTTCTTTTTCTCCAAATTCCTCATGATCGATAAAGATTCTTCGTTGTATCTGTTTTTCTCAAGCATCAGCCGCTTGTATGATAAAAATTTAGTCGTAAGCTTTGAGAATAAGCCTGCCTGAAAATAATCAGAAACATGCTGAAAAAGAGCCGTTTCAACTTTTATGATACTTGCAACGAATGAATCAAAATCACTTACAGTCTCTTCGTACAGGCGAATTTTATGTTCATTTATCTCTTTTATTGCCGTTGCTAACGTTCGAATCATTCCAATATCCTGCATTTCTGATAATAACGCGTAATACAGACCGCTGAAGTAGTCTCCTGCAAGAACAATAAGCTGTCTTTGCATGAACTCTTCCTGCTTTAAATGAACGGAAGTGGATACTTCATCATGAGTATCAAGGGCAATTTGCACAAGCATCGCTGTAATTATGTAGTTCTCTTTTTTTTCATCTGGAAGATCAATCTGATCGAACAAAGCATAGAAGAGGAGCAGTTTATCTTCATCAATCACAGGAGAAGGTATATATTTTGCTAAAAATGGATGAGTGAGCTTTACGTGCAGCGCGTCTTTAATCTTAGCCATTTGTACATAGATGTCTTGCAAATGAATCACCCTTGTCCCCATGTAAATAGAAATTTTTTCGAAAAACCAGCAACAGCAACAAACAGTTACAGCTGAATACTAGATATTATACCATAATTGCAGCCGTCAGAAAATTATCTTCTGGAGTCGCTTTCGATTTCACCGTAGCTTGTCTGAATAATAGCTTTGCCTCTTATCTTGATAGCAGATGTATGCTCAGTAAACTGGGCAATCATGACCTCGCCTTTATCAAGCTTCTCTGAATGATGAAATCGAGTATCCGATCCGCGGGTCAGACCGATGACATTCACTCCATCTTCCACCGCTTTAATCACTAAAAAATCATTTGTGTTGTCTTTCATATGAACACCCCCGAATCCTTATTCTTTAATAAATGATAATACTTCCGCTCTGGCTGCAGGATCTTTCACAAAAACACCTCTGACAGCTGATGTCACTGTTTTGCTTCCAGGCTTTTTGACTCCCCGCATTGTCATGCACATATGTTCTGCTTCTACAACCACCATGACGCCATGCGGTTCTAATGAATCAACAATGCTGTCTGCAATTGTCGAGGTAATTCTTTCTTGAAGCTGCGGTCTTCTGCAAACAGCTTCAACAGCTCTGGCCAGCTTGCTCAGCCCCGTTACTTTTCCGCCTTTTGGTATATATGCAATGTGAGCCTTTCCAAAAAACGGAACAAGGTGATGCTCACACATCGAATGAAATGGAATATCCTTTACCAGCACAAGTTCTTCATGGTCTTCGCCGAACACGGTTTTAAAATGCTCTTTTGGGTCTTCGTTAAGTCCAGAGAATACTTCGGCATACATTTTAGCAACACGCTTTGGAGTATCAAGCAGCCCTTCGCGATTTGGATTTTCCCCTATCGCCTCAAGTATGAGCCTTACCGCCTCTTCGATCTGCTGAGTATTGATTTGCCCCATACATATCCTCCTAAAAACAATATATTTGATACAGATTCTAGCATATGTAAGCAATTAAAAGCAAAGAATGATGCATCTTGTGAAGTTGATGCAGCAGCCATGTCTTCTTTTTTTCCAGAACAAAGGAAAAGCCCCTATAAAAGGGGCTATCCATGTCATTTTGTGTATGTAATTTATGCATCATACACGGGTAAGAGCACATTATTTTCCAGCAACAGCGTCTTTAAGAGCTTTACCTGGTTTGAACGCAGGCACTTTGCTTGCTGCGATTTCGATTTCTTCGCCAGTTTGTGGGTTGCGTCCTTTACGAGCCGCACGCTCACGTACTTCGAAGTTGCCAAAACCGATCAATTGTACTTTATCACCGTTTTTAAGTGCATCTAAAAGTGTATCGAAAACAGCATCAACCGCTTTCGTTGCATCTTTTTTAGATAATTCGCTAGCTTCTGCTACCGCGTTGATAAGTTCTGTTTTATTCATGCCTTTCACCTCCTCCCAAAGATTGTCTGTTAAGCAATAAAAGCATTCTGTTAATTTCATTTCTTCACAGATTATGCAGAATCTATACATGATAGATACGCATTTTACTGTTAACACGCTAATCTTATACGATTAACGGCTATAATTCAATGATTTTCCGCATGAATATTGGGTTTCTAGGAAGAATCGACCAATGCAGAAAATAATTTCTGATAGTAGATTAACACATCCTTTTTCGCTAAGCAAGGAGAAACCTTTATAAAACCTATATAAATCAATAAGTGAGGGTACTTTCAGCGAACGTGCATTCCTATAAAGAACATATTTTACAAAAAAAAAACCGCAGATGCAAATGTTATTTTGAAATATGTAAAACTTATTAAAAACACTAATACATATTGGGATAGAAGTAAACATTAATTTTATTAAAATAAAATTTTGTAAGCTTATTGTCATCAGATTGAAAACTATTTTTAAAGACAAAAAGATGACCACATTTTGTGGTCATCTGTTCGTATGACTTCTATAGAATGATCGCGATTAAACCGCCTGATCCTTCGTTAATGATGCGTTCGAGAGTTTCTTTCAGCTTGTATCTGGCATTTTCAGGCATTAAGGAGAGTTTCGCCTGAATGCCTTCTCTCACAATTGAACTCAGGCTTCGTCCGAAAATATCTGATTTCCAGATGGACAGCGGATTATCTTCAAAATCCTGCATTAAGTATCGAACCAGCTCTTCACTTTGTTTTTCGGTTCCGATAATCGGAGCAAATTCTGACTCCACATCCACTTTAATCATATGAATCGATGGGGCCACAGCTTTTAGACGGACACCGAATCTTGCACCCTGCCTGATAATTTCCGGCTCATCAAGGCTCATGTCGCTGAGTGCCGGTGCTGCAATGCCGTAGCCTGTTTGCTTAACCATTCTAAGCGCATCTGATACTTGATCATATTCTGCTTTCGCATACGCAAAGTCCTGCATCAGCTGCAGCAGGTGATCTTTCCCTCGGATTTCCACACCAACGACTTCTTTTAATATCTGATCATATAAATCATCCGGCGCGTAAAGATCGATTTCTGCGATCCCCTGCCCCATTTCAATGCCTGCAAGGCTTGCTCGGTCAATGAAATCATATTCACTGAAATAACCGACCACACGGTCAACATCTCTGAGCCGCTTAATATCCTGTACTGTGTCTTTGACTGCTTCCTGATAGCTTTCGCGCAGCCAGTGATTATCACGGAGTACCATAACCCAGCTAGGCAGATTCACATTAACCTCAAGCACAGGGAACTCATACAGCGCTTCGCGGAGAACGTTCATGACATCTGTTTCACGAATGCTTTCAACACTCATGGCAAGAACCGGAATGTCATATTTTTCACTGAGCTGTCTTCGGAGCGTTTCTGTTTCAGGATGATACGGCTGAACCGTATTAATAATCATGATGAAAGGTTTTCCTACTTCCTTTAATTCCTCAATGACACGCTCTTCAGCTTCAATGTAATCTCTTCTTGGGATCTCTCCAATTGAACCGTCTGTTGTAATGACGACGCCAATTGTGGAGTGCTCCTGAATGACTTTTCTTGTTCCGATTTCTGCTGCTTCATGGAAAGGAATCGGCTCCTCATACCACGGAGTGTTAATCATTCTAGGCCCATTTTCATCTTCATACCCTTTTGCCCCGGGTACCGTATAGCCAACGCAATCTACCAATCTAATATTGACGTCAAGTCCCTCATCAACATGGATTGAAACCGCTTGATTAGGGACAAATTTAGGCTCTGTTGTCATGATGGTTTTGCCTGCAGCACTTTGTGGGAGCTCATCCTGCGCGCGTGCCCGGTCTGACTCGTTATCAATATTCGGAAGCACAACCTGCTCCATGAATTTTTTGATAAATGTAGATTTGCCTGTTCTTACTGCTCCTACTACTCCAAGATAAATATCGCCGCCTGTGCGCTCTGCGATATCTTTAAAAATATCTACCTTTTCCAAGTGATCCCCTCCCGATCATAGGCTTCTTGGGTTATTGACCGTCTGCTTTTTCGTGTTTAGGACACTATATATTTATGACGTTGTCCTATTTATTTATGACAGTGATCTGAAATTTTTTTCATTTCATTTTTCTTATATGATTTTAAAAAATGAAAAACCCTTCTTTCAGAGTTTATTTCTCTTAAGAAGGGTTCATGACTTATTTATCTAAAAAGACAGGTTCATTTTTTTCATTGACGGTATAAGGCAAGGAAAATGCCGGAACAAACGGAGAGTCAACGACCAATAGATTTCTTATATCTTCACCATCTGCGGCTTTATGTTTTTTTTCGCTCAATGCTTTATTCAAATCAATGCGGTAATCAACATACACTTCCCCCGTATTATCAATTACAAATGGCAGTATTTCTCCTGAATAAGGGCTAACAGCATGAGGAGCTTCCTCATAGCCAAGTTTCTTATAGTCCAAAGTAAACACATTTTCAGCTACAACATCTTTATAAGGCGGATAGCCGTTGGATGCTTTATACACATTTAATCTCGTTTTCAGATCACGGATTTCCTCTGAGATTCTTAGGTCAATCAGTTTGACAGTCGGATTTTTTTCAACATCAACAAGAACATACAAGTAAACTCCGCCGCTTTCATAAGATGTCCCGGGGGGTTCAGCCATGTATTTCGGCACAAGCTGGGCAAAATCAATCGGGTATTTCTGATAGATCGGCGTTTCCATATCTCTCGTTTTTATCGGAAGCAGCCCTCCGGAATCTTCTTTAAACCGGTCAACCGTGTTTTGCACCCCTGCTATCTGATCTTCATACGGAACCTGATTCTGGCTCAGCTCCTGATCAGGATACAAGCAGCCTGAAAGCAGTGTCATGATTAAAAAAACAGGTAATAGTGAAACAAGCTTTTTCATGAAAATCTTCCTTTATAGTGAAGTTCATTATTCATTAACAGGTCCGCTGAACACAACGAAAAAGATTAATAATCCTGCCAGAATCATAAAAAAATAGGCAATTGCCGCAAAAGCAACCTTTAAAAACCCTTTCATTTTAAATCTGCTGAAATAGATTGATATAATCGCAACAAACATAAACCCCATTGAAGCGAGAGCAATCCACATCTTCATCAACGCTGGACTCATTCCCTTACCTCCCCTTATTATCCGAAAATATTATATCATACGAAATGCGGAATCGCCCGTTTAGCTCCGACAGACAGATAAGGATCCGGCTGAAAAGGCGCTTTTTGCCTTTACAGACGGAGCCGTTCTGGCCGAGGAGTTGGGAGATGGAGCTGGACACCACGAAATGCGGAATCGCCCGTTTAGCTCAGGCATGACAGATAACAAATCTCAAACTAGACAAATTCCTTTTTTTAGCTAAAATCATCCCATTTTATCCAGACGGTTTCCTGTTATATATAGCCGTTTTTGCTTTTATCAGAAATTCAATTTTTGATATCGCTGGATTTCTGCTTATTTAGCCGTACTGTGCACTCTTAAGCTGAAATCCCGCAATTTAAGCCGAGTAAATTTATGTATGAATAGCTGAAGTGTATCTATGTATATCCCTGCATCCAGCAGAACCGCCAGACTTGTCCCTTTTCATGACAAAAAAAACCGAAGTAAAGAGGGGGCAGCTTTACTTCAGCCATTTTTTGCTTCAGACTAATCGGATCCCATTGATTAGAGCAACTCATAATTTACTACGATGCATTTTATGCGAATTTCAAAGCATTTGCATCCTCTAATGCCTATTTTCATGATTAAGTGAGCCATTTTTATAAACAGAGAGGAAACGTAAGTATATGATTCAATGCTATAGTGGGATTTACGCATTTGCACCTAGTGGTCCGTTTCATGAGTAAGATTGTTATTCTTTCACTAACTCAAGGTATACTATGCACGTTCCGCCCCATATGCCACATGAGTCAGCTGCGATTTTCACTTATATTCACAAGATCTTCCATTTCATGTGTTTTCACTCTGGCCATCAGCGAATCAACAGCATCTTTTACTTCTTTATCGTTGAATAATACATCATACAGAGCTTCTGTAATCGGCATTTTCACTTCATATTTTTGGGCAAGCTGATAGGCTGCCTTTGTCGTTCTGACACCTTCTACAACCATTCCCATGTTTTCAAGCACATCCTCAAGTTTTTGGCCTTTACCAAGCAAATTACCGGCCCGCCAGTTTCTCGAGTGTACACTTGTACATGTAACAATTAAGTCTCCAATACCTGTGAGTCCTGAAAACGTTAATGGATTTCCGCCCATTATACTGCCAAGACGCGCTATTTCAGCAAGTCCTCTCGTAATAAGAGCAGCTTTGGCATTATCTCCATATCCAAGACCGTCCGTGATTCCTGCTGCAAGTGCAATAATATTCTTCAGAGCTCCGCCAATCTCAACCCCGATGACATCAGGGTTTGTATACACTCTGAAATGCTGATTCATAAATATGTCCTGAATAAGCTCTGCTGCTTCAAGGTTATCTGAAGATGATGTTACCGTTGTCGGCTGTCTTAGGCTTACCTCTTCAGCATGACTTGGACCTGATAGAACCACTACATCCTGCAGAAGGTGTTCAGGCACTTCCTCTTTAATGATTTCAGATATGCGCAGAAGGGAATCAGGCTCAATTCCTTTACTGACATGCACAATGGTCAATTTATGGTCAATTACTTTTATAACGTCCTGCAGAACTTCTCTTATTGCTTTTGTCGGAACAGCCAAAACCGCGATATTCACTGAATTCAGAGCTTCTGCTAAATCTGTATAGCCTTTAATGGCATCTGAAAGCTCAACATCAGGCAAATACTTTTGATTCCGGTGTGTTTCATTTATTTGCTGAATGAGCTCTTTGCGATGTCCCCAAAGTCTAACTTCATGATGATTATCTGCAAGTACAATACTAAGCGCTGTCCCCCAGCTGCCTGCACCAAGAACGGCAATTCGTTCCATCCCTATTCACCCCTGTTATTTTCTAGCTCTTGCGAAAATTTTAATTGGTGTGCCTTCAAAACCAAATGCATCCCGGATTCTGTTTTGCAGGAATCGCTCATATGAAAAATGCATTAATTCTGGTTCGTTTACGAAAATAGCAAATGCCGGCGGTTTAACAGCAACCTGTGTAGCATAATAAATTTTCAATCTCTTCCCTTTATCAGTTGGCGTAGGATTCATCGCTACAGCATCCATAATGACATCATTCAAGACGCTTGTTTCAACACGCAGAGAGTGATTTTCACTGGCAAGTATGATTTTTGGCAGCAGTGTATGGATACGGCGCGTCGTTTTTGCTGACAAGAAAACGATTGGAGCGTAATCCAGGAATAAGAAATGCTCTCTAATGTTTGTTTCAAAATCTTTCATCGTTTTTTCATCTTTATCAACTGCATCCCATTTATTAACGACAATCACGACTGCACGTCCAGCTTCATGTGCGTAGCCTGCAATTTTTTTATCCTGCTCAATAATGCCTTCTTCCCCGTCAATCACAACGAGCACGACATCTGAACGGTCTATGGCTTTTAAGGCGCGGAGAACACTGTATTTTTCAGTAGACTCGTATACCTTCCCTTTTTTCCTCATGCCGGCGGTATCAATAATTACGAAATCCTGGCCTTCATATCGGTAGCTCGTATCGACAGCATCTCTTGTAGTGCCTGCGATATTGCTGACGATTACCCGGTCTTCTCCAAGAAGAGCATTCACCAGGGAAGATTTTCCAACGTTTGGACGGCCGATTAAACTGAATTTGATTGTTTCTTCATCATACTCTTCTGTCACGATATTTTTAAAATGCTCAGCTACTGCATCAAGCAAATCTCCAAGCCCCAGTCCATGAGAACCGGAAATCGGGAAAGGCTCTCCAAATCCAAGCGCATAGAAATCATAAATGCTTGATCTCATTTCAGGATTGTCCACTTTGTTTACAGCAAGCACAACAGGCTTTTTGCTGCGGTAGAGAATCTTTGCCACTTCTTCATCAGCAGAAGTCACACCTTCGCGTCCGTTTGTCAGAAAAATAATAACATCCGCTTCATCGATCGCAATTTCAGCCTGCTGGCGAATCTGCGCTAAGAACGGCTCATCTCCAATATCAATTCCGCCTGTATCAATTAAATTAAATTGGTAGTTCAGCCATTCTCCCGAACTGTATATTCTGTCTCTTGTTACTCCTGGTGTATCTTCGACGATTGAAACACGCTCGCCAACGATTCGATTAAATATCGTCGATTTCCCGACATTCGGGCGGCCGACGATTGCAATTACCGGTTTAGCCATAGCAATCTTTCCTTTCAGCTTGCAGTTTATGTATTTTAATGCGGGCAACATATAAGTTCATATCTTACATTATAAGCTTTCCCTTTTCATGAAAGAAACCCTTCTCTATTTTCGGGAAGGGCTTAACTTTTATATATTAGCAGAGTTTAGCATGTTGTACAACTCAATGCTTTACAATAATGTACAGATCTTCGCCGATTCCGTGTGCGATTCCATCTAAAATGGCTTCTAGATTTTTTGCGTAAAAATCCATTTCTTCTTTTGTTTTGACTACAAAGACGGCAGTCCCGCCTGTTACTTTTTCGGGGCTTGTCGTTACCGCTGCCAGAATATATTTTTCAAGTGATGTACTCAATGTTTAGACCTGCCTTCATTATTGGCTTTAGACTCACTTGGCATTCTTATCGCATTTTCAAGTGTCGGGACTTCCCCAATTACGGTTTTGGCAAGCTCAATGTCTCCACCTTGAGGGAGGACGAATACTCCTACTCTCCCATCATCCAAATCACGCTTAGCGAGCGGTACTAAGGATGGTTCACCTGAATCCCGGTGGACTCCAAGCGCAGTTGAGACATCATGCAGGATCGCCTGTCTTTGTCCTAAATTCGCAATTGTCGTTCTTGCATTGTAATTTTTCGGAGTCAAAATAAAGCCCATGCCGTATTTTAATACAGCTTCCTGTTTGGCAGGTATCCCGATATTCATGATATAAATATTATCTATATATAATCCTGCACCTTCAAAATGAGGCTCTTTATATTCAATATGTACGATATCCTTCAATTTGCTTCCTGCCATTAATTTTTTTGATACGATCAGACAAATGACGCCTGCAGCAGCTGCTGCCCAGATGTTTAATACTAAATAAGTTAACGTCGTCACTAAAGAAGTGAAAATGACCAGATAATTTCTGCTTTCAAACGCAACGGCAATTCCCTCAATATATGTGCTCCCTCTTGAAACAAGCTCATATCGATCCAGCTCTGTTAACGTATTCCTCTCCATATTTCTCACTTCCCTGAATTGCGAAGCAGCAAGCGTCAGGAAAGTAATCGCAGTAAATTCTTCCTCCATAATAGCTGGTATGGCAATCGTTCCAAGCCCTGCAGCAATGAAACCCAATGCAACATGTATGATTTTTCCGTGCAGGTACGTGGGGTACTGTCTGTAATCTGTGCGCAGCATATAAAGTCTTGAAACCACACCAAAAGCAACACCGAATAATATCGGAAGAGTATATACATTCATATTAAGCCTGCTTCCCCCTTGCTGATTTTTGAACCTGCTGATTTAATGACGCCGTCACTTGTTCTATATAAGTCCAAGTACATAAGATAAAAAAGCCAATGGCAGCCATATTTAAATAATCAGCTGTTCCAATTGTTAATCCATCATGAAATTTTCCAAGGATGACCCAAAACAATAATTCTCCCTGGCTCATGGAAAGGATCAGAAGCCCTAAACGCTCGCGCATACTTTTCCCCAGATAAAGAGCTAATATACTGATAACCCCAATAATGACAAAAAAACGGTCGACCATAAACCATACAGGATCAAAGATTTCAAATAAATGAATACCTGCATATGCACTAGTTAACGTCATCACTGAAAAAAAGTGATAAACCTTCCGCATGCTGACTGCGGCCAAATAATAACCCACACAAAGTGCCATAATAAAGGAAACTCTAATGGAAAAAGAAGAAACCTCCACAAATAATTCCCCAAATGCTATGAATAATAAAATAACCATTGATATCAATGTTCGCCTGAAGGATTTTTGAAGAAAAAAAGCTGCAGCAATCCAAGCTCCCCACAAAATCCAATAGTAAAAGACATTTTCCACAATCCTCACTCCTATTGTTCCTATTATGGGAGGATTTTTTGATCTTTAATCCACATCTCGGGTGAAAATTGCCGTTTATGTATAGACAGCTGATTAAATGAGCTTTCTCGGTTTTGCCCAAATGATCAAAGCCTCATAAAATGGAATTCATGGGCAGCGGCTGCTTGAGTCATACTAAGGAATAAAAGGAGGGATTTAAAATGGGACGTGACCGTCAAGAAAAAAAGCTGAAAGCAAGTAAACGGGTCGAATCTGACCGAGATCAATCACTGCATTACAAAGGAGCCACTTCTTTAGAAAGCCCGGAGGAATCAAGAGCCCGAAATAAATAGGCAATCAAGTTTTCTTCTCCCGAAGCAAAAAAAGCCGCCAAATGTATGGCGCCTTTTCTCCAAAACAAAATCCGCACCCTGTAACAGGATGCGGATTTTTATTTTTCGATGATTCGATTGCTGAACATTTTTGTGTCAATGTTTCGTTCGGTTAAAATATGATGTGTCAGACCGGATAAAATGACGGGTGCCTGCTGAAGCTGGTTTATGCTTTCTGCCCCAACCGCTGTCATAATCATTCTTAAATCATCCTGAACGTTTTTAATTTCAGAAACAAGTGCATCATAGCCGTCTTCAATCAATAATTTCAAAAAGAAACCGGCCATTCCTGCGCTTGATGCACCGAGAGAAATAGCTTTCGCTATATCCATGGCGTTTTGAATGCCCCCGGACCCGAGAATGGAGATGCCTTTAACCGACGAACCCAGCTCCGCTATTGAAACGGCTGTTGGAATTCCCCAATCATTGAAATAAGATAACAGTCTGTTTCTTCTTTCGTTTTCAATTTTTGCAAAGTTAGTTCCGCCAAAGCCCCCGACATCTATGGCTGCTACGCCGGCATCTCTCAGCTGTTCGGCCGATTCACGGTTCATGCCGAATCCCACTTCTTTCACGATAACCGGAACTTCTGCTGCATTAGCTATCGCCGAAATTCGTTTTAACGCACCGCTGAAATCTCTGTCGCCCTCTGGCATAACCAATTCCTGAACAACATTCAAATGAATTTGAATGGCGTTTGCTTCGATCATATCAATAGCTGTTTTTGCCTGATCCGGCGTTGCTTCGCTTCCAAGGTTTGCAAAAAGGATTCCCTTTTGATTAACCTTGCGCACCACTTCATAGGAAGGTCTTTCTGAAGCATCGCGAATAGCAGACATTTGGGAGCCGACAGCCAGCGGAATTCCGCACTCAGCTGCAGCGGAGGAGAGCGCTTCATTAATTTTGACTGTTTCTATTCCGCCTCCGCCTGTCATTGCATTGATGAAAATTGGCGAACTTAGAACAAGTTCGCCAATTTCAGTGTGAAAATCAATGTGATGAACAGCCGTATCAGGCAAGCTCTGGTGCAGAAACATGACATCATCAAATCCATTTTCTCTTTGCTGTCCTGTTTTTAAAGCATGTTGTATATGGTCAATCTTGCGCTTAGCTCTGCTCACATTCATCACCGTTTATTTCAATTTATTTAATTGATCGCCAATCATTTCGCCTAATTGAAAACCTGAAGACTCTTCTTTAGCCTGATAATTGCGGTAATCCTCTTCATCAGCTCTAGATGGGCCTTCTAATTCACGAATGCTCAGGGAAATGCGCTGTTCGTTTTCATTAACATCGAGCACTTTCACTTTAACTTCTTCATTCTCTGAAAGCACTTCATGCGGTGTGCCGATATGCTTATTTGAGATTTGAGAAATATGAACAAGACCTTCTACCCCAGGAAGGATTTCTACGAATGCACCGAAAGAAACCAATCGTTTCACTGTTCCGTCCACAACATCGCCGGCTTTTACTTTACCTGCAATGTTCTCCCATGGTCCAGGAAGGGTTTCTTTAATAGATAATGAGATTCTTTCATTATCACGATCAATTGAAAGAACTTTCACCTGAACTTTTTGTCCTTCTTCTACTACTTCAGACGGTTTGTCAACATGGTTATGTGACAGCTGTGAAATGTGAACAAGCCCGTCAATGCCGCCGATATCGACAAATGCTCCGAAATCAGTCAGTCGCTGAACCGTTCCTTCAAGCACTTCGCCTGCTTTAATCATCTCTAATCTCTGCTGTTTCTTTTCACCATGCTCTTTTTCAACCACGGCACGATGAGATAAGATCACACGGTTTTTCTCACGGTCAATCTCTACAACCATAAGTGTCAGTGTTTTTCCTTTGTAGTCAGAAAAATCTTCAACAAAGTGAGATTCCACTAATGATGCAGGAATGAATCCTCTTACTCCAAGATCGACAACAAGGCCGCCCTTCACTACATCCTTGACTTCTGCTTCAAATACTTCCTTAGATTCGAATTTAGCCTGCAGCTGATCCCAGGCAAGATCTGCGTCAATTGCTCGTTTAGAAAGGATTAATGCTTCATCCTCGACTTTTGTCACTTTTAGCTGCAATTCTTCATTTTCACTTACAACATCAGAAGCTTTTTCAACGTGCAGACTGGATAATTCACTGATAGGAATAATACCAGTATGTTTCACGTTATCAATTTCAACAATTACCTGTTTGTCTTCCACTTTGGTAACGATCCCTTTTAGAATGTCACCAACTTCCGGTGTTTTTACTTCTACATCATTCATGTCTTCAACCATTCCAATTACCTCCTTGGTCACAACCCACGACTTTAGTTGGATATGTATGAAATCACTTTTTAGAATAAAGTGAAAATACTCTTTTTACTAACTTCTAATAAATGTTACATTTTGTCAAGTAGTAAGACTCTTAAGAGCGATGTTTTTCGAGCAGTTCTGCAATTTTCGACATAATCAGTTCAGTTGCTTCTTCAGCAGTAGCTTTTCTCTCTCTTAAAGGATCCAGATTGATAGGCTCGCCGAAGAAAACTTTCACTTTCCGAAAAGGCTTATACGTGCCTATAACTGCGCAGGGAACGACTAAAGCATTAGATCTGAGGGCGAAAAAACCTGCTCCCGCAAGCCCCTTTCCAAGCTGGCCGTCTTTGCTTCTTGTGCCTTCAGGGAATAATCCCAAAACGCCGCCTTCTTTCAGCACATTTAAACCATTTCTTAAAGCTTCACGGTCACTCATGCCTCTTTTAACAGGAAAAGATCCAACTTTTCTGACTATACCCCCTAATATAGGGACTCGAAACAATTCTTCTTTCGCCATAAAATGCACTTGTCTTGGAGCTGATATCCCGACTGTAGGAGGATCTAAGTTATCAATATGATTCGAACACAAAAGAACCGCGCCTTCCTTAGGAAAATGCTCTTTCCCTTTTACCTCGACCCGGTAAAGAGGAAAGAACACTGAAGCTACTACACCTTTGGCAAATTGATAAAAGTTCATTTTCATCAAAGCCTCTCTTTGACAATTTTTTTGATTTCTTCCACAACACCAGAAATAGACAGTGACGTGGTATCAATTTCAACAGCGTCATCTGCTTTTTTAAGAGGAGCAATGACCCGTTCAGAATCAAGTTTGTCCCTTCTTGCAATGTCAAGCTTCAGCTGCTCTAAATCGGATTCAAATCCTTTTGAAAGATTTTCGTCATGACGTCTTTTTGCACGTTCAAGCACAGATGCTCTCAAAAAAATCTTCACTTCTGCATCCGGCAGAACATGGGTTCCGATATCTCTTCCGTCCATAACCACTCTGCCGCCGCTTGCCATTTCTTTTTGTCTTTTGACCATTTCTTCTCTGACAGAAGCATGTTTTGCCACGATAGAAACAGAATTTGTGACTTCATGGGTGCGGATCACTTCTGTGACATTTTCCCCATTCACATAAACAAGCTGTCCTTTTTCACTTGGAACTAGGTCTATTTTTGTATTTGACAGAATCTCTTTCAGAATTTCTTCGTTTTCTAAATCGGCTTTCTGCTGAATCGCTTTATAAGTAAGAGCTCTGTACATGGCACCGGTGTCAATATAAACATACGAATAGTCTTCTGCTAAAATTTTTGCAACTGTGCTTTTGCCTGCTGCTGCAGGTCCATCAATTGCAATCGATATATTACGTTCCATAGTTCCTCCTTGATAGTTTCCTAGATACATATTCAGGAATCTTCATGCTGTTTTAATAAGAAATAAAAAGAATGCAGGTCTACTTATCCTGCATAGTTGATTGTTTAAAGGTTTCAAGCCATTCACTGATTGTCAGCTTATTTACACCTTCATATTGTACCACACGCGAGATGTGGGGCTGAAGATTTGAATTCGTCAGCGCTGCCTGTGCACAAAATAAAAGAATCAATTGAATGATCACAATCTTGATCACAATTCGTTCAAACCGCATCATACATGTATCCATCTCCACTTTTTATAACTAGTATGATGCAATTGGAATTTTCTTATTCGGCTAAAACTCCCTTTTTCTTCATAAGCAGCTGCTGGTCAAAGCAAAATTGCAGCACTTTCTTGCGGTCTTGTTCTGATAAGTCAAGAAACTGAAGCGTGGCCATGTCTTTCTTTCCGCTTTTTATGATTCTTATCATTTTCGCTTTGATTTTTGCATATTCAGTTGTTCCTTTTTGAAAAGGCAAAGAGAGCCATGCATACACCTCTTCATTTTGATTGACAGTGACATGAGAGGGAAGGCTGACTGCAGCACCACCTGCACTTAAATCAATCGTTGTCGTCACAAAAGGCTCAAACATGCCATTTACTGAATGAAGAGCAACATCAATTGCGGTCTCAATTCTGACATACTCTCTTCTTTGAATTCTGGTCATGTCATGCGCTGCCGGAAGTTTAAAGGCAAGCATCGGTATATTATCTTTGAATCTGCCCAGTACTTCTGTATCAAAATAATAAGGATTTTGATCATTTCCAACGAAGGTGGCAGATAAATGTGTTCCGTTCAGCAAAAACGATGGTTTTCCTGTCTTTTCATTCACTGGATAATCGGTATATAATACCTGATCCTTAAGATCGACTACTCTGCATTTTAATTTTACAGACTGATCATCTTTTATTTCAAAAATTAAACGATCCCCAATATTCAGCACATGATCACATACTCTCTATTTCACTCTACTTTAATATTAAATCATGGAATAAAAAAAAGGAAAAGTCTATTTCATCTTTTCCTTTTTTTATTTAGGATCTTTTTGTCATTTTTTTCTTTCTAAATTTCCTGATAGATCGGCTCAGAGTTATCAAGCTTTTCAACTTTTTCTTCCGTTCCATCATTCGCATTGACAAAAATTCTGTAAGTATCATTCTCCATTGTTCCTAAAAACTCATAAGTAAGAACTTCTTCACCCAGTTCATTTGTAATGATAGCCAGTCTGTCTTCTTGGACCATCAGATTAGGATTAACAAAACTTCTTGCTTCTTCTGCACTGATTTTCGCCTGCGGAATTTCGCGTTTGCGGTGTGATGCCAGAT
Source organism: Peribacillus frigoritolerans (assembly GCF_004358755.1). GTDB lineage: Bacteria > Bacillota > Bacilli > Bacillales > Bacillaceae > Bacillus_P. Next base: position 563,629 of record NZ_SMZY01000001.1, on the reverse strand, counting down.
AGTCTCTTGCGGAAAAGCCAATTACTTTTCCATCATCAAGAGCCACTTTCATTCTGATTGCATCCGGATAAAGCCTTACATTTTTATAGACGGACACAAAGGAGAAAATGCCTATGTTTTCAAATTGAGCACTTTCATATAAAATCAAATCCTCAAACCCCTGATCTTTTAAAAATTTCGCCGCATTATTAGACGCATCATTTAAACTGATCTTAGGGTCTTTTACTTCTCTGTTCTGAAGCAGCCAAATCGGATAGCCGCCTTTTTTTGTAATATCCAGATAAATCTCTGATTTCTTTTTCGGATCGTTGACTGATACGCTGTAAAACTCAAGCGGTGAACCTTTCCCATTGGGCGTTACTTTCATTTCGCCGGTAGAACCCGGAACAAACTTTTCTACAATCTTTGGAACTTCTTTTTCTGTAATGACTTTGCCTTTTAAATGGTTAAAACCTTCTTCCTCTTTTTTAACAGACGTTAAAGACGGATCAAAATCTGTTTCTGAATAGGCATTGACATTTTTCTCAACTGTTTTAAATCCATTAATAATGGTGTTATCATCTTTTTCATCGCCAGAAGCCAGAGCAAGTTCAACATCCATCCATCTGAGATTGTTATCGATAACCAAATGCTGGACATTGCGCAGTTCTTTTTGAATATCCTCTGATTTTGTATAAAGCTGCTTTAGTGTGGCATATTCCTGATCTGATAATGGTTCTTTATCCAGGTCCCGCACAGCTGTACGGTAGCTGAAATCAGATATTGCCGCTAAAAACTCTTCTGTTTTGTTGAAAGGGAGCAATGTCAGCGGCAGCTGTCCCACATCACTATGAGCTTCCGATGTAATTCTCCATACTTCAACAAGGCCCGGCGACAATGATTTTTTTGAATTCATTGCAAGAGTGGCACCGATTTTATCATGCAGCTGATCAACCTGATAGGTCAAATCATGGAATGCACGCTGGTAGTTATTTTCAGCATGAATCAGCACAGCATTTTTTTCTTGATGCTCTTTGTAGCCCCAATAAGCCGTTCCGACGACTCCAATTGTCAGAATCGCAATCAATATCCCTCTGATCATTTCATTCACCTCTTAATTGCAGAATATGTGTTTCCCAATCTGTTTTATTTGAGGACGTCCCCAAATCCAGCCGCTTGTTGCGGTATTGGGATTAAAATAATAAGTCGCATTCTCTGTTGGATCCCAGCCATTTATTGCATCCATTACTGCTTTTTTAGCCGTTTCATTCGGAGTCAGCCAAATTTGCCCATCTGCTACAGCTGTAAAGGCTCTTGGCTCAAAAATAACACCTGATACTGTATTAGGGAATGTTGGACTGTCCACCCGGTTTAAAATAACGGCGGCAACAGCAACCTGCCCGATATACGGTTCTCCGCGCGCTTCGCCGTATACTGCATTTGCCATTAGCTGAATATCATTTTGCGAAAAACCCTCCGGCATATTTACAGCGGTTGTTTTTGCTTTAGGCTGTGGCTTTGCTTTAGGCTGTGCCTGCTGTTTTGGCTGAGCCTGCTGTTTTGGCTGAGCCTGCTGCTTCGGCTGTGTTTGTTTTGCCTGTCCTGAAGGGGCCTTGCCTCCTCCTTTTTTGCCGTATGCCGCTTTTAATTTAGCCTTATACTGTTTTGAAGGCGAGCTCTGTCTGCTGAGCGGAACGCCTCCGTAATGTGTAAAATCTTTGCCAGAGTTAAGCTGCTTATGGACAAAATCCCGATAATATTTTGTAGTCTGTGTGAGTTTATGTTTTGTTGACTCTCCCACCAGTCCATCTATTTCCTTTAATCCAAATTCATATTGAAAGTTGCGTACAGCCCAATAAGTGCTCCATCCATATACTCCATCGATTGAACCGTTATAATATCCGTTGTACTGCAATCTTGCCTGCAGTTCCACAACATCATCGCCAACAGCGCCTTTTTGAATCACTTGATTCGAAAACGCATGGGCTTCATTTTGATTTAAAATAGTCATTTGGAAAAAGAGGGCAATGATTACTGCACCTGCCGTCATCCAAATGAAACGATTTTTCTGCATGCTGCTGCCTCCTCATGATTAATGGTTTTCCTTACAACGTATTTTTTGTAGTAAATGGCATTTTATACAACCTGATTAAGAACTTCTGTCCATAATAAAATAAGCAACCCTCTGAAAGGATTGCTTTTTGCTTATACAGGATGTTTGATCATTCTTGCTTTTTTTGCTTTGTGCAGTGCGAACCACCATAAAAAAAACATAAAAGGAACCATATAAAACGGCCAATGTTCATGTGCGACCAATATGTAATCATATAATCCGTGCAGCAGAACCGGAAGCATCAAAGACAGCAAAATCCATTTCTTTTTTTCGGAAATAAGGGAAAACTTTCCTTTCCCAAGGTAATACCCCATAATGACACCAAACAGCGCATGACTCGATACAGGCAATAGCGCTCTGCCAATTGCGAACTCCAGTCCATTTCCGATCAAGTACAGAATATTTTCCAGGGTGGCAAATCCAAGAGAAGATGCAACACCGTAAACAATACCGTCATAATGCTCATCAAAATGAACATGCGGATAAATAGTCACTATTAAGATAAACCATTTGAAAAACTCTTCCAGAAGCCCGCTGGATACAAATGCCAGCATCAGTCCAGAGTCAAAGACTTTTTCTTCTTCAAGTACATATTGTATAAACATGATTGGAAAAACGAGCAATGCCCCAAAAACAAATGACCTGAAAACCATGTAGAACGGCTCTGAATCATACTGGTCTTTTAAATAAAAATAGCTTAAAATGGCTAAACCAGGGGCTATGCCGGCAGATATAATGGCAATCATCCACAGGCCTTCTTTCTTCTAAAATCTTCTATTTATTAATGGTATCATGTTATCGTAGAATTGAAAATGAATGAAAGATCAAACAGAGAAAAAGATTTCAAACATTCGGAGGAGCTTATGAAACATATATTTGTCATTCACACAGGCGGTACGATCTCAATGAGTGAAGATGAAACAACGGGGGAAGTCAAACAGGGAGAATCGAATCCCCTGCTTCACAACTTACTGAAATTCAACGATATTGTGATTACGGCAAAGGAATTATTTTACCTGCCTTCGCCTCATATCACCCCAAACGAAATGCTCCAATTAAAAGAAACGATTGAAAAGGCATGCAAGAAGGATAAAATTGACGGCATCGTTATTACTCACGGTACAGACACTCTTGAGGAAACGGCGTATTTTCTGGACTTGACTTTAAATGTCAGCATACCCGTTGTCATTACAGGTGCCATGAGGTCAAGCAATGAGCTCGGTTCAGACGGATTATACAATCTAGTATCATCCATTCAAGTCGCCGCAAGCAAAGAAGCAGCAGAAATGGGTGTACTCGTCGTCATGAACGATGAGGTCCACTCGGCAAAAAATGCCACGAAAACACATACAAGCAATGTAGCGACCTTTCAGAGTCCGCAATACGGCCCGATCGGCATCGTCAATAAAAGAGGCGTTGCCTTTCATCATAAACCGGTCAATCGAACGTCACTCGCTGTTGCCTCTTTAACAAAGCAGGTCCTGCTTTTAAAAGCATATGCAGGCATGGATGAAACAATCTTGAAAGCCATAGAACAATTAAAACTAGACGGTTTGGTTATTGAAGCACTGGGACAAGGCAACCTGCCGCCCAAAATGATGACGTCCTTAAAAAGATTAATGAGCTTAGGCGTTAAAATTGTCATTGTATCCAGATGCTTCAACGGCATCGTTCAAGACGTCTATGCCTATGAAGGCGGGGGAAAAACACTCAAAGACGCCGGCATTATTTTCAGCAACGGACTAAATGGCCAAAAAGCAAGACTAAAACTCATGATTGCCCTTGAAACCACACATAACGAAGAAGAATTACAGGAAATATTTTCGTATTAAACCAGAAAAGCGGAACCGACTGTTCAGCTCCGACAGGCAGATAAGAATTCACCGGAAAAGTCCGGGTTTGACTTTTTCGGTGAATTTGTTCTGACCGAGGAGTTAGGAGGTGGAGCTGGACAACCAGAAAAGCGGAACCGACTGTTCAGCTCCGACAGGCAGATAAGAATTTACCGGAAAAGTCCGGGTTTGACTTTTTCGGTGAATTTGTTCTGACCGAGGAGTTAGGAGGTGGAGCTGGACAATAAGAAAAGCGGAACCGACTGTTCAGCTCCGACAGGCAGATAAGGATCCGGAGACTATTTGGAATGACGCCACTTGTCATGCTTTGAACCGTTAAAAGTGGTTGCGCTAAGGAGAATGAGGCCACTTATTACTCTTTGCATCATTAAAAGTGGTTGCACTACTTCGACTGATACCACTAAATATACTTATAAAAAAAGCAGGCAGGAAAACCATTCCTTTTCCAGCCTGCTTAATTTTATAGACTTATCAGAAAGCCATTTTCTTTATTTCATTTTCTCTGCAATATGACTCGCCAACAATCCGCCATGAAATCGGCCATTTTCAATAAAAATCTCATTTGCGTTGTTTCCTGCTGCGATAACACCCGCAATATAGATACCCTCTGCGTTTGTTTCCATTGTCTCCTCGGAAAAAGCAGGTCTGCCGGATGTTTCGTCAATTGCCACACCCATTTTAGTCAAAAATGAATGATCAGGATGATATCCAGTCATGGCAAACACAAAATCATTTTTGATCGTTTTTTCTTCTTTGCAGTCAACTTCATAGGTTACTTCTTCTTCTGTTATTCGTTTCAAAATAGAGTTGAATTCCATATTGATTGTGCCGTTTTTGACAAGAGCCTCAAATTCCGGCAGAATCCAGGGCTTTACGCTCGGAGAGTAATTTGCACCTCTATAGATAACCGTTACACGGGCACCGGCATGGACAAGTTCAAGCGCTGCGTCCACACTTGAATTTTTCCCGCCTACCACAACTACATCTTTGTCGAAATACGGATGTCCTTCTTTAAAATAGTGGAACACTTTTGGAAGATCTTCTCCTTCAATGTTCATATAGTTTGGATGATCGTAATAGCCGGTTGCTGCCACGATAAAATCAGTTCGGTAGTCCGCTTTAGACGTTTTGACAATAAATTCTGTTCCTTCTCTCAATACTTCAGTTACTTTTTCAAAAGCATTGATTCTTAAGCCGCTCCTCTTGACCACTTCTCTGTAATAAGCGAGCGCCTGGATACGAAATGGCTTCCTGTTTTCTGTAATGAAAGGAATTTCGCCGATTTCAAGTTTTTCACTTGAGCTGAAAAACGTCTGATGAGTCGGGTAGTTGTAAATGGAATTTACGATGTTTCCTTTTTCTATAATAAGAGGGTTAATCCCTTTTTCTTTTAAGGCAATGCCTGCAGCTAATCCGCATGGCCCACCGCCGATAATAATAACCTGTTCCGTTTTCAAAGCGTTCACTCCTGAATAAAACTAAAATCGTCCTGTTTGTCTATTAAATAAAAAATCTCCTATCAATAATGATAGGAGATTTCTTGAATTCATGCAAATATTTGATTTTAGATCCAGCCTCTGAAGCGGGATGCTTCTGCCATTTTGCGGACCCCGACCATGTAAGCTGCGAGCCGCATATCAACACGTCGTGTCTGTGCTGCTTCATAAATATTATTAAAGGATTTAACCATCACTTTTTCAAGTTTTTCTTCAACTTCTTCTTCGGACCAGTAATAGCCTTGGTTGTTCTGAACCCATTCAAAGTAAGAGACGGTAACGCCTCCTGCGCTTGCCAATACATCCGGCACAAGAAGGATGCCGCGGTCAGTCAGGATTTGCGTTGCTTCAAGCGTCGTCGGGCCATTTGCAGCTTCTACAACAATGCTTGCACGGATTAAGTGTGCATTCTCTTCTGTGATTTGATTTTCAATCGCAGCCGGCACTAAAATATCACAATCAAGCTCAAGCAGTTCCTTATTTGAAATGGTATCATTGAACAACTTTGTTACTGTTCCGAAGCTGTCGCGGCGGTCAAGCAAGTAGTCAATATCAAGACCTTCTGGATCATGCAGACCCCCGTACGCATCTGAGATCCCAATAATTTTCGCACCTGCATCATGCATGAATTTCGCTAAGTAGCTTCCTGCATTTCCAAATCCCTGTACAACAACACGGGCGCCCTTAAGCTCAATTCCTTTTTTCTTGGCAGCTTCATATATACAAATCGTAACACCCTTCGCAGTCGCTGATTCCCGGCCATGTGAACCTCCAAGCACTAAAGGCTTTCCTGTAATGAATCCAGGTGAATTAAATTCATCTATTCTGCTGTACTCATCCATCATCCATGCCATAATTTGTGAATTGGTGAAAACATCCGGAGCAGGAATATCTTTTGTCGGTCCGACAATCTGGCTGATCGCTCTAACGTATCCGCGGCTCAGGCGCTCTAATTCACGGAATGACATATCACGCGGATCACAGACAATACCGCCTTTTCCTCCGCCGTAAGGCAAATCAACAATGCCGCACTTTAAACTCATCCATATTGACAGCGCTTTAACTTCAGTTTCGGTTACACCCGGATGGAACCTGATTCCGCCCTTAGTAGGTCCTACTGCATCGTTATGCTGGGCGCGGTAGCCAGTGAAAATCTTGACTGAACCGTCATCCATTCTTACAGGTATTTTTACCGTCATCATTCTTAGGGGTTCTTTTAATAATTCATAAACTTCTTCAGGGTATCCTAGTTTCTCTAGGGCTTTATGTATCACCGTTTGTGTTGATTTCAACACATCATGCTTTTCTCGTTTATGATCGGTGCTTTTTTCGGCTACCATTCGAGTAAACCTCCTACTGTCTTTTCAATTGTGTGGAAATGTCCACCTTTCATGACATAGTATACACCTTCAGATGTTTTCTGCAAAGTAGAAAAAGCAGAAATAAAACAAAAACAAACCCATTTTTGTAAGCGATTTCAATGTTGTGGTGTTAATGGGTAAAATTGGTTAAATATTACCGTTTGAAGTTTGAAAATAGCGAATATTTTTAACTGATTGAGGATTTAGTCTTTTTTGTCAATCCATCTTTTGAGCACAGTTTCAAAATGACAAACGGCAACATCCAAAAACAAAACCTGCAGTAGCCTGCAGGCGTTTTTTGTTATTTTGTTTTACTCCAATAGTAGTGATGCAGTTTTTCAATTGCACCATCTGCCATTAAGCATTTTCCGTATTCATGGAGATAATGAATGGAGATCATGGATGGATTACCGTATTCTGCGATGATTGAAATTAAGGAATCCACTTCGATCGGCTGATGCTCATCCAGCATGAAGTAAAATCTGTTCTGATGGGAGTATACGGCCCCTTCTTTAATTCCCTGCGAGAAGAGTGCATTTGAAAGCTGTATAATGTCTTCAAACTCATTGAATTCAAAAATAATATCATAGCTTTGATCGAGCTTCACTTGCATCTCAATGTAATCATCTGCGTAATCTTCATCAGTCTCTTCTTCCTCATGATTTTTGGTCACGATGATGACCATCCCCTGAGCTTGAAGAGAGTATACTTCAACTGCAATTGGCCCGCTTGGTTCAAAACCAAGCTCTTCACTTGCTTCATCCATCATTTCTCTGAAAAGCTGATGCACTTTCAATGAATCTTTCCATAAGTCTTCCTTCGTAAGTCCTCTGTCCATTAGATCGTCTATTGTTAAGAAGATTTTTATCTTGTTATAGTTCAATCGCTCTAGCCGCATCCCTTACCCTCCTGCCGTCAGAACGCCCTTTTCCTTATCATATGAAATACAGATGGGATGGTTCGTTGATTTTTAACAAGTTTACACTCTCTTAACCCATTAAGACAAGCAAAAGATTTCGGGGTGCCCGTGTTAAACTGAAAGGCGTTCTTTAAGCCAATTGTCCCACTGGTTTTTCGTATCCCCGACGAAAAATGATTCATAGTTTTTCAAATGCTCTTTTGGAACTTTATTAAACGCGTTGCCTCCGAGACCTATGATCAAGCTGCTGTATTTTTTTGAAAGCTCCTCAACTGACTCGACCGTTTTTGCAACGTTTTCCTGCAGAGTGCATGAGTAGAATAAAAACCTCGGATTTACTTCTTCAAGGACAATATCGATATCCCCGTCGGCAATGCTCGTCCCAAGATAAATGACTTCAAACCCTTTTCTCCTTAAATAAAGAGTAAAGATCAGAAGTCCCAGTTCATGCCACTCTCCTGGACCGCAAACGGAAACTACTTTTGGAAGCAGTCCGTTTACAGGCAGGGTATGAAGGATAATCCCGATTCTCGAACGGAGAAATGACGAGGCAAAATGCTCATGTGCAGAAGTAATTTTGCCATTTTCCCACATGTCTCCGATTTTCACGAGAAGTGTTCCTAAAATGTCGATGAGGACTTTGTCAATTGAATAAAGACTAAAAGCCTTGTTCAATAGTTCATGCGCCTGGTTCTCATCAAATGAAAGCAAAGCCGAAAGCAGCTCTTCCGTTAAATCCAGCGCATGGTCAGGTGTATCGGAACTTGCTGACACAGCAAGAGGCTCTTCTGATGCAAGGCCGCTGTTTTCAAGCAAATTAACTGCCTGGCTGATAGTAAAGCCTTTATTTACTTTCGTGATCAGCCATTTAACAATTTTTATATGTTCTTCTGTATATAAACGGTGCCCTGAATCATTTCGAACCGGTGCAATCATATTATAGCGTCTTTCCCAAGCTCTTAATGTCCCTGGTTGGATTCCAAGCATTTTGGAAACTGCCTTAATGTTGTATTTGCCTTCTTGACCAGACATATCTAATCCTCCAATAACAAAAATCACTGTACTCAAAGTATATAGGATTAAACAGCATGTGTAAACTTTGTATAACAAATGAATAATCCTGCATTTACAGCAATTTTTTCATTAGATATGTACTTTAAAATCTTAATGGGCTTTTTTAGGCGAGAAATGTTGATGGTTTGCCGCTGCCAGCCCATATAAAACTGTAAAAGCTGCTAATACTAAAGTTTGCCAAAATCCTATTTGAAATAATATATAAAAATTAATAAAAACACAATAACTAATCGTCGTCTCAAGCACATCCCCTTCGTTTCTTGCGATTTTTAATGTTAGTCTTAATGCCGTTTTTATAAGAGAAGCGTGCAGAATGAATCCGATTGTAAATAGGATCATTGATAAAAAAGATCTTGCAGGGTTTAATACAAGCATCATAATAAATTCAGACAGCTGGAACGGAACCTGTACAGGTATCCAAATACATGCTAAATAGGCAGATATGTACCCGATGATCAAAAACGCGGCATGTTTAAACAAAAAAATCCCTCCCCTACACTTTTATATGTAGGGAAAGGAGGTTTATTCATCTTCGTGGACATCGAGGACTCTGAATCCTGACTTTTCTATCCTTTCGATAAACCGGCTGATATTGTCCTTTTTTTCAATTTTCATGACCATTCTTCTGACCATGCTTTCGGTTTCATCAAACGTGACAAGGGAAATGATGTCTTCATGAAACTGCCTTGCAAGCTCTGTCAGCCTTGCGATCCTGCCCTCTGTTTCAACTGAGGTAAATGCAATTCTGACTCCTTTTTTATTCATTCCGAATGCGCTTTGGAATTGTTCAAGAACATCATATCTCGTAACAATACCCAAGTATTCCTTTTCTTCTCCGACTACGGCAATCAGCGGAAAGTCTTTTAGCCGAAGCAGCGTTTTTTCAAAAATCTCATCGCCTTCAAGGAACACATCCCGATTGACGGCAATTTCTTCCGCTTTTTTGTTTTTTAAGTATTCGTCTTTCTCCACATTAGACTCAAAAAAATGCTCATATAGGTGATAACGGGTGATCATCCCTATGTATGCCGTCCCCTTCAAGACTGGAATTCCATCAATCTTATGTTTTTCCAGCTTTTCAAGCACCGTAAACAGCGAATCCTCCGCTGCGGCATGAATTGTTCTTGCTTTAGGAATCATCGTACTCTTAACAAACATCGCATCACCCCATTAACGTTTTAGCATACATTCGCTGTTATTTGCTAAATTCCTCTATACTCCGTCTATTTATTTGCTTTCAAAATACAGGTTAATATCAAAATCCTTCTTCATCATGTCATAAACCTCGCCTCTTTTTTTCCAGTGATAAGGCTGTGGCCACAATTCAGAGCTTTTCCGGATGATTTCCGTTCTTAAGCCATGATATTCCTTTTCGTATTTTTCTTCTTTTTTCTTATAATAATGGGATGTTGCATACCCTGCCCCTATGGTTAATATGATGAAAAAGTGAAACGCGCTTCCAACTAATTGACCGAGCATGAAGCCAATATCGCTTCCATTAGGAACAACAATGAATTGATAAAAATAGAGAAAAAAAGCCATCCCGCCTGTCAGTGTAAACATCTGCCACCTAAAACAATTCTTTTTATACCGCTCATATTTTCGTTTTTTATTCAGCACGCTCTGAAGCATTTGTTTAGTCGCTAAGTCGGTAGACTCACTAAGCTGCTGTATTTGCTTTTCCACACACATCACATCTCCTGGGAAAGGTTCTCTTCTTATACCAGATTATATGATGTTGTCCATCTTGATATGAAAAGCAAGCATGAAAAAAACGCATGCTGTTCATGCGTTTACTGTTTGATCGGTATTTTAAGTACTTGACCTTCATACACACCGTCTCCGCTCAGCTGATTCCACTGCTTAATTAAAGCTTCGCCTGAACGGTCACTGTAATATTTCACAGAGATTCTGAACAGATTTTCTTCAGGACCCACTGTGTGTTCGATTACTTTGTACTCTTCTTTTGGTTCGGGTTCGGGTTCGGGTTCGGGTTCAGGTTCAGGTTCAGGTTCAGGTTCAGGTTCAGGTTCAGGCTGTGTTTTTTCAGGTTCAGGCTCTGAAGTTTGCTGAGGTGCGGCGTCTGTTTTGACAGTGGTTTCAGCTGAGCTTACAGACGCTTGATCAGCCTCTTGTGATTTTGTTTCAGATTCTTCTAAGGACTGTTCGTCAGAAGACTGTTCTTCTTCTTCCTCTTCATCACCATATTTTATTAATACATCTTCATAGTCGGAAATATTTTCTCCATTGACGGTTTTACTGCGGTCATCAAAATAAGAAATAATGTAGTAAAACACTATGGGAAGCAGAAAAAAGAATAAGGCCAGTATGCTTATAGCGGGATATTTATACTTTGATTTCTTTTTATCTTTCTTTTTATGAAGTTCACTTCTGGATGGATAGCTGCCAGTTCTTGATTTGTATTCATCTATCTTATTTTTCCTGGAAGCACGTGACGAAGCTGGTTCTTCATTTTTACTCATATTTTTCACCTCCGTTAATGTACTGCAAACGAATTTGAATGGCAAACACCAAATCGATTAAGAAATGTGCAAAAACTGTGACGAATAAATTATCTGTCCAATCATACACAAACCCGAGCAGCAAACTGATCAGCATCACCATAATAAACAGCAGACCTTTTGTTAAATAACGAAAATGCAGGACCGCAAAGATGATGCTTGCTGTCCAAATGCCAAAATGAGTCTGAATGACACCGCGAAATAAAAGTTCTTCTGTAAAGGAAATTAACAGACACAGGAAGAAAATATGCAGCAAGGAACGGTGTCTGAACATTTTTTCATTGATGCCGCCATCATCATACCATTCTTTTGGCATGGTGCGCATGATGATCCAATCAAAAATCAGCACAATACCAGCAGTCAATCCGCCAAACAGCAGGATTTCTGCCAGTTCTGGCCTCCATATTTCCTTAAAATCAGACAATCTGTTAAATAACATCATACTTAAAAAGACGGAAATTGTAAGTAGTAAAATTTGAGTAAAATAGAGCTGCTGGAGCAGCTGCCCATCTGTCATTCTTTTGACAAGTTCATTTTGACGCTTAACCATTTCATCACTCGTTCTGGCCAAAAATAGCCTTTAATTCTGCCTTCCACTCAAGGAGATGCAGATGCGTATGCTTCTCTTTCTTTTCTTCATAAAGTAAAAGATCAAGTCCGCACCTGTCACAGCAAATCTCCTGTGACTTAAAATTCTTTTCTTCAAAGTAATTGAGAATTCCCTGCCGCCTGCATTCTTTTGACAGCAGCCATTTCATCACTGCGTCTAATTTTCTTTTTTTGAAAGAACGCCTGTCTTCAATTCTTCCCCAAACGAATTGAATCGCCTGTTGTTCATTCCCGGGCAGAGGATATGGGAGCTTTTCTAAATGATGAAGAATAAATCTTCCCTGTATTTCATTTACACCAGCCGTTTCAAATGATCCTTCAGCATCTCTGCCTGCAGAGATTTGATAAATGGTCTGATGAAGCTGTTCATACGTTGAAAACTCAGATTCCATCAGGGCTAAAGGTATTTCCATATCTCCGCTTCCAATAAGAGATATTGCCGCACTTGGCAGTCCATCTCTTCCGGCTCTTCCTATTTCCTGAACGTAGGATTCCATTTGAGAGGGAAAATGAAAATGAATGACAAATCTGACATTCCCTTTATTAACACCCATTCCAAATGCATTTGTGCAGCAGACTACATCTAATTGATCATAAATAAACTGCTGCTGAATCAGTGTCCTCTGCTCTTGCTCCATCCCGGCATGATAACAGGCAGACTCATGAATGCCCTCCATTTTTAGAAATTGCGCAAGGTTTTCCGTCCATTTTCTGCTTGAGCAATAGATAATTCCAGGGCCTTTCAGCGTTTTTACTAGTTCAGATACTCTTTTCATCTTATCTTCAAGTGAATGGCATTCCTCAATTTTAATGGCAATATTGCTGCGGTTAACGGATTGAATATGCATTTTCACGTTCGTCATGTGCAGAGATTTTTCAATATCCTTAAGTACTTCTGGTGTCGCAGTCGCGGTCAGTGCCATGCAAGGTGCACCGCCAAGTTTCTCTCTTAATTCCCCAAGCTTTGAGTAGTCAGGTCTGAAATCATGTCCCCATTGAGAAATACAGTGAGCTTCATCAACTGCAAATAACGAGAGTTTTATCTCCCGAAGTGCCGTAGCAACTGCTTCAGACTGCAGAATTTCAGGAGATGCAAAGATATATTTATATTGATTCAGTCTGCTTAATGCTCTTTGTCTTTCCATATAAGGGAGGGCGCCATTTAAGCCAATGACTCTTTTCTCTCCCCGGAGGCGAATTTGCTGAATCTGATCTTCCATTAGTGAAAGGAGCGGTGAGATGATCAGAACCGTCCCTTCCAGAATGTAAGCAGGCAGCTGATAGCAAAGCGACTTCCCTCCTCCTGTAGGAAGAAGGGCGATTGCATCATGGCCGTTTATAATGTCAGTTATGATGTTTTCCTGGCCAGTTCGAAATGAATCATGTCCGAAATGGCGCTTTAATGCTTCTTTAACGTTCATGATTTCCTCCTAAAGACGTGTAAAAGCAAGCCTGATCTGAAAATATGAATAACGGTCATTCAGCGCTTCTTTTACAATTCTCAGCTGATGCGTGTTTAATTCCTCAATCTTCTTCGCAATAACCTGAAGACAATCATCCGCTAAAAACATAGAAAAATCAAAAGCAGTGTCATTCAATGAAATTTCGACTACATGATCTTCAATCGTGCTTAATTTTAAATACCTGATTCTTGCAATGTCCTCTATTGATTTTCCCAATTGGATCAGCTGCAGCGTTTTTGAAGTGGATTCGGTAAGAGGGTGAACTTTTGAAAGGTCTTGTATCACAGAGTTCAAGATCGGATATTGATGTTTTTTTTGGCTGCATTCTTCAAGTACACGGTGAATAAGGTTCCAAAACAGCAGTTTTATGTACTCTGCATCTTCTTTAAATTTTTCGCCAAGCTGGTCATATGTCAGGCCAATGCGCTGATTTGAAGTCAATTGATATACCCAAATCGCTGCCTCCCGATCTGAAAACCGTTGCAGATGACTGAGCATTTCATGATAGAGTGCATCTGACAGCTCCATATTATTTAGAGATGACCTTTTTAAAAATTGCTTCACCCACCGCTGCACTTTTTCATCTTTTGTTACAGGCAAGTATTTTGTGCTGCCTGCTTTAGAATGAGAAAGAACTTGAGTCAACAGCATAAGTCTCTTCCAGAAAAGAAACCCGCTTGATGAAAAGATGGATCCATTCAAGCTTTTAGGAATTGGCTTATTTTTCAGCACTGTTTCAAGAAGAGTTTCAGCTTTTTTTGTTAAAATAAGAGCATCATTTTCTGAATAAATTAACTGTCCACTTTCAATGAGATTCTCCACAGCTGCATCAAACTCTTTTCGCTTTAAAACCGGATACATGCCGAATAAGTTTGAAAGGTGAAAAAGCTTGCTGTCCTGAATCGTCTGTGAGGATTTTTTTCCTTTTAATAAGTGAAAAACGGCTGATGAAGAGCGTTCCCCGCCGAATTTCTTAAGACAATCTAAATAGACAATATCTAAATAATTTTGACTCATCCACATCACCTTACACGTTTTGACACGTTTCGATTCTTGCTTCTATTGTAACAGATTCCATCTGAAAATTGGCGTTTAAAGTTGCCTGTAAAGGGTATCTTAATTACTAGAAAGCCTTGTATGATAAGCATTCTCATTGTACTTTCCTATTGAAAAGTTTTGAAAACAGATTTACAATGTATAAATATAAAGAGGTACGCACCTGATTTTTCAGTTTTTCACTGACAAATGAATGAATGTACCATATCATAGAGTGTGACCATTTCAGAGGAGGTTTTTTTATGGCAAAGTATACAATCGTTGACAAAGATACTTGCATTGCTTGCGGTGCATGTGGAGCAGCTGCACCAGACATTTATGATTATGATGATGAGGGTATTGCATTTGTAACCCTTGATGATAACCAGGGAATTGTCGAAGTACCTGAAATCTTAGAGGAAGACATGATGGATGCTTATGAAGGCTGTCCGACTGATTCCATCAAAATAGCTGACGAGTCATTTGACGGCGACGCTTTAAAATTTGAATAGCACACAAAAAACCCTCTGCAGCGGCAGAGGGTTTTTCTTTATTTATTATGCAGCTCGTTTATAATCAGTTTGTGCATGAACCCATGTTTTAAGCTTCGCAAAGATTGCCATAAACACAAATCCCATCACAATTCCTTTAATTAAGTTAAACGGCAGAATTCCCGCTGTAATTAGGGCGCGCAATTCTGGCGCTGCCATAGCCGGAGCATTTAGGAACCATGTGTATGCCGGAATAAACAAGTAATAGTTTAAGACACTCATGACTAGAGCCATCACGATCGTGCCGATTGAAAGTCCAATTGCAAGACCTCTCATAGAATTCATTTTACGGTACATATAGGAAGCAGGCAGAATATATAAAACACCTGCGGTAAAATTGGCCAGCTGGCCTACAGGAACACCTGTTGCATTCCCCATGATAATATAATGAAGAATGTTTTTGATTGCTTCAACCATAATCCCCGCTCCAGGCCCAAACAGGATAGCTGCAATAATGGCCGGAACATCTCCGAAATCAAGCTCTAAAAAGCTTGAGAAGCCAATCGGAAAATTAAAAATCATTAATACAAACCCTACACTTGCAAGCATTGCGATTGATACTTGCTTTTTCACCTTACTTTGCTGCATCTTTCTCTCTCCTTTTTCGATCCATCCGGAAAGAAAGGATACGTCCTGTTTATCCAAGCAAAAATAAAACCCTTTGCGCATCGTACACAAAGGGAGAAATTAAGCAAGGTTAAATAAACGATTAAAATTTGCATTTTAAACGCCAGAACCTCCATCTTCTCCCATCCAGACTTTACTGTCGGCTCTGGAATCACACCAGATCCTGCCAAACTGCAAACGGCTCGCGGGCTAGAAACATTTGTTTCATTACCGCCGGTCGGGAATTGCACCCTGCCCCGAAGATAGATCATATTATTTTGTTTTCGAGATAAGTATACTGCATCCCCTTCATTTTGTGAATATAAATGCTTAAAATCGGATCCGCATTCTTTTTCCAATTAAAGTCTTTACCCTTTTAACGCTTTACTGTTATTGACATAATAATCTCAATATGATAAATTATCTGATATTTAATAGAAGTGCTAGGGGGATAATCATGTATCGAATACTAGTGTCAGATTCAATGAGTGCAGACGGGCTACAGCCTTTGCTTGCAGCAGAAAATGTAGAGGTTGTTCAGAAAAAAGCGTCGGAGGCAGCAGAAGAACTCCATACGTTTCACGCTTTGCTTGTCAGAAGTGCCACTAAAGTTACGGATGAATTAATCGCTAAAATGCCGTCCCTAAAAATAATTGCAAGAGCCGGTGTTGGAATCGATAACATTGATCTTGATGCAGCGACTAAACATGGTGTAGTCGTTATTAATGCACCTGATGGAAATACGATTTCCACAGCCGAGCATACATTTGCAATGATGACTTCCCTTCTCCGCCATATTCCGCAGGCAAATGTATCCGTTAAGTCTAATGAATGGAATCGTACAGCATTTGTCGGAACTGAGCTATACGGCAAGACATTGGGAATTGTCGGACTCGGGAGAATCGGAACAGAAATCGCAAAACGCGCGCAGGCTTTTGGAGTAAATGTGCTTGTATTCGATCCATTTTTGACCCGTGACCGCGCTGCAAAAATATCAGTAAAAAACGCGAGTCTTGATGAACTTCTAGAGCAGGCAGATATCATTACTGTACATACTCCTCTTACAAAAGAAACAAAAGGACTTATTGGAGCAAAATCCTTGCCTAAGACTAAAAAAGGCGTATATTTGCTCAACTGTGCACGAGGCGGAATTATCGATGAAGAAGCCCTTATCCCTTTTTTAGAAAACGGGCACATTGCAGGAGTTGCTCTGGATGTATTTGAAACAGAACCTCCAGTTGATCACCCTCTGCTTGCCTTTGACAATGTAATTGCAACCCCTCATTTAGGAGCTTCTACGAAGGAAGCGCAGTTAAACGTTGCAGCCCAGGTCGCACAGGATGTTCTTCATTTTCTGGACGGCAAAATGGTGACGACATCTGTTAACCTGCCGACATTAACAAAAGAAGTATTCGAAAAAATTCAGCCATTTTACAAGCTTGCCAAAAAAATGGGGAACGTCATTTCTCAGTGCATGAAAGAACCTGTGAATGACATTTCCATAAAATATGAAGGATCAGTAGCTGAACTTGAAACTTCATTTATTACAAAGAGCATGATTGCAGGGTTCTTAACACCCCGTGTTGCTTCTAATGTAAATGAAGTAAACGCAGGCATGATTGCAAAAGAACGCGGAATCAGCTTCAGCGAAAAAAACACTTCAAATCAGTCAGGATATGAGAATTGCATCACTGTAACCATCCATGGTGACCAAACAACTTTTGAAATAAAAGGCACGCACATTCCTCACTATGGTGAACGAATTGTAGGCATTAATTCTTTTAATATCGACTTTTACCCATCAGGACATCTCATTTATATTCAGCATACTGATAAACCGGGGGTCATTGGGCGCGTAGGCCGGATTTTAGGTGATCATGAAGTAAACATCGCCACCATGCAGGTAGGCCGTAAAAACGCTGGCGGAGAAGCCATCATGATGCTCTCATTCGACCGATCCCTGGACGATGCTCTGCTGACAACCCTATCCGAAATAGATGATATCGTATCTATTAGAGCCATTGAGCTATGAAATGCGGAATCGCCCGTTTAGCTCCGACAGACAGATAAGGATCAGCCAGTGAAGGCGCTTTTTGCCTTTGCTGGATGAGCCGTTCTGGCCAAGGAGTTGGGCGATGGAGCTGGACACTAATGAAATGCTGAACCGACTGTTTAGCTCCGAAAGACAGATAAGGATCCGTCCGTAAAGGCGCTTTTTGCCTTTACGGGCGGATCCGTTCTGGCCGAGGAGTTAGGAGGTGAAGCTGGACACCATGAAATGCGGAATCGCCCGTTTAGCTCCGACAGACAGATAAGGATCAGCCAGTGAAGGCGCTTTTTGCCTTTGCTGGATGAGCCGTTCTGGCCAAGGAGTTGGGCGATGGAGCTGGACACTATGAAATGCTGAACCGACTGTTTAGCTCCGAAAGACAGATAAGGACACTTGGAAATGAAAAAATAAAGAAATCTTTATAGACAAAAACAGAGAACAGGCTTCCTGCTCTCTGTTTTTTTATGCTCTTTTCATCGGAATTTCAATCTCAACGGCCGTCCCTTCGCCAACTTTGCTGCTGAAAGATATTTTTCCATTATGTGATTCAATGATTCTGTAGCTTACGGTGAGGCCGAGTCCTGTTCCTTTTTCTTTCACAGAATAGAATGGTTCACCGAGTCTTTTAAGTCTTTCATCTTCAATTCCGTCACCATCATCAGCAATCATGACGAAGGCATGTTCCTGATTGTGGCTGACTTTAATCTCAATGGTTGTAGAGCCGGCTTCAATCGAGTTTTTAATGACATTAATAAAGACTTGTTTAAGCTGATTAGGCTCACAATCAATATCCGGCATGCCGGCTGCGTGCTCAAATTCAATATTAACGCCGTACATATTAGCCTGTGACTCCAAAAGTGATATAACGTTGCACATAAGCTGGTTCAAATTTGTTTTTTTAAAATGAATATTCTGCGGTTTGGCCAGAACAAGGAGTTCACCGACGATCTCATTGATCCGGTCCAGCTCGCTTTCCATAATTTCGTAATACATTTTGTTCACACTGTCGTTTTTATTCATCAGCTGAACAAAACCCTTTAGAGAGGTCAGGGGGTTTCTTATTTCATGGGCAACACTTGCAGCAAGACCTCCCACAACACTTAATTTTTCAGCCTTCTGCAGACGGTCCTCGGCTTCTTTCATTTGTGTAATATCCCGCCCGATGACAACAAGAGCTTTTCTTGACCCGTCATCGTTATATAGTGGAACTTTGATCGTATCAAACGTTTTGAAGCTTCCGTCAGGCAGCGGGATAATTTCTTCACAGCGGCTGACTGTTCCACCCTGCCATGTGATTTCATCAGATTTTTCGCAAAATAAAAGCGCTTCTTTATAGAAATCCGTGTATTCAGCAAGCTCCCGGTCACTTTTCCCTTTATATTCAACACCCTGCAGCTGAAATAGGTTCAAACCAAAGGTATTGACTTCAATCCATCTGCCCTGGCCATCTTTAAAGTTCACAAAATCCACCATGGAATTAATCAGGGACAAAAGCTTTTCTTTCTCCCGCTCCAACTCCTTAAACTGTTCGTTTTCATTGATTAAGTAGTAGATGAAGATGCTTGTGGCGATGATAAAAACAATGGCTTTAAATTTTGAAATAAGAATAAACGTATAAATATCGTAGTCTAAAACCGCAATTAAATGATCTGTTCCAAAAATCCAGATCATACTGATAAAAAAATATATGTAAAGAACTTTTTTCTTTTTTGACATGAAATTCTCCCGCTAAATGATGTGTAGACTTTCATTTTACTACTATTAGCAACTAAATAGATAGGAGGCGATTGAATTTTTTCTTATTTATGAAATGAGAACTGCAGAAAAAAGGTCACTCTATATAGAATGACCTTTTTTTATACAACTATTTAAGCGGCACTTCTTTTCGCTCCCCTTTTTGGAACGTCATTAATGAAGTATATCCGACTTTTTTTGCAAGAGCGATGGCCTGATCATAGTCCGCCCCCACGTCACCAGGTATATGTGCATCAGAAGAAAGGACAATCGGAATGTTTTTCTGAAAACATAGAGAGAGAAGTCTTTCATCCGGATACAGCTGACCAACAGGCTTTCTCAAGCCGGCCGTGCTGATCTCAACACAGGTTTTCGATGCGGCAAGAGCATCTGTTGCTCTATCATATTGCTTCAGCAAAAATTCTTCATCACTCGGCACATATTTAAAAATCTTCACTAAATCAAGGTGTCCTACAATATCAAACAAATTTGACTGAGCAAGTGTTACAACCTGATCGAAATATTTTTCATATACTTCATTTACATCGCGCCTGTCCCATTCGTGAAGAAACTCTTTTAAATCAATGCCAAAGTCATCAACCCAGTGGATGGAACCGATAACATAATCAAAATCATATGTATCAATGAAAGTTTTCATTTCAGCATGCTTCCCTGGTGTATAATCCATTTCAATAGACATTTTCACATCAATTCCATGATTCCATGCGTCTTTAAAAAGCTCCACATAGTCCTTCATATCATAGTATCGTCTTTCTTCTACCCACGGATTGCTTAGTATATCTTTTGTCTGATAGAAGTGATAGGCATGCTCTGAGATTCCAAAGTGCTGAATGCCTTTTTTTGCAGCTTCATCTGTGAATTGCTTCAAATAATCAAGTGTCAGGCTGCCTCGTTCTAAATGATTGTGATAGTCTGTCCGCATCGTCTGCCCCCCGTAAGTTTTGTCCATTATAACTTTTTTTGGGCAGTGTGACAATGCATTTTCTGTTTATTCTGAAGAACTGGAATGATTAGAGATTTTCAAGTTCTGATAGGGAAAAATCGCTTCCGTTTTTAAACGATTTTCTTTTTTCAGCTGATGAACTGTCACTTGAAACTCATCTGCAATTGAGAAAAGGGTATCTCCCTTTTTCACAGTGTACGTTTTAATATCCGGCTTATCTTTAACGATTAACTTTTGGCCTATTGCCAAAGTGTTTGATGACAGTCCATTCTTCTCTTTTAAGGCTTCAATTGGAAGGCCGTATGTCTTTGAGAGCCCCCACAGCGTGTCCCCTTTTTTCACAGTAATAGAAGCTGGATTTTTCACCGCAGCTGATGCTGGCATCGAGAGCACCGGCACGGTTTCAATTTTATTTGCAGCCACCATCAGAAATGGATTAACAGCATTTTTCTTATCGAAGGTCCATTTTCCTTTATGCACTTCAAAATGAAGATGTGTTCCTCTTGATGCGCCTGTATTTCCAATAACGCCTATTTCATCTCCACTTTCCACTTTGGAACCTTCTGAGACTGATCTTTTGCTTAAATGAGCATAGACCGTTTCATAGCCTTCTGGATGCTTTATAAATACCACATGTCCATATGTATCTGAATAATAGGATTTCGTCACAAGACCTTTTTGCACAGACTGAATGATGGTTCCTTCTGGAGCTGCGATATCAATCCCTTTATGTTTTCCGCTTCTTGTTCCAAACGTATCAGTAATTGTCCCCTTTATGGGGCTGGACCAATTTAATTCTACAGCGCCAGATCTTCCTTCAGCCTTTGCCTGAGTGCCGCTTACGAATAACAGAACGATGCATATACCAACTAGTAACGCGATTGATAACCTTCTTAACAAATCTAACATAACTTCCCCCTATACTTTGTTTGTCAAAAAATGACCAATACTAGTATTATGCAGTGATTTCCAATTCATACATAAGGATTTGCAGGGGAATGGATTGCTTAATCTGGCCATTCCTTTAAATTCCTGTAATTTCACAGGCAATGCAGCGTTCGTTTTTTTTTTTACATTTTCTGTTATTTGCAAAGAATATCAGATTCTATACGAAAACTGGCTTTGCTAAAAGACTTTTCTTTTCATCATAAGCAAAGACTCGTTGTTTCCTAACATAAAAAAACCGCAGCATTCACTCCTGCAGCGGTCAAAATACTTCTCTATTCATTTAATTCGACAGGATTTGGGGAAAACGGAACAGGTACAGCCTCTGTCAAATCCATTTCTCCGACTCTGTCTACATTTAATCCTTCGAACTTCACACTCTCATATCCAAACTCTTTTGCAGTCATTAAGATAGCTTCAAGCATCAGAGTATCTGTTTCATTATTATCAATCGTTGATTCAGCAGTAAATTCAATTGTCACATCATCTTTTGTTTCTTCAATGTCTTTAATGACAACTGTTTTTTCGATCACAGGCTTAAGCCCGAGTGTCCCTTTTCCCTTCATTGCAGACAATGCATCAGACAGTTTATTGAATGACAGCAGGGATGGTGCGAGAAGTTTAGGGGATTCAATGCTCTCCTGGTAAAGGAAATACGCTTTTCTTTTAAGAGCGCCAAGTTTCATCCCTTCCCGGAAGCCATATGCACCCAGTTCTATTCCCTTCTCTCCGTTTTTAAAATACTCTGCCTCTTCAACACCCTGCCAGCGGAAGGACTCTTCAATGCCTTCTGTAAAAAGTTTATTGTCCGTTTCTGATGCGGACCCAGCGAAAGGATTTTCGTTAACGTCTATTAATAGCTTAGGTGGAATGCCTTCTGCATAAGTAAGCTTCAACCCTGATAAAGAAGAGGAACTTAGCCCTGCTTGTGCCGGATTAAAATCTGAAAGAACCGATTGAAACATGTTCAGATAATCTTCACTCTTTTCCATTTGAAAGCTGAGAGGGATCATATTTTGCACCTGCTGATCCGGAAAAGCAGCTGTGACGATGGAAAAACCGTCTTCAGAACGGGCAACAAATGTGCTTTTTTCAGAGCCGCCTGTCAGTTCATCCTCTTTTTTTGATTCAGCATTCTCCGAGAATGGCTGTGCCTGGTCTAAACTTGCTTTATCCATGCTTGATTCTGATTTGCTGCTGCTTTGATTTATACCTAATTGATTAATGAAAAAAGGCGATATTAATAATAGAATAAAAAGTGCGGCAATACTTGCGAAAGCAGGTGTTACCCAAGGCTTCCTGTGTTTATATTCTTTTTTCGGTAGCCGGGCATAAATTTCAGCAGAAGTCCGTTTATCTTCAATTGCCGGCAGCTTTCTTAAGGCTTCGGTAATTTGATCTTCATTCCAATTTGATTTGTTCATCCTTTTAAAATCCCCTCCTCCCTCACATTATGGTCAGTCAAATGTTTTTTCAATGCTTTTAATGCTCTGTGCTGGGTGGTTTTCACTTTGCTCTCAGTAAAGCCAAGGGCAGCAGCAGTCTCAGCAATGGACAGCCCTTGCAAATAACGCAAAATAATGACAGAGCGCTGATCAACTGTACAGCTGTCGAGAGAACGGTAAATCCCCTGCAATTCTTCATTTTGAGCGGCAATTTCCTCAGGCATTGGCCGCACATCCTTTATTTGCTGCCGGTCCCAATCAAATGTTTCCAAAATCCTTTGCTTCAAGGTTTTTTGCTTTCTGAAAAAGTCGATGGCTACATGCCTTGCTATAGAGAAAATCCACGTTTTTTCACTGCTTCTTCCCTCAAAGCTGTCATAGGATTTTAAAATTCGTATATAAACCTCCTGAACGAGGTCTTCAGCCTGCTCACGATTTTTCACCATATAAAATAAGAATTGAAAAATATCACCATGATACTTTTCATAGATCCTCTGAAAGGCCTCTTCCATGAATGAACCCCCGATCAAACCATTAGTCGATTTTCTAGTATAAAAAGTTACATATAACTAACTATATATCTGTTCATAGAACAAGATCCGACAGCCAGATAAGAATCCGCCAGAAAAGTCCGGTATTGACTTTTTTGGCGGATTCTTATCTGGCCTAGGAGCTGGACGCAGATCATTTTATGATATAATCCATATCCTTTTCACTATAATAATTTCTAAACGTATAAAAAGGAAGGTGCTCCCTTCCTTGATTTCTAATTATATTATGACTGTTCCGGCTTCGTAAATACGATTGCGCTTCTTTCGTATTCCACATCTTTAGAGCCGAGTCTCGCATTTGCGACTCTTGCTGCAGCAAAAAAGTAATCTGAAAGTCTATTCATATATTTTAATACATGTTCATTGATCTCTGTTTGCTTCTGCAGGGAAACAATGCAGCGTTCAGCTCTTCTTGCTACAGTTCTTGCAATATGTATGGCGGATGCTGCCTGTGTGCCTCCAGGAAGGATAAAGCGCTGCAGCGGCGGAGCTTCAGCAGAATACTGATCAATTCTTTCTTCTAAGAATGCAATCATTTCAGCTGTTGTTTTATACGGATGCTTTTGTCTGCCATGTATGACCGCAAGATCGCTTCCGCAGTCAAACAGCTCATGCTGAATTTTTTCAAATTCATGATACAAGTCAATCAGTTTATCTTCATGAAGCCACGTCATGGCAAGTCCGACGAATGAATTTACTTCATCAATCGTGCCGTATGCCTCTACTCTTAAATCATCTTTATCGACTCGGCCGCCAATAATGCTTGTTTTCCCTTTGTCGCCTGTTCTTGTATATAAATTCATTTTTTCAGCAGCTCCTTTAGGGTTAAAAGTAAAAAGAGCGAAACTAATCGCTCTTTTATTTTACCATTTTTCTTATTGCATTGTTACGCCGTAATCCTTCTTTTTCAAGTAATACTCAAACGTTTTTCTCATGACAGGATAAAGCAAAAGAAAGAAAATGCCATTTCCGATTGCATGTGCTGTATCAAACGGCAGACCAGCAAGATAATAGGCGAATCCATGGTCAGTCAAGAAAAACATATTCAGTGAAACAACAAAACCGAATAGGTATCCTGCTAACACAGAAATGGGTGTAAAGATAATCATGCGATTAGATTTCACATATTTGCCTAAAAGACCTGTTATCAATGCGAGAATCCCCCATGCGAGCATTTGCCAGATTGTCCATGTTCCCATCCCGAGCAGCAAATTGCTCAGAAAGCATCCTAAAACGGCTACAATCATGCCATTTACAGGGCCAATTAATATAGAAGTGATGAGAATAATGGCAGTCATCGGCTGAATGTTCGGCACAAATTGAAAAGCCATTCTTCCAACAACTGATAATGCGATCAGGAGTGAAAGCAGACTGATTCTTCTAGTCGTCATAGTGCTCTCCAGGATTACTCATATTTTCTTAAATCGAACTCAACTTTATCTCCATCTTTCAGCTCGATTTCATTAGCTCCCGTCATAGCGTCTTCTCCATTAACAATTAGATGCCAGTAAGTTTTATCCGCATCGCTTGCCATGATTCCATCAATTCCGCTGATGAAGCCGCCAGCTTCTTCCACTTTGAAATTCGCTTTCATTGCATCCATCAGAGTCTGGCCTTCTTCAAAAGCCACTTCTTTAGAATCTACTTTTTCTGCCATTTCATTTTTAGTAAGTGTGACAGCAGCTTTCATTTCTTCTGCTTCATCAGCAGCCTGTTCAGATTTTGGAGCTTCTTTCTTCGGTTCCTCCGCTGTATTTCCGCAAGCTGCAAGCAGCGCTAAAAGGAAAACGGACAGTAAACTTATTAATTTTTTCACAACGAATCTCTCCTTCTTCTGTATGTATCTATTTAGTGGATCTTGAAACACTTAAGAAAAGGTAATGCGCTTCGCTTTGATAAGCTATCACACGGAAGTCAGGCTTTGGAGCTTATTCTCTATGTCCTGAGAAATATAAAAAAGCCCATCTTCTCAGATGGGCTTAAAAACGGCATAATTAGATTCAGATTATATGCAAAGAAACATAAATCCTGCCGTTTCTATGCTCAGGCCCCGAAGAATACAAACAAAGTAAGAGACATCGGCAGGTCTACTGACTTTTGCGTCATCCTCCACTCGAACCTTCCCATATAATAAACAGCAATAGAGCCATCTGATTATACAGTGGTTTAGACAAAGTATCGTCGGCAAATACAGTTGCGGGGACAGTTCAGGCATTTCACCTGATTCCCTATTAAGCGTAAAGCACCTATATCTCAAAGTATACAATTTTATTAATTCAGTCTTATTTTACATAAAACGACTAAGGTCTTCAACAGAAATTTCATTCGGTGTTTCTTATGAAACAAGAATTTTCGTCATGTTCTATCAGAAACATCGCTTTTTCGAGGCAAATAGAAGCTGAACGCTGTCCCTTCATTTACCTTGCTGTGAACATTGATAGTGCCTGCATGAGCATCTACGATGTTTTTTGCAATCGCAAGGCCAAGCCCAGTGCCCGAACGTCCTCTCGTTCTTGCTTTATCCGCTTTGTAAAAACGTTCAAAGACAAAAGGCAAATCCTCTTCTACAATACCTGTTCCTGTATCTTTTACGTCTATTTTCATGCCTCCTGCAACGGTTTGAACATGAATTTCAACAGATCCCCCTTCAAGGGTATGTCTGATCGCATTATCAACCAGGTTCGTCAAAACTTGTTCAATCTTATCCGGATCAAGGACAAACTCAGGATCATCTAGTGAAAAAGAGGAGGTTAACGAAATTTTTTTGTCTCTTGCAAGTCCCTGGAATTTCCGGCTTATTTTCTCAATAAACTCATGAACCAAGATTCGCTCTAAATTAAGAGAAATGTGCCCTGCTTCCATTCTTGCAAGATCAAGCAAATCGTTAACAAGTCTTCCCATGCGCAGCGATTCATCATAGATGACCTGAGCAATCTCTTTTTTCTCTTCCTCAGAGTTCGCAATGTCATCGACAATCGCTTCACTGTATCCCTGCAGCATGGCAATCGGCGTTCTCAGCTCATGACTGACATTGGCAATAAAATCTTTACGGAGCTTATCGAGTCTTCTTTCTTCTGTCATATCCCTAAGAACAGCAACTGCGCCCCGTACATAAGACTGGTTATAAAGAGGGCTCATAACCATCACCCAGCTCCTGCCCTGCAGATTGACCTCTACTATATGTTCTCTCTCTGTATTGACGACTCTTTGAAATAATTCTTTCGCTTCTGGAGGGATTTCCTCCCCCTCATTGATTTGCATCTTTTGTTCGTAGTACCAGGACTGAAGAAAACGTTCAGCAGGCGGATTCGTCACCAGAATCGTCCCATCAATATTAAGCGTGATGACGCCGTCTGCCATACTGCTTAATATGCTTGTTAAATGTTCTTTTTCCTGGTTAAGTGCATTAATGTTGAATTTCAGCTGCCTGCCCATCTGATTAAACGCGATGGCAAGCTCGCCAATTTCATCGTGACTTAAAATCGGCACCTTCGTATCGAACTTACCGCGTGTAAGCTCTTGCGTTGCTTCCCTCATTTTTCTGAGCGGATAGGTAATTCTAGTTGATAAAAAGAAAGCGAATATTGTCGTTAATACAATTGCAATACCTGCAGCAAGCAGAATATACTTTGTTGTATGCTTTGTTGTTTCGTGAACAGCAAGCAGTGACTGTGACATAAACACTGCCCCGTTTTCTCCATTTTTCAGCTCATAGGGTACGCCAACGACCAGCACTTCATCATTGTTGTCCGAGCTGATCTGCTGCTCTTTGGAGAGTTCCGTGAGCTTGCTGACATTTTTTTGATCTGTAAAAACTTTAGAAAGCTCGCGGTCTTTCTGAATATCCTGCATGTCAAAAACCGGGGTGCTCTCGAATTTCTTGGGCGAAAACCAGTATTTGTCCTGATCTTCAACGATGATGATGCTTGTAAGTTCATCCGCCAGTTCCCATGAAATTGACCGCGCGAGTTCCTGATCTTCATGTTTTTCTAGAATAACCGAGATTTTGTTGGCTAATTGTGTAAGCTCCCGTTCGGCCTCATCCACATGATAATTTTCAATGAATTCAAGAAGAAGCACAGTCAGAATTAATAAAACAAATGAAACGAGCAATAAAATGGTAAACCACAGTTTACCGACTACGCTTTTCCAAAACATCATTCACTGCCTACCTCAAATTTGTATCCAACTCCCCATACCGTGACAATCATGGTGGCTGCATCAGGTGATACCTTGCTCAGTTTTTCTCTCAGCCGTTTGACATGAGTATCAACCGTTCTCAGGTCCCCGAAGAACTCGTATTGCCATACTTCTTTTAACAGTTTCTCGCGGTCGTATACTTTATCAGGCGTTTTTGCGAGAAAATAGAGCAGCTCATATTCTTTTGGAGTTAAACTGACCTCTTTGCCGTCTGCAAGCACGCGATGTGCATCGTGATCGATGGAAAGATGCGGGAAGACAATCACATTCTTAGCTTTCGTTTCTGTTTTCAGGAATGATGTTGTCGATGAGCGCCTCAGCAGTGCTTTCACTCTTAAAACAACTTCTCTCGGACTGAAAGGCTTGACGATGTAGTCGTCTGTTCCAACTTCAAATCCCTGAACTCTGTTCACTTCTTCCCCTTTTGCTGTAAGCATAATGATCGGAGTCGCTTTTTTCAGGCGCAGCTGTCTGCATACTTCAATCCCATCAAGGCCCGGCATCATTAAGTCAAGCAGGATTAAGTCGTATTCTGCAGACAGTGCCATTTCAAGAGCATCACTGCCGTTGTCAGCTTCTTCAATTTGATAGTTTTCTCTTTCTAAGTACATCTTCAAAAGTCTTCTGATTCTGTCTTCATCATCTACGACCAGAATTTTATAGTTCATGTTGTTTTCCATCTTGCTTCTCCTCCTTAAAAAACTCCTATAGCATTATCTTACCAAAAAACCTTCACTTTATATGAGTGAAGGCTCTTTAGCAAGAAAAGCAAGTTCTGCCTATGCGTAAGAATGCAGGCCGGCAATGACCAGATTAACGAAAATCAAGTTAAACATGATGATGGCAAATCCAATAACAGCAAGCCATGCTGATTTTTCTCCCTGCCATCCTTTTGACAGGCGCAAATGCAGGTAGGCTGCGTAGAAAAGCCATGTAATTAATGCCCAGACTTCTTTAGGGTCCCA
Organism: Peribacillus frigoritolerans; assembly: GCF_004358755.1. Taxonomy (GTDB): domain Bacteria; phylum Bacillota; class Bacilli; order Bacillales; family Bacillaceae; genus Bacillus_P. The sequence continues at coordinate 535,194 of NZ_SMZY01000001.1, read as the reverse complement.
GCCCCAAAAGCGGGTCCAGGCAATTTGCGCCCAGATCATTGCAAAAATGAGCGCTCCAAGCGTGAAGACCGGAAACCCGATTGTAACTGAGCGATAACCGATTTCATCTACTAAGTCAAGATTCACATTTTTGGTGAGAGGCTGAAGGAAAGCTGAGATTCGCTTTCTCAGAATTAAACGGATTGCTCCGTATAATAATAACCCGGCAGCAATTGACCAGATGACAGTATTCAGCTTTCTGGCAGAAATGAGAGCAGGAACTTCGATAAAAGCTTCCATTTTCCCTTCTGTTAATAGCTCGCCTTTATGCGGCCCTACAAGGGCAGGCAGATTATAGATCATTTCAGCATTCTGATCATTTTTATCTGTCCATTTATATACGGCTTCATAATCCATCATTCTGAAAGTGCTTGTAATGGCAATGAATGCAATCGTAGCTACAAGTGTATACATAACTACTTCAAGCCAGAATGTTTTCTTGGAATTTTTCGACTGATCCACTGTCCTGATCAGATAAATGACACCTGCTATAAAGCTGATGGCAAGAATCGCCTGTCCAAGAGCGGCTGTTGTCACATGAATGTGCAGCCAGCTGCTTTGAAGCGCAGGAATAAGCGGTGAGATATCTGACGGAAACATGCTTGCATAAGCGATAAGCAGCAAAGCAACCGGCAGAGTGAAAAGTCCTAAAATGGACACTTTATAAATAAAGTAGAGTACTATAAATGCAAGAACGAGCATCATGCCAAAGAACGTTGTAAATTCAAACAGATTGCTGACCGGTGCATGACCGGATGCGATCCATCTCGTTATGAAATAGCCAGCTTGTGCTGCAAAAGCAAGAATTGTGATCGCAATACCCGCAGACGCCCATTTGCTTGGCTTTTTGTATTCTTTTCTCTTATCACGGATGGCTCCGCCAAAAAGAAATGTCGCAGCCAGATATAAAATGAATGCTGCAAATAGCAAATTACTGCTTAGAGCCGCCACACCTTTTCCTCCTCTATGATCTGTCTTATTTCTCGTCTGACTGATCCTTCAGCTTTTCAATTTGCGTGCCCTCAAGCACCGTATCAATCTCATTTTTAATACCGTACCAGTTCTTATTTGTATGCGCTGCAAGAAGAATCCCATCTCCGCTTCGTCTGATCCAAATGCGGCGATGATTCCAATACATGCCCTGGGTGACACCGATCATGAAAATCGCTCCGCCAAGTCCAAGAAACCAAAGAGTATTGTCTTTGCGTACAGTAAGTGCTGATAGATTCTTTGTTTGCACGCCCTCAAACTTCATTTTCAGCTGATTGTCTTCATTTGGTTCAATTGTCTGCTGAATGGCTACAAAGCTTGTTTCGCCTTCAGGTTTATCAGGAGAAATCATTTTAAATACAAAAGCAGGATTATCCGGTATTCTCGTTTTCGTAGCAGGTTCTCCCTCGCTGTTAAAATAAAAATCAGGAAGGTAGCTTGCCACTTCTACTTTATAGCCATTGCCCAAATCAAATTCTTTTTGAGGATCAAGCAAGTCGATTGTCAGCTGTCCAAAGTTTTCCTCGGTCTCTTTGTCTACTAAACTAAATGTCATTTTGTTCAATTCATTTAATTTGAAATCAACTTGATACAAAGCGTATGAATCATGCTTAAGCGGCTGATTCACTTTGATTTGCTCATCCTTTATCTTCTTAAGCTCAGGCTCTTCACCAAGGACTGCTCCGCCTTGTCTTTCGTACAAAGTGACGTTTGTCTGATAATTCTTAGCAACGCTTCCATCACCTACTCTAGTAATAGCATCCTGGAAGACTTCATCTTCGCTGTCTTTTTTGTATGTTTCCATCACAAACTTGTCGCTCTTGAGAAAATATTTTCCTTCTGTACCAGGAATGACGTTCGTTTCCCCTTCGCGTATCCAAATGACATCATCCACATACATGCCAGGAACAAACCTGAGCATCGCTCCAAACAAAAAGATGATCAAACCGATATGATTGACATAAGGACCCCATCTTGAAAAACGATTTTTCTCAGCAAGGAGATTGCCATTTTCCACTCGGACATGATAGCGTTTTCTCTTTAACTTATCTTTAATGGCTTCAAGCTGTTCTTCCGTATTCATAACAGAAACTGTTTCGCTGAATAACCGCTGTCTTCGCATAAAGCTTTCATGTCTGGTGACGCCTTGTTTTTTCAACGCCCGATAGAGCGGAACAAACCTGTCTAAGCTTGCAATAACCAATGAAGCGGCCAGTGCTCCAATTAAAACCATGTACCACCACGAGCTGAATAGTTCATGAAACCCCATCTGATAGTACAGCTGACCAATTACACCGTACTCATCGCGGTAAAACTGTTCAGGCGTTACATTCGGCGGTATGTACATAACCTGCGGGAGGATTGTTCCAATTGCAGAAGCAATTAAAATCAGGACAATAATCCATATTCCGACTTTTACAGATGAAAAAAAGTTCCAGATCTTATCGATTGGCGTTTTCTTATAGGTCTGAGAGCGTCTTGCACTCCCATCATATTTCATATCCAGCAGCTGGTCTGGAGCAGCCTGATTATTGCTGTCTGTTTCCCCGACAGGACGACCGCAGGATTCACAAAGGATCGTTCCGTGCGGATTATGGTGCCCGCACTTGCATTTCACTTCATTCATGATGAAAACTCCCCGTTTACGGCTTGATTGATTCCATATAATCCCTGACCATCCGCTCATTCATCTGGCCCGTGATTATTTCTGCTACTTTTCCATCTTTATCTATCAGAAATGTAGTCGGAAGAGGTAAAACACCGTATGCTTCTAACACTTGCCGGTCCTTATCGAGGACGACAGGAAACGATAAATCATATGTATCCGTAAAATTCTGTACGGCAATCTTTGACTCTGCGATGTTGACGGCAAGCACCTCTACACCTTGTTCTTTATAATAATCATACTGATTTTGCATGTAGGGCATTTCGCGTTTGCACGGTTCGCACCAAGTTCCCCAAAAGTTCAGGAAAACGCCCTTCCCCTTATAATCTGAAAGCTGATGCTTGTCCCCGTTAATGTCTGTTAAAACAAAATCAGGGGCATCGCTTCCAACTTTTACTTTTTCCTTGCTTGAGAAAAAATTTGTGTATAACGTATATCCAAGTGCTGCAACCAGCACTGACAGAATGATCGATCTCATGAGCAACCGTCTTTTTTTCATAAAAAACTCTCCCATATCCTCATACATTTCAACTCATTATATCACTGTTTATTTCAAACATTTTCTTGATAATTTGAAGTTTATGTGAAAATTAAAGGGTTTACTTTCCAAACTTGGCAAGTGATCTGAGCTGTTTGACTTCATGCGGAGATAATTCACGCGCATCTCCTGTTTTCAACCCTTTCAAGTCCAGGAAAGCATATGTTTCGCGCTTCAGCTTCAGTACAGGATGTCCAATCGCTTCGAACATGCGGCGGACTTGAAGGTTTTTGCCTTCATGAATCGTCAGTTCAATAATGCTTGTTTCCTTCTTTTTGTCGAGTGACATAAACTTCACTTTGGCAGGAGCTGTTTTCCCGTCTTCGAGCATAATGCCTTTTTCTAACGACTTCAGCTTTTCACGAAGCGGAATTCCTTTCACTTTGGCTACATATGTTTTCTCTACTTGATTGCTTGGATGCATAAGAAGATTGGCAAAATCACCGTCGTTTGTCATGATTAAGATGCCGGAAGTATCGTAATCAAGCCGGCCAACCGGATAAATGCGTTCTTTAATCTGGGGGAAAAAGTCTGTGACTGTTTTTCTTCCTTTATCATCAATAGCAGAAGATATTACACCGCGCGGTTTGTAAAGAATAAAATAAACTGGCTCTTCCTTTTCAACAGGCACTCCTGCAACTTCAACACGGTCATTTCCGGAAACCTTAACACCAAGCTCCCTTACGACCTTCCCGTTGACAGTCACTTTGCCTTCTAATATAAGCTCCTCTGCTTTTCTTCTTGATGCAAGACCCGCATGAGCTATCACTTTTTGTAATCGTTCCATTTCTTTCACCTCGTTAACATCTTACTTCTTATCATTTTTTTATACAAGTTCTCATTCGATGGTCAGCGCAGGCATGGCTTACATATAAAATACAAAGAACCTTTATAAAAAATGCATGAAGCCTTATTATCTCACAAAAACAGGAACAATGAGACAAAAATATTTCATTACAAAAAAAGCGGACTCCAGCATGCCGGAGTCCGCTCAACTAAATTCAAAGCTCTTTTATGAAAGTTTGCTGCTTTTAGAAAAAATGGTTATTAACCTTGAGTGGACTTCAGCGGAGGGCAATTGACTCATGCGAGCCGTCAATGCGAAAACAGCGAAATTAAAATAGCATCATAACAATGACGATTGAAGCAATAATTCCCATTAGGTCGGCAAGCAGACCGACTTTAAGAGCATCCCCCATTTTTTTGACTCCTACAGCTCCGAAATAGACCGTCAGAATATACAAAGTTGTATCTGTACTTCCCTGCATGACGGCCGCAAGCCTCCCAATAAACGAATCAGGTCCGTAAGCTGCAATCAGATCTGTAGTCATACCAAGTGCTGCTGTTCCTGAAATAGGCCTGATAAATGCGAGGGGAACGATCTCGCTTGGAACGCTGATGGCATCCAGAGCCGGTTTCATCATGCCCACAAAAAATTCAAGAGCTCCTGAAGCCCTGAAAATCGTTATCGCAACAAGCATGCCCACTAAATAAGGAATAATTGAAAACGCAATATCAATTCCTTCTTTTCCGCCCTCTACAAACGTTTCGTACGTAGGCACTTTTTTGAACGTCCCATATAATAGAATGAACCCGATGATCAGCGGGATCATCCATAAAGAGATTAAACTGATCATTGCCATCCTATTTTTTCTCCTTTCGCATTCTTCTATGATAGAAATAGCGGTCTATCAAAATGGCGCCAATCGCTGAAATAATCGTCGCAAGCAAAGTGGGGCCGACAATATCTGTTGGAGATTTAGAACCGTATGTCATCCTGACGGCAATAACGGTTGTTGGAATTAAGGTAATACTCGATGTGTTCACGGCAAGAAAAGTAATCATGGACCTGCTTGCTGCAGGTTTGTCTCCATTTAATTTTTTCATCTGTTCCATTGCTTTGATGCCAAGCGGAGTTGCCGCATTTCCAAGTCCGAAAAGGTTGGCAATCATGTTTGACAAAATGTAGCCCATTGCCGGATGATCTGCAGGAATTTCCGGAAAAAGTCTTTTTACGAATGGCTTAAAGAGCTGTCCAAGCTTTTCAAGCAAACCTGCCTTTTCAGCAATCTTCATCAGCCCGAGCCAGAATACAAGGACACTGATCAGGCCGATGCTGATCGTTACAGCATCTTTTGCACCTTTGAAAACAGCAGCGTTCACTTGTTCCATTGTTCCATTGATCATGGCAAAGACGATGCCGATGACAGTCAGCCCAACCCAAATAATATTAATCATGATTGCTCAAGCCTGCCCTTATGAAAAACAGCTTGCGGAATTTCTCCCACAGCGAGGCGTTTGGTTTATTTGTCAAACCATTATCATAATAAATTGGCACTTCATCCACTCTTTCATCATCAACAATAATCGTCATTTTTCCCACAACGTTCGGAACATCCTCAGGGTCTTTCCAGCTTTTTTCCGGTCTCAATATGGAGACATCAATTCTAAGATCGTCTTCTTCCTCCTCTGTTAATGGATAAAACACATCTCTTTTTATAAAAAGCTTATTTTTATAGATTTTATCTTTAATATCTATCTTTTTTAACGTACCTGATTCTTTAATTTTGAATAAATCATACTTGCTGAACGCCATGTTAAACATTTCAATATGATCATTCCAATCATCTGACGCATCAATCGTCACGGCGACGAGATTCATGCCATCTTTTTGAGCTGTGGAAACGAGTGTGCGTTTCGCTCTTTTTGTATAGCCTGTTTTCCCTCCGGTGCTGTACTCATAAAGACTGGTCAGCAGCTTATTCTTATTTCTCCACACACGGTCCCATTGTTCATTCGGATTTGGTGCACGATGAACCTTTGTTCCGGAAATTTTTTGATACATCGGATTTTCCATCGCGTACCTTGTAAGGATCGCCATGTCATAGGCTGACGAATAGTGATTTTCATGATCATCCAAACCATGCGGATTGGCAAACTCCGTATTCATCATGCCGATTTCAGCAGCTTTTTGATTCATTAAATGGACAAACCCCTCAACGCTGCCTCCCACATGTTCGGAAATTGCAACCGCTGCATCATTTCCTGAACGGAGCATCAGTCCATATACAAGATCTTCAAGCTTAATTTTTTCTCCTTCTTGCAAGTAGACCGCTGAACCCTCTGTATGTATCGCACGATTGCTTACCGTTGCCTTCTCGTCCATTTTTCCGGATTCAATTGCAAGAATCGCTGTCATAATCTTTGTTATGCTGGCAATTCTTCTTTTTGCATGGGCGTCTTTCTCAAATAGGACTCTGCCGGATTCCTGTTCAATTAATATCGCACTTCTTGCACTTACGCCCATTTCAGCAGAAGAATGGCGAGGCAAACCTGAAATCAGCAAGAAGAAGATGAGTACGATCGCTGCTATCTGTTTCCATTGCCGCATAACACCCACGTCCTTTTATTGTTTTGTACAAGTTTATGCGGGTGGACAAAGGTTATGAACGATAAATTTGAAAAACTGCAGGGGAAAACAGGGATGGATTAGCAGGAAGACGTAAAAAAAACAGCCGCTCTGCAAGTAACAGAACAGCTGCCATTTTTTATTATTTAGACTGGATCATTTTCGTACGGTAATCCGTCTCGTAGTATTCGAGTTCTTCGCGGATTTCCTGAAAACCGCTTTCTAATGAAGCAATCATAACCTTAAGTGATTCTGGAGCCGAGTGGCGGTATTTGATTGCATTCTTGCCGGTATAGGCAGATCTGCTGTCTTCATACCAAACATCATTTTTCGGATTATAAAATTCTTCAATGCACTGATGATAAATTTTATAAAGTGCTTTTTCAGCTGCCGGCTTTCTGAAAGGCTCATTTTGAAGAACAATGTGACAAGCTTCAAGCCCCTCTTCGCAATAAACAGAAAGTCTTCTCAAATTACGGAAAAGATCCTCATAATAAGTTTCATTCCCATCTGTTTCATTTAAAAATGATGAAATTGTTGCATGGTTTAAAAACGTATTCAGCTCCTTTACGACGTTTCCTAAAAATACTTCAACTTGTTCTGTTTGTGCTTTTACGATCATATTTCCCATTCAAACACATCCTTTCAAATTCTTAAGCTATTCTTTATGTATGGGTGTTTTTAGCTTTTGAACAACTTCTGACCATTTCATCGTCTGATTTCGGTTCATCTCCGGAATCAATTCAATAGCTGCACGAAGGTCGATTCCCTGAAGAAACATGAGAAATTCTTCTTCTGTGTTCAGATAGAGCCTTTTGCGCTCTAAAAGTGCTTCGTTTTGAATGATGCATATCAGTGCCATTACATCTTTAATGCTCAGGTCTGATCCTTCAAAAAGCAAAGGATTCTGTTCTCTGAATTTGTCTTCGAAATACCTCACATACAAAACATAAAACGTTTTCTCCATCTTTTTTGACACAATTGTGATTTCAGAGCGGTTAAAAAAATCTTCGGATGTATTGGGCATCTCTTTTACTAATTCATACCCTCTGCCATTTTTTATAATCACCTGACAAGCACCCCTATGCGTTTTTCATTCAAAAAAAGGAACAAAGATATTCCTTTGTCCCGTTCTCCTCTATTTTATCATAGGTCATGATGCTATTGTGTAAATTATTTGATTTCTTCAAAAGTTTGATTAAAGTTCTCAAAAAAGAGATCGGCTTCTTCATTAAAGGAGTCATCATCATCTTTTTCAGGAAGGGGCGGAAGTTCTTTTATCGTTTTTAATCCGAAGTATTCAAGGAATTCTTTCGTCGTTCCGTATAAAATCGCTCTTCCTGTTCCTTCAGCCCGTCCCACTTCTTTCACAAGCACTTTAGAAGTCAGCGTCTGCAGCGGACGCTCTGATTTCACGCCGCGGATATCTTCGATTTCAGCCCTTGTTATAGGCTGACGGTATGCAACAATCGCCAGAATTTCAAGAGCTGCCTGAGATAGTGCGGTGTGATTGGGTGTTTCAACCAGTTTTTTTAAAAAGGCAGCATGCTTTTTTTTCGTCGTTAATTGAAAGACTCCCGCCACTTCAATCAATTCGATGCCGCGCTGTTTTTTCTTGTAATCATTCTGAAGTTCCTGTATGACTTCAGAAATCGTTCCCTCTTCTGTTTCAAGTACGGACGTCAGCTGTTTCATTGACAGCCCTTCATCCCCTGCAGCAAATAGAAGAGCTTCAATGATGGATTTCCATTTCTCCAAGGTTTTAAGACCTCCCCAGAATATAAATATCAGAAAAATTTTCTTCTTGTTCAATCATGATGTTGTTCTTTTTCATCAATTCCAAGATGGCAAGAAATGTGACAACCAGGTGATCCTTTTGATCGGAAGGAAAAAGCTCCGTAAATTTTCGCCGCCTTGGATTCCGCTTCAATTCCATAAGGATTTCATCCATTCTCTTTTCAATCGGTATTTCCTGGCGTGCAACTTTTGTCTGCAATGGTTTCTGAAGCTTCTTTCTCCGCATCATCTTCTGGAAGGCACCGAGCATATCGTAGATTGATACATTCATAGATTCTTTATCAAATACAGGCTCACCGGCAAACTCGCTTAAATCACTAGGGGGTTTTGTATAAACCTGAGAACGTTCTTCTTCCATATGCCTAAGATCCACTGCCGCCTCTTTGTACTTTCTGTATTCGATCAGCCTTCTCATCAGTTCGTCCCGCGGATCTTCCTCAGGTTCAAATCCGAATTCGTCCTCAACCAGCTCTTCCTCATGCTTTGGAAGCAGCATTCCGCTTTTGATGGAGAGCAGAGTTGCCGCCATTACTAAATATTCTGAAGCTACATCAAGCTGGAGTTCTTTCATCGTATGTATATAAAGCATATACTGCTCTGTAATTTCAGCTACGGGTATATCGTATATATCAATCTCGAGCGTATTGATTAAATGCAATAGAAGATCGAGCGGCCCTTCAAATGCGTCAATTTTCACTTTGTACTGCAACTTCATCCCACCACTTCATTCTGTACCATTCATGTCGGCTACCCTATAGTATAGAACATTCTGCTTCCAATCTCCAACACTTATTTTCAGAGGGGAGAAGTCCTCCGGTTCAAAAAAAGGCCAAAATTGTGATAAACGCCCAAACAAACACAGGACCACCTACATAAGATACCTATGTAAATGCAAGATACTTAAGGAGGAACAAGTAAATGGGAGATAAAGGCTACGGTTCAGGCTTTGCATTAATCGTTGTATTGTTTATTTTATTGATTATTGTCGGAGCTGCTTGGTTGTATTAATTTTCATTCAAAAGGTGCTCTTCATGAGCACTTTTTGTGTTTCATAAAGGAAAGTCATAGAGTTTATGCTACACTAATCAATACATAAGCAAAGACAATGGGGTGATGGTTTGTATCCGAAATCATATATAGAATACCTTGTTCATTTTCACGGAGACCGCGATTACTTCGAATGCCATGAAGTGCTTGAAGAATATTGGAAAGAAGATCCTCCCGGTCAGAGAAAGATATACTGGGTTGGTCTGATCCAAATTGCGGTCGGCCTTTATCATCACAGAAGAAGCAACTGGAATGGCGCTCACCGAATGATATCCAATGCCCTTGCCATATTGGAGCAGGAAAAAGACGCTCTGCTCTCCCTTGGTTTAAATCCTGAGAAGACGGCGGAACTTTTAAGAAAAAAAAGCAAAGACATCGAAAACAAACGTCCATATGAAAGTGTGAATCTGCCGATTGAAGACAGCGATCTCCTTCGTACTTGCATCGAATTTTGCACAAAGCATCGCCTGCAATGGGGGAACCCGAGCGATCTCTCCGATGAATTCCTGATTCATAAGCATACAATGCGTGACCGGAGCGATGTGATTGCGGAAAGGAAGAGCAGCCTGATCCGCAATCAGAAAAAAAACAGATGAAGCATATGCTTCATCTGTTTTTTTAATCGCAATCTGTGCATCTCTCAAAAAATGCTTTTGTATGTTGATCTGGAATAACTGTTTTTGTCTTGTACTGTTCTTTTAATGCCGTCACCATTTTCTTGCCGATTCCCTGATGGCGATGCGAAGGGTTCACACTTACATGCTGAATCTTCACGTGATCATCATCCTGAAACACTACTCCGATTGTTCCAATGATATCTTCATCTTTCCAAAGAAACAGCTGCCATTTCTCATCTGTTTCATATTGTTTCATCGTCTGCTGCAAATGTTTTAAATCTTTTTCATTTGGCATAAAAGACAGAAGACCCATTGCAATTTTTTCAAAGCTTTTCTTATAGCGAATTAACATATGAACCCCTCATTAACGAAATAACCTTCCGATTAGAGAAAGCAAAAACAATAAACTTGCGCCTATCATAATGTAAAATAAAATTCTTTCCTGATTTCTTCCTTTATCTTTTTGATCTCGATTCAAGAAGAATCACTCCTCAGAACATTATAAACAGTTTTCCGCCCATTTTAAACACTTTTGCCTAAAATTAATCCATTGTACGCATTAAATTCGCCATTTCAATCGCAGCAACCGCAGCTTCATAGCCTTTATTCCCAGCTTTTGTTCCCGCTCTTTCAATCGCCTGTTCGATTGATTCGGTTGTCAGGACACCGAAGATTACCGGCACTCCTGTAGACATTGAAGCTTGAGAAACTCCCTTCGCTGCTTCATTGCAGACGTAGTCATAGTGTGTTGTAGAACCTCTTATGACAGTTCCAAGAGTAATAACTGCATCGTATTTGTTTGAAGAAGCCATTTTTTTCGCAACGAGCGGAATTTCAAACGCTCCAGGCACCCATGCAAGCTCTACATTTTCATCTTCTACTCCGTGGCGTTTTAAAGCATCTACTGCTCCGCTTAAGAGCTTGCTTGTAATAAACTCATTGAATCTTCCTACGATGATCGCTACTTTTAATCCTGATCCGACTAAATTTCCTTCATATGTTTTCATGTACAGTTCCTCCGATTATAAGTTTAGTAAGTGTCCAAGTTTACTATGCTTTGTTTTCATGTAGCCTTCATTTTCTTTCTTAGATGGCATTTGAATAGGTACGCGGTCAACTACGGCAAGACCATACCCTTCAAGTCCGGCTATTTTTCTAGGATTGTTTGTCAGCAGCTTCATTTCTGAAACGCCAAGATCTCTTAAGATTTGAGCCCCAATCCCATACTCTCTTAAATCATCTGCAAATCCAAGCTTGTGATTGGCTTCTACTGTATCGTACCCTTCTTCCTGCAGTGCATAAGCCTTCATTTTATTCAGCAGGCCGATTCCCCTGCCTTCTTGTCTCATATACAAGAGGATGCCGCTGCCGGCTTCCTCGATTTGAGCAAGCGCTGCATGCAGCTGCGGGCCGCAGTCGCACCGGTTCGATCCAAATACATCTCCGGTCAGGCATTCAGAGTGAACTCGGACAAGTGTCGGCTTATCATCTGAAATCTCACCCTTAACAAGGGCAATATGTTCTTTTCCGTCAAGGATATTTGAATATCCGACTGCCCTGAACATGCCGAATTCAGTCGGGAGTTTTATGTCCGCTTCTCTTTTCACGAGAGCATCTGACATATTGCGGTAATGGATTAAATCCTTGATGGTAATCATTTTCAAATCAAGCTCTCTGGCAATTTCAATTAAATCAGGAACCCGCGCCATTTCGCCATCTTCTTTAATAATTTCACAAATGACTCCGACCGGGCTCACTGCGCAGAGTTTAGCCAGATCGACCGCTGCCTCTGTATGCCCTGCTCTTCTTAAAACTCCGCCCTCTTTTGCAATGAGAGGGAATATATGCCCGGGTCTTTTAAAATCAAGCGGCTCTGCATCTTCTTTTAAAATAGCTTTAATGGTTTCTGAGCGTTCTGATGCACTGATTCCCGTTTTGGTTGTTTTGTAATCAATACTGATCGTAAAGGCAGTTCCATGCGGATCTGTATTGTCATTTACCATAGGATGAAAATTAAACTTTTCAGCATATTCCTCTGTCAGAGGCACACAAACGAGCCCTCTGCCGTGCTTAATCATGAAGTTAATGACCTCAGGCGTTGCATACTCAGCCAGCGCAATAAAATCACCTTCGTTTTCGCGGTCTTCATCATCTACTACGATGACTGTTTTTCCAAGTTTTAAATCGTCTAACGCTTCTTTAATGGAATGAAATGCCATGATGATCCCCCATTCTAATAAAAACCATTTTCCTTTAGAAAGTCTGGTGTTAAAGATGAAGATTTTGAATCTGACTGCATCACAAATTTTTTGACATATTTTCCGAGCATATCGCATTCGATATTTACGGTATCCCCTGCCTTTTTGCCTCCAAGCACCGTTTCAGACAATGTGTGGGGAATAATTGATACGGTTACTTTTTCATCCTCTAAACCAAATATGGTCAGGCTGATGCCGTCAATGGCTATCGAACCTTTCATGACTAATGATGACGTTATTTCTTTACTCACCTTGATCTCATAGTAAACCGCATTGGCTGAAGGCTTTTTGCGGATGATAATTCCGGTTCCGTCAACATGCCCTGTTACAAAATGGCCTCCGAAGCGCCCATTGGCGGGCATCGCCCGCTCCAGATTGACGGATGAACCAGGCACAAGCGAATTCAGGGAAGTTGCTTTGACTGTTTCGGGCATCACATCCACAGTAAATGATCCAGCAGTGAAGGCTGTTACTGTTAAACAAACGCCATTAACGGAAATACTGTCTCCAAGATTCACATCATCTGTAATTTTCTCTGCATGTATGGTCATCTCGATTGCATTCTCTGTTCCCTGCATACTCGCGATTGTGCCGATTTCCTCAATGATTCCTGTAAACATTCACTTGTCACCCCTCTTTTTTCACACAGACTATTTTAAGATCATCTCCGAGTATCTCAGTTTCTTTTATTCTTAGTCGAATCGCCTCGTTTATACGGCTGAAGCCGGCACCGGCTACTGCAGGAGGGGCCTCTTTTCCGCCGATGAGCATCGGGGCAGTATAACTCACCACTTGATTGAAAAGCCCGCTTTTTATAAAACTGCCATGAACTGCGGCTCCGCCCTCTACGAAGAGCGATGTAATGTTTCTTTCCCCCAGCAGGTGAAGAAGATTATCTATCTCAATATCCGGAGTATTCATTTGAATGATAACCGCGTTCTTCCTTTGAAAAGACTCTATCCTTTCAGGGGAAACTTCACTGCCGGTAATAATCCATACAGGCGAATGGCCATCGTTGACTAAACCAGCCGTTTCCGGTGTTCTAAGGTGCGTATCCAAAACAATTCTGACTGGCTGCTTTTTCGGGTTTTCAAGCCGGCAAGTCAGTGATGGATCATCTTTTATCACGGTTTCAACGCCAGCTAAAATTGCATCATGAAGTTCCCGGTATTTGTGAACATCTTTCCTTGCGGATTCACCTGTTATCCACTTGCTTTCACCTGTGACCGTAGCCGTTTTCCCATCAAGGCTGCACGCCCATTTTAGGGTTACAAAAGGACGTTTCGTTTGAATGTAATGGAAAAAGACTTTATTCAGCTCTTCTGCTTCGTTTTTTAATACTCCTGAAACCACTTCGATTCCAGCAGCTTGAAGCTTCTTCATTCCTCTTCCTGCTACAAGCGGATTCGGGTCTTCCGCTGCAACAACCACTCTTTTCACCTTTGAAGAAATGAGCAGGTCAGCACACGGAGGTGTTTTTCCGTGATGACTGCATGGCTCCAGCGTCACATAGACGGTTGAATCCTCAGCTTGTGAACCTGCCATTCTTACAGCATGTACTTCAGCATGAGGTTCGCCTGCTTTTAAATGGGCGCCCATTCCAATGATCTGTCCATTTTTCACTACAACAGCTCCAACGAGCGGGTTAGGACTTGTTTGTCCAGAGCCTTGTTCTGCAAGCTGAAGGGCCACTTTCATATAATCCTGATCTTTCAATGCACTGCCCCCTTTTAAAATAAAAATAAAAAGCCCAAGGTAATAGATACCTGGGGCTTTGTAAGGGATTTCAGTCACATATGCATGCCAAACAAGAGTACTATTCATCTGTTTTTTCAGAAAAATAATACCCGCGCGTTCACATTGTGTTCCTTCTCCCATCCAGACTATACTGTCGGCTCCAGATTTTCACTAGATCCACCGCCTGCAATAAATGCAGCCGGGTCACGGACTTAAAAGCTTTTGCTTTATCACCGCCGGTTGGGAATTTCACCCTGCCCCGAAGGAATTCAATGAATTATGAAGTTTTCCTTTCTATCATTTTAACGAGAGTGTGGGAATTATGCAATGAATAAACTTAAAAGCGTAATTTTAACTGATTCTCAACTCTACTTAGCATATAACCGTTTTTCATAAATACATTAAAATATAAACCAGTTTAAGGAGGGATAGAATGCTCGATGAGCAGATAAGAAAGCTTCTCAATAACTTAATTCAGATTGAGCATGTATCTGCAACCCTGTATCTCGCCATGTCTGCATATATGGCAACCCGCAATTATACCGGCATGGCGTCTTGGCTGAGACTGCAGTCAGAGGAAGAACGGACACATATGCTGAAACTGATTGATTATGTTACGGATAAGAATGGTTTAGTGGAGATTCAGGCACTTCCTGCACAGCCATCTGAATTTGGGACACCACTGGAAACGTTTCAAAAGGTTCTTGAGCATGAGCAGTTTGTCACAAACTCCTACCGCCAGGCCTACAATTATATAAAACAAACAGATGAACAAACGGCCATATTTATTCAAGAGTTTCTCCTTGAACAAATCGACGAAGAAGCTCAGGCTCAGACCATTGTTGATCGATTAAAATTAGCGAAAGACAACCCTGCCGCCATCCTTATTTTAGATCAGGAATTAGGTCAGCGGAATGCAGCGGCAGCGGCGCCTGCTGCCGGAGGAGCGGGTGCAGGCGGTTAACTCTTTCAAAAAGCGATAAAAAAAGCTGACCGCATGCGGCCAGCTTTTTCCGTTTTTATTCTTCCCAGACTTTAACTTCTTTCATAACATCGCCTTGCTTGATTTTATAAATGTTGTCCATGCCCACAACCACTTGGCCGAAAACAGTATGAACGCCATTTAAATGAGGCTGCGGCTCGTGAACGATGAAGAACTGGCTGCCGCCTGTGTCTTTGCCTGCATGAGCCATCGATAATGCTCCAGCCACGTGCTTGTGAGGGTTCCCTGCTGTTTCACATTTAATAGAGTAGCCAGGACCGCCAGCGCCTGTTCCCGTTGGGTCTCCGCCTTGAGCAACAAAACCTGGAATAACACGGTGGAAGTTTACTCCGTTGTAGAAACCTTCATTTGCAAGCTTCTCAAAGTTTTCAACTGTTTTTGGAGCTGCCTCAGGATAAAATTCGATCACTAATTGATCGCCGTTTTCCATTGTAATTTGACCTTTTTTCATATGTATGAAACCTCCTGCTTCTTTTTTTCGTCTAATAGACTGAACGTTATTCATTCTACTATAATACGTTCAAGAAAGCCAAGGAGATCGTCTGCCGCCTCACCAAGAAGATACGACAGCCAAAAAACTCTGTCGCCAATCAGAAAAAAATACTATAATGAAGGTTGCTGTCATGAAATAAGGAGGTCTTTTTTTGAAAAAGATATTGGTTTCTATTATGGCGCTTGCATTATTTGCGTTCCCGACGATCGGGCTTGCAGATGCAGCTGCCGGAGATAAAATTATCACACTCGGAAAGAACTTAACAGAAGAGCAGAAGCAGTCTATGCTTAGCGAGATGGGCGCTGATGACAATTCACAGGTTATTGAAGTGACGAATGAAGAAGAACATAAATATTTAGGAAACTACATTCCTAAAGCCCAGATTGGCACAAAGGCGATTTCATCATCAGCCATTACAATCGAAAAAAGCGGATCAGGTCTTGAAGTAGATACACAAAATATTAATTGGGTAACAGATGAAATGTACTTGAATGCCCTTATGACAGCTGGTGTAAAGGATGCAACAATCCAGGTTACCGCTCCTTTTGAAGTTTCCGGAACGGCGGCGCTCACCGGATTATTAAAAGCATACGAAGTTACTTCGGATGAAGCCATTCCAGAAGAAGTCAAGCAGGTGGCAAACGAAGAGCTTGTCAAAACAGCAGAGCTTGGAGATAAAGTCGGCGAAGAAAATGCGAGTGCGCTTATGGCGAAAATCAAAGAAGAAATCGCAAATAATGGCGTGCCTGAAACAGATGCGGAATTCCGCGAATTAATTGAAAAAGCAGCAAGCGACCTTGGCATCACTCTGTCAGAAGAAGAAATTAACAGTCTTGTTGAATTATTTAACAAAATGAAAGAAGTCAACGTTGACTGGGATCAAGTAGGACAGCAGCTTGATAAAGCAAAAGATAAGATTTCTAACTTTATAGATTCAGAGGAAGGACAAAACTTCCTGGATCAGCTTAAGGAGTTCTTCATTGCCCTTTGGAATGCAATCATCTCCATTTTCAGCAATAAAGATAATGCATAAACTGAAAAAAGACGAGCCGGCTGGCTCGTCTTTTTTTCAGTTTAACTTTGCGTCACTTTTGATTTTAAAGGCAGATCAAGCGCAACTAAATCCTGATACGTTTCTCTTTTAATCACAAGCTGTTCTTCTCCATTTTCCGCAAAAACAACCGGAGGACGCGGAATGCGGTTATAATTGTTCGCCATGGAATAGCCGTATGCTCCTGTACAGAATACAGCCAGCAGATCATCAGGGTTTGCCTTTGGAAGCGGCAGATCCCAAATCAGCATATCGCCGCTTTCACAGCATTTTCCTGCGATTGAAACAGACTCATCATTTTTATCATTCATGCGGTTTGCAAGCGCCGCTTCATATTTTGCCTGATAGAGGGCTGGGCGAAGGTTATCGCTCATTCCGCCGTCAACAGATACATACTTGCGGATATTCGGCACTTCTTTTTCAGACCCGATGGAATAGATGGTTGTTCCGGCATCGCCAACAAGTGAACGGCCCGGCTCAATCCAGATTTCCGGCATCTCAATGCCGCTTTCAGCTACAAGACCTTTTATGCTTTTAACAATTTTTTCAACATAATAAGTAGCCGGAAGCGGTTCATCCTCATCCGTGTAGCGGATGCCAAATCCCCCGCCCAAGTTCACTACTTTCGGTTCATACTGGAAGGTATCTCTCCAATAGCTGACTTTAGTGAAGATTTTTTCTGCAGCAAGAACGAAACCGGTTGCATCAAAGATTTGTGATCCAATGTGGCAATGGTAGCCCAGCATGTTGAAGGCAGAGGAAGAAAGAACATTTTCCATCGCACGTTCTACTTGACCATTTTGCAGATCAAACCCAAATTTTGAATCCTCTTGCCCTGTTGTAATATAATCATGCGTATGCGCTTCAACTCCAGGAGTAACCCTGAGCAGAATCGGCACGACTGTATTTTCTTTTGCAGCAAGTTCTTTCAGAAGCTCTATTTCGTGAAAATTATCAACCACGATACAGCCGATTTTCAGCTTGATCGCCATTTCTAATTCTTCTTTACTCTTATTATTTCCATGAAAGTGGATTCTGCCGGCAGGGAAACCCGCTGTAACAGCCGTATAAAGCTCTCCCCCTGAAACTACATCCAGTGATAATCCCTCTTCTTCAACCAGCTGAAACATCGCAACGGATGAAAAGGCTTTACTTGCATAGGCTACCTGCGCTTTTACGCCAAGCTTTTCAAATGTATTCTTAAAGCTTCTCGCACGGTCGCGAATAAGCGCAACATCATAGATGTACAGGGGTGTTCCATATTTCGATGCAAGTTCGGCCGCATCGACTCCGCCGATTTCCAGGTGATTCCGCTCGTTAACTTTACTGCTTCCATGTAAGAACAATTTAACATTCCCTCTTTCATCTCGGGTAAAAAGGATAAAAAGACAGTCGCTGACTCATGGCTTTAACAACTGTCCTTTTATTCGTTTCCTTCAGGTAAATTAAGCTTACAATATCACAAAAGCCATGTACTTTCAATCTCAGCGGGGCTGTTTTCTTACATTTT
The DNA here is from genome assembly GCF_004358755.1 of Peribacillus frigoritolerans. GTDB lineage: Bacteria > Bacillota > Bacilli > Bacillales > Bacillaceae > Bacillus_P. Next base: position 517,039 of record NZ_SMZY01000001.1, on the reverse strand, counting down.
GAGGATGGACAATACTAGGCCTGATTTTCGCTCCAGGAACAGATGTGCGAATTAAAATCTGCCAGAATGCTTTCGGATTAAATGGAAGGAATGGCCATAGGTATGGCGTATTCAGAGACCGGATGTGTGTCAGGAATAAAAAGATGACGGTTGCGCCAATGACCAATCCTTCTGCCTTGAATAATGCAACTGACAGCAGCAGAACAAGCCGCATCATCTTATTGGCGATGCTGAGCTCATAGCTTGGAGTGGCAAATGTGCCGATTGCAGCAATGGCCACATATAAAATAACTTCAGGTACAAAGAGCCCCACATCGATTGCGATTTGCCCGATCAATGCCGCTGCAATTAATCCCATTGCAACAGACAGGGCGGTTGGTGTATGGATGGCTGCCATCCTTAAAAATTCGATCCCCAGATCGGCCATGAATATCTGAACGACAATCGGTATATTCTTTTGCTCATTCGGTCCGATATAGGCAATGTTCTCAGGCAGCAAAGAAGGCTGAAGCACGTACATAAACCACAAGGGAACGATTAGAATTGAACCGATAATCCCAAGGAAACGAACCCACCTTAAAAACGTTCCGACAGCAGGCGCCTGGCGGTACTCTTCTGCATGCTGCACGTGATGAAAGAAGGTTGTCGGGGTTATGATCACACTTGGTGATGTATCCACAATAATTAATACATGCCCTTCTAATAAATGATTGGCTGCTACATCTGCCCGCTCTGTATATCTGACAAGGGGATAAGGATTATAGCCCTGCTTGACTAAAAATTCTTCCACCGTTTTATCCGCCATAGTCAGACCGTCAATTTTAATGGTTTCGAGCTCTTTTTTAACAACTTCTATCAAATTCGGGTCAGCAACATCTTCTATGTAACAAAGACAGATATCCGTTTTAGAACGCTCACCGACCTTCATCATCGAATACCGTAAGCGTTCATCCCTGATTCTTCTTCGGATAAGGGCTGTATTCACAATGATATTCTCTACAAATCCGTCTCTTGATCCCCTTACGACTTTTTCAGTATCCGGTTCCTCAGGGTTTCTGCCGGGATAGCTCCTTACATCAACAACCAGCCCGTAATCGCACCCTTCAATCATAAAGACGACAAGGCCTGACAGCACTTGATCAACGGCTTCATCGATTGTTTTAATTCTTTGAACCTGCTGATTCACTAAGCGGTTTTCGACGATTTCGTTTACTTTCATCTTCTCGTGTTCATAATCATTTATCTCAATTAATTCTTTTAAAAGCTGAATGATGTAGGAGGTATCGCAAAGTCCATTGACATAATACAGATTCACGCCAATGCCCATCACAGTAATTTTGCGGACACCCAAGTCAAAACTCTGATTTAATCCTACATGATTTTTAAAATAATTCTCATTTACAACGAGCTTAGGAGAGATTGATGTCTTTTGTTTCACGTTTTCGCTCATCTGCCATGCCGCTCCTTTCAAGAATCAGTTCTACCGCCTTCATAGTGATCGGTGATCCATGATCTAAACTGTCTTTACGGGACATTTTACCGATGTCCCCAATGCCGACTATGATAGGTACATCCAGTTTGTCTAGGCAATACACCGTATCTCCAGTCATTTTCCCTACCTCAAATTCACGGATTCCGCTCTTATCCACTCCGTACTCAGAGATAAGCCCGTCACGGTCAATGGAAACGTCAATATTCGTCCACTCTGATCCGTGCGTTTTTGCTGCAACGGCAATCACACCAAGCACATCAACCTGCGGATGTTCCGCTACGTACTGCATCGCTCTTTCACCTGGTCCCTCTTCCAATAAACCGCAATCATCAAACATGACAAAAACAGGGTCATAAGGTGTTTTCAAAATTAACTTCACAATCTCAGGCCCCGTTAAAAAAGTTGGATTGCCTTTTGACTGAGAGATGCACCTCCCGCCGATCTGCTTTGCAGCATACGCAATGGTTTTAGCTGCATAAACATCCCCGTCTGTTACTAATATGACCCTTCTCGTTTCTGTCATAGGATGATCTTATCCTTTCGGTTTGAAAATAAGTGCTACAAAAAATGCAAAAACGATTGCTGAAGAAATCCCCGCTGATGTCAATTCGAAAATTCCGATTCCGATTCCGATAATGCCATGTTCATCTGCTTGATGCATTGCACCATGCAGCAAAGAATGTCCAAAGCTTGTAATTGGAACAGTGGCCCCTGCCCCTGCAAATTCAATAAAATTATCATAGATCCCAAAGCCGTCAAGAATGGCACCAGCTACAACAAACGAACTCATGACATGAGCCGGCGTCAATTTTGCCACGTCAAGGAGCAGCTGGCCGATGACACATATTGCTCCGCCTACGACAAACGCAATTAAATATTCCATTATCCGATCACACCCCTGTTCACACGTTCAAACACGACGCCATGTGCAATAGTCGGTATCGACTCTTTTTGCTGAATCATTGTCGGGCTAAGCAGAGCACCTGTTGCTACAACCATCACACGATTAAGGTTTCCGCTCTTTAGTTCATTAAAAATGTGGCTGTAGGTGACAACTGCAGAACACCCGCATCCGCTTCCGCCTGCAAAAACATTTTGATCAGGTCGGTAAATCATTAATCCGCAGTCATTATGATTTGCATAAACGTCGTAGCCTTCTTCTTTCAGCAGGTCCTTTAGAATCGGGCTTCCGACAGACGCCAAATCACCTGTCACAATCAAATCGTAGTCTTCAGGCTTACTGTTCAAATCTTTAAAATGCTGCGCGATGGTATCGGCAGCTGCCGGCGCCATCGCAGACCCCATATCAAATGGGTCTGTAATCCCAAGATCCGCCACTCTTCCTATCGTTGCGGAAGTAATCATAATGTCACTCGGATCACGGCTTACGATGACAGCCCCTGAACCTGAAATGGTCGATTGCGCAGTATCCGGTTTTTGCCCGCCATATTCTGTTGGATAACGGAATTGTCTTTCAGCTGTTGCATTATGGCTGCTCGTAGCTGCCATGACGCGATTCGCAAATCCCCCGTCTACAAGCGCTGAGCTTACGGCGAGCGTTTCCATTGAAGTTGAACAGGCACCGAACATACATAGAAAAGGAATCTTATTTTGCCTGGCCGTATAATTTGCCGTCACGTTTTGGTTTAATAGATCCCCAGCAAGGAAAAAATCGATGTCCTCTTTCGTATAATTTCCTTTTTTCAATGCATGTTCAATCGCATCTTCCATTAAACGTCTTTCCGCAAGCTCCCAATTATCCTCATCACAGTGAAGATTATCATAGGTTTTGTCGTACAATTTTCCAAATGGCCCATCTGCTTCTTTCGGACCGACAGCTGTACCGCTTGACTGCACATAAATCTGATTCTCAAATTGCCATGTCTGTTTTCCAGTCAGCCTCATTGCAGAGACACCTCCTCGTTAAAATGCCAATCCATATAGATACCGGATAATTCCAACAACATATGCTGCAACAACCCCAAAAACAATAACTGAGCCTGCCAGTTTAAACATGTTCGTAGCCACCCCGAGAACTAACCCCTCACTGCGGTGCTCAAGCGCCGCACTTGTCATGGAGTTTGCAAATCCAGTAACAGGAACAGCTGACCCCGCACCGGCAAATTGTCCGATTCGATCATAAATACCAAAGCCAGTCAGCAGTGCTGAAATGAGAATTAAAGTGGCAACAGTCGGATTCCCCGCTGTTTTTTCAGTAAAGTCAAAAAAGGTCATATACATATTCTGAATAGCCTGCCCTAAGGTGCAAATCAAGCCTCCAACAACGAAAGCCTTAATGCAGTTCAAAAGATAAGGCGGCTTAGGCTGATAGCTTTTAATGTTGTTTTTATAATCATCTTTCAATTTAGAGGTACTCATTTCTTTCTCCTCTCATGTCTTATTGGTCAACAAAATAAAGCCAGTGAAACAACGAGCCTGCTACTTTGCCAAAAACAATGGCCATTAAAAGGATCACGATTTTATCAGCAATCCCTATCCGTTTAGCCATAATTGGAAAGACATTTAAAACTTCTGTCAGCGCGGCTGCAAGCATTCCGATAAAGATTCCATTAATTAATCCAATCGGTACTAGAAAATACTCTGATAAGTAAAGTTTGGAGTCCCTGAGACTTACCCATCCTCCTGTAAGGGCACCAGCTACGATGGCCCATTCATATGCTTGTATCAGATCGACTGTTTTCGTCAGCTGCGTTAACCTGGGTATGATGCCAAGCACAGTTAAAAAGGCTACAAAGCCAGAGCCGACTGCAAGACCTCCCGAGAGTCCGATGAAAATGGTGATCAGAATATTAATTGTCATCAATTTTCTTCATGCTCTCTTTATTTTCTTTCATAGATACGTACATATCCATATCAAGCTGGTAGTTGAACATTTCTACCTCAAGAGGACTTGGCTCTTCATTAATTCTTTTCTTGAAAAGGTGATTGAAGAAAAGAATCATCCCTAAACCGAGGCCTATAGAATAAGGAATCTGCAATAAAAGAGGATGTTCTGATGTCTCACCTGTAATAATGGTATAAAGACGCTTATGCACAAGCTGCATGCTGACATCTTCGTGAAAATTCATAATCGCAAGAGCTGCACCCACAAAGAGCAGCAGCCAAACGAGTGCGAATAAAACAGGAGAATACGTTTTCTTTTGATACATAATTTCAACAATCGTCTGTGCCGGTCCAACCGCCTGAACATCGATATCAGGATCTGTTTTATGTACTTCAGACAACACGCGCATGACATCAATCACAACAATATTTTTGTCACTTGGCTGAACTTTATGGACCTCAAGTTCTCCAATCATGTCGCGAAGCTGCTTTCCGGCAACAATCTGGGCAATCTTAGAGACGGTAATACAATCGTCCGGATGGACTTGTACGCGATGACGCAGTCTGATGTACACCGTTTTTTCCATCACATTTCACTTCCTGAAAATAGGATTGTATCTGTAGTATGCATTGGAAGAATTTATATCATGCAGATTGCTCGGATGGTCCATTAATTACCAAAGGGTTCGTAGGTGCAGTGATTCTCCGGAAAAGGCTTCTTACTCGCTGGACAGATTTAATGATTCAATGTTCTAAAAAAGTATGCCCGCTTATTCTGCTTTTATTTTCTAAAAAGCAAAAAAGACACATCCATATTGGACATGTCTTTTCCATAGTTATTGATCCATGCGGTCTTTCATCTGCTGGAGAATTTTCTTCTCCAGCCTCGATACTTGAACTTGTGAGATCCCCAGCCGCTCAGCAACTTCTGATTGTGTCTGGTCTTTGTAATACCTTAAATAAACAATCAGCTTTTCACGTTCATCGAGCTCTTTGATTGCATCCTTCAGGACAATTTTATCAAACCATTTCGTCTCTCCTGAATCAGCGATTTGATCAAGGAGAGTGATGGGGTCACCGTCATTTTCATAAACGGTTTCATGGATGGAGGAAGGTGCACGTACCGCTTCTTGTGCAAGGACGACTTCTTCAGATGTGATTTCAAGGTAGGCTGCTATTTCAGAAACAGTCGGCACCTTGCCTAATGATTTGGATAAATCATCTTTGGCCCTTCTGATTTTATTGCCCAGTTCTTTTAGGGAACGGCTCACTTTTACTGTGCCGTCATCTCTGATAAAGCGCTGAATTTCACCAATAATCATCGGTACAGCATAGGTTGAGAATTTCACATCGTAGGATAAATCAAACTTATCGACCGATTTCAAAAGGCCGATGCAGCCAATTTGAAACAGGTCATCTGCTTCATAGCCCCGATTTAAAAACCTCTGAACAACAGACCACACAAGACGCATGTTTTTCTCAACTATGGTATCTCTGGCTGTTTGATCGCCCTGCTGGCTGCGCTTAATCAACTCTTTCACTTCATGGTCCTTTAACTGTGTTTTTGAGATATCGTTCTTGACCTCCACATCCATAGCAAGTCTCCTTAATTTACTAAAGCTTTGCTTTTCGATAAGTGTTTTGTAAGCTTTACCGCTGTACCCCGTGATTTTGATGATTCAATCTGCACTTCATCCATGAAATTCTCCATGATTGTAAAACCCATACCTGATCGTTCTAGTTCAGGCTTTGTGGTATAAAGCGGCTGTCTTGCTTCCTCTACATCCGGTATTCCCATGCCCTCATCTCTGATCGACAGCCTGACCACACTGTCTTCTAGTGTTACTGAGATGTAAACAATACCGCTTGGATCATTATCATAGCCATGAATAATGGCATTGGTCACCGCTTCAGAGACGACTGTCTTGATTTCGGTTAACTCATCAAGCGTAGGATCAAGCTGAGCAATAAATGCCGCAACCGTCACCCGGGCGAAGGATTCATTTTGGCTGAGGGCTGAAAATTGAAGGTTCATTTCATTTTTCATGATGCCACCCCCAGTGTCATCAGCGCTTTTTCCTCCGATGGCTCCAGACGAATGATTTTAAACAGCCCAGACATATCGAACAGTCTTTTCACTGAAGGAGAAATTGCACAAACGACCATTTCTCCGCCAAATTGCTTCACTTGCTTATATCTTCCAAGAATTACGCCCAAACCAGAGCTGTCCATAAAGGATAATTGCTCCAAGTTCAGTACGATATGCTGAATGTCTTCTGATGCAAGAATTTCTGTCACTTTCTGCCGCAATTCCTCCGCCGTGTGATGATCCAATTCTCCGATCAGACGAATGCACAGGACAGATTGCTTTACATCAAGCTCTACTGCTAGACTCATCCATACTCCTCCTTCAATTTCTGGATAATGTCTGTTTCGAGGTTTTGATGTGCTTTTCCTGCCCTATGACAAAACTAGTGGAGATTCGCCAACATCAGCTAGACTTTTTCATGCAGTCAGCCTGATTTCGTGAAGTCTCCAAGGACTCGTTTAAAGAGTGTCCACCAACCGGCCTGGTCTATGTCGCCCTCAGCAACAAGCGGGCTTTCCACCACGACTTTATTGTCTTTTTTCAGAATCAGTTTTCCAAGTTCATCCCCTTTTTTCAGAGGAGCCTGCAAATTCTGTTTCATGACAACTTCCTGAGTAACATCTTTGACGCTTCCGCCTTTTTTCGTCAAAACAGAAATCGGCTCTGAAGTAACAAGGTTGAGATTTTTGCTGTTTCCTTTGCTGATTTTCATATTCGCCACAACTTCATTTCGTTTAAATAAAGGATGTGTTTCATACTGGCTGAATGCGTAATCGAGCATTTTGGTCACCTGCGCATTGCGGTCTTTTGGTGTTGGTGCACCCATGATCACAGCAATGACACGCATGTTTCCTTTTTTTGCTGTAGCAGTTAAACAATATTTTGCTTCATTCGTAAAACCTGTTTTTACACCATCTACGCCTTTATAAAATTTCACAAGGCGGTTTGTATTGACCAGCCAGAATTTTTTGTCTGTATCCTGACGCAAATAATCTTCATATTGACCTGTGTATTTTGTAATGCCTTCAAATTTCAACAGCTCTTTTGCCATAACGGCCATATCGTGTGCTGTACTGTAATGATCTTTTTCAGGAAGACCTGTCGGGTTTTGAAAGGAAGTGTTCTTCAGCCCGAGTTCTTTTGCCCGATTGTTCATTTTTTCAACAAACGCATCTTCAGACCCAGCAATTCTCTCAGCCATGGCTACAGATGCATCATTTCCTGAGGCAATCGCGATTCCTTTCAGCATTTCATGAACGGTCATTTCTTCTCCAGGCTCAAGGAAAATTTGAGAGCCGCCCATAGAGGCAGCATGTTCGCTTGTACGGACTTTTTCATCCATTTTGAGCTGGCCTTTATCAATCTCTTCCATAATCAGCAGCATCGTCATAATTTTCGTCATACTTGCTGGAGGAAGTTTTTCATCACTGTTTTTATCATATAGAATGTTTCCGGTGTCACGTTCAATCAGAACAGCTGATTTTGCCTGATCTGCAAGCTGTACTGAACCTTCTTTTGCAAATGCCGGTGATGCAATGGTTAATATCATGGTGCTAATCGCTACGGTAGATAGTAGACGTTTCATCTCCAAACCCTCCATTCTTATACACCCCATTTTTTCCAATTGAAGAAAAAATATACTTGCGGACAAGAAAAAATTGCATACAAAAAGCCGGGATTTTCTCCCGGCTTTCATGTCATATTATTCTTTAATTGTATCGTGAACAAGCGGCGGTGCTTTTACTGAGTCAGCTGTTACTTTAATGCTTTCATACAGCTTTGTTTTTACTTGTTCTACATCTTGCTGATTGCTGTAAATCGTTACTAGCGAATCGCCTTTTTTAACAGCATCCCCGATTTTTTTATTCAGCATCAGGCCTACAGCAAGGTCAATTTCTGATTCTTTTGTTGCTCGTCCTGCACCAAGCCACATTGCTGCAACTCCAACAGAATCTGCCACAATCTCAGAAACGAAGCCGTCTTCTTTTGCTTCAAGTTCTACTTTGTAGCTTGCCTGAGGCATCTTGCTTGGATCATCCACAACTGAACCGTCTCCGCCTTGAGCTTCTAAGAAGATTTTCAGTGTTTCAAGCGCTTTTCCATTTTGGATAACTTCCTCAAGCATCGCTCTTGCTTCCTCAAGTGAAGAGGCTTTTTCAGCCAAGAATACCATGTAGCTTCCAAGCGTTAAGCAAAGCTCATGAAGATCCTCAGGTCCTTCGCCTTTTAATGTATCAATCGCTTCTTTAATTTCTAAAGCGTTCCCGATTGCATAGCCAAGCGGCTGGCTCATGTCTGAAATAACAGCCATTGTTTTGCGGCCGACAGCATTTCCGATTTCAACCATAGCCTGAGCAAGCTCTCTCGCATCATCAAGATCTTTCATAAATGCGCCTGCTCCTGTTTTCACATCCAGAACGATCGCATCTGCACCTGCAGCGATTTTTTTGCTCATGATCGAGCTTGCAATTAATGGAATGCTGTCAACTGTAGCTGTTACATCACGCAAAGCGTAAAGCTTTTTATCAGCTGGAGTCAGGTTTCCGCTTTGGCCAATGACAGCAATTTTATTTTGGTTGACCAATTTGATGAACTCATCGTTTTCGATTTCAACGTGGAAGCCAGGAACAGCTTCAAGCTTATCGATTGTGCCTCCAGTATGGCCAAGACCGCGGCCTGACATTTTAGCAACCGGAACACCGACTGCAGCAACAAGAGGTCCCAGCACAAGAGTCGTTGTATCGCCTACGCCGCCTGTGCTGTGCTTATCAACTTTAATGCCTTCGATTTTGCTTAGATCAATCGTATCGCCAGAATGAACCATCTCCATCGTCAATTGAGCGCGCTCTTCCTTTGTCATTCCTTTAAAATAGATGGCCATTGTTAAAGCACTCATTTGATAATCCGGAATATCCCCGTTTGTATAGCCTTTGATGATAAAGCTGATTTCTTCTTTCGTCAGTTCCTTGCCGTCACGTTTTTTTTCAATTAAGTCAACGATTCTCATGATTTACCCACCCTTTGTCAGTTTGATTCGTGTATGTCTGAAACAATTTTCTTCACTAGATTCAAGAAATTAGCTTTTACTTTTTCAGTCGTTTCCATAACTTCATCATGTGATAATGGCTGGTCTAATATACCGGCTGCCATATTTGAGATGCATGAAATCCCAAGCACTTTCATCCCTGCATGATTGGCTACGATAACTTCGGGAACTGTTGACATGCCGACAGCATCTCCTCCAAGCACGCGTGCAAGACGCACCTCTGCAGGCGTTTCATATGCAGGTCCTGTGTTTCCTACATAGACACCTTCCTGAACTTTTATGCCAAGCTCGGAAGCCGCATTTCTAGCAAGCGTTCTGAGCTCTCTGCTGTATGCCTGAGACATATCAGGGAAACGGACGCCTAGATCAGAATCATTTGGTCCGATTAATGGGCTTGTCCCCATATTATTAATATGATCAGAAATAATCATTAAATCACCAGGTTCAAACGATTCATTTACTCCGCCAGCAGCATTTGTAACAATGATCGTGTTTACACCCATTTCCTTCAGCACACGCACAGGGAACGTCACTTTTTTCATGTCGTATCCTTCGTAAAAATGGAAACGTCCCTGCATGGCAACAACGTTAGCACCTTTTAATGTGCCGAATACAAGCTGTCCTGCGTGGCCTTCAACAGTCGAAACAGGAAAATCAGGGATTTCCTCATAGGGGATTTTCACCGCATTTTCGATCTCATCAGCAAGTACTCCAAGGCCAGATCCTAAAATCAACCCGATCTCAGGCAGGTCTTTTACTTTTTCTTTCATAAATTGCGCAGATTGTTTGATTTCCTGAAGATTCATTTACCGCTCCCCCTTAATTCTTTAATTCCATTAAGAAACTTTTTCCGTGCTTTGGCATGCTCACTTTAAAGTTGTCAGCAATTGTAGCCCCAATATCTGCAAACGTTTCACGGACCTGAAGCTCAGAACCGCTGCTGAATCTTGGGCTGTAAGCGAGCAGCGGAACGTATTCACGCGTGTGGTCTGTCCCGTGATGAACAGGATCATTGCCGTGGTCAGCTGTAATAATTAAGAGATCATCTTCTTTTAATTTAGAGAGCAGTTCAGGAAGACGCGCATCATACTCTTGAAGCGCAAGACCGTAGCCTTCAGGATCGCGTCTGTGACCGAAAAGTGCATCGAAGTCTACAAGATTGACAAAACTCAGACCAGTGAAGTCGCGATCAGCTGTTTCAGCAATCTTGTCCATGCCATCCATATTGGATTTCGTGCGAAGTGCATCTGTAATTCCTTCTCCGTCATAAATATCAGAGATTTTACCGATTGCGATAACATCGAGACCTCCGTCCTTCAGCTCATTCATAACCGTTCTCTCAAACGGCTTTAAGGCATAATCATGACGATTAGGCGTTCTTTGGAAGTTCCCCGGATTGCCTACAAACGGACGTGCAATCACGCGGCCTACCATATACTTTTCATCAAGTGTCATTTCGCGGGCCATTTCACAGATTTTCAGCTGCTCTTCAATCGGAACAATGTCTTCATGTGCGGCTATTTGCAAGACGGAATCTGCAGACGTATAAACAATAAGAGCTCCTGTTTTCATGTGCTCTTCGCCCAGTTCATCTAAAATCTCCGTTCCTGAAGCAGGTTTGTTGCCGATGATTTTTCGACCTGTTTTTTCTTCAAGAGCCCCGATTAATTCATCAGGGAATCCATCAGGGAATACTTTAAATGGTGTTTCAATCTGAAGACCCATGATCTCCCAGTGACCTGTCATCGTATCTTTGCCGTTAGATGCTTCCTTCATTTTCGTATAGAAAGCTTGAGGTTTTTCCTGCACAGGTATCCCTTGGATTTCTTCAATATTGCTCAATCCAAGCTTCGCCATGTGCGGCATTTGCAGGCCGTTCATATGTTCTGCAATGTGTCCTAGAGTATGTGAGCCAGTGTCGCCAAAATCAGCTGCATCAGGCGCTTCGCCGATTCCCACTGAATCCATGACAATCAGGAATATTCTTTTATATGTATAATCAGACATGTAAATCCTCCTTTAATCGTTCAGAGATCACTCTTTGTATAACATTCCCAATTGTTCAGGAATGATTAGCTGCTTTTTATTGGTCAGAAGTCTGACATCTAAAGTATAAACCGTTTTCATGCCTTCTGACAATAGATATCTTGATATTCTTCTATGGTTCTGTTTTCCTTTTACACGTTTTTTAAAACATGAAGCTGTCTGCAAATAGAATGTTTCATATTTGTTTCGCAGCAAAAATTCCCGCAAACAGAACAAAAAAAGCCACCGCACCTACTGCGAATGACTTCAAGCTCTCGGATGATATTGTTTATATACATCTTTTAATCTAGTTTTTGAAACATGAGTATAGATTTGCGTTGTAGAAATATCGGCATGTCCGAGCATTTCCTGAACAGCCCTTAAGTCTGCGCCATTTTCAAGCAGATGGGTTGCAAAAGAATGTCGCAGCGTATGAGGGGTCAGCTCTTTGCTGATGCCTGCCTCCAGGGCAATTTTTTTAAGGTTCTTCCAATAGCCCTGTCTGGTCATGCGGTTTCCATGATGATTTAAAAACAAGGCTTCCGTAGCTTTTTTCTTTGAAGCTAGTTTAGGTCTGCCTTTTTCGATATAGGATTCAAGTGCTTCTGTCGCTGTTCTGCCAATTGGAACGATGCGCTCTTTGTTTCCTTTTCCGAAGCAGCGGATAAATCCCATTGTTAAATGAACATCGCTCAAATCCAGATTGATCATTTCACTTACCCGGATGCCCGTTGCGTAAAGAAGCTCTAGCATCGCTTTATCCCGGTAGCCGAATGGTGAAATCAATGTTGGAGTATCAAGCAGTTTTTCAACTTCTGTAAGAGAAAGTACTTTAGGCAGTGTCCGTTCAACTTGAGGAGATTCGATATGTACAGTCGGATCATGATCGACTGCTTTTTCTCTTAGAAGAAACTGATGAAAATTGCGGATGGATGCGGTATGGCGTGCAATCGTCTTGCTTGATTTTCCCGCTTCCTTCAATGATTTTAAAAAATGAATGATGGATAATCTAGTGACATCCTGAAATGAAGTTAGCTGCTCCTGTGCAGTAAGAAATTGATGATAGCTCTTTAAATCGCGTTCATACGATATGATTGTGTTATGGGAAAGCCCTCTCTCCACAACCAGGTAATGCATGAAATCCTGAATTTGATCTTTCAATCTCCTCTACTCCCCGTTTAAATAGAAGAAAAACAGACGATTAAGCCAGTGCTCTTCTTCGTCCGCCACCATTTTCGTGACTTTCAGGGCTGCACCCTCAGGCTGGTCATATCGGTGGATTTCTTCATACTCTAAGTTAATCCAAATGATAGCATAATAGAAAAGAATCGTAAATCCAGTAAACAGGATAAATACTTTAATCATATCAAATAGTGTTCTAGCTGCTCTCATCGCGGCAGTCCTCCTTTGGCCGGTCTTTCATCTTAAAACATATGCCAAAAAGGACAAACTTTATACTAAAAAATACAAAAAAACCTCTCCTGTTTGACCGGAAAGGTTTATTGTTCATCTTCTTTCTCTTCTTTTTCCTGACAGCGGTAGCATATGCCATGAAACGTCAGACGATGATCTTTAATTTCAAAATTGAAGTCGCGTTCGACAATCTGTTCAACATCCTCTAAGAGGTCATCCTCAATTTCAGCGACAGAGCCGCATTCAATGCACACAAGATGATGGTGAAAATGGGCTGCGCCTTCTTTTCTTAAATCATAGCGTGATACGCCATCTCCAAAATTTATTTTATCGACAATTTTAAGTTCTGTAAGTAGTTCCAACGTTCGATAAACAGTTGCTAAACCAATCTCTGGCGCCTTTTCCTTAACGAGGAGGTAAACATCTTCAGCACTCAAGTGATCTTCTTCGCGTTCAAGCAAAACCCTTACGGTAGCTTCACGCTGAGGAGTCAGCTTGTAGCTGGATGAATGCAACTGCTTCTTAATACGCTCAATTCTGCTTTCCATAACACACATTCCTCCCTCGCCACGTTCCTCATTCATTATATCAAAAGAAAGGGATGTGTCCAACGAAAATAATTACAATCTAATAAATGAAATGATTATTAAGTAAAAATCATTCTATTTAGAAACAAGTTCAATGACGTTCTTCATCAGGATCGGCGAAGCATATGCCTCAAGTGTTGAGGCAATCATTGTCAGCGCTGAAATAAACATAAAAACGGCCGCGTATTTCGTAAAAAGGGCGAAAGGCGATTCTGTTAAGTTTGTTTTCTTCATCAGCAGCTGCTTAACAATTTTCAATGAGAAAGAGATTGCAACCGTCCCCATGATGATAAATGCAGGTATTAAGACTATATTCTGAGGCAAAACCGATACAAATGAAAGCATAAAGCCTTGCCATCCCATTTGATTCACTAAAAAACCCACTGTAAATCCAACGACCATTCCTTTTAAGAATAACATAATCAGAATGACCGGCAAACCGATAATTGAGATGCCGAGCACCCACATCAGACCAAGATATTTCAGGTTATGAAAGAAACTCTGCTGAAGCATTTCAGCCGAGCTTGCGACTTTCCCTTCAGATACTTGTCCGAAAAACCGGCTTAAATAAAAATACAAATCTTCTTTTTGTGTAAAATTCATGCTGTTGACAATGACTGCACCGAAAATGACCCCCATCAAAAACAAGACAAATACAAATAGATATAGCGATGAGCGTTCTTTTATATGCTGAATAATCATTGCTTTTAATGGATGTTTGCGCATATACCTTCCTCCTAGCGTTCTCTTACTAGATTGTATGAAAAAAGGAAGAAACTATGCCATTCTATCATTGCATTTTTTTCCAAGTATAATATAATACTAAAAAATCAGAAAGGCGGTTTTGTTATGAAAAATCCAATATAAATTGATTTTCCGGCTGAAATGACGACTGAAGACTCTATATCCGGGCTCCTCGTCCGGGCGATGGAAAAGAAGTCAATGCCGCCGTCAATGAATCTTTGAATGAGCTTAAACCGTGGATGCCTTTTGCTCAAAAAGCCCCTGAACTTGAAGAGACGGAAGCAAATATAAGAGAATCATGTGCGAAGTTCATCTTGCGCGAGGATCTTAGGCTGCTTATATTCGACCGTGAGCAAGGTCATTTTATTGGAAGCACAGGCTTTCACCGTATGGACTGGGATGTGCCGAAGGTGGAAATTGGGTATTGGATTTCAACGAAATATGCCGGAAAAGGCTATATGACGGAAGCGGTTGAGGCTCTGACGCTGTTTGCTGCAGAAGAATTCGGCGCTAAACGGGTGGAAATCAGATGTGATCCTGAGAATATAAGAAGCCGCCGCATACCTGAGAAATTAGGATTTATTTTAGAAGGAATTCTTAGACAGGATGATGTTTCGGCAGACGGCAGCACATTGCGCGATACGTGTGTGTTTTCGAAGATTTTTTAATTTCTTGTAAGATAAACAGCTTTGCTGAAAATTCGATAGAAGAAAAGCCTGTTCATACCTTTCAACCTTATATTTTCTGAAGGCACTTTACATTAAAGTGCCTTCATTATTCAGGAGCGATTTTCCCGTACACTCCGCCACCGCCAGGAACAGCACTAAGCTTCCCTTCCCTCGCTGCGATGATATAATCTGCTGTTTTAGCCGGCAGGACCATTAAAAGATCCTTTCTTGAGATTTCATTTAAAATGACCATCTCAGTTCCAAACGCCGTTTTCAATTTTTCAAGCGTTTTTGGGCCGATACCGGGGATAAACTGCAAAGGCACCTGATGAATATATGGCGGACGGTGCGGTTTCTCATGATTGTTGTCTGAGAGCTCTTTCAAGCGAGTGCTGACCCCTCTAGTCGATCTTTTGCTGCCGCAGCTTTGACAAATCGTGTCCACTGACGCTTTTTGTGTGCCGCATTTCTCGCAGGTTGTGCCATAATACTTTCCTAAAAGCGGATTTAAACCATGATTGGAAAGAATCCCCCGGTTTCCTATTCCTTTTAGAGCTTTTTTCAACTCTTCGAAGGTAGGCTCTTTTAATTGAAGCTTCTGATACTCCCTCCCAATCTTAGCAAGAGAGTGTGCGTCAGAGTTTGTCAGAAAAGGATACGGATTCAGCTCAGACAGCTGGGAGGCCATTTCAGTGTCAGAGCTTAAGCCAAGTTCAACCGCATCAATCAAGTCAGGGTCCAACACTTCTTCAAGTGAAGAAGATACCCCGCTGCCGTACAGACTTTTATGCGGCGTAAAAATATGAGCCGGAATAAATAAGCCTCCAAGCTCGTTAACTTTTTCCTGAAGAACCCGCGCATCTGCATATATTCTTTGCGTACTTAATGTCCTATTTTTCACCCGAAAAGACAGCCATTCGGAAAATTGCTTCATCTGCTGAATAGACGGCATATAGACGAGCACATGCAATGGACCTTTGCATCTGGAGTCATATACTTCAATTTCAGAGCCAAGAATCATGGTGGACTGTTTGAATTGAATTCCGCCCTCGTTATGTTGTGTCCAGAGTCCTTCATTCAAACCCTGCTCCAGTGTATCCAAAATCTCGGGTACGTGGCAGTCAATAATTCCGATGATATCCATTCCTTTATGTTCGCTTGCTTCAATCAAAATATTTTCAAGCGTAAGCTTATTTGAAGCAGTAATCTTAACAGGTTTGCCGGAACGTGTTCGCCCGATATGAATATGTAAATCTGCAAAAAAGGTATTCATCTTATTTTTGAAGAGCCAGTTTCAGCTGCAAATACTGAACGGCATATGCTGTTTTTGCATCGAAAATCCGCTGATCTGCAATCATTTGCTGCGCTTCTTCTAGTGTCACCTCCAGAACATCTACAAATTCATCCTCATCAAGCTCTGCCTTTTCGGTTAAAATCTGCAATTCTTCCGTAAAATATAAATGCACAAGTTCATCCGCAAACCCTGGTGAAGTATAAAACGAGATTAAGTGCTGAAGCGAATCCGTGGTGTACCCTGTTTCTTCTTCTAATTCCCGTTTAGCCGTGACCTCAGGAAGTTCCCCTTTTTCAAGCTTGCCGGCAGGGATCTCAACGAGGACACGCTCCATTGCTTTCCGGTATTGCTGAACCATGACAATTTTTTTCTCTTTAGTGATGGCGATAACAGCGACCGCACCCGGGTGCTTAATAATTTCTCTTGTGCTTGTTTTTCCATTCGGAAGCTCTACTTCTTCTAAGTACAAATCAATAATGCGACCAGAAAATAATTTTTCAGATGATTTTGTTGTTTCTTTTAAATGATTCATACTCATTCCTCCGCGTTCTGCAAATTCTGCTTTTCACATATATTTTATCATATATAGAAAAGCGGAAGCGCCCGTTTAGCTCCGACAGACAGATTAGGATTCGGCAGTGAAGGCGCTTTTTGCCTTGGCTGCCGAATCCGTTCTGGCCGAGGAGTTGGGCGCTGGAGCTGGACAATACGAAAAGCGGAACCGACTGTTCAGACTCGGGCAGACAAATAAGGATCCAGCTGAAAAGGCGCTTTTTGCCTTTACAGACGGATCCGTTTTGGCCGAGGGGCTAGGAGGTGGAGCTAGACACCATGAAAAGCGGCAGCACTATGGAGAATGACGCCACTTTTTAAGCTTTGAATCGATAAAAACAAGCTTGGCGCGGAACAACTTAATACTTACTCACCAATTAACGAAAGAAACGAGGCGAGCGCATATGAAGATCTACCTTCTTGACAAAGGCGTCGTGCTGGTCGGCAAAGCTTGGGAAGTCCGGGAAAAACTGAAGGAATACAGCCGGAAATATGAAACGGTTGAACAGTGGACTAAAGATAAGTAAGCGTCACAATTGCATTTTCACCTCTCTTGTACTAATGTCAAAGCAAGACATATAGGCAGGAGTGATACGATGAAAAAAAGACAATTGGGCACATCAGATTTATTGGTCAGTGAATTGGGACTTGGCTGCATGTCTCTTGGAACAGATAAAGAACAGGCTGAATCCATCATTGATGCAGCTCTATATGAAGGAATCAATTATTTTGATACAGCGGATTTGTATGATTTCGGATTAAATGAAGAGTTTGTAGGCGATGCCTTAAAAAAACGCAGAAAAGATATCATTCTTGCAACGAAGGCCGGAAACCGCTGGAACGAGAACAAAGACAGCTGGACGTGGGATCCCTCTAAAGCCTATATAAAAGAAGCGGTGAAAAACAGCCTTAAACGATTAAAGACAGATTACATCGATTTGTATCAGCTGCATGGCGGTACAATGGAAGATAACATTGACGAAACGATAGAAGCGTTTGAAGACCTGAAAAAAGAAGGCGTCATCCGCTATTACGGAATATCCTCGATTCGTCCAAATGTCATTAAGCAGTACTTGGAAAAATCATCGATCGTCTCCGTCATGATGCAGTACAGTCTGCTCGACAGACGTCCTGAGGAATGGTTTTCTCTTCTTAAGGATCAAAACGTCAGCGTGATTGGAAGAGGTCCTATGGCAAAGGGTCTTCTAACAGACAATTGGGAGTCCAAGCTCTCTGAGAAGGGCTATTTATCCTATAGCGATGAGGAACTGCGCCGGGTGCTTCCATCCATTGAAGCAGAAACTGATTTATCCATGACAGAAACCGCCGTTCAGTACTGTCTGAAGCAGGCTGCAGTAGGATCCATTATTCCGGGTGCCAGCAAAATTGAACAGGTTCAGGCTAATTGCCGTGCTGCAAATGCACGTCCTTTATCCGGCGAGGAATATATAGCGCTGCAGGCACTTACGAAATTTGATAAATATGAGCAGCATCGTTGAGGTGCTGCGAAATAGAAATCCTTCCCACTTTGGGGAGGATTTTATTATTGCTTGAAATTTCATTAATATGAACATAAAAGATAATAGGTAATTAGACCTGTATCTTCAGAATTATCTTTTTTTATTTTTTTCCAATTTTACGTGATGTAATCCATGTATTGTAATTTAATACAAAACTATACATATAGGTGTTTTTTCATATCTGTTGTAAATACACACTTTATGTTAAGGGTTGCCTAAGGAGAGGAAGCAGTATGAACAAAGTATTCAGTTTTTCTAAGAAACATTGGAAGTATATAATTGTAGCCCTCATTGCTCTTTTTATCGGTAGCACAAGCGGTCCTTCTAAGGCTGACGTCGAATCTACTCAGCAGGAATTAAAAGATGCTTCTAAACAATTAGAAGAAAAAGATAAGGATTTAAAAAAGGTTAATAAAGAAAACGAAGATTTAATGGCTGATAAGCGTGAGTTAGAGAAAAAGGTAAAAGAAGCAGAGCCTTTTTTTAAATTAACTGAGCAGGAACGCAAGGAAAAGGCTGCCGAATTAAAGAAAAAAGAAGAAGAAGCAAAAGCGAAAGAAAAAGCTGAAGCTGAAAAAAAAGCTGCTGAGATTAAAGCTGCTGAAGAAGAAGCAAAACGTAAAGCAGAAGAAAAAGCTAAAAGAGGATATGATACAGGAATCACTTATAATCAATTAGCTAGAACACCGGATGACTTTATAGGTGAAAAAGTGAAGTTTAAAGGTAAAGTCGTTCAAGTTATGGAAGGTGACGGAACTACCCAAATCCGTTTAGCTGTGAACGATAATTACGACACTATTATATTTGGAGAATTCGATTCTTCAATACTTAAAGCTAGAATTCTAGAGAATGATGTTATTACTATTATGGGTATATCTACTGGTTTATTAACTTATGAGTCGACCATGGGAGGAAACATATCAATCCCAGGTATGCTGATTGAAAAAATAGATTAATCTTAAAACAAATACCCTTAGAAAAACGCCCCCGCATAGGCGGGGGCGTTTCTTATTTATAATCAGACCACTTCATACTGCTGTCATTCAGCAGCTCTTCAAAGCTTTTGTTCTTTTCTTTTTCTTTTTTCTCTTTGATTTTTTGAAGGCGTTCTTGCTCTGCCTTCTGCTCCTGTTCTTCCACCAAGCCTTTTTTCATGTTTGATAGTTTTTGGAACAAGTCAGACTCAAGATGATCCTTTAAGTTTAAGCTGTCTTCTGTTTTTTTAGGCTGAGGTCTTTGCTGTTTTTTTTGTTTTTTAGCCATGATGATCACTCCCGTATCCTTTCATTATATACAAGAAAGGTGGTTTATAGAAAGCGATTTGACCCTTTTAATAAGCATCAAGCACTACATCGTCTCCGATGATCAGCTCGGGCTCTGTTGATTTTTTGATATCTTCGATTGTGTAGCCTTTTGCGACTTCGACAAGCTTCAGGCCAAGCTCTGTTACATCAATGACAGCCTGATCTGTAATGATGCGGTGGACAACCTGTTTCCCCGTAAGCGGCAATGTGCACGCATTGAGAATTTTTGACTCGCCGGATTTGTTCACATGCTCCATGATGACAATGATTCTTTGCGCGCCGTGTACTAGATCCATGGCTCCGCCCATTCCTTTAATCATTTTGCCTGGAATCATCCAGTTTGCGAGATCTCCTTTTTCGGATACTTCCATGCCCCCGAGAATCGCTACATTGACGTGTCCTCCCCGGATCATGGCGAATGATTCGGCACTGTCAAAATAAGCAGAACCCGGGATAGCCGTTACGGTTTCTTTTCCCGCATTGATCAAGTCAGGATCCACATCCGCTTCTTTCGGATAAGGCCCAATACCAAGAAGTCCATTTTCAGATTGAAGGACAACCTGTTTGTTTTCGCTGATATAATTGGCAACAAGTGTCGGCATGCCGATTCCCAAGTTGACATAGAAACCGTTTTCAATTTCCTGTTCCGCTCTTCTTGCAATTTTTTCACGCACTCCTACTTTATCCTGTATCATCGCTTTGCCTCCTGTCATCCTGTCTTTTGTACCGTTAATCGTTCAATGCGTTTTTGCTGCTCACCAAGTATCAATGATTGTACATAAATGCCCGGAGTGTGAATCTCACTTGGAGCAATCTCACCAATCTCAACAAGTTCTTCAATTTCAGCAATTGTCACTTTTCCTGCTGCTGCGATCATCGGATTGAAGTTTTGAGCTGTTTTATTGTAAAGCAAATTGCCCATTTTATCAGCCTTCCACGCACGGACAAGGCTGAAGTCTGCCGTAAGCGCTTCTTCGAGCAAATATTCTTTTCCGCCAAAGCTTCTCGTCTCTTTACCTTCTGCGATTGGCGTTCCTACACCTGCAGGCGTATAGAAAGCCGGAATTCCTGCACCGCCTGCCCGGATTTTTTCAGCGAGCGTTCCCTGCGGGACAAGTTCAACTTCAATCTCCCCTGAGAGCACTTGACGTTCAAACTCTTTATTTTCGCCAACATATGAGCTGATCATTTTTTTGATTTGCTTATTTTTCAGAAGCAGGCCAAGCCCCCAGTCATCTACTCCGCAATTGTTTGAGATGATCGTTAAATCCTTTACGCCTGTTTCTACCAATGCAAGAATCAGATTCTCAGGAATTCCGCATAAGCCAAATCCGCCAACCATTAATGTTGACCCGTCTTTAATATCCTTCACTGCTTCTGTAAAAGATGTATGCACCGTTTTCATTTTATCACCCCAGGAATTATAGATTTTCAATGATTGTTGCTACGCCTTGTCCTCCGCCGATGCAAAGTGTCGCCAAACCGCGTTTTGCATCTCTGCGCTTCATTTCGTGAATGAGTGTAACAAGGATTCTTGTGCCGCTCGCTCCGATTGGATGTCCAAGAGCAATGGCACCGCCGTTTACGTTCAGCTTTTCTTTATCAAAATGAAGTTCGCGGTCAACGGCTATGGATTGTGCTGCGAATGCTTCATTTGCTTCCACCAGGTCAATATCTTTCATGTTAAGCCCGCTCTTCTGAAAGGCTTTTTGCACAGCTGCAACCGGTCCAATCCCCATAATGCTTGGATCTACGCCGGCGTTGCCGTTTGCTGTAATTTTAACAAGCGGCTGAATGCCAAGCTCTTCCGCTTTTTTCCGGCTCATCACAACTACGGCAGCTGCACCATCGTTTATTCCAGATGCATTGCCGGCTGTGACTGAGCCGTCTTTTTTGAAAGCAGCGCGCAATCCGCCAAGCTTCTCAGCTGTTGAACCTGCACGCGGAAACTCGTCAGTATCAAATGTGACAGCATCTCCCTTACGCTGAGGAATAACGACAGGCGTAATTTCAGCTTTAAACGTTCCAGCCTGAATAGCGTCTGTTGCCTTTTTCTGGCTCCAGGCAGCAAACTCATCCTGCTCTTCTCTTGAAATTTCATATTTATCGCATAAATTTTCAGCTGTTACGCCCATATGATAATTGTTGAAAGCACACGTTAACCCGTCGGAAACCATTGTGTCAATCAGCTTTTGATCGCCCATTTTAAATCCGTCGCGTGCATTTTTTAATATGTACGGTGCCTGGCTCATATTTTCCATACCACCTGCAACGATAATGTCAGCATCCCCCGACAAAATAGCCTGTGCAGCAAGATGAACCGTTTTCAGCCCAGATCCGCATACTTTATTGATTGTCATTGAAGGGACATTTTCCGGTAATCCCGCTTTAATAGCTGCTTGACGCGCAGGATTTTGCCCAAGTCCAGCCTGAAGGACATTCCCCATAATGACCTCGTCGACCTGCTCTCCTTTTAATCCAGCTTTTTCGAGAGCATCTTTGATAACGATGGCTCCAAGCTCAGGAGCAGATACGCCTTTCAGCGATCCGCCAAAACTTCCAATTGCCGTACGGACTGCACTTACGATGACCACTTCATTGTTGCTCATTTTCTCATTCATCCCCTTTTTCATTGGTTCATAGATTGGTTTCGCTAAATAAAGATAAATTCCTTCAAAATTTTCAAGATTCAAATTTCATTTGCATCTAATCCTAGTTAACTACTAATATAGAAATATGTAAACCCTTTCATAGAAAAGCGGAACCGACTGCTCAGCTCCGACAGACAGATAAGGATCCGCCAGAAAAGGCGCTTTTTGCCTTTACTGGCGGAGCCGTTCTGGCCGAGGAGTTAGGAGGTGGAGCTAGACACCACGAAAAGCGGAATCGCCCGTTTAGCTCCGACAGACAGATAAGTCTCATCCAGTAAAGGCGCTTTTTGCCTTTGCTGGATGAGACGTTCTGGCCGAGGAGTTGGGCGATGGAGCTAGACAATACCGAAAAGCGGAATCGCCCGTTCAGCGCAGGCAGACAGATAAGAACCCCACAGAAAAGGAGCTTTTTGCCTTTACTCGTTATGCGTTCTAGCTGGAAATACAAAAAAGCGAAACCGTCCATTTATTCTCACATCACCCATTGCAGAAAGGCTGGTGATTCAAGTTGAATCTTCCTGAACATGTGACATTAATTGAAGTTGGCCCGCGTGACGGGCTTCAAAATGAAAAAAATGAAATTCCGACTGATGTTAAGATTCAGTTTATCAAGGAGTTAAAAAAAGCTGGTTTTAAGGAAATGGAGCTGACATCATTTGTTTCTCCCAAGTGGGTTCCGCAATTGAAGGATGCTCTAGACATCATTCAATACTGCACAGATGAAAACCGGAATCTTGTGCTGACTCCGAACGAAAAAGGCGTCATGCGGGCAAAAGAGGCAAAGTGCCGGGATATAGCCTTTTTCGTCGGGGTAAGCGAATCCTTTAACTTAAAGAATATTAATTCAACAACGAAAGAAAGTATGAATAAGCTTTTGCCGCTGATCCGCGAGTTAAAAGCAGACGGATTTTTTGTTCGAGCCTGTATTTCCACTGCTTTCTACTGTCCGTATGATGGGAAAATTCACCCTGATGCTGTGCTTAACATTTGTCAGCAGTTTGCGGATGCCGGAGTGGATGATTTAAGTGTGGCTGACACGATTGGAATGGCGAATCCTCTGGAGGTTTATGAGCTTTTTTCCCGCTTGAAAGCGCAATTTCCCGACATGCTGCTTACAGCCCATTTTCACGATACACGCGGGATGGCACTGGCGAATATTTATGCTGCTTTGCAGGCAGGAGTAGACAGGTTTGATACTTCTGCCGGAGGGCTTGGAGGCTGTCCGTTTGCACCAGGCGCTACTGGAAATGCTGCGACTGAAGATGTTCTTCATATGCTGAAGGCTTTGAACATTGAGACTGGGATTGATATGAATCAGCTTTTAAAAGCAGTTGAAGTGATTGAGCCACATCTTGCAGGAGCAATTCAAAGCAAACAGCATCAGTTGAACAAACAGGAAAAGGCGGTTAATTAAGACAGGCAGAAATAGCTTAAATAAAGAGAATGAATGCGGAAATAATGGCGGCAGCACAGCTTGGCAAGCCTAGTAAAAACAGCTGGATAGCCCAGTTTGTCCTCGCTTCCCTGTGCTCATTTGTTTCTGAATGAAAATTAGCCCTTATACGGTCTCCGCCGAGGAAGGCATTTGTCAGCAGGCCTGAGATCCCGAAGCAAATCAGAACAACTCCGGACATCATGATGAAAAACAATTGAAGATCCTTTGCAGCAAAACTGATGATGCCTGCTATACATGCAGTCAGAATTCCAGTTCCCAATGCTTTCATGTTTTTCACGCTCCTTTCCCTTTATACGTAATGGACAAGCAGGATGTTTCGTTTAATTGTATAATTTCTATTCTTTTTCCAAACGTTAGGACTATAGAAAGGAGCGATATCTCATGTCACATGAAAAAACATCAAAAAGTCAAAAAGGAAAACCGAATGCTGATACAGTAAAACAAACGATGGCGTTTGAAGAAATGGAAAAGGCGGTACATCCGACAAAGCGGCAAAATTCTGAGCAGTGATCATGCGGCAAGCCGTCCCTGGCTTGCTGTTTTTTTGCCCAAATTGCTGTAATCCTTATTTCCTGTCCCCCTTTTCTCATGCTAAAATAATTTCATGAACCTTTGAGAGGAAGAATGCAGATGAAAAAATGGCTGATCGGAGCAGGCATTGTTCTCTCCTATATTTTTATCGTGGGATTCTTTTTTACCAATCAGATGATGTATATGAAAAAGAAGACAGATAAAGAAATTATCGACCGTGAAACGAAGGACGGACATTACGATGAAAAGGAATATGATTCTTATAACAAAATTGAAGTTTCCATCCCTTCGAAATTTGGCTATGACATTAAAGGCATGCTCATCGCCCCTCATAAAACCTATTCATATGTGATTATTTGCCACGGAGTCACAATGAACCGGTATAATTCCATCAAGTATATGAAGCTCTTTTTAAACCGGGGGATGAACGTGCTGATCTATGATCACCGCAGACACGGAGAATCTGGCGGCAAAACAACAAGCTTTGGACATTATGAAAAATTCGATCTGCAGTCTGTTGTGCATTGGCTGAAGGACCGGGTTGGCGATGAACTGCACCTCGGTATTCACGGAGAATCAATGGGAGCTGTTACAACACTGCTTTATGGAGGACTGGTTGAAGACGGTGCAGATTACTATATTGCCGATTGCCCTTTTTCTGATTTACAGGAGCAGCTGCTGTACCGCTTAAAATCCGATTTTAAACTTCCGGGCTACCTGGTTATGCCGATCGCAAGACGCTTTCTAAAACTCCGCGACGGCTATTCAATTCAGGATGTTTCCCCTATTGCCGTGATTGACCGGATTCAGCATCCTGTTTTATTTATTCACAGCAAAGACGATGATTACATTCCGTCTGCGATGACACAGCAATTGTTTGATAAAAAGCCTGGCTTCAAAAAGATTTACTTTGCTGAAAAAGGTGCGCACGCTATGTCATATACTGAAAACCGGGAAGAATATGAGCGCATTATTGATGAATTTTTTGAAGAATTAAAGAAACACAAGCACACCGCCAATATATAAGAGAAACGCCCGGATTCAGTCCCTGAATCCGGGCGTTTCGTATTAACCAAGAACATCTGTTATTTCTTTCATGTTTTCGCTCATATAGGCAATGGCTTCATCAATTGTGGCAAACTCTTTTGCCTCAAAGGTCATTTCATCCTGCAGAAGCCAGACATCTTTCTTATCCTCGTATACTCCTCCGATGGACCAGTGAAGCAGCGTATAGGGATGGTTGCTGTTTAAAAAGGAAACCCAAGTTTTATTTAACGCAATATTTTTAAGTGATGTTAAGCGGTCCTTCATCTTTTTCTCCACCTCACTTTACTGTTAAGCTCATGCGGGGATTCAAGATTTGCGAAGGACATGTCAGCATGTATGTGTTTGCTGTTTCATTAAAATCGATGGTCATTCTTTCATCCAAGAAAACCATTTTCGATTTTTCAACAAGTACCGGAAATGCGTTTGTGTCAATTTCCAGATCATCACTGTCTTTTTCATCTATGAGCCAGAGTGCCGTAACACCGCTGACAACGCAGCCGCAGCCGTCTGTATCATATTTTAATTTGATGTGCTTATCTGAATTCTCCTGAACGTTTCCTGAAATTTTTTTGATTGCACGATCTGTCCATTTTATTTCCATCATCTATGTCTCCTCATTTCAGCTTGCATACGGCCATTTTATCATAAGTTTCCAAAATACGCATAAGGGCTTGCTTTGTCACACTGGAATGCCCGCTTGAATACTTGTGTGTATAGAAAAAAGGAGGGTTATGAAAGATGAATAAAGCTCAAATCAAAGTGAATGATAATGGATCGCTTCGTGTGACCGGTGATGTGGAATTAGTGGACGCAGAAGGCAACGTGTTTCCAACCAAACAAAGCTTTTCGCTTTGCCGCTGCGGGTTATCAAAGAAGATGCCGTTTTGTGATGGCTCTCATAAAGGCGCGTTTCAGTCAGTTGTGCGCGCTGAATAGGGTAAAGTAAAAAAACTTTATACCTACTGCAAAAACGAAAAAGGACTGTCCCAACAAGACAGTCTATTTCTCGCGAATATCTGTTATTTTGTTCAATGGCAGATCAAAGCGGGCTTCTTCTGCATTTACGATCCGAATGCATCCGCGGATCGGATCTACATAGTGCACATGGCCTTCCTGCACATGAAAACCGTGATTTTCATAGTAGGTAAAAGCAAGCTCGCGGTTTTCTTCCATGGCAAGACTGATCAATTCATTAAAATGCTCCAGCTGCTGCTCATCCACCGAAGGCTTTGCTGCATGTCCCTGTTCAATTTCAAGCTCCCGCAAAATTTTTACATGCTCAGGCAGCATCATGGATGTCCATTTGATATTGCCCCGATCCCGAATCATGACAATCCCTCCTTTTGTTAAGCTTTGTGTCCACCGACAAGTTGGGCACGGTGCCTCGCGGTGCCGGCGTTTGTATAGGAAACGGCGCGCAGCAGGGCATTAGAGCCGTATTTTCCCCGAATGGAGTCCATCACATAACCGAGGATCTGTTCTTTTTCACGATTAGGCTGAAACAAATCCAGCTGCATTTCAGCATCATCTTCAATATTGGACAGAGCAATTGAGATTTTCCGGACCGTTTTATTTGCATAAAATTGATCAAATAACGCGATGCATGTTTCGTAAAGCTCCATTGTGATATTGGTCGGCTGGCGCATCGTCCGTGAGCGGTGAAATCCGCCCCCAAGCTCATCGTGACTGTAGCCGATGCCAAGGCTCACCGTTCTGCCCGCTTTCCGGTGGCTGCGTGCTCTTCTTGCGACCTCCTCGCACATCTCAAGGATGACATGCTTCACTTCTTTCGGGTCGGGATAGTCCCGCATCAGGATCTGGCTTTTGCCAAAGCTGATCTGCCCCTGCAGAATCGGCGCTCCAATTTCAGACAGATCAACGCCCCAGGCATGATAATAGAGCTGATTTCCCATAATGCCGAATTTCTTCTCCAGCAGCTCAAGCGGATGACGCGCGAGCTGTCCCACATTAAAGATTCCCATCCGGTTCAGTGTTTTTTCTACCTGGCTGCCGATGCCCCACATTTCCCGGAGCGGCGAGACCTTCCAGAGCTTTTCCTTCACATCAGCATACGTCCATTCGGCAATCCCTTTTTTCTTCGCCTCCAGATCAAGGCATATTTTAGAGAGCAGCATATTAGGACCGATGCCAATCGCGCACGGGAGAGAAAATTCGCGCTCCATGTCATCTCTGATTTTTGCTGCAATGGTCCAGGCGTCTCCCCATATCCCCTCGACTCCATCGACTTGAATAAAGCTCTCGTCCACGCTGTACGTATGGATGGCATCCTTTGGAACGTACCGGTGGAAAAGACGTGTAAGCTCTGTTGAAATGCGGACAAAGGATGCCATCTTTGCATTTACAATGTGAATGCGGGGATCTTTTGGAATTTCGAACAAGCGAGATCCGGTTTTAATGCCAAAATCCTTTTTCAGACAAGGTGAAGCTGCGAGCACTATGCTCCCCTGCCGCTCTGTATCGCCGACAACAGCTAAATGGCATGTCAGGGGATCAAGTCCTTTCAGAACCGCTGCGCAGCTTGCATAAAAGCTTTTCATGTCAATGCACAGAATTTTTCGTTTTGGAAATTGACTGTAATCCTCAATCATAGTTCTTACTCCTCATTGCAGAATATATGTTCGTGTTTATTATATGACTAATAGTAAGCGAATATACGTTCGATTTCAATGGTAGTTTTTACTATGAAATGCGGAACCGGCTGTTCAGACCAAGCAGTCAATACAAGAATTGATGGGGTTTCCAGTTTAATTGGAGGGGTTTTGGAATTAATTCATTGGAGGGGTTTCCAATTTAATTGGAGGATTTTGTTTTGGCCGAGGGGCTAGGAGGCGGAGCTGGACACCGTGAAATGCGGAACCGGCCGTTTAACGCAGATCATTCCCCGCTTGGCATCAAGCGCGCAGCTGCTTATAATCAGTGTAAGAAGAGGTGGGACATGGACGAAAAGTGGATTTATA
The DNA here is from genome assembly GCF_004358755.1 of Peribacillus frigoritolerans. Lineage (GTDB taxonomy): Bacteria > Bacillota > Bacilli > Bacillales > Bacillaceae > Bacillus_P. Next base: position 488,798 of record NZ_SMZY01000001.1, on the reverse strand, counting down.
AAATGATTCAGCAATCCTTTCAGCAGTATGAGCTGGAGGGATCGCTCAGTGAAAAAGAAGCACATGGCCTTGTTACAAAAGTAATAGAAAAAAAGCAGCAGGAAGACACAGAGTGGTTTGAAGTTGTTGAGGATGTTGTATATGGATATGTGACGAACCAGGAGCTTTAATACGAAAAGCGAAGCCGACTGTTTAGCTCCGACAGACAGATAAGGATCCGGCAGTGAAGGCGCTTTTTGCCAATGCTTGCTGATCCGTTCTGGCCGAGGAGCTAGGAGGTGGAGCTGGACACCACGCAATGCGGAATCGCCTGTTTAGCAAAGGCAGACAGATAAGAACCGGCAACTGCAATTTCTTCAGCCGAAAGTCCAATTTATTTAGCCGTTTTGCTGATTTCAACCGCCAGCAAGCCTCCAAAAATGCACAAAACCGGCCTTCATCACCGGCCGGTTTTGTATTATTTCCTTGATAACGCCTTCCCTGCCACTTTCTCAAACAAACGGGGCATAAGCTGATAAAAGCTGCTGCCGGCATTCATCCAGCCGGGCAGGTTAATTTCACGCCTGTTTGAAAACATAGAGTCAACGATTTTCTCTGACACCTTATCAGGACCCAGCATAAAGCGCTCCACATTCTTCACATAATTGCCGCTTTGGTCGGCGATGTCGAAGAAGTCTGTTTTGATTGGACCTGGATTTACCGAGGTGACATGAATGTTCGTCTCTAAAAGCTCCATCCGCAGGCTGTTCGTAAAGCCGAGAACAGCATGCTTGGAAGCTGAATACAAGCTTGATTTCGGCGTGGCAAGCTTTCCTGCCTGTGAAGCGATATTGATGATGTGGCCAGTGTTCCGCTCCTTCATAGCAGGCAGCACCATTTTTGTACATGCAATCAAGCCGAAGACGTTTACTTCAAACATGGATTTCATTTCCTCAAGAGTCGCATCTTCAACCGTGTTAAAAATACCGAATCCCGCATTATTTACGAGCACATCAATTTGCGGAATATCACTCAAAATCTGTTCAAATGTTTGCTGAACAGCATTCAAATCACTGACATCAAGCTGATAGTATGAACAAGAAACATTGTAGTTTTCTGTAATATGCAGAGCGGCTGCAGCAAGGCGGTCTGCTCTTCTTGCAAGTAAAATAGGATGTCCGCCGCTTTTAGCTACAAGCACAGCCATTTTTTCGCCGATTCCGCCTGACGCTCCTGTTATGACTACGTATCGGTTTTTCAGTTTTTCATTCATTTCGCACACCTCAGCAAGAATAAATTTTCTGTGCTCCCTCCATATGCCCTTTAATTTCTCCCAATGCCTCTAAATAATCCAGCTGTCCGACCGTTTCAGACATGGTGAGCATCATTTGTCTTTTATAAAGATGCGGAAAGAGCCTCTGACAGGCTTCAAATGCTGTCAGCGGTTTTTCTTTTATGTAGCCGCGCACTTCAAATGCACGCTCCTCCTGTTTTTTCAGGCGGTAGCGGATCAAATCATGCGGCTTTAAAACCGTTTCCCCGTGTCCTGAAAGTACGTTTGAAATCGGAATTTTCAGCAGGGAGTGAAATGATTCGTTAAATTGGTTCTGAGGCCTTGGCCGCTCTCCCCCATCCATTGGAGGCTCAAGCAGCGGATTTGCTGATATATGCTGCAGAAGATGATCCCCGCCAAACATCAGGCCGTCCTCAGCACGATACAAAGCGATATGAGTTTGAGCATGCCCCGGGGTTTCAATGACATGCCAGCCATCCATGCCTGGAACAGCGTCCCCTTCCCTGAGAGATGAGGTTAAGTTTCGTTTGCAGGCATACTTCATCGATGAATCAAACTTGGCCAAATTCGCAAGCAGGCGCTCATCAATGCCAAATTCCGTGAACAGTTTCATAAAGAATTCTTTTTGAGCCGTCATAAAAGATTCATCCTGCATGATCCATGGAGCATTATATGGATGCCCAATCACGTCCACCGACTGAGGCAGGTAATCAAGCAGCCCGACATGATCTGGATGATGATGCGTCAGGATTACCTGCTCAATGTCTTCCATTCTGTATCCTGCCCGCTCCATTTGAGTGTTCAGGGCAGCGAGAGCTTCAGGTGTCTTAGGTCCGGCATCAATCAGTGTGAGCCTATCTCCTTTAACAAGATAAACATTCACATCTCCAACTGGAAAAGGAGTCGGCAAGGTTAATTTGATGATCATATCTGATTTCGTTTTCATACCATCTTCCTCATTTGTTATTTTTATATAAGTCTAATATATTCAATGCACCAATTATGAATGCTTATTCATTGATTATAAAGCTTATTTTACACCTTCCCTGCAAATGTGTCATTATTTTCAAATAATTCATCATCGGAAAAGAGAAAAAATCCGCTTGACAAACACTTGTCCAACCTCGCATAATGATGAAAATCACTTTAACGCACAAATGCACGAAATGAATATAGATGAAGCAATGAACAGGAATAGTAAATCAAGCAATGATAAACAGAGAGTGAAATCCGCCGGCTGAAAGGTTTCACCATCCTCTTGCTGATTGAACCTGCCCTGTGAGCTCTCAGGCAAACTTGACGTGATCCCTCGTTACGGGATTTTTAAGTTGGGGTCATGCATCGCGCATTTCCCAATGAAGGTGGTACCGCGGAAACCTTTTCGTCCTTTATTTTTAATTGGATGAAAAGGTTTTTTATTTGTGCTTTACATGAACTGCTTTGCAGAAAAAAAAGGAGGAATTCACATGAAAACAATCGCGTTTGTAGGTGCAGGATCCATGGCAGAAGCCATCATAAACGGATTAGTCAATGGCGGTGTCTGCCTCCCTGAATATATAAAAGTCACAAATCGCTCAAGCATGGAACGGCTGGACTTTCTTAATCAGGCTTACGGAGTGTCCGTTACAAAAAACAAACAGGAGACAGTTGGGGGTGCGTCAATTATTATCCTTGCGATGAAACCAAAAGATGTCAAAGCAGGAATTGAGAGCATCAAGGATTATGTGGACAGCAGTCAGGTCATTATTTCCGTTCTCGCCGGCATCTCGAGCGAAACCATCCGGAAGCTTTTCGGAAAAGAGCTGTCGATTGTCCGCGCGATGCCAAATACATCGGCTGCGATTCAGAGATCGGCAACAGCACTTGCATGCAATTCAGCTGTAACAGCGGATCAGCTGAAGCAGGCAGCAGGGCTTTTTGAGGCAATCGGGACCGTTACCCATGTTTTAGAGCATCAGCTGGATGCTGTAACAGGCCTCTCCGGAAGCGGCCCCGCTTACATTTATTATATCGCGGAAGCACTTGAAAAAGCAGCTGAAGAAACCGGTCTTGAAAAAGAGACAGCGAAAGCATTGATTGCACAGACACTGCTCGGGGCAGCTGAAATGCTGCTGACTTCAGAAAAAGAACCTGCAGTGCTCAGAAAAGAGGTCACAAGTCCCGGCGGAACGACTGAAGCCGGTATAGAGAAGCTTGAGGAATATAAAGTCAGCGAAGCAATCGCTTCCTGTGTTAAAAGAGCGACAGAGCGTTCGCATGAGCTCGGGGGGATATTTGCAAAAAATGCATTAAAAGAGCATACTTAAAGAGATTGGGTGCAGGAAAAACAGCGGGCTTGTTGAAGTAAAAAAGACAAGGTCGAGCAAAGTCATAATTCAGACAGGTGATAAAATGTATACAGTATTTTCGACTTTTGATGTGCCGAATGAAAAAGCAGATGAAGTCATTTCCATATATAAGAATCGTTCCCGCATGGTAGACGATGCAGAAGGCTTTGTCGATTTTCTCCTTCTGCAAAACGATAAGCGCGCAGGAGAATTAACGGTACAGCTTATTTTTAAGAGTAAAGAAGATTACTTGAACTGGGTAAAAAGCGCGGATTTCAAGAAGATTCATGATCTTGAAAAGAAATATCCCGATCAGGAACTTGCGGCTGTGATTCCTAAAGTCAAACAATACAAGGTGGTTGCGCGATGAGCTTTTTTCCGGCAGACCAAATTGTCCATGACGTGACCGAAAGAATCTATCAAAATGAGCCCTCTCTGCTGGAACGTTTCGGAGAAAAAGGAAAAGAGAAATGCAGGGAAGATAATCATCATCATTTAAACCATCTTAAAACAGCTTATGAACTGCAAAATGAGCAGATTTTTACAGATTATGCGAAATGGCTGAATGGGATTTTAGTGAAACATGGCATGAAAACACAGCATTTGATTGATAATTTCATGCTGATTAAAGAAGTCCTCCTCTCAGCTGAGATCGAGGACGCAGAGACAGTATCAGATTATCTTTCATTTTTAGATGCTGGCATCCGCTCACTTTTACTAGAAAAAGAGAAATAAAGAGAAACGGGGTGTTCTGTTTTGAAGAATTCTCAAGCACTGGAATTTGCTCAATTGCTATTGAACGGCGATGAGCATGCAGCAGTCCAGCTGGTCAAAGCTCACAGTCACCTGTCACGCACCCAACTATTTGAAGAGCTATTCACGCCTGCGATGCAGCATGTAGGCGAGTTATGGGAAAATAATGAAATTACGGTAGCAGATGAGCATTTGGCAAGCGTAGTTTGTGATTTTATATTATCAACGATTTATCCGCCGATGCAACATTCAGCATCAGAAGGCAGAAAGAAAGCAATGCTTCTGTGTGTTGAAGGAGAGCAGCATTATTTGGGCCTGAAGATGGTCAACAGCTTATTCGAAGAAAAAGGGTATGAAACACACTATTTAGGCCCTAACCTTCCGCTTGAATACGCCATTAAGAAAGCAGAGCTCTGGAAGCCGGAAGTCATCTGCCTCTCCATTTCCATTGTGTATCATTTGCCGAATATAAAAAAATATGTTGATGCTCTGGCTGCTTTGCTTAATCATCCAGCCATTCTTATTGGAGGCAGAATCGTGAATCAATATGATCTGCAGCCTTATTGTTCAGGCCAGGCAGAAATCATGTACGATTTAAAAGCCATAGAGAACTGGCTGAGCAAGCACGGAATGCTTGAGTACAAGACTCACACTCTCGCTGAAGCAAGCCAAACTGTATCTCCATTAAACTAAAAAAAAGAGACTGACCTGCATCCTATGTAAGGATCTGGCCGGACTCTTTTTTCATTCTGATAGAGTTAGAGAGCTGAATGCTGTTTTTAAGCCATGGCGGAGCAGCCTCATTCGCCATGACCTCTTCAAATGTCATCCAGGCAGCAGATGTGACCTCATCTTCGCTCTTTGCATAAGGTGTCCCGCTCTTATATTCACATAAAAAAACAACATCAACCACATGGACTCCGTCATCCGAAACAAAAGAAGTGCTGTGCACATAACTCATGTCCTCACTAATCTCAATGCCGGTTTCTTCCTCGATTTCACGTTTCAGCGTCCGTTCTAAAATAGTGGAAGAAGCCCCTTCCTGCTCCACTTTTCCGCCTGCGAGGGAAAGCTGTCCTGGTGCGTGTTCTTCCTCCATGCTTCTTTCAATAATCAGCCATCGGCCATCTTTAAAGACAGCACCTTCAACATTTACAACAAACATGCAAACCGCTCCCTTATCCGTAAATGAAACCACAAAAGCTCTTCGAATCCCCATTTAAAAAGTACTTTTCCCTTCAGGCAGAACCGCAGAAACTTTCATAAAAATGAAATCAGCTATTCCCATCCTCAGGCCTTTACATGCTGCAAAAGCCAATCCGCCGCCAGCTCTTCCACCACGTCCAAATGCCCCATAAAACTATGAGCTGCGCCATCTATAATAACAAGCTTCGATTCCTTTGACAGGTACTTCATTCCTTCCCGCGATTTTTCTGAAAGCATCTTTTCTTCCCCGTCATGATTGCCATGAATGATTAAGACAGGACACGATATGGCAGACAGCAGTTTTTTCTGATCACACTGTTCAAAGTCATCAAGCATTTGCTGCTCAATGATGACTTTCTTTCTCGGGCCATTTGTCAGCAGCTGTGTTATTTTACCGGTTTCCCTCAGTTCTTTCATTTGGGCCGGTGTAAAGTGCTCGTTCCAGTCATATACCGTCCCGCCTGTCGAAGCACCGGTAAGCACGATTGTCTGAATGTCCTTACAATAGCTCATCAAACAGATTCTGCTCCCTAAACTGTGTCCGTAAAGAGCAATTTTCCGTATGCCTTTTTGTTTTACAAACGCAAGTGCAGCCTGCAGATCATCTGCTTGTTTAGCCATTGTAAGTGAATCGTCATCGCTTTCCCCGCAGCCGCTGAAATCAAACGCCAGTACATGAAAGCCTGACGCTTGAAATCGCAGTGCAAACCGGTCAAACCTTCCGCGGGAGGACTTATCAGAAGTAAAACCGTGGCACATAATGATGACGCAATCTGATGATGCAGCATAAAAATTCCCGATCAATGTTAATTGCCGGGAATTCTTAATTTCAACTCGCTCAAACTTCATTTGTTTTCACCTATTTCTTTTCAAAAATCCTCTTCAGTGTAAAGGAAAGCAGCTCAGGACATGTTTCAAAAGAATAAGGGAGATGCAGACGCTCCGTCCATTTATGCGGATCCTTTCCAAATGGCCCAACATTTAAAACAGGAATATTCAGTGCTTTGATTTCTTCAAGTGGAAGCTGATAATGGTCCCCGTAAATCGGCATATTGTCTGTCAGCTCACGGATGGATTCTTCGCTTTCTTTAATCTGCAGAAAGCTCAAATCGGAAAGTCCGGCAAAATACTGCTGATTTTCGAGTGAAATCTGAAACTGATCCTTCGCGTAGCTTTGAACTTCTGAAAGAATTCCCTGGATAAATTCATCCTCTTTTGATGAAACGGATGGATAAAACGGCGGACTGTAAAATACAACAATCAAAGGCGCAAGCTCCTTGCACAATCCGGATAAGCCAGAGACGATTTTATTTGTGAAATGACGATCATCCAGATCGCCGCGGTTCGCTTTTAAATAATGAATATGCCGGTTCACTTCCGCCTCTCCGACTTTCATCACGGCGTATTTAAGCAGGTCATCATAGGACATAACGGTTACCTTATATGATGCGGGTGTATATGAAATAGACTGGCTGTAATGTTTCGCTTTCTTATCATAAAAGCGCTCAATATTATCTGCCGCCTGCTCTGCCGTTCTCATAAGCATGCCATGCAGTTCAAGCATGCTGCGTTTCATGGTTAAAATATTAAAAAGCGTAACGGCTTCGTGCGGAATTTGCACCGAATACTCTTCCTTTAAATCCTTTTGCATCAGATTCATCGGCGGCGGTGTGACTTCGTCATCGACTTTTTCGCTGTAGCGCCCGTTCAGTTCAAGGAGCCTATTCAGCTCAGATACCATAAGGTTTGCGTTTAATCCTGAAAAAGGCTCTCCTACATGAGTTTCGACTCCGCTGCAGTAAAATCCCGCAAGCACTTTGCCTATTGAACCGCTGTATACATAATAATTTTTATCGTTCGGGTATCTAGAAAACATGGGCTCAGAATTTACACATGCCCGGTATGATAAGTTAAATTGGTTTTTTAACTCTGTCAAAACCGGAACCGCGCCGAGCATTCCCGCAGAATTCACTTCTTCGTCAGGAACAGTCAGCAAAAGAAGATTCCCTTCAAACTCCCCATTCATTGCACGTTCAAGCATTCCAAGCTGAACCGTCAGACCCGCTTTCATATCCATAGTGCCGCGGCCAAAAAGCCACTCGCCTGTCTCGATATCTTCTTTAACATGAGGCGGCAGGAGATCAGCTGTGTTCAGCAGCTCCTTCGTTAACTCGTGAGGATGGAACGCTAAATGCTGCAGGTGGCCGTAATCTTTTACATCAACCACATCAAAATGACTTAGTAACATTACGGTTTCATCTGTCTGCTTTTCGCTTTTTACAAGGGCAGTCAGAAAATACCTTCCATCAGCCAAGGGATGGAGCTGCAGAAAGTCCGGATTTTCTTTAAAATAAGGGAAATCATTCAGTACATAATAAAGATGCTGGGCAAGTGCAATCTCATCTTTTGAACCTGTAACGCTTGCAAGGTTCACTAGTCCTGTTAATAGTTCAGTCAGCTGCTGTTTCGTTTGCCATTTTGAATTCATGATGAGACCTCCTAAAATAGATGCTGTTTCTATTCTAAAGAATTTTCGCAATTTTTAAAAGAGGCTGTCAGGCAACTTACATGAAGTATGGAAATAAAGCTGTTATACTTTTTATGAAATTCACTTCAGGGAGGTAAAGCTCAATGAAAAATCATTTATTTACACCATACACCGTTAAAAATGTCACACTGAAAAATCGCATCGTGATGTCTCCAATGTGCATGTATTCTTCTCACCGAGAAGGCGGCATGGTTGAAGATTTTCATATGACACACTATATCAGCCGTGCTGTCGGCGGTGCTGGACTGATCATGATTGAAGCAACGTCTGTTACTCCCCAAGGAAGAATTTCCCCTCAGGATTTAGGGATATGGAGCGATAATCATGTAGAGGGTCTTGCAAAGCTTGTAGATGGCATGAAGCAATACGGGGCAAAAACAGCCATTCAGCTTGCACATGCAGGAAGAAAAGCCGTTCTTGAGGGCGAAATCGTATCCGCCTCTGCTCTTCCGTTCAACGAGAAAAGCAAAACACCTGTTGAAATGACAAAAGAAAAAATCCAGGAAACCATTCAGGCTTTTAAAGACGGAGCCATCCGAGCTAAAAAAGCCGGATTCGATATTATTGAGCTTCACGGGGCGCATGGATACTTAATGAACCAGTTCCTTTCGCCGCTTTCCAATAAGCGGACAGACGAGTATGGCGGAAGCAAAGAAAACCGCTACCGCTTCCTCCATGAAGTGATTGAGGCTGTAAAAGAAGTTTGGGATGGTCCATTATTTGTCCGTGTATCCGCGACAGACTATCACACGGAAGGATTAAATGTGGAAGATTATGTGGAATTCAGCACGTGGATGAAGGAACAGGGGGTTGATTTAATTGATGTCAGCTCAGGTGCTCTTGTTCCTGCAGACATCAAAGTCTTCCCGGGCTACCAGGTGAAATTTGCCGAGCGCATCCGTGAAGGAGCCGGCATCGATACTGGTGCTGTCGGCCTGATCACAACCGGAACACAGGCTGAAGAAATCCTTGGCAACGGCCGCGCAGACCTTATCTTCATTGCACGCGCCCTCCTTCGTGACCCATACTGGCCGCGGACTGCAGCAGCTGAACTTGGCGTTGAGATCGAAGCGCCTAAGCAGTATGCGCGCGGGTGGTAAAGAAGCATTATTAACAAACTGGCTACAGCAGAAAACGGGTACTGCATCTCACATCGATGCAGTACCCGCTTTTGTTAACACAGCTATTGATTCCCCCCTGCTTTTTGACAAACATACACCATTTCTTTACTTTCGCCTGTCAGCGGATTTTCATTCCAGTCCCCATACACGTTTAAAACCTTGAACCCGTTCATGGACAGCAGTCTCTCCATTTCCCTGGGAAACACATAGCGCAGAGAGATCTCAGTTTTTTTCTCTTTTACTTCTTCTCCCGCTTCATTCTTATACTTCCTTATTGTTGTATTATGCTGGATTTGGCTGATGGGATCATAAGAGGATATGCAGAAAACGTCTACTTGCAGCTTAGACTCTGCATCTTCATATGTCTGCCAGAATTCCTCTGTCCCTGTTGAAACCAGCTCTTCTGCCCCGGGAAATCTGGTTCCGAAAATAAAGATTCCATCTGAATTCAAATGCCGGCTGACTGAATCCAACAGCTTATCCTGTTCTTCATTGGTCAGAAAATGCTGAAAAGAGTTTCCCACGGTATAGATGAAATCCGCTCTAATTTTAAGGTTTAAATCCATACAGTCCTGCTGAACCCAATCGATTTCAAGATGTAAGTCTGAAAACTTTCTCCTTGCTTCGTCCAGCATTCCTTTATGGACATCCACTCCAATAATGTGATGACCCTGCCTTGCTAAAGGAATAGTGGCTCTCCCTGTACCGCAGGCAATATCGATTATTGCTCCTTTTGTCAGCGATGCCCATTTCAACAATAAGGGAATGTCGCTTGTATAAGACTCGTTTTCCCCGTCATAGAGCGAAGGATCGTCGTACTCTTCGAAGTTATAGTGTGACTTTTTTTCTTGCATGAAGGTCTCCTTTTCTTCTCAATCTTTTATCTCCCACTCCTCATACACCTCAACATCCGGGCTAAGTACCTCCTCTTCCATCCACCTAAATGCTTTAAGAATCAGCGGTGATGCATCATTCATACTTGCCTCATCTTTTGATACCCACATGGCATTAAGCGAATCTTGACCTTCAAACTGTTGAGGGTTCTTTAGATTGCCCCCAACTTTTTCAACTAAATAAAATGCTGCTATGTGATGAACAAATTCATAATTATTCCAGGTCCATGGCAGCATAAAATCTGCCATACCCACGTTTTTTATCACTTTTACTTCAATGCCAGTCTCTTCAAGGAATTCTCTCTTCAAAGCGGCTGTCAGACTTTCACCGGGTTCATGTCCCAATGGATGCAGCGGTTGAAGATGTATATACATTGGGAAAAGAAGCGGCTCCGGTTAATACAATCGGATTAAAATACGGACTCCGCCCTTTGACGAGAAATTACCGTTTAGTAACAAAATTCAGCGTTGACGGAGCTCCTTTTGCACAGGTGATGGTCGGTGCCCTCAATGTTAATTCCATTGAAAGAACCAATCATCAGCACGATGTACGCCGCGGCGATCCATTTGGCTACTTTTCATTCGGCTCAACTGTTGTGATCTGTGTTCCAAAAGGACACCTTGAATTTACCGGAAAGACAGGACCGGTGAAAATGGGCGAGGAAATTGGCAGGTGGAAGTCTGATGGTGACATGCCGAAGTTGTAATGTCACGCAGTCTAATCAAAAGAACGAAACCTTATAAAAAGCAGCCAATGGCTGCTTTTTATCGTTCAATAGAAAAAAATCCTAACACCTTACATACTTCCGCTTAAATCCAAGCCGTCCTTTATCCAGATCCTTTTGAATATTTTCGAAAGCGTTCAAAGCAGTGCTTTTTTTCGTGTCCCGCCTAATTTCAACTGTTCCGATCGCCTTAGCAGTCTCAACTGCTTTTTCACTCAGCGGCACATACGAAATCCCGACCGTGTAAACAAATTGATTCATGGCATATTTCGCTCGTTCCGGCGAATCATGAATGGTATTTTTGACCTGATCAAGCATCGCAGCAATCTTGTCTTCGGAAAATTCATGGTCCTTGCGGTTTCCAAGCAGCCAGCAGTAGCAGCTCCAGCCTGCAGACATTTTGAGCTCTTCCCCGCTCGCAATCCACTTATCTGCCACATCCTGCGCACTATCTGATTCAGATAGAGTCACTGCCACCACATAGTCCGACAGCATATAAAAATAAGCTGCATCGATCCAGCGGTCAAAATCCTCCTCCGTCATGGCTTTTGGATCTGCAATAATCCCGGCAAAATACATCGCATCATAATTCCCCGTGGCATACAGATCTTCTGCCAGTGCCTGATTGATTTTAATTTGTTTGGCCATTGGTTTCATCGCTCCAGTTGCCACACCAAAAAGAGGTTCGTGAGCCCCGTTTGACAGGTACATTTTCTTAGTCCGTTCCTTGCCGAGCGCTTCAAGCTCCTGCATAACCGTTTTGGTATCCATTGTTTTTGCACGTCCTTTCATATCTTTAAAACGATACTATCTGAGTTTTTGTTCGAGCAAAAATTTATGTTCATTCACTAAATTTAATAGAGGAAATTCATTGTTTTGTATTCTCTTTGTTATTCGACGAGCTTCATACCAGGCCAGTTCATAAAGCTCCTGATCAATATCTCCCTGCTTGCGGGCTTCCTCCAGCTCTTCTGTATCCAACCGAAACCACTCTCCCGATGGAAGGACCACAATGTCAATGAACAAGTCATCCATCCACGGCACATGTTCATCTGCCCCAATTTCTTTACATATATCTATATACCACTGTGTCACCTTTCCGCAGGAATCAAACATGACAGTAAGCGAAAAATTTTCGTTTCTTGGGAAGTACTGAAGCCATTTGTAGCCGTTATCTGCAATACAAACACTCGTTTCTCCATATTTTTTAATTAGAGGTTCGGTTACTTGGACAATTTCGATTAAGGTTACATGCCCTATAAACTCTTTAGAACAAATTATCGCACTTGCAAACCTTTTTTGTACAACTCGTTTCCAGTCCCTGTAATCTCCGTATTTCCACTTTAGCATGCCAACCCCCGCTTTCAGGTCGAAAATGAATTATTCCCAATCATTCCTATGATTTGATATAAATGAAAGGTCTTTTTGATAATGTTCAAGATGACCTTCTTCAATCATTTTCTGAAAAGCAGAATTACCTTCTCCCGCTTCCCTTATAATCGTCTTGCACAAGCCTTCGATACGCAGCAGAACGATATCCAGAACATCTTCTTCAAACGTCTTTCCGTATGAATCAAAGAACAAGTTTATTCTCCGCTTAATCCTGCTGGCATGCTCCGATGCTTGATAATAAACCTTTTCCCCTGTTTCGGAGAGATAAAATCTGCTTAGCGGGACGCATGTATAAAGAGTGTATGCAATGTCCCAAATGTGCGGACCAGGTCCGGCGACATCAAAATCAATGATTCCGATTGGACGCTGGTTATTAAAAATGATGTTATATACCGCAAAATCATTATGACAGAGTACTTCATACGGCTGCGGAGTATTATCAAGCGGTTTCCAGCTGCTGTCGAATGGAAAATCACTGACAGCATCATGATAGAGCCGGAGCATTTCTGCTGTTTCTTGCAAAACCGCATCTGACCACATGTACTTTTTCAGCGGATAATGCCCGGCTTCGCCTTCAATAAAGGTCAGAATCTCTCTTCCTTTTTCATCCATTCCGAGATATCTGGGAGAATAATTATATCCTTTTTCTTCTAGATGTTTTAGAAGTGAATGAATCTGTTTGCTAGTTGACTTACATTCCCGTCTTACTGTCTGTCCTGAGCGGTACACACTGGACACGTTGCCGCCAGTGAGCAATTCTTCGTTTGAAGGATTTGACAAAACGAGGCACCTCCTTCTTTTCATTATTTAAATGGTACATCTCAAATCTCTTCTCTCCACATCGACATGAAATACCCGGACATCAATACTTCTCCTTCAAGCCGTTGGGCAGGCAGGATTTCGCTCACCCGGGAAAAGAATGTCCCCTTTTGATTTTGCTGCCACTTGGATAAATCAATTTCTAAAACAAATGTATTGGACATATCCGTTCCTTTCGGCGGCAAATCTAAAGCGGCTTTAACATACTAACTGAAAAAGAAAAAATAGATCTCCTGAACAATCACAGCGAGCATGACTGTCAGCAAAATATCAGAAACAACCCATTTCTTTTTTCTCTGCTTATATTTTGAATCAAAAAAATACCTGATCACATACACTGCGGTAAAAATGGCAAGCAGTTCAAGAATCGTCAATTTCCGTGTCCTCCAGCCAGCTATTATTTTCAAAAGTGTATTCAACAAAAAGAAGCATGAACCCTTCTCCGGACGCACGCCTCAATAAAATCTTTCAGGTTTTCCATTCAATATATGCTTTCTGTTCTTCACCTTAAATCTATTTTATCCGGCAGTCTTCTTTTTTCTGTTCGCAAACAGAGAAACCATTAGCGCGATCAGAAATCCTGGAATCGCATAAACTTGAATAATGTATAGATTCCATATCTTAGTATCATACCCTGACCCCTTAGGACCCCCTTCTGGTAAAAGAAGTCCAATTAAGCAAATTACAAGATACACCACGACTGGCGGCATGATTATTTCTGAAAATTTCATTTCACATCCTCCTTTAGTGTATTTTTACACTAAATGGACGTAATTGGAAATATATTTATTATGAATTTTGGTAATTATCTTTTTATCTTCCTCCCAACATAAAGCAAATGCGAAGATATCCCCAAAATAGATGGATCCGCCGCTTTCTCTATGATTAACTCGATTAGTTTCTGAACTTCTTTCTCCCCTTTATCGTGCCAGTAAGTCCAGTTTTCCTTTGATAAAATAGCACCCGCATTAGATCCGATTAATTCAAGCGTTTCAAATCCATGGGCTTCCATAAAGGGATTAATGTCGGCAATCTCAAAATAATAAGCACCTGTGAACCGGCCCTTATCCGCATGATTAAAGCTTCCATTTTGCGAGAACTGAGTGATGCTGTCCATGTTATCGTTCGGTCTCCAGTTGTCGGGAAACAAGAGGGACGTGAGGATGTGTCTGATTCTTGGCATAAAAGCTACAAACACTAAGCCGTCCTGCTTTGTTACACGGTATAACTCCCTTACGGCTTTGATCCGGTCGTTTTCTTCCTGCAAATGATACATGGGGCCAAGCATTAAGGCCGAGTCAAATTGTTCATCTTTTAAAATGGACAAATCTCTTGCATCTGCCACATGAAAAGCTTCAAACTGTTCCGCTAAATAAAGTTCTTTTGCTTTATCCTCAGCTATTTTGACCAGCCGCGGAGTTAAATCAGTCAGTGTCACGCTATATCCATCTTCCGCAAGCGCCATAGAATATTTTCCGGGTCCCGCTCCATTGTCAAGAATGTGCCCGGCACTCGGAAGATATTTTTTGATATAGTGCCAGTTCACTTGAAATTCAACCGGCTCCCGTTCAAGCCTGCCCCATTCATCAAAGGTATTGTAGTAGCTGATTATGTCACTCATAGTTCACCTTGTTTCTATAAGGATGGCGGATACTCTTCTAAAAAATCACTCAAATACTCTACTAACTCACCTTCAACATCTTCAACCGATTCATCAATATACTCACCACTTATGGTACTCCCGGGGATCTTCTTTGAGGTAGTCAACCCTAAAAAAGCCCGATGGCACTCCCATATTTTAATCGTTTGCAAATCAATAAGTTCTCCGTTTTCTTCAGAAACGCCAATCCATACAGAAGAACTGTATTCAGGTGTAAAAGGGTCATTTCCTTCTATAGAAAATTCGCCATGAATATCCAGTTTCTTTTCTGCAAAAGCAGACTTATTTTTCACCAGCAACCTTTCTATCAGTCTCTTCATTGCCGTTTCAGTCTCTATGATGCTGGTTAATAAAGCTTCTGAAAAATCTTTTTGGTGAACCTTCATCTTACTCACTCGCTTCAGCATTAAATTTAAGGACACTGACCAGCCGCTGCTGTATTTCCATTTTATCACAGCTGGACAGAACGCCATATAAAAAACAGGATGCTTGTTTCGCATCCTGTAAACTGTTTTCATGCGGTTTCTCCATTCATTCTCACCTTTTCTGACACTCCGGGCAGTAATACAGCCGCCTGGATGAAGCGATAACCTTCACAATTTCCGTTCCGTCTTTGCGGCATGCTCTTCCTTCGCGGTTGAAAACCCAGTGGCGGTACTGGGATCTTTTTTCACCCTGTTTTTTGAGTTTTTCGGCGAGCTCCAGGTTATTGGTGATTCCCTTATGTCTGTAAGACTGAACGGTGATGTTTATGATGGCATCGGCAGCTGCGCGGAGCTGTTCCTCTGTGCAGTCGACGGGCCGCATGTCCGGGTGGATTTCTGCTGCATACAAGATTTCGCTTCGCAGGTAGTTTCCGATTCCGGCGACAAATCCCTGATCTAAAAGCAGGCCAGACCATCTTCTCCGGAAAAAGCGCTTGTCCATGAAACGGTAAAAAAGATCCTCTGAAGTGAGGTCGTCGTTCAGGACATCAGGACCTGCTTTGCAGATAAACGGGTGAGCCGGCACTTCACTGTCTCTGAGAACTTCAATGTCAGAGGCACTGTACAAAAGAGCCGACTTTTTCTCGTTATGGATGGCGAGTCTGAGGATCCGGTTCGTTTTGGGATATGTATAGGAATTGCGTACGACCCATTTCCCGTACAGCTGGTTGTGGGAATAGATGGTGTAGCCGTTGTTGAAGCGGATCAGCATCGCTTTGCCCTTCGTCTCGACTTTTTCCACTCGTGCCCCTTGAAAAAGAGGTTCGTAATCTTTCTGATGATCAAATGCAAAAGACACTTCTCCTACCGGCAGAGGAAGAAGAGCTTTTTCAATCTGGTCGGCAGCACGGCGTATTTCCGGACCTTCGGGCATTTCAGCAGCACTCCTTTCTTGTATGTAAAAGCCTTTTGTCATGAAGTGTACCCTCATAAGTCAGACCGCAAAACACTTCAATCTGCAGCCAAAAAAAAGAAGCCTACAAAGCTTCAGCACTAAAATCCTTTTTTGTTCAGCACAATCACGCTGTTTTTGAGTGTCTTTCCGCCCTCTGGCACAGGCTTTTTCTCTTGGTAATACCAGAGAATTTTATCTTCCAGATTATACTTTTGCGCAAGATCCTGCTCAAGCATAACGCCAATTTCGAGTGTGCGGGCCGGTGCTCCGTTTACATTCACCTCAAGTGCTCCTTCGTCGTCAGAAAGGAGCCCGTAAATCATGGAATCATCATATACGTGATAGTCGATAAGCTTTTGATCCGCCTTCATTTTTTGCCGGGGGTTTGCAGAAATAGCTCCCGTCTTCCAGCCGTAAATGCCTTCTTTTAAAAAAGCTGTACCAAGCTGATTGTTTTGATCAATGAAGAAATAAAGGGCTTCATCATTTATTTTATAGGCTGGAATGACTACTTCCATATCATGTTTCGTATCCTGCAGCGCTTCAAGAGGCTCATCGAAGGATTGTGATATTTCTGTCATTGACCAAATAACAAAGGCCAGACCAAAACAAATGAATAAACCTAAGGATACTTTATATTTATTCACCAAATCCCCCCATTCTTCAAATGTCTCCTGTTATTTTTATATTCTAGGAATTTATGTCGTATTCCTTTTAACATACGAGGGAAATAATCTGCAGTATTTCGCTATTTTCAGGCAAGAAAAAAGGAACTTCATCAAATTCCGATGAGTTCCCTGTGAATTCTTACTTTGTTTCGCGGTGCACCGTTACTTTTTTAAGTCGCGGAGAATATTTTTTAAGCTCCAGACGGTCAGGATTGTTGCGTTTGTTCTTAGTTGTAATGTAATTGCGGTCCCCTGACTCTGTGCATTGAAGTGTGACGTTAACTCTCATGAATGTTCCTCCTAAAAAATAAAACGTAATAGTTACGATTTGATAAGAACATTCTATCTACTCTGTTCGTAGTTGTCAACACCATATCCTCCGAATCTTTCTTTCATGTTCATTGATTTCAATATGAAAGACATCCGGATTGCTCATCTTCATCATGTGGTCATATCCATAGCTTTCTTCAAAAGATCTAAGCAAAAGAACAGACAGATTTCCATGGCTGACTAAAACGATGTGACTCTCATCAGCTGCCTGCAGATCGCCAAGCAGTGAGCTTACCCGCTTCATGCCTGACTCATTTGATTCTCCGCCTTCAAAAGCGAGGGTAAAATCATCAAACGTTTCCTTCAATTTCTCTTTCCAGTCTGCCATGTCTGTTCCGCTCATAACCCGCTCCGCCAGTCTGTCGTCCCGTTCAATCTCTAGTCCGCGCGCAGCAGCAAGAGGATCAGCGGTCTGTACAGCACGGCGAAACGGACTGGAGAGAATCCGGTCAATTTTCTTCCCTTCAAAAAAAGAAACAAGCCTTTCAGCCTGCTGAAACCCCGCTACGGTCAGAGAGGCCGAAACCTTCTGACCATGCGCCTGGCAGTGGCGGATCAAATAGAGGTGTTTAACTGTCATGTCTCACAACCTCAAAACATGAAAAATCTTCTGCAACGGCTGTATTCGGGAATATAGCGGAAGCTTCGCTTAAAAGAGTATGCTGATCCTCATTCTGATACCGGGCACTGATATGTGTCAGAACCAATTTTTTCACTCCTGCATTAAAAGCGGCTCTGGCTGCCTGGGTTGTGGAGGAATGAAAATACTCATACGCAAGCTGTTCATCGTCCTTGCCGAACGTGGATTCATGAACAAGCAGGTCGGCATTTGCTGCTAGCTCCTCTACCTGAGGGCAAGTTCTTGTATCACCAAGAATGGTAACGATTCTTCCTTTTTTAGGAGCCCCGAGAAAGTCCTCCCCATGCAGTGTCCGTCCGTCTTCAAGCGTGACCGATTCTCCGTTTTTCAGTTTCTTGTAAAGCGGTCCGGGCTGAACACCCGCTTCTTTCAGCTTATCGACCATAAGCATGCCGGGCAGATCCTTTTCTGTGATCCGGTAGCCGTAGGATGGAACACCATGCGAAAGCCTTTTGGCCTCCACTTTAAACTGGCTGTCTTCAAAAACAGTCCCGTCTTCAAATTCCACAATTTCAAGCGGATATTTCAAATGCGTATAACTCAATCTCAGAGAAGCTTCCACATAGTCTTTTATGCCCGAAGGACCGTAAATCACTAGCGGTTCTTCCCCTCCCTGAAACGAACGGCTTCCAAGCAAACCTGGAAGTCCGTAAATATGATCCCCATGCATATGGGTGATGAAAATCTTCTCTATTTTTCTCGGTTTAATACTTGTATGCAGGATCTGATGCTGCGTGGCCTCCCCGCAGTCAAACAGCCAGACCGCCTGCCGCTCTTCAAGCAGCCGCAGTGCAACAGACGTAACGTTTCTCGCTTTTGCCGGCATCCCGGCACCTGTCCCCAAAAACAGCAAATCCATGAAGCTTCACCTCATCCGCTTTCTAGTAATTCTAGAATACATGAAAAAGGGAAAAAGATGAAGATTGGAAAGAATTTAGATGGGAAAAGACATATATGCTATACCATTTTTAATCAAATTGAAACTTACCTGTTCTTTATTCGTATAAGTACTAGCAATCAAATACAGAGGAGGAACATTGGTGAAATCACTAACAAAAAAACGGACAAAAGCGATTCTAATAGACTTGGCGATCTCAAGCGCTGTGACAGCTGGAGTTGAGTATTTCCTGCGCAAAAAAGTCAAAAGCGAAGCAGTACATACGCTGATCACACCGACGATTGTCATGTGGACACTCGAGTACGCACAGCTGCGCAAAAGCGGTCAAACCGCAGGCTACAAAAAAATGGGGCTGGCCCTTGAAAATGAGGATGGTTCAGAACTGACTTCCCGCCAAATTATTAAACGCATGGCCTACAGGGATACATTGAGTACATTTGATTACATAAAGAACCGGAAAACGTTTGAAGCCCAAGAAGGAGCCGTCCTTCCACATGATCGCTTTTCGGGGACAGAAGTGCGGGAAGTGTAGAGGCGGCAGGCATACACATTACTTTTGTGCACATGCTGCACACATTGTGCTTTAATAAATTTACAAATAATTTTACTTGATATAAGACTTTCTTAATACATGAAACCATTACTTGGCGCTTTCCTATAACAAGGATCAGCGCTTTTTTGCATTTCATGCAGCATCCAAAGCACGAATTCTCGCCTACAAAATGGGGTTCCCCCTTATCAAACACCTATTTTCCATTATTACTGTAACCACAATAGTGTATGACACATAGCATAAGACAAATAGTGTTTGTCATACAGTATTTAAAAACGAGGTGGGTGAATGAGCACTTTATTAAATTCATTATCTACAGAGCTTAGGAGAGGAACACTGACATTGGCCGTTTTAAGTCAATTGCGAACACCACAATATGGCTATTCACTTGTTCAGTTATTGGAGGAATCAGGTATCAATATCGATCAAAGCACTTTATATCCATTGCTTCGCCGGTTAGAAAAACAGGAATTAGTCACGAGCAGCTGGGACACAACCGAAAGCAGGCCCCGCAAATATTACGTATTAAGCGATTACGGACTGGAAATCTTTTTGACGCTGAAACAAGAATGGTTAAAAAATACGAAAGAACTTTATCGTTTGGTAAAAGGAGAGAACGAAGATGAATGTGATTGAGGTTTATATATATGAAGTCACTCGCAGACTGCCTGAAAAAAACCGTCAGGATATTGCCCTTGAGCTGCGGTCAACGATTGAGGATATGCTGCCTGATGATCACACTGAAGAAGATGCATATGCCGTTCTTGAAAAACTGGGAAATCCCGCAGCGTTAGCCAGCGGATACCTGGATCAGCCTATGCATCTAATTGGTCCGCGCTATCTCGATGTGTATGTCTCTTTATTGAAAATGATCCTGCCTATTGCTGCTGCTATTTCCCTGATTTCTGTTATCGCAGAATATTTTATAGGATTTCCCCACGGAGAAACAATCATTGATGTGGTTTTAACTATTACTGGTTTTGGTATTTGGAAAATGATCGAAGTAAGCATCCACACCTTTTTCTGGCTTACTCTTGTTTTCGTGATTATTGAAAGAACAGATAAAGGAAAAAACCAGCAGCCATTATCCGCTAGTTTGAAAAAATGGACACCTGATGATCTGAAGAACATTCCTTATATCCCGAAGAAAAAAGCCATTACTAAACTCGAAGTATTTGGATATTTAATGTGGACGGCGATTTGGGCAGCCTTTTACTTTCATGCCAATCATCTTTTGGGTTTCTATGAAGGCGGTAATGAGGGTCTCAAATTCTTAATTCCAGCCTTGAATCAAGAAGTATTACTACAGTATTGGCCAATTGTTCTCGTGATCATTGCCATCGAAATAGCATTATCTCTTTACAAACTGATCAAGGGGCAATGGACAAAGAAAATGGCCATCTTTACTGCTGCTCTTGAACTTATCGGAACGGTTGTATTCCTTGTCATACTAAGCGATCCAAAGGTAATGAACCAAGAATTTATTGCGTATATGAGCAATTTATTTAACACCTCAGCTGTGCGATTTCAAACATGGCTTGTCGGTAGCGTGATAATCATATTTATACTGTCTGCGGCATTCAATGTGTTCAATGGATTCCGCAAGGCCAGAATCCGTTAATTTATGCGGGCGCTATTGAGTAGGAACTTCCAACTTAGAAGTTCCTTTAATTTTTCTAAGAACCCACAACTAAATTCCTTTTGTACACATTAAAACGATACGCCAACCATCTGGATCTTCAATCGTAACACCAGATTCGTTCCAGTAAGGATTTTCAGGTTCGACCGCTTTGTAGCCCATCGTTGTCAAATGACTGTGTAAACGCTGAATCTCACCTTTACTAGGAATATAGAAAACAAGTAAATTATCTTTTGTTGGAGCAGGGCACGGACTTCCATCTATATGCTGCGTAAATTCCAAATGGTACGATGCATCAGGAATACCAAACATCACCCCGTCAAAGCCTTCATGATCTTGAAATTGCGCGATTTGTTTCAACCCTAATCCTCTCCCATAAAATCGAATGATCTCCTGTAAGTTGTTTGTTGGTCTAGCTACACGAACTTGTACGTAATTCAACTAGTCTCCCCCTATAAGTGTTATTACACACTATAAAAATAAAGCCTTCAATCTTCCTTGGATTAACGCTTCTGTTAGCATGAATTGCAATCACACTTTTCCTTTAGTTTGCATTATTTTCAATTAAAATGGTGTTGACTGGGTCTGCTGTGTTAGAGAAACGATTCGAGTGAAATGATACAGAATGCAAGCGCGTCTCAGTGGAATCTACAAACTTCACCGTCCAATCGTTGCTCCCGAGAATGACTAATTCTGAGTTTTTCCGAATTATTTTTTGACCCAAAAGCGTGCCAAATAACGAAGGGTTATTAATGGAGAATGGTAAGTGTATTTCCATCTGATTCATTCGCGTATGATTTTCCTCTTGAACAACTTCTCTTCTTTTTTGTACTTCTACTTTCACCTTCCAAGGGGTAGAAATAAATGTTCTCCGTACATCTTCATTCACTTTCCAACCCTGATTATTTGCTCTATTGATAATCTGATCATATTCAGCTGAATCCACTATAAATCCGAAATGATCAAAAATGTCCCGACTACCATTTCCAAATGTAATATTTGTTTGTCCTTTTACCATTTCGATAATTCTAAACTTAATATCCTTATGCCTAAAATCGTTCCATTGCAGTGGAGGGTTAAAAGCTTCAAATTTATCTTGATACCTGCCAACTCTTAATGTGACCTTAAAACCCAATTCCCCGTAAAAGTTTTCCATCTCTTCCGCTTTGTCAGTCCACCAGTGGTAATGAAATAAATTCATTATGATCTCCTCTCAACAATTAGTTCAGCTGTTTCCAGTTTACTTGCATTAAGAAGGAAAGACTTCAGTTGTTTGGAGGAATGACTATACTACTTTGGATGGACATTGAGACTTGCTCGGCAAAATAAAAAGGCTCTTTCATTAAATAACGGGATTGGCAGAAAGGTGAAAACAGCTAATTAACACGGTAAATACCAATCAATAAGCAGGGCTTTACTGCTTTGCCCTATCATCTGTGAACGCATTCTTTGGTTATGTATCGAAAAAAATTTTATGTTTATTGATTAGTTCTTTCCTTATTAATTAGCTCCTTGCCATTTAGCTGTGTTATTACGTTAATATGGAAGAAAAATCCGCCTCGTGCCTCTAAAGTAAATGGTTTCCGCCAGCTTTATGAATATTCCAGCCTTACCAACTTTGAAAAACATGGAAGAATTGTTCACTCCTATTTTGGAACAATACAGTAGACTGCATTATCGAATAAGGAGGTTTTTTTAAAATGGATATAAAAAAATTAGCCGACCATGAGTCATTGGATTTACATGAAGTTATTAACTTTAAAACCCTTTGCTTAGCTAAATCTAAACTAATGCAAGGTCTGGTATTTGATCAGGATTTGAGAGCATTAATGAAAAAAGATGTTGAACAATCTATCCAATCGCTTGGAGAATTACAGGCAATTTATCAACGTGCGCCTTTTGAAGCTCCTGTTCCGCAAAACCGGCCAACACCAATAGTAAATTGAAAAGGAGGCAACTTCATTGAATAATGACTATTTAGACCCTATAAACTCATTACATGTACCTGAGTTAGCTGATACCACATTTGCCATGGATTTCCTTCTTCGTGCAAAAGAAGGGGTGCGTAATATTTCTGTCGCTTTAACAGAGTCTGCATCACCTGATGTTAGAGCCCTATTACGAAACCAATTAATGCAAGGTATTTCTATGCACCAAGAAATTACAGACTTAATGGTTAACAAAAAATGGTTCCATCCGTACGAACTAAGTGAACAGTATAAACTAGACCAGCTTTCTGCCAACAATACATTGATGATTGGCAAAATGAATTTATTTCCTGTTGAAACCAATAGAAAAGGTATGTTTGACCGGACACCCGATGAACACTAACACTGGAGGCTATATAACATGAAAGCGGTAACGTATCAGGGTATTAAAAATGTTGTAGTAAAAGAAGTTCCAGATCCAAAAATTGAAAAACCAGATGACATGATTATTAAAGTTACGAGTACAGCAATATGTGGATCTGATTTACACTTAATTCATGGCATGATTCCAAACATGCAAGAAGACTACGTTATCGGTCATGAACCAATGGGAATCGTCGAAGAAGTCGGTCCGGATGTGACAAAGGTAAAAAAGGGAGATCGAGTCATTATCCCTTTTAATATAGCATGTGGGGATTGTATTTATTGTAAAAACCATTTGGAAAGCCAATGTGATAATTCTAATGATAATGGTGATATGGGTGCATATTTCGGATATTCTGGTACAACGGGCGGCTATCCAGGCGGGCAAGCCGAATATTTAAGAGTACCCTTTGCCAACTTTACTCATTTCAAGATTCCGGAAACTTGTGAAGAACCTGATGAAAAGTTAACAGTAATAGCGGATGCGATGACTACTGGTTTTTGGAGCGTTGACAATGCAGGAGTAAAGGGTGGAGATACAGTTATCATTTTTGGCTGTGGTCCAGTTGGTCTTTTTGCTCAAAAATTCTGTTGGCTTAAAGGAGCAAAGCGGGTCATTGCCGTAGATTATGTAGACTATCGTCTGCAGCATGCCAAACGTACCAATAAAGTTGAAATTGTAAATTTTGAACACTTTGAAAATGTGGGAATGCATTTGAAGGAAATAACGAAGGGTGGTGCTGATGTTGTTATTGATGCAGTTGGTATGGACGGTAAAATGACTGATTTAGAATTTCTCGCGAGCGGAATGAAACTTCAAGGTGGAGCATTAGGTCCGTTTATCATGGCTACACAAGCAGTACGAAAAGGCGGGACAATTCAAGTTACTGGCGTTTACGGCGGCAGATATAATGGTTTTCCACTTGGAGATATTATGCAGCGAAATATCAACATCTGCTCTGGGCAGGCACCTGTGATTCACTATATGCCATATATGTTTGAATTAGTTTCAACCGGTAAAATCGACCCAGGTGATGTAGTAAGTCATGTAATTCCACTTAGTGAAGCAAAGCGTGGCTATGAGATTTTTGACACAAAAATGGATGATTGTATAAAAGTTATACTGAAGCCATGAGGAAGGAGATAATAATATGAATTATGCCTTACATGAAGTTCTTGAAGTCCATGAGATTGCTGCATTTAAAACCACTTGTTTAACTAAATCTAAAACGATGAAAGCGTTAGTTACAGATCAGCTTTTAAAGGACATTATGCTGCAAGACATTGATGTTTCTACTAGACAATTACAGGAATATGCTTCTGTCCTTTCCAACGCTAGAGGTGAGTCAAAATGAATCCGATCATTGAAAATTTTACTGGCATGAATGCACTATCAGATCAAGTGGTTGCAATGGACATGCTCATTTCAGCTAAAAGCGGGGTTAGAAACTATGCAATGGCAGTTACTGAGGCAGGAACACCTGAAATTAAAGAAATTCTCACTCGCCACTTAGTGGAAGCACTTGATTTTCATGAACAACTATCGGCTTATATAGCAGAAAAAGGTTGGTATCATGCTTGGGATACTAACAAACAAATCAGTTTGGATTTAAATAATATCGAGACAGCATTAAACTTACCCACCCTGTAAAAATCAATTAGGAGCAGTTACCCTTAAAACCTACACTGCTCCTATTTGATTTAATTACGTTTAACCGTTTTTTTAAATGGTTGGAGCAGGAAATTCACCAATTTTCATACGAAGTAAACTGTAAGGTTTCTGTCGCAGGTCTTTTCCATAATGAAATCTAGGCTGTCGGTGTAATTGGTTCACAATGACATACAAATATTGATCCAAACCAATAGAAAAAGTATCCGGCCACAAAATTCTTGGATCATGAGCGATTGTTTCCATTGCTCCATTCTGAAATATCTTACGAATACTGTTATTTTCATAGTCCCCAGCATACACGATTCCTTTTGCATCGGTAATCATTCCATCAGATGCCCCTTTTTCTCCCCAATACTCTACATAATTAGTTAAATCCATGTCTTGTATCCTTTTATTTCTGAGGACTTCTGTTGAAATCGAGAACAAATGACGACTGGTTAATGGAGCAAAATATAATACCTTTCCATCGGGAGAAATCGCAAGACTATCAGACGCCAATTTGAATGGAGAAGTTGAACCGTCCTGGTTTCGATTCATTAAAATTTGACCTTCTACTTTCGGTACAAAATAAGGATCTGGTGAAGTTGAATTTGCTCCATTTAACCGTCTAAAAGCGTTTCCGTTTGATAAATCGACAACGATTATGGCTCCTGGTCCTCTTGAAGAAGAATCCGTTATATAGGCATAACCTGCTTTTCCAACACGAAAATCAAAACGGACATCATTCAGATAAGTTGTTGGCAGGACAACATCATCTTTAAAGGTATATACCCTTCTGATTGTATTAGTTTTTAAATCAACAGCGACTAACTTTGCCCCGCCTTTAATGGGTACAGAAAAATTAGGTGCCCCTGTATCCAGTACCCAAAGCGTGCCCAAGCCATCCGCAACTACACTTTGGACACTGATGAAAGTCATTGTGATATTCTCGGGGTTAACCAAATTGGTTTGTAAATTAGGATAAGGCAGCAATTTATCCCCAACAATTTCCGCCACCGTAAATTTAACATCGTCTCCCCATTTTGGAAAGCAAACGAAAATACGACCGGCTTCTGAAACAGTGACACCTGTCGGCATAGCTCCATAGAATGCATGAACTAGCTCAAAATGACCGAAATATTGTTCACTGGGTAACATAGGTTTCATAATATCCTCCTCGAGCATTCAAACGGGATATCATCTATATATGATGCAAATTTTTTCTAGTGCATGTTTCACTTAGTAAGTTTCTAAATGTGATGATCTGATTCTTTTGAATAAAAATAAGTTTCAAGAGCAAAATATTGTTGAAACAATAAAAGAAATAGGTGGTGGTATTAATGTATGGGAATAATAATTTGTTGGGTGTTGGAATAATTGCAATTCTTTTAACATCTATATACACTGCAATTTTAGTTTCACTACTTTTGAAAACTAAAGAACGGGTTGATTATATTTATCATAAGGAACGTTCAAATTAAGAAGCTAAAATTTGGCGATGATTTCGTCGCCTTTATTTGTATATTTCCCCACTGATAACTCTATAAATCTCTAGAAGATCTCTCTTCAACAATCCAGCCCAAGTCCTTCCAATAAGAAAAGGCGATCCACTTTGCTGCAATCGCCCCTTTAACTTTACAAGATAATCATTATCATTCGACTATTTTGTTCTCTGATCCACTTAGGATTCTTTTTATATTTTGTTGATGAAGATAATTATTGAAACAATTATTGATAGAGAAAGTGCAAAGATAACTTTATCTTCAAATATTAGACTGATAGAAGCCAACATTGAACTTAGTGATACATCCGCCTTTAAAACTAACAAATACAGAAAATATGTGTCCTAATATGGCTAATTAACCACATACAATATTAACTGTAGAATCAAGTATTATCGGAAAGCTGTACTTCTTGAGGTGGTATGCAGCTTATTTTCGTTTCTTTGTTGAGGTCTTTATTAAATGCTCTTATTTTTTCTCTTATATTATTAATAACTTTTTGTCCTGTGTTTACCTCTGTAAGAGTAATATCCCACATCACAGCATTTGTAAGTGGATTTTGGTCTTTGTTAATTACTTTTATGGTAAGGTCAGTTACACCATCTAAAGGGATTTGAAAATCCTCCTCGCCTGTGACTGATAGCCCTAACGAATAAATGACTGTTCCGCCACTGATGAATTCTATGTCACTACCTTCTGTTCTTGCAACGTTAATTACATCGTCCGGTATGGCGACATGGCCTGTTATGTTTTTATATTTGCCATCTAATTGATACGTGAATTCATTGTTTTTCGTATTGTTTCTACTATACAGATTTATTTGAGGCGTAACCTCTTTTCGGTCTACTGTAAAGCTGGACAAGCTTTCATCCCACTGTACAGACCCATCTTTTAAGATCAGTTCATTCAGAGCTGCGGTTTCCCCTCCCCCTTTTTCTAGATAATTATTGATACCGCCAATAATCATAATAGTACAAAGGGCAAGTACAATAGCCATTATGAATATTCTGCAAATCCCTTTTGGTTTATCTCGGTCACCGGTGACTATTCGCTGTGCCGCAAATCCTATCGAAGCACCTAATAGATTAATGATGATATCGTCTATATCAAAAGCTCCCAAACCAGAAAACATTTGTAGGGTTTCAAGTATTGTGATAGACAAAATAAAAAAGGTTATAAATCGTCTAAAACTACATCGAAACAGGAGTGGAATGATAATCCCAAAAGGTATGAACGCTACAAAATTCCCGAACTGAAAAAACCAATTTTGAAAGTCTCTTCCCATTGGATAATGCAATTGAATCGCTCCAGGTATTGGGTTAAATCGTAAGCTAGATTCTTGCCCTAGGGAACCTCTATTGAAACCAAGATACAAGAAATAGAGGGTCAAAGCTGTATATAATGTTAACAACACAATCGTTACTTTTCGTAACTTCCCTTGATACATAATTACAATCCTTCCTTCTCGCAGAGTGAGACTCGTCTACTATTTGATAGCCAACGCCTTTTGCCTCAGGAGAACTCGAAAGCTTTAGAAGAACTTGAACATCCCCCTAACGCCACAATGATGACAAGCAAACTGAAACTCATAATAACCCTCACGCACTCGCACATTTTCCAATTATACCCCTCTAAAAGGCAGCCGTAGCAGCCTGATCGTCTTCTTAAACTAACGACCCCGATTGTTGCATAAGGGCAACTCACAATATCTTAATTCCCCTTATCTATAAAAGGAGAATAACACTGCTATTTTTTACAATTCTTCAATTGTCATAGGCTTTATTAAAGTTGAATGTTGATAAGACGTAGAAAAAGAACTTCGTGTTTTATGGAAGTTCTTTTTCTGTTCTAAAATGTATATTTTCTGCCTCACAACGTAATTTATAAAAATCCTGAACTAATGATTTTTCTTCAGAAATAAATTCTTTCATTTTACGTAAAGTTCTTTTCCCTACACGACGGTCCAACATACACAATATTTTTATTAACATATTATTCGACTTTAGAGATACTTCAATTGGTGAATTAAAAAATTCTTCCACAGCAGAAAAAAAATCATATTGTCCATAAATACCTTCCATACTTAATCGTTCTTGAGCTTGTTCTTGGATTGCTCGATTATTAAAAACATTATCATAGCTAAAATCGTCTAATTGAATACGGATATCTCTTTCTCTATAATATTCTTCTCTTTCAGCAGTAAATGTACACATACTTAACATTTCTACTTTATCAACACTTATGACAGCTCTCCCTAACTGGTCGTGAGCTTTTCGATAATTAATCACTTGAAAATCTACTCTTGAATGCAAAGATTCGCATACCAAACTCATTAAACGTTTCTTTGCTTTGCTCCATTTAGGATGATATGACAATAAACCCCCTCCTCTCTAAATTGTAAAAGTTTACCTTTTTTATTTCGGAACAAGAGCGATATTCGTTATTCAACTAATGCCCCCGATTGCTGAATAATTGGTCTTATCCTATTTGGCTTTAAAAATACTCCTTATATGTGTATATGGTAATAAGTAACGAAATTGTTGCATAGATGATAGCAGTTACAAAAGCTGTGTTTAATGAAAAAGAATGCTTTTCCTCTTTCATCTTAAAGTTTGTTGTTTGTGTCTGAATCAAAACATCAGTGTGTTTCGATGTATAACCTCCGCTAGAAGTAAAAAACCAAATCAATCCGGCACCGAGAAAACCGACGATCGTAGAGTAATCAATAAATCCGACTTTGAAAACATAGGATACTGTATAATTGGTTCCTAATAATGCAGCTAATGTAAGAACGGCAATAACTATCTTTCTCAACAAAATTCCCCCTTGATGTTGATTAAAACATTTTATATTTGTATCCTTCTTACGTTTTACAGTAAGTATAAGATTCATTATCATTATCAAAATTCAAAAAAATCACACAAAAGGTTACAATAAAGTACCCTTCGTGCAATTTTTTATTAGTGAATTGATATGCAACTTTTAATGACCATTCTTATTTGCATACTAAACCGAACCCGTTATTCATTCCACAAATCCTTCCTGCTAATACCTCATTAATCAAAGGCGATACGTTTTGCTGCAATCGCCCCCGATTGTTGAATATGGAATCTTAACATCATCCTAGTACTTCTATAACATTAACCCCTTCTAACTTTACACCAAAAGTAATATTAACAGGACTCTCCGGTGGATTATGAGGACCTGTATATGTGTCGTATTTAACCTTTACTGTGAAATTGTACTGGGAATACCCATCTGACTTTCGAGTAACTTCTAAGATTTCAGCATTCCATAAACCATAACTACGTTCTGGATATTTTTTCTTAATTGCTTCTCTGGCGTAAGGGTCTAGTAATACCAATAATGCATCATAAAAATCATTATGCTTTTCTCCCACACTTACTTTTTTAATTTCAGCAACTCCTTGGATTGTAAATGTTAAATTCAAATATAACGAAATCACAGTTAAGGCAATTAATAAACGTTTCATAATTGCAGCTATCTCCTTTTTATTAGTAGCCTGGCCTACTTTTTTTCAACAAGTCTTCATATTCTAAAATATGACCCATTTCTAAGCAAAAAGGGACGATGTTACATGGGATAATGATGCAATAGGAAATCACTTATTTAAAGATTATGGATTTAAGGACATGTATCATGAAACCTAAACAAGTACTTGGCACTAAATAGTATTAGCCGTTGGATTTTATTCCAATAGCTAATTCTTAATAAATAAGGAGTATGATTTTATGAAAAACAAATATCTAAAGTGGATTTGTTTAATTATTCTTCTTTTTACAATAGGTTTTTTAAGTTCATATTTATTAAATTTTACTGAGAATAAAACAAATAATAAGCTCGGCACAAAAGAGAATATTTCCGGTTTAACTGGAGAAGGTACTAATACAATTAGTGTTGGTCTATACAAAAACGATAAACTAATTAAAGAACATGAATTAAACGATCTAGAGAGAAATAATAAATTCACTTTATCTTTGTCTAATTTCATTAATACATCTAGGGAATATATGATGTTAGTCCTTGTTGATTTCAAACAACATGAATTCAAGATTAACGGAGAAAGTAAAACAACATATTCTTTTTTAGCAAAACCTAATGAAACTGAAAATGTGCCATTTTCTATTGAGATCCCTGATAAAGCAAGTGAACTTACTATTTTAGTGATTAAAGAACCAAATAAAATTACTACGAATACAAAAGAAATAGATAAAATTATTACTCTTCAAGAAGTTTTACCTTTAAGGTTTAACTTAAATACTAATACTCAAGAAACTATTTTAAGCACTCTTAAGTCTTTAGAAGTAGAAAAAAACGTTCCAATAGAAAATATGTTTATATCTTATAGTAAGCAAGAATTAAATATTACTCTTGATTATCCTAATGAAAAACCTTTGTATATGCATATTGGTGATTTTGAGAATGGGAAAACTCCAGTTGCCATTGTTGCTTTTAATAATTGGAAACAAACCCCTTTAAATGGAGAGTATATAAATTTTGCTGAGGTTTCGAAACAAATGAAGGTATACAAGGTTGATAAATTAGATAATGGGATAATACAAATATTATCCTTTCCTAAACCTTTCAATGTTACAACTGACGATTACATCTCACAAAATGTTTACAGTTCTTTTAGGATGAAAATAAAGTAGAGATTTTTTTGGGAATTTTTATTGACGTCCATCGTTTGATAATCAAAGGTAAATGAATACTCTATACAAAGTTAGTTGAGAAGAATTGACAGAAGAAAAACACACTGATTTTTCCCAAACCGGGACTACTTCAGCGTGTTTTTTGATGGGATTTCACACCGAAATTAGAAAGTTGTCTTAGGATTTATTGGAGTTGCTACTTTCTTCTCTACATAACATTCTTGTTTTACAAACTTGTTCTTCGTGAGGTTTACTAATAAAATTCAAATGCTGTTTATTCTTAATTTAAAAAGTCTCGTTCCCATTCTAAAGGGTTCCGTTTTGGAGTGCAAAACACAGAATAGCAGCCTAATTAACAATACAATTAGCATAACTTAACGAGAAAAGACTCGCCATAATTTTATGACGAGTCTTTAATTTCGTAAATGCAATTGGAAGCTGTTATTCCATTATAGCCCCCGATAACGGAATAAGGTTTTCCAGTTATAAATTAGCATTTCAAAAATGAATGGTTTAATTATCCCCCTATCAACTCTATGATAACAAGATAGCCGCTAAAGAGAAAATGGACGCCACAATAATTAAAATAAGCTCTCTTGATGATTTCCTATCCCATCTTTGTACAAAATCCTCTGATAAACTCCTATCTTCATTGATTGCCTTTTTAAATTCTTTATTGAACCTAGATGTTCGTATTAGTAATATCATCCATAAACAAATAGCAATTAGTCCACTAACTATTTTTAGCCAATCCATAATTTAGTCACCCTCAATGAATTAAAGTGTTCTTTTTAATACATTCCCTCCAAGTTTACTCATTATTGACCTATTATGCCCAAATATAAAGAGGCGATCACTTGTGCAGTAATCGCCCCCGATTGCTGAATATCTTACATTCTAATTTCCCAATCATCATAAATCTCAACATCCGGATCAAATACACTTCCCTTTAACCACCTAAATGCTTTAAGCAGTAGTGGAGATGCATTATTAATATTTGCTTCTTCTTCTGACAACCACAACGCACCCAGAGAGTCTTGACCTTCAAACTGATGAGGTATCTTTATATCGCCTCTGATTACTTCAACTAAATAATAGGCTGCAATATGATGGACAAATTCATACTCATTCCAAGCCCAAGGTAACATAAAGTCTGCTATACCCAAGTTTTTGTCTACTTTCACTTCAAAACCAGTCTCTTCAAGAAATTCTCTTTTTAATGCTACTGTCAGACTTTCACCATCTTCTAAACTTCCTCCTGGAAGATCATAACGATTTATGTAAGGTCCTCTGTTCTTATTGATTACTAGTATTTTATTGCCGTCGGTGTATATGCCGTAAACTCCAAAAACTCGGTGAATCTTTTTATCAGTAATCATTATTTTCTCCTCGCAATATTCTGAACGCCAAAGGGTGACAACTGATATTACATAATGGCCCTTGATTGTTAAAGATTAAGGAGATTCAAAAATGAATTTCTTCCAAGAATTTCATTGTAGATTTTTCTAACTGATGTGGAGTTAAATGATTTACATCTACCACTCTCGTATTAAATCGTTTAAACCACTCTTTTTCAAAACTAAATATTTTCAAGTTCTGCTCAAACGAGCTTCTTCCTCTTGTTTTGTCATTCTGTTTTCGCCTTCGCAGGGTCTCTTCATTCGCATCCAAGTATAAAATATAGTCAGATCGACATTTTCGTAATTCTTGAAGTTCATTTTGAAGTTCGTTTTCTACATCCCATCCGTATTCATTTGCTAGAGAATAATGAAGTGTATAAAACTCGATATCTTCTGGCCCTCTATCAAGTATTATCTTTCCATCAGGTAAATTATGAAATCGATTAATTTCTGAATCATACCAAATCTTTACCCTATCTCCCGATTTGACCCCATTGCTTGCTTGCGTTTTATTACATTACACCGAGCTATAGGTACATCTTTAATGTTTATACGGGGACTTAAGATTTAAGTTTCACTATTCAGATAATTATTTGAATTATTTTAATAATGGCACCTTTTCAGTTAAATTACCCAATTCCTCAATAAGAAAAGGCGATTCGCTTTGCTGCAATCGCCCCCGATTGCTTAATTGGAATTTTGTGGCCTTTTGGACTAATTGCTGAATAATTTAACCTGAATTTAGGCATACCAAAACTGAGGTGATTAAGTTGAGAAGAACATTATTAATTCTCTCTGTATTAGTATTTGCAGCTCTAGTTTCTCTAAATATTTCTAGTGGAGAAGCAGAAGTCCCTAGAACAAGTAAGAAAGAAATGGTTCACTATCTTTCTGCTGAAGAATTATTATTGAATTTTATTGGGCCAAAGATCGAAGAAATTGTTCAAGAACAGTATGGCCAGAGAAAGCCTTGGCATTTTGTAAAAGTCAGTGAGGTTAAAGGGATTGCAAGTGTCAAAGAACCAAAAGATTGGTTTGAAGTAAAGGCAGTAATTGCTGTAGAAGAGAAATCTAAAATGAAATATGATGCATTAACAATTAAGTTTGATAATCATTATATAAATAATGATAGTGATTTTATGAAGAATTTAAAAAACATTTCTTTTGACTTGTTAAAGTATGAAAAAGATGTCAAAAATATAAATCAAAAAACGATGGAGGGGCAATAAATGCCTCTCTTTTGTTTTTTAATAAGGCACCAGTGAACTTAAGTATTGTAAATTAAATTTCCGATTGAGAAAATTTAATTTACGCACCCGATTGCTTAATAATTTTTTAAAAGTTTGTTCCTAAAAATATGCCGGTACTTCATATGAAATAGTCTCAATTTCTAATGTTGAGGAGTAATACATACAAACACTATTTTTATACTTTTGTTTTGAAGTTGGTATTGCTTTAAAATTCAATTTATTATAGAAAATATGATCAATATCACTATAAAGAAAAATTAAATTGCAGTGTTCTTTCTCTTCTAATTCTTTTATAGTTTCCTTAATGAGTATTGAGGCATAACCTTTTCCCCTTAATTCTGGAGGAGTCGATATAGATCCGATACCTTTTATAACCAAGCCTTTGGAGGGCTTTAACGTATATACTATGAGCGAGCTTAATAGCTTGTTTGTCTCTGTATCAACCAGTACATACCAAACACCATTTTTGTACTTGCTAGATTCATTACACACATTCAGATAATCCTGAACAGCAAGTTTGTCACCCCAAGCATCATAGCCCATCATAAAAACCGACTCCATATCCTCATTTCCAGCAGCTCTAATTGTTTTCAAAATACCTCTCCTCAAGATCATTTTCACTTTCATTCGGGCTTACCTTAGAGTAATCAATAATCTACGGAGATTTGCGAGTTGTTAAACAAAGGTGCTAATTCAATAATCGTCCCCGATTGTTGAATAAAGTAACCAAAATGCTTTTTTTATACTTTTTAGAGATTAAGTTCATTAATGTCCCTGAATATTAATGAATACACATTTTTCTGGTGTTCGTCCGTCTTCTTATCATTGTACATACCGTATTTCCAACCTTTTAATGTACCTTCTTTAGGTAGAATACCAACTGCAAAATCCTCTCCTGGTTTCCAGCTCCAATCCTTTTGGTACTCTACACTTTTGTTTGTGAAAGGTATATGGCTTGTAGTGGATATAAAAAAAAATGGAATTTTTGATTTCAAATAGATATCTGCATATTGACTTTTAGAAGCTTGGTAAAGATGTTCTTCCAAAATGAAGACTGCATCATAATCTAATAATTTTAACTCAGTCAGTTCTTCAAGTGAAATTTCTTTAAAGTTAACTTGTTCCTCCGTAATTTCTGGTGGAACTCCGACCACAGCTATATTTAATTCTGCTCCATTGTAGGAATATAACTTAGGATCTTTAGAACAAGCTGATAAAGCAATTATTACAATCATTGATAGGTAAATTACATATTGCTTTTGTTTTGTGCTTTTCATTTATTTCCCCCCAGATACTTTAACACCATAAACAGAGGCAAAACTTTGTTAAGTAATCGCCCCCGATTGCATAATAAGGGTCAGTGTTAGTCCTTAACCCTAATTATAATTTTGGATAGAATTCCGCATACAATAATAGTCAATCCAGCAAAGATTCCAGCATATATTCTGTTGTCCCAGTCTATGTAAGAATTTGAGATAGTAATCACAGTGGCAGCAAAAAAGCCCATAAGAATTGCTTGAGGTATATTTAATTTCATTTTAAACTTTTCCATTAAAAACTCCTTTTTGGCCCGTAGAATTTTCTAAACGATAATATTTGTTGTTGCAGATAAGCCCCCGATTGTTGAATAATAAGAAATCAAATCTAAGCTGCATTTCTGTAATCTGAATAGTAAATTGTACCCCAAAATAGAATGAAAAAACTTACTAGAATAACAAGGCTTATAATTGCCTCTTTAACGGTATAATATGGTTTTTTCTTTAATAAAAGCTGATCAGTGATTAAAAAGATTCCTGCTGCTAATAAACTAATCCAGCCTAAGATTAACCCAAACAGAAAATGAAAGATAATTGAAATAAGTAAACTTATATATTTTAAATTAGAATATCTTTTTGATAGTTCACCAATTTTATCACTGAGAATCGATGTAATTATTCCATAAAAAAATATAGCTGGCACTACATAAATCATATAAATTGAAAGGGAAGAAATGACAGAATAAAAAATAGAGCCATTAGAACCAAATCGATAAAAGAATATACTTAATAAAATTGCGTATAGAGTACTTGAAATAGAAGCAGATATTATTTTACGTGAAATCATATTTGTCAGTTAACTCCTTAACTTATTTAAACGTTTTTTTTGTAAAAGTTTTATAAAAATTTACTCTTAAACAATTTTAATAAAATTAAAGAGAATGACATATATAATTAGTACATTCAACAGAAGTCCCCATATTTCTAGACTAAATTGACCATCCCCATAGTAACCTAGCCATTGAGCAGGTATCCCATAGAACGTATAAGAATCTTCACTCCAGTATCCTATGTTAGGAATAAAAGCTATTGAAACCGTAAGAATTAGTGCAATGAGCAAAAGAAGTTTTTTATTAATTGACCTCAAAACAGAATCACCTCTATATATTTAAAGTGTCAATTTCTTTTGAACTAAGCCCAGCATTTTAATAAGGGTACTGCCCAATATCTTTATACCAATTATTTCAAATAGAAGTCGTATTAACAACAAAAAATGCATATTAAGAGGACTTATCTTATTCCGGATAAGCCCCCTTTACTTGAAGAACTCATATATTATTTATGGTACTCCATCAACCAACAATCTTGATAAATCCCCTCGTGAAGTTCTCGATTTGGAAGTACCTTTACTTTTTTAAATCCACATTTCTCATAACATTTTATCGCCCTAACATTTCTTGTTTGAGGGTCCATAACTATTCGGTCTGCTTTTTGTTGTTCGAGCAAAAATCTAATCATTGATGTAACAAGTATTGTTCCAATTCCTCTGTTCCAATAATCTATTTCTCCTATAAATTGGTCTGTTCCATAAACATCTTCGTTTAAATACCCATATTCTTTTTTAGTTTCATCATCTAATTGATAGTATTGGATATAGCCGATTACTTTGCCTTCATACTCTACAATACATTTAACTTCTTCATCATCAGTAGCAAAAAAAGCTTCTTTCACCTTGTTTAAATCAAAAGGATTATCCCTGCCTTCATAGAACTCAAGAACCGACGGGTCTGATAGCCATTTTGCTAAAAAGACATTATCTCCATCTTCTAATTTCCTAACCTTTAAATTCTTATTATGAAACAACATAATAGTATTTCCCCCATTTCTATTTACACTCTTTAAGAAATAATCCCTCTAATGAGTTATTCATTTAGGCTGCACATTTACTCAATCAGAAAAGGCGATTTACTGTGCTGCAATCGCCCCCGATTGTTGAAGACTTGAAGTCGAGATATCTAAAGATGCGATAAATCTTTGACAGTACCCTCGATATTCGATATCCTATATTATTCTGAATGTCAGTAAATAAAATTAACGATCATTAAGCTATAAAAGGGGATTTATTTAGATGGATATTAAGGTATCTGACTTGGTTGAAGCAAAACGTCAAATTGACTCAACTCTTAACAAACTAAGAGAAACAGTAAAAACTCTTGAAGCTAAAGAAAATCCTAACAGATATAAATCTCAGATCACCTTAGCCAGAAGGCGAATAGAAGCATTTGAAATTTCAGTGTTTCTTATTGAAAGAGAAATAAATGACCTTGGTAAATAAAGTCGCAATTACTTTATTGCGCTATCTCCCCCGATTCTTGAATAACAAAATTCAGACAATCTCACAACATTTAAATAATTTTGAAATTACCTCTGATCTTTTTCTTGAGTTAAAAATATCTTCAATAGGCAGCACTGCATACCACGTACTATAAGTATTCTCTGTTAACAGTGGATTATCATATATTAAATTTATTTTTAACCTTTTATTCACATTTAGAGATCTAGATAATTCCGTATAAACCTTATTCATTCTATTCTCATCAAATACACTTTCAATTGAAATTCTTCCATAAATCCCATTCCACCAAGTTACAAAGGACTTAACACTCTCAGAATATCCAAATTCTCCTGTTTCATTGTCCTTAAACAACTTTTGATACAATGTTTTATCCAACTCTAATGTCCCATTATGGTCGTATAAGCCACTATGGTAATTTTTTTTTACAGCCTCGTTCCATACTTCTGTAAAAATATTTTCAAACTCACCTTCTACGAGCCCCCAGGTTGCACTTTCCACGTATGGAAACAAAGGATTTTCTCGATCTTGATTTTCACTGTTTATATATATGTTTTGTACATAAATCAAATAATTCAAGGAATAAGGAGCGTTAACTTCCATTTCAAATCCGCTAAGTGTGTTCTCCATAAAACTGTCCCCTCCTGTTCATTTAGTTCCATTATCCTTCTAACAAAAAGGCGCCAATACAATACTGCAATCGCCCCCGATTGCTTAATAAAACTAACTAAAATGCAAGTCGATTCCATATTGATATAAGTTTAGCTTCCTCGCAACAGACTGTGATGAAAAATTATCCCAGGCAGTGCTATAGAGAGGCTGCAAACCTAATTTCTTCACTTCATTAGCCCAAGATATGACACATCTAGTAGCATAGCCTTGACCTTGATAACTTGGTGATGTTTCCACACTAGCTTCAGCAGCTGCTGCACTTATTCTAGCACTAGAACATACGGACACCGCTTTACCATCTCGAACAATAACGTACATTGGCTGCTTCCATTCTATTTCACTCATTAGATTAGAAAATTCTTCAGCCAGGAGATCTTGATTTTCATTAGTTATCTTAATTGCATCAGATGTCATATTAAAGCTTTCAGGGAAGGAGAAAGCTGGTCCCAACCATATAGAATTAATCTTCCTGATCTTATTAAGATTAAGAATGATTTTTCCTAAATCCAGGTTATCTACCTGTGTTAAAATTTCATTTTTTTCAATTTCGGAAATAGTCCTATCAAACCGAATTACATTTCCTGTCTTAGTACGTCCAATGAATAGGAACGGGCCAGCTGTATCTTTATGTTCATTCAATCCTGTTATTCTTTTTAGTTTATCAATTTTAAATAATACTTCAGTCTGCATTTCCATCATTTTTTTCTCTTTACTCAATTTTTCATTCTCCTAGTTTAAACTAAACACTTAAAAATTTTTTTATATCAACAAACACCCTCGATTGTTGAACAAAAATGCTTATCAATGAAACTAAATCTTCTTTGGCTTTTAAGAATTAACTCTAAATGACTGATCTCTAACAACAACTGTTGCCGGTTGAAAACAAATGAGAAGACTATTGTGATTGAAT
Source organism: Peribacillus frigoritolerans (assembly GCF_004358755.1). GTDB lineage: Bacteria > Bacillota > Bacilli > Bacillales > Bacillaceae > Bacillus_P. The sequence goes on along the minus strand of NZ_SMZY01000001.1, from coordinate 449,955 downwards.
CTTTTAAATCGATTATCCCATCTCTCTTCTACTGTACCTAAATAACGGGACAACAATCTTTTTGCCATATTAATATCAAAAGGTTCAACTGTTGCCACCCCTCTAAAACCAGCGTGTAATACTTTACCACTCATATGATTAAAATCAACGATTCCAATTGCACAACTAGGAAATTTCTGAATTCTCGAAGGAAAACTATCTGTTTCATTGTTACCTAATATCCAAATACAGTTATTCTCCCAATGAAACCATACTGGAGATTCTTTTGCGCCTTTTTCTGAAGAAGTTGCAAGATGTGCAAATAGTGGCTTCATTAAAAACTCATCCAAATCAAAACTTTTCTTTTTATCTCTAATAACCCTCATTCGTAACCTCCTCATCCATCAAATCACTTGGAATCTAATTCTTGTTTCGTATTTGCAGATGGAAGCTTATATTCAACTATTGCCCCCGATTGCTTAATACCAATTATTTCAAAATCAGGTGATTAACTCAATTGTTTATTTCATTAAAAAGGACACTTACCTTTTTACAGATAAGCGCCCTTTAATTGAAGATCGATATTTGTAGTAGATCACTTAAAATTTTAAAGAGAACTTCAGCTAAAAGTACCCGATTGTATGTTCATCCCTATATGATCGTTAGCTGTACCCTGTTACAAAAAACTCTATTGGACTTCAATTATAATGCTGCCAAACAGGTTATCTTCAATATATACATCCAATTTCCAAATTCCTTTTGAAGGTAAATTCAAATAACCTACAGATTCAGCATAGTGATGAGGGGGTTTTACTACCTCTTCGTTCGGGACACCAATCGAGCTTTTAAAAGCTGTAACAGTTTTTCCGTCCTCTTTACTCGTCCCTATTATTTTCACCTGCTTATTGAATAGCTGTTCCGTCTTTTCTGGAGTTCCTCCCCAAAAATGAGGTAATTGCTTATTATTTGTCCCAGCTTTAACTGGAGCATCTACAATAGCCAACTTGCCTTTAACCCCTCGCAAACCAAAAGGTACATCTTTTCCATTTGGCCCTGGTTTGGAGATTGTAAAGTAAGGGCTAACTTGCCATTCTTTCGTTGTAGTTTCTGATGAGGCAGGTGTATTGTTTTGCTTAACTGAAGATGAATTTTCACTGGAACAGCCTGTTAGTAGCAAAAAGGTACAAATTGAAATAAGAAAATTCTTCACATGTCACCTCTTACAATTTTTTCTATATAAATTCGAGATAAATAGATGAAAAACCTGCTATAAAAAAATTGAATCAACCAAGCTCATTGTTAGGAAAATCGGGTTTTGACTATCTATGTGTTCTTCAACTAACGCCCCCGATTGCTAAATATGATTTACAAAATGTTAGTAGCCGGCAATATGAACTTTACCTATTTCACTCCCAGAAAATGAATCAATAAATGCTTCGTACTCTGCGAGGTGATTTTACTCGCACAAATTCGACGTAGTAAAAGAGGCACTTTGTTTTAACAAACTCCCCCTTTTCCGGTATACAGTTATTTCTTTCTAAAGCGCAAATATGCAAAGACAAGTATGACTGATATTATGGATAATATTATTGAGTACTCTGTTATCATAAAGAAAAAATCCGGATAAGAAGTTCCTGATGTTGAAATATAACCGTTTACATCTTCTGTAGAATATGTTCTATTTAAGAATACTAACAGTAATGAAAAAGAAATTATAAATGAATAAATAGCAGTTTTAACTAAAATTTTCTCCAAAATAAATTCCTCCTTCTATGTAATGACATTGAATTAAATATTAATCATCAATTATTCGCTTCAATAAGAAGTTGCAGTGTTAAACCAACCTACATAAACAATAACGAATTTACTTAACGGTCATTAAGTCCCCCCTTTTTTCAATTCTGTTATTCCACAATCCTGCCCTTTAATGGAATAACTGATATTTCCATCTTAATATAAATGTCCTATATCTTGTATAAATTTATAAGTAATTCGCCCCCCGTTATAGTTGTTAAATGGTGTGTGTGTGTGAATTACTTTGCAATTTAGAAACAAGAACTTCGTAAATAACAACATCTTCTCTAAAATGCAAATCTTTTTAACATAAGAATAGTTGCAATGATCACCTTTTAAAGTTCCTCGAAAGTCTAAATGTCTCATTGTTTTGTCTTGTTTCATTCGCCACTCTAATTCCAAAAAACACTTTGGACTCTATTTTTTTCTTTTAAAGATTAACCAACTAGATTAATTAAAGTTCTTTCGATTTTTGTTGAGAATATCTGGTACTATTAGAAATAACTATCATACATTCAAGTTGAAAAGGAGTGTTAAAAGTGGAGCGGTTAGTCTTCTTTTATAGAAAATGTTTAGTCGTAGTCATTTCTGCTATGATGTATACTGGCTATGCTTATACAGAAGGTTTTACAAATTTTGAATTGAATCCATCTGCTTTGTTTTCAAGTATCATTTTTTTTGCGATCTGCATAATTGGCTATACAGCCTATGGCCTTCCAATTTCCATCCTTACAGAGCTTATTACAAAGAAGATAGTATCGTATAAATTTGTGCGCGCTTTCACTTCGGGAATCCTACATTTGTCAGGAGGTTTTTTGTTTTACTTTATCAGTGAAGATCTTATGTACTATTCTGTTCAGTGCACAATCGTGTTTTTTCTGACAGACGAAGTGTTGAGAATGCTTGAAAAAAGATATTCGCACATTTGTTTAAAAGGTTGGGTTTAAGTATACTTTTTTAAAGTTGGGACGTTTTCATAAAATGCCCAAACTGCAGAAGATACAACATACCTTATACTAATTCATTAATTTTTTTAATTCCGTCAAAACAAAATTTTCACGTTTTATCCATACGCTCTGCTCACATTGATTTAAAATGATTTGGTTTTGTTCCATCGCATCTTCAAGCTTTACCCACTTAGGTGTATATTCTTGTTCAGATTCGTACTCATCTAACTGTTGTTCTACTGCCTCCCCGCCTGTTAATTCACAAAGATAATAATGTGAAGTCATTCGAAAGACAGCATCTTTATCATAGTCATCTAAATGTCTTTCGATGACAACGCCCATTTTGTCTCCAACTGAACCGTTGAGATAGCCTGTCTCCTCTGCTACCTCACGTATTAGACCTTCTGCATGACTTTCATTTCTTTCTACTCCACCACCTGGAAATTTTAAGTCTCCAAGATTTGAATGAACCATAAGGATTTTATTATTTTGAATAATGATGGCCCGGACCGCTTCTCTGTTGTTTATCCTAACTTTTCCCTCGTCAATCTCCTGAATTCCTAACATTACATTAAAAATGATAACCCCTCCATTTTATAAAAGAGAAATACGATTCCTAGTGTGTATCCTTATGAAAGAACCAGTCTGGTTGTATATAAATGCGGCAATAATTCATTTTTTTTTATTTTTCAGTTCTAAAAGTACAGGTGCTATATTCAGCAAAATGGAAACGATCGTCAAAAACCATAATGCCCTTTCCATGCCAGGTACCACATCCTTTAACGCTGCCCAATCGTCCACTTCTACCCAATCAGATATAAGACTGTATTCTGCACAAAGTGTAAGTGCTGTAAATGATAATCCCATAGCCATTGCAAGCTTATAATCCTTCCCTGCTTTATATAAATAAAGATTGATAAAAGTTATTACTATTGAAAAAACCCCTAAAATTATCCACATAATTATGCCTCCATTTTTTATTTAAAGATGAACATTTATCTATAAATATATTAATCCTTGTTCTGAGATGGCCTCCTGCCTATTCATTTTTACATTTTTCTATTAATCTTCTAATGGCCTCTACAACTAATGCTGGTTCATCATTTTGTATGTAATGTGTACTATCTTCAGCAATCATAAATTCACTGATAGTAGATATTTGAAGAAGTTCTTCTTGCATTGTATTCCATAAATCTTGTGACTTGGGGGAATAGTGATTTTTTTTGCCTGCAGAAAGGACTGTTAATGGAATGTTTAGTTTCTTTTGGTCTTCTTTTAATTGATTTAAACTTTGCATAAATTCTTCATAATTACCTTCGTGAACGAATTGCTTATTGTAAGCTTCTTGAAACTCTTCGGACATAGTTGGAAGAAATCTTTCTCGATAATCCTCAGGTGTAGAGTCTACTAGAAGCAGTCCACAAACATCGTCAGGATATTTACTCGCAAATAACCGTGCATTCACTCCCCCAAAAGAGTGTCCTACCAATATATATGGAGGCATTATATTTAACTTATATAGAAGCTCATTCAATTCTTTTACCATCTCTCGGCTATTTCTAGGATTAGAACTTGGCTGGCTTCTGCCTAAACCTGCTCTATCATACACAATAACTTCTGTTAGCATGGAAACTTCGGAAATGATGGAATTCCACCCTTTTGAATAATCTCCATACCCAGCATCCATTACAACGGTTGGTTTATCCTGTTTTTCTCCCACTATGTTAGCAAACATTTGGAAGCCGAAAACTTTTATATACATTTCTTTAGACATATCAATTGGATCCTCACTTTTTTTATTCCTTTACTTCAACAATTTTTCAATAAAAGAAGCGTCAATCTCTTCTTGGATCAACGCCTTTTATTGGTGGATATTCTACTTCCAAGTAGTTGTGCTTGTTTGAAGCTGCTTACTTACAGACAGTTGATCCATTATCCGTGATAATTCTGAATGGAATTTTACTGATTTTAAATCTTTAATAAATTGAATCCCTTTAATCTTTTCTATTTCATTAACAGTAGCAATTCCACTAGCGGCATTTGCGAAATAAAAGTAGCCATGCCATTTGATATCTCCAAAATAAAAGAATCCATTATAAATCTCAATCAGATCACTAACATCTATTCCAATTTCTTCTTTCACTTCTCGTTTCGCACATTCCAAAGGGGTTTCACCTGCTTCTTGCTTTCCGCCCGGCAAGTTCCAGTCATCCGCTCTGTCCTGAACAACTAATATCTTATTTCTTGTATCTTTAATTAATACACGAGAAAAAGCTGGTTCCAAAGTCCATTCCTCCAAGTTGATGACTGCTGTTTTTAGATTTTGCTCAGTATGAAGGAGTATATATCCTGTCCGTATCTGTATCAATTACAAAATCTACTTGAATATCTTCCTCAAAAGGGACGATGTCAAATTTATTCATTCTGCAAAAGATGCTGGGCAGATCACGAACATCAACAGTCATTTGTTTTGCCCTTACATACATCTGCCTTAATTCTTGTTTTGAACATTTCTTTCCTGTAATCAGTATTTGATGATAAAATCCATCAATTTCGACAATCATTGGTATTCACGATCGGTTGCTGGCCAATCTATATAGCACTAGGTAGTAAAACTAAGCGATGAAAGGTTAATGAACGTCCCCAATTGCTGCACAGTAAAAAAATTAAGGCGCTACAAGCTCTACTTTTATTCGATCTGGATCTTCAAAATACACGCCATAATGTTCTTTTCCACCTGCGAATGGATGTTTATCCGGATAAAGAATATGAATGCCTCTGGACTTTAATTTATTTGTCATTTCATCTACATGCTCTCGTGAATTCGAATGAAAGGCCAGATGGTTCAGGCCAACTCGACATCTATTATAAGAAACATCCATATATCGTTCCTGGGTTTGCACGAAGACAAGATAAGTATCTTCAATTTTCCAGCTCTGCCCCTGATCCCATTCCTGATACTTGCTGTAACCCAGCTCTTCAAGAAACCAACCCCAGAATTCAATAGATCTTTTTAGATTAGATACATATATCTCGATGTGGTGAATTAATCCTTTTGGCAAAATACCCCGCTCCTAATATTTTTTTGCATAACTCCCCCTGCTAAAGTATCCATTTCACAAATGAATACACTCCTATAAATGCAAATACGATCGTACCGAATATGACTGAAAGGCAGCCGACAACAAGCAGCTTATCAATCACTGAATCCTCAGGTTCCTCCAGCAGTTTTTCTGTTACTTTCTTTTGCACGGGTGAAAAATTATCACTAAATTCCAGATTTTTTAGTATTTCTTTATCACCTTTAAACTTTAAAGCTCTTACAATCTGGAAAGGATTATTACCCATCGATTTTTCGAATTCAATACAGGCATGCTGCATTTCCGGTGTTTTATTCTTTTCCAAATACCAGTAGCGGCCTGCCATTGACGGGTACTTCAATTCATAGTAAATATCCCCTAATTTTCTGCGGAGCTCTAATTCATCAGGGTACGTTGCAATCAAGCCATGCAGTCTGTCCCTGGCTTTCCCCAAATCGTTTTTCTTAATATCCTCTTCGATCTTAAGGAGAGTATTTGCCGGCACTTTTTCTATGTGAGACACCTCATTTGATTTATTCGTTCCATCTTCCAAATAGATACAGCAGTAACAACACCTTTTTCATTAAGATAAATTTATTCTCTTTCAGCAGAGAAGTCTGATTCTATATCTGAATTCAGCCTTCCTATGATAAACTTAAGCTTATCAGCATTTTCCAATTATGAAACAAGGAGATCAGATATGTTTCATGTTCTATTGCTTATTGCGGTTTTTTTCTTTTTACTTTATGCAGTCCGGAAAATGGTTACTGGTGAAAAATATAACCCTGAAACGACACTTGCCGAAGCAAAGCAAATTGCACGTTCCATGTTATTGGGAATTGTCATAGTGATATCACTTATAGTCATCGCATACGAGGCTTGGGTTCTGTCAGGGCGTTCTGCAGACTGGGATGGTGTATACATTACAGCTGCAGCTATCACAGGAACCGCCGCCTTTTCTTTTGGCTATTATTATAGAGTGAAATCCAAGTACACCTAAAAGCTTATAGTTTGCCAAGGACATTCTAGGTAACCAATCGTTCTCTTACTTGAATAATGGCAAACTATAAGAACACTTAAGAAGGAAAATATTCCATCGGCTCCACACAGTGGACATACCCATTTTTCTTATAATAACCAATCGAATCATCACTCGGCCAAACAATGACAAATTCACACTTAGTATCTTTAATCCACTGATTAATCGAGCTTAGCACCATACTTCCAATTCCTTTGTTTCTATATTCCGGTATGGTGTACACATTGGTCATGTACGCAAAGGGATAGGTTGTTCTTCCAGGCCGCGGTACTTTTTGAATTAGTTCTATGTAAATATGAGATATGATTGTTTCATTTTCTTCTGCAACCCAGATCATCCACCGGTCACCCTTAATAGCGTTCTCCAAGAAGATTTGGCATTCTTTCTCGAAGTCTGGAAAAGATGAGTTTTTCTTGCTTTCATCATGTTCAATTGTGAAATCCCATCTCATTTTGATTAATTGGTCAATGTCCTTTTCTTCAGCAAACCTTATTTTCAAAAAAATCCTCCCTATCCCTAAGCTTATTTTCTCCCTTTTTCCAAGCACTCCATCACCGTATCGCCGAATGACCTGACATCCTGTAAATAATCATATCCCTCAGGTGACCCGAAACTATTAAACATGCGGACAGCAACGAAGTCTTCTTGTGGGATTACCAATAATGTAACGCCTGTATAGCCCAATATCTGATAGGAACCTCTGGGAACTCTTTCTCCGATTTCTGTTTCCTTGGCCGGCAAATCTTTCACAAACCACAGGAAACCATTTTGCGGAGAGTTGTGATCTATAGTTGCTGGGCTCTGCATAGAGGTAGCAAGCTTGATGACTTCTTTTGGGACAATTTGTTCCCCGTTCACCTTTCCTTCTTTAAGGTGCAGATATCCCCATAAAGCCAGTTCGCGAGCAGATACATACATGTTCATCTTGTCGCCTTCTGTACTTTTGCTCGTTCTCCAGCTGCTATCCTGTCCAGATCTCAAAATGATATCAACAAGTTTTTCATTTTTTTCGGCATGCCAATCCGATTCAGAAAAACCCAGCGGCGTGAACACTTGTTCATGGACAATTTGAGAAATGGTTTGTCCAGTTGTACGTTTGACAATTTGTGTCAGGGCATCTATGCCAACTTGCCTGTAGGTCCATTTCTCACCAGCAGGATACTCCCGGCAGATAACACCCTCTTTTTCCGTTAAGCCGTGGGTATGTGTCAATAAATGCCTGATGGTTGTATCTTTCCAAACAGTTTCGTCAAGCCCTGGCAAATAGTTTGTTGCCAGATCATCTATACTGTGAATGCATCCGGTATATACAGCATATGCCACAGCAAAACCAATATAGCTTTTTCTCACAGAGGCTACGTGAAATTGAGTATCCCGCTGTACATTTCTTGCATCAGGCTTGTTTGATTGCTCTCCTATGTATTCTTCTAAAACAACAGAATCGTTTTGAATGACAAAAACAGCAGCTCCTGAACAGATTACTTGGTTAAACGTATGAGTAACGTGTTTTAATACTGGGTCAAAATTCTGATTTGGTTTGGTGTTTAAAAGCAAAGACTATTCCTCCGGTGTCAGTAATCAACTATTCTTTCTCATATTGAAGTAAATTTGCAAGTTTTATCAGTTCATGAGGATCTATACTTGAATCCTTTTTATTCATTCCAGCAGCATATATATGATAGATAAAGTTTTCAGTGACCACATACAGATCAGTCTTGCCGCTTTCTGTTTTTTCTTCCTGCAACACACCCCTGTGACCTGATATTTCTACTTCGTATGCAGTATGGGATAAACTAGGATATTTCGTATGCGGCAGCAGCATTTCCATTCTTGTATTAATTGGTTCATCATGTTTTTGAGTATTGATATATATGTGCTGGCCTGGTGTAGTTGTTGCGTATATCGCCTGCGTTTCAAAAACTTCTTCCTTTCCCTGCTTAGATATACTGAGGTGGATTTCCGGTTCTCCTGCAATGGTTTTGATGGTTTCATTGGCATCCGTTGGATAAACAGTATTATTGATTCCTTCATTTGTAAGAACCGCCGTTTTTTGTCCATTGATTGTCTCCATTTGAAAATGGACACCTTCAATGAATTTACTATTTCCGCTGCTAAAATCGCCTGTCCCGGTCAGGTTCAGCTTTCCGCTCATCTGACCAGCCATCACAAACAGGAATAAAGCAGCCAGTACTGAGCTTATTGATAAAGTGAAAATCCGCTGAAGTCTTAGCATCGCATTCGTTTTTTGAATGTTTTTCATGAGTTTTCGTCGAACCATTTGCGCACGGTAAGGACTCCATTCTACTTGATCATCTGCCTTCTGCAGCAGCTGGTCACAATAACTTACTTCTTTGTTCATCCTGATAACCCTCCTTGATCAATGTTTTTTCTAGAGCAAGCATGGCTCTTGAGAGTGTAGATTTCACCTTTGTTTCGGACCAGCCAAGTATTTCGGACGTCTCACTGATTGAGAATCCCTTGATTTTTCGGATAATAATAACCTCACGGTGAGAATCCTTCAGCATTTCCAAGGCCTGATAAAGCTCCTTTGAACGCTCTTTCAGCTCAACGAAATGCTCCGGTAGCAGACTGGGATCTTTCTTTTGACGGAAGAGCTCCATGACTAACCGTACCGGCTTTTTCTTTCTTGCGTAGTCGACCGTTACATTGTGCGCAATTCGGAACAGCCAGGTTTTCGGATTTGCTTCCCGCCTGAAGGAATGATGCTGCCTGAACGCCCTTAAAAATGTTTCGTGCGTTAAGTCTTCAGCCTGCTGATAATCTTTTGTCATCATTAAAATATACTTGAAAATGGTCTGATGATACTGGCTGTACCAATCTTCTATTTCGGTCTCTCTTGCATCTTCCAAATGAATCGTCCTCTTCCTTAGATTGTAAGTACCTGTTATTTAGACGTATGACGTGTTGAAAAGTTGTGTTTCAGTTGCAAAAAGTTAAAAGATTGCGCTCAAAACCTTAAAAATATGGCAACGTTTACTTTTAATGGTATTATATGACTATCAACTTGTAAACTTAGCGATTTTTATAGGTGAACAGAATTCATTTCTTTTTAGGAAACAGGGAGAATAAAACAGTGATAACAATCGAAAGAGCAGTCATATCAGATGCCGGAAAGCTAACAGAAATAATGAAAACTGCATTTGATGAAGAAGCAAGAAGATGGCTTCCGAATCAAAACATTCTTGATTACAACATCCAGCCTCCTGGATATTCTTCAGTTGAAATGACAAAGTATATGATTGAAGAATTGATTTATTTTAAAATAATCTATAATAGTGATATTGTTGGCGGAATCATCGTGAGCATAACGGGTAAGTCTTTCGGCAGAATCGACCGGATTTTCCTCGCACCGGAACATCAAGGGAAAAAAATCGGTTCAAAGGTCATTGAATTAATGGAAGAGAAATTTCCGGCAGTAAGAACCTGGGACCTTGAGACATCCAGCAGACAAGTGAATAATCACCATTTTTACGAGAAAATGGGGTACAGAACTACTTTCAAAACCGCAGATGAATACTGTTATATAAAGAGGAGAGAAAGTTCTGCAGATATAGAAAGACTGAGAGAGAATCAAGATCTTTCGAATACACAATATGAAAACTGCAAGATGAACCAAACAGAGTTCTATCAAATAAATGCAGAAGGCAGCTCCTTCAGTAACAGCAATTTAATGAATACTCATGTCAGCAACTGTAACCTCAGTCACTCAAAGTTTCAGAATATTAATTTCAGGCATTCATTTTTTGCAGATTTAAACCTTTCTTACAGCAAAATGAGATTAGTAACTCTTGCAGGTGTCCGCTTCATGGACACAAATCTTGGAGATGAGAAACGACCAATCTCTTTTGAAAGGTGCGACCTTCAGGGAACGGCCATTAAGAACAGCAGCCTGAGAAACATGAGAATTACAGATTGCGATATCGCAGGTATGACAATTGACGACATTCCAGTCGAAAAGCTGCTTGAGGTATATTACCAGCAGTTAAAAAAGTAACTAACTCATGACAAAAACAGCCTCTTTAGGAATAAAGGGCTGTTTATTTATTCATTCTGTTTAAATCAATTAGTTTGTCCTGTGCAAGCATATTATTGCACTAATAACCAGCCCAATAGAGTCAATCCTTATTCCGACCATTCATTCTCGAGTACACTGTAAAGCAATGAATCTCTCCATCCATCTTTTAACTTCAAATGATGACGTATCCGGCCTTCTTTTTTCATTCCAGCCTTCTCCATAACCCTAAATGATCCTGTATTTTCAGGATCACAGGTAGCAAATATCCGATGAAGATGGAACTCTTTAAAACCTAATGCGATTAATAAGCCGGCGGCTTCGGATGCAACGCCCTTGCCCCAGTAATCCGGATTCACTATGTATGAGATCTCTCCCGCCCTGTTTTCCCAGTCACTTATGTTTAGTTCCGCTGCACCTATCATTTTCTTTTCTTTTTTGTTAATGATGGCAAAAGAATATCTTGTTCTTGGATCTTTCCTGGAGTCTTCAACGACTTGCCGGACAAATGCCTTCGTCTCTTCTTCTGTATTCGGTCCCCATGGCTGAAAAGCGCATGCCCTTTCTTGTGAGGCATATTGGTGAACACCTGCCCAATCTTCTTGTCTCATTTCCCGCAAGAATATACTTTCACCGGTAATAGTTGAATTTCTTATTTCCATACTGGCCTCCTCATCTTATATTTATATATCTAATCGCAGCTGTATAATAAATGTTAATCATGATCAAAAATGCTTTTCACAAGACGAAACAGCATCCTTGGAATAAACGTGATGATCTTCCAAACCGCTTCAAACAGAATTTCAAATACAAATTCCCTGCATTGATCTCTAAACGAGTCTTTTCTTATACCTCTTCTCATTCTATTCAATATCAGGTCCTCCAAAGTAAACTTTCCTATCAATTCGCTCGTCAAACTCACTTCTTCTGCAAATAGAAGGTTTCCTCCTTCTTATCGTCCCATTTAATCGTCACCTTCTGCTTTTCCCCTTTTCCTGTAACAGAACATCCTCTACAGTTGGAAGAGAGAGTCATTGTAGCGCCTTTTACGTTTTCTTCTGATTTTGTTGATTTTCCATTGTTTATGTTAATATCAAGCACCTCAAATTGAGTGTTCTCATTTCCGTCCTTAAAATGAAATTCATAGCTGCCATGCTCTTCATTTCCATCAATCGTTGCTGTGTATTTTCCGGTCCAGCTTTTGCTTTCTCCCGAAAAGGTTATGAATTGACTCGTGCATCCAGACAATAATCCTAATAAAAGGACGGCAATAAATAGTTTATTCATCAACTTCTCCCTTCTCACAGCGGTGCAGCTTGCTGTTAATCATTATAAATACGCTACTTCTTGATTGTTTTAACTTCTTCAATTCTCCACCTAAGAGTCTCATCATCAAACCCTTTTGTCTTACTCATAATAAATTGATAATCGTCCCTTATCATATCGGCTGTTTGATAGGTGAGTACGATTTTTTCTCCTTCTATCCCTATCTCCTTAAGATCGAGCACCGAATTTGGTTCCCAGTCAATGCTGCCGGTCTTGAAATGAATACTGCAAGGACAATTCCCTGCTCTGTCTATAGGTGAGAATCCCCCATTTAATGAAAATCCAAAATAATCTTTTGCCTTATTGAATGAATCTTCCTCTTTATAATCTTCGACTGTACGAACCGCATCTAAGAAATCTTGGTACAAAACTGGTGAATTCAAGCGATCAATTTCTTTTTTGAGGTCGTCAGCATTATTTTTTAATCGTTCATTTTCTTTCGCTGTCTCTTCAAATGCAGCAGCATTTTTTTCTCTGACGTCTTTAAAAGCGGCAACCTGCTCTGTCAGATTGTCTCTTTCCTGCTGAAGTTTCTCTGCCTCATTTCCCATGTTTAGATTATTGATGATCATCATTGCCAGAAATATAACCAAAGCGATAATTGCATAAGCACTTTTTTTCAAACCAGGACCCCCTCATCAAACGATCAAAAAGCAGAATAGTTAAATTACGTTTAAAGGCTGAAAAAGTTTCATTTTTCTAATAATTCCCGCTCATCAACTGCTGAATGTCACATGGCTGTATAGCCAGCACGAAAAAACTCAGCTCATGAATGAACTGAGTTACCATTTATATGAAACACTAGAGTGTTTCATCATCATTCTCAACAATATGCTTAAGGATCGACAATTTGTTATTCCAAAACTGCTCATAGTAGGACAGCCATTGTTTTACTTCTGTCAGCGGCTCTGGATGCAGTTGATAAATTTTTTCTCTGCCTACCTTTTTACCGCTGACTAAATTAGCTTCAGATAGAATATGAAGATGTTTAGCTATGGCCGTCCGGCTTATAGGAAAATGAGAAGTTATTTCGGTAATGGCCAATTCTTTGCCTGCAAGTAATCGAAGCACTTCTCTTCTTGTTGGATCAGCTATAGCTTGAAATACATCATGCTTTAATGCTGACATTTATCCTTCAACAACCTTTAGGAGTCGTTCATTAACAATATTAATCCAGCCATACTCCATTCTCTTGCGATTAACAGAACTTTTTTCGTTTGCTTTTGGAAGAACTTCATCTGCAGATTTCCAGCCGCCATGAATCAGGGTGAATTCTGTTTTTCCGCCCAGGTCTTTCAGGAGAAAAGTAACGATCCATCCATCTGTATCCCAGGAAAAAGAAATTTTAGTTGGTTCATCCACTTCTAATACTTTACAGGGAGATGGACCAAAAGGGGATTGAATGTGAAATTCATGACCAATCCTGGCTTCGAAATCATTGGGCATAAACCATGCTGCAATCCCTTCAGAATTGCTTACTTTTGCCCATACCTTTTGAATAGGAGCTTCAAATATAATTGTTTGTTTAATATCTTGTAATGTCTCCACTAAAAACACTCCTTGTCAATTAAAAATACAGAACCATTTGGTTTCGTTTTTAGTATATAACACCTTTTAGTTTCATATCCACATGAACTTTCTCGTTTATATTTCTCCTTTTTAGTGTTCATCAAAAAAAGACAATCACATATAAATGCAATTGTCTCTCTCAAATTTCCAGGGCAATACTCCTTACTCCTGGCGCTTCAGCACTTCCTGCAGCGGAATGCGGCTGATTTTCCTCTTTGAAAGCTGCAGGGAGGTTACATAAGATGCGTAGATGATGATAAAACCGGCGGCGATCATCAGATAGTCAGGTTCGATCGGAAGGGAGAATCCCGTTGATTCCGAAACGGATGCCATCAGTCCTTTGTAGCTGATAAATGCAAGAGGAACGCCGAGTACATATCCTGCTATGACGACAGGAGTATAGACATTCAGAAGAAGGGATGAAATTTCTTTCCTGTCATAGCCCATGACTTTCAGCAGGGAAATGTTCACGGTGTGCTCATCCATCATCATGCTGGTGATCAGGTAGATGATGATGAGGCCGATTAAAAAGGCGAACACGCCGATCACCGCCGCCGAATAGTTGGTCGGCTCAAGGAGCTGTTCCATGCCTTTTTTCATGGCATTTTTATCTTCAATCGCAGCGATTGCTTTTCCAGATTCCTTTTTAAGCGTCCATTTTCCGATATATGCATCTTCTTCAAGGTTCAAAAAGCGGTTCACGTCCCTGCGCTCCATGTAAATGGCATGACCGATGAAGATTTCTGCAACACCGGTGATGGTGACGGATTGCTCCTGGTCGGTCCAGGGATTTTGAATCGTGATGGAATCTCCGGCTTTAAGACCTTCGGCCGCAGCCAGAGCCTGAGTTACGACTGCCCCTTCAGGCAGCGTGCCGTTCAGCTCTGTCCCGCTGCTGTCAATTAGTTTCAGCATTGACGTTGAGGAATCCATGCCAACGAGCTGCGTTTTAACGTCTTTTCTGCCGTCTTTCCCTTTTATAATGGCTTCTGCTGCAGAAAACGGACTTTCCTCTGCCGAAACAGGCTCCGTTTTTACTTCCTGATAATAGATCGCATAGTTATAGCGATAAGCATCTTCATACGTTTTTTTCATCAGCACGTTCATTGAATTCATGGAAATGAATCCAAAGGTGACTAATAAGGAGGAAAAGAGAATTCCTGTAAACAGCACAAGGCTCTTGGATGGACTGGTGAGCAGCATCTTCAGGCGGAACCTTCTTTTAAAGCTCCATTTTAATGGGAGCTTTATGGCTCCTTTTTTCGAAAAAGACGGTCTTGAATGCAGCAGTTGGAGCGGCGGTTGATTGACTTTTTTTCTGACTGTCAGGAAACCGGCCAGACAAAGAACGGAAATCGGCACAGCAAATCCAGCGATAAGAGTGACCGGATCAAAGGCAAGCCGGTTTAAAATGGGCAGATTGTAAAAAGCGGTGTAGAGCTCTGTCAACGGCCCCGCTGCAATGAGTCCTGCCGCTATCCCGAGTACCGTTCCGGCAATGGCAATGATCAATGGATACAACATAAAGGAGAGCGTGACTTCCTTTCTCGTATACCCGAGCGCAAGAAGGGTTCCAATTTGAGTGGACTGCACGTCTATTTGCCTTTTCAGCATTAAAACGACCATAAACAGGGCAAGAATCCCGATAAAGACGGGAAGAACACTTCCAAATGACTGATTGGACTCAATTTCCGCATCAATATATGAAATTCTGACGTTGTCTTTTGCATCCACCCATTTCAGAACAGCAACTGTTTCTGCAACGGTTTTTTTCAGGCTGCTTAAAGAACCGCTGGTTTCAAGAAATCTGCCGGAGTAATAAACAGGCGGCTGATTTCCCCCTGGAAAATCCTCTTTGGCCATCAGGATGACACCGAATGTTTTCGGATCAGCCATCAGGTCATTCTCGTTTTGAACGCCGTAAATATAGTCCGGGAGATAAACATGAGCCGTTATTTTGCAGGTTTTCCCGCCGGCGTCAAAGCTGTCTCCCACTTTCAGCCCGTGTGCGTCTGCAAAAGAAGCGGTTATGGCTGCTTCATTTTTTTCATCCGGCAAACGGCCCTTTACCACATAGGGTTCATTGATGCCTTGCTGAACGGAGAGAATTCGGGCAGTAACGCCCTCCTTCCATTCGATATCCAGCCATTGGCGGGCCTGCAGATTCACTCCAAATTCCTTTTCAATGGAGGCCAGCTCATCCTCAGACAGCCGCTCTCCTGCTGTAAATTGAAAATCCTCCTGATTATACTCTTCTCTGAACAGCTGATTGCTCGAATCCATCAGTGCCATTGTGCTTGAGAGCGTCACAAAAAGCATGACGGCAACTGCGAGAAGGAGAGCGGAGCCTCCAAACTGCAGAGGCTTTTGCCTGATGGTGCGCAGAGCCATGGCCTTGATTTTCATACCCATTTCACCTGCTCTGCAGGTATTGGAGCCTCATTTTTAACGGTTTCAATGATTTTTCCACTTTTCATTTTCATGACGGTATGGGCCATATCGGCGATTCCCGGATTATGGGTGATCATTAAAATGGTTGTGCCGTAAATGACGTTAATTTCCTGAATAAGCGAAAGAATTTTTTTCCCGGTCTCTTCATCAAGCGCTCCCGTCGGTTCATCGCAGAACAGAATACTTGGATTTTTGACGATCGCCCTTGCAATGGCTGTTCTCTGCTGCTCCCCTCCGCTTAATTGATGCGGAAACTTGTGCTGGTGTTCACTCATTCCGACCTTATCCAGGATCTCATCAGGGGAAAGAGGATGATCACTGATGTCGGCGCCGGTTTCAACATTTTCCCTGACAGTCAGTGCAGAAATAAGATTATAGGATTGAAAAATAAAGCCCGCATGCTTTCTTCTGAAAAGAGTGAGCTGCCTGTCGTTCATTTCATGAAGGTTTTCTCCCTGGACGGTGACCTGCCCCCCGTCTGCTCTGTCAATGCCTCCGGCCACGTTCAGAAAGGTGGATTTCCCGGAGCCGGATGGTCCAAGAATGACAATGATTTCTCCTTTTCCGCATGCAATGCTGACGTCATTTAATGCAGGCACCTCTACTTCACCTGTACGGTATATTTTTCTGACATTCTCAAAGATGAAACTCATACAGACACCCCCGATTATTTCTAGTATCTTCCTCTGTATCGTACTAAAAATCTTCATTCTTGACGATCTCTTATTTTACCTGTAATCCTAATTTCATTTCCGTTTTATGGATACAATAGAAATGGTTCATACTACTTATGTAGGAAATTAATCTTAAATGTTTGATTTACTTCATGGTTAGCATTAAAATTAAGTACTTGAACAGGTTACATATCATTATTAATAAATCCGCTGATACAAAGTGAGGTTCAATACATGAATACGGAACATAAACCAAAAGCAGTAATCGTAATATTCGGAGCAACAGGAGATCTTGCCAAGCGCAAGCTTTTCCCCTCCATCTACCGTCTGCACCGCAGCAAAAAAATCGACAGTGACTTCGCTGTTGTAGGCGTGGGCAGGAGACCGTGGACAAATGAAGAATTCCGCTCAAATGTCAGCGACTCGATTCAGTCATCGATTAAGCAGTCATCTGAACTCGATGAATTTGCATCGCATTTTTACTATCATCCATTTGATGTGACAAATCCATCTTCCTACCTTGAGCTGAAAGGCATGCTTTCAGAGCTTGACGGCAAATACGGTATCCCTGGAAACAGAATGTTCTACATGGCGATGGCGCCGGAATTTTTCGGAACGATTGCCCGGAATTTAAAAAGCGAAGGCCTGACAGCAACAGAAGGCTGGAGCCGTCTTGTCATCGAAAAGCCGTTCGGACATGATCTGCCTTCAGCACAGGAGCTGAACGATGAAATCCGCGAAGCTTTCTCGGAAGATCAAATTTACCGCATTGACCACTATCTCGGAAAACAGATGGTGCAGAATATTGAAGTGATCCGCTTCTCAAACGCTCTGTTTGAATCGGTATGGAACAACCGCTATATCTCCAACATTCAGGTTACTTCAAGCGAAGTACTTGGTGTAGAAGACCGCGGACGCTATTATGAAAATTCAGGTGCGCTGCGTGATATGGTTCAAAATCACTTAATGCAAATGGTGGCCCTGCTTGCGATGGAACCGCCGATCAAGCTTGAAACAGACGAGATCCGTTCTGAAAAAGTAAAAGTAATGCGCGCACTCCGCCCTCTTACAGAGAAGGACGTTCCTGATTACTTCGTGCGCGGACAATACGGCAAAGGCGAATCAGAAGACGTATCTGTTCCCGGCTACCGCGAAGAAAGCAATGTCGATCCGGAATCCAACACAGAAACATATGTGGCCGGCAAGCTGATGATCGACAACTTCAGATGGGCTGGCGTGCCTTTCTATATCCGCACAGGAAAGCGCATGACGGCAAAATCAACGAAGATTGTTGTCCAGTTCAAAGATCTGCCGATGAACCTCTACTCAAACGATGTAGACAGCAAGCATCCGAACCTGCTCGTCATTCACATTCAGCCTGATGAAGGCATCACGCTTCACCTGAATGCCAAAGAAGCAGGCGGCGGCTCTTACGTTAAACCGATCAAGCTTGACTACTGCAGCAACTGTGTTGATCAGTTCAACACGCCTGAAGCCTATGAAAAGCTCATCTATGACGGTCTGCGCGGAGACGCCACCAACTTCACTCACTGGGATGAAGTGTCCCTCTCATGGAGCTATGTGGACACCATCTCAAAAGCATGGGAAACGCACAAAGCTGAATTCCCTAACTACGCAGCCGGCTCAATGGGTCCAAAAGCCGCTGACGAACTGCTTGAAAAAGACGGCTTCCACTGGTGGCCGATCACGGATATGGTTGATTAACTCAAAAAAGGTTAGAGATGAATATGTACGATCGCACCGCTTTTAGCGGTGTTTTTTTATTGCATAAAAATCTTACATACGTCACAAATTCATATTCCTGATTAACAGCTGGTTGTATTCAGTCCAAAATTCTTCATACAATTCTTTATCGTAGTCATCAGAAATCCGTTTTTCTTTCGAATGATCAAACAATTCTTTAGCCTGAAGGGCAAAAGAGACGATCTGGTTTTTATAATCGATGCTGCCTATTTTCACTTCTAACCCTGGATAATAAATACTCCCCGTATCCGGATTGGTTGTAGTTATTTTCACAAAATCCGATAGTGTCACGTGGCCGTCCAAATGTTTGACGCTCCAATGGATAGAAATGGGGCAGCCCATCATCAAGATTGCACCGCAACCGTGGAGAATCAGGCCTTCATCATGTTCAGGTTCGCAGCAATAATCATTTTCAAGGGTCCGCAGAAGTGCCAGAGCAGACTCGCTGATTCCCCATTCTTCGTTAACAGATGATTGTGTAATAATCGTATCAAGAACACTCAAGAAAATTTCACCGTGAGAACACAAGTCATGTTCATCATCGCAAAGCCAACGTTGATTCTCAATTTTGATTGTAAAGGGATTTGACAGTTTCATTTTTCATTCTCCTGTTTCACTGTCTTCTCTTTTTGCTTGCTTCTTGGAGAGATTAACCAATTTATAAAAAGAATGATTACTGCTAAAGCAAAAGCTTCAATAATGTTTTCTTTCCAAAGCAAAACTCTTGTTTCCTGGTAATCAAAAAATACTTTTGTTGTACCAATCAACAGAAATAGAATAAGGAAATAAATGATTTCTCTTTTCAATTCATCAGCTCCGGACATAAGAAAAAATAATTAACAAACATTTTTGAAGTCATTTTGAGAGTACTTCTTATTAATTAAGCAGCTCTCCCTTAACAATTAATTCTAATCCGCTGCATCCAATTCCTCCTGCATCCGTGTCATTAATAATTTATGGAAGAAATTGAAACTTTTATTACAACAATACGTCTCATTATGTTAAAAGGAGGGGTTGAACATGAAAAAAATGAGGCTATTACTATTTTCCATTGCAATAATCTCACTGTTTGCAGCAGGCTGTTCAAACGGTACAGCAGCTGGAGGGAAAAGCATTGAAGTTTTAAAACGTATAGGTGATAGAACTCAATACGGGGATTTTAAAGTGATTACAGACGGTGAACAAGTAAAAAAAGCGGAAGAAATTGTGAATGATCTTGACTGGGAGAATGCAAAAGTTGATATGGCACGTCCTGCAGATTACCACTTTTCTTTCCCAAACCCTGAGGCCAAAGTCGCTTTATTTGAACTATGGGTAAGTCCAAACAAAGATAAAGTCGAACTCGTCATTGATGCTGAAAGTAAATATATTCAATTAGACAAAAACAAGTCGGCAGAACTGTTTGAAATACTGACAGGTGAACAATTATCTGACCAGAAATAATGTTATGGCCTCGATTTAGAGGCCTTTATACTTAGTTTCTTCTAAAGGGTCAATCAGTTCTTCCACTGTGCTGAAGAATAATATGCCGCCTCCAAAACCTATTCATACTCCATAACGTTTAAACACTGCCCATCGGGACCTATTGTGATATGATGAATTCCATTTGATTCAAATAGTTTATAGAAGTCACCGCGCCTGTTGAGTTTGGATAGGTGCTCTGTCATATCCGTTTCAGAAAAGACAATATAATCCATTGATATTGATCTCAAGTAAAATTCATAGATAAATTGCTTATTAAGGTCCTTTACGTACCCCACCTCACCAGTATCCCACTTAAATAAACGGGATAACGAAATGGTTTTAACTGAATTAAATTTTGAAGAGAGTGTGGTAAACAGTTCTTCTTCATAGTCTGGAATGATTGCATAGATATAACATTCGTTCTTATAAAAAGAAGATACCTCATCTATCAATTCTTGTTCTTCAATTTCTTCGTCGAGGAATACCACTGTTCTCTTAAGCAATCGATCACCACCTATTTGTTCTAATTATTTCAAGTCGAAACACAATACATCTGTTAATAACAAGCCCCTGTTAAATTTTTTTTATTTAAATTAGATTATATTAAAAGGAAACCAAACTTATAGTGGTTTCCTAATCACTTTTTACTCAGTTATTAAAGGCCATCACGTTATTACTAAAAAGAACCAAGACAAATCAAAACCAATCTTTCACATAAGCAACTAATCCCATTAAAGCACCTATTCCCGCCCCAATAAAAACAGGTACTACAAAATTTGATTTATTTCTTTTTTTGCTTAATATCTCATTATTGTGACTCATTAAAATGCCCCCTCTGTATAATATTATTTATTAACTATACGAAAAAATCAGGACAAAGTTTCAAGTTCTCATTTGAGTAGATGAATAAGTGCTATACATTGGATTTTGACAAACTCAAACTATCATAGGTTATTATCTCTTTTTTGTCTGTTCCCTTTATTCAACAAAGATGCTGCGATAGCAGAAAGAAAATCACCGTGAAGTATTAAACGAGCACTCATGCATGTCACTCCTTTCTCTCTAAAATTTATGCTTTTTATGACTAATCCACTTCACATTACTGCACAAAGTTTCGGAAGTACATCTCCTCATAATACTTAATTTCACTGTCATTCCTTATTAAAAGCACAATCTTCTTTACAGCCATAGAAGAGAGAATTTCCTTTTCAAGGAACTCGTTGCCATAAGTGACAGCTAACTCTTTAATACCAAGTATAGAACTTTGCAGGAGTAATATCACACTTTCCTCAATAAAGCGTTCGTTTCCTGCAGGATTAAAGTAGAGATAATCCAGGGCAGGAATGATTTCTTGTTCAATGTTTGTTAGAAAAGCGACTTTGAGTTCCTCATATGTCCAAACCCGTTTGTCCTGTTCAAAAAATAATTCATCATGCCCGGTTTCCTCTTCGGTATACAATCCGTTTAATAAAGCTCCAAAATTCGGAGCGAGTTCAATTACTAGCTCTGAATCAGCCTCAATATAGATAATTGGCGGATTTTCTTTCAGTTTTCGGTAATCAAAAGCAATCCAGGAATGCCCCTCTCCAGAAAATAGCACAATATTCTGAGGAAGCCCCCACTCATTTATCAAATATTCACTGTTTAAAATACTGTGTTTTTCACCTATCCCCCAAATATGGTCCACGTGAACATGGTTATCTGCCCAGGATGTCGGGACATTCGTCGGGAACGATTTGTCATTAAGTGAGCCGCCATTTTGTTCTTTAAGAAGAGCTACATAAGATGCCGGCAGCTTTACTTTGAGTATTTCTTCAGCACATTGAACTGCTTCATCTGTTAAATCCTTTAACTTATAATATTCGTCATCTTTTTGCCAGATTGTTTTCAAGATCCATGTACTCCTCATTAGTCATTTCAGCTTCAGTTACTTCTGTTCACATACTTCAACAACTGAGTCCTTTATCCTCTTTTCAGACACCTAAATAACTCATGCAGTTTCAATAAATCGTATAAAGAATGCTTTAATCAGTTCATCATATTCGTTGACAATATCAAAAACTAGTATTATTATATGTTTAAACACTTAAACATATAGTACTTGAAAGGATGATCTTAGTAATGAAGAAAACCGTACTTGTCACAGGCGGAACCGGCTATGTTGCAGCCTGGGTCGTTAAGGAGCTGCTTGATGGAGGCCATGATGTAAGAATTACTGTCCGCGATGCAGCGAAGACAGAAAAATACCAGCATCTCCTTGATGTAGAGAAACAATCTGCCGGAAAACTGACAGTCTTTGAAGCAGACTTACTGAAAAAAGGAAGCTTTGATGAAGCCGTGAAAGGCTCTGAGTATGTGTTTCACACCGCTTCTCCATTCTTCATCAGCGGATTTAAAGATGCGCAAAAGGAATTGATTGAGCCGGCTTTGGAAGGAACGAAAAACGTTCTGGAATCGGTCAGACGCACACCTGAAGTGAAACGGGTAATTCTTACGAGCAGCGCAGTGGCCATTTTCGGGGATAATGCGGACATGGAGGGCAAGTCCTCTTTTAATGAAAAGGACTGGAACACGACGAGCAGTGTTTCACATCAGCCGTACAGCTACTCAAAAACTCTAGCTGAAAAGGAGGCATGGGAAATGGCGGACAAGCAGCATTTTGATTTAGTCACCATTAACCCAACCTTTATACTTGGTCCGTCTCTTTCAAAACGTTCAGATTCAACGAGCATCAGTACGATTCTCGACCTACTGAAAGGCGGATTTAAAAGCGGCGTGCCCAACTTAATCAACGGAACCGTTGATGTGCGTGATGTCGCAAAAGCCCATGTGCTTGCCGCCTTTACTGAATCTGCAAAGGGAAGATACCTGATTTCAAATGAGGAAGCCTCCCTGCTTGATATGGCCCGAATATTTGAAGAAAACCATCCAAACCACCATCCTCTTCCTAAACGCGAAGTGCCAAAACCGCTCATCTGGCTGATTGCACCGAAGGTCGGCCTGACACGGAAGTATGTCAGCAAAAACGTTGGAATTAACGCCCGCTTTGATAACAGAAAAAGCATAAATGAACTGGGTATGACTTACAGAAGTCTAAAGACGACCCTGAGTGATCAGAACGAACAGCTTGAGGCTGACGGCCTGCTTTCTTGATGCATAAAAAAGTCACTTCAGTATTGAAGTGACTTTTTTGCATCTCGTTTAATATAAGACAAAAAGACAAAGAAGGAGCTAATAATCAGCAGCGCCATCCCCCAAAAGATGTTTGTGTAAACTGCTGTGACCGAAACACCCTGCTGCCATTCAATCAATAAACCTGACAGCGCAACACCAAATGCTCCGCCGAAAAATTGAATCAGCTGCATCAGGCCCATGCCCGAACCGATTTCATCCTCCGGCAGGATGCGGGATGCTTCGTTCGCAATGCTTGAGGTCAGGCTTGAAAAACCTGTGCTCATAAACATGTAGGCGACCAAAATCGCATATGGATATTCCCCTGAAAACAAAGCCAGGATCAGCAATGAAATCAGCAGCATCACGTGGCCAAAGGAGATTAACGGTATATTTCCGAATCTGTCAATCAGCCGTCCTATGAACTGTGCGGCAACCGCTGAAAGGATGGCACCCGGAAAAATAATCAGGCCGATGGCAGCAGGATCTTTTCCAAAAAGCTCTGACAGGATGATCGGCATCATAAAGAGCGCGGAAAAATGAAGAATAAATCCTGAAAACGCTGATAAAGCAAGCTTCACATACTGTCTGTTTTTAAACAGCGAAGGCTGCACAAACGGCATGCTGACTTTGTGAATATGCCTCCATAAGAGATACAAGATAGCCAGCGAGCCAATCAGAAGAGGCACTGACATGGTGGATAAAAAGAGCAGCAGTCCCGTGACTCCGAGCCCTGTCAGCAATCCCCCGGCCGAATCGAAGTGTACCTTATGCACTTCCTCTTTAGGAAGCAGTTTTTTAAACAAGGGAAGAAGCAGGACTACAAATGCCGTGATAACAAATAAGTAGTTCCATCCAAGATAGGTTGTAATGGCTCCGCCAATAACGGGTCCAAGTCCAAAACCGAGAGATGCAGCAGACGAAATCAGCGACATCGCTTTCCCTCTTCTTGAAATCGGAATATATTTACCCGCCAGAACCATTGCAAGACCAGGCACAGCCCCTGCTCCCGCTGCCTGAAGAACTCTCGCGGATAAAAGCAGATAAAAGTTATGAGAAAAGAAACCGATAATGGAGGCTGCCCCGAGCATCGCAAGCCCGACTGCAAGCAGCCTTGAGATCGGAATAAAATCTGATAATCGGCTGTAAGTGAGAGTCGAGATGGCAAAAGCGATCGAGTAGCCTGACACAATCCAGGATGCAGTGCCGGATGAGAGACTCAAGTCACGCAGCACGCTCGGCAATGCGACATTAAACATCGTCGTGTTCATTACAACGAGCCATACGGTTAAACTCCACAGCCATACAATTCTATTTTCGTATTTTAAGCCAGGAACTGCTGGCGGTCTTTCTTCTATTTTCGTTGACATTCTATCCCGCCCTCAGCCTTTATATCGTATACCTAAAGAAATATATACTCTTACAGCATGTACAGTCAACCGATTTGCTTTGATTGGTCCTGTAAAGACGAAAACCCCTTCTTAACCAAGAAGAGGTCTTTTTTAGGCTTATTATTCGTTTTCTTTAACAGCAGATACTTGCCATTCAACACCATATTTGTCTTTAACCTGTCCGTATGCCGGACTCCAGAATGTTTCCTGTAGAGGCATTGTGACATTTCCGCCTGCTGAGAGCTTTTCAAATACATGTTTGGCTTCGTCGGCTGAATCAATATGAATCGCAATCGAAACCTGTGAACCGAGAGTATAAGGCATTCCAGGAAATGTATCAGACAGCATCATGAGGGTATCCCCCGCTTTAAACTGTGCATTCATAACCCGGTCCTTTGCATCAGCGGGGACTGGATGATTCGGATCCTCCGGCATGTCCCCGAATGTCTGAATCGAAACAAGTTCAGCATTTAATGCATCCACATAAAATTTCACTGCCTCTTGACCATTTCCATTTGTCACAATGTAAGGATTTACTGATGTGATCATTTTACACCTCATTGTCATAAATTTAATAAGAACACTTGTTCTGTATTATCATAACATGTTCAGCTGCCTTCTGCTACACACTTTTTAAAAAGATGCAATAAATAAAGCCCGTCACTCTATTTCTTTAGAGGCGGGCTAATTTCCTGCAAAGGCAGCTTTATTTTTATAGTTATCTCACGCCGTACTTCTTCATCCGCTTCTCATCTTTTGCATCCTTCACCACAAGCACGGCATGTATGGCTCCCGGAAGATAAAAAATGAGCGTTAAAATCAGGTTAAGCAGCGCCTGAAACGGTCTGCCGACAAACAGCACAGCCACAGGAGGCAGTAAAATCGCCAATAAATAAAGCATCAACATTCACCCCGTTCTTTTTTTATCCGTAACATTTTACCCTGATTCACCGATTTAGAAACAGTAAAAAACACGGAGCACAAGGCCCCGTGTTCCGATCTTACTTAGACATCCATTCTGTATGGAAAATACCTTCTTTATCTGTACGCTGATACGTATGAGCTCCAAAGTAGTCACGCTGCGCCTGAATAAGGTTGGCAGGAAGTGTTTCTGTACGGTAGCTGTCATAGTATGATAACGCAGCTGAGAAGCTAGGCACCGGTACTCCCTGCTCAATGGCAACCGTTAAGACCTTGCGGAGCGCTCCCTGGTAGCCTTCAGCAATTTCTTTAAAGTATGGATCTAAAAGCAGGTTTGCAAGGCTTGCATCACGGTCGTACGCATCTTTGATTTTTTGCAGGAAAGCAGCACGGATGATGCAGCCGCCTCTGAAAATCATCGCGATGTCACCATACTGAAGGTCCCACTTATATTCATCAGAAGCTGCTCTCATTTGAGCGAAGCCTTGTGCATAAGAACAAATTTTACTCATATAAAGAGCTTTGCGCACAACTTCAATCAGTTCTGCTTTGTCGCCTTCATAAGAAACAGCTGCAGGTCCTGATAAGATTTTGCTTGCTTTCACGCGCTCATCCTTCATGGCAGAAATGAAGCGTGCAAATACAGACTCGGTAATAATCGGAAGCGGAACACCTAAATCAAGAGCGCTTTTGCTTGTCCATTTTCCAGTGCCCTTTTGGCCTGCAGTATCCAAGATAACATCTACCAGGGGCTTGCCTGTTTCTTCATCTGTTTTCGTGAAGATGTCAGCTGTGATTTCAATTAAGTAGCTGTCAAGCTCGCCTTTATTCCAGTCTGCAAATACTTCATGCAATTCCTCTGCAGATAGACCAAGAACATTTTTCAAAATAAAATAAGCTTCTGAAATCAGCTGCATGTCCCCATATTCAATGCCGTTATGGACCATTTTCACGTAATGTCCTGCACCATCAGGGCCGATATACGTAGTACATGGATCTCCATCAACTTTTGCAGAAATCGCTTCGAAAATAGGTTTTACCAGATCGAAAGCTTCTTTCTGTCCGCCAGGCATAATAGATGGTCCTTTAAGTGCCCCTTCTTCGCCTCCTGATACACCAGTGCCGATGAAGTGAATGCCGCTCTCGGCAAGCTCCTTGTTGCGGCGCTGTGTGTCTGTATAAAGCGTGTTTCCGCCGTCAATTAAAATATCCCCCTTGTCTAAATGAGGAAGCAATTGTTCAATAGTAGCATCTGTTGCAAAACCCGCTTTGACCATCAACAAAATTTTGCGGGGAGTTTCAAGTGATTGAACAAATTCTTCAATGCTGTATGTACCTACAAGATTTTTACCGCTGTTTTCTTTCAGCATTTCCTCTGTTTTATCAGAAGAACGATTATAAACCGATACGGAATATCCGCGGCTTTCTATATTAAGAGCAAGGTTTTTGCCCATGACGGCCAAACCGATGACGCCAATTTGCTGTTTTGACATTGTAATACTTCCCTTCTCAATCAATTTTTTTAAAGACAGAGCTCATGTATACATGCACATGGATTCTTCATGTAAAATAACACAGAAACCGTGCTTTTATCAAGTAAAGCGTCTTGCTCATTCCCTTAAAAAATCTTTATTAAAGCTTGTGCCGCTTGTCTTATCATCTTCTAATTTGTCCACTTTCATCCCGCGTTTCACCATGCTGCCGCCATATCTTCTATTAATATCTTCAATGGTTTTGTAAAGCGGTTCTTTTTTGGCATCCTCCTGAAAAGAAAAAAGATCCAGCTGCTTATAAGCGTCCTCTTTCTGAACGAGATCCTGGCATGTGATGCCAAGAAGCCTGATCGGTTCACCTGTCCAATGTTTATCAAACAGAGCTTTAGCATGCGTAAGAATATCTTCTTTCTCGACAACGGGGTTGTTCAGCTTTTTACTTCGGGTAAATGTGCTTCGGTCAGAATAGCGAATTGTCGTGAAGATTTTCGTGCCGAGAACATCCTTCCGTTTCATTCTGCTGCTTACCGACTGGGACAGGCGGTTCAGTGTTTCATAAAGAATTCTCGGCTCTGTCGTATCTTTTGATAATGTAGTTGAATTTCCAATGCTTTTAAAATCATAGATAGAGTCAGGGTTTACCTCTCTGTCATCAATGCCATTCGCTCTTTTTTTCAGCCTCTCGCCATTAATTCCGAGAAGCTGCTTTAACCCGATCGCATCTGCATCTGCAAGGTCTTTTATTGTTTGAATGCCAATTGTTCTTAATTTATCCGCTGTTTTTTCGCCAACCCCATGCATCTCGCTTACTGGAAGCGGCCAAAGCGTTTTACCCAGTTCCCGCTTTCTGAGTACTGTGATGCCAAGCGGTTTTTTCATATTGGAGGCCATTTTGGCGAGAAATTTATTAGGAGCGACGCCGATGCTTGCAGGCAGCAAAAGTTCATCCATCAGCCTGTCCTGAATAGTCTTCGCGATTTGAAGAGGATTGCCCTCCTTTAAAAACTCCGTTAAATCCATATAACCTTCATCAATTGAAACGGGCTCTACCAGATGGGTAAACTCCCGCAAAAGATCGAACATGGCTTTTGAGGCTTTCCTGTAACGGTCAAATTTTGGTTTGCGCACAATCAGTTCAGGACAATGGCGTTTCGCCTGCCAAAGCGGCATAGTTGTTTTTACTCCCTTAGCCCTCGCCTCGTAACTGCAGGTAACCACAATTCCTTTTCTTTCTTCAACGTTCCCTGCAATGGCAAGCGGCTTTCCTCTGAGTTCGGGATCAAATGCCATTTCAACCGATGCATAAAAGCTGTTCATGTCCACATGAAGAATCACTTTGGGCCCGCTTTGCTCTTTCATTTCCGTTCAACTTCTTTCCAGACTGTTGTTAATCTTAAGTTTACCATAACAGCAGGAAACACCGCCAACGGAGATCGTTTTCACTCTGATCAGCACCCTGTTCAGCATAAAAAGATTGACAAGTTGCTGTTTGTCAGAGTAAATTATATCTTGTATGTTTTTTATTATACTGAACAAATGAATAACAAGCTTAATCCATCCAGAGCGGGGGAATCATGCAATTGGTAATCCAATTACCTTGGGGTGAATCCTTTAAACAAAGGCAGGGAACTCTCAATCCCGAATCCGACAGTTAACCTCGTATGCTTTATTGAGAGAAAGAACTTTAGTAAATTAAAGACCTTTCTTTTTTAAGATTGGTCTTTTTTTGTATTTTCAGACAACTTACAACTTAGAGGGGGTTCATACATGAAGAAATTTAAATTGGGACTGGCTTCCCAAATTTTCATCGGTTTGATTTTAGGGATTTTGGTAGGTGTTATTTGGTTTAACGATCCGCGCGTTGCAGCGTTCCTGCAGCCGCTTGGTGATTTATTTCTCCGCTTAATTAAAATGATCGTCATTCCAATTGTTATTTCCAGCTTAATTGTCGGTGTTGCCGGAGCAGGCAATGGAAAACACGTCGGAAGACTTGGCGGCAAAACAATCCTTTATTTTGAAATCATTACAACAGTTGCGATTGTTCTTGGCGTATTGCTTGCAAATGTCTTCCAGCCTGGACAAGGAGTTGACCTTGAGTCTGCTCAAAAGACAGATATCCAGCAGTATGTCGATACGTCTGAGGAGCAAAGTGAAAAAACGGTCGCCGAAACGTTCCTTCATATCGTTCCGACAAACTTCTTTAAATCTGTCGTTGAAGGAGACATGCTTGCAATTATCTTCTTCTCAGTCCTGTTTGGACTTGGTGTTGCAGCCATTGGAGAACGGGGAAAACCTGTCCTTCAGTTCTTTGACGGTGTCTCGCACGCGATGTTCCACGTCGTAAATCTCGTGATGAAAGTCGCTCCGATTGGTGTGTTTGCCCTGATTGGAGTAACCGTTTCAAAATTTGGCATTGATTCTCTGTTGTCTCTTGGAAAATTAGTTCTTTTGGTGTACGCTGCCCTGATTTTCTTTTTGATCGTTGTTTTAGGTGCAGTTGCCAAATGGGCAGGGGTTAATATCTTTTCACTCCTCCGCTACATTAAGGACGAATTGCTTCTGGCATTCAGTACTTCCAGCTCTGAAACCGTTCTTCCGAGAATCATGGAAAAGCTAGAAAAAATGGGTTGTCCTAAAGGAATCGTTTCTTTTGTCGTTCCGATAGGCTATACCTTCAACCTTGACGGATCTGTGCTCTATCAGGCAATCGCTGCTTTGTTCCTTGCTCAGGTTTACGGCATTGAATTGACAATTGTTCAGCAATTGACGCTGATCTTAGTCTTGATGGTCACTTCAAAAGGAATGGCTGCAGTTCCAGGCACATCATTCGTTGTCCTGCTTGCTACCCTTGGGACCATCGGTATTCCTGCAGAAGGACTTGCCTTTATTGCAGGTGTTGACCGCATCATGGACATGGCGCGTACGGTAGTAAACCTAGTTGGAAATACATTGGCTGCTATTGTCATGTCAAAATCAGAAGGAAAATACAACCGTATTAAAGCGGATGAAGTGATGAAAGCAAGTGCATAGAAATAATCTGCCCCCGGCGCTGCTGCCGGGGGTTTGTTATACAATCAGAAATTCCTAAAATGGAAGGATCCGCTGCTTAACTATCTATATTTAGGAGGATTCTCTTACCCTCTGAAATCGACATTCAGTTTTTGAGGGTACGATTCTCCAATCATAACAAAACACACCACTCAGCAATGAATAATGAATGGTGTGTTTTAATTTAATTCTATTCACTTGCACTCAACTTTATCAAACCCAAACCTTTCAAGAAACTCATTGTAGGCTTCCATTCTCCCAAGGATTTTTCCTTTCTCAAGTTCATTCATGTTATTCTGCAGTAGCTTGCAATTCTCCTCCGCTCTTGTTTTCACATAGGAAGCGATGGCGCTTTCATTAAATGTATTCATATTGATCACCTCACCTTAATATGGAAAGTACCCCGCTGCCCTCTTTGACAAACTATTATCAGCACATTCAAAAAAGCCCCTCACCTGTTAAAAGGCAAAGGACTAGGGCTTACTTCTTCCAATTTTTCTGAATAAATTCTTCTCTTCCAGACTCTTCTCTTTCTTGCTTATACTTATCGGGATTTTTAGCATAAAACTTTTGGTGATATTCTTCTGCAGGGTAAAAAGGTGCTGCAGGCAGGATTTCAGTGACAATCGGATTTTTAAAGCGGCCGCTCTCTTCAACTGCTGTTTTTGACTGTTCTGCTTTTAGCTTTTGCTCTTCTGTATGATAAAAAATGGCAGTGCGGTACTGGCTTCCTCTATCAAAAAACTGTCCGCCGTCATCAGTCGGATCAATTTGCGGCCAATACAGCTCAAGGAGGGTTTCGTACGAAAAGACATCTGGATCAAAGGTAATTTCGACAGCTTCCCTATGGCCTGTCTCACCTGTCTTAATTTGTTCATACGAGGGATTTCCCAAGGTTCCGCCTGTATAGCCTGAAACAACCTCAATGATTCCAGGCTGCTCGTCAAATGGCTTGACCATACACCAAAAACATCCTCCGGCAAACGTTGCTTTTTCTCTCTTATTCATGCATGACACCTCTATTTTCTAAATAAGAAACAGCAGGTGCAATCGCTGCGCCTGCCATTCTTTTGGGGTTATTCGCCTTTAGCTACTTCTTCAATGATAGCCAAAACAAGTTCAGCTGTTTTCACAAGCTCTTCTATCGGCATCTTTTCATTTGTTGTATGGATATCTTCGTATCCTACTGCCAAATTCACGGTTGGAATGTCAAATCCGGCAATCACATTGGCATCACTGCCTCCGCCGCTTGTTTGAAGCTCGCTTGTGCGTCCGATTGCTGCAGCCGCTTTTTTAGCGACTTCAACAACATGATCACCCTCGCCGAATTTAAATCCTGGATACATCACTTCAATATCCACTTCAGCTCGTCCGCCCATTTCTGCAGCAACGCTCTCAAAAGCTTCTTTCATTTTCGCCACTTGAGCTTCCATTTTCTCAGGAACCAAGGATCTTGCTTCAGCTAAAATATTCACATGATCGCAAACGATGTTAGTTTGCGTGCCTCCTTCAAAACGGCCAATATTAGCTGTTGTTTCTTGATCAATTCTGCCTAAGGGCATTTTTGCAATCGCTTTGGCTGCAATGGTAATCGCAGATACACCTTTTTCAGGAGCGACACCGGCATGAGCCGTTTTGCCAAAGATGGCTGCTTTTACTTTAGCCTGTGTTGGAGCAGCTACAATGATTGTGCCGACTTTACCATCACTGTCTAATGCATAACCGAATTTTGCAGTGATTTGAGACCCATCTAGAGCTTTTGCGCCTACAAGGCCAGATTCTTCACCGGCGGTAATAATAAATTCGATTTTCCCATGTGCGATATTATTTTCCTTTAAAACGCGGACGGCTTCAAGCATCGCGGATAAACCTGTTTTATCATCAGCACCTAAGATCGTCGTGCCATCTGTTACGATGTAATCATCTTTAATAGATGGCTTAATGCCTTTTCCAGGAACAACTGTATCCATATGTGACGTAAAGTAAATGGGATCTACTCCGTCCTTTACAGCATCCAAAGTACAAATTAGATTTCCTGCTCCGTGTCCAGTGATGCCGGTAGTATCATCTTCCACTACATGAACTCCAAGTGCTGAAAACTTTTCTTTTAATACTTTTGCTATTTCTGTTTCGAATTTCGTCTCTGAATCAATTTGCACAAGCTCCAGAAATTCATTAACTAAGCGGTCTTGATTAACCATATGTATTTCCTCCATAAATTGTATTAAAGCGGCATGTTTCCGTGCTTTTTGACAGGTCTTTGCTCCTGCTTTGTCCGCAGCATTTCAAGCGCTTGAATCAATTTGATTCTTGTATCCCGCGGATCAATGACATCATCGACCATGCCCTGACTTGCAGCAACATACGGATTAGCGAATTTCTCCCTGTATTCTTCAATTTTATTTGCTCTTGTTTCCTCAGGATTATCACTGTTTTCAATTTCTTTAGCGAAAATGATATTCGCAGCACCCTGAGGACCCATTACAGCAATCTCGGCATTCGGCCATGCAAACACAAGATCCGCCCCGATGGATTTGCTGTTCAGTGCAACATATGCTCCGCCGTAGGCTTTTCGCAAAATAACCGTCATTTTAGGAACGGTTGCTTCTGAATAGGCATATAAAATTTTAGCTCCGTGTCTGATGATTCCCCCATGCTCCTGCTTAATTCCAGGGAAAAATCCCGTTACATCTTCAAATGTAATAATCGGAATCTGGAAAGAATCACAAAAACGGATAAACCTGGAGGCTTTATCAGAAGAATCAATATCCAGTCCGCCCGCCATATATTTTGGCTGATTGCAGACAAGTCCTACGACTTCTCCTTTTATTCTTGCAAAACCGACGACAATATTTTTTGCAAAGTCCTTTTGCACCTCATAAAAAGAATCGGCATCCGCTACTTCTTGAATCACCACTCGAACATCATAAGGCCTGAGAGCATCAAATGGAATGCAGTCTGTCAGATTCGGACGATAATCTGAATGATTCTCAAACGGCATTATTGGTGCTTTTTCCTGATTATTCTGAGGTAAATAAGTGATTAATTTTCTCACCTGAGAAAGCACCTCTTCTTCTGTTTCACCAGAAAAATGGGCATTTCCGCTGATTGTATTATGTACTTTAGCTCCGCCTAAATCTTCAGAACTGATTTTTTCGCCTGTTACGGTTTCAATCACTTTAGGCCCTGTTATAAACATTTGACTCGTTTTCTCGACCATAAAGACAAAGTCTGTAATGGCAGGAGAATAGACGGCACCGCCTGCACAAGGACCAAGGATAACAGAAATTTGCGGAATAACACCTGAGTAGATGGTATTGCGGTAAAAAATCTGCCCATATCCATCTAATGATACCACACCTTCCTGAATTCTAGCACCTCCGGAGTCGTTGAGGCCAATGAAAGGCGTTCCGCTTTTCGCGGCAAGATCCATGACTGCAGCAATTTTTTTGGCGTGCATTTCTCCAAGAGCTCCGCCGAAAACAGTAAAATCCTGTGAGAATAAGTAGATTGGCCGCCCATGGACTTTGCCGTATCCTGTGACAACTCCGTCTCCAGGTCCTTTTTTTCCGCTAAGGCCAAAGTCATTGCAGCGGTGTTCAATAAAAGGATTCATCTCTACAAAAGTACCTTCATCTACTAATAGATCAATTCGTTCTCTCGCTGTCAGCTTTCCTTTTTCATGCTGTTTCTCAATGCGCTCATCTCCGCCGCCCATTTCCACTTCACGTCTTCGATCATACAGTTCATTTATTTTATCGAAAATATCTATGCTCATTGAACAGTACCCTCTCTCTTTTCACATAGTTCCACTAATACTCCATTTGCAGCTTTAGGATGCAAAAAAGCGATTGAAGCGCCGCCTGCACCGTTCCTTGGAGTTTCATCTATCATTTTCACTCCATTATTCCGTAAATCTTCAATCCGTTTCTTTATATCATCCACTCCTAAAGCCAAATGATGTATGCCTTCTCCCCGTTTTTCAATAAATTTGGCTACAGCACTGTCGTCTGAAGTGGGCTCAAGCAATTCAATTTTCGTCTCCCCGATTTTCAAAAAAGCCACTTTCACCTTCTGCTCTTCCACGTGCTCAATGCCCTGAAGCTGTAATCCGAGAGTCTTCTCATAAAACGGAAGCACCTCAGAAATGCAACGCACCGCTACCCCTATGTGATCTACCTTTTTAATCATCTCTTCCCTCCTCTTGTTGAAAACGCTTAACTCTTATGAACATGACTTACTTCTTTATATACTGTCAATATTCCTGCTGTTTCGACTAAAATGTGCAATTTTGTTCATAACTCCTCCCTTGTCCAGTCTAATTATTCACGTTAAAATATAGACAGAATCCTATTTAGGAGTGAAGATTATGTCTAAAAGATTTCAAAAATTGATTGTTTATTTGATGCTTGCTGTAATGATTGCAACAACATTACTTGCTGGGATGAGCATGTGGTTCTAATAAGAAATGCGGAGCCGATTGTTTAGCCCCGAAAGGCAGATAAGAATCCGGCAGTGAAGGCGCTTTTTGCCAATGCTTACGGATTTGTTCTGACCGAGGGGTTAGGAGGCGGAGCTGGACACCATGAATAACGGAACCGGCTGATGACCGGCATCTTATACTAAAAAAGGTGATTCCCTCATTGGGAAACACCTTTTTTCATTGCACCTTTTTCAGCAGCAATTTCTTCAAACGGCTTCTTGTTTTTTGTAATAAATACCTTTGTGCCGATTGGAATATGTTCAAACAGAATTTCTACTTCCTCATTATACATGCGCACACATCCCTGGGTCACAAAGGAACCAATCGAATCTTCATTATTCGTTCCATGAATGCCATACGTTCTGCCGTCAGAATTTTCTGCATCGAATCCAATCCATCTGGTCCCAAGCGGGTTTTTAGGATCGCCGCCCGGAATATTCTTTTTTCGGTAATACGGATCTGCCGCTTTCACAGTAATCGTGAATTCTCCTTCTGGTGTAAGCTCTTCATTTTTGCCTGTAGCCACGTCAAAGATTTTCACAACCTGACCATTATCTATATATGCAAGTTCGTTCGACTGCTTATTGATAATGACATATGGATCACCGACAGATGGATTTTCTCCGAGCGGCCAAAGCGGAGAGAGAAACAAGATGGAAAGAAGCAATATTTTCATGATGATTCACCCTTTTTTCTTTATGTTGCGCTGGAAGGATGAAATTCATGCTCTGCAGATATGCCTTTAAACTGACTTTTTATGACAAGATACTGCTCCATCTCCCGTACAAAGTGAAGGAGAGCGGCTCTTGCTTCAAATTCATCCCGTGATTCGGGAAGCGGCATTTCTTCAAAACTTTTTCTCATATGATGAAGCTTGACTAAAAACTTGTGTGCCGTATTACCAGGGTGTATCGCTTTTCTGACTTCCTGAATAAATTCAGCGATAATTTCGGCCTGATCCACCGTTACATTTACGGAAGTAATAATCGGAAGGACCCGTTCGATAATTTCAAATTGTTTTTCCCTCATTTTGAAATAGTGGTAGTAAAGATTTTCATGTCTCATAAAATGATTTTCGACATCTCTGAATGCCAGAGTTTTGGCTTCGTTTATTAAAAGAGCGGTCTCCGTTATTTCTTTTCCATCCCATGAACTATCGTTTGATAGTAAATACTCCTCAATTTCCAGAAAGATTTTCGAAAGATTATCTTCAATTTTCAGCTGATATTCCTTCAGCTTTTTATCAACACTCGGCATATAAAGGTTCATAATCAGGGCCACCCCTATCCCGGTTGAAACAAGCGCGATTTCATTTAAAACAAGACTGAGCGTAATATGTGAGGATGTGTATAAGTGCAAAATGATAACTGAACTGGTCACAATCCCTTCTTTTGCACGAACAATCACTGTCACAGGAATAAAGAACAGTAAAAGAAGACCGATAACAAAAGGATAATAGCCAATTCCTTCAAAGAAGACAAATGAAAAGAGAATGGCAATTAAACAGGCAAAAAATCTTGCCCAGGAAGTCTGCAATGATTTCTTCTTTGTAACCTGAATACAGAGAATCGTCAGTATCCCGGCTGATGCGAAATTATCGAGCTGAAACAGCTGTGCCAGACTGATGGCAATCGCTGCTCCAAATGCAGTTTTAAGCGTGCGGTATCCGATTTTAAACATTTTCTTGCCCCTTGCTTCAACATTCTGTTTGTTAGTGTAACCAAATTGAAAAATGATTTTTGAATAAGTCTTATGTATGCTGCTGCGGTTTTTTAAATGAACTGCTCATTTAATGGTGTTTCTTTTGAAATTAATATGTATAAATGAATACGGCCAAACCTTTTAAAAAACAAAAAAGAAAAAGATGATCATTATGATCACCTTTCACTTTAGGATTATAGCATTTTTTCAAGGAAAATTTGAGCACGTTTCGTTTTAGGATTTGTAAAAAATTCCTTAGGCGGTGCATCTTCAACTAAAATGCCCTCATCCAAAAAGAGGACTCTGTCTGCTACTTCTCTTGCGAATCCCATTTCATGGGTTACAATCGCCATCGTCATACCCGAGAACGCAAGATTTTTCATAACCTCCAATACTTCCTTTACCATCTCTGGATCAAGAGCAGAGGTAGGTTCATCAAAAAGCATAACCTCGGGGTTCATTGCAAGCGCCCTTGCAATCGCAACCCGCTGCTTTTGTCCGCCTGATAACCTGCTTGGATATTCGTGAGCTTTTTCAGCAAGACCTACTTTCTTTAAAAGCTCGTGACCCTGTGCCTCTGCTTCCTTTCTGGAAGTTCCCTTAACCGTTAATGGAGCGTATGTTAAGTTTTCCAAAACGGTTTTGTGAGGAAAAAGATGAAAATGCTGAAAAACCATTCCGACATTTTGACGAACTTTATTGATATCTGTTTTTGGATTTGTAATATCATGATCCTTAATCCAGACATGTCCGTCTGTTGGATCTTCCAAACGATTCAAACAGCGCAAAAAGGTGGATTTTCCTGAGCCTGAAGGTCCGATAATCGCGACAACCTCTTTTTCAGCAATTGATGTGGTAATTCCTTTAAGCACTTCTAACTTACCAAATGACTTATGAAGATTTTCTACTTTAATCACTGCGCGCCATTCTCCTTTCAACGAGTTTGCCAAGGAGCGTTAAGATGATAACCATGACATAATAGATTAAACCCGCAATTAAGATCGGTTCAAAATAACGGTATGTTTGTCCTCCGACAATATACGAACTTCTCATGATATCCTGTACACCAATGATTGTTACAATAGCAGATTCTTTTGTCAGCGTAATGAACTCATTCATCAGTGCAGGAAGAATATTTTTGATGGCCTGAGGAAAAATGATATCTTTCATCATTTTTGAGTAAGGAACACCAAGAGCCATTGCAGCTTCGCGCTGCCCTTTATCGATTGCCATGATGCCTGCTCTGATAACCTCAGAAATGTATGCGCCTGAATTCAGGGCAAATGTTGCAACTGCTGCAGGATAAGGATCAATCTCAAAGCCAAGTATTTGCGGTGCACCATAATAAATGATTAATAATTGCAAGATGAGCGGCGTGCCGCGAAAAACGGATGTATATGCATCTGCAATCCACATCAGCGGCTTAATTCTGCTGATCTTAAGCAGAGCAAGAATGACAGCTAGAATAAATCCAATTAAAGCAGAAAGTCCTACAATTTTCAATGTAACAGGTATCCCCTGAAGAATAAAAGGTATGGAAGGGGCTATAGCCGGAAAATCCAGATTCATTTTTCAAGACACTCCTTTCTGTATAAGGAAATAAAAAACGTTCAACAATCGTTCCGTTGAACGTTTTTTTAAAGTTAACTTATTTTTCTTCTCCGCCGAACCATTTCACGACTAATTTTTCAAGCTCGCCGTTTTCTTTCATTTCCTGAAGAACTTTGTTGAACTCTTCCGTATGTTTACTGTCTTTAGGGAAAGCAATCGCAGAACCTGCTTCCTCTGTTTCCCCGTCTTCAATTACCACGCCTTCTAGTTCTTTATCCTTTTCAAAATAGCCTTTTGCTACTGTGTCTTCAATAATTGCTGCATCAAAACGGCCTGATTTCATTTCTTGAATCAGTTCAGGAATTCTGTTGCGGTTTTCAACTTTGATGCTTACCTCTTCAGCGATTTCCTCCGCTTTGCCTTCTTGAATTGAAGCAAGCTGAACGCCAACTGTCTTTCCTTCTAAATCTTCAACAGATTTAATGCCGCTGCCTTTTGGAGAGACGATCATATGTTTAGCTGTATAGTATACATCTGAAAAATCCACGCTTTTTTTGCGTTCTTCCGTTGGTGTCATCCCTGCTAAAACAATGTCAGCCTTGTTAGCCTGAAGTGCCGGGATTAAACCAGTAAAATCCATGTCCTGAACTTCAATTTCATAGCCAAGCTCTTTGCCGATTGCTTTGGCAAGGTCGATGTCAAATCCAATGATTTCGCTCCCTTTAGCAGTGTCAATGTACTCAAAAGGAGGATAATCTGCAGATGTTGCCATTTTCAACACTTTTTTCTCTTCTCCAGATCCATTGTCTGAAGATCCGCATGCAGCAAGAACTCCAATTACTAAAATCGAAATCACAAATAATAACAGCTTCTTCATTTTCTTCCCCCTATAGTTTTCTTAAAATTCTAAATTTATTAATATTATCTTCTATAGAATAATATTTTACAAGTGTTTTTTTACGAATAAATATCCGAATAAATGTATTTTAACACAGACTTATAAATATGCAATATCTAGTTCAATAATTTATTTTTATGCAAAAATATTATATTGGAAAAGAATGTTAAACTTTTCGGAAATATAAAAAACCACAAAAAAAAACTGCCGTAAAAACGGCAGTTTAGATTTCTTCGCAATGCTGATCAAAAGCTTCTTGAAGCTTTGCTACAACACTCATGGGATCGTGTCCTTCGATTTCATGGCGCTCAACCATAGCCACAAGTTTGCCGTCTTTTAACAGGGCAAACGATGGTGAAGAAGGCGGATAACCAGTGAAATGCTCTCTTGCATAAGCAGTTGCTTCTTTATCCTGTCCTGCAAACACAGTGACAAGGCGGTCAGGTCTTTTATCATAATGAACAGAGTGAGCTGCTGCAGGTCTTGCAATACCCCCTGCACAGCCGCATACAGAGTTGACCATCACAAGAGTTGTTCCTTCTTGCTTAAATGTTTCTTCCACCTCTTCAGGTGTAGTTAATTCTGTATATCCTGCAGCCGTGATTTCTTTTCTTGCCTGTGCGACTACATCATTCATAAACATATTAAAATCGATATTCACGTTATAACCTCTCCTTTATTGACAATACATACAGTTTACCAATAGTTGCGGCAAATGACCACTGAAATGCGGAACGGACTTTTCAGCGCAGGAAGACAGATAAATTTAATCTTCGGGAGAAAAGCACTTATCTGCTTAAAAAAGCAGAGATCAGCTCTTTTACACTTCCTGAAACCGGACGCTTTCCTTCTACCACATCTTTTTCATAGCTCTGCATATTGCCTTTTATAAAAGTATGCTGAAAAAAATGATGCTTCAGCTGTTCCTCAATCATCTCATAGAGCCATTCCTTCTGCTGAAGCTTCCTTCTGCCTTCGAACATTCCGCTTTCTCTTGTTTTCTGTGCAAAAACATTGATTGTCTCCCATATTTCCTGTATCCCTGTTTCATGTAGGGAAGAAGCAGTGACTGCTTTCGTTTCCCAGCCTTGTGTATAGGATTTTAGAAAATGAAGAATATGATTGTACTCATGCTCAGCTTTTTTTGCATGATCACGATTATCACCATCAGCTTTATTGACGACCACAAGATCGGGAAGCTCCATAATGCCTTTTTTCATCGTCTGCAGCTCATCTCCGGCACCTGTCAAAACCAATAGGAGGAAAAAATCAACCATCCCTCTTATGGCAAACTCACCCTGTCCGACACCAACCGTTTCAACAAGGATCACATCATACCCTGCTGCCTCGCAAACAATGATGGATTCCCTTGTTTTCCGTGTGACTCCTCCAAGTGTTCCGCTTGATGGAGAAGGCCTGATAAAGGCATCCGGATTGCGTGAGAGCCTCTCCATTCTCGTTTTATCTCCCAGTATACTGCCTTTTGAAACTTGGCTGCTCGGATCGACAGCAAGTACAGCCACTTTATGTCCGAGACTGCACAAATACGTCCCGAAAGAATCAATGAAAGTGCTCTTTCCTGCACCAGGGACCCCTGTTATCCCGATTCGTATCGAGGAGGTCTCTTTTTGCTGCAGTTCTTCAATCATTTCCTGCGCTTTTTCAAAATGCTTTTCGGCATTGCTTTCCACTAGAGTAATAGCCTGGGCAACAGCCACTC
Organism: Peribacillus frigoritolerans; assembly: GCF_004358755.1. GTDB lineage: Bacteria > Bacillota > Bacilli > Bacillales > Bacillaceae > Bacillus_P. The sequence continues at coordinate 409,458 of NZ_SMZY01000001.1, read as the reverse complement.
TGTCGCCATTGAGAACCCCTTCGATATAGTGCTCTGCACTCTTTTCCATACTTCCCGCTTTTTTACGCTTTTGAGGACTTCCTGTCATTCCTCTGCATCCTCATAGCCAAGTCTTTCGTAAATCTTCTCAAGCATAACTTTTGCTGCATTCGGAATAACAGTTCCTGGTCCAAATATAGCAGAAGCCCCGCTGTTTAATAAAAATTCATAATCCTGATATGGAATAACTCCTCCGACAATCACGACAATATCTTCTCTGCCTAGTGCCTTCAGTTCTTTTATCAATTGCGGAAGAAGGGTTTTGTGGCCTGCAGCAAGAGAACTCATGCCGACAATATGAACATCATTTTCAACTGCCTGGGCAGCTGTTTCCGCCGGTGTTTGGAATAATGGACCAATATCCACATCAAAACCGAGATCTGCATATGCCGTTGCCACAACCTTTGCACCGCGGTCATGACCATCCTGTCCCATCTTGGCGATTAAGATGCGGGGTCTTCTTCCTTCCAGCTCGGAAAATTCATCCGTCATTCTTCTTACACTTTCGATTTCTTCTTCATTAGAAAATTCAGAGCTGTACACTCCGCTGATGGAACGGATCACTGCCTGATGCCGTTTAGATGCCTTTTCGACCGCATCGGAAATTTCGCCTAAAGTTGCTCTTGCTCTCGCTGCCTCAACAGCAAGTGCAAGCAAATTCCCTTCTCCGCTTCTGACAGCCTCTGTTAATGCTTCAAGTGCCAGGTCCACCCTGCCCTGATTACGTGCCTCTTTCAAAGTCTGAAGCCTTTCAATCTGTTTTCTTCTTACGATTGTGTTATCAATATTTAAAATTTCAATTGGGTCTTCTTCCTCCACTTGAAATTTATTGACGCCTATAATTGTTTCCGTTCCCGAATCTATCTTAGCCTGACGTTTAGCTGCCGCTTCTTCAATTTTCATTTTAGGAAGCCCTGTTTCAATCGCATTAGCCATTCCGCCAAGGTTTTCCACCTCTTCAATATGCGCCCACGCCTTATCCATCAGCTGTTTTGTAAGAGATTCTACATAATAAGAACCCCCCCATGGATCGATTACATCGCATATACCGGTTTCCTGCTGCAAATAAAGCTGAGTGTTTCTGGCAATACGTGCTGAAAAATCAGTTGGAAGTGCGATGGCTTCATCCAGTGCATTTGTATGCAGTGACTGGGTGTGGCCCATAACAGCAGCATGCGCTTCAATGCAAGTTCTGACAACATTGTTAAACGGATCCTGTGCTGTCAAACTCCAGCCTGAAGTTTGGGAATGTGTTCTGAGAGCCAGTGATTTAGGGTTTTTAGGATTAAATTCTTTGACAATTTTGGCCCACATTAACCTTGCCGCCCTCATCTTTGCAACTTCCATAAAATAATTCATGCCGATTGCCCAAAAAAAGGAAAGTCTCGGAGCGAATTGATCAATATCAAGGCCTGCTTTTAACCCTGTCCGAATATATTCAAGTCCGTCAGCCAATGTATAAGCAAGCTCGATATCCGCTGTAGCCCCCGCTTCCTGCATATGATAGCCGGAAATACTGATGCTGTTGAATTTAGGCATATTTTTCGCCGTATATTCAAATATATCCCCGATAATCCTCATTGATGTTTCTGGAGGATAAATGTATGTATTCCGGACCATATATTCTTTTAAAATGTCATTTTGAATCGTACCTGCCAGTTTCTCTTTAGAAACTCCCTGTTCCTCAGCTGTCACAATATAAAACGCCATGATAGGCAGAACAGCTCCGTTCATCGTCATCGAAACTGACATTTGATCCAGCGGAATCTCATCAAAAAGGATTTTCATATCAAGAATGGAGTCAATAGCCACGCCTGCTTTCCCTACATCCCCTTCAACTCGCGGGTGATCAGAATCGTATCCTCTGTGGGTCGCGAGGTCAAAAGCAACGGATAAACCCTTTTGCCCCATGGCTAAATTCCGTCGGTAGAAAGCATTGCTGTCTTCTGCGGTTGAAAAACCGGCATACTGCCTGATTGTCCATGGTCTGTTCACATACATAGTTGAATATGGCCCTCTTAGAAAAGGCGCAATGCCCGGATAGCTGTCCAAATAAGGCATATTTTTTCGGTCTTCTGAGGTATAAGAAGCTTTTAAGGGAATCCCTTCATTCGATTGAAAAGGTTCGGCAGCATGAACGTTTTCAGGATTTTCGGTAAAACTGCCTCTGATCAATTCTACATTCGCAAGATTAATTCGAGTCATATTACAATACCCCCAATTGAAGCTGCAATTTTTTTAAGAAGGCATAAACATCCATTCCGTGATAGATGCATTCATGAATGCCGCGCTGCTCAAGGTAATCTTTATCAAGCCGTCCCGCTGCATAAACTTTGACGCCTGGCAATCCCTTTATGAAATCAAGCGATTCATACGACTCATCTTTCCCGCATACGATGATAGGCTTGTCCGGTCCTTCCAGCTGATCTGGTTTCAAAATCACAGCCTCTATACCACCTGCCGAAAGCATGCCTGTTACAAAATCAAGCCGCGGTTTATAGTCAAGCAGCTTTCCAAGCACGATGACTCCAACTTTTGGATAATGACCGAATTTGCTTTTGTATTCAGCTGAATCAGCCCTGAGTCCTTCAAATTGTTCAGCAAGTCTCATTGATAACAGTTGAGTCAATTCCTCATTTGATTTGTCACCTAATAATCCAGCATTTATATCACTTGCTTTTATCGTTTTTGCGTCTTTCATCCATTCATTCAATGATGGGCCACGGTCAGTCCCGGCCGCTTCTGCAATAGGAATTCCCCCTTCAGCTTTTCGTACTTCTAGTTCAGGCTCCTGCAAATTCGCATAATGGTTCGTTCCAATCAGCTGCACCTTTCGATTACTGACATCTTCCAGTCTTAGTGTCAGAAGAGTACGCAATTTTTCCTGAATATAACTTTTCCTTGCTGCCTGCACGAATCCGCCCATCGTTTCAATCGACTGAATCTCCTTCCAGGCAAGCTCCGCAAGCTCAGCAGTAAGCTCTTCAATGTACCATGAGCCTCCTGCAGGGTCAGCAACTTTAGACAGAAGACTTTCTTCTTTCAAAATAAAGTGCGTATTTCTTGCAATTCTGTCTCCTGTTTTACTGACGTCTCCAAGCACTTCATCAAAAGGTGCAATAGTTAAGCTGTTCACCCCTCCGATAGCAGCTGAAAATGCTTCTGTAGTTGCTCTCAGCATATTTACATGTAAATCGTGCTTTGTCTTATTGAATGTTGATGCAGCAGCATGCAAAACCAGAGGATGTCGATCCGCACTTGCCCCAAATGCTGTCAAAATGGTTGCCCATATTTTTTTAGCCGCTCTGAATTTAGCAATCTCCATAAAAAAATTAGATCCGGCAGAGAACGTAAAACCGACCCTGTCAGCAAGTTTTTCGATGGAAAAGCCGCGTTCTTTTAATACGTTTAATAGCTCAATTGCATTAGAAAACGTATAAGCCAGCTCTTCTTTTGCAGATCCGCCTGCCTTATGGAAAATTTCACCATTAAAAAATACAGCTCTTACATAAGGCAAATTTTCCTGATCCAGTATTTCGATCATTTCCACAAGACATTCTATTTTCTTCGTTAAAGAAACAAGGTCCGATCCGCTGATCCATTCACCGTATGGATCAAAAGCGAACGAGCCTTTACAATCTTTATTTTTCAAATAAGTTATAAATAATGGGAAGAATCCGATATTGCCCTGCAATGAAATATGGAATTCTTTTTGTTCCAAGTCGATGCCATCAAATGCTGTGCAAATGTTCTGATAGGTTTCCAGATAACCAATGTCTTCTAAGTGAATGATATCCTGGCCCATCTGTATGGTTTCGCGAATTTCATCATTTAATTGTTCTGGTGTTTTTGACCGCTGAAGTTTTTGGCTGACAGACCAATCATTTCTTTTCTGGGCAGCGGCCCCCCTTTTTTCCCCGCTGGATTGCGTATTGTGCTCAGTATATAATGGATTTAGAGTAATGCCTTCATATGTTTTTCTGGAAAGACTTTGAATGCTTTTCCCCTTTAAAGCTTTCTCGGCCTCTTCCACCCACATTTGTTCTGATGCTTTTTCAAAATCATTTATTTCGTGATTGATTCTTTGCTTCATACTCCCGCTTCCCGGATAGGAAGCCCACCCCCTTGGCGCAAAAGAATGCGTTTACATTTTTGAAAATAGTAAAAACTTAATCTATTTCATTTTATTATACCTTTACACAATCAGCAATTCTATTTCAATATTGAAACCTTAAAGCACATTCACCCGTATTTATCTAAAAAATGTTTCAATTACATGAAGAGAGGTTAATTTAAAGATGAAGAGAAAATTCGGAGAAAAAAAGAAACGCAAAAAACGGGAGAATTGGATAGTCGATACTTTACTTGAGTGTATTGGCTTGATTGAATATCTTTTCCTTCTTCCGTTTAGAATTCTGATTTACACTATAAGGTCTTTAATCAATTTATTAAATTTTTAAACCTATTCTGCAAGCTCATAAGGGGTTTTTTTATGGCGAAATATAAAAAAGGCATGCTGATCTATAATGGAAATGCCGGTCAGAAGGATGCTGAAAAAACACTTGGAATCTGTGTTCCGGTTATTTCCCTGCATGTGGAACAGCTCTTGCTGCTTCAAACATCAAAGCCTCTGGATGCACAGGAATACTGCAGGGCTCACGGCGAAAACATGGATATCGTAATTATACTGGGCGGAGATGGCACCGTACATGAATGTATAAATGGACTTGGCGGACTGAATCAAAGACCGGTTATCGCCATTTTGCCCGGCGGCACATGCAACGACTTTTCACGCACACTCGGCATTCCGCAAAATTTAAAGAAAGCCACTGAAGCATTATTTGCAGGTGAAATTCGCGGAACAGACGCTGCAGAAACGAGCGGAGGATACTTCCTCAATTTTTGGGGCATTGGCCTTGTTGCGGAAACATCTGAAAATATTAATGACACCGAAAAAGCACTGCTTGGAAAAGTCAGCTATTTTCTAAGCGCGTTTCGAACGATTAAATCCATGAAGCCTTTTCACTTCAGACTGAAGCTTGATGACACCTGGATTGAAGAAGAAGCAATCATGGTGCTGATTGCCAATGGCAAAATCATCGGCACAAATATGCTGCCGCATCCAGATATTAAAATCGATGACGGCCTTGCAGATATTTTCATCATTAAAGAAGCCAGTTTTTCACTTATTAAAGAAGTGATGACAATGAAAGACAACATTGAGTGGAATCATATCGATTCTCAGCTGATGCACTATCAGGCAAGCAGCATGCAAATTGAAACAAAAGAAGAAATGAGCGTCGATACAGACGGTGAGGTTTATTCAAAAACACCCGAAACCATCACGATTTTACATAACCATTTTCAAATGCTTGTACCTAAGGATCAAATATAAGAAAAAAGCCATCACATGATAAGAAGTGATGGCTTTTTACTATTAATATACAGAAGTCGTTTCTTTTGACGTATTCTCTAAAATTTCTTTTACTCTTGCCAGGAATCTGCCGCACACTAAACCGTCAAGCACACGATGATCAAGAGACATGCATAGATTCACCATATCGCGCACCGCGATCATGCCGTTGTTCATCACAACAGGACGTTTTACGATGGATTCCACCTGAAGAATGGCAGCCTGCGGGTAGTTGATGATCCCCATAGACTGTACAGATCCAAATGAACCTGTATTGTTTACTGTAAAGGTCCCGCCTTTCATTTCATCTGCCGTTAACTTCCCTGCACGGACCTTGCCTGCAAGTTCAGAAATTTCACGGGCTATGCCTTTAATTGTTTTTTCATCAGCATGTTTAATCACGGGAACATACAAAGCATATTCAGTTGCAACCGCAATTGAGATATTGATGTCTTTCTTCTGGATAATGCTCTCGCCCGCCCACATTGAATTGATCTGCGGGAATTCTTTTAATGCTTGGGCGACAGCTTTGACGAAAAACGCAAAGAATGTAATGTTAAATCCTTCTTTTTGCTTGAATTCATTCTTGATTGTATTGCGGTATTCAACCAGATTGGTTGCATCCACTTCAATCATCGTCCAGGCATGAGGTGCCTCATGCTTGCTTCGCAGCATGTTAGAAGCAATCGCTTTGCGGATGCCGGTAACAGGAATTTCAATATCTCCCGGCTGTGCAGAAACAGATGCAGCAGGAGCTGATTGTGCAGTTTTCTGCGGTGCAGCTGCTGGTGCGTTTTGCTGAACATCTGCTTTAGCTGGTGATTCTTGTGCAGGCGCAATGCCTTTGTCCGATGATGAAGGGATATTTCCGCTCTCAATGATTTGCTGCAGGTCTTTTCTTGTAATTCTGCCGCCGGCGCCTGTACCTGCAACCTGTTCAAGATCGATGTCGTTTTCCTGTGCTAAGCGCAGGACAGCAGGAGAATATCGTTTCTTGTTTGATTGGTCTGATTGCTGAGCAGGTTCTGCTTTTTGTGTTTCCTCTGAAGCCGATGAAACTGGTGCGTTTGCCGCTTTAGCATCTTCGCTTCCTCCGCCGACGTCGACTTTGCAAATAATTTCGCCGACAGCAAGCGTATCGCCTTCATCTGCAACCAATTCCTTGATTACGCCCGTAAAGGAAGATGGAACTTCTGCATTTACTTTATCTGTCATAACCTCAGCAATCGGATCGTATTTGTTTACAGTATCACCGACTGATACCAGCCATTTGCTAATGGTTCCTTCCGTTACACTTTCCCCAAGCTGGGGCATTGTCATCTGTTCAACTGCCATGTCTGTTCCCTCCTCAAATGAAAATCTTATTTAAAATTCAGCAAGCTTCCGCATAGCCGCTTCTACTTTATCTGGATTGATCATAAAATATTTTTCCATTGTCGGAGCATATGGCATTGCCGGCACATCAGGCCCTGCAAGACGCATGATTGGTGCATCCAAATCAAATAGGCAGTTTTCAGCGATGATGGCTGACACTTCACTCATGATGCTTCCTTCTTTGTTGTCTTCTGTCAGCAGCAGCACTTTTCCTGTTTTAGAAGCGGCTTCAATAATTGCTTCTTTATCCAGCGGATATACCGTCCGCAAATCAAGAATATGCGCTGAAATGCCATCCTGCGCAAGCTTTTCTGCAGCTTGCAGTGCAAAATGCACGCACAGGCCGTAAGTGATGATTGTAAGATCTTCACCTTCACGCTTAACATCGGCTTTTCCGATCGGCAGTACATAATCATCAGCTGGAACCTCGCCCTTGATGAGGCGGTAAGCTCTTTTATGCTCAAAAAACAGAACTGGATCATCGTCTCTAATTGCAGCCTTTAAGAGTCCTTTTACATCATAAGGAGTTGAAGGCATCACAATTTTAAGACCAGGCTGATTGGCAAATAAAGCTTCGACCGATTGTGAGTGATAGAGAGCGCCATGTACGCCTCCGCCATAAGGAGCACGGATCGTAATCGGGCAATTCCAATCATTGTTTGAACGATAGCGGATTTTGGCGGCCTCTGAAACGATTTGATTGACTGCAGGCATGATAAAGTCCGCAAATTGCATCTCTGCAATTGGTCTCATTCCGTACATGGCTGCGCCAATTCCCACACCTGCAATCGCTGATTCTGCAAGCGGAGTATCAATGACGCGCTCTTCTCCAAACTTGTCGTACAATCCGGCTGTCGCTTTAAAAACTCCGCCTTTTTTGCCTACATCTTCACCAAGCACGAAAACTTTTGGATCACGTTCCATCTCTTCACGAATCGCCATCGTGACAGCATCTATATAAGAAATGACTGGCATTGTTCTTCCCCCTTACTCTGCGTATACGTATTTAAGTGCTGACTCTGCATCTGCATATGGAGCACTTTCAGCGTAATCTGTTGCTTCGTTTACAACCTTCATGATTCCGTCATGAATTTCTTTTTCCAACTCATCCGTCATGACGCCAGTTTCTTTTAAATAAGCGGCAAACTTTAAGATTGGATCATTTTTCTTAGCTTCTGAGACTTCTTCCTGCCCGCGATATGAACGATCATCGTCATCACTTGAATGAGGAGTCAGACGGTATGAGATTGCTTCTATAAGTGTAGGCCCCTCTCCGCGACGGCCTCTGTCTGCAGCTTCTTTTACTGCCTGATACACTTCAAGCGGATCATTTCCATCCACTGTAAAGCCAGGCATTCCATAGCCAATCGCACGGTCTGAGATTTTCTCGCATGCTACTTGCTTTTCATACGGAACGCTGATTGCATATTTATTATTTTCACACATAAAAATAACCGGCAGCTTATGTACTCCTGCAAAATTTGCGCCTTCATGGAAATCTCCCTGGTTTGAAGAGCCTTCCCCGAACGTGACAAACGTGACAAGATCCTTTTTCTCCATTTTGCCCGCAAGAGCAATTCCAACTGCATGCGGCACTTGGGTTGTTACAGGTGAAGAGCCTGTAACAATGCGATTTTCTTTTTGGCCAAAGTGACCGGGCATTTGACGGCCTCCTGAATTTGGATCTTCTGCTTTTGCAAATCCGGAAAGCATCAATTGCTTTGCAGTCATGCCAAACGCAAGCACGACACCCATATCACGGTAATATGGAAGGGCATAGTCTTTTTTGCGGTCAAGTGCAAATGCAGCACCAACCTGAGCCGCTTCCTGTCCCTGACACGAAATCACGAATGGAATTTTCCCTGAACGGTTGAGCAGCCACATGCGTTCATCGATTTTGCGCGCCATGACCATTGTTTCATACATTTCAAGAACTTCTTGATCAGATAAACCAAGTATTTTATGACGATTTTCAGCCATCATTTTGCCTCCTTAAAAATCAGTATGTAAGGGATATCCTCCCTTTAAGAATGGATTGCTTTCCCATCAACTGCAAGGGCCGCTTCACCTATTGCTTCAGACAGAGTTGGATGAGGATGAATGGTTTGTCCAATTTCCCACGGTGTTGCATCAAGCACCATTGCAAGCCCTGCTTCAGAAATCATATCCGTTACATGCGGTCCAATCATATGAACACCAAGGAGATCATCGGTTTTAGCATCGGCAATTAATTTGACAAACCCGTCGGATTCCCCAAAAACAAGCGCTTTGCCGATCGCACGGAATGAGAACTTACCTGTTTTCACTTCAAATCCCGCTTCTTTTGCTTCATCTTCTGTATAGCCGACACTTGCAATTTCAGGTGTGCTGTATACACATCTGGAAACTTTCTTATAATCAATTGCAGAAGGAGTATGTCCCGCTATATGCTCAACTGCTGTAATGCCCTCATGTGAAGCCACATGCGCAAGCTGAAGTCCGCCTATAACATCGCCAATCGCATAGATATGCGATTCTTTCGTCTGCATAAATTGATTGGTTTTAATAAAGCCATTTTCAAGCTGAATATCTGTATTTTCAATCCCGATGCCCTCAACATTTGCCTGACGTCCGACAGATACAAGAATTTTTTCAGCAGAGAATGTCTTTACTTCACCTTTATGCTCAGCACTGATAGAAACAGCTTCTCCTTTTTCAAGGGTTTCAGACAGCACTTTAGCCCCTGTTACAAGGTTAATGCCTTTTTTCTTAAGCAAGCGCTGCATTTCTTTGGATATTTCAGCATCTTCAGTTGGAAGGATGCGGTCTGCGTACTCAAGTACAGTTACCTCAAGTCCAAAATCAGACAGCATGGATGCCCACTCTATTCCAATTACTCCTCCGCCAACTATAATAATTGATTTAGGCAGCGATTCAAGTGCAAGTGCTTCATCTGACGTTAAAACAGATTCACCGTCAATTTCAAGGCCGGGCAGACTGCGCGGTCTTGATCCTGTAGAGACAATCACATTTTTAGGAATCAGCATTTCATTCTCTTCGCCGTTATTCATTTCAACAGAAATGGTTCCGGGCATTGGAGAGAAAATAGATGGACCCAAAATGCGGCCAGTCCCTTCATAAACATCGATTTTCCCCTGCTTCATTAAATGCTGAACGCCTTTATGCAGGGTATCAATAATCGATTGTTTGCGCTCTTGGACCTTCGTGAAATCAAGTTCAACACCTGATGTAATAACGCCAAACTCTTCGCTTCTTTTCGCTGTAGCAAACACTTCCGCACTTCTAAGCAACGCTTTGCTTGGAATACATCCGGCATGAAGACAAGTGCCTCCTAGTTTTCCTTTTTCAACAATCGCTGTTTTTAAACCGAGCTGGCTTGCGCGAATTGCGGCTACATAACCGCCTGTTCCGCCGCCTACAATGACGAGATCATAATCTGTTGCCATACTGATGCTCCTCTCTTTTAAACCTGGTTGTAGATCTTAGAATCCACTCTTTTATTCGGATATTCCTTGGCTTCTTCTTCCCCCCGGAGAACGCGGAGAGCCCCTTCTGTTAATGCCTGAAGTTCATTTTCACCCGGAAAGACATTCACATCTGCGATCCAGTCAATGTAGGAAGAAATTTCTTTTACGAATTTTTTCCCGTAGGCAAGACCGCCTGTTAGAATGATTGCATCTACTTTGCCTTTTAACACGGCGCTTGCTGCACCGATTTCTTTGCCGATTTGATAGGCCATGGCATCAAATACAAGTTTAGCCTTTTGATCACCTGCAGAAATCATGCGTTCAACCTTCTGGCCGTCATTGGTGCCAAGATACCCGACCAGCCCGCCTTTTCCAACAAGCATTTTCATAACTTCCTCACGATAATAATCACCGGAATAACAGAGATTCACCAGGTCACCTGCAGGTACAGTCCCTGCCCGTTCAGGACTGAATGGTCCATCTCCATGGAGTCCGTTGTTCACATCAATTACTTTTCCAAGCCTGTGTACGCCGACTGTAATCCCGCCGCCCATATGAGCCACAATCAGGTTCATTTCACTGTATTTTTTGCCGTACTGCTGAGCAACTTTCCTCGCAACGGATTTTTGGTTTAAGGCATGAAAAATACTCTTTCGTTCGATGGATGGAACACCGGATACTTTTGCAATCGTTTCCATTTCATCTACAACTACCGGATCCACAATGAAAGAAGGTATGTTCAGCCCGCCGGCTATTTCAAATGCGATGATGCCTCCCAAATTTGAAGCGTGCTGTCCTGCAAAACCGATGCGGAGATCGTGCAGCATTTGTTCATTTACATGGTATGTTCCGCCCTCTATCGGACGAAGCAGTCCGCCTCTTCCGCATACCGCGCTTAATTTAGAGATGTTAATCCCTTCTTCATCCAGCGTTTCAAGTATTGTTTGTTTTCTGAATTCATATTGATCAATAATGCTGTTAAAAGCATTTATTTTATCTGTATCATGACGGATTGTTTTTTCAAAAATCGATCGTTCATTATCAAATACACCAATTTTCGTCGAGGTCGAACCGGGGTTTATGACGAGAATCCGATATTCTTTTTCTTGCAACTTCCAAAACCTCCAAATATGAGAGAGATCAGACAGCGCATCGACACGCTGCCTGCTTAACTCTTCTCAAAAAATTGCCTATCAGCGGCGGCTTAAAATGTGATGTCCATTTTGCAGAAACTGGCTGCGGGAATTTCTCATTCTTTCAATGCGCTCTTCCGCTAAACGATCAGCTGCCGCATATGTAGGGATGCCGTCGCGTTTTGCAATTTCAAATACACGTTCAATATTTTGATAAATGCCTTCTACTTTTTTCATCGCTCTTTCGCTGTTGTAGCCAAGCAGCTCATCAGCTACGTTAATTACTCCGCCGGCATTAATGACATAGTCTGGTGCATAAGCAATTCCCATTTCATGAATCGTATCGCCATGACGAGTTTCTCTTAATTGGTTATTTGCAGCACCTGCAATGACTTTAGCTTTGATCTGCGGGATGGTATCGTCATTGATAGTAGCTCCAAGTGCACACGGTGCATAAATATCACAGTCCACTCCGTAAATTTCATCTGGATCTACAGCTTTAGCTCCGAAAGCTTCAACAGCTCTTTGAACGGCTTCTTTATTAATATCCGTCACAATCAGCTGTGCGCCTTCTTCGTGCAAATGTCTGCAAAGGTTGAATGCAACGTTGCCGACACCTTGAACTGCAACAGTCTTGCCTTCTAATGAATCTGTGCCGAACGCAGCTTTTGCAGCAGCTTTCATTCCGCGGTATACGCCGAACGCCGTTACAGGAGACGGGTTTCCTGATGATCCGAATGCAGGTGAAATACCCGTTACATAATCTGTTTCTTCGTGGATCAAATCCATATCTTCAACAGTAGTGCCGACATCTTCAGCAGTAATATAACGGCCATTAAGTCCTTGAATGTAGCGGCCGAAAGCACGGAACATTTCTTCGTTTTTATCTTTGCGCGGGTCACCGATGATAACTGTTTTCCCTCCGCCAAGATTTAATCCTGCAGCTGCATTTTTGTAAGTCATACCCTTGGCTAAGCGAAGAGCATCTTCAATCGCATCTGCTTCTGAAGCGTATGTCCACATGCGCGTGCCGCCAAGTGCAGGTCCTAAAGTTGTATCATGAATAGCGATAATAGCTTTTAGCCCTGATTGTTTATCTTGGCAAAATACCAGTTGCTCATAATCATATTGTTCCATATATTTGAAAATTTCCATGTGTAATTCCTCCTAAAGTTCTTTTCGTTTTCATTTCCGGGTTGTCTCTTAACTAGAACAAATCGCCAAAGCCAGCGAGTATAGCTTGCTTTCAGCTGAATCAGCACGGCTGGTTAAGACAATCGGGGCTTTTGCACCTGCAATGATGGCTCCTACTTTTGCATTCGCAAAATACATGAGCGATTTATATAAAACATTGCCAACTTCAATGGTTGGTACTAAAAGAATATCAGCCTGTCCTGCAACAGCGCTGGTGATGCCTTTATGCTCTGCAGCTTCATATGAAACAGCATTATCAAGTGCAAGCGGGCCATCAACGATGCAATCTTTTATCTGCCCTCTTTTGTTCATTTGGGTGAGAGCAGCTGCATCGAGAGTCGCCTGCATGGAAGGGTTTATAACTTCAACAGCTGCAAGGGGCGCTACTTTTGGAACATCTATCCCAATTTTCCTTGCAACCATGACAGAATTTGCAAGAATCTGCTTTTTCTGCTCCAGATCTGGTGCAAGATTCATCGCTGCATCCGTTACAATCGTGTATCTATCGTAGCCTGGCACTTCAAAAACAGCTACATGTGATAGAATTTTGCCCGTGCGAAGGCCATATTCCTTGTTTAAAACCGCCTTTAAAATGACGGCTGTAGGAACATTTCCTTTCATTAATACATCCGCTTCATTATGAAAGACAGCTTTAACAGCAAATTCTGAAGCTTGTTCAACAGATCTTGCATGTTTTATTGAAAACTTTTTAGCATCAGCACTTCTTTCTTGAAGCATGATTTCAATTTCTTCTTTATTTCCGAACAAAATAAATTCGGCAAGTCCCCGTTCTGAAGCTTCCAAAACTGCTTCAAGCACTTCTGGATCTTCGGCAGAGGCCACTGCCACTGTTTTGTTTTCAAGCTGGGCTGCTTTTTCTAGCAGGTCTTCTAAGTTCATTGTGTTTTCAACCCCTTCAAGATGTATTCACAGCACCCGTTATATTATAATGCAAGAAGCGTGCCAACATAAAACCTTGTAAACGCTTCATCTTATCGAATATAAAACATGCAATTTATTTCATACCGTGCAAATTATTGCGTGCATTACTTTGCAAGATTGTATTTTTCTATTTTATAATACAGGTTTCTAAGCGAAATACCTAATGAAAGGGCGGTTTTTGTCCGATTAAAATGATGCTTGTTCAATGCTTCTCTTATTAAAACTTCTTCTAGCTGTTCGATTGATTCTGCAAGAGTCTGATTGCCGCTGCCTTCTATAGAATAGGCTATTGCCCCGGACTTTTTATCATCATCCTGTGCGAGTTCCGGCAAATGGTGTGCAGTAATTTCGGTTTCATTGTATTTCATAAAAATCATTGCTCTTCCAAGAACATTCTCAAGCTCTCTGACATTACCAGGCCAGCTGTGCGCTACAAGCATGCCTAAAGCTGATTCTTCAATTCCTTCAATACTTCTGCCATAGTCCTGATTCAGTTTTCTGATAAGGTGCTCAGCAAGCATCGGAATATCACTTTTCCGGTTCCTGAGCGGCGGGATTGAAATAGGATAACGATTTAACCGATAATACAAATCTTCACGGAATGTGCCGTCTGCCATAGCTTTTTCAATATTTATATTTGTTGCAGCGATGACTCTTACATTGATTGGAATGGATTTCGTTGAACCAACGCGGACAATTTCTTTTTCCTGCAGCACACGGAGCAATTTTGCCTGTACATTTGCCGAAAGTTCGCCAATTTCATCAAGAAAAATGCTCCCTTTGTTGGCTTCTTCAAAAAAACCTCTTTTACCGCCCCTTTTCGCTCCTGAAAAAGCCCCTTCTTCATAGCCGAACAGCTCGCTTTCAAGCAGCGTTTCTGAAATAGCCGCACAATTCACACGGATAAACTTGTTGTACTTCCGGTCGCTTGCATTATGGATCGCATGGGCGAATAATTCTTTTCCTGTCCCAGATTCCCCTCTTAAAAGAACAGTCGCAGGTGTTTTAGCCCCAAGCTTTGCCTGTTCAATTGCAAGCTTGATCTCTTCGCTTCCCCCGATAATATCTTCAAAGGCATACTTCGCTTCTAGTGTTCTGATGATTTGCCTTGCTCTGTGCAATTCTGTCGTTAAGGTCTGGATCTCGGACACATCATGAATAATGCCCACACTTCCTTTTAGTTTCCCATCTACAATGATTGGAGCTACGTTTACAATGACGTCTTTTTTGCCAGGGCCAACTTTCATCCTCACACCTCTGACAGGTCTTCTCGTTTCAAGAACCTTCATATGCATGCTTTCACCCTCAGATATATCAGCAGTCGCAGGCTTGCCCAACACTTGTTCTTCAGTCAAACCAGTCATCCTAGAATAGGCGGGATTGATCAAAATCCCTCTTCCTTCTTCATCTACTACAGTTATGGCCTCATCAGATGATTGAATGATGGCTTGTAGAAGCGTTTGAATTTCCTTTAAGTTCGTCATTTCTTCTGCAAGGTTCACAATATCGGTAATATCTTTAAACAAGGAAAGGGCACCGAGCAATGTTCCAGAGTCATCAAAGATCGGGATTCTTGTTGTAATAATTTTAAGGCCATTTTCAAGTACCTGTTCCTGATTCATTTCCACTTCTTTTGTTTTCAGAATTCTTGGAAGCTTGCTTGAAGGAATCATCTCTTCAATTAGACGCCCAATCACATCTCCCTTTTTTAACCCTGTCATCCGCTCTGCTGTTTTATTGAAAAGAATCAGCCGTTCTTTATCATCGATGACAATCATGCCGTCATTCGTTGAATCAAAAATGGTTTCATGCTTATGTGTAATATCTTTTAAAGCTGAAATTAAATTCTCTTTCTGATTGATTAAATTAGAAATAATATGAGCGACAGTCCCCGGGATAATCACCGTATTTCTGCTTCTGCACTGCAGCAGGTCCTCAAATACCTCATTGCTTCCAGTTGCCTCGATCACAATATTGATCTGATCGGACAGCAGCGGCTTCCATTCAGAACTTGTCAAAATTCCAAGTTTTTTTGCAAGCTGCATGCCAGGCGCATCTGGATCAATGTCCACTACTGCCAATATTTCCATCGCTTTTATTTCCAACAGCATTTTGAGGAGTGTTGTCCCGCCTTTTCCGGCACCTACCAGCAAGACCTTTTGCATAATGATAACCCCTTACCGTTTTTTATATGTTAAATATGTATTTGAATGATTCGTGCAAAATTTTGCACAGTTTTATCATATCATTTTTTGTTCACTTGACAAATTGTTTTTTTCGTTGAACAATTTAAACAGACAAAGGGGAAAGGACTAAAAAAATGATACGAATATTCGCTTTATTAATCATGGTGATTCCCGGAGTTTTGGCCGGCTACGGCATTAAATTAATGCGTGATATGCTCTTTGGAATTCTCCAGGCTCCTTTTCCAAACCTGGGGCTGCAATTTACCGCCGGGCTGCTTTTATTTATAGGCGGATTAAGTTTTGTCGCAGGATTTATTTTTTACCGTGACCGAAAACGAAATAAAGTGCAGAAAAAATTCCAGAAAAATAAAAGAACCCCGTTAGTTTAAGATAAACGGGATCAAATTATTTCTTTTTTTAGCAATAGTGCCTTTTCGGGGTAATCCGTGAAAAATCCTGCGCACTCTGATTTGAAAAGCATTCGCATTGTTGCGTCATCATTGACTGTAAACGGGCGCACCTGAATCCCATTAGCCTGAGATTGAAAAATCACGTGCTGATCAGCTGCAAAATGGATAGGATGAATTCCGCTGGCTGAAAGTGTTTTGGCATAATTCCATGGTTCAAATAACCTCTCGCTTAAAAGGGCTGCCGTTTCCAGTTCAGTTGAGATACTGCGGCATCTCATTAGACTGTCATGATTAAAGGATGAGAGAATGACGCGATTTTGCATGGTATGAGTGAAAATCTGCTGTATGACTTTTTCTTCAAGGTTTTCATATTGAATCCGATCATTTTTCAATTCGATATTCACCAGAAAGTTGGAAGTTCCGCTCCATGATAGCACTTCTTCAAGAGATGGGATACACGCTATTCCTGAGTATTCAGGAAAGCGGCTGCATGCATCCAATGTTTTAAGCTGGGCAAAAGTTAAGTCTTTCACAAAACCATTGCCATTCGTTGTTCGATCAACCGTTTCATCATGAATAACAACTGGAACTCCGTCCTTGGAAAGATGAACATCAAGTTCAATTCCATCGGCACCAAAATCAATTGCCGCCTTAAAAGAAGGCATCGTATTTTCAGGACATGTACCTGCAGCACCTCGGTGTCCAAATATTTTGGTCATGTGCATCACCTGTTTCCATAATATTTTGAAAGGAGCATAAACGAGCTATGAGACCACTTCCAATATCCGCTGAAACAGCGATAAAGCTTTCAGAGGAACTAAACTTGCCGATTGAACAAATCATGCATATGCCTCAGCATATCCTTCTTGCTAAGCTTGCCGAAATGCAGAAACAAGACAAAGAAGAGTAAACAGCAAAGAACCCAATTTCACCTGATTGGGTTCTTTTTTTAAGATCCAGCCTCTAAGATTCTAGCTCTCTCAAGAAGCTTTATGCTCTAAACGCAATTTGTCAGCTACCATTGCGATGAATTCTGAATTCGTCGGTTTCGCTTTAGACATGCTTACTGTATATCCGAATAATGAGGAAATTGATTCAATATTCCCGCGGCTCCACGCTACTTCAATTGCATGGCGGATCGCACGCTCGACACGGCTTGCTGTCGTGTTATACTTTTTGGCGATATCAGGGTAGAGCACTTTAGTAATGGATCCAAGCAATTCGATATCGTTATAAACCATTGAAATGGCTTCTCTTAAATATAAATACCCTTTGATGTGGGCAGGAACGCCAATTTCATGAATGATGCTCGTAATGTTCGCATCAAGGTTTCTTCCTTTGTTTTCGGACTGAGATCTGAGAGAGGAGTTTGATCTTGAAAGAATCGGCGCTGCTGATTTTCCGCTTACTTGACGAATATGATTAACCAGGTTTTCCATATCAAAAGGTTTTAAGATGAAATAAGATGCACCAAGGTCAACTGCTTTCTTTGTCACGTCTTCCTGCCCGAAAGCTGTAAGCATGATGACATTAGGCTGTTTGGATTTTTCCATCTCTCTCACTTTTTCTAAAACAGCCAGTCCGTCCAGATGAGGCATGATAATGTCCAGAACCAAAACATCTGGATCTTTATCCTTTAGCATATTCAGACACTCTTGTCCGTTGTATGCAATACCAAGCACTTCCATGTCTTCCTGACTTGAAATAAATTCATCCAAAAGCCCCACTAGCTCCCGATTATCATCAACGACACACACTTTTATTTTCTTCAATTAAGCTTCCTCCTCAGTCTTCATTTCCCGCCTAAATCGATAGTATCTCTATACATCATTCTAAATGAGAATTTCGACAATGCAACTAAAATTCCTCTTATTTTTTTAAATAATACCAAAAAAATGAAATATCTAAATTATTCTTCAATTTGCTCACGTTTTCGACGAGTTACGCTATTTATCTTTTCCAAAGTTAAACAGTTTTGTCGAAAAATCTTCTTACTTCTATTTTACCTAAAATTAGACGATAAATAAAGCCAAAAAAATTAGCTGTTAAGAAACTTGTCTCAACAGCTAATTCATCAGCTCGCTTTTTTTGCATCTTTATGATAAATATCAATACCCGCTTCACTCAGCATCCACTCAATATGAACACCATAACCAGAAGTTGGGTCATTTACGAAAACATGCGTGACTGCCCCGATTACTTTCCCATTTTGAATAATAGGACTTCCGCTCATCCCCTGAACAATACCTCCTGATTTCGCTAAAAGCGCCGGGTCGGTAATTTTAATGACCATCCCTTTTATCGCAGGAAATTTTTGAGGAGTTGAACTGACGATTTCAACATCAAATTCTTCAACTTTGTCCTGGTCGACCACTGTCAAAATGTGAGCTGGACCTTCTTTTACTTCGTTTGATAATGCGATTGGCATTGGCTTATCGTAAAGTCCATTTGCCATGTCCTCATTAAGCTTCCCGAAGATTCCAAACGGGCTGTTCCTTGTAATATTGCCGATTACATGACGATCGCTTGAAAACCTTGCCAGCTTTTCGCCAGGATTTCCATTGCTTCCTTTTTCAATTGATGTCACTGTTGATCTTACGACTTGCCCATCCTGTACGACAATCGGCTTTTTCGTATCCATATCAGAAATAACATGTCCAAGGGCGCCGTATTTTTTTGAATCTGGATCATAAAAAGTCATGGTCCCTATTCCTGCTGCGGAATCACGTATATATAAACCAATTCGGTAAGCACGTTCATTTTCATCTTTCAAAGGAACTAATTTTGTTTCAATTTCTCGATTCTCTCTGGATATTACTAAGTCAAGCGGTTTGCCTGTTTTTCCAGCATCTTGTATAAATGGCGTTACATCACTCATACTCTCTACTGTAGAGCCGTTTATTTTCTTAATAATGTCTCCAACTTGAACCCCTGCAATTTCACCTGGCGACTTTTTGCCTTCTGCTGTTTTAATTTGATGATGACCTACAACAAGAACTCCAAGCGTATTCAGCTTTACACCAATTGATTGACCGCCTGGAATGATTTTAAAATCTTCAAGCACTTTTACATCGACTTTTTTTATTGGAATTCCCGCTAAATCAAATACTATTTCACCAACTCCGCTTTGCTTTCCTTCAATCTGAAGGGATTCAGCACCGGTCTTAATTGAAAAAACCTGTTCTGAATCGCCGGCTTTAGCACCAGCCTGCAGAGATGTTTCCATTGATAATTGCTGATTTTCAAATACGGTTAAAGAATTTGGCAATTGAATGTATTCTTTAACAGGTTTTACAAATCCTAAACTCATTAAAGAAACAAGGAGAATACAACCAATTATTTTTCTAATTTTATCAAAGCCCAAATATACACACTCTCCTCGCTCCTGACACCACACCAATACATCGGCTACATTCATTAATTTTGCCTTCTGAAGGCGCATTTATAACTGATATAAAAAGAAAATGTTGCTGTTTTGATGTATAACCCGGGTAATACTCAGAAATAAGGAAGCTGGTTTGAATAGTTGGCCATGATAAATCGGCTATATGCTTGATTTGAAGCGAAAAATCAAAAAAAATACTGCCTGGGATGGCAGTATTTATAAGCTCTTGACCGTATCAGCAAGAGCAAGCAGCTCTTTTGCGTGCTGTTTTGTTAAATCGGTTACTTCAACGCCGGCGATCATCCTGCCGACCTCTTTTATTTTTTCTTCCTCCAGAAGCGGTTTTACGCTTGTTTTGGTTCTTCCTTTAACCGTTTCTTTTGATATGAAAAGGTGTGTGTCTGCCATCGCAGCAACTTGTGGAAGATGCGTAATACAAAGGACCTGTGACCCGACAGAAACTTTGTAGATTTTTTCGGCAATTGCCTGTGCAACCCGTCCGCTTACACCTGTGTCCACCTCATCAAAAATAATGGATGTGACACCCTGGTGCTTTGAAAAGATGCTTTTCATGGCAAGCATAATCCTTGAGAGCTCTCCGCCGGAAGCAATTTTAGAGAGCGGTTTTAATGGTTCGCCAGGATTGGTCGATAAGTAAAATTCCGTTTCATCCACGCCATTTTCTCCAAATTTAGCAGGTACACCATCAACCTGAGGCGCATCCTTGCTTCCTTCCCTTACGCCAAAAACAACCTCAAATTTTGTTTTTTCCATATACAATTCTTTCAACTCCCGCTGAATTTGCTTTGTCAGCTCAGCGGCGCTTTTTTTCCGGACGGCTGTCACATTTTTTGCTTCAACGATCAGATCTTTCACCAGGCTGTCCAACTCGTTTTTCAGCTTGAACAAATGACTGTCGCGGTTTTGAATCGTGTCAATTTCTTCTTCAATGGCTGCTGCGTATTCCAGGATTTCTTCTACATCCTGTCCGTATTTTCTCTTAAGATGGGTAATTTCCGCAAGTCTTGTTTCGATTTCATTCAAGCGCTCAGGATCGAATTCCAATTGATCCAGTTCATTTCGAATCTGAAAAGATAAATCCTCAAGCATATAATAGCAGTTTGAAATGGTTTCGGACATTTCTTTCAGCGACTCATTTATTGCTGATACCTCTTCTAATTGACTCATGGAATGGCCAATATAATCGAGGCCTCTTTGCTCGCCGTGCAATGAATTATAACTGTTTTGAAGCGATTCAAATATTTTTTCGAAGTTGGATATTTGGCTTTTTTCTTCCATCAGCCTCTCATCTTCTTTGATTTTTAAATCCGCTTTTTCAATTTCTTCAAGCTGAAACTGAATCAAGTCAAGCCTATGGGCCATTTCCTGTTCATTTTCAGACAGCTGTTTTATTTTTTTCACAAGCTTTGCGTATGTATCGTAAATTTCTCTGTAAGAAGCAAGTGCATGATTTATTTTCCCCGAGCCGAACTGATCGAGAAGCTTCCAGTGGTTTTCCTCGTTCATCAGCTCCTGATTGTCATGCTGTCCATGAATATCAATAATCATTTGTCCGATTTCTCTAAGAATTCCTATGGTGACAAGCTTCCCGTTAATACGGCAGATACTTTTTCCCGAAGATGAAATGTCGCGTCTTAAAACAATCATGCCGTCGCTCGTATCGATTCCAAAATCATTGCATCTGTCTATACAGGGGTGTTTTTCATCATCAAGTAAAAAAAGACCCTCTAATTCAGCACGTTTCTCTCCGTAACGAACAAATTCAGATGAGCCTCTTCCGCCGACAAGCAAATGAACGGCATCAATGATAATCGATTTACCTGCTCCGGTTTCTCCAGTTAAGACGGTCAGCCCTTTCTCAAAGGAAACCGTCAATGATTCAATAATTGCAAAGTTTTTTATTGAAAGTTCCGCTAACACAGCGCCGGATCCCCCCTTAAATATTTCGTTATTACAGCATATCCAGAAAACGTTTCGAAATAATTGAAGTATCCTCAGGCGTACGGCAAATGATGAGAATCGTATCATCTCCGCATATAGTACCCAGAATTTCATTCCAATCTAAATTATCAATTAATGCACCAATGGCATTAGCATTGCCAGGCAGCGTTTTCATGACGATGTTATGCCCTGCTGAATCAATTTTCACGAAGGCATCCATTAAAGCCCGCTTCAGCTTTTGCAGCGGATTAAAACGCTGATCGGCAGGAAGGCTGTATTTGTACCTGCCGTCAAGCATAGGCACTTTCACTAAATGAAGCTCTTTAATATCTCTTGAAACAGTGGCCTGTGTCACGTTGAAGGCAGCTTCCTTAAGCATGTCCACTAACTCATCCTGAGTTTCAACTTCATTATGAGTAATCAGCTCGCGGATTTTTATGTGTCTTTGACCTTTATTCATTAGGCACCCCTTGTTAACTGTATGTTTATACTGAATATGTTATATGATATTTTAATAAAAGTACACGTTTTTGTCGAAGTGTATGTTCTTATTTTAATCAAAACAAACAGGAATAATAGCTGCTCTATTATTCCTGTTCCGATTTTTTGCTTTTTAGTTCATTGTGGGCTTTTTCAACCACGCTGTCGATTGTATCAGGGAAGCTCATGTTTCCTGCTTCATCCGTTCCCTTCCAGCGCAGATGGAGCAGAAATTCGATATTGCCGTCTCCTCCTGTTATAGGAGAAAAAGACAAGTTGCAGCAGTCATATCCTTCTTTTAACGCAAAGTCAGTAATATATTCCAATACCATTTTATGCGTTTTAGGCTCTCTGACAATCCCTTTCTTGCCCACGAGCTCCCTGCCTGCTTCAAACTGCGGTTTAACTAGAGCGATGCAGTCACCGCCGGCAACCAGAATCTTTTTAAGTGCCGGAAGAATTAACTTCAGAGAAATAAATGAAACATCTATCGAAGCAATTTCAGGCAATCCTTCTGAAAAATCGGCTGGCGTGGAATATCTGAAATTCGTCCGTTCCATGACAACAACACGGTCATCCTGACGGAGTTTCCAGGCAAGCTGATTATAGCCCACATCTAGAGCATAGGACAGCTTGGCTCCATTTTGCAGGGCGCAATCTGTAAATCCCCCTGTTGAAGAGCCTATGTCGAGGAGAATTTTATTTTCAACTGAAAGATCAAATTCTTTTAATGCTTTTTCAAGTTTCAAACCTCCGCGGCTTACATATCGCAGCATATTCCCCTTGATCGTAAGATTTAGAGCAGGATCTACTTTTTCGCCAGGTTTTTCAACTCTTTCTTCGTTTGCATAGACGAGCCCTGCCATAATGGCACGCTTCGCTTTTTCTCTCGTTTCAATCAGTCCTCTTTCAACTAGGAGGATATCAATTCTTTCTTTTTTCGAACTCATTCATTAAACCCTTTTCTCTTTCGCTTTTGATATGCTTAAAATCCGTTCCTCTGCGTGGGCAGCCGTTAATCCTATTTCTTCAAGCAGTTTATTTACGCTGCCGTGTTCAATGAAACGGTCAGGAATGCCCATTCGGTCTATAACGGCATCTGAATGGCCTTGCTCATGAGCAAATTCAAGCACCGCACTGCCGAATCCGCCTTGGAGAACAGCCTCTTCAATTGTAAGCACCGGCATTTTTTCAGCAAAGATTTCTGAAAGCATTGCCTCATCTAGAGGTTTGATAAACCTTGCATTTACCACACGTACTGAAATATCTTTTTTCGCAAGACTTTCCGCAGCCTTCATAGCCATTTCAATCGTTGTGCCGAAAGTCAGGATAACTGCATCTGTACCCTCTCTGATTACTTCCCATGTTCCGATTGGGATTTCTTTCAGCACGTCATCCATTTTCACGCCAATTCCATTTCCTCTAGGGTAACGGAGAGCGATTGGCCCATCATTATATTTTAATGCAGTATAGACTAGATGCTGTCCTTCATTTTCATCTTTAGGCATCATGACTACCATGTTCGGCAAATGTCTCAAGAACGCGATATCAAAAACACCCTGATGTGTTTCACCATCAGCACCAACTAATCCTGATCGGTCAATTCCGATGAAAACATTGAGGTTTTGACGGCATATGTCATGAACGACCTGATCGTATGCACGCTGAAGGAATGTTGAATAGATGGCCAAAAACGGTTTCATATCCTGTGTGGCTAGTCCCGCAGCCACTGTAGTTGCATGCTGTTCTGCAATTCCGACATCAAACATCCGGTCAGGAAATTCGCTTGCAAAGCCTTCAAGTTTTGAACCGACAGGCATAGCCGGTGTAATGGCAACGATTCGATTGTCTTCCCGCGCCATTCTTCTGACGGTCTCGCTGACAAGGCTGCTCCACGCAGGACCTGCGGTTTCACCCTTTACAAAATCGCCCGTTTCAATCTTATACGGTCCAGTTCCATGCCATGTTCCAATTTTATCTGTTTCAGCAGGCTGATATCCTTTGCCTTTTTTTGTAATGACATGTAAAAGAACAGGTCCTTTTGTTTTTTTAGCATATTGCAGATTCTCAAAAAGATCATCGTAATTATGACCATCTACAGGTCCGAGATATGTAATTCCAAGCTCCTCAAAAAAGATGCCTGATACCAGCATATATTTTAAGCTGTCTTTTACACGTTCGGCAGTCGCTGCAAGCTTACCGCCGACAGCAGGTATTTTCTTCAGAATATACTCAAGCTCATCTTTAACCCATTGATATTTTCCTGCGGTTCTTAATTTTCCAAGCACATTATGAAGAGCACCTACATTTGGTGCGATAGACATCTCATTATCATTCAAAATGATGATCATATCTTTTTGTTCGTGTCCGATGTGATTAAGCGCTTCGAGAGCCATCCCTCCTGTTAAGGCGCCATCACCGATAATCGGCACGATATGATCTTTAGTCCCCTTTAAATCTCTTGCAATGGCCATTCCCATTGCTGCAGATAAAGAAGTAGAACTGTGTCCTGTTTCCCAAACATCGTGTTCGCTTTCATTGCGTTTAGGAAATCCGCACAAACCCTGATATTGCCTGATTGTATCGAATTCGCATGCCCGTCCAGTCAAAATTTTATGAACATACGATTGATGCCCGACATCCCACAGGAATTTATCATTTGGACTGTCAAATATTTTATGCAAAGCAATTGTCAGCTCAACAACACCAAGATTAGGTCCGATATGTCCGCCGCTGACAGAGAGCTTCTCAATTAAAAATTTGCGGATTTCGGCACTCAATTGCTCTAGTTCATTATTTGATAGCTTCTTAAGGAATGAAGGGTCTTTAATGGATAACAGATCCAAATGGATCACTCACTTTCAGTTCATTTTCTACATGGTTCTTTTAGTGTTTAAAATAGCCGCTAACACAGCTGTGATAACGGCGACATTTGCAGCATTTCATGAAATTCTTTTTTTATCCTGATATCCCGCTCTGTATGGACTTGATATGTATAAAATATGGTGTAAGTATAACATACCGTCATAAAAACCTCAATTTGATGGTGTGCTATAACAGGTTGAAGAGATATTGAGCAGAAGGTGATATCGAATAGAGGTTGTAAAAACCGTATAAAATCAAAAACGTGACATTCAGCTGTCACGTTTTTGGTTTAATGATCTCTTGAAGCAATTAAGTCGCATAATTCTTCAAGCAAGCCTGAATGGATATTAATCTCTGCAAGAATCGCTTTTGCATGGCTAATATGGTCTTCCAGTTTCTGTTTTGCACCCTGTAAAGTAAGAAGTGACGGATAGGTTGTTTTTTGATTCGTTTCATCCGATCCGACAGGTTTTCCAATTTTAAACTGCTGGCCTTCAATATCTAAAATATCATCCTGAATTTGAAAGGCAATTCCGATATGATAAGCGAATTCACGCAGCTGGGCGATTTCCACGCGGGAGGCATCAGCTAAGATTGCTCCAGCGATAATACTGAAAGCAAGTAATTTTGCCGTTTTATGTTCATGAATATACTCCAGCTCTGAGATGGTCAGGTTCTTCGCTTCTCCCTGCATGTCTGCCACCTGACCACCTACCATACCTTCAACGCCTGCAGCTTTTACTAATTCACTGATCAGGGCAAGGCGCTTCTCTGCAGAAATGTCCTCCTGATCAGCAATCAGTCCAAAGCTGTGCGTAAGGAGACCATCTCCCGCAAGAATGGCCAGTGCTTCTCCGAACACTTTATGATTTGTAGGCTTTCCTCTTCTTAAATCATCATCATCCATCGAGGGAAGATCATCATGAATAAGAGAATATGTATGAATCATTTCCACAGCGCAAGCAGCAGGGATTCCGATTTGTTCCTTCTTTCCGAAAGCATGAAGCACGGCTAACACTAAAGCAGGGCGAATTCTTTTGCCGCCCGCGCTAAGCGAATAGATCATTGCCTCTTTAATAGAAGGAGGTGCAGCCAGCCTGCTGATGTATAAAGGCAGCTCTTCCTCAATTTTCTCTTTTCTTGAAGAAAGAAAAATGTCAAGAGACAGCGTCATCACTCTTCCTCCTGCAAATCAAAAGGAGCAAGTTCTCCGTCTTCGCGGAGAATCTGGTCCATTTGCTTTTCAACCGCCTGCAGCTTATCATGGCAAAGTTTTGAAAGCTTCATTCCGTCCTGAAAATAAGCGATTGCTTTCTCAAGAGGCACATCGCCCTCTTCAAGCTTTTCAACTATTTGTTCGAGCTCTTCCATGGCTTGTTCAAACGTAGCTTCTTTTTTCTCACTCATAAGCATTTCGCTCCTCCACTCCTGTAACTTGGCAAATAACCTGCCCGTCCTGCATTTGAATGTGAAGTTCATCACCCGTTTTGACTTGTGAGATGCTTTTCACAAGATCTTCATCCTGATAAGCAATGCTGTATCCCCGCTCCATGATCTTCAGCGGACTGAGCGCGTTCAGGCTTGCGGCCATTGACTGAAATTCCGCCTGTTTTTGACGCAGCAGAACGGACATATCCCTTGTCAATTTCTTGATCAATTGCTGATGCTTCTCTTTTTCACGGTGGATTTGTTCACGGGGATGCAAACGGTATAAACGATTTTTTAATTGATCATATTTGTCCTTCTTCAGCTGAATGGACCTGAGGCTTTCTTTTTGCAGTGCTTCTACTAATTGATCTAGCTGCTGTTCCTTTTGCTGATACAGCTGCTTCGGATATTTAAAGGCATACGACTTTTGATAATAAGCCAATTGCTCTTTTTTTGAAGAAATCTTTTCCTGCATTGCACGCAGCAGACGTGTTTGGCGATTAGAAGTTCTCTCCAAAAGTTCTGCAAAATGCGGCACTGCAAGCTCTGCTGCTCCAGTTGGAGTAGGCGCCCTTAAATCTGCAACAAAATCTGCAATTGTATAATCCGTTTCATGCCCTACAGCTGAGATGACCGGAACGGCGGAATTGAATATTTCCCTAGCAACCATTTCTTCATTAAATGCCCATAATTCTTCGATGGACCCTCCGCCGCGGCCAATAATCAGCACGTCCAGACAGCCCAATGCATTGGCCTGCTTAATCGCTCCAACAACAGACGGGCCAGCATGGATTCCCTGCACAAGTGCAGGGATAATGATGACTTTAGCTGAAGGATAGCGGCGTTTGATTGTAATCAATATATCCCGGATTGCAGCTCCTGTAGGCGAAGTAATGACACCTATTGCCTGAGGATATTTTGGAATCGGCTGTTTATGCTTTTGATCAAACAGCCCTTCTTGTTCGAGCTTCTTTTTAAGTTCCTCATATGCAAGGTACAGGCTTCCGATACCGTCAGGCTGCATTTCTTTCACGTACATTTGATAGCTGCCGCTCGGTTCATAAACAGAAATTTCACAGCGCAGCAGCACTTTCATGCCATTTTCAGGCTTGAATTTAAGCGATGAATTTTGGCCTGCAAACATAACGGCTGCAATTCGTGCTCCTTCATCCTTTAATGTGAAATACATATGGCCTCGGCTGTGCATTTTAACATTTGAAAGCTCACCCTTCACCCAAATATCCTTCAGGTGGGGATCGACATCAAACTTTCGTTTAATATACTTTGTTAAGGCCGTAACTGTCACATGCTTCATTTCACTCATTGCTCAGGACTCCTTTAAAGCTCTTTACTTACCTGCAGTCTTTCAGCGGAATTTCTTGCTGATTTTACTACATTATGAGCAAGCATTGTAATCGTCATCGGACCTACGCCGCCCGGAACAGGAGTGATGTGGCTTGCAATTTGCTTTGCATCTTCAAAAACAACATCGCCGCACAGCTTTCCTGTCTCCAGCCTGTTTACGCCAACATCGATCACAACAGCATTCTCTTTTATGTGCTCGCCTGTAATGAAATTAGCTCTGCCGACAGCTACAACTAAAATATCGGCTTGCTTTGTTACTTCTTTTAAATCCGGCGTTCTTGAATGACAATAAGTAACGGTAGCATGCTCATTCAGAAGCAAGATGCCGACAGGTTTTCCTACGATATTGCTTCGTCCTACTACTACAACATGTTTACCTGCAATTTCAATATTTGCAGATTTTATCAATTCTACAATTCCAGCAGGTGTGCACGGCAAGAATGTATCTTCTCCGATCATCATTTGCCCGATATTAAGAGGATGAAATCCATCTACATCTTTTAAAGGAGAAATCTTTTCAATGACTGCTTTTTCTTGAATATGATCTGGCAATGGAAGCTGAACAAGGATGCCATGGCAGCTTTCATCATGATTATATTTCTCAATCACATCCAGAAGTTCTTTTTCTTCCATTGATTCAGGAAAATGTTCAAGCTTGAACGCCACGCCGATTTCTTCTGACGCTTTTTGTTTTCCTTTAATATAAGAAATAGATGCTGGATGATCGCCTACTAAAATTACGACAAGTCCCGGCACAACACCTTGCTGTTTTAATTCTTTCACTTCCTGTGCAAGCTGTTTGCGTTTTTCCTGAGCTAATTCTTTCCCGCTGATTATTGAAGCTGTCATTGTTTTGTTCCTCCTCCGAGTATTGTGATTGATTATTTATCAATCGTCTGTTTAATGTTTGAGAGGACACCATTAATAAACTTCGGTGATTGATCATCCCCAAAGGTTTTTGCGAGTTCAATTGCTTCATCAAGAGTTACATTGACTGGAATTTCTTCAATATACATCATTTCATATACGGCGAGACGCAGTACAGATCGATCTACATTTGCAAGTCTCTCGAGTTTCCATTTCACTAAATGAGGTTTGATTTGTTCATCAATCTCTGCCATATGCTCAATTGTTCCAAGAACAAGAGCAGTCATAAACTCGTCCAGTTCTTCCCCGTCAAGCGCATGAGACATCGCTTCTTTAGGATCAATATCACTTACATCTATTTGAAAGAGTGCCTGCAGCGCTTTTTCTCTTGCTAATCTTCGTTTCATTTGTTCTTGCTCCTTTATGTACAAAAATGTCGAAATGTCATAAAAAGATAATACCATATTTCATGGACATAAGCACATCGATAAAAACCTTTTCTGTCGAAATGCCGAATAAAAAACTTCACATGCAATTTAATATTCGTACTTAACCAAATGTTCAATCTATTTAAGTGAAAAAAAACCAAAGGAAGATCTCCTCTGGCTTTACATTTCCTGGTCGACTTCAATTTCCTGTGACTTAGTTTCAAATTGAATTCCGACTACATGAATATTAATTTCATTGATTTCAAGTGCTGTCATGTTGTATAAAGCCTGGCGCGTATTATCCTGAATGCGCTGAGCAACCGTAGGAATGGAAACTCCGAACATCATGACACAATATACGTCAATCGTAATTCCGTCTTCTGAAAGATCAACTTTTACACCTTTGCCGTGATTTTTTTTCCCTAAACGCTCAACTACGCCAGATGCAAAGTTGCCGCGCATTTGGGCAACGCCTTCTACTTCAGAAGCTGCAATACCGGCAATAACCTCAATGACCTCAGGGGCAATTTCAACTTTGCCAAGACCATTTTCTTCATGAGTCATTTCAAGTAATTTGTTTTCTTTCAAGAATCAGCACCTCCATATATTTTTCAAGCTTCCATCAATTTATGGATTTCTAAAAATTTCGTATTAAACTCTCCTGATACAAACGTATCATGCTCAAGCAGCTTTTGGTGAAAAGGAATCGTTGTATGAATTCCCTCAATTACAAATTCACCCAGGGCACGCTTCATTCTCGCAATTGCTTCTTCTCGCGTAGCACCGTATGTAATCAGTTTAGCAATCATCGAGTCATAGTATGGCGGAATTGTATAGCCCGGGTACACTGCAGAATCTACTCTAACACCCAGTCCGCCAGGCGGCAAGTACATCTCAATTTTTCCAGGTGACGGCATAAAATTCTTCTCTGGATTCTCTGCGTTGATCCGGCATTCAATGGCCCAGCCATTGAAAACAACATCTTCCTGCTTAACAG
This sequence comes from Peribacillus frigoritolerans, assembly GCF_004358755.1. Taxonomy (GTDB): domain Bacteria; phylum Bacillota; class Bacilli; order Bacillales; family Bacillaceae; genus Bacillus_P. The sequence goes on along the minus strand of NZ_SMZY01000001.1, from coordinate 379,523 downwards.
ACAGCGCAAATCCTGAGGCTACTTTAATCTGTTCTTTAATCAAATCAATGCCTGTTACCATTTCAGTCACGGGGTGCTCCACTTGAATACGTGTATTCATTTCCATGAAATAAAATTTATTTTCAAGATAATCAAAAATAAATTCTACTGTTCCCGCTCCTGTATAGTTCACTGCTTCTGCTGCTTTAACAGCTGCTCTTCCCATCGTCTCGCGCATTTCCGCTGATAATGCCGGAGAAGGTGTTTCTTCAAGTAATTTTTGAAGACGGCGCTGAATGGAACAATCTCTTTCACCCAGGTGAATGACATTGCCCAGGGAGTCAGCCATAACCTGAATTTCTACATGCCTGAAATCCTCAATGTACTTTTCAATATAGACTCCAGGATTTCCAAAAGCAGTTGCTGCTTCCTGCTGTGTAATTTGGATGCCTTTTATCAGCTCTTGTTCTGTTTTAGCGACCCGGATCCCTTTTCCGCCTCCGCCTGCTGTTGCTTTAATTATAACAGGATACCCGATATCATTTGCAAGCGAGACAGCGTCCCCTGATTCTTTAATAATTCCCTGTGAACCCGGAACAATCGGCACTCCCGCTTTTCTCATCGTTTCCCTTGCAACATCCTTTGTTCCCATTTTAGAAATGGCATCAGCGCTAGGTCCCACAAAGATGATGTTGCATTCCTGGCAAAGCTCTGCAAAGTCAGCATTTTCAGCTAAAAAACCGTAGCCCGGATGAATGGCTTCACTGCCGGTTAATTTTGCAACACTAATAATGTTCGTGAAATTCAAATAGCTGTCTTTTGAAGCTGTCGGACCGACACAATACGCTTCATCAGCCAGCTGAACGTGCAAAGAGTCTCTGTCTGCTTCTGAGAAGACTGCAACCGTCTCTATTCCTAGTTCTTTGCACGCCCGAATAACCCGAACCGCAATTTCTCCTCTGTTTGCTATAAGCAATTTCTTAATCATAGTTTCTCTCCTTACTCTGGTCTGACAAGGAATAATGGCTGACCGTATTCAACAAGCTGACCATTTTCAGCTAGAATCTCAACAATTTCCCCTTTAACTTCTGCTTCAATTTCATTAAACAATTTCATGGCTTCAACGATACAAACAACTGAATCAGATGTTACTTTTGATCCTACTTTTACATAGTCGTCTGTGTCCGGAGAAGATGCAGCATAAAACGTTCCAACCATTGGAGACGTGATTTTATGTAAGGATTCCTCCTGAACAGGAGCTTCTTTCTTAGGCTGTTCTTTTACTTCCTGCATTGCTGCCACAGCCTGTGGAGCAGGGCTTTGGCTCTGTTCGACTGCTGCTACTGAAGTAACGCGATTCGCAGCTTGCTCCAATTCATCCAAACGTTTTTTTAATTTAATTTTTGAACCTTCATGTTCATAAGTAAATTCATCAATAGAAGACTGGTCAATGAGTTTGATCAGTTCTCTGATTTCTTGTATCTTCAACATCTGCTGGCACCCCTATTCAAGTTCTTGATGATTCCTTGACCATCTTATTTGTTTTTATAATCTAGTACTAAAACTTAGTCCTATTATACATCTTACGACAGGTCAGGCATTAAATTCAATATTAATTCTTTCCTGAGGAGGAGGATCTTAATATGTAAGACTACTTTAAATTATAAGGGAAATCAAAAAAATATGAAACGTTTACACCAATTAAATAGAAAATCCCCGTGTGGCAGACACACAGGGAAGTTGCTTTTTATTGATTAGAAGGCTCCAATGTAACCGCTACATCTTTCATGCCTTTCATTTCACTGCTGACAAGCTGAATGATTTTGTTTGCTTCAGATGCTGAGCTCTCTTTCGCTTTCACCGTTACTTTCACTTTTTCTCCTTCGATGCGGACGAGAGCATCGTCATAGCCATTGGATTTAATGAACGTTTCAAGAATTTCCTCATTGGCCACCGCTTCATCAATGGCATTCATTTCATCTCTAGCTGCACTTTTCTCAGCGGCTGTTACATCTTTGCTTGCAACAATATCCTCTAAGCTTTCTTTTCTTGCACTTCTTGCATCTTCAAGCTGCAGGCGCATGGTGGCAAACAGCTCATCGTTTGAAACCGATACAACCGTTCCATCCTCAGCCTCCTCGATCGTAACTTCCCCATTATCATTTTCCTTTTCTGTCCCTTTCACGGCTTCTGCTTTTTCACCTTTTTCAGCCTCTGCTCCAGTCAATGCCACATCGTTTTTCACTTCTTCAGGAGTTGTAATATAGTAAACTGACAGAACTACAACCAAACTTAACATCGTTAATAACCAAACCGTTTGTTTTTTCAGCATCATTCGTGAATCCTCCTTTATTTCCCTTTTTTAGCTGCAACTGCAACGCGGTGGCTCGGCACCCCAAGCACTCTCGTTACAGCTTCAACAATTGATTTTTTTATTTGAATGTTATCAGCACCCGCAGCTACAACAAGCACTCCCCTGATTTCCGGTTTCTTGGTCTGAAGGATGATTGGAGTTTCCTGCTCTCCCTTTCGGATAATGACAACGGATTCTTCAGTTGATCCATCTTCGACCGTCCTCTTCCCTCCCTGAGGATCCGTCTCTTCTGTCGTTTGGCTTTGTGAAACGCTGTTTTTTTCAAGAATTTGCTCTGATGTGGCATCTACATTGACGACAACCATTGCATTCTCAATGCCAATCATTGAATCGAGCGCTTCTTTTAATTGATTCTCATATTCTTGCTCGTATTTATCGATAGACCCTGAACCCCCGCTTTCTTCAGAGGGTTTAAAGACATCGGCATCACCTGAAGCGGTTGATGTCAGACCGGAGACTTGCGACACCTTCGGCAAACTTGCTTCATTCGTGAAAAGGTTGCTGATCAGCATAAAACCTATTCCAATTGCCAAAACGATTAGAACATAGTGATACTTGGATGGTTTTTTGCCGTTTTCAATGTTTATCATGCTTTTTAGCTTCTCAAACAAATTCTTTGGATTACTCATCTGTGCTGCCCTCCCCTCCTTCCATTTTCAAGGAAATCTTATCAGGGTCAACTTCCCAGATACTTGCGAGGTATGATTTAATCTCTGATGCCTGCCTGATTTGATTTTCTTTTTCAGTTTTTTCTGTTTCCGCTGCACCAAGAACAACTGGCTGAATGGTTTCAACCGCTTCGGATTCTGCTTCATCTGCTTCAAGTATCACCTCTATGCCCTGCAGACTTTTTTGAATTTCTTCAAATGGTTCATCTACAGATAGAGAGATATGTTTAATCGATACATCATAGCTTTGCACCAGCTCCTCTTTTGCCTGTGATTTTAATTGGACAGCCATGTTTTTTAAAATATATGCATCGTTGGAAGCTTGTATTTCTTTTTTTTGCAAATCAATTATTTTTTTTATTTCTTCTTCCTTTGTTGGAGATTCCATTTGAACTTCTGATACAAGCGTATTGATGTCAGCTGATAATAATTTGAAGATCGGCGAGAGAATGATGACGATAAGCAGAAGGCTGATGACCATCTTTGCGTACTTTTGCATGGCTGAATTCGGCAGCAGCAAATCAAGGATGACAGCAAGCATAATAAATAGAATGATATTCGCTATCCATTCTGTTAAAAAAGACATGCCTCATCCTCCTAACGAACCATCATGGTAATGTTTCCAGCAGCAATAATGACCGTAATACTTAAGAAAAACATCAAAGAAACAATGGCAAGTGCGGCAAAAATATAAATCACGCTTTTACTGATGATATCGAGGCATTTGATAATCGGGCCTCCGCCGAGCGGCTGTAGCAGGGCAGCCGTAAGTTTATAGATAAAGGCAAGTGTCAAAACCTTTATTGCAGGAAACGCTGCGATAAAAAGCAGGATCGCGACGCCGATAATCCCGACTGTATTCTTTAATAGAACGGAAGCACTGATGACTGTATCCGTTGCGTCGGTGAACATTCTGCCAAGCACCGGAATAAAGTTGCCTGTGACAAATTTAGCTGTTCGAATCGCCATACCGTCAGATACGGCGGCCGTTGCTCCCTGAACAGAGATGACACCGAGAAAGACGGTTAAAAACGTTCCGAGAAGGCCAATACTTATATTGCGCAGCAGCTGCGCAAGCTGGGTCACTTTGTATTGATCCGTCAATGTACTTACGATGCTTAACAGAGCTGAGAGGAATAACAGGGGCAGAACGATTTTTTCAATCAATACCCCGCTTGTGTTCATAAGGAAGAGGATGACAGGATGGAAAAACGCTGCTGAGATCAGGCCGCCAGAAGCCGCCATGAGTGCAAGCAGCAGGGGGATCAGCGCCAAGATAAAGCTTGTCATCGTCTGTATGGCTTCAACTGTGTATTCAATCGCTATGTGAAAACTATTAAGAGCAATAATCATCAGCACCATATAGACAAGTGCATAGGCTACTTTGCTTACCGTACTTTGGCTGAATGCATCCTGAAGCAGCTGCAGAAGCATGCTGAAAATCGTCAGCAGAATTAGAGTTCCGAGCAATTTGCCGTTTGCAATAATCTCATGAAAAATATATTTCAAAAACGCTTTTGACCATTCCTGGAAGGACAATTCCTTTTCTCCATTTAAAAATTGAAGCAAGCTTCCCTTTTGACTCTCTGGAAGATACCCTCCATACTCTGTCATAATGTCATCCCAGAATTTTTTAATTTCCTCAATTCCGAGCTTGTCTATTTGCTGATCAATTAAGTCCTGCTGCGGTGGAGGGGGAGAAGCTTGTACAATCACTGGAAAAGAAAAAAAGAAAAGAAAGAAGACGGCGATGATTCCTTTTTTCATTTTACTCACCCCTTAAAGCCTCGCTATTAAGCCGGTATTAATCCGATAATGGTTTCTATAATGACAGTTAATATAGGAACTGCCATGGCCAGAATCAAAATTTTTCCGCCAAGCTCAATTTTTGAGGCGATGGCGCCCTGTCCGGCATCTTTTGTAATCTGAGCTCCAAACTCTGCAATATAGGCGATTCCGATTATTTTTAAAATGGTTTCTACATACATCATATTAATATTTGCATTCAATGCTATTTTTTCGATCATCGTGATAATCTGTGAAACCTGATCGACCAGAAATAGAAAAATGACGCAGCCGACAAATACTACAAGCATAAAAGCATATGTCGGCTTTTGTTCTTTTACGATTAACGCGAGAAAAGTGGCCACTAAGCCAAGTCCGACAATCTGGATAATTTCAATCGCAGAGCCCCCCCTATCCCTGAAAGAGGAAGACTGATTTTATTTTTTGGAACAGATCCTCAACTATGGAAGCAACCATGAACAGAATGTAGATAAATCCAAGCAATGTAACCCATTGTGCATACTCTTTCTTTCCCATTTGATCAAGTATTGTATGAAGAAATGCTACAACAATTCCAATTCCCGCTATCTGAAAAATGATATTCACATCTACTCCCATTACATGTAATCCTCCTGACTGCTACATCAATAAAATAACGAGCAATAATCCAGATAAAAAACCTAAGCTTTTCAGCATTGCTTCATAGCGGCTTTGTTTATCAAGTGCATCCGCTTCTTCTCGTTCAAGATGGGTTAAGGTCAGGCGAATATGTTTTTGCTGCGACATGATGTCGTGCTGTCCGAGCGTCTCTCCAAATTGCTTTAAAATTTCATATTCTCCCTGCTTAAATGCTGTCATCCGCCAAACTTCCTGCAGGCTATTTTCCCAGGCTTCCTTTACACTTGTATGCCCTGCGGACAATCGTTTTGAAAACTCTTCAAAAAACCATGAGAGCGGCTTTGGCATCTGTTTTGACAAAGTGGCTGCCGCTTCTTTGAGAGGTGTGTGCGAATACATAATTTCTGCCTCAAGAGCCTGAAGAGCAACCTTTAGCTGCCTCAGCTGGCGCGGACGCTCACTAATATGCTTCGCCACTTCAAACCCTGTCCATGTAGTCGCAAGCAAAATGAATACAGCTCCAAGTATTTTTATCATGACGGTATACTCACTTCATTCCGTATCAGCCGTCTATCGGCATCCAATATTCTTTGAACCGTCCCTGGCCCATTCGTTCTTGAGAGTTCAATATACCGTTTAAAGATGCCATGCTCTGCCAAAGGCTTTATTGTAGGGCGTGAAATGACGTCGTCAAGCGAATAGCCGTGCACAGAAATGAAAAGCCCTACTCCTGCATGAACGGCCTCTAAGATAGCTTCTGTATCTTCCATCCTGCCTGCCTCATCCACAACCAGAACGTCCGGACTCATCGACCTGATCATCATCATCATTCCCTCTGCTTTCGGACAAGCATCAAGCACGTCCACTCTATCCCCGAATTCATGCTGGGGAATTCCATTGATGCAGCCTGCAATTTCTGACCGCTCATCCACAATTCCTACTTTTACGGAAGGAATACTGCCTGTTCCAGTACTCATTACTCTTGCAAAATCACGAAGAAGAGTTGTTTTTCCTGTTTGAGGGGGACCAATAATCATGGTATTCATCCAGGCTTTATGATAGATGCTGGAAATAAAAGGTTCAGCAATGCCTTTTTTCTGTTTTGCCACACGAATATTAAAGGAAGTAACATTTCGAATTGCTTTCACAGCGCCATTTTCTGTAATAACACGCCCTGACAGCCCCACGCGGTGGCCGCCCTGAATCGTTATAAAACCCCGCTTCAGCTCCTCTTCAAGCGTATAGATGGAGTATTGGCTCAGCTCATTTAAAAGAGATATACCGTCTTGATAATCAGCCTCGCAAGGCAGAAAAAATGGTTCTCCTGCTATTACAATTTCTACTCTTTTCAAAATCCTGATTCGGATCTCTTCGATTTTTTCTAGCGCTTCCCGCGGCAGGTTCAGCACGTGTTTTCTTATGTTTTCAGGAAGCATCTCTGTAATCTCGTTCAACTGGCTTCCTCCTTGCATAGTCTCTTGATACTCTAATGTTTATGCAGGCTTGGACACAATATGACTTCTTATGTTACTTATAGACGCCGATTAATATAAATGCGACCCCGATTGCGATAAAAATCAGTTTTGCATATGAAAGCTGCTCAGCAATCTGAAAGATTCCTATTGTCATGGTTAAAATAAAAATAATCGGACCAACAATGGCAAGCATGGAATTAATTAATACAGCTTTGCGCACATCATTGAAGACGAGCATTAATATAGCTGCCGTCATTTCAATGCTTGCAGATAATAATCTTAATAGAGCCATTGATCTTACTGCCGGATCTAAATTAGCGAGGTAGTGTTTCATCTTGTCCTCCTCCGTGGTTATTACTAAAACCTATGAAGAACGAAAGATAAATAGACAAAAAGAATTCTTGACAGAATTTTCAGATTTAATAATAATAGGTAGAAAGGGGGATGTGTCATGGGATTTGGAGTGGAAGCTTATGAATTATATAACTATTTACAATGGTTCATTGGAATGATGATTTATATTTTCATACCGGCAGCACTTCTTTTCAGAGCGGGTAAAAAGAAAGAGGATAAGGGAAAAGTCTTCCAGACGCAGCCACTATTAGAGGATACAAAAAACTCCATCTGAAAAGATGGAGTTTTTGATGACTAAGCTCTTGAAACGTATGAGCTGTCAGTAGTATTAATAATTAGAACGTCTCCTTCATTTACAAAGAAAGGAACGTTTACAACCAGGCCAGTCTGCACTTTTGCAGGCTTCGTTCCGCCTGAAGCAGTATCGCCTTTGATGCCAGGCTCTGTCTCAATAACTTCGAGCTCAACTGTGTTTGGAAGTTCAACTCCAAGTGTTTCACTTCCGAACATCATGATGGACACTTCCATGTTTTCTTTTAAGAACTTCAATTCGTATTCAATAGATGCTTCCGGAAGTTCCACTTGATCGTATGATTCATTATCCATGAATACATGCTGATCTCCATTTGCATAAAGATATTGCATTTTGCGGTTCTCAATTTGAGCTTTCGCAACTTTTTCACCAGCGCGGAATGTTTTTTCCTGAACAGCTCCTGTACGCAGGTTACGAAGCTTGGAGCGTACGAATGCTGCTCCTTTACCTGGCTTTACGTGCTGGAAATCCATTACGCGCCAAATGGCATTATCTACTTCAATTGTTAAGCCTGTACGAAAATCATTAACTGAAATCATTTATGTTCCTCCTATGTAAATGCTGCTTTATTAACGTTCTGGAAGCTTTTATTATAAAATAATAAGCTCTTTTGGGGAGTGTGTCAGCGACTCATTACCATCCTCTTTAACGACTGTATCATCCTCGATGCGTACCCCGCCAAGCTTTGGTATATAAATTCCAGGCTCTACAGTTACGATCATGCCGGGTTCAAGAACCGTTTCAGATTTGACAGACAGTGACGGCCCCTCATGAACTTCCATGCCGAGACCATGACCAGTTGAATGTCCGAAATATTCACCGTAGCCGTTTTCTGCAATATAGTCTCTTGTGAGAGCATCTGCTTCTTTACCCGTCATGCCTGCTTTTATCCCATTCATTCCCCGCAGCTGTGCTTCGAGTACTACGGAATAAATCTTCTTCAGCTCATCACTTGGATCTCCCACCGCTATCGTTCTTGTAATATCTGAACAATATCCTTTGTAGTATGCACCAAAATCAAGTGTTAAAAAATCGCCTTTTTCAATTTCTTTTTCACTTGCTACACCGTGAGGCAGCGCAGAGCGATATCCTGATGCAGCAATAATATCAAATGAAGAAGAAACAGCGCCTTGTTTTCTCATGAAAAATTCAAGCTCATTTGCCACTTCAATTTCCTTCATACCCGGACGGATGACTGTCAAAATGTGCTTAAATGCAGCATCTGCAATCTCCGCAGCTTCCTTTAATATCTTAATCTCTGCTGCAGACTTAATCAAGCGTAACTTTTCTACAGCACCTGAGACCGGAACAAACTCAATCCCTCTTAATTCAGCCTTATAAGCAGAGTATGAAGCGAAGGAAAGATCATCCTGCTCAAATCCAAGACGTTTAATCGATATCTTAGCGGCTTGGGCTGCCACCTCTTCAAGAATCGGTCCTTTATGCTGAACAATCTCAAAACCCTCAATTTGTTTCGCTGCCTGCTCTGTGTATCTGAAATCTGTAATAAATACAGCATGCGAGTCAGATATGACCGCAACACCGGAAGAGCCTGTAAAGCCTGTCATGTAACGGCGGTTGTAGCTGCCCGTTATAAGAATCGCATCCACATCAAGTTCTTTTAATCTGTTTCTCATTTTCTCAAGCTTCATCTTATTTCTCCCCCATCTTTTTATGTAATGCGAGTAAAGCATATTGATAACCCTCAAAACCAAGACCGATAATTTGCCCTGCTGTTACAGGAGCCGTTACAGACTGGTGCCTGAATGGTTCCCGGCTATGTACATTCGATATATGAACTTCAATGACAGGCATGGAAACGCTCGCAATTGCATCTCTTATGGCATAGCTGTAATGAGTAAAAGCCCCGGGGTTAAGCACAATTCCATCAAACTGATCGTCTGCCTCATGAATCGCATCAATTAAGTCCCCTTCATGATTTGATTGAAAGCAGGTGACCTGAAATCCTTGTTTTTCTGCAAATAACATTAATTCACGTTCTAAGTCTGTAAGCGTTTTGCTGCCATAAACATCAGGTTCCCGCAGACCAAGACGATTGAGATTTGGACCATTAATAATCAAGAAATGCCGCATCATAAAAACTCCTTGCTTAAATAAACTAAAAAAAATAGAATGTTCAATTTATGAACATTCTACCATAATCGCCGATTACTTTCCTTAATGTTGAGGGGACGCCTTCGCATTTTTTTTGCTTAAGATCTCGTTATGTTCAAAGGAAATGGTATAGCCGACAAATACTCCATATAAAATATAGAGACATATTGTCGTTACAGTAGTCAGCCGTTCAAGTTCAAAGACAGATTTTAAATTAGGAAAAATCGGATTTAAAAGGAAGAATACGAGCGCCCATAGCGAGAGACCAAAAGCAAGGCCAACAAACATGGATGAGAATCTCTTTAAAACAAGATAATACAAAAGCGCCGTTCCGACGGAAAGAATGCCAATGCAGAAAACTGAAACAAAGTTTCCCATGACGCCATTTTTCCATTCTCCCAAAATAAAGGGCTGAAGCAATAAATTCGGGCTAATTTCTGTTAAGTTCAGCACATAAGCTAAATAACCGAGCAAACTCCAAATCACTCCGCCTGCAAAACCTGTAATCACCACTCTTCCTATAAAAGGAATTGATTCACCAGGCTTATCAGGATCATCTCTTTTTTCTCCGGCAGAATTAGATTGAAAATCATCTGTCATATGTACACCTCCTGCTCTTAGTATGTGCAGGAATTCGGCTCCATCATTCAAAAAGGATACAATCAGATGTCTAGCAAAGGACTGCTGGGTTATACTACTAAGAGTGAGACATCGCTTGTTCAGCACTCACAGTAAGATATAAGCTGATCTTTGTCTTAAGCTCTTTTCGTAAACTTTGTTGCTATTAGTCTAAATATTTAAACGCATAAGTGGATTGCAGCGGATAAACTTGACTCCTGCAGGAAATAGAGCAAAATGGGAACCCTGCAGGCAAAGCCGAGGAGGCTTCCATGCTCCCTGCGGAAAGCAAGTGGAGCGGAAAGGAACGGACAACATTAATAATCGAAAACAACATTGATCACAATCTAAAAAGAATTAAATTCAACTGCCTAGAGGTTTATCCTGTTTTTATGTAGAATATAAACATAACATTCTCTGCAGCTTTGTTTAAAAACAGTCCAAAAAGAGAATAGATAGGTAGGTTGGTGAAAAATGTCAAAGCAGAATAAGCCTGCATATGGCGGGCAAGCAGTGGTAGAGGGCGTCATGTTCGGCGGAAAGCATCATTATGTAACAGCCATCAGACGCAAAAACAAACAAATCGACTATTTCCGGTTACCGCGAAAATCAAGCAGCATGATGACAAGCCTTAAAAAGATTCCATTTATTCGCGGCATCGCAGCTATTATAGAAGCAAGCGCAAATGGAACGAAGCACCTGAATTTTTCAACAGACAGGTATGATCTCGATCCTGAGGAAGATGAAATACTCCAGCAGCCTAAAAAAGAATCAAAGATGACGATGATACTTGGAGTTGCTGCGATCGGTGTTCTTTCCTTTCTCTTCGGGAAATTCATCTTCACTTTAGTGCCTTTGTTTCTGGCTGAGCTGACAAGGCCCATTTTCTCTTCTGACCTTGCACAAATATTAATCGAAGGGCTATTCAAATTAATTCTGCTCTTAGTCTATATTTATGCGATATCATTTACTCCGCTGATCAAGCGAGTCTTTCAATATCACGGTGCAGAGCATAAAGTCATAAATTGCTATGAAAATGAAATGCCGCTTACGATAGAAAATGTTCAGAAACAAACGCGTCTGCACTACCGGTGCGGAAGCAGTTTCCTGTTATTCACAGTTATAGTAGGGGTATTTGTTTACATGCTTGTTCCGACAGAACCGCTTTATGTCCGCGTCCTTAACAGGCTGGCATTAATACCTGTCGTGATTGGCATTTCATTTGAAGTCCTTCAGTTTACAAATAAACTCAGGGATGTTCCTGTTTTAAAATGGCTCGGTTATCCCGGCTTAAGTCTTCAGCTGCTGACGACAAAAGAACCTGACAATGATCAGGTCGAAGTTGCCATCGCAAGCTTTAATGAATTGCTGCGGATGGAAAAGGAAACTGAAGAAGGTATAAAAACGGAACAAATTGTATAAGCTGAACTTCATTAATTCATTTTCATCTTGGGAGGTGGACTCATGAAAAATCGTGTGAATCCATTTGTGATGATTGTGTTAGCTCTTGGCGGAATCGGGTTTCTGGTTACCCTTATAACCAGACCCGGATTCCTCTTCAGAGAAATGCTGATCTTCGTTATTGTTCTAGCCATCATCTATTTTGTTGTCCGTTACTTTACAAAACAAAGAATGGGAAAAGACTCTTCCTCATACTCTAAAGCTGCTAAACAATCTAAAAGACGTTTCAGCGACCGCAATCAGAGCAGCTCCCATTTGAAAAGTGTTTCAACGCAAAAAAAGAGCAGCAAAACATCTGCTCTTAAAAAGAAACAAGCCTCTCATTTAACAGTGATTGAAGGAAAAAAAGGCAAAAAGAAAAGCAGGGCATTTTTCTAGCCTGCTTTTAATACGTCCATTTTTTCAAGAAAAGTTCAGTACGGCTTCTTCCTAGCTCAATTAGAGCTAGTTTTTTTTGTTCAGTTAAGTCAAATTCAGTCGTTAAAATACTTTCGACAGGCAGAAAAATGATATTTTTTTCATGCCTGCTCGAAATATGCCTGGCATCATGCGCGTCTTTCATCGTTTCAAAAAGAGCGCCATACATTTCTATTGCGTTTCGGATATTGTTTCTCGGCCTCTCTTCATCTCTAGGACTTAGTTTGATGCCAAGAACCGGCCGTGCCTGAATTGATTTCTTTTCTTTAAACAGCCAAATTGGAAAATTGCTTAAAACTCCTCCATCCACGACAATATTGGTTCCTTCAGCAGAAGTCAGTTTGACAGGTTCAAAAAAATAGGGAAGGCTGCAGCTCATAAGAACAGCTCTCGCAACAGAAAAACGTTCTGGAACAAGGCCGTACCTTGGCAAGTCATCCGGAAGCACAATAATTCTTCCATTAGTCAGATCAGAAGCAACGATTTTAAGGGAGCCGGGTCTTAAATCACCAAAGGTCGATACCCCTCTCTCCTTCAGCTTGCCAGCTATCCATTCTTCAAGCTTGCCGCCCTTATAAAGACCCAGCCGCCAATAGATATTCAGCCATTTCATAAATTTAAATGGAAGGATGGAAGGATTTCGTTCTAAAAACTTTCCGAGCTCCATATCATCCATCATTGTTATGATTTCATCACTTCGGTATCCCGCAGCAATAAAGGCAGCAATAATGGAGCCGGCACTGGTCCCTGCGACCCTTACAAATTGCAGGCCCCTTTGCTCAATTGCCTGATAAGACCCAATTAGTGCAAAGCCTTTTATTCCACCGCCAGAGAAGACGCCATCAATATACACAGAAGTTCCTCCCCTCTTCTCCCATCCTTACATTGTAAGTTGGGGAGGCGGAAAATAGACCTTTTCTGCACGTTTAGGACAGCTCTCTGAGGCCATGTTTTAGTGTAAAAGCAATTGAACGCAAAAAAAGACGGAAGCATTTGCTTCCGTCTTCTTAGGACTCACTGTCCTGTTCATTCTGTTTTTGTATAGCACGCAGTGTTTCAACGCGCGCTTCATCTCCTTCAAAGAATTGCACAAGATCGCCGATGCGGTCAATGGCATTCCAGCTGAGATGATGCTCGATGCCTTCAACATCATTGTAAATTTTTTCTTCATCCACGCCGATCAGCCTCATGAACTGCTCTAAAAGCTCATGACGGTAAACGAGGCGCTTTCCAATTTTTTTGCCTTTTGGCGTTAAGATAAGTCCACGGTATTTTTCATATATGAGATATTCATCTTTATCTAGTTTTTGGACCATTTTTGTTACTGAGGAGGGATGAACGGAAAGTGCTTCCGCAATATCAGAAACGCGGGCATATCCCTTTTCTTCTATTAATAAGTAAATTTGTTCAATATAATCTTCCATACTCGGTGTTGGCATGCGGTCCCCTCCAAAAAACGTTCAAAACATAGGAAATCATTACAAGTGTACACTAGTTTGAAGGCGATGACAAGGAAGCCTTCGTTCTAATTGCGAAAAGAAAAGAGCTGGCTAGCCAGCTCTTTATCTTATAGACCACACTTCAATTGTGCTCCGCAGCTAGTACATGTGTTGCAGCCGCCGATGTCTTCAACCGTACCTTCCCGACAGACCGGACATGTATTTCCTACCTCGTTGCCAATCGTTACATTTGTAGATCTTAATGCCTGTATTGTATCAACCAGCACAACTTTTCCTTTTTCTTTAGCTGGTGCTTCTTCACTCTCAGAGAATGTGTTTTCTTCCGCTTTTAAAGTCAGAACCTGGGTGTCACGGCTTCCGTCAACGTAAACCGTGCCGCCTTTTGCTCCGCCTTTATATAATCGTTCATATACTTTTTGAACTTGATCAACAGTATATCCTCTTGGTGCGTTAACCGTTTTGCTGATTGAACTGTCAATCCAGCGCTGAATCACACACTGTGCATCTGCATGAGCTTCTGCACTCAGTTCCATTGCTGAAATAAACCATTTTGGCAAATTATCAGGATCTGCTTCCGGATGCTGATCCAGATATTCCTGTACGATATCCGCTTTCACTTCAATGAACTTTCCTAATCTTCCGCTTCTGTAATAAGAGAACGAGAAGTAAGGTTCGAGTCCGGTGGATACGCCAACCATTGTCCCTGTGCTCCCCGTAGGTGCAACAGTCAATAAATGCGAGTTTCGAATGCCGTATTCCTTAATATCATCTAAAAGATCAGCCGGCATTTTGCTCATAAAGCCTGTTTTTGTGAATGCATCACGCAAACGGTTTGTTTCTTCTTCTGTTTCACCAGTGAGGAACGGGAAGCTTCCTTTTTCTTTTGCAAGCTCAACAGAAGCTTTATATGCAGTTGTTGCGATCGTTTCAAAGACTTGATCAATCAATTGATTGCCTTCTTCTGAACCGTACTCTGTTTCACAGTAGATCAGCAGATCATGCAAGCCCATAACGCCAAGGCCGACACGGCGTTCGCCCAATGCCTGCTTCTTATTATCTTCTAAGAAATAAGGTGTTGCATCGATGACGTTATCCTGCATGCGGACACCGACTTCTACCGTTGTTTTAAGCTTTTCGAAATTGACCGTTTTGCTTTCTTTGTCTGCCATTTCAGCAAGATTGACCGCTGCAAGGTTACAGACAGAATAAGGTGCGAGAGGCTGTTCCCCACATGGATTTGTAGCTACTACCTTTTGTCCATACGCTTTAGCATTCGTCATGTCGTTTGCATTGTCGATAAAGAAAATACCGGGCTCTGCTGAATAGGTCGCACAAACATTGATTAGGTTCCAAAGCTCTTTCGCTTTAATTGTGCGGTATGTGCGGACTTTGTATCCCAGATTCTCCCAATCGCGGACATCGCCATGATTGTGCCAGTCTTCGTTATAGGCTTTCATTTGGTCTGCATTATAGCTTTCCACATCAGGGAAGCGAAGCTCGTAATCTTCATCTTTTTCAACTGCATCCATGAAATCCTTCGTTAACGTAACGGAAATGTTTGCGCCTGTAAGGAATTCAGAGTTATGAACGCTGTATGTTCCACCAGTAACCAGTTTCAATTCTGCATCTTTAATGATTTTTTCATTAAATCCGCCGAAGCCTGGAATTTGCTTGTAGTTCACAATGCTTTGGTACATTGCTTTTTCATCATCAGTCAGAGGCTTGAACTTTAATTTTTCCTGTGCGTATTTCTTGATTGTTTCGTCATTCGTGTTTTCGATTAAATAACGTAAAATACGAGGGTTTTGCATTTTAGATATAATGAATTCAATAATATCAGGATGCCAGTCGGCAAGCATGATCATTTGAGCGCCCCTGCGCGAACCCCCTTGCTCAACTAAATGCGTCAGTTTCGCAATATCATCCAGCCATGAGACAGAACCGGACGATTTGCCGTTCACTCCGCGTGCGAGTGTATTTCTTGGCCGCAGTGTTGATCCGTTCGTTCCGACTCCGCCGCCTCTGCTCATGATTTCCATTACCTGCTTGCGGTGCTCTGAAATGCCTTCGCGTGAATCCTGTACAAATGGCATCACGTAACAGTTGAAGTAAGTCACATCTGTTCCTGCTCCAGCTCCGTATAAAACACGTCCCGCCGGTACAAAGTTCAATCCGACTAATTCCTGATAGAACTTCTGGAACCATTCATTCCGCTTTTCTTCTGTTTTTTCAACAGATGCAAGCCCTGTTGCATTTCGTTTTGCGATTTGCTCGTAAAATACTTCAAGCGGTTTTTCAATGACATCCAAAGAACGATGGATAACTCCTGTTTCAACCTCTTCAGGCTTTTCAAGGGAATGGCGGTACTCTTCTTCAACCTGTACACTGGCCATTTTAGTCTGCCAGTCAATCTCTAATAGATAGCCAAGCCCTCTTGCAGGGAATTTTGGATCCTCTTTGATCGTCAGTACGACAAAATCCCCTTTTGATAATGTCAGCTTTTCAGTGTCTTTAAACGTGTATCGGTCAAGCATGACTAAACGCGATACCCCTTTGTGCGTCAATTTCATGTCATCAGTTATTGGGTGAACTTGGGGAAACAATGAAATATCGTGGTTCAGCTTGTCCACATCAAGTTTTAAATTTTCATTTAGTGCTACGGTCATTCAAACAACTCCCCTATCTACTTGTACTTGATTTAATTTATCACACAGCCATACTTTTATCAATATATAGTATTATATTTTCGTTCGACAATACTATATATGGATAAACAGGCAAACCTATTTTATTTTGTCAAATTAATAACTGCACAAATGAAGCAGAAATAATGAGAAAAAAGAAGATAGGAACTCCATAATCACTTTTTTTGATGAATTTTGTCGCTTGCAAAATCCGAAGAGAACACGTAGTTAGAAAAATAAGGAATGTTTTGTAATAATTTGAAAAGCATCACAAAAAAATAAACAAAAGCGACTAGATTTAAGTCGCTTATCGTTTATAATTCCACTCATCTGTATCATATTTTTCCAATGCAATCTTCTCTACATATGCATGTTCTTCATCTGTCAGTGTATAAGGCTCAAGTGAAATATTCAGCCCCATTTCAAAGCCCTTTTTAAAAGCATGCTTTGCCTCCTCCAGAGTAACAGGAATTTCACGCAAAGCATTGACAGCAACTGCCTTATTTTTAAAATTTTTCTGCATTCGTTCTTTTACCCGCTCGCTTGGATACTTAAACAGGTTAAAAAGCTTTTCTTCATCTATATCGAGCAAAATGGAGCCGTGCTGAAGAATGACTCCTTTTTGGCGTGTTTGAGCGCTCCCTGCTACCTTGCGTCCTTCTACAACAAGTTCATACCAGGATGGTGCGTCAAAACATACGGCAGACCGCGGATTCTTAAGCCCCTGCTTCTCTTCCTCCGTTCTCGGAACGGCGAAATATGCATCAAGTCCCAGTTCCCTGAAACCCTGAAGAATACCTTCAGATATGACTCTGTATGCTTCCGTTACAGTCTTTGGCATTTCAGGATGCTCTTCTGACACGATCACGCTGTAGGTCAGCTCTTTGTCATGGAGAACCCCTCTTCCTCCTGTCGGCCTGCGCACAAAGCCAAGCCCGTACTCTTTAACGGCATCAAGATCAATTTCTTTTTCGGCTTTTTGAAAATATCCAACTGAAAGAGTGGCCGGGTTCCAGCCGTAAAAACGAATGACCGGAGGGATCATTCCCTGACTGTTCCACTCAAGCAGCGCTTCATCTAATGCCATATTATAGGACGGGGAACAATTCCCTGAATCAATAAATCTCCAAGTTTCTTTTGCCATCTTCATACCCCATTTTCCATGATAAGTATGTATTTCATTTTCTGTGCCTTACCTAGTCTATCAAAAAGAAGGGAAGGTTGAAAATATTTATGTCTTATTCATAGATGACAATTTGATCCTGCTCTTATATAATAGTAGTTGTCCAATATTATTAAAGTTCATTTGAACTTGTCTTAGAAAAGTTGCTTATAAAGGAGTCGGGTCAGCTTGACAACATGGATTTTTTTATTGATTCTATTAGGCGCACTAGCAGCCTATACGATTTACTCTTATTTTTATCAGCGAAAAATTATGAAAACATTAACGGAAGAAGAATTCCGAGCAGGATACAGAAAAGCTCAGTTAATTGATGTCCGTGAACCAAATGAATTTGACGGCGGACATATCCTTGGAGCAAGAAACATTCCTTTATCCCAAATGAGACAAAGACATAAAGAAATCCGCAAAGATCAGCCAGTCTACCTTTACTGTCAAAACACTGTCAGAAGCGGACGCACAGCTCAAATGCTGAAAAGAAAAGGCTACAATGATCTCTACATGCTTAAAGGCGGCTTTAAGGGCTGGGGCGGAAAAATTAAAGCTAAGAAATAAGAAGAAGTCTGCAGACAGTTTTGCAGACTTTTTTTGTATAAATAGAAAAAAGGATCCGCAAAAGAGCGAATCCTTTTTTTTTACCTTTTACTGCTTTTGATAACGCAAGATCGGTTTTCTTGCTGCTGTAGTTTCATCTAAGCGGCTGACAACTGTCGTATGCGGAGCTTCCTGGACGATTTCAGGGTTTTCTTCCGCTTCTTTTGCGATTTGAAGCATCGCCTCAATAAATGAATCTAAAGTTTCCTTTGATTCTGTCTCAGTCGGTTCAATCATGATGCACTCTTCAACATTTAACGGAAAGTAGATTGTTGGCGGATGATAGCCGAAATCAAGCAGCCTTTTTGCGATATCAAGCGTACGGACCCCTAATTTTTTCTGGCGCTTGCCTGAGAGAACAAATTCGTGCTTGCAATGTCTGTCAAACGGCAGATCATACGCTTCTGAAAGTCTTCTCATCATATAGTTGGCGTTTAGTACTGCATATTCCGTCACCGCTTTTAATCCATCAGGTCCCATTGTGCGAATATAAGTATATGCACGGACATTGATTCCGAAGTTTCCGTAGAATGGCTTTACCCTGCCGATAGACTGCGGGCGGTCATAGTCAAACGTATATTTATCATCTCTTTTTACTAAAACAGGTTTTGGCAAGTACGGAATCAGATCAGCTTTTACTCCGACCGGACCAGATCCAGGACCGCCTCCTCCGTGAGGGCCGGTAAATGTTTTATGAAGATTTAAATGAACGACATCAAATCCCATATCGCCGGGGCGGGCCTTGCTTAGTACGGCATTTAAATTTGCACCGTCGTAATAAAGCTTGCCTCCTGCATCATGAACAATTTTCGCCATTTCCAATATATTTTCTTCAAAAAGACCAAGGGTATTAGGATTCGTCAACATAAGCGCAGCTGTATCGTCCCCTACCACACGCTTTAAATCATCAAGATCAACAAGCCCCTGTTCGTTTGATTTAACCGTAATCGTCTCAAATCCTGCTACTGTTGCTGATGCCGGATTTGTTCCATGAGCCGAGTCAGGAACAATCACTTTTGTCCGGTTCAGGTCATTGTTCGCTTCGTGATAAGCACGGATCATCATCAGGCCGGTCCATTCACCATGAGCTCCCGCTGCGGGCTGAAGTGTAACTTCATCCATTCCGGTAATTTCAATGAGATGCTCCTGTAAATCATACATTAGCTCAAGTGCACCCTGAACTGTACTTTCATCCTGCAATGGATGAATATGAGCCAGTCCTGCCATACGAGCAACATTTTCATTAATTTTCGGATTGTACTTCATCGTACAGGATCCAAGAGGATAAAAACCGGAATCAACTCCATGGTTTCTCTTGGAGAGAGCTGTATAATGTCTCATGATATCAAGTTCAGATACTTCCGGCAGTTCAGCATCATCTTCTCGCAAATATTCACTTGGAATCAATTCATCTGCTGCCATTTCAGGGATATCCAATGAAGGCAAACTATAGCCTGTTCGTCCTGGTTTTGTCAGTTCAAATATTACTGGCTGATCCTGCTTATTCATGTCCATCCCCCAATTCCTTAACAAATAAGTCAATTTCTTCTTTTGTGCGCAATTCAGTTACCGCTACAAGCATGTGGTTTTCAAACTCCGGGTATACAGTGCCTAAATCGAAACCGCCAATGATATTCTTTTGAATAAGTTTTGCATTTATCTCTTTAATCGGTTTGTTTAATTTAATAACAAATTCGTTAAAAACAGCCCCTTCGAATGGAACTTCAATCCCGCTTGCAGCAAATGCTTTTTTAGCGTAATTTGCTTTTTGGATATTTTGCAAAGCCATCTCTTTTACGCCTTTTTTTCCCAGTGCAGTCATGGCAACCGAGGCTGCCAAAGCATTTAAAGCCTGATTTGAACATATATTAGAAGTCGCTTTGTCACGTCTAATGTGCTGCTCACGCGCCTGCAGGGTTAAGACAAACCCGCGTCTGCCCTGTTCATCTGTCGTTTGGCCAACCAATCGTCCCGGCACTTTGCGGAGCAATTTTTGAGTTACAGCAAAATATCCGCAGTGCGGACCGCCAAAAGCAGTAGGAATACCGAATGGCTGAGCGTCGCCTGCCACAATATCAGCTCCAAATTTTCCAGGAGGTGTTAAAGCTCCCAGCGCAAGCGGATTAGAAGACACGATAAACATGCTCTTTCCTGTGTGAGCAATAGGTTCAATGTCTTTAAGCGGCTCGACTTGCCCGAAGAAGTTTGGATATTGCACAACAACAGCCGCAACATCGTCTGACATTTCCGCTTTTAAAGCTTCAAGATCGGTTACGCCATTTTTCACAGGCACTTCCACTACTTCAATGTACTGTCCTTTTGCATATGTTTTCAGAACATCTCTGCTTTCCGGATGAACTGCTTTTGAAACAATGACTTTTTTCTTTTTTGTTTGACCGGCAGCAAGCATGGCAGCTTCAGCCAGAGAAGTTCCGCCGTCATACATGGATGAATTTGCAACATCCATTCCAGTAAGCTCAGCAATCATCGTTTGAAATTCAAAGATGGCCTGAAGCTCGCCTTGTGAGATTTCCGGCTGATACGGTGTGTAGGCTGTATAAAACTCTGACCTGGAAATAACATGATCTACGATGATCGGCATGTAATGATCATATACACCTGCGCCAAGGAAAGAAGCATTGCTTCTTAAATCCTTGTTTTTAGAAGCAAGCTCACTCAGCTCACCCACAAGTTCCGTTTCAGACTTTGCTTGTTTGATCTTGTATTCCCCCTGAAAACGCACACTCTCGGGAATATCTGAAAAAAGCTCATCTATAGAAGATACTCCGACAGCGTCAAGCATTTCCTGCTGATCTTGTTCTGTCATCGGCAAATAACGATGTTTCATGGATGTGTTCCCCTTTCAAACTAGTTCATTTTTTTGGTCGTTTATAAAAAGGTGTTGAAACTACAACTGCTTTTAAGCGTTTCTTGCGCACCTGAACACTCACTTCAGAACCTGGTTCTGCAAATTCCTTTTTCAGCATAGCCCAGCCAATATTTTTCTTTAATGTAGGAGATTGTGTGCCGGTCGTTACCTCGCCGATTTGTTCGTCTCCATGAAATACTTCATAACCATGCCTTGGAATTCCCTTGTCAATCATCTCTATACCGGCAAGCTTTCTTGCCGTGCCATTCTCTTTTTGTTCTTTTAATACATCTTTGCCGATGAAGTCTGCCTCTTTGTTCGGTTTTACGGCAAAGCCAATCCCTGCCTCAATCGGAGTAATGTCCTTAGTAAGCTCCTGGCCATACAAAGGAAGATTTGCTTCAAAGCGCAGTGTATCGCGTGCCCCTAGACCGCAAGGAAGAATTCCTTCATTTTTGCCTGCTTCTAAAATCGCATTCCATAAAGAAGGCGCTTCTGAAGAAGGGCAATAGACTTCAAAGCCGTCTTCGCCTGTATAACCTGTTCTTGAGACAAGTGCTTTTACATCATTTATGACAACGTCATCTTTGAATTTAAAAAACTTGATTTCACTTAAATCTGTTTCTGTTAATTGTTGAAGAATCGATTCAGCTTTAGGACCCTGAATGGCCAGCTGGGCAATTTCAGATGAAACATTACGCAGCTGTACATCTCCGAATTTGTGCGAGCTCAGCCAATCATAATCTTTTTCAATATTTGAAGCATTAACGACTAATAAATAATGAGAGTCTGATTTTTTATAAATTAATAAATCGTCCACTGTTCCGCCATCTTCATAGCACATAGCCGTGTACTGCGCACCGCCGTCTTTCAGCAGGGAGACATCATTTGTCATCGTTTTTTGAAGAAAAGCTAGACTGTCCGTGCCTGCCACTTCAATTTCGCCCATATGCGAAACATCGAATAAACCTGCCATTCCCCGAACTGCTTCGTGTTCCTCTTTAATAGAAGAAAATTGAACGGGAAGATCCCATCCTCCAAAATCAATGGTCTTTGCTCCGTGCTCTTTATAGACATCAAATAATGGTGTTCGCTTTAAATCCGCCATAATCAAATCGCCTCCCCAAAAAGTATAAAAAAAGGACAGAGACCCCCCTTTATATAAAAAGGAAGTCTCTGTCCCTGCACCTGAAAGTTTACCTTGCCAATATATGCAAAGCTTTCCCCTTTGGTGGTTTGCCGCTTTCACAAACTCTCTCCAGAGTTGCGTCAAACAAGAGTTCTTTTGCCTGAGAGATTCACAGATGTTTGCTCCTTCGGCGCTGCGTTTGCGGCATACATCCAATGAAGCCGCCGGCAGTCTCTCCCCTTGTTCTCATTCGCTCATATTTTCTTTAAAACTGGTCATACTAAGAGATAACATTCTTTGACATTTTGACATTTTTGACATAAGAAGCATGCTGACTGAAAAGTAAGTATGTTAGCAACTTTCTTACTTATTAACATCCTACCATTATGAACAATATTCATCAATCTATTTTTACACAAATATTAAACATGTATTTTAGTTTAATGTTCGTGTTTAACCTATTTTATTTGTATTTTATCATAATAAATTACGAATTCACACTTTAAAGTGAACGATTCAGTATAACATTACCTTTTCTTGAAAGGGCTGTCATTAATGAATGTAAAAATCAACTTTGATTCCTCCTGGCAGGATACTTTTTTTAAGAAACTTGAAGATGATGGACCCTGGGCAAGCTGGGAAAATTACAAACTCGCCTGTGAAGTGCAAAAACATTTAATTGTTCCTTCATTTGAAGGCTTGCAGGCACCAAATCATCTGACCGATTTCACACCGCTTCCGCATCAATTAGAGGTTGCAAGACAAGTAGTAGAGCATATGAACGGCAAAGCGATACTGGCAGATGAGGTAGGGCTTGGAAAAACGATTGAAGCTGGACTGATTGTAAAAGAATATATGATCCGCGGACTGGCCAATAAGATCTTAATTCTTGTGCCGGCCTCTCTTGTGTCACAATGGGCAAGAGAACTGCATGAAAAATTTTATATTCCAGCTGTTGAGCAGAAGAAGAGCTATGTATGGGAAGCATGTGATGTGGTTGTTTCTTCTATTGATACAGCAAAACGAAGTCCTCACAGGGAAATTGTCCTTGCCCAGCAATATGATTTAGTCATTATCGATGAGGCTCATAAACTCAAAAATAATAAAACAAAAAACTATGAATTTGTTCAGAGCCTGAAAAAGAAATACTGCCTGCTTCTGACTGCAACTCCAATCCAAAACCGTGTAGAAGAGATTTTCAATCTTGTCTCTCTTCTCAAACCCGGTCATCTTGGAAACGAAGCTTACTTTTCAGAAGTTTTCTCAGCAAAAAATCGCTCACTCGAACATCATGAGCATCTGCAGGAGCTTGTCAACAAGGTCATGATTCGAAACCGCCGCGGCGATACCGGAATTGACTGGCCTAAACGCCATGTTGAAACGGTTCCGATTGAACTCTCTCCAACTGAACGAAATTTGTACACAGCCATTTCAAGGCTGAAATCGTTCGGAACGGCTTCTACAAGCATGTTTTCCATCATGACCCTTCAAAGAGAAGCTT
Source organism: Peribacillus frigoritolerans (assembly GCF_004358755.1). Classification (GTDB taxonomy): domain Bacteria; phylum Bacillota; class Bacilli; order Bacillales; family Bacillaceae; genus Bacillus_P. The sequence goes on along the minus strand of NZ_SMZY01000001.1, from coordinate 355,929 downwards.
GCTCAAGCAGAGAAGCTGTTTATATGACGCTGAAAAAAATGATTGAGCGGCCTGAAGGTGAAGCCTCCCCGCTTCCTGAACCTATTATCAGGGAATTGATTCAGTGCATTGATGAGGTGGACGGAAACTCTAAAGCACAAAAAACAGTGGAGCTAATTAAAAGAATTGATGATAAAGTGATCATTTTTACTGAATACCGTGCCACTCAATTTTACCTGCAGTGGTTTTTGCAGCAGCACGGCATTACTTCTGTGCCATTTAGGGGAGGATTTAAGCGGGGCAAAAAAGATTGGATGAAAGATTTATTTAAAAACCGCGTTCAAGTCCTGATTGCAACAGAAGCCGGGGGCGAAGGCATAAATCTTCAATTTTGCAATCATATCATCAATTATGACCTGCCCTGGAATCCTATGCGGCTTGAACAAAGAATTGGCCGGATTCATCGCCTCGGTCAGGAAAAGGACGTTTACATCTATAACATGGCTACAAAAAACACGGTCGAAGAGCATATATTAAAACTGCTTTATGAAAAAATTAATCTATTCGAAAAAGTAATCGGTGAGCTTGATGAAATCTTAACCAAATTGGATATTTCCAATTTTGAAGATCATTTGCAGGACATTCTCTTTCAATCAAAAAGCGAGGGCGAAATGAAAATCAAAATGGAAAATTTAACATCCATCCTTCATTTTGCAGAACAGGAACAATCAGAACAAAAAGCTGCAAATGGAAAATAAAAACAGGCAAGGAGGCCAGAAGATATGCTGCAGCAAGAGATCAGCCAATTCTTAGAAAGTTTTTTCACAGCAAATTCATGTCAGATCACAGATAAACAGCCAGAGTATATGACTGTGCAGTTAACAATCGAAATGGATAAAGAGCTGATGAATCGGCCTTTTTACTGGACTTATCTTGAAAAAACCGGCGGTGTTCCAAATCCTATGCAACTGACATTTCTTACAGATGCCAAACAGGCCCCAGAAGATTTAAAAGGAGAAATCATGCATTTCGGCGCACCGCGGCTCCATCAAATTTTCCGGACGAGCAAAAAGCTTGGAAGCCACATCCGCCTTTATGAAAGTCCTCCGAACAAAGGAAGCTCTCAATCACTGCATCCATGGCTTGGAGTAAATATTATGGTATCTTATCAGAGCGACAAAAAGAAGGACCAGCTTTATTCAATCGGTCTCCATTTGATCAGCGGCGCAATCATTGAAAACTTCCAGGATCAATTGGAAAAAATGACGCTTACTCCCCGCATTCCTGATCTTTGTTTTACGACCTCCCCAATGATTAAGGAACAAAGCGGGTTAAATCGAATTCAAAACTATATTCAATCCATTATTGAGCAGGATGATCACTCTTGGGCGGAAGATGCCAGACAGCGCTGGAATGCTGATATGATGCTGCTCAGCCATTTTTATGAAGATCTTGATGAAAAACCGGAAGCCTACCAATTAGAAAAAGAAGCATTGAAAGAATTATATGATCCGCAAATAAACGTTTCGATTGTAAATGGCGGAATTTTTTATTTGTCGCAAAATGCGTTCTATTAATGTCGAAAACTGCAAAATCTCATTTTCAAATAAGAAAATGAGATTTTGCAGTTTGTTTTATCGCGTAAAATTTTCTGTCGCTTCTTAAAAACAAAACCCATCAAAATGCCTACATTAAAGGAATTTACACCCAATTAATTCAAGTATTTTCATAAAAATCAAAAAATATTTTTCAATCGACACATTTCAGCACAAAAAGCAAAAATCATTTTTTATAATAGTAGTAAATAAGATACACTCTTCTGAAGGACTAAAGAAACAAAAACTTGATTTATGCAAAATGAACGATTGCACATATCAGACAAAGGCAAACTTGCTGAAAGGCAGGGACGCAAAGTCACAGATCTAAGGTTTACAAAAACTATGATGGCTGGACTGCCTGAAATACAGAGACGTATTTTAGGAGGAGAAAAAATGGAGATATTAATGAAGGAAGTAGAAAAGATGGATCAGGAATGGAAAGAGTTAATCCTGTCAGCTTTGAAAATGGGCATCAGCAAAGAAGAAATTAGAGAATTTCTTAAAACGCAAACACTTAAAAATTGACAAACAAGAATTGTACATATTTTTTTTTGTAAAAATCGTTCTATATATATAACACCACCTTCGTTATATGCTATAATGGCTCTGGGAAGGTGATCATATGATTGGTGAACGCATCCGTAAATACCGCAAAGAACGAGGACTTTCTCTATCAGAGCTTGCCGATCGCGCTGGTGTTGCTAAATCGTATTTGAGTTCAATTGAACGGAATCTGCAGTCAAATCCTTCTGTTCAATTTCTTGAAAAGGTCTCATCTGTACTTGGAGTATCTATGAATACCCTGATTTTAGACGAACCAATTTATGAGACTAAAAAAGATAATCTTGATAGTGAATGGGCAAACCTCGTGAAAGAAGCGATGGATTCTGGTGTGACGAAGGATCAATTTCGTGAATTTCTTGAATTTAACCGGTGGAAAATGAACCAAGATAAATAATAAATTCCTGCACCACATGAATAGAGCCTTTTATCAGGCTCATTCCATGTGGTGCTTTTTAAATTTCGGTTCACCATGCGGCTAAACGTTAAATGACCCAAATCAATAAAGGACAAAGACGTTCTGGTATTTTGCCAGAGCGTTTTTTTTATGCATATCTATCAAAATTACCGGTTAATTTCATCCTATTCTTTATTAAATACTTTTCCGGATTAAAATTAGCGGTATGCACCGCTCGAATAGCTTTTATTTTTGTCAGATCATTTGTGCAGATTGGACAAATCCACCGATCTGCCGGACAGCTGCTGAATGAAGACTGATAACAGCGATTGCAAAGTTTTTTATACATACTACTGTCCTCCACTCTAAATAAAAATGATATGAATCCAATAGACATGCATCGCCAACACAATTCCATAAGCAATAGAAGCTGTATAAGCAATGAATTTTACTGCTGCTGAAGAAGGCAGGCACCTGAAAAAAATAAATAAAAGTAAAAAAATAGAAAAGGATAGTTTGAAACCTGCAAATAAAAGGGGATGTATTTCATAGAGCAGCTTCATAAATGGATTAGCTTCAGCTATTAAATCGTATTGAAGACCAATAACAGTAAGCAAAGCATCTAATGCATTAACAACAGCCAAAAAAATGAAAGCGCGTTTCAAAAGCGTCTCCCCTTTTTGGTGATTTTCAGCTGGATATTCTCAATTAAGAACAATTTAATTGCAATTTATTGCTGCCTGATTTATTTTTATGCAACCAGTTATTTATTATAAGGATCTATTAAATTATAAGACGTTAAAGACAAATAATATATCATTAAAAACCGCTGAATTTTCGTTTTAAAGAACATTTTACGCGCACAACCTGCTGTTTGCTCTTATTTTCTTACTATTTCACCACTTTATAAAGAACGATATGTTCTATATAATGAAAACACATTGATATTAAAGGAGCATTCTTGATGATTGGGGAAAGGATTAAATCTTTACGGCAAAAGAAAGGATACTCCCTTTCTGAACTCGCAGAGCTATCAGGAGTTTCAAAATCCTATTTAAGCTATATTGAGCGGGATATTCAAAAAAATCCTTCTATGCAGTTTTTGACTAAAGTTGCTGTTTCATTAGGAACGGACCTAGAACAGCTTCTTGCAGAGGATCAGGATTCAAAACCTAAGGCAGAAAAACAATTGGACGAAGAATGGACGGATCTCATTTCTGAGGCTATTGATCAGGGATTGACGAAGGATGATTTTCGCACCTTTCAGGATTTTATAAAATTTAAACGATATAAAGAAAAAAAGAAACATTGAGTCAAGTATATGAAATGGAAGATCTTCGGTTCGACTTTCCGCAAAAACGAAAAGAAGAATAAAGCCGCCTACGGACGGTTTTATTCCGCTTAATCTCCCCCGCCTCCCCCGCCGCCGTCACCTCCTCCTGAATCTCCTCCGCCTCCCCAGTCAAAGAAGCCAGAGTCAGAGCGATGACGATCATCCGAATCTGTTCCGGCAACAGGAAAGATTGCGGAGGAACCGGTGCCTCTGTGTCTGTTTTTACTTCTATTCCCATCTGTAACAATTGCAGCAATAAGGATAATAAAAAAGAAAATGATCACGAATACCATTTTATTGCCCCCTTCAGATAATATTCCAATTTTGAATAATAGCTCCTTTTTTGGTAAAAATAACTAAAAAGGAAGGTGATACGTTTGAAAAAATCGATTGTTTTATTTCTTCTTCTCTTTATCTACGGATTAACTCCTTCATTGGTTTCAATTTCCAGTGATGTTTCTGCCGCACAGCACACAGATTGGAAAAACGTTGCTGTCAAAGAGACAAAAAAACGTTATCCTTTGTCACAGGTTCTATTTGCACAAAAGATTTGGGATAATACTAAAAAGAATCAAACTGTAAAACAATATAAAGTTACCGTACGTGAAGGAATGAAAGACATTGGCGTTTTTGTAACAATCTCTTACGATGCCAAAACAGAAAAAGTAAAAAAGATTCAAGTATTAGAAGAGGCAGACTAAAGGAATAAGAAACGATACAAGAAAAGGTACCCAAACGGGTACCTTTCTTATTACACACGGAGATTCTGATTTAACTTCTCAATCTGATCCTGAATTATACCGCAAACCTCTTCCGCAAACTTTTATCGGTCCTTAGTTAATTCACAAGTTCAAAAAAAAGTGCTGTTTTGAATTGCACCCAAATATTAGATCATTCTAATATTGCGGGGTCACTTCAAACCAGCACCGGCCTTTTTATCTTCTTTTCTTCTTAAAAAACATGACGGCAAATGGCAAAATTCCGAACCATCTGCTTGCAAATGGAGTCCGCTCCGTTTTGCGGATCGTCTTTTTTGCTTTTCTTACTTCCTTTGGGGTATCCATATAACGAACTAATTGCTGTGTCATATATTTCACATAATCATTGGTAGACAAAACAAACACCTCATGCACACTTTTTTATTCAGTATAGCCAGTGTCTTGTCTTTCTAATCTCTTAATCATTTCTTCAGTAACTTCATTTATTGATTTACCTGTCGTTTTTATCATGAATGAGCAATCTTCATAAGCAGTTTTTCTGGACAAATACAATTCAGTAAGATCTTCTTTTGAAGCATGGAGTGCAAGCGGCCGATTTTCATCCTCTTTTAGGCGTTCAAAAATAACATCAAGATCCGTATGCAAAAATACAACTATTCCATTCTCCATCATATACTTTCGGTTTTCTGTTCGGACAGGAAGCCCGCCTCCTGTTGTAATGACTACATCTTCAAGGGGGAGCATCCTGATGGATTTTGTCTCCAGATCCCGGAAGAATTCTTCTCCCTGTTCTTTGAAGATTGTCTTCACTTCTTTTCCGGTCTCTTCTGCAATGAATTCATCCATATCATAAACAGGAACTTTCAGCCTTGCAGCCAAAGCTTTTCCGATGGTTGTTTTTCCAGTTCCCATAAATCCTGTTAAAAAAATAGCCTTCACAAACATTCACTCCGCATTTTTTTCATAACTTTAACACAGATTTGCTCATTATGGGAAATGATTTTAAAGCGATCTTCTAATATACCGTCCAATCGACAATTTTCTTTTGCATGATGCTGTATCTATATTTAGATGAAGTAAAATTCTTATTTTCTGTTACGCATGACAGTTCTACAAGAATATGTTCCGGATCAATTTCAGTAACCGTATAAACTATTGTCCCTTTTTTAAGTTTTATGAGCTGCTGTTCTGCTGCATCTTCTCCAGTAATTTGATTTAAAGAATGTTTAACCCCAAATAGCATAAGATTTTCTAATAATACCGACTGGCTTCTTTCCTCGTAGAACTTTTTTTCTGTTATATATAAAGCTGTGTGATGAAAGACAACCATAAGAAAAAATAGTACCAATATCGAGACTGAAGGAAGAATATACCCACTTTCGTTTTTCATTTCATGGCCATCAGTTCATGATAATTTCTGAGACTGAAGCGGTACTCATTATCTGTCATGCTGGTAACCGTAAGAGATGCACCGCCTGCAATAGGCTCAAATTTAACAGTTTTAACATTTCTGAGACAGATGATATGCCCCGTTCCATCAACTTGTCTGCGAATAAGAAATCCGTATTTTTCATATTCAATGACCCTTCCTGATTTTGAAGTGAATGAAATTCTTTGGGGCTCAACGGTCAAATTCGTCCCTTCCCGCATTTCGATAACGGTCTGCTGCTGAAAAACTTCCCATTCCAGAAGATTCAAATCATCTTCCCTTTCAGATATTCCATAAAGGTAAGGGATAAGAATGACCGAAGAAGAAACAATAATAACGACTATGCTTAAAGAGAACAGCATGTTTAGAAACGTAAATCCCTTATTCTCAAAAAGAATACAGGCATTCCGCTTCCGCATCTTTCTGGCTTTCCCATTTGATGCAAGCTTGATCAATTCCTTCCTCCTTGCTCCATATAATCTCAAACCTTTGATTTTTAACGGAAAGAATAAGGTTTTCTTTTGCACGGTTTTCAAAATTCAGGGTTTCAATGTGATCTTTCAGAAGAACCAAGGCTTCATGCTTAATCTTATTTTCTTCCCGCTCTTTTTTTAAATAAACCGATGCCGGAAGCAGCATAAGAGAAATCATCGACCAGATACTAAAGGCCATAAGTATTTCAGCCATCGTAAACCCATTACAGCCCTTCAACATTCATTCGCCCCATTCCCATATAAAAGATCATCCTGTACTTCTCTTTACGATAGGCAACATTCATTGTTCCGCTTGCTGTTATTCCGCCTTCACTGTTAAATTGAACCCTGGCATCCATTGTTGCTGGGGTAATTTGAATATCGGAATCATAGCTTACCGTGAATAACCTCTTTGCGGGTATCCCTCCCTCTACACCGATGTACTGGTTTTTGGCTGTATCAAAAAGAATCATAACCCCTTTTTTATTCGAGATTGCATGCTGCTGAGCATAAAGAACATCCCTTTCAAGCGCTTCAAAAAATAATTCTGCCGTTTTTTGACTTTGAAATGGCTGTATGATGAGCATCGTTAACACCATAAGAACAGATACAATACTCATCACCATAATCGTTTCTGTTAATGTATAGCCTGATTCAATCTCCTGCCTTCTCAGCAACCTTTCCGTCGCCATCAATAATCAGCTCGGTTCCATTCGGGCATACAGGTGATTCCTCAATATAATTCTCTGTCTTAAGGTCATCAATTGTAGGGACCGACTTTAGTTCAATTTGATAGGCAGTGGACTGAGCCTGTAGTGTATTTTTCAAACCTTCGCAGCCTTTAGCCTGAATATTTGAGTGATGCTTCGTAATATTCGGAATGGTAATCAAAAGCAGGACAGAAATGACAAGCAGGACGATCAGCATTTCTATTAATGTAAAACCTTTCTCACTTTTAACCATGGTGGTCCTCCTCTTTTTTATAAAGCTTCCATCATGTGATACATTGGCAAAATCATTGATAAATACATCAATAAAACCGTCACTCCCACAGCCAAATAAGCCGCGGGCTGGATCATCATGATCCATTTCATTAATTTGCCTTCAAGGCGCTCAAGAACAAATTGACTGTAAGTATAGAGCTCCCTAGCTAAATTCCCATTTGCTTGTCCGTGCCCAATTACTTGGGTCATCTCTTTTTCATAAAATGAGTTTCGTTCAACTAAACCTTCAAATCGCTCCCCTTTCTTTAGATGTTCAATAAACCAGGAAGCTTCATCCCTGTAGAAAGGGAGCAAATTTTGATTTTCAAATACCGTCAGGCTTTCATATATAGACAGGCCGCCTTTCAATAAATTGCTTAACTGCAGCGAAAAATAGTAGCTATTAATAAGGATCACAAATTTCTTCCAGAGCGGAATTTTTATCGCAATTCTCATTTTTTCCTGAGGAGGCAGCTTTTTAAAATAAATGATGTAAAAAATGCTGCCTAATACAAATAGAAGGAGAATTAATACAATAAAAATCTTTGTACCTTCAAAAATCACAAATAGAATTTCAGTCAATATACTTGGCTTTATATTCATGGAGTGATAAATTTGCTGAAACTGCGGAGCGATAACTGACTGGGAAATATACAGAAGAATGCCGATTGTAAAAAAGAGGAAAAGAGGATATTGCAGAACTTTCTTCATTTTTTCATGCTGAACAAGTTTGCGGCTGAGCATTTCTCCTCCTTCTCTAAGAGCCATTTCAAGATCTCCATGCCGTTCTGCAAAGTACAAGTAACTTAGCACTTCAGTATGAAAGCTCAGCTTTTCAAAAGCTGTGCGGACAGGAACTCCTTTGGATAATTCCCGCAGGCAAAAGAAAACAGCTTGTTTCTTTTCATCATTTAAATCAATCGATGTGAATTTCATTGCTTCATTGAGTGTATATCCTTTTTCTAAAAGATCGCTGAGTCTATTTAAGAACAATGCCTGATCTTTTATCAGCCATTTTTTTTTAATCTTCATACTGATATATCCACTTATGCATAGACTGATTAGATAAATAACCTAAAGCGATCCCTTTTTTAATCACATCTTTTAAGGTTGTATAGTCACAATCTACTTCTTCTCCCCTGGCTTCCTTGAATGCGAGAGTGAGATTTTTGCCATAAAGCATCTCAAAAATTCCAAGCCGTCTGGACTTTCTCATTTTTTTGCAGTGCGGAGAACAAACATTCGCGCAAAAAGGGCATTTTAACGCTACAAGCCTTTGTGCCACAACTGCTAAAAAGGTTTGTTCAATTTCAGATAAACTGACATCAAACTCCAGCATTCTGTAAATAGCTCCTTTTGCATCTCTAGTATGCATCGTTGATAATACTAAGTGTCCTGTCAGCGCTGCTCTGACTGCTATTTGAGCTGTTTCCCTGTCCCTGATTTCACCTACCATGATAATGTCAGGATCATGCCTCAGAATCGCTTTTAATCCAACTGCATAAGTAATTCCGGCTTTTTCATTTACTTGTACCTGCAAGACTTCAGAGCTTTTTGTTTCAACAGGATCTTCAAGGGTAATAATGCTGCGGTTAAAATGTTTTTTTGCGTAATGAATCAGAGAATAAAGAGTGGTGGTTTTACCTGAACCAGTCGGGCCTGTAAATACCATCAGACCATGAGAGTGGTTAATAAAGGAGAGAAGCTTATTTGCTGTTTGGGGAAACAGAGAAAGATGCGCCAGCGAGGGAATCACTTCATTTGGAAGTATGCGGATCACAAGACTTTCTTCAAAGATTGTTGGAAGCGTTGACAGACGGAGCTGGACATCTATGGTTTCATTTGAAAGGGCCAAAGCGCCATTTTGCGGCCTTCTTCTTTCACCAATATCCATAGAGGCCAAAAATTTAAAGTGTGCGATAATCCGTTCACATACCTCTTTTCTGATGGAGCGCTTTTCGATAAGGTCATCATCAATACGATATTGAATAACGGCATCCTTCTCTCTCGGGACAAAATGGATGTCTGATGCATGTAATGAACACGCTTCTTCCACAATTCTTTCACTTAATAATTCGATTGAATTCATGACATCCTCCTTTCTGTTCAATTAGTGAAAGCGTACTTGATTTCCGTTTAGAATGCACATCCTAAAAATGCAGTTTTTTCAACCATTTTAGTCGTTTTCCCGTCTGATAATTTCATAATCTGCCAGATAAAATAAAAATTTCACGGCTTATCGTATAATTTTGCTTGTTTTGTCAAAAATGAATAAAGGTTTTCATTGGGCTATAGCCAAGCGGTAAGGCAACGGACTTTGACTCCGTCATGCGCTGGTTCGAATCCAGCTTGCCCAGTTCATTAAGTGCGAAAAACCCTGCGAATGTACGCAGGGTTTTTTTAAGCTTCTCTTTTGGCGTAATAGATGTAGGGTTTTCGCTTGGATTTAAGCAATGACGGTTTCATATAATATACCCGGTAGCCGCTGTTTAGAATTTCATGATCGATGTATTTAAGATTGTTTTTTTTAGCGAAATCCTTTGAGGCTTTCTCAATGCTAATTTCATTGGAAATATAATTTGGACTTGAATAGTCAGTTGCTACATTCCTATTGCCAATGCCCTCTAAAAAGAATTGTATTTCTGTCATTTCAGCTCCACCTTTTCGTTCTTTATAATGAACTATTTGTATACACTATACAAAGAAAATGGCGGATTGAAAATGGCTAAAAATGGTTGATTTCCTAATATATATTATATTTACTTGGTATTTCTAAAGATTACTCTCGTATTCTCATTTTTTCGTTTCCGATAAAGAACGGAGTGTTCTTTATAAATCATGAAACAGATTTATGAACTTCCTTCTTCTTTGAAAGTTTTGTCAGAGCTTGGGGATTATAACCAACGACAAGCTTTTTTCCATCTGTAATAATCGGTCTTCTTAAAAGCTTAGGCTCGTCAATGATCAGTTTTATGACATCAGATAAAGGAAGATCATCAATATTTAAATTTAAATCTTTATACGTTTGGCTGCGGGTAGCTAAAATCTCATCCATGCCGTCTGTTGTAAGCTGAAGAATTTTCTGGAGTTCTGTATAAGAAGGAGTTTCACGAAACAAATGCTTTTCACTGAATTCGATATTGTGCGCTTTTAACCAATGCTTAGTTTTCCTGCATGATGTACAGCTTGGATAACTATAAAAAAGTAACTCGTTCATTGTTCTTCATCTCCCATTCTTGTATAAGGTTTGTTTAAAAATAACGCTCATACGGCAGCAATTCTTACTTTCTGATTTTATTGTACAGTATTTGTTTAACTTTTGTACAGCAATAATCCTTGGAATAACCATCTTTTTTTTATAAAAAGTTTACACTTTGTTACATAAATGGCACTTCTAGAATGTAAACGCTATTTACAATGGTATTGGACGTACATTATAATAAAAAAAGTGATGGACTTAGGGACTAAACAAAGGAGGGATTGACATATGGATCGCATGTTCCGAGTATTAGGCTTTTGGACTGGCATCTTTGCTGTCATGTTTTATTTGGGAGATATGAAAACGACTTCATTATTATTCTTCGGACAGACTGGATTTTTCGTACTTTTATCTTATTTAAAATTATCTGAACGCATGTATATTTACATTTTTGGAGCATATTTAACCGTTTTCTTCGTAGGCTTTACATATTGGACAACGTTTATGATGGTGCCTGGACAGGGCGGCCATTGATAAATTAAAAAGGTGAGCTGCCAGCGGCAGCTCACCTTTTTTAATAGATATCTTTTTCACGAAGGTTTGTTCCCTTTTCATGTATAAATACTTGAAAAGAAGAACTCATCCCATCCGGCATAATTAAACTTCTGATCGCTCTATTTTGTTTGGCTGCTTCCCCAAAAGGATTTAGATCTCCATTTTCCATAAGGTAAGAGAGAATTCCTGCGTTCGCCAAAAATAGATCCTGCCTTTCGCTTTTCAGCAAATTCCAGCCAAACTCTGCTGCCCTTTTCTCTAGTGCATCAAAGTGGATGTGCGCAGTCAGATCCATTTCAAAAGGGTTCGCAAGCGGAGTCATCATTCTATGCCTCAAGTACCCCCGCATGCTTCCTTTATATCTGGCTGGGTGCTGCCATTCTTTATTTGTATATCCATAGTCAATTGTAACAATGACTGCCTTGTGAGCTAAGGCATTTATCTTTTCTAAATATTCGAGCATGGAGAGCGGAATCTCAAAGCGCTGTCCTTCACAAAGCTTGATTCCCTGCCAATTTAAGTAATCTTTTATCTTATCATTTTTTAAAGGAACTCGTTTTTCAACAAGTTCATTTTCTTGATTAAAGGAAATACACACTTCAAACAATTGGTTATTGCTTTTTTCTATAACCTCTACAGGAAAGGCATCAAACAGTTCATTAGAAAATATTATGCCGCTGTAAGGTTTTGGAAGATCATCTATGGAAGATATTGATGTAAGACGGTTCAGCTTAACACTGGCTGATTGAAGTTCTCTGTGATATCCGCTTTTTTCAACAGAATATACCTTCATTACCTTGAATGTCTCTGGAGATATCTCTTCCCATTCACGGAGCATGGCTGAAAGAAATCTTCCTGTTCCCCCACCCAGTTCACAAAAGAAGGGCTCTGCAGCCCCGCTTTTAACGAGCCTTGCAAACAGATTGGCAAATACTTTTGCAAAGACATCAGAAACATTGCTGGCCGTATAAAAATCCCCATCTTTGCCGATTTTCTTTTCCTTATTTGAATAATACCCGAGCTCTGGATGATAGAGGACAAGATTCATGTATTCTGAATATGTGATCGCTCCGCCTTGTTTATTTATGTAGTCAATAACAGGCTGAATCATCTTTCCTTTAAAAGCCATTTAAATATGGATTGCTTTCCATTTCGAGTTCGATTGTTGTATCTTGTCCGTGTCCAGGCAGAACAATTGTGTCCTCCGGGAGAGTAAGCAGCTTTTGATGAATGCTTTTAATTAACTGACCATGATCTCCCTGCGGCAAATCAGTTCTGCCGATACTGCCTGCAAATAAAGCATCCCCTGAAACAACAAAGCCGCCTTCTTTAAAATAAAAAGAAATGCTGCCTGGTGAATGTCCGGGTGTTTCGTATATTTGACAGGAAAAAGAGCCTATTGTGAGTGCATCTTCCTGATCGATTAAGTGATCTGCTTCACGAGCAGAAATGGTCTGTGACATAAATGCCATTGATCCGTTCATTGCCGGATTAGAAAGCCATTTTTTTTCTAGACGGTGAATGTATACTGGTATCTTAAATTGATCACGTATTTCATCTACAGCTCCAATGTGGTCAAAGTGTGCATGTGTCAGCAAAATCGCGATTGGCTTCATTCCTCTTTTTTGAATATGCTGAATTAACTTTCTGCCTTCACTTCCAGGATCGATGACAAGACATTCTTTCATAGCATTCGATATTAGATAACAATTCGTTTGGAGAGGTCCTAAAGGCATCTGCTCCCATTTCATATAAACACCCCGATTGCATGATTTTTCTTTCTATTTTACACTAAACTTATGTTGAACTAAATGATTAGGGAGTGAAATGCGGGGTGAAAATGTATTACGGAGTCGAATTTCATTCAGACGCAGATATTAAAGACATCATTGCCGACTATGAATACTGTGATTCAGATGGCAGTATACTGATAACAGATTGTTACAAGCAGGCAATCTTATTAAAAAATCAATTTATCTCCAAGAATATCTATGAGGAAATTCACGAATTAATACAGCTGCATCCAACAGAGATATACAGCTCCTATATTGACTATGGAATGATTTCAGAGTCAGGCAATCACTACCTGTTCAAGGAAATGGTTTGCCATTTTCAGCTCAAATCAACTGAGTTCACTCAGATGAAAATGTGCATCCTGCAAATCGAAGAACATTTACTTGCTGTCAGTGATCAGACGTTTTATGCCGGCTGCCATGACTCTGAGCTGGTTCAAAAAATTGCTCAATCATATGAAGTAACGGTAGATTTCGACCTCGACAAACAGAATGAAAACGTTTAAAATATTAAAAGGAATATTTTGTTTTTCATTCTGTTTACATTTAAAAAGACTTACATACGTCAGGGGGCTTCAAAATGGGATTAGTTATTATATTCGCTCTAGTTACATTACTGTCTGCATACGGACTTTACCGCTCGTTTAAAGGCAAAAACGTACTTGGCATCGTCTTTGCCGGAGGTACTCTTGCAATATTTGGATGGTTCACTTTTATGACTATCATCCATCATGGATTTCCGACTGCGCATTAATAAGATAAGCGCAAGTGACCGTTTAGCGCAGGCAAACAAATAAGGGTCCGGCAGAAAGGCGCTGTTTGCCAATACTTGCGGTTTCTGACTGCCTGAGAAGCATAAGCGATTTCGTTCGGTATCAAAGTGCAAAGTTTTATATTTTCTTATCTCTTAAGTTCGAAAAAAGCGGCTCGAGTCAGTCTGCGCAAGCAGAAATAGACTAGAGCCGCTTTTTCTTTTCCCGAATTGATTATAGCGTTGAATGTCGGTTTACACTGTTTAGCTTGCTCTCCATCGTTGAAGATTTATCTCTGCGGTCATCGATGCGGATATTAGTGGCCACACGCTGAATCCCCTTCTCAAACGGTGATTCATGAATGGCTTTAATAACATCGAGCAAATCAGATAACTCACCCTCAATAATTGTATTCATTGGAGTAAGCTGAAATTTAATTATGCCCTCACGTTCATATTCTTTAAGAATTGATTGAACAGCAGCGACATATTCGCTTACACTTGCCGTTTCAGTGCCGATCGGAATAACAGTTACGTCTGCAATTGCCATATACTCTACCGCCTCCTGATGTGTTTTCACTTAACAATACTTTTAATTTCGGGGTCTTTCAAGTTAATTACCTTTTCTAAATAGGAGCCGTACAAGGCCAGTTCACCGTTGGGAGAAAGTTTGATTTCACTGTTATCAATATTTTTTAACACAATCTCTGTTTTTTTATTTTTAGGATCAACGGATGTTAAATTAAATTTATTATCTTCTGCTGGAACAAATGTATAAAACAGGCCGCTTCTGCTTGAATAATCAAATTCAGGCACAAGCCATTCCGAGTATAGCGGCAGCAGTTCTTCATCAAAAGAATAGATGTAATTCTCGTAATTACCATCATAAAAAGTATAAGAACCAACCGGTTCTTCTTCATTCTCAACTACAACAGCAAATGAAAGGTCTTTAAAATTCGCGTGAGTAATAATATGTTCATCAATCAAAACTTCTTTCTTACTCACTAATGAATGCTTATATAAAGGAGCTGTTAATTGAGGTTCCGCTTCATCCCATTTCAGATACGTTACATCCTCATCAGACATCCACTGAATAAATGGAATTTCCACAGGATTTTTATCTAATGAGAAATCGCTCATATTCAAGATAAAAGTTTGAAACGTCCAGTTTTCATCAAATGAGGTCAAAAATAAACGTTCTCCGGACGGACTCCATGAAAAAGTAAGCTCAGAAGAAGGAATAGACCGTTTCGTCTTTACATTGCCCATTTGATCAATAATCGTTATTTCAGCCTCAAAGCTCGATGGACTCGAGTGAACAAGAATTAAGTTTTTATCCGGATTCAATTCGAGCTGCACGATTGACGCTGCCGATTCAAAAACTTTCTCTTTTTCAGCTGTAAAGAGGTTATATTTATAAACCGTTGATTTTTCTGCATTCTCACTTAAATAAAGGACATGCTGATTATCAAGCCAGCCTTCAACTGAAAAGAAATTCTCATCCGAGATGGGAATAAGATTTTTCTCCTGAAGAAAATCAACAGAAATATATCGTTCTGCTGTTGCCGGCTTTCGTATCTCTGCAAGTTCAGAAACATCATGAGGTTGATGAGATTGCTGTGAACAGCCAGTGAATATAATTGCCGTTATGAATGCCAGTAGTATTATTCTGAATCTCATCAACAAATGCTCCCCTCTTATCTGTCACATCTAGTATTACGTTTAAGTCAGCCTAATTGTTTCATCATTTTAAAGAATATAAAGAAGCCCAGAAAATCCCTCTGCTTTTTTCATAAATTTCATCAAATTGATTTAGCGGAAGAGGGTTGACACCAATGCCAAGTTCTATGGTAAAACCGCATTTTTTCTTTTCATAAATAAACCAATCCCGAAAACCTGCATGACTGTCTATATTCTTTATAGCTTTATATCCGCTGAGACGGCTGTATTCGGTCACAATGGCCAATGCTTCTTCCGGTTCACAGTTCATGTATCCCCAGTAAATCTCCTCACCCTGGGTATGTACAGCCACTATGAGATCAAAGTTACGGGCATCTGCAAGCTTAGCCATTGCAATAGATTCCGGTTCTGTAAGGGGCGCATCTCCAGGATAATCTCTCGATGCAGGAAATTTAGGAATTTTTCTTTCCTTTTCTATCTCCCAGTAAGCAGGATACTGATTATTCAGATCTACTCCATTAATGTTTGCTTTCCATTGCTCAAAATCTAAACTGTTGTTATTCATAAACAGAACGGATTGATAATGAGAATGCTCAGCAGGCAGTCCATTGATTACCAGCTGCACCCCATCCGGGTTAACCATCGGAACAAAAGATAAAGACGTATTTTGATATAGTTCCATCGCAGCGTGCCCTTCAAATGCGCCTCCATCTACAACTGCTTCCAAATACTCATGAAGCCAGCACATTAAAACAGATGTTGTAATCCATTCATTTGCATGAAACGATCCATTCATGTGAACCTTCTTTGTGCCGGTTCCAATCAAAAGTTCATATATAGGAAGGCCTAGTACGCTGTATCCAATGGTTCGTTTCTCTATAAAAGGAAAGGCTTCCGTTACTTTTGCCAGATCTTCAAGAAGAACATTGTAATCATATGCCCGTTTTATTTGGATAAACTCTGATGATTGAGGTAAAGAATCATGCCCCTCATAAAAGTCTATTATATTCCTTACTGGTGTCTCTTTGGAAGTGGACGAAATGTGACATTTAAATTTTCCAGTAAAAGGGATATGGAATGTTTCACCGGACTTTATAAACGTTGTTTTCAAATGAGGATTTGAATCAAATAGCAGCTGCTCATGAACGTTTAAAATACTCGCGAGCTCCTTTAAGGTTGTGTTTTTTTCTGCTCTGACTTTCATCCTGATTCCTCCCTGGCTTTTGGTTATTATTAGCATATGATTCAACTTCCCTATTCTTGTTAAACGCTTTAAAACAGTCACAAAGACTGACGTAAGAAAAGCGAGAGCGCCGCCCGTTTAGCGCAGGCATGACAGATAAGGATCCGGCAGAAAAGGCGCTGTTTCCGAATACTCCGTACTGGACGAGGAGCCTGAGCGATTCCGCTCGCCATCGAAGCGGAAAATTTTGTACTTTCTTGTCACTTAAAAAAGCTTTGGCCACAAGGCCAAAGCTTTAGATTACTTACTTACTGGATTCATTCTCAGGTTCTTTTTTTTCTTTTCCGTTTTTCATTTCATCATAGAAGCGCAAAAGATCTCCATAGATGATTTTATCTGAGTAATTTAATTCCTGCTTCGCTTTTTCCATAAACGGCTCACATGCATTTTTATCTTCAGCAGGCTCGCCGGTTGATTTATCGTAGCATGTTCCGCTTGTATAGACGAATTTGTCTGTAATGAAGCTTCCATCACGAAGAACAGTAAACGGCAATTTGTCTTTCGAGAATAAATCTTTGCCGAATTCAATTTCTTCTTTCGTCTCGATGCCCAATAAATGCATAAGTGTAGGACGAATGTCAATTTGACCGGAAACATCTGAAATCGTTTCAGGTTTTTTATCCGTTACACCTGGAATATGAACGACAAATGGGACCCTTTGCAGCTGAATTTCATCAAATGGCGTGACTTCCTTGCCTAAGAATTGACCCATTGCTGCATTATGATTTTCTGAAATACCATAGTGATCTCCATACAGGACAATAATTGAGTTATCATATAACCCTTCATCTTTAAGCTTTTGAATGAAATTTTTCAAAGCTTCATCCTGGTAACGGACTGTCGGGAAATAATTATTCAATGTTTTACTGTTGGAATTAAACTCATCCACCATTTTATCTTCTTCATTCAGTTCGAATGGGAAGTGATTTGTGAGCGTAATATGCTTGCTGTAAAAAGGCTGAGGCAATTCTTTCATATGATCAACTGACTGTTCAAAGAATTCCTTGTCTTTCAGTCCCCAGCCTACTGAATTTTCCTCGTTTACTTCGTAATCATTTACATCAAAGAATCTGTCGTATCCTAAAGCCTGATACATGATGTCACGATTCCAGAAACTTTTATTGTTCGCATGGAAAACAGCTGAGTAGTAGCCTTTATCTTTCAATAATTCCGGAGTGGCTGCATATTTATTGTTGCTGTTTGTGAAAAATACTGCACCGCGTCCAAGAGGGTAAAGCGAGTTATCAACAATAAACTCTGAGTCAGAGGTTTTCCCCTGGCCGGTTTGATGATAGAAATTATCAAAATTGTAGCTTTCACCAATGAAGTCATTCAGGAATGGTGTAATTTCTTTTCCATTAATTTTTTCGTTAATGACAAAGCTCTGTGTCGACTCTAATGAAACCATAATGACATTCCGTCCTTCTGCAATGCCGAACATTTCATCATTTGGCTCTTTCTTATTTGCTTTTACATAGTTTTCAATCTCAGTCAAACTATTGCTGTCTGCAAGCGCACGCTGTGCAGATGTTTTTGACTGAAGGACTCCATCATAAACATGAAAGTTATAAACACTGATGTTTTTTACAAGCATTTCACGGTCAAAAGAGCGTGTTAAAAGCTGAGGGCGCTCTGTTTCAGCTAATCCCAGGTTAAAGAAAAAGATTCCTGCTACCAATAGGTAAAAAGCTGTTTTTTCCTTTCTGGTGACAGATGATCCAGTTTGAAAGCTTGGACGTTTCATCAGCCAGAAAAGGATGACGATATCAACAAGAAGCAATAAATCAAAAGGTTCAAATAAAGATGATATACTGCTTCCCAGATCACCCATATTGCTTGTCTGGAATAAAACAGGAATCGTTAAGAAATCATTAAAGAACCGGTAGAATACAATGTTGGCAATAAGGACAGCAGTTACAACGATGCTTGCCCCCAATATATACCTGTTGCGATTTTTCTCTTTCATAAACAGCCCAAATCCAAATATGAACAGAAGAAAGCTTAATGGGTTAATGAACAGGATAAATTCCTGGGTGAAGTTTTCAATTTTAATGTCGAAACTAGTTTTGTAGACAATGTATGTTTTTATCCACATGAACAATGTCGCAATCAGTAAAAATGAAATTTTCGAAAATGATTTTATACGCATTTCATAACCTCCTCATACGTTAGAACCTGCGTAACATATAATTTTTTTTATTTATCATAAATCAATATTTTTTCCATAAATTAGGCTGAAATATCACAGCTAAACCATATCTTAATACTTCTTTAACAAAAAATCAATCGTTTTTAATATTTCCCTTACACTAGGATGATAGAATAATAATGTTCAGCTTATTCGTTTTACCCTATAGTTAGACGTATAAAACATAAAAAAGTTTCAAAAATATCAAAGTAAAACTTTTCAGAATATTGAATGACAACAAGAAGGAGCCTTATCTATGAGAGATAGGGCTCCTTTTTATTATCATTTTTTTTATTTTTTTATATGTGCCTTAAACTGTCGACAGCTTTGTTTTTACAAGCCAGGCACCGCCGATTACCCCTGCGTCATTTCCTAAAGTGGCAATTGATATGGAAGCACCTTCTGCCACGCGCGGAAATGCAAAGCGCTTGAAATACTTTTCTGTATTTTTTCTTAAGTGTTCACCTGCTTTTGAAACCCCGCCGCCTATAACGATCTTTTCTGGATTTAAACCATTTGATAAGTTCGCGATAGCAAGACCCAATTGCATTGTAATATATTCAACAACTTCTGATGCAAGCTGATCTCCTTGTTCAGATGCTTCAAACACATCTCTTGAAGAAATGCTGCCGTTCTCTTCGTATAAATTTCTCAGCGAGCTTGGTGCTGAGTCCTGATGCAGTTTTTCAACAGCAAGCCTCACAATACCCGTTGCAGAAGCAATTGTTTCAAGACATCCTTCTTTGCCGCAATTGCAAGGTGCGCCTCCCTTTACTACAGAAGTAATGTGGCCAATCTCTCCTCCTGCTCCGTTTACGCCGTGAACAACTGTTCCATTAGAAATGATGCCTCCGCCTACTCCAGTGCCGAGAGTAACACAGATTACATCTTTGGCACCGTCTCCGGCACCTTTCCACATCTCTCCGATAGCTGCAATGTTTGCATCATTGTCTATCACGGCTTTTAAGCCTGTTTCAATTTCAAGATGGTGCTTCAGCGGGTAGTTCTTCCAGCCTAAGTTTACTGTTTCGTAAACAAGACCTGTTTCTAAATTCACAGGACCCGGTGCTCCCATGCCGATTCCTGCAAGCTTGGACTTTGTTTGTCCAAGTTCGGCAAGCTTCGCATCGATTGCCTTTGCTATATCTGTAGTTATCGTTTTTCCGCTTTTATCTGTAGGTATTTCCCATTTTTCGATCATTTCGCCATAATGGCTGATAAACGCCATTTTAATTGTTGTTCCGCCTAAGTCAATTCCTACTAGCCATTTATCTGTCATTTTCAACGTCATCCTTTTTTGTATTTTTTAAGAAACCGTTTGCACAATTTCCTGAACGGTTTGCCTTACTTTTTGTCTTTCACCCGCTGGCGCTCCTGCCTTAAAAGCAGTACTGCCATCTGGTAATCCTGAACTTCGATAAGATTCGATTCAAACAGCTGTCTGACTTCCATCTCCATCAGTTCTAAATCAGCTGAGCGATCGCCAATGTAAATGATGGTTCCATACTTTTTTAAAAGCTGCTGAACATCATAAATTGTTTTCACATTTCCACCTACTCATATGAAGCTTAATCTAACTACATTAAAGTATAAAGGAATGTCGTAATGCGTCAAGAGAATTATCATTAATAAGGACAGATATCTTCTGAAATCGTCCGCAGGCTTTTATCTAGATCCAAATACAGGAAATAAAAAAAGAACAGTCTCCTGTCCTCAAATAATCCAAGCAAAGTGAATTCCGTAAATATATGCACCGGCTATTAATAGAATGGACAGAAAAGCTCCAAGCAGTCTCAGTCCCCATTTGTTTTGTTTAGGGAGCGGAACGGTCAGTGCAGCCAAAAACCCTCCCAGCAAGCCTCCAATATGCCCTGCATTATCAATATTGGGGACAGCGAAGCCAAATAGAAGATTAAGGACAATAATAAATATTAAATTTGAGCCGATTGTTCTGAAAAACAAGTTTGGTTTGATTATTCCTAAATAAAGCAAGGCACCGAAACAGCCAAAAATAGCTCCTGAAGCTCCTGCTGAAATCGAGGGACTTAAAGCAAAACTTGCAAGCGTTCCTGCTGCGCCAGCAAACAAATAAATAAATAAAAATTTTGCAGATCCGTACATTCTCTCAACCGCACTGCCAATATAAATCAAGGCCAGCGTATTCATCAGTAGATGCAGCATCCCAATATGGAGAATAATCGGAGTAAAAAAACGCCACCATTCACCGTTTATAATCGAGGGATTGTATTTAGCGCCAAACTGAATTAATACTTGAGTGTTTTGACTCCCTCCTGCAGCTTCCAAAAGCATAAACATTAAAATTTGCAGACCAGTAAATAAATAGGTAAAGATTGGTTTTCCAAAATTAAAAATCTGTCTTTCTTCCTTTACTCTGCGATTTGAGTATGTAATTGCCTCGCTTCTGAGCCTTGCAATGTCAGTTGGATCAGGTGATTTATCTGAAGCCAGGCTCACTCCAAGCAACTGTTCAAGGTAAAAAACCATTTCTGATTCATTGTCTTTATGAACAACAATTGATTTTATAGTCGTTTGTCCTTCCTGGTGCGGTTTTTCAATACGAAACTCCCACTCATCCACTGGCGGATATGATGAAATATAAACGTTTAATAATTGGATCGGATGCCTCCATGATTGTTTGCGTATCCGGTCAATGTGTCCCGCAGTCCTTTCAATATCCTGCTGAAGTTCTCTTCCCCAATCAAGATCCATTCTAATGAAACGTACAATTTGAAACTCCTTATTTTTGTATGGACCAAGCAATACTTCCTGTTCATCTTCTGATAAACGGATTATCTGATAATCGTGTCTCGTCACAGCTTCATGGGTTAACTTCCACAAAAGATTATCCCCGCTTATTCCCATATTCTTCTCTCCGAACTTTTTTATAAATATTATATCAACTTATCGTAATCTTGTTAAAGAATAGTACTTTCTTTCTATAATTGGGCTATTTTTTATGCATGACATAAAATATTTAATAATAAAAAAACACCTGTTGGCCAACAGGTGAGCATTAATGAAACGCACGGAACATAAATTTTTCCCTGATAAAAGGAATTCTCATGGAAAGCTGAATGAAAAAGTGCCTTATATTCGGCTGACTGAGCACGACATTCATCAGACGGTAACGATATTGGTAAAACGCAAGAATACCAAGGACCATAAGAAGTACTGAATTCAATTTTCGCATCTTCATCCCTCCTAGTGATACTTTTTGCCGCTAACCCATTTTTTATCCTTATTTTCTTTCAGTATACAAGTAATGCTAAAAGTGAAGCAGTAAAAATGGCTATAAAATTAACAGCATCATTATTTAAAAAGCCTCTGATCTTTGTGCTGCGTTCCTGACAATGCTCGTATCGTTCTGTATTTATTCCGCAGACTGGACATTGATAATACACTTGAACAGAAGCGCCGAGCACCGTATCAATGAGATTGCCAGTGAATCCGAAAAGAACAATTAGAAGGATATCCATTTCATGCAATGGAAAAACGGCATAAGCAGTAATTCCGATTAAGCAAGCGCCTGCAAATGCTGCACCAGTGCCGAGAGAACTTACTGCTCCGGACGTTCCTTTCTTTACCTTTTTCAAAGTGAAAATCATTCTTGGCATTTTTTTGCTGAGTGTTCCAATTTCAGATGCCCACGTGTCAGCATTTGCAGCAGCGACAGACGCGCTGTATACGGCGAAACTGCCCTCAAAAGGCAGAAACGCATGAACAATGCTGATTAATGCAGAAACACCTCCATTTGCCAGCACTTGAGCTGCGTCTCTCTGATCTCCTTTCACCAGCAGTTCGGATGTACTCATTTTGCGATCACGCTTAAATTTGCTCCAGAAACTAGAACTTCCAAAGAATATCCCCAGCACCACTAATCCTGAATAGCCAAAACCTGTATAAATGGATATTCCAATGAAACCCGCAGCGATAGCTCCGCTTATGGTTAAAGACTTCAGCTTAAGTCCAGCGACAGAAATAAAAAGAATAAAAAGAATGGCAAATAAGTGATCAGCCACTGACAATAATCACCTCGTTTTCCGTCAAAATTTGGTTAACAGGCAGATCGTGGGCTTCAGCAGGAACAGCAGAGACCAACTGTGCCTCAAATGCGAGTGAAACAGAAAAACCCCTGTACTGAGTCATATATCTGTCGTAATAACCGCCTCCATACCCTATTCTGTAGCCTTTTCTATCAAAGCATATACCCGGGACGATAAGAAGGTCAATCTCATCAGCCGGAACAAAGGCTGTTTTTGAAACAACAGGCTCTTTCAGCCCAAAATAAACGGTCTCTAGCTGATCCGCTGTCTGAAAGGTGCGAAATTCCATCTTTTTTTGATCGGGATAACATTTAGGTATGGCCACTCTTTTGTTCAGCCTTAAGGCCTCCTTTATAATCATCGCAGTATCTACTTCTCTGCCGTTTGAAATGGTGATGGCAATTGTTTCGCTCTTCAGCCAGTACGGCTGAGCAAAAAGTCTTTTATTTATACGTTCACAATTCTTCTCGTATGTATCGTTTTCTAAAGAATTAAGTCTGTGTTTCACATCATTTCTAAGATTTGTCTTCAGCATTCCAAAGCGCTCCCTTATAATTAATAGGTATAAAAAAAACAGCAAGGAAATAAATTCCTGCTGCTTACTTTGTTTCGCGGTGTAAAGTAACCTTTTTCTCTCTAGAGCAATATTTTTTAAGCTCCATGCGATCCGGGTTATTACGTTTGTTCTTTTTAGAAATGTAATTACGTTCGCCGCACTCTGTGCAAGCTAGTGTAAGATTAACGCGCATGTTGATTTCCCTCCAAACTAAAAAACTTATACTAAATCAGACTTAACTATAATAGCATTTTTAAAAAAGAAATTCCACATTATTTTATTTTTTTCTTCAATGTCTAAAAAGAAAAGTGTTAAGAATCTCTTTTTGTATACTCTCTCCAGGCATTAACCGTCTCTTCGCTGATATCAGCAAGCGCTGAATGATCCTGAATCTGACAGTGTCCAATCATCCCGCCAAGACTGCACGATTTTCCAACATAGCTGTTTTCCCAGAGAATAGAATGGGTAATTTCTGATTTTTCATGGATAATGGCTGACTCAGAGAGAACGGTTTCTGGCCCTACTGTTGCCCCTTCATGAATAATTGTATTCTTGCTGATATAAATCGGGCCTTTTAACGTCACATCGTCATGAATGGTCACCCCATCCTCCATCCAGATCCCCTTAGCTATCTCTTTACCCTTAGAAGGAAGGTTGACTTTATGATGGAGCATATCAAATTGAGCTTCGCGATATGTTGCAAGCGTCCCAATATCAGACCAATATCCTTCAGCTTCAAAAATACTGATTTTCTCATTATGTTTTAAGATAGCAGGAAACACATCTTTACTGAAATCATAATGAGTAAAGTCTTCTAAATAACTGAAAATTTTTGGATCCAGAATATAGATGCCAGTGTTGATTGAATGCTGGGTAAGGTCGCTCCAGTTAGGCTTCTCAAACATTTTTTTCATCTTTTTATCTGAAGACAAAAGCACTCCGTACTCGATCGGCAAGTCCAGCGGTTTTGTAAAGATAGTCGCTGCTGCAAGCTGGTCCTCATGATGCTGTATGCCTGCCCTCAAATCAAAGTCAGTAAGAATATCTCCGCTGATGACAAGAAATGACTCGGTAAGCAATTGCTCTGCCAGCTTTACACTTCCTGCTGTACCAAGAGGCATCCCGTCTTCACTGTAAGTGATCGTGACTCCCCATTTTGAACCGTCGCCAAAATAGGCACGAATAGAAGATGACAAATAATGCACAGTCATTATTATATCCTTAATGCCGTGTCTTTTTAATAACTCAATGCTATATTCCATAACAGGCTTGTTTAATATTGGGACCATTGGTTTTGGACAATGATTTGTAAGAGGTCTAAGCCTGCAGCCTTCTCCGCCTGCGAGGATCACTGCTTTCACATTTTTCAGCTCCTTATCTTTTAGGATAAAGCACTTCGTACTCTTTAATAACTTTTTTAACAATATGTTCATAGGCGAAACGGCTCAAAACTTCTTCATATCCCTTTTGAGCCAGACGGTCTGCCCGCTCTTTATGTTGGAGTGCCTCTAGGATAGCTGATGCCAAAGCTTTTGAATTTCCCCGCTCAAACAGGAGTCCATTTTCATTGTGCTTGATAATTTCTCTTAAACCGCCGGTATTTGAAGCAATTGTCAGTTTTTTTGCTGCCATGCTCTCCAGTGCAACAATCCCAAATGGTTCATAATAGCTAGGAATAATATTCATCTCACAGTGCGTAAGGAGTATATGTATAAGGTCTTCATCTATAAAACCAAGGAATGTTACATTTTTATGAACGTTCAATTTTTTCGCTTTTTTTTCATATTCGTTGCGATGCGGCCCATCTCCTGCTATAACCATGCGGATTTTAGGAAAACGCTTCAAAATACCCGGTAAGGCAGACAAAAGGACATCAAACCCTTTTTCTGCGACCATTCTTCCCATCGAGAAAAGATAAGGCTGCCCTGTCAAAGTTATCACTTTGCGCTTTTGGGAATTTTTATCATACATATTAGTTTTTAAAAGATTTATTCCATTAGGGATCACAGTTAGTTTTTCAGTTGGTATGTGAAATTGTTCGGTGACCTCCTTCAGCATATAGTCACTGCATACAATCACCCGATCTGCTGCTTGTACAAGCAAGTTCTCTTCCCTATGTATATACTTTTGAAGCGGGGTCGAGATTTCTTTAACCCTTCCCTGTTCTGTCGCATGAATGGTTGCAATGAGCGGCACTTTTAAAAGATTCTGTATGGCTCTTCCTGCCCCTGCAGTAAGCCAATCATGAACATGCACGATATCATATTCTATGTGTTCATTTTTTAATAAAAATTGAACAAATGCACTATTGTGATTCAATGTCCATTCAGTAAGCGACTTATGTTTTTGCTGAAGAGACTGTATCCGGTAAACATGCAGATTTGGAATTGGGTTTTCATACAAAGGTTTTTCATCTGAAGCTATCGTAAGAAGAACAACCTCGTAATTTTGCCCGGCAAGTGCATTAGAAAGCTCATCTACATGTCTTCCTAGCCCCCCGACAACATTAGGGGGAAATTCTGTAGACACCATCAGTATTTTAGGCCGGGCAGCAGGATCTTTTATCTCAGATACCGTACTGTTCAATGGAAGAAAGGCAAATAAATCCGGTTCCTTATTATAGGTATCAAGTGTTTCATCCGTTATTTCACTCAGTTTATAATAATTCTTTAGATGCTTTCTAATCCGCTTATGTCCATAATCAGCAGAAGTCCCATTTCCGATCATGAATGTCCAGTCACTGCTTGCGGCAAGCATCCATTCTTTAATAAGACTCCATTTTTTTTCCGGATTCATTTCCCGGGAATTGACAGTGGTGCCAAATAGCTGTTTCTCGATTAAATGAAAGTGCTGAAAATATTCCGCTGTTTTTTCATTAAGCCACATGTCGCCGTATCCGTTTCTCCCCCATGTAGAAAAAGCTAAGTCCACACGCTCGCTGACTTTGCCCATGTTCTTAAGCCAATCAGACGGCAGAATAAATTGGTTTTCATGTTTTAACAGCTCACATAGAAAGGCAGGCCCTTCAAACCACCAATGACCGAACAGCTCAAAATCAAATGGAATCACAGCCAGTTCACATGCAGAGCCCAGCCTCTGCAAAAAATCATGTGCATCCCTTTTAGCTTGTTCAAATGCCATTTCTTCCATATATATCTTTTTCTGTTCGGTCTGACCAGTAATCCTCCAAAGCTTCAGTCCAGTATTGATTCTTGTTTTGCCAAGAAAAGCAAACTCTTTAATTTCATCCCAATCTCTAATAAATCCGACATCCCGATAATATTCCCGGTAAACATGGTGTGCCGGGTATCCATTATGCTTATCCCATACAGCGCCAGCGATTTCTTTATTTCGTTTAAAAATGGTCAGGCCCTGATCATTTGCTGCCGGGTATGTTATTTCAGGTGAATCGGCAAACGTGTATTCAATTCCCTGTTGAGCCAGAATTTGAACGGTTTGAGCGCTGATTGCCATCTCTGGCAGCCAGAACCCTTTCGGAGCTGTACCGAAATGATGTTCAAACACTCTCATTCCCGTTTCTACTTGCATGTTCATTCCTTCTTCAGTGCAATGAAAAGGGAGAATTGCATGTGTTGCACATGTAGTGATAACCTCAATTTTTCTTCTATTGAATAACTCAATATAACCTTGTAAAATATTGCCCTCAAATTCTTCAAAGGTTTCGATAATTTTCTCATAACGAGACAGATAAAATTTAAGGACTGATTGCTCATCATCCACCCCCCTGCTTAATTCTGATTTGATTAATGACACCATTTTGCCCAAGTGACGGCGATAGTTTGCCTGGATCATCTTATCTGTAAGCATTTCCATAAGAGTAGGAGAAAAAGAAATCGTTATGGACGGGTTTTCCACAGCCTTCAAACTCCAAAGCATTGGAATATAGGATTCTGACAAAGCTTCAAAAAGCCACAGCTGTTCATATTCTGTATTTGTATAGTCAGTGATGAAAGGCAGGTGGGCATGAAGAATGATCATGCTGTTTTTCACCATGTGCTCATACCCCTTCTATTTGTCGTATACCGTATATGCTGAGAATTGCTTTTCCCAAGAATCAGGTTCATCTTTATAGACTTTCCAATTAATCAGACTGTCATTTGTATAGGTTACTTCTAATACATTTGACTTCAGAACAGTCAGTGTACTATTTTCAGATGTATGAAGAATCAATTCTGCATAATATCCGGCATCTGATCCTATACCTTCTATTAAAAGGTAAGTATGTTGATCTGAGATCTTAAAATCTTTATAGTAAAGAAAGTTTTTCTTCTTTTGATAAAACCTTATTGTTTTTTTTAGTGACGGATACTGCTCGCTGCAAATGATTGAGAGCGCCATTTCCGTTTTACTTCCTATATTCCATTGTAAAAACAATATGGATGGAGTTCTCATTAACAGGGTCATTGCATCCCCATGAAGGTGATTTAATTGATTCATTGAAGGTAGATGTTCCAGGTTTTTCATCCCTTTCCTATTATATTGCTGCTATTATTATGACATAAGATTATTCTAAGAGAAAATCGCTCGAATTAAGACATTTTTCGACAAATTGCATATTCCGCTTTAGAATGTATGAAATCTATGATATAAAGAAAAAGGGAAAAAATATTAGAAGGTGAATAAATATGGAGATTATGATCATTGCCCTGTTAGTAGTCAGTATTCTTTTAATTGGCGTCTCATTCTTTCAAAGAGACCATGTAAAAGATATTGAACAGGAAGTTGAACACCTGTCTGTTTCTTCGATGCAAGAGATATATAAGCTGAAGAAAAAAGTCAGAGTGCTGGAAGAAGAAATTCTTCAAAATGATTTAGAGATTACAGATAATGATTCAATCGACCCTCAGACCCTGCAGCGCATCATTTTGAAACATAATCAAGGCTTATCCACTGAAGCAATTGCAAGATCTGAATACTTAAGCGAAAAAGAGATCGGAGCCATTCTTAGAAAGAATGAGAGGGTCTTAACATGAGCAAAAAAGGATTTCAATCATTCGCAGCTGGAATGATTTTGTCTACATCTGTTCTTGCCGCTACATATTTCATGGGAGAAGCCAATGAAAAAACAGCTGCTGTTGTGAGCAAAGAAGTGTCTGAAAATGATATAAAAGAATACCTAATTAAAAAGGGCCAGACGGCTATCGACACGAAAGAATACGATGAGCTTATCGCCTTTAAAGAAACTGCATTGATTGAAAAACAAAAGCAAGCCGAAGCCCCGCCTGAAGAAAAGCCTCAAAATGAAAAATACACATTGAAAATTGTAGAGGGAATGAATACAGGTGATGTTTCTGACATCCTGGAGCAAGAAGGCGTTATTGCCTCTGCAAAGGACTTTAATGAATTTGTCATTAACGGAAATTATCATACGAAGGTTCGTATGGGAACATTTGAACTTACTAAAGGCATGTCCTTCAGCGAAATTGTCAATGTACTTGTAAAATAACATAAAAAGAGCTTGTCACTTAGGTGACAAGCTCTTTTTATGTTTATGCATTTAAATCATATCTTCTGCCTTTAACAAGGTATAGGACACTTTCAGAAATATTTGTTGCATGATCTGCAGTACGCTCAATATATCTGCATACAAACATTAATTGAGTAATCTGCTGCATAAGCTCTTTACGCTCAGGCATAATTTCAAGAAGCTCTCTAATCGTTTGTCCGTATAAATCATCTACTTGATCGTCCATATCAGCAACTCTCTTAGCTAATAAGACATCTTCATCGTTAAATGCCTTTACAGATAGCGAAAGCATTTCTACAGCAAGCGCATGCATCTTTTTGATTGTTTCAATCGGCTTGAATAATGGCTCATCACCGATACGAATCGTAGATTTAGCGATATTCACAGCAAAGTCAGCCATTCTTTCAATATCATTTGAGATTTTAATGGCAACGATAATCCGCCTTAAATCAATGGCAACCGGCTGCTGTTTTGCAATAAGAAGGATAGCCAAATCGTTGATTTCCTCATCTAAATCATCAATGCGCTCATCGTTTTCAATGATTTCCAATGCTGCTTCTACATTTTTCGTTTCAAGTGCGTGGATCGCTTCTAGTAAAGCCTTTTCAGTGAGCTGAGCAATTTCATTTAATCGATCACGCAGGATTTTTAAATCGTATTCAAATTTCTCTCTAACCACCATGTTTAGTTACCTCCACATTTTATCTGTCTTTTAATAATAAATGATTATTTATCGATATGGGAATAAGTCGTGCAATTTTTCATATGCACGACTTATTGCTTTAAACATTATCCGAAACGTCCAGTAATATAATCTTCTGTACGTTTATCTGAAGGATTCGAGAACAAGCGGTCTGTTTCTGAATACTCAACAACTTCTCCGTTCAGGAAGAATGCTGTCCGGTCAGAAATACGTGCAGCCTGCTGCATGTTGTGAGTAACGATTACGATGCTGTACTGTTTTTTTAATTCCTGAACAAGCTCTTCCACTTTCAGCGTTGAAATTGGGTCAAGAGCAGAAGTAGGCTCATCCATTAAGATAACATCTGGCTCAATTGCTAGACAGCGGGCGATGCATAGACGCTGCTGCTGACCGCCTGATAAACCAAAAGCATTTTCTTTAAGACGGTCTTTTACTTCGTCCCAGATGGCAGCCCCTTTTAAACTCTTTTCAACGATCGCATCAAGAGTCTGTTTGTCTCGGATTCCATGAATTCTTGGTCCATATGCAACATTGTCATAGATGGATTTTGGAAAAGGATTTGGTTTTTGGAATACCATGCCGACGCGTGTGCGCAAATCTTCAACACCATAGCCTTTATCAAAGATATTTTTCCCGCGATAAATAATTTTTCCAGATGTGCGAACTGTAGGGATCAGCTCTACCATGCGGTTTAGAGTTTTAATATAAGTGGACTTTCCGCAGCCGGACGGTCCGATAATTGCAGTGACTTCATTTTCATAAATGTCCAGATCAATATTTTTTAATGCCTGATCATTTCCGTACCAAAGGTTAAGATTATCTGTTTTGTAAACGATGCTTTTGTCTATTTTAGCAATCGTTTCAAATTCTTCGTTTTCCTTGCGCTCTTTCACAACTTTTGTCATTTCCACTGTGTGAAGCCTCCTTCATCCTTTAAGCATGCTTAATAATTTTTTTGGAATTTATTACGAATGAAAACCGCAACTGAGTTCATGACT
This sequence comes from Peribacillus frigoritolerans, assembly GCF_004358755.1. GTDB lineage: Bacteria > Bacillota > Bacilli > Bacillales > Bacillaceae > Bacillus_P. The sequence goes on along the minus strand of NZ_SMZY01000001.1, from coordinate 325,239 downwards.
ATCAAGAAAATGAACAAAACAATAATACCTGCAGCAGCTACATCCTGAAAATCAGCCTGAGGTCTTGAAGCCCAGTTAAAAATTTGAATCGGCATAACTGTAAATGTGCTCATCACATTTTCCGGAAGGTAATTAACAAAGGCAAAAGCTCCAACTACAAGCAATGGAGCTGTTTCACCAATCGCCCTTGAGAAAGCAAGGATGCTCCCTGTTAATATACCTGGTACTGCCGCCGGCAAAACAACCTGACGGATCGTTTGCCACTTTGTTGCCCCCATTCCAAATGATGCCTCGCGCATTTCTTTCGGAACAGCCTTGATCGCTTCCTGGGATGCAACAACAATGACTGGCAGGACAAGCAGCGCCATTGTAAATCCTCCCGCTAAAATACTTCTCCCAAGATCAAAAAATCGAACGAATACCGTTAACCCCAATAGCCCGAATACTATTGAAGGAACCCCTGCAAGGTTCGCAATATTTATCTGAAGAAAGTTTGTGAATCTATTTTTCTTAGCGTATTCTTCCAAATATAGTGCCGTTCCAACTCCTAGTATCAATCCAACAGGTATGACAACTGCCATTACCCACAGGGATCCTACAATTGCTGCTTTGATGCCTGAAGCTGACGGTCTCCTTGATGCAAAGTTTTGAAAGAATTCTGGAGTTATATAACTAAATCCTTGAGTGAATATCCGATATAAAAGGATGGCCAGTACTACTAATGCAAAGCTTGTAGCCAATAAGAAAATGCCTTTATAGATGCCATTAACAGCAAGTCTGCTGGACATTTTTTTAGCGACTTTCTCTTTATTGATGTAGTTCATGTTAATATTCCTCCCTAAACCGTCGAGAAATGAACTGTGCAAGCAAATTCATCAGCAGCGTGAAGATGAACAGCGTCATACCTACAGCATAAATACTATAGTAAATTGTTGTTCCATATCCAGCATCTCCTGAGCTTACTTGTACAATATAAGCTGTCATTGTCTGAATTGACTCTGTCGGATCAAATGTAAGCTTTGGAGTAGCTCCTCCGGCAAGAGTTACAATCATAGTTTCACCAATTGCTCTTGAGATAGCTAAAACAAATGAAGCAATGACGCCAGATACGGCTGCAGGCAAGACAACTTTTATTGCTACTTCAAACTTTGTGGAGCCAAGTGCAAGAGCTCCCTCTCTCATTGATTTAGGTACCGAAGTCATGGCATCTTCAGATAAAGATGCAATCATAGGAATAATCATGATGCCTACAACAATGCCGGGACTGAGGGCATTAAAAAATCCTAAGTCCGGGATGATTGATTGCAGTAATGGTGTCACAAATGACAGGGCGAAAAATCCGTATACAATTGTCGGGATACCTGCCAATACTTCTAATATCGGTTTAATAATTCTTCTGACGCGGTCTGAAGCATACTCACTCAAATAAATAGCAGAAGCTAGACCTATAGGCAATGCGACCACCATAGCAATGAACGCTACCAGGAGCGTACCCGAAATTAACGTGATGATACCGTAAGAAGGATCGCTTGCAAAAAATGGATACCATTCTTTTTGTGTAATAAAGTCAATAATTGAAACTTTATTGAAGAAAGTAAATGTCTCTACAATCAGTGTGAATAAAATTCCAACAGTTGTTAAAACAGAAATAATGGCTGTCAGCAGCAGAAATGCAGGAACGATCTTCTCTATATATCTTAACCAAGATCTCTTTTCCTTTTTCTCTTTTATCATTTCACTGACAGACTGGCTTGTTTGTGTTGCCATATTGTGAAAACCCCTTTCCAAAACATGGGAAGATGAGAAGCAGTTACGCTTCTCATCTATTAGATTTTGAAATTATTTTAAACCTTCGATTGTTTTAAGCTGTTCTGTGTATTTTTCTTCTGGAAGGCTTACATAGCCAACTTCTTCAGCTAATGCACCAGCGTTTTCCAAGTAGAATTTAACATACTCAGCAACTTGCGGCTTTTCTTTCATTGATGCGTTGTTAACATAGATGTAAAGCGGACGTGAAAGCGGGTTGTACTCGCCAGACTCAACTGATTCGTTAGTCGGTTCAACTGCTTTGCCTTCTTCATTTACGATTGGAACAACTTTTAAAGTGTCTTTGTTTTCTAGGTAGTAAGCATATCCAAAGTAACCCATTGCATTTTTATTGCTTTGTACACCTTTAACCAAAACATTGTCATCTTCAGAAAGAGTAGCTGCTTTAGCAACAGGCTCTTCGTTAAGAATTACTTCATCAAAGTAATCGTAAGTACCAGAATCTGTTCCAGGAGAGAACAAAGTGATTTTTTCTTTAGGCCATTCAGGGTTAATGTCAGACCACATTTTTTCTTTGCCGTCTTCAACCCAGATCTTTTTCAAGTCTTCTACAGTTAATTCTTTAATGAAATCATTTTCTTTATTAACTACTACTGATAAACCGTCAAATGCTACTTGTAATTCTGTATATTCAATCCCAGCTTCTTTCGCTGCTTGAGCTTCTTCATCTTTAATTGGACGTGATGCTTGAGAAATATCTGTTTCACCAGCTACGAATTTTTCAAAGCCGCCGCCAGTCCCTGATACGCCAATAGGAGCTTTAACATCTTTGTTATCCATAGCGAATTCTTCAGATACTGCTTCACCAATAGGAGCAACAGTTGATGATCCGTCGATTCCAACTTCACCTTCTACTTGAGCTGCTTCTTCAGAAGATCCATTTTCTGAACTGTTGCCTTCTGAACCTTCACCATTTCCACAAGCTGCTGCGAATGCAAGCAATGATGAAATCATAATTGTCATGGCTAAAAATTTGAAGCTTTTCATATTTCTTAATTCCCCCTACAAAGTGGTGTTTTTGTCCTACAAGTAATACAATAACGCTAAAGTGTTAACATGGTTTTAATCGAATGTTAAGGTTTTGTAAATGCGTGAATAATTTTGTCGCGTTTTGTAGAATATCTAAAGCATAATAAAAAGCACTCTAACAGAGTGCTTTTATTATCTTCATTTGTATTAGTTTCTATTCATTTTCTTCCTCTTCCAGCACCCTTGCATTTTCAGGCTGGCCTACACCTTCCTGAATGCCTTCTTTGCTTTGCTCGCTTTTCAGTTCAAAGTATTTATCCATGACCCGTCTTCCGATCAGGTTATTTATAGGATGTGAATTTTTCGCCTCATCGTAAGCCCATGGCACTACTACCGCGAATGCAACCTCAGGATTATTATGGGGTGCATATCCTGTAAGTGTTAAATTATAAGTAGGCGACAGGAATTTGTTTTTATTCGGCCCATCGTAGAAAGCTTGCGCAGTACCCGTTTTACCAGCAGGTAAATAATCTGCCCCTGAAAAATAACTGTAGGCTGTTCCATTTTTCTCCTGTGTTACACGCCTGAAGCCTTCCTGTACCCTTTCAATGTATTCCCTCTTCATATCGAGACGATTTAAAACTTCAGGATTTATAGATTGAATAACGGAACCTAGATTGTCTTTAGGCGACGGCTCCCTTATTTCTTTTACAATTTGAGGCTTCATGCGGTATCCGCCATTTGCAATCGTAGAAACATATTGTGCCATTTGAAGCGGCGTATACGTATCGTACTGCCCTATGGATAAATCAAGCAATAATCCGGGTGTCAGGTCCTGCCCTTTGAAGCCGGTTGCTTCATTAGGAAGGTCTATACCTGTTTTTACTCCTAATCCGAATTGACTGTAATAATTCCTGAGCACTGAGAAAGCTGAAGTATCAAGGGGCAAAGATTTGTTTCTTCTATACTCCCCGTTTGCCATTGCTATCGCTGTTTTGAACATATATACATTTGATGATCTTTGCAAAGCTTCAAGATCATCAATATTACCCATGTTCCGGTACGATTTCTTAGGCGGAGAACCTTTAATATATAACGGTTCATCAAGCTGAACTGTACCAGGTTTGATCACGCCTGATTCAAAACCTGAAAGAACTGTGGCTCCTTTAACTGCAGAACCCATTGTATAAGAACTTGTCATCGCGCCTAACGCATAATCCTCAAGAACCATTTTTCCGTTCTCATCTTTTTTAATTTGCTTTCCTGCCATTGAAAGCATTTCGCCATTTCTTGGATCCATCATGACGACAAATGCCCGGTCAAGTAAAGCTGTTCCAGATTTTTTCTTAGCTGCAAGCAGCTCTTCCTCAATAATCTTCTCAACCTCCTGCTGAAGCTGTACATCGATTGTCATAATCAAATCTTTCCCGCTTTTTCCTTCAGATATAATTTCTGTTTCAAGAATTTTGCCCGATTTATCTGTAATATTGCGGGCTTTTGCTTTTTGGCCTTGAAGAATATCTTCATATTGATATTCTAAATAACTTTTCCCCACCCGGTCATTTCTGCTGTAATCGCGGGATGTGTAATAATCCAGACGATCGCTCGGAATCCCTTCTTCTGACGAAGAGATGCTGCCGATCAGCGTTCTTAATGTTTTGTCAAAAACGTAGCTGCGTTCCCAGTCGGTTGTAATATCCACGCCGGGCAGGTCCTCCAGATGCTCGCTTATATATGCAAATTCCTGCTCTGAAATATTATCTTTTTTAATAATTTGCGGAGCTAATGCGTACCCGCTGTCCATTTCTCTTTTTATCGCAAGTATTTTCAATTCATCTATCGAAATATCCTGCAAATCTTTTTGTGTTATCCGATCAAGCTGAAGATCATACAGGTCATCATCGCTTATGACTCCATCAATAACTTTTTGTTTATCTTCTTTTGTAATTTTCTTTTCAGCTTCCTTTGGACGAGTTAAAATCCAATAATCTTTTTTATCCCTTAATGTAATCTTTTTTAACTCTTCTTCCAATGCCTCCTGGTCTTCCTTTGAATCTGTTCGGTCCTGGTCAAAAATCTTTGCAAGCTTCGCAGCAACTTCTAAACGTTCTTCTTGTGACGTAGTATTTGATCTGGTGTATGTAATGGCATTAATAGGTTTGTTATCGACAATTGTATTGTAGTTCCGGTCAAAAATTTTCCCCCGAGGAACTGAAGTGCTGATATTCACTTCCTCATTCCGTTCAACTTCTTTGCGGTAATCCTCGCCGTAAACGATTTGAACAATTCCAAGCCTTAAAATCATTCCTGAAAATACTAAAAATACGAGGAAAAACAAAACGTTAAGGCGAAGCGGAACTGTTCGTTTCTTTTTCTGTGACATATAGCACCGCCTTATCTTCTATTAAAAACACAATAGACACCATTTTAAGGTGTCTATTGTTATAGTTTATGAAAAATATCGACGAATTTCTATTAAATTCGACAGTTGTAACACGATTGTCATATGTGATGCTAACTGCTTTCTCCATCTACAAGATTCGGTTCGGGCATATTTTTTTGACCGTCATCATTTATTGGTTCATTTGAGTCAAGCAAAGATACTTTGCGGATAAAGAAATAAATTAAGCTGTGGCCAGAGCCTATAACGGCCAGTAAAATTGGAATGCTTTCCTTTTCATCAAATACTGTAACGGCAAAAATGAATAAAAGAATAGATGTGATTCTCCCAAAGTTCAAGAACAGTTCTCTTACAACAATATATTCAATTCTCGCTTCCGCAGCATTCCATGACCGCCCAATCACATCATATGTCAGAGAAATATAAGGTACAAGCAGCATCGGATATGCAATGGCAATCGCAATAGCATACATGATCAGCTTTGGATATGTAAGGTCAAACAGGAGCAAAAAGATGGAGGCATACAATAAAATTCCGCCAACTAAAATTGATTTTTTCCTCATCTTTTTGGTAATCAGCCGAGTTGCCAAATAGTAAAACACAAAAGCTACAGCTGAGTTCATCAGTCCGTATTTACCTAAGGCAAACTCGCTTCCTGTAGTAATAAACACCAGCACTCCAATTACAAAAATGAATGTTCCTTCTCTAATGCCCTGAAAAAAATGAGCGTTAGTGATCATTCTCCAATTGACGTTACGTTTCCTTTCCTTTAATACGTCAAGCAGCAAATACCTCCCGTGCGCATGTCTCCTTTTTAAAAAAAGACTTAAAATAACAGCACAGAAAAATAATCCAAGTGAGATGGAAAAGATGGACTTATATCCAATATCACCCGTCAATCTTGAGATCACAAAACCTGCGACAATTGGACCAATCATCCCTGCAGAGGATGTCATGATTCCTAAAAACCCGTTAAAAAAATCCCTTGTCTCAGGTTCTGTAATTTCAAATGTAAGTACATTAAAAGACAGCCAGTAAAATCCAGATCCTATTCCAAGCAGCCCTCCAAGCAAGATAATGTTATTGGCCGCATTATCTCCTATTATAAGAACTGACAAATAAAAAACAGCCAAAAAAGCAATACCAAGCCTGAAAACGATCACCCGGTCAATTTTCTTTGCCCATCTCCCCGCAATAACAAACGTGACTGGCTGCATGATTACAATGGACAGATTGTAAATGCCCAAGTCGAGAAAGCTGCCAGATTGCTTCCAAAGGTACACATTGACAAAAGAATTTGAGAGGGCGATTCCTAAAGAGTATAATCCTCCAATAATCAGCAAAAGGATTAGTTCTTTATTCACTTCTACATCACCAAATATTTTCTGCAACTTAGACATACTTTAAAAACTCCCCTTTATTAACTAACCATTAGTCTCTCTTTATGAGGTGGAGTTATGTATGCTAAATGAAACAGGAAAAAAGCAGAAGATCTTAAAAGATCTCCTGCTTCGTTCGAACCATTATTTAGCTTCTTCGTAACGTCTTGTAACTTCTTCCCAATTAACTACATTCCAGAATGAAGAAATGTAATCCGGGCGGCGGTTTTGGTAGTTAAGGTAATATGCATGCTCCCAAACGTCAAGTCCAAGGATAGGCGTTTTGCCTTCCATTAAAGGAGAATCCTGATTTGGAGTGCTAGTTACTTCTAACTCACCGTTGTTAACAACAAGCCAAGCCCAGCCAGAACCAAAGCGAGTTGCTCCAGCTTTAGCAAATTCCTCTTTGAATGTTTCAAAGCTGCCAAATTTGCTGTTGATTTTATCAGCAAGTTCACCAGATGGAGCTCCTCCGCCGTTTGGTGAAAGGATTGTCCAGAAAAGGCTGTGGTTTGCATGCCCGCCGCCATTGTTGCGGACTGCAGTACGTGCAGTTTCAGGAACTGCATCTAAATTAGCTACTAGATCTTCAACGCTTTTACTGAGAAGATCGTCGTGACCCTCTAATGCAGCGTTAACGTTAGTAATATACGTATTATGATGCTTCGTGTGATGAATGTTCATTGTTTCCTTATCAATATGCGGTTCTAAAGCATCATAAGCATAAGGCAATTGCGGTAGTTCGTAAGCCATTTAAATCTCCTCCTTAAATTGTATGTAAATAGGAAGCTTATTCATTCATAAGCTTGTCACATTAAGATTACCAAAATTGTCCGATTGTTTCAATTTAAAAGCCTTAAAATATGAGGCATCTTTTTTATGAAGCTGTTTATAGAACAACATACAAAAAATAACCAATCATGATCAGCTGAATAATTGTTTTGGCAAACACTCCGGATATAAATCCGATTAATGACCCAAGACCTACTTTAACTGATTCTTTCATATCCTTTTTATGAACCAGGAGTTCAGCAATCACTGCACCAAGGAATGGCCCAATAATAATTCCTGCAATCGGAATAAGAAAAGGACCTATCAATAAACCAATCGTGCTTCCCCATATTGCAGCTTTGCTTCCTCCAACCCGTTTGATCCCCATTAAATTTGATACATAGTCCGCCGCAAATAAAACCGCTACAAATACACCTTCAATCAGCCAGAATTGATATCCGTATTCCTGAAAGCCAAAAAATGCTCCATAAAGAAGAAATCCCCCAACTATAAAAATAACGCTGGGTATAATTGGATAGACCAATCCGGCAAACGCAATGATGAACATTAATATAATCAGAGCCCAGTATACAACCTCCACTGCCATCCACCACCATTTCTCAATCTCTTATTAAACATATGTAAAAAAAGCAAGAGCATAAGCCCTTGCTTTCATTATAACTGAATCATTCTATTTTAAACATTATTTACGGTAGCCTAAAACTGCCTCTGCAATATTTACTGAATGATCACCGATTCTTTCCAGGTTGCTGATAATGTCAACAAACACAATGCCTGCTTGACCTGTACAGCTTCCTTCATTGATGCGGAGGATGTGTTTTTTACGGAGCATGCGCTCCATTTTATCAATCTGCTCTTCTGATTTCATAACTTTAGAAGCCAGGGATGTGTCTTTGTCATCTAATGCTGAAATCGCATCTTTTAGTGTTTGGATCGTCAGTGTAAACATTTCATCCAAATCTGCCTGAGCAGACTCAGTAAGCTTCACTTTATTTGATAATTGATAATCAACAAGCTCAACAATATTTTCGAAATGATCACCCACGCGCTCGATGTCGCGAACGGTATCCATCAGTGTTGAATGTTCTTCGGATTCTGCCGCTGACATTTCCGCTCTGGAAATAAGCACTAGATAATCTGTGATCTTACGGTCAAGATTATTAATTGCATCTTCTATTTGATAGGCAGTTTCTGAATGCTTAGGCAAATTCGATTTAAGATATTGATTTGCTTCTTCAAGTCCGAGAGTCGCAAATTGACCCATACGGAGAATTTCTTCTTTTGCCTGTCCAAGCGCAATAGATGATGATTGTTCTATAAAGATTGGATCCAGATGCTTTGCTTTGTATTCGATCATGGAGTCTTCTCCTGGTATCAGCTTAGTAACAATGTAAGCAAGTACGCCAATAAAAGGAAGCTGGATCAGTGTATTTGTAATATTAAATGTACCATGTGCAAAGGCGATCGTCATTTCTGGATTTAAACCTAAATTCATCTTCAGCATTCCTATAAAAGCTGTAAATAAAGGCAAAAGCACTAAAAAGATTGCTGTACCTATTAAGTTAAAAAGAACATGCGTTAACGCGGCCCTTCTTGCAGCTACTGAAGCTCCAATTGATGCGAGGACTGCAGTAATCGTAGTACCGATGTTATCTCCGAACAGAACAGGCAATGCCGCTTTAATGTCGATAAGGCCCAAGCCATGCAGCTCTTGCAGAATTCCAATTGTAGCACTTGAACTTTGAACGATTACAGTAAATACAGTCCCTATGACTACGCCGAGCAGAGGGTTATCACTCATGCTGACTGTTAATTCCTGAAAGGCTTCTAAAGAACGCAAAGGCTTCATGCCATCGCCCATTAGCTCAAGTCCAAAAAATAGAGCGCCAAAACCAAATATAATTTGACCGATATTATGGATTTTTTTATTTTTGAAAAAGAAAAGCAATATTGCTCCTGCAAATAAGATAGGAAGCGAGTACTCAGAAATTTTAATACCGATAATAAAGGCCGTGACAGTGGTTCCAATGTTTGCTCCCATTATGACACCAATTGCCTGTCTTAAGCTCATAAAGCCCGCACTTACTAAGCCCACTGTAATAACAGTGGTCCCGCTGCTAGACTGAATAAGGATGGTAACAAATATACCTGCAAGAACACCCATAATAGGATTTGTAGTAAATTTATCTAGAACATCCCGAAGCCTGTCGCCTGCAGATTTCTGCAGTCCGTCACCCATGAATTTAATGCCAAATAAGAAAATCCCAAGGCCTCCAAGAAATTCAAATATCATTTTCTGTATATCTAAATCCAACCTATTTCAACCCCCAACATCTTTTATCGACAACTTTCTACAACCTCCCCAATTATTAACGAAGTGTTGATTATTTGTAAAGGTTTTTAGAACTATTTCCTTAAAAATTTACAATATCTTAACAATCTATTTTACAGCATACCTTCAGCCTTGTTTCTTTCCTCTGAGATGTATAAAATGAAAGCTGGATTATAATGAAGGAAGTGTACATATATGAACATTTTTAAACAGTTTGCGAAAAGTTTATACTCTCCAAAATCGATTTCCATGTTCAGATTTCAAGGAATCGGCAAAACCATTCTATACGTGTTTTTACTGACCCTTCTTGCGACTCTCCCAATGGCAGTGTACATGTCCACTGGCATTTCGGGACTGCTGAAAGGATTAGATTCCACCCTGCAGGAGGACCTTCCTGAATTTAAAATAGAGGATGGCACTTTAATTTCAGATACCACTGAACCTCTTGAATTAAAAAAGGATGATTTATTTATTGTTTTTGATCCGACTGGCGCATTCACAGCAGATGAGATTGAAAATAAGCAAAACGGAATCGGCATTTTAAAAAATGAATTTGTTTATGCTGTTGCAGGCCAAGCCCAAAGCTATGATTATTCAATGCTGAATACAATGACTTTAACAAAGGATGACTTATCCCAATACTCCTCTCAATTTGAAAGTGTGTTACCGATTGTATTGAGTGTTGTTCTTATAATGCTGTTTCTGTTTACAGCAGCTTCCAAATTCATTGAAATAACTTTTTTAGCTTTCATCAGCATCCTTTTTAAAAATAGTTTGAAGCGAAACCTTAATTTTAAACAGCTTTGGGTAATGTCAGCCTATGCCGTAACGCTTTCCACTGTATTCTTTATGATCATGGAGTTTCTTCAAGTATCCGTACCAAGCGGAATTCTTGTGAACTGGTTTGTTAACTTGATCATTATGTATCTTGCACTAAAAGAGATTCCTGCTTCCCGAAAAAAATAAGAAGCAATTACAAAAGCGAACCCCTTCATCCAAGAGGTTCGCTTTTTTTAACTCACTTTATATTCTTTTGCAGCGCTGGAAAGATTTCTTGATAAATCCGTTATTTTTTGCCCGATTTGGTGAGTTTTGTTCATCTGGGCAATTTGCTCCTCAGAAGCAGCAAGCATCTGTTCTGCACTTGCAAGTGTCTCCTGTGAAACGGAAGCAAAGCTTTCAGCCGATCTTTCCATAATTGGAAGAGTAGCGTTCAAATGCTGAATCTGCTTTTTCATGCCCGAGAGTCTTCTGTTTACAATATTAATCTCACTCATCAGTTCATCAAATGACACTCTGGATTGAGCGGCCACATCAAGGTGGGAATGAATGTTAGCGAGCATATGTTCAAACTCCTTTGATGCTCTAGATGATATATTTTCCATAGATAAGATGGATTTAGTAATATCTTCAGTCGCCTTTGATGACTGTTCAGCCAGTTTTTTGACTTCACCCGCAACCACGGCGAATCCATTCCCCGCTTCGCCAGCCCTGGCTGCTTCAATTGCTGCATTTAAAGCAAGAAGCTTAGTCTGTTCAGCAATGGTTTGAATAATCATTACTACATTTGCAATTGATACAGAGTGCTCCTTTACACCCCTAATTGTATTTGTCATCTTTTCAAATTCCTGTTCAAATGAATTCATTGTCTGAATCATTTGGGATATATTTTTTTCACCGCGATAAGCTGATTGATTCATGTCCGCAGCGCTGCTGAATAAAAATTCCATATCCTGAAAAACAACTCTCAGCTCGTCCCTCATTTTGCCAAAAGCATGAATACTGTGATCTGAACTTGACGCTATCTGTACAGCTCCAGCTCTTACTATCTTTATCGCCTCAACAAGCTGACTATTATGTACGATTACATCATCTGTTGCTTCTCTAAGCTGCTCTCCTGTTTTTGTCAAATCCCCAGTAGTTTTATCAATGTTTCCCACCATCATCCGCATTTGTGTCATCATTTGGTTAAAGCTTTTCATGAGTGAATTGATTTCCGGCATAGATGTCTCTATATGAATGTTTTTAGTCAAATCCCCCTCTCTAACTTCCTTCATCGTGTTTCTGAGCACCGCTAAAGGTTTAGTCAAACTTCGAATCACGACGATAAGCACTGCTGTTGTAATAAGCCCGCTCAGAAGAACCATCCATGCAGTAAATGAGGCAAGTTCCCGAGCTGTATTCATATAGCTTTCTGTCGGCACCGCTATTAAAAACTGTCCTTTTAATTCTTGAACTTGCTTAAAAGATAATGTGTAGTCGATCCCGTTTATCTCTTGGTGGAAAATGCCATTGTCTTTTTCTGTAATGTCGGCAATAAGCTTACTGGTAAACGCAATCTTAGAATTTTCACTTACTGAAAATGGATTTGCCTTATTTTCATTTATTAAAAAAAAGTCAGCACTCAGTCCATCCTGAATGAGCTCTGAAGCTTGATTGGTCAGCACAACTTTGTCAAATCTCTTTAAAAATTCCTCTTCTTCACCAAGATAGGCAATCATTAAATTCCCAGCAATTTCTCCGGTTGTATTGACTTCACGCTGCAGCCTATCCTCGATAATATCCATTGTTGTCTTTTTGGATTTTACATAAGAGGTATACCCGACTGCTGTAATAGAAGAAATTAATAAAGTAAGCACCAATATCAGTAATCTCGACTGCAGATTGATTTTCGAAAGCAAGGGCTGACGATCTTTTTTAGGTTTAAATTTTTTACTATTAATGATTGATAATAATTTCATTTCGTATCATCCTTCCCCTATCATCAAGAAAATTATCCCAAATTAATGTTAAGGAAGTGTAAAGCTACTATTAAAATAATAAAAAAATTGTCGAAATTTAAAGTCCAAAGAAGGTGTTATTTAAATACATTAGGACTATCAACCTTTTTTTAGATATAAAGGACATATTTTAATGGGACAAGCATAGAAATAACTATCGTGAACTTAAGTGGGAGATGATTTTATTGAAGCGTCTTATGATCTTCATTTTATTTATATTTCTGATGTATATCGTCTATTATGATATGAACAGCGGCACCATTTCCATAAAGCCTCAAGGTCATGTATATGAAGAGCCTGCTGCAGAAGCAGTATCCGCAGATACTAAGCCATATACCGAAAAAAAGATCAGTCAGGGAGAAACCGTGCTGACAATTGTCGAGCAGCTTCATAAGCAGTTCCCGGTGCCCATCGATCAAATCAGGCAGGATTTCGAAAAGCTGAATCCAAATGTAAAAGCGGACAATATTCAAGTGGGAAAAACATATAAATTTCCACTTTATGAAAAAGAAGTTGCTTCATAATTCTTGTCAATATTAAGCACACACTGTTACAATATGTGAGGGAAAGCACAATTTCTCGCATTGAACGATAAAAATGGTTAACATGATAGTATAGAACCATGATTATTAATTTAAGGAGCGATTTACACGTGAGTGAAATCATACATCGTACCAAAACCCGTCCTGTTAAAGTTGGCAATTTAACAATCGGCGGAAACAATGAATTAGTCATCCAAAGTATGACAACGACGAAAACACACGATGTGGAAGCTACGGTCGCTGAAATCCTGCGATTAGAAGAAGCAGGCTGTCAAATTGTTCGTGTCGCCTGCCCGGATGAACGTGCAGCCGATGCTATAGCAGAAATTAAAAAACGCATTAATATTCCACTTGTTGTAGATATTCATTTTGATTACAAGCTTGCGCTTAAGGCAATTGAGGGCGGGGCAGATAAAATCAGAATCAACCCGGGCAATATCGGCAGACGTGAAAAAGTAGAAGCCGTTGTAAAAGCTGCAAAAGAAAAAGGTATTCCAATTCGCATTGGGGTTAATGCCGGTTCTTTAGAAAAGCGCATTATTGAAAAATATGGTTATCCAACAGCAGACGGCATGGTTGAAAGTGCCCTTCATCATATAAAAATACTTGAAGATCTGGATTTTCACGATATTATCGTATCGATGAAAGCTTCAGATGTGAACTTGGCTATTGAAGCATATGAAAAAGCGGCCAAAGCTTTTGATTATCCGCTTCATTTAGGTATTACAGAGTCAGGCACTTTATTTTCAGGCACCGTAAAAAGCGCTGCCGGCCTTGGCGCCATCCTGAGCAAAGGCATCGGGAACACGCTGCGCATCTCACTGAGCGCCGATCCGGTAGAGGAAGTAAAAGTTGCAAGAGAGTTATTAAAATCTTTTGGACTGTCTTCAAACGCGGCAACTCTTATTTCATGTCCTACCTGCGGGCGGATTGAAATTGATTTGATCAGCATCGCAAACGAGGTTGAAGAGTATATTTCAACGATTAAGGCTCCCATTAAAGTTGCGGTTTTAGGCTGTGCAGTAAATGGACCTGGTGAAGCACGGGAAGCTGACATTGGTATTGCCGGCGCCAGAAAAGAAGGGCTTCTTTTCATGAAAGGACAAATTGTCCGAAAAGTGCCTGAGGAAACCATGGTAGAAGAACTGAAAAAAGAAATTGATAAAATCGCTGAAGAATATTATGCAAAACAGGCAGCTGAAAAAGCGGCTGCCGAAATTCAATAAAAAACAAGCTTGGCATAAACTGCCAAGCTTGTTTTTTTAATTCTTTAAAAGAAGGGCAAAATGAAAATTCCAAGGATTAATGAAACGATGCCAATTCCAATCGCCCATCCTCCTAATCCTTCTGCTCCTCTGCGTCGCGCAATAAAACCTACGATAATCCCTGCTGCTCCTAAGATAACCGGGAATATCAGCAAAGAAATAACGGAGAGGACGATAGCCAAATACCCCATTCTGCGTCCGTCATCAACTGTCCCTTCCTTTTCTTGCTGACGTTCGTAGTCTGCATCTCTTCTTATGTTTGCAGGAGCTGCAATTTCAGCCGCTGTTTCTTCTTTATAATCATCCCGCATATCTGGGCTGTTGTAGCCAACTTCATCTTCACGGAGATCATATTCCTTAATGTTTCCGTGATAATCATAATGTTTCTCATCTGCCATGCGTGATCCCTCCATTCATATAGTAAAGGAACATTTATAGTATGAGCCGCACAGCCTTTCCGTATAACTGTTAAAGATTACTGTGATTGTAAGAACGGATTATGATACACTAACTAGTATAGTTCAGACAGCAAGGGAGAGAGTACATGATGCTGCGATTAGGGATTGATATTGATGGAACCGTTACTTCACCTGAAACATTCGTTCCATATTTAAACAAATCATTTGGCATAAACATAACGCTTGATGATATGAAGGAATATGACCTGACTAAATTACTTAACATTTCAGAAGCGGATTTCTGGAAGTGGATGGATGAACAAGAACCGCTGATTTACAAAGATGCACCTATGGCGACCGATGCAAAGTTAGTGCTTGATGAATGGAAGAAAACCCATAAACTCCTATTTATCAGTGCGCGCAGAAGTCACTTGCAAGAGGTGACATTTGACTGGTTTAAGCGCAATGAACTATTTTATCATCAAATTGACCTGATTGGCACTCATGATAAACTAGGTGCGGTCCGTGAAAACAAAATTGACGTCTTTTTTGAGGACAAGCATGATAATGCCTGTATGATCAGTGAGGAATTTAACATTCCAGTTATTTTGTTTGATACTCCATATAACCAAGATCCCATTCCTGGCGGGGTCATCCGTGTAAATAATTGGCTTGAAGCGAGAGAATGGGTAAATTCCTACAAGAAAAGAACACAGCCCGTTTTACGCTAACTCTAATGCACACAAAAAAGCTTGCGAAACTTCGCAAGCTTTTTTGTACTGCGTTTAAACAGTAAGTTCATGGCACTCCGGACAAGTACCGTATATTTCAAATTTATGTCCGCTGATTTCATATCCGCTTAAATTCTCTTTCAATTTTTCCATAGGGCAAGAAGCAATTTCTTTCGTCTTCCCGCAGTTCAGGCAAATAAAATGATGGTGATGATGCTTTGTTCCGCATAAAAATCGAAAATGCTTTTCCCCTGACAGTTCTGTTGTTTCCAGTATGCCCATTTCGGCAAACAAGGAAAGATTGCGGTAAATGGTATCAAAACTTAATCCCGGATAGTCCGATTTCATTTTTTCCAGAACATCTCTTGCTGTTAAATATTTATTTGACTGCGCGAATAATTCAAGCATTTCTTCGCGCTTGCTTGTGTACTTATATCCTTTTTCCTTCATAAGAAGAAGAGCTTCTTGAACATTCATCTTACTGACCCCTTTTTATTTTGGTCCATAATATCGACAGTATCAGGATGACGACTGAAAGCATAACAATCGTTCCTCCTGGAGCTAGATCTAATTGATAAGCCAGCACTAATCCAATAATAACAGAGATTTCTCCAAAGAGTACAGAAAAGAATATTGCCTGTTTAAACCCCTTTGCAATTCGAATACTTGCTGCAACCGGCAGGGTCATTAGAGAAGATACTAATAAAATGCCGACGATTCTCATGGAAGCAGCAATGACAAGAGCAACCGTTAAAATAAAAATAAAGTGAATCCACTTAGAATGGATGCCTGATGCTGCAGCGTGTTCTTCATCGAATGACAGCAAAAACAGTTCTTTAAATAACGCAAAAATGACAATGAGAACAAATACCGTAATGGCAGTGATCACCAATAAATCCGTTCTTGTTACTGCACTGACACTTCCGAAAAGATAATTAAATAAATCCGTATTAAATCCATCAGCAAGTGATATAAAAATCACGCTCAATCCTACTCCGGCTGAAAGGATAATCGGAATGGCAAGCTCCTGAAAATGCTTATAGACAGCTCTCAGCTTTTCAATAAACAAAGACCCTGCCACAGAAAAGCCCATTCCTAAATAAATTGGATTGAGCCCTGACATGCCAAGCACTTTTTTCTCAAGAAGCAAGCTCGCCGCAATTCCAGCCAAAGTCACATGACTAAGTGCATCCGCTATTAAAGACAGTCTTCTTACGACTACAAAAACACCGAGAAGCGGTGCAATCAGTCCGATAAGAATTCCTGCCAAAAATGCATTTTGTAAAAATTCATAATTTAGGATACTATTTATCATTTTATCTTCCCCCATGATCATGGTGATCGTGAGTTAATACATGAACAGAATGACCATAAAAGTCAGACATATCAGAGTTCTGCAGGCTTTCGAATTCCTGTGTATTACCGTGGAAATGCAAATGTTTATTTAGACAGGCTACGTGAGTTACTTTATCTGTGATGGTACCTACATCATGTGTGACAAGAATCAAAGTAATTCCCATTTCAGTGTTTAAATTTTTCAGCATTTCGTAGAAACTCTGAACTGTTTGAGCATCAACTCCGACTGTCGGCTCATCAAGGATGAGCAATTTCGGATCACTCACAAGCGCCCTTGCAATGAATGTCCGCTGCTGCTGGCCGCCTGAAAGTTCACCGATATTTCGTTTTGACAGCTGTTCTAAACCGACAGCCTTAATTGCAGCTTTTACTTTTTCATGATGGGCCGGTTTCAGCATTTTAAACAAACCTAATTTAGACGTCAGCCCGCTTGCAACTACTTCGTATACAGATGCCGGAAAGCCTGTATTAAAACTGTTTGCTTTTTGGGACACAAATCCGATTTTATGCCACTCTTTAAATTTGCGGATATCTTCTCCGAAAAGGAAAATCTCACCCGCGTCGGGCTTCAATAGACCGAGAAGGCATTTCAGCAGAGTTGTCTTTCCTGAACCGTTTGGCCCGACGAGGCCCAGGAAGTCACCCTCTCTTACCTTAAAGTGAATATCTTCAAGTACTTTAGTGCGGTCATATGTGAATGATAAATGACGGATATCAATAATAGGCTGATTCATTAATTTCACCTTCTAGTTTAAGAATGGTTCCGATTTAAAATCGTAAAAAAAGATCAGAAACCAATGTCTGATTTTTAACATAGAGATTATACAAGATTGTAGTAAAAAGAGCAAGAAACTTGTTTTAGTCTAAGGCTGTTTTCTCGTAAATTGTTGTTTTTGATAATAAATGTCGCCCGCTGCTTTCCGCTGCAGGCACTTAGGTTTTTTGACATTTAGTTTAAAAAACAAAGTTTACGAAATGAACCTTATCACATAAGAAATTAATGGATCGCTGATTTAAAATTCGTCCCTTTTGTTTCTTGTGTATTCATTATGGTAATAAAGGCATTTGTATCAATTTCATGGACAATCGATTTTAACTTCGTTACTTCAAGCCTTGTTACAACGACATAGATGACTTCTTTTTCGTCATCGGTATATCCGCCTTTGCCTTTTAATTTTGTGGTGCCGCGCCCAAGCCTTTGAAGAATGGCGTCAGATACATCTTCGTAGTAATCCGAAACTATAATTACTGCCTTAGTTTCGTCTAATCCCTGAATAACTGTATCAATCGTTTTAAAAGCAATATAGTAAGCCATGACCGAATACATAGCTTGCTCTGGTCCAAAAACAAATGCTGCCCAGGCAAAAATGAAAATGTTAATAAACATCACAAATTCTCCTACTGAAAACGGCAGCTTTTTAGTAAGCAAAATGCCTAAAATTTCAGTTCCGTCCATTGAACCGCCGTTTCGTATGACCAATCCTACACCTACACCAAGAATTAAACCTCCAAATACAGTTGCTAAAATCGGCTCCGCTGTGAAGGCTTCGACATGATGGAGCATACTCTCGATGATTGCCAGAAAGACAATCCCGAAAATAGAGGAGATCATAAACGTTTTCCCAATTTGCTTATAGCCGTAATACATGAAAGGCAAATTCAAAAGGACAACCAGTGTTCCGAAATTGATAAATGACAGACTGTCTGGTGTAATATGGTCAATGATAAGCGAGATTCCGATAATTCCTCCGTCAATAATCTGATTGGGGATAAGGAACAGCTCAATCGAGACAGCTGCCAGCGCTGCACCAGCAATGATCAAAATCAGTCTTGTGATCAGCCGCCCGGTACTTTCTTTTTTATGCTGTTTTTTTGTCATATGAATAATCCCCCTGTCTTTTTAAAAATTAGGCACTTTTCTTAAAACTTCACCATACATTGAATGGTGAAGGAGGTATGTACGTGATACTATTTCAGAAGATTGTCAACCAGAAACTCAACTCATTGGATGCTGATGGATTGCTTCAGCTTGCTAAGCAGAACAGCCTTGCCATTGACAGAACCCAGGCTCAGCAAATCGTGAGAATCATCCGGGGCAAAAACATTAATATTTTTGATGATGCTGAGCGAATCCGCCTATTAAAAAAGATAGCTGCCATTACTTCGCCTGCCACAGCGCAGCAAGTGAACCAATTGTTTCAGCAATTTATAGGATAAAAAGCTGTCGATTTGCTCCGACAGCTTTCTTTTTTAAGTTGTAAGAAAGTATAAAATTTTCCGCATTGATGGCACGCGGAGTCGTCCAACAACTCCTTAGCCGGAACGGGCGCTTGCGCTTTACTTATCCCTGATTGCGGATCAGGTCTAAAAGATCAGGATTGAATTCTTTGCCGCGCAGCATATCAATCTCAAATTGATATGGCGGTTTTTTATCTTTTTTATCTTCACCTACATATGGAGTTTCAAGAATTTTTGGCACATCCGCAAGCTCGGGATGATGAACGATGTTATTTAATGCTTTAAATCCGATATGGCCAAATCCAATGTTTTCATGGCGGTCCTTGCGGGCTCCAGAGATATTTTTGCTGTCATTAATGTGAAGCACCTTCAGCCTGTCCAAACCGATAATAGTGTCAAATTGCTGCAGGACACCATCAAAATCATTAATAATATCATATCCGGCATCATGTGTATGGCACGTATCAAAGCAAACGGAAAGGTGCTCATTATGAGTGACACCATCAATGATCTGTGCGAGTTCTTCAAAAGAACGGCCGCACTCAGAGCCTTTTCCGGCCATTGTCTCAAGAGCAATTTGAACATTTTCTTCTCTATCTAGAACTTCATTGAGTCCTTCAATGATTTTTTTTATGCCTATTTCAGAACCCGCTCCAACATGAGCACCTGGATGCAGGACAATTTGTTTTGCTCCAAGAGCATGCGACCTGTCCATTTCAGACCGCAAAAATTGCACGCCAAGTTCAAAGGTTGCAGGGTTTGTGGTATTGCCGATATTGATGATATAAGGTGCATGAACAACTATATCAACAATCCCATTTTCCCGCATATGGGCCTGTCCGGCTTCAATATTCAGCTCTTCAATTTTTTTACGTCTAGTATTCTGAGGTGCTCCCGTATAGATCATGAACGTATTCGCACCGTAAGATACTGCTTCCTCACTTGCAGCAAGCAGCATCTTTTTCCCGCTCATTGATACATGTGATCCTATTTTCAGCATCTCTTCTCCCCCTACTTGCGCTTTTGATTCAATCTTCTTTGACGTTTTTTAATTTCGTCCATTTCTCTCGTCAGTTTCTTTTTGTATCCCGGTTTTACACCTTTTGGTTTTCTAACCTTGCTTTTTGCCATCTGATCGACGCCATCTGAAGGTCTTACGCGTTTTTGTCTGCGTTTGCGGTCCTCGACTTTTTTCCACTCGCCGTTTACAAGGTCCTGATTTTCAAATTCAATCCCTAATTTTTCAAGGGTAATTAACGCATCTTCATTTGCCGGCTCATAGATCGTTGCTGCAATACCGGAATAATCTGCACGTCCAGTACGTCCCACACGGTGAATGTAAAAATCAAGATCACTTGGGAGCTCAAAATTAATAACGTGGCTTACTCCGTCGATATCAATGCCTCTTGAAGCAAGATCTGTTGCTACAACATACTGATAATCAAGATCATTAATTTGCTTCATCATTTTTTTGCGGTCTCTTGGTGATAGATCGCCGTGAATGCGTCCGACTTTAAAGCCTTTAGCAATCAGTCCGTCCGCTACCTCATCCGCTTTTTTCTTTGTATTTGTGAAAACAATAGCTAAATAAGGGTTGTAGTTTTTCAGCATTTCAAATAAAAGATTTGTTTTATTACGGTGTCGCAAAGGCACTAATACGTGCTTGATTTTTTTCGCTGTTGCCTGCTTTGGAGCAACGTGAGTAAATTTAGGGTTTTCCATATATTTTTTCAGGAAAGGCTTTAATTTTTCAGGAATTGTAGCTGAAAAAACAAGGATTTGAAGTTTTTCGGGCATATTTCCGCCAATTTTATCAACATCTTCAATGAATCCCATATCAAGCATGAGGTCTGCTTCATCAACAACTAATGCTTTAGCCTGATGAACAAAAAGAGCTTTTTCAGCAATTAAATCCTTGATTCTTCCCGGCGTTCCGATGACAAGCTGAGGCTGGCTTTTCAGTTTATCAATTGTGCGCTGCTTGTCAGTTCCGCCAATAAAACATTTAGCCGAAATCGTTTCATTTTCCGGTGCAAATTTAAGAACATGCAAGGCATCCTGATAAATTTGATTGGCCAGTTCTCTTGTAGGGGCGGTAATCACAACTTGTACGTTTTTATTTGAGGGATCAATCCTGTGAATAAGAGGCAATAAATAAGCATGTGTTTTCCCTGTGCCTGTTTGTGATTGTCCTATAGCTGTTTCCCCTTTTAATAGTGAAGGGAATAAGCGTGCTTGTATTTCAGTCGGTTCATAAAAACCCAGCGCTTTGACAGCATCTATAATAAAAGGCTTAAATGGAAACTGAGTGAACTTAGTTTGTTCCATGTTCATCATCTCCTTGATGAGTAAATTAATAAAATAGGCTCTATTCTAAGACCTTGCTGTTTTTCGGGTGTTAACCCTGAGAGTTTTGTCCCGGCAAAAGGTTTCATTTATAACACTATATTAGAAAAGAGCACAGTTCTCTAATAAAGGAAGGGAACTATTCATTTTGCGAATTACAACAATTCTTGCAATAACAGCCAAAAAATAAGACACGGTTGTCCATCAAAACATTATATACGATATTAGAGAAAAACTCCAATCGATTCCGCCTATTCTTTCAGACGCGCAAACATTTTAAGCTGATGCTGCATATTGTGTAGGTAGTATACGCGTTAGTTTAAAAGGAGGATCATCATGTTTCAGCAAAGACCTATGCCTCCAATGCCTTCTAGAGGATTCCAGCCTCAAAGAATGCAAATGGGCGGTCAGCCGTTTTCAAACCAGTCTTTTGGAAATCAGCAAGCCCGGGGATTTGGACCGCCTCGTTCCTTCCAGCCGTTCGGACAGCAAATGGGCCCCTTTTCATCACAGTTTGGACCGCCGGGATTTGGCGGACAGCAGTTTGGCGCGCAGCAATTCGGACAGCAATTTGGTCAGCAGGCAATGGGAAGAGGAGGCGGCATTAGGGGCATTCTCTCAAGATTTCTTCCTGGCGGCGGCCAAGGCGCCGCAAGTGCTGCCAATGCAGCACAGGGTCTGCAGGGAATAACCAATCCCGCCAATTTATCCAGCATGCTTGGAAACGTACAAAAAGTTCTGGGGATGGCTCAGCAAGTCACGCCAATGGTTCAGCAATATGGGCCTCTGGTCAGAAACCTTCCTGCCATGATTAAAATTTACAGTGAATTAAAAGGCGGAGGATCAGGCGACGCGGAAAGCACAGAATCAAATGCAGAAAATACCTCTGCTGAAGTTTCAAGTGCTGCACCGTTTGATGCAGACACATCTGTCACCAGCCCGCCTAAGGCAGCAGTAAAAGAAGAACAGGTAAAAGCACCAGCTGTAAAAGGCGCATCTGCTCCAAAGCTTTATATCTGACATTCTTCTTTGTATTCTTCTGCAGTCTCCGCTATAATAATAAGAGATTACGAGAGCCAAAAGCCTTTTCTTTGGCTTTTTTATATTTTCTCTCGAACTTCTCTCTAGGAGGATCCTTTTATGGAAGTTATTAAGATTGCACCGCGGGGATATTGCTATGGCGTCGTTGATGCCATGGTTATTGCAAAGAATGCCGCTTTAGATAAAACTTTGCCAAGGCCTATTTATATTTTGGGCATGATTGTTCACAATAAACACGTTACTGACGCTTTTGAAGAAGAAGGCATTATTACATTGGATGGCAGCAACCGCATGGAAATACTTGAAAAAGTAGAAAGCGGCACCGTTATTTTTACAGCCCACGGTGTTTCTCCGGAAGTCAGAAAAATCGCTTCTGAGAAAGGTCTCATTACGCTTGATGCCACATGCCCCGATGTGACAAAAACACATGATTTAATTCGTGAAAAAAAAGCTTCAGGCTATCATGTTATCTATATTGGGAAAAAGTCGCATCCTGAGCCTGAAGGGGCTGTCGGGGTAGCGCCTGACATTGTCCATTTAGTGGAAACAGAAGAAGATGTTGATGCTCTTACTTTCCAAAACGATAAAATTGTCGTCACGAATCAGACGACTATGAGTCAATGGGATGTTTATGACATCATGGAGCGCGTGAAAGAAAAGTATCCGCATGTAGAATATCATCAGGAGATTTGCCTGGCTACCCAAGTTCGGCAGGAAGCTGTTGCAGAGCAGGCAAAAGATGCTGACCTTACGATTGTCGTTGGGGATCCAAAGAGCAACAACTCAAACCGGCTTGCACAGGTTTCTGAAGAAATAGCAGGAACAAAAGCCTACAGAATATCAGATATAAGCGAACTGAAGCTTGAATGGTTTGAAGGTGTTAAAAAAGTTGCCATTACTGCCGGCGCCTCAACTCCTACGCCTATTACAAAAGAAGTCATTCAATTCCTTGAAAAGTACGATCCGGAAAATACGCTGACATGGAACATCCAGCACAATGTTCCTCTTCAAAAAATACTGCCGAAAGTTAAAGCAGTCAAATAAAGTTCAAACAAAACCGCTGGTAATCAACTCCAGCGGTTTTTTATGTTATACAAATGTAAATGGATCTGTATGAATTTCTGAAGGGAAGATACTAACCTCAAATTTCTTTTCTTCACACATAGAAAGCAGCAGATCTGTTACCCCTTTTTTCATGACTTTCTCTACATTGTGACCCGGATCAATCACATTTAAGCCCATCACCATGGCATCATGAGCTACATGATAATAAAGGTCCCCGGTAACATAGACATCGGCTCCTTTGCGTTTTGCCTGGTGGATGTATTTATTTCCGTCTCCTCCAAGAACAGCAACTTTCCGCACCTTTGCATCCTTATTCCCTACCATTCTTACACAAGGAACATCAAGCTGCTTTTTCACATGCTCTGCAAATTCAGTTAAAGACATCTCATTTCCAAGCAAACCTATACGCCCTAATCCTAAAGCCTTGTCGTGCCCTTCAACTGGAAAAAGATCAAATGCAGGTTCCTCATAAGGGTGCGCTTTCAGCATAGCGGAAACAATCTTTCGCTGCTTGCTTGCCGGAATGATCGTTTCAATTCTCTCTTCTTCTACAAACTCAATTTTCCCTGATTGACCTATATAAGGATCTGTTCCATCAAGAGGACGAAAGCTTCCCGTTCCATTTGATGAAAATGTACAATGACTGTACATTCCAATATGGCCTGCACCTGATTGCCCCAGAACAGCCCTGAGATCGGCCGCATGATCTTTTGGTACATAGACGACCAGCTTCTTCAATTCCTCCTGATAGGTGTCAGCAAGGACCTCTGTGTCTGTCAGCTGCAGAGCTTCTGCAAGTAAATCATTCACACCGCCTGCAGCAACATCTAAATTGGTATGTGCTGCGTAAACAGCAATGTCATGTTTAATGCACTTTTCAAGCAGTGCGCCCCCCGGCTGATCCGTCGCCAGGTTGTTAAGCGGACGGAATATTGGCGGATGATGAGCGATAATTAAATTCGCATTTTTTTCGATTGCTTCATCAACTACTTCACCCAGAACATCGAGGGCGATTAATACGCCATGAATAGGTTTATTCAAAGTTCCTATTTGCAGGCCAATCTTATCGCCTTCCATGGCATATTCTTTTTTCGAAAACGATTCGAACAATTGGATGATTTCAAAGCCGTTAGGTATTTTGCTCATTTCCTTGTAACCTCCTCAAGCATTTCAATCAAATCATTCAGTTCTTTTTTCTTAGCTTCATTCCCCGGGCTCAATGCCGCACTTTCTATACTAGTTAATATCCGTCTGTTATGCTCAATTTCCTGCGCCCATTTCTTAAGGAACGGTTCTGTTTTCTCTTCCATCAAAAAAGGACCGACAAGCAAGCCTTTTTGCAAGGCTGTATGCTGATATGGAGCTTTTGCTTCACCCTTTTCAGCAATAAGAATCTCATAGATTTTTCCGTCTTCTTCCAATATCTCTTCATTTATCAGTTCCCAGCCGTTGCCAAGCAGCCATTTTCTTACATGATGTGCATGAATGTTGGGCTGAAGGATCAGTCTCTCTACTCCAGCTAATTTTTCTTTTCCGGCTTCAAGGATTTTTTCAATCAATGCTCCGCCCATTCCTGCAATAGTGATGCACGTTACTTCATTAGGATCAATGACATCCAGCCCGCTTCCTAAACGAACCGATATGACATCCTCTAGGCCGCTTTTTTGGACTTGCTTCTTCGCAGACTGAAACGGTCCCTGAACGACTTCCCCGGCAACAGCCGAAGCTGCCAAACCGTTTAAAAGGGCGTAGCAGGGCAAGTAAGCATGATCAGAACCGATGTCTGCCAGTACAGCATTCTTTGGTATATAATCAGCTACCGTTTTTAGCCTGTTTGATAAATTCACTTCATTCATTCTAAACCACCACATTCTTATGTACTTTTAATTCGGTCTCTCTATATAATAAGAAAAGTCCTCCGCAGATGCAAAGGACTTTTCGTTTTCGTTTAAATGGAACGATCCATATTTAAGTTTCTTTCGTGTAAAACTATTTGATTTTAGAAACCCATTCTGCCATCTCGTCCAGTTTTTCATCAGGAACTAAACCGGCCGGCATGTTTCCGCGTCCATTTTTAATCGTTTCTTTAATTCCGTCAACGCCGAGCCTGTCCCCAGCCCCTTTAAGAGCAGGACCCGCACCGCCTTCGTAATTCTCGCCATGACAAGAAACACAGCTTTGCTTGTAGATTTCCTCTGGTGAAGCGTTTGCAACTTCTCCCGATTTATCTTCCTCTTTTCCTTCTCCAGCCATTTCTTTCATATCGCCGAGCCCTTTAATAGATAAGAAAAACATAAGGCCGATTCCGATTACGGCAACTAAAGCAAATGGAATTAGTGGATTGCGATTCATTATGTAACCTCCCCTATGTAAAAATCTTGAAATGCAGGTAAACGATAGATTTAAACAATCTCTATTTTACTTTAAAATTTGTGGAAGTAAAAGACTTATTGTATAAGTTGGGCTATTTTTCAAAAATTAGTCAAAAAAACTTCATCAATGAAGATGAAGTTCCTGTTTTCAAGTGATAAGAAAGCATAAAATTTTTCGCTTCGATGGCGTGCGGAATCGCTCAAGGCTCCTCGGCCAGAACGGATCCGAAAGCATTGGCAAAAAGCGCCTTTACGGATCCGTATCTGTCTGCCTGCGCTAAACGGGCGCTTGCGCTTTTCTTATTCGTCAGCAGCCAATAAGTCTTGCAATAACCATCCGCTGAACTTCGCTTGTGCCTTCGCCGATTTCAAGCAATTTAGCATCCCGCAGATATCGTTCAACATGATATTCTTTCATGTAGCCATAGCCGCCGTGAATTTGAATGGCCTGATTCGTCACTTCTGTACACATTTCTGATGCAAACAGCTTGCAAAAAGAAGCTTCCTTCGTAAATGGTTTTCCCTGATCCTTTAACCAGGCTGCTTTATAAACCATTGTTCGTGCTAAATCAATTTTCATGGCCATATCGGCAAGTTTAAATTGGATCGCCTGAAATTCACTTAATGTTTTTCCGAATTGCTTTCTTTCTTTTGAATAAGCTAATGCTCTTTCAAAAGCTGCCTGGGCAATTCCTACTGCCATAGCGCCAATTCCAATTCTTCCTCCGTCTAAAGTCATGAGAAACTGCCTGAAGCCATGCCCTCTTTTACCAAGAAGATTTTCTTCAGGAACGGCAACATCTTCAAGTATTAATTCTGTTGTATTCGATGCATTCAATCCCATTTTTTCATAATTATCAATCACCTTGAACCCCGGTGCATCAGTTGGAACAATTAATGCGCTTATCTCTTTTTTTCCTTCTTTGCGATCCGTGATGGCCGTCAATGCCAAAAACTTTGCGTAAGAGGCATTTGTAATATAGCATTTATTTCCATTTATGGTGAACTGACCATCTTGAAGAACAGCTTCGGTCTGAGTGCCTCCTGCATCTGATCCTGCATTTGGCTCAGTCAGCCCAAAGGCACCCATGGATTCTCCTGAGCAGATTCTTGAAAGATACTTTCTTTTTTGCTCTTCTGTACCAAACATATTAATAGGAGCCCCGCCTAATGAAATATGGGCAGAGTATGTAATTCCGGTTGAACCGCACGCTTTGCTCAGTTCTTCCGTTACAATTGCGAAACTGATTGTATCTGCACCGCTTCCTCCGTATTCTTCTGAAAACGGCAGTCCAAGCATTCCCATTTCACCGAGCTGCTGAAAAATTTCTGCTGGAAATTGCTTAGTTTTGTCTCTTTCATATGCCCCTGGCTCAACAACTTCTTCTGCAAACTCTCTGATGGTTTTCTGAATCATGCGCTGTTCTTGTGATAGTTCAAAATTCATTTTATCCCTCCGTTTTGAATACGCTTACATATTAAATTATAAAGTGTAGCACTCTGTTTTCACAACTTTTTAAATTTTTTATTTAATTAAAAAATATTTTTCTGCAATGCTTCATTTTAAAAAGGATGCTTCATGTAAATGACATTTTAATGAATTTGTCAGTAATTTCAAGGATTTTTCCAGCAGGCTAAAGGATTGATGGGTCAAATTCAAGAGGTAAAATAAGCTGATGAAGGCTTAAAATTTTCTGAGGGTGATTTGCAAATCAAATAACAATTAAGTAAAATAAATGAAAAGAAGATGTAATAATGAAATTTATTGTTACCGCTGTCAAAAATAATTTTTTATAAAAAAACAAAAAAAAAAGCGAACAAAAGTCCGCTTTCTATTCCAAGAAATCTTTTAATCGTTTGCTTCTGCTTGGGTGACGAAGCTTGCGAAGTGCCTTTGCTTCAATTTGACGGATGCGCTCTCTTGTAACGCCAAACACTTTACCTACTTCTTCAAGTGTTCTTGTGCGGCCATCATCCAGTCCAAAACGAAGACGAAGCACGTTTTCCTCGCGGTCTGTCAGTGTATCCAGCACATCTTCAAGCTGTTCTTTTAACAGCTCATAAGCCGCATGTTCGGAAGGAGAAGTTGCATCTTGATCCTCAATAAAATCACCAAGATGTGAATCATCTTCTTCACCAATCGGTGTTTCTAGAGAGACAGGTTCTTGTGCGATTTTTAAAATCTCTCTTACTTTATCAGGAGTCAGGTCCATATCTTCTGCAATTTCTTCAGGAGATGGTTCTCTTCCTAAATCTTGAAGAAGCTGACGCTGAACACGAATCAATTTATTGATTGTCTCAACCATGTGTACAGGAATACGAATGGTTCTGGCCTGATCAGCTATTGCTCTTGTAATAGCCTGACGAATCCACCATGTAGCATATGTGCTGAATTTAAAGCCTTTGCGGTAGTCGAACTTCTCTACGGCTTTCATAAGGCCCATATTGCCTTCCTGGATAAGATCCAAAAACAGCATTCCGCGTCCTACATATCTTTTAGCGATACTAACAACAAGACGAAGGTTGGCCTCTGCAAGTCTTCTCTTCGCTTCTTCATCGCCTTCTTCAATGCGGTTTGCAAGCTTAATTTCTTCATCTGCTGTTAAAAGATCAACCCGGCCTATTTCTTTCAGATACATCCGCACAGGATCATTAATCTTAACACCTGGAGGCACACTTAGGTCGTTTAAATCAAATTCTTCTTCCTTTGCCAGCTGCTGTATATTAGGATCATCAGTCGATTCATTATCACCTACTAATTCAACGCCCTGCTCGCCAAGGTACTCATAATACTCATCCATTTGGTCTGATTCAATTTCGAAGCCCGACATGCGCTCAGCAATCTCTTCGTATGTTAAAACTCCACGTTTTTTTCCGATTTCTGTTAATTGGTCTTTTGCTTGTTCCAATGTCAATTCAGAATCATGGGTTTGTTTATCAGCCATTGGATCCCCTCCTTCCAAACTCTTGCAATTATTGCTTTATGTGAATGTGCTAATAGATAGTTGAAACCGATTAGCCGCAATGAATCTCTGTGTTTTGCGCAAGTCAAACATCTGCCTTCATTTAAGATCGCGCTTAAGTCTTATGACTTCCATAGCGATATTGGCAGCTTTGACAAAATCCTTTTGGCGCTCTGCTTCATGCTTTTCAGCTTCTTTTTCTTTTATCATTAACCAATTTTGGTGATTCAACACCTGTTTGATATAATCTGACAGCTCCCGCTCGGATATTTCTTCATTTACCGAGAGCATGGCTATATCTGAAACAAACTGGTGAAGCTGATTGTCCGGCAGTTTTCTCAGGAACGAGCTGACACTTGCCTCATTTCCTTCTTCGTAATATGCATATAAGTAAGTTATAATCGCTCTGTGCTCTTCTATATTGAACTGAAGTCCTATACGGTCAAGCACTTTTTGTGCAATGTCCTTATTTCGGAGCATGTGTGCTATAAGGAGTCTTTCAGCATTATGAAATGCCGGCAAAAGACGCTTTTGCTTTGGCTTCATCGCATGCTGGACAGGGGCACTCTTTTGCTGCTCCTTTTTTTGTTCAGGCTTTTGGCCGGATCTTTTATCCTGCATTTGACTCTTTAAAACATCCATTGATAATGAAAATTCTCCGGACAGCTGTTTTAAATACAGTTCGATTTCTACTCGATTCTCAAGCAAGCTGAGTTCTTTCAGTATGTCTTCTATATACTGCAGCCGTTGTCCTTCATCCTGAAGATTTTTTCCTTTGCGGAAAACCTGCATTTTAAATGCCATTAACGTAATGCTTGCCCCTATTACATCTTTTTTGAATTTTTCTGCACCAAATGTCCGGATGTAGTCATCAGGGTCTGTTCCATCAGGCAGCGCGGCAACTCTCATTTTGCAGCCGGCAGCAGCAAGTGTTTTAGATGCTCTTAATGTAGCTTCAAGTCCTGCAGAATCAGAGTCAAAACAGATTATAACATCTCCTGCGTTTCTTTTGATGATTTTTGCCTGAGCTTCAGTCAGTGATGTGCCCATTGTTGCAATCGAATGCTGCACATCTGAACGGACAGCAGAAATAACATCGGCAAAACCTTCAAATAAAACAACTTGCTGATTTTTGCGTATATGTACTCTTGCTTGATGAAAATTATAAAGAACTTTACTTTTGTTAAAGATTGGTGTTTCAGGGCTGTTGAGATATTTGGGCTGTTCTTTTCCAAGCACCCTACCTGAAAAGGCAATGGTACGGCCGGTGTGATCCAGTATAGGAAACATGATCCGATTGCGAAAACGGTCCAGATACCCATCAGAGGAGCTTTTCTTAACAAGCAGGCCTGCTTTTTCCATCATTTGCTGATCGTAGCCCCGTTTTGTTAAAAACTTGGCAACGAAATCCCAGGAATCAAGCGCATAGCCAATTTCAAACTGTTCAATTGTTTCTTTGGCAAAGCCTCTTTCTGTTAAATAATCGAAGGCAGCTTGCCCTTCTTTAGTGTTTACGAGCAAATGATGATAAAACTTCTTCAGCAGTTCATGTGCCTCAATCATTTTTTCATCATCGCTGTTTGCATCTTTTGGCAAAACGGCATTAAGCTGATCCGGAAGATCAATATGCAGTTTGTCAGCAAGTGCCGAAGCTGCTTCAACAAATGAATAGCCTTCAATTTGCATTAAGAATGAAAAGACGTTCCCGCCGGCGCCACATCCAAAGCAATGATAGATCTGCTTATCATGTGAAACGGAGAACGATGGTGATTTTTCGCCATGAAATGGACATAGCCCAAAATGATTTCTTCCCTGTTTCTTCAATTGAACATATTCACTGACAACATCCACGATGTCTGCCGATTGCTGAATTTTATCGATTATTTCATCGGGAATTCGATTTCCCATACCAACAACTCCGTGATACAAATATTCGCGATTTAACCACTAATTCCTGCATCTTTCGACAAAATCTTTTCCAGGGTGAAAATAAAACTGTCTCTGTCTGACTGGGTAAACTTTTTGGGGCCTTTTGTATGCTTTCCGCCTCTGCGTTCTTTCGCAGAAAGATACCTGAACTCAAGCGCCAGCTCAATATTTTCTTCTGTATACTGTTTACCCCGGGGTGTCATAACTATAACCCCTTTTTTCAGCAAAAGACCCGCAAGACCAATATCCTGCGTCACAACCAGATCATCACGGTATGAGTGATTAACGATGTATAAATCAGCAGATTCTTTGCCGGTGTCCACATAGACCCAGTCATATCCGTATGTATTTGATGTTTTGTGGTTGTAAGAAGCAACAAACAGGACATTGATCTGGTAATGGGCAGCAAGGTCAGCAATCTCCTGCTTTACAGGGCATGCATCTGCATCGACAATTATCTGCATCTTTTTTTCGTCATCTTTCACTATTCTACATCACTCCGATAGATTCCTTCTTAACCTTTTAGAAAAGATTGCATGGAAAACGAGCCTGAATTTGTCGAATTATTTTTCGTTGCTTCACTTGACAGATCACAATAAATAGTTTATTCGTTCTTGGTCAAGTCTAAACCTAAAATAAGTAATTTTATCACAATTTTTTATTATAATACAAAGTCTTTAAATTTTCCATTCTTTTTCACGAACTTAAATTGTTAATTTCAGGACATTGTCCTTTATTTTTGCTTCAGCAAGAACAGGACCAAGGACATATATAAAACTCAGAGCTTCTGCTTCTCTGAGTTCAATATTTTTGCCTGATCTTCAATTATACTTATTCATGATATTTTGGATCATGTTGGCTGTTTCCTCAACTGCTTTATTGGAAACATCGATTACCTGACAGCCGATTTTATCAATAACCTTTTCAAAGTATTCAAGCTCCACTTTGATTCTGTCGATATTCGCATAAATAGCTTTATCATTTAGGCCTAGAGAGATTAATCGTTCTTTTCTTATGTCATTTAATTTATCAGGGCTGATTTTAAGTCCGATGCATTTTTTAGGAGAAACTTTAAATAGCTCCTCAGGAGGTTCGACTTCAGGAACAATCGGCACATTCGCCACTTTAAACCGCTTGTGAGCCAAATATTGGGACAGCGGTGTTTTTGATGTTCGTGATACACCAACGAGAATAATGTCCGCTTTCATGATGCCGCGAGGATCACGGCCGTCATCGTATTTAACCGCAAACTCAATAGCCTCTACCTTTTTGAAGTAATCTTCGTCAAGTTTACGAACTCTGCCAGGTTCATATTTTGCATTAATCCCATAAGCAGATTCCATTTTGTCTATTAATGGTCCGATGATATCATAATAGACAACCCCTTGAGCATTCGCTTCTTCAATCAGTCCCTGTCTAAGCTCAGGAACGACCAGAGTAAAGCACACAATTGCCTGTTCAAGTTTAGCGAGCGCCACCACTTCTTTTATTGTGCCTAAATCTTCGACGTAAGGAATTCGTTTGATTTTTGTGTCCGAAGCATTTCCATTAAATTGGCTGATAGCTGCTTTTATAACAAGTTCAGCTGTTTCGCCTACAGAATCTGATACAACATAGACATGGCGATTGTACATACCATTCCTCACTCCCCTTGTTAAATGATTTCATTCTCAGCTAAGCCGACCAATATCTTCGTCATATTTGTTTTAGTGATTCTTCCAGTTACTTCAAAGCCTTTTTCCGTCTCTTTAATGACTGGAATGGCGTCAATTTGCTTGTTTATTAAAAATTTCGCAACATCCATGATGTAATCCTCACGCCTGCACATGGTAATGTTCGGCATTCGTGTCATGATTATATTCACAGGAATGGATGCAAGCTCCTGCTTTCCGATGCTTGCTCTGAGCAAATCTTTCCGGGACAATACTCCAACCAGGATTGACCCTTGATCTACAACAAATAACGTGCCGACATCTTCAAGGAACATCGTAACAATTGCATCATAAACCGATACATTCTCGTTCACTACAACCGGAATGGACTGGAAATCTTTCACCTGCAATTTTTTCAGTTTATCTGAAAGAAGACCTGCTCCTGTTTTGCCTGTGTAAAAATAGCCGACCCTGGGTCTTGCTTCAAGATAGCCGGCCATTGTCAGTATTGCGAGATCAGGCCGAAGAGTCGCTCTTGTTAAATTCAGCTGATCGGCAATATGTTCACCGGTAATTGGTCCGTTATCTTTTACAATTTGCAGAATGTGTTCCTGCCTTTTATTAAGTTCGATTATACTCACCGCCTTAAGGTTCCAATACATATGTATCAAGCGTTCTAATTTCCTATGGGTAAATAGGTTATACTATATAAAAATATTATATACTATTTGAACGGATTGAAAAGAACCTTTGGAAAAAAAGAAATGCGGAACCGACCGTTTAGACCTGACAGACGCTCAATATATAATTAAAAAAAGACATTAATCAATTTATATAAAAACAAGCAGACGATTGCCCTCTTCCAGGCAATCGTCTGACTTTATTATTTTACAATGACAGCATCCATATTGGCAAAGGATTCTATCAATGCAGCAAGCTGTTTCATTTGTGCAAGGCGATTGTTTTTCAATGCCTCATCTTCCGCCATGACCATCGTTTCGTTAAAATAAGTTTGAATAAATGGCTGTAATGAACGAAGGGCTGCAAATGCAGCATGGTATTCACCGGCAGCTGTATTTGCTTCATACTCATCTTTCACGTGCACGTATTGATTATACAGCTCCTGCTCCTCTTTATTCTTGAAGAGTTCAGGATTAACAGCTGCTCCAGTGCCTTTTTTCGAGATATTTTGTACTCGAGCAAAAGCTTCCATTATTCCCTTGAAGCTTTCATCTTTAGCTGCATCTTCTAGCACTGCAGCTTTTTCCATGATTGCAGTCAGTTCCATATGCCCTGCTCCAAGCACGGCATCAATGATATCGTATCTGATTTTTTTCTCATCAAGAACGTGTTTTACTCTCATTTTGAAAAATGCGAGCATTTCATTTTTCACTTTGTTTTGATCAATTTCATTAAATGGTGCAAGAGCAAGGTCAAATAATTCGTCTAAAGAAATTGTCCACTTTTTTGCTAACAGGATTTGAACAATGCCGCTCGCCTGGCGTCTGAGCGCATATGGGTCCTGTGAGCCAGTCGGGATGACACCGATTGAGAAGAAGCCTGCAATGGTATCAAGTTTATCTGCAAGCGCCACAATCGCCCCTGCAGTTGAGGCTGGTGCTGAATCTTCGGCATGACGCGGCATGTAGTGCTCGTTTACTGCAGCTGCCACTTCTTCCGCTTCTCCAAATGCTCTGGCATACTTTTCGCCAATGATCCCCTGCAATTCAGGGAATTCATATACCATGTGTGTGACAAGGTCGAATTTGCAAATCTCAGCTGCACGCAAGACATGTGTTTTTTCTTCGGAGGATACGTTAAACCGTTCAGCAAGAGTTTGTGAAAGAGAAGTCATTCTTCTAACTTTATCTCCTGTAGATCCAAGTTCTTCATGGAAAACAATTTTATCAAGTTTTTTCACATTGTCCGAAATCACAAGCTTTTGGTCTTCATTGTAAAAGAAAGCTGCGTCTGACAGACGTGCGCGCAAAACTTTTTCATTTCCTCTTGCCACGTTTTCAATATGATTGTGGTCGCCATTTCTGACTGTTACAAAGTAAGGAAGCAATTCACCCTCCGCATTTTTCACCGGAAAATAGCGCTGATGTTCTTTCATTGTGGTTACAAGCACTTCTTCTGGAAGCGACAGATACTCTTCTTCAAACTTCCCAAACAATGCAGTCGGATACTCTACGAGATTGGTCACTTCTTCTAATAAATCTTTATCAATTGGAATATTCCACTTGTTTTCTTCTTCAATATGATGCAGCTGTGTGAGAATAGCTTCTTTTCTTTTTACAGGGGAAGCAATGACAAACTGTGAAAGAAGCGACTTTTCATATTCAGATGGATGATTGATTACTTGATCTGAGCCCAAAAAGCGGTGTCCTCTCGTTTCTTTTCCAGTTTGAACGCCAGTAATGTTAAAAGGAATCACTTCCTGGCCGTATAGGGCAATCATCCATTTTATCGGCCTTGCAAATCTCAGTTCCTGAGATCCCCAGCGCATATTTTTAGGAAACGTAAGACCAGTAATGATCTCTCTTAAGTCTGTTAAAAGTTCTTTTGTTTCTTTCCCTTTAATGAATTTTTGAACATGTGCATATTCAATGCCCCCAATTTCTTTAAAGAAGATATCCTCAACACTTGCTCCCTGGCCTCTTGAAAATCCAACAGCTGCCTTTGACCAATTACCGTCTCTGTCAAGCGCAATTTTCTTGGCAGGTCCCTTAGCTTCTTCCTCGATATCCTCCTGTTTTTCAGCAACACCCTCTATTTGCACCGCAAGTCTTCTTGGAGTTGAAAAAACATTGACCTCTCCAAAAGAGATATTTTTCTCCTTCAGCCAGTTCGCTGTTTTTAGAGAAAGCTGATTCATTGCATCTGTTACAAATCTTGCAGGCAATTCCTCAAGTCCGAGTTCAAGCAGCAAATCATGTTTACTCATCTGTTTTAGCCTCCTCTTTTTTCAGCATTGGAAATCCTAATTTTTCTCTTTCATCATAGAACGTTTTTGCCACTTTTCTGGCCAGGTTTCTTACACGTCCAATGTATCCTGTTCTCTCTGTTACAGAAATGGCTCCTCTTGCATCAAGCAGGTTAAACGTGTGAGAACATTTTAAAACATAGTCATATGCAGGATGAACGAGTCCTTCGTCCATTTGCCGATGCGCTTCTTTTTCATAAATGGAAAACAGATTAAACAGCATCTCGGCGTCTGACGTTTCAAACGTATACTTTGAATGCTCAAATTCAGGCATCAAGAAAATATCGCGAACGGTAAATCCATCCGTCCATTCCAAATCAAATACATTTTCTTTATCCTGGATATAGGAAGCCAGGCGTTCAATGCCATATGTAATCTCAACAGATACGGGCTTGCACTCGATGCCTCCCACTTGCTGGAAATAAGTAAACTGAGTAATTTCCATTCCATCAAGCCAGACCTCCCAGCCAAGTCCAGCACAGCCAAGTGAAGGGTTCTCCCAGTTATCTTCAACGAAACGAATATCATGTTTCAGCGGATCAATGCCCAAAGCCTTTAAGGAATCCAAGTACAATTCCTGTATATTGTCAGGGGAAGGCTTAATGATAACCTGAAATTGATGATGCTGATAAAGGCGGTTCGGGTTTTCCCCGTAGCGGCCATCAGCAGGACGGCGGGACGGCTCTACATAAGCTACTCTCCATGGCTCAGGACCAATTGCCTTTAGGAACGTATAAGGACTCATCGTTCCTGCTCCTTTTTCAGTATCATAGGCCTGCATTAAAATACACCCTTGATCAGACCAATGCTTTTGCAGTGTTACTATCATGTCTTGAATATTCAAACCAAGCACCTCCATATATCTAATAAATATATAAAACAAAAAACTCCCGTCTCTATGCTGTGTAATTCAGCATAGGGACGAGAGTTAACCCGCGGTTCCACCCTAATTGCCAATGCATTTATTATGCATCAGCCTCTTTCCGGTAAAGTCGCTCAAGAAACGCCTTTCTTTGCCGGTTATCCCTTAGCTCACACCATCCTAAGGTCGCTTTTCATAACGCTCTGCAAATACTCTTTTTCCTTCACAGCAACATATTAATTTACAAGCATCATAATAGAAACAGAAGACAAAGTCAATATGTATACATCATGTCAGCTTTCCTTTTAACGATTCAATCTGATCTAAAAACTTCTTAGACTTTAGAAATATCCCGGAGTATTCACTGTAATAGGAATCAATCACCATTTTAAGCTCTGCTTTTGTTTCCGGCTTTACAGTTACTTTGCCCAGCCTTTCTAAGTCAAAATAATAAAATAAACGCAATAATTTAGCGGTTGCCTGGGAAATCTGCAGTCTGTACGGATCGGTCTCAAAACATCTGTGACAGATAAAACCGTTTTCTCTTATCGAGAAATGAAAGGTACCATCCTTGCTGCTGCAGTTTACGCACGAATCAAGCTGCGGGTACATCCCCAGAACATTCACTATTTTCATCTCAAAAATATAAAGCAGGACATCAGGATCGACACCTTCATTTAGGCGCTGAAGAGTCTGACTGAACAATTCAAAAAGAAAAGGATTAGGTTCATTTTGCTCTGTGCTTTTATCAAGCAATTCTGCGGCATACGAAGCATATGCCGTCAGAAAGATGTCTTCCCTAATCCCCCGCATAGAAGAAATCGTTTCGCCCTGCTGCAGCCCTCCGAGTCCGGAAGACTTCTGAAATAAGAAATACCCGTATGTGAATAACTGAGTTGATGAGGAAAGCCTGCTATTAGGCTTTTTTGCCCCTCTGGCCATTACCCCCACTTTACCAAGTTCACGGGTATAAATTGTCACAATTTTATTTGTTTCACCATAATCATTTGTTCTAATGACAATGCCTTCACACTTTTGAAGCAATCTTTCTCACCATCCAGAAGGATTCGGTCAGATCACGAAATTGGAAAGTCAGCTTCAGCCAGCTCATGATCGTGTGAATCGGGTCCGTCACCAGTATCTTTTTCCAGTTCCTTAAAAAGAAGATAGGTATCAATATTACCTGTTTGAATAAAGACTTTCCAGGTAAAATCCAACATGTAAACCCCCGCCTTTCTGTCGTTAAGACAAGCAAGCTATAATCCAATTTCTATATCGTTATCTTGACCTGAGATCCTTCGTTTCATGTTAAACAAATTTTGT
Organism: Peribacillus frigoritolerans; assembly: GCF_004358755.1. GTDB lineage: Bacteria > Bacillota > Bacilli > Bacillales > Bacillaceae > Bacillus_P. The sequence continues at coordinate 287,690 of NZ_SMZY01000001.1, read as the reverse complement.
TAAATCAAGCGGTTTGCTAAAAGCAAATTCTAAAATCAGTACTCATCTTCTCTAAATCCGAAGTCGCGAAGCTGAGTCATTTTGTTGCGCCAATCCTTTTGAACTTTTACCCACAGTTCAAGGAAGACTTTAGTGCCAAGCAATGCTTCGATATCAACGCGGGCCCGCTGGCCGACTTCTTTCAGCATTTTCCCCTGCTTGCCGATGACAATTCCTTTTTGGGAATCACGTTCAACAATGACTGTTGCGCTGACATAAATAGACTGATTGTTATCACGTCTCTCTATAGCATCAATAACAACGGCAACAGAATGCGGAATTTCCTCCCGCGTTAAATGAAGAACCTTCTCGCGGATCAATTCCGAAATAATAAATCTCTCAGGATGATCCGTTACCTGATCTGCAGGATAGTATTGCGGACCTGCCGGCAAATAGGATTCAATCTGCTCAAGAAGCGTATCAACATTGTTTCCCTGCAGCGCAGAAATAGGAATGATTTCTTTAAATGGATAATAAGCGCGATACTGATCAATTAACGGGAGCAATTGATCGGGGTGGATCTGATCAATTTTATTAATGATCAGAAAGACCGGTGTTTTTGTGTGCTGCAGTTTTTCGATGATAAATTCATCTCCGCGGCCGTATCCTTCTTCAGCATTGATCATGAACAAAACAACATCTACTTCTTTCAGCGTGTTTTGCGCTACTTTCATCATGAAGTCACCGAGCTTGTGCTTTGGTTTGTGAATTCCTGGTGTATCTATAAAAACAATTTGAGATTCATTTGTCGTATATACGCCCTGTATTTTATTGCGTGTAGTCTGGGGTTTGTCGCTCATAATGGCAATCTTTTGGCCAATCACCCGATTAAGAAATGTTGATTTCCCAACATTCGGTCTGCCAATGATGGAGACAAAGCCGGATTTGTATTCAGTTTCTTTTTTATTCATGAAGATCCTCCGATGAAAATGCCCCAGGCAATAATTCTGCAACTGTCCATTCTTTTACATCACCATTCAAGTTTGTCAGGATAACCTTCATATCCTTTGGACAAAGTTCAGAAATAACCTGTCTGCAGGCTCCGCACGGAGAAACCGGACCTTCTGTATCAGCAACAATTGCGATGGCAGCAAACTCTTTGTCGCCTTCTGAAACAGCTTTAAACAATGCTGTCCTTTCAGCACAATTTGTCATGCCGTATGAGGCGTTTTCAATGTTGCAGCCTCTGTATACTTTTCCGTCTTTCGTTAATAGAGCAGCTCCAACCTGGAACTTGGAATAAGGAACATATGCCATTTCGCGTGCTGCTTTTGCTTCTTTGATGAGTTGTTCTGAGTTCAAAGCTCTACTTCCTTTCTGTATGGCGACATCATGTATTTCTATTTTACCTAAAATAAGGTGAAATTTCACGCAGATGCCGCAAATGTAATTTAATTGTAAGAATTTTCTCATAACTCATAAAATTTTAGGGATAAAGATGATTAATCCTATAATAACTGCTAGCACTGCATAAATCAAAACCGCGCCTGCTGCAGCATCCTTAGCGGCCTTTGCAAGCGGATGATATTCTGCCGTGACAAGATCCACAAGCCTCTCTGCCGCGGTGTTCATCAGCTCAAGCGAAAGCATTCCCCCCATTAATATAAGGATAATCAGCCATTCAGTCAGACTGATATGAAAGAGAAAGGCTGCCGCGGTAACAAGAATACAGATCACGGTATGTATTTGAAAATTCCGTTCAGCTCCAAACGTGCTCTTTATCCCATCCCACGCATATGAAAAACTTCTAATAAATCGTTCCCGCTCAGATCTCTCTTTTGAGCCCATATGCATCCAGGATTTCTTTTTGTTTTCCAAACATTTTTTTCTCTTCTTCCTCTGTCATGTGATCATAGCCAAGCAGATGGAGCAGGCCGTGAACAGCCAGAAATCCAAGCTCTCTTGTAAAGGAATGACCATATTCCTCTGCCTGTTCTTCTGCACGGGGGACAGATATTATAATATCTCCTAAAACCGGAGGCATGTCCACCCCTACAATTGAAACTTCACCTTCCCCCTGCTCTTCCATGGCAAAAGAAATCACATCTGTAACCTGGTCTTTGCTGCGGTAATCCCGATTGATTTCTTTTATTTTTTCATTGTCCACAAATGTAACAGACAGCTCGGCATCCTGTTCAATGCTTTCTGCATCCGCTGCAAACTGTAGCAGCGTTTCAACCATTTCCAGCTGCTCTTCTGTCAGCAATTCTGTTTCATCTGCCATATCGATGATCATTTTATTCATGCTTGTTTCACCTTCTGTTTTGAAATTTCCGGATATTCAATTCTGGAATGGAAAATCCCTTTTAATGTTTCGCTGAATGATTTTGCAATAATATCAAGCTCTCTGAGCGTTAAATCGCATTCGTTCAGCTGATGATCCTGAAGCCTGTCTGTTATGATGCCCCGAATAAGCTTTTCGATTTTGTCCGGCGTTGGACTTGACATCGATCTGACTGCGGCTTCAACACTGTCTGCTATCGAAATAATAGCTATTTCTTTTGTTTGAGGTTTTGGTCCCGGATAACGAAACTCTTCTTCATAAATATCCGGATGATTTTGTTTTGCTTTATGATAGAAAAACTTCAATAAAGTCGTTCCATGATGCTGTTCTGCTATATCTACAAATTCCTTTGGCATTTTGTGCCTGCGGAGAAGCTCTGCACCATCAGACGCATGAGAAATAATCACATTTTTGCTTAATTGAGGGGACAATTTATCATGCGGATTTTCAATATTCATTTGATTTTCGATAAAATATTGAGGCCGTTTTGTTTTGCCAATATCATGGTAATAGGCTCCCACACGAGCAAGAAGGCCATTCGCCCCAATTGCTTCACAAGCTGCCTCAGACAAGTTTGCCACCATGACACTGTGATGGTATGTCCCCGGTGTTTCCGTTAATATTTTGCGGAGCAGCGGATGGTTTGGATTCGATAATTCAATTAATTTCATTGTAGAAAGAATGCCAAATCCCGTTTCAAAAAACGGCATAAATCCGATCGTCAAAACGGACGATACAAGACCCGAAGCAAGCGCCATGATAAAGTAAGAACCAAGTTCAATGTTTGAGTAGCTTCCATTCTGCATTAACAGAATAGAAGTTATGGTCAGGATATTGATCAAGGCTACAAATAATCCTGTCTGAAGAATTCTTGAACGGACATTTTGTTCATTCAGAAATAAAACTCCTGCAATACTTCCAAATAAGAAATACACACCGATTGTAAAATTGAAGGTACCCGTGACACCTTCATTAAAGATAATGCTCCCGCAGACGGCAAAAATAATGCTCGTTAATATAGCAAGCCTTTCGTGCAGAAGAAGTTTAATAAGCATCGCACCCATCGCGACCGGGACCAAATATCCTACATTAGAATAATCAATCTCCTGAAAGAAACTGATAATTTTTATAACCAGGATTGTAATACTGAAAATTAACACATAAAGAATAAGAGAATGATTCTTTCTCTCTGATGGCTTATCAGGTGCTTCAAAATAATAAATGAGTGTGGCAATAATCAGAAGAATAATCAGCATAAGGCCTGCAAATGGCTTTAGTGCAAGCTGATTATCCAGAAGCCCGACAAGATCAAGCTTTCGGTAGATGTCCCGGCTGATGTAACCGCCTTCTTCAACAAGAATCTGGCCTTGTTTTATCTGTACTTCTTTCACATCATCATATGCCTGCTGCTTTTTCTCTTCCGTTGCATCGAGATCAAAAACATAGTTTGCTATTACAGCATACCTTCCAAGCTGTACAGCTGCATTTGATAAGTCAGCCCGAAGTGTAGAAGACTTAAGATCCTCTTCTACCAGGTCCTTTGCTTCATCCTGTTTCTGAAGAGGAATTTCATCGCTCATTACGCGATTAACGGCAGTAATGATGGCATCTCTTGCAATAGCCAATTCATTGTCTGAAGAGTCCAGCAGCGCTCTAAAGGCTTCATCAGGAATCTTTTCTCTAATGTCCGCTGTAAGCTTGTCCTTTAAACGTTTAAGCTTTTCATCTGCAGATATAGAATACACTTCTTCCCCTTCAGTAACATTTTCATTCTGCATTTTTATTTCGTCTGCTGCCTCTTTATTTGTTTCTTTTACAAAATCAAAAATGGATGTTATGACTTCTACTCGATTTACGACATAGTCTTTCCTTAGAACATATTCATCTTCCACTGCATCATAGGCTTCCTGGCGCTTGTTTTCCGTTTCATAAGTATCATCAGCCTGCGTAGGAGCAATGATCGTTTGATCTGAATAAGTGAAAAGTTCAACATCAATTGTTTCCGGCTTTACATTGCTGTATAGCGAGACAAAAATAACCGCGGCAAGCATAATATACATCGAAATATGTATAAATTTATAATTCTTTATTTTATCGATCAGCTGATTAAGTTTTGGCTTTTGCTTCAATTTCATAACATCACCCCCTGCTCCCCTTTGCAATCATGAAAAAAGTGACCCGAAATCGGGCTGTCGGGTCACTTTGTCTGATCATATGCTTCGATGATTTTCGCAACCAGCGGGTGGCGAACAACATCTGATTGCTGCAGTTCGTTAAAAGCAATGCCGCTGACTGCACTTAACGTTTCTTTAGCGGCAGCAAGTCCTGATTTTACGCCTTTTGGCAAGTCTACCTGTGTGATATCCCCGGTAATGACCATTTTCGATCCAAAACCAAGCCTCGTCAAAAACATCTTCATTTGAGCGGGTGTCGTATTCTGGGCTTCATCTAAAATGACAAACGCATCATCAAGCGTTCTTCCTCTCATGTATGCAAGAGGTGCAATTTCAATCGTTCCTCTTTCAATTAGTCTTTGTGTGTGCTCCATCCCAAGAACATCATGCAAAGCATCATAAAGAGGACGCAAATAAGGATCAACTTTTTCCTTAAGATCACCAGGAAGGAAGCCGAGGCTTTCACCGGCTTCTACGGCAGGCCTGGTTAAAATGATTTTTTTAACCCCGTTATTTTTTAAGGCGCTGACTGCCATGACAACGGCCAGATAGGTTTTCCCTGTTCCTGCTGGCCCAATTCCAAAGACAAGATCTTTATTTCTGATAGAAGAGATATAATGTCTTTGTCCAAGAGTTTTCACTCTGATTGATTTACCCCTCGCATCTTTGCTGATCTCATCTACATATAATGCTTCAAATTCATCAAGTTTTAATCGTTTTGCCATTTCGATTCCGTATAGAACGTCGCGTTCACTAATAGTGATTCCTTTTCGTATCAGGACCAGCAGCGATTTTAAAACATCATTCACTGTCTGAACGCTGTCAGGGTCCCCGGATACATAAAAAGCTTCGCCTCTTGTAACAATGGAGACGTTCAGCTCCTCTTCCATACGCTTTAAATGTGCATCATTATTCCCAAACAGAGCAACGGCTTCATTTGGATTTTCTAATTGCTGATTTATCGTAACTAGTTCTTCTGGCATGATTTAATCTCCCTGAACAATTGGTGTTGTTTTTACGATATTTTCTATAACTTGGTAGAGCACTGTTAGTTTTACTTTACCATTCTCGTTCGTCTCGTGCAAAACTTTTTGACCCTTTATTTCTGCTTCATCTCCCAATTCATTCTTTAATTTCTTCTTGCCCAGGTCAAGTCCCGCTTTTCGCGCTTCTTCTTTACTGTAACTGCGTGTTACAATTTCTTTTTCACGGTATATTTTTTTGCCGTATCCAATCGGCAGATTCCACTTCAGAAATTTAATGGATCTTATGTCTTCCTCCACTTCAAAGTCTTTAAACATGTCCTGTTTAAACCCCCACACCTGAAGCTGCCAAGAGCCAAATTCCAAATAATACTTCCGTTTTTCATCACCTGAGAAAACATTAAACGTTGTGTTAATAGGTACATCCACTTCAGCTTGATACCAGGTTTCTCCGAGTATCTCCGCTTTCGCTGCCACCTTCTGCTGATTGTTCTCATTGCCTATTAATCCGGAAACAAGCATCTGTCCTTTTTTTACATGCTCATTTATAGTGACCGCAGGCTGTCCTTTTTCAACATACATTTTAGTAATAATCGCTTTTTTCTTTGCAACAATGTGCTGCGGACTTGAATATGTGATTTTTTCCGGTTCATTTTTCTCAACAACTTCAAAATGATAATTTGTGCCCTTCAGTTCAACTCCAACCCAGGTAAGCTCTTTAATATTGTTTGTCAAATTTTTTTGAATGGAATCCGGATCAAGCGTAAGGAACTGCAATTTCCCCACCTTCACGCCCATAGCATCAAGTTCTTTCCTAATAAGATGCTCCGTACTTGGCTTAGCTCCCTTAATATCGATTCCCCAGATCATGTTGGATAAAAGGAGAATAACGGTGAAAAACAATGCGAATCCAATGACAAAACCGCTGTTTTTTAAGGATTTCTGAACGAGAAAAGGCAGGCCCGACACTTTCTTCAAAGAGCATTTGCATTCATTTTTGCGAGCTGCAGCCCGGATGGCATGTACATCTTTCAGCCGAATAAAAAAAGAGACCGCCTCTCCTTCTCTTCTTACATTCCACACAGGGACATCCTTCCTGATGCAGTCATTAATAAACCTTTCCGTTCCCCTCCCTGTTATTGTGACTTTTATGACACCGTAAAAGAAATGCATCCATTGGTTTTTCATCGTGATCCTCCTATGTTCATGATTGCTCTAAGTAATTGACTTGATCGATTTTCCCCTGCAGAAGAATTTCTTCGGGCAAAATCGCTTTTATGACAAAGGCCTCGCCTTTAATCTGAAGCTGTCCCTGTTTAAGCAGAAGCCGCAGTTCATTATCTGTAAAAGTGAGCAGCCCTCTATGATTTTCAATATAAATATGTATTTGGCCGATCATCGTGATACGGGGAAGATCCATCATGACATCCTGGGGTATTTCTACTGTTCGTGAGATCCATTTCGCTACTTGCTGTCGCCATTTTTTCGCCATAAAAAAGAACCCCCTCTCATCTCATATGTATGAGCAAAAAGGGGGTTCTAACACTTCTTTTTTAAACTCGGCGTTTTGCAGAAGGATGAGGCTTTTTAGATCTGGGCGGACCGAGAATTTCACTCCAGATAAAACCTTGAACGACATTATCTTTATTGATGACATGGTTTGCTTTCGCACGCTCAGGCTTACTGATTTTGGAAACAGTCACAATTTCCGTTTTCATTTCATCAGCTGGTGAGCCAATTTCATTTCCAAGCTCACTAGAATCCGTTTTTGCTGCCTGGTATCTGGATTCAATAGTTTGAATCGCTTCCTTCATGCGTTCTTTAGCCGGCTGATGATTTGCGGTCTGATCAATTGAAGGGACAGGCGCAGCGGATGCTGGTTTCTCCTTTTGCCTCCGCTGCTGTCTTTCCCTCTTTTTTTTGCCGAATAAGGATGATAAAACAAAGATCAGGCCCGCAATAACTAATGGATTGGTAAGAATAAAATCTACTAATTCCATTCTTCAGCACCTCCTCTTCGAGCTTTTCCTATTTATTATCATGATCCGGCTGATCTTTTGATAACTTTCCGATTGAATCTCTCATATCTGTATCGGCATTTATATTCTCAAAATTCATGTAGTCCATTACACCAATTTTACCATTTCGCAATGCTTCAGCCATTGCAAGCGGAACCGTTGCTTCCGCTTCCACTACTTTCGCTCTCATTTCCTGCGTTTTTGCATTCATTTCCTGCTCAAGAGCGACCGCCATTGCACGGCGTTCTTCAGCTTTAGCCTGGGCAATCTTCTTATCTGCCTCAGCCTGATCGGTCTGCAAGATGGCTCCGATATTTTTGCCGATATCAACGTCCGCGATGTCAATTGACAGGATTTCAAAAGCAGTGCCGGAATCCAGCCCTTTATTTAACACCGTTTGAGAAATCATATCAGGATTCTCAAGGACTTTTTTGTGATTGCCGGAAGAACCGATTGTACTGACGATTCCTTCACCTACACGGGCAATAATCGTTTCTTCGCCTGCGCCCCCGACTAACCGTTCAATATTTGCACGCACCGTGATGCGGGCTTTAGCCTTCACTTCAATACCGTCCATCGCTACACCGGCGATAAACGGCGTTTCAATAACCTTAGGATTTACACTCATTTGAACGGCCTCTAAAACATCCCGTCCAGCAAGGTCAATGGCTGCGCATCGTTCAAAAGACAGCTCGATATTCGCACGTTCTGCGGCAATTAAGGCATTAACTACACGGTCAACATTTCCTCCTGCTAAATAATGACTCTCAAGCTGATTAATCGTAACACCAAGTCCTGCTTTATGCGCTTTAATTAATGGATTAATGATCCGGTTTGGGCTTACGCGTCGAAGCCTCATTCCAATAAGGGTGAAGATGCTGATTCGAACACCTGCAGCAAGTGCTGAGATCCACAGTGTAATCGGTACAAATGTAAATAAAACACCTATTAATATAACTCCTATAACAATTAAGCCTAATGTTAATAGCAATGACGGATCCATTGTACTCCTCCTTGTATTAAAGGATTTCTCTCACAACAACACGAGAGCCTTCGACTTTAACAACTTTTATTTTTTGATCTTTAGTAATATACGTGCCTTCTGTCACAACATCGATTCGTTCATCGTCTATGAGTGCTGTTCCAGATGGCCTCATTGACGTGAGGGCAATGCCGGTTTTTCCGATCAGCTCAAGACGGTTCCGGTTTGAAACATACCCGCTTTCAGTATTTGTAGAATCACGCAAGATCAGTTTTTTAAATATATTCATACGTTTTCCAAACACCTTTACAAATATGATGGCTGCCAATACGGCAACGAGTAGTGCCACACCTAATGAAAATGCCATATATGCAATATCATCGGTTGCGATGAAAAAGCTTAATAGGATCGCTCCAAACCCAATAAAACCTATAATTCCGCCGGGAACAAAAAACTCAGCGGCCACCAGAATTAATCCAACGATGAACAAAATCACAGTTTCAAGCCCTGCCAGCCCCGCAATATAATGCCCGTAAAAGAACAGAAACAGCGAGGATAGTCCCATGAAGCCCGGCAGCCCAAAGCCAGGACTGTATAATTCAACGATAAGTCCTAGACTTCCAATCGAAAGCAGAATCGGAATCACAATGGGATTGGTCACAAATCTTGCTACTTTTTCAGCGAAGCTTACTTCAATATCAATTACTTCAGCAGAACTTAAGTTCAGTTCTTTTAACAAACTGTTCAGATTCTCAGCGATACCTTCTGCATAGTTTACCTCTACCGCCTGCTCTGCAGTCAATGTCAATAAATCACCCTTGCCTGCCCCAAACTCTGGAAGGTCAACATCAGGGTCAGCCATCGCAAGGGCATATTTTGAATCTCTGTTATTCTGTTCCGCAGATTCTTTCATTTCAGCCAGCCAGAGAGATTCCGCTTTTTTATCAGCGGTATTACCCTCGAGATCAATAATTGCCGCAGAACCCATCTTGGCTCCAGGAACCATGTAAATCTGGTCAGCATTTAAGGCAATATAAGCTCCAGCCGATAATGCCCGTCTGTCAATAAAAGCGGTTACTGGGATTTCTGATGCTCTTATTGTGTCCGCGATTTCAAGTGCTGCATCAACCGCTCCGCCCGGAGTATTTATATCGAGGATAATGTGGTCAGCATTTTCAGCTCTTGCTTCCTTAAAAGATCTTTTAATAAATTGTGACAACCCTTTTTCAACGGTTTCTTCAATTGGGATGACCGCCACTTTTTCAGAATGATTATCTGCAGCGGGCATATACGCGCTGCCAAACAAGGAAAGAAACAAAACAAATCCAAATAATATGTGAAATAAACGGTTATGATTTCCCACCAATTGAATCGCAAGCCCCCTTTCAATCGTAAGGTTTAACAGTAATACGTTTCAACTTAAGTATAGGTTTCGTTTTTAGGAAAAATTCTTATTAGAAAAGCGGAACCGCCCGTTTAGCTCCGACAGACAGAAAAGGCTCAGACTGGAAAGTCCGGGTTTGACTTTTCAGGCTGAGACGTTCTGGCCGAGGAGTTGGGCGATGGAGCTGGACAATGTGTGAAGCTAAAAGCCCGTTTAGCTCCGACAGGCAGATAAAGATTCGCCATTAAAGGCGCTTTTTGCCTTTAATGGCGAATCTGTTCTGACCGAGGAGTTAGGAGGTGGAGCTGGACAATGTGTGAACAGAAAAATCCAGTTTAGCTCCGACAGACAGAAAAGGCTCAGACTGGAAAGTCCGGGTTTGACTTTTCAGGCTGAGACGTTCTGGCCGAGGAGTTGGGCGATGGAGCTGGACAATGTGTGAAGCTAAAAGCCCGTTTAGCTCCGACAGGCAGATAAAGATTCGCCATTAAAGGCGCTTTTTGCCTTTAATGGCGAATCTGTTCTGACCGAGGAGTTAGGAAGTGGAGCTGGACAATGTGTGATGCAGAAATACCAGTTCAGACCCGACAGACAAATAAGAATTCCTCCGAAAAGTACGGATTCCGCCTTTTTGGGGGAATTTGTTCTGGCCGAGGGCTAGGAAGTGGAGCTGGACATTGTGTGAAGCAGAAATACCAGTTTAGAACCGACAGGCAGATAATGGGGACAAACAAGATTTTTCATTTACCTATTTCTAAACTTATATAACGATTTTTTTATGTTACAAGTTAAAGTGACCTATTTTTAGGTGAAATGGTGATGCGATTGATTTTCAAGACTATTTTTAAGGAAATAGTTGAGTAAGTTTTTCCATTAAGACATTAAAAAACACCTTGTTCAAATGAACAAGGTGTTTTCCGTCTTTTTATGATAGCTGTCCAGCTACAGTTTTATTGACAAGCGCGCCATCAGCCTTACCTTTAACTTTAGGCATGATTGCAGCCATAACTTTACCCATGTCTGCTTTAGAAGTTGCGTTTACTTCTGCGATTGTTTCTTTCACAATAGCTTGAAGTTCTTCTTCTGAAAGCTGTTTTGGCATGTATACAGTTAAAATATCAAGTTCAGCCTGTGTCTTTTCAACTAAATCTAAGCGATCAGCTTTACTGAATTCCTGGAGGGAGTCTTTACGTTGCTTTAATTCGCGAGAAAACACAGTCAGTTCCTCTTCAGCAGACAACTCCTGTTTACCCAGCTTGATGCCTTCATTTTGTAATGAGGCTTTCACCATGCGGATAACAGCCAGTTTGTCCTTCTCTTTGTTCTTCATCGCTTGTTTCATATCTTGATTCAAACGCTCAAGAAGACTCATAAATCCACCCTCTTTAGAATTTGCGTTTTCTAGCAGCTTCAGACTTTTTCTTACGTTTTACGCTAGGTTTTTCATAGAATTCGCGCTTTCTAGCTTCTTGTATAGTACCGCTTTTTGATACTGTACGTTTGAAGCGACGAAGAGCGTCCTCAAGCGACTCGTTTTTACGAACGACCGTTTTTGACATTCTTATTCCCTCCCTCCGAATACAACCAATCGACATCATCTGTTTAATAAACATGTTTAAAGAAAACATGTACTTTGCAATTATAATATAACGTTTCTCAGAGGTCAACTTATATAAGAAAAAGTTCTTAATTTCGTTCATTTGTCCGGTAGATTTTTGTCATGCTGCCGTGCGCTTGTCCATATATTTTTAAAATAAGAGGTGATTTGATGGGGGCTGCAGGCTTTTTCCTGCTTTACTTGATTGTTTTTTTAGCGGGTATGCATTTGCTGAAAAATGGCCTGTCTGTTCTATCCGGACATGCGATGAGAGACTGGATTTATGCTTGTATTAATCATCCCGTTAAAGCTTTTATGGCGGGAATCATTTTTACGGGGATCCTGCAAAGCAGTTCAGCTGTGATGATCATCGTAATCGGTCTTGTTTCAGCAGGAGTCATCTCGTTTAAACAAACGATTGGAATTATTCTTGGAACGAATATCGGATCTACTTTCACGACCCAGCTAATTACATTGGATATTGGATCATTGATTCTTCCGCTTTTCATTATTGGGCTTCTATGTTTTTTTATGGGAGTTGTGTTCAAAAAGGAAGCGCTGATTCGAATGTGTGAAGCTTCTATGGGACTCGGGGCACTTTTTTCAGCGATGTCTGGCTTTGGCCGGCTTGCTTATCCTCTATCACAATTGGAGCTTGTTAACGAGTTATTGCTCTATACAAATGAGCACTCTTTTGCAGGAGTCATCTGCGGGACGCTTCTAACTGCAATTATTCATTCGAGTGCAGCGACTGTAGGCATCATTATGAGTTTTTTAAATGCAGATATCCTTACGCTCAGTGCAGGCATTGCTTATGTTCTCGGAGCAAATATCGGCACTTGTATTACCGGCTGGATGGCAGCCGCCGCCGCAAATCAAGAAGCAAAGCTGACTGCGTATGCACATATATGGGTCAATGTTATAGGTGTAGCCGCATTTTACCCTTTCATTTCATTATGCAGTTCAGCTGTTCAAAATCTATCTTCACATCCGGACTTGCAGCTCGCTCATTTCAGTTTAATTTTTAATGTCATCAGTTCACTTGCCTTGCTTCCCTTTGCAAATGCATTCGGCAGTTTCGTTGTTTCATTTTCAACTTTTTTTAGAGGGAAATAAAAAAGACTGCCGAAAAAATTTCAGCAGTCTTTATAGTCTTATATTAATAATCAGAGTTTGAAACTTCACCTTTAACAATTGAAATTCCAGCACTTGCACCGATGCGGGTTGCACCTGCTTCAACCATTGCTAGCGCTCCTGCGCGGTCACGGACGCCGCCTGAAGCTTTCACTCCAACATCAGGTCCTACTGTTTTGCGCATTAGAGCGATATCTTCGACAGTTGCTCCGCCAGTTGAAAAACCAGTAGAAGTTTTCACAAAATCCGCTCCCGCTTTAACTGATAATTCGCAGGCTCTTACTTTTTCTTCATCAGTTAAAAGACATGATTCAATGATTACTTTAGTAAGCGCTTTTCCTTTAGCTGCATCTACAACAGCACGGATATCGCGCTCAACAAGCTCGTCATTTTTATCTTTTAATGCGGCGATGTTGATTACCATATCAACTTCTGTTGCACCTTTTGCGATTGCATCTTTTGTTTCAAATGCTTTTGTTTCAACTGTAGTTGCACCAAGAGGGAAACCGATGACAGTACAAACTTTTACGTCTGTTCCTTTTAGTAAAGCAGCTGCTGTTTCAATCCATGTTGGATTTACACAGACAGATGCGAATTTATATTCCTTAGCTTCTGCGCATAATGTTTCGATTTGAGCCTTTGTTGTTTCAGGCTTTAATGCTGTATGGTCAATCATACTGCCAATATTTACTGACATATGTAAGTACCCCTTTTCCATTTAATTAGTCGTCTGACCTCTTACATCTTAACATTTTTTCAAAATAAATACGAGTACAAACTTAATTTACACCAGAGAAATAATTCTAAACCTCGTTTTTAAAGAAAGTGAGTTTCCTGATTTTAAGATAAATAAAAAAACCCGGTCTGCTCGACCAGGTTAAGAGATGTTTCTCATGCTTTCAGCTGCAGGTTCTTCTTCCATGACACGTACAAACTGTCCTTCTGAATATGGATAGCCAGCTTTAGTAATTTTCACTTTCACAATTTTCCCGACCATTTCTTCTGCTGCAGGGAAAACAACTTTCAGGTAATTATCCGTATAACCGACATAAAGTCCGCTTTCAGGATCTTCTTTGTATAGTTCTTCTGGAATAACCTCCAGAACTTCATCTTCATATACAGATGCGTATTCTTTCGCAAGCTGATCAGAAAGGGCAATCAGCTGATGAACACGTTCATTTTTGATGTCCTCATCTACTTGATCTTCCATTCTTGCAGCAGGCGTGCCAGTCCGTTTTGAATAAGGGAAAACATGAAGCTCTGAGAATTTATGTTCTTTAATAAAGTTATATGTTTCCATGAATTCTTCATCCGTTTCACCAGGGAATCCGACGATTACGTCAGAAGTTACAGCAAGTCCTGGCAAAGCTTGTTTCAGGCGCGTTAAACGCTCAGCAAAGAATTCCATTGTGTATTTGCGCCGCATTCTTTTCAATACAGTATTTGAGGCTGATTGAATCGGAATATGCAAATGGCGGACAATTTTATCTGACTGATCAAGCACTTCTATGACTTCGTCTGTAATTTGACTTGCCTCAATAGATGAGATTCTGATGCGCTTTAAGCCGTGAACCTGAGTGTCCAGATCACGAAGCAGCATAGCGAAGTTGTAATCCTTCATGTCTTCTCCGTATCCGCCAGTATGAATACCTGTTAATACGATTTCTTTATAGCCTGCATCAACTAACTGCTGAGCCTGTTTAATCACTTCTTTAGGGTCACGGGAGCGCATTAAGCCGCGTGCCCATGGAATAATACAGAATGTACAGAAGTTGTTGCAGCCTTCCTGAATCTTCAATGATGCACGAGTGCGGTCCGTAAAAGCAGGTACATCAAGTTCCTCATATACCCGAGCCTTCATAATATTGCTGACGCCGTTAATTGGCTGTCTTTCGTTTTTAAATTGCTCAATATAGTCAAGCATTTTAACACGGTCAGATGTACCTACTACGATATCCACACCCGGAATCGCCATAATTTCAGCTGGAGACGTTTGAGCATAACAGCCGGTTACACAAATAACGCCGTCCGGATTTTTTCTGATTGCACGGCGAATGACCTGCCTGCTTTTTTTATCGCCAGTATTCGTTACTGTACATGTATTTATGACATAAACATCAGCTTTGCTTTCAAATTCAGAACGGTCATAGCCTGCGTCCTTGAATAACTGCCAGATAGCTTCTGTTTCATAATGGTTTACTTTACAGCCAAGTGTATGAAATGCCACGGTTGGCATGGTAATCACCTCGATAATTCAAAATAATAAGAAACAGCAGATAAAACATATAGCGGAGCCGTTTCCGTCCGTAAAATTCTCGGCCCGAGCCCGCAAGCTGTAAACCCTGCATCCTTCAGCTGTTTTATTTCTTCTTCTGTTAGTCCGCCTTCTGGTCCAAAAACCACAAGAATGGTCTGACCTGAATGACTTTCATTTAATGCTTTTGCAAGATTTGCGAGCTCCCCATTTTTAGCGGATTCTTCATATGCAACGATTTTGACATCATATGAAGCGGAAGCAATAATGAGTTCCTTCCAGCTATATGGTTCAGCAACCTCAGGAATTCTATTGCGATAGGATTGTTCAGATGCTTCTTTTACAATCTTTCTCCAGCGCTCCACTTTTTTGACTGCTTTTTTTGCATCAAGCTTTACAACGGAACGAGCAGCATTAAAAGGGATAAACGAAGCGGCACCAAGTTCTGTGCCCTTTTGAAGAATCCATTCCAGCTTATCCCCTTTAGGCAGCCCGCTCGCTATCGTGACTGATACAGGGAGTTCATAATCAGCAGTCTGCCAGTCGATGATCATGCATACTGCTGTCTCATCATTTACCTCTTCTATCTCACAAAGCGCTGCCTGTCCATCTGACGTACAGCAAATCAGTTTGCTGCCGGGTTTCATACGCATAACACGGGAGATGTGATGAACATCATCTCCCGTAATTGTAATTCTGCTCGTTAAATTCTCTTTTTTTTCACTTATAAAATAACGCTGCACAGATGAGCACCTCTTATTTCTTTCTTGCGATAAAGGCCACCCAGTCTTCCATAACAACTGTTTCTTCAATCTCAAATCCAGCCTCGATTAAACCGTTTTTAACCTCAGCCTTTTTATTGAGAATGATTCCAGAAGTGATGAACAAACCGCCTTGTTTCAGTATCTGAATTGCATCGTGGACAAATCGCAGAATGACTTCAGCCAAAATATTTGCAACGACTACGTCTACAGGACCTTGAATACCGTTCAGCAAATTATTTTGAGATACTGTGACGGCCTGGTGCACTTTATTTAATTTCGTATTTAAACGTGCGCTTTCAACAGCAACTGGATCTAAATCCAGTGCCTGAACCTTTTTTGCACCAAGCATTGCAGAGGCAATGCTTAAAACTCCCGATCCTGTGCCTACATCTACAACTAAATCGTGTTCTTTTACAGACCGTTCAAGCGCCTGAATACAAAGAACGGTTGTAGGATGAGTCCCTGTGCCAAAAGCCATCCCGGGATCAAGCTCAATAATGAGTTCATCAGAATGGACCGGTGTATAAGTTTCCCATGTCGGCACGATCGTAAATCGCTCCGAAATCTTAACGGGATGATAATATTTCTTCCACGCTGTTGCCCACTCTTCATCATTTACCTCACTTATTGAGATATCATTTTTCCCTAAATCGATATCATGAATAAGCAGGTTATTTACAGCTTCTTTAATCTCCTCAACGGTTTCGCCAAGGAAACTGTTTACCGGCAGATATGCCTTAATAATAACACCTTCATCAGGATAGTCATCAGAATTGAGGTGGTAGATTTCTCCATAAACACTTTCGCGCTCTTTTAATAGATCCATTTGATCTTCTATGACGACACCGCTCGCTCCGGCCTCATGCAATATATTCGAAATTGGTTCTACCGCTTCTTGTGTTGTATGAATACTTAACTCGGACCATTTCATTCTACCAGCTCCACTTCTGTTTATTCACCCTTGAACGCACGCTTCACTTTATCAAAAAAGCTTTCTTCATGCTCATCTGGTCTTCCCCCGCTCATTTCAGCGAATTCGCGGATAAGCTCTTTTTGTTTTTCTGTAATATTAGTAGGCGTTAATACACGAACGATAATGTGCTGATCGCCCTGTCCGTACCCTCTCACATTTGCGACACCTTTTCCCTTCATACGGAATTTTGTGCCCGTTTGTGTTCCGGCCGGTACCTTAAGTTTTACTTTGCCGTGCAGAGTAGGCACTTCAATTTCATCGCCTAAAGCGGCCTGTGCAAATGTAAGCGGCATTTCACAGTAGATATCGTCTCCGTCTCTCTCAAAGAACTCATGAGATCTAACTTGGAATACAACATATAAATCACCGCTTGGCCCACCATTTAATCCTGGCTCCCCTTGTCCGGAAACTCTAAGCTGCTGGCCATCATCGACTCCAGCTGGAATTT
Source organism: Peribacillus frigoritolerans (assembly GCF_004358755.1). Classification (GTDB taxonomy): domain Bacteria; phylum Bacillota; class Bacilli; order Bacillales; family Bacillaceae; genus Bacillus_P. Next base: position 270,656 of record NZ_SMZY01000001.1, on the reverse strand, counting down.
TAACAGAAATCTTTTTCCGTTTTTGAACTTTGCCGGCTCCTCCGCACGTTGAACATTTATGCTTGATCATTTTGCCTGTTCCGCTGCAATGATTACATACGCGGCGGTTGACAATTCTGCCGAATGGCGTGTTCTGCTCAACGTTCAGCTGTCCTGATCCGTTACAATGTTTACATGTTTCCGGTTTAGTTCCAGGCTTTGCTCCAGAGCCGTCACATGTATCACATGTTTCTTCACGCGGAATTTCAATGGTTGTATCCTTGCCGAATACGGCATCTTCAAAGGACAGAGTCATTGTATACTGAAGGTCAGCACCTTGTCTTGGCGCATTTGGGTCACGTCTTCTTCCGCCGCCAAAGATTGAACTGAAAATATCGTCAAATCCGAATCCTCCGCCGAAGTCAGATCCTCCGAAGCCCTGGTTAGGATCAGTATGTCCAAATTGATCATATTGCGCACGCTTCTGATCATCAGTCAGAACCTCATAGGCTTCTGAAATTTCTTTGAATTTATCGGTTGCATCCGCATCTTTGTTGATATCAGGATGATATTGTTTTGAAAGCTTGCGGTACGCTTTTTTCATTTCATCCTTTGTCGCGCTCTTACTTACTCCAAGCACTTCATAGTAATCACGCTTGCTCATAATTTCTCACTCCCGAATTCTCACATAAAGTAAATTGTATCACTCGATTTAACCTGATTGCAAGATATTGTTTACGTATAGAAGGTGTTTTCATACCCATAATCTATTCATTCTTTTCTGAAAAGTCTTTGCTTTCTTCATGAAAAAAAAGTCAAAGTCAAGACAAGCCTGACTTTGACTTTCCTTATGCGGGATGAAGTCACTCATTTCCGCTCAGTATTATTTTTTATCGTCGTTTACTTCTTCATATTCAGCATCAACTACGTTGTCATCTTGCTTGGCGCCTGCTGCACCTTCAGCACCTTGCTGCTGTTTTGCAGCTTCTTCATACAACTTCATTGATAATTGCTGAACGATTTCTTGAAGCTCATCTTTTTTCGTTCTGATTTCTTCAAGCTCATTTTTCTCAATAGCCGCTTTTAAAGCATCTTTAGCTTCGTTCGCTTTTGCAACGTCAGCTTCGTCAACTTTGCCTTCAAGATCTTTCAGAGTCTTTTCAGTTGTGAAAACCAGCTGATCTGCTTCATTGCGAAGTTCAACTTCTTCTTTGCGCGCTTTATCCGCATCTGCATTCTCTTCTGCTTCTTTTACCATGCGTTCGATTTCTTCATCACTTAAACCTGTTGAAGATTTAATTGTGATTGTTTGTTCTTTGTTTGTGCCTAAATCTTTTGCACGAACATTTACGATACCGTTTTTATCAATATCGAATGATACTTCAATTTGCGGAACTCCGCGCGGAGCCGGAGGAATATCCGTTAATTGGAAACGCCCTAATGTTTTATTATCTGCAGACATTGGACGCTCACCTTGAAGAACATGAATATCTACAGCTGTTTGGCTGTCAGCAGCCGTTGAGAATACTTGTGATTTGCTTGTTGGAATCGTCGTGTTGCGCTCGATTAACTTGGTGAATACGCCGCCCATTGTTTCAATTCCAAGTGAAAGTGGTGTTACGTCAAGTAATACAACGTCTTTCACATCACCAGTGATAACGCCGCCTTGAATTGCTGCACCAAGTGCTACAACTTCGTCCGGGTTAACACCTTTTGATGGCTCTTGGCCAAGCTCTTTTTTGATTGTTTCTACAACAGCAGGAATACGAGTAGATCCGCCGACAAGGATTACTTTATCAATTTCATTTTTAGAAAGTCCTGCATCTTGAAGCGCCTGGCGAACAGGACCCATTGTTCTTTCAACTAAGTCAGAAGAAAGCTCTTCGAATTTAGCACGTGACAATGTTACTTCCAAGTGAAGAGGTCCAGCTTCTCCAGCTGTGATGAATGGCAGTGAAATCTGTGTTGAAGATACACCAGATAGATCTTTCTTAGCTTTTTCAGCAGCATCTTTCAAGCGCTGAAGAGCCATTTTATCTTTTGAAAGGTCGATGCCGTTTTCTTTTTTGAATTCTGAAACAAGATAATCAATGATTACTTGGTCAAAATCATCTCCGCCAAGACGGTTGTCTCCAGCTGTTGAACGAACTTCAAATACTCCGTCTCCAAGTTCTAAAACGGATACGTCAAATGTACCGCCGCCTAAATCGTAAACAAGAATTGTCTGATCTTGGTCTGTTTTATCTAAACCGTAAGCAAGTGCTGCTGCAGTTGGTTCGTTGATAATACGCTCAACTTCAAGTCCTGCAATTTTACCTGCATCTTTTGTTGCCTGACGCTCAGCATCATTGAAGTATGCCGGTACTGTGATAACAGCTTTTGTAACAGGCTCGCCTAAATAGTCTTCTGCATATGCTTTTAAGTGCTGAAGGATAATGGCAGAGATTTGCTGAGGAGTATTCTCCTTGCCTTCTACCTCTACTTTATAGTCCGTTCCCATGTGTCGTTTGATGGACATAATAGTGTTTGGATTTGTAATAGCCTGGCGTTTTGCTACTTCACCAACCTGGCGCTCGCCATTTTTAAATGCCACTACTGAAGGAGTTGTGCGGTTGCCTTCTGCATTTGGAATAACCTTAGGTTCTCCGCCTTCTAACACTGCAACACATGAGTTTGTTGTACCTAAATCGATGCCGATAATTTTCCCCATCGTAGAAACCTCCTAATATGTAAGTTATTGATTCACTTTAACCATTGCTGGTCTGATAATGCGGTCTTTTAATTTGTAGCCTTTTTGGAATTCTTCAATGACAACATTGGATTCATATTGATCATCTTCCACCTGCATAACTGCCTGATGAAGATGCGGGTCAAACGGCTGCCCTTCTGCTTGAATGGCTTCAATGCCCTCATTTTGCAGCGCCTGAACCAGCTGGCGATAAACCATATCCATTCCCTGTAGCAAGGATTGTGTTTTTTCGTCATCCGTATCTATTTTTAACGCTCTTTCAAAGTTATCAAGAGCTGGCAGTATTTCGGTTATCAGATTTTGAGAACGATATTTTTGTGCAGCCTCAAGATCAAGACGTGCTCTTCTTCTGAAGTTATCCAGATCTGCCTGTACGCGGTACATGCGGTTTTCAGTTTCACTAAGTTTGGCTTCAAGTTCATCAATCTTAGCTTTGGCTGCTGTTAACTCATCAGATTCCTGCGCTTGTTCAGCTTGTATATCAGAATCCGCTGATTCACCCTCTTGGTTAATCAACGTTTCTTCTTGTTTTGTTGCTGTTTCATTTTCTTTTAAGCTTTCTTTTGCGTCGTTAGTCAATTTCTTTCACCTCCCTTAAAGTGCAAAGCCATGGAAAGGGAGCGGAAAACAATTTTCCACTCTCTTACAATATGGACAATGTTTTTATGAGTGATACAGATTTGTTAAGGCTTTGGACATATCTTTTGTGACTCTCTGAAGCAGGCTGATTACCCGGGAATATTCCATTCTTGTCGGTCCAAGGACGGCAATCCGCCCTATTTGTTTATTATCAACAGAGTAGGTTGCTGTAATCAGACTGCAGTTTTCCATTGCAATGTTCTGATTTTCTTTGCCGATTTTAATCGTAATTCCTGAATCATAGGCCTGCAGAATGTTATATAATTCCTGCTCTTCCTCGATCATTGTCAAAAGTGTTCTGACACGCGTGATATCATTGAATTCAGGCTGGCTTAACATATTTGTTTTCCCGCCGAAGTATATCTTTTCATTTGCGTTCATCGTGAATGTTCCAGATAGAACTTTCATGATGGAGTCATAATTTTGAATATGATTCCTCAGCAAGTTTACTATTTCTTTGTATATCTTGTCATGCAATTCGACAATCGGGACGTTAAATAATCGCTCATTTAATATGTTTACCATTTTCTCTATATCCTGCGGATCAATTGTTCCCGGAAAAGAAATGGTCCTGTTTTCAACATGGCCCGTATTTGTCACAATAATTGCAACAGCTGTATCTTCGCTGATTGGAACAATCTGAATTCGTTTCAGCCGATTTTCGTTTACTTTAGGACCTAAAATAATTGACGTGTAATTCGTTAAGTCCGAAAGAATCTGAGCAGACTTCTGCACTACTTTTTCAAGTTCAAATATGCGCTCTGCAAAGACAGACTTAATCGTAACAACATCCATATTTGTCAGTTTCTGCGGAGCAAGCAAGTGATCCACATAATAGCGGTACCCTTTCTCAGACGGAACTCTGCCAGATGAACTGTGGGTCTTTTCGATAAAACCCATTTCTTCAAGGTCTGCCATTTCATTTCTGATTGTTGCAGAACTGAATGTGATCGTTTCCTTCTTAGAAAGAGTTCTAGAGCCAACCGGCTGAGCCGATTGAATAAAATCATCAACAATGACCTGAAGTATTAAAAGCTGACGATCTGTTAACATTATCATCACCTCTGTTAGCACTCTGTATGCGTGAGTGCTAAATCTATAATAAAAAGTATCAAATCAAACGTTAAATGTCAATTATTTAGATTAAATTCCCTATGAGTTTATAGGTAAATCATTTAAGAAAAGGAAAACAAAAAGACAAGCGTAAAAACGCCGTCTTTTATGTTTACCCTATTCAGCAGGCACAACACCTAAAAATGCCTGAAAAACTTCATTTCCCAGTAATTTCCCCTGGTGAGTGAGTGAAATGGAATCCTCTCCATCATTTAACAGGCCTTTTTCAGTTTGTTCCTGGATCTGCAATCCAAAAACATTTGTAATAGGCATGCCGAACTTATCGGCAAATCTCTTTTTGCTGACTCCGGAAGATTTACGTAAACCAAGGAAAAGTTCCTCTTCCATCTTTTCAGCTTCTGTTACTTGATGCTCATTCAGATAGGGAAATCCTGTTTCTTCAATCAGCTGCATATATTTTTTCAGCGGACCTGCATTTGCCCGCCGGATATTGCCTGTGTAGCTGTGCGCTCCCGCTCCGATTCCGTAGTATTCTTCATTATCCCAATAAGTAAGATTATGTCTGCTTTCAAAACCTGGAATGGCAAAATTGCTGATTTCATATTGATGAAAACCATGCTGTTCCATCTCTTCCATGAGATATTCATACATGACGGCTTCATCTTCCTCAGGAGGAAGGATCAGTTTGCCTTTGGACATTAAATTATAAAAAACCGTTTTGGGTTCAACAATGAGAGAATACGAAGAATAATGCTTAACATCAAGGCCAAACGCAATCTTCAGGGAATCTCTGAAATCTTGGATTGTCTGCCCGGGCAGCCCGTACATCAAGTCAATGCTTATATTGTCAAAGCCTGCTTTTTTGGCTAGCTCAATGCTTTTCATGACATCAGCCGAACGGTGAGTGCGCCCGATCTTTTCAAGCAGCCTGTCGTTAAATGTCTGCACGCCGAAACTCAGGCGGTTTACGCCAAGGTCTTTCATCACCTTTAACTTTTCATATGAAAGGTCACCAGGATTCGCTTCTACTGCAAATTCGTGTAATGATGGGGATGGCTTAAACTCCTCATTTATTGCTGTCAGGAGCTTTTCCATTTGTTTTTCATTTAAAGCAGTGGGTGTGCCTCCGCCTATAAAAATTGTCTCAAGAGAATCTGACGGGTATTTTATAAGAGTGTTTTTCATTTCCATTTGCATGCTGTCAAGGTACTCCTCAACTGGCTGATTTTTCAAAAAGACCTTGTTAAAGTCACAATAATGACAGATCTGCTCGCAAAAAGGAATGTGTAGATATGCAGCTTTGACCATTTTTCTCACCTTCTAATAAAGAAGCCGCAGTGCGTTGACTGCGGCAAATGTTTTTTCTTACGATATCACACATTGTGTTTGAATGAAAATGATTGGAATTAGTTATCGTCCATTTTCAGAACAGCCATGAAGGCTTCCTGTGGAACTTCTACAGAACCGACGGTTTTCATTCGTTTCTTACCTTCTTTTTGCTTCTCAAGAAGTTTGCGTTTACGGGAGATGTCTCCTCCGTAGCATTTGGCAAGGACGTTTTTGCGCATTGCTTTGATTGTCGAACGAGCAACCACTTTTTGTCCGATTGCCGCCTGAATCGGCACCTCGAATTGCTGGCGCGGAATCAGTTCTTTTAATTTCTCTACAATGATTTTACCGCGGTCATAGGCTGAATCTCTGTGAACGATAAATGACAGTGCATCAATTTTCTCATTGTTGAGCAGGATATCCATTTTCACAAGCTGGGACGTTTTATAGCCGATCAGCTCATAATCAAATGACGCATACCCTTTTGTGTTTGATTTTAATTGGTCAAAGAAATCATAAACGATTTCCGATAATGGAAGTTCATAAACAATGCTGACTCTGTTTTCATCCAAATATTGCATATCGATAAAGTTGCCGCGTTTATTCTGGCAAAGCTCCATGACAGCACCGACATAATCGTTTGGAACCATTACGGTCGCTTTCACATATGGCTCTTCAATCCGGTCAATCTTTTGAGGATCAGGAAGATTGGATGGGTTATCAATCCGGACTTCGCTGCCATCTGTCAAAAAGACATTATAAATTACACTTGGTGCAGTTGTAATTAAATCAATTTTAAATTCACGCTCAATCCGTTCCTGGATAATTTCCATATGCAGAAGTCCAAGGAATCCGCAGCGGAATCCAAAGCCAAGTGCCTGAGATGTCTCCGGTTCATATTGAAGTGCTGAATCGTTAAGCTCCAATCTTTCTAAAGCCTCGCGCAGATCATTGTATCTTGCCGTATCAATTGGATACAGGCCGCAATACACCATAGGATTTAATTTACGGTAGCCTGGAAGCGCCTCGGTTGCACCATTTTTAGCGTCCGTTATCGTATCACCGACTCTTGTATCGCCAACATTTTTAATGGCAGCTGTTAAGAATCCGACATCGCCTACATTTAATTCATCAAGCAACAGAGCTTTAGGTGTAAATACACCGACCTCTGTTACTTCAAATTCCTTGCCCGTTGCCATCATCTTGATTTTTTGTCCGACTTTAACCGATCCCTCTACTACTCGGATGTATGCCACAACTCCGCGGTATGCGTCATATAAGGAGTCAAAGATAAGCGCTTTAAGCGGCGCATCAGGATCACCTTGTGGAGCAGGAACTTTTTCAACAATCTGTTCCAATATTTCTTCAATTCCGATGCCAGCTTTAGCTGAAGCAAGGACAGCTTCTGAAGCATCAAGACCGATTACATCTTCAATTTCCTGGCGGACACGTTCAGGATCAGCGCTTGGAAGGTCTATCTTGTTGATAATCGGAAGAATTTCCAGATCATTATCCAGAGCCAAGTAAACATTCGCAAGGGTTTGAGCTTCAATTCCCTGTGCAGCATCAACAACCAGTACAGCTCCCTCACAAGCAGCCAGACTGCGGGAAACCTCGTATGTAAAATCGACATGTCCCGGTGTATCAATCAAATGGAAAATATATTCTTCTCCATCTTTTGCTTTATATCTTAATTGAACGGCATTTAATTTAATCGTTATTCCGCGTTCTCTCTCAAGATCCATTGAGTCAAGAAGCTGATTTTTCATTTCTCTTTGTGTTAACGCTGACGTTTTTTCCAGAATTCTGTCCGCAAGCGTTGACTTCCCATGATCAATATGGGCAATAATCGAGAAATTGCGTATCTTGGATTGCCTATTTAATTTATCTTCTTTATTCTTCATAATCGTTCTATCACTCCTACTAAACTGGCCAATGCACTAAATTTGATTATATCAATAGGGGAAGTAACATTCAACACCGAAAAGCGGAACCGCCCGTTTAGCGCAGGCAGACAGATAAGGATCAGCCAGTGAAGGCGCTTTTTGCCTTTGCTCTGGCTGATCCGTTCTGGCCGAGGAGTTGGGCGATGGAGCTAGACAACACCGAAAAGCGGAACCGCCTGTTCAGGCCGAGCAGTCAATACGGAATTGATGGGTTTTCCAATTTAATTGGAGGGGTTTTGGAATTAATTCATGGGGTTTCCGAATTAATCGGAGGGGTTTCCAAACTAATTGGAGAATTTTTGTTCTGCCCGAAGACTGGGAGGCGGAGCTTGACACAGACAGATCAGGATCCACCACCTCACAAAAAAGAGGAAGGCCTCCAATCAGCTTCCCTCCATCCTATGCAATCTTCGGTTTATTGAAACAGGCTTTCAACCAGTCCTGCCAAAAATGTAATAAACCCCGTTATGACTGCACTTGCAAGCGCGGCAAATTTTTTTCCAAGCTGGGAAAAGAAATTGAATGCCTCCATTTCCTCGAGCTTTTCCTGTTTTTCTTCGAGATTATGGCTGACGCCTAATACGGAAGCTTCCAGTTCTCCTGATGAATCATTTTTCACTTCAAAAGCGCTGCTCAAATTGGGGTCATCGTATCCTTTCATTTTTACAAGACCCTGATTGGCCTGCTGCATGCCAAACAAAACACCAAGCAGCAGTATTGAGCATAGGACAAAGCACTTTAGCATGAATTTCATCATCATACTTCCCTCTAATCTGAATTTATCTTATTTTTTCTCAGGAGCTGCAGCATTTACTTTTTCTGCCTGCCAGTAATACTCACTGAAAATATCTGCAACTGCATCTGCAGTACGGTTAAGTTCCTCCAGGTTGTTATCGATGCCGCCGAATTCAATCAACATTGCATTTTCTGTAAGATCCTGATTATACAGGCTGTTTGAACCTGGGGAATCTTTAAGGAACACACCTCTGCTCAGCCCCGGGTATTTTGCTTCAATTCTTTTATGAAGCTCGGAGGCCAGTTGTTTGTTTTTATCATGAAGAGGATTTTTCCCCCCTATGACGAATGCAACCTTGGCATATTTCTTCCCGTTAATATCTGCGGTTGTTATTTTATAAGGCTGTGAATCACGGTGAATATCAATTACATACTGAATCTCTTTATTTCCCGCCATTGCTGTTTCAACTGTCGGCCGGGACATGGTATATGCTTTTGTAAATGACCAGCCCTTCTCATTCAGTTTCTTCATGAAATTGGTTTTATCTACGTTTGTTCCGATTCCTTTATCTTCAAGTGCTTTTCCGAGTCTGTCTCCTACGAGTGTTACGTTTGCTTCTGAATGATAAGCGCTGTTTGCATTTTTGACATTCTTTAGCATAGGCAAATAGGATTCTGTTGTATGTGTATGGTAAATGTAAACCACTTTCCGTTCTCCTGTTGTCGCAATCGGCGGTGTTTTTGACTGATCCGGCTGATCATCCGCACCTTCCAAGTCAGCGATTGATGCTTCCCGCTCCTCTAGAAGCACCTCTGTCGGCGGGGGAGATTCAATTGGCATTGTTGTATAATCGGTTCCTTCTCCCGCAACTACAATTTCGCTGTCAAAAAGGGTAAATCCAGGGAGCTCCCTTCCAAGCAGACTTCGGGGGTCTTCAGGGTTGATGCTTGTTGCCGCTTTGAAAAATAAAGATGAAACACTTGGCGGTTTAGCTTCTTCAGGCAGATCCTGAACAAAATAACGATTTTCAAAACCAAGCAGATGAATAAAAGAATTGCCTGTTATATTATTTGTTAATTCATTAATTGATTTTGAAGTGATTCTATATTCAGGCTTTAAGGAAGTCAGCGCGCCTGAAAGTAAAAATACGAGCATAAACCCGATAAAGCCGAGTGCAAATCCTTTTTTCAAGCTTGTCCCATTCAAAGTTACTATTATTCCGCGATTAGTTCGAGAATGCTTCATCTTCTTCCTCCTTCAAAGCTTGCCTGCTTAACTATATGCAGCAGCCGGAGAAAGTAGACTGATTTTTAATGCGTATATGACCTCGCGTTGCTGCTGTCCACCTGCTGATGAAGTGCCTCGTTCAGCCCATTCGCTACAACTGTTGCCATGTCTTCAATAAAGGTGTCAACTTCCTTTGGAGTCACCATCAAATTATGTCCAAGCGGAGAGAGGACTTCGTGGATCAGTCTTCTTTTTTCTTCATCCTCAAGAGTTCCAATGATTCCAAGGAATTGCTGTCTATGTTCATCTGATGGAAGATCTTCATCGGAAAGCACTCTTTTTTCTCCAAATGACATCCCTGCCGGAGTGAGCGACTTCGAAGGACGGTCTCCTTCCTTCATCTCTCTTCCGAAGTGCTTTAAAATAAAATCAATCGTATCGCTTGTGATTGAAACAGCATCCACCACTGTCGGAATGCCAAGTGCAATAACAGGAATGCCCAGGGTGTCCATGCTTAACTCTTTGCGTTTATTTCCTACGCCAGATCCCGGATGAATTCCTGTATCTGAAATTTGAATCGTTGTATTTACACGCTCAATCGATCTTGCAGCCAGCGCATCAATGGCGATGACAAAATCAGGATTGCTTTTTTCAATAATGCCGGTAATAATATCGCTTGTTTCAATTCCTGTAATCCCCATTACCCCAGGAGATATCGCGCTCACTGGTCTGAAGCCTTCCTGAACATTTTCAGGCTGAAGCTGAAATAAATGACGTGTAACAAGAAGGTTTTCTACAACGCGTGGGCCAAGCGAATCTGGTGTCACATTCCAGTTGCCAAGACCCACTACAAGACAGCTTGCATCCTTTGGAATCTTCAATCCATCCATAAAACTGCTGAATTCTTTTGCGAAAACGTCTACAACCTGATTTTGCAGCGCTGTATCTTTTTGGCGAATCCCCTGTACTTCAAGGGTCAAATAATTTCCAGGCTTCTTTCCGGTAAGCTCTGCTCCCTTCTCGGTAATTTGAAGAGATGTTATTTTCACTCCATTATCATCCCGCTCTTTAACAATTACGCCTTCAATCTCGGGTGATTTCTTTTCGGGCTCAGGTGTTTTTGTTTCAGCTGCCAAATCGCGTGCTTCAATGGCCAAATCTGTTCGGACTGAATACATACTTAAATCTAAAGGTTCTTTCAATGTCATAACCTCCTGGCTGCATAGTCTTTCTTAATCTGTATTTTTGCCTTAATTTCCAGCTTTCATTCTTGACAGTCATAAGCCGTGATAATTTCCTTTACAATTATATTGCAATCTATATGTCCGTTTGATAAAATATCACTTGTTCTTATTATTGATGAAAATGTCGAGTATAATAGATCTCGAATGCTTTTTAGGAGGTGAAACGAATGCCAAACATCAAATCTGCAATCAAACGCACAAAAACTAACGCTGAGCGCAATGCACACAATGTAACAATCAAATCTGCTATGCGTACTGCTATTAAAAGAGTAGAAGCTCTAGTTGTTAACAACGATGCTGACAATGCAAAAGCTGCACTAGCTGTAGCTTCTAAAAGAATTGACAAAGCTGCTCAAAGTGGTCTAATCCACAAAAACGCTGCTGCTCGTTACAAATCTCGTTTAACGAAATCTGTAAACGGTCTTTCAGCATAATAAAAAAATCCTCTTCCCGAGAAGAGGATTTTTTTTATGGGCTTTATTTGAACAATCGGAGCAAAAATAGTTCAACGGCGAGTCTTTTATCCATTTTGCCGGTTTTCATGTCATAGTCTGCGTCACCCAGCTGATTCATAATCGATGTCAGTTCCTGAGTTTGAAAAAGCTGTGCCTGCTGCATGGCAAGCTTCACCCGGAATGGATGCACCTTAAGATTCCCTGCAATTTGCTGCTGTCCGTATCCCAGAACAGACAGCTCTTTCACTTGAAGAATCAATCTGAATTGATTAATCAGCAAGGATAAAATCTTGATAGGTTCCTCGTTTGCTTTCAGCAGATCATAAAAAATCTGCATGGCGCGAGTCCTGTCTTTGCGGATAACCTTCTCAATCAACTCGAAAATATTTTGCTCAAGTGTTCTTGAAACAAGAGAAGAAACAATGTCTTCCGTAATCATTCCGCCTTCACCCGCATATGTACTCAGCTTTTTTATTTCTTGTGAAATGGCCATTAAATTTCCGGCTGTCAGCAAATATAGCCGATCTCTTGCGGAGTCCTGAAGTGCAATGGCATTTGCATCTGCCAGTTCCTTCATCCACTTTTTTGTTTCATGCTCAGAAAATCCATTCATTTCAACAGCTTCAGTCATTTTTTTTACAGCTTTAGTGATTTTTTTTCGTTCATCCAGCTTTTCGTAAGGTGCTACAATAATCAAAATGGTGTAGGGAGCAGGACTTTTCAAATACTCCTCTAATTTTTCAATGCGGTGTTCTATCTTTTCTTTCTTCTTTTCACTTGTTAAAAAGTGAGGATTCTTAAGAATAACCACTCTTTTTTCACCTAAGAAAGGAAGTGTTTCTGCATCTTCAATGGCAGATTCCAATGCTGTTTCAGACAGGTCATACTGAGCAAGATTAAAATCCATTTCAGATGGATCCAAAGCAGCTTCAATAATCAGCTGAACGGTTTCCTGAATAAGATAAGATTCCTTTCCAAGAAGCAGGTAAGCAGGCTTCAGCTGTTTATTTTTCAAATCTTTCCAGACGTTTGATATCATTTTATCACCCAGTTTCAATCATTCTTTTCTAATCCTATCGGTCTCCTGCCTGTTTAGCAAGTGCGGATTTTGTAAATGGGCAAAATGAACAGGGAACAGGCTCAGCCGGTTCCCCTATATATAAACGCCACCGCCCATGCCCCAGGTTACATGTGCAGGTAAGCGATCGATATGTTGTCATTATTTTTCTCATGCTGATGGGTTTCTATAGGTGTAAAGTGTTGTCAAAACCCATATTGGAAAATGATAGATTTTTTGTATGATTTGGCTTATACTATAAGGCATATAGGAGGGGTAAATTGTGAATGAATTTGAAAAGAATGTTCAAAGCAAACGCAACGATGCAGTAGACTCGGGTGTAGGATTTATCGTTTCATTTGGTTTTTTTGCCACTATTTTCGTATTAGCGACAGTTATCAAGTTAATCGGTTCATGACAACCCTTACATAGAGACTGCAGAGCAGTCTCTTTTTCATTTTCATAAATCATTTATCTGATACGCTATCGTATGGAGGCTGCACGGAAAACGTTCCACTGTCACCGTGAAATTTATACGTAATCGAACCATCCCTTTTTGTTTGAAGATCTGATACATCATATTTTTTCAATAGCTGAAGAATTTCATCATGAGGATGGTTATACCGGTTGTTCTCACCTGCTGAAATTAAAGCAAACTCCGGCTGAAGCTGCTTTACAAACGATTCTGATGTAGAACCTTTGCTTCCATGATGACCAACCTTTAATACGTCGGTTTTTAGACCTTTATATTTTTCAAGGATACGCTTTTCTCCTTCGTGCTCTAAATCACCCGTAAACAGCCACTTCAAACCTCCAATCTTTGCAAATATAACTAAAGAATCGTCATTTTCACTCTCTGATAAAGCAATTGGAGATAAAATGTGCAAGTTGAAAAAATGGTCAGCTACAGCGTCACCGCTTTTCAAAACTGAAACCACCGTTCCTGTACTTTTCGCTTTATCGATGATTTCCTGCTCAAATTCCCCTCTTAAAAAACCATATGGCACGATCAGCTCCAAGACACGTATTTCAGCAAGAAGATCGATGACCTCCCCGGCGTGGTCTGCATCTCCATGAGTCAGAATCAGTTTATCCAGGGTTCTTTTGCCTTTTGATTTCAAAAAAGGAATAAGTGTATCTTCAGCGATTGAATAAGCGCTGCTTTTTTCTTTCCATTTTTCCTGATTAAATGACAGCATACCGCCAGTATCGATTAAGTATGTCCCCTGATTATGCGGTGCAGAGAGGTAAATAGAATCACCCTGTCCAACATCAAGCATCACGATCTCACCCGTTTGAACAAAATACTCTGATTCGTGCTGATAAAAAAGCAGAAGCACAAGGAATGAAACGAAAAGCCTCATTTCTTTCAATCGATGGGATTTCTCATATGCAATAAATGCCTGACATAAAAACAATGTAAATAGAAACAGAAAGATAAAAGATGGTTTGCCAAATAGAAGCATAAATGAAGGCAAGCTGCTGATAAACAGCACAAGATCATTGCTGATTTGCAGCACAAGATCCGTTAAAGCGATCAGGAATGATCCAAATGGCGGAAAAATAATCATCGCAAGCACTGATACAAGTGATAAAGGAAGAATGACCACGGAGTAAAAAGGCACAAACAGAAGATTCATCGGCAGACTTAACAGGGAGATTTGATAAAAACTGTACAAAATAACCGGAAGGGATGAGAGCTGGGCAACTGATGATACCGCAACCAGCTGATAAAAGCGGTTGTTCATTTTTGAAAAAGCCCTGGCTGACAGAATAAGGGCCATACTCACTGAAAAGGATAATTGAAAGCCAACATTAAATAAGTAATATGGATCTGCAAAAAGCAAAATAAGAAACGTAACGGAAATAACATCAATTGTAGAGAGCTGCAGCTTCAATTGTTTTGATGCAAGATAAAGCATGCTCATCCCTGCAGCCCTGAGGACGGAAGGCGCCCCTCCAGCAATTATGCAATAAACCGGCAGTGATAGGATTAAAAGAAGTTTCACTTTTTCATGCGTCATTCCTGACCTGATTAAGATAAAGTAGAGTCCGGAAACTAAAATACCGACATGAAGACCAGAGATCGCAAGTAAATGAACGATGCCAAGCTCCTGATATGCCTTATTAATATCTTCGGAAATATTAGTACGTTCCCCGTATAGAAGTGCCTGCACAATTCCCCGGGATTCCTCCGGAAATACCTCAGAAATAAACAGAATGCCAGCTTGTCTGAATTCTTTCAGTTTTTCAGACAGCGTTTGATTTTCTTTCCTGCATTGCTCAATTGAATCTGCCTTAAGAATCCAATGAATCCGATTGTTTTTAAGGTAATCTGCGTAATCAAAAGCATTTGGGTTGGTAGCATGTTTAGGAGGCTTTAATTCCCCTTTAAAAGTACAAGATGTGCTGATCTGCAATAACCTGTACCTGTTTTTCTCTTCCTCTGAACTGAAATAGTATACGGCACTTATTTTTTCTTGATTAGCATTTATAACACCTTTCATTTGATTGCCGTCAATTTGAGGAAACTCAGCGAATTCCCCCTGAACGGTTATTTTGCCCTCATTAAACCTTGATGCATTGCTTTTTTCTACTGCATGGAAATGAAAAATGAAGAGAATTAAAATGGCCATACAGCCAATCAGCAAAGTCGTTTTTTTGCGGAAAAGAAGATAGGCACAAAAAAGAAGAATGGTGAAGGAGGATATCGGATGGAATGGAAATTTTGCAGCAGCAACGGCTAAACCGGCTGCTGCCGCAAAATAGATGACCTTTCCTTGATAGCTTATTTTAGACATGCTGAAATTATACGTTGCTTTTGAACAGCTTATTTGCTTTTTCTAAAAGCACGTTGCGTTCTTCGACATCATTTACCTTTACAAGCAGTTCGTCGATGAATTTTCTCTGTTCGAAAGCAAGAGGGTCTGCATTCGCTTCAACCTGCTCTACATGAACGCCAGCTTGTTCAAATAGCTCCGCTGCATACGGATGATTTTTGTAGCTTTCCGCAAAATAGACCTTTTTGATGCCGCTTTGAATAAGGGCTTTGCAGCATTGCAGACAAGGAAAATGTGTCACATAAATTTCTGCGCCTGCGGTCGGCACGCCAAATTTAGCACATTGCAGCAGCGCATTCATTTCAGCATGAATGGTTCTGACACAGTGATTATCGATGACATAGCATCCCTCATCAATACAATGGACGCCTCCTGCTATTGAACCATTATATCCTCCGGCAATAATGCGCTTGTCCCTGACAATTGTAGCTCCTACCGCAAGGCGAGTACATGTGCTTCTTAGAGCAAGCAGATGACTTTGCGCCATAAAATACTGATTCCAGGAAATTCTGTTCATGTTATCCCCCATTTGTAGAAGTAGCTGTAGCTCTTCCTTTAGTGTATCGATAGTAGGAAAAGCCCGTCAATTCATTTTACTGAAATACTGTCTTTTAATTTTTCGAACGATTTTTCCCCAATTCCTGAAACGTTCAAGATATCCTCTATTGTTTTGAACCCGCCCGCTTCTTCGCGGTATGCAAGAATGGCTTCCGCCTTCGCAGGACCAATCCCTGTAAGCGTCTGAAGATCCTCTGATGTTGCTTTATTAAGATTGACTTTCTGCTCTTCAGCATCAGCTCCTGCTGCAGGCTGCTGAATTAGATTTTCTGCAATCTCACCCTGTTTTGGAATATAGACAATCATCCCATCCTCAAGAAGCTCTGCAAGATTGATTTGAACGGCATCTGCAGCATTAGTTAAGCCTCCTGCTTTTTCTATGACATGATGAAACCTTTCTCCGGGCTTCATTTCATATACACCAGGCTTTTGAACTTCGCCTTTCACATCTACAATGACTGTCTGGTCTGCTTCATTCTCTTCTGATTCAGGCTCTTCGTTTAAAGCCTGCTCACCGGTTAATAAAGCAGCTTCATCTTTGTTCATTTGAGGAGTATGTTCTGCCGGTATTGAATTTTGCTGCGTTTGATGCAGAAAAAAAGCGGCGGCAATACCAATCACACCGACTAAATATTTATATTTTTTTAGAAATTCCATGCATTGCTCCTTCATGTGATTCATATTTTTTCATCTTTTTTCATAAAGTGTAGGAGAAAGTATGTTAAAGGAGGGGATGAAACATTGAACGCAGGCTTTATTGGAACAGGGAATATGGGGAAAATATTAATTGAAGCGTTTATTGAATCGAATGCACTTAAGCCCTCAGCCATTCATATTACAAATCGAACATTTGAGAAAGCGGCAAATCTAAAAAAAGAGTATCCAAAAATAAATTTATATTTAACACCTGAAGAAATCGCTCGGCAATCTGAGCTTATTTTTATATGTGTGAAGCCGCTTGACATTCACCCCCTTTTAGTAAAATTATCACCCTATTTACGAAAAGATCAGTGCATCATCTCTATAACAAGTCCAATTAATGTTGAACAGCTTCAGTCTATAGTTAATTGCCAGGTCGCCCGTGCCATTCCAAGCATAACAAACCGGGCACTATCAGGTGTGTCGCTGCTTACTTATGGAAACTGCAGTCCATCTATGCGGAAGTCAATTGAGGAATTATTTCAGGCCATTTCAAATCCTTTTACAATCGACGATCACATAACAAGAGTTTCATCCGATATCGTAAGTTGCGGCCCGGCATTTTTCAGCTACCTTCTGCAAAGATTTATAGATGCCGCAGTCAGAGAGACAGAAATCACAAAACATCAGGCTGTTCAATTGACGAGTGAAATGGTTATTGGGCTTGGAAAGCTGCTGGAGAGCGAACTGTATACACTTCCAACATTGCAGGAGAAGGTGTGCGTAAAAGGCGGCGTAACTGGCGAAGGCATAAGTGTAATGGAAGCAGAAATCGGCGAGGTGTTTGAGCACTTATTTCAGAGAACACACAGGAAATACAATGAGGACCTAAGAGAGGTAAAAGAACAATTCGAAATATATGAGTGATATAGTAGGATTTCTCCATTCGTTTCTATTTTCCTTCCGGCCTATAAAAAAACCATCGAAAAATATATTCGATGGTTTTTATTTCTTTGCGGCGACAAAAAAGATTCTCTCAGACTGAGATTCAGGAGGCTGATTTTTAAAATCTGCTGTTATTTCGAGTAAAGTAAAACCTGCTTGTTTAATCATCTCTTCATACTGATTCACAGGGTAAGTTCTTTGGGTATGATATTCATCAAATCGCTCATACATTGATCCCCGCTTTACAAAAAAGGACAAATCGTGTTCAATGCTGTCAGGTGCATCTCCAATAAAGCTGTTCCAGATATAACTTACTTCATCGTTATTATCAGCAAATGTAGCTTCATTGAATATTTCATGTATTTTATATATGGAATGCACATCAAAAACAAGGATCCCGTTAGGTGCAAGCTGGTCAAATGCAGCATTTAATGCAGCATGAACATCTTCTTCTGTCTCCAGGTAATTAAGAGAATCACAGCAGATAAAAATGCCGTCAAACAATTGGCCAAGCTCACTCGGCAATCTCATATCATGCTGAAAATATGGAATGCTTAATCCCTCGGCTGCCGTTTTCTGAAAGGCAATCGACAGCATTTCTTCGCTGATGTCCACCCCTGTAACGTGATATCCCTTTTGTTTCAGCCTGATGGAAATTTCTCCAGTGCCGCAGCCTAAATCAAGGACATTGGTTCCGCCATTTCCAAACTTGGCCATCCTTTCATGAAGGAACTCTGTCCAGAGGGTATAAGGAGCCTCTTTCATCAGTTCATCATAAATCTCGGCAAACCCTTTATAAATCATTGTGAAAGGACTTTCTCCAGATTTTCAGATGGAGCATCTCCCCAAAGTTTTTCAAGCTTGTAATAGTTTCGCTCATCTTTATGGAAAACGTGTGCAACAACATCACCCATGTCAATCAGCACCCAGCGTGCTTCATCAAATCCTTCCAGGCGCTTAACCTCAATGCCGTTTTGTCCCGCCTGATCTTTCATCTCTCTTGCAATTGCCTGTACTTGTTTATCTGAATTTCCGTGACAAATTAAGAAGTAATCCGCGATTAATGAGATTCCTTCCATTTTCAGAGCTACGATGTCTTCTCCTCTTTTGTCATCTGCTGCTTTTGCTACAATTGCCAACGTTTCTTTACCAGTCAATATAATGTTCCTCCTTTTTCTTCAAAAACCAAAAAATTGTATGATTGCAGAGTCTCTGGATAGATTGCCTGATTTTTTTTCAGCAAAAATAAAATCGTATTTTTCATCGACACAATCAGTGCTTTATTTAAATCATTCTTTGCAAGCTCTCTTACTTCGTCTGCACCCGGAAAGATTCTTCCAGGTTCAATATAATCTGCAACATAAATAACTTTATCTAGCAAAGTCATATTTTCTCTTCCAGATGTATGGTAACGGATTGCATCCAAAACCTCTGCATCATATATGCCTGCTTCTTTTTCAACAAGATAAGCACCTACTGGAGCATGCCATAATTCCGGACTGTGAATTAACAATTCCTTAGTCATATTCTGCTCGATAATGATTTGTTTCATCTCATCTTTGCTGCGGAACTTGGCATAATCGTGAAAAATGGCCGCTGTTTCAGCTTTTTTCACATCTGCTCCATATTGTTTTGCAAGTGCAATTGCCGTTTCCATTACCCCGATTGTATGCTCATATCTGTGATCTGTTAAATGTTCCTTCACTAAAGCTAATGCTTTTTCACGTTCCATATAAGTGATTCTCCTCAATATAGCCTCTCACTTCATCCGGCAGTAAATAATCTGTTGAATAACCAAGTCTTATCCGCTCTCTAAGCATAGTTGAAGATACTTCAAAAATTGGCGCATCGACTTCAATGACTGGATATTCTGTATCTGATTCAAAGCCTGCACGTTTAACGCCTACAAATTGAACTAGTTCAATCAGGTGATCAATTTTATGCCATTTGGGCAGAAATTCAATCATGTCTGCTCCAATAATAAAGTAAAACGAGCAGTCTGGAAATTGGTTTTTCAGCAAAATAATTGTATCGTAGGTGTACGAAGGGCCATTTCTCTCAAATTCAATGCTCTGAACCTTAAATCCTGGCCGCTTTTCTGTACACAGCTGAAGCATGTGAAGCCTGTGTATACTGTCCGTTGTGTCATCGCTGTCCTTATGGGGCGGATTTTGGTTTGGCATAAACCAAATTTCATGAAGATGAAGAGAATGCAATACTTCATTTGCCATTAATAAATGTCCAAAATGAGGGGGATCAAATGTGCCCCCAAATATTCCGATTTTCCTCATCTTCTCCACCTCCCCATTTATCTAGGCAGTTTAAGCTGTTTATTTTCTTTTGATTCTTTATATAACACGATCGTATTGCCGATTACTTGAACAAGCTCAGCTTTTGCTCCTTTTGACAGAGCTGCTGCTACTGAATCGCGATCCTCTTCGCAGTTCTGAAGAATACTGACCTTGATCAATTCTCTAACTTCAAGTACATCAGCAATCTGCTGGATCATATTGTCATTTACCCCGCCCTTGCCCACTTGGAAAATCGGGTTTAAATGATGTGCTTCTGCACGTAAAAAACGTTTCTGTTTACCAGTTAACATGTAAATCCTCCTAATTGTTCGTAAACTAATTTGCTCATTCTTGCTGTATCCGGCTTTTCACCGGTCCATATTTCAAAGGAAAGAGCTGCCTGATGGACAAACATTCCTACTCCATTCAATGTTTGTGCTCCGGCCACTTCTGCTTCCTTTAATAGAGCTGTCTTTACCGGATTATAGACGATGTCACTCACAATCGAGCCTTTTTTTAAATTTGTCAGCTCAAATGGCTTCTGTTCAGTATTCGGGTGCATCCCGATTGCAGTTGTCTGAATGATGACATCATAGTCTGAAAGTCTCTGTTCTGACTCGCTCAGTGAGAGAACCCTTCCGGCACTTGCTGCAGGACATACCTTCATAAGCTGTTCTGCTTTGGCAAGTGTCCTATTGGCAAGATCGATTCTTTCACAGCCTTCTGAGGCAAGAGTGAAATAAATCGCTCTTGCAGCACCGCCGGCGCCAATAATTAAATACCTCTGCTCCTGCAGAGGTTTGTTCAAAAGATGTTTTAAAGACTGCAGATACCCCTGCCCATCTGTATTATACCCAATTAGACAGCCGTCTTTATTAAGGACTGTATTAACCGCTCCAAGCAGTTCTGCAGTTTCATCAAGCTTGTCTAAATATGGGATAATGGAAACCTTATGCGGAATGGTCACATTAAAGCCGGCTATTCCTAAAGCCTTCATTCCTGCTATCGCAGCCTGCAAATCATCTTTTTCAACATGAAATGCATGATAGGAAGCTTTTAGCTCTTTTTGCAAAAAAGCATCATTGTGTATAAGCGGTGACATGGAATGCCCGACAGGACAGCCAATCAGTCCATATACTCTATTCATGAAAGTCTCTCCCAATCAGATTAATGATGGTCTCAATGTAACATTTACACCTTTTGGGGCATATGCCGTTACTTTCTTATTCCCTTCGTTTACCGTCACCCATCCAAGTCCCGAGAAAACAATATCTGTTTTATCTTCTTTGATTGTAAATTCATGCGCAGTAAGTTCAGGGAATTCTTCCAATTGCTCCATGCGCGGAGGCGTAAGCATATCACCTGCGTGTCTTTTGTACAGTTCATCTGCGTTTT
Source organism: Peribacillus frigoritolerans (assembly GCF_004358755.1). Lineage (GTDB taxonomy): Bacteria > Bacillota > Bacilli > Bacillales > Bacillaceae > Bacillus_P. The sequence goes on along the minus strand of NZ_SMZY01000001.1, from coordinate 249,553 downwards.
CCTGTTTTGTCCGGTGGATATTCAGTTCGGAAGGAACGTAGCAAGTAAGAGAAGTTCTTCCCCCGCTTAAATAATCCAGGCGCGCAAGACCGCCGAAGAATAAGGTCTGCATTTCATTTAATTGAAAAACCTTTGGCTTGACTTCCTTCTTTGGAGACAAGAGCTTGAGGTCGTTTTTATCTACGAAATGGGCCATTTGATGATGATTAATGATTCCAGGTGTATCATATAATGATGATCCGTCATCAAGGGGAATCTCAATTAGATCAAGAGTCGTACCAGGGAAGTGGGAAGTCGTTATAACGTCTTTTTCTCCCGATACCTCTTTAATAATCCGGTTAATAAAAGTAGACTTTCCAACATTCGTGCAGCCTACTACATAAACATCCTGACCCTCGCGGTATTGCTCAATCGCATCCGTTACTTCAGGAATGCCCTGACCTCTTGCAGAACTGATCAGAAAAACATCAACAGGATTCAATCCAAATTCCTTCGCTTCACGCTTCATCCAGTTGATTAATTTTTGCTTCTTAACGGATTTTGGCAGGATATCCGCTTTATTACCGACAAGCAAAATCGGATTTCCTCCAACAAAACGCTGAAGACCATTCAGCCAGCTTCCGTTGAAATCAAAAATATCAACGATTTTCACAACAAGAGCATTTGTATCGCCAATCCCATGAAGGATCTTCAAGAAATCTTCATCAGTTAAGGACACATCTTGTATTTCATTGTAGTTTTTTAAGCGGAAGCATCTTTGGCAAATAATCACTTCTTTTTGCAGTGCACTCTCAGGCGCATAACCAAGCTCGTCCGGATTTTCCGTTTGAATCTTTACGCCGCAGCCAATGCAGACAAATTGTTCTTCTATCACTAGATTAATCCTCCCATTGAATTAAGCCTTTTCTTTTAAGAGCAGCTAAAATTCTGCGTTCAATTTTACGGTTCAGTCTTGTTACAAGACCGTCTGTAGAAGCAACAGGCACAACTAAAATGGTATGAAAACCATTGCGGTTTCCTCCGAGTACGTCTGTTAAAAGCTGATCACCAATGACAACTACGTCCTTTTTTTCAAGGTTCATATTCTTTACAGCACGTCTGAAGGCTTTTCCCATAGGCTTTCTTGCTTTATATATAAATGGAATGTTTAGCGGATCTGAAAATGATTTCACCCGTTTTTCTACATTATTAGAAACAATGGTCACAGCGATACCATGATCCTTCACATCTTTAAACCATTCAATCAGCTTTGGTGTAGCGCTTGGACGGTCCCACTCTACAAGGGTATTATCCAGGTCAGTAATAATCCCCTTTACTCCCCGCTCTTTAAGAACCATAGGAGAAATTTCAAAGATATTTTTTACATATTCACCGGGCAGGAATAGATTTAACATATATAAACACCTCATCGAACATTTTTTGGCCAAATTACATCATATCTGATTTTGCACGTTCTTTCAAAAGAAACTTGACAGCTGCGGAAAGCAACTGCAAGTATTCAATATATTTTTCGACAAAATTTGTAAAAAATCAACACCTGTGGATAAGCTTATGCACATTATACACTCATATAAATTCCTCTGATTTAGAAATTATAAACAAGATATTAACAGCTTATCCACCATCTTCTGTGGATAAGAGAACGATTGTTCTATTTTTTAATTCATGTTAGATTTAATTTACTAGCAGAAAATAACATATTAGTATATGCATGGTGTTGATATATAAAACCTTTACCTTATCCATAATTGGAGGTGCAAGCCGGAAATTTCGGCGCAAAGAGATGCGAAAACTATCTGATGAACTATTGATTGAATCGTATTTTAAAGCAACAGAGATGAATTTAAGCGAAGATTTTATTGAATTAATCGAAAATGAAATTAAACGCCGATCTCTGACTCACGTTTTAAAAGCATCCAGTTAGCTTTTAAAGCGTGATGTCCTCTCTTTTCATTTTTTTCACAGCCAATACCTCTCCTGCTTTCACTTCCTTCTTCAAAGCGACTGAATCTGCAAAATCAGTCTTATGTTTCTCAAACAGCAGAACAACTGTAGACCCAAAAGAAAAATAAGCCAGTTCTTCCCCTTTTCGAACCTTTTCATTAGCATGAGTTAATTGAATGGTATTTATAAACATTGCACCCACTTTTACAACTGCAATATGATTATGATCTTCTTCTTTAATTTCTGTTATTGTCCGGAAATTCTTTGACAGCGGTGATTTTCCGTACATTAAGCCCCAGCTGTTTACAGGATATGATGTTTTCCCAAGCTCATACTGTCTTTCAACCGTTCCTGAGGCCGGGCTGTGGATGCGGTGGTAATGACTTGGACTTAAATACAGAACAATAAACGAACCATTTATATATTTCTCTGCTAAAGCAGAATCTCCAAGCATATCATTAATGGAATAAGGCTGATTTTTGACAATAATGGCATCATGAGAAGAAATAGTGCCAAATTGTTCTATGACGGCATCAACTGGACTTATGATATGATTTGGGTTACCATCGAACGTTCTGGCATCTTTTTTTAATTCGCGAATAAAAAAATCATGCAGAGACGGATAGGCATCGATTTGCTTTTGAATTTCATTGACGTTGACTTGATAAATCTTCGTATAGGACGGAATAATAAAACGGCTTCGTGAAGATTTGGCAAATTTCATGATATACTTTGAAACAGGGAGAGAATTTGTAAGTTCGATTAGATTTTGGTACAGTTTTTTTCTCAAGTTAGTCCTCCAAAAAAAATTACTTTACTACATTGATTTTCATGCATAGAATGAAAGTAGGCCTATTTGGTCATTTATGCAATTATAAGGAAGTGCAATTATGTTTTTAATAAGTTACGTAGATGCAACAGTAAAAAAAATAAAAGCAAATACAGCTAACCTGCTGACGCTCGTTAATCTCGGCCTGGGCGGTTTTGCAATTCTATATACAATAAATGATGTCTTAAAACTAAGTCTATTGCTTATTTTTCTCGCAGCCCTTGCTGACAGGTTCGATGGAATGGTTGCCAGGAAGTTTAATATTGAATCAGAACTCGGAAAACAATTGGATTCAATGAGTGATATTATATCATTTGGAGTAGCCCCTGCACTACTTCTTTATAAAGGAATTCTTTTTGAGTTAGGTGCTCCTGGCGCATTTTTCACGGTTTTATACATTGGATGCGGCGCTTTCAGACTGGCAAGGTTTAATATCTCTGACAACTGCGGTTTCTTTAGCGGTCTTCCGATTACTGCAGCTGGCTGTATTCTGACTTTAAGCTATCTTTGGAAAGATTTTATGCCTGCATATAATTACATTTTTTTGCTGATGATTTTATCATTCTGTATGATCGCATCATTCAAAATACGAAAAATGTAGAAAACACCTCATGGAATGAGGTGTTTTTTTTTGGCTATTTGCAGTAATTATTGTAGTAATAGCCTCCTCCAAGAACAAGGAGAAGAATGAGCAGAACTACAATAAAGGCATACCAGTAGCCAAAGCCGGCGTATGGTGCATAAGGGTATGGGTACGGATATGGAGCAGGCGGTCCATAAAACGGTGCACACGTTCGCATTTGAGAGACCTCCTTTATCTGACTGTACTGATAAAATATGTGTCACGCGCCTGCTTTGTATGGGCAGGTGCCGGCCATCCGGGTGGTTAATATGTACAATTACCTTTTTTTGAAAAAAATGTGCCTAATTTGTGAAAAAAGGGTTTACAATATCATCCATTGTGGATATAATTACCATTGTAATCGAATTTATGAAAAGGGAGGTCGAATCAAATGTTGATCAATCAATTAAAAATGAATCAATTAAATATATCTCTATTCGGCCGAACTGGTGTACAATCTTAATTTAGTATTGTCCATACCGCCACAGGTTGAGTAGTATCAGCCTGTGGCGTTTTTATGCTCATTTTCATATGAACGTTTCACGCCACAGGTATGTCCTGTGGCGTTTTTTCATGGAAATCATTTAAAAAGGAGGTGATAGTATGACCATCCACTTATTGTTTGTTACTTTAACCATTAAACGAAAGCAAAAATCAATCGATCAAGTGCTGCATGAAGAACAAGTTTACCAATCTTATGAAGCCATGATGAACAAATGTTTTCAAATGTACAACGGCAACTAATCTATTTTTCAACACAATCATAATTAGAAAGGAGAGAGTTAAAATGATGATTCAAATGGTTTTAAGAATGCACCTCAATGTGGAGAAGGATACTGCATAGGCGAACCATCCATACGGCTGCCGCATCTTTCATTTTCAAAAGAAAAAAGCGAAGAAACCTCACGGGTTCTTCGCTTTTTTATCCTTTGCTCTTCTGCTGGTTTTTCTTTTCTTTTTCTGCCCGGTAAAATTCATGAAACATCTTCATTAAGGCCCTTTTTTCAATCCTTGAAACATAACTCCTTGAGATTCCAAGCTCCTTCGCAATTTCACGCTGTGTTTTCTCCTTTTGCAGATCAAGCCCGAACCTTCCGACAATCACTTCTTTCTCACGTTCATCAAGAATATCAATGAATTCCTTCACTTTCTCAAGCTCCATATTCAGCTGAATGGTATCAATGACATCTTCCGATTCAGACTTTAAGACGTCAATCAGGCTTATCTCGTTTCCTTCTTTATCCTGTCCGATAGGATCATGCAGGGAAACATCTTTTTTTGTTTTCTTCAGTGCCCTGAGGTGCATGAGAATCTCATTTTCAATACACCTGGCTGCATAGGTCGCAAGTTTTGTGCCTTTTCCTTCTGAGTAGCTTTCAATTGCTTTTATCAGGCCGATGGTTCCGATCGAAATAAGGTCCTCCGAGTCCTCTCCGGTGTTTTCAAACTTCTTGACGATATGTGCTACAAGCCGCAAATTATGCTCAATCAGCATATTGCGGGCATGTTCATCCCCTGTTGCCATAAGCCTGAGATACTTCTTTTCATCATTTGCTGACAAAGGCTGCGGGAAGGCATTGTTTTTGACATATGATACTAGGAAGACTAATTCCTTCAATAAGTACCCTAACGCTGCTAAAACCCCTGACATTGACCCACCTCCACGTACAGAATGTAGGCTTTAGCCTATAAAACATTTGTATGTATCGGGGTGCATGTTTGTGTCTGTACTAAGAAAGATTGTACGGAATAATCCTCGATTTTATTTATGAATAAAACGCATACATTGTGACACTTTTGAAAACCCTATTGATTCTTCCATATTTTTGATCAATAATGGATTTTAGTGATTTGGAGGTGCTTTGTTGAAAAAGTATTTATCTCTTGCCGCTTTTCTGCTGATTTTGATTTTAGTGAGCTGCGGAAATCGTTCAGAAAGATATACAATCGTTGCATTTGGCGACAGCAATACGCGCGGTGCAAACTGGACCATCCGCAATTATCAGGATACTGACAAATGGGTGAATTTGATAAAATCCACTTTACCTGTAAATGACAGGCAGGCTTTTATCCATAATGCCGGAGTTGGCGGTGAAACCACTGAGGATGCAAGGAAACGCTTTAAGCGCGATGTCCTGAAAATGGATCCTGATTTGGTCTTCATTATGTTTGGAACAAATGATGCAGTCATATTGCCGAATGGGAAACCTAAAGTAGACCGTGCCCGTTTTAAAGAAAACCTTCTCTACTATGTGCGTGAAGTAAGAAATGCAGGAGGCACACCTGTCCTAATGACCTGTTTGCCGATTGTAGAAGGAAATGGAAACGATAAACTCTATTACACCCGCTATCCTAAGAAGCTTTATGCTCATACAGACGGAGCCAGAAACTGGCATAACTCATACAACGATATTACCCGCGAAGTCGCATTTAAAAATGATGTCACACTAATAGATAACTGGACAAATATGGTGAAGTTTGCCGGAGGGGATTCAGATGAAGCGTTATTAAAATCTGGAATCATCGATCCATCAGGCAATCATATGACACCGCAGGGAGCAGAACTAATTTATTTATCTATCCTTGAAAGCAGAGTACTCGGTCCTAAGTAAAAGAACCCATCCTAAAGCAGGAATGGGTTCTTTTACTTATATATAAAATTATAAACACTTATTTTAAGCGTCTTCCTGCTCATCTAATCGTTTCTTATATGTGATGGAGCGTTTCATGCAGTAAAAGGATGCTGCCAAGAAGACAGCAGTCGTTCCCATCATCACATATTCTTTTATAGGGCTGGGCTCTAGGCCCTGTGCCGGTATCAGCATGCCGAGATATAAAAAGACACTGACTGCAAGCAGCACGAATGCGTATCTTTTGTAATCTGTCATTAGCTGCTTAATATCTTTTTTATTCATCTTAGTATCACCTGCCATGAATGTGTCTCTAATAAAACGATAACATATACCAGCGGTGATTTATGCATGTAAATTCCGGCAAAAGAGGAATTAGTTTAAAGCATTTTTTAAGTCTTCAATCAAATCCTCTGAATCTTCAATCCCTACAGAGATTCTTACTAAACCATCCGTGATGCCAAGCTCCATCCGGCGTTCTGCAGGAATTGAAGCATGCGTCATTTTTGCAGGAACAGAAATTAAACTCTCAACAGCACCTAAGCTTTCAGCTAAAGTAAAATACTTCACTTTTGACAGGACTTCTTCTGCTTTCTCTTCGCTTCCTACATCAAATGAAACCATTCCGCCGAAACCTGCTGCCTGTTTTTTGGCAATATCATGGTTTGGATGATCAGCAAGGCCTGGATAAAATACCTTTTCAACGGCTGGATGCTGAACAAGGAAATCAACAATCGCAGCAGTATTTCTTTCATGTGCCTCCATGCGCAGTGCAAGGGTCTTAATTCCGCGAATGAGCAGCCATGAATCTTGAGGCCCAAGGACTCCTCCAGTGGAGTTCTGGACAAAGTGAAGCTGTTCAGCCAGATCCTCAGAATTAACAACTACAAGCCCGCCTACAACATCACTGTGGCCGCCGATGTATTTTGTCGCACTATGAAGAACTATATCTGCTCCCATTAAAAGAGGAGTCTGCCAATACGGAGTGCTGAATGTATTGTCTACAATCGTTAGCAGCCCGTGTTTTTTAGCAAGAGAAGCAGCAGCTTCTACGTCCGTAATTTTAAGCAGCGGATTTGTCGGAGTTTCAATGAAGAGCGCTCTTGTATTTTCTTTAACCGCTGATTCAATGTTTGATAGATCGCTTGTATCAACAAAAGTAGTATCAATGCCAAGACGGTTTAACACTTTTGTCATAACACGGTATGTTCCCCCGTAAACATCATCTGTTAAAATAACATGGTCTCCGCTGTTAAAAAGCATCATAACTCCTGTTATGGCTGCCATGCCTGAACCAAATGCAAAGCCCGCATGTCCTTCTTCAAGGTCCTTAATCAGCTCTTCTAATGCGTGCCTTGTTGGATTGCCTGTTCTGGAGTACTCAAATCCTTTATGGTTGCCGACTCCATCTTGTTTATATGTGCTGACTTGATAGATTGGCGTCGATACGGCTCCTGTATGAGGATCACCGACAATACCTCCGTGAATCATCTTTGTTTTGCGCTTCATTCTAAATTCCTCCCTCATAGATTTTTTTACTTAAATAACGTTCACTGCTGTCAGCGAAGATGGTGACGATATTCGTTCCCGGTTCAGCATTTTCCGCTTCTGACAGTGCTGCATGAAGCGCTGCTCCCGCTGAGCTTCCGACAAGCAGACCTTCTTTTAAAGCAAGTTCTTTCACACGGTCAAATGCGTCTTTATCTAAAACGGTATGAACACTATTAAAATATGACTCGTCCATATAACCCGGCAGGAATTCCATGCCGATGCCTTCTGTTTTATGCGGTCCTGATTCACCGCCATTTAAGATGGAGCCCTCAGGCTCAACGATGACTGTCTTGATCTTTGCATTCTTTTCTTTTAAATATTGAGCAGTGCCCATGAATGTGCCGCCAGTCCCCGCTCCGGCCACAAAAACACCGATGCGTCCATCCAGCTGCTCCCAAAGCTCCGGTCCGAGCGTTTTGTAATAGGTAAGAGGGTTTGCAGGATTTGCAAATTGCTGCGGACAATAAGAATCAGGAATCTCTTTCAGCAGTTCCTGTGCTTTTTTAATAGCTCCTTTTATCCCTTCACTCGTGGGTGTATTGACTATTTTTGCACCCAAGGCTCTCATAATATCCTGCTTTTCCATGCTGAATTTCTCAGGAACGCACACGACAACATTGATCTTGCGGCTTATCGCAGCGAGAGCAAGACCGATTCCGGTATTGCCTGCTGTTGGCTCAATAATGGTTCCGCCCTCTTTTACTTTGCCGGTTTTAATCGCTTCGTCTATTAATTCAACTCCAAGACGGTCTTTAATGCTGCCGCCCGGGTTAAAAAATTCAAGTTTTGCAAAAAGGCGCACTCCTGCAGGCAGTTCAAATTGTGTAATCTCCATCAGCGGTGTTTGCCCAATAAGTTCTTCAATGCCCTTTACAACTTTCATTTTGTTCACTCCCAAGAATTTAAAAAAGGGATCAAAGATGTGAATCCCTGTCTATTAGCTTTTTAACGCACTCACAATACTTAAGACAAGCTGCGCGGAGTTCTTCGCTGCAGTAACTAGATACTGCTCAAAAGATACATCCGATTCTTTGCCCGCAATATCAGACAACGATCTGATAATGACAAAAGGGACACCAAATTGATGCGATACCTGAGCAATAGCGGCTGCTTCCATTTCTACAGCATAAAGGCTGTCAAACTTTGTACGGATGTATGCCACTCGTTCCGGGTCATTCATAAATGAGTCACCAGTCGCAATCAGTCCTTTTACCACTTGAATGCCTGTTTGTCCTTCTGCTTGTTCTACTGCGATCTCAACGAGCTTTGGATCCGGCAAAAAGGCTGGCGGCATTCCCGGCACCTGCCCGTATTCATAATTGAATGCTGTAACATCAACATCATGGTGTCTTACTTCAGATGAAATGACAACATCCCCGACGTTCAATGATTGATGGAAACCGCCTGCTGATCCTGTATTAATGACATAATCAGGCTTAAATCGGTCAAGCAGAATCGTTGTGCTCACTGCTGCGTTTACTTTTCCGATTCCCGATTTTAATAAAATGACTTCAATTCCTTTATATGTTCCTGTTGTAAATTCACTGCCTGCAATTGTTTCTGAAGAAGGATTTTCAAGCTGTTCTCTTAGTATTGAAACTTCCTCTTCCATTGCTCCGATAATTGCTGCTATCATTATTTAGTCAAATCCTTTCCAAAAGGCGAATTATTGTTTCACTGCTTCCATTAACCAGACAAATTCATTCATTTGTGTGAAGGTAACCTCAAAAGAGTTGCTTTCAAAAATACGGCGCATGACAGAATGTATGGTGTAATACTCTGTTTCAAGGTCATTTGCCAGGTTTAAGAAATGCTGCTTTTTTGATTTTTCGATCATGGTCTGATACGCTTTCTGATCGGTAAAAACAGTGTCAGCAAACACTATTTTACCACCTTTTTTAAGAATACCGCCATAGATTCGGACAGCTTTCTCTTTTTCATCATCTGTCAGATGATGAAAAGCATACGTACTTACAATTGTTTCAATTTGTTCTTCAGGAACTGGAAATGTCAGAAAATCTCCGTCGCTGATTTGAACCGCGCTGCCAAGCTTTTCTGCAGCCTTTTCACGCATTGTTTTCGAAGGTTCAATCCCATATACTTTTTTCCCTTTATTTAAAAGCTCATTCGTTAAATTCCCGGTGCCGACACCAAATTCAAGAACCGTTTTCCCAGACAGCTGAGTGACAGCCTTAAGAATGTGCTCATAGCCTGCAAAAACTTCTTTGTATTCTTCATCATGTCCACCGACAGTTGAATCATACGAATGTGCCCAATCCTCAAATAACTCTATAAATTCTCTCCCCATTTATGCCACTCTCCATAAGATGTTTTAAAATTAATAATTCCTATCTGTATACTATGAATTAAAAAATGAACTGTTCTTAATTTACCATAATCCAATTCAATTAGGCAATGAAAAGACTTTCCATCGATCATATCAACAGACTTATTCTTGAAAAATTTTCTTCGTTTGTTTGTTATGCAAGGGATATGTTCAATCTATTTTATGAGAAAGACTATTTTCGCATAGATTGTTGTTTTTGTTGATAAATGTTGTCCGTTCCTTAATGCTGCAGGAACTTGCTTTCCGCGGTCCGGCTTTGCCTGCGGGATCTCCCATTTCCCTCTATTTTCCCGCAGGAGTCAAGTTTATCCGCCACAATCCACTTATGGTTTTAAACATCTAGTCTAAAAGCAACAAAGTTTACGAAAAGAGCTATTAGAAAAGAGCACGCAGCCTTCCTAATAGACACAAATGAGTCTAAAACCAAAAATAACACTCGTTGTAAAAACATCCTTTTGGTAAAATAACAGTGCATGAGAATGGAGGACTGACTAATAATGTTTAAATTGGATTTCATTAAAGATAAAGTGGAGTTTTTTGAAGCAGAAAAAATCAAAGATTTGGAAAGAAAAATTAATGAGCAAATCGAGGTTAATAAAGCTATTTTACTGGAGCTTCATTCTGTATCGCATCAAATGCATGTAACAGAGGAAGGCAGAAGGTTTTATAGTGCTGCTGTACATTTTAAGGCTAAGTAGATATTACTTAAGAAAAGCGCAGAATTTTATCTTTTCTTAATAAAAAAAGATGAGGCCCGGACAAAATCGGGTCTCATCTTTTTGCATTATCTTGTTTCTGTTTGCTTTAATTTTTCCACCTTAACAGGCTTCCAGCCCTCATTTTCAACCCAGGTAATTTCTACTTTGTAGTTCTGTGTTTTGTCCTTTGATGAAATGGTTCCTTTAGCATCGTTAGGGCTTCCATTGTTGCCTATAAACCAGATTGTCATATCTGATTCGCTTAAGCCGGTTGCATAGCTCATCGCCTGTATCATTTCAGCCCAGTCCTGTGAATTCTTGTCATACTGAGCAGCATGCGGCTCAGATTGAGAAGTGCCTACTGGCTTCCAGCCCGGATTTTCTATAATCTGGTCAACATTGGAATTTGGATCTCCTTCTGTGACCACTTCTTCCCCGGCTTCTGATTCTTCAGGCTCTTCTTTTGCATTTTCATCTTCTTCAGCAGCATCCGCTTCTTCACTGCTGTCTTGCTCAGACTCAGCATCTTCTTTTGCCGTTTGTTCTTTATCTTTTTCTTCTTTATTTTTTTCGTTTTCGATTTGATTTGATCCCGTTTCTTCTTTCGTGCCTTTTGAAGCCTGTTCACTGTCATTTCCGCCAAGCATCAGCTGTGATCCAATAACGAGAATGAGAATGACCACAATGCCAATTAAAATGTTCAGGACAACATTTGCTTTTCGGCGCTTATCACGATTTTCAAAACGTGATCCTTTACTTAGTTTGCTCAAGTGCATTACACTCCTTTATCCCTCTAACATTCTGTTTCATTCTATCATTAGAATGAATTTCTATCTAGTAGAAGCATTTTCTAGCCGGGCTAATTCATTTGCCATGTCATAAAAAATACTATTCGCAGAAGATTGTGCACTCTGTGTATCAAGCTCTACCACAACCATGGCATATTTAGGCTGATGAGAAGGAAAAAAGCCTGCAAACCATTTATGTACTGTACCTTTTCCTGTTTCTGCAGTCCCTGATTTACCTGATACCTCAAAAGGCAAACTTTGAAACCTTCTGCCGGTTCCTTCCTGATCCGTTACGACTAAACGAAGCAGGTGCTGAAGCTTTGCGGCTGTATAAGGTGATATATTGTCGCTTTCCGGTTCTGAATCGGAAAACTTAAACATGGTAGTTCCATTTTTATATAATATACTATCTGCAATTTTCACTTGTTTTTTTTCGCCGCCACGGGCGATTGCCGCCATCATATTTGCTACTGAAAGCGGTGTGACCCGTACATTTTTTTGTCCAATAGCTGTTTGAGCAATTGCCCGTTCAGCAGATTTATCCGTCTTATCTCCCCATATGTGCGGTGTTTTCTCTTCAGGAAATTGCTTAAAATCTTCATAATGATACACAGGTCCGCTCCAGCCAGCTTGTTCGGTTAATCCCAATTTTTCTGCGTATTCCTCAATTGTGTCAGGATCCTTATCCATTAACTCGCCTGCTATTGCAGTAAATGTATAGTTGCAGCTTTCCGCAAAGCTTCTTTCTAAATTCAAGATGCCTTTATCGTGCTCTTTATCAGGTTTGCCGTACATATTCAGACTGCAATTATATTTTCTGTTCTTATCTATTCCGTTTTCGATCCCTGCTGCAGCAATGACTGTTTTAAACACTGAACCGGGTGCAATTGGAGTCAGCATCAGATTCGCATAGGTTTCATGCTCTGAACGGTTCATTTCAGGTTTGCTGACCATCGCTAGTACTTCGCTTGTTTCCACATCCAGCAGCACTATACCTCCTTTTTTCACCTGATACCGGTTCACCACGTCGTTCGCCAAATCCTGCATAGTGCTGTCAATGGTTGTCTTAACGCTTACGGGATAAAAAGGATTGGCATCAGCAATGTATTTAACATTAATGCCAAACAGCGGATTTCCGTCTCCATCAACGTGGTAAAGAAGTTTCGTTTCGGCGTCGGGAAGAAGAAATTCATCAAATGCCTTTTCGAGACCTGTAATCCCGATCTGAGTCTTGGACGATAAATTTTTCTTTTCGGGATATTTTTCTCTTAGCACTTCAGCATTTTCACCTGTAATTCCGATGAAATGATCAGCTGCCTGACCTTTCTTTTTTGTTTGCTGATAAATAGCAAATACTCCTGGAATCTCCAAGTCATTGATTTTATTTATTGCAGAATCAGACAGCTCGAATCCATCATTTGATCCAAGGAGCAGCGGTTTATCCGCTTTTTCTAATAATTTCTCCAATTTAAATGGCGGCACATTGACAATCTCTGAGAGTTTGCTGATTGGCCAGTCAATCTTCTTCAGAAAAGGAAATAATACAAGCTTAGCCTCCTGATCGTGTCCAAGAGGAGTTCCATTTCTGTCTACAAAGCGTCCCCTTCCATCATCAATCATGACTTCTTGTGTCCGCTGACTGACGCTTTCCTCAATCAAATTGATGTTCCTGTCTGTAAATGATTCCGTGTGAATCATCTGGATATCTGCAAGTCTCAAAATCAACGCAAGCATCGATAAAAATATGCCTATCGCAATTATTTTCATTCTTTTTTTTGTTTTCATAGAAAAACACCTCGTCTTTAGACTAGTGTCGACGAGGTGTTTTTTTATTAAACCTATATTATTTAACGTTTGTAATTTTCACATGCATTTCTCCGCCTGGAGTCTGCACATTCACTTCATCTCCAACTTGACGGCCCATCAGGCTTTTTGCGATCGGAGAATCATTTGAAATTTTGCCTTCGAAAGGATCTGCTTCAGCGCTTCCTACGATTGTATATGTTTCTTCATCTCCATTTGGAAGTTCAACAAATGAGATTGTTTTGCCAAGTGTTACAACATTTGTATCGGCGTCTTCTACGATGATCTTCGCATTGCGGATCATGTTCTCAAGCGTAGTCACTCGGCCTTCAACAAAAGCCTGCTCTTCTTTAGCTGAATCATACTCAGAGTTCTCTGAAAGATCCCCGAAGCTGCGGGCAATCTTGATTCTTTCGACTACTTCTTTGCGCTTAACGGATTTTAAATATTCCAATTCCTGTTCAAGCTTTTCTTTACCTTCAGTTGTCATAGGAAATACTTTTTCTTGTGCCATGATCTCACTCCTTCTAGTATAACTGTCCCCTAAAAAAATATGGTATGTAAAATGCACTGTGATAATGGGGAGGGCTGAAAGCTTCAGCCCTCACACGGCAATATGCATATGCTGAACTTTTCAGGTGATCTTGTGAGGAAATAGCCTTGAATGTAGCTTAAAAGCAAGCCAGCGGCTTGCTTTCCTCATAGAGCACAGAATGCTCAAGTTTACTTTAAATGAGAATTTTTACTCAGTCAATGATGAACCCTGAGAAACTTTAACAGCCTATACATAATATGGTCACAGTACTCTTTATCTATGCTATGTTATTACAAAATTGCATTTAGTTCAAGAATTGTTTGAATTTTTGTAACCATAAGGTCAATCGCGACATGATTTTGACCGCCTTCTGGTATGATGATATCCGCATAACGTTTAGTAGGCTCAATGAATTGATTGTGCATCGGCCTTACAACAGAAACGTACTGCTCAATCACAGAATCAATGGTTCTTCCGCGTTCTTTGATATCGCGCAGCATTCTTCTGATAATGCGGATGTCGGCATCTGTATCGACATACAGTTTCATATCCATCAGGTTGCGGAGTCTCTCGTCTTCTAAAATTAAGATGCCTTCAAGAATGATCACATCTTTAGGTTCTACTAAAAGAACATCTTCCGAACGGGTATGAAGCTTGTAATCATAAACCGGCTTCTCAATTGCTTCATAGTTCAGAAGCTGTTTAATGTGCTCAATTAATAGCGTGTTATCAAAAGCAAGCGGATGATCATAATTCGTATTCAGTCTCTCTTCGTATGGAAGATGACTTTGATCCTTATAATAAAAATCCTGTTCAAGCATCAGGATGGAATGACCTCTGAAATGCTCGTAAATTGATTTTGTAACACTTGTTTTACCTGAGCCGGAGCCTCCTGCAACTCCAATAACAATGGGCTTTTTCCCCATAATCACTTCCCCTTTCGCATCATGTTATTTGGGAAGACTTTTTGATCTGCTTTAAACTTCACAATTTGCAGAGGATGACGGGCAGCATCGAGCTCATTGCCGTCTTCGTCCCATAACGCATCAATCGTTTGTGTAAAGTTTGCAAGTTCAGGTCCGAAGAATTCAACTTCATCCCCCGGCTTAAAGTAGTTGCGCTGCTGGAGGGTAACCATGCCTGTTTCCTCATTGTAATCAAGGACAAGTCCAACAAAGTCAAATGTCGTTTTCTTTCCATGAACTCCGAACATTTGCTCCTCTGTGCCTGGAACTCCTTCAAAAAATGCAGGCGCTGTGTCACGGTTAGCACATTTATCAAGCTCATCAAGCCATTCTTTTTGAATCACGAAGTTCTCAGGATCCGCACAGTATGCATCAATTACCTTGCGATAAACGCTGACAACTGTTGCTACGTAGTGAATGGATTTCATGCGTCCTTCAATTTTCAGGCTGTCAATTCCAAGCTCGATCATTTTTGGAATAGATTGAATTAAGTTTAAATCTTTGGGACTCATTGCAAATGCTGCATCATCCGCGCCAAACAGTGCTTCTTCACCATTATCAGCAAGTTTATAGAGATCATAATCCCAGCGGCATGACTGACAGCATCCTCCGCGGTTTGAATCCCTTGCAGTCATATGGTTGCTCAGTACACAGCGGCCGGAATATGCTATGCACATTGCCCCATGGATAAACGTTTCAATTTCGATATCCACTTTTTCTTTCATTTCTTTAATTTCTTCAGCGCTCGTTTCGCGGGCAAGCACCACGCGCTCAAGACCTTCCTCTTTCCAGAACTGGACAGCTTTCCAGTTTGAGAGAGATTGCTGTGTGCTCAGATGCACCTCAAGCTTTGGCGCTACTTTGCGGCATGTCTCAATAATCATCGGATCAGCTACAATGATGCCGGCGACTCCTGCATCCTGCAGACCCATTAAATATTCTTCAAGACCGTCCATGTTTTCATTATGTGCAAAGATATTTGTCGTTACATAAATTCTTGCACCATACTTGTTTGCAAATTGAACACCTTCGGCCATTTCTTCTTGTGAAAAGTTGTCTGCATTTGATCGCAGGCCAAATTCTTTTCCGCCGATAAAAACAGCGTCAGCCCCATAATGCACGGCAATTTTAAGCTTTTCTAAATTTCCGGCCGGAGCAAGCAGCTCAGGTTTTTTCGTAATCACACGTTTGCCGTCTATGATTTGTGAGATGTTATCTTTAACAGTCAACATACTATTTCCTCCTTCATTTTATTTTTTAGTACACTGTTTCCTTAAAGAAAAATCCTGTATCTAAAGGCCGGTTCTCAGGCTGAATTTCTTCTATGTCTGCAAGAAGCTGATCTTTTACATCTTCATATTGTTCACGGTCTTCTGCGCATAAATCAATGGCTTGGCGGTATTTCTTTGTAACCTCAATTAAATACTCAGATGTCTGCAGGACACCATCGATTTTAAATGAGTCAATACCGGCATCAATCATATCTGCTAGTTCATCAATAATGCACATATCGTTAGGACTCATAATGTGGGTGCCATTTGCATCCTCATAAATCGGGTACTTATTGCTGCGCTCTTTGTCATGGAGGAACATCGTTTTTTCATCCTGGATGCTCTCAATTTTCATGGCTTTTCCCTGGTATTCATAGTAGTTGCCTATCAGGGTGCGTTTTGACTGAAACATGCATGTCATCCCATGAACCTGCACTTCAATTTCCACTTCTGCATTTTCTTTTGTTTCAATGATTGATTCCATGCTTAATTCACGTGCCAAAACAGCGCGTTTCGCGCCTTTTCTTCCCCAGTAATTGCACGTATACCAGTTGGTTGCTGTCGTTTCTGTATTCCAATGAAGCTTCATATCAGGAGCTGCTTCTCTGGCAGCCATTAAAACAGCCGGATCTCCAAAGACGACCGCATCCACTTTTATCTCACTTAAGAAGCGAAGATAGTCATACAATTCTTCGATTTTCTCATTATGAAAAATGGCATTCATTGCAGCGTATACTTTTACGTTTTTTGAATGAGCAAGAACTGTCGCTTCTTTCATTTGATCGCGATTAAATTCACCTGCAAGACGAAGCCCATAACGCTGTTCTCCGATAACGACCGCAGTAGCGCCTGCTTCCGCCAGGGGAAGAATATCTTCCACTTTTGCAGGTGTAACAATTAATTCTGGTTTATTCATCTTTTTCACCTCGTTTTATACTTACAGCCATTCCATCACCAACAGGGAAAATCGCTGTGTGATAGGCTTTATTTGACATCAGCCACTCATTGTATGTCCGTATTTTTCTAAGAAGCGCGCGCCGTCTGCGATGAAAGGACATATCTTCTTCTTCAGATGCAACTAAACCTTTGAATAGGACGTTGTCTGTAATAATGCAGCCGTTCTTTGAAAGCATTGGTTCGTACATTTCAAAGAATCGCATATACTGACCCTTAGCTGCATCAATAAAAATCACGTCGTAAGGACCTTTTTCTTCTATTTGTTCCTTAAGCTCCAACGCGTCACCATGCAGAACCGTAATTCGGTCAGCCAATGCATTCGCTTCAATATTTATGGCTGCTTGTTTAAATCGCTCAGCATTTCTCTCAGCCGTTACAATTTCTGTTTCCGGCAGAGCTTTACACATTCGAATCGCAGAATAGCCGATTGCGGTGCCGATTTCTAATATTTTTTTCGGCTGTTTGAGCACAAGCAGACTAATCAGAACTTCTATCCCTGTCTTTTCCATAATGGGAACGGCGTGATCAATCGCATATTGCTCCATCTGTGTGACTGCTTCATCTTGATCAGGAAGAAGGCTTTCTATATATGATAAAATCGTGTCGTTTTCCATTATTTTCTCCTTCAAACGGTGCTTTGATCACCGTTAAAGTGTATCTTAAATCATGAAAATAAGAGTTCTTTCAGAGAACTCTTGTCATTATTTGTCATTTTGTTTATCTTTCTCTACACAACTCGATATATTTTACCACAACAGAAAAGGGAATGCGAATATTTTCACGTTCCCTTCTGTTCTTATTTATTGGTAATATGCTCTGCTTTAGCTTTATTGTGCTCTTCAAGTGTTTTGGAGAAAATGACTTCCCCTTTTTTTGTAGCCAGGAAATAGAGAAAATCTGTTTTTTCAGGCTCCAGTGCCGCTTTCATGGATTGATTTCCAGGATTTGCAATCGGGCCTGGAGGCAGTCCCTTCACCTTATACGTATTATACGGTGATTCCACCTTTAGGTCTTTGTAATAAACTCTGTCCTTATGCTCTCCAAGTGCATACAGCACAGTAGGATCTGTCTGAAGCGGCATTTGCTTTTCTATCCGGTTGTAGAATACACTTGATATTTTATTCCGGTCAACTGATTTTGTGGCTTCTTCTTCAATCAAAGATGCCATTGTAATAAATTGATGGACGGATATTTTCTTTTCTTCAATCTGCGGAAGGTAAGGAATGACAACAGTATGTGTCTTTTTAATCATCTCTTCTAAAATAAAATCAAGAGAAGGCTTTTTCTCATAAAAAGGATAAGTAGCAGGATAAAAATAGCCTTCTAGAGGATATTTAATATTCTTGCCATAGATATCCTTTGTTAAGGTTTCCGGATATTTCTTTTGCATCGCAGTTATGAACTCTTTATTATTCATCCTGTCTAAGACTTCTTTTTCGGTAAACCCTGATTGCTTGGCAATTGATTTAGCAATGTCCCTTAGTTGAATTCCTTCGGGAACTGGAATTTGAAATACGACATCCGTAATCACTTTTCCGGATTTAAGACTGGCTACAATATCTTCGATTTCCATCGAAGGTGTTAATTTGTAGTCTCCCGCCTGAAATCCTGACTCATTTTTAAATTTCACATAGTATTTGAATACTCTTTGATCCTTAATGATCTTTTTTTCTTCTAAAATGGCCGCAATTGTGGAAACGGATGATCCTATTGGAATGTTTACATTAATTGCATTTTTGTCCTTTTCATCTACAGGCTGCAGCGCAGACTTTATATATAAATAGCCGCCACCGATTAATCCTGTCATCAAAATGACTAAAACAACAAAAATCACCAGGACGATTTTTCGGATGACTTTAGCTTCCTGCTGTTTTTCAAGGAGTTTATTTTGGATTGAATGTTTGTTCGAATCAGCATCTGACATTATCGGATGTATCCCCCTTTCATCAAAATGATTATACTACATAATCACTGTTTTTTCGCCAAAATCCAGCATAATTTTAAGGAAAGGCCGCTTAAAGAATGAAAATTTATCATTATCGGTCCATGTTTGACAATCCTGCCATAGAACTATTATCTCCTCTGAAGATATTTTTCTTTTTTACCGCAAAAAAAAAACCGTCCTAAGACGGTTTCTTCTTACTTTTCTTCCTCTTCTTCATTATCAAGGAATGTATTCAGCATCTCTTCAACAAGATCCCACTCTTCTTCTGTTTCAATCGGCGCAAGTTCTCCGTCTACACCGTCAGCTGTCGGCTCAAAGCTTGATGCATGAATTTCAATTTCTTCTTCATCATCCTGTTCGCCAAGCGGGTAATAAAGCACATATGATTTTCCGAATTCTTCAGAAGCAAATGTGAAAAGAATTTCACAAAGCTGTTCATTTCCATTTTCGTCTACTACTGTAATTTGTTTTTCTCCGTGTTCCATTGCAGTCACCTCATCTATAGTTTGCTGTCAGTTTTAATTCAGGCTATCTAAATATCCTTGCAAAATCATCACTGCAGCCATTTTATCAATTACTTTTTTTCTTTTCTTTCTGCTGACATCTGCTGAAATCAGTACTCGTTCAGCTGCCATAGTTGACAATCTCTCATCCCAGAGTATAACAGGGACTCCAAATTTTTTCTCAAGCTTCAAAGCAAACGTCTGGCTTGCTTCTCCTCTTGGTCCAACCGTTCCATTCATATTCTTTGGGAATCCGAGAACGATTTTTTCTGCTTGATGTGCGTCCACAATTTGTGCGAGACGCTCGAGCCCAAAGTTGCCGCCCTCTTCATCAATTTTAATCGTCTCAAGCCCTTGTGCTGTCCAGCCAAATTCATCGCTGACAGCAACTCCAAGAGTTTTGGAGCCAAAATCCAAACCAATAATTCGCATATTAATCCTCTCTATGATGGTGTAAGTACGATTTAACCAATTCCTCAATGAGTTCATCCCGTTCAAGCTTGCGGATTAAATTTCTTGCATCGCGATGACGGGGGATATATGCAGGATCTCCAGAGAGCAGGTATCCAACGATTTGGTTAATCGGATTATAGCCTTTTTCTTTCAAAGCATCGTATACAGTGAACAGGACTTCATTCACATTTGTTTCAACTGCTTCCTCAGAAAAGTTAAACTTCATCGTTTTATCAAAGGAACTCATCACTCGCACCTCTTTCCCAGATTCACCTGTGGAATCTGCTTGTCCGTTCATACTACCATTCTACACTAACTATCGAAATTATAAAACGGATTTCACTTTCTGGTGAAAATCTTTAAAGAAATTCCTCCAGAAAGCAAAAGGTTCATAGATGCTGACTCTAGATGGTTTTTACCCATTCTAATGCATATTTCAAAGCTTCTTCAAGTTTTTCAGGATCCTTGCCTCCAGCCTGTGCCATATCCGGACGGCCGCCTCCGCTGCCTCCGCATCTTACAGCTACCTCTTTAATCAATTTCCCTGAGTGGTAACCTTTTTCGACTAAATCACTTGTAATTCCTGCTGCCAGGCTTACTTTTCCGTCATGAGCTGCTCCAAGGATGACAATGGCGGAACCTAATTTTTGCTTTAATTCATCAACCATTGTTCTCAGGCTGTTCATGTCTTTAGCATTTACTTTGCTTGAAAGCAGTGTAACACCATCAATTTGAAAAGCGCTTCCTAGTAAGCTTCCAGCTTCTACATTACCCAATTTAGCTGTTAATGATTCATTTTCTCTTTGGAGAGAACGAACTTCACCAAGAAGAGCATCTACACGTCCTGCTGCATCTTTAGGATTTGATTTCAGCTTCGATGAGACGTCAGCAAGAATGGAAAGCTGGTCTTTTATCAGCTGATAAGCGGCTTGACCGGTAACTGCTTCGATTCTTCGTGTACCCGCACCTATTCCTGTTTCGGCAACAATTTTAAACAGCCCGATAGAAGAAGTGTTGTCAACATGGCAGCCTCCGCACAATTCAAGACTGTAATCTCCTACTTGAACGACTCTGACAATATCTCCGTATTTTTCGCCGAAAAGAGCCATAGCTCCCATTTCCTTCGCTTCAGCAATTGGTTTTAGCTCAATATTGACGCCGATGCTTTTCCAGATTTGTTCGTTTACAATTTGCTCAATCTGTTCAAGCTCTTCAGGCTGAACTTGCCCAAAATGTGAAAAGTCGAATCGAAGTCTTTCAGATGTTACGAGAGATCCTGCCTGGTTGACATGTCCGCCAAGCACATCTTTAAGTGCCTGATGCAAAAGATGTGTCGCAGTATGGTTTTTAATGACTGCACTCCTAGTTGTTTCGTTAACAGCTGCAGTTACTTCATCATTTGTTTTCACTGTGCCGCTGATCACGGCTGCAGTGTGCAGATTTTGCCCATTTGGAGCCTTTTGTACATGCTTTACTTGAAGTTTGACTGCATCATTTTCAATGATGCCTTCATCTGCAATTTGACCGCCGCTCTCAGCGTAAAATGGCGTTTCATTTAGTATAAGCTGCACTTCATCTCCTGCATGTGCCTCGTCTGTCAGCTCGCCGTCTTTCAGAAGAACGGACACTGAAGCTTTTGCCGTCAGCTGAGAGTAACCGACGAATGTGCTTTCGGCTGTAATTTCGCCAAGCACTCCTCCCTGCACCTGCATAGAATCAACATCCTGTCTTGCAGCACGTGCACGTTCGCGCTGGCCTTCCATTTCTTTTTTGAAGCCATCATGATCAATTTCCATTTGTTCTTCCTGTGCATACTCTTCTGTCAGTTCAACAGGGAATCCGTATGTATCATACAGACGGAAAACGTCCGTTCCAGGAATGATGCTGCTTCCTTTTGCTTTTTGCGTTTTTACAACTTCAGCCAAGATGGACAAACCGTCATTTAATGTTTCGTGGAAGCGTTCTTCTTCATTTTTTATAACTTTTTGAATAAACTCCGTTTTGGCTTTTACTTCTGGGTAGAAGTCAACCATAATTTCTCCTACAACCGTGACAAGCTCATACATAAACGGCCGGTTAATATTAAGTTTTTTTGCATATCTTACTGCTCTGCGCAAAAGACGGCGAAGTACATATCCGCGTCCTTCGTTTGATGGAAGGGCGCCGTCTCCAACAGCAAATGTCACTGTTCGGATATGATCGGCTACAACCTTGAAGGCTTCATCCTTTTCTTGGTCAGTTCCGTATTTTTCGCCGGAAATTGTTTCAGTTGATTCGATGATCGGCATAAACAAATCTGTATCGAAGTTGGTTGGAACATCCTGAATAACAGATACCATTCGCTCAAGGCCCATTCCTGTATCAATGTTTTTCTTTGGCAGAGGTGTATATGTACCGTCTGAATTATGATTGAACTCTGAGAATACAAGGTTCCAGACTTCCAGGTAGCGCTCATTCTCTCCGCCCGGGTATAGCTCAGGATCTTTCGGATCATTTCCATAAACCTCGCCGCGGTCATAGAAAATTTCTGTATTCGGTCCGCTTGGTCCTTCGCCGATATCCCAGAAGTTCCCTTCCAGACGGATAATCCGCTCTTCAGGCACTCCAATTTTATCTTTCCAGATTAAGAAAGCTTCATCATCTTCAGGGTGAATTGTAACGGACAGTTTTTCCGGATCAAAGCCGATCCAATCTTCACTCGTTAAGAATTCCCATGCCCACTCGATCGCTTCTACTTTAAAATAATCACCGATTGAAAAGTTTCCAAGCATTTCAAAAAATGTATGGTGACGGGCTGTTTTGCCGACATTTTCAATATCATTTGTACGGATTGATTTTTGTGCATTGCAAATTCTTGGATTTGCCGGAATAACGCGGCCGTCGAAATATTTTTTAAGCGTTGCTACTCCGCTGTTGATCCAAAGCAGAGACGGATCTTCATGAGGAACCAAAGAAGCGCTTGGTTCAACTGCATGGCCTTTTTCCTTGAAGAAATCTAAAAACATTTGACGAACTTGT
Organism: Peribacillus frigoritolerans; assembly: GCF_004358755.1. Lineage (GTDB taxonomy): Bacteria > Bacillota > Bacilli > Bacillales > Bacillaceae > Bacillus_P. Next base: position 226,694 of record NZ_SMZY01000001.1, on the reverse strand, counting down.
GCTGAAGTTAGTGTTTTCATCTTTTTTCCTCCTCGTATTGCGGCTGTTTTCCTGAAGAAAGCTCTGGCATACACCTTTCTCGGAATAAAAAAGCCTCTTACAAAATAAAAAACTCCCGTCTCTGTGAAAATCATAGAGATTTTCACAGGGACGAGAGATTGCTCGCGGTACCACCCTGATTATGGACTTACTGTCCATCAGCTTCATTTAACCGTAACGGGGTTAAGACGGCAGGGTTTGCCTGCACTCTGGAATAGCCTTCTGTTTCCCTTCATCCCGAAATTCCTCTCAGCCTTGGAAATTCCTCTCTTGTCAGATGGTCTGAAACGTACTCGTTCCTTCATCGATTTTATAAAATATGCAGTGTATACGCGAATTATAGTTCATAGGCTGTACCAATGTCAATGCTGTCTTCTCAAATGCACGAGATGCATCAGTGTCACTTTTAAGACAGCTAATACAGGAACAGCTAAAATCATTCCGATAATCCCTGCAATTTCTCCTCCTGCAAGCAGGGCAAGCATAATGATAATCGGATGCATATGAAGACTTCTTCCAACGATTAAAGGGCCAAGGATATTCCCTTCGATAAATTGCAGGGAAAAGATGATAATAATCACAATCAGGACGGTATCCATAGACATGGATGCTGCAATAATAACTGCCGGAACCGCACCAATAATCGGTCCGAAGTACGGTATGACGTTCGTTATCCCTATTAAAATCCCTATGACTAAAGGATATTTGATATCAAAAAACCAAAGTGAGATAAATGCCAGAAAACCGATGATGAAACAGACAAGCAGCTGTCCCCTTATGTAATTACCCAAGGACTGATCGACATCGCGGATGAAAATAACTGCCTCAGGTCTCCACCGTTTCGGAGTTAAATACCAGGCGGCTTTTTTTATTTGCTCATAATCCTTCAGCATATAAAATACGAGAAAAGGAATGAGAGCGATGATTAAAACATAATCGAAAACTCTGCCTAAGCTATTTAAGATCTTGTCAATCCAATAAGAAAACCAGGCTTCAATATTTTGAAATGCTGTTTCAATTCTCGTGTGAACCTCTTCCGGAAACCGGTCAGTATGATCATGAACCGTTGATAGCCATCCCTGATACTTTTGTTCAAATACCGGAAAACTTTCAGAAAGATCCTTAAGCTGTGCAATGATGACCGGGATTCCCTTGTAAAAGCCATAACCGATTCCGCCAAAGAAAAGAGTGTAGATAATTAAGATTGAGAGTGTGCGCGGAACCCCGGTGGAATGCAGTTTTTCAATGACAGGATGCAGCAAATAGGTAATGAAACCAGCGATTAAAAAAGGAAGAAGGATAGCTTTGATGATAATAAAAAAAGGATCCCAAAGGACTCTAAGCTTCAAAAATAGATAAATGGAAAGCAAACACAATAGAAAAATACCGATTCTCATCAGCCATTTAAAATACCGTTCTTTCAAAGGGCATCCCTCCTCACCATTAGTTTGGGGAGGAGCGGATGAAATATGCATTGAAATTATAAAAGCGGAAGCCGCCACAGCTCAAGCTCCGATAGACAGGAAGGGGCGTGCGGAAAATCTGCTGGTTATTGGCATTCAGCGTTTTGTCTCACTTTTTTCTTCAGTAAGACAATTTTACTGTTCCATTCGACAGCTATGAAGCATTTTCTTCTAAACAAAAGCTTTGACTGTTCTGCAAAACATTTTTTTCTAAACAATGAAAAAGCCTCTGCCTTATTAAGCAGAGGACACGTAATCAAAACTTTTTCATTATTCGTTTTCGCATTTTTTTCATCGAACGTTTGGACATCGGAATGCGTCCTATCAGATCTGAAAGCATTGAGGACATTTTGCGGTTCATGGCGTATTCCCCCTTTATTACTGTCTACATGCTGATTGTTCGATCATCATCTGTGAAAAGATCATCAAGAGAACTTAGAGAACCGTCCTCTTCCACTTGATGGGTAAAGATCTGGCCTTTCGATATGGACAGCTCGATAAAGCAGCCCCAGCAATAATACTGATTCACGCCAATCTTCCCAATATCCTTACTTTTACAATTCGGGCATTTTAACAATGCGGTGCACCTCGCTAATGAATAAAATCCATGACGATTGCATCTTTGCTAATGGTTAAAGACCCTGGAGGATCAATCATTCTTTTTCCCTCCATCATATCTGCAAAGAATCCGTCCGTCAGTTCATATGCTACAATGGTGCCCACTTGTTCAGAAAAGTATACATCAGCAAGAAGTCCAAGCTTCTCGCCTTCCGTAGAATAGACAGCTTTGTACTGGATCCGGCGGTGTGATTGCAGGAAATAAGCTTCTCTAAATTCAGACAACGATTTCAGACTGCTTCTGCCGTTAACCATTATTCCGTCCTTGCCTATCGTACAAATCGTTTCTGCAGGAACTATGCGCCCTTTCCTGAATATGCCTTTTTCATTTATTAACAGCCCGATAAAAGAGCCATTTGCATCAAAACAAACATCAGATACATAACCGGTGATTAATCCGTCATCTACATCAACTACCGGCATGCCTCTGAGCTCTGTAAATGTCCGCAGGAGAAACTCCCCCTTTCCGAACATTCTTAGATTTTGTTTTCTTCCATAAAGTCATACGGGGTAATGCCTTCCATTCCGATCATGGCATCAGCAAGGTCAAAGGGAAGCTCTTCTGTCAGTTCTTCAATATCATGCTGTTTTTCGGAAAGCTTCATTTTTAAAGAGGTCTGCCGGCTTAAATGATCTCTGTTTTCAATTCCCCGCAGCAGGGCATCTTGTTCCCCGCAAAGGATTAAAAACTGCTTGCTTCTTGTAATAGCGGTATAAATCAAGTTCCGTCTAAGCATTCTGTAATAGCTTTTAACAACAGGCACAACTACAATCGGAAATTCGCTTCCCTGTGATTTGTGAATGGAACAGCAGAACGCATGCGTGAATTGATTGAAATCAGATTTTGTATATGTGACCTCAGTGCCATCAAAGGAGATGACGATCATATCTTCTTTTTCAGTGTTCTCCTTGGCATAAAAAATGGACACAATCTCTCCGATGTCGCCGTTATACACATTGCTCTCAGGCTGATTCACAAGCTGGAGCACTTTGTCGCCGGATCTGTACACCGTATCGCCGAATTTCATTTCCCTTTTGTTTTCAGCTTTAGGATTAAACAGCTGCTGCAGCATAATATTAAGCTGATCTATGCCCGCAGGCCCGCGGTACATCGGGGCAAGCACTTGAACATCACGGGCTGTATATCCTTTTTTAATGGCGTTCGAAATGACTTTCTCCACTACTTCCTTTACCTGTGCACCGCTGCATCGAATAAAGGATCTGTCTTTAGTAGGCGCAGTCAAGTTATCCGGCAGCCTTCCTTTTTTTATATCATGTGCAAGCTCTATAATGGATGAACCCTCAGCCTGTCTGTAAATATCCGTCAGCCTTACAACAGGAACTGCCTGAGATTCAAGTAAATCGCGCAGCACTTGACCAGGTCCTACAGAAGGCAGCTGATCTTCATCACCAACCATGATGACTTGTATATGTTCAGGCAGAGCTTTAAACAGCTGATTGGCAATCCAAGTGTCTACCATCGACATTTCATCGACAATCAGCAGTTTTGCACCAATCGGGTTATCTTCTCCGTGATCAAATCCTTCTGCACCGTTCCACTTTAACAGCCGGTGAATCGTTACAGCAGGCAGACCTGTTGCTTCAGTCATTCTTTTTGCAGCCCGTCCTGTCGGGGCAACTAATGAGATTGGGAATGGCTCTTCTTTTTTGTAATCTTTTTGCTCAAGTGAACAGCCGTGCAAATCTGCATAAAGTTCCACGATTCCCTTAATAACGGTCGTCTTTCCTGTACCCGGCCCTCCGGTCAACAGAAGCATCGGAGACATCAGAGCCGTTTGAATCGCCTCTTTTTGAGTCGGGGCGTACTGCACGTTCATTCTCTCTTCCAGTTTTCCGAGTGAAAGCAAAAACTCTGATTCAGGAAAAATGCTTTCATATTCTGTCTGCAAAAGGACACGCTGGATACTTTTGACAAGTCCCTGTTCAGCAAAAAAGAGAGAGGGCAGATAGGCTCTGTCTTCTTCAATAATAATTCCTTTTTCTTCAGCAAGTTTGATCAATTGTTCTGAAATATCGGTTTCAATAATTCCTGAATTCTTCGATGAATTCAGCAATTCCATTGATTTTATAATTAACTGCTCAAGTGATACATATGTATGGCCCTCTTGAAGGCAAAGATGTTCTATTGTATAAAAGCAGGCAGCTTTAATCCGCTCAGGGTGATTTCCGCCGAGTCCCATTTGGCCGCCAAGCTCATCAGCGCGCACAAACCCGATTCCTTCGATATCTTTCACAAGCTGAAAAGGATTCTCCTGAATCATCTGGATGGTTCTTTCTTGATAGGCCTGGTAAATTTTCATGGAAAGCTGAGGACCGAAGCCAAGCTGATTTAAAATAATCATTGCCTGCTCAAGACCCTGATGCTCCTTCAGCTGATCAAGCAGCTGGTTTGCTTTGTCTTTGCCGAGTTTCGGCACCTTATCCAGTACAGAAGGATCTTCCATCATTTTCGAAATGGCGCCTTCTCCGAGAACATCAACTATCGCTTCCGCTGTTTTCCTGCCTATCCCTTTAAACAGGTCACTTGAAAGGTATTGAATGACACCATCGCGCGTTTTGGGAATTTCCTTCCGGTAATGCTCAGCCTGGAATTGCTGTCCGAATTTAGGATGCTGCGTAAGCATCCCAAAGAAGGTATATGTTTCATCTTCATGCAGAAGAGGAAAATAGCCCGTCACGGTTATTTCTTTTTGATCATAATTTTCGCTCGTTTCAAGAACCTCCGTCTTTAAGACGGTATAATGGTTTTGGTCATTCTGATAAATAACCGTGATGATCTTTCCTTTTAAAAACCGTTCCTGCTCTTGAAACAGGTCCGCCTTTTGCTGCACAAGATCTCCTCCCCCTGATTTCCTGATTCTTACAGCGTTTGCATCAGCTGCTTCAAATTAGCCGCCATGTCATGGTCCGGCTGAATGCTCAGAGCTTGATTGAGCATTTCCATGGCCTCTTTTGCGTCCTCTTTAAATGCGTAGCCCACACCTAAATTATAGTATGCGTCCGCATGACCTGGATCCTTTTCCACTACAATCTGGAATTGCCGAATCGCTTCATCAAGTGATTCCTGCTGAGCTAAACATAAGCCATATTGAAAGCGTGCTTCCGTGTCCTCTTCATTTAATTCAACTGCTCTTTGTAAATATGGAAGGGCAGGCAGCGGCTGATTCATTTGGACATAGCTCATTCCAAGCATGAAAAAGACATCTGAATGATCCATCCCTTTTTGAATCGCCTTTAAAAACATTTTTTGAGCTGATTGAAACTGCTCGCTATTGTAATACACATTTCCGGCACCATAGTAGGCCGTAGTCGTCTTTGCATCAAGTTCTATCGCTTTTTCAAAAAAGGTAATCGCTTTTTCAAACTCTCCTACTGCTGCCAATAAATTTCCGAAATTCACATAACAAACAGCATCCTTTGGATTTTCTTCAATAGCCTCTGAAAAATATCCTGCCGCTTTTTCAAAATCGCCTTTTTGCATGGCTTCTATTCCTAAAATACTTTTATCGCTCATGATCAACAGCACTCCCGGTAACAAATTTTTAAAGAAAAAACCTCAACCGACGTTGAGGTTTTAACAAAGGTTGCATCTTTAACCAACATACCAGATTTTATCATTCTTTTTAAATACATCATCAATGGTGCCGCCGCCAAGACATTCGTCATCACTGTAAAAAACAACAGCCTGTCCAGGTGTAACGGCCCTGATCGGTTTATCAAAAATCACTTTTGCAGTTGTTTTATCGATCATTTTCACTGTGACAGGATTATCTGCCTGACGATATCTGAATTTTGCCGTGCAGACAACTTCTCCTTCAGGGAGTTTGTCTGAAACCCAGCTGATGTTTGTAGCTGTAATCGACTCCGAATAGAGGAGATCATTGTCAAAGCCCTGATCCACGTACAAGACATTCTTTTCAAGGTCTTTCCCTACCACAAACCAAGGATCTCCGCTGCCGCCGATGCCAAGACCGTGGCGCTGTCCGATGGTGTAATACATCAGGCCGTCATGCTTGCCTTTTACTTCTCCTGAAAGAGTCTGCATTAAACCGGGCTGTGCTGGGAGATAGCCGCTTAAAAATTCTTTAAAGTTGCGCTCTCCGATAAAGCAGATGCCCGTACTGTCTTTTTTTGCAGCAGTCGCAAGATTCGCTTCTTTAGCAAGCTCGCGCACTTTTGATTTTGGAATATTTCCGATTGGGAACATCACTTTTGATAATTGCTCTTGTGTCAGCTGATTGAGGAAATAAGTCTGATCTTTATTTTCATCAGCGCCTCTGAGCATTTTGTAGTCCCCGTCGCGGTACTCAACCTGCGCATAGTGCCCCGTGGCAAGATAATCCGCTCCAAGAGAAATCGCATGCTCTAAAAATGCTTTGAACTTAATTTCTTTATTGCACATTACATCGGGATTCGGGGTTCTCCCTGCTTTATACTCATCTAAAAAATAAGTGAACACTTTTTCCCAATATTGTTTTTCAAAGTTTACTGCATAGTATGGGATTCCGATTTGATTGCAGACCTGAATGACATCATCATAGTCTTCAGTAGCTGTACACACTCCATTTTCATCCGTATCGTCCCAGTTTTTCATAAAGATGCCGATCACATCGTAGCCTTGCTGTTTTAAAAGAAGTGCCGCAACAGAGGAATCAACCCCTCCTGACATTCCAACAACAACACGTGTGTCTTTAGGTGCTTTTTGCATCTTTTTCACCTCCGTTTGTCAATCATTCTAAGCTGTTAATCTTTTTACAATTCGAGCTGTCTCCAAAGCGGCCTTCTCAACTTGCTCCACCGTATTTCCAAGACCAAAACTAAAGCGGATGGAAGCTTTTGTCCGTTCAGCCCCCTGCCCGTATATGGCAGTAAGAACATGCGAGGGCTCAATGGAACCTGCTGTACATGCTGATCCGCTTGAAACGGCAATTCCTGCAATGTCCATGTTCACTAGCATTGACTCCACATTTGTCCCTGGGAAATAAAGATTTAATACATGAGGCAGACTGCTTTCTATCTCACCATTTATTTCAAAAGAAACATCTTCCGTCTTTAAAATATCAATTATTTTATCTTTAAACTCTTTGTAAAGTACAGTTTTTTGCTCTCTGGTTTCAAGAGCAAATTGAACTGCGGATTTCAGCCCTGCAATGCCGGGTACATTTTCCGTTCCGGCACGCCGTTTCAGTTCTTGCTCTCCGCCGTGAGAGTGCTGTTTAAGCGAGATTCCTTCTTTAACATAAAGAAAACCGGTCCCTTTTGGTCCATTAATCTTGTGGCCAGAAGCAGAGAGCATATCTATATAGCTCTCTTTCACATTCAAATCAAGGATTCCGAAAGCCTGTACAGCATCTGTGTGGAAAAGAGCCTGATGATCCTTCAGAACCTTGCCGATCTCATCAATCGGCTGAATCGATCCAGTTTCATTGTTCCCGTACATGATCGTAACCAATATGGTTTCAGGCGTCAGTTCCCGTTTAAGATCTTCAATTGAAACAATGCCATTCTGATTAACAGGCAAATAGGTAACATCAAATCCCTGTTTCTCCAGATGCTTGCATGTATTTAAGACAGCATGATGCTCAATCTGCGTCGTTATGATGTGCCTGCCTTTATGCTGATTTGCAAGAGCAGAGCCGATTATCGCTAAATTATCAGCTTCCGTTCCGCCGCCCGTAAAAATAATTTCCTTCGGTTTTGCATGAAGACTCCGCGAAATCACCGCTCTCGCCTCATCCAGCAGTCTTCTGCTTTCTCTTCCAAATGAATGGATGCTTGAGGGATTGCCGAATACATCCTGCATGTGAGGAAGCATCGCGTTAATTACTTCCGGATGCATTGGGGATGTAGCTGCATGGTCCAAATAAATTCGCTCCATTTTACTCCCTCCTTTTTAGATATAAAACATATAAGATTCCTGCTCGCCATCTGAGTAGTTTGCTAAATCTTCAAGAGTTGTATTATCAAGAACGTCTTTTACCGCATCGCGTATGCGAATCCACAGGTGACGCTTAGCAGGCTCTTCATCTTCAAGCACTTCTACAGGGCTGATCGGCCCTTCAAGAACTCTGATAATATCCCCTGCAGTAATGGCCTCAGGTTCATTTCCGAGAACGTATCCTCCGTATGCTCCTCGTATGCTTTTGACTAAACCTGCATTGCGGAGCGGTGCAATCAATTGCTCTAAGTAGTGTTCAGATAAATCATGCGTCTGGGCGATGCTTTTTAAAGAGGTGGGCCCTTCCCCGTGTTTCTTTGCAAGCTCTATCATAATTGTAAGACCATAGCGGCCTTTAGTTGAAATTTTCATATATACACCCCTATAATTCTAGCTAACTTGGTGAACATCCGGTTCTTTTCTGATTGTTTTTTCAAGCAGGGCATTGGTTGTTTTCTGGCATTGCGGAAGGGTAAATCCAATGATATACCCAATGGACAGTGTGCAGACGATTGTTCCAATGAAAACCGGTCCGCCCAAAATCCAGCCGAAAAAAAGAACAATGACTTCAATCCCTCCGCGGATCCTTGATACCTTTATGCCGGTCTTTTCAACCAAAGCAAGCATTAATGTATCGCGAGGTCCTGCACCGCAGCCTGCAGAAATATACAAGCCGATTCCATAACCCATCACAATAATACCAAGCAAAAGCATCAGTGCTTTTCCGGCATACCCTGACGGTGTCTGCATAAACGGCAATGATAAGTATAAATCTATAAATAGACCTACAGTCAGCATATTGACAAAGGCACCTGCCTGAGGCACCTTTCTTGTAAAAATGGAGGACAATAGAAGAATGGCTCCTCCTACAATAATTGCCCAAGATCCAATCGTTAAACCAAGCTGGTAATATAATCCTATATGAAGCACATCCCATGGAGATGTGCCTAGTTCAGCTTTTATCGTAAGGACGATGCCGAAAGACATGATGAGCAGGCCCAAGAAATAAATGCCCCATCTCATACTGAGTTCCTGATTCTTTTTACTGCGCAAAGCATTCATCGTTCTTCACTTCGCCTCTCATCGTTTAAAAATCTGAAACAATCTATTTTTTGCTGTAAAAATTTGTTTTTCCCTTAAATGAACCTAAGCCATTATAGCATATTATCCTTCATCGTAGCATTCAAATTAACTCGCCGGTTTCCTATTAAAGATAGAAATCAATTCATATGACTAAGAGGAGAAGTCATGATAAGCTTAGTAAAATAAGATCAGTGCTTCGTCTTGGGAGTGATAACATGAAACCTCTGGCATTTCGAATGAGACCAGAAAACATTGATGAAATCATCGGGCAGGAACATTTAGTCGGCAAAGGAAAAATGATTGAGCGGATGGTAAAAGCAAAACACTTGAGCTCGATGATTTTGTACGGACCTCCCGGAATAGGAAAGACATCCATAGCAACAGCGATTGCAGGAAGCACAAACACCGCTTTCCGTAATCTGAATGCAGTTGTGAATAATAAGAAAGATATGGAAATCGTCGCAGAAGAAGCGAAAATGTCCGGAAAGGTCATTTTAATTCTTGATGAGGTCCACCGTCTGGATAAAGCAAAACAGGATTTTCTCCTTCCTTATTTAGAGGATGGAAAAATCATTTTAATTGGAGCAACGACAAGCAATCCCTATCATGCCATCAATCCTGCCATAAGAAGCAGATGCCAGATTTTCGAATTAAAGCCTTTAGAAGCTGCTGATATAAAAACAGCTCTAGAACGGGCTTTAAAGGATGAAAAGAAAGGACTTGGCAGCTATCGTGCCATTATTTCCGAGGAAGCCCTCATGCACTTTGCGTCAAGCTGTGCAGGTGACGTGCGATCTGCTCTCAATGCTCTGGAACTTGCTGTCATCTCCTCAGATCCAGATGAAAATGGCGAAATTCACGTCACACTCGAAACAGCAGAAGAGTGTCTTCAAAAAAAGAGCTTTGTCCATGATAAAGATGGAGATGCCCACTACGACGTCCTTTCCGCATTTCAAAAATCGATCCGCGGATCCGACGTAAATGCAGCTCTGCATTATCTCGGCAGACTGATAGAAGCTGGAGATCTGATCAGCATTAACCGCAGGCTGCTGGTCATTGCATATGAAGATATTGGTCTTGCAAGCCCTCAAGCTGGTGCCAGGACATTAGCAGCCATTGAAGCAACAGAAAGACTTGGACTGCCTGAAGCTCGAATCCCGCTTGCAAATGCAGTCATAGAGCTTTGTCTCTCCCCAAAATCCAACAGCGCATACAGTGCACTGGATGCTGCCATTGCAGATATCCGCGCCGGTAAAAGCGGTGAAATCCCTGCTCATCTGAAGGATGCACATTACAAGGGAGCAGAAAAACTTGGCAGAGGCATTGACTATCAATATCCCCATGACTTCGAAAATGGCTGGGTAAAGCAGCAGTATCTGCCGAATTCACTAAAAAAGAAAAAGTATTATGCCCCTAAACAAACAGGGAAATTCGAACTTTCCCTTTCACAGATCTATGAAAAGCTGATGAAACAGCAATAAAGAAAAGCGGAATCACCCGGTTAGCTCCGACAGACAGATAAGGATCCGGCTGAAAAGGCGCTTTTTGCCTTTACATACAGAGCCGTTCTGGCCGAGGAGCTAGACAAGACGAAAAGTGGAATCACCCGGTTAGCGGGCACACAGAAAAGAATCCAAAAGAAGACAATAAGAAAAGCGGCATGATTTCAAATCATGCCGCTTTTCTTATCATTTAGTCGTTTACACGTGCAATTTTAATATCTTTTAAAAGCTCCATGATAACATGTCCGCCCATGATCAAACCTGCTACAGACGGAACCCACGCATTAGAAGATGGCGGCATTTTCGCTTTGCGGATCGGCGCTGCGTCATTTCCTACCTTCAGACGTACATCTTCTCGAATGACAATCGGGCTTTCATCAGAGAAAACGACCTGAATGCCTTTTCGGATTCCTTCTTTGCGAAGACGGGTTCTGACCACTTTGGCAATGGGATCTGTATGGGTCTTGGAAATATCGGCAATTTGAAATCTTGTCGGATCCGTTTTATTTGCCGCGCCCATGCTTGAAATAATCGGAATGCCTCTATTTAAACATTCTTTCATTAAGTGAATTTTATATGAAATCGTATCAGAAGCATCAATGACATAATCAAGGCCATAACTGAAAAATTCTTCATATGTTTCTTCTGTGTAAAACATCTTCAGTGCAATAACATCGCACTCTGGATTAATTTCTTTAATGCGGTCTCTCATCAAATCAGCTTTTGGCTGACCGACAGTTGAGACGAGCGCATGAATTTGGCGGTTTACATTAGTAATATCTACATCATCTTTATCTACAAGCAAAATTCGTCCTACTCCGGAACGTGCAAGCGCTTCTGCTGAGAAAGACCCTACACCGCCAATTCCAAGGACTGCAACTGTGCTGTTTTTTAAAATTTCAATTCCTTCTTTGCCTATCGCAAGTTCATTGCGGGAAAATTGATTCAGCAAAACTCTCAACTCCATTTATTTAATCCATGACTGTATTTTTCCTGAAAATGAATATATCATACTTTCTGTGAAAAACAAGAGCTAATTCTAAACATTTACTACGCTTGCTTACCATGAATCCATGATTTTCGGACTATCAGGTACTCAAAAAAAGTGCACTGCAGTTCAAACATCCACTTTCACACAAAATAAAAACCTGCATAAGCAGAAAGCTTATGCAGGCTAAATTCTCGTTCGTTAAGAAGTCCCAATTGTGCCGTCGCTGCTATCTTGGTTTTGAACCCGCTCACAGCAGGTGGGTGTCCTGTTTCATGTATGATAAGTCCTCTGATCGAATGATGAGGCATTTACATAACGCTGAAAACGTGAACTCCCGGATCAAGTAATGTTGGATCAAAACTAAGTGTACGACGTACACATCAGGACTTCTTTTTATCTTGTAAAAAGATTACCACAACAAGGTGCGGTTTTCAAGTAAATCGTTCTGGGCATTATTCACTCTTTTTCAGTTTTAATGCAAGGTTAAGATCTGTTAATTGCTCTGTGCTTACTTCACTTGGAGCATGTGTCAGAAGATCGCTTGCACTTGCCGTTTTAGGGAATGCAATCGTATCGCGCAAGTTCGTTCTGCCGGCTAAAAGCATAACCAAACGGTCAAGTCCAAGGGCAATTCCGCCATGAGGAGGGGTGCCATATTCGAACGCTTCTAAAAGGAAGCCAAATTGTTCAACTGCTTCTTCTTCAGAGAAACCAAGCAGTTTAAACATTTTTTGCTGAATGTCTTTTTCGAAAATACGGATTGATCCCCCGCCAAGTTCGTATCCATTTAAAACAAGGTCATAGGCCTGAGCTTTCATGCCTGCCGGATTCGTCTCAAACAGCTCAAGATCTTCGCGTGCCGGCATTGTGAATGGATGATGCGCAGCAAAGTAACGTCCCGCTTCTTCGTCATATTCAACTAGAGGCCAGTCAACTACCCAAAGAAAATTGAATTTGCTTTCGTCGATTAATCCCAGCTCTTTTCCCAGTTTCAGACGCAAAGCACCAAGTGCATCTGCAACGACTTGCTTTTTGTCGGCAACAAACAGCAATAAGTCTCCTGCCTCTGCTTCAGTCACTGTTTTCAAGCTTTCCTGTTCTTCAGCAGGGAAGAATTTAGAGATAGGGCCTTTCAGCTCCTGCTCTTCCACTTTGAGCCATGCAAGGCCCTTTGCACCATATTGTGAAACGAACTCTGTTAAGGCATCAATATCTTTTCTTGAATAAGAAACAGCCGCTCCTTTAACGTTAATCACTTTTACTTCTCCGCCATTTTGCACAGCACCGCTGAACACTTTAAAGCCGCTGTCTTTCACAAGTTCAGAAACATTGACGAGCTCTAGTCCGAATCGTGTATCAGGCTTATCAGATCCATAGCGGCCCATTGCTTCGTCAAACGTCATACGCGGGAGAGGAAGGGTTAAGTCCACGCCTTTTGTTTCTTTCATGATGCGAGTCATCATCTCTTCCATCAAGGACATGATTTCATCCTGGCTCATAAATGACATTTCAATATCCACTTGGGTAAACTCCGGCTGACGGTCAGCACGAAGATCTTCATCTCTAAAACAGCGTGCAATCTGGTAGTAACGGTCAAATCCAGAAACCATCAGGAGCTGTTTGAAAATTTGCGGTGATTGAGGAAGAGCATAGAATTCGCCTTCATGCACACGGCTCGGCACTAAATAATCACGTGCTCCCTCCGGAGTGCTTTTCGTTAAAATCGGCGTTTCTACATCTAAAAATCCTTTTTCATCCAGGAAATTCCGGATGGATTTTGAAACGTTGTGGCGCATTTTGAATGTATCAAGCAAAGCAGGTCTTCTTAAGTCCAGGTAACGGTACTTTAAGCGGACATCTTCTGATACTTCTTCAGACTTATCTTCAATCAAGAAAGGCGGATTTTTTGCAGCATTGATGATTGAGACATGTTCAACCTTCACTTCAATTTTTCCGGTTGAAAGATTAGGGTTTACTGTTCCCTCTGTACGTCCGACTACTGTGCCTTCAATATCCAATACATATTCACTGCGGATTTTTTCTGCGATTTTCAGGGCATCTTCAGAAACTTGAGGATTGATCACGATTTGAACAATTCCAGTTCTGTCTCTGAGATCGATGAAAATGAGCCCGCCAAGGTCACGGCGTTTTTGCACCCACCCTTTTAATACTACTTTTTCTCCGATTGCTGCTTCTGTTACTTCACCGCAATAATATGTTCGTCCAAACATGTTTGTCTCTCTCCTTTTGGCTATGCTTTTATATAGGCTGTAAGCTCATCAATTAATACTTCTACCTGTGTGCCTGTTTCCATGTTTTTTACGGAAATGATGTTCCGTTCAAGCTCATCTTCGCCTAATACAGCAACAAATTTTGCTTTATAGCGATCAGCTGCTTTAAATTGAGCTTTCATTTTTTTATCCTCGTAATCTTTTTCTGCAGTTAATCCCGCTTTTCTGAGTTCATAAACGAGAGATACAGAACGGTCTTTCGCTTTATCCCCAAGAGCTACGACAAAACAATCAATCGACTGTTCGATTGGAAGCTCTACGTTTTCTGCATCAAGAGCAGCAAGAAATCTTTCAATACTGAGTGCAAATCCGATACCCGGTGTTTCTGGGCCTCCGAAATCTTTCACAAGACCGTTATATCTGCCGCCGCCGCAAAGAGTTGTAATCGCACCGAATCCTTCTGCGTCGCTCATAATCTCAAATGCCGTGTGGTTGTAGTAATCCAGTCCGCGCACCAAATTTGGGTCAACTGTAAACTCAATATTTAAATCCGTTAAATATTGCTGAACTTTATTGAAATAAGCTCTTGATTCTTCATTTAAGTAATCCATAATTGAAGGGGACGTTGCCATAAGCTCATGATTACGGTCTACTTTGCAATCAAGAATCCGAAGCGGATTTTGCTGCAGTCGTTTCTGGCAATCCGAGCAAAACTCGCCGATTCTTGGTTCAAAATGAGCAATTAAAGCTTCCCGGTGAGCTTTTCTGCTGTCAGCATCTCCAAGACTGTTGATAATCAGCTTCAGCTTCTTTAATCCAACAGTGCGGTAAAGCTCCATTGCAAGAGATATGACTTCTGCATCCATTGCAGGGCTGTTGCTTCCAAGCGCCTCAACCCCAAACTGAACGAATTGACGGAAGCGTCCTGTCTGCGGGCGTTCATAGCGGAACATTGGTCCTATATAGTAAAGTTTTGTCGGCTGAGACGGCTGTGCGTATAATTTCTTTTCAACAAATGCACGGACAGTTGAAGCCGTTCCTTCCGGGCGAAGGGTCATGCTTCTTCCTTTGCGGTCCTGGAATGTATACATTTCCTTTTGGACAATATCCGTTGATTCACCTACTCCTCTTTGAAAAATCTCAGTGTGTTCAAAGATTGGCGTCCGGATTTCTTTATATTGATAGTATCTGCAAATTTCACGCGCTGTGTTTTCGATATATTGCCAGCGTTCAACATCTCCAGGAAGGATATCCTGAGTGCCTCTCGGAATTTGAAATGACATGTTTTACTCCTCCAATTTTCATAAACCTTCAAAAATTTTGAAAACAAAAAACTCCCGCCCCTACATAAAAATGTAGGGACGAGAGTTAGATCCCGTGGTGCCACCCTAGTTGAAGCAATAAATGCTCCCACTCAAGACAGTTAACGCCTGTCACGTCCGCCTCCTATTAAATGCAAGCAGCATCGTTCAGAGGGAAACCTAAGGAGTGTTCTCTTCATCAAGTCATCATGCGAAAAGCTTTCAGCCACGGCTTTTCCTCTCTTGTCATGTGTCCTCTTGACTACTCTTCTCCATCAATGGTTCAAAATTATGTAGTTCTTGCTAAGATTTATATACTATCATACGAATGTTTCAGGCTTTGTGTCAAGAGCGATTTAATTGTTTTTTTAATTTCTTCACTTCTCTCAAACTTAAACCATATTCGCTTGCAAGCTCATACAAATTAGAATTCTGTTCTTTTTCAGCAAATTCATGAAAATTAACTCCAAATACATCATTATTGTTATAATGAGTTGTCTCGCCTTTATCACTGTGCCTCATGATCATTGCTCCTTTTTAACTGTCTATCCCATAGCATTGCCTTTTTCCCGAAAAAATATATCAAATGTCACAAGGGATAGCCGATATTAAAAGCGAATGTACTATAAGTTATCTATGAAAAAGGAGGATCGGTCATTGTTTCGAAAACTACTCATTTCCATTATTTGCACCCTGCTTATCATGTGTCAGCTTCAAATGATGCCCAAATCTGCATCAGCTGAAACGAAAAAAGCGGTCATTGCAGTTGATGGATTAAACATCAGAAGCGGTCCTGGACTAAGCTATTCTGTCATCGCCAGTGTGAAAAAAGGAGCTGTGTACTCCATCACAGACCAGAAAAAAGATTGGTATCAAATTCAATTATCAGGCAATAACAAGGGCTGGGTAGCCTCATGGCTGGTAACTCTTCAACAATCGGCCCAAGCACCAAAAGCAAGCTCAGGCAGTTCATCTAATACGGTCAAATCAAATGCCGAAGACTTGAGAATACGCAGCGGCCCCGGCACAAGTTTTCAGGTAACAGGCACATTTGACAAAGGGCAAACGGCAGCTTTTGTTCAGCAAAATTCAAATTGGGTCGAGATCTCTTATAAAGGGAAAAGAGGCTGGGTTTCCAGTCAGTTTGTTTCCTTACAAAAAAAGGAACAAGCTAAAGCGCCTGATCCATCAGGTTCCAGGAGCGGAAAAGTCATTGCGACATCATTGAACGTGCGCAACAAGCCTTCAACATCAGCCTCCACTATCGGCAGCCTGAAAAAAAATGCTTCTGTTGCCATTACTAAGACACAGGATAAATGGCACGAAATTCAATTTAATGGTCAAAAAGGCTGGGTACATAGTGATTTTATTTCTGCAAATTCCGTGCAGGCGCCTGTAAGCGGCGGCAAAAAAGGAAAAGTCACAGCAAGCTCCCTGAATGTCCGCAGCAGCGGCAGCTTAAATGGCTCTGTAGTTGGTTCCATTTCAAAAAATGCAGAGGTCACCATTCTAGAAACTAAAAACAGCTGGCATCATATTAAATACTCAGGTAATAAAAAAGGCTGGGTTTCGAGTTCCTATATTTCGGTTGCAAGCGGACAGGGAAATACAGGTAAAGGAAACACAACAAGCCAATCTAAAGTCAGCATTTTGCAGGATGGGACAAATATTCGAAAAGGCCCATCTACAAATCAAAGCATTCTGAGACGCGCTAATGCAGGAGAACAATTTTCTGTTATCAGCAAAGAAGGCGATTGGTTTAAGATCCAGCTCTCCGGCAATACTGCAGGTTATGTAGCAGGATGGGTAGTATCACAATCAGGTGAAGGCAGTTCTGTCTCAAGACCTGGCGGAGATGTTACCTCTTACTTGAAAAATAAAACCATTGTTCTTGATCCTGGACATGGCGGACGTGACGGAGGAGCGATCGGCACTAGAGGCTCACTTGAGAAGAATCTCACGATGTCCACTGCCAAGCTCGTTTACGATAAGCTGAAAGCTTCAGGGGCGGACGTGCACTTAACGCGCAGCAGTGACAGCTACATTAGCTTAAGCTCACGTGTCAGCACGGCTCATTACAGAAATGCAGACGCTTTTATAAGTCTCCATTTTGACAGCATCAATAATAGAAGCGTTAATGGAATGACGTCTTATTACTACAGTGAGTCTAAAGATAAGCCACTGGCTTCACCTGTTCATTCTGAATTAATGAAACAGACGAAGTTAAAAGACCGCGGAACAAAATTTGGGGATTATCATGTTATCCGTGAAAATAACCAGCCTGCCGTTCTCCTCGAGCTTGGTTATGTCAGCAACAGCACCGAGGAGCTGACTGTACGCTCAAACGCCTATCAGGAAAGAGTGGCACAAGGGATTTATTACGGACTGGCACAGTATTTTAAATAAGAACGAAAAAACACTCATGCTCTGGCTTGAGTGTTTTTTTGAGGGTGCCAATATTAAACTAATATCGTTCTTTATTTTTCCATTTTAAAAAAAGAAAAGCCGCCGGGCACTAAGTGCCCGGCGGTTTTCTTAATTCGCCTGTGATTCTAAAATCAATGTAACAGGCCCGGTATTTGTAAATGAAACATCCATCATGGCGCCAAACTCCCCAGTTTGAACGGTAATGCCTTTTTCACGAAGCTTAGAATTGAAGTAATCATATAAAGGCTCTGCCTGATCGGGCTTCGCAGCTGCCATGAAATTTGGCCTTCTTCCTTTTCTGCAATCACCGTATAGAGTGAACTGAGAAATGGATAAGACTTGTCCCCCCACATCAATCAGGGAAAGATTCATTTTTTGCTCCTCGTCTTCAAAAACTCTCAGATTGGCAATTTTATCTGCAAGGTAGTCAGCATCCTGTTCGGAGTCCTCATGTGTGACTCCTACTAAAAGCATAAATCCTTCAGAAATTTTGCCGACTGTTTCGTTATTTACTTTTACTTCTGCATCTTTTGCGCGCTGGACAACAATCTTCAAGACAGAAAAACCCTTTCTAATTCATGATTCTTCTTACAGAATAAATATCAGAAATCTGCTTAATTCTCTCCACTACTTTGTGAAGATGGCTTATGTTGGAAATGGCAATCGCCATGTTGATTGTAGCTACTTTGTTGCGGTCAGATTTGCCTGCAACAGATGAAATGTTAGTCTTTGTTTCGTTTACAGCCTGAAGGACCTCATTTAAAAGTCCTCTTCGGTCATAGCCGAGTATTTCGATTTCAACGTTATACTCTTTGCGGCCATCAAGCTGTGTTTCCCATTCAACCGGGATCAGACGGGCCTGTGCTTCTTCTGTATGCACATTTGGACAGTCGTCACGGTGAACAGATACTCCTCGTCCTTTAGTAATAAACCCGACGATTTCATCACCTGGTACAGGATTGCAGCATTTTGATAAACGGATCAGCAGGTTGTCGATTCCTTTTACGCGGACCCCGCTGTCACGCTTTTTAGTTGAATATGGACGCACTTCAGAAATGACTTCTGAAATATCTTTCTCTTGTTCCATATCGCGTTTTTTGCGCCATTTTTCAGTCAGGCGATTCGCAACCTGTGCCGCCGTGATGCCGTTATAGCCTACAGCTGCATACATATCCTCATCATTTGAGAAATTGAATTTTTCAGCTACACGCTTTAAATTATCACTCGTTAAGACTTCTTTTAATTCAAATTCGAGATTTTTAATTTCCTTCTCGACCATCTCTTTGCCCTTGTCTACATTTTCCTCGCGGCGCTGCTTTTTAAAGAACTGGCGGATTTTATTTTTCGCCTGAGACGTTTGGGCTAGCTTTAGCCAATCCTGGCTAGGGCCGTAAGAATGTTTCGATGTCATGATTTCGATGATATCGCCGGTTTTTAATTTATAATCCAGAGTAACGATTTTGCCGTTTACTTTTGCACCGATTGTCTTGTTGCCGATCTCAGAATGGATGCGGTAGGCAAAGTCAATCGGAACAGAGCCTGAAGGCATTTCAATCACATCGCCTTTAGGCGTGAAAATAAACACCATATCCGAAAACAAATCGATTTTTAATGACTCCATAAATTCTTCCGCATTCGTAGTATCATTTTGGAACTCCAGAATTTCGCGGAACCATGTTAATTTTTGTTCAAGAGTTGACTGCTCTTCTGTCTCTTTTCCTTCTTTATACGCCCAGTGCGCAGCGATCCCGTATTCTGCAATCGTGTGCATATCCTTCGTGCGGATCTGAACTTCAAGAGGATCCCCTTTAGGACCAATCACTGTAGTATGAAGGGATTGGTACATGTTGGGCTTCGGCATGGCAATATAATCTTTGAATCGGCCTGGCATCGGTTTCCAGCACGTGTGGATAATGCCCAGGACCGCATAACAATCCTTAATGCTGTTTACAACAATCCGAACAGCAAGTAAGTCGTAGATTTCATTGAATTGCTTATTTTGAAGGGCCATCTTTCGGTAAATGCTGTATATATGCTTTGGACGGCCTGAAAAATCAGCTTTAATATTTACTTCATGTACCCGATTTTTCACTTCGCCAATGACTTCTTCTAAATAAAGCTCGCGTTCAGCACGCTTTTTCTTCATCAAATTCACGATGCGGTAATACTGCTGCGGATTCAAATAGCGCAGAGCCGTGTCCTCAAGCTCCCACTTTATCTTTGAAATCCCCAGACGGTGTGCAAGCGGCGCGAAAATTTCAAGCGTTTCATTAGAGATTCTCCGCTGCTTTTCTTGCGGCAAATGCTTAAGTGTGCGCATATTGTGAAGACGGTCAGCAAGTTTAATTAAGATCACACGAATGTCCTGTGCCATTGCGACAAACATTTTACGATGATTTTCAGCCTGTTGTTCTTCGTGAGATTTATATTTAATTTTCCCGAGCTTTGTAACCCCGTCCACTAGCATGGCGACTTCATCATTAAATGTTTGTTTCAAGTCATCAAGTGTGACGTCCGTATCTTCTACGACGTCATGTAAAAATCCACCCGCGATTGTCGACGGATCCATGTCCAAATCAACTAAAATCCCTGCGACCTGTATAGGATGAATTATATATGGTTCACCCGATTTACGGTATTGTTCACGATGCGCTTCTTCCGCAAAATCATAGGCTTTCTGAATGAAAAGCAAGTCTTCATCCGTTAAATATCGTTTTGCCTTCTCTATGACCTGCTCAGCAGTCAGTACTTGTTCATTAGCCATGGAATCACCTTTACAATGAAAACTTTATTGTACCTATTATCATGAAAAACACAGAAGAAGTAAAGAGAAATACTGACTTTTCTGTGCCCAATTAATGGCTGGTACCTGCCTTAATATAGAAAAAGCACCCATTCCCGAGTGCTTTTCCCTATGTGATTAAAATTTCATCAGTGTCAAAATATCGTAATCATCCAATTTGCTGCGTCCGTCAAGGTAGCTTAATTCAATTAAGAAAGCAATGCCGGCAACGACTCCGCCAAGCTCTTCCACCAATTTAATCGTTGCTTCGATTGTTCCTCCTGTAGCAAGCAAATCATCTGTGATCAGCACGCGCTGACCTGGTTTGATGGCATCTTTATGCATAGTAAGCACATCTTTGCCATACTCAAGACCATACTCTACGCGAACAACTTCGCGGGGAAGCTTGCCTTCTTTGCGGACAGGCGCAAAGCCTACTCCAAGTGAATAAGCTACAGGACAGCCGATAATAAATCCGCGTGCTTCCGGTCCTACAATTATATCAATGTTTTGCTTGCGCGCATATTCAACAATTTGATCTGTTGCATAGCGGTATGCATCCCCATTGTCCATTAGCGTAGTAATATCTTTAAACTGAATGCCCGGCTTCGGATAATCCGGAACCACTGTTACATATTTCTTTAAATCCATATTAAGTTTGTCCTCCTCATGCATTGACAAGCGTTGACGATAGTTTCATTCTTTCATCAAACCATGTTTTCAAATCCTGGTATGACGAATATAGCAGCGTATTTTCAAGCTCTAATTGCTGAAGCTTGGAAGCATACGCAGTAGATTCGGCTAGATCTCTTTTTGGCGGATGATGATTGACAGAAATAATGCCATTCTCTATTGTAGCAAATTCCAGGTCAAAAAACACCTGTGACATGAAATCTATTGTTTCATTTGACCAGCCTTTATGTCTGGCAAGCGCTTCTGCGTGTTTTTTTAAGTCAAATGTCCCTTTTTGTTTCAAAAATCCATAATACCATTTAAAATGTTCCCTTGTTGGGATTGTGGCAAAAAAATGTTCCGTATGCTGATGGAAAATAGCATAAATCCGGTCAGGACGCGCCTGTTCAAAAAGAGCATTCAGATGGTCTATTGAAGATGGCGTATCAATGAACGTGACATATTTATCCTTTAAATCCAAACCTTCTGCCCCTTGGCCGTTTTCCAAAAATAGAAGATTAAGGTTCAGCCCTTCAAGCAAAGTGAGTGTTTCCTTTTGGAAAACAATATGGACATTTTTTTTGTCATTCATTTTTTCAACAGCTTTCTGAAGATTGCGGGTTCCTCTAGCATCAAACAGCTGCCATTCATTTACAGCCAGATCCTGGATCATGAATTGCGGTTTCCGGAAGTTATTCCATTCATTAATAGATAATTCTCCAACCATTGATAGTTTTGCAAGAGGTGCCATATGATCGTGCAGATGCCCGAATCCAAATCCGATACAATCGAGCTGCTGATGATTTTGTTCAACAGCAAGCTTCAAATGTGTTTGATCTGAACCTATTTTCCTCATTGATCCCAGCCCAACGGAGTCAAGGAGGAAGAGAGGCTTGGGATTGCTCATTCCAAATGGAGCAAGCAGTCCGATTTCTTCGATGGAGTCTGTAGTAATTTCCGTTAAAGCACATTCCGCATCAATTTTTTTAAGGGGAATGAAGTCTTCTTCAGTCAGCTTCTCAGTTGCAAGAGCATTCAAACGCTGTCTCAATTGATCAACATCTTCTATGTTAAGAGTCATACCAGCAGCCATTGGATGTCCTCCGAAATGCGGCAGGATCTCCCGGCACGTTGACAAATTAGCAAATAAATCAAAACCGGCTATGCTTCTTGCAGATCCTTTAGCAATTCCCTTTTCGTGATCAATACTCAAGATAATTGTAGGCCGATAATATTTCTCTACCATTCTCGAAGCTACTATCCCGACAACCCCGGGGTTCCAATCTTCTTTTGCAAGAACAAGCACCGGATTTTCCTCAATCGGATACATGGATTCTACCTGCTGGGTCGCTTCTTCGGTAATTTGCGAGACGATTTTCTGTCTTTCTTTATTGAGCAGGTCAATGTCTTTTGCAAGACTTTGAGCCTCATCAGCGTCTTCTGTCATAAGGAGATGAACGGCCGGATCAGCAGACGCAAGCCTCCCTACGGCATTTATCCGCGGCCCGATCGCAAAACCGATCGTCTCTTCATTTACATCTTTTCCTTCAGCTCCTGCTACTTTAAGCAGCGCTTTTAACCCTTTTCGTTCTGTTCGTTTTAATTGCTGAATTCCAAGGCGTGCAATCAGACGATTTTCCCCGTGAAGCGGAACAAGATCGGCGATGGTTCCTATTGCAGCAACTTCAAGCAGATGCTCCGGAGCCTTCCCAAGCAGTGCATGGGCAAGCTTAAAAGCTACACCAACACCGGCTAGCTCTTTAAAAGGATATTGGCAGTCAGGCTGCTTTGGATGAATGATCGCGTACGCATCAGGAAGAACCGGTCCCGGTTCATGATGATCGGTTATGATCAGATCAACGCCAAGCTCTTTAGCAAGAGCCGCTTCATTCACGGCCGAGATCCCTGTATCTACAGTAATGATTAAAGAAAAGCCCTCCTCATGAGCATGTCGGAAAGCCATCTCATTAGGACCGTAGCCTTCAGTAAATCGGTTAGGTATATAAAAATCAGCATTAGCTCCGAGTGAGTTTAGCGTTTCAAGCAGAACAGTCGTAGAACTCACTCCATCTGCATCATAATCTCCAAAAATCAAAATCTTTTCTTGTTCTGCAATCGCATCGTTTATACGCTTAACAGCTTTGTCCATTCCAAGAAGCATGAATGGATCAAAAAAACCATGCTTTTCAATATTCAGGAATTGGTCGGCCTGTTCAGCAGTCTCAATTCCGCGATTTAGCAGCAGAGAAGCAACCAGAGGCGTAACATTCATCGCATTTATCAATTCATCAGCTTTATCCGGATGGGGTTTGGAAATATCCCATCTAGTCTTCGCTTTCAGCAAAAAAATCACCCCTTAACCACACTATTATACTAGAGTTGGTAAGGGGTGACAAACTGGAAATTATAATTCCTCTGATGTTTGGCCTATTTGCTTGGCGCCATGAGCACTGCTGTTGGTTTCATGAACACGAGGATCTTTTTTCAGAGATTCGTTTTCATTCAATAATTCTGTCTTTTCTTTTTCAAGAACTTTCACATTGCGCTGTAGAGCGTAAATTCTTGTTAATCCTGCAGAAGCAATCATTAGGCCTCCAAGCAGAACGGAACCTAGAATAATTAGAATCAGAGGCCATTCGGCTTCGCCGAATAAATAGTCCACTTCAACCGGATCCACATTTATAACAGCAAAGATTGCAACAATAAGTGCAAATAGGATCGCAAATATAAAGCTCCATTGTCTCTTCATTTTCTTTCCCCCTTCGTAAAAATCTCTTTTCTTTTACCCTTTTTTTGAATTCACTAAAACAAATTAGGATAAAGGGATGTTCTACAGCATGTTCTTATCCTAACCAGTTACAGGAATAAGAAAAGCGCAAGCGCCCGTTGGCAGGCATGACAGATAAGGATCCGTTCTGGCCGAGGAGCTGGGCGATGGAGCTGGACATCGAAGCGTATAATTTTATACTTACTTTCTTACCTCTAATTAAAGAACCGCGATTTCTCGCGGTTCTAATTATACGACTGGTTCATCGTGATCCTGAACTTTTTTCATCTTGCTTTTCTTTTGAATTTCTTTCCATTTCCAGATCATCCAAAGCTGCGCTGCGATGAACAGAGATGAGTAAGCACCTGAAATTAATCCTATCAGCAAAGCAATGGAGAAGTTTCGAATGGACTCACTTCCGAAGATCATCAAGGCAATTACACAGAAAACGACTGTGAGTATAGTATTTATAGAGCGTGTAAATGTCTGCTGCAAGCTTCGGTTCACAATGCTTTTCAGATCATCATACGTTTTCACTTTTGTCTTTTTATATAGTTCTCGAATCCTGTCAAAGGTCACGATCGTGTCATTGATTGAATAACCGACTATTGTCAGCACCGCTGCAATAAACGTAACATCCACTTCCAGACGGGTAATACTGAAAACAGCGATAATGAAGAATGCATCATAGAGCAGAGCAAGCACTGCAGCTACCGCCATCTTATATTCAAATCGCAAAGAAACATAGATAATGATTCCAAGCGAAGCGATTAATACACCGTACATCGCGTTTCTTGCCAATTCTTTCCCGACAGTCGGAGAAACTGTACTGACGCTTGGATCTTTTCCATATTTTTCATTGAAATACTCTTTTACCTCAGCTATCTCATCTTTATCAAGTACTCCGATAAATCTGGCTACAGCGATTTGATTTTGGTTTCCGGATAATACGATATCCTTCGCCTCAAGATCAAGATTCGCAAGCTCTTTTTCTATTTCTTCAGCGGTTAAAGTCTTTTCCGCTCCAATCTCTATGCGGGTTCCGCTTGAAAAGTCAATGCCAAGATTCAATCTGAATACTAAAAGGACAACCACCCCGACAGCAAGCAATATACCTGATGCAACAAAGAATTTTTTCCGGTGCTTAACAAAGTCAACCTTATCAAACTTTGTTGGGGCATCAACATCTTCAGTGGATTTGCTTAAATCAATAATGTCATTCTTATTCACACCGAAATACCCTGGCTTTTTATCAAGCCACTTGCTTTCAACCAGTAACCCAAGCAAGATTCTGCTTAAGAAAACAGATGTTAAAAAGCTGACTAGGATACTTAGTACAAGACTGGTTGCAAATCCTTTTACAGCACTTGTTCCAAAGAAAAACAGCACACCGCCTGCAAGCATCGTTGTGATATTCGCATCGAAAATCGTAGCAAAGGAACGCCGGTTTCCAGCTCTGTACGCAGATCTGATGGACTTGCCAAGCTTGATTTCCTCTTTAATTCTTTCGTATGTAATGATATTGGCATCTACTGCCATACCGACTCCCAAGATCAGTGCTGCTATACCCGGAAGTGTTAAAACACCGTTCATCCAATCAAAAACTTGAAGAACAAGATAGAGATATGCGCTTAAAGTTACGATTGCAATGACGCCCGGTAATCGATAGAAATAGAGCATAAATAAGAAAATAAAGCCGATTCCTATAACTCCCGCAAGAACCGTTTTCTGCAGGGCTTCTTCACCAAACTGCGCTCCTACCGAAGTAGAATAGGTTTCATCGAGTTTAACAGGAAGTGAGCCGGCATTTAGAAGATTGGCAAGATCTTTTGCTTCTTCAACTGTAAACTGTCCTGTAATTGTTACATCGGTTGTATTAAAAACTTCCCCGACGTTTGGATTTGATAGAAATTTCGGAGATTCTTTTGCAACTTCTTCTTTATATGAGTCGCCTTCTTCATAATCAAGCCAAATAACAAGCTGATTTTCAGGCTGCATTGCCACGATTTGCTCTGTTACGTTTTTAAACTTTGCAGCATCCTTAAGTTTAACTGCCACAATAGGTTCTTGTGTATCTGGATCAAAGGTCTGTTTAGATGCACCTTCCACAAGATCCGAACCATTCATCATGACTTTATCATTTACATCCCGGAATGTGAGCTCTGCCTGAGTGGAGAGAATTTCCCTTGCCTGGCTTTGGTCCTTAACTCCTGCAAGCTGAACTCTGATTCTGTTTTCCCCTTCGATTTGGATGTTAGGTTCACTTACACCAAGCACATTTGCTCTCTTCTGCAGAGCATTCACAGTACTGACAAGGGCATTGCGGTCAATTTTATCGCCTTCGTTAGCGGGCTCAACATCATAAAGAATTTCAAATCCGCCCTGCAGATCTAGACCAAGCAAAATATTATCTGCGGCCTTGTTTCCAAATGTCCCAATCAAACTGCCTACGCAAAGGACGAGTAAGAAAAAAGCAATAATGCGTCCTTTTTTCATCATGTTGTTTCCTCCTTAAAGAAAAACCATTCAATATGTATTATCCTTCACTTATACCAAGCTTTTTGCCTTCTTCGCTTTCAAACCAGCTGCCCGCCTTATAGGATTCAATCGTAGCAAATGTCATGAATTCGTTTGGCTTGATTGCCATTATATCAGCAACCATTTCATATACCATCAGTTCATTCTTTTTCTTCCACTTTTTATTTCTTAGGAAATTCCAAAGCTCTTCTACTGTCACCTCGCCGTAATCAAGAATTTTAAATTCCTCTGCTTTGCTGACTAGCGCCGGCTTTACGTGATGGCGGTATTTTTCGATTTCATCTTTTTCCATCATGACACGCTCCTTCACCTGAACATTTGCGGGATAATTTATTTTGAATAAGCCTCTGCTTGAACATACTTGTCATGCTTGGCCAATCATAGCGCATATAGTAATTGTATATGATTACAAGCTATTTGAGAAGGCAGGGAAAGCCATGTCAAAGCAAACATTTTTACAGGGAACGTTAATATTGATTGCGGCCGGTCTGATTACAAGGGTTCTGGGCTTTATAAACCGGATTGTTGTGGCTCGTTTTATCGGGGAAGAAGGCGTTGGGCTGTATATGATGGCGATGCCTACACTGGTTCTGATTATTACGATTACCCAGTTCGGTTTGCCTGTTGCGATATCAAAATTAGTTGCGGAAGCAGAAGCTGAGGGAAATCAGCGGAAAATCAAAAAAATCCTGATTGTCTCTCTTGCCATTACAGGAACACTCAGTCTTATATTTACTCCTACCATCGTTCTTCTCGCTCCCTATTTATCAAATTCTTTACTGACTGACCCAAGAACACTGTATCCTCTTCTTGCCATAACACCGGTTGTTCCAATTATCGCCATTTCATCCGTTCTAAGAGGATATTTTCAAGGAAAGCAGAACATGCGTCCTGCAGCGATCTCACAGGTACTTGAACAAATCGTCCGAATTTCATTAATCGCGGTTTTCACAAAAACATTCCTGCCATATGGAATTGAGTATGCAGCAGCAGGAGCCATGGCATCTGCCGTCATTGGAGAACTGATCTCACTCCTCTATTTATTCTCCATGTTTAAAATGAAAAAGAAATTTAAAATCCGAAGGAAGTTCTTTAAATCTCTCCACGAAGGAAAAGATACCTTCCAAAACTTAATGAGCATTGCGCTCCCGACAACCGGAAGCCGCATGATTGGTTCCATAGCCTGGTTTTTTGAGCCGATTGTTGTGGCTCAAAGCTTGGCTATAGCAGGATTTACAGCAGCGATGGCAACTAGACAGTACGGTGAATTGACAGGGTATGCCCTTCCGCTTCTTATGCTGCCGTCATTTATTACCTATTCCTTATCAACTGCACTTGTCCCTGCAATCAGCGAAGCTATGGCACAAAAAAAGCTGCACCTTGTCCAGCACAGACTTCAGCAGGCGTTCAGATTGTCTCTTGTGACAGGCGGGTTCGCAGTAGTTATTTTATATATCTATGCGGGGCCAATGATGACGGTTATGTACGGAAGCAGCCACGCCGCCATCTTTGTTCAGGTTATGGCTCCCTTTTTTATCTTTTACTATTTTCAGGGACCTCTTCAAGCAGTTTTGCAGGCTCTAAACTTGGCAAAAGCCGCCATGATTAACAGCTTTGTCGGCTCTGCTATTAAAACAGCCCTGATCTTTCTTTTAGCAACGCGGCCATCTCTTGGAATCATGGGAGCCGCCCTTGCCATTGTAGCAGGGATTATGCTTGTCACGCTGCTTCATTTAGCAACCGTCATGAAGGTAATCTCTCTTTCGATACGGATTGGGGAATATGCCAAGTGCTTTTTGACTATGATTCTCTCCGGCATAGCAGGTTTTTATTTCTACCGGCTGCTTTCTCTCGGCATGGGAAAAAAGTTAATCATTTCGGTTTTGTTTACTTTTACGGTTTACTGCATCCTTCTGGTCATCTTCCGATTAGTTCACAAGGAAGAAATAAAAAGGATACCTTATATAGGAAACACTCTTTCCAAGCTTGCACCCCGCTGATGATTATTTTTCATCTCTCAAATCGATGAAAAATGCACCTTTATTATGTGTGCAAAAAGAGATATTTTTGATATCAAAATAGCCAAGATCCCTAAGCTGCTGCCGGAGCCAGAAGTTTGTTTTGCCAATGCGGTACAAGTTCTCTTCCTGAATGGATCCGTCAATAATTAACGGCAGCTGCAGCTCTTGATGCTCATGCTCATGTTCTTTTTTAATAACAGACAGCTTTCCTGATGGTTCGAGAATGGCAAAATCAACTTCGCTGATGTCGTTAATTTCCTTTTCCCTGAGCTGGATGAGAAGATCATCAAAATTATAGCGCTGCGTTTTCATGGCATGCTCATTAATTTTCCCTCTATCAATAATGATTGTTGGTTTTCCGTCGAGCAGTTTTCTTACTTTGTGATTTTTAAGGGACAGATACGCAAGGCCAATCTGTATGCCCAGAAGCAGAAACATGGGAATGATGGTATGTATTAATGGATCCTCCGTATTTTCAATGGCCATGACTCCCATTTCAGCGATCATTAAAAAGACAACAAGATCAAGAATGCTTAATTCGCCAATTTCCCTTTTTCCCATCAGTCTGAAGATAATAACAATCATGAAATATAAAAAAATCGTCCTTGCTACTATGATTAATGACTCTTCCACCAAATATCCCCCTTTGCTTGCATAGATAGTTTTATTTTGAACGGATAAATCATTTTCATGTAAAGCAAATTGATTCTATTTCGTTTTAACGTGAATAGGATGGTAATAAGACGAGCAAAAACAAGCTGACAGGGATAAGGGGGAGATTGCAATCGAAACGCGAAGATGGAGCAAAGCCATTCTTTACGGGTTATCCAGCATTATAGTGGCAGCACTTGCAACAAGCTTACTTTTTTCATTGCTGCTTAAATTTACCGGCTTAACGGAAGATGCCATTAAATGGTTTATACTGGGCCTCTCATTTTTAGCCGTATTCATCGGAGGTTTTATTGCTGGAGGAAAAGGAAAAGAGCGCGGATGGCTGGTTGGGGGCACAACAGCCGTCCTTTATACATTAATTATCTTTTTATTTCAATTTTTAGGCTACGGAAAAACATTTACAATGGAGCAGACGATGTATCATGGCGGTTTCCTTGCTATAGCCATGCTCGGCGGAGTAATGGGAGTAAATTTGTCAGGTTCCTCGAAATAAAGCAAAAAGAAGCGCAGAGACTGCGCTTCTTTTTGTTCATGCCTTATGTATTAGGCTTTTTCCATCGTGATGCCTTTTTGTTCAACAACGTCGCGAATAGCGCGGCGGTCAAATGTGAGGCGTGAGCCATCACCAGCTTTGATGATTACTTTTTCTTCGTCGATTGAATCAACGATGCCATGCATACCGCCAATCGTTACGACTTTGTCACCTTTTGAAAGACTGTTCTGCATTTCACGGACTTTCTTCTGCTGTTTCTGCTGAGGACGGATCAATAAAAAGTAAAAGATCGCGAACATTAAGATTAACGGGCCAACCGTAGTCAATAATTCCATATTTTTCACCCCTTTCAAGTGTTAAAAGTTTTTAGCATTCGGCTTGTTAAATCCATATTGTTCAAAGAATTCATCTCTGAAATCGCCTAATCGGTCTTCACGGATTGCCTGTCTGACCTGCTCCATTAATTTTAACAGAAAATGAAGGTTATGGTAAGAAGTTAATCGGATCCCGAAAGTCTCGTCACACTTCATTAGATGGCGGATATAAGCACGGCTGTAATTTCGGCAAGTGTAGCAGTCGCAATTCTCATCAATCGGACCGAAGTCACGCGCATATTTAGCATTTTTTACAACTAAACGCCCGCTGCTTGTCATCAATGTGCCATTACGCGCAATTCGCGTCGGCAGTACGCAGTCAAACATATCAATTCCTCTGATAGCACCGTCAATTAGAGAATCCGGAGAGCCAACGCCCATGAGATAACGAGGTTTATTGGACGGAAGCAATGGAGTTGTCGATTCCAGCACACGGTTCATAATGTCTTTGGGCTCTCCAACGGAAAGACCGCCGACAGCATAGCCAGGGAAATCCATTGAAACTAAGTCCCGGGCACTCTGCTTCCTTAATTCTTCGTATTCTCCGCCCTGTACAATTCCAAATAACCCCTGATCTTGCGGACGCTCATGAGCATTCAGGCATCGCTCTGCCCATCTGCTTGTCCGCTCTACTGATTTTTTCATATAGTCATATTCAGCAGGGAACGGAGGACATTCATCAAATGCCATCATAATATCAGAACCGAGAGCATTTTGAATCTGCATCGCTTTTTCCGGAGACAAAAACAATTTGTCGCCGTTCAGATGATTTCTGAAATGCACGCCTTCTTCTTCTATTTTGCGGAATTCGCTCAAACTGAAAACCTGAAAGCCGCCTGAATCCGTTAAAATCGCACGGTCCCAGTTCATGAATTTGTGAAGCCCGCCCGCTTCTTTAACGATCTCATGACCAGGACGCAGCCATAAATGATACGTATTGCTTAAGATGATGCCTGCACCCATCTGAACGAGTTCTTCCGGAGACATTGTCTTTACAGTAGCCAATGTCCCTACCGGCATAAACACAGGCGTTTCAAACGACCCATGAGGTGTATGAACACGGCCGAGTCTTGCACCGGTTTGTTTACAGGTTTTAATTAATTCATAACGTATTGGTGATGACACCTTTTTTCCTCCTTCAAGGCTGTTTTTCTTTAGATGATAAGCATGGCATCGCCAAAGCTGAAGAATCGGTATTTTTCCCTGACTGCCGTTTCATAGGCATTCATGACATGCTCTCTTGTAGCTAGCGCACTTACCAGCATAATCAAAGATGATTTAGGCAAGTGGAAGTTTGTAACCATTCCATCAATTGCACGGAATTCATAGCCTGGATAGATAAAGATGTTTGTCCATCCGCTATCCTCGATGAATGTTCCATCATTTTTTGAAGCGATGGTTTCAAGAGTGCGTGTAGAAGTAGTCCCTACTGAAATAATCCGTCCGCCTTCAGCGCGCACTTGATTAAGCAGCTGGGCTGTTCCTGCACTCATTTGATAAAATTCAGCATGCATCTCATGTTCTTCAACTACATCCGCGTTTACTGGCCGGAATGTTCCAAGACCAACGTGCAGAGTGATAAAGACAATATGAACACCTTTATCCTTCAACTGATCTAAGATCTGCTCTGTGAAATGCAGTCCTGCAGTCGGAGCTGCAGCTGATCCTCTCTCTCTGGAGAAGACAGTCTGGTACCGCTCCTGGTCATCCAGCTGCTCTTTAATATATGGAGGCAGCGGCATTTTCCCTAAAGAGTCTAATGCTTCATAAAAAATCCCTTCATACTTGAACTCAAGCAATCTCCCGCCGTGTTCAGAC
Source organism: Peribacillus frigoritolerans (assembly GCF_004358755.1). GTDB lineage: Bacteria > Bacillota > Bacilli > Bacillales > Bacillaceae > Bacillus_P. Next base: position 194,943 of record NZ_SMZY01000001.1, on the reverse strand, counting down.
TCCCCTGTGCAAACAGCATGCAGAATGCCGTCTCCAAATACAAGCTCCGTGCCAATTTTCACACGTTTTGCCGGTTTCGCGAGAACTTCCCAAACATCTCCTTGCTCTTGCTTAAGCAAAAGCAGTTCAATTTTAGCCCCCGTGTCTTTTTTCTCCCCGATTAAACGGGCAGGCAGAACACGGGTATTATTCAGAACCAGACAGTCTCCCTCATGAAAATAATCAATGATTGATCTGAATTGTTCATGCTGAATCGAGCCAGTCTCTTTATCCAGGACCATCAGTTTAGAAGCATCCCTTTCTAAAAGCGGCACTTGTGCAATTAGTTCCTCTGGCAAGTTAAAATCAAATAAATCTACTTTCATTGTTTTTCACCTTTTCTATTATTTAAACCGTCCGAAAACATTAAACAAGATCGTCAGCAGGATACTGATTACAATTGATGTAACGATCGGAAAATAAAACGTTGTGCTGCCTTTTTTAAAGACAAAATCTCCAGGCAGTCTTCCAATGAGCTGCATGAATAATCCTGCAAAAAAAAGAACGGCGCCCATCATCATCAGGATTTTGGGAAATTGGGTCATTTTTCTGGAGCCTCCATTTGAAAGTGATGGTAAACTGCTTCCGTTACCATTCTACCCCTTGGAGTGCGTTGTATAAAACCGATTTGCAAAAGATACGGCTCATAGACATCTTCTATCGTGTGTGATTCTTCTCCGATTGTAGCTGAAATCGTATCAATTCCGACCGGACCGCCTTTATACTTTTCAATTATCCCCATTAAAAGCTTGTGATCGATATGATCGAGGCCCAATCTGTCGACCTGAAGTTTTTCCAAAGCTTCCTTGGCAAGGCTCCCCGATACAGTCGGCTCGCCAAGCACCTGGGCAAAGTCCCTTACCCGTCTTAATAGCCTGTTTGCTATTCGAGGCGTACCCCTTGATCTTCTTGCAAGTTCCAGCGAAGCTTCTTTTTCCATGCCAATCCCTAATATGTCTCCGGTCCGTTCAACAATGAGAGACAGCTGCTCTTCATTATAATATTCCAGCCTGCTGAGAACACCAAACCGGTCTCTAAGCGGAGCCGTAAGCAAGCCAACGCGTGTGGTGGCCCCTATAAGAGTAAACGGAGGCAGATCAAGGCGGACAGAACGGGCAGATGGGCCCTTTCCAATCACAATGTCAAGACAGAAATCCTCCATCGCCGGATACAGTACTTCTTCAATAGAGCGCTGAAGACGATGGATTTCATCAATAAATAATACATCCCCGGGCTCAAGAGCTGTTAAAATGGCAGCCAGGTCTCCCGGCCTTTCAATAGCCGGTCCTGATGTTGTGCGGATATTTACGCCCATTTCGTTTGCGATAATCGTTGCAAGCGTTGTTTTTCCAAGACCCGGAGGACCGTATAAAAGGACGTGATCCAGTGTTTCGCTTCTGAGTTTAGCGGCTTCAATAAAGACTTTCAAGTTTTCTTTTACTTTATCCTGTCCAATATACTGAGATAAAGTCTGAGGTCTTAAACTTAGCTCGATTGCACCTTCATCTAAGTCCGCTTCACTTGATACAAGACGTTCATCCATGTCTTTTCACCTTACTTTAATAGCTTTTGCAAAGCTTTTTTCACATACTGATCTGTTGATAGCTCTTCTTCCATAAGAGACGGAATGACCTTATTAATTTCGCGTTCAGCATATCCAAGCACCTTTAGAGCTTCAAGTGCCTCATTAAGGGCTTTTGATGCTGTTTCTTTTTGTTCATGCTCTTCATGCGTAAACAAATCCGGAGCAAACTCTCCTGCTACATCGGCAAGCTTTCCTTTAAGATCAAGAATAATCTGCCTCGCAGTCTTCTTCCCAACGCCAGGAAACTTAACAAGAAACTTCTCGTCCTCATTTTCAATCGCACCGACTACTTGCGAAGGATTTCCTGAAGCAAGTATGGCAAGAGCTCCTTTAGGTCCGATTCCTGTAACGTTCAGAAGCTTCATAAATAATGCTTTTTCTTCTCTTGTATGAAAACCATATAATGCGAGGATATCTTCTCTGACTAGCTGATATGTAAAAATCGTCACTTCTGAAGATCGATTGCGCTGAAAGCTGAATGGATTTGGAGTATGCACCTGATAACCGATTCCGCCATGGTCAATGACAATATATTCCGGAGTAACAAAATCAATATAGCCTTTTATAAATTCAATCAAAACGTTAGTCACCTCTTTACAACTGTACCTCATTGTATCATAATTTTTTCTTTTGCCTGTAGTATAAATCATTAAAAAAGCAGTCTTCTTATGGATTGTTATTTTTCTAACGCAACTAAATGGGACGGGCAGCCAAAAAAGCACTTCAATCTTAGTTATGGCGCAACAATGTTGGCGGCCTCCTGTAAAGTGCTTCAGACTCAGTTAGGATGCAGCAAACCGGGGCAAGTAACCCATTAATGTGTCAGTCATAATCCAAAAATGAAAGTCCTTATAAACACAGAAAAAGCCAGCGCTGTTGCACTAGCTTTCTTTATTTCACATCTGCCGGTGATGAATAGGCTTTATATGACTGAATGACCTTTAAGTACTGATCTTTTGATTCTATGCGAATTCCCTGCCTTAATTCATCATGCTTTCGTGTTTCAAGTTTTTTAACATCAATTTGAAAGAATGACTGAATAATTTCCGAAGCATCATCAGGCTTTCCATTAAAAATAGAAAAGACACCTTCTGATGAAATGCCGAAATACCCGTTTGCTTTTAGTAAAGGGGAGATATCATCCATTTCTTTTTGGAAAATAATCTGATGATCGTCCTGATCAATCAATTGCCAATCCTCATATTTTGCCCAAAAATCCTCCATTGCGAGAATGGTTTCGGTTTTCACTTCTTCACTGATTTCACCATCCAAATAGATTCGTTCAAGCACCACTGTAACGGTCAGCGGACCGCTTACTTCATAGACTTCATTTTCCGTTTCTGCTGCATTCTCTGAAGCACTGGATTCTTTCTGATGGAAAGAAGGAATGATGAAAAATAATGTGACTATGACGCAGGCAAAGGCACCAATCAGTAAACGATGAGACGACATCATCACATACACCCCATATCATGAGCTATTTACCATAATGGCAAGTATTCGTCATTTCTAGTTTCACCAAAAATAGAAATTTTAACCTTTCATGATTTTTTTATTCTATTTAGATAATAAAAAAAAAAAAGAAAAAAGGGGCATCTATATACAGATACCCCCTTTCATTGTTTATCTTGCTTGCTGAAAGGGCTCTTTCATGACATTGCCCATATCATCAAATAGATCTCTAATATCTTCATTGATTGTATTTTTCGGCTGTCCTGTTTCAATGTTGTCATTAATTGTTCTGACACGTGTAAATGTGCCTTCATCAGTGACAACTTTAATATCTTTGCCTTCAGCTGCCGGACGCACTGCATTCAAAACGGCATTTTTAACGTCTTTGTCGTTTTTATCATCCGTATCGATGGCAACAAGCACCTGATCTCCATTTACAACCGTGCGGACATCATCGACATCTTTGACATCTGCAGCTTTTTCAGAAACATTTTTAGCAATAGCTTCATCTTGGTCATTGTAATAATTGACTTGCTTTACCTGACCATGATAATTTTCATCTGTTCTGCTGAAACGGTTGTCTTTTTCAATCATGCCGTCTTCATTAGAAAGCGGGGCTGTTGGATTATCCATTCTTCCGTTATGAAAAGCGGTATCACGATCATTAACTTTTGTGAAGTAATTATCATTCATGTCGCCTTCCATCATTTCTGTCAATGGCCCATCATTATCCACGTTATCCACGCCATCGTTGTTGTTATTCCGGTGTTCATCTGAATAATAACCGATAGGTCTTGTAGAATCATCGTATCTCGTGTCAAGTGCGCCTTCATTATTGTTGCAGCCTGCAAGTCCAGTCGCAGCTATGGCAATTGCAGCAAATGCAGTAACTTTATGCCTCAATATTAAAACCCCCCTGATTTTCCTGTAGCGAGCAAATTACGCTCTTGTATAGGTTGCTCGTTCAGAGAAGCATTAATCTGTTAGTTAACGGTAAGTCCTTAAAATAATGGAGACATTTATTATTTGACGGTGATTGACGGAATTGGGGAAAATAAGATGGGAATGCGGAAATTTCGCATGCAAGATCCATGAATTTATGCGTGGCCAGCCTGCTTTTAATTGCGGCTTGCGCTTTTTTGCGATAAACACACATTTGTTTGTCAAAATACCTTTTTATAAAGCTAATCGCGAAACGAATTTTGATTAATCCCCTGCCAGGTAAAGCACGTGTACTTGGACACGGAATATAAATAAGAAAAAGAGACGAACAATATGTCTCGTCTCTTAGATCTATGTCAATCGTCGTCGTCCTCATCATCAAATCTCGGCATCGCAAATTGACCATCCCCGCCAAATTGACCGCCTTGACCAAATTGTCCTGGCATTCCGCCAAATTGACCGCCTTGACTAAACTGTCCTGGCATCCCGCCAAATTGACCGCCTTGACCAAATTGTCCTGGCATCCCGCCAAATTGTCCGCCCTGACCAAACTGCCCTGGCATTCCGCCAAATTGACCGCCCTGACCAAACTGCCCTGGCATTCCGCCAAATTGACCGCCCTGACCAAACTGCCCTGGCATTCCGCCAAATTGACCGCCCTGACCAAACTGTCCCGGCATTCCGCCAAATTGACCGCCCTGACCAAATTGTCCCGGCATTCCGCCAAATTGACCGCCCTGACCAAATTGTCCCGGCATTCCGCCAGAGCCTTGCCCAGGTCCGCCGCATCCACAATCTTCTTTATCCATTGCAGGGCTTACTTGCGGAGGCATATTATTCATCATCCCCTGATCCCATGCACCGGCTACACCCTGCGGCATATTTGGACCGCCGCTGAACGCTCCTTGAACTTGAGGCTGGAATCCGAATCCCGGCCCCGGCATCGGCGGAGACATCGGATAGCAGCCCGGCGGATATCCTCCTGGCCCCCCAAATCCAGCGCCTCCGAATCCTGGACCTCCAAAACCAGGGCCTCCGAATCCTGGGCCTCCAAATCCTGGGCCTCCAAATCCTGGACCTCCAAATCCTGGACCTCCAAATCCTGAACCTTCAAATCCTGGACCTCCAAATCCTTGCTGACCATACGGCATTTGCATTTGCTGCTGAGGCATATATGCTCCCATTACGTCATCATCGTCATCTTCATCTTCATCAAATGGCATTTGCTGCGGCATTCCCATGCCAGGGCCCTGCTGATACGGCATACCATATGGCTGTATTTGAGGTCCGCCGAATCCCGGACCTCCAAATCCTGGGCCTCCGAATCCTGGACCGAATCCTGGTCCCGGCATCACTGGTGAAACGGGATAACAGTCATCCCCGCCCGGAAAACCTGGACCTCCAGGTGCCTGCTGATCCTGGGCACCGGCGACTGCACCAGGGTTCTGATACGGAGCCCCGCCCTGGCCGCCAGGAAATACTTGTGGACCCTGACCGCCCTGATAAGCCCCCATCACTCCTTGCTGCGGCATGTTCGGCTTATTTTCCATATCCTTTGTGGCCTCCTCTTTATTAGCAGGTGATACTGATTTTGGCTTTTCAGCCGGTTTTTCAGCCGGTTTTTGAGCTGGCTTTTCGGCTGGCTTCATCATCTCAGGCAGAACATTTGAAGGCTTTGGCGGAAGCTGCGGCTGCGGTGCCTGCGGCATCATCGCCATATTCAGCATGTAGTAGTTATTAATATCTAATTCTGGATATGCTGGCTGTTTAATGTTCGGCACTGGAGGAACATATGGCACCGAGGGCTTTTCTTTCGGAACTTCCTTCGGTTTGGTATCTGTGACATCCATCACTTGTTTCGGTTTTTCTTTTGCAAAAGGATGCTCGGATTTCGGCATTTCCTTTTTCCCTGAAAAGTTAACCTTAGTTTCATTTTTAACAGGAACTCCTTCGCTTGGAACCTTTATTTTCATTCCAGGCATGATTAAGTCAGGGTTGCTTAGCTGAGAGTTCATCTTTTTCAGTTCTTCAAAATCTACCCCATATTTTTTGGCAATTTTCCAAAGCGTATCGCCTTTTTGAACAATGTGGATTTTCAACCTTTCCCCCTCCTATGCTTGAAACTTTATCGCATATGATTTGCAGGCAATTATGCCATTCTTCTTCATCACAACTTATGCTTAAGAAGACAAATATATGTTTCCCGGCCAATAAAAAAACTGACAAACTTAAGATGAAGGCAGCTTGCGGGTGCACTTATTTCATCTTATTTTGTCAGTTCCATTTTATACGTGTTTAAGCATTCGCTCTAAAGCGAGAATGGCATGTTCTGCTGTTTTTGGGTCAACTTTAATTTGATTGATGACCTTACCTTCTTCCAGTCCTTCGAGTGACCACAATAAGTGTGGAAGGTCAATTCTGTTCATCGTCAAACATGGGCACATAAACGGATTCAGCGAGACAATTTCCTTATCAGGATGCTGGTCAATAATCCTTTTCACAAGATTCATTTCTGTTCCAATCGCCCATTTGCTTCCGGAAGGAGCTGCTTCAATCGTGTCGATGATATATTTTGTAGAGCCTGCCAAATCACTTGCAGCAACTACTTCTCTGCTGCATTCCGGATGTACGATGATTTTCATATCAGGCTTGGCAAGGCGCAAATCTTCGATATTTTTCACTGTGAATTTTTCATGGACGGAACAATGGCCTTTCCATAAAATCACGATAACATCCTCAGGATTCCCATCAAATTCAAGCTCGTTTGTCAGCGGATTCCAAATTGCCATCTTATCAAGCGGAACACCTAAGTTATAAGCCGTATTTCTTCCTAAATGCTGATCCGGCAAAAATAGAATCCGCTGTTGTTGTTCAAACGACCAGCGCAGCATTTTTTCTGCATTTGAGGAAGTGACAGTTGCCCCTCCATTTTTCCCGACAAATGCTTTAATTGCTGCGGTCGAATTCACATAGGTCAATGGCAGAATTGTATCCCCATACATTTTTTGAAGCTTTGTCCATGCCCGCTCAGTCTGCTCAATATCCGCCATATCAGCCATCGAACATCCTGCTCTCATATCCGGCAGCAAAACAGTTTGCCCTTCACCCGTCAGCATGTCTGCTGTTTCAGCCATAAAATGCACGCCGCAAAAAACGATGTATTCTGCCTCTTTGTTTTCTGCCGCGGCCTGTGCAAGCTGCAGGGAATCCCCCGTAATATCTGCAAACTGAATAACCTCATCCTTTTGATAATGATGACCGGGTATCAGCAGCCGGCGGCCAAACTTTTCTTTAATCTGTTTAACTCTTTTGATCATTTCCTCTTCTGTGAGGTCTTTATAATGAGAAGGCATTTTTTCATTTGTTTCAAATTGAAGCATATCCAGTACATTCACTGTAACTTCCTCCTTATTCTGCATTCATGCTTAAATCAAGAGATTTGGCGGAATGAGTCAGCATTCCAAGTGAAATATAGTCCACTCCGGTGTCACCGTATTCAGCCAGATTTTGAAGGGTAATTCCTCCAGAAGCTTCGGTAATGATTGACGAAGGTGTCAGATCGGCAAAAGCTTTCACTTCTTCAGGTGTCCGGTTATCAAACATAATGATGTCCGCATTTGCCTCGATTGCTTCCAGGAGCTGTTCCTCAGATTCAATTTCAACCTCTACTTTTATCATGTGCCCTGCATGCGCCCTTACCTTTTTTACAGCTTCAAAGATAGAACCGCTGCTTGCAATGTGATTATCTTTAAGCATAATTCCGTCATACAGGCCAAATCTGTGATTGTATCCGCCGCCGCACCGAACAGCATATTTTTCAATCATTCTCAGGCCCGGTGTCGTTTTCCGGGTATCAGTAATCTTCGTATGAGTGGAATTCAGGCAATTCACTGCCTGATTTGTCAGTGTGGCAATTCCGCTCATTCTTTGAAGCAGGTTTAGGATGACTCGTTCTCCAGTAAGGAGTGAACCTATTGGACCTTCAATAACAGCTGCTTGCTCACCTTTATTTATTTGTTCACCATCTTGTTTCAGAAGGTTAACTGATACATTGCGATCAAGAATTTCATACCCGATTTTGACCACATCCGCACCCGCAAAAGTCCCGTCTTCCTTGGCTGTAATTATGGCTTTTCCCCGCTGAGATTTTGAAAAAATATACGAGCTTGTAGCGTCATGATCACCAATGTCTTCAATAAAGAAAGCTTCTAATTGTTTTTTCAGTTTAAGTAAATTCAATTTCCATCACCTCTGAATCATTCTTTAACCCTGTATCGTATTTAGAAAGAAGAATTTGTTTTTTCAGCCATAACCGGTCTTCTTTATAAGGATAATCTGTTCTGAAATGGCCGCCCCTGCTTTCTGTTCTTCTAAGTGCAGAAGCCACAATAAGCCAGCCTGCTGTCAGCATATTTATTTTTTCGTACTCTTTATTTGTGAAGTTATTCACATTGATATCCCAAAAAGAGATTGGCAATAAGAATTTCTCAAACCAGCATTTTGCAATAAAAAGTCCTTCTTCAGAACGCTCAATAGCAGCAAAGTTTGTCATCATCCACTTTATCTCTTCCTTAGAAGGAAATATGACTGCCTGCTTCCTGCTGTTTCTGATTTTCACTGACTCAGATTCTCTAAATGCATGTTGAGGAGAATTTAAGATGTGCATGCCTAGACGGCTGCCAAAAACAAGGCCTTCAAGCAATGAATTACTTGCCAGTCTGTTTGCCCCGTGAACTCCTGTACAAGCTGCTTCACCAACTGCATATAAACGGCTTACCGAAGTTTTGCCATCTATATCTGTTTTGATGCCGCCCATAAGAAAATGCATTCCCGGGGCTACTGGAATCAAACCTTCATTTAGATTGACACCATGTTTTTTACATAAAGCTGAAATCGTTGGAAATCGGCTTTCAAAGGCTGGGATAGACGAGATATTAAGGAAAACGCGGTGGCCTTTTTTCATCTGTGAAAAAATCGTTCTTGCAACAATATCCCTTGGAGCAAGATCTCCAAATGCATGAATACCTTCCATGAATCGAATTCCACTCTCATTTTGAAGGAAAGCTCCTTCTCCTCTTACTGCTTCAGATATAAGCCCTACGCATTCACCATTTACCAGAAGCATCGTCGGATGAAATTGAGTAAATTCCATATCCGTGAGGACAGCACCAGCACGAAAGGCCATTGCAAGTCCGTCACCTGTTGTAACCTGTGAGTTGGAAGTATGTTTGTATAGACTGCCGCAGCCGCCCGTTGCAAGAATGGTATGTCCGGCAAAATACTGCTGAATGTCACCTTGTGCATTCCGGGTAAATACTCCTTTGCAAATTCCATCACAGATGATAAGGTCGAGCGCCATTTCATCTTCAATGATTTCAGTGTTTTCATTTAGCTGTGATAATAAAAAATGAATCACAGCTTTTCCTGTGGCATCTCCGCCTGCATGAAGTATTCTGCTGAATCTGTGTGCGCCCTCCTGACCAAGCAGTAATTTCCCGTTTGAATCGTGGTCAAACTGAAATCCATTTCTTATAAGGCCAAGAACTTCTTTTGCCCCTTCCTTTACAAGCAGTTCAGCCGCAAAAGCATCGTTATGATAAGATCCTGCCGTCATCGTATCTTCGTAATGACCCTGCCAGCTGTCATATTTGTCCACAGCTGCTGCAATTCCCCCTTGGGCAAGCATTGAATTGCTCTCGTATTTAGTTGATTTAGTAAGTATGGTGACTTTTCTTGAAGATTGAAGCTGATAGGCTGCAGACAGAGCTGCAATGCCGCTTCCGATAATGACTGCATCCGTTTGAGGCATAAAATAACCCCCTATTCTTTACAAGTGTCTTGACACTTATATTTACACAAAACTAAAATAATGACAAGAGATTTTTTTGAACCCTGAGAGGAGACTCAAATTTGATTTATTTAGATTACGCGGCTACAACACCCATTAGTGATGAAGCCCTCCATGTATTTGCCGAGGCATCAAAAAAAGCATTCGCAAACAGCAATAGTCTTCATGATGAAGGAGATGCCGCCAAGTCATTATTAGATGCCTGCCGCGGACAGATAGCAAACCTGATTGGCGGTAATGCCTCTGGAGTTTGCTTCACAAGCGGAGGAAGTGAATCCAATGTACTTGCCATTGAAACACTCTTAAAAAATTCTCCTAAACACAAAAATCATATAATTGCGTCTGCGCTAGAACATTCTTCTAGCTATAATTATTTACTATCACTCGAGCAAAAAGGCTATGAGGTTACATTTTTATTGCCTGGTAAACATGGTAAACTACATGTAGAAGCAATAAGGGATGCCTTAAGGGAACAAACCGCACTTGTTTCCATTCAGCACGCAAATTCTGAAATAGGCTGCATCCAAAATCTGGATAATATCGGATATTTTTTACAGGATAAGCCTGTTTATTTTCACAGTGATTGTGTTCAGTCGTTTGGAAAGATCCCCATTAAAGCGGATGCGTGGAAGGTGGATGCGATTTCAGTTTCAAGTCATAAGGTGTATGGACCAAAAGGGGTCGGCGGTCTCTATTTGAATCCGCGTAAACACCTTAATCCTGTTATTCCGGGCGGCACACATGAAAATGGATTTAGAGCAGGCACGGTGAATGTGCCGGGTATTGCAGCATTTGCTTATGCCGCGGCGGCAGCTTGTTCAGTCATGCAGACAGAATTCACCAGACTTGAATCGCTGAAGAACAGGTTTTTAGCAAAGCTCAGCGACTATCGCGAACATGTTCACATTATCAATAAAAATGTGGATGATCAGCTGCCATCTATTATTGGCCTTGTGATTAGAGGGATCGAGGGACAATATATGCTTCTTGAAGGCAACCGAAGAGGCGTGGCCATTTCCACAGGTACAGCCTGCCAAATTGGCATGCAGACTCCCTCAAAGGCGCTGATGGCTATCGGCATGACCAGCGATGAAGCCCTGCAGTACATCCGGATTTCAACAGGTAAACATACTAATGCCGAAGATCTTGATAAGATGGCTGACATCATAGAAAAAGCAATTAGCGAGAGGCATATGGAAAGAAGGGAAAGACTGCATGAACGAAGGTAAAATCCCCGGAACAAAAAGAAGAGAATTAATCCTGAATTGGCTGAAAGAAACGAAAGTTCCAATGAAAGGCAGCGACATGGCAAAAAAGACTAATGTCAGCAGGCAAGTCATTGTTCAGGACATTTCTTTGTTAAAAGCACAAAATGAACCAATCCTTGCAACAAGCCAAGGCTATGTTTATATGAAACAGGAAAACGATGAACTGCCTGCCTATAAGCGCATCATCGCAAGCAGCCATAAACCCGAAGCAACGGCTGAAGAACTGAATCTCATTGTTGATTACGGTGTAACCGTGAAAGATGTCATCATTGAACATCCTGTATACGGGGAATTGACAGCTTCCATTATGGTCAGCAACCGTAAGGAAGTTCGTGATTTCATCGAAAAAATTGAGGAAACAAAGGCAGCCTATTTATCCCAGCTTACAGAAGGATTGCACTTGCATACATTAGTAGCGGACCGCGAGGAAAAATTAGATGAAGTATGCGCTGCTTTGAAGACGGCGGGGTTTCTTGTTAACGAAGAAGATTAAAATAGATAAAAACCGGCTTGAAATGCAAGCCGGTTCATTTTTTATATCGAATAAGCGCTGTATGTACCAAGAGTCCGGACACTGCAGCCCAGAGCCTCAAGCTCTGCCATCGCACCTGGAATCAGGACTTCATCCATTTTCATATCAATGTCGATAATAAAAAAGTAGTTTCCAAGACCTGTTTTCATAGGTCTTGATTCGATTTTTGACAAATTCAGCTTTCTCCAAGAAAAAGCAGAAAGCACTTGGTGAAGGGCCCCCGACTGATCTGAAGGCAAGGTAATCATAAGGGTTGTCCGGTCTGTGATTTTCTTTAATTTGGTCTTGATATATGTATGCTGGTTTGGGTGCAGCACAGCAAACCGGGTATGATTATGGGTATAATCATGGATATTCTTGCGGACAATTTTAAGATTATATTCTTCAGCTGCCAGTTCATTTGCCACAACCGCAATATTTTCTTCAGGATGCTCCTGGATGTATTTTGCAGCTGCACCTGTAGATGTCGCGTACTCATACTTCGCTTTAGGAAGCTGATGATGAAGAAATTTATGACATTGTGCAATGGCATGGGAATGAGAGTATACTCTTTCTGCATCTTCCCAAGAGTCTTCTCTTGATGGATGAACCATCAAGTGCTGCTGAATAGGCGCTACAATTTCCCCAATGATGGAAAGCGGCTGTTCATGAACGAGGTAGTCGATCGTTAAGTTAACAGAACCCTCTAACGCATTTTCAAGCGGGACAACAGCTAAGTCAATTCTCCCCTCAGCTGCTGCATCCATGCATTGCGGGATGGTCAAAAAGGGAACATGCTCGGCATGCTCTTCGAAAAATTTTGTAACGGCAAGATGTGTAAACGTAGCTGCCGGACCTAAATAACCAACTTTATATGACATAAGAAATCCTCTCCCCTAAGCTCCAGATCCTAATATCTCTACTTTCTCAACAAATTCAAGACGCTTCATCCTTGCCATGACGCTGTTGATATCTTCTTTCATTCCATTCGTATTTAAAGACAGTGTTACATTTGCGCGTCCCTGCAGCGGAATCGTCTGATGGATTGTCAGTACATTGCAGCCTGCTGTGGCCACAACTGCGAGAAGCTGTGATAAAGTGCCTGATCTGTCTTCCAAATGAAAAAAGAGCGTGATAATGCGCTCGTTTACCATTGTATGGAATGGAAAAACAGCATCACGGTATTTATAATAAGCGCTTCGGCTCATATCCACACGCTGAACAGCTTCAGCAACAGAGTCTGCTTTTTTTCGTTCAATCAATTTTTTGACCTCAAGCGTTTTTCTCATCGCCTCAGGCAGAACGTCTTCCCGTACTAAAAAAAAGGTTTCTTCCTTCATGACCTGCTCCTTTTCTTCATCTGACTGTGAAAAAAGAAGAGCGGATTAAGGCTCTTCTTCTTTAGGCTATTCAACAAATTCAAATTCGAATTCAAGCAAACGCACGATATCGCCGTCTTTTGCTCCTCTTTGACGGAGTGCTTCGTCGACACCCATTCCGCGCAGCTGTCTTGAGAATCGTCTGATTGACTCTTCTCGCAGGAAGTTTGTCATTTTGAAGAGATACTCCACTTTCTCTCCTGATACGACAAATGTTCCGTCACTGTCACGGGTAATTTCAAATTCTGCTGCTTCTTTATCGAATTTATAAAGAACACGGTGATCGGAAAGATCCTCTTCCTCATAAAGCGGGAATTCCGGTGTCTTTTCAATTGTGTTCATGATTTCAAATAAAAGTTCGCGGACGCCCTCACGGGTAATAGCAGAAACAGGGAAGATCGGAAGGTCATCCTTAAGCTTTTCTTTAAATGCTGCAAGGTTTTCTTCTGATTCCGGCATGTCCATTTTATTTGCAACGATAATTTGCGGTCTTTCTGTCAGACGCAAATTATATTCTTTAAGCTCAGCATTGATAGTCAGATAATCTTCATAAGGATCACGGCCCTCGCCGCTTGACATATCAATGACATGAACGATGACCCGTGTTCTTTCAATGTGGCGCAGGAATTGATGACCAAGTCCCACTCCTTCATGTGCACCTTCAATTAATCCAGGCAGATCCGCCATAACGAAGCTTCGGCCATCTCCTGTTTCAACAACACCAAGGTTCGGCACAAGCGTTGTAAAATGGTATTCGGCGATTTTCGGTTTAGCTGAGCTTACCACAGATAACAGCGTTGATTTACCAACACTCGGGAAACCGACTAAGCCAACATCTGCAAGAAGCTTAAGCTCCATTATGATGTTCCGTTCCTGTCCGGGCTCTCCATTTTCAGAAAGTTCAGGAGCAGGATTGGCCGGCGTGGCAAAACGGCTGTTTCCGCGTCCTCCGCGTCCGCCTTTTGCAATAACAGCCTGCTGTCCGTGCTCAGTCAGGTCAGCAATAACCGTTCTTGTTTCTTCTTCCATAACGACTGTTCCCGGCGGAACTTTAACAATCATCGGCGTGGCATTTCTGCCATGCTGATTTTTAGACATGCCGTGCTGTCCGCGGTCTGCTTTGAAATGACGCTGATAGCGGAAATCCATTAATGTGCGCAGGCCCTCTTCAACTTCAAAAATAACGTCAGCGCCTTTACCGCCGTCTCCGCCTGCAGGTCCGCCCTTAGGAACATATTTCTCGCGGCGGAACGCAACTAGCCCGTTTCCTCCGTCGCCGCCTTTTACATATATTTTCACCTGATCTATAAACATGGTAATCCTCCGCTCCAAGCCAATTATACAACCCCGACCGTAATGGTCAGTTCGTCCGGGGAAAGCTCATAATGCTTTACTGACACCTGATTCTCTTCATTTGATTTCAGCCAATTTAATAACAATGCTGTTTCTGTTATTATGCCATTAAAATCAAAAAAGAATCGAACTTGTCCCTGATTGGCTTCTGTTTCTATTGTGATGCTTAAGTGATTCTCATTGCACTTGTCAACGGAATCGTCAAGAATCTGAAAGAATTGCTCACACCATGCAGCAACCTTCACATCGTATTCCGACAAGTCATAAATGGAACCAAGGACTTCATACTCCAGAGAATAGTGATGCCTTTTCCAATTGAACGTCATTAAGAGGCTCGCAAATGAAAGCATTTTTAAATTGCATAGCTTTGATTCGCTTTGTGCTTCGATGACGATTTCTTCTATAATCTGCTGTACGCGATCGTGTCTATTTAATGATAAGTTTCCTTTGATTAATTGCAGTTTATTCATCCAATCGTGACGTGAATGACTTAACACATCAACAATATTCCACTCTTCATTTGTTTTTTTCATGTCGGCACTCCTACTCCCTTTTTCTCTATTCTTTTCTCTAGGAGCTTTAAGACTTGGAAACTGAATGTCGTACTAAATTATAACAAACTATCCGGGGGAAAATAAGTGCAATTTGAAAAAAGCAAGAGGAAATCAAAGATATGGGGAGGTTTTTCTGAAAAAAATGACTGTTTTTCGTAAGATTTCTGTTTTAAAGGACCAAATCAGTCCGCATCTTTCTGCTAACTGGTGATTTTATACTTGGGGCTCAAAACAGAATTAAAAATAAAGAAAAACTCTAACCAGAGGCTAGAGTTTTCCTAAAAGAAATTATGCTTCTTGTGCTACAGGATATACGCTAACTTTTTTACGGTCACGTCCGAAACGCTCGAAACGTACAACTCCGTCCACTTTCGCGAAAAGAGTGTCGTCACCGCCGCGGCCAACGTTTTCACCTGGGTAAATTTTCGTTCCGCGTTGACGGAAAAGGATAGAACCACCGCTTACGAATTCGCCATCCGCACTTTTAGCGCCAAGACGCTTAGAGATTGAATCACGACCGTTCTTAGTAGAACCTACTCCTTTTTTAGAAGCGAAGAACTGAAGATCTAAAGTTAAAAACATTCTAGTCCACCTCCTGCTGGTTGTTATTTATCGTAATTTTTATGAAATGTCCATAGTTCAATTCAATTGACTGCAGCGATACGAGCATGCCTTCAAGCAGCAGCTGAGCCTGTTCGCCCGCTTTTTGCTCTAGATCATGTGGCAGCTGAAACGAAAGAAATCCTCCGTCTCCTCCCTGTTCAACAATCGGCGTTATGCCTGTTAACTTATGTATCGCATTAACAGCACCAAAAGTGACGGCAGATGCTCCAGCACAGACAATATCCTTTCCATGTACATCGAAATCGGCATGTCCAGATAATGTAAAGGATTCAATTAATCCGCCGCTTGAGCGGTTAATGACTGCTTTTATCATCTTAAATGGCCTTAAGCGTTGATTGCGTCAATAACAAGTTTCGTGTATGGTTGACGATGACCTTGTTTTTTGCGGTAGTTTTTCTTAGCTTTGTATTTGAATACAGTGATCTTTTTAGCGCGGCCTTGTTTTTCAACTTTCGCTGTAACAGTCGCTCCATCAACGATCGGGCTACCAACTTTCACGTCATCTCCGCCAATGAATAAAACTCTGTCAAAAGTAACAGTGTCGCCTTGTTCACCAGCAAGCTTTTCAACGTAGATCGCTTGACCAGCTTCTACCTTGATTTGTTTTCCACCAGTTTCAATAATTGCGTACATTCCTATGCACCTCCTAATTAGACTCAGACTCGCCAGCAAACAGGTGATCCGGAGCATTCCGAAAAACTTTATACCTGCATCTGTGCGGTTGTAGCACGGGTGCTACAATCAATAACATAACAATACTATCAAAATAGGCTCCTGTATGTCAATTATATTTTATCTTTATTTTTCAAAAGCCCCTGAATCATTTCACGATTTCCCAGCTGCACAATTTTATAGTGATCGGTCCATTCTTTCTTTTCCGTCAAAAAGATCTCAAAGTGCAGGGCCTTTTCCAATCGTTTAAGATGTTCATCCTTTTTCCCTCTTAATACTTCAGCAGCATGAGGAGGCAGTTCAATCATGGCTGCCTCATGCTCCATGTACTGCAGCTCCCATAGTTCCCGTTCGATTTTAAAAGCGATTGTTTCAGGAGACAGCACTTGTCCTGTGCCGCTGCATACGGGGCAAGGTTCCGTGATGAGAGATGGAAGATCGGGACGCACTCGTTTACGGGTCATTTGAAAAATATTCATTTGAGTAAAACCAAGCATTTTTGTTTGAACCCTGTCCTGCTTCGCTTCCCTGAGCATTTCGTACAAAATAGCCTGCCTGTCCTCCTGCCTTGGCATATCAATGAAATCAATGATGATCATTCCGCTTAAGTTGCGGAGCCTGATCTGTCTTGCCGCTTCTCTTGCCGCTTCTATATTCGTTTTCATTACCGTATCCTGCAGAGAAGACTTGCCTGAGAATTTCCCTGTATTTACATCAATTGCGGTTAATGCTTCTGTCTGATCGATCACAAGATAGGCGCCATTTTTCAGCCAAACTATCCGTTTCAGCGCTTTTTCTATTTCCTGTTCAATCTTGTACGCATCAAAAACAGGCTGCTTTGATTGGTGAAACACTATTTCCAGGGTCTCATACCGGCTTTTTAAATCCAGGACGAGATCGCTGTCATCGCATACGATCTGCTGCAGCGTTTCAGGATCGATTTCCCGCAGGATTCTGTCAAAGAATGGCGTGCCTTCAGTTAAAAGGGCGGGCGCCTTCGTATTTGCATGCAGCAGAGCCTCGTATTTTTTCTTCAAATATCGATACTCGTTATGTAAGGTTTCTTCTGCTTGTCCGCTTGCTGCAGTCCGGAAAACAAGCCCTTCATTCTCTGCGCAAAAATGAGTTCCAAAGGACCTGAGCCTCTCCCTTTCAGATGGATCCTCTATTTTTTTTGAAACAGCCGTATAGCCTGATGTTGGCATGTATACAAGATATTGTCCGCCAAATTCAAGGTTGGCGGTCAGTTTTGGCCCCTTATGTTCAGTTGCTTCTTTTGCGACCTGAACCAAAAGCTGCTGTCCTTCATTAAGCTTGGCTGATTTCAAATCAGGGGGGAGATCATTAACTGAAAGGTATCCGTTTTTTTCTAACCCGATATCGACAAAAGCGGCCTGCATGCCTTTAAGAACATTTAAAACACGGCCCGCATATATGCTGCCGGCCGTTTCATTTATATGATGGATGTGAATTTCCTGAACTAGATTTTCTTCAAGCAGTGCACAGCGATTTTGACCGCCTTTTGTATTTAGGACTAACTTACGCAATGATCATCCTCTTTTCTGTAGATGTCTTTCTAATATTTACTCATTTTATCAGTCCTGCGTCAATAATCATAATTCAGTTCGCCGACAGTTGATTGTGTCCGCTTATCAGCAAAAAAGGCATGAAGAAGCTCATTTTCATCGAGCTCAAACAGCTTCTTTCCATTTCGTTCAACAATAATCGGATGCTTGCACCCCCGTCTGAATTTCAGCAGCGTTTGATAGATGGACTCTCCTTCATCTACAATAATCGGCTCTAATATTCCCGGGTCCTGCTGGTTGCCGTAATATCTCTCGAGCAAAAATCTCATGCTCGCAAAACTGCGGTGTTTATATTCCATATATAAAGAATAAATAAGGAAACCTGCAATCACCCAAACGTTAAGCTGCTGCGGATAAAAAATAAGAAAAAATAAAAGATACAGAGCTAGGGACACAGCTGAAACCATAAGCATAGTCCGATGAGCATCCTGATAGGACCGCTTCATGGATACAAGCAAAAACAGCAATTTCCCTCCGTCCAGCGGCCAAATCGGCAATAAATTAAACAGAAGAATCATGACATTGTAGAAGGTAAAGAGCTGATAAGTTTCATAACTCAGAAAACCTGCCGTTTGAAAAAGAAACGCTGCTCCCTGAAGCGGAAGATGCTGCAGAGGTCCGGCTGCAATTGTCAGAAGTTCTTCCTTCAAAGGCCTGTTCCCGTGCTCCTCCACTTCTGCAACCCCTCCAAATGGAAGCAGAACAATCGATTTCAGCCTCCAGTTGAAATGTCTGGCTGTCATAGCATGACCCAGTTCATGTATGAGGATAATGGACAGCAAAATCAGCAGGGATTGAAAATGAGCCGTCATAATCGAAATCCCCATGATTACCCAAAGAATAGGGTGAATATGAATGTGAAGAAAAACAGATAAATATTTAGTCAAAGGATATCACCTGAATCGGGTCAATAAATTGATCACCTTTTTTAATAGCGAAATAATATGTCCCTTTTTGGTCTTCTGCCGCCTTGATTTTGCCGATTTCTTTTCCGCTTTCCACAAAATCATAAAGGGAAACATTCACTTCCTCCAGATTGCCGTACCAGCTCTCGGTTGAATCTGCATGCTGAACGACAACCGTCAAACCAGAGTCTTCTTTTTTAGCAATTTCAATAACAATCCCTTCATTCATTGCTTCTACACGATTGCTGCTCGTTTCAACCATGACACCCTGGCCATTATCTTCAAACGTTTCAAGTACTTTTCCTGAAGCCGGAGCTGTGAATTCTGTATTATCTTCAGACTTTGGTGCCTGATCAGAGGTTTTAATCAGGGCAAGCGGGTCGCCAAACTGCTCACCGTACCACTTTGAAATCACGGCAAACTGAAATTCCTCTTCAAAGGTACTTGTGACCACACTCTGAACTTTTTCAAAAGGAGGCGAATCATTCTTAAAAACAATGGCAGCAACAAGTACTAAACAAGCTCCAATCAGCAGCTTAAACATAAATACATCCGGTTTAAATAATGGATGGGAGCCCCCTCCGCCTCTTTCGGGATCATACGTGTGATATGCGGAGCCTCCATATTTTTCTTCATCATCTGTGAATGATAGATCGGGCAGCTGTTTTTGAGGTTTTATCCTCTCAGCTCCTAAACTGCGGTCCCGTTTTCTTTTTGCCATTCTCCTGCGCAAATCATCCGCTCGATTCCCCATTGCCACACCCATCCCCTCGAATCACATTTACTCAATTTTATGCCTTGTCCTTATGGAATATGACAAGCCTGCGGAACGGCCTCCATGTGTTTTTGAAAATGGAGCAGCAGTGACATTTATAAAAAAAAGCAATCTCCTAAAATCAGAGATTGCTTTTTGAAAGAAATAAAATTTTGCGCTTATCTTGATACCTTATACTCTAACGCCGAAAAAGCGTTTGATTTTTGTAAAGACACCTGGATTTGCATCTTCTAATGATTGCAGAGGAATGGATTCTCCCAGGATGCGCCGGGCAATGTTCCGGTATGCAATAGCTGCGCGGTTGTTTGAATCCATTGCAATCGGCTCACCATTATTAGACGCTTTAATGACATCATCATCATCTGCTACGATTCCGATTAAATCAATCGAAAGATGCGTAACAATTTCATCCACATCAAGCATGTCCCCATTTTTCATTAAATGGTTGCGGATTCGGTTGATGACCAGCTTCGGCGGTTCAATGCCCTCTTCTTTCTCAAGCAAACCGATAATGCGGTCTGCATCTCGCACTGCTGATATTTCAGGAGTAGTCACAACGATAGCCTTGTCAGCACCTGCAACAGCGTTTTTAAACCCCTGCTCGATGCCTGCCGGACAATCGATCACAATGTAGTCATAGTCTTGCTTAAGCTCATCTACAAGCTTCTTCATCTGTTCAGGATTTACAGCCGATTTATCGCTCGTCTGCGCAGCAGGAAGCAAATAGAGCCTGTCTTCAAAGCGTTTATCTTTTACAAGAGCCTGATGAATTTTACAGCGGCCATCAACAACATCCACTAAATCGTAAATGATGCGGTTCTCAAGCCCCATCACAACATCGAGGTTTCGCAG
This sequence comes from Peribacillus frigoritolerans, assembly GCF_004358755.1. GTDB lineage: Bacteria > Bacillota > Bacilli > Bacillales > Bacillaceae > Bacillus_P. The sequence continues at coordinate 174,598 of NZ_SMZY01000001.1, read as the reverse complement.
GCCGATGTCTGTATCAATGAGACATACGCGTTTTCCTAAAATCGCTAAAGATGTTCCTAAATTAGCAGAAGTCGTTGTTTTGCCAACTCCGCCTTTGCCAGAGGTAATAACGATAGCCTCACCCACGGTCAAATTCCCCCTTCAAACCTTGTCAAGTTAGGTCGTAAATGAGTCAACTGCTGCAGTCGATCAATGATGATAGTTTCACTTTCATCTATGTAAGCACATTCCATCTCGTGCTTTTCTGTCTGAATATAATCAGGGGCACGGTTTACGATGCCGCAAATTCTGATTTGCGACGGTTTCATCACCGATGCGGCGATGACGGCCGATTTGTTCCCGTTATATCCAGCATGCGCAATGCCTCTAAGCGTTCCCATGATGAAAATGTTTCCTCGTGCTATTACAGTGCCGCCCGGATTAACATCTCCGATCAGGAGCAAATCGCCTTCAACTTTAAGAACCTGTCCGGATCGAATCATTTTAGCAACCGAGACCACTTCTGCTTCTTTTTTCATTTGCAGGGCATGATCTTTTGTCACAACATTGCTTTCAAACGCTTCAACAACCAGATTCCGTTTTTTTTGTATAACAGCTTCAATTTGATCCTGCTGTTTTTTATGAAGCAGACGGTTACCCGCTTTAACGTTAACGGTGATATATGGCCCATCTTCATGAATGTATTGCTTTAAGGATAACATTTGCTCAAGTTCATTCAGCAGTTCTTCAAAAGAACATGAATCATCGAGATGCAGCGTTAATCCATCTTTTGTACCTTTTATTGTGACAAATTGCTGTTTCTGAGCCTTCATGACGTTCACCTCAACGACTATACTATTTCGACAGATAGATGCAATCTTCCTCTTTTTTTATAAGAGAATTTTGATTATTCGGCTGATGATCCAACATGTCTGTCGCAGCGATAGCCGTTTTCCAGAATGTGATTCATCAGTAATCGCTAGTCATCCAGATAATCACTTTTGATTCTCGATATAAAGCGGCTCATCGGATAAATCAGGACAACAGCCCCGACAGAATTTGCAGCCACTGTAGGCAAAAGCCTCAGATTAGTAAAATCATAGAATGACAAATTGGAGTAGCCGATCAGCATTTGAATGCCATACGAGTAGAATTCCAAAAGTGTAACAGCAAGCAAAGACAAGAAAAGCACAACGAGCATATTTCCCTGCAGTGCTTTTAAAGCTTTTGAAATTAAATATGCGAATAACGGATAGGCAAATAAGTATATGCCAAGTATTTCTGTATATACAATGTCATGCAGCAGTCCAAAAACCAGGCCGTAAATCAGTCCTAATTTTTGACTGTGATAAGCCGTGATAAAAACGATTGACAGCATAACAAAGCGCGGAATGATGACCTGATCCTCATTCGTAAATGGAAGCTCAATCAGGTCAACAAACGTGCTTTCGGAAATAAAAATAAATAAGATCAAAAGAGGAAGGAGAATGCGGTTCATTATTCTTCCTCCTCCTCTGGATCCATATTATCGATATCAATCGTTTCTTTCACTCGCTCTGTAACAAAAACACGGTCAATATCATAAAGATCAGCTTCAGGTTTAATGTAGGCCATTTGCGAGAGGCCGTATGAATCAGGCTCTACTTCCATGACTTCACCAATGACAAGGCCTTCGGGAAAGATTCCGCTGCTCCCGGAGGTGACCACCTTCTGCCCTTTTTCGATTTTAACATCAGATTCAATTTTTTTTAGGAGCAGCGCTTTTTTCTTCTCATCATATCCTTCGATCAATCCGAAAATATTTGGCTGCCCTTCTTTGCCCTGTATTTCAGCTGCAATCCGGTTTTTTCGGTCCGGCGAGCTTAATAGCTGAACGGTTGAATTGAATTTTGACGTATTTTTTATTTTTCCGATTAATCCTTTATCCGTAATGACGGCCATGTCCTTTTGGATGCCGTGCTGTGATCCCTTATCAATCGTAATTAGGTCAAACCAGCGGCCAGGATCAGGATTTCTTGCAATTAGAGTGGCAACGATCGGATTATATTTTCTAAGCGATTCTTCTGCGCCGAGTTCAGCCCGGAGCTTTACATTGTCCCGCTTCAGCTCTTGAAGCTCGGTCTCTATTTTCATATGCTCGTCAATTTTGCTTTTAAGCAATTTATTTTCTTCATATGTATTTTTCAAATCGCCGACATTCTCAAAGAAGCCCGCTACATATTGTGCGGGCTTATGAAATACAGTTTGGAATAATCCTGTTGAATCTTTAACAAATTGTTCTGGCCATGTTAGCTGTCTGTCTTCTTTTAAAGAATACCCAATCAATGCCACTAAAAAGATGATACTAACCAGCAACAAGATAAGACGTTTATTCAAGAAAAACTGTGGCATGTGACTTTACACCCTCTTAATGTTTATTTCACAATTAGCGGCTGTCTCTTGCTTTTGTTTTGAACAAATGAATATGCTCAAGAGCTTTCCCTGTACCGATTGCAACACAATCAAGCGGGTTTTCTGCAATTAAAACAGGCATGTTTGTTTCTTCGCTGATCACTTTATCAATGTTGCGAAGCAAAGCTCCGCCTCCAGTAAGAACTATGCCGCGGTCCATAATATCCGCCGCAAGCTCAGGCGGTGTTTTTTCAAGTGTATTTTTAACAGAATCAACAATTGAATTGACCGTATCACGCAAAGCTTCTGCAATTTCTTTAGCGGTAATTTCAATCGTTTTTGGAAGACCTGTCAGTAAATCACGGCCGCGAATGTCCATATTATCGACACCTTCAGCAGACCCTGCAGAACCAATTTCCATTTTAATAGATTCTGAAGTACGGTCGCCAATCATTAAGTTATATGTTTTGCGGATATAATTGACGATGGCATCGTCCATTTCGTCACCGGCAACGCGGATAGATTGAGACGTAACAATTCCTCCAAGAGAAATAATCGCCACTTCTGTCGTGCCTCCGCCAATATCAACTACCATGCTTCCAGTCGGTTCCCAGACAGGAAGATTCGCACCGATTGCAGCTGCAAACGGCTCTTCAATCGTATAAGCATCACGTGCGCCTGCTTGTCTTGTCGCGTCAATAACTGCACGCTCTTCTACTGCTGTAATGCCGGAAGGAACACAGACCATAACATAAGGCTTGCTTGCGAAAACACCTTTACCTTTTGTTGCTTGTTTTATGTAATACTTCATCATTGATGCAGTTGTTTCATAATCGGCAATTACGCCGTCTTTCATCGGGCGGAGCGCCACAACATTTCCAGGTGTGCGTCCAATCATATTTTTTGCGTCGTTTCCTACTGCAACGATAGACTTAGTGTCTGTCTGCATCGCTACAACAGAAGGCTCACGAACCACAATTCCTTTTCCTTTAACGAAAACAAGGGTATTTGCTGTACCCAAATCTATACCAAGGTCTCTTGTCCCAATTCCAAACATCAGATGTATCTCCCTTTCTAAAAACCGAATTACTTTCTACTATTTATTTTCAAATGTCATATGAGAACTAAAAAAACTCATAAACATTATTATAGCGTAATTACGCAAAAATAAAAGTGTTACAAATATCCTTTTTCTTTTAAACTCACATATTTTTGCTCACCGATAATAAGATGGTCCAAAAGCTCTATCCCTAACATTTTACCACACTCTGTTAACCTTTTTGTGACTTCGATGTCTTCGCGGCTTGGAGTAGGGTCTCCCGAGGGGTGATTATGGATGCAGATAATTGAAGCTGCCGACCGTTTCAGAGCTTCTTTATACACTTCGCGGGGATGGACAATCGAGGCATTCAGGCTGCCGATAAAAACCGTTTGTTTGTGAAGCACCTGGTTTTTCGTATTTAAATAGAGGCAAACGAAATGCTCCTGTGATAAAAACCGCATTTCTTCCATTACATAATTGGCACCGTCTTGAGGGGATTTGATGACATATCTGTCTTCGTATGTGAGGCGGTTAATTCTTCTGCCCAATTCAAGAGCTGCGAGGATCTGCACAGCCTTCGCTTCCCCTATTCCAGAGATGCTTGTCAGTTCCCCAACCGATGCTTCTTTAAGGAACCTTAAACCCTCAAAGTGAGTAAGGAGCCGGTTTGAAAGCTGCAGAACAGATTCCTTTTTTGAACCTGTTCTAAGCAAAATAGCAAGCAGCTCGTGATTTGCAAGACTTTCAGGACCGTCGTGGATCAATCTTTCACGGGGCCTGTCTTCTTCAGGGAAATCATGGATTTTTAAAACTTCCAATCGTCGTCTCCTCCTATTTCCCTCTCTGCTTAATCTTTATTTAAGCGAAAACCCTGCTTTCTTCAGCTCTCTGACCGTGCGTGCGACCGGCAATCCCACAACCGAAAAGTAGTCGCCCTTTATTTCTTTTACAAATAGGGAACCGAGCTCTTGAATTCCATAGGATCCTGCTTTATCCATCGGCTCCTCTGTCTCGATGTAATCTTCAATTTCTTCTTCTGAAATTGTCCAGAAGGTGACATCTGTCTGTTCATAAAACAAGATTTTCTCTTGCTGGAATAGAATGGCAACCCCCGTTAAAACCTGGTGGGTATTGCCTGATAATTTAGTAAGCATCCGCTTTGCGTCTTCTGTATTGGCCGGCTTGCCCAAAATTTCTCCATTATAAACAACAACGGTATCTGCTCCAAGAACAAACGATTCATTAAAACGGTCTGCAACGGCTGCAGCTTTTTGCTCTGCAAGCGACATCACAATCTCAGAAGGCGGAAGCTTTTGATCCACAACTTCTTCTACATCACTGATTACAATTGTAAAAGGCACACGAACATTCTCTAGCAGTTCTTTTCTGCGAGGAGAACCTGATGCCAAAATAAGGTGCTGCTCCATCCTTTAACATCCTTTCATTCGGTTTACAAGGGAGATACATTCGTATCGTAGCAAACACTGAAGGGATACACAAATACGAAAAATCCGATTTTGCAGAACAAAAGCGCAAGCGCCTTGGTCAGATCCGACAGGCAGATAAGAATCCGCCAGAAAAGTCCGGGTTTGACTTTTTTGGCGGATTCGTTCTGACCGAGGATCTAGGCGCTGGAGCTGGACGTAGATAACATTATTTACTTATCCACAACCTTTTACATTATATAATTTAGCTAAACAATAAAAAAAGATCGTCCTCATATTTAAGGACAATCTTCATTTTAATGTCAGCAAGAGATCCATAAGTTTTTGCTGGGCAGCCCATCCTGTTTTTTCGTTTACATCTTCTTTTAGAAGCATGGAAACATCCGTCAAACCTTCTTTGACAGCTGCAAGATTTTCATCTTTCGGTTTGAGTTTGTTCAATTCAGTCAAGATCGCATCAGATTCCGCCTCAACGCCATCTGACTGACCTGCAGCAGCGGATGAAGATAAAGTCACTAACGATTTAAAATGATTAATAATGGCAGTTGCGTCTTCATTTGTCCTGATTGAAAAAACAGCACTTTTCCCGCTCCATGGTTCGATGGCGCTGGTTTTGTACACATTGCTCAAACCATCTGTTTCCTGTTTGGCATTTCCGACACCGCCATACACAAAGTATGAGCCCTCTTCTTCAACGGCTATAGCAGGAAAACCTTTGCTTTTAATCTCAGAAGCTGTAGTTTCTGCCCCGGCCTCTGATGAAAATTTTCCTATTTGAGCGAAAAATAGCTGAATGTCAGCTGAAGCTTCCCCTGAACCTGCCGCGCCGCCCTTAGAATCCGCTTGAGAGGCCGCTTGCTCTGTCTCAGCGCCAGCCTGCTGCAGGGCTGCCGGCAAATCCTCATTTGAAATAAAGTTCAGTGCAACGAATCCAAAGCTCACACCAAGCACAATCGCGAGAATGATGGTAACCGCATATTGTTTAAATGGATAGGTGCTAAGCGCATTCTTTCTGCCCATGCCGAAGTAGGGCGAGACTTTACCCTTTGAAGATGATTTTTTAGAAGCAACTACTTTCGGATCATCCTGAAACACTTCACCGTCGTCCTCAGGCAATACCCAAGAAAATTCATCCTCTTTTTCTGCTCCAGAAGCGGCAATTTCTTTTTCAGCCATCACTTTCTCATCCCAGCTCAGAACAGGAATATCCAGAGAGACCACATTCTGTTCGATTTCGTCCGGTTTCTTTTTCGGCTGTTTCACACTCTTCAGTTTGCGTTCTTCCCCATTGATCTTGATCTTCATTGCATTTGCCCGCTGCTTGTCCACTTCAACACCGCCTATCTGAAACGATTCTCGTATCTGAATTCCATGCTAGCATACGAAAATAAAAAAAGAACAAGACATTTGTCGTCTTGTTCAGAAAGGTTTTCGTCAAATAAATACCCTATTCGCCATCCTCCGTTTCAAGAGACGGAGAAAGCGGATTAAATTTATTGCTTGGCTGAGGAGCAGCAACCTTAGGTGTTTCCGCGCTGAGATCCTGCAAACCATCCGCATAAAAAGCTGAAACCTGCAGCGTATATGTGAGCGGCTCTGCCTCCTGATCAAGTGAAGTAAGCTCAGGAAGCCCTTCAAACGTTAAGATATCCACTTTGGTGACCCGCGGCTGCTGTTCAAGGGTTTCGATAAATGTTTCCATATCGAAGTAATGACTCGATGTCACTTCAAGCGAAAGAATCACTCTTTTTAGTCCCTCAGGTGCATCCGGCAGCGGCGCAGGCGTTTCTGCAGTTACAGCCGGAGAAGTGTCCTGTTTCTCTGCAGAATCAGCTGTTTCCTCTGTTCCGTCCTCTTCAGGTGCCGCTGCCTGATTTTCAGAAGGTTGATCTCCTTCAGATTCAACCGAAGCAGCTGGCGGCAGCAGAGCGTCTTCACTTTCTGCAAATGTCACATTCTGAATCCTGCTATTTGACACAGTTTCTGCTTTTTCCAGGTCGAGGACGAGCTGCTCAACCATCGGGGAAACCGGGACCTTTCGCTGTAATTCTACAGAATTTACAACTGGCTTAGTTTGTGTCGAAGTGCCGCTGCTAAATTTCTGCTTTAACTGCTCTTCTTGCATCGTTTTCATACTTGATAAACTATCAATCTCAGAATTCACCGGTTTGATGAATAGATAATAGGCACCGGCATAGAGAGATCCGAGCACCAAAGCGGCTGCCAACAGCAAAATGAGATGTTTTTTATGAAGATGGATTGTCATTGGTTTCATCCTCACTGGATTGATTCACATAGTCTGGATTTACTTTCAGCAAATATTGAGCTTCAGATCTTGGAAGAGCCTCTACACCCGCTGAATCGCTTTCTGAAAGAGATTTCTCTGGATCGGCTTCTTCTGCTGCTGCAGACAAACTAGTTAATTCTGCTTCAGCGAAAAAAATAGAGTCCTTTAATCTCGCTAAATAGTAGGCTGCTTCACGATTGGTGTCAAATTGAACGGTAAGTGTCAGTTCTCCAGCATCATTATAAGAATAAGCTTTGAAAAACCCTCTCTCAGGAAGCTGTTTAGATAGCTCTCTTAAGAGTGGCACTGTATCAAGAGAAACACCTGATGAATAATCTACAGCTGCCTGCAAAGCGGCTATTGACGATTGAGAGCTGCCCGCTGTGCCGGAGTCATTTGCAGTCAAGGCTGCAATTTCCGCCTCAAGCTGTGTAATTTCTTTTTGAATGGCACTGAGATTTTGATTCGCTGAATAGCTATGTATGAAAAAGATGACAGCCATTGTAAGCGTTATGAGTGCAATAATGAAATATAAAGATAAATTAGCTACGTTTCTCGGGTCTTTTTTGGGAAGTAAATTAATATCAGCCAGCATCTAGTGCACCTCTTTTAATGCAAGACCTGCCGTTAAATAAAACGAAGCAGGAAGCGGAGACTTGTCTGCAAGCTCTGCCTGCACATGTTTCATTGTAGAAATTTTCAAATCATACCGGGTGCTGAGCCTCTTATGAACATCAGCAAGCATGGGATGGTCGCCTGTTAAGATAAACGATGAAACTTCATCATTGCCCTGATTTAAGGAGAAACGATAAAAATTCAGAACGTGATCCATTTCTTTCAGAATTTCATCAACCTGCAGCATAAATTCCTCATGGGATACAGACATCTTTATGTACTTTTCTCCTGATTGCCGAAAGAGCCGTTCTTTATTTTCTTGAAAGGGGATATCACCTTGATCCAGAATCATGTGCTTTTTCTCCATCTCTATATTGCGCATAAAGACGGGCTGCTGCTTCTGAAAAATACTTAAATTTACGGCTGACAAATCAAATTGAATGAGCATGGCTGATGAATCTGCCTTCTCAGCTTCAGCCAGCTGAGAGTAAAGACGGTAATGGCAGAGCGGAGAAATATCTGCAGCGAGAGGCTTTAGTTTTGCCCCATCAAGCAAATCTGAATAAGATCGCACAAGCTCTTCACTTGAAGCAAAAAGCAGCAATTGAAGATGCTTGTCGCTTCTAGACAAAACAATATAGTCAAAGACTGCCTCATCGAAAGGGAGATGAATAGATGAACCAATTTCAAAATAAAGATGCCCTCTAATTTCATCATCTTTAAGATCACCTGGAACCGCAACCTTGCGGATAACGATAAAAGCATCCGGAACCGTAAACCGGACTTTTCTGCCCTTGATGCCCCAATCCTGTACACACTCATCCAGGATCATCGACAAAGTATCAAAATCCTGAATGACGCCTCCCCGAATCAAACCTTCCGGGAGAAACCGCTCAACACATGTCTGGACGACCACCGGCTTTGACTGTTTCAATTCTATGTATCGGATCACTTCATCTTTAATAGTCAAATTCCCTATTTTCTTTTTAAGTGCAAATCCAGAAAAATTCACTTGTATCTCCCCCTGCCCTATAAACCAATCAATCTAAAATACCACAATAAAAGTTCTTCGCCGCAAAAATAAGCAAGCAATGTCCCAGCCATAATAGACGGCCCAAACGGCATCGGCTGCCTGCGTTTCACTTTGCCCGCTAAAATAGCAGCAAGACCGATCACGGAACCAAACAGGCAGGATAAAAAGAAAGACAGCAGAACCAGTTTCCAGCCAAGAGCGAGACCAAGCACAGCAAACAATTTTATATCTCCGCCGCCCATGCCGCGGCCTTTGCTCAAGAAAGCAATCGAGAGGAGCAAAAAGAAACCGGCCGCAGCCCCAATCAGCGAGTCCCACCAGGGAGAGAGCGGAATAAACATTCTTTCTATTAAAAATAAACCGGCAAAAAAGAGCAGCACTTTATCAGGAATAATCATATATTTAATATCCGAGACAAAGATAATCATAAATAACGAGATGAGAGTAAGCGCAATAACCAATTCTTTTGACCATCCCACCAATAGCGGTGATATCGTAAAAAGAATTGCCGTCATCATCTCAACAAACGGGTAAAGCGGAGAAATCCTCGCCCTGCACTTTCTGCACTTCCCGCCCTGAAGCAAGTAAGAAACAACAGGAATAAGCTCTCCTGCCGTTAACGTATGATGACACCCCGGACATGCAGACCGGGGCGCCACTATGGATTCTTTATTTGGTATGCGGAGGCCTGCTACGTTGAAGAAGGATCCTAGTAGGAGGCCGTAACATAACAATGCCAGTAAAATGATAATTTCCATACGAATTATTAATTTACATTATTTCTAGTTATGTCAGAAGTTGATATTGCTGCACCATTAGCAGCCTTAACTCCTCGTATATCATTAACTAATTTTACTTTAGAAGGCTTTCCATTAACTAATACTACATATGAAGCCGGAGTAGTTGGTTCTGCAGTTAAAATAGTTGTGCCTCCCTTAGCGTATTCACCACTTGTTTTATCTGGATCACTAAAATCATCAACAAACTTACCATTTTCTAAATAACCTAAAGTTAACACTTTAGTACCACTTTGAAGAGTAGGATCAGTTGTTGCAGCTAGTTTAGCAGAATTAACCATTGTTTGAGCATTAGCTACATGAGCATCCTTTTTACTGTTATCAATAAGTCCACCAATAGCCGGTACAGCAATCGCAGCAATAATCCCCAAAATAACAACAACAGCAAGTAACTCAATAAGCGTTAATCCTCGTTCGTTCTTTAACATCTTCTTAAGCATGTCTTTCTCCCCTTAACTAGTAAATTGGTAATATAGTCCTTTGTATGTAGACTATGGTTATTATAGCATATAAAATGGATGATGCTGTTAATTTTTTGTCAAATTTTAATTTATTTTGTTAAAAATATCAAACATAGGTACTAGGATAGAAGTCACTACTACACCGACAATTCCTGCAAGGAAAACAATCATTAACGGTTCGATTAATGATTTGAGCCGATCTGTCGCCTGTTCTACTTCTTCCTCATAAAAATCCGCTACTTTTGAGAGCATTTCATCCAGTGATCCCGTCTCTTCACCAATTGCAATCATCTGGGTGACCAGCGGCGGAAATACCCAATGATCCTTCATTGGCTCTGTCAAAGAGTTTCCTCTTTCCAGGGCATTTCTTGACTCCTTCAGCACTCTGCTGATCACTTCGTTTTCAACGATATTCTCAACTATTGAAATAGCCTGTAATATTGGAACGGAGCTTGAAAACAGTGAACTTAACGTTCTTGTCATTCTTGCAAGAGCTGCTTTTTGCAGCATTCTTCCGAAAATAGGAGTTTTTAAGAAGACAATATCCAAATAATACTTTGTTGAAGGCTGACTCTTCATGAATACAAGACCGATTGAGAATAGTAGAATCCCTAAAATGACCGCCCACCAGAACGATTGCATCCACTCGCTTGCTCCAAGCACAAATTGGGTAATCAGAGGCAGTTCTGCTCCAAAATCGCTGAACATATCTACAAATGTCGGCACAACAGCTACCAATAAAAAGATGACTACAGCAATAGCAACAATGCCGACAACTGCAGGATAAGCTAAAGCTGAAATGATTTTCTGTCTGGTTTTATACTGCTTTTCGTAATGAACGGCCAGCCTGTCCAGGGTTTCGTCCATGTTCCCTGCCGCTTCCCCAGCTTTAACCATGTTCGTAAACATGGAGGTGAAAATCTTTTTATTTTTGCCGGCTGCTGCCGAGAGAGGATTTCCTGAACGAAGGTCCTCTTCTACGTCAAATAGCGCTTTGCTTAAAGCCTTGCTGTCGGTTTGTCTTGCCAGAATATTTGTCGCTTCTACGACAGATATTCCTGCTTTTAACAGCGTTGAAAATTGCCTCAAGTAGATGACAAAATCCTGAAGTTTCACATGGTTTCCAATGCTGATTTCTTTCGTGAGCAGCGTTTCCTGCAATTCTTCTATTTTCGTGATCCGCACGCCTTTTTCCTGAAGCTTCAGAATGGCTTCGCGCCTTGATGTACCGACAATCACTCCGCTTGACTGGCCCGCTTTGCCCCGTCCCTCGTATTTAAATCTAGCCATTAATTCATCGTCTCCTGTAAAAAAGGATCTGCCATTTCACGCAGAATCACTCCTGATTGCACAAGTTCTCTTATGCTCGCCTCAAGCGTCATCATTCCTTGATCGCGGCTAGTCTGAAGGATGTTATGAATCTGGTGGATTTTTTCATTGCGTATTAAATTGGCAATCGCCGGGTTGTTGACCAATACCTCTGTTGCTGCTCTTCTTCCTTTAAAATCAATCGTCTGAAACAGCCTCTGCGAGACAATCGAAACGAGAACCGAGGCAAGCTGAATTCTTACCTGCCCTTGCTGATTTGGAGGAAATACATCAATGATCCTGTCAATCGTTGAAGGAGCACTTGATGTGTGCAGAGTCCCTAAAACGAGATGTCCTGTTTCAGCTGCGGTAATGGCAGTATGCACCGTTTCTAAATCTCTCATTTCCCCTACTAAAATCACATCTGGATCCTGGCGCAGCGCCGCTCTTAATCCATTTGCAAAATTCAAAGTATCAAAGCCGACTTCTCTCTGATCAATGATGCATGATCCATGTTTATGCAAATATTCAATCGGGTCTTCCAGCGTAATAATATGTTTTCTGCTCGATTGGTTCATATAATCGATCATCGCTGCAAGAGTTGTAGATTTCCCGCTGCCGGTAGGACCCGTAACCAATATTAACCCCTGAGGTTTGCGGGAGATCGTACTTAAAATCTCTGGCAGTTTGAGGTCCTTAAGTGTAGGGATTGATGTAGGAATAATCCTGATTGCAAGCGCAACACATGAGCGCTGCTTATATGTATTCACCCTGAACCTTGAGACCCCGGGAATGCCATAGGAAAAATCAAGCTCGCCTTTTTCCTTAAACTTGTCCCACATCGCCTGCGGCAGAATCGATCTCGCCATTTCCTCTGTGTCAGCAGGCTGAAGAATGATATTGCTGTATTTTTTCAATTCTCCATTAATTCTCAGCATTGGTGAGATTCCGACGGTAAGATGAATGTCAGAGGCCTTCAATTCAAAGGCCGCACGCATAATTCCTTCTAATTTTGATTTCATTTCTTTATCACTCCGATAGAGCAACTCGCAGAATTTCTTCTGTTGTTGTCAGCCCTTGCTTTACTTTAAGAAGACCGTCATCAATTAAAAACAGCGTTTTATTTTTAACCGCCAGATCACGAAGCTTCGAGAACGATTCCCCGTTCATAATGACTTTTTTCATCTCATCGGTCATCACTAAAAGCTCATGTATGGCAAGACGCCCTTTATATCCGGTCATGTTGCACGTACCGCACCCTCTGCCTCTGACTATTCTGTCTACAGTCATGCCCCTTTTAGCAAAGATCTCCGTTTCTCTTACCGAAGGCGGAACACTTTCAGCGCAGTCACGGCAAACTTTTCTGACAAGACGCTGAGCAACAACTCCCGATAATGATGTGGCTACAAGAAAAGGTTCTACTCCCATATCAATTAAACGGGTAATCGTTCCGACTGAATCATTCGTATGCAGCGTACTTAATACAAGATGTCCTGTAAGCGAAGCCCGGATTGCAACTTCTGCTGTTTCCTTATCCCTGATTTCCCCGACCATGATAATGTTTGGATCCTGTCTTAGAATGGAACGAAGACCTTTTGCAAACGTCATGCCAACAGTTGTGTTGACCTGGATCTGATTGATGCCTTCAAGCTGATACTCAACAGGATCTTCAATGGTAATGACATTGACATCCTCTGAATTCAGTTTATTAAGTGCCGCATATAAAGTAGAGGACTTTCCAGAACCTGTCGGTCCTGTGATCAGCACAATCCCGGATGGGCGTTCAATCAAATTTGTAAAACGCTGAAGATTCGTCTTATGGAAACCAAGCTGGTTCATATCATTAAGGGCGCTGCTTAAATCAAGCACCCTTAAAACGATTTTCTCCCCAAATACAGTCGGCAATGTAGCTACCCGCAAATCAATCGGATGAAAATCGAGATTCAGCTTAATCCGTCCATCCTGCGGTATCCGCTGCTCTGTTATGTCAAGATTGGACATAATTTTGATTCTCGCTGTCAGAACACTTTGCATATGTTTTGGCAGCGTTCTTTCTGTCTTAAGAACTCCATCAATTCGATATCGTATAGAAATCTTTGTTTCTTGAGGATCAATATGAATATCACTTGCCCGCTGCTGCACCGCATTCTGCAGCAATTGGTTGACTAGCCTTACAATGGGAGAATCCGCATCAGCCAGCCTTTCATCCTGCACCTCTTCTTCAGGCGCTCCAATCAGCTGATCGATATCTTCTTCCATATCAAAATATTTTGTAATGGTCCGTAAAATATCATCTTTCGTCGCAATGGCCGGCTCAACTTGAAAACCTGTTGAAAGCCTCAAATCTTCAATCGCGTAAAAATCCATTGGATCCGCCATCGCTACAAAAAGCTTGTCTCCCTCTTTTTTTAAAGGAATCATATAATTGCGCTTGGCCGTTTCTTTTGGGATCAGGGTAAACAGTTTAGTGTCAAAAGGGTAACGGAACAGACTTACATGCGGAATGCCAAGCTGAAATTCAAGAACTTCAATCAGCTGCTGTTCGGTTATATAACCGCGCTGCAGCAGGGCATCACCGAGTTTTTGCTTCTCGCTTTTTTCTTTCAGCGTCAGCTGCAGCTGTTCTTCTGAAATAAGACCCGTTTCAACAAGGAGGTCACCAAGTCTTTTTCTCATTTGCTTCATGACTTATCTCTCCCCCTTTTCAAATGCCGGTTCTTCCCATAACTCATGATCTTCAGCAGAAACAGGAGCAGCGGAAGAAGAATTTACAGTCTGGTCTGGACTCAAAGCACCATTTGAGGCTTCTGACGGATTCTTAGCTTGATCTGAATTCGAATTTTGATTTGGATTAGAATTTACACTGTCAGCTTGATTTGATGGAGGAGTTTCACCTTCCACAGAAGCCGCAGAGCTTTCTTCTGAAGCCGCTTTTAATGCTGTCTTTTCAATCCGGTGCACAGGAGCATAATAATCATCTGAAATAAACTCAGTCGAAACGATGTTCCCTTCTTGATCGAGCTCATTGCGGTAGACGGAAATAGACTTCCCTTCTATCCCCTCTTCTTCTACCCTTGTTGTATTTTCTGCCAGGGCAGAATCAAACTGGATGATTTTTTTAGGTTTATAGTTTTTTTCATTTTCCATCGTTAAGCTGTAGCTTTTTTCAAATTCCAGTCCTTCCAGTGAAATGAGCAGGGAACTGGCATCTTGTGTGAGCTTTACTTCAAAAATAGTATCGTTTGGGTTGTAAAAAATAAAATCCTGCTTCCCCATTGTGAAACTCGCTTCTTTTCCCAGCTCAGCATAGGCAGGCAGCACTTGACTAATATGTCTTTCAACTATTTCAAAATTTGCGGAAAGTATCGTTTGATAAATCCCCGTTGCAATCCACTTTAAAGTGGCATCATCAAAGTCCTGCATTTTCTCTGTTTCTATATATGATGCCAATGAAAAAGTTTGTTTAGGTTCAATTGTCAATGTCAGCGGATTTTCCAAAATGAATGACTCGTTTTGCAGGGATGTACTTGCAATAATGGTTTTGGGGACTTTTTCTTTCAAGTAATATTCATCAAGATTAATTGAAATAATCCCCTCTATCAGCTCTGATGAGGCAGCTTCAATCTCAGCTGATAAAGCTTTCCGATCAACTGCATGTAAGATTTCTGCAGGCAATTCCGTTTGAAGAAACGCTGTAAAGGCTGCTTCATTCATATTAACCGCAATGGCTTCAGTCTTATTTTCAAGTGCTTGTTTTGCTGTTCTTTTCACATCAAATTCCATAAGTGTTAAATCTAGAGTGAGCTCTTTATCCGCCTGAAGGAAATAAAAGCTCTTTTCTCTCCACGACTTAATAGCATCATCCAGCCTGGCAGCGGCTTTTTCTTCTGTTAAACCTGAAAGATCAACACCGCTTACGATCACACCTTCCGGAACCGTTTTATCGGAAAATAGTGCTCCGTAAGCCTTTGCACCAAAGATAGAAAAACCAAAAATGAAGAACACACATCCTGCTAATAACACAAAGATTTTTAATTTCACAGCCTTCTCCATTTTTATGACCTTCCTTTAACTAGTTTCGTTTTGTTTAGAAGTGATTCAAAGTCTCTTTCACTATCTTCCTCCCCGGAAGAAACATAGGCCAGTTCAGGAATATAGTCATCTTCTAAAAGGTTTGACACAGTCCGGGGTAAATCTGCACGCAAAGCTGTATTTTCTGGCCTAGCAGCCAGTTCGAAAGACTCAACAGCAGCAGGTACTGCCTCCTGCATTCTGAGAGAATTTACAAACAAGAAGCCAGCTGCCCCTGTCAAAATAACCAGAATCAGCAATCCGCTGAATAGTGAGAAAAAATAACTAGCTGCAACACCTGTTATTGCAAGCAAGAAAGACAGCGGAGCAACGATCCATATCTTCGGCCGTTTTACTGGGATCTGCTGCCTTGCAAGGAAAGGTAAAATAATCAGGACTCCTACTATAGCTAAAATCATTTGTTCAGTACTCAAACCCCAACACCCTTTACTAGTTAAATAAACCCATGAAATAAGAATTAATAATTTCCAAATACTAGACAAAAATCGACTAGTTTTATTGTATAATAGCTTTTAAGAGAAGAAAAGAAAGAAATGGAAGAATTGCCAATAAATTTTGCAAATAAGCAGGTGAATGTAATGAAACAGCGGTTTATCAGCCAGAGAGGATTCACTTTAATTGAAGTTTTGGCATCTATTGTGATACTTGCCATCATGTTTTCAGTTTTAAGCGGGTTCTTTGTAAATAGTGCTTCTTACTCAAATACATTCGACAAAAAATTGTCTGCGGTTCAGCTTAGTAAAAGTCTTCTGGAGAAATATCAGGCTGAGGGATTTGGAGAAGCTGAGAAAAAAGTGGGATATCCATCCGAAAAATTATCAGGAAAAGAAATAACAGAAAAGCTAGGATTACCTGAATCGATGTTTAACGCTGCTGATTATGAAGCTGCCGTTTCCTATCTTCCTCCAGATCCAAATAGGATCCAGACCGATCAATTAATCCGGATTCAAGTTACTGTGTCAGCCCATACAGGAAAAACTTCTGGTACTTCAGAGATTGAGGGGTACATTCGAAAATGATGAAACTGTTAAAAAATCAACAAGGAATCTCCTTACTTGAATTGCTGGCTGTGCTGGCATTGTCTTCAATGATTATTATTTTAGGTGCTTCCTTTCAGACCGGGATGTTTAAAGCAGGGTATCTCACGATAACAAAAAATGAATTAAGGAATGAATCTGTTCTTATTTTGGATGCTCTAAATAAAGCAATGGAAAACGCAGATGAATTTGCAACTGACAGTCAGCTTGATACTGAGGTAAAGGCTGTAAATCTCTTAGAAATCGAAAAGATTTATGATGGGAATAAAAAAGAATTTACCGAAAGCAGAAACACGTTCTCTATAGAAGTTAAAGAGAATGCTCTATTCATCAGAGGCAAGCAGATCAGCGATGACCGCCACATCTTAAAAGATACGAAATTTCTTATAAACGGCAATCAATTAGTATGTACAATCATCCTAAACACGAAAAATTCTAACGCTGAACCTTACAAAATCATTAAAATATTTAACTTGTCCTGATGGAGGAAACGGTATGAACCTAAAAAATCAAAACGGATATGCTTTATTGAATGTTGTCCTTATTTTCTCGATCGTGACGATCTTTGGAATCTCATTACTTGGAATGACGCTCAGCTCACAGAAATTCACCGCTTACTCAGAAAGTTATACAGAGAATCTTGCTGTAGCGGAAATGAAGATGGATGAATCAATGATTCGTTTAGAAAATAAGATCAACCAGTTTAATAATGAGGTGAATTTAAAGCAAATCAGCGGACAAGTCTTAACATCAGAATTGGAAACCAACATTAAATCTTTAGATTTACCTAATGAAGGCATTAAATTCGTTCCAAAAAATATAAGAACCAATACTTCTGGCGATAACCGCTTTTCTGAAATGGTTACTATAAAAGTCGAAATAGACGATTCGTCGAGATATTTAACTAAAACGGTCACTATTACATCGGCTGCAGATATCTTTAGGTTCAGCACCGTAACAGAGGGAAAACTGATATTTAATGGCGCTGCTTCTATTAAAGGAGACATTTTCGCTGATAATGGCATCTACTTAAGCAAATATGCGAAGTTTATGGTGAATAACGACTTTTACACCCCTTTAACTGATTATCCTATAATTGACGGCAATATTATGGTTAAAAAAGCAACTTCTTTGGGCTTAAAAGTCTTTGAAGGCAAGGAACCTAACTGGCACCCGGTTAATGATATGAGCACGTTAAAAGCTTATTTACCTAACACACCAGCTGTAAAAGACCGATCCGTTCAATTTGAACAATTTAATATACAAAAGATTATAAGTGACAAAAAACAGGAATTAGATACTAAAAAGAATCATTCATCCGACTATCATGATTCATCTATCAAATCTTCAAAGGTCATAAATAATAGTGCTGTCTATAAAAATTATCTGGTAGTTGAAAGCGACTTAACAGTTAAAGGAGATCTTACCCTAGAAGAAGGAATCAATTTAACCTCCAAAGGCAGTTTGAAAGTAGCTGGAAATGTATACATAAAGAGCAGTAAAAAACAAACGAATGCTTTATCAGGGATTATTGATATCACTAATAATGACAATTTTATTTATATTGAAGGCAATACGTCTATATCTGATTTAACGGTTAACTCTCATATTTACAACTCAGGAAATGTCAGCATCAAAAAGAATTTAAATATGAATGGAACCATTTATGTATCCGGCGACAGCACAATCGAGGACTTGTCAAACAAGAGCGGAGGAACTGCTGTTATATTAAGCAAAGGCAGTTTAAGAGTAGCTAATAATAATGTTTTTCAAAAGACGGCAAGAGAAATTGATGCTTTCCTTTATTCAGATCAAGATCTTGAAATTTATGGAGTCGGGTCTAATATTAAGATAAATGGAGGCATCTACGGTAAAAATATTACTTTAAATGCTACTAAAGGTGAGACTTATCCTACATCAGGATATTCTTCTTATAACCCTAATCTAAATAAAAGTAATTTTAACTCTATAGGAGGTTTGTATATCGAAAAAAACCAAACCAATGCAAACCTGCCGTCCCGTCTGCAAATAGAATTCAAGCCAGAGTTAATTCAAAATCCCCCAGTCGGCCTGCCGACAGTAGATAAACTGCAGATTACGGAAATCGACCAAAAAATCGAATAACACCAAAAAACCAGCACCCGCAAGGATGCTGGTTTTCTATTTCACATACTCCGCCACACGGTTCCGTCCTGCCTGTTTGGCTCCGATATACATGGCACGGTCAGCATGTCTGATAAGGTCGAGCGGTCCTTCTGCATCATAAGGAGCAGTTGCGTATCCTATGCTGGCAGTGATCGGAACGGATTGGCGCCTGCCTATGGTTTGAATGTCCTGGTCAATCAAGAATGGCCTGTTGGCGATTGTTTTGCGGATCCCTTCAGCGATGGCAAAGCATGCCATCTTGTCCACGTTCGGCAGGAGAACAACGAATTCTTCTCCCCCATACCGCGCAACTGTGCCGCGGTCTCCAATAAATTTTACAAGCCTGTCTGCGAGTGCGATCAGGATTTCGTTCCCCCCCTGGTGCCCGTATGTATCGTTCACTTTTTTGAAGTGATCAATATCGAGCAAGATAAGGGATAAATGATTTAGTTTACCGCCTTCTAGTTTCATATACTCCGATTCAAGCAGCTTCTCCATGTAGCGATAGTTATAGAGACCTGTAAGCGCACAGCGTTCACTTTGGTTTTTCGTTTCCTCATAGCTTCTCGCATTATCAATTGCAACGCCGAGATAGGCTGTCAATAAATCAACGATCATCAGCTGTGACTGATCATAGGAGCGTTTTTTGTCAGAGGCAAGAACCACGATGCCAACGACTTTTTGGTTTCTGACAATCGGTACCGCAATCATACTTTCAATTGTATCAGGCAGCAGGGTTTTCTCAAGCTTTGCCCAATGTTCACGTCTTTTGTAAAGAACGCTTTTCTTTTTGGCATAAACCAGCCCGCCGATCCCCTGATGAACGGAAAGCGTTTCTTTTGTATTGGATAAAATCTGTCCATTTTCAAGCTTCCGGATGACTTTAAGCTCATATTCATTGATGACATCAATTATATAAGCATAGTCTGCTTTGATCATGGATGTCAGTTTATCAATATAGACGTCCAGTACTTCTTTCACTTCCAGCCTTTCCGTAAGCTGATGGCCAATTTCGCTCGATTGCTGAAGGTATGTATTCAAACGCTGGCTGTTTGACAGCAGGAGCAGAATAAAGGATATTCCGACAAAGGGAATTCCTACATAGAACAATGCTTCTAGACCTAAGTCTTTATATAAAAGATACAGCATGATTCCAACTGGCAGGAACATGAGAGTGGTGAAGATCTCCCATAAGAAATCTTTCGAAAAGAATTTTTCTTTATTTTTATAAAAGAAGCCTCTGATCACATGCTGGAGAAAAAAGTGATTGGTCAGGCAAATGGTGAAAGCATAAATGATGATCTTCGATAAGAATTCCAGAGTGAATTCAGTTTGCCCGTGTGATCCGCCAATAGCATAATAGACTGCCGCCCCTGCAATCGAAACGATTAAGAACATCAATGAATTTGTGGGATAGCGGTAGATTTCTTTAGATCCTACGCGAAGCTTAATAAGAAGAACCGTCAGGGAAACCTGCATCAGGATCATTTCAACAAATGGACCGAAGAGCAGGAAAACAGAAATCGATACACCCTGGGCGAAAAAAACAGGCGTTTCGTTTACGATAATAGGAAAGATGGAAACAATACACATCAAGATCAGGAAAGTTGCAATTTCCAGCTCATTGCCTGCTATCATCGGCGGCCAAAAATAGTAGGCTGCACATAGTGCTGATGGAAACATAATGGCCCAGGACACCCACAATACAACTTTAAGATGTTTATCCACGTACTGTTCCCCCTGTCTATCTTTTACTATTTTTATATTTTAACAAAAATTCAGATATCTGTCATTTATTTTAGGACTATCAGCCTAATTTTCCGGTAAGAAATTTCGACAATAAGGCCTGACTTCGGAAATAAAGTACAAAGATCCTGTAACCAAGAAGATATCTCCTAATTCTCCCGCTGTCATCATTTTATCAAAAGCAGATTTCCAGTCTTCATCAAAATCTTTTTTCGGATGCCTGCACGCTTCAAAAAGCTCTGCAGCCGAAGCAGCCCTTGGAAAATCAAAGGTTGTAAAATGCATGCTGTCTGCAATCGATGAGAGAATATCAATCATCTCAGTGTATTCCTTATCTTTTAAAGCAGAAAAAAGAATATGAATCTTTTTGCCGTGATAATGGCGTTTCATCACTGCTGTCAGGCTTTCTACTCCCTCTTTATTATGAGCACCGTCAACAATAATGGCGGGATATTCGGATAACTGCTCAAATCTGCCGCTCCAGCTTGTCTGCAAAAGACCTTTAATAACATGCTGCTCATCGATATGAAATAATTCATTCGCCCGCAGATAATCAAGGGCCATCACTGCAAGAGCGGCATTTTGAACTTGATGCTCTCCGCGCATTGCTATCTCAAGATTTTGATAATGACTGAACGGCGTCTTCATTTCAAACCTTTCTCCTCTTGGGATAGGCTGGTGAGTCAATATTGGAAAAGAATCATAGTAAAGAGAAGCGTTCATCTCATTTGCCTTCTTCTTTATAACGTTCAAAGCACGTTCATCTGCAACAGACGTCAGCATAGGAATACCCTGCTTGATGATACCCGCTTTTTCACCAGCGATTTCTTCGATTGTATTGCCAAGAATATTCATGTGATCATAGCCGATGCTTGTGATCATCGTTAAAATCGGCTCTGCAATATTGGTTGAATCATATGTGCCGCCAAGACCTGTTTCAAGCAGCAGGATATCCGTTTTTTCATGTCTTCCAAAATAGTAGAAAGCCATGGCTGTGATCACTTCAAATTCAGTCGGTCCGCCGAGCTCTGTCTCTTCAAGTTCATCTGCAAGAGGCCTGATCATATTTACTAAAAACAGCATTTCTTCATCAGAAATGGGTTTGCCGTTCATGCTGATTCTTTCGTTGAATGTTTCCAGAAACGGAGAGGTAAACGTACCTGTCGTATACCCTGCTTCTTGAAGAACATTGCGCATATAGGCAATAGTTGACCCCTTGCCATTTGTCCCTGCAACGTGAATGACGCGAATGTGTTTATGGGGATTATTTAATTTTTCCATCATCCAGGTCATCCGCTTCAATCCTGGTTTGATCCCGAATCTTAAGCGGGAATGAATCCAATCTACAGCTTCCTCATAGGTTTGAAACATGAGCCTCTGCCCCTTTTCTCTCTATTTACATGAAAACTCGGGTGTGATTCTGCCGATCACAACCCGAGCTTCTCTAAAAAGCTTACCCTTTTAATTCGCTGATTCTTGAAAGAACAGCTTCTCTTTTCTCCACATAATCGCTTTCTTTCGCACGTTCTTCTTCAATTACTTTTTCAGGTGCTTTTTTCACAAAGCCTTCGTTGCTCAGTTTCTTTTGAACACGTTCGACTTCTTTATTTAATTTATCCAGCTCTTTTTGAAGGCGTGAGATTTCCTCATCAATGTTAATTAAGCCTTCAAGAGGGAAAATAAGCTCAGCTCCCGTTACGACAGAAGTCATCGCTTTTTCACCTGACTCTGCATCCGTGCTGATTGTCAGACTGCTTGTGTTGCAGAAACGCTCAATATAAGCGCGGTTTTGATCAAGCTGCTGTGCAACATCTGCATTTTTTGCTTTAATCAGCATCGGAATCTGCTTGCTCATAGGTGTATTAACCTCTGCACGCACGTTTCTTACAGAACGGATCACTTCAACAAGCAGCTTCATATCTGCAGCAGCTTCTAAATCCGTTAATGATGCATCAACTTCAGGCCATTTGGCGATTGTAATTGATTCGCCTTCGTGAGGAAGGTTCTGCCATATTTCCTCGGTAATGAATGGCATGAATGGATGAAGAAGTCTCATCGTGTTATCAAGCACATAAGCAAGAATGGAACGAGTTGTTTTCTTCGCCTCTTCATTGTCCCCATAAAGCGGAAGCTTCGCCATTTCGATATACCAGTCACAGAAATCATCCCAGATGAAGTTATAAAGAAGGCGGCCTACTTCACCGAATTCATATTTATCAGCAAGTTTGGTCACATGCTCAATGGTTTCGTTCAATCGAGTCAGAATCCATTTGTCAGCCACTGACTTTTCTCCGCTGATATCAATTTCTTCATATTTCAGGCCGTCCATGTTCATTAAAGCAAAACGTGAAGCATTCCAGATCTTATTTGCAAAGTTCCAAGTCGCTTCTACCTTTTCGTAGCTGAAACGCAAGTCCTGGCCCGGAGAGCTTCCCGTAGACAGGAAGTAACGAAGTGAATCTGCTCCGTATTTTTCGATGACATCCATTGGATCGACGCCGTTTCCAAGAGATTTACTCATTTTGCGGCCTTGTTCATCGCGTACAAGTCCATGAATGAGCACATCTTTAAATGGACGCTGGCCTGTAAACTCAAGACCTTGGAAAATCATGCGGGATACCCAGAAGAAAATAATATCGTAGCCCGTTACGAGCACGTCTGTTGGATAGAAGCGCTGATAGTCGATTGATTCTGTGTCAGGCCAGCCCATTGTCGAGAACGGCCATAGCGCAGAACTGAACCAAGTGTCGAGCACATCCGTATCCTGTTCCCAATTTTCAATATCTGCAGGCGGTGAGTGATCAACATGAACCTCGCCTGTTTCTTTGTTATACCAAGCCGGTATTCTGTGTCCCCACCACAGCTGCCTTGAAATACACCAGTCACGGATGTTTTCCATCCAGCGCATGTACGTATTTTCAAATCGGTTCGGAACAAAGTTTACTTTTTCTTCTTTGCTTTGAAGATCAATCGCTTTATCAGCAAGCGGCTGCATTTTAACAAACCACTGTGTTGAAAGGTATGGTTCAACAACAGCTCCGCTTCGTTCACTGTGCCCTACAGAATGAAGATGCTCTTCAATCTTGAATAAAACGTCCATTTCCTGAAGATCTTTCACGATTTGCATGCGGCAGTCAAAACGGTCAAGGCCATTGTATTTGCCTGCTTTAGCATTCATTGTTCCATCTTCATTCATAACGAGAACACGTTCTAAGTCATGGCGGTTTCCGATTTCAAAATCGTTCGGATCATGTGCAGGCGTAATTTTTACAGCTCCTGATCCAAATTCCATATCGACGTAGTCGTCGCCGACAATCGGAATCTCGCGGCCAACGATTGGAAGCACAACTGTTTTTCCGATTAAATGCTTGTAGCGGTCATCTTCCGGATGAACGGCAACCGCTGTATCACCAAGCATCGTTTCAGGACGGGTAGTAGCGATTTCAATAAATCCTGAGCCGTCAGACAGAGGATAGCGCATATGGTAAAAAGCGCCTTGAACATCTTTATAAATAACTTCAATGTCCGATAAAGCAGTTTTTGTTTGTGGATCCCAGTTGATGATATATTCACCGCGGTATATTAGTCCCTTTTTATAAAGTGATACAAATACTTCATTTACCGCTTTTGATAAACCTTCGTCTAAAGTAAAACGCTCTCTCGAGTAATCAAGTCCAAGTCCAAGCTTGGACCATTGCGTGCGGATATGAGAAGCATACTCCTCTTTCCACTTCCATGTTTCTTCAACGAACTTTTCCCGGCCAAGATCATAGCGGGATTTGCCTTCCTCGCGCAGCTTGCCTTCTACTTTTGCCTGAGTAGCAATTCCTGCATGGTCCATGCCTGGAAGCCACAGCACGTCATAGCCCTGCATTCTTTTCATGCGGGTCACAATGTCTTGAAGCGTTGTGTCCCATGCATGACCAAGATGAAGCTTGCCAGTAACGTTAGGCGGCGGAATAACGATTGTATAAGGCTGTTTTTCCTGGTCGTTAGTCGCTTCAAAGTACTTGCCCTTCAGCCAGTAGTCATAGCGGTTACGCTCGATTGCCTGCGGATCATATTTTGTAGAGAGTGTTTGTTCATTGTTCTCCATTTTTTCTTCCTCCTTAAAAATAAACCGGTGATTAACTAGAAAAGCGTAAGCGCCTGGTTCAGATCCTCGGTCAGAACGGATCTAGGCGCTGGAGCTGGACAAAATAAAAAACTCCTCTCATCCAATAAAAGGACGAAAGGAGTTGATTTCGCGGTGCCACCTTTTTTCACAGGCGAAAATAAGCCTATGCTCTCAAATGGGATAACGGCGTTCATGCCGATTCTCTCTACTTCAAGTTCAAGAGAATTACTCGAGGGCGACCTTCAAGCGAGCTTGTTTAAGAAATCTTTCAGCAAATGATTTCTCTCTCTAAAAACAGCTTTCGGCTTTACTCTTCCCTGTCAATGTATGTTCTTTTATTCAATAAAAGCATGTATGTATTATTGTATACAATCTTATCATTTTACGTCAATCATCTTCTCCAATTTTTCTGTCCTTTATTCACAGTCAGCACAAATTTGGGTAAATGCACATATCTTGTTAGCATGAGCCAACAGGTTAGGAGAATTTGTATGCGCAGAAAAATTAATTACTACAATATGTCACCATGGGTAAAGCAATTCAAATTGATTGCAGGCCAGTTCATTGTACCGATCACGATTTTCCAGACGATACGGACTTTGATCTTTCCTTCTCTAGTAGACCTTGTTCTATTATCCCTGCTGATCTTACTTGGTGTAGCCCTTCACATGGAGTGGATTTAAAGAACCCAATCAGAGAGATGATTGGGATTTTTTTATGGGATAAGAAAGGATAAAATTTTGCGCTCCGATGGCGAACGGAATCGCTCAGGCTCCTCGGCCAGAACGGCTCCGCAAGTATTGAAAAAAAACTCCTTTTCTGTCAGATCCTTATCTGTCATGCCTGCGCTAAACGGGCGCTTGCGCTTTTCTTATGATGATTGCTCTGCTGCTATTTTCTTATTCTCTTCGATTTGCGTTACTTTCATAACAAAATATTCGATATTTTTAAACGTCCAATAGGATTTGATGAGATCCTGATTTCGTTTGAGCTGGGGGACACTCCGGGTTCCATGGTTCATATGCTTTTTTAAATTTCTGTAAATGAAATCCGGGTATGCCAGATAGCAAGTGAATAAAAGCATTTCTTCTTCCCTGAAGGGAAAATGCTGCTGATGCGTATAGAGCCAATCCACACAATCATCATCCGCAAATGGATACGTATGGAACGTACGATGATAGAAGAGAAGCAGATCGTCGATTGGAGATGAGTATCTGGATTGTTCAAAGTTTGTTAAAAATCCAGTGCCCTGTTCATCATACAGGTAGTGATGAATGGAAGCTCTGCCATGAATAATAACCTGGCGGGTATCTTCCTTTTCCTTCATCATCTCATACCATTCATCAAGTTTCTTCCGTGCGAAATCCGTCGCTCTTGCTGTTTCAAAGTAATACGTAACCGCCTGCAATTCAAACGGGGACAAGTACCACCTTTTTTCGCATTCATCTACATATTTTTCGTAAATGGTTTTGTTGTCATCCCATTGCTTGGATAACGTTTCATAATGTCCTTTAAGTGCATCCTGATTCAATTTTTCCGAAGCTGCTGTTTTCTGATGGAGCACAGCGAGTTCCCTGAACATGTTTTTATGGCGCTCATCTCTCTCCTCTTCCGGTTCATTGTGAAGCCATGGCATGATGTAATACCAGTTCTCGCCATCTGAGGTGAAAAATTGCCGGTGTTTATTTTTGAAGATCGGCACATAGCCGGAAAATCCTTTTTGATGAGCGGTATGAAGGGTTTCTATAAAATTCCCATTTCGGTTTGCTTTCACTCTTTTTAAAGCATATGATGC
The DNA here is from genome assembly GCF_004358755.1 of Peribacillus frigoritolerans. Taxonomy (GTDB): domain Bacteria; phylum Bacillota; class Bacilli; order Bacillales; family Bacillaceae; genus Bacillus_P. Next base: position 148,308 of record NZ_SMZY01000001.1, on the reverse strand, counting down.
CCCTGAGCTTGCATAGATTTTAGTCAGCTTGTCACTGATTGATTCCGCGTACTCGCCAGTTAAATCATATTGGCTGATTACAGGCGCCAGCTTATCCATAATTTCTCTCACCACTCTATACCTCACCTTCCTTTAAGAAGGAATAAGTGAACGATTTTACCTTGTTTTATAGAGATTGTTTCTTATAAAAAAAACAGCTGAGGAATACTCCTCCCCAAGCTGTTCTGTCCATCTTAATGCGTGTTTGCATAAACCGGAATATATAATGTCTGCCCTTCATGCACATCTGCCGTTGAGCTAATCTGGTTTACCCTGTGCAGCTGCTGGACCGTGATATTATAACGGTCGCATATGCTGTCAATTGAATCACCCTGCTGAACAATGCAGATTTTCAGTTTTGAAAACTCTTCTTCGTCTTCTCTGCCAAAAAGCTTTGTTAAATAAAGAGAGTTTTCGTTCTCCTTCGGCTGCTCCTGCTTTTTCACTTCTTCTTTTCGGCTTTTTGGACTTTTTTTAGACGGCGCTGAGTAAATCTCTTCGACCTCATCTTCAGCTGGCCTTCCCGCATTATAATGAATTTCAGGCTGTACAATTTCTTCTTCTATTGCCTGCTTTCTGACCTCTACATCAAAAGGCTGATAAAACTCTTCTTTTTCAGGAGTGTTTTCAGCAAGTACGGCATCATAGCTTTCTGAATACGCTTCCTGAGTCTCCTCTTCATAGAGCAAAGCCTGAGACGAACGGTACAAAGGCTCAAGCTCTTCTTCAGCTGAGTGGTTATATGTTTTCTCTTCTTCTTCCTCTTCCTGAACTTCTTCAAAAGAATCCTGACTTGCGATTCCGCTTATTTCTAAATCTGCAACAAGCTTCAGATTTCTGCTTTCAGATAGATCATAGTCAAACGATTCAATCGTCACATAGACTTCTTCTAAATTTCCAATTCTGTTTCTTGGGATCGTAATATCCACAGGAAATCGGTGCACAAGCTGCGAAATGCCGTCTTCCTCCCGGGTTTCAACACTGCTTACGAACCGGAGATTGGCATATTCAAATTCCTCTTCGTTATAATCCTCATCTATTTTGTACTCACCCGTTAACTGCAGTGCACCCCGAATGGAGATGTACTGGTCAAATTCCTGGATGGTGATGTCTGGATCTAATGAGATGGATAACAGCTCACCTACTTCCTGTCCCTTTTGAAACCAAACGGATTCTTCAACAGAAAACCGTAATGATGATTGTTGATCCTGTGACAACTTGAACTCCTCCTTTCAATGGCCTAACCAAATAGCTATGACATTAAAGGTTTATGTTCCAGATTCAAAGATTATGAGTGATTTTTAGAATTAGACTTCATTCAATAGGGCTTTTTAGTATATTAAATTCAGTGTTTCAACTATCCCCTGACCGGGAATATAGAATGTAACATACAAAAAGGAGTGATCTGCAATGTCAAAAGATCAAGGTTTAAGCGACAAAGTAAAAGGCAAGGTAAACCAGGCCAAAGGTGAAGTGAAAGACCAGGTCGGCAATGCAACAGACAATCCGAACATGCAGCGTGAAGGCAAAAAAGATAAGCTTAAAGGCAACATCCAAGAAGGTGTAGGAAAAGCGAAGGACGATTCCCGCCATTATTAATGTACATAAAAGAGAGCCTGGCCTAAGCCGGCTCTCTTTTTTATTTAATGGGATTCCTGCTATACTAGAAGAAAAACACAGGAGATTCTATGAAACCCTTATTTTTCATCATCATTGGTTTAATTTTTTTACTGCAGATTCCATTATGGTTCAATATTGTCTCTGACTGGCTTATGGCTGCTGTCGCCGTAATTGGTCTCTCAATTATTTTTTTAAGCAAGTGGCTGAGCAGGAAATCCGGTTATTAGAAAAAATAAAAACAAACCCCTGCACATTTTCTGCAGGGGTTTTCAAATGCTTATTTTAATTTAGAAAAAGCTTTTTCAGCCGCAGCAATGGTTTTATTCAAATCTTCATCTGTATGGGCTGTAGATAAGAATAGACCTTCAAATTGAGAAGGCGGAAGGAAGACACCTTCATTTGCCATTTCACGGTAGAATTTTGAGAAAAAGTCTAAATTAGATGTTTTGGCTGTCTCAAAGTTTGTTACTTTTTCATTTGTAAAGAAGAAGCCTATCATTGAGCCGGCTCTGTTAAATGTAATCGGAATATCATGCTTTTTCGCTGCAGCCGTTAAGCCTTCTTCGAGGATATCGGCTTTACGGCCGAATTCTTTATAAGAATCCGGAGTCAGCTGTTTTAGAGTTGCATACCCTGCAGTCATAGCAAGCGGATTTCCGGATAAGGTACCAGCCTGATAAATCGGTCCGCTTGGAGCAATCTGCTTCATAATGTCTGCACGCCCGCCGTAAGCTCCAACAGGCAATCCTCCGCCAATAACTTTTCCGAGGCATGTAATATCAGGTGTTACACCAAAGTAGTCTTGCGCACAGCCATAATCAACACGGAAACCTGTCATTACTTCATCAAAGATAAGCAATGAGCCGTATTGAGCGGTAATTTCTCTGAGGTTTTCAAGGAATCCTTCAAGCGGCGGCACCACTCCCATATTTCCTGCAACTGGTTCTACAATCACACCCGCAATATCGTCTCCGTATTGTTCAAATGCGTACTTTACGCTTTCCATATCATTGTAAGGAACCGTGATCGTGTTTTTCGCAATCCCCTCAGGCACCCCTGGGCTGTCCGGCAGACCTAGTGTTGCAACACCAGATCCTGCTTTGATTAATAATGAGTCACCATGTCCATGGTAGCAGCCTTCAAATTTGAGAATTTTGTTTCGGCCGGTAAACCCCCGGGCAAGGCGCAATGCACTCATTGTTGCTTCTGTTCCTGAGCTTACCATGCGAATCACTTCAATTGAAGGGACACGGTCAATCACAAGCTTTGCAAGTTCATTTTCGATTAATGTGGGTGCACCGAAGCTTGTACCTGATTCCGTCACCTTTTTGATTGCTTCAACCACTTCATCATTTGTATGACCTAAAATAAGCGGTCCCCATGATAAAACATAATCGATATATTCATTTCCATCGATATCATAAATCTTGGAGCCTTTACCGCGTTCCATGAAGATAGGATCCATTGCAACCGATTTAAATGCGCGCACCGGGCTGTTTACACCGCCTGGCATTAAATCCTGCGCTTCTTTAAAGGCCTGCTTTGATTTTTCATAATTGCGCATAAGAATTCTCCCTTACGATTAGTGTTGTTCTTTAAGCCAGCGTGCAGCATCCTTTGCATGATACGTCAAAATCATATCAACACCTGCACGTTTCATGCTGATCATCATTTCCATCACGATCGCTTTTTCATCAACCCAGCCATTTTGTGCAGCCGCTTTGATCATGGCATATTCCCCGCTTACGTTATAAGCGACAATCGGTACATTGAAGTTGTTTTTCACATCACGGATGATATCAAGATAAGATAAAGCAGGCTTCACAATTAGAAAATCTGCGCCTTCCAATAAATCCGATTCTGCTTCTCTTAAAGCTTCCATGCGGTTAGCAGGATCCATTTGATACGTTTTGCGGTCGCCAAATTGCGGTGTGCTGTGTGCAGCATCTCGGAATGGACCGTAAAACGCGCTTGAGTACTTGATGCCATATGACATAACCGGCACATCTTCAAAACCCGCTTCGTCTAATCCGCGGCGGATTGCTGCTACAAATCCGTCCATCATGTTGGATGGTGCAATAATGTCAGCTCCTGCTTTTGCCTGGCTGACGGCTGTCCGTGCAAGCAGATCCAGTGTAGGGTCATTTAATATTTTGCCTTCTTTAACAATGCCGCAATGTCCGTGGTCTGTAAATTGGCATAAACAAGTATCGGCAATGACAACGAGATCAGGGAAGTTTTCTTTAATTTGAGTAATCGCTCTCTGAACAATCCCGTGGTCATGATAAGCTTGTGAACCTACCTCGTCCTTTTCATCTGGAACACCAAACACGATAACCGATTTAATGCCCAGATCAGATACTTCCTGCATTTCTGCATTCAAATAATCAAGTGAAATCTGTTCAACGCCAGGCATTGATTTTACTTCATTTCTCTTCTTTTCTCCCTCTACTACAAAGATTGGATAAATGAAGTCTTCTGCATGAAGGTGAGTTTCACGTACAATTGATCTCATGCTGCTGGTGGTGCGGAGTCTGCGGTGTCTAGTAAATTGAAGATCCATAGTTATTCATTTCCTTTCAGATTGAATATGAGTTTTCATTCTATTAATCATGGCATCGATTGTGTACGTTTCACAAACAATCCCATTAAATCCGTAATTGGACAGGGTCTGGTGAGTAATGGGCCCGATGCTTACCAAAGTAACACCAGAAAGCAGCGAATTCAGATCCATGTTTTTCATGACTTTCATAAAAGCATCTACGGTTGAAGAACTTGTAAATGTGATATAATCCAGCTCATTTTGCTTCAGCAAATGCTCGATTTTTTGTCCATCTTCTACATTATGTATTGTTTCATACAGCTTGGCATCTGTCACGGAGAAGCCCTTATCTGTAAGCTTTTTGATTAAGATTTCCCGGGCGAGGTTTCCCCTGAACAGGAAAATATGCTGAGTGGTATTGGTCTTTGCTGAAATTTCCTCTGCTAATCGCTCTGCCACATATTCTTTTGGAATGATGGTGACCGGGAAGCCTTTGTCTTCTATCAATTTCTTTGTTTTTCTGCCGACTGCGGCAAAGATGCACTCTGATAATTGAGTTTTATGTATATTATGTTCTGACAGGAAGTCAAAAAAGGAAGCAACCCCATTTGTGCTTGTAAAAACTAGGCAGTCGTTTGATCTGATGCTGTCGATAATCTCATGAATTTGCTTTTCATTCTTTGCCTTTTCAAAACGGATAAGCGGAGTTACAATGGGAACTCCGCCGGCGTTTTTAATTTTTTCGGCAAATGTGGTCGCCTGTGTATGCTCTCTTGTAATTAAAATTTTCTTACCGGAGAGATCAGGAGTCATTATAGATCAAGCTCCTCTTTCACCCGGTCAATCAAATCTTTGGCCCCTTGTTTGATCAGGCGGTCTGATACTTCCCTGCCGATCGCCTCCGGATCTTTCCCAACGATTCTTTCTTTATAGATCTCTTTTCCGTCAGGTGAGGCAATTAAAGCAGTCAGGGAGATTTCGTTATCAAAAGCAACTGTAGCATAGCCGGCAATCGGAACCTGACAACCGCCTTCCATAACATGAAGGAATGTTCTCTCAGCCTGAACCGCGAGACTCGTTGCTTCATCCGTAAAATGAGACAAGAGTTCAAGCAGCTCGTGATCATCTTCTCTGCATTCAATAGAAAGTGCACCTTGTCCAACTGCCGGGACACAATCATTTGCATCCAGGAATTCAGTTACAACATCCTGACTCCATCCCATTCTTGCAAGACCTGCTGCAGCTAAAATAATAGCATCATATTCTTCATGCTGCAGCTTCGCAAGACGTGTATCGATATTTCCCCGAATCCACTTAATCTCAAGGTCCGGCCTCATCGCAAGCAGCTGCGCGCTTCTTCTTAAACTGCTCGTTCCAACAATCGCGCCTTCCGGAAGCTCAGAAAGCTTCACATGATTTTTTGAAATGAATGCATCTCTCGGATCTTCGCGGAAAGGAATGCAGCCGATTGTCAGTCCTTCAGGCAACACAGCGGGCATGTCTTTCATACTATGTACAGCCATATCAATTTCGCCGTCAAGCATGGCCTGCTCAATTTCTTTGACAAAAAGACCTTTTCCGCCTACTTTTGAAAGTGTCACATCTAATATCTGATCGCCTTTTGTCACAATTTCACGCACTTCAAACTCAAAAGGCAGCCCTATGTTTTTTAACTGATCAATCACCCAGTTCGTTTGGGTTAATGCCAATTTGCTTCGTCTAGAACCTACTATTATTTTGCGCATAATGAGTACCTCCAACTTTCAACCTGATGTATGGTGCATTTATTATGAATCCCATATATGAAACCGGGACAAACTTCCAAATAAGAAGAAATTAATTAATAGAATTAAAAAGGATGCTGCATTTAAGTAAGCAACCTGCTTGCCCTGCCACTCTTTCACAATGCGGCTGTATAAATAAAAACTATAAACGAGGAGCATCATAAAGGATCCAAGCACTTTTGCATCGTACCAGTGAAAGTTTGGAAGTTTCAAATAGGCCCAAATAACTCCTAGAATTAAGCTTAATAACAGCATTGGTACTCCAATGACATTTAATACATATGACATATGATCAAGCTTTGCCAAATCATCGATTCGGAGTAATTGCTTTCCCCATTTTTTCTTTTTCAGCAGATTGAATTGAATCAAGTAAAGCAGGGAAAAAACGAATGACAGCGTGAATGCCCCATATGAGAGAATGGCCATCGTAATGTGGATAAACAGCAGTTCAGAGATCAGCTGACCTGAAACAGCTGCCGATTCATACTGAGAAGGAGCAAATGTATGAATTGATAGCATAATAAACCCTAAGACGTTTGTAAAAAAGATAATAAAGTCCACTCTTAGAAAGCGGTTTAATACAACTGACAGCGTAACAAGCACCCACGAATAAAAATACAAGCCTTCAGAAATATTCAAGATTGGAAATCTTCCGGTTGTAAACATTTGATAAAACAAAAAAATTGTTTGCAGCAGCCAAACAATAGAAAGCAACCAGAAAGCAATCTTGTTTGCCTTCCGGTTGTTATGAATAAAATCTATGAAAAAAAAGAGAACACTAAACGCATAGATAATAATAATTAATTCATTGATTCTTGTTAAACTCATCTCTGGCATAAATCAAATTCCTCTCACTTACGATTGAAGTGAAGCTTTTGCTTGCTCAATCGGTGCTTTTGAGCTGCTTAAAGAAATTGAGTTTTCTTGTCTTTTTTGCTCTTCTACCGCTTCTTCAATATCAAAGATTTTCATGAAAAGATCCAGCGTGTGATCTGCATCAGGTGCTGCAGACAATTCTTTCACTTTTAATATTGGATCACGGAGCATTTGATTGATGATGCTTTTCGTATGCTTGTTTAAAAGTTTTAATTCACGTTCTGTAAGATTTGGCATCTTCCGTTCAAGGCTTTGCATTGTCTCAGCCTGAATACCAAGTGCTTTTTGACGAAGAGCGGAAATGACAGGAACAACACCAAGTGTGCTGAGCCACTGTTTAAAGGCAACGATCTCACCTTCAACCATAATTCCAATCTCTTCGGCTGCCTTTTGTCTTTCTTGAAGATTTGCATCCACAATTCCCTGCAGATCATCAATATCATATAAAAAGACACTTTCAAGCTCATCAAGTGCAGGATCAAGATCACGGGGAACAGCAATATCCACCATAAACAGCGGTTTGCCCTTTCTCATTTTTTCGACCCCTGCCATGATTTCCTTCGTAATAACAAATTCTTTAGAGCCTGTAGAACTGATCAGGATATCAGCTTCAACAAGTGCACATTGAAGTTCATTCATGCTTTTTGCGCTGCCGCTGAATTTTTTAGCCAGAAGCTCTGCTTTTTCAAATGTGCGGTTGATGACTGTCACTTTGCGCACTCCGCTTCCATGCAGATTCTGCACAGCAAGCTCTCCCATTTTGCCTGCCCCGAGAATAAGAACATGCTTGGATGATAAATCTCCAAAGATTTTCTTTGCAAGCTCTACAGCAGCATAGCTGACAGAAACGGCATTTGCGCCAATATCTGTCTCTGAGTGTGCTTTTTTGGCAAGTGTGATGGCTTGTTTAAACAGATGCTGAAAGACCGTACCAATTGTGTCTTCCGTTTGTCCAAGCATGAAGCTTGACCGGACTTGTCCAAGGATCTGGGTTTCACCAAGCACCATAGAATCAAGTCCGCATGAAACGCTGAATAAATGATCGATTGCTCCATCATTTTCATACATCGTTAAAAAGGGTGAAAAAGAATCTTTGTCGATTCCAAACCACTCTGCTAAAAATGCTTTAATATAATAACGGCCAGTATGAAGCTGGTCCACAACAGTATAAATTTCTGTCCGATTACAAGTCGAAACAATGATATTCTCCAAGATGCTTTTCTTGCCTTTCAAAGCTTTCATTGCATCTCCAAGCTCATTTGGATTAAATGTTAATTTTTCACGGATTTCGACAGGGGCAGTTTTATAATTTAAGCCTACAACTAAAATATGCATGATCCTATACACCCCACATACAAGAATACTATTACCATTATACCATGACCTGCATTTTTCTCTTTTTTTAAATGTGAACAGTTCTTGAAAGCTTGTTTGTCTATGGTATGATACTATTTAAAAGCAAAAGCTGTTACATATTCGTCCACCTTGAACAATACCAAAAAAAGTGCTTACAATCAAGGAAATCGTTCTATTTAGAGGTGAAAATCAATGAAAAAATCGACAAATTTCTCTGCCTATGCCCTGCTGGCGATTGGTTTTTACTACGCGCTGGAAACCTTTCAGATTCAGCTGTTTGATCAGCAGCAGTCATGGCAGACACTCTTAATTCTGTTTGGACTGGCATTTCTGATCGGCGGCCATTTTGATCAGGATGATAATGCTATTCTTCCAGGCATCCTTCTTGCCGGCCTTGGAGTCCATTTCCTTTGCATCGGACAGTTCCCAAACTGGCCGGAGCATGCACCTGCCATTACCTTTATCATCGGGCTTGGCATAATCCTCCGTTCAGCTAAAACAAAGACCGGGTCTGTACAGGGATTTATTTTACTCCTGCTCGCTGTTTTTCTCCACTCATTTGACTCGATCATCAATGGCCTTGGATGGGTTGAGCAGGGAGTGCAGGTTGCCCAGAAATTTTGGCCTGTCCTGCTAATTCTTGGAGGTTTTTACTTATTGTTTCTGAAAAAGAAGTAACTTATGTAAAAAAGCGGAATTGTCCGTTTAGTCCGGAGATATTGAACAATCTCCATATAATTTGCAGCTGTTGATAAAGGGAAAGGAGAATCAGCTCCTTTCCCTTTTGACTGTTTTTTCTTGATTAATCAGCAATTTTCACCCTTTTATTTTTCTGCCGATCTGTGAATAATCTTTTTCCATCTTTTTGGATAGGTAAAAGAAATAGCAATCTTCCCGTATATGAATCTCCGAATGTGATCAGAAATAACACAAGAATTCACACTAACCTTACCGCAAACATATAATAAGGTAAAATTGCAGAAGAAATGGAGGATTGAATTGTGCCAGTATCCGTCGTTTTTAATCAGATTAATGTGGTGAGCATGTCTGCGAATTCAATCATTTCTTCAGGGCAGAACAGCCAGCCGGATTGGAATGCCCAGGGGAAATTTAATTCCGGGAACGGTAATTACGTTAATTCATGTGCCATTGGATGCACAAATATTATAAATGATCAGGATTTATTCGATATGGCGATTTCCCAGCCGGAAAATATTAATCCCCAGCCAGTATCACAGATTTAGATGAATGATATGAAAAATTTAACCATTCAATTTACCAATATCAATATAACTTCACTATCTGCCAATTCAGGTGTGTTCACAGGAACAAATACTCAATATGACTGGACCGTCGGTATGAAGAGCAATGCGGGATTCGGTAAAATCATCGGTTCGGATAATGTATCCATTCACAATGCAAATTTCGTGCATGATAACGATGTGATGGATTCAGATTTCTCGCAGAATCAAGGTTCGAATGATCAGCCTGTCAATCAAAATTAATTAAGAAACCATCTTAGCCGGATGGTTTCTTTTTATTAAGGGCATACTTCAACAGGAGTTTCTATATATATCTAAGTAAGGAAAAAGATCGTCCAGGGACAAGCCTGAGAGAGGGGCTGCATGATGGCGAAAATTTATTTTCAATCGGTTCATGTAAATCAGATTCAAAATAGCTCTGGTTTATTTTATGGCGAGAACTTTCAATATAAATGGACCAATAAATCGAGAATGCATGAAGGATTTGGAAGAATAAGAGGAAATTCCAATAAAATTCATCATAATATCACAGTGGCAGAAACTCAGGATAAGAAAGCTGATGATGATGATAAAGACCAGCATTAAGTGGCTTCTTTTCCCTTCATGATTTGCTGAAGCACCTGTTCAGGTGATTTTTTTAAATGATCATGCAGTACAAGATGTGTATTATTAGCAATTTCGTTGTTATTGCCTGAAACGGTGCCGAAGCCGGAGTGAAGGCTGCCGATCGAGGTATTCCAATTAATCTGCCGGTTTCTTCCAATAAAAATACCCGCATTATCTGCAACTTCATGCACGTTAAGATCAGTAAAGCTGATTTCTGAGGAATGATGGTTTATTCTCATATTTCCTCCCTCAATTCAAATATTCGATCCGCCTTTCATTATATGTTTCAGTTGGGCGGAACGTGCAAAAGGGATGAAACGGTATGACACTGGAAGATAATACATTACTAAAATTGCTTAATAGAATTGAAAAGAGGCTTGATGCATTAGAGGAAAAGGTTAACGCTCACCCGGCTAACCAAACCTTTCATATAGATCGTGTTGAAACGATGAACATTCGTGAGCTGTCCTATCGTTTAAAAAATGTGGATGTTAAGCAGTTAAGCGGAACGATGAATATAGGAAATACGTTTCTTACAAGGACTTCTCAAAAATCTAAAAGGGGTCCTAGTCAAGAAGATATTACTATTCGGATCAATGGAAAGTACATTCCTTATAAATTCAGCGGAATTAAAAAAAGCTCCCATCATCCTGATAAGAATCACACCTTCTCTTCAGCTTTCAGCATCGGTGATATCCATATCGGCGCTGTTGAAGCGGCTTCTGCTGTAAACTTCGGCAATAACTTCCCGACTAACTTCACAAGCAGCAGCAAGCATAATCAAGGATTCGGCAACATCCTGGGTGATGGAAATGATATTCATGATATTCTTTCACACCAAGAGGAACGGGATGCAGTAGACGTCTTCAATGAAAGCCCCCATCAACAGCATCCTGAATGGCTTAAGTGGTTGAAGGAGGAGCAAAAGAAAGACGCGGAGGATGATCATGAACCCAAATAAACAAGGAGCTGACCTATCGATAAAACCATCTCAATTAAGAATTCCCCAATAAAAAAACCTGTGCATAATAATATCCTGCACAGGTTTTAGAAATTACTAATTAAATGATCAACAGCCCCCAGGCTGGTTCCATCTTATTTCTTTAAATTCGTATAATGCTCAATTGCAGACCAGGCTTCTACTTTGCCCTGTCCGGTTTCAGAGGAGAAGCAAATTAGCGGATCATCTGGATCCTTGTTCAGTGTTTCTCTGACAACCTTCATATGTTTCTGCCATTTGCCTTTAGGAATTTTATCGGCTTTAGTGGCAACTACGATTGTCGGGATATCATAGTGTTTAAGAAACTCGTACATCATCACATCATCTTTTGAAGGCGCATGGCGCAGGTCAACTAGTAAAACAGCCGCACAAAGCTGTCTGCGATTTGTGAAATACGTTTCAATCATTTTTCCCCATGCATCCCGCTCCGATTTTGAAACTTTTGCGTAGCCATAACCCGGCACATCGACAAAATGAAGCACTTCATTAATGATATAAAAATTTAAGGTTTGGGTTTTACCTGGCTTGGATGACGTCCGCGCCAGGTTTTTCCGGTTCAGCAATTTATTGATAAACGATGATTTTCCTACGTTTGATCGTCCTGCAAGAGCAATTTCCGGCAATTCCAGATCTGGATACTGCTCGGGCTTTACTGCACTGATGACAATCTCGGAACTTGTTACTTTCATTCATTCTCTCCTACTAACGCATGCTGCAGCACTTCATCAAGGTGTGATACAGGCACAAATGTTAAATCATTGCGGACACTTTCAGGGATATCTTCAATATCTTTTTCATTGTCCTTTGGCATAATGATCTTTGTTAATCCTGCCCGGTGTGCACTCAGCGTTTTTTCTTTTAATCCGCCGATTGGCAGAACTCTTCCTCTTAATGTAATTTCTCCGGTCATGCCGACTTCTTTTCTGACCGGTCTTCCGGTCAAAGCTGAAATCAGCGCTGTTGCCATTGTAATTCCTGCTGAAGGGCCATCCTTTGGAACTGCACCTTCTGGAACATGAATATGAATATCATGCAATTCATGAAAATTCTCAGCAATATTCAGCTCTTTTGCGCGTGAGCGGATAAAGCTGAATGCTGCCTGTGCAGATTCTTTCATGACATCGCCAAGCTTTCCGGTTAAAATCAGCTTGCCTTTTCCAGGTGATAACGATACTTCAATTGAGAGCGTGTCTCCGCCTACAGTTGTATAAGCAAGGCCGGTTGCAACTCCAATTTGATCTTCCAGCTCAGCCTGACCGTAACGGAACTTGTTCTTTCCTAAATAATCAGCAAGATTTTTGTCTGTTACGATAATTTTTTTGCGTTCCTCAGCAACAATTTGCTTGGCTGCTTTTCGGCAAATCGCTGCAAGCTGTCTTTCAAGACTTCTGACTCCTGCTTCACGGGTATGATAGCGAATGATATTTTGTATAGCTGACTCACGGATTTGCAAATTAGACTTTTTCAAACCATGATCTTTTAACAGCTTAGACAGCAGATGATCCTTGGCTATATGAATTTTTTCAATTTCTGTATAGCCTGCAATCGTGATAATCTCCATTCGGTCACGCAATGGGCCAGGTATGGTTGACAGGTTATTTGCCGTAGCGATAAACATGACTTTAGATAAATCATAGGTCTCTTCAATGTAATGATCGCTGAACGTATGATTTTGTTCCGGATCTAGAACCTCGAGCAAGGCTGATGAAGGATCTCCTCTGAAATCATTGGACATTTTATCAATTTCATCAAGTAAAAAAACAGGGTTAATGGTACCCGCTTTTTTCATGCCCTGAATAATGCGTCCCGGCATTGCACCGACATACGTCCGGCGGTGACCGCGGATTTCAGATTCATCCCGTACTCCTCCGAGTGAAATGCGCACGAAATTCCGGTCTAAAGACTTAGCAACTGAACGGGCAAGGGATGTTTTCCCTACTCCCGGAGGCCCTGATAAGCATAAAATCGGTCCTTTTAGCGAGTTTGTCAGTTTTTGGACGGCCAAGTATTCAAGAACACGGTCTTTTACTTTTTCAAGCCCGTAGTGATCCTCGTCCAAAATCGTTTCTGCACGTTTTAAATCAAGACGGTCAACTGTTGCATTAGACCAAGGCAATGAGATAAGCCATTCGAGATAATTGCGGACAACAGAACTCTCGGCTGAGGTCGAAGGAACCTTTTCATATCGTTCCAGCTCTTTTAAAGCAGTAAGTTTGATATGGTCCGGCATGCCGGCCTTTTCAATCTTCTCGTTCAGAATATCCACTTCACCCGTTTTGCCTTCTTTATCGCCAAGCTCTTTTTGAATCGCCTTCATTTGTTCGCGGAGATAGTATTCCTTTTGCGTCCGCTCCATTGACCGTTTCACACGCTGGCCGATTTTCTTTTCAAGCTGAAGCACTTCTTTTTCATTATGAATGATTTCAATGACACGGTTTAGCCGCTCTTTAATATCCAGTGTTTCGAGAACTTCCTGTTTTTCTTTCAATTTAAGCGGCAGATGAGATGCGACAATGTCGGCCATTCTGCCTGGCTCATTAATATCTGTTACAGTTGAAAAGGTTTCGCCGGATATTTTTTTTGACAGCTTTATGTATTGATCAAAGTGATCGAGCAGCGTTCTCATAAGCGCTTCATCTTCTGCGTCTTTTTCTGTGCTTTCTTCTAAGGAAGCAGCACCGACTGCAAAATAGTCACCTTCATCTACATATTTAGTGATTTTCCCGCGCTGCATGCCTTCTACGAGAACTCGGATAGTTCCGTTAGGAAGCTTCAGCATTTGTTTAATTTTCGTCAATGTTCCTACTGTAAAGATATCTTCTTCGGTTGGTTCATCAATTGAAATATCACGTTGAGTTGTTAAAAAGATTATATGATCATCCATCATCGCTTTCTCAAGCGCCTGTACGGATTTTTCGCGTCCTACATCAAGGTGAAGTACCATTGTCGGGTACACTAACAATCCTCTAAGAGGTAGGAGGGGGACGATTTTCTCTTCTTTTTTCGCCAACTGTCATACACCTCCATGACTTTAGTATCAATCATTATAATATAATGAGTTCATTCTTGTACAATTCTATCTCATCGGCAAAACAGTGTCTATTTGTAAATCATATAGTGTTACCTTATGTAGTATACCCTTTCCTCGGTCAGAAGACTAAAGAAATTACTTCCGTGGAACAAAGAAAAGCGGAATCGCCCGTTTAGCGCAGGCAGACAGATAAGGATCCGGCTGAAAAGGCGCTTTTTGCCTTTACAGACGGAGCCGTTCTGGCCGAGGAGTTGGGCGATGGAACTGGACAACAAGAAAAGCGGAACCGACTGTTCAGACTCGGACAGACAGATAAGAATTCACCCGAAAAGTCCGGTTCCGCCTTTTTGGGGAATTTGTTCTGGCCGAGGGGCTAGGAGGTGGAGCTGGACAACAGGAAAAGCGGAATCGCACGGTTAGCGCAGGCAGACAAATCCTTTCTGGCAGAAGCGTTGGGCGATAGAGCCAATATCGCAGAATTTTATCATTCTTTTCACTTAAAAAACCCCGAGATTACCCGAGGTCTTGTTTTATCAATGATGTAATCGGCGCAGGCACCTCAGTTGGAGGATTCAGCAGCGCGACATCAAATACTTCCTGCAAATTCGTAACCGGGATGATATGTATGCCTTCAACCGTTTTTAATATCGATTGCATATTTTCAGCCGGAATAATGACTGTTTTCGCACCTGCGAGCTTAGCCGCTTTAATCTTCGGCACAACCCCGCCAATCGGTTTTACATTGCCATGAATGCTGATTTCTCCTGTCATGGCTACTGTATGATCGACCGGAATTTTGTGGATAGCAGAGAAAATGCCTGTTGCCATTGCGATTCCCGCTGAAGGTCCGTCTACTGGTATGCCTCCCGGAAAGTTGACATGGATATCATAATCATCAGCTTTAATGCCCATTGACCGCAAGACCGTAATGACATTTTCAATCGAGCCCTTGGCCATGCTTTTTCTTCTGACCGATTTGCCTCTGTCACCGATGCTTTCCTCTTCCACAATACCTGTTATATTAATATTCCCTTTATCTTTGGCATGAATGACCGTTACTTCTATTTCAAGAAGAGAACCTGAATTCGGACCGTGAACAGCGAGTCCATTGACGAGACCGACTTTCGCATCCGCATAAATTTTTTTATCATATCGCGGTGTAAGCTGACTTGAACTTACCACCCATTCAATATCCTGCATTGTAATTTCTGTGCGGTCTTCTGTCATCGCCATGCCTGCTGCAATTTGCATCATGTTCACAACCTCGCGCCCGTTTCTAACATATGAAGTCAATGTGGCTATGCTCGGTTCACTTACCTTCATATTTACTTTGACTGCCGCTTTTCTTGCTACAACCGCAAGTTCAGCCTGCTCCAAATCTCTGAAGAAGACTTCAAGACAGCGAGAGCGGATGGCAGGCGGAATTTCATTAGGCGTTCTGGTCGTTGCGCCGATCAATCGAAAATCAGCAGGCAGTCCATTTTGGAAAATATCATGTATGTGATTTGGAATCTGAGTATTTTCCTCACTGTAATAGGCGCTTTCTAAAAAAACTTTACGATCTTCTAAAACTTTCAGCAATTTGTTCATCTGAATCGGATGCAATTCGCCGATTTCATCTATAAACAGAACGCCTCCGTGTGCATTTGTCACAGCACCCTGCTTGGGCTGGGGAATACCAGCCTGTCCCATTGCGCCTGCACCCTGATAAATTGGGTCGTGCACAGATCCTATTAAAGGATCTGCAATCCCTCTTTCATCGAACCTTGCAGTAGTTGCATCTAATTCAATAAAAACAGCCGCAGGCTTAAATGGTGATTTATTATTTCGTTTTGCTTCTTCCAGTACTAGTCTTGCAGCCGCCGTTTTTCCGACACCTGGAGGACCGTATATAATTACATGCTGAGGATTGGGTCCGCATAGGGCTGCTTTAAGCGCTTTGATTCCATCTTCCTGGCCAACAATATCCGAAAAGCTTTTAGGACGGACTCTTTCAGAAAGAGGCTCCGATAATTTAATCGATCTCATCTTTTTCAGTTGTTCCATTTCTTTGCGTGATTCGCGGTCGATTGATACTTTTTGGGTACGCTGATTTTTTAATAAATTCCAAAAATACAAGCCAATGATGACCCCGAAAAACAGTTGCACAAATAATGCAATTCCAGTCCAGCTCATAGTGGTCCCTCCTACTGCGATGTCAATTTATCCCGCATTAACGGGCAGTAAAAACCCTCACCTAATAATAGTAGGGAATACTTATTCTCTGGTGAGGGTAACTGCCCGTAAATACCCGATCTGTTCAACAAATCATCACCGTTTCTGCTGATGAAAGTTTCACTGTATAAGCTAGTATCTCCGAGGGACTTGCGGAATAAACGTGATTATCCTAACTATAATTACGATATTAATGTATAAAAAAAGCAGTCTTTCAAATTAAAAAGACTGTTTTCGCATAGATTGTTGTTTTTAATTATAAATGTTGTTCGTTCCTTTCCGCGAGGGACCGTGGAAGCCTCCTCGGCGAGCCTGCGGGGTCTTCTATTTCGCTCTAATTTCCCGCAGGAGTCAAGTTTATCCGCCACAATCCACTGATGGTGTTAAACATTTAGTCTAAAAGCAAAAATGTAAACGAAAAGAGCCATTAAGAAATACAAAAAAGCCTTGCGGGTTTATATCCCGCAAGGCTTTTATTATGCAGATGTTTTAGTATCTTCTTCAATAATCGTGCCGTCAGTCAATACCAATTTAGGCGGTACTTTATCTGTGACTGTTTCAGCAGTAATGATGCATTTCGTAATATCATCTCGTGATGGAAGCTCAAACATGACTTCAAGCATGAGTCCTTCAATAATAGAACGAAGTCCGCGCGCTCCTGTTTTGCGTTCAATTGCTTTTTTAGAAATTTCCATCAGTGCATTCTCTTCAAATTCAAGTTCTACACCATCTAAATCAAGCATTTTTTGATATTGCTTAACAAGAGCATTCTTAGGTTTAGTCAGAATTTCAACAAGTGCTTCTTCATCTAAAGGCTGAAGGCTTGCAATAACCGGCAGACGGCCAATGAATTCCGGAATAAGTCCAAAACGCAGAAGATCTTCCGGAAGCACTTTTGAAAGAAGCATTTTTTGGTCAAGCTCATCATCTTTTTTGTCAGAACCAAAGCCAATAACCTTTTGGCCTAAGCGGCGCTTAACGATTTGCTCGATGCCGTCGAAGGCTCCGCCGCAAATAAATAAGATGTTTGTTGTATCAATTTGAATGAATTCTTGATGAGGGTGTTTGCGTCCGCCCTGAGGTGGAACACTTGCAACAGTGCCTTCAAGAATTTTAAGAAGCGCCTGCTGTACACCTTCACCTGAAACATCACGTGTAATAGACGGATTTTCAGACTTGCGGGCAACTTTATCAATTTCATCGATGTATATAATGCCTTTTTCAGCTTTTTCTACATCATAATCAGCAGCTTGGATCAGTTTTAAAAGAATGTTTTCGACATCTTCCCCAACATATCCAGCTTCCGTTAAAGATGTAGCATCGGCAATTGCAAAAGGAACATTCAGAATGCGTGCTAATGTTTGAGCAAGGAGGGTTTTACCGCTTCCTGTCGGCCCGATCATCGCAATATTACTCTTAGATAGTTCTACTTCATCGATCTTGCTGTTTGAGTTAATGCGCTTATAGTGGTTATAAACAGCTACAGCAAGGCTCTTTTTCGCTTGTTCCTGCCCGATGACATATTCGTCCAAAATTTCACGAATTTCTTTCGGCTTAGGAACATCTTTAAATTCAACTTCTTCTTCTGTTCCCAGTTCTTCTTCAACGATTTCTGTGCATAATTCAATGCACTCGTCACATATATAGACACCTGGTCCAGCAACTAATTTACGAACCTGGTCTTGAGTTTTACCGCAAAATGAACACTTCAGCTGACCTTTTTCGTCATTAAATTTAAACATGTTTTCACCCCTTATATCTTTGTATCATCTAAGTACCCATACATCTTCACTATAGGAGAAGCTGCTCTGGATGGATTGTTTTTCTTATTCCTAAGTATAAAGGTAATGGGAATGAATATCACGCAACTTACCTTGACCGCTGTCCGAAGCGGTTAAAGTCTGAAAAATTGGTATGTATTGCATTGTACCATAAGTATGTAGAGTACAGGAAATAAAACCACTCTGCCTGAGCAGATTAGAGTATTAGTATATATAATTCGCTCTTTGGGTTCAAAATCCTTGCTCTCTAAATGAATCTTTTTCTTAACATATGTATGTAGCATCCGGTAATTATATAGTACCCAATGCGATTAAAAATAAATCTATTTTGCAAAACAAGGCACGAATCATCTCGCGCCTTGTTTCTTTACTATTTATTATGCAGCTTCTTTGCTGTTTTCAACAAGGAAGTCGATCGCTTTACGTACTTTAAGATCTTCTTTTAGTCCTTCTAAAGATCCTAGAGCTTGCTTGATGTTCTCAACAGGCATGTTGTACATTTCAGCCATTTTAGCAATCTCAGCATCTACATCTTCATCTGTAACTTCGATGTTTTCTGCTTTAGCGATTGCTTCAAGAGTCAGGTTGTACTTCACGCGTTTAGATGCATCTTCTTTCATTTGCTCTTTTAAAGCATCTTCATCTTGACCTGAGAATTGGAAGTATAACTCAAGGTTCATGCCTTGTGCTTGAAGGCGCTGTTCGAACTCCTGCATCATGCGGTTTACTTCGTTTTCGATCAATACTTGAGGAATGTCCACTTCTGCATTATCAGAAGCTTTGTCTACAAGTGAGTCACGAAGTGTGTTTTCCGCTTCAGCTTTTCTAGTTTCTTCAAGGCGGGTTCTTGTTTTAGCTTTTAAAGCTTCAAGACTTTCCACTTCTTCATCAGCGTCTTTAGCAAATTCATCATCTAAAGCAGGAAGTTCTTTTGCTTTGATTTCATGAAGCTTCACTTTGAAAGTTGCCGGCTTTCCTGCAAGGTTTTCAGCGTGGTATTCTTCAGGGAATGTTACTTCAACGTCTTTTTCTCCGCCAGCAAGAAGGCCTACAAGCTGATCTTCAAAGCCTGGGATGAAAGAGCCAGATCCGATTTCAAGTGTGTAGTTTTCAGCTGTTCCGCCTTCGAATGCTTCGCCGTCAACGAATCCTTCGAAATCGATTACGACTGTATCGCCATTTTCAACAGCGCCGTCTTCTTTAACAACTAGTTCAGCATGACGCTCCTGTAATGTTTTAAGTTCAGCATCTACATCTTCTTCAGATACTTCTGCATTCACTTTTTCTACTTCAAGGCCTTTGTATTCGCCTAATTTCACTTCTGGTTTTACAACAACTTTAGCAGTAAAAATTAAGTTTTTGCCTTTTTCGATTTGTTCAACATCGATTTCAGGACGGTCGATTGGCTCAATGCCAGCTTCTTCAACTGCTTGAGGATATACTTCTGGAAGAATGATATCCAAAGCATCTTGATAAAGTGACTCTACGCCAAAACGCTGTTCGAACATGCCGCGGGGTACTTTACCTTTGCGGAATCCCGGAATATTTACTTGCTTTGATACTTTTTTAAATGCTTCATCAAGGGCTTTGCTGAACGTTTCCGCATCAACTTCAACTGTCAGAACGCCTTGGTTACCCTCTAACTTTTCCCATTTTGCAGACATATGTTTCCCTCCAAAAAATCTATTGAAATAGTGACATAATCTAGGTTAGGTTTGGCAAAGTATGCCTTGTCCATTTTAAACAAGTGCTTCCTTTGTTATACCCCTATGTAGATGATTTACTAAATCGGCCAGTGTAGTGTATGATGTCTGCGCGCATAAGGGTACATTCCCTTTGGTACGGCTGATCATCATTTTACAACCATTTTATTATAACATAGAAAAAATTCCTTTCAACATTTACGTTAGATTTGCAAATAAGAAATTTCTTCTATTTCATAAATTTTTCTTGCTGCTTCCATCAGCCTATCTTCTTTTACTTCATATGTATAGCTGACCTCTTCTGCCGGTGCGGCTATGCCATGCATTTCATAGCCTGCATAATGAAGCGCAGCTGCCCACAGCCTTGCTTCTGCCGGTTCCGGCAAAAATGGAAATAACACGTACAAATGGCGGATCCATACTTCTTTTACTGCTTCGTACAGCGCAGGATTCTCCTGCCCCAGATTATCATCCAGGACATTCAGGACTTTCTTTGTAAAAGGAAGTTCAGATAAGTCTTCAAGTTCTGCCGGAATCAGCGACATCGTTTTGCCGAACTTAGCAATTTTTACTTCTTTTTCCACCTCATTCTCCATAAGCAAATGAAGAATCATCGATTGCACAACAGGATGGCTGCCTTCATCCTTCAAGATGGATTGAAGCTGCAGCATGTGCCTTGATACATTTCGGTCTTTTAAGGATTGAACATAGGCAACCTGCTGATTTATCGTATCAAGCAAATTTCTCGGTTCTGTATAGCTTTCATCTTCCTCTTCCTCATCAATCGGAAAATCTTCGTCCTCGGTCATTTTACGGCTGAAATCGAGAAGCTTGTAAAAGTGCTCGGCCTGATCATGAGGCAGCTGATTTTCCTGGAGCACAGCCTCGATCGTCTGCTGCACTTCACTATATTGCCTGAGCTGAATAAGAACCGTTAAATAAACCTGCAGCACAGTAAAATAGTCCCCGATGTCTTCATGGAGCATTTTACGGCAAACTGCCTTCGCTTCTTCAAGCTCTCCAAGCTCCATCAGGCATAATGCGATTCCGAGATGAATTTCAGCCCTTTCCTCTCCAAGTTCCAGCACTTCATAAAAGAGAGAGAGAGCTTCTTTAAATTGTTTATTTTTCAGCGCATCCAATCCTTTATCAACTAAACGCTCACTTAAGTTAGGAAACGGAATGACTTTTCTCTGTTTTTTTCCATCCATCATTGTAGGATCATCTCCGGCTTGCTATTTGCCTACAAGTGTACCAATGGACGCTTTAGAAAACAAGGAAAGAAGAGCCCGGAATTACGACATCCAGACTCTTCTTGATTTTTCATATTCAGCAATCTGTTCTTCATACATGAAAGTAAGTGAAATTTCATCATGTCCGTTCAGCAGCATATCTTTCCAGTATGGATCGACCGTGAACGAGTAAAGGACCATTTCCCCGTCGCGGATTTCTTGTTTTTCAAGGTCAATCGTGCACTCAAAATGGGGGTTTGAGGCCCGCTGAATTAACTGCTGATGAAAATTTCCATCTATTCTAATAGGAAGAAGTCCATTTTTCAGGCAATTTTGATGAAATATATCTGCAAAAGAAGGGGCAATGATGACTTTGAACCCGTAATCCCCTAAGGCCCAAGGCGCATGCTCCCGTGAGGAACCGCAGCCGAAATTCTCTCCAGCCACTAAGATGCTTGCTCCTGCTGCCTCAGGCTTATTCAGCTCAAATTCAGGATTGTCTGTTCCGTCATTTAAATATCTCCAGTCAAAGAAAGCAAATCTGCCATATCCGGTCCGTTCAATCCTTTTTAAAAACTGCTTCGGAATAATCTGATCTGTATCTACATTCGACCGGTTTAAAACAGCCAGCTTACCTTTGTGTACTTGAAATGCTTCCACTTTCAATCCCTCCTGTAAGTTCTCTGACATCAACAAATCTGCCGTAAACAGCTGCTGCTGCAGCCATTGCCGGACTGACAAGATGGGTCCGGGCACCTTTTCCCTGTCTGCCTTCAAAGTTCCGATTTGACGTTGAAGCGCAGCGCTTTCCTTCAGGCACAATATCATCATTCATGCTTAGACACATACTGCAGCCTGATTCGCGCCATTCAAATCCTGCATTCATAAAAATCTGATGCAGTCCTTCTTCTTCTGCCTGAAGCTTCACTTTTTGGGAGCCGGGAACGACGATTGCTCTTACAGATGGGTTTACTTGTCTATCCTTAATCACATTAGCAGCCTGACGAAGGTCTGTTATTCTGGAATTTGTACAGGATCCGATAAACACATAATCAATTTCAATATCCTGCACCCTTGTATCCGGTTCAAGCCCCATATAGAAATATGCTCTCTCTGCTTCCTGCTTCTCTTCCTGTTTGGTGAACATGCTGGTGTTCGGCACTTTTTGATCAACTGCTACAGCCATGCCGGGATTCGTTCCCCAAGTAACCATTGGAGAAATATCGGCAGCTTCAATTGTAATTTTATCGTCATATTCAGCCCCTGGATCACTCTTCAGGTTTTTCCAGTAGGCAATGGCTTCCTCCAAGTCTTCTCCCTTTGGAGCATATTGACGTCCTTTAACATATTCAAAGGTGGTTTCATCAGGGGCCATAAGTCCAGCACGAGCTCCCGCTTCGATTGACATGTTGCAGACGGTCATTCGTTCGTCCATTGACATTTTTTCAATCGCTTCTCCGGTAAATTCAATGACATACCCTGTACCAAAGCGAACCCCGAATGTCCCGATAATATATAAAATCACATCTTTTGCTGTTACCCCTTTTTTCAACGAGCCGTTTATATGAATGTTTAATGTTTTCGGTTTCTGCTGCCACAGCGTTTGAGTTGCCAGCACATGTTCCACTTCACTTGTTCCGATACCAAATGCCAATGCTCCAAAGGCTCCATGTGTAGAGGTATGGCTGTCTCCGCAGACAATTGTTTTTCCTGGCAGTGTAAGTCCAAGCTCAGGTCCGATTACATGGACAATTCCCTGATCTGTACTATTAAGGTCTGCAAGCCTGATTCCAAATTCGCGGCAATTGGTCTCAAGTGCGCTTACCTGAAGTTTAGCAACTTCATCTTTAATTTCAAACCGGTTAACCGTTGGAATATTATGATCCATTGTAGCAAACGTATTTCTGGGTTTTCTTACCTTTCTCCCGTTCTGCCTTAAACCTTCAAACGCCTGCGGGGAAGTGACCTCATGAATCAGATGAAGATCTATATAAAGAAGGTCAGGCTGATCATCTTTCCGGTAGACAACATGATCATCCCATATTTTTTCTACTATTGTTCTGGCTTTCAAACAAATACCCCCTTTAATATTTAAAAGATTGGCGCTTTTCATCTGTTGAAAAGCGCCGAAAGGTTTATGCATAAGCTTCCATTATGTTAAAAATCGCATGATCATCCGCAAGGGCAGCTTTGATCTCCTCAACAAGCTCAGAGGTAGAAAACGGCTTTTCTCCTTTTCTTGTTAAATCAGCCGTTCTCTTGCCTGAATCGAGTACATGTTTAACAGCATTTTCGATTGCTTCCGCCTCTTCCTCCATTTTAAAGGAGTGTCTAAGCATCATGGCTGTTGATAAAATCATGGCGACAGGGTTCGCTTTATCTTCTCCCGCGATATCAGGAGCAGAGCCATGAACAGGCTCATAAAGATGCAGTCCTGTTGCACTCAAGCTTGCTGACGGCAGCATTCCAAGGGATCCTGTCAGCATGGAAGCCTCGTCACTTAAAATATCACCAAACATATTTTCAGTGACAATCACATCAAATTGTTTTGGATTATGAATAAGCGCCATTGCTGCATGATCAACCAGCATATGCTGAAGCTCAACATCAGGGAATTTCATTGCGACTTCTTCAGCAACTTCTCTCCACATTCGGCTAGATTCTAAAACATTCGCCTTATCAACAGAAGTCACTTTCTTTTTTCTATCCTGTGCAAGCTGAAACGCTCTTTCAATAATGCGCTCCATTTCATCACGCTTATAAAACAGCGTATCGACTACCGTGTGTTCCCCATTTTTCACATTCCGTTCACTCGGCTTTCCGAAATAAAGACCGCCTGTTAATTCTCTTACAATCATGAAGTCGACGCCTTCCACATACTCCCGCTTAAGCGGAGACGAATCGAGCAGGCTTTCAACCGTTTCAACAGGCCGGAGATTTGCGTATAAATCAAGTTCCTTCCGAAGAGCAAGCAGACCTTTTTCAGGCCTTAAATGAGATGGGTTCTTATCCCATTTCGGCCCTCCTACTGAACCAAGCAGAACTGCATCAGATTCTCTGCACATTTGCAGCGTTTCCTGCGGAAGCGGAGAATTCATTTCATCGATCGCCGCTCCTCCAATCATTCCATATTGAAAATGAAAACGATGATAGTAATGTTCTTCAATTGCTTTTAGAATTTCCACAGCACCATCCATAACTTCTTTTCCAATACCGTCTCCCGGCAATAATGCAATTTTCTTCTCCATTTAACTCTGCCTCCTTCATGATTTTTATTAAACAGTAGCTTTTAGGCTTTCCTCGGCTTGAGCATTTAAAATAAGAATTCGATTTACAGCATTCAGATAGGCTTTCGCGGAGGCTTCAAGAACATCCTGCGCCATTCCTCTGCCGCTTGATTCAACGCCTCCGACCGTGACTCTTACAAAGACTTGAGCAAAGGCATCGCGGCCGCTGCTGTTGGATTGAATCCGGTAGTCCTGCAGTTTAATAGAAAAACCTGTGCACCGCTCAAGTGTATTGTAGATGGCTTCTACACTTCCTCCGCCAGTGGCTGCTTCCTGCACTAACTGCTGCTCCTGGTTTTTGAGAGTAACTGTAGCAGTCGGCACCTGGGATGTTCCGTACTGAACCTGCAGGGATACTAGTTCAAACATATCCTCGCTTCTTTCTACTTTTTCTTCTATTACAAGAGCGGCAATATCTTCGTCAGTAAATTCTTTCTTTTTCTCAGACAGTGTTTTGAACGTTTTAAAGATTTTATTAGATTCTTCTTCTGTTACACTGAATCCAAGCTCTGCAAGCTTGCTTTTGAATGCGTGACGGCCTGAATGCTTTCCAAGTACCATCGAATTTGAGCCGACTCCCACAAGCTCGGGTGAGATAATTTCGTACGTTGTTTTTTCCTTCAGCACACCATCCTGATGAATACCTGATTCATGGGCAAAAGCGTTCTTTCCGACCACAGCTTTATTCGGTGGAATCATCATTCCTGTCAGCTTGCTTACAAGATCACTCGTTTTCTTGATTTCATCAAGCTTCATATTGGTCTTTGCACCAAAGTAATCTGAGCGAATATGGAGAGCTACGCCGATTTCCTCAAGTGATGCATTTCCAGCACGCTCACCTATTCCATTAATCGTACCTTCGATTTGCCCGGCTCCGTTTTCGATGGCTGCCAGAGAATTCGCAACTGCCATACCAAGATCATCATGGCAATGTGCAGATAAGATGACTTTATCAATGCCTTTTACATTTGATTTCAAATATTGAAAAATCTCTCCGTATTCTTTCGGGTTAATGTAGCCCACTGTATCCGGGATATTAATTACGTTTGCACCCGCAGCAATCACTTCTTCTACAATTTTTGCTAAAAATGGAAGTTCGCTTCTGCAGGCATCCTCGGCAGACCATTGAATAAGCGGAAAGTATTTTGATGCATATTTGACTGATTCAACGGCTGTTTCAATGACTTGTTCAGGAGATTGCTTTAATTTATAGTGCATATGAATAGGTGAAGTAGCAAGGAATACGTGCAGTCTCGGGTTTGCACCATCTTTCAGGGCATCCCATGCTGCATCGATATCTGTTTTCACTGATCTTGCAAGTCCTGTAACTGAACAATTTTTAATTGTTCTGGCAATCTCCTGTACAGCTAAAAAATCTCCTTTTGAGGAAGCCGGAAACCCGGCCTCCATAATATCAACACCAAGTCGTTCCAGCTGAAGGGCAATCTGCAGTTTTTCTTTTGCATTTAAATTGACTCCGGCTGATTGTTCCCCATCTCTCAGAGTTGTATCAAATAGGTTAATTTTTCGCACTTGCGACCACTTCTTTCCGTTTTGGCTTAACAAATGGCATCATTTCACGAAGCTTTCTCCCTACTACCTCAATTTGATGTTCATTTTCACGATTGTTGATTGCGTTGAATTGAGGGCGATTTACCTGATTCTCGATAATCCAGTCTTTTGCAAATTTACCGGATTGGATATCATGCAAGACTTCTTTCATCGATTCTTTTACTCTTTCATCTACGACTCTAGGTCCAGATACGAAATCTCCCCATTGTGCTGTGTCTGAAATGGAATATCTCATTCCTGCCATTCCATCTTCATACATAAGGTCAACAATCAGCTTCAGCTCATGCAGACACTCGAAGTATGCAAGCTCCGGCTGGTATCCCGCTTCTACTAATGTTTCAAATCCTGCTTTTACTAGAGACGTTAACCCTCCGCATAAAACCGCCTGCTCTCCGAAAAGGTCTGTTTCTGTTTCTTCTTTAAAAGTTGTTTCAAGCACTCCTGCACGAGCTCCTCCGATTGCTTTTGCATAGGCTAAAGCAAGATCTTTGGCCTCGCCTGTTACATCCTGATAGACTGCGAATAATGCAGGAACGCCGGCACCGTCTTCAAACGTTCTTCTGACAAGATGTCCAGGACCTTTTGGAGCGACTAAAAATACGTCTACAAATTCAGGAGGAACAATTTGGTTGAAATGCACGTTAAATCCGTGTGCAAATACTAGTGCATTTCCTGGCTGAAGCTGGTCTTTGATTTCTGCTTCATATACTTTTTGCTGCTGTTCGTCCGGCAAGAGCACCATCACAACATCTGCCTGAGCTGCTGCTTCTTTAACCGTTGTAACCTCTACTCCGTCTGAGGCAGCCTTGTTAAATGAATTTCCTTTGCGAACGCCGACAACAACATCAATTCCGCTGTCCTTCAAGTTCAGTGCATGAGCGTGGCCCTGTGATCCGTAGCCGATTACTGCAACCTTTTTACCTGCTAATACTTCCTCTTTAACATCACCGTTATAATATACTTTTACCATGTTCATTCTCTCCTTTTAATGTCAATTTGTTAAACGATTGAATAAGTTTTTGCGCCATTTGCAGCACGCTGTGTTCCTCTTGGGAAAGCAGTTGTGCCGGTTCTGGCAATTTCTTTGATTCCATAAGGTCTTAATAGATCAATGATTGCTTCAATTTTTTCTGATTCGCCTGTAACCTGAACTACTACGCTGTCACGGCTCACGTCAATGACTGTTGCTCTGAAAGGTTCAATCACACCTTGAACTTCCATTCTTGTCGCTGGCGGTGCAATGACTTTAATTAAGGCGAGCTCTCTTGCGACGATTGATTGATTCGTAATATCCTGTACTTTTAAAACATCAATCTGCTTATTAAGCTGTTTTGTAATCTGTTCAACTTCTTTTTCGTCTTCTACGTGAATGACAAACGTCATTCTTGAGATTCCTTCAATTTCTGCATGACCGACTGTGATGCTTTCGATATTATAATGTCTTTTTGTAAATAAACCGGTGATCCGATTAAGGACCCCTGAACGATTATTGACAGTCAGTGTAAGAATTCGCTTCACGGTTTAACACCCACCATTTCATGTAATCCTTTTCCTGGAGCAATCATCGGGTATACATTTTCCATCTGGCTTACATGTACGTTTATCAGAACAGGTTCTTTTGATAAAAGAGCCTGTTTGAACGCCGGAAAGTCTTCTTCAGTCTGAATTTTCAGTCCTTTCATGCCGTACGCTTCCGCTAACTTTACGAAATCAGGCTGTGATTGAAAAACAGATTGTGAATATCTTTCTTCATAGAATATTTCCTGCCACTGTCTGACCATTCCAAGCACTCCGTTGTTCAATAAAATCACTTTAACCGGCAGATTCAGCTCGTGGATAACAGATAGTTCCTGAAGGGTCATCTGGAAACCGCCGTCTCCAAGAATCGCGATGACATTTGCGTCTTTTTCAGCAAGCTGGGCTCCAATAGCTGCAGGCAATCCGAATCCCATTGTGCCGAGTCCTCCTGATGTAACCCAGCGATTAGGCTGCTGCAGGCGGTAATACTGCGCTGCCCACATTTGATGCTGTCCGACATCTGTTGTAATAATTGCCTCTCCATTTGTCCATTCATGAATGAGTTCAATCATATGCTGAGGTTTAAGCTCTTCATCTGATTTTTTGTACCATAACGGCAAGGACTTTTTGTTATTCTGCAAGGCTGTATACCACTCATCATGCTGGCTGCGTTTGCCGTTTTGATGAATAAGATTTTCAAGAACAAGTCTTGCATCGCCAACGACTGGAATTTTTGTTTCAACCACTTTGCCGATTTCAGCAGGATCGATATCAATGTGGGCAATCGTTGCGCTTTTGGCAAAATGATTTAAGTTTCCTGTTACCCTGTCGTCAAACCTTGCACCGACACTGATTAATAAATCACATTCATATAACGCCATGTTTGCGGTATATGTACCATGCATTCCGGCCATCCCGAGAAAGAGCGGATGATCTGCTGGAAAACTTCCAAGACCGAGCAGTGTGTTTACAACTGGAATGTGCTGCTGTTCCGCGTATTCTTTCAGCTGCTCGCTTCCCTTGGCATGAAGCACTCCTGCACCCGCTAAAATAACCGGCTTTTTGGCACTGCTGACAGCTTCGACAAGCTTTCTGATCTGAAGATAATTCGGTTCTGTTTTTGGCTGATATCCCGGCAGATGGACAGGGGCGTCATAATTGAAAATCCCTTCCGCTATTGCGATATCCTTTGGAACATCAATGAGAACCGGACCCGGTCTTCCCGTTGTTGCGATATGAAAAGCTTCTTTGATGATGCGCGGGAAATCATTTACATCCCGGACTTGATAATTGTGCTTTGTAATCGGCATTGTGATTCCAAGTACATCCGCTTCCTGGAAAGCATCTGTTCCAATGACGGAAGATGCAACCTGTCCTGTAAATACTACCAGTGGCAGGGAATCAATCATAGCATCTGTAAGCCCTGTAATCAGGTTCGTGGCGCCTGGCCCTGATGTGGCAATGACGACTCCAGGTTTGCCTGATACTCTCGCATAGCCCTCAGCTGCATGAATTCCGCCTTGCTCATGCCTTGTTAAAATGTGATACATGCCAGAGTTATAGAGTTTGTCGTAGATTGGAAGAACTGCCCCTCCCGGATAACCGAAAATCACCTCTACATTCTCCCGTTTTAAAGCTTCAATCATCATCATGGCCCCGGTCATCGTTTTCGTACATTTGGCAGAGTTTGCATCCAATTGTACCTTCATACTCATTGATTTTTGCCTCCTTTTTTCCCGCTATCATCAAAAGCCTTAATTTTTTATCTGATTATTTCAAAATAAAAAACCTCCCCGCCCCAATATTGCCCACGTGTAATGTGAGTCAAAGGGGCGAGAAGGTTTGAAAACACTTTTCGCGGTACCACCCTTGTTCATGGTCTGCATTAGACCACCTTATGAAAGCACTTGGCTTTCTTTTTAATAACGAGTGCTGTGAAAATGACACCCGGCTGATTCTACTAAACTTCAAATCAGCACTCAGAGGCGAGTTCACTTAAAAAGGGACCGCCGGTTCTCAGCTCCACCAGCTCTCTTTAGATCCTTGTTTTCTAAGCTACTTATCCTCTTCAGCGTTTTAATTTATTCTTTTATCAGCTTACACTTAAGCTTGAACTGCTTCCTTTTACTTTTACACCATCAGATAATACTTTTTCTCTGAAACACTCAAGCAGACGGTTCGTATGCTCTCCTGGCTGCCCATCTCCGATTTCCCTGCCGTCTACCTTAACTACAGCAATAACTTCAGCGGCAGTTCCAGTCAGGAAGACTTCATCTGCTGTATAAACATCATGTCTTGTGAAAGGTTCCTCACGTACATCGTAGCCAAGTTCTTCAGCTATTTCGATGATGACATTTCGGGTAACTCCTTCAAGCGCTCCCAGGTAACCTGGAGGAGTAAGAAGTTTTTTATTTTTATAGATAAAGACATTATCAGCAGATCCTTCTGCGACATAGCCTTGATCATTCAGCATCAGAGCTTCGCTTACATTTGCGAGGTGTGCTTCAATTTTTACAAGTACGTTGTTCAGGTAATTCAGTGATTTTACTTTAGGACTTAAAACGTCCGGCCTATTGCGCCTTGTTGGAACTGTCACAATATCAATTCCTGTTTCATAAAGGTGTTTAGGGAAGATTGACAGCGGCTCTACAATAATGACAACATTTGCTTCTTTGCATTTATATGGATCAAGCCCAAGATCGCCGACTCCTCTTGAGACAACAAGTCTGATGTATGCATCATCTAATCCGTTTTTCTCAACAGTCTTAACTGTTAAATCCGTCATTTCCTCTTGCGTATATGGCATGTTGAGCAAGATGGATCTGGCTGACTCATATAATCTTTTCATGTGCTCATTTAATCTGAAGATGTTGCCGCTGTATACTCTGATTCCTTCGAAAATACCGTCTCCATAAAGGAAGCCATGGTCATACACCGAAATTTTCGCATCTTCTTTTTTTACAAATTCGTTATTTAGAAAAATCCATTGGTCACCCATAAAGAGCACACCTTTCTTTTAAAGTCTAAACGCGTTAATCAGTTGAATTCCAGTGTGTAAAAAAAATCCGTATAACGTTTGTTATGGACTCTTTTAAATGAACCTCACATGTTCATGTAACTTATATTTGAGCCTATATTACGCCCATTAAATAACGGTGTCAACCGTCTTTTTTCGAATTGTTAGATAATTTAGATTTGTTTAACAATTTGTATACGCTTACATGCCCGTCATAATAGGGATTGTGTTTTTTTGAAAATTTTTAGAAGTTTTTTTCTGTGAGATTGTCTGACAAGGTTTTGGCTGATTTGATAAGGGGTAAATAGGGGCGAAAAATATTTTTGAATTTAGAAATTAATCTTTTTTTTGACTCCGAAATGAAATTTGTTAGCAATAGAAGAGTTTGCAAAGCGAATATGATCCTGTTAAATATCCTAAACTTCTTTTTAAAAAAATTTATGAAAAAACAACAAAAAAACTTCTTTCGATCAATCGAAAGAAGTTGTATGTATAAAGTATGGCGTCCCAGGAGAGATTCGAACTCCCGACCAACGGCTTAGAAGGCCGTTGCTCTATCCACTGAGCTACTGGGACATATTATTTACTAACATCGCGTTTATGTATCAGCGACATTTTTTATTATATGTTCGATTAGATTAAAAGTCAATAACTTTTTCTAAAATTTTATGAAAGAGGGAAAAATATCCCTCTTTCACGATGAAGCCAGCTCAAACCTTTGCGAGAGGCCGGTTACAGGAGATCCGTCAAGCTCGAAAAAAGTAACTTGTGCCGTTTGATTTTGTATTTCTAATATAACATATGTTTTTTCAGTGCGCATCCGCGGAAGTCTGATGCTTCCCGGGTTAATGAAAAGGATATTATCGACATATTCCGCTCCTGCCATATGAGAGTGACCAAAGCAGACAATCTTCGCATCGTGCTCTTTCGCACTGTACATCACATTCATAAGAGTGGATTTTACATTGTGCAAGTGGCCATGAGCAACAAAGAAACGATATCCTTCCACATCTTGGGTGACTTCATTTGCAAACCGTGCTTCAAAATCACAGTTTCCGCGGACAGAAGTATATCCCTGAATAGCAGAATGATCTGCTTCAAGTTCAGAGTCTCCGCAATGAAACATGGCATCTGTTTCCCATTCATGGCGTTTTCTGATTTCCTGAAGCTCATCTGTTAAGCCGTGGCTGTCACTGATTATTAAAACTTTCACGTAAAAAACTCCCCATCGTCAGGCTTTAAGCAGTTTTGCAAGCTTTTGCAGCGCAACCGCACGATGGCTGATTTTATTTTTCTCTTCCTTCGTTAACTGTGCCATCGTTTTTGCTTTATCTTTCACTAAGAAAATAGGATCGTACCCGAATCCATTCTCTCCCATTGGCTCTTCTGTGATATAGCCTTCAACTGAACCTTCTACCGTAACCGTTTCACGGCCAGGCTCAGCCAGTGCCAGTGCACAGCGGAATCTGGCATTCCGTTCTTCCTTTGAAACACCCTTCAGCTGAAGCAGCACTTTTTCAATATTGGCTGCATCACTTTTCTCAGCTCCTGCATAGCGTGCTGAATAAACCCCAGGTTCTCCGCCAAGATAATCGACTGATAGCCCGGAATCATCTGCAATGGCCATTTTCCCATATAGCTTTGAGATTGCCTCCGCTTTTAAAACGGCATTTTCTTCAAACGTAGAGCCCGTTTCTTCAACTTCTGGAGAATCTTCCAGGTCCATCAGTGAAATGGCCTTTAAATCGTATTGAGATAAGATCGATTGAAATTCAAGTAACTTACCTGCATTTTTCGTTGCAATAATAACTTCCTTCATATGATTCATCCCTTTCCATCTTTTTGATCGATGATTTTCAGAGCTAAATCTCCAAGGGCCTCCATTTGAATTGAAATTAGCGAGTTTATTCCTTTTTCAGCTAAATCAAGTAATTCATTCAGTTCTTCTCTTGAAAAAGTCGCTTCTTCTCCAGTTCCCTGAAGCTCAACGAATTTCCCTGAAGACGTCATGATGACATTCATATCCACCTCTGCTGATGAATCCTCAATATAATTTAAATCCAAGATCTCACCAAGCTTTGAATCCATTCCGACTGATGTCGCCGCAAGAAAATCCGTGATTGGCAGCGTACTGAGTTTCTTCTGAGACATCAGCTTTCCAAGTGCTAAAGTCATGGCAACGAAAGCTCCGGTAATGGAAGCTGTGCGCGTCCCGCCATCTGCCTGGATCACATCGCAGTCAATCCAGATGGTGCGCTCGCCTAACTTTTCAAGATCAACCACTGCACGCAAAGCTCGTCCAATCAAGCGCTGTATTTCCATCGTGCGGCCTGTTATTTTACCTTTTGAAGACTCTCTGATCGTCCGCTGTTCAGTAGCGCGGGGCAGCATGGAATATTCCGCTGTGATCCATCCCTTTCCTTCTCCCCGCATAAATGGAGGCACACGGTCCTCAATGCTTGCATTGCAAATTACCTTTGTATCGCCAACACTGATTAACACCGAACCCTCAGGATGCTTCACGTAGTCTGTCAGAATTTCAACTCTTCTTAATTCATCTTGTTTGCGCCCATCATGTCTCATCATATTCCTCCGATCAATTCTTATGCTGATCAAGCTTTCGTTTTATGTATAAACAATAAAGAAGAGGCAGCGCTTATGACTACCTCTTAGTTTCTCTATATAGTATATCAAAAATCAGCGATTAAAAACTACCTGTGTTCACATTGACTGGACGTGAGACAGGTTCAGTCATCTTTTTGCCTTCTTCATTTACAAGCTCTGCTTTTCCGTCAACCGTTAATACAACGTTTTCAATGCCAGGCTGTTCAGTCAGTGATAAGACAAGGGAATTTAGAACATGAGTTGAAACCATCTTTTTCTCTTCATCTGCACTTCCATAAATGGACTCGTTGAAATTCAGAGTGACAGTGCCGTCTTCCACTTTAGGTTCTTCAAGAAGCTTCACATCCTTCTGCATGTCAGTGAGCAATGCTTGTGAGATGTTCGGTTCCTCTGTTAATTTTTTCACCACAGCTGCTATTGGATCTTCTTCGTCATTGCTTACCCGCGTCGTTACAGGTACATAGTATGTCTGATCGTTATGCTGGGCTGTATAGTAAACCGTCAGAGGCTTTGTATTCGTAATATCCATAACACCCGCTGTATCCAGATTGATGCCGTCAGCACGGCTCAGCTCGCTGCTGATCGGTGTGCCCCCTACAGGCATTTCATTTTGTTCATGACCGTTAATCATAATTTTTACTGTTTTGACTGAGTCAAATTGAGTCAATGTCCAAGTAATCGACTGAAGGATTTTCAGCTCATCTTCGGCTTGATAGTTTTTAAACTCTTTAGAAAAGTCAACGATGGCAGTACCATCTTTAACATTCACATCCACTTGAGTATCCTGAGGGATAACGGCTCTGAAGCCATCAGGAAGGATATTGCTGACTGGTCCGCCCTCTACAAGGTATTCAAGAACCTGTTTGGCTACTCCTTCTTGCTTTGGCAGGTCAAATGTCTGGGCAACAACAAGCCCGTTGCTGTCAATCAAGTATAACTGCCTAGTATAGGTTTCTGCAGACTCTTCTCCTTTTTCACCCTCTGCTGTTGTTTTTTCTTCTTTCAGAGTTTCTTCGTTCCCTTTATCAGCATCTTCTGTGTATGAAACATCTTGCGGAGGATCGATTTCCTTTGCTTTTTCCCCGCCGAATAATCCGCATCCTGACAAGAGCAGCGTCGATGTTACAACAGTAGCAGCAATCTTCATGTTTCTAGTTTGAGACATACAATTCCCTCCTAAGGCAGTTTGTACTACTATGTATACGAGCTGTTTATTGAATTAGACCGAATTTGAAAAGAATTTTTGTACTAAGAAAAGCGGAAGCGCCCGTTTAGCGCAGACAGACGGATCCGTTCTGGCCGAGGAGTTGGGCGATGGAGCTAGACAATAAGAAAAGCGGACCTACTGGTCAGACCCGAAAGACAAATAAGGATCCGGCTGAAAAGGCGCTTATTGCTTTACAGACGGAGCCGTTTTGGCCGAGGGGCTAGGAGGTGGAGCTGGACAACATGAAAAGCGGAACCGACTGTTCACAGGCCGAGGAGAAAATACCGAATTGATGGGGTCCAACTTAATTGGAGGGGTTTTAGAATTAATTCATGGGGTTTCCGAATTAATTGGAGGGGTTTCCAATTTAATTGGAGGATTTTGTTCTGGCCGTGGGGCTAGGCGGTGGAGCTGGACAACACGAAAAGAGGAACCGGCAATCGGCTCCTCTTTTTACAGCGTAATAGATTTTACATTTTCAACAGGCTGCTCAAACAGCTGAGAAGCAATCCTCTGGAAAAGCTCCTTTGATCCAGTCGTTAAAAACAAATGATGATTCTCTTCCTGCGTCTCATTCAATGCTCCTTTATAAGACAGGATTGTACTGACTTCACGGGCTGTTTCATCACCAGAGCTGATAATTTTCACTTTGGGACCCATATAATCCTCAATTAACGTCTTTAAGACCGGATAATGCGTACATCCAAGAATAAGAGTATCAA
This sequence comes from Peribacillus frigoritolerans, assembly GCF_004358755.1. Lineage (GTDB taxonomy): Bacteria > Bacillota > Bacilli > Bacillales > Bacillaceae > Bacillus_P. The sequence continues at coordinate 113,315 of NZ_SMZY01000001.1, read as the reverse complement.
TCGGCTGATCTTTTAAAGGAAAAAGAGATTCACGTACAATGGATACAGCATAATCGTTTTCGTAATCTCCGCTTTCTACAAGCGGAACAAATGCAGGGCATGCCAAGCTCTCGACTTCGACTGTCTTCTTAATCGTTTTAAGAGCCTTCTCATATGCACGGCTTGCAACTGTATTAACCGTTCCAATAACGCCGATATGATTGTTTCTGGTGACTTTAATCGCTGTTCTTGCTCCAGGGAAAACGACGCCTACTACAGGGATATCAAGCTCTTCCTGGATTTCCTGCAATGCAATGGCTGTTGCCGTGTTGCAGGCGATCACAAGCATTTTTATATGGTGATTTGACAAGAGATAATTCGTCATTTGCCAAGTAAATGACCGAACCTCTTCAAGCGGTCTCGGTCCATATGGGCATCTCGCCGTATCACCTAAGTAGATGATGTCTTCGTTTGGTAACTGCCTCATGATTTCGCGTGCAACGGTCAGCCCGCCGACACCGGAATCAATGACGCCAATTGCTCTGTTCAAAAAATCGCCTCATTCTTCTCTCATTTCTAGGTGTAATTTCAATAATGAGCTTTCAAGCTGGATGATTTCTTGCATATCATAATTTTTGATTACATTTTTTAAGTATTGTTGACGCTTTTGTATAACTTCTTCAATGATGCGCTGGCCTTCTTCAAGAAGATGCACTCTCACAACCCTTCGGTCATTCGCGTCTTTGATCCTTACCACCAGTTTGTTTTTTTCCATTCGGTCAACAAGATCTGTGGTGGTGCTGCATGCGAGGTACATTTTATTAGATAATTCACCGACTGTCATGTCGCCATGTTCGGAAAGCCATTGGAGCGCTACGAATTGAGGCGGTGTAATCGGGAATTGATTAAGAATCTCCCGTCCCTTCTGTTTGACCATAACAGAAATATGTCTCAGGGATTTCTCCATATCAGCGACCATTTTATCACTTACTACATCATTATGAACTGTCATCAGCAACCCTCACTCATTCAATCTGACCGCACGGAATGAAATTTAACAGTAGGAATGTGCGTATCATATCCATTTTGTATGTTTTCGCTGAAAATTGCAAGTTTCATATTTTAGATGTCCGATTTGAAAAATAAGAAATGGCATAGTCAGTTTGGCGCAGCCCCGATTTTTCTGCACAGAAATAATAACCGGCTACCCTTAAAGCAAGGTCAGCCGGTACGTATTAGAGCTCAAGTTCACCCATACGAAGGAGCTCAACAACAGCTTGTGATCTCCCCTTAACACCAAGCTTTTGCATCGCATTCGTAATGTGTTTTGAATACCTATAATCAGTGCAAAGTGCCGAAAGGAGTGAAGACTTCGACTTCTCCCACTTTATTCACTAAGATCTCGTCAATACAGGCTTTTAAAATGAAGCGAAGTTCATCTTTGTCTTGGGTATCTAAATTAACTAATCGATCAAGAGCTTCTTTCATTTCCTTTTTAATGGAAGCACTGTTATCTTCGATTTCTTTATCGCGTTCATGAAGTGCCAGTTGTTCTTGGCTGTTCTTTAAATCCTTTTCTAATTCCTTTTTTTCAAATTGATATTGTTCTTCATCGATTTCTCCCAGCTTAAAGTCTTTTCTTAGCTCAAAAAGAAATTTCCTTAGATTTTGTATCTTTTTGTTGAGCTGATTTTTCTTATTTTGTATCTTTTGAGGTTTTTCATTGTTTTTTAGATTAGACTCAGCAGCTATCTTTTCACAGTCGATTACTTTTTGAAATTGCTTACTCAGATAGGATAAGATGTCATTCAAGAACGGCTCAAAAGGGATCCAAAGACCGTTTTCACAACCGTGTTTTCCAGAACGTTTACGAGTTGAACATACAAGGTACCTATATTCCTGACCGTCTTTTCCTTTTTTTCCGGACTTAGTCACTACAAGGGAATTTCCACAATGCGAGCATCTTACAACTCCGGAAAGAACATTCTTTACATTTCTACGACCGCCTCTTTTTCCACCGCCTCGCTCTAAACGAATTTGTTGAGCTTTACTAAAGATTTCGTTAGGGATAATAGCTTCCCAGTTTTTCTCTTCATTCGATTCCCAATCTTCTTTATTTTTTTGAACAAGCTTTTTGGAATGATCATGTATATTATCTTCATTATTGTATATTTTCTTAGATGTATATTTACCAAAAACATTCTTACCAGTATATGCTTCATTTTGAAGTATACGTTGTATAGTAGTAACCTGCCACAAATTCCCTTTTGGAGAAGGGATTTCACGATCGTTCAAATTGTTAACAATGCTCTTTTCTCCCATGTGGTTATGTACATATAGGTCAAATATGGTTTTGACTACTTCAGCGTTTTCAGGAATAACAGCTAAACTTTTTCGGTGATCATCCGTTCTTATTTTTTTATAACCAAAGGGGGCTATGCTGCCTGTAAAATTGCCTTTTCTTGCACTTTGCCGAATCCCCCTTCTAGAGGAAAGGGCGATTTGTTCAGATAACTTTTGGTTGACTGCAGTTATTAACTGGAACTTCAGTTCATCAGTATCAATTTTTGAATCGAACGCTTCCTCTATAGAAATAACCCGAACACCATACATTTCCACTAGTTTACGTTTCATAGTAAGGGCATCCATCATATCACGAGAAAAACGTGATAAGGACGAAAAAATCACTGTATTAAAAAAACCTTTATTTGCGTCATCAAGCAGGTTTTGTATCTCTTTTCGTCGAATCATGCTTGTTCCTGAATCGCGGTCTTCATAAACATAGCCAACTTGTAAATCTTCAGCTACGGCTTTTTCTTCACATAACATACGCTGATGTTCCGGTGAATCCTTCTGTGATGATTTTAATGTAGAAACACGTACGTAAATAGCTGCTACGTGATTATTGTTTCCCATAGCTCTTCTTCCTTTCCAACATTCAATACCTAAAAAAACAGCCCGCAATATGGCGGGCTTTAAGCTTTTGCGTTTAACAACACTTTACTAACCGTGTACTGAATTAATTTCTCTATAACTTCTTTATCAGAACGAGTGGATTTTTTGAAGACGAGTATATAATTCTTCTTCATAGGTGTACTCCCCCTCGGAATATACCTATGTACCGAGGATTTGTCCTATATCCGTATATTTATATTTTAATTTTGTTACTTCCTATTTTACTAATTCACCATTGAATATTACATCAACAAGTTTTTCCAATAGGAAATATTATAAATTTTCTAATTGCGGGAAAAAAGGTGTGGGAAAAACTACAATAATAATTAGTGTGTATAAGTCATTTCTTCGTTCATTTTGGTTAAAAAACATGTACGAAGAAACTAGGACAATGGACACCTGTATTTGGCAATTAAGAAATGTCGCTAATGGCAGTATATTTTTCGAATGAAAATAAGGCTGAATAACAAGTAATGAATAAAATCTTGTTTATTCAGCCTTTATTTAATACATACGCTTATTCCATTTACGCTACCCGTTAGTTCAACAAAAAAAGTAGCTACTTATCTTCTTAACTCAAACCATTTTAAGTTCAAAAACAATATTGCCCAAAATCCATTTAAAAATAACGCCTAAAATGGGCATTTTTTTTATTATCGAAGGCAAAAAAAGAGTGCCTTGTTGAGAACCTTTCTCCTAGTTTCGATTACTATTTTCAGAAGGCAAAATATATTCTTCTATAGCGTTTATTAAAGTTGAAAAATCAACTTCTAAAGCAACGGATAAATATTTCAATGTTACTAAGCTAGGCATATTGTATCCATTTTCAATATTTGATAACGATTTTTCAGATATCCAATCAACAGGTAATAATTGCTTATTAATTCGATCATCAATGAAATATTGCCTTGATTTCTTTTCAAGAGAAAGTGCTAATCTGTATTCTTTAATAATATTTCCTAGGTTTATTGCATGTTCAGTTAATAGTTGTTTTTTTGTCATATATTTATTTTAACAAAAAAATTTTAAAAAGGAACTACGGTTCCTTTTTAAAATTGGATTATTAAGGTAAGATTTAATTAACGCTTAGCACAAATGCTCAAGCGAAAAAAATTAGGAGGTATTCAAATGAATACAAAATTTAGAGTAAAAACAGTACGAACAATCGCATCACCATCAAATCCAGACGTTACAACTTATTATGCGTGGACAGAATTTCAAGATTTACCACAAGGTATTTCTTTAGAAGTAAATCCCCGAAAACCTAAAATGAATACATCTGTAGCTAAACAACTAATTACAGCTGTTAAAAGCACGGATAATTATTTTGACCTTAATAACCGTGGTATTGTTATTACCGCAAATAACTTTAAATTCCATACAAACGATAGTATGGCTGAATTAGACTTAGGGGATGATCCAAAAAAGTTTGGTATCCTCGATGGCGGTCACACGTATCAAGCGATTATTGAAAATCGCATCCATTTACCTGAAACTACAAAAAAATATGTTAAATTAGAGATTCTAATTGGGAAAGATTTAGATGTAGCTGCACTAGCAGATGCACGAAACACATCTGCTCAAGTTAGTGACCTTGCACTATTCGAACTAGATGATAAATTTGATTTTGTTAAAGAAGCAATAAAAAATGAAATTTATGCAAATGAAATTGCTTTTAAAGATAATGATAACAAACGTATTCCTATCATCGAATTATTAAAGCTAATGTTTGCTTTTAATATTAAACGTTTTCCAGATGATAGTAGTGCTCCTGTTTCAACATATTCTGCTAAACATTCTGTATTTAAAGATTACAAAAAAGAATTTGACAGTAATCCTAATATCTACAAGCAATTAGCTTTACAGATTCCTAAACTTGTCGAATTGTACGAAAAAATCCAAACTGAATTACCAGAAAAATATCAAGAATTTAAAAATGAAGATGGTAAAACTGGTCGTTTCGGAAGTGTTCGGGGTGTTGAGAACAATGGTAACTTCTCAACATTATTTACTCAAAAAACACTTTCTTATGAAATCTCTATTGGATTTATTCTTCCTATCTTCGGTGCTTTTAGAGCACTATTAAAAGAAAAAGATGGTTTTTTAGAATGGAACTTTGACCCAATTCAAATTTGGGAAAAAGCTGGTCTTCGTTTAGTACAAAACACTTTTGATACAGATACAAACCCTCAACAAGTAGGTAAAAGTAAAACTCTTTGGCAATCAAATTATCGAATTGTAGATAGTATCCAAAAAGATTTACTATTAGCATACTTTATGGAACAAAAAAACAATTAAAAAAATAAGCCCTCCCTCTTTTAAAAGAAGGGAGAGGGCTTATTATTATAAATAGGGGTAGCGTCAGAAAAATGCGGATTTACATCATGAAGCATAAAAATCTCAGAACACTGGTAAATCAGCATTCTGAGATTTTTTCTTATGCTATTCCAATAAGGATTGAAATGTAAAAAGAATAAATGCAGAAGTAAGAAGATGGATTTCATCCCCTCTTATTCCACTAACCTGCCCCGTTAAAACAATTAGCATAGCTTGACAATTATTTATAAATATAAGCATCTATACAGTTCTACCTTGAGTAATGATTCGAAATCATTAATAAACATACTGCCAAAACATACATTATTTAATTGCCAGAAACAGACACCTTTAATTAATGCAAATCTACATAATGCAAATCTACATCATTCTTAACGAAGAAAAATACTTCTTTTGTAAGGATTTGTTAATTGAATTAAAAATCTAGGATAATGAATTAAATAATATGTTTTTATCCAAATAAGCCTGCAACTCAATAACAGCAAAATCGGCTTGTTTATTCCTGTATAAATAAAAACGATAAACATAATCTCATCAACTAAAGGCACCCCTTCTATATGGGGTGCCTATTTTATCTTTTTCCTTTTTGAACTTTTTAGATGAACCTAGAAAAATTCAGATTAATTTGATACTTTTTGAGTTCTAGAATAATTTCTTCCTTCAATCCATTCGTGCATAGTATTTGATAGTTCAATATGACCTATAATACGAAATTCATCAAAGTCATCTACTAATTCAGGATAAAGTTGAATAAATGTAAAAGGTCTGTTAACAGTTAATACTTCGTTATTACTGTCTTTGGAATATAAACACACCACCCGGCTTACACAGTGAGCATAGGGAGTGAATGTGTTCTCTCCTCTATAAAAAATACTAGAATAACTTGAAAGTTGGTGCTTGGTGGTATTAAAATAACTGCTTTTATATAAAGATTTCATTTTACGATACTTTGAATCCATTACAAAGCTATCTCTGAACCAATAAGTTTCATCGTCCTGTTTGTGGTAGTAGTCTAATTTTATGTCTGGACGCCTTTTATCTTGAAAAGAATAAAAATTCTCATCTCTTTCTTCAGCCTCTTTATCATCAAAAGCCAAATATTTATCAAACCAAATATGAATGATTGAATTTTTATTTTCCATAATAAATTGTTTTCCTTCGGGAATACCCTCTTGATTATAAACATTAATAAAGTTTTGTGTTATTCCCTCAGTTAAGGTGTATCCATCTTCTTTTAATATCTCCATGACTTTAAATAGACAAAAATACTCAAATATTTTCCATGTAGGTTTTAAAATAGGGACGTACTTTTTCTTATCTCCTTCATTTTTCTGTATTTTCTTAGACTCGTTAAAAAGGTCACTAAAAACTCGATATGGATGTTTTTTAAGTATCGGCTTTGACTTTCCTCGATCAACATCACTAAGAAAAGCGTGTGTTAGCAGCCATGAAAATCGGTCTTGGATAGTTTCTAAATCTTTTTTCCACAAACCCAAGGTCTTTTTTAATACTTTATATTTATGAATATTTTGTTTTGCAATTTTAATTTTAGTCCACATTTGATTAATTTGGGGTTTTGCCACATCTCTTTTAGTAAAAAGCTTTTCAGTCGAGGCTTCATATTGCTTAATGCTCACTTCCTCAGTATGGATATCCTTTACTAGCTTACTATAATCACTAACAATCTCACTTTGTACTATATTAAGATCTTTCATCCACAACAAAATAGTATCCTTCAGCCATTGATTTTCTTTATTGTTGGTTAAAAGGATTTTCTTTTTATTATTATGGTAAACATATGGTTGTAGCCCAAGATTTTTTGCTATTCCTTTAGAAGTCATAAACCACCTTTGTGATTTAGAATCCACTTTACCTGGTATGTTAGAAATAATATTTGTTCCAATTACGTTTTTAGAAGGATCACGTTCTATAGAAAACAAACTAAAGATAATGCTCTGTTTATTGTGTTGAATAAATCGAGCATAATCATAGTACCAATAAGATGATAAGTCTTCTGTAATTGGTTTTGATAGGGAATTATTACTGTAAATAAAATCATAAATTATACCTTCCACAGACTTTTCTAGATAGTCGTGAATCCACTGAACTTGGCTTACAAGTAAATGCAATGGCTCTACCATAAATCCTGTAAAATATCGTTCCCCTTTGTAGACAACTTCGATTATATAAATGCCCATTCTCCAAGGATATACTTCTTGATCTTTCGCTCGATAAAACCATTCAATATTATCATCATTATTTGAAAGAGGTATCTTTCGCACCTCTTGTTCTTCTAGTTCATCGTATAAAGAAGTTTCCACACGAATATAAGCATTTTCGTCGAAATCATTTTCATCTTCTACAAAAAATTGTATTCCAGTGGGTAAATTTTCACCTACTGAGATAAGTTCATCTCTATTTATTGAATAATCCGACCACACATGACTAATATCTTCTTTATAATTGTTACCTTTGAATACTATTTGAAAGGGAAGAGCATCAGAATTACAGTGTATAGCCATTTCTCATCAACTCTTTCGCTTTTTGCTCTAAAAAGTTTAGTGATATTCCAAATTTTTCTTCTTCTGTATCTAGAATCAATCCAATCAAACCATGGTTGTATGTCTGTGTTTCCTCGTCATAAACACCAATTACTTTTTCAATCTGATCTCTGTGCCCTCTGATTTTCGACAAAACCCTTTGTTTTATTTGGTAATCAAATGCAACATCTCGAGACATTAATAGGTTTTCATCTTGATCTTCGGGGATATTTTCAAGGTATGTTCCTATAGCTTTCGCAATACGAAAGGATACTCCTGTCTGCGAGTCAAAACTACTAATTACGTCATGAATACTTTCGAGAATATCAAGCTCTGCATCATCAATAGATATTAATCCAGTTTTATCTTTAACCCATTCCCTATATCGATTAGAATCAATTTTTAAATTTTTTAGTCGTTTCAATTCCTCTTGATCTGTCTTGTATGATTCTCTTTGACGTTTAGCTTGAATAAAGTTTGTTTTTTCTAGTCGTATGACATTGGTGCGATCTAATACACGATTACTAAAATCTTTTGTGGTTTCATCAAAATTTACTGTTCCGACCATCAAAACGTTATTTCCAATCTTAATGCCCTTTCTATACTCTTCTTGATGACTAAAACTTTTTTCACTGAACAATTTTAGTATTCTGTCCTCTTCTGGAAGTTCAAGTAATGATATAAAATCACTAAAATAATGTTCAACTTGTCCAAGATTCATTTCATCGAAAATAACCATATGTAATTTCTTAGGGTTATTTTCTGCTTGCTTTAGAAAAGATACTAATCCAGTATCACTTTCCATATAAATACCACTTTGTTGATTTAAAAAACCAAGAATATCTGAAGGTTCAGTGTATCCCGGACTGACAGGGACAATTAATAAATTTTTTCCTAAATGAAGTCCTAGAGCTTCTGCATAAAGTCTAGCTAATTCTGTTTTACCAGTACCACTCATTCCTCCAAGTACAGTAAAATAGTTGGTTTTTAAAGCAGTATGAAAATTAATTAGGTCTTCTTCCATATAAACTAAATCTTTCTCAATTGCTAAATCATTTAATAATTTTATGAATTCATATTCAGACATAAAATCTTTTACATTAGAATCTGGTGATTTTGTTGTATGAGAGTTGGATTTCTTCTCTTCTTCTTTCTCATATATATCAGTACCCTCAGAATCAAATTCATCTCTTAATTTCCCTGCAAAATCACTAGTAATAAATGAGATTTCCCTATGCTCACCTACATGATTAAAAGACCATTTGGCTGATAATGGCATAACTTTTATCATTTCTGGTTTTTTACAAACATATGTGTTAGGGTTAGTTTCTATTTTTTTTAGAATGTCAGAGTCTGGTATATGGTAAATATGTCTGTCACAAACAATAAATTCTGGCAGCTCCATAAAATGGTTGTATTGATGTAATTGAAAAGGTCGCCCTTCCTGTAATATTTTATTAAATCTATTAGACGGCATACCTTTTCGGATATATGGAACAGGTAAATATGTATAGCCCTTTAACTCATCATTTTCTACCAAAACAATGTCAAAATTGTAATGGTAAAGGCTTTTAGAGGAATCATAAGATAATCTCGGTTTAAATAATATTAGTTTTCCTTCAAAATGATCCCTTAAGAATTCCAATCGATTTTCAGCTTGAAAATATTTAATAGATTCTAAGTAAGTTCTGTTATGGTTATCAAAAGAGATATATTTTTCATCACTCAATTTCCCTAATTTTTGAGAAAGAATTTCTGGCTCTGCAGACAGTGGTTGGATGTAATAAACAACCCTTTCCGGATCTTTCCCTCGCGTAAATGTAACCGCCTTCATTTCTTCTCCTAGTTTAGGTAAACGATCACTATCTTCTGCAAGTCTTCCTAGTATATAACAATTCTCTACATCTCTTTTTTCAACTCCAGTTATTTGCTCCGAATTAAAAGTTGTAGTCATATAGTTTCGTCTCCCTTTCAAATGTCCATTTAATAATTTGTTCTAAGTATTCAAGTTCACTGAATCCATAAAGTTCCTCGTACTCTAAATCGTTCTTGTCAAGAAAGTTTTTCATATTCGACCACTCATGGGAATGAAAAAATGCATTTCGCGTTAAGAAAATAGTTTTATTTCTCAACAACTCTTCTTTTCCCTGTTTTTTAATATCCTTTAACGCCTTGATTGTCATACTGTTATTCTTCAGGTAAGGTCCTAAGTCAAATGAATCTCCTCCAGCTACTATAAATTCATCTTTGATCTTCTCACTAAAACTTTCAAAGAATTTAAGATATAAATTAAAGGAATCTATTTTCCCAGTTAATAGTTCAAATTTTTCTTGTGTATCTTTTTTATCATTTAATGCTTTTTCTAAGTTTAAACGTAAATTGTTATTCTGGATTACTAACTGGGAGTTTGCACTTTTTAATTCTGGTAATTCTTTAGCAATTTCTGATGTTAGTGTTAAATTATTACATAATAAATTTTGCCTTTTCTCTGATAAAATCAACTCTACTCCATCTGACATAATTTTATAATCACTATTAGAGTAATTATCATTATGATATAAAAATGCTAATAAAAGTAAGTATTGAACATCCTTGTGGGTTTCCATTAGTAATTTGTAAAGGGAAAGATCGTCAATTTGTTGTGTTAGAAGAATAAATTCTTCCAATGTTTTGCTCTCATTATCATTCAGGGAATAAGAAAAATCCTCCAATGTGCTTTTAAGATTAGGATATTTATTATATAAAAGATGTGTACTTACAAAATTGTTGATTTTCTCATATGTGCTACTTTCTTTGTATCCCTGAAAACCATAGAATATGAATTTATCTAATTTGGAGTTTTCAAGCATTTTATGAAGTTGTTCTTTATAAATATCTGGAAATAAACTATAAAGGAGAGCGACAGAGACAAAGGGTTTATTCCCGTAATATATTTCGGATTTCTCTAAAAAAAGTTCAAAGTTAATATCATTCCATAGTATATTCTTATTCATATACTCTTTTGCTACACCTTCTAACAGAGATTCGTATGTTAGAGGCTTTTTACCTCGTTTATTTTTCCCTCCATTAAATCCACTTCTTAATGTATTCTTTATTGCTGCATGAACCCGGTTAGCAGGGGCATTATCGGGCCTTTTAAATCCCTCCACTGGAATTTTATGAATTTTACAAACTGCTACTAAATCGTCTGGTTTAAGCAATGTTAAATACCATTCATATTCAAGCATAATATCCTCCTTTTCTGGCGTATCTAAAATTTTACACTTATTGTAGGTAAATGGAAATAGATTGAGAAGTATTATTAAAAATATTTCGAATAATATTTACAACTTATTTCAATAAAATTATTTATTGTAAGAGATTGTACCTATTTAGAATTTAAAAGAAAAGTGCACCATATGACGGGAAGGAACCTCATCTAGTGCAAACAGAAATATTACATTTTATTTAAGTGCTTTTCAAAACTATTACCCATGAATGAATAAATAGATTATTGTTAAGACTTTTAAGAAGTATTAAGCAAAGGGAGCAATTAAAATGCAGACATCATACTTCAGCGAAGAAGAGATAGAAAAACTGACTAAATTTATGCAAGCAATGTCTGACCCTACACGTTTAAAAATCCTAAGTTTATTACACGCAGCAGATCAAAATGTTTCTGATATTGTATCTAAGCTAGATATTTCACAATCAGCTGTTTCCCACCAGCTTAAGATCCTAAAGAATGCCCAGCTAGTAAATGGGATACGTGTAGGTCAGACAGTTCGCTATTCCTTAGTAAATCAATTAATGTTAGAAAGAATAACGGAAATCATTAAAGTTAAAACAAGTTAGTTAAACTATTTCTTAATCTCATCAGTCGAATTTCCCTCATCGAATAAAGAAATCTGACCTTCTGAAACTGCAGGTTTGCTAACTCTCTTCTTATTTATTTCATTAAATTTCTTGAGCATTGTTTGTTGAGTTTCCGTAATTTCCATAAGAAGTTTTTTTAATGCTGCTATTTCTTCAAACAAACCTCCATTATTTTCCGATGTGCCGTTGAGTTCTACTTGTGTTTTAACTTCTCCAACCTTCGATCTTGAATTAGATATTTCTCTCTCAATGTGCTCTTCACAAAAGATGACACGGTCAATCAATCCAGGTCTTTCTTTTTCAATGTATTTAAATAAGCTATTTTGAGAAATTCTCCAGCCTTCTTTTCGATTTTTAGGTGATTCCCCCTCAATTCTGCCCTCTCTTAACCACCTTGCTACCATTTGTGGAGATTCTGTTATGTAATATTCCTCCAAAATACTTGTTGCTTCAAATAAACTAATGGTCTTATCCAAAAATATCCCTCCATTCACATCTCATTTTATGTTTTGATGGCTAGAAATAGGACAACCGATAGTTTCTTAATTTACATTAGTAACTACTATAAAATTTAATTCAATAAAAAGGTACTTAATTAATTTAAATATTCACCTTTAGTCTTTCTTGAAATTACATTTACTTTACCATGATAACTATTCATGTAGTAATACATAACGTCATTCTCAAGAACTATTCAACCTTATTAATGTAATTACATGTATAATTACATTAGTAATATTATTTAAGTAACTTATTATAAATAAAACATAATCAGACAAAATATAAGTTATTTACTACCTTGCCGAAAAATAAAGTTAATGTTCACCCCTCTGCCGAAATCAAATTCTTTCAAAAAAAGAGCTTGTCCTTTAGCTCCATAATTTTTTTTGGAAAGCCTTAGGACAAGCACTCTTAACGTCATATCACATAATCACCTTACGGCAAAAGGGTAGGTTTAGGATCCTAACCCTACCCTTTTGCCGTAGATATCATTGCATTCCTACCTTATTACCGAAAATTAATGATGCGAATTTTTGTAATAATTTTCTTATAGGCGAGCTATAGATTAATTTTGGTACAAGAGCTTCTCCAATTAATAAAAACCATCTGACTACAATAAATTGCAGCAGATGGTTTTATATTTTGATTTTTAATCAACCTCAATATCTAGAAAGTACTTTGTTTCTAAATTTACCTTCCCATGGATATATAGATTGTACTGGTTTTCAATAATTCTTCCTTGATGTTCATTTTTATTAGTTTCCCATAAATCTTTACTCTCGTTTGACAGGCTAACTTCAATTTTATTGAATAAATGGATAATCAATCTTCTCATTGAATTCTTAGTGCCATTACCGTAAAGCCCATTGTTCATATTTTGCCATAAGCTAAAATCAGACATGATTAATTCTGTGAATTCCTTTTTCTTTAAGATCTCATCAATTTTTAGCCTATTAAGTTTTATTTTCTTACTTGTTTGTTGTTTGTAAACCTGGAGAGAATATAAAATGGAATCATGATCATTCTCTGACATTACTTTCTTTATTTCATTTTCCACTTTTTCTTTTTCTATCAAGTATTTATTAATAACGTTTTTTAAATTCTCAATCTCAAGGTCATATTCTACTAACTCTTTTGTAGCGGATTTAATTACTTCTTTATGAAGGTTAACCGGATCACCATAATGGTTATGATTTTGTAGTAAATTCAGTATAAAGTATATAACATACTTTTCAATTTCTTCTACATCAATGCGAATCTTATACTTTCTCAATTCATTATCACGGCATGGTGGACAAACATAAACTCTCTTTTTATGTTCATCACCTTTTAAGCTCTTGGTACTTTGATTTTTAGGTTTTAGTGGAACTTCACATTCCCTGCAATAAAGAATATCTTTAAGTAAGTATTGTGATGATAAATAATTTGGAGAAACAATTTCTTTCTTTTTTTTCTCGTACATTGACATACAATACTCCCATTCTTCAAACGAAATAACTACTGGAATATCCTTACTCTTCCCCAAAATCCAATCTTTCCTATCATTGATAGAATTATGTGACGTTTTATTCCTTTTATTCATACTTAAATAACCAGAGTAAAACGGATTAATGATAATAGATTTTACTTTTTCTTTAGTCCACTCTAAATCATTATTTTTTTCTTCATTTAAAGCTGCTGCAATTGATTTGAAACCAAGTCCTTCTCTATACAGCTTAAAAGTCAGCTTAACAAATCCAATTTTTTCTGGTTTTATTGTAATTTCTTTCTTGTCTTTATCGTAGCAATACCCAAAAGGAACTTTACCACCTATCCATTTTCCATTTTCAATTTTGTATTTATAATTATCTTTAGTCCTATCTCGTGTAGCGTCGGATTCGAATTTTGTCATTCCATCTTTTAGCAGTTGAGGGACAAGTTCACCATTGTCATAAAGGGTCCGTGGCCCGCTTAAAATTACAGTCACATTATGTTGTGAAAAAAATTCTCTAAGGTAGAGATGTTCTATCGGGTTTCTTGCCAAACGATCATTATTATAAACTATTATGATATTGAATTTCCCATTCTCAGCGTCATCCATTAATGATCTCAACATTAGCCTGTTATGCAAAGTCTTTTTAGTTGCAGATGTTTTCTCATCAATGTATTCTTTAACAATTTTACAATTAAATTCTTTAACAAGAGAATTTGCAGAGTGTAGCTGTGATTTAATATCCTGCTTTTTTGTAGAGTATCGTCCATAAAATACAATAACTTTGTCTTCAGAAAGTACATTTCTTAAATCATTTTTAATGATCGTGTTTCTCCTTTCATATCTTGGAATGGATGTTTGAACATTATATCTACTGCATTGTTTGTAATTTTAATGGTTAGAACGATGTCATGTAATAAGTGTTGTAGTTGAGGGAAGAAAGTTTTTTCGTAACGGAATGGAATTGCTTTATATGTAACCGAGTTGTTTAAGATGCGATCTATAAGACTTACTTCATTCCTGTATTCTTCTTCAAACAGCTCTATTTCTAAGTCTTTTACATTCACAAGACCTTGTAACTCAATTATTTCGTGTTTAAGTTTAATTTTTTCCTCTTTCTTCTTGATATTAATAAATTTCTTTGTCAATTCCATCTGCTTGTTCTCTAGTTTTTTTCTTTCGGAATTCATTAGGTTAATTTCCGTTGTATGTGCTGATTTCTTTTGTTTTAGAAATCTCTTTGTTATCTCCGCCAAATTTTCAGCCATTAAACTCTCAAAAAAAATAATGGCTTGATTAAAAACAAATTGTTCTATTTCTTCTTTAATTAGAGAATGTCTCTTACATTCACAAACATATTTTGGCGTGTCAATTCCATTATTCTTTCTTACTTTCCCTTGAAATTGCTTCATACATGTTGAACAAGTAATTAGCCCATCAAGTAAAAAAATTTGTTTAGACTTATTTGACAATACTTTTTTCCTGCTCATTTGTTCCATTATTTCAATTGCAGCTTCCCATTTTTCTTTTTCAATAATTTTCGTATGTGGAGTACTTTGATATTTAGGAATACCTTGAAATCTCCTAACCCTCATTCCTGAATAAATTGGATTACTTAGCATGTTTTTAATTCCGTTAGAGGTCCATTTTTTATTATTACGTGTTCTGTAACCCGACTTATTGATAAAATTCCTTAAATCGTTCAAAGTTTCGTACTTTCTTGAAAGAATCAGATTGTAGATTTCTTTCACTATTTCAAGTTCATCATTAATCAAAATGATCTTATCTTTAAGATCATTTTGATTTTTATAATCATTAGACTTTATATAGCCGTAGGGCAGAGTCCCTAAAGTACCTTTATTTTCAAAATTGGAACTTTGTGTATTAGAAAGTCTTTCCTTAAGCTGGATTACTTCATGTTCTACTAACCCAGACATAATCAGTTCAATAAATTCTCCAATATTTGTATACAGCATGGGGAACTCACTATCCGCTGCAAATAGTACTTGTACATTATGTTTCTTAAAGAAGAAGTACATCTCCATATACTCTTTAGATCTTCTTGCAAGCCGATCTCTTTTATAGACAATTAAAGTTTCAATCTGATTCTGTTTAATTTCTTCAAAGAGCTTTGACATAGCAGGCCTTTGATTCAGACGCTTTTTAGAAGCTGAAACATTCTCATCTATAAAGAAGTGATTAATTGGAAGTCCTTTGAAAAGTGAAAACTCTTTTATTTTTGCTCTTTGTAAACCTAGGGAATTTTCTTGAAGATCTGAAGAATTTCTTAGGTAAGCCACCGTTCTTTTCATGGATACCCTCCCAAAAATGAATCTTTACACATCTAAATTTTTAATCATCTTTCAAATTAGGTTCTTTTGATTTAAGAAATTGATCATATTTTACTGCTTTAATTGCTTCAACGTATGCAGCTATCCACAAATCAGTCGATGTTTCATCATGAGTGTAACTAACACTTTTAATATTGAACCTTTGTTTTTTTTCAGATGTCACAATAGGGCTCCTTTGGATTTTATTGTTATAATGTCACTTTTAGAATGCTTCAAAAGGAAAGAAATATACAAACATATGAACCAATGTTTATATGTTTAATTTAAATAATTGCAACTGGATGCATACTACTGACTGAATACTTTAATTAAAAAAGCGTATACCCATAGAAAATATCCCAATGAGAATACGCTTTTTAAGAAATTCAAATGCGAGTTATCTACTTCTTTTGATTGTAGCCATGTGAATACTCGTACCATTTTTCAGTTTGATTTTTCGTTTATTAACTATTTGAACATTTTGATCTATTCCTTTTATCCTTTGCATGGAATTATACAAAAAGGTTCCTCCAATCATTTATAGGACAGCCACTTTAATATGACGAAAGAATGCCGAATTTATACGTTACTAATGAGATATATCAAACTGGCAGAAATGACAGCCCCTATGGATTTCTTCTGGCACATGTTTCAATCATAGTTTCATTTCGCTCATGTAACTTCTCAGCTTGTTGATTTTCATCTGGTGATAAAATTCTAGATATTTAAGTTTTTATATTTACTTTTTTCATAATAGAGTATTATAGAAAATGGTTCGTGCCTAAACAACATAGAAAACGAGAGGAATACCGAAAGATGAAAAAAATAAGATTGATTATCATGGGAATTATAGCGGTATCAGGAGTAGTGCTCTTATTAAATGAGGATAAGGACGAAATAAAATCTGCTGATGACGAGAATGAAACCAAAACAGCTTCCGTACATAATAATGAAGGTAAGAATAAGGTTGAAACGGTAAAAATGGAAGCAACTCCAAAATTGAAAGAGTTGATCGAAAAGCAATTCGATTATTTTGATGCAATCGTTAACAGCGAATATTTCTATGCTTTAAGGAACGCCCAGCCGGATGATTCAATTTTTGAACAACCACCAGACGAATGGTTGACCGCTGATGTGCGAAAGGATTTTGACCAAATGGCTAACGAAATGGAAGTGATGCTGCCCCCATCAATGGATGTAAATGATAATCTAACCCAGGATATACTCCGGATTATTCATAATATAAGAGATGGTTTCGGATACAATGATTCTGGAAATATCTATGAAGTTTACAATGTTCTTCATGGCTTGCATGTTGGTTTTAATGGATACAAACATGTCGAACGAGAGAATGGAAGAAAACGTCTAGATCCAGAAGGTGATTGGACAAGAACGTTTGGGGGTACCGAATAAACCCAATTAAAGAGGGGTAACATGCCCCTTTTAATTGGGTTACGGCATTTAGTGATGTTATTAAAGGTGAAGCTTTTGGAACTATATTGAAGAACTTTGCCCAATTCTTCTCCTAACCCTTCTAATTCAATTATTTTTCTTTTTAACTCTTCGTTTACTGATCATCAACATCATTCTGTTCTTCTTTTTAAATAACCTTCTGAATTTATCAATCATATTCCCTCTCCCATCTATAGTAAGCTTTCGATTTCTTTATTCAACTAACCTGCACCGTTACTCTAACTAAAAAAGAGCTGCCAAAGCTACTCCTACCACCTCTTGAAATTCGATATTCTCCATATATCTCGATATCATATAAATCCTCAAACATTTCCTATCATGTCGTATAACCTAAATGAATTTTGGTGTTTTAAACCTACTGGGTGAAGTTTGTTATCCGATTTCCTTTATATCAAGCTTTATCTTCAACCCTACCAGATAAATCTACATTTATTTATCTTAAAGTTAAGAATTAAATACAATTTTAACCTGTACTTGGACCCGCTACGGCTAATGGAGTGATGACATCCTCATTCATATCTCCAATATGGATGGGCGTTACCAAAAAGGATTGTAAATGCACTCCGGCCATCATAGTAGTAAAGTGCATCAGAGGTCATAGGAAGAGTAATAAAAATGTTTGTCATCCTCTTCAAAGTTTAGTGCTGAAACACTGATCTCTTCTTCAATCTTTTTGATTCTCTGTTCGTTCTCAATATCCAGTTCATATTCTCCTCTGTGTTTTTCCTTCTATTAGCTAATTTACCTGATTTGTTCAGCGTTTCCCATAAGAAAAGGTCTGCGGTATGGGGCAGACCTTACAATTAGTACACATAGTCTACTGCATTTTGCAGTTTTCTCCTCAAAACATAATCCGTTTTATGAATTAATTAACGCATCAATCGCCTTAATGTACTCGTCCTCAGGGCTCTGAGGCTTATTAAAACGGATAGTGAAAGCACCAGACTGATGGCTAAAACTAGAAGCATTTTTTCCAGCTAATTCTTCTGAAGGCCATAGATAAATACTTACATCTTCTGTTGTTATTAACTGGGTGCAATTCAATCCATCTGATTTACATTGTTTTGAAGTATTGTCTCTTGGATCTATGACGCTAAGGTTAGCATCCTTGAACGCAGAGAGAACGTCATCAGCGGTATATTTACTGGGTGATTCTGTGACGGCCGTATTCACTTCTTCAATATTATCCGGTAGATATTCAAATTCGATCTCTTAAGCGGTGCGATAATTTAATTAATTTTCATTATCCAATATCAGTAGGTTAATAAATGCTTTGGATCAGCAGGTATCTCAAGTCACCTATGACGAAAAAGTTTGGCGAGATAACCCAGCGTTAGCTAAGGAAATGTTTGATGTATTATCCATTTTGTAACTTTTCAACTAACCTGCCCACACTAAAAAAGAACTGCTCGAAGGCGGCCCTGTTCTTGAAGTAACGCACCCGTTTAGCTCAAGTACAATCTTTCACAAACTTAATTTACCTTTTGTTAAAAATCAACTAAAAATGCAACATAAGGACCCACCCTCTGCCTCTATTCGTTTTCAGCATTGTCCAAGGTCACATATTGATAGGTATTGTGTATATCTCAAACTCACCTTTTCGTAACTTCTCTAATTTAAGCAATGCCCCTCTTACATCCCCGAAGCCAATGTATCCTATTAAATGACCTTCATTCCCATTAAAATACTCCGCCAATTTCATCAACTTCTCTTTCAGCGTATCGGTCGTGAAACGCTTCAGCACATCATAATACTCCACTTCCCCATATCTTGCTTTGTAAAAGGCAATCCGGTCAATGGAATGATAGTAACCGAAGTCATATTCCTCCGAACCGGAATAATACGACAGTTCGTCCAATAAATAATAGCCAATCATCTGCAGATTATCTTTCTTCTTCAACGCTTTGTCCTTTGTTGTCTTAAAATCGTAGAGTGTTCCGTTAATATAGATATCCGCATCCGCTCCCTCCACCAGTTGTGAAGCGATTCCAAAGTTCGGGTTGAAGGACACGGAGCTGTTCTTCTTGATGATTTCCGGTATCATGAAGTTTTCCTCAAATACCGCCATCATCATTTCCAGTTCATTCATTACGTCAGCGGGAGCGGGCTCGTTAAACAGGTATTCCAAGTCCACATCTTCCGGATTGATCCCTGCCCGATAGATTTGCTCTAACTTTGCTAAGTGAACCGCTATCTCATACAATTCAGCAAGTTGTTTTCGGCTCATCACCACTTTTTTAATTTTCTCCTCCCACGGCTTGTACTTCCCAAGATAATATTCCTGTATATCCGGCAACTTCCTTAATTTGTACATCCCGTGATAGGCAACCAAATCGGTTGCAATATACTCATATTTTATAAGCTTTGCAATTCTAAACCGTGCCATGTAGTCAAACGCTGTACCTACTAAACTGGAATTTTGGTCGTTCTCCAATGCGTTCGGCACTCTCAGTATGTATTCATCAGAAAAGGGCTTCTTCCCACTTAACGTATAGTAATCGCTCCTTCCCGGCTCAACCGATAAAAGTATCTCCCTAAACGCCTTATCCTTCTCTGTCTTTCCGGCTAATATGCTGCTTAATGACACTTAGCTATCCCCTTTCCTTGGAACTATTTCTCATAAATATTCTCTACTCATTTGTTGCATCCCTTCTTCAACTAAACTGCCCCGTTAGTACAATAAGAAAGCACCTTCTATGGCAGCTAAATCTTCAACTCTTGTACCCGTTAGTTTAAGTACATTGTAATAGGAAAAAGCCCGCAAAATTGCAGGCTTCAAATCTGATTGGCGTTCACGAGTATTTCATAGGACATAAATATTTCTAATTGGTTTTCTTCATTACATTCCTCAGATTTTCTATAAAAAAATGCGGTGAGTTAGCAGTACCATAATGCGGATTAAAAGTAATTAATGGCTCTCCTGCCGAATCCAATTCAATTGTCGCAGTAGCGGTTTGTTTACCAGAACGAGACTTAAACCAATACTCCAACACGTTACCAACAATTACCGCTTTCAAACCTCTGAATGTATTTTTGGCTATCTCATTTAATTCACTTTCCTTGAATTCAACAAAAGTCTTTTCTGGATTATTTGCAGAATCAGAGACAGTTTGGGCTATGCAGAAACTACGCTAAGTGACTTTTTCCCCTTTACTATAGCATAACCAAGAAGTGCTGCTACCGGTATTATTAGCGGCTTAATCATTTTTGACATTTTCATATCGACAATTTCCCCCAATTCTAATTTAATCAAAATTCCGTGTCATAAGAACATTTACTTCAGCGTGATCTGTATACAGTTTCAAAAATATCACTAAATTACTGACAATTATATCAAAAGTATCAATTCTATATTTACTAAAAAAAGCCCGCATAATATTATGCGGCCTTCAAATCCCTATTTATAACATCGTCTCGTTCTTCAACATAAGCCCCCTATAGTTTAAGTACAATTCTTCACAATTTTTTTTTACTCACGCCGTAAATCATTTATTGGGTCGACCTCATATTCCTTGTTAATGAACATGTATTTTCGCTTCAAACATAAAAAGACCCTGCAGGGTAGCCACTTTTTTAAAGTGTCAACTCTATAGGTTACGTTTTACAACGGGACTACCGCCTTAAATTATTATCTTTGTTTCTTATTTTGTACCCACTCTGTTCTGCATTCTAGACACCAAGCCTGTTTCCAGTTCTGCCCTGTAGCTTGCTTTCCAAAATATTCGGCAGTGTCTGGTGAATTTCTACTGCATTTTTCACAAGTCTTATTCTTTGGCTCTTTATATTTCATTGTTAATTCCCTCCTTTATGATTTTTGTGCATTGTTGCTCCTATTATAGGAACCGTGCATTACGAATTCCAAATCAACTATACAGATTTCAATATCAACCATCCACCACAGCCTCAAACTTTCATGCTTTTTAGTTCAATAAACTATTTAAATAATTTAAATACACTTTACTGGTTTATGATTCAGCTGTAATTATGTTTTTAATTATTTCATTTAGTCTAATAAGTTCAAACTCTATACTATTAATGATAAGGTGTTTCCAGGCACCCTTCTTATTGGTATATAAATTACTGTTATCTTTTTTTAATTGTTCTAATTCAGCCTGTTCTAGCTTAGTTTGAAAAGATTTTTCATCTGCCTTAGATATATTTTCTTGGTATACACCGGTCTTATAGATAGACGATTTTATTTCTTTACTTATCGATTGTTGGCATTTTTCAATATCATCAAGTATTACAAGTAATGTGGCTTTTAGTATTTCATCATCTAATAATTTTACATATTCATAAATTTGATTATTTATCGGGAGAAGGTCATATGATTCCAGGTTTGCTAAATAGGAAATGTCGTCGGCGGCAGTAGTGCTAGTTAAATAATAAGGATCTTCTTCTTTAAAATAACCACTAGCATAGCCATCTTCCTCATAATTTTTATACCAGCGTTCTAAATTTTCAGCTGTTTCCGTACTAACTTTGCTTTTAATAAAGAATTCCCTTTGGTTCCTTACACGTTTTAGTTGATAAATAATTTTATCTAATTCTATAGTTAAAAAACTTAATCCACCATAATTTTTATGTAACTGAGGCGTTTCAAAATTATCTTTTTGAATGCATGATTTTAGGAACTCTTCTATCAGTGTGTAAACTTCATGTTCTTTATCAATTTTACAAATAGTTTTGTGGTTTGCATCAACACCAAAAACATGTTTGGGATCTAGGAATCCGGGTGTTGATGAAAAAGGGTGTACAGTTCCATCCAGCTCCCCTCTAATAGCCCTTTGGTTCAATTTCGGAAATTTGTTTTGGTCTAATATCCCTTTCCACCTATCCCTAATGTTAAACAATTCATCACTAAATACTTTTAAAGATAATACCTGTACTGAAAAAATTCGTTCTCCAATAATAGGAGGAACAAGAGATCCAACTGCACTTACTAATGTTCCCCCTTTTGCACCCTCAAATGGTACAGCCAAATAAATAATCCCTTTTATTCTATTAAAGAGTTCAGTATCTCCTTTATCGATTAAATGAATTAACATTTTTTGTGTTACTATTCCCCCTAAACTGTGGGCTACAAAGTATAAATCCTTAGTTTTTAGTTTATTAATTACATGCGTCCTTAGTAATTCAGCAATCTGAGCGATTTTATATTGTTTAAGAATAAATCCGGTTCGATACCCAAAAGTATGAATTTCAAAGTTTGAAAGTGTTTCATCTTCATCTATCAAACGTGGTAATGGTTTTTCCTCTATATTTTGCCAAGTTTTTATTGCATCCCCGTTTAAACCATGAACAAAAACAATAGCTTTTTTTTCATTTCTTGAGCTTATTTTATGTAACCCAAACCCCAGTGACTCCATATTTTTATTCCCTTCATATCCATTTTCATTAGTTCATAATTAAATTCAAATTTGTATAAAATAAACATTACTTGTTTTAAAATAAGTTTTAAATTCTAAGGCTGTTACTAAAAGTTTTTACACCATTATTGGTTTATTCCCTTATGATTGATTGTGGTTTGATATGCTTCAATGGCACCTATTATGTAAGGAGAGGGTTCCTTATTAAATTCAAAATACCTTTGTGCATTAGAAGAATAAAATCGCTTTATTGAGTTTGATATAAGAAATACATACTCTTTTGCCCTTGTTAGGGCTATGTAATGCAGATTTTCATCTTCTCGCAGTTTAATAGGTTTACCTTTTGACCGAAAATCCGGGAACGTGTCTTCGAATAAGTCTAAGTGTAATACCACATCAAATTCTAATCCTTTCGATCCGTGAATAGTTAATAACTGGACCTCTTCAACCTTAAATGGGCGAAAATTTTCAAGTAACGTTGGATTATATATTAATTGCTCACAGGCTGCTTTGGTGAGTTCGCTTAATACATAATCAGGATAAATATTTTGAATTATTCCAATCAGCAAATTAATTACTCTTTCGCTTTTCTTTACATCGGTGGCTTCATTTTGGGACTCTAGTTTAAACTCCTTTATTAAACTCTTTACTGCAACTATATTTTTTCGTATTCCTCGTACCCGGTAATCAAAATGATTCTCAATGAAATCCTTAGCGGTGTACTCCTTCGGATTAAACGATAAAATCATCAATTGCCGCAGAATATTGCCACCAATACTTCTGTCGTCAGTTAAGAGTAATTTGTGTTGTAATCGATGTGGAATTTTTAATACGTCAGATATCATTTCCAATGTTTCATTTGTTCTTCCTAATAATGCAATCTCAGACTTCTTATCAACTCCTGATATTTCAATAATTTTGTCAATTGTTTCGTTTAACCAATATCCAATTTGATATTGCGTACCGGTCAATGAGACTTTAACGATTCTACTCTCACCTTTTGGAACAGAAGAAATATCCATACCTCTTTGAAGACGTAAAAAAAGGTCTGCATAACTTTGGATAAAAGGATGACACCTATGATTAATATTCATATCAAATTTCTCAAAGGTAGCCATAGTTGTTAGTTGTTGCATATATTCAGGACTTCCAGATTTAAAAGAGTAGATGGATTGATTAAAATCACCAACTGCCCAACTGATTATTCCTATCTCTGATAATCGTCTAAATAGGCTAAATTGCTCGAAATCAGAATCTTGAAATTCGTCAATAACTACATACCGATACTTTGCTTTTAGATATTTTGCACATGTTTTTGTACTCATAATTATTAAATTAGCCATACCGCCAATTAAATGTAAGTCAAAGTATCCCGAAAGAAATCGTTCTTCCAAATACTTTCTATAAGAATAGTCTAATTCTTCATATATGCAAATTTCTTGGTCATAAATTTGTTGAATGGGGAATTCTGAATATTTTTCTAAAATCGCTTTTATTGCTTTTTTTATGGTTCTTATAAGTTGTTCTTGTTCTTCATCCTGAACTTTTTCAACTAATACTAGTCTAGGTGGCGTTCCCATCAGTCTCTTACCGAACGACAATACAATTTCTGAGCTGCAAAAACTATCGATTGTACTAAAAAAAGATTGTTTTGTTTCACTACACAATAATTTAGCTCTCTTCTCTAATTCCTTACTTGCTTTATTTGTATAAGAAATAGCAATGACTCCTTGATAATCTCTACAATCCTCTATTACTTGTTGAATCTTTTTAGCAAGTGTCCAAGTCTTTCCGCTTCCAGGTCCAGCAACAATAACAGCATTATTATTCCATTCCAGAATACTATTTTGTTGAGGTGTAGGTTCAAAGTTCAACATGATTAGCTACCCTCATCTGCTGAACAATGGTTTGACATGCATACAATGGTTCTGCTAATGGGTCATCCTTTAAAGAATCTAAGCACTCACTATTATTTTCTAAAAAATGATACATAAATGTGGATTTTTTGCTTTTCATTTCTGCTACCATATCTTCAATTACTAGGACTTCCTCATCCTCCTCGCTTGGAACAAAATATTGATTTATAGCTTTTGTCATATCATTATTAGAATGATAAATATCCTCTTCTAAGCCTTCTTCTGCTAAAAACAAACCGTAATTGCTAAGTGGGAGGTAAAATACATTGTACATCTCATGTCTATGGGCATTGCTTGCTGTATTATTTTCTGTAAGTTTATCTGCATTTTCTGCAATCAATTCAGCAAGATTTACCCGTTGTTCTCCAATTGGCACTTTTGCAGAGCATTTTGTTGAAAATATATTAGTTAATCTTCTGATTCCGGTTAAATAATAGGCTTCTTTTAACTGCTGCTTTGGTCGATTGTATTTTTGATAATCATTGTCCGTTCGCATTACCCATGGGATGCCCAAAGCATTTAATAAATCAATATATCTTGTAAAGCCAACACCCTCTACAGATAAAACACTGATGTTTAATTTGTCCAAATCCACACATAATTGATGGGCTAAGTTCTTATAAAAAACAATTTCAGATGTCCCCTCAACCAGAAGCACACAGTCACTAAAATATACCTCTGCGATAAGAGGACTAAGACGATATTCCATAGATCTAATTTGATTTCCCAATTCTTCTGATACACCATTGTGATTACAAATTGTAGCTGGAGATCCTTGTTTAGTATGTAACCTTATTATCGAGCTAGGATTAAATTCGCACGCGATATAAGGAGAATGTGAAGTTAATATAACCTGAGTTGGTAATACTTTAACTAGATATTCAGCCAATTTTCTTTGTTGGTGTGGATGAAGGTGTGCTTCACATTCTTCAATACAGAAAATAGAAACTTCATTTGGTTGTCCATCTTGAATGGAAATTTGATTTAGTGCGGACCAAAGAGCAATAAAAGCTTGGTTCTTTCTTCCTTCACCACCCAATTGAATATTATGTTCTCCTATACTAGATAGGAGACTGATCTTTCTGAACAAATCATCATTGGCTGGTAAATCAACACCTAATTTCAAATTCTGTTCTTGATGGTGTTCAGACAAATCCCTTAACTGGTTATTAAGAGTTTCCCCAGCCTTTCCTATAAAGGATAATGTATTCAATTCACTTTCTATAACCTTTATCCGACCACTTAAATCTTGAAATTTTTCATTATCCGATTTTTCTTCCTCGTCAGTTCTGGCATCCTGCAAATATTCTATAAGCCTATTTTTTTGATTTTTTAAATACTGGTCAATCTGTCGGGTAGCACTTACGTATCTCATGTTCAATGCTCTTAAATAAAATCGACTTGAAACTAATTGCAACTCTTCAAGAGAAGGTCCTACAAATAGCTTGTAGTCTTTTGTGCCACCTATTCTAGTTCTGGTTGCAACATAGCGTAAGTAAACATCATCGTTATCGCTGATATGTTCCCTAAAACATGATAAAATACATTCTTCAATAGCTTCTACAATGTGAAGAGTTATAGAGAATTCATTTGCTTCTGCTTCTGAATAGATACAAAAATCCTCATCCAGAGGTTGTAAGTCGTTTTCAGATAAAGATTTATCTAAGAGCAGTCGTAATGCATATAAAACATTGGTTTTACCGATATCATTTGCCCCGATAATAAGTGTCTTCTCATCAAAATGCAATTTAGTATTGATAAAGTTTCGGTAATTCTTTACCTCAATATAATTTAACTTCATGAACATCCTCCACAACGCTAACGGCTGTATTTTTTTTCATAGATTCATTTTTTTATCGTACAAAAAAGAGCTTTTTACAAAGCCTTGTCATTTCTATATTTTACACCTTTAAGTAATAAATGGAAATATCTCATTCATTGCGGCAGTTATGAAGATATTCTTGCTGAATCATTTAATTTCCTAATTACACTTACAAGTTTCATTGCTGTATCGTCATCAAATATTCCTGTTATTCCTTCATGATGAATTGATATGAATAATTTAGGCTCTTAAATTTTCTTCCTTATTGTATTAAAGCACACAATAGTTTAAGTGGGGACCTTCACAATCTCTTCTACACATAAATATAACTCCAATCCCTAATAAGTGTTGTTCCGAAATCCGGTACAATACAAAAAGACGCCTTTTTATTCAAGAAAAGCGTCCGCTTGTGGAAGATCATCAAGATAAGAAGATATATCAGATTTTTATCTTCTTCACTCTTCAAATATTTTTTTATCCCATTCGTTCGTAAAACCTTCAGGCCATTTTCTTTTTTTGATCGCTGCGAATTCCTTATCTTTTTTAAGGATCTCTATGCATTCTTCAACTAATGGTTTTAAATCATATTTTTCTATTCCACCGTCAAATATATACGTAATAAACGCATCATCAGAACTATCCTTATTAACAGTGAGACGTGTCTTTGAAAATGGATAAATCTTACCTTCACATTCCAATTCATCGATAGGACATTCATTTCTTGGAAGGTTCAAATCAACCAGTACAACTTTTTCATCTTGAACAACCTGTTTGTGTTTGTCAAATGACTGACTTATCCAATTACTAATCGTCGTGTGAACGATTAAACCATTATCCAGTTCTTTAATATTTTTTTTTACATCATTGAAAATCCAATTTTTATCTTTTATTATTTCCTTTTCCATTGATATGCCCACTCTGACATGATCCATCGTGTTTTGATCCATGACATCACAACCTTTTATTTTTTTGAGTATTTACCATCACGGGTAATATTTGACATTCAAATAGCAAAACCTCCTATTTTTCAGAAGATTCTAAAGTTTTTTCACTTTTCCCTTTTTTATTTCTTTATTATTCTATCTTCAACTTCCACTAACCTGCCCCGTTAGTTCATCAAGAAAATCAACAACATCCTTTAACAGAGCAAAAAGAAAAAGAAAAAGAAAAAGAAAAAGAAAAAAAGGGCATTTATAAGAATGCCCTTTTTTTATTCTACATCACTTATTATTAGTACATTAGATGAATTTAAAAAGAAAAGTATTATTTTTCTATTCGCTTAATAATGAATTCACCATCAAATAAGTTATAAGTCATCCAATATTTCTTTGCTTTTGAAAGGTCTTTATGTTGATCAGGATTATTAATGTAACAAACCATTTCTTTTAGAACATCAATGTCAGTTATTAAATACTGGCTACCATCTCTGCATAAAAACAAATCATCTTTTTTTATAGGAAGACCGAAAGCATATAGATTTTCTTGGTCCATATTTACACTACCTTTCCATTTTATTGACCTACAGCGTAAGTGAAAACATCAGGCTCACCCCAAACAAAACCGTCCTTAACCATTAAAGTTTTTATTTTTCTAATCCTTCCTTGTTTGGCTTTTACCATATTACTTTGGGTCAAAAATTCCGTACAGTCTTTCGCGACGATTGCATAAATCTCTTTAAGTTGTTGGTCAGAATCTCTAAATCCGGGTATTATTTTAAAACGGTTTGCTGCTAAATAGTAATCTCCATCAGAAAAAGATTCCTCTGCCCTAGTATATATCTTATTTTTTTCTACTAAATCGTCGATTCCTAAATTGTGATATAAAAACCAGCAAATCAAGAAGCCTCCTACTATAGCTAGTGTTACTTTACCTTTTTTAGTTTGAAGCATTGATTCACTTTCCTTTTCAATTAAGTATATATATACCATTTTACTAATTTAATAATGTAATAGCACTAAATAGGAGACTTGGATTCCTGTTTTTTTCTTTTTTTTTACGGGAGAGGAAGAGAAAAGAAAAGGAGTCTCAAGGTTCTGGAGAACACGAGAAAATATTTAAAGATAGGAACGTTTTCTATCGATGAGAACAAATAAAAGAGACCACCTATAAGTGGTCTCTTTTATTGCATCTTATGGAACTAACGCATCCGTTAGTAAAAAACTTTAAATTCAGAAAATATAGCACCTAGAAGAACGATAGCGTAGAAAATAGTCCGCAGATTTTGGACTCGCGTCTTCCTTTTTTTCATCAAAATGAATATGCCCTGCTGACTCTTTATATTCACGTTGTATTTGACTTTCTTGCCATCCCGCTGCTTTAATTTTAGGATCAATTAGCAAAAAAACACTTACAAATGTAAGTGTTTTTTAATCAGATTTAAAACGTTTATTTAATATTAAAAGTTTGTTCACCTAATTTATCGCCACCAATACCTTGTGTAGCAATTAATGTTACAGGAGTTTCTAAATCATCTAATTCATAAGCTACTGCATTTTTAACTGTACCATCTTTTTTAATTGTTTCTAATTGAGAATCGAGAAATTGGTCATCTGGAAGTCCACCAACTTCAAGAGTATTGACTGCATTAGGATCATTGTCTTGTACTGCTTCAAATACTGCCATCCATCCAGTAGTAGGATCAATTTCTTTATCACTTAAATTAGTTGTTTCATACCAAATTGCAAATACAGGTTTTTCACCATATTCATTTCCTTTTTCACCAGCTTGAATAACTTTAGTTTCTGTAATTTTAATTTTTAAGTCATTTAATTTTGCTTCATTATCTTTGAAATAGAGTTCATTATTCGTCTCTTTTTCTTCATTTGTATTTTCTGTAGTTGCTTCTTTATTTGCAGAATCAGAACCATTTTTCGTTCCTTCGTCTTGATTGCCACAACCAGCAATTATAGATAGTGTTAGTGCAAAAGTTAACATTAAAGTTTTTTTCATCATGATACATTTCCCCTTATGTTTTAATTTGATTATTATTAGTGTAACTTATTTTGTGAATATAGTCCTAATATTTTCTATATTATTCCACCTTTTTTATTGTAAGTAATCTCCTGATATTGCTCCCAAGAATAGAGTTATCCCATCTTTATCAGAAATCTCTACTTCATAATTGTTGTCCTCATAAACCTCTAGGATAGTGCCTACTTGTCCTTTAGTAAACTCATTATTGGGATCATCTTTAATTATCCTTACAACATCATATTGTTTCATATATTCACCATTTCCCAATTAACCTTGTTAAACTATCCTGCTCCGTTAGTACAATAAGAAAGCACCTTCTATGGCAGCTAAATCTTCAACTCTTGTACCCGTTAGTTTAAGTACATTGTAATAGGAAAAAGCCCGCAAAATTGCAGGCTTCAAATCAGGATTGGCGTTCACGAGTATTTCATAGGACATAAATATTTCTAATTGGTTTTCTTCATTACATTCCTCAGATTTTCTATAAAAAAATGCGGTGAGTTAGCAGTACCATATTTAACATAAGGGCGGGTTTAGTAAAAATTAGGGATAGAATTATAGTTAAGCTATTCTTTGTTATTCAGCTAATTATCGGCAATTGAAAATATTAGTATGTTTTTCAAGAAGTGGCATAAGTCTAATAAAAAAATGAGCCAGAGAAATACTCTAGGCTCTTTTTTTTATGCTAATTGTCCTGCTGAATTCTATTTTGCACTTCAAAAAGGATTCCGCTAGTTAATTATTGAAACTAATTAAGTTTATCATTTATCTCTTTTGAGCTTATTTAGTAGATTTTTGATCTTTGTTATTTCTAAATTGCGTTTTTTAAACCATTCTTGAGACCAGATTCTGTGGATCTTCCATCCCAAATTCTCAAGAACTTGCTGACGTAAACGATCTCTATCACGGGCTACCTTTGAACTGTGATAAGTCTTGCCATCACATTCGATACCACACAAATATGAATCAGGTCTAAATGGGTCCACTACCGCAAGATCGATTTTATATCCCGATACACCAACTTGAGTATGCACTTCATATCCCAAATCCACAAGAGCATCATATACATCTTCCTCAAATGGTGAATCAAAGATTTTTTTGTTTTGAGAAGATGAATAGGTGGGTAGATGTCCACTTCTTGCCATTTCCATGTATTCACGTAATCGATGAACACCAACACTCTGTGTACGTTCCAAAGGTATATCCTGAGGTAATAAAGAACTTATTAGCTTTATTTGATATTTTGCACGGGTTACTGCTACATTCAATCGTCTTTCCCCACCGTTTTTACTCAACGGCCCAAAATTCATATAGAGGCTACCATCTGGGGCTTTAGCATAACCAATACTAAAGAAAATCGTATCACGTTCATCCCCCTGAACATTTTCTAGACTTTTCACAAAGAATTCGTCTTGTTGTTCTTCTTTAAAGAATTCCTCCATAGACGGGTTCTTTCTTCTCATCAAATCTATTTGTTCACGTATTTCCGTTGCCTGTGCATCACTAAAAGCAATAACACCTAAAGAACGATTAGGAGTTTTACTAAAGTGTTCGAATACCAATTGAGCAGTTATCTCCGCTTCTCTTTGATTACTTCTGGTACCGCCTCTATCATACAATCCATCTGGTACGTATACAAATTTGACACCTAAGTGTTCTCCGTGATCAGCACTTGGGAAAGTAATCAAACTGTTTGAATAGAAAGCAGCGTTAGAAAAAGAGATTAGAGATTCGTGTCTGCTTCGATAATGCCAACGTAAACGCATATTAGGAAGGACATTCTTGCATTCGTCTAGAATGCTCTCATAGTCAACCTCATCTTCATCCTCAAATTCTTCTCCAATTCCACCAGCTTTAAAGAAATCAGTTGGAGGTAACTGCTTATTATCTCCTACTATTATGACCTGTGATGCACGGATAATAGATCCTATAGCGTCTTCAGGAAAAATTTGAGAAGCTTCATCAAAAATTACTACATCAAAAGCAATATCATTAGCATCTAAATATTGACTTACTGAGAGTGGGCTCATCAAGAAACATGGTTTTATTTCTAATGACAATGCTGAAGTTTGTGATAACAATTTTCGAATTGCTATGTGACGCTTCTTTTTACCAATTTCATGAAGTAGTACACTTAACTCTTGTCTAAAAGAGAGACTTTCATTTGCATGTTGCCTTTTCTTCTCTAAAATACTCTGTATCCTCTCTGCATTTTCCACTAAACTTTTCAAATCAGCTTCACGGAAGTTTTGAATAATTTCGTTAGCTTGTCCTGCATCGAAATCATATAGGATATCTTCTTCTTGATAAATACTGTCCAACCATTTTCTATAGAATCTTTTCTGGAATAGTTCAACAAATAACCATTCATTTGGCTTTTCTGATTCTATATGCTTCAAGAAAGAAGATAGATTAGCTTCTTTTAATTTTTTCTCTAAACGTTTAAAACGTATCCAATTTTCTAGTTCGCTTATAGAACCAGCACGTTTATCTATCCAAGAAACGTAATCAATGAAAGTACAATTTTGTAGAGTTCTTCCATCTGACTGTAGTGCTTCAATTGAGAAATAGTTGTTTAAATCAAGAAACAGCTTGTCGTTATGAGCTAACAAAGCAGCATTATTATCAAAATAAGAAATTAGTATTTTCTTTTGATCTTCACCTGCTCCTTCAGAAATATAAGCCATTAAAGATTCGGGTACTTCATGATTTACGAAATACGTCATCCATTCCTCAAGCCATGCCAAGGCATCAAAAATCCTATCCCAATCCGTGGTATATCCTGAAAAATAGTCACCAAATGTTTTCTTTAGATTTTCTAATTCATTATCAAGTTGCATTTGTTTATTTTGAACGTAAATAGCTTGGTTCAAGTCGTTTCGTAAGTCTAATATAGACTCGTACTCAAGTTTGATATCTTTTACGATTAAATCATATTCCATATACCAACTCTGAAGTTTTTCATGGAAGCTTTCAAATAAATTTTCTAAACGAGAAATATTCCACTTATTATCATCTGTACGATGGAAATCATCGAAAAGGTGTGGCAATTTTTCTTTTAATATTCCAAACGCACAATCCAAATTCCGTAATGCATGTTCTAAATTATTATGGCTTTCTCCGATAACATACGAATCTTCAATAAGAAGAGCCTTATATCGTTCAGGTATAAAAGGTGTGGATGTCTGTAACAATTCCACGTCATACAAGGCTTGTTCAACAACTTCCCAGGGTGTAAGTTCCTTTTGATACCAGTTTCCCATTACTTCTTTAAAATGAGGTTCTTTATTTGCGATTTGATTATTTATTTTTATCAGAGATAACCCTAGATCAATATCCAACAATAAATCTTTCAAGGATAGATTGGCTACAGTTCCATCTTTCCTAACGTTCATTATCTGGCTAAGATTACCATAGAAGGTGTTCAATTTCCCATGAGTTACATTCATTTCATTAAATATTTCATTAAACAGCCATTGATCTATTGGCTGGATATTTCTTTTATGGAATAACGATGGGAAATTCCCTATAAGCGATAAGAGAACTTCTTCAAGGTCATGAGCAATGAAATTTAATTGTTCATATTGTGAAATGAAGAATTCCATACGTCCTGTTGGGTGAATTAAAAGTTCTTTTAATGGTAAAGGAACTTTTAATTCATTAAACATTTCTTGTATTTCTATAAACACATTAAATGAGTCCTCAACGTGGCCCCACTCAGTGTCGATTCCTTTATAATGCCTTCCAAAATAAGTACGGGAATCAGATTGATTATTTTCCATCCATTTTTTGTTTTCTAATACTCTTTTTATTAATCGAACATGTTTAAATATCGTATCAAAATCGTACTTATCTTTTTGTTTTAGTTTTGAGCTTAACCATTTACGGTCACGATTGAATTGCCCGTTAAATAACCGCAGTGGGGATTGATAGGTTGTCTCAAAACGTTTAAACATCTCAAATATTTGATCATCAACTACTTCTTCTTCATAGATCTCTAGAATGGTAGACAAATCTTGGTTGTATTTATTTTGAACATTTTTATATTCTTTAATTAAGTTGTAGATATCATGCTGGCGTTCAACTTGAAACCATACTGCAGTAGGTTTAGGATCTTTGGAGATCAGCTCCATCATTCGTTTTAAACTTGTAATTGATTTTATATTTATTAAGTCTATCTCTAATGATTGAGAGATAAAATTTTTTGGTTGTTCAATTTGTTCTTGAAGAGCTAACATTTTTCCAATTCTTTCTTGAATTGATAGCTTCTTGCTGAATATACTATCTTCTCTTGGTTCTGTAATATCGTCAGATTTAAATAATGAAAGAAGTTCAGAACCTTGATTCTCAATTAATTGTTTTAGTGTAAATAAATCAAGTTCCAGTAATGATGGTTCATATTTTTTTTGTAAAAGATTGTTCATTTTTTCATTGTCCGTGAATAACAATTTTGCATCGTTAATAGACTTTCGTACCCCATTTAAATTTTTAAACCATTCAATAGTTGGGCGAGGTTTTTTCAAAGCAACATTCAAATAAATTTTCAAAAGGTGAGCGTCCTCAATTTTTTTCATTTGAGGCAGACCCAAATCCTCTTGTAATAAAGATAACTCTGCGATTGACTGTAAGGAATTTCTCACGCGTGTAACTACTTCTATAAGAAGATCCCTATCATGAATAAGAAGTATAGGGTCATTTGAGTCAAATATATTGAATAGAACGTCCGATTTGAAAAATAATCTATCCACAATAATTGGTAAATCTTTTTTCAAAATTTCAGTATTAAATTTCTGAGTTAGAACCTTTTTCTCGTTCAAAAAGGTTGACATCTTTTCCTGATATTCTTTAGCCTTTAGGATGGTTGTTTGCATCGAATTATAGCTAAACCAATGTCTAGGTGGCTTAGGTGAATATTTAGCCATTTCTATAATTTTTTGATTGTGACGAATTTCATCAATACTATCACTCTTCAAACCTAAAGTTTGTTGAACTATTTGAGCTGAATGACTAATATCAGAAAGATTTTGTTTAAGCTGCCTTAGCAATAATTCCATATTAGATGCTAATTCAAGACTGTAAACCGATTGATTAAAACCTTTCCAAATCGGGACATGCTCTACTAAAATCATTAGATTTCGATATCTCTCTAATTCATTTATAAGAGACAAAATGGACTCTAAATTTATTGATTCATTTATATCAAAATCAAATAGTAACTCCTGTACTCCGTCCAATTGAGCCAAGGAACCGTGAATTTCGTATACAGATTTGCCAAAAGGTTCTCTAACCTGGTGCAGTTTTTCAGAGTAGGAGTTTAATTTTTCTCTTAGAAGATTAATATTGGAATAAAGTTCATTTTTAATCCGTCTATTTTTTGGATGTTTATCTAGTACCTGTTGAAAAGAATTTAATACCGATCTCTTATTTGCTTTATGGCTGTGTAGTTCAAGACAGAAATCACCTAATCCAACGTTTTCAAGGCGTGATTTAACAACTTCAAGTGCTGCCATCTTTTCTGATACAAATAGTACTTTTTTATTATTTGCTAAACATTCAGCGATAATATTTGATATAGTCTGGCTTTTACCTGTACCAGGAGGACCCTGCAAAACAAAACTTACTCCGTTTTTAGCTGCTATAATAGCTTGTTGTTGACTAGAATCCGCATCAAGAACCTGAAAAGACTCTTCAGCGGGAATTTTCTGATCCAAGTTGCTGACATCTGGAACAGAAGATAAATCCATTATGTCATTATTGTCACTTGATGGAACTCCTGAAATTGCTCGGATAAGTGGGTGACTTTCAAGCAATTCCCGATAATTTTGAAGGTCTTTATACATGACTAGCTTGCTGAAGGAGAATAACGAAAGGTAAACTTCAGGAGAAACAGACCAATCATCTAAATAAGCAACTTGTTCAGAAATCATTTCCCATATTTTTTGAAGATTGACATCTTCTTGTTCACCTAATTCAGGAAATATGATTCCCTTTTCTTCCCTTAATTTATGGGCCATAAATGGATTAAGGACAATTTCATCATCAACCATCTTCATTCTGAAGGGTTGATTCGCACTTGATCGATTTAATTCGACGGGCACCAAAA
This sequence comes from Peribacillus frigoritolerans, assembly GCF_004358755.1. GTDB lineage: Bacteria > Bacillota > Bacilli > Bacillales > Bacillaceae > Bacillus_P. The sequence goes on along the minus strand of NZ_SMZY01000001.1, from coordinate 77,691 downwards.
GTAATGGTGACATAAACTCTTTATCATTGCCCTGTTCTTTCCACTTCAATACTCCAAATGTCAAATAAAGCGTTTGAATTCCTTGCTCATTTAAACGCGTTCTTGCATCTAACCTTAACTTAGCAATCAGTTTGATAAACTGCACTTTTAATTCCCCAGTAAGCTTTCTTTTCATTGAATCCTCTTCTAATGAGTTTTCAATTTTATTAATTTGCTCTAAATATAGGGTTTTTAACTCTTCAATATTCATATTTTTCGAGTTTTTAACAAGTTCGTCAAACAATAACTGTGGTTGTTCAAACAGTTGTAATGAGTTGTTCTTTTTTGGACGAAAATTTAAGAGAACGTTTCGATTAGTAAGATCAATTAGATCTCTTTTCCATTTTTCTATTTTTAATTGTAATAGATCATTCTTTGTGGATACATCCACCTTCATCCCACCTATAAAATTAATCATTCCTTTATTAATAAAGATATGAATACGTTATTTTCGTTATCCATTAACTATATGAATGGTAAAAAAGTCTATGAACAATATTTACCAAGATATATTTTACCACCTAGTAAAAATATACTCAATCACTTATAAACTAAGATGCACATTTATTAAATTTTTATTTTACTTTCTCTTAATATTTTGTTTTATCCTATGTATTTAACTATGGGTTTTCTTCCCTTAATAACTCAAACTTATTAGTTGTAATGTTCTGACAAAAATATAATACAAAAGTCATTTATGTGGTAATATTATCCATGAAACTAAATTCATGGAGATGGTTTTATGGATAGAAATAAAAGTGAATTATTGGATTTCTTAAAAGAATTTTATTACCCACTAAAAAATTTAAACAAACGGATTCACTTTGAAGAACCTACTCAAAGAGCTCGTAACGAATATCAAAGAGATTATTCAAGAATTCTTTATTCTACATCTTTTAGAAGACTTCAAGGAAAAATGCAGTTATTAGGTATCCAAAATGATAAATTTTATAGAAATCGATTAACTCATAGTTTAGAAGTAGCACAAATAGCTAGAGGGATTGCAGAAAGGCTTAGAACACTGTCAGGTGATACAAATGTGTATATAGATGATACATATGTTGTGGAAGCAGGTGCACTTGCTCACGATATCGGAAATCCTCCTTTTGGACACCACGGGGAAAAAGTCCTAAATAAATTAATGAAAGAAAAGGGTGGGTTTGAAGGTAATGCACAAACTCTAAGAGTATTAAATGAATTAGAGAAGAAATTACCTAAACGGAGAGGCTTAAATTTAACTATTAGAACTTTATTAAGTGTTGTGAAATATTATAAGCCCTATGATGAAGAAACAAAGAAATTCATTTATAAAGAAAATTTTTTACAACTTAAGGACCTATTGACAGATTATGAGGTTTTGCCAAGAACGGTTGATGTTCAGATAGTGGACTTGGCAGATGAAATAGCTTATGCTGCTCATGATTTAGAAGATGCACTTAGCTTAGGGCTTTTCAATATTGATGAGTTCATGTTTGAGTTTAAGGATGAAGTGGGAAAAAATGAGGATTATTTATTCCTTCAAGATTTAGTTAAAAAAGCAAAATTTTTTGCACGTTCTGCGTCAAACTACCATTCTTCTGAAGAATTCGGATTATTATTAAGAAAAGAATTAACATCTAACTTAGTAAATGAATTAGTAAATGATATTGGAATTATTGAAGTTGATAAGAAATTCAAATTAAAAACTGCTACGAATAATGATCGAGAACTTGGGTTTAAAACGTTGGACAGTTTTGCGGATTGTCTAAAAGCATTTACTTTCAAATGTATAAATAGATCAAATATTGTTCAAATATATGAAAAACAAGGTGAAAAAATTATTAAGGGCTTGTTTGACGCCTTTATTGATGATGAATTTAATAAGGATAATTTATTACTTCCCGTTGAATTCAGGGGAACTGAACAAGGAAAAGAGAGAATGATTGCAGACTATATTTCTGGAATGATGGATTCTTATTCAGTACAAGTTTTTCAAAAATTGTACGGTAAAAATTCCATAGATGTAATTTATGACGTGAATTATTTTGGCAAATATAAAATTTAAATTTATTATCAAAAAGTTTTTTTCCAATAAGTTGATCTTTCTTTTATGCTTCAATTGAATAATACAGAAGAATTCAGTCAATTACTTTATTATGACTGGAGGTAGACACATGATTTTTATAGAAATCTTTATGGCATTATTCTTGCTCTTCGCATTTTTTCATTTCAATTTAACTAAGAAAAATAGCGATCACAGAGCAGCCTTATTAGCTCAACATATTGATTCAAGTGATGAAATGAAAAAAACATTAGCTATGGGTTTGTATTTGAGATTTAGAAAGGAAACTGCTGAAAATCCACCTAAATACTCAACTACATACATTAAGGAAGATCCATTAATGTTTGAATCATTTGTTGCAAAAGTAATTGAAAGGGCTAGAGGGGGAACAACGTGGGTTTCTCCTGCTTCAGGGGACTTTGGTGTTGATTTTGAACATAAAAAAGAAGAAGGCATGTTCTTGGGTCAAGTAAAATGCTATCAAGGAGATTTATCTTTCGATCCTATAGCCCTTATTCATTCTAACATGATAAAAACAGGTGCTAATGGAGGGTATGTTATTACTACAGGTTCGTTTACATCATCTGCAAGAAAGTATGCAGAAGGTTTAGATGTTGAACTAATTGATGGTATTAAGTTAGTTGATTTGTGGATTGCTGGATTGGAAAATGAAGAGCAGGAAATTAGACATGTTTTACCAGAGTATATTTAATTTAGTTACCGTTTAAAAAACAGTCGGTATGAAACCTATTGGAGCGTTTCATACCGACTGTTTTTTGTATTTGTCTTGAGTTCAATTGTTAAAGTATTAGATTTTATTAGTAATACTTTCAAACTATATTACATTGGAAATATGGTTCCGAACTGTCTTTTCACTAATAAAGAGCTCGCCCGCTATTTCTTTCGTTGTTTTGTCTTGAACTAATAATTCGAATACTTCTCTCTCTCTTTTTGTGAGTAATGGCTTTGATTGAAACTCTTTCTCTTTCAAGAATAGTAACCCTCCTTGCTAGGTGCGAGCCGATCTAACGAATGGGTATAAGATTAGTCAACATATAGTATGTGCACACTGTAATGGCGGTGACAGGAATCTTAGAGGAAAGCAAGAAATTCCATGTCTATTTTTCAAGTGGCAAATATGGCAGACTGAGCAAGCATCTTTTTCTCCACTTCCAGAAACGGTACACTTTTTCCATTGTATTTGGATATTTGCACAACGGTGCCTCGTCCTGTAAAACAAACTTCATTTTTTTCATTCACCGCACAATAATGCAGATCCATCGATGAATTCCCGATTGATGCTGCTTTTACAAAAAGGCGGATTTTCTCATCAAAAAAAACCTGTTTGATGTAATCGCATTGAATATCTGCAACAACAGGAATCAGCTCTCCGTCTTTTTTCAGCCAATTATCCATAAGACCTGCGTGCTTAAAGAATTCAATTCGTGCTTCTTCAAAATATGAAATTGGGGCTGTATTGTTCATATGTCCGAACATATCTGTTTCGGAAAAACGAACTTTTACCTGAAAATAAAAAGAAAACGTATCCTTCCATTCCTTGAACGGCAGCTGTATGTATGAGATTTGTTTCATGATTGTTTCCCCTTTTCATGTTTAAGTGAAAAAACACCTCTTCATTGAAAGGAAGAGGTGTTTTCTTATTAAATGATATCCGCTGATTTCTATCTGGATATCTGCGTTTTAAACTTGATCGCTTCCGAAGAAATTACGGAACGCCTGGAACGTAGTATCTCTGTTGAGTGCAGCAATAGAAGTCGTTAAAGGAATTCCTTTCGGACAAGACTGCACACAGTTTTGAGAGTTTCCGCAGTTTGCAAGACCTCCGTCGCCCATAATGGACTCGAGACGTTCTGCTTTATTTAATGCACCTGTCGGATGTGCATTAAACAGACGAACTTGTGAAAGCGGAGCTGGCCCGATGAAATCTGAATTGCTGTTTACATTCGGACATGCCTCTAAGCAAACACCGCAAGTCATGCATTTTGATAATTCATATGCCCATTGACGTTTTTTCTCAGGCATACGCGGGCCAGGGCCTAAGTCATAGGTTCCATCGATCGGAATCCAGGCCTTTACTTTTTTCAGGGAATCAAACATTCTGCTGCGGTCAACCTGAAGGTCGCGGACAACAGGGAATGTTCTCATCGGCTGAAGGCGAATCGGCTGCTCAAGCTGGTCAACAAGGGCAGTACAGGACTGGCGCGGTTTGCCGTTGATCACCATGGAGCATGCTCCGCACACCTCTTCGAGACAGTTCATATCCCATGTAATCGGAGTCGTATCTTTCCCTTGTGAGTTAACAGGATTCCGTCTGATTTCCATCAATGCAGAAATCACGTTCATATTTGGACGATAAGGAATCTCAAATGTTTCATCATAAGGGGCAGCTCCAGGCTGGTCTTGGCGAGTAATAATAAAACGAACTACTTTCTTTTCACTGTTCATTTTTTATTCCCCCTTTTTCTTCTTCGAATAGTCGCGCTTACGCGGTTCAATTAAGCTAACATCCACTTCTTCATAATGGAACTTAGGAGCAGCTTTTGGACCGGCAAATGTGGCCATCGTCGTTTTTAGGAATTCCTCGTCATTGCGTTCAGGGAAGTCCGGTTTGTAATGAGCACCGCGGCTTTCATTGCGGTTATAGGCGCCAAGTGTAACAACACGGGACATTTGAAGCATGTTTTGAAGCTGACGTGTAAACGTCGCACCCTGGTTGCTCCATTTAGCTGTATCATTAATGTTGATATTTTCATATCTTTCAAGAAGCTCTTGAATTTTTTCATCTGTTTTAAGCAATTTATCATTGTAGCGGACAACCGTTACATTGTCCGTCATCCATTCGCCAAGCTCTTTATGAAGAACATATGCATTTTCAGTTCCATTTAAGTTCATGATGTTCTGCCATTTTTCTTCTTCCTGTTTCACATGACCGTCAAATAATGAAGAAGAAAGATCTTCAGCAGATACATCAAGACCGCTCACATATTCAACTGCTTTCGGTCCTGCAACCATACCGCCATAGATGGCAGACAGCAATGAATTCGCTCCTAAACGGTTGGCTCCGTGCATCGAATAATCACACTCGCCTGCTGCAAATAGTCCAGGGATATTCGTCATTTGATCATAATCAACCCAAAGTCCGCCCATAGAATAATGAACAGCCGGGAAGATTTTCATTGGAAGCTTGCGGGGATCATCCCCCATGAATTTTTCATAGATTTCAATGATTCCGCCAAGTTTGATATCAAGCTCTTTAGGATCTTTATGAGAGAGATCAAGGTAAACCATGTTTTCTCCATTGATTCCCAGCTTTTGAGATACACACACATCAAAAATTTCGCGTGTTGCAATATCACGGGGCACAAGGTTTCCGTATGCAGGATATTTTTCCTCAAGGAAGTACCAAGGCTTACCGTCTTTATACGTCCAGACACGACCGCCTTCTCCGCGTGCCGACTCACTCATCAGACGAAGCTTATCGTCTCCAGGAATTGCCGTCGGGTGAATTTGAATGAATTCACCATTTGCATAATGCACACCCTGCTGATAGACGATTGAAGCAGCTGATCCTGTGTTAATGACAGAGTTTGTTGATTTTCCGAAAATGATTCCAGGTCCGCCTGTTGCCATAATTACGGCATCTGAACGGAATGCTTTCATTTCCATTGTCGTTAAGTCCTGACCAGTAATACCGCGGCATACGCCATCCTCATCGACAACAGCCCCAAGGAATTCCCAGCCCTCATACTTCGTTACTAATCCGGCAACCTCATAGCGGCGCACCTGCTCATCAAGTGCATAAAGCAGCTGCTGGCCAGTTGTTGCTCCGGCAAACGCTGTACGGTGATGCTGCGTTCCTCCAAAGCGGCGGAAGTCCAGAAGACCTTCAGGAGTACGGTTGAACATAACTCCCATCCGGTCAAGCAAATGGATAATGGAAGGCGCTGCTTCACACATTGCCTTTACAGGAGGCTGGTTTGCGAGGAAATCCCCGCCGTATACTGTATCATCGAAATGCTCCCAAGGAGAATCGCCTTCCCCTTTTGTGTTCACTGCTCCGTTGATTCCGCCCTGAGCACAAACTGAATGAGAGCGCTTAACTGGAACTAAAGAAAATAAATCTACATGAACGCCAGTTTCTGCAGCTTTGATCGTAGCCATTAGGCCCGCTAAGCCACCACCGACGACTATTATTCTACCTTTACTCATCTGGCCCACTCCCTTTGGTTCTATTACCTATTAAACAAATGCAAAAATAGTGCTGACTCCAACGTAAGATAAAGCTAGGAAAAGTGCGATCGTCACATAAGTTGAGATCAGCTGAGATCTTGGTGTCACAGTAATTCCCCAGCTCACAGCAAATGACCACAGTCCGTTTGCAAAGTGGAAAATCGTTGAAACGACACCGACAACATAAAATACAATCATGAATGGATTACTGAAAATGGAGGCCATCATGTCAAAATTCACTTCAGCGCCAAATGCGGCTGCAATTCTTGTTTCCCATACATGCCAGGATACAAAGATAAGTGTAATCACGCCAGAAATCCTTTGAAGCATAAACATCCAGTTGCGGAAGTAGCCAAACTTGCTTACATTATTTTTAGCTGTAAACGCAATGTAAATTCCATAGATCGCATGGTACAAAAGCGGCAGGAATATAATAAAAGTTTCCAGAACAACTCTAAATGGCAAGCTTTCCATAAAATGTGCAGCATTATTAAATGCTTCTTCTCCTCTTGTTGCAAAGTTATTTACAACAAGATGCTGAATTAAGAAGACACCAACCGGAATAACTCCAAGCAAGGAATGAAGTCTTCGGTTCAAATACTCTCTGTTTCCAGCCATCTCAACATAACCCCCTAGTAATCTTAAAATCTTTTTTTTAATGTTTCTCCTATTCCCGGCAATCTTTTAAAAAAATAAACATTGTATGATAAAATGTGACAAATTTATTGTACTCCCAACGAGTTACAGCGTCAAGAAAACGCGTTCATAAATTTTAATTTTGTGACAAATCTTATTTTCTCCCTATTTTTATTTTCCTGAAATACTTTCAAAGCGGTTTTAGAGCTTGTAATTTACTTTTATTGCATGTTCTTACCCGCCCAACTTGATATATAATAAAGTCAGAAAGAGGGGAAGAATGTGAAAAAAACCAGCGAACAAATCGATATAACGCAGCTGAGGGACATGCAAGTGCCCGCATTCGCCTATGAGCTGCTGCGGGAAGTTCTTATTCCGGATATACTTGGAAACGAGTCCGCATCTATGCTTTACTGGGCAGGCAAGAGCCTTGCGCGCAAATATCCTGCAGAATCAATTGAAGAGCTTATTGCTTTCTTTTCATTAGCCGGCTTTGGAACTCTTTCATTGGTACATAAGAAAAAAGATGAAATGGAATTTCAGCTTGAGAGCGAACTGATCAAAACAAGATTCAAGACGATGAAAGAGCCTTCTTTTCAGCTTGAAGCGGGATTTCTCGCCCAGCAGGTGCAGCGGATGAACAAGCAGATTACAGAAACCTATGAACAAGTAAAAAAACGTGCGGATAAAGTGCATTTTACAGTGAAATGGGACTACAAAGACATGGAATTCGGCAACGATTAAAGGGATGGGTATCTATTATACCCACCCCTTTTTTTATATCGTTTACAGAACCTGTGCAGGCTGCTGTGATAATTCGAAGGCATCATGCAGCGCTTCAACCGCTTTTACCATGTCAGCATGACTGATAACAGTTGACACTTTAATTTCAGATGTGCTGACCATTTTCACTTCAATTCCTTCTTGGGCAAGAACATCGAACATTTCTGCCGCTACACCAGGATTTGATACCATGCCGGATCCGACGATGGAGACTTTTGAAAGGCCGCCTTCTGATTCTATTTTTTCAAAGCCAAGCTCTGATTGATAGGTTTCAAGGACGTGAACCGTTTCTTCCACATCACTTGTTTTCACAGAAAAAGATAGAGATGCCAGGCTGCTGTTTGTTGAACTTTGAATAATAATATCCACATTAATTCCGTGGCTTGCAAGCGTTTTGAAAATGGTTGACAGGGCAGAAAGGCCGCTCGGCAATCCGCAAACCGTTATTCTTGAAACTTGATCTTCAAATGCAATTCCTCTAACAACTAAATTCTGTTCCATCTTTGTTTCCTCCTCAATTAACGTGCCTCTTTCTTTTTCTGAGCTTGATCTGACTTCCAAGGGAACTCCGTAATTTTTTGCAAATTCAACAGCCCGGGGATGAAGAACGCCAGCTCCAAGATTGGCAAGCTCAAGCATTTCATCATAAGAGATGCCGTCTAATTTTCTTGCACTTTTTACATAGCGCGGATCTGTCGTAAAGACACCTGTCACGTCTGTATAAATATCACATTTATCAGCTTTTAGAGAAGCAGCCAGCGCAACAGCTGTCGTATCTGAACCCCCGCGGCCGAGCGTCGTTATTTCCTGTCCGTCTGCTAGTCCCTGAAAGCCTGCAACGACAACGACTTTTCCAGCTTGGAGCTGATTTTTGATTTTTTCCGAGTCAATCCCTGAAATCCTCGCATTGCTGTGGACATTTTCAGTCTTAATGCCTGCCTGCCAGCCAGTGTAAGAAACAGCATCGTATCCTTGTGCCTGAAGAGCCATCGTCAAAAGAGAAATCGTCACTTGTTCACCAGTTGACAGCAGCATATCCATTTCGCGCTTGCTTGGTTTTTGAGTGATTTCAGCTGCCAGTGAAACTAAATGATCCGTTGTTTTCCCCATTGCCGAAACAACAACGACGACATCATTCCCGTTCATTTTTTCCTCGATTGTTCTTCTTGCAGCATTCATGATTTTTTCCGGAGATCCAACAGATGTGCCTCCAAATTTTTGTACAACTAATTCCATATCAGCCTCTCGCCTTTCAAGTTTATATTGATCGTCAGCAGGTAAAAGGGAGAATCTCAGAAAACACAAAAAAGCAATGAGATTCTCTATCTCATTGCTTGCATAAACGAATAATGGAACTTCATTCATACAATGAGATAGCGCTCCAAGAAAAATACATCTTCTTGACAATTTTACGTCTATTAAACGCAAAACCAGCAAAAGAAAGAAATGGCTCTTTTTTTGCTTCGGCGACTCTCCCCTTTCACCCATCTTCAAAGGATTCCATTTTCCTCGGAAGGGCTACTCTTGAAGTTCGCACCTCTACCATCATTTAACGAACTAAACGATCTGGTTATCAAATTAGTTAGAATTGTAGCAAAGAATTTGTCTTTGTGCAATCTATTCTTTCAATTTTTCTGCAATAAGCTGTGCCGTGTTTGCCGGTATCCCTGCCGCTATCAGCTCTTCGAGGCTTGCTTCTTTCATTTTTTTAACAGAACCGAAATGCTTGAGCAAAGTTTTGCGCCGCTTTTCCCCGACTCCCGGTATATCATCCAGGATCGATTGAAAGGCTGTTTTTCCTCTTGTCTGCCTGTGAAACGTAATCGCAAAACGATGCACTTCATCCTGAATCCGCTGCAGCAGATAAAACTCCTGGCTGTTTCGTTCAAGTTCAATGACAGTCGGAGGGCTGCCGATCATTAAATTAGAAGTCCGATGCTTCTCATCCTTTACAAGCCCTGCGACAGGAATGGATAAACCGAGTTCATTTTCCAGTACATCCTGAGCTGCAGCCAGATGCCCTTTTCCTCCGTCAATGATAATCAAGTCAGGAAGCGGCAGCTCCTCTTTTAGCACGCGCGTGTATCTTCTGCGGACAACTTCACGCATTGACTCGTAATCATCTGGTCCTTGCACTGTTTTAATTTTATACTTGCGATACTCTTTTTTGGCAGGCTTGCCATCTATGAATACAATCATCGCAGATACAGGATCTGTCCCTTGTATGTTTGAATTATCAAATGCCTCAATTCTTGCCGGTGTATAGATCCCCATTTTTTCACCAAGCTGATCAATTGCTTTGATCGTTCTCTCTTCGTCACGCTCAATGAGTGAAAATTTTTCTTTTAAAGCGATTTTGGCATTTTGATGGGCAAGCAATACGAGATCCTTTTTCTTTCCGCGCTTTGGATGGATGGCTGAAACGTGAAGAAGCTGTTCTGCCATTTCATGATCAACGCTTTCAGGCAGCAGTATTTCTTTAGGCAGAATATGATTGTTCTTGGAGTAAAACTGGCCAAGAAACGTTAAAAATTCTTCCTCTGGCTCCTGGTACAGCGGGAACATGGCAATATCACGTTCTATCAATTTACCCTGACGGATGAAGAAAACCTGAACACACATCCAGCCTTTATCATAGGAATAGCCAAACACATCACGATCGACGAAATCATTCAGCGTCATTTTCTGTTTTTCCATGGTCGCATCTATATGCGCAATGGAATCACGGTATTCTTTTGCCCGTTCAAAATCCAGATTCTCAGCAGCAGCCAGCATCTTCTTTGAAAGTTCTTCTTTAATTTGCTTAAAGCCGCCTTTTAAGAAACGGGACATTTCATCGACCATTTGCCGGTTTTGCTCTTGTGTTACCTTATAGACACAGGGGGCCAGACATTGTCCGATATGATAGTAAAGACAAACTTTATCAGGAAGCGTAGTACATTTTCTTAGCGGATAAAGACGGTCGAGCAGCTTTTTGGTCTCTCTGGCAGCCTGGACGTTTGGATATGGACCGAAATACTTTCCATTATCTTTTTTGACATTTCTCGTAACGATCAGCCGCGGGTGCCGTTCAGCTGTAATTTTAATAAAAGGATACGTTTTGTCATCCTTAAGCATGACGTTGTATTTAGGATCATGTTTTTTAATTAAATTTAATTCTAAGATCAGCGCCTCAATATTCGAAGACGTGACGATATACTCAAAATCCTTGATTTCATTTACGAGCCGTTGTGTCTTCCCGTCATGTGAGCCGGTAAAGTAAGACCGTACCCGGTTTTTAAGAACTTTTGCTTTTCCAACATAAATAATCGTTCCGAAACGGTCTTTCATTAAATAACAGCCCGGCTGATCTGGCAGAAGTGCCAGCTTTTCTTTAATTAGTTGCTCCATAGCAGACACTCCGTTTCCTTGAAGATTAGCGCAGAATAAGTATCGGTCATCAGCGGCAAGTTATTCCCCTTATTGTACCATTTTAGAGAGCTGGAGTCTTTTGTTTGCCTTCAAGGATTCTTTTCATTCGGCTTTTTTGGATAGATTATTGTTTTTAATTACAAATGTTGTCTTCTGCTATCCGCTGCATGCACTTACCTCCTTACATTTTAGGTCTTTGGCACCAAATCATTTCCTGAGCAATAATTGACAATTTTTTTGGCAGGTTTTATAGACATAAAAAAAGATCCGGAATACCGGATCTTTTCTCCATCATGATTATGCGTGTTTATTTAATAGATCAGCTAGAGCTTCTTTAGGCTGGAAGCCAACTGTTTTGTCTACAACTTCGCCGTTTTTGAAAACAAGCAATGTTGGAATACTCATAACACCATATTTGCCTGCAGTTTCTTGGTTTTCGTCAACATCAAGCTTAACGATTTTCACTTTATCGCCTAGTTCCTGATCAAGCTCTTCAAGAACCGGTGCAATCATTTTACAAGGTCCGCACCAAGGAGCCCAAAAGTCTGCCAGTACGACGCCTTCGCTAGTTTCAGCTGTAAAAGTTTGATCTGTTACATTAGTAATTGCCATTATGTTTTCCTCCTAAATGTTCAAGTGATGCCTAAAGTATAGCATTAAAGAATGTGACCTGCTAATTTTTTGCTCACTATTCCTTTTCCCTTACTTTGTGATGAAAAACATTTATTCATTCAAATTAAAAACACGCCCGCTTGGAGCGTGTTTTTAGGAATCAAGAATGAACTTTTAATTTCTTAAACTCTTCCGTCAGCATCGGTACAACTTCAAATAGATCTCCGACAATGCCATAATCAGCTACTTTGAAGATGTTTGCTTCAGGATCTTTGTTAATTGCCACAATAATCTTGGAGTTAGACATACCGGCTAAATGCTGGATCGCTCCAGAAATACCGCAGGCAATGTACAAGTCAGGAGTGACAACTTTTCCTGTTTGGCCGATTTGCAGCGAGTAGTCGCAATAATCAGCATCACAGGCACCGCGGGAAGCTCCGACTGCTCCGCCGAGAACATCTGATAACTCCTTCAGCGGGTTAAAGCCGTCCGTGCTTTTCACTCCGCGTCCGCCGGCTACAATGACTTTAGCTTCAGAAAGATCAACACCTTCTGTAGCTTTGCGCACCACTTCTTTTACGATTGTGCGAAGATCTTTGATCTCCACTGAAACAGAAGATACTTCACCCGTTCTTGTTTCATCCTTTTCAAGAGGAGCGATGTTATTTGGTCTGATTGTTGCGAAAATCGTTCCATCTGTCACAATCTTTTTCTCGAAAGCTTTCCCTGAATAGATCGGACGTGTGAATACGACATTTCCGCCTGCTACTTCTAAATCTGTAGCATCTGAAATTAATCCGGATCCAATCTTTGCAGCGATTTTAGGTGATAAGTCTTTTCCAAGAGCTGTATGCCCGAAAACAAGGCCTTCCGGTTTTTCAGCTTCGATAACGGCAAGCAATGCCTGTGAATAGCCGTCAGGTGTATACGTTTTCAATTTTTCGTCTTCAACTGTAATGACGCGGTCTGCACCATAATGAATCATTTCTTCAGCTAAAGCTGCTACACTGTCGCCAACTAAAACAGCTGTTACCTCGCCGCCTTCGGATATCGTTTTACCTGCTGCAATCGCCTCAAAAGACACGTTGCGCAATGATTGATCGCGTACTTCTCCCAATACCAGCACTTTTCTTGCCATTATAAAGTCCCCCTGTTTTACGTTTGATTGAAAATTCTGCTTTCAGGTAAATACTTAGATTACTTTTGCTTCGTTGCGAAGAAGAGATACCAATTCCTTCACTTGTGCATCTAAATCGCCTTGAAGTACTTTACCCGCTTCTTTTTTAGGCGGCATATAAATTTCAATTGTTTTTGTTTTTGGCTCAACTTCATCTTCTTCAAGATCAAGATCATCCAATTCCAGTTCATCCAAAGGCTTTTTCTTTGCTTTCATGATACCCGGCAAAGAAGGATAGCGGGGTTCATTCAGACCCTGCTGTGCTGTAACCAGCAATGGCAATGTCGTTTCAATGACTTCTGAATCTCCTTCAACATCGCGGACAACTGTCGCTTTGTTTCCATCAATCTCAAGCTTTGTAATCGTTGTTACATAAGGAATATCCAAAAGCTCAGCAAGACGAGGTCCTACTTGTCCAGATCCGCCGTCAATCGCAACATTTCCTCCTAAAATTAGATCTGCATCTTTATCTTTAAAGAATTCTGCAAGAATTTTAGAAGTTGTGAATTGATCTCCATCTTCAAGATCATCTTCCGTATTAATTAATACAGCCTTGTCACACCCCATTGCAAGAGCAGTACGCAATTCTTTTTCAGCTTCTTCCCCGCCGATTGTCACAACTGTTACTTCCCCGCTGTTTGCATCGCGCAGCTGAATCGCTTCTTCAATCGCATACTCATCATAAGGATTAATAATGAATTCTGCGCCATCTTCATTGATTTTGCCGTTTTGAAGCGTTATTTTTTCTTCCGTATCAAACGTTTTCTTCATGATTACATAAATGTTCATGTCCATCCCCCTATTTACGTTAAGCATTCAATTTAGTTGTATAGAAAAAACGTCAGGAACGTTTTATCACATAATTTATTCGCCTTTGAACTGCGGCTGTCTTTTCTCAAGAAAAGCACTGATTCCTTCTTTTGCATCTGCGCTTTCAAATACAGTACCGAAATAGCCCGCTTCTTTTTTCACCCGATCATGATACGGAAGTGTTTTAGAAGCATTGATTAAATCGATGGCTGCACTGACAGATATCGGGCTTTTTGCAGCAAATTTCTTCGCAAGCTTCATCGTCTCATCTAATAAGGCTTCTTCTGCATAAGCATGGTTGGCAAGACCGTATTGCGCTGCCTCTGTTCCTGAGATCGGTTCACTTGTCAGCAGCATTTCAAGCGCTTTCGCTTCTCCTACATACTTAGGAAGACGCTGCGAGCCGGCGAAGCCGGGAATAAGACCAAGCTGAAGCTCAGGCAGCCCGAGCTTTGCATTCTCTGTAACAAGCCTTACATGGCAGCTCATTGCAAGCTCAAGGCCCCCGCCTAAAGCAGCTCCATGAATCGACGCGATGACTGGTTTTCTGAATGTTTCAATTCTCTCAAAAAGTTCCTGTCCATTTGCAGCAAGCTTAGAGAACTCTTCACCGTTCGGCACTGAAACAAATTCCTTGATGTCAGCCCCTGCTGAGAAGAATCTTCCCTCGCCATTAATGACAATGACCCTGACGTCTTTATTTGCTTCAAACTCATCCATCAGGGATGAAAGCTCTTTCAAAACATAAGATGAAAGGGCGTTTGCGGGAGGTTGGTAAATGGTTACGACCGCAACATAATCTTCTACTTTAACATTTAAATAACTCACAGCTCAGGCCTCCTTATGCATTTAAACAATTACGTCAGGAAGGATTTTGTTAAACCCTTCCGCAGCCTTTGATCATAAGTTCATGAACGCTTCCTGCAAGTGCAGTGAGATCAAATTTCTGATCATTCATGACCCATGTTGTTACCGTTTCATCAATGGTTCCAAATATCATCTGCCTCGCCAGGCGTGTATCCAGGGCTTCACTGAATTCGGAAGTTTCTTTTCCTGTTTGAATAATCGAATCAAGAATGTTTAAATACCCTCTCAGTACCTCATTGATTCTCAGGCGAAGATCTTTATTTGACTGCCTGAGTTCAAGCTGGGTAACAATGGCAAGATGATGATCTTCGGCTAAAAGAGAAAAATGTTTTTCTATCAACATGTATAACTTCTCCGCCGCCGTGTCCTTTCCTGCTATTTCTTGTTGAATTTTTTCGATAAATACGCCCATTTTCTCCTGAAACAAGGAAATCAGGATATCTTCTTTATTTTTAAAATAAAGATAAATGGTTCCGTCTGCGACTCCTGCCTGCTTGGCAATCTTCGAAACCTGTGCATGATGATAGCCATTTTCAGCAATAACGATGACAGCCGCATCTATAATTTGGAGATATTTTGGTCTTTTCTGTTTCAATATGAATTCTTCCTTTCAAACTGAATGAATCATCATTCATATTTTAATCATAAAATTACATCACCTATCTGTCAAGAAGAAAGATTGATTTTATCTTTCATCATAATAGATGTAAAGAACCCTCTCAGCATTAGGAAGAGATGGTTCTTTATCATTTTTCTATTCTTATTGCTTTTCATTTTATTTAATACAGCGTTTTTTCCAGATTAATTGGCATTTTTCAATTTTTCTTTTTCTTCTTCTACAAGTGAGCGCCTTAAAATTTTCCCGACTGCTGTTTTTGGAAGCTCTTTGCGGAATTCATAGATTCTCGGAATCTTGTATGCTGCCATATGCTTTCGGACAAATTCGTCAAATTCCTGTTCAGTCGCTTCCGCACCTTCTTTTAAAACGATATATGCCTTCACCGTTTCACCGCGGTATGGGTCCGGTATACCGGCTACTACTGCTTCCTGCACTTTTTCATGCTCATATAAAACCTCTTCGATTTCACGCGGATAAATGTTGAATCCCCCGGCGATTATCATATCTTTTTTCCGGTCAACGATATAAAAATATCCCTCTTCGTCCATATAGCCAATGTCACCGGTTAAAAGCCATCCGTCCTTCAATACGGCTTCTGTTTCCTCTGGTTTTTTCCAGTAACCTTTCATGATCTGCGGACCTCTTACAGCAATTTCTCCAAGCTCATTGTATTCTGCCTGCTTTCCCGTTTCAAATGAAAGAATAATAGATTCTGTATTAGGCCACGGCACTCCTATACTTCCTTTTTTCCGATGTGACCAGAGGAAGTTTGAGTGCGTAACAGGAGATGCTTCTGACAAGCCGTAGCCTTCCACAAGCTTTCCGCCAGTCTCCCGCTCGAATTTCTCCTGGACTTCTACCGGAAGTGGAGCTGATCCGCTAATACATGATTCAACAGATGAAAGATCATACTTTTTCAAATCGGGATGGTTTAATAATGCAATATAAATAGTAGGTGCTCCAGGGAACAGCGTAGGCTTTAATTTATCAATGGCTTTAAGCGTATCCGTCGCATCGAATTTGGGAAGCAGGA
The DNA here is from genome assembly GCF_004358755.1 of Peribacillus frigoritolerans. GTDB lineage: Bacteria > Bacillota > Bacilli > Bacillales > Bacillaceae > Bacillus_P. The sequence goes on along the minus strand of NZ_SMZY01000001.1, from coordinate 61,412 downwards.
TCATTTTAAAGCCTTGCATAATTGATAGATTCATAACCGCTGTCATTCCGTAAACATGGAAGAACGGCAATATGCCAAGCACTGATTCCTCTCCGCGTCTGCATTTATACATCCAGGATGAGCACATGGACGTATTTGCAACAAGGTTTTCATGCGTCAGCATAACTCCCTTTGGAAAACCGGTTGTTCCTCCTGTATACTGCAGCAAGGCAATATCTTCTTTAGGATTTGTCACTATTTCCTCAATAGATGTGCCCTCCCGTTTCATGATTTCCTTAAATAAATGCGTGTGTCCGCTGTGCTCAATTTTCACAATAATTTGATTCTGCTTTTTCTGCACAAAAGGATATAAGAGGTTTTTCGGGAAAGGCAGATAATCTTTTATGCTTGTCGCAATAATATGTTCAATGCTTGTCAGCGCTTTCATTTTTGAAACCCTTGGATAAAGGAGATCAAGCGTAATAATGTATTTCGCATCAGAATCATTCAACTGATACTCAAGCTCCCTTTCCATATATAGAGGATTCGTTTGTACGACAATTCCTCCGGCAAATAAAATGCCATAATAAGCAATGACTGCCTGCGGGCAATTCGGCAGCATAATAGATACTCTTTCGTCTTTCTTTAACCCAAGCGCCTGAAGGTAGCCGGCAAATTTTAAAGATTGTTCATAAACCTCTGTAAAAGTCAGTTCCTTGCCTAAAAAATGAATAGCTGTTTTTGTCGGAAATTCTTGTGCTGCCTGCGTGAGAAAAAATTGAAGAGGCTTGTTGTCAATTTCAGCATAATGAGGTATTTCTTCAGGATATAGATGAAGCCAGGGTTTTTGAACTTCCATTTTTATTTCCTCCCTTTGTTGCCATCATGACTTTTGGCTTATAAAGAAAGTATACCAAAGTTATATTCAGAATATAAAATATTTTTAATTATTTTAATTGTATTAAAAAAATCCGGATTCATGTCATGAAATCCGGATTTTCTTCATAATAGTAATTTTTCATGCGAAAAAAACCATAAAGATAATGCCTACTACAATAAACAAACCGCATATGCCAAGCAGTACTTTCGCTAATGTTTCCACTGTTTTCTCTCCTTATATGCCTGCGCCGATCACGTAGGACAGACCAATTGAAATGACCATGGAAATAAAGCCTACCGCACGATTGTCATTTTGAATTTCATCATCAATTCTGAATTTAGGCGTTAAAAATTCATAGATAAAATAGCCTAAAAGCAATAATACGAAACCAAACATTCCCCAGCCAACCATCTCAAATAGCGTATCATGCTGTCCGATTGAAAAACGGAACACGTTGGCAATTCCAAATATCTTGCCGCCCGTCGTCATCGCAACTGCAAGATTGCCTTTTTGAATTTCTTCCCAGTTATTATATTTGGTCACCAGTTCAAAAATGGTCAGAAACACAACAATACATAAGATGACGACGCTATAATAAGCTGCAGTCTGAACGAATTCATTCTCCCAAAATTGATTCATTTCTTATCTCCCATATTTCGAATTATTTTAATTCAACAATCGTAACGCCTGAACCGCCTTCGCCTGATTCCCCGTAGCGGGTGCTCTTAACGTTTCTGTGCTTTTTCAAGTATTCCTGCACACCTGTCCGAAGTGCTCCTGTTCCTTTTCCGTGAATGATGGAAATTCGCGGATAGCCTGCAAGTACGGCATCGTCCATATATTTTTCTACTCTAAGGAGGGCATTTTCATACCGTTCGCCTCTTAAATCAAGTTCGAGAGAGACATGATAATCTTTTCCTTTTACCATTGCAAGAGGTTTCGTTTCGACAGGCTTCGGTCTGCTGATATACTGCAGATCCTCTTCTTTTACCTTCATTTTCAGAATGCCTATCTGCACCTGCCATTCCTTATCGCTTACTTTAGACAGCAAGTGGCCTTTTTGATTGAAGCTGATGACCTTCACTTCGTCGCCTTCTGCATACTGATGCTTCTGCGTCTTCGTTTTCGGCTGTTTGCTGCTTTTTTCAAATTCCGGCACCGCTTCTTCAAGACGCTTTTTAGCATCAATTAATTCATGTTCTTTAATACCAGTCCGGTGTTCTTTTTGCATCTTTCTTAATTCGCGGATAATGGACTCTGCTTCTGCTTTTGCCGCTTCAACTTTTTCTGCCGCCTTCTTTTCTGCCTGTTCGTAAAGCTTGTCGCGTTCTTCGTTGAAAGAAAGAATTTTATTTTGCAGCTCTGAATGAAGCTTTTCTGCGTCTTTGCGCAGTTCTTCTGCTTCAGTAAGCTCTGAGTCAGAGCGTTTTTTACTCTCTTCAAGCGACGCAATCATTGAATCTACTTCATTGCTCTCAGCACTCATATGGGATTTTGCGCGGCCAATAACTGATTGCATAAGGCCAAGCCTCTTTGAAATTTCAAATGCGTTGCTTCGTCCGGGAACGCCGATTAAAAGCTTGTAAGTAGGGCTTAATGTTTCAATATTGAATTCAACGCTTGCATTGACAACACCTTCACGGTTATACCCATATGCTTTCAGTTCAGGGTAATGCGTTGTAGCGATCACTCTAGCACCGCGATGATGAACTTCATCCAAAATGGAGATGGCAAGTGCTGCTCCCTCCTGCGGGTCTGTTCCTGCACCAAGCTCATCAAACAAGACCAGGCTGTTATCGTCAACACGCTTTAAAATATCCACAATGTTTACCATGTGAGAAGAAAATGTACTTAAGTTTTGCTCAATCGACTGCTCGTCTCCTATATCCGCATATACATTTTCAAACACAGCCATTTCTGAGCCGTCAAGAGAAGGTATCTGCAGTCCGGATTGCGCCATTAATGTAAACAGACCGACTGTTTTCAGGGTTACTGTTTTTCCGCCTGTATTCGGTCCTGTTATAACAATTGTCGTAAACTCTGAGCCAAGTTCAATGTCATTTGCGACAACTTCTTCCGCGTTTAAAAGCGGATGTCTAGCTTTGAAAAGTTTAATTCTTCCGCTGTTATTCATTTCAGGCTTTGAAGCTTTTATTTTTTTCGCGTACGCTGCTTTCGTAAACATAAAATCCATTTCGCTGAGGGCTTCTACATTCACCAAGAGAGGCTCGGCTTCTTCAGCCACTTTCACCGTAATTTCTGTTAAAATGCGGTCAATTTCAATCTTCTCTTTCATGCGCGCCTGCTGAAGCGTGTTATTTAAGTCAACTACTGCCTGAGGCTCGATAAATAACGTTGCTCCTGATGATGACTGATCATGGACAATTCCGCCGTAAGCTGAACGGTATTCCTGCTTAACAGGAATCACATACCTATCATTACGTATAGTAATAATCGCGTCAGAAAGCATTTTTTGAGCAGAAGAAGACCGGATCAGCGACTCAAGCTTTTCTCTCACCCTTGATTCTGTCGTTCTTAATGATGTCCGAATCGAACGAAGAGCATCGCTTGCTCCGTCCAGAACTTCTCCATTATCGCCGATACAGTGAAGAATGTGCTGCTCCAGCTTCTGCAGGGGCTGAATCTCGGCTGCAAATCCGTCCAGATGAGGAATGTCGATTCCATTTTCCACCATGTCTTCAATAAACCGCTTCATATGCTTGCCTGCATAAAGAGTTCCTGCAATCTCCATCAGCTCATGCGGATTCAGCATACCGCCGATTTTAGACCGTTTAATGCTCTGGCGAATATCTACGAGACCGCCAAGAGGAGCATTGCCCTTCAGCCTAAGGACTTTTGCAGCTTCATCTGTCTGTTCCTGCCATTTTCTTACCTCATCATAATCAGTGGATGGAACAAGCCTCTCTACTTTTTCCTTTGCTAATGAAGAAGATATATGCTTTAAAAGCTGTTCTTTAACTTTATTGAATTCTAATACTTTTAACACACGCTGCTGCACGATATACAGCCTCCTTGCTGTCTTTTAGGCTACTTATTATGCCTGTTAAAAAAGGATTGCAGCTGATTCAGATCCCACGTATTGATTACGTTTTCTGCTTTCACCCATCCTTTAATTGCTGTTGAAACACCTGTTTTCATATCTTCAAGCATGTCTATATTATGTGCATCTGTATTGATTGCAAGTTTTACACCTGATTCATGCGCTTTTTTAATATGCTCAGCGCTCAAATCCAGTCTGTTCGGATTTGCATTCAGCTCTAATACAGTATTTGTTTCTTTTGCAAGCTGAATCAGCATCTCCACATCAGGCTCATATCCGCTTCTTCTGCCGATCAGCCTGCCTGTAGGATGGGCAATCATATCGACATGATGATTTTCAAGAGCCGTTTTCAGGCGCTGCATGATAATATCCTGTGATTGAGAAAAGCTGGAATGAATCGACGCGATGACAAAGTCCATTCCTTCTAATACTTCATCATCATAATCAAGAGAGCCATCCGGCAAGATGTCCATTTCAACTCCTGCAAAAATTTTAAAATCCTCATACTGTTCATTTAATTTGTCAATTTCATTCCGCTGTGCTTTTAATCGTTCAGGAGTCAGACCATTTGCAACTTTAAGATATTGAGAGTGATCCGTAATGGCCATATACTGATACCCGCGCATTCTGCACGCCTCCGCCATTTCACTGATTGTAAAGGCTCCATCACTCCAAGTCGAGTGCATATGAAGATCTCCTTTTATATCATCAGCACATATCAGCTTAGTATCCTTCAAGTATTTTTCTATTTCCGTCCCATCTTCGCGGATTTCAGGAGGGAAGAAAGGCAGATCAAAGTGAGCGTAAAATTCTTCTTCGGCTGAAAATGTTGTCACTTCACCTGTCTCACTATTTTCAACCCCGTATTCACTTATTTTTTCGCCGCGTTCCTTTGCCAGCTGCCGCATTTTTACGTTGTGATCCTTTGAACCAGTGAAATGATGAAGTGTCGTGGCAAATTCATCAAGAGTCACTAACCGAAAATCCACTCCGATTTCATATTCATACGTCAGCTGTACAGAGACCTTTGTGTCTCCATTTGCAATGATTTCTGAGATGTTCGGGATTTTTATCAGCTGATCTCTTACATATTGTGGATGCTCAGTTGCGATAATAAAATCCAAGTCTTTGACTGTTTCTCTCATTCGTCTGAGACTGCCTGCCCTGCTGTATTTTTGAACCTCTTCACAAGATTCTAAATATGTCTCAATTTCCTCTGCAATCGGCAGTGCAAATGATAACGGGAGCCTCTCAGGACGGGTTCCAATTTCATCGATCGCTGCGAGGATTTTTTCTTCTGTTTTTTTTCCGAACCCGGCAAGGCTCTGTACCTTCTCTTCAAGACAAACTTTTTTAAGAGAATCAACGTCCGTTACCCCAAGCTCTTTATAAAGCTTTGCAATTTTTTTACCGCCAAGACCTGGCAGCTTCAGCAGCGGAATTAGCCCCTGCGGAACTTCTGACTGAAGCTGCTCAAGTGTTTTTGATTTTCCTTCTTGGATATACTCCGTAATGACAGCAGCTGTTCCTTTGCCGATGCCTGCGATTTTTGTGAAATCATCGATTGAAGACAAGCTTCGATCATCTGATTCAAGGGCATTGGCAGCTTTCCGGAAAGCTGCGATTTTAAACGGATTTTCTCCTTTCAGTTCCATGTGTACAGCTATATATTCAAGTAATTTAATGACATCTTTTTTATGTACGCTCATTGTTCCTTCACCTCGGGTCAAGTCGTTTTCCATCTATTGGGGCTCAATTAAAATGATACAAATATTTTCTCCAAAAGTACAACAAAGGGAGAAAAGACCTTTTACCAAAAAAACTTCTCCTAATTGGAGGAGAAGTTAATTCGGTGCATATTGCAGCCATAATTCCTGAACTTTATCAGAAAAATACGGCGTGTGATGAACGATAACCTTTGCAAGACCTGAATCCCCCATTGCTGACTGGACTTCCGGAATAGGGAGAAGCCCGCCAATGAACAGCAAGATGAAAAGGATTAAATAGATTTCGAGAAATCCTAAGATGGCGCCAGCCCATTTATTCAGCTGTTTAAGAATTGGAAGGTATGTAACAAAATCAAGCATAGATCCTACTACCTGCAGCAAGATCTTTGTGCCGATAAATAAAATAACAAACGCTACCGCTCTATAGTAAGCATCTTCAAGATTTCCGCCTGTAAAAAAGGATATCGCGGATCCGCTATCGCCAAGCGATGGATAAGGAACCCACAGCTCTAACTTTGGCGCTAAAACACCAAAGTATTTGTATGCTACAATATAGGCGATGATAAATCCTGTAAGATGTATGAATTGAAGAATAAAGCCGCGTTTTAATCCGACTAGCAGGCCCATGGCCAAAATGATGAAAAGTGCAATATCAAGCATTTACCGCGTCAATCCTTTTCTATGATTTGTTTCTCTAGTTTTTCAAATTCATCTCTTAATTTTAAATAGTCATGCACAACATTCACTGCAGTTAAAACTGCCAGCTTATTAATATCCAGATTAGGACTTTTGCTGCTGATTTCACGCATTTTATCATCAACAATAGAAGCCACCAGGCGCACATGACTTGTGCTCTCCGTGCCTACTATTGAAAATTGCTGTCCATATATATCAACTGTCGTTTTCTTTTTTGAGTGGTTATCCAACGAAAAATCCTCCATTCTTGAGAATCCTAATCTTTATCATAACATGATATCTAGTATAATGGAAAGATAATGCCAATCAATATCTAGTATCAATCATATTTTAAAAGAGGTGTCATCTCTTGTCCAATGCCGTTATTAAAATTGATCAGCCTACCATCCTGAAAATGAAATCCTACTACTCTTCGGATCTAGGCTCAAAGCTCCCCCCGGGTGCTGTATTTACTGCTAAATCAAACGGGTGTACCATTACTGCCTATAAGTCAGGCAAAGTTCTGTTTCAGGGCAATCTGGCGGCAGAAGAAGCAGAAAAGTGGTCAAAGCCTGAGCAAAAGACTACTAAGAAACCTTCGAAGCCTCTTACTGTTTTTAGTCCGCCGGCGAACATATCAACTCTCTCCATTATAGGTTCGGATGAAGTCGGAACAGGCGATTTCTTTGGGCCGATTACTGTTGTAGCAGCCTATGTGAAAAAAGAACAGATTCCCCTGCTTCAGGAATTAGGCGTGAAAGATTCAAAACATCTGAATGATAGACAAATTACGGCCATTGCCAAAGATCTTCTTTCTCTCATTCCTTACAGCCTGCTGGTTCTGCATAATGAAAAATACAATCAGCTGCAAAGCACAGGAATGTCACAGGGGAAAATGAAGGCCATCCTTCATAATCAGGCCATCAACAAACTTTACGATAAGATCGCACCTGAAATGCCTGAAGGGGTTTTAATCGATCAGTTTGCAGAGCCTTCCATGTATTTCAAGCATCTTAGCGGAATTTCCTACCGTAAAGAAAATACTTTTTTCAGTACAAAAGCAGAAGGAATCCACCTGGCGGTTGCAGCAGCTTCCATTTTGGCAAGATATGCTTTCCTCAAGGAGATGGATCGTCTGTCTGAAAAAGCCGGGATGATACTCCCTAAAGGTGCTGGAGCAAAGGTTGACGAAGCGGCAGCGGCCATTATTATTAAAAAAGGTGAAGTCACATTAAAAAACTTAACAAAGTTTCATTTTGCCAATACGGATAAAGCAAAAAAATTGGCTGCCAAGAAAAAACGATAGATAACACGAAAAGCGGAACCGACTGTTTAGCTCCGACAGACAGATAAGAATTCACCCAAAAAGTCCGGTTTTGACTTTTTGGGTGAATTTGTTCTGGCCGAGGAGCTAGAAAAATAAGAAAAAAAGCAATGGAATCCAAATGGATTTCATTGCTTTTTTTGTTTGTTTATATATTTAACCTCTCAGCACCGCTGCATATTTCTCTTCAACAGCACGAAGCACTTTCTCATGAGCCTTCGCTACTTCCTCGTCTGTTAATGTGCGTTCAGGGTCGAAATAGCGCAGAGAGAAGGCAAGCGACTTCTTATTTTCTTCCAGTCTATCGCCTTCATATAAGTCAAATACAGAAACTTCTTTTAGAAGCTTGCCGCCTGCTTCAGAAATCGTTTCTTGAAGATCGCCTGCAACAATTCCTCTGTCAACAACAAGGGCAATATCCCGTGTCATTGAAGGGAAACGAGGAATCACAGAAAACTTTAATTCTTCCAGATTCGTTTCCAATAGCTGCTGTAGGGCTAGTTCAAATACATAGGTTTCAGTCAGGTCCATTTGTTTTTGAAGTTTTGGATGAACTTGGCCGATGAATCCGGCAGTTTGGCCATTAAGCAAGATTTCAGCCGTACGTCCCGGGTGAAGCCCATCGCGCTTAGCCTGTTTGTATGTGATCTGCTCTTTCAATCCAAGAACATCAAACAATCCATCAAGAATTCCTTTTACTACATAGAAATCTACCGGCTTCTTTTCGCCCTGCCATTGATTTAAATGCCAAAAACCAGTAACAGCACCGCTTAACCGTTCTTTTTCAACAGGCTGTTCGCCTGCTCCCTTTGAAATGAAAACCGAGCTCATTTCATAAAGCGCAACTTGGTCATTTTGACGTGCAAGATTGTATTTCAGTGTTTCCAGCAAATGCGGAACCAAGCTTAAGCGGAGCACGCTGCGCTCTTCGCTCATCGGCATAGCAAGACGAGTATAGTCTGATGCTTCAAGAGCAAATTGAGATGCTTTTTCTTCGCTTGTTAATGAATAGGTAATCGCCTGGTACAAGCCTGCTCCTTCTAAGTACCGGCGGGCTTTGCGGCGGTTAGACTGATATTCAGTCAGTCTGCCTGGTGAAGATGCACTGACAGGGAATGTGGAAGGAATATTATCATAGCCATACAGTCTGGCTACTTCTTCAATTAAATCTTCTTCAATCGCAATATCTCCGCGTCTTGTCGGAACTGTAACCGTAAATGTTCCGTTATCTTCCTTGACTTCAAAGCCAAGTCGAGTGAAAATCGACTGAATTTCATTAACTGAAATGTTCATTCCAAGCACTTTGTTGATTTTATCTGCATGAATGCCGACTACAGCCGGTTCTGCCTCTAAGTAGTTTACTTCTGCAGATCCATTAAGAACCTCACCGCCTGCAAGCTCAATCATTAATTGTGCTGCACGTTCTGCTGCAGCGCGCACACGGTTTGGATCAACGCCTTTTTCAAAACGGGCACTTGCTTCACTTCGGAGGCCATGATCTTTAGAAGCTTTTCTGACAGTTTGACCATTAAAGTACGCAGACTCAAGCAGGATCGTTGTTGTATCTGAATGAACTTCAGAATTTTCTCCGCCCATCACGCCTGCAAGAGCAACAGGCTCTTTTCCATTTGTAATAACAAGATGTTCAGAAGTCAGGATACGTTTTTGACCATCCAGTGTGACGATTTCTTCGGAAGCTTCAGCAAGACGGACAAGAATTTCTTTTGAACCTAAGCGGTCATAGTCAAAGGCATGCAAAGGCTGACCGTATTCAATTAATACATAGTTGGTAATATCCACAACATTATTATGCGGACGAATTCCTGCTGCCATTAACCGCGTTTGAAGCCATAGAGGTGATGGTGCAATACGCACATTGCGGATCACTTTCGCTACATATAATGGATTCTCTTCTTTTGCCTGGACTGATACTGAAATATAATCTGCAGCCTTTTCAGAAGCTTCAACATGTGTAAGGTCCGGATATGTGACACTTCTTCCTAAAATCGCAGCTACTTCGTGTGCGACACCAAGCATGCTTAAGCAATCTGAACGGTTAGGTGTTAATCCAAGCTCAAGAATCTGATCATCTCGGCTTAGCTCAGCAAGAGCATCTGCACCTGGCTGAACGTCATTCGGGAAAACGAAAATCCCTTCTGAAAATTCTTTTGCCACAAGCTTTGACTCAATTCCGAGCTCCTGCAAAGAACAAATCATTCCGTTTGATTCTTCGCCGCGCAGCTTAGCTTTTTTAATCTTAAAGTTTCCAGGAAGAACGGCACCCACAGTTGCTACCGCCACTTTTTGGCCTTTATCAACATTTGCAGCACCGCAAATGATCTGCACAGGCAGTTCTCCTCCGACATCTACTAAGCATTTATTCAGCTTATCAGCATTCGGATGCTGTTCTTTTTCAAGCACATGACCAATTACTACACCGCTCATGCCTTCGTTCAGTGTTTCAACACCTTCAACTTCAATCCCGCTTCTAGTGATTTTTTCTGCCAGTTCTTCTGCTGATATTCCGCTGAGATCAACGTAATTCTGCAGCCATTTATATGAAACAAACATCGGTAAACCTCCCTTTATGCTCTTTTAAATTGTTTTAAGAAACGAACATCATTTGTGTAATAGTGGCGAATATCGTCAATGCCGTATTTCAGCATGGCAATGCGCTCAGGACCCATTCCAAATGCAAATCCGCTGTATTTTTTCGAGTCAAATCCAGCCATTTCAAGAACGTTAGGATGAACCATTCCTGCACCTAAAATTTCAATCCAGCCAGTGCCTTTACAAACATTGCACCCATGACCTCCACATGCAAAGCATGAAACATCAATCTCTACTGAAGGCTCTGTAAATGGGAAAAAGCTTGGACGCAAACGAATTTCGCGGTCTTCTCCAAACATCTTTTTAGCAAAGGCTTCCAGTGTTCCTTTTAAATCGCTCATGCTGATGTTTTCATCGATTACTAACCCTTCAATTTGAGTGAATTGATGGGAATGTGTCGCATCGTCGTTGTCGCGGCGGTACACTTTACCCGGACAAATGATTTTAACAGGCCCTTGACCTTTGTACTTTTGCATCGTTCTGGCCTGAACAGGAGATGTATGTGTACGAAGCAGTGTTTCATCTGTAATATAGAACGAATCCTGCATATCACGAGCAGGATGCCCTTTTGGAAGATTCAATGCTTCAAAGTTAAAGTAATCTGTTTCAACTTCAGGACCCTCTTCAACTGAATAACCCATACCAAGGAACAGATCTTCAATTTCTTCAATAACTGCTGTAATAGGATGATGGTTACCAGCTCGAACCGGACGTCCAGGAAGAGTCACATCGATTGTTTCTGCAGCCAGTTTTTCCTCGACCGCAGCTTCCTCCAGGCCTTCCTGTTTTGCTGCAATGCTCGTCGCAATGCTTTCACGGACCTCATTTGCAAGGGCCCCCATTAACGGACGCTCTTCTGCAGATAGTTTCCCCATACCGCGCAGCGCTTCTGTGATCGGTCCTTTTTTGCCTAAGTATGAGACACGGATGTCATTCAGGCTTTTTAAATCATTTGCTGTTTGTATTTTTTCAAGTGCTTCTAACTGAAGCTGTTTCAGTTGTTCCTGCATACTGTTTCCTCCTTTATTTCAAATGAATGATCATTTTTTTCCAAAATAAAAAACCCGCCCAAAAAAGGGACGAGTTGAATATCGCGGTACCACCCTTGTTAACAGCCCAAAAACATAAGCTGTTCACTTCGTTCTAAGATAACGGAATTGATCCGGAACACCTTTACATTCAAAAGCCGAATGGTCCTGATGCCAGCTAAAGAGGTGAATTCATTTACCGCAGTCAAAAAAATGCTCTCAGTCACCGGCATTTTCTCCCTGATTGACGCTCCCGTAAACTACTCTTCTCTATCATCGCTGTTAGAGTATGTAACTGTATCTTATTATAATGAAAAGAAATTGTTCATGCAACACCGAAAAGCGGAGCCGACTGTTTAGGCCCGACAGACAGATAAGAAATCACCGGAAAAGGCCGGTTTTGCCTTTTTCGGGGATTTTGTTCTGGCCGAGGGGCTAGGAGGCGGAGCTAGACACCACCGAAAAGCGGAATCGCCCGGTTAGCGCAGGCAGACAGATAAGGATCCGACAGAAAAGGCGCTTTTTGCCAATACTTTCTGATCCGTTCTGGCCGAGGAGTTGGGCGATGGAGCTAGACAACACCGAAAAGCGGAGCCGACTGGTCAGACCCGACAGGCAGATAAGAAATCACCGGAAAAGGTCGGTTTTGCCTTTTTCGGGGATTTTGTTCTGACCGAGGGGCTAGGAGGCGGAGCTAGACAACACCGAAAAGCGGAGCCGACTGGTCAGACCCGACAGGCAGATAAGAAATCACCGGAAAAGGCCGGTTTTGCCTTTTTCGGGGATTTTGTTCTGACCGAGGGGCTAGGAGGCGGAGCTGCCAAAACTCCGCCCTTATTGATTCCCTATACAGTGATACATAAGAATTCCCGCTGCAATCCCCGCATTGAGGGATTCCGCTTTTCCGAGGATTGGAATGTACAGATTTTGATCAGTGAGCTGTAGATATTCTTTATTTACTCCGCTTCCCTCATTGCCAATGAGCAGGCCAAACGAAGCTGCTGCTTCCGTTTGGCGGTAATCAACACCATTTTGGAGCGAGGTTCCGTATATGGAGACTTTTTGCTGTTTAAGCTCTGAGATTGCCTCATTCAATTTCCTTTTTACAATTGGAATGTGAAAGATTGATCCCTGACTGGAACGGACAACTTTAGAATTGTATGCATCAACTGTCCCTTCACCAAGTATGACTCCATCCATGCCTGCAGCATCTGCAGTCCGGATGATTGTCCCTAAATTGCCAGGGTCCTGGATTGCATCTATCAGCACAACCTTTTTCCAGGCAGTGATTTCGTGCTTTTCTGATTGAACACAGACTGCGGCTGCACCCTGAGGCGATTCCGTTTCTGAGATAGCTTTCATGATTTCTTTAGTGACATATGTAATTGACAGGTCATCCGCATTCCAGTGGGATGGAATGGCCGCTTCTTCTGAAATAATCAATTCTTTAATCACAGATTTATCCTTTAAGGCTTCTTCTACTAAATGCAAGCCTTCAATTAAAAATGTATTTGTTGTGTCACGTTCTTTTTTTGTATGTAATTTACGCCATTGCTTAACCTTCTGATTTTGCACAGATTCAATTCGTTTCACGAGTATACTGCTCCTTTACTGCTGCATTTCTTCTATATAATTACGTGATTCTGAAATCACTTTTATCACTTGTCCAGCTTTTCTATATTATATCTTATAAAACATACATAAAAAACACAAAATAACACAGGATATGGATAGGTAAATATTATAAGATGTGGAGTGATAATGATGGATTTAAATTTAAGAAATGCCATCATCTCAAATGTATCCGGCAATGATCAAGGTCAGCTGGAGGATACGATTGTAGATGCCATTCAAAACGGAGAAGAAAAAATGCTTCCTGGCCTAGGCGTTCTGTTCGAGGTAATCTGGCAGAATTCAAGCGAGGATGAGAAAAATGAAATGCTGACGATTCTTGAAGAAGGTTTAAAGAAGAAATAAATGCTGGGCAATCTGCCCAGCATTTTTAAAATTAATCGAAGGTAATTGTATTAACAGTTTCTTCGTCCAGACGTTTAATAACCTCAGTAATCAGTTTTACTGCATTTTCATAATCATCGCGATGAAGCATAGCTGCATGAGAGTGAATGTATCTCGTTGCAATTGTAATAGAAAGCGCAGGTACACCGTTTGCTGTCATATGAATGGCACCTGAATCTGTTCCGCCGCCTGCAATCGCGTCAAATTGGTATGGAATACTGAGTTCATCGGCAACCCCGACAACAAAGTCACGCAGTCCTTTATGAGATACCATTGATGCATCATAAAGAATAATCTGCGGGCCTTCTCCCATTTTACTTGAAGCTTCTTTCTCTGTAATTCCAGGTGTATCGCCTGCAATCCCCACATCGACACCAAAACCGATATCAGGCTGAATCACGTGTGCTGAAGTACGCGCTCCGCGTAGGCCTACTTCCTCCTGAATCGTTCCGACCCCATAAACAACATTTGGATGGTCTGCGTCTTTCAGTCCTTTAAGGACATCAATTGCTATTGCACAGCCGATGCGGTTATCCCACGCTTTCGCGAGGAGCATCTTATCATTGTTCATAACTGTGAATTCAAAATAAGGAACGATCTGATCTCCAGGCAAGACCCCGAACTCCATCGCTTCCTCACGGCTTGATGCACCGATATCAATAAACATATCTTTAATATCGACCGGTTTTTTTCTTGCTTCAGGAGGAAGAATGTGCGGCGGTTTAGATCCGATCACACCAGTCACGTCCCCTTTTTTGGTGCTGATCGTCACACGCTGTGCGAGCATGACCTGAGACCACCATCCGCCTACAGGCTGAAAACGGAGAAATCCTTTATCATCTATTTTGGTAACCATAAAGCCTACTTCATCTAAATGACCAGCAACCATAATTTTCGGGCCGCCTTCTTTGCCTGTTTTTTTGGCTATTAAGCTCCCAAGACCGTCTGTTGTTACTTCATCGGCATATGCCGTTATGTATTTCTTCATGACTTCTCTCGGCTCTCTTTCGTTGCCGGGAATTCCTTTTGCATCTGTTAAATCTTTCAGCATCTGCAGTGTTTCGTCTAATTTCACCATCAGTTTACCCCCCTCTTTTACTAATTACTATTATACTAGACGCTGGAAAGTAATTCAAAAATTCTCAATACCCTTGTTTTTGTCGATCGTGATTGACTTCATTTTTTTTAACATAAGCAGCCTCAATCTCTTCAGGTGAAAAGCCAAGAGCTTCTCCGAGCAAAAGATACTGCCGAAACAGTTCTAGATAGTGTGCTTCTGAACGGCTTTTTTCAAACTGCGCAATTTTCTCATAAACAAGGACAAAATGGGCTGTTAAGGAATTCTCATCAGCGGCCAGATCAAACTCAACACCGTCTGTCACGCCTATTTCAATTCCAAGGGATAGAATGAAATGTATGCCATCCACATACTCCTCAAGAATAACGCTTGCTTCAGCCGGATGCTTTAAACTCCAAAATTTAAAGCATCTTGTTTCATTGGCAAGTTCGCCAACCTCAACAAGCAAAGCTAAAATTTTCTTTTCAAGCAGCGGTTCTTCTTCCAAACCGTGCTGCTTTTCAATTTTCGAATCAAGATCATTCTGCATCTCAAACAGTTTCAAAAAATTCATTGTTTATCACTCCTATACTCGCCAAGTTTAACACTTGCACCTTTTTACTTCAAAAAAAATCTGAACTTACACAAGAAAAACTGAAACTTTATCAATACTTCAATCGTATTGTAACAAAATACGTTTGGGAGGCACTACCATGATAGTAATCCTGTTACGATTACTTTTGCTTGCTCTTATTGTCTTTGTCCTTTATTCTCTTGTAAAATATGTGCTGAATCCCAAGCGAAAGCTTGAGCTTGCACAGGAGCAAAAAGAGTATTTCCTGCTTGATGACCGTAACAACGTGCGCAAAAACTTTTTGTTAACCTACAAGGGTGTCTTGTTCGAAGGCGAGAAATACCTTGGAACAACAGATCGGGCGTTTGAGGTTGTCTCCATCTTTATGTGGACCGGAAGCCCAAGTAAACTTCAGGGACTTTCTCTCTCTGATTTTGAATTTGTTGAAGAAAAAGTGAGGGAACAATATCCTCATGCGGCACTCGATTGGAAAAGTCCAGTAAAAGAATTATTATTAAAAAGCAAAAAGCCGTGACAGAGGTCACGGCTTTTCCATTGATTTTATAAAGAAATCATTCCATTTTATGACCACTCTTTTTTCCCTCAGCAAATAAACAAATAAAATCAGCGTTCCAATTAATACAATTGTTGTAATAAGCGAGAATTTTCCAAAGTAAGCCCCAAAGGATGTAAAACAAAAGGCTGCAGGGATATGAGTCCAAAAGGAAAGCTTTGCGTAATCTTTAAATGATGTCGACCGGTCAAGAATGCATAAGGATAAAATGGAAAAGTTAACGAACGGGATCATTCTGAGAACAATGATTTGTCCTACAGAAAGTCTCGTGTATTTACCAAGCCATTTTTTCCTCAATCCTGAAAACCGCTCCAAAAAAGAAGGAAATTGTTTGGAGAGGATATAAAAACTTATGCTAGCGACAGTCAGCCCGATAATCGAATAAAAGGTCCCAAATTGAGTTCCGAATAGTATTCCTCCAATAATACAGATGACAACCACAGGAATGAATAAAAACTGTCTTAAGATGTGCATAAAGATAAAAAAGAGCGGGGCCAGAAAGCCTGTTGACTGAACTGTTGAAACGACTGCTGAAGTTGCAAGATCGATTGTCCTCACCTCTTTCATGCAGTTCATAAGATGACTTTTTGTGAGTAACGTGTGTACTAAATTGTATCTGTTTTATTAGGGCATTATGACATCTTATATAAAAAATAGCTGAACAAGATGAGATGAATCACCATTAAAACAGGCAGACCGACAACAAACGATTGATGCTTCGTTTTATGCCTGAATGCATTCATTCCAATTGTCAGCCCGATTGCACCCCCAATGAAGCCAATAAGCCAAAGAGTGTTTTCTTTAATTCTCCATTGTCCCTTTTTCGCTTTATTTTTATCTGCTCCCATTAAATAAAAGCCGTAAACATTCAGTAATATGTAATATCCAATCAGAAGCGCCATCAACTTGCACCCTTTCTATAAAAGTGAATGTAAAAAAAGGCCATTCTCAAGCGGTGAGAATGACCTTTTCAGCAATGATTAGCTGTTTAATTTAGCTTTAGCAGCGTCTGCTAATTGAGCAAATGCTTGAGCATCTGTTACAGCAAGCTCAGCAAGCATTTTGCGGTTTACTTCGATGCCAGCAAGCTTTAAGCCATGCATTAAACGGCTGTATGAAAGACCATTCAAGCGAGCAGCTGCGTTGATACGAGTAATCCAAAGCTGACGGAAATCGCGTTTTTTCTGACGGCGATCGCGGTAAGCATACATTAATGATTTCATTACTTGCTGATTAGCAACTTTGTATAATGTATGTTTTGAACCGTAATAACCTTTAGCTAATTTAATAACTTTTTTACGTCTTTGACGTGAGACAGTACCGCCTTTTACTCTTGGCATGTCAATTCCCTCCTATGTGAAAACGAATTATTTAATATTATCTAATAAATGACGGATGCGTTTGAAGTCGCCTTTGCTTACTAAAGTGCCTTTGCGAAGTTTGCGTTTTGCTTTTGTAGATTTGTTAGCAAATAAATGGCTAGTGTAAGCGTGTGAACGTTTTAATTTACCTGATCCAGTCTTTTTGAAACGCTTTGCAGCGCCGCGATGAGTTTTCATTTTTGGCATAAGGTATTCCTCCTCGTATCTTTACTTTTCTACTTTAGGTGCTAGAACCAAGAACATGCTTCGTCCATCCATTTTTGGATGAGACTCAATTGTACTTAAATCTTCACAAGCTTTAGAAAAACGGTCTAAAACACGTTGACCAATTTCTTTATGAGTGATTGCACGGCCTTTAAAACGGATAGAAGCTTTCACTTTATCGCCTTTTTCAAGGAACTTGCGTGCATTCTTAAGTTTTGTGTTAAAATCATGCTCATCAATTGTCGGGCTGAAGCGAACCTCTTTAATACTGATGATCTTTTGATTTTTACGTGCTTCTTTTTCTTTCTTTTGCTGCTCAAAACGGAATTTGCCGTAGTCCATAATGCGACATACAGGTGGTTTCGCATTTGCAGCAACTAATACTAAATCAAGATTCGATCTGGCAGCAATCTCAAGCGCCTCTTGGCGAGATTTAATTCCAAGCTGGTCGCCATTTGCACCAATCAGACGAACCTCACGAGCGCGAATTCCATCGTTTACCATCATGTCTTTGCTAATAATTAGCCACCTCCAAGGATTTTTAACTGAACAGATGAATTGTTTGTGCTACACTTTCTTGAAAAACAAAAAAGTGTGGGCGCACAAAACACCCACACTACGATTTAGTATACTAAGTATATATAGTCGTAAACCTGGAGACTGCAATGATGCGTCGATCAGGTGAGAAGCGGGTGCTTCTGCTTGCAAGACAAACTTCTATTCAATTACCCTGCAAATTATATCACGAAAAAATTTCCGCTGTCAAGTCATGCTGGTTTTATTGCAACAGAATGAATTGTATCAAACATTTACTGGATGTGCAATAGTTTTTTTTGAGCAGATTTTACCTCTTCACTTCTTTAACAATTCCATCGATAAATTCTTTGAGAGCAATTGTCTCTGATTTTTGTTCTCCGTATTTGCGGACATTAACAGCAGCTTCAGCAGCTTCATTGTCACCGACAACAAGCATATAAGGAGTTTTCTGTATTTGCGCCTCACGGATTTTATAGCCGATTTTTTCATCGCGTGCATCAAGCTCTACGCGGATTCCTTCAGCCTGCAGCAGTTCTTGAACTTTTTTCGCATAGTCAAGATGTACAGAAGGCGAAACCGGAATAACCTGTACTTGAGTAGGAGCGAGCCAAGTCGGGAAAGCTCCTTTGTATTCTTCAATCAAGAAGGCTACAAAGCGTTCCATTGTTGATACGACCCCGCGGTGAATAACAACCGGGCGATGCTGTTTGCCGTCCTCGCCGACATAATTTAAATCAAAACGCTCCGGCAATAAGAAGTCAAGCTGAACTGTAGACAGTGTTTCATCTTTTCCAAGTGCTGTGCGGACCTGCACATCAAGCTTTGGACCGTAGAACGCTGCTTCGCCATCTGCTTCAAAATAATCAAGCTCGAGCTCATCCATTGCTGACTTCAGCATGCTTTGAGCTTTTTCCCACATTGCATCATCATCAAAGTATTTTTCCTTATCCTCTGGATCGCGGTAAGAAAGACGGAATGAATATTCATTGATTCCAAAATCTTTATAGACTTCTTCAATCAATCTCACCACTCGGATAAACTCATCTTTAATTTGATCCGGGCGGACAAAAATATGTGCATCATTAAGTGTCATCGCACGCACGCGCTGAAGGCCGCTCAGGGCACCAGACATTTCATAGCGGTGCATCGTTCCAAGCTCAGCTACACGAATCGGAAGCTCGCGGTAACTGTGAATATCGTGTTTATAAACCATCATGTGATGCGGGCAGTTCATTGGACGAAGAACTAAATCCTCATTGTCCATAGACATAGCAGGGAACATGTCATCCTGGTAATGATCCCAGTGACCTGATGTTTTGTAGAGCTCCACACTTCCCAGAACAGGAGTGTAAACGTGCTGGTAGCCAAGGCGCTCTTCTTTATCCACAATGTAGCGCTCAACGATACGGCGGATTGTCGCACCTTTTGGAAGCCAGATTGGAAGACCCTGACCTACTTTCTGGGACGTAGTGAATAAACTCAGCTCTTTACCCAGCTTGCGGTGATCGCGCTCTTTCGCTTCTTCTAATAAACGAAGATGCTCATCTAAGTCTGCTTTTTTAATAAAAGCTGTGCCATAAATGCGCTGCAGCATTTTATTGTTGCTGTCTCCGCGCCAGTACGCACCTGCTACACTTAAGAGTTTAAATTCTTTTAATTTTCCAGTTGAAGGAACATGTATGCCGCGGCAAAGGTCGAAAAATTCACCTTGCTCGTAGATTGTTACTTTTTCACCTTCAGGAATAGCATCCAGAAGTTCAAGTTTCAGATTATCGCCAATTTCTTCATAGATGGCTTTTGCTTCTTCCCTTGTAACGATCTTGCGGACAACTTCGATGTTTTCATTGATGATTTTTTTCATTTCTTTTTCAATGGCCGGAAGATCTTCAACAGAAATCGTTTGTTCCATATCAATATCATAATAGAATCCATTCTCGATGACCGGGCCAATTCCAAGCTTCACATCTTTGTAGATCCTTTTTATAGCCTGCGCGAGCACGTGTGCAGAACTATGCCGGATGATCTCCAATGCGTCAGGACTGTCAAGTGTGACAATTTCAATGCTTCCATCTTGATCGATTGGTGTTTTCAAATCAATCAATTCACCATTGAATTTTCCTGCTAATGATTTTTTTCTAAGCCCCGGGCTGATGGATGCCGCAATATCATCAGTTGTTGTGCCTGCCTGATATTCCTTTACAGCTCCGTCCGGAAATGAAATTTTTACAGCGTCTGACATCCTTGTCACTCCTTTAATTAATTTTTGAAAAATAAAAAACTCGTCCCTAAAGTAAGGGACGAGTGATTATTCGCCGTGGTTCCACCCTTGTTTCCATTCATGTCATATAGTGAATGGCTCAAAAAAATCTGTAACGGGAATACCCGTCAGCAATTACTCGGCATCATGCCTTTCACAGCTGAAGTTTAGAGGTGGTAAGCGGGTTATTCATGCCAGGAAGCTCTCAGCCGTGACTTCCCTCTCTTTGCGCCGTGATAACACTCTCATGTCCTCATCATAACTTATCATGTATTTATAACGTATTATAAAATCATTTCCTGGGGAAATCAAGATTATTCAGCTTTTTTTTAAATACCCGCCATTTTTCTCGGATAAATATTTACTCTCTCTAAAAAAATATTTTGTATGGTTCTAACCATGCCTAAGTCTGGAGAATCGGTATATAAATGAATTTTGTTAGGGGCAATTGACACCAGCGGCGCCAAAAGCGAGGCGTCAATGTACATAGGATGCTGATGAATAAAGGACCTGTCAATATACTTCATCAGCTCATCCTGGCTCAGTTTTGCAAACTGTTCATTGTAAACTGTCAGCTCTTTTTCATGCACGATATGAAGCACGTTCACTTTCGTTTCTCTGCTCATGGCATAATCTCTTAAACTCTGAATAAATGTCTGGTATTCCTGCTCGAGCTTGTACTCTTCAATGGCAATCTCAATATATTTATTTAAACGCTCCACATACCGGTGAAGACGGAATTTTATAAAGGATGGAAGCGCAAAAGACAGATTAGGCCTGATAAAATCAGCCAGAGCTTCATAGATCGGAGTTTCCCTTAATGGAAGCTGATCTACTTTCGGAATCTCGCTGCGTTCTCCTTCAATAATCGCCTCGGCAATATGTATGATTTGCTGCTGTTCCTCTGGCTCTTGGAAATAGAATCTGTCTTTAATGATGGACAGCATCAGGTGAGATTCTTTGTACTTCAGGATGTAGCGGACGATCACCGGAATCAGAAGGACGTTAATCATCTCAACTGGATCATTGCTCATAATCTGAATTCCATGTTCCTTTATTCTAACAATCTCAGCTTTCCATTTATCTCGTTCATGATCAAGCATATTGTGGACTGTTTCTGCTTCATGCGGAGAATTGAAAAATATTTCGATCATGGTTGTCCCCCCTTTTTAGCCAATACCTGATTTCATGTATATGGCGGAGAACCGTGAAATAGAATCGTTTTTAAGGGAA
The DNA here is from genome assembly GCF_004358755.1 of Peribacillus frigoritolerans. Classification (GTDB taxonomy): domain Bacteria; phylum Bacillota; class Bacilli; order Bacillales; family Bacillaceae; genus Bacillus_P. The sequence goes on along the minus strand of NZ_SMZY01000001.1, from coordinate 40,294 downwards.
AATAAAAAACACAGTCCTTTTAGAACTGTGTCTCGCTGAGCTATCTCTCCCGCCAATTGCGGCCTTTTAATTCATAAGGATCGGCAAGATATTTAATTCTCTCCATAATTCGTGCAGATTTGACGGGTTCTTCCTCCCCGCGCTGTGTAACACTTAAATGACTCTGCAAATCTTTCATGCTGAAATTTGATGTGAAAAATGTCGGCAGATTTTCAAGCATGCGGTATTGAAGAATGGAGCCTAATATATCATCCCGAATCCAGCTGGACATCGCTTCTGCACCAATGTCATCGAGCATAAGCACTTTTACTTTTTTAACGGCATCAATCTTGCTTTCAAGTGAATTGTCATGGAGTGAGCTCTTCAGTTCTCTCATAAATTCGGGAACATAAACGAGCATGGAAGGAATTTTCTTCTTGGCGAGCTCATTTGCAATGGCTCCAAGTATATACGTCTTGCCCACTCCAAACGAACCGTACAGATACATTCCCTTCACATTCTTTCCTGCTTCATATTCTTCGCTGAAGCTTAGAACCGTATTGACAACTCTTATTCTGCTGTCTTCTTTTAAATCAATATCTTCAAGCTTCGCATTTAAAATATCACGGGGAATAAACATGGATTTAATCAAAGCCTGATGTTTCTTACGCTCATCCTCCGCTTCCTTCATTGGACAAACCTCATATTTTAAATCGATCGTTTTCCCCTGAAGAATAAGCTGAGGATGATATCCTTCAACTAGGTTCTTACATTCTGAGAGGCTCGGGCAATCTGCACACCGCTTGCTTTGGCCGATGTATTCATACAGCTTGATTAGACTTCTGTTAATCATCGCATCATCAATTTCCAAACGATGTTCACTCAGAAATTTTTGAATGTCTGGATTCTTCATAATTTGTGCTTTCATCGCACTCATCCGTTTTTGAAAATCCTCACGATTAGCAAGTCCGCTTAACGTTTTATTAATCGATTCCAATTGCTTTCACCTCCACAGGTTATTCTGACTGCTGCTGTCTGTATTGTTTTATTTTTTCTTCAAGCCTTTTCCGCTCGAGATCCACTTCTGTTTGGTTGATTTCTTCTTTTGTTTCAGGTTTTTCCAGATCTTCTTTAAGCCACTGAGGCAGCTTCTCTTTTCTTATCAGCTTTCTGCCGGTTTTAGAAACAGTTTTCTTTTCTGCCCACTCCTGGTATTGCCTGTGCTCCTGCTTTGCGAGCTCCATTGCGGATCTGACGGTGGCTACTTGTTTTCTGGCCCAATGACTGGCAATTTTCTGCACATACGATTTCGATAGCTTCATATCTGTTTTTAACATAACATAGTAAATTAAAACATTAACTACGCCTGGATGAAGCTTCTGCTTAAACATGACTTCTTCAACAATCTGCAAATCAGCTGCCGCTGGTTCAATTCCATCTGCGAGATCCATTAAAAACTGCTTTGGCGAAATCGAATCAAGCTGTTTGATCAGCATTTCCTCCTGAGACAGTTCTTTTTCAGGAGAAGTTCCAGACCTTAGAAACGCAGGCTGGGTTTTATCGGCAAGTGCAGGCAATTTTTCGCCGTGCTCAAATTGATACCAGTCTCTTGCAGCTTTTCTTAAGCTGTCAATTTGGATTGTTTCATTTGCGTCAATGGCATTCATCACGACGTTTTTCATTTCCATTGCATTAATCCCATACAAGTATGAAAGTTTTTTAATGGTTTCTTTCACTTTCTTCGTAATGGATTTTCTAGGAATGACCGCTTCAGACAAACCTGCAAAAAATAAATCAAAATCAAACACATCATCTGTCATCAAAGGCGATGCTGCTTCTCCAGAATGATAAAATTCTGTTCCCTTTTCAGGTTCAAGGTCTTCCTGCACTTCATCTGTGAGTCTCGAAATCATTTCACTCGGCTGCAGAGATTTAAATACCTCATTAAACGGGCGCGTAATTTGAACGAGATCCGAAGACAGGCTGGTGTCTGCAAAAAACTTCTTCAGCTGATTGTATTTGTTTTTCCCGACGCGATTATATAAATAGATGTTCAGTACCCCGTCCTGAAAAAAGTCAGCAGGCTTCAGAGGAGGCATCAATTCGTAGATATACAGCTTTGTATCATTTTGTTCTTTTTGAAACGTCTTTAATAATCCGATCCCCTCAAGCTTAATCCGCTCTTCATAGATTTCTCTCAGATTGCTCTGCATGAGGGACATCAGCCCATGATGTGTCGTTTCTTCGCTCCACATCCGGTCCTGTTCAAGCTCCGCCCAAAGCGTCATATAAAGACCATAGCATTTTGCACCTAATAGCGGCTGATAGAGCAGCGTCAAAACTTTCCTGTCAAAATCCTGCAGGACACCATTCATTTTGACCAAATACCGATCTACAGGCAATAACTGATTCCAATGCTTGTCCATTACTTTTCCCTCTATTTCATAAGTTAAAAAAAGAGCCTGAAGCGATTCCTTCACGAGCTCTTTATTTCACCTTTTTAATCAGTTCTGATAACTCTTGAATGAAAACATTGATATCTTTAAATTGACGGTAAACAGAAGCAAACCGGACATATGCAACTTCATCAACATGCGCAAGTCTGTCCATGACCATCTCGCCGATATCTTCACTGTTTACTTCTGAGATTCCTTGATTTCTTAATTCTTTTTCAATATCCTGGACGATTTCCTCTAATTTCGGAAGAGGCACAGGGCGTTTTTCACATGCTTTTATCAGGCCCCGCAGGATTTTGTCCTTGCTGAACTCTTCTCTAACGCCTTCTTTTTTCACAACAATCAGCGGAATTTCCTCCACTTTTTCAAAGGTTGTGAATCGGTATTGGCATTCCTCGCATTCACGTCGTCTTCTAATCGATTTCCCTTCATCAACAGGCCGAGAGTCAAGCACTCTTGTTCCATTATGCTGACATGTTGGACATTTCATACTACCAGCTCCAATCCAAAAGCATCAGGGTTGTATCTTTATTTTATGAAAATAAATGACATGCAGCAAAAATCACTTTGAATGCAGTCCTGTTCCTATAAACGGCAGTGCCTTGTTCAGCTTCTCATATGAATCAATAATCAGCTTACGGCTGAATCCGAAATCACTTGCCAATTTAGTATCTGTTGATACATTAAAATCAATGGCTGTTTCATAAGGTCTTACCGAAACGATCGTGATAATCATCAGCGCTTTTTTCGGTTTGTCGATTACTACGCTGATTTCGCCGCGGTCTTCTGATACAGATGTAACCGTCGCACCGGGCTGTTTGCTGAATGACTGTTCAACTGCTTCAATTGCCTTTTTCGCGGTTGTTTTATAATAATGGCTTTTTAAAGCGTCGTCGTAATGATTTTCGGATGTTTCCTGACCTGTAGAAAGAAAAACTTTCATTTTTCGCAGCATGCTCATAGTCGAAGTAAAGCTCCTTTTATTGTTTTCTGTATGTAAATTTGTCATTCTTTAACAATCGTGCAGGCAGCACTGAGTTTTTTATCATTTCAAAAAATTAATATGAAGCATAAGAAAAAGAGGTGCAGTTCGCACCTCTTTTATTTTACATTAAAATCATTCATCATTAAAGAGCTTTTACTTGAGCTTGTTTAACTTGTACAGGACCCATGCCGCGCGGAATTTCGATATTCTCGCGAGTTTGTGCTCCAAGAGCTTCTGCAATATAGTCTGCAGCAATATTCGGATTTAAGTCACCGCATGTGTATACATCGATGCTTGCATATCCGTGTTCAGGAAAGCTGTGGATGGTTAAATGTGATTCAGAGATGATAACAACTCCGCTTACACCTTGTGGAGCAAATTTATGAAAGGCAACCTCGCGTACTTCGGCACCTGATTTTAAAGCAGCATTTACAAAAGTCTTTTCAATGTATTCCATATCGTTCAGCTTATCAAAGTCGCATCCCCATAATTCTGAGATAACGTGTCTTCCCATTGTTTCCATTTTTAATGGATCCCCCTTTAGCAAAATTAGTTTACATGAATTCTTCGCAAATGGATTGTTCAACTACCACGGGGGAAAGTTAGTCCAAAGAGGTCCTAACCCTTTAAGTAGCCACAAGGCCGCGCTTAGTAAGAAGTTCACGAAAAATAGTATACTTCCTTTAGTTTGTTTTTGCAACAAACTTTTTTTGAAAAAATACAGCACCTTTTCTCACATGAACCGCAGAGCCCGTCAAAACTGATTTTTTAAGCAGCCCATTTTTTTGATTACGATACTGGTTGGCGATTACTTGCTAAAGCTGATAACTGTGAATATCCAGACATTTACATAACTCTTGCGGAACTAACACTCATTCTGGGCCAAAAAAAAACAGGCTGCAAGCGCAGCCTGTTTTCATTTTATCATCCTATTAAACTGCAGACAGCTTCTTCATTTTTGAAGCAACAAACTGGACTAAGTCAACGACTCTGCAAGAATATCCCCATTCATTGTCATACCACGCAAGCACTTTTATCTTGCGGCCTGCCATCACAATTGTTGATAAACCATCAATGATTGCAGAATGAGGGTTTGTGTTGAAATCTATGGAAACAAGCGGCTCTGTTGTGAAGTCAAGCACTCCTTGCAAAGGCCCGCTTGCAGCAGTCATAAATGCTGAGCTTACCTCCTCAACTGTTACATCCCTCTTCACATCCACTACAAGATCTACCAGTGAAACATTTGGCGTCGGCACTCTGAGCGCCATGCCATGCAGTTTCCCTTGAAGATGCGGCAATACAAGCGACAGCGCCTTTGCGGCTCCTGTAGTTGTAGGAATAATAGACTGGCCGCAGGCTCTTGCTCTGCGAAGGTCTTTATGAGGATTATCTATGTTTTTTTGATCATTTGTGTAAGCATGTACTGTCGTCATTAATCCGTTTTCAATTCCGAATTGCTCATCGAGTACTTTCACAACTGGAGCGAGACAGTTAGTTGTGCAGGAAGCATTGGAAATAATAACGTGCTGCTCATTATTGTAAGCCTCTTCATTTACGCCCATCACAATTGTTACGTCTTCGTTTTTGCCAGGTGCCGTCAAGACAACTTTTTTGGCCCCTGCCTGTACATGGTACATGGCTTTTTCGGCGTCATTGAACTTACCCGTTGCTTCAATGACGATATCGATATCCATCAATCCCCAAGGCAGATCCCTTGGATCTCTGAAATTCAGCAGCTGAATTTTTTGTCCATTTACAAGTAAATAATCATCGAATGGAAGAACTTCTCCCTCGAATTTCCCGTGATTTGTATCATATTTTATCATGTGCGCCAACGTCTCAGCCGGATAGCTTGCGTTAATCGCTACAATCGATAAATTCTCTTCAAAGATTGCTTTTCTAAATACCATTCTCCCAATGCGACCAAAACCGTTAATGGCAATCTTCGCTTTCATACCATTACCCCTTCCGGATTATGTGATATACTAATATATGCTTAATTTCATAAATAGTATATCACATTTAACCACTATTAGGATGATTAAATTCTTTTTTTTTCAAAAAAAGAATCAAGCTTCATTCAGAAGCAAGATTCCATTTTTTCATCAGATCTTCGAATTGCTTTTTCGTTGACTGAAGCGAGCCGTTGTTATCAATTACTTCGTCTGCTTTCTCCTTTTTATCCTTTAGAGGCAGCTGAGACTGAATCCGCCATTCAGCTTCCTGCTTAGTCAATTGATTCCGGTTCATCAGCCTCTCAAGCTGCACACTGGGGTCTACATAAACAACAACGGTCAGGTCTGCCATATGTGATAAATTGCTTTCAAATAAGAGAGGAATATCCAGCACTACTGCAGGCTCATTTCTTTTTTCAGCATCCTCTTTTTGCTGAAGCATTTCCCTGCGGACTGCAGGGTGAACGATGCCGTTCAGTTTTTTTCTCTCTGTTTCGTTCTGAAAAACGATGCTGCCTAACTTTTCACGGTCAATTGAGCCATCATCTTTTAAGATGCTGCGGCCAAAAGTCTCCACGACTAAATGATAAGCAGGTTCTCCCGCTTCCACTACTTGTTTGGCGATTACATCTGCATCAATTACCGGGATATTTGCTTCCTTAAACATGTTTGAGACTGTGCTTTTACCGCTTGCTATGCCTCCTGTTAATCCAATCGCCAATGTCACTTTGAATCCCCCTTGCCTAAAGCTTCCAGATGCCTAAAACAATCAGCAGGACACCTGGTAAAAAAGTGAGTTTATCCATCCAGGCAAACCGTGAAAACAGATGGCCCGATTTGATACCAAACGCCACAAACAATGAGCTCATAACAGCTGCCAGCAAACTGGTCATAATAGGTGAATAACCTAATAGAGCAGCGCCGATACCCGCTCCAAACGCATCCAGTGATAACGCAAAACCAAGCAGCAGTGCCTCTATTCCTGTAATGGTTCCGGATTTATCCAGATCTGCCGCAGTTGGCCTGCTCAATATATTAATCACGATGCCAAACGATTTAATCTCTAAGTTGAGCAGTGTTTTCTCCGATTCTTCCTGAGTCATTTCCTTTACCGGACGAAAAAACTGATAAAGAACCCAGGCTCCAATAGCAATTAAGATGATGCCACCAAGTTTAGCAGTCAGACTATGAGGAAGAAAGGACGTGAGCAGATGCCCTGCTCCCATTGCTAAAAGCAAAGTCACTGCTGAACAGCAGGCAATAATAATAATTGACTTAATCGGCATGCTCATTTTTCTTAATCCATAAGTAAACCCGACTGAAAAACTATCCAAACTTACTGCAAATGCTAATAAAAAGAGTGATGTAACTGCAACCATAAACCATGCCCCTTCCGCAAAAGCTACGGTAGTATATGACAATGACCTATGAGTTGTTAAAGTTCTATCGCTGGCAGTTTTCGCAGTAGTGTGTTCCTCTGCCCCCTACAGCTGTTTTGATTAATGTTTTTCCGCATACTTTACACGGCTCATTCGTTCTTCCGTAAACAAACAATTCAAGCTGGAACATACCAATCTGTCCTTGTGTATTGACGTAAGATCTTATGGTGCTTCCGCCTTTTTCAACCGCTTCGCTTAAAGTAAGAATAATCTCATGGTGCAGCTTTATCATTTCCTCATCCGACAATTCGTTTGAAGGGCGTTCAGGGTGAATGCCCGCACGGAATAAAGCCTCATCAACATATATATTCCCTAGTCCAACCATCACTTTTTGATCAAGCAGGACAACTTTTATTTTACGATTTGTTTTTTGAAGCTTTTCGCTTAGATAACTCACTGTAAAATGCTCAGAAAAAGGTTCAGGTCCTAAATGCGATAAAGGAAGATCTAGTTCTTCCTCTCCCTTTTTGAAAAGATGCATTGTTCCAAACTTTCGTACATCTTTATACCTTAGTTCTGTGCCGTCTGTCATCACAAATACAACATGTGTATGCTTATCAATCTGGTCAGAGTCCTTGTAAAGGCCGTACCTTCCTTCCATTCTCAGATGTGAAACGAGCACATAATCATCAAGGAAAAATTTAAGAAACTTTCCCCGTCTCCCAACATCATGGATTGTCTGGCCAATTACAGCATCCTGGAATTGTTCGGTCACTTCAGGTCTTTTAATAATTTTAGGCCAATGGATATAAACCGCTGCAATTGTTTTTCCTTTTACAAGTTCAATAAGTGTTCGTCTGACGGTTTCAACCTCTGGCAATTCAGGCATCTTATCACTTCCTTATTTTGCGTCATACCAAGATGATCCGAATGAATAATCAACTTTAAGCGGCACCTTGAGTTCAACTGCATGCTCCATCACTTGCGGAACCAGTTTTTCAAGAATTTCAATTTCATCTTTAGGAGCTTCAAAGATCAATTCATCGTGTACCTGCAGCAATAATCGCGTTTTCAGTTTTTTCTCTTTCAGCTGTGCAGCCATATCAATCATCGCTTTTTTTATGATATCAGCGGCGCTTCCCTGTATCGGAGTATTCATAGCCGTTCTCTCGGCAAAGCTGCGCACATTAAAATTCCTGCTTGTAATCTCTGGAATATAGCGGCGGCGCTGAAGCAGCGTTTTTACATAGCCATTTTGCTTTGCTTCCTGAACGATTTCCTCCATGTACTCTTTAACACCTTCGAAGCTTTCAAGGTAACGCTTAATAAATTCACCCGCTTCTTTTCGGGTAATATTTAAGCTTTGAGATAGACCATAATCACTGATTCCGTAGACGATTCCAAAGTTTACGGCTTTTGCCTGTCGTCTCATATTGGAAGTCACGGCGTCAGCTTCAACATGGAAGACATCCATTGCTGTTTTTGTATGAATGTCCAGATCATTTTGAAAGGCTTCGATCAAATTTCTGTCTCCTGCTATATGGGCAAGAACTCTGAGCTCAATTTGAGAATAGTCTGCAGCGAACATTACCCAGTCGGATTCGGAAGGGACAAAGGCCTGACGAATTTTCCGCCCTTCTTCTAATCGGATCGGAATGTTCTGCAGGTTCGGGTCTGTTGAGCTTAACCGCCCAGTCTGAGTCAATGTCTGAACATATCTTGTATGAACTTTATTTGTGTCGCGGTGAACAACTTTAAGCAATCCTTCAATATAGGTTGACTGCAGCTTCCCAAGCTGACGGTAGTGAAGGATTTCCTGAACGATTTCATGTTTATCCGCAAGTTTTTCCAGGACATCAGCCGATGTAGAATAGCCTGTTTTCGTCTTTTTAACTGCCGGAAGCTGAAGCTTATCAAATAAAATGACTCCTAGCTGCTTCGGAGAATTAATATTGAACGCTTCACCGGCTAAGCGATGGATATTCTCTTCAAGCGTTTTTAACCGTTCAGTCAGCTGCTGCCCCATATCGTTTAAACGGTTCACATCAACCGTCACACCTGTTGCTTCCATCTCAGCCAAAATGATTGAAAGCGGCATTTCAAGATCCTGGTAAAGTTCAAGCTGTTCATTCTCTTCCAGCTCAAGCTGCAGTTTTTCTCTGACAGTTTGCAGAGCAATGCCTTTGCGCACTAAGTGTTCCGCAAGTTTTTCTGTATCAGGAATCCCCCTCTTGGCTCCTTTTCCATAAACAGCGTCATTTGACTGAACAATATGTATGCCTTTATGGCGGGCAACACTTGCCGCATCATCAAACGTTTGTGAAGGGTCTAAGATGTATGCCGCAAGCAAAACATCAAATTCAACCGCATTCAGATCAATCCCCTGCCAATGAAGAGCCACAATCGATTGTTTAGCATCATACACAGTTTTGCGCTTCGTATGATCTGACGCCCACTTTAAAAACTTTTCAGAGGTTAAAGCCAGTTCAGTCGGAACGTAATAGTTTCCGTTCTCATTTATGATCGCAAGACCAATAATGTCGCTGTTATGATAATTTTCTTCCAATACTTCAACGATTAATACAGCTTCATCTGTAAGCAGATCATCTGTTATGTCTTCCGCGGTTTCATATTCGACATCCTCAATTGGCTGTTCCTCAATCTCTGCTTCCGCACCAAGCTTCTCAAGCAATGAATTGAACCCCAGTTCTTTGTAAATTCCTGCAACATTCTTTACATCGTAGCCCCCGTACTGCACATCAGCTAGTGTTATTTCTACAGGTGCAGCACAGTTGATTGTTGCAAGCTCCTTGCTCATGATGGCCTGATCCTTGTTTTCTTCAAGCTTCTCTTTTAACTTCTTACCGGTCACCTGATCCAGCGATTCAAGGAGACGTTCAAGCGTTTCGTGCTCCTTAAGCAGCTTAATCGCTGTCTTCTCTCCAACTCCTGGAACTCCGGGGATATTATCCGAGCTGTCACCCATTAATCCTTTCATATCCACAATCTGAGCCGGAACAAGTCCATATTTCTCCTGAACAAACTCAGGTGTATAGGAATCAACGTCTGTAATTCCTTTTCTCGTAATATCAACTGTTATATGATCTGAAACAAGCTGGGTTAAATCTTTATCACCCGAGATGACTTTCACTTCAAATCCATCACGTTCAGCTTGCTTTGATAGAGTTCCGATAATGTCATCGGCTTCAAAATTCGGAAGTTCATAGCGTGATATGCTGTAGGCATCCAGCAGCTCGCGGATAAACGGAAACTGCTCAGAGAGCTCAGGCGGGGTCTTCTGTCTTCCGCCTTTATATTCTTTAAACGTTTCATGTCTGAAAGTAGTTTTCCCTGCATCAAATGCAACAAGAAGGTGTGAAGGTTTTTCATCCTCAAGTATTTTCATAAGTATCATAGTAAATCCATATATAGCATTCGTATGTACGCCTTTATCGTTATTCAGCAATGGCAAGGCAAAAAAAGCGCGATAGGCAATGCTGTTCCCGTCAATGAGAACGAGTTTTTTTGTCATTCAACCGAACCTCCTGTATGTAAGAAATACACCTTATTCATGGGTTTTTCATAAGAAAAAACCCATGATTTATCTTTCTCTATTCTACCATGAGAGGCAGAAAGAAAGAAAATCAAGGGCTTATATTTCTGTTTAGCTGATTAGGTTTATTCCGTCTCACCCATCAATGTTTTGGCATATTCGGAGTCAAACGGCATGATAATGACTGTTTCATTGCCGATTGTTTTCTTATAGGATTCCAGTGTTCGGTACAGCTCATAGAATGCTGGGTCTTTTGAATAAGAGCTATTGTAAACTTTACCTGCTTCCTTTTCACCCTGGCTTCGGATGACGTCTGCGTCTGCAGCTGCTTTAGCAAGCATTTCTTTTACCGTCCGGTCTGTTTCTGCAATAATCGTATTTTTCCGCGCATCTCCCATGGATAAATACTCCTGTGCCGTTGACTGTCGCTCTGAAATCATTCTGGTATAAACCGATTCCTCATTATCTTCCGGCAGATCTGTCCGTTTAATCCGCACGTCCGTTACACTGATGCCGTATCCGTCTTTTTCAAGAAGAGAATTTACAATCTCCGTTACTTTATCGTTAATGCTTCCCCTGGATGATTTTTCATCGTTGATGATCTCATCATAGTTTAATTTCCCAAGCTCAGAACGAACGGTTGAGAACGTAAATTCCGCCATCTTTGTTTCTGCGTTTACAAGCGTTCTTGCATTGGCAATTAATTTTTTCGGGTCATCTACCTTCCACACAGCATAGTTGTCTATCAAGATCCGCTTTTTATCTTTTGTGTTTATTTCCGCCTCTTCTACGTCAAAAGTCATTTGGTATTTTGGAATGGAAGATACCGTTTGAACAAATGGTATTTTTATGTGCAGTCCAGGTTTTTCAATAATTTTTACAACTTCTCCAAACTGGCGGATTACTTTGTACTCATTTTCTTTTACTACAAACAGATTTGTAAGCAGGACAATGGCAAGGATGAGCGTTAAAATAAGCCAGATCCCAGCGCGGATATATTTTCCGTATCCGCTGAAATCTCTGCGCTGATTTTTCATTTTGACTAGATTATCATTGGCCATTTTTATCACTTCCTTCTTCATCTGCTGCTTTTGGCTTTGCCTCTGTTTGCTTTTGCATGTCGCCAATCGGGAAATACTTCATTGTGTTGCCGTCATCTTTCATAAAATAAATCGTTGCTCCCGGAAGCACTTGATCAATCGTTTCAAGGATCAGACGTTTCTCCGTGATTGCTTTAGCATTCTGATATTCACCCAGAACGGCATTGAATGTAGCTACCTCACCGCGCGCTTTCTCTATTCTTGCGGTTTTATCCGCTTCAGCTTTTGATTTTAATGCATTTTTTTCTCCCTCTGCCTCTTGAGTCCGCTGATTCGAGTATTTCTTTGCTTCATTTATTTTAGTGTTCATTGTTTCACGTGCACTTGTTACATCTGTAAATGCTTTACGGACCTCATCATTCGGCAGATCAACATCCTGAAGCTTAACTGCAAGTATAGAGATGCCGATATCGTATTTTTCAACAAGGGAGATTAACAGTTCCTGTACATCTTCCTCAATTTCTACCTTTCCGGATGTTAGTGCATCATCAATAATTGAACTTCCGATAATACTTCTTAAAGATGCAGATGTTGCATCATATAAAATTTCCTGAGGATCCTCCGAGTTAAATAAATATTTTTCAGGATTGGTTATTTTCCATTGCACAACCATATCAGCCAAAACAATATTTTCATCACCTGTGATCATTTTTGTATCTTTTGGAAATGATTTTACATCTCCATCCTTTTCTGTGTAGCCAAACTGAAGACTGAATGTTTCTTTTGACAGTTTTTCTACAGATTGAACCGGCCATGGCATTTTAAAGTGAAGCCCGGGTTCACTGATGCCTTCTTCCACTTCACCAAATGTGATAATAACAGCCTGATCCGATTCATCCACCGTATACCAGGTTGTAAATGCAAGAATAGCTAGAACAATCACTAATAAGACAGCTCCGATTATTGTATAAATGCGCTTGATGCTGATCATTTCTATGCCCCCTTTTTACCTTCCCAAATATTTACGCAGGTTAGGTGAAAAAGTTTCATTTTTTTGGAAGCAGTTTAAATAATAGAACAAAAAAAGGGACGAGAACAGGGAATGTTCTCGTCCAAAAGATTGGCTCCTTGGATGAAGGGGTTTTCACTTATTATATTATCAGCACTTTATTAAGCAAAATTAAATGTGATGTAAATAATATGTAAACCCTACTCCAAATGATGATTTTTTTTCAGCTTTACTGTGAAAGTGGTTCCTTCCCCTACCGTGCTGTTTACAAAAATCTGCCCCTTATGCGCTTCAACCAAATGTTTAACAATAGCAAGTCCCAGCCCCGTTCCTCCCGAATTTCGGCTTCTTGCTTTATCTACTCTGTAAAAACGTTCAAAAATCCTTGGAATTTCTTCTTTTTCAATTCCAATTCCTGTATCACTGACAATAAAAGCTGCATGACTTTCACCGTCTTTTAAAAACACCTGGACTTTACCGCCTTTAGGCGTATAGTTCAAGGCATTGCTAATAAGATTAATAAAGATTTGCTTTAGACGATAAACATCCCCAAACACATACAGTTCATCGGAATTCACATGAAGTGATAACTCAATTTCTTTCTCAACTGCTTTACTTCTAAGAATGATAATGACTTCTTCAAGGATCTCCTTTGCATTGCAGTTTTGAAGATTAAGCTTGAAGCCCTGCTGTTCTATTTTTGATAAGTCAAGCAAGTCCTGAATCAAGGTTTGCAGTCTGTCACTTTCTTTAAGAATAATGGAAAGGAAATACTCCAGGGTCTGCCTGTCCTCGAGTGCACCGTCAAGCAGCGTTTCTGTAAATCCTTTAATCGATGTAATGGGCGTTTTCAGCTCATGAGATACGTTCGCAACGAAGTCTTTTCTCATTTGCTCAAGTTTTTTCAGTTCCGTAATATCATGAAAAACAAGAACAATGCCCTTCCATTCATCATTGGTGCCAATAATCGGAGCACCGTATACTTCAAAATGCCTGCGCTCTATTTTAAGAGGAAGATGCAGCTGTTTTCTCGCCTTGATTTCGGTCATAAAGATGTGCTCGACCAGATCAACAATTTCTTTATGCTGAAAGGCTTCATAATAAAGCTTATATAAAAAGTCGGTGGATTCAATATTGAATAATTCTTTGTAGGCGCGATTGACTAGATTGATATATCCTCTGCCATCAATCAAAATCAAGCCGCTTCCCATGTTTTCTATTAGTGTCTGGAGACGATCCTGCTGCATTTCCTGGGCACGGTTCATATCCTGGAGATTTCTTGCAAGAACATTGATGGATTGACTGAGCATGCCGGTTTCATCAAGATGATCTTCATACGTTCTCGCTTTATAGTTGCCTTTTGCAAGCTCCATAGCCACATTTGTGGCTGATTCAATCGGTTTTGTATAACGGGAAGTAATCCTTAAAGCAAGCAGGAGAATGACTAGAAGAGCCAAACCAAGGCTCGCAATAAGAAGCCCCCATATTTGCTGATTGATTTTCTTTAAGGAATTTTCTGTTGAGCTAAGGATAATGTAGCCCTGCTTCACATCATTCTCATAGTAAGGCAAACCATAGATATAAAGATTTTCTTCCTCGATACTGAGTTTGAATCCTTTATTGGAATTGCGGTGTTTTATAAGAATTTCTTTTGCAATTGCATCATGATCTTGCTGAAAAGGCCCGGCATCCTTTAATACATTTCCGTTTCGGTCATAAATTGTAATATGAGATTTGATTGTTTCGCTGTAGTTTTTAAGAAATGAATCAAAATTAGGTGAAGTCAATCCCTTTTCCTGAATAAAAAGTTCCGTTATTTTTGCCTCTTCTTTTATCCGCTCTTGAAAGGAATTCATATAATAACTGCCGAAAATTTGTCCAAGAAGCAGCCCAAGGCCAATTAAAACCGCAATGATCAGCGTGATAAGAGCAAAAATCAGGCGTGAACGAAACCTATTCATCCATTCTTGGCTCCTCGAGCTTGTATCCCAGTCCCCTTATCGTTTTTATGTAGAGCGGCTTTTTTGTGTTTCGCTCAATTTTTTCACGCAAGTGGCTGATATGTACATCGACTATTCGTGTATCTCCGGCAAAGTCATAGTTCCAGACAGCGCTCAGCAGCTGGTCCCTTGTCAGCACGCGGCCCTTATGTCTGGCTAAATAAACAAGAAGTTCGAATTCTTTAGGAGTCAGCTCAAGACGTTCATCCCCGAAATAGGCTTCGTAATGTTCTGGAAGGATTTTCAGATCTCCAATCATCATTCTTTCAGAAGTATCAAGTTCTTTAATTTCTGGATCAGATGAAGTCTGTGTTCTTCTTAAAATGGCTTTTACCCTAGCAACAACTTCTCTTGGGCTAAAAGGCTTTGTCATATAGTCATCTGCGCCAAGTTCTAAGCCAAGAACTTTATCAAATTCATCATCTTTTGCTGTCAGCATCAGAATCGGCACCATGATTTTCTTTTGTCTAAGCTGTTTGCATACCTCTATGCCGTCCATTTTTGGAAGCATGAGATCGAGCACCATTAAATCTGGTGATTCATTCAGCCCCTTTTCGAGACCTTCTTCTCCATCGATTGCTGTAATTACTTCAAAACCCGCTTGAATAAGATTGTATTGAAGCAAGGTTAAAATTGATTGTTCGTCATCTACGACCAGAATTTTCTTACTCATATAAGCCTCCACCAAATAGTTTTACCCCAAACAATCCAAATTGCTTATCTCTTTTTATATCTCCATTATAGAGGATAGTTGTAATTGAACAAATGTTTTCTTTCAGATCGTACAGTTCTCCTATAATCAGGCAGGTTACTATTCTTTAGAATGACCAATAAAAGCAGACAAATTCCTATTGTATTCTTAGCAGAACATAAGGACACGAATCAAAAAAAGGCTGTTTCGCATAAATTCTTGTTTTTTGATTATAAATGTTGTCCGTTCCATTCCGCTCCAGTAGAGGTTTTAAGCATTAGTCTAAATGCAACAAAGCATAAGGAAAAGCCAAAAAAATACCAGTATCCGCTTTAGGACACTGGTATGACAAGTTAAAAGTTTTCAAGAGCATGTCCGTCCATTGATGAAAGCTGAACAGGCGGTACAACAATGATCGATCCTTCGATAACAGGCAATTCTTTTTCATTATGCGCTTCTACACGCAAGGTGATCTGATTCTCTTCTTTATTAACATCTATGACTTCAAAGAAAAATTGAATCATGCTGTAATGATAGACTGGCAGTGGAAACGAGAGATTCTGCTGCAGAATGTGACTTCCTGGTCCCGGCAAATATTTAGAAACAGCAGAAGTAATAATTCCTGTAAGCATGATACTTGGTACAATCGGTTTTTCATAAGGTGTTAACGAAGCATAGTCATGCTGAATGTACAGCGGGTTTGCATCATTTGTCAGACCAAGATACAGGAGCAGATCTTTATCTTCAATCTTCTCAGTAAGTGTTAATTTTTCTCCTGTAGTGATTTCATCGATTTGTCTCCCAAGTTTTCTTTTTTTGCCAAGCAGCATTTTCGGTCACCTCCAATAGTGAAAACGTTTACAATTTCATTCTCAATAAAGCTGGAGATCTATCTCCAACTTCTGAGTTATTAAGTAAGAACTTTCATGACGCTTTTTACAGATTCTGCAGACTTTGTTAATGCTTCTTTTTCGTCAGTCGTTAATTCAAGCTCAATAATTTGCTCTAGCCCGTTTCCTCCAAGGATAGTTGGAACACCTAGATAAATTCCTTTATAGCCATATTCGCCTTCGAGATAAACAATCGCAGGGATTACTCGGCGCTGATCTTTAAGGATCGCTTCTGACATTTCAACTAATGAAGCTGCTGGAGCATAATAAGCGCTGCCATTGCCTAATAAGTTAACAATTTCTCCGCCGCCTTTGCGTGTTCTCTCAACGATAGCCTCTAAACGGTCTTTCGGGATTAATGTTTCTAGGGGAATACCGCCTGCATATGAGTAGCGCACGAGCGGCACCATATCATCTCCGTGTCCGCCAAGTACGAAACCTGTTACATCTTTCACTGAAAGATTCAGCTCTTGTGCTACGAATGTACGGAATCGGGCTGTATCAAGCACTCCTGATTGTCCAATTACACGGCTTTTCGGGAATCCTGATTCTTTATACACAGTGTATGTCATAGCATCGACAGGATTTGTTAAAACAATGATGATTGTATTTGGAGAGTATTTCACAATTTCCTTTGTAACGCTTTTCATGATTTTTTGGTTTGTTTGAACTAAGTCATCTCGGCTCATACCTGGTTTGCGGGCGATGCCTGCTGTAATGATGACAATATCAGAATCAGCTGTATCTGCATAATCGCTTGTTCCAATAATATTAGCATCAAATCCTTGAACAGGGCTTGCTTCCAGCATATCTAAAGCTTTCCCTTTAGTGGGATTCTCAAGCTGCGGAATATCTACTAATACGACATCTGAAAGTTCTTTTTGAGCTAATAAAAATGCAGTTGTCGCACCAGTAAAGCCAGCACCGATCACTGAAACCTTTTTGCGTTTCATTCCCATTCAAAACATCCCCTTTACTATGTATGATAAGGCTATTTTTCATAGAAGAAAAATAGCCTTACTGGTTTCCTTACATTTTGCTGATTAGCGCATCAGCGAACTCAGAGCATTTTACTTCTTTAGCGCCGTCCATTAAACGGGCAAAGTCATACGTAACTACTTTGTCTGAGATTGATTGTTCCATTGCGTCAACAACTAATTTAGCTGCTTCATTCCATCCTAAGTGCTCAAGCATTAACACTCCAGAAAGAATGACAGATGATGGATTTACTTTATCAAGTCCTGCATATTTAGGAGCTGTTCCATGCGTAGCTTCGAAGATAGCATGTCCAGTTTCATAGTTGATATTTGCTCCAGGAGCGATACCGATTCCGCCTACTTGAGCAGCAAGGGCATCAGAAATGTAGTCTCCGTTTAAGTTCATTGTTGCAACTACGTCAAATTCACGCGGACGAGTTAAGATCTGCTGCAGGAAGATATCTGCGATAGAATCTTTTACAATGATTTTGCCGGCAGCTTCTGCATCCTGCTGTGCTTTGTTTGCAGCATCCTTGCCGTCTTTTTCAACGATGCGGTCATATTCAGCCCAAGTAAATACTTGATCTCCGAATTCTTTTTCTGCCAGTTCATAGCCCCAGTTCTTGAAAGCTCCTTCAGTATACTTCATGATGTTTCCTTTGTGAACGAGTGTAACTGATTTGCGGCCTTCTTTAATTGCATAATTGATTGCAGCACGCACTAAACGCTGAGTACCCTCTTCAGAAACAGGCTTAATGCCGATGCCTGAAGTTTCAGGGAAGCGGATTTTATTAACGCCTAACTCATTTTTAAGGAATGAAATCAATTTTTCTACTTCCTCAGATCCTTTAGCATACTCAATTCCAGCATAGATATCTTCCGTATTTTCGCGGAAAATGACCATATCTGTATCTTCAGGACGCTTAATTGGAGAAGGAACTCCATTAAAATAGCGTACAGGACGAAGGCAAGTAAACAAATCAAGCTCTTGACGAAGGGCAACATTCAATGAGCGAATTCCTCCGCCTACCGGAGTCGTCAAAGGTCCTTTAATCGCGATGAAGTATTCGCGGATTACTTCAAGTGTTTCTTCAGGAAGCCATTCTCCAGTCTTGTTAAATGCTTTTTCTCCTGCTAAAACTTCTTTCCACTCAATTTTCTTTTCGCCATTATATGCTTTATCAACTGCTGCTTCTAAAACGCGTGAAGCTGCTGCCCAGATATCAGGACCAATTCCGTCCCCTTCAATAAATGGAATGATTGGATTGTTAGGTACGTTTAATACTCCATCTGTTACTGTAATTTTTTGTCCTTGTGTCAAAATAATTACCTCCTGTTATGTATGATAGTTAGAAAAGCGGAATCGCCTGGTTTCTGATTCATCAATAAGAGGCCGGTCCAGTTTTTACTGTAAAGGGCCTCTAATCTTTAAAAGAGATCAGCCGCGCTGTTCGATTGGGACATATTTCTGCATGTCAGGACCTGTATAATCTGCACGCGGGCGGATCAGACGGTTGTTCTCATATTGCTCAAGAATATGAGCGAGCCATCCGGATACACGGCTGACGGCAAAGATTGGCGTGAACAAATCATGATCGATTCCTAAGCTGTGGTACATAGATGCTGAATAAAAATCTACGTTTGGCGGAATGGATTTTTCACTTGTTACGACTTCTTCAATTTTAGTAGAAATTTCAAACCATTTTGGCTCACCAGTGAGGTTCGTCAATTTTTCAGACATTTCCTTCAGATGTTTCGCTCTAGGATCACCTTGGCGGTACACACGGTGTCCAAAGCCCATAATTTTCTCTTTGCGTGCAAACTTTTCATGCAAGTATGACTCAACGTTATCAACATCGCCGATTTCTTTGAGCATTTTCATAACTGCTTCATTTGCACCGCCATGAAGAGGCCCTTTAAGAGCTCCGATTGCTGCAGTCACGCCGGAATATACATCTGATAGTGTTGCTACACATACCCGTGCTGTAAATGTAGATGCATTGAGCTCATGATCCGCATGAAGGACCAGTGCTTTGTTGAAAGCTTCAACTGCTACACCGCTCGGCTCTTCTCCAGTTAAAGTATACAGGAAGTTCGCTGCTAAACTAGCATCAGATTTTGGTTTAATAGGCTCAAGTCCTTTACGGATTCGGGCAAATGCTGCAGCAATTGTCGGCAGTTTAGCCTGAAGGCGGATCGCTTTGCGGTAGTTAGCTTCCGGATCCATTACATCTGCTTCACTGTCAAACAAGCCAAGAAGAGATACAGCTGTACGCAGAGCTGCCATCGGATGTACAGATTTTAAATCGTATGATTTAAAGTGATCGACAACCTCCTGCGGTATTTCAGCATTCTCAGCAAGTTCTTTTTTAATTTCTGCAAGCTGGTCTTTCGTTGGAAGCTTTCTATGCCACAATAAATAAACGACCTCTTCGAAACTAGCATTCTCTGCTAAATCATCGATATTATACCCCGCATATGTAAGAGTATCATCAATAATAGAACTTACAGATGAAGTAGTAGCAACTACTCCTTCTAGACCCCGTGTTGTTGTCATGTAAATCTCTCCTTTGCAAAAATATCCCCATTGATCCGCTCTTCTCGTCAACAATAAAAGATAGCATTCGACAAACTGGTCTTTTTCTTTTTATTTGCCCAATCTTTCAATCGTTTAAACGACCGAGCGCTTGCTCAATACACAAGCATTTTTTAAAAAGAAAATGCTTACATTTACAGCTAATATAATAGCCACATCGAATGTTATCTTCAATTGTGACTTTAATTAATAAGAAGGCGGAATGAAACTGCCTATACCCATTATAAACAATTATCTGATTTTTGTGAACGAAAAGAATTTCCAGAACCAAAAAATTTGTCAGAAAAATGATATTTAAGAAGAATAATGAGTTTTAAAGGCGCCTTCTCACTTATTGTATCAGAATTTATTATATTAACCAAAAAATTTAACCGTTTGCATAGCCAAATAGGCAATTCCCGCTCCAATCAGCGGTCCTACGGCGACTCCCCCAAATAAAGACACTGCTAAAATGGTTCCAAACACAAGAGCTGTAGTGATATGGGGATCTTCAGCAAGCAGCGTCAAACCATTTTTAGCAATAAGGGCTACTGCAATCCCGGCTCCCAAAGCAATCCATGCATAGGAAGATCTCATTGCCTCTGTCAGCTGCTTAAATCCAATATCACCGGTAGCAATCGGCACCAAAACGGCGATCGTAATAACGGTGACACCCCAATTTATCCCCTTTGCCTGGATGTGAGGGAACAATTTCGTATCAAGGCCGGTCAATTTCACTACTAATAAAAAACCGACTGCGAACATTAATGATTGATTTTTGGCAAGAAATCCAACGATCAATAATATGATTAAGAATAGGACAGGTTGATTCATTTTCATAATTCCTTTCAAAAGCCTTTGCCAGCACATCGGCAAATACAGATCTCTTTTTTGCAAAGAGTCTGGGACCTCATGCTTGACACAAGTACCGAAATTTATAAACGATCTTAACCTATAAAAAATCTGAATGATGAAAAGGAGGGGATCATTTGAATGCTTATATTGTACAAGTTACTGTCAGAACGCTTGCCGTTGCAGGCATCATTGCCGCTGTGCTCGCCTCTGTCTATTATGTCTCGGCTCTCACTTATCCGTTTATAATAGGACTCATCCTTGCAATGTTCATTAACCCCATGGTTAATCTGCTCGAAAAAAAAATGGTCCGGAGTGCTGCCGTTTTTCTATCCATCGCATTTCTGTTTGTCATTTTCGCAGGCATTATCACTTTGCTGGTCACTGAACTCGTAACGGGAACAACGTATCTTGCATCGTCCGTGCCTGAGCATTTCAAAGCACTTGTCGTTTATATTGAGACATTCATTGGGGACCGTGTGCTTCCCATCTATGAAGATATTGCTGCTTTATTTAACACGCTTGATTCAAGTCAGCAGGCCACGATCCTTGCCAACATTCAAAATGCAGGCGAAAAAATCGGATCAAATGCAGCCGACTTTTTAAAAGGACTGCTTGAGAATATTCCGCTTTTGATCAGCTGGCTTCCGAACGCTGCTACAGTGACAATTTTCTCCTTGCTCGCGGCTTTCTTCATCAGCAAAGACTGGTACAAATTTCAGAAGCTGCTTCGCAAATATCTTCCTCTTAAAGCGAGAAAAAGCGGCAGAACGGTTGTTGATGATTTAAAAAAAGCCTTGCTTGGTTTCATTAAAGCTCAGCTGATATTAATCAGCATCACAACAATTATCGTATTAATAGGGTTGCTCTTCCTGAGGGTTGATTATGCAATTACAATTGCTTTGCTGATTGGAATTGTTGATTTGCTTCCTTATCTGGGAACAGGTCTGGTTTTCGTCCCGTGGATCATTTACTCAGCATTCAGCGGCGATCTGCCGTTTGCTATTGGTTTAGGTGTTTTATATCTGATCATATTGATTCAGCGTCAAATGATGGAACCTAAGATTTTATCTTCAACGATTGGACTTGATCCTCTAGCTACACTGATTTCGTTATTTGTAGGTTTCAAATTGATTGGGTTTCTTGGTTTAATCGTCGGGCCAGTTTCTTTAGTCATATTCAATGCCCTTCACAATGCAGGAGTATTTGAAGATATTTGGACATTTATCACTGCTAAAAAATCGTAAGGGCCATCAGAAAAGCGGAAGCGCCCGTCTAGCGCAGGCAGGCTTCGCTTTTCTGTATTGGCAAACAGGAAAAAACCGCTGATGCAAAATCAGGCGGTTCTATCGTATAATTGTAAATCGATTTTGATCGATTATTCTGCTGATCCACTTTTGCAGCAGCGGTTTTACAAACTTTCTTGTTGCGGGGATTAATAAAACAAACCCTGTTAAATCTGTTATAAAACCTGGGGTTAATAGAAGCAAGCCCCCAACGAGAACGCATAGCCCGTCAATTATGGCATTGCCGGGAATATTTCCAAAGCTGATTTCACGCTGAACTTTTCGGATCGCTTCCATTCCCTGCTTCTTTGCAAGCCACGCTCCAGCTATCCCAGTTGCAATGATCAGAAGAATCGTTGGAATGATTCCGATCGTTTTGCCCGAGAAAAGTAGGATGCCAATTTCACATGCTGGGATGATGATTAAAAACGGCAGCAAATATCTCATCTAATGCACCTCATTTTGTCGTATATAAAGAGTATATGGAATGCATGCAAAAAAGAGAAGGAAAAGCCCTTCTCTTTTTGTCTGTATTTACTTAAAGAACACTTGCATGTCCTTGGTAGATGGCACCGCGTGATCCATCAACTGTGATTTCCTGACCATCTTTAAGGATAGAAGTTGCATTTTCCACTCCTACGATTACAGGAATTCCAAGACTTAAGCCAACTACAGCAGCATGGCTTGTTAATCCGCCTTCTTCTGTAATTAATGCTGATGCTTGCTCTAAGGCACCCATCATGTCACGATCTGTGCTTTGAGACACTAAAATAGCACCCTGAGTCATTTTTGATTCAGCATCAGATGCTGAGCTTGCCACGACAACTTTTCCAAACGCTGTTTTGCGTCCGATTCCCTGTCCTTTAGCAATCACATCGCCAACAACGTGAACTTTCATTAAGTTCGTTGTGCCCGTTTCGCCGATTGGCACGCCTGCAGTAATGACAACTAAATCACCATGCTTAACAATTCCGGACTGAAGTGACTCTTGTACTGCCTGTTCAAGCATTTCATCAGTTGATGCTGCTTTTTGACCATTGCGTGAGTATACGCCCCAAACAAGAGCAAGCTTGCGTGAAACTGACTCACATGAAGTAACAGCCACGATCGGAGCTTTAGGACGGTATTTTGAAATCATTCTCGCCGTATGTCCGCTTTCAGTCGTTGCTACAATTGCAGCAGCTTTCAAGTTAAGTCCTGTATGCGCAACCGATTGTCCAATTGCATCCGTAATTGTCATGTCAGCCTGTTCACTGCGCTTTGCAAGGATTTGCTTGTAATCAAGAGCTTGTTCAGCACGTGAAGCAATGTTATTCATAGTTTGAACAGCTTCAACAGGGTATGATCCTGCAGCCGTCTCACCAGATAGCATGATTGCATCAGTACCGTCAAAAATGGCGTTTGCAACGTCACTTGCTTCAGCGCGTGTCGGGCGCGGATTGCGCTGCATGCTGTCAAGCATTTGTGTAGCTGTAATTACCGGTTTGCCTAAAGCGTTACACTTTTTAATTAGTTCTTTTTGAACCAATGGCACTTCTTCAGCTGGAATTTCAACACCCAAGTCACCGCGTGCAACCATTAAACCATCTGAAACCTCAAGAATCTCGTCGATGTTATCGACACCTTCCTGGTTTTCAATTTTAGGGATGATTTGAATGTGGCCCGCATCGTGTTTTTCAAGCAATTCGCGAATTTCAAGAACATCTGCTGCACGTCGTACGAATGACGCAGCGATAAAGTCTACTCCCTGCTCGATTCCAAAAACGATATCATTTGCATCTTTTTCCGTGATTCCCGGAAGCTTAACGCTTACGCCTGGAACGTTGACACCTTTTTTGTTCTTTAATGTGCCTGTGTTTAAAACCTTTGTTCTGATTTCTTTCGCTTGTTTGTTCATTTCAAGAACTTCAAGTCCGATCAGACCATCATCAAGTAAAATGATTGATCCTGCATGTACATCATCAATTAAACCTTCGTATGAGATTGAGAACTTATCAGCTGTTCCAAGCACTTCAGTCATTGACACGATCACTTCTGATCCTGCAACTAACTCGATTGCACCGTCCTGCATGGAGTGCGTGCGGATTTCAGGTCCTTTAGTGTCCAAGAGGATTGCAATATCCTTATTAAGCTTTGCCGATGCCTCGCGAATGTTTTTGATGCGGGCTCCGTGCTCTTCGAAATCTCCATGAGAGAAGTTTAAGCGTGAAACGTTCATACCGGCTTCCATTAATTGCGTAAGCTTTTCAACACTTTCACTTGCAGGGCCGATCGTACAGACTATTTTCGTTTTTCTCATTCGTTATATTCCTCCTGTTAATAGGTATGAAAACGATACCAAACAGATATCATTTAGATTGATAATTCTTTTGAAAGCTGATACATGTTCTTATCAACTGTATGCGGTGTATCTAAAATCTCAAGGATATCATTGTTTGTTAATTTATTGCTTTGAATGCCGACTGCGCGTCCGCCTTTTCCTTCAAGCAATAATTCTACAGCATAAGCACCAAGACGGCTGGCAAGCACACGGTCAAACGCCGTAGGAGATCCTCCGCGCTGAATGTGCCCGAGTACTGAAACGCGTGTTTCAAGCTTTGTAGCCTCTTCAATTTTTCTGCCGAATTCGACTCCGCTTCCTACGCCTTCTGCCACGATGATAATACTGTGTTTTTTGCCTCGGTCTGTTCCGTGCTTTAAGCGTGCAAGGATATCTTCCATATCATAGTCCACTTCCGGAATCAGAATCGTTTCTGCTCCGCCTGCAAGACCTGACCATAACGCAAGATCTCCAGCATGTCTTCCCATGACTTCAATCACGTATGTACGTTCATGTGATGTTGCAGTATCCCGAATTTTATCTATAGCATCAATGACTGTATTCAGTGCAGTATCAAATCCAATTGTAAAATCAGTGCCTGGAATGTCATTATCAATGGTTCCCGGAACGCCTACACATGGAAAACCATGTTCAGTCAGCTTTTTGGCTCCCATATAAGAACCATCTCCGCCGATGACAACTAAGCCTTCTATTCCATGCTTCTTTAATTGCTCGATTCCTTTTAATTGTCCCTCAACTGATTTAAATTCAGGACAGCGTGCTGTATAGAGCTTTGTACCCCCGCGGTGGATAATATCTCCTACAGATCCAAGCTCAAGCTTTTCGATATGTCCAGCAATTAATCCAGAATAACCGTGATAAATTCCGTACACTTCTACATCATGATAGATCGCTTTACGTACAACAGCGCGCACGGCTGCGTTCATACCAGGCGAATCTCCTCCACTAGTTAATACGCCGATTTTTTTCATTTTCTCACCCCAAAGTAGTATGTGATATTAAAATAACATGAAGAAATGGGCAACACAATAGACAAGAAACGACAAATGTCGAATTTTCACGTTACATTTAAACCTTTCTCATTATACAATAAAACCTCTTGTTTTGAGGGGTTTTCAGCGAATCTTTGAAAATTAAATAAAGTAAACGCTTCCTTTTTGGTTTGTCGAATAATCCCATTAGCTAAGGGGGCATGCGTTTACCATCATTTTCTAGGTATATTCCCTTAAAAAAAGAAACGTGCTGCCTTCCTGTTCGGAGGCTACACGTTAATCTATTTTACCCCAAGTATTTCTTCTGCAAACGAAACTTGACCGATTGCTTTAAACTTTTCATAGCGATGCTGGACCAATTGAGGTCCATCAAGCTTCAATAACTCTTTCAGGGAAGCATGAATGACTTTATCAATATTTTTTGCCTGTTCTGAAACATCTCTGTGTGCGCCGCCTTTAACTTCATTGATTATTTGATCAATGACGCCAAGCTTTTTCAGATCAGGCGCTGTTATTTTCATTGTTTCCGCCGCTTTTTTCGCAAGCCCTGCATCCTTCCATAAAAGAGCAGCTGCTCCTTCAGGCGATATAACAGAGTAAGTCGAGTTCTCAAGCATGTGAATATGATTTCCAACGCCGAGCGCAAGCGCGCCGCCGCTGCCGCCTTCTCCAATCACAATACAGATAACCGGAACAGTTAATCCTGCCATTTCAAATAAGTTTTTGGCGATTGCTTCGCTTTGGCCCCGTTCTTCTGCAGCCTTGCCGGGATAAGCTCCTTTAGTATCAATGAAACAAATAATCGGACGGTTGAACTTTTCAGCCTGATGCATTAAGCGCAATGCTTTGCGGTAACCTTCCGGATGAGGCATTCCGAAGTTCCGGCGGATATTTTCTTTCGTATCCTTGCCGCGCTGATGGCCAATGACCGTTACAGGAAGTCCATCGTATTTTGCGATGCCCCCAACAATAGCTTCATCGTCGCCATAGTAGCGGTCGCCATGTATTTCAAAGAAGTTAGTGAAAAGTTTTTCAATATAATCCAATGTTGTCGGACGGTTAGGATGTCTTGCAATTTGCACTCGGTCCCAAGGCTGTAAATTGGTATAGATATCTTTTTCAAGCTTTTCAAGACGGCCTTCAAGCTTCACAATCTCAGCCGATAGATCTACATCGGTATTCTTCGTAAATTCTTTAAGCTCTGAAATTTTTTCCCTTAAATCTGTTACCGGTTTTTCAAATTCAAGTTCTCCTACCATGCAGATCCACCTCCTGACGTATGAAGTTCGAGGATGTTTGAAAGAGTCTCTTTCATATCCAATCGATTAATAACGGCATCGAGCTGGCCGTGTTTTAAAAGAAATTCTGCCGTCTGAAAATCCTCCGGCAGGTCTTCCCTGATTGTCTGTTCAATGATTCGTCTTCCTGCAAATCCAATCAGTGCACGCGGTTCTGCAAAATTATAATCACCAAGAGAAGCAAAGCTTGCAGAAACCCCTCCTGTTGTCGGATGAGTCATGACAGAGATGATCAGACCTCCGTTATCACTGAACATTTTCAGTGCAGAGCTGGTCTTGGCCATTTGCATTAAGCTAAGAACACCTTCCTGCATCCTTGCACCGCCGGAAGCTGTAAAAATAATAAACGGCAGCTCACGGTCATTTGCACGCTCTATCGCTCTAGTAATCTTTTCGCCGACAACTGAACCCATGCTGCCCATTCTGAAGCTTGCGTCCATAATGGCAACGACCGTTTTATTGCCGTTTATTGTGCCTTCTCCGGTTACAACTGCTTCGTTTAAATTTGTTTTTTTGCGGTCCTTTTCTACTTTTTCCATATACCCCGGAAAATTAAGCGGATTTTCAGAGACCATTTCCTTATCAAACTCTGTAAATGAATGTTCATCAAATAAGCTTTTAATTCTTTCTCTTGCAGTCATGGTGTGATGATGGCCGCAATTCATGCACACGCGCAGGTTTTTATTCAATTCTTTTGAATACATAATCTTTTTGCAGCTAGGACACTTTGTCATGATTCCTTCAGGCACATCATGCTTTGCCTGCTCAGAAGGAATGGATGCATATTTCTTCTTTTTTGAATTCTTTTTAGAAAATAAATCCTTTAACAAAACGTTGCCTCCTTTTCTATGAACATCATTCGGTGTCTCTAGACAGATCGCCTGTTTGAATAAAATGATTCATTCCTGTCTTTTAGCCATATCTATCTACTTTACCGAATCATTTTCAATTTTTTTGTAAAAAGGTGTCATGTCCTATTCGACATTTTCTTTCTTTGTTAGAGTGTTAAAAGAATCAAATACCTTCTTTTCATCTTTTGAAATGAGTCCATCAATTATTTTTTCATATACATTAACTCTGCTGGTCTTCTGCTCCGGCTGGATCACCTTTAAATACTCATTCAGGACCGTCCATATCCGGAATAAAAGGTAGTTGTCCGACAGCTGCATAAACTTAGTCATAATCTCCACATGTCCCAGATTCTGAGCCGGAATAGAGATGCCGATATTCTTTAGTTCTTCAGCATGATTATCTTTTTCAAGCAATAATTTTAACGCATTTGATTCCAGCAGCACGTTCATTTCAATCAAATCTGCGATTGCATTCTTATCCTGCAAAATAAACGTGCCGAGAATTTCAACAAGAC
This sequence comes from Peribacillus frigoritolerans, assembly GCF_004358755.1. Lineage (GTDB taxonomy): Bacteria > Bacillota > Bacilli > Bacillales > Bacillaceae > Bacillus_P. The sequence continues at coordinate 12,670 of NZ_SMZY01000001.1, read as the reverse complement.
CATGTTCGCGGAAATCCTTGATATAAGTTCCTTCACCGCGTCTTGTTTCAATCATTCCGAGGAGCTCGAGCGCCCGAAGAGCTTCCCTGACAGAGGATCTCCCTGCATTTAAGCGTTCAGCGAGTTCTCTTTCAGATGGAATTTTATCTCCTGCTGAAAGACCATCTTCGTGGATAATGGACCTGATTTGACGAAGTATCTCAATATATACCTTCGACTTCGGTGCAGTCACAGTACACCACTCACTTTGATTCGATGATCGCTAACTGTTTAGTCTTTTCAGCTATTTCATCTGGGTCAGCCTTTAATCTTGCCACACCAGTCTCCATCGCTGCTTTTGCCACCGCTGCCGCAACTGCAGGAGCTACCCGTGCATCAAATGGAGCCGGAATAACATAGTCAGCGGATAATTCTTCAGCACTTATTAATGAAGCAATTGCTTCTACAGCCGCGATTTTCATTTGTTCGTTAATATGAGTAGCACGCACATCCAGAGCGCCTCGGAATATGCCAGGAAATGCAAGAACATTGTTTACTTGATTCGGGAAATCTGAACGTCCGGTGCCAATAACCATAGCACCTGCTTCTTTAGCTTCACTCGGCATGATTTCCGGCACGGGATTCGCCATCGCGAAGATGATTGGATCCTTTTTCATGGTAGCAATCATTTCTTTTGTCAATGCACCTTCAACTGAAACACCGATAAATACATCGGCATCTTTGATGACATCTGCCAATGAGCCTTCAGCACGGTCACGGTTCGTAAACTTAGCTACTTCCGCTTTTACGTTATTCATGCCAAACGAACGTCCTTCAAAAATTGCCCCTTTTGAATCGCACATGATAATATCGCGCACACCATAGCGGTATAGAAGCTTGATAATGGCTATCCCCGCTGCACCCGCTCCATTTGCCACCACTTTTATGTTCGACATTTGTTTGCCTGCAAGCTTCAGTGCATTGACAAGTCCTGCAACAGTAACAATGGCAGTTCCGTGCTGATCATCATGAAAAACAGGAATATTCGTTTCCTTTTTCAATCTTTCTTCAATAACAAAACAATTCGGTGCTGCAATATCTTCAAGATTGATGCCTCCGAATGTAGGCTCAAGCAATTTGACCGTCTCTACAATTTTATCCACATCTGTTGTATTCAAACAAATCGGAAACGCATCAACTCCCGCAAAGCTTTTGAAAAGGACTGCTTTGCCTTCCATTACAGGGAGTGCTGCCTCCGGTCCGATATTTCCCAGGCCAAGCACTGCAGTGCCGTCAGATACTACTGCCACCATGTTGCCTTTCATCGTATAGTCGTATACTTTATTTTTATCGTCATAAATTGCCTTACAAGGTTCAGCGACCCCTGGAGAATAAGCTAAGCTTAAGTCTTTAGCATTTCTGACTGGTACTTTTGATTTTGATTCTAGCTTTCCTTTATGAATTAGATGCATATGTAATGCTTCTTCTCGCAATGACATCTTCTCACTCCTTAGGGTCATATTGGAGGTGGTCTGACCACTCCAGCCAATAATAAATCATAACATAATTTTAGTTATTGTAAAGACTTGTATTTTTTGACTTCACCGATTATACGTTTTTAATCTTTTACTGCCACATTCTGATTGCCTAAAAGTTCTCTCAGCTCCGACAAACATCGGTCAGTTGCATCCACAAAATAGTCTCTTGGCAGCTGGACGGTTCTTTTGTCTTTCTCGTAATAAAGAAAAACGGGTGTGCCTCCTCGATGCTGCTTGAGGGTATCTTGTACAGTCTGCAGTTTACCCTCAGCAAGATGTGACTCTTCAATTTTAAGGAATAGTGTTTTCGTTCTCTTCTCGAGATCTTGAATGGTTTCTGCATCTGAAATAATCAGCTGCAGCCGATCATTGCGATTCTCAATCTTTCCGCTCAGTACTGCAACTTTCCCTTGAGAAAAGATATCCCCGGCTTTTGTATAAACAGCCGGAAAGGCTACCGCTTCAAGTTCCCCGCTCTCATCACTTAAAGCAAGAAAAGCCATAACCTCGCCTTTTTTTGTGCGGATAGTGCGGATGGCTGTGATAAATACTCCGACCTTCACCTTCTGTTGAAGCAATTGCCGCGCATCGCTGATTTTCACAACCCCAAAACGATTAAATAAGAACGAGTGCGCAGATGCTGGATGACTTGAAAAGTAAAATCCCAATGCTTCCTTTTCAAATTTAAGCATTTCTTCCATTTTGAATGGTTCAACTTCTATATATTTCGGCTTAATACTGAATTCTTCCTCTTCCAAAAACAAATCATATTGATTTTCATCATCTGAAGAAAAAAGTGCTGCATGCTCGATTGCTAAATCAAGACTTGCGAGCAGCGTCGATCTTTCCATCTCAAACTCATCCATTGCTCCGGAAAAAATGAGAGATTCCATCACCTTTCGGTTGACGATTTTCATCGATACCCTCACACAAAAATCAAAAAGATCGGCAAATTCCTTTTTCTTTCTTGCCTGATAGATTTCTTTAACAGCGTTTGTTCCAACATTTTTAATTGCATTAAGACTAAATCGAATGCTTCCCTTTTCTACAATAAAAGGATATTCACTTCTGTTAATAGATGGCGGCAAAACAGCAACGCCATGCTGCTTGGCCTCTCTAATATATTGAGCGACTTTTTCGTCATTGCCGATCACACTAGTTAAAAGTGCTGCCATAAAATAAACAGGATAATGGGCTTTCAGGTAAGCAAGCTGAAACGAAATCATGCTGTAGGCCACGGCATGGCTTCTATTAAAACCATAGTTAGCAAATTTAACGATTAAATCATAAATGCTGTTTGCAGAGGCTTCATCATAGCCGTTTTTGATGCAGCCCGATACAAAATGCTCTCTTTCCTGATCAAGCATATCCTTAATTTTTTTCCCTACTGCTCTTCTTAATAAATCAGCTTCACCCAAAGAAAACCCAGCCATTTTTGAGGCTATTTCCATGATCTGTTCCTGATACACGATTACCCCATTGGTTGTTTTTAAGATAGGCTCCAGTGCAGGATGCGGGTATTCGATTTTTTCTCTGAGATGCTTACGATTTATAAAGAGAGGTATGTTTTCCATTGGCCCCGGACGAAAAAGGGCATTTACAGCCACAATATCCTCAAGATCTGTTGGTTTCAGTCTTCTAAGAACGCTCCGCATTCCTTCAGACTCCAGCTGAAAAACCCCCGTTGTATCGCCTTGGCCGAGCAGTTCAAATGTCTTTTCATCTTTATAGGAAATATGGGAGAAATCGATTTTTTTCTTCTCATTCCGTTCAATAAGACCTGTTATTCTTTCAATAAGCGTTAAGTTTCTAAGACCTAAGAAATCCATTTTCAGCAATCCAAGGTCTTCAAGGTAATCCATCGAAAATTGAGTTAAATAGATCCCGTTATGCCCATCCTGAATGGGAATGATGTCAGTCAGCGGCTCGCTGCTGAACACTACACCGGCAGCATGTGTGGATGTATGGCGCGGCAGGCCCTCAATTTTCAGGGCCGTTTCATAAATTTTTTTATATAAATCTGACTCTGATAAAAGATTTTGCAGATCTTTAGACTCTGAATAAGCCAGCTTTAACGTTGTACCGGGTTTAGAAGGGATGAGCTTTGCCAGCACATCCGCCTCTTTTGCTGATGCCCCCATGACTCTTCCGACATCACGAAGCGAGGCCTTAGCTGCAAGCGTTCCGAATGTCACAATCTGGGCAACGTGCATAGAGCCGTATTTTTCTGCAACATAGGCAATCATTTCATCCCGTCTTGTATCAGGAAAATCAATGTCTATATCAGGCATATTAATGCGTTCAGGATTTAAAAAACGCTCAAATAAAAGATGATGTTCAATTGGATCTACATCTGTAATTTTTAACACATACGCTACGAGGGATCCGGCAGCAGAACCCCTCCCTGGCCCCGTCAAAATATGATGGTCGTGGGCATACTTCATGAAGTCCCAGACGATTAAGAAATAATCACTGAACTTCATTTGTTTGATAACATCCAGTTCATACTCAAGCCTTTTAAAATAGGTATCTTCCGGTTCTGAAAAACGATGTTTCAATCCTTGCAGACAAAGTCTTTCCAAATACTCGTCAGCTGATTGGCCGGCTGGTGCAGGGTATTTCGGAAGCTGTGTTTTTCCGAGTTCAAGAGATACGTTGCATTCTTCAGCAATTTTCAGCGTATTCTCCAGAGCTTCAGGACAATCTTGAAAAAGTTCAGCCATCTCAGAAGGCGATTTAAAGTAATACTGATTCGAAGGCAGCGCATAATCACTGTCATCTTCCATTTTTGAGCCGTTTTTAATAGAAAGCAAACAATTATGGGCAAAGGCATCCTCTTTTTCCACGTAATGAACATCATTTGCTGCTACAAGCGGAAGACCTGTTTGATGGCTTATCTTGAGGATTTCCTCAGTCATTTTGAAATCATCTTGGATAGAATGCTTTTGAATAGATAAATAGAAGTCTCCTTCATTAAAAAAGCTCTTATACATCTCGAGAAGCTTTACTGCTTCTTCACTTTTCCCCTCCCCAATATACTTTTCAGTAAGTCCTGTTCTGCCGGGGGTAAAGGCCGCTAAACCGCTGCTGTAGGATTTCAGCCATCTGCTCTTAATTCCTTGAGGCGATTTTGTTTGCAGAACACTGCTGATTTTCAAAAGATTCCGGTATCCATCATTATTTTTAGCTAGCAGTATAAGGGGATACCCTACATCCTCACCGGTCTCTTCTAAAATGACTGAAGCTGTCAGTCCGATAATTGGCTTGATGCCGTGTTTTTTGCATTGTTTATAAAAAGCAATCGCTCCATACATCGTATGAAAATCTGTAATAGCGAGAGCCTTGAATTGATATGATTTTGCTTTTTCGATTAACTTATCTATTCTTGCTGAGCTGTTCAGCAGACTGTAGGCGCTTTGAACTTGAAGGTGAACAAATGGCAATCTAAGTTCCCATCCTTTCTGGCATTCTCATAGTTTTATTATATTCCTGTTTGAAAAGTGACACAAATTGAAGCTTTCTCATCACATACTTCCCTTTGTTTGTCCATATACATGTCAGTAAGGGGATGATGATAAAAATGGAGGTTAAAGAAGCTTTTATACCAGCCTTTATAAATAGTTATTTTATAGCGCTTGGAGTGATCTTGGGCGGTTCAATTATCGGCGGCGTAGGAGCATACTTAGCCGGGGAGCCTCCTCTGTCAACCATTTACAGTCTTGCAAACAGATTGAAAATTTGGGCGCTTGTTGCTGCAATCGGCGGTACGTTTGATACGTTTTACAGCTTTGAAAGAGGATTTTTCGAAGGCGAAACACGGGATGTTATCAAACAGATTCTGCTTATTATTTCAGCTATGGGCGGGGCCCAGACAGGCTGGCTCCTTATTTCATGGCTGACACAGGAGCAGCCGCAATGAGAATTCCGCCTCTGTACAAAAGACCTTCCTGGCAGCGGCTTTTCGCGGGAATGGTTCTCGGCGCTGTCGTCAGCTGGTGTATCTTTCTCTATATTTACGGTGAATGGCAGGAGGAACTAATAACTAAGATTGAAGATCAGGCATATACAATTGCAGAATTAAAAAAGACAAATATAAGCTACAAAGAAGAAATTGAGACACTCAATAAAATCAATCAGGAAAAACTTAGGGTCCAAAACATTCATGTAACTCTGGTGAACGGGGAAAGGTATCAATTCACATCGCTTATGACCTACATGATTCAAGATCATGTAAAAGAGGATATTTCTGATGTGATTGCAAAGGATTTAGAAAGTGTCTATAAAAGCAGGAAGCTGATGAAAAAAGCAATTGAAAATAAGGTCTATAAAATTGACGACAAACAATATAAAGTGGAAATTGAGGAAATGTTCATATACACGACCCTGTTTATCGAGCTTAAAGTAGCATTTGCAAAGTAGCAGCCGGGACTTCCGAACCAAATAAATAGTTTTAAAAGAGAATCAACTAAATAAATGGAATTATTTTTTGAAATTTCAATCAATTACATCACACTCCCCCGCATGTATGGGGTAAAATGGTAATAGCATCAGACCCAATCACCCATTTATAGAAGGAGGGAATGTGATGTATGTATTAAATCACAAAAAGATGGCCCGTGAAAAAGCTGAACGGCTGAAAGAAGGCTTTTCCGCTTATGCAGAGTCTGCTGAACTAGCTACATTAATTAAAAAAGAACTGCTTGCACAAGGACTGACCTTCCACGAGGATTCAACCGAATTCGGATATTGGTTTATCCCAGTTAAATAATTGTTTAAGACTGACACACTTTTTCAAGATCTGCAAGAACCTGCTCTGCTTCTTCCCAGTTATAGATTGATGCCCCCGAAGCAAGCGGGTGCCCTCCGCCGCGATATTTCTTTGCCAACTCATTGATAATCGGTCCTTTAGATCTTAAACGAACCCGAATTTGATCGGATTCCTCTACAAAGAAGACCCATGCCCGAAGACCTTCTATATTGCCAAGCATCCCAACCAGTTGAGAAGCCTCAGAAGCACTTACTTCAAATTTTTCAAGAATCTCTTTTGTCAGAATCATCGATGCAGCACCGGAAGATGAAAGGTTAAAATTTTGAAGAACATATCCGCTGAGCTTTGCTGCATTCACCTTTGTCTTATATAACTCATCGTAAATTTCTGTGAAAGCAAAGTTGTACTCCACGAGCTCACTTGCGTACCTCAGCGTTTTTTTCGTTGTGCTTGGAAAAAGAAAACGGCCTGTATCTCCAACAATGCCTGCATAAATCAGCTGTGCCGCTTTATCAGGCAAAACAAGTCCATCTTCTTTCCCTGAAAGGTAAAATTCATAAATCATTTCACTGACAGAACTTGCTTTTGTATCTACCCACAACAGATCACCATATGGATCCTCATTTGGATGATGATCGATTTTAATTAATTTTGCACCTGTACGGTAACGCTGGTCACAAACACGCTCCTGATTCGCTGTGTCACAGACAATCACTAGAGCGCCATCAAAATCGTGGTCTGCAACAGTGTCCATCTTATACAAAAATTCAAGAGTCGGCTCCCCTAGTCCTGCGAGCAATACTTTTTTATCAGGAAATGATGCTTTGATGATTTCAGCTAACCCGCACTGAGATCCGTATGCGTCCGGATCAGGCCGCACATGCCGATGGATAATGATCGTTTGATATTCTTTTATGGCTGACAGTATTTCACTTTTCATATGTAATCTCCTTTGCGTACCTGCTTATAGACTAATTAAATCATAAAAACCATCGTGCAGAAAAGCGAATCTTCTCTTTTGGTTATGGCAATTCACTGCAAGAATGATTAAAATAGAGGATGTAAGTTTAATATGGAGGTTTTACTTAATGCCTGTATTCGTAATTCTGATCATCTTTGCATTTTCCTTTTATCTCTTCTATAAAGTCAAATTCTACAGAACAAAAAAGCCTATGGAGAAGCAATGGCTCTCTGCAAAGTCAAGCATTGCCCTTGGAATTTTCGTCTTTTTCTTTGGACTCAATCAATTATTTCTTTTTTATTCAACTGTATCATTAGTCGTTGGAATCATTTTTATGATCGTCGGACTCGCAAGCAGCTGGGCAGGATATAAAGCCTATAAACATTATTTGCCGTTTGCTCTTAAGGAATCCAAGCAAGGCTGATACAAAAGAAAAAGGACGGATGACCGTCCTTTTTCTTTTCTTAACTTCTCTCTATAAGCTGAACCATCATCATCGCTTTCCCGACAACGACTCCATTGCTGAACACTTCTACATCTATTTTTCCGAATTTGCGTCCGACTTCCAAAATTTTCGGATGAACCTCAAGCATACTGTCCATTTGAACAGGCTTCATAAAATAAATCGTAATATTCTCAACAACAATTTCGCCTTTTTTCTGTGTGCGTAAATAGCGATTTGTTGCTTCTGTGACGACCGTTGTAAACACTCCATAAGAAATCGTTCCAAGATGATTTGTCATTTGCGGACTGACCTGAAAGCGATAGACATTCGCCTTTTTTGCATCCTCTGCAATTACAACAAACTGGTTTGTCACAATATCATCCAGCTTTTCTCCGATTTGAGGCTGCCTTTGAATCATCTGCAGCGCCTGAAGCACATCCTGACGGCTGATCATTCCCTCAAGCCGATTGTTCTGATCAACGACTGGCAGGACCTCGATGCCTTCCCAGACCATCATTTGGGCCGCAGATGCCACAGAGGTTTTTCCGATAACGGTAATTGGGTTTTTCGTCATCACTTTTTCTACAGAAACATTGCGCTCATATCCCATCACATCTTTTGATGTAACCATTCCCTGTACTTTTAAATTATGATCGATAACAGGAAAACGGCCGTGGCCTGTTTTATAGTTGTGCTGATACCATTCTTCAATAGGATCAGTCGTTTTCAGGCATACGGTCTTATCAAGCGATGTTAAAATATCCTCAACAAGAACAATTTCTTTTTTTATAAGCTGATCGTAAATGGCCCTGTTGATCATGGTTGCAACAGTAAAGGTGTCATAGCTCGTTGAAATAATCGGAAGCTCTGCCTCATCGGCAATTTTTTTGACATGGTCGTCCGTGTCAAAGCCTCCTGTTATCAGAACGGCAGCACCCGCTTCTATTGCAAGCTGATGAGCATTCGTCCTGTTCCCTACAATCAGCAGGTTGCCTGCGCCCGTATAACGCATCATTGCTTCTAGTTTCATTGCGCCGATGACAAATTTATTCAGTGTTTTATGAAGTCCTGCACGGCCTCCAAGAACTTGTCCATCAACAATATTTACAACCTCAGCATAAGTGAGTTTTTCGATGTTTTCTTTTTTCTTTTTTTCAATCCGTATTGTTCCCACGCGCTCTATCGTGCTGACATATCCTTTATTTTCAGCTTCTTTTATCGCACGATAAGCTGTACCTTCGCTCACACTCATATCTTTTGCAATTTGCCGGACCGAGATCTTTTCCCCGATCGGGAGGGAATCAATATGCTGCAGTATTTGTTCATGCTTTGTTGCCAAGCTTCTTCACCCTTTTTTCATCAGCCATTCTTATCTTCCAATTTCATTATAAGGGTGTGAACGCTTTATATCAACGAGCTGCTGCACGCTGCTTTGTTTTTGCCTGGTACTTGCGCACAGCTGCACGTTTTGCAGGACGTTTTTTAGGAGCATAAATCAGCCCCGTCATATTGCCGCCAATCACACATAAAGCAAAGATCAGCCAAACTAGAGAAAAGAAGCTTTCCAAAGAACTGCTGCTTGAAAAATCCAGACGGGGCAATGCAAAATAGACAATGGCACCAGCAAATAAGATATAAAGAATACGCATTTTAGACCAACTCCTTTTTACAGCTTGTTTCATTTTATGCGCTGGTCCTCTCATTCATGCGAAACACCGGGGATTTAAGAGAAGAAAAATTGACATAGTAAAAGCGGAGGAATAACCCCCGCCTGCGTTTTATAGTTTAATAGATTCTCCAGCTTCCATCACTTTTCCGGTATTGCCGGAGAGTCTGCTGACAAATTCTTTTGGATCCTGTTCAATGACAGGGAATGTATTGTAATGCATAGGAACAACCGTTTTTGCTTTGATCCACTTTGCAGCAATCGCAGCATCCTCAGGTCCCATTGTAAAATTATCCCCAATCGGCAAAAAGGCCAGGTCAAGATCTTCAAATTCCCCCAGAAGCTTCATATCTGAGAAGAGCGCCGTATCCCCTGCATGGTAAACCGTTTTCCCTTCATTTTTGAAAAGTATCCCAGCTGGCATGCCTGTATAAACGATTTTTTGCTCCTCTTCCTCTTCATAGCTGGAACCATGAAATGCCTGAGTAAATTTAACCGTTCCAAATTCAAATTTGTGTGATCCGCCTATATGCATTGGATGGACATTTAATCCTTTCCATCCCAAATATGTAGCAAGTTCAAAAGGAGCAACAACCAGGGCATTGTTTTGTTTCGCAAGCTGAATGGTGTCTCCGACATGGTCATTATGACCGTGTGTCAGTAATATAACATCAACTTTTAAATCTTCAACCTTCAAATCTGTCTGGCCATTTCCATTAATAAATGGATCAATGACAATCGTATATTTATCCGTTTGAATTTTCACAACTGAATGTCCATGGTATGAAACCTTCATTTTCTCACTCCCAATCCATTGATAATTTTATCGTACTAAAAATGACCATTGATGTCACATTATAACCTTCAAACAGACACGAAAAAGCGGACATTCTTTTCAATGTCCGCTGTACTCCATTATTCACCCAGCAATGCTTTCGCATCAGAATAGGCTAATCCATGAGATTCTGCTACTGCTTCATAAGTTACAAAACCGTTTAATGTATTGAGTCCTTTTAAAAGCGATTCATTTTCAAGGCATGCTTTTTTGTAACCCTTATTTGCGATTTGGACTGCATAAGGAACAGTTACATTCGTCAGAGCAATCGTTGATGTTCTTGGCACAGCACCAGGCATATTGGCCACAGCATAGTGAAGGACGCCATGCTTTTCATATGTTGGATTATCGTGAGTGGTAATTCTGTCTGTAGTAGCAAAAATACCCCCTTGATCGATTGCAATATCGACAATGACTGAACCCGGAGTCATGCTTTGGACCATTTCCTCGGACACAAGCTTTGGAGCTCTTGCCCCCGGTATAAGTACAGCTCCAATCACAAGATCTGACTGGCTGACAGCATAAGCAATATTGTAGGGGTTTGACATAAGCGTGGTGATTTCTTTTCCAAAAATATCATCCAGCTGGCGCAGACGGTCCGGGTTTACATCGAGCATGGTAACATCGGCCCCAAGCCCGACAGCGATTTTGGCAGCGTTCGTTCCGGCTACTCCGCCTCCAATAATGGCCACTTTCCCGCGCTTCACTCCGGGTACTCCTGATAATAAGATACCCATTCCGCCTTTTGGCTTTTCTAAAAATTGCGCGCCAATCTGTGAAGCCATTCTTCCGGCCACTTCACTCATCGGTGTTAAAAGAGGCAATGATCGGTTTGGAAGCTGAACCGTTTCATAAGCAATCCCAACTACTTTCCGGTCAATCAGTGCACGGGTAAGCTCTGACTCTGCAGCTAGATGCAGATAGGTGAATAAAATTAACCCCTCACGAAAGTACTGGTATTCAGATGGAAGGGGTTCCTTTACCTTCATCACCATATCCATTGCCCAGGCTTCTTCTGGTGAAGCAACGATTTTCGCACCTGCTTCCATGTACTGATGATCCGGAAAACCCGATCCTTCCCCTGCGTTTTGCTCAATATACACCTCATGCCCCGCCTGCACAAGGGGAATGACACCAGCAGGGGTCATGGCCACACGGTTTTCGTTATTTTTAATTTCTTTAGGTATCCCGATCTTCATCATTTTTCCTCCTGTACCATTTCCATTTCAATCCGTTTCTATTTTAAGTATTTCCTTAATTTATCATATGGAAACTCACCTAAATTGGAAATGTATTCTAGGAAATGTGCGTTTACCACGAAAAGCGGAGGCGCCCGTTTAGCGCAGGCAGACAGATAAGGATCCGGCTGAAAAGGCGCTTTTTGCCTTTACAGACGGAGCCGTTCTGGCCGAGGAGCTGGGCAATAACGAAATGCGGAACCGACTGATCTGGCCTAGGTGATAGAAGGATTATTTTCTCTATAAAAAAACACCCCAACATGAGTTGAGGTGCACATTACGGGCGGCGGTTCAATACATTTACAGCTCCGGTAGCTTCGATGACTGCACCGGTAATCATATCTGAATTTTCATTGCATAAAAACGCAATCAGTCTTCCGATATCTTCTCCCGTCCCCGATCTGCCAATCGGAGTATCCGGGTCGCGAATCTCTCTTGCCTGAGAAATACTTGCTTCCTTCATCTCTCCTGTGATATTGCCAGGGCAAATCATATTTGCTGTTATGCCGTATTCTGCTTCCTCGATCGCAATCGTTTTAGTGAGAGATGCAAGACCGGTTTTAGCTGCGCTGAATGCTGACCGATGCAGCCAGCCTGATGATGAATCAGCTCCTTGAAAACCGTAAGTGATAATGCGTCCGTATTGCTGTTTTCGCATGATGGGAATCACTTTTTTCAGCAGATAAAAGACAGCGGTCAAATTGCCGTCTATCATTTCATGCCATTCCGCGTCATGATAATCAGCCAATTTTTTTCTTTCGAATATGTAAGGACCGGCATTATTAATCAAGCAGTCGATGCGGCCAAACTTTTTGAATCCCTCATCAACTAAATATAGCAGGTCTTCTTTTTTTGTTACGTCCCCTTTAATAAAGAGCATGCGGTCTTCAAGATGTGCATATTGTTTCTTTAGCTGCTCAACGGCAGATTCATCACTGCGGTAATTAATTGTGACAGAGTAGCCTTCAGAGAGGAACAGCTCCGTCACTTTTCTTCCTAAACCTTTTGAACCAGCTGTTATGATGGCATGTCTCAACATTAAAATCCTCCTCGGTGCACCGGGATATAGTATACTATTTATCTTTATCATTGTATTGAAATGAAAACAAACTTACAATAACGAAAAGCGGAAGCGCCCGGTTAGCTCCGACAGACAGATAAGGATCCGGCTGAAAAGGCGCTTTTTGCCTTTACAGACGGAGCCGTTCTGGCCGAGGAGTTGGGCGGTGGAGCTAGACAA
>NZ_SMZY01000016.1 GCF_004358755.1 Peribacillus frigoritolerans | reverse complement strand
AAGGCTGAGCTGTGATGGCGAGGGAAATTTAGTACCGAAGTTCCTGATTCCACACTGCCAAGAAAAGCCTCTAGCGAGGTGAGAGGTGCCCGTACCGCAAACCGACACAGGTAGGCGAGGAGAGAATCCTAAGGTGAGCGAGAGAACTCTCGTTAAGGAACTCGGCAAAATGACCCCGTAACTTCGGGAGAAGGGGTGCTTTTTAGGGTTCATAGCCCTGAAAAGCCGCAGTGAATAGGCCCAGGCGACTGTTTAGCAAAAACACAGGTCTCTGCGAAGCCGCAAGGCGAAGTATAGGGGCTGACGCCTGCCCGGTGCTGGAAGGTTAAGGGGAGAGGTTAGCGCAAGCGAAGCTTTGAACCGAAGCCCCAGTAAACGGCGGCCGTAACTATAACGGTCCTAAGGTAGCGAAATTCCTTGTCGGGTAAGTTCCGACCCGCACGAAAGGCGTAACGATCTGGGCACTGTCTCAACGAGAGACTCGGTGAAATTATAGTACCTGTGAAGATGCAGGTTACCCGCGACAGGACGGAAAGACCCCGTGGAGCTTTACTGTAGCCTGATATTGAATTTTGGTACAGCTTGTACAGGATAGGTAGGAGCCTTGGAAGCCGGAGCGCCAGCTTCGGTGGAGGCATTGGTGGGATACTACCCTTGCTGTATTGAAATTCTAACCCACAGCCCTGATCGGGCTGGGAGACAGTGTCAGGTGGGCAGTTTGACTGGGGCGGTCGCCTCCTAAAATGTAACGGAGGCGCCCAAAGGTTCCCTCAGAATGGTTGGAAATCATTCGCAGAGTGTAAAGGCACAAGGGAGCTTGACTGCGAGACCTACAAGTCGAGCAGGGACGAAAGTCGGGCTTAGTGATCCGGTGGTTCCGCATGGAAGGGCCATCGCTCAACGGATAAAAGCTACCCCGGGGATAACAGGCTTATCTCCCCCAAGAGTCCACATCGACGGGGAGGTTTGGCACCTCGATGTCGGCTCATCGCATCCTGGGGCTGTAGTCGGTCCCAAGGGTTGGGCTGTTCGCCCATTAAAGCGGTACGCGAGCTGGGTTCAGAACGTCGTGAGACAGTTCGGTCCCTATCCGTCGTGGGCGCAGGAAATTTGAGAGGAGCTGTCCTTAGTACGAGAGGACCGGGATGGACGCACCGCTGGTGTACCAGTTGTCTTGCCAAAGGCATCGCTGGGTAGCTATGTGCGGAAGGGATAAGTGCTGAAAGCATCTAAGCATGAAGCCCCCCTCAAGATGAGATTTCCCATCACGTAAGTGAGTAAGAACCCTGAAAGATGATCAGGTTGATAGGTCTGAGGTGGAAGCGCGGTGACGTGTGGAGCTGACAGATACTAATCGTTCGAGGACTTAACCACAGTCTAATAAAGTGTAA
>NZ_SMZY01000015.1 GCF_004358755.1 Peribacillus frigoritolerans | reverse complement strand
AGCGGCGGACGGGTGAGTAACACGTGGGCAACCTGCCTGTAAGACTGGGATAACTCCGGGAAACCGGAGCTAATACCGGATAGTATCTTGAACCGCATGGTTCAAGTTGGAAAGACGGTTTCGGCTGTCACTTACAGATGGGCCCGCGGCGCATTAGCTAGTTGGTGAGGTAATGGCTCACCAAGGCAACGATGCGTAGCCGACCTGAGAGGGTGATCGGCCACACTGGGACTGAGACACGGCCCAGACTCCTACGGGAGGCAGCAGTAGGGAATCTTCCGCAATGGACGAAAGTCTGACGGAGCAACGCCGCGTGAGTGATGAAGGTTTTCGGATCGTAAAACTCTGTTGTCAGGGAAGAACAAGTGCGAGAGTAACTGCTCGCACCTTGACGGTACCTGACCAGAAAGCCACGGCTAACTACGTGCCAGCAGCCGCGGTAATACGTAGGTGGCAAGCGTTGTCCGGAATTATTGGGCGTAAAGCGCGCGCAGGCGGTTTCTTAAGTCTGATGTGAAAGCCCCCGGCTCAACCGGGGAGGGTCATTGGAAACTGGGAAACTTGAGTGCAGAAGAGGAGAGTGGAATTCCACGTGTAGCGGTGAAATGCGTAGAGATGTGGAGGAACACCAGTGGCGAAGGCGACTCTCTGGTCTGTAACTGACGCTGAGGCGCGAAAGCGTGGGGAGCGAACAGGATTAGATACCCTGGTAGTCCACGCCGTAAACGATGAGTGCTAAGTGTTAGAGGGTTTCCGCCCTTTAGTGCTGCAGCTAACGCATTAAGCACTCCGCCTGGGGAGTACGGTCGCAAGACTGAAACTCAAAGGAATTGACGGGGGCCCGCACAAGCGGTGGAGCATGTGGTTTAATTCGAAGCAACGCGAAGAACCTTACCAGGTCTTGACATCCTTTGCCACTTCTAGAGATAGAAGGTTCCCCTTCGGGGGACAAAGTGACAGGTGGTGCATGGTTGTCGTCAGCTCGTGTCGTGAGATGTTGGGTTAAGTCCCGCAACGAGCGCAACCCTTGATCTTAGTTGCCAGCATTCAGTTGGGCACTCTAAGGTGACTGCCGGTGACAAACCGGAGGAAGGTGGGGATGACGTCAAATCATCATGCCCCTTATGACCTGGGCTACACACGTGCTACAATGGATGGTACAAAGGGCTGCGAGACCGCGAGGTTTAGCCAATCCCATAAAACCATTCTCAGTTCGGATTGCAGGCTGCAACTCGCCTGCATGAAGCTGGAATCGCTAGTAATCGCGGATCAGCATGCCGCGGTGAATACGTTCCCGGGCCTTGTACACACCGCCCGTCACACCACGAGAGTTTGCAACACCCGAAGTCGGTGGGGTAACCGCAAGGAGCCAGCCGCCTAAGGTGGGGTAGATGATTGGGGTGAAGTCGTAACAAGGTAGCCGTATCGGAAGGTGCGGCTGGATCACCTCCTTTCTAAGGAATATATGAGGACGCTTTTGGTTTTTGTTTAGTTTTGAGAGA
>NZ_SMZY01000014.1 GCF_004358755.1 Peribacillus frigoritolerans | reverse complement strand
GAAACGCATCTTTGATGCGGATGACCATTTAGGTTAAGTTATGAAGGGCGCACGGTGGATGCCTTGGCACTAGGAGCCGATGAAGGACGGGACTAACACCGATATGCTTTGGGGAGCTGTAAGTAAGCTTTGATCCAGAGATTTCCGAATGGGGAAACCCACTGTTCGTAATGGAACAGTATCTTTATCTGAATACATAGGATATTGAAGGCAGACCCGGGGAACTGAAACATCTAAGTACCCGGAGGAAGAGAAAGCAAACGCGATTTCCCAAGTAGCGGCGAGCGAAACGGAATTAGCCCAAACCAAGAGGCTTGCCTCTTGGGGTTGTAGGACACTCTATACGGAGTTACAAAGGAACGGGGTAGATGAAGCGACCTGGAAAGGTCCGTCAGAGAAGGTAAAAACCCTGTAGTCGAAACTTCGTTCCCTCCAGAGTGGATCCTGAGTACGGCGGGACACGAGAAATCCCGTCGGAAGCAGGGAGGACCATCTCCCAAGGCTAAATACTCCCTAGTGACCGATAGTGAACCAGTACCGTGAGGGAAAGGTGAAAAGCACCCCGGAAGGGGAGTGAAAAGATCCTGAAACCGTGTGCTTACAAGTAGTCAGAGCCCGTTAATGGGTGATGGCGTGCCTTTTGTAGAATGAACCGGCGAGTTACGATCCCGTGCAAGGTTAAGTTGATGAGACGGAGCCGCAGCGAAAGCGAGTCTGAATAGGGCGTTTTAGTACGTGGTCGTAGACCCGAAACCAGGTGATCTACCCATGTCCAGGGTGAAGTTCAGGTAACACTGAATGGAGGCCCGAACCCACGCACGTTGAAAAGTGCGGGGATGAGGTGTGGGTAGCGGAGAAATTCCAATCGAACCTGGAGATAGCTGGTTCTCTCCGAAATAGCTTTAGGGCTAGCCTCAAGTATGAGAGTCTTGGAGGTAGAGCACTGATTGGACTAGGGGCCCTCATCGGGTTACCGAATTCAGTCAAACTCCGAATGCCAAAGACTTGCTCCTTGGGAGTCAGACTGCGAGTGATAAGATCCGTAGTCAAGAGGGAAACAGCCCAGACCACCAGCTAAGGTCCCAAAGTATACGTTAAGTGGAAAAGGATGTGGAGTTGCTTAGACAACCAGGATGTTGGCTTAGAAGCAGCCACCATTTAAAGAGTGCGTAATAGCTCACTGGTCGAGTGACTCTGCGCCGAAAATGTACCGGGGCTAAACGTATCACCGAAGCTGTGGACTGTTCTTACGAACAGTGGTAGGAGAGCGTTCTAAGGGCGTTGAAGCTAGACCGTAAGGACTGGTGGAGCGCTTAGAAGTGAGAATGCCGGTATGAGTAGCGAAAGAGGGGTGAGAATCCCCTCCACCGAATGCCTAAGGTTTCCTGAGGAAGGCTCGTCCGCTCAGGGTTAGTCGGGACCTAAGCCGAGGCCGAAAGGCGTAGGCGATGGACAACAGGTTGATATTCCTGTACCACCTCCTCACCATTTGAGCAATGGGGGGACGCAGGAGGATAGGGCAAGCGCGCTGTTGGATATGCGCGTCCAAGCAGTTAGGCTGAGAAGTAGGCAAATCCGCTTCTCATA
>NZ_SMZY01000013.1 GCF_004358755.1 Peribacillus frigoritolerans | reverse complement strand
GCTAATATGGGGACAGGCGGTCATAACGTTCCTTTGGTCTTAGATCATCAGAATAACATTAGAAAACTAACGCCTGAAGAATGTTTAAAACTACAGGGATTTCCTGAAGACTATAGTTTCCCTGAGGGTATGAGTAATGGGCATAGATACAAACAAGCCGGTAACTCAGTAACGGTTCCAGTCATTAAACGAATCGCTACCAATATCATCAAAACTCTTAATGGTGAAGATCTTTCTACAGAAGGTCTTTACTCAGAAAAACAGCCAATTCTCACAAACTAATAGATCACATATAGAAAAATATCATTATCAAGAAATCTTTAAGGGCTGGTTATTCAGTCCTTTTTATTTTGCCCTCACAGCGTCCATTCTGAGGCACTTCATAGGTTATAGCTATTAGTAATAAAGCTTTTCTGTTTGTGCTGCTGTGCAGGTGGTTTATTGCTTAATGGTTACATTACTAATGAGGGTGGCCTTAGACCTTACAAATAGAGGGGTTGAATAAAAAAAGTTTATCAGAAGGGTCTGTATAGTAGACAAAGAGGCTTTTTGAACGCATAAGATTCCATAACTCATTAGCATCCCTACCTTACAGAATTTTCTTCAACTCACAATAAAAAAAGCACCCATACGGATGCCCTACATTCCTCTTCTTTTAAGCTTATTATTTATATCACTAGCCACAAGACCAGGAATCTTCTTTTCTAACTCTCTGTTATTTTCTACAATAACTTCAGCTATTTTGTTAAATAGGTCTTCGGAATTTATATCTTCAACTTCCTTCAACTTGTTGAGTATTGCGTCTTTAGTTAATCCAATAGCCATTTCATCATCTCCTTTTGTCAGTTCATTTACTCAATTCGACAAGAGGTTAAATTTTCCTACTATGTAAAAATTTATTTGTAAGATTAGGACAAAGGAAGTAAAATAAAGAGGCAACATTACGAGACGAGGGTTCTGTCTTATGGCAGCAATCCGACCCTCTCTAAAGGGTGAAACTAATGGAGATCAAATTCTCTTTTTCTTTTGAGATGAAGATTTCAAGTGAGGGTGTCAGACTAGTGCTGGCTTTAACTAACCTTGCGGTAGGATTGCTTAGCCTGTAACAGGGCTAGGCTTTTTTACTTTTCACTTCACTACAGCAATCTTCCTTTTACCATATGTAGTAATAGACTTAAAAACCTTATGGAATCTACATTTTTCTGTTGCTTACTAGAATGATAACGGCTAGAATAATAGGTAACTTAATACGAACGGAAACAACAAAAAAGCCATTTCCTCATGTTAAAGGTTCGCACCCTCTAACGGAAATGACTTCTTAAAACCTAGTGTTCGCACCACTAAGTTAAATTTTAGCCCTGTAGCAGCAGGACTAATTTGATACCACCTATTATAAACTCTCCGTCCACTGGATTCAACTAGTAATTGCTAGGAACTTTCATACATAATCGGACAAAGTTTAACAAAAGGCGTTATCTCAATTTAACTTGTATGCAGACAGGTTATTGAGATAGCGTCTTTTTTGCTGTCTGTTCCCTGAGGTTGCCGATCAACTCAGGTAAATAAAATCGTCAGGTTAAGTCTTAGCCAATGCAATAATTAAGACGCCCCGTCATAGATTCCTATTCATCTGTGGCGGGTAAGGTGAGAACTACCTTTAAAGGTTCGGTGGTTATCGTTGACATTACGGTGTCAGGGAACACGTTCAGCTTGTCGCATAGGGGCGATATTATGTAGAGGACAAGCCATTGGCAGAGGACGTGCGTAGAGAAATCTACTAAGTGAATAGGGTCTACACATACGGACACATTGCGACACTGACGCAAGTAACCTGTAAGACGCTTATCCCTCCTATTCTGATTGATTGCTATTTTTAGCTTTCTCTCAGCATAGGGGATAAGTCTGCCTTCCAGCCGTTTCATTGCTTCTCTTCAGCAAGTCAAAAACCGTAAAACCAGTCAAGCATAATCAGCTAAATATGTTGAAGAAATTGCTGTTAAGCGTGTTGGGGTTGGTTTAGTAAGTGATGGAATATTATTTAATGAAAAACAGTGATTGCTGCTAAAACAGGATATAAAAAATTTCCCCACTAATCATAAAGATCAGTAGGGAACTATACTGTTGCTATGCTGTTAAACGGGAAGATTGGCTATTCAAGTATCGACCTTAATACTGATAGCCATACTTTAAATTTATCCATTAAGAGAAGAAGAACTTGCTTACGCCCACTTCCTTCGTCAGAGGAAATCTATAACAAGATTAACTTCATTTCTTTATCACTATTCATAGCTGGTCTAGTTTAAGTTTATTATTTGTTTTTTAGTTAAATGTGAAGTGATTTTCTTCACAGCGAAGCATCTTTTGAACTTATCTTTGTTACCGTTATAGCATTAGTTACAGTTATATTATCTTTAATTCTCTTAATAATAGGTGGACGAGATTGGACGTAATACAGGTATTCAATTGTAAAGATTTTGAAAACAGCTATGAAAGCAAGCGTACCAAGGGTTTTAGAATTGTCTGACTTTTTTAGAGAACCTGTACGATATTCCTGGGCTTTAGTGGGTTGGCGGTAGATTTTATTTGCTGTGATTAACCCTTTCTGCCAAGTTGCGTTAACACTGACATTTCATTATGTAAAAGTCACAAGGGATTAACGCTGTGATTGTGGCGGTCCTGAAGGGGTTTTATAATACCACCATCTTGTGATTGTTAAATATTTTGAAGAAATTGTCCTGTGCCTGTCCTAAATTGAACCTCTATTGCAAGTACGTAAATGAGAGGCAAGAGGCAAATAAAACATGGAGGTAAGGACAATGAGAACAAATGTTAGGAACGGTATTATTTTTTTAGGTGAGGTTGCTACTGATACGGGAACTATCCGAATTGGAGAAATTAGAACATTAGATTTAGAATTTGCTACTAAGGCAGACGGATTTTATCCTGTACTTGCTGAAACAAATGAAACTGGAATGGTGGAACGTATTTTCATAGATGTTAATCCGAGAAATTGGAACTTATTTAAGAATGACGAGATTACGATAATTGATCCTGATGATGTTGTTACAGGAACAATGGAGGAACTGTCATGAGACGTATTGAGGTGTTAAATCAGGTTAAGGAAATACTGCTGTTCCCTAGTGATAAAACTGCAAGCACTCAACAAGTAGCGTGGTTTTACCAGGTCGATAAAACAGTTATTGAAAAGGTTGTTTATAGAAACCTAGATGAAATAGTTGAAGATGGTTATACAAACGGAGTTTTCACAAGACGTGCCATTTTAAGAGTAGGTATGCTGTTAGAAGATAATGAAATAGCAAATGAAGTCATGAATCAATTGCTTAATATAAGTTTGAAATAGCTGTCAGAATAACACAAAGCCATTCTGGGGCGTTTTATTTTTTTAGACATAGTTAACTTAATCAGGAAACAAAAAAACGTTATATGAGGCTGTAAGGTGGCTTAAAATGCATGCAGGTAATTGTTTACTGCTTATAGAAAAAGCTAGTAAACTAATACCTGAGGTGATTGTATGAAGATCCGTGAAATATTTGAGTTAATTAAAACTGATACAATAGCGAATATCGCTAGAAGAGATGACGTTCATCTTTCGGAGAAACCTTTAAGGAACGCCTTGAAAAATGCAGGATATGAGTTTAGAAATTCAGGCAATAAGGGCTGGTATTACGTTGGTGATGGTGACGAAGCAAGTGTGCTAGAAAATTCTATTTATCATTACTCAAAAACAGGAAAAGCTACGGCTAAAAAGCGTAATACTAGCACTAATGAAAGTTCATTAAAAGCAAATACTAGTAAAAGTGATAGTGAAAAAATAGCAAAAAGCGAGTTGCTAGCTATTCAAAATAATAGCGAAAGTAATTTAGCTAGCGAGGAAATAGCTGTTACTAGCGAAAGTGCGAATAAAAGTACAAGTGAAAGCGAGTATGATGCTATTGATATGCTATTGTTGCAAAATGAAGATACTAGCAATAAGCGAGTGTACAGGGGCTTTTATTGGGACAAGGACGTAATTGACTTTGTTGATAATGTGAAGCATGGTAACAAAAGCGATTTAATGAATGAGATTGTAAGGACTGTTTTAAAAGCCAAAGGGTTAATCTAATCGAACAAATAGAAGCCGGCAGTGCTTATCATTACTGCAAATTTTTCAAGGCGAATGTATAGACTATACCTGTAAATGAGGGTGGTTTCTCATCCCTACTTAATGAGGACGGTAAGAGGGCTGGAATGGCTTAAACAGGTTAGCTTTCCGTCTGCGGATATCTGGTCAATTAAATGACATTATATTTCCCCTTTAAAGGTGTGGCATTGCCATGCCTTTTTAATTTGGTCTAAAGGTATAGATTACTAACTTAAACTGAGGTGAATCAAATGCTAATCGAATTAAAAGAAGGTGAACGCCTTCCCTATAAGCCTGAAATTACGGCCGATATGCTGCCATATTTACGTGCTGTTAGATCTCTTAATCAATCACAATTCGCTGATAAACTCGGGGTTCCTCAATCTACACTATCCCAGCTTGAATCAGGTGACAAAAGGCTAAGTGAACATTATGAAAAGGTTATTCGTAAAGGTATTGCAAAGCTACGTATCAGTTCTGAAGAAATCGAGTATATCAAACGAATGATAGAGATTAAGAAGCAACGAGGCTACAAGTGATATGGCAACTATTACACTGCTGCTAACACTGAAACTAATTTTACTGTTGAAAGAAAAGCAACAAGTTAACTATGAAAAGGTGGAATTAACATGAGTTTTAAACCGGAATTTATTAAAAGACTCGCTATGGGTGATGATGTTGCATATGAGGAAATCAAAGGCCTGCCACTACTTGAAAGAATGGCAATTGGCAATGCGGTAGACGAACTTAAACGTAAAGAAAATATCGTCCCTGTAGACGGTGGGAAGATGTCAATCTATGACCAGCCGAAAAGTTCATACTTTGATAACGAGGAAGTCGGCAAGGCTTTAGCTGAACGTATTCAAAGAGAAAAGGAACAAGCACAACTGAAAGAGAAGATCCGTCAGGAACAATTAGAAAAAGAAATCAAACAAAAGGTAGAACGTGCGAGGGCTGGACTGACTTACTAAATCTAATATCAATAAGGGATCGCCTTCTGGCGGTCTCTTTTTTATTTCTAAAGGGGGAAATGGAAATGGAGAAGGAAATCAAAAAGTTAATAAAGACAAGCTGTGCGAATTTCATAGAGGGACAATGTGCTTTATCCGGCAGAGAATGTCCTTTAATTGACGGTGGAGAATATCGAGGAAAGAAGATTCCTGCTACAGATAATCGCTGTTCATATTTTGAAAAGTATGTGCTACCAGCAGATAAAGCACTTGAGGCCGAGTATCACGGAAAAGATACGCTTTCTAAGAAGTGTAAGGGCTGTGGTAAAGGCTTTAGTTCGGTGGCAAACAGGGCTGTTTATTGTAGCGATGATTGCAGGAAATCAGCAAGAAGAAAGACTTTCGTAAAGGCTAACAATAAGAGGCTAAATAACAACAATTAGGGCTTTAGAAACTCAGTCATATCAAGAGGTTCAGAGGTTGGAAATTGAGGGGTAAGGTGTTTATACCCTGCCGACTTTAACTGTTGTTAAAAGAGAGGGGAATCTCATGACCAAGCGTAATAAAAGAAGCAAGAAAAGACAGAAGCGTCAGTTAATGAAAAGAGTGGCCAAAATTAAAGCTACAAAAACGGCTGCTATTGTAGAAAGCCCAGTGGAAACACCCTTCATTAAAACATGGCTTAACCCTGAGATAATAGATTCATCTCGTGCTATTCCTAGAAATGATCTGTACTTAGGTAAATACGAATCTGAGAATGTAGAGTATCAAAAGGAACTTAATACCGTTTATGAGGGCACTGTGATAGCTGTAGAACGGTACATGAACCGGAAGAGTACATTGCTACACCATTGTACTGAATGTGGTGTAGACTTTTACGGCCGGCCAGTATGGCTGCTAAATGGCTACCAGCCCCATGAGTGCTATTCGGTTTTTAGGCATAGTGCTAACAAAATAGCTAAATCAAAGAAGAAAAGACTTACGGAAGCTGATACAGAAAGAATGATTTTACTAGCTGAGGGCGGTATGACAATGACACGGATCGCAAAAGAGTACGATGTCACGAGACAGACCGTCATAAACAGATTAAGTAAGGCAGGGTTTAGGTGACCTTGCCTCTTTTTTTGGCCAAGTAGTCCCTAAAAAGTTCTCAGTCCCCCACAAAATTATTTTTTTCAGGAAACGGTTAATACAAAAAGGTAAAAAGGTTTGTTTTTCACGGTCTATTCTTCCTTATCCAACATTCTGTCCAGCCTCTTGTTGAGTACGTCCAGCCGTGTATGGACTTCATCGAACCCTGACCTCATGGTGTTCTTACAGTCTGCAAATGATTCTAATAGATTTTCTAAGGCTTTTTCTATTTGTTCTATCTTTTCATCATAAGTTTGGTTCAATCTGAATCACCTCTAATTTAATGTAATAACAGTTAGGTCCGAAAAGTAAACAATAGATGCAACAGGGAAGCCCTCAGCGACACGCCTTATGGTGATTGTGCATGAAGAGGTTTCAAATTTTGTGCCAATTTTTCCCACACAACAGAAGCGACCCCGGAGGCAGCCCCATTCCGCCCCCTAGCCCTTCGGCCTTACAGCCTCATAGTAACTCACAATTTGTTAGTTAGAGGAGTTACTTCTCCTCCCCACTGAATCCACTTCTTTTCTTCTATTTCATTGTATTTTAACTGTCATTCGTTTTCTATTCGTTCTTCTTATTACGTTAATCCATTCATTCCCTGTTTCGCTGTTCTGTTGGTGCTGAGGCGTGCCTCTTACCTTGTCATTGCTTTGTATTGACGTTATTCTTATGACCTTCTAAATGGTTGTATGAGGTTGTGACTATGAGTGCGAACCTTACTATCTATTATGGTAAGGCTGGTCTTTCATATGGTGAGGTACGGCTATTCGAGGCAGGGATTTATGGCAGATACTATTGTTCCTGATATTAGTCTGAGAATGGTATTGATATTTATAGATAAGCTGATAAAGGGCATGTAAATATAAAATAAAAAAACGCCTCTTTAAAAAAGCGTTTTTAATGTTCATCTTAGTTCTCCCTACAAACTAAAATCATCTAATGCTTCATCCATAACATCTTGATTGATCCCGATATATCGCAAAGTAACAGAAGGTGCTGAATGATTAAAGATTTCTTGTAGCATGGCAACGTCCTTTTTCTTCTGATAGAAGTGATAGCCGAATGTCTTTCTAAGTGTATGACAGCCTATTTCTTCAAGCCCTACAGTATCAGCAACCTTATTTAGTATTCTGTATGCCTGAACCCTGCTAATAGGCTTATCGCCTTTACGTGAAGGAAATAACAGTGCGTCATAATCCTTTCCTTTAATGTAGTATTCAATCGACTTAGCAAAAGCAGAATTGATTTTAAAACGCTTCTCTTTTCCTGTCTTAGCTTCTTTAAGAGTAATATGCGTTCTGTCCTTTACATCACTGACCTTTAATTTCAATAGGTCACTAATTCTAAGCCCCGTGTTGATTCCAGCAACAAACATGAACCAGTCTCTTAATGACTGGCGTTTTAATATGTCTTTGATTTCTGCAATTTTGTCTTTATCTCTAATCGGTTGAACTACTTCCATTATGTAAATCCCCTTTTATGTTTACTTTAGATTCTATTTTAGATTTCCGTTTCTTTCTTTTCTTCTAAGGCTTCCTCGTATGTCTTGAATATCATTACACCGTGCGTAGCTGAGTAAATTTCTTCTGCATTGTCTTCCTCATGAACTAGGACAAACTTCTTTACTGGTGAATCCTTGCCATCGTTGTACTGTTCAGCAACTTCTAATTTCTCATATAGCCAGTCATGGATTAAGTACATTTCTTTAATAATTAGTGAGTTTGTCATTTTAATTACCGCCTTTTTCTAATTCAATATGTAACCTTTAATGTAACTTAATAATACAATATGTAACATTGGATAGCAAGGACTTGTTAAAAAATAATTAAAACGTTGATATGTCAGCATTTACAGCCATTTTTTAATGTTACTTAATATGTATTGTGTTACATTCAGTCAAGGTAGAAGAGAAAATCACCTTCGGTAAATAAAAAATCTAAAATATCTCAAAAATCATTGACGTTTATTAAGTGATATCATATTATGATAATAAGGATATTCTATAAAAAGGAGATGATTTTTTGGATAAAAGTTATGAAGGAGTCATTTTGGAACTCTTAACACGAATACAATCCTTAGAGGATCGAGTTCATGTACTCGAAAATCATTCGGATGAAGAAAAAACAGTTTCAGATGAGGAAGTTTTTACAGAAGAAGATAATTCGCAAAAGATTACTCGATCAATTGCCAGGTCCCACGTAATGAACAGGCTGAACTCTGAGAATAGGGATTTGATGGCCATTAAAGGTAATAAGGCTTCTGGGGCAAGTATTATCGTTCAATCAAAAAAGAATCCTACCAAAGAATTAAAGGCGAAGTTTTACTACAGTAAAAGCCATTTGAAACACATTTCATCTTGGCATACTGTTTGGGCCAGGGACATTCAAGATGATCGAATTGATCTCCATATTTTTACCGTCTCTTTTAATCAAGAATTTTACACATTCTTCTTTACTAAAGATGAATTGAGGGATTTTATAAAAGGTAAGCGTAGTGATAATGCGGATTTATACCATTTCTACTTTCAGGAAATCAACAATAGGTTTGTAGAGGTTCGCGAACATGAATACGACGTTTCTAAATACTTTGACAGATGGGAATTAGTTTCTGATTTGATTTAAATAAGCATTTTTCTTCACAAAAAAACCACCTGATAAACAGATGGTTTTTTTTGTTACGCATTTTGAGTATGTTCAAGCACGAATTGATCATAGGATCCCATTTCACGGAAATCAATTGAGTAGTGATTTTCACTGTGCTTAAAGACAATAACCGAATCTATACCCAACACTTCAAGCTGTTCATACGTGAGAAGGTCTCCTTCTTCCAAGTCCATAACTTGTCTTAATAGCCATTCACCCAATGCCTTATTTGGATTAGACATTAAAGCTTTACTGTCCTGTTGGCATACTTTCGCGGACATGATCTCTTGATCGGGAAGTCGTAAGTCAAAACTTTCATCACGATCCGGGAAGAAGTTTGGCAGTACATTATGGATCCATTTCGGAATCGGGATATAGACCTCATTTGGATTTCGTTTTCTTCCGCCCGCATTCCATTGGTTAAGCCCACTTTTCTCAGGTACATGTCTTTGATTCCCGCGGTCAGAGAATAGAGGTAAAATGACATATTCAAGATTTTCTCTAGGATCAGCAACAACAGCCGGGGCTTGGATAGCTGGTAACTCAAAGTCAAACAGCTTTGCTAATTCCAAATATGGATTAGCTAAGATTTCAACATCAATCTCCAGGATCGGATCATTACCATTGGTGATAAAACGCTTGTATAAAGTGCTTTTTGTAACATTAAAGCTGTATTCATTTAAACCGTCTTCAAAAGTGATTGTATTGCCGTTATTGCTTATCTTGATGTTTGTGATTGCCGGAATATCCACCGAGTCCATCGGTGACTCATAAACCAATATCTTTCCTTCTTTACGAGTGACGCAGTGATATATCATTTCATGAATCTGATACGTTCGTTTTGTGAAATCAATACGTGCATTTCGCAGTTCTGCAACAATGCGAATGAGTTCTTTAGGAGACTTGTTACGATACAAGTCAGAATCCTTGTTAAACTCAGCAATTTTTTGCAGCGTCTTGCCATTTCCGTGGAGGAAGGTCTTAATCCCCACCCCTATACCGTTTAAGGAAGCGTCCGCTGAACAGTCATCACGCCCCAAATTATTTGCCCCAAATGCCTCGCAAAACGCGTTCTCTACGTTTCTTGAAACTAGGAAGGGTGATTCACTTTCAGAAAAAAGCTTGGATAATGATCCTGCAGATTTCATCATTCGCACGTAACTTTCTTGATTAACAATGGGTTGGTTGTTAGTTAACATTTTTCTTCCCCCTTTAATGGTTTGTAATTTTTAGTGAATCCTAAAAGGTAATCAGCTGACACGTCCAGTTCTTCGCAAATAGCCTTGAAATTCGCTAGAGATGGATCTTTTCTGCTACTCTCATATTGCGACCATGTGCTTGGAGAAATCCGGAGTTTTTCCGCAATCGCTTTTTGGGTTAATCGCTTCTTATCTCTAGCGTTAGCCAACCTTGTTCCAAAGAAATATGCCATTATTAGCACCTCCGTTATTTGGTAAATTCATCCTAACACCTTCACAATCGTAAATAGTCGAAAGTTTACGATTATATAATGCAAATAAACAATTCTGACTATTTACTTTGAGTAAATTTAGGACTATAATTACCAAGAGAAATAAGTACATTTTTAATACAAGCTATGCTAAAATGAAATTTAACAAACGATGTACGAACTAATGTTTGTAGGAGGAATTTGATTTGAGTTACAGAGTAGGAAGTTTGTTTGCAGGCATTGGTGGAACTTGCTTAGGATTTCAACAAGCAGGGGCTGAAGTCGTGTGGGCCAACGAAATGGATAAAAACGCGTGTATCACATATAGAAATTATTTTGGTGACACTTACTTAGAAGAAGGCGACATAAATTTAATTGATAAATCGACCATTCCACAATTGGATATTTTAATAGGTGGCTTTCCTTGCCAGGCATTTTCCATAGCTGGTTATCGTAAAGGATTTGAAGATGACAGAGGTAACGTTTTCTTTCAAATACTGAAGGTAATTGAAGCACAAAAAGAAAAACCTAAAGCGATAATGCTAGAAAACGTTAAGAACCTATTAACTCACGACAAAGGCAATACTTACAGAGTAATAGAAGAGGCGTTAGAGGCTTTTGGTTACACAATTAAAAAGGCAGTTCTCAACTCTATGGAATATGGCAATGTGCCACAAAATAGAGAACGAATTTATATAGTAGGTTTCTTAGATCCTGAAAAAACAGCAAAATTCATTTTCCCTAAACAGATCCCTTTAACTAATAAGCTTAATTCTGTTGTTGACCGTTACAATAAGTTAGATGACAAATATTATTACGACGAATCCTCTCAATATTATGAAATGCTAAGAGAAGGAATGGTAAGTACAGAAACGACATATCAGTTAAGACGTATCTATGTTAGAGAAAACAAGAGTAATGTTAGCCCAACGCTGACGGCTAATATGGGGACAGGCGGTCATAACGTTCCTTTGGTCTTAGATCATCAGAATAACATTAGAAAACTAACGCCTGAAGAATGTTTAAAACTACAGGGATTTCCTGAAGACTATAGTTTCCCTGAGG
>NZ_SMZY01000012.1 GCF_004358755.1 Peribacillus frigoritolerans | reverse complement strand
GAAGTTAAGCTCTTTAGCGCCGATGGTAGTTGGGGGTTTCCCCCTGTGAGAGTAGGACGTTGCCAGGCACGCATAAAAGAAGAACAGCAGAGATGCTGTTCTTTTTTTGTATAAAAAAAGGAGAATGTCAAGGGCAATTGATGGAGACTGGGGTTGGTGCACTTACCCCTTTCCCCACAATTCATTCAAAAACGCAAGCGTAAACTGAGGTATTTTCTCTTTCGTGATTTCAAGAAATCGGACGATGAAAACATAATCGTCCTGTGAATGGCTTAGCATCAGTTCATACCACCACTCGGTTTCATATCGTGAGATCATGCTTAAGTTATACAGTAATAAGTAATGAGCCATAAATTCAGGCAATCCATTAAGATCGTTCAAAGATGCAGGCAAGGTATAATCGTCTGTTTGTCCATTGTACAGAAATGGCAGACTGTAGAAAGCGCTGAAGCGTTCTGGCAGATGACAAGTGATGCTGTGATCAGAATAGCTTTCACCGCTTAATTGAAAATGATAATTTAGGTATTCAAGCAGCCTTTCCGGTGTCATATGATAAGAGGCTGCCGCTTCAACTGGAATATGTATTTGCTTGTTTTCATAATGGGATGCAATATGAACGTTCTTCTCTTTATGTCTGCTGAATAAATCGCTTAGTTCAGGTATTCTTTTTAAAAGCTCCTGCATGGAGTACTTATCATTTTCTACATGTTCAAGCTTAAATAAATGAGACGCTGCGTGAGCAAATAAACCATTTCTCTGTATCTTCACTTCATCCTGCAAAAAGCGGTATTGCTGTTTTTTCCGTTTTCTTGTTGAGACTCCATGTGCAAGAACGGATGAAGCTGCGGGATATTCAGGATCTAATGTTAAAATACATGATTTCATAAGCTGAGACATTCCGTAGAACAGGAGCATAGGCTGTACAGGCAGTGCGGCACTTGCAGATGAAAGATAAAAGTTTTCAGCATGCTTTAGGTGGTAAACAAAAGGATAGCTGTTTTGATAGGATAATTCGGCAGGTGTTGGCTGCTGATTTTTTTTATAACATTTTTCCAAAAATTTTTGGACCGTTTCTGTTGATTGATATGATTTTAACTGGTTCCAGACGTCTGTTTTCATCATCCTGCAGCTCCCCTTTCTTTTTTCTAAATTTTTAAACTCTTTTGCCTGTTCTTGACAGTGGGTTGGCTAGTTGTTAATCTACTAATAATATTTTGCCGTTAAGAGGGGGATTTAATGATGTGGGAAAGTAAATTTTTAAAAGAAGGCTTAACGTTTGATGATGTATTGCTTGTACCGGCTAAGTCCGAGGTTCTTCCAAGAGACGTAAACTTAAGTGTGAATTTAACACCAACATTAAAGCTGAATGTCCCAATCATTAGTGCCGGAATGGATACTGTTACTGAAGCTCAGCTTGCGATTGCGATGGCAAGACAAGGCGGAATGGGCATCATTCACAAGAACATGTCCATTGAACAGCAGGCAGAGCAGGTTGATAAGGTAAAACGTTCTGAAAGAGGCGTTATTACAAATCCATTCTTTTTAACTCCGGATCATCAAGTTTTTGATGCAGAGCATTTAATGGGTAAATACCGCATTTCAGGTGTACCTGTAGTAAATAATGTGGATGAGCAGAAGCTTGTAGGCATTATTACAAATCGTGACATGAGATTTATTCAAGACTTCTCGATCAAGATCTCTGATGTGATGACGAAAGAAAACTTAGTAACGGCAGACGTCGGAACAACTCTAAAAGAAGCAGAAAGCATTTTGCAAAAGCATAAAATTGAAAAACTTCCGCTGGTTGATGACCAGGGTGTTTTAAAAGGATTAATCACGATTAAAGATATCGAAAAAGTAATTGAGTTCCCGCATTCAGCAAAAGATGAGCATGGACGTTTGCTTGTCGGTGCTGCAGTAGGCGTTACGGCAGATACCATGCTTCGTGTTAAAAAGCTGGTTGAGGCTAACGTTGATGCAATTGTGCTAGATACAGCCCACGGCCACTCAAAGGGCGTTATCGATATGGTCAGAACGATCAGAAACGAATACCCTGATCTGAATATTATTGCAGGAAATGTTGCAACAGCTGCCGCTACAAGAGAACTTGCAGAAGCTGGAGCAAACGTCGTTAAGGTAGGCATCGGACCTGGTTCTATTTGTACAACCCGTGTTGTAGCAGGTGTAGGTGTACCTCAAATCACAGCTGTTTATGATTGTGCGACGGAAGCACGCAAGCTAGGCATTACTATTATCGCAGATGGCGGAATTAAATATTCAGGCGATATCGTAAAAGCATTAGCATCAGGCGGTCATGCCGTTATGCTTGGCAGTCTTCTGGCAGGTACGTCAGAAAGCCCGGGCGAAACAGAAATTTACCAGGGAAGACGATTTAAGGTCTACCGTGGCATGGGTTCTGTAGGCGCGATGGAAAAAGGAAGCAAAGACCGTTATTTCCAGGAAGACAACAAGAAATTTGTTCCGGAAGGCATTGAAGGCAGAACTCCTTATAAAGGACCTCTTTCAGATACGATTTATCAGCTGGTCGGCGGTATTCGCTCTGGTATGGGATATTGCGGAACGGCAAACTTAGAAGAGCTTCGGGAGAATTCACAGTTTGTCCGCATGACGGGTGCAGGTCTTCGCGAAAGCCATCCTCACGACGTTCAAATTACAAAAGAATCACCGAACTATTCGCTTTCATAAGCGCTTCTAGGTCGATTTACCTGAAATGTAATACAATGTTCAATCTTTAGGACAGAGTCTCAGACTCTGTCTATTTTTTTTGATCATAGTGTGATAAAATCGACTTTGTTGTTTGTCACTCAGGTCAATAATTGAATATAAAAATAGATAAAAAAACGGTGGAGGTTATGAATTTGAGCAACATGAAGTTTAAGCGTTTGCTGTCCGTGCTGTTAGCTGCGGTTCTGGCAATAACAGTTGTTTTGCCGGCAGCACAGGCATCTGCGGCAGAAAATGATGCAGTTGGAGTTAATGCAAAAGGTGCAATTTTAGTAGAAGCGTCTACAGGTAAAATTCTATACGGGAAAAATGCAGACGACCTGCTTCCGATTGCAAGTATGGCTAAAATCATGACAGAATACTTAGTTCTTGAAGCAGTCGATAAAGGGAAAATCAAGTGGGATCAAACATACACCCCAAGTGATTATGTCTATAGAATTTCACAAAACCGCGGACTGTCAAACGTCCCATTACGAAAAGACGGTACATACAATGTGAAAGAGCTTTATGAAGCGATGAGCATCTATTCTGCAAACGGAGCAGCTATTGCTTTAGCAGAAATCGTTTCAGGATCTGAGTCTAATTTCGTAAAATTAATGAATGAAAAAGCTAAAGAGCTTGGTCTTAAAAACTTCGAATTTGTGAACTCAACTGGTTTAGAAAATGGAGATCTAGCAGGAATGCATCCTGATGGCACGACAGCAGATGCCGAGAATAAAATGTCAGCACGCGATATGGCGCTGCTTTCTCAAAAATTAATAAATGATTATCCAGAAGTATTAGAGGCAGCAAGTACTCCGAGAAAAGTATTCAGAGAAGGCACAGAAGATGCAATCAAAATGGATAACTGGAACTGGATGCTTGAAGGTTTATTATTTGAAACAGAAGGTGTAGACGGTTTAAAAACAGGTTCTACTAAATCAGCAGGTTCTTCGTTTACAGCGACTGCTGAACGAAACGGCATGCGCATTATTACTGTCGTCTTAAACGCTGCAAGTGATGACGGCACCCTTCATACTCCTCGTTTTAAAGAAACGAAAAAAATGATCGATTATGCTTATAACAATTTTAAGATGGAAGAAGTTTATCCTGAAAACTACCAAATCAAAAATAAATCTGACCTCTCCGTTGTGAAAGGGAAAGAAAAAGAAGTAGCTGTAGCAACAAAAGAACCGCTTAATCTAGTTGTTAAGAATGGTGAAAAAGAATCATATGAGCCAAATTATGTATTTGATCAAAAGAAGGTCAATGCAGATAATGAAGTACAGGCTCCTGTCAAAAAAGGCGAAAAAATCGGCTATATGACAGTAAAGTACAAAGGTGAAGGCCAAGATTTGGGCTTCTTAGAAGAAAAAAGCGACGCTAATGTTGATATCGTCACAAAAAGCGGTGTTGAAAAAGCCAATTGGTTTGTTTTATCCATGAGAGGAATCGGCGGATTCTTCGGCGGTCTTTGGGGAACAGTGACGGACACTGTGACAGGCTGGTTTTAATTGAAAGAGAAGACTTACTCAATATGAGTAAGTCTTTTTTACATATATGGATATATTAGGATTAAAACTGGCGGCTCCGCTTATCTTTGTGCGAATTGTTTTAATAATCCCTTTAATTTTGATATGATTTTTTAATAACTTAGGATAGAATAAGCTATATGTGCAAAATGAAATTTTACATAATATGAGGGGGATATAGAATGAATAACACAGGTACAGATCGTGTAAAACGCGGAATGGCAGAAATGCAAAAAGGCGGCGTCATTATGGACGTAGTCAATGCAGAGCAAGCAAAGATCGCTGAGGAAGCTGGAGCAGTTGCTGTAATGGCACTTGAGCGCGTTCCTGCTGACATTCGTGCTGCAGGCGGAGTTGCCCGTATGGCAGATCCTACAATTGTTGAAGAAGTAATGAAGGCTGTAACGGTTCCAGTTATGGCAAAAGCACGTATTGGCCACATCGTTGAAGCTCGCATATTAGAAGCAATGGGTGTCGATTACATTGATGAAAGTGAAGTATTGACCCCTGCTGATGAAGAGTATCATTTAAATAAACGTGATTATACAGTTCCCTTTGTTTGCGGATGCCGTGATTTAGGGGAAGCTACTAGACGTATTGCTGAGGGTGCTTCTATGCTCCGCACAAAAGGCGAGCCTGGTACAGGAAATATCGTTGAGGCTGTTCGCCACATGCGTAAAGTAAATGGCCAAGTGCGCAGAATCATTGGAATGAGCACGGATGAATTAATGACAGAAGCGAAGCTGTTAGGCGCGCCTTATGAGCTTCTTCTTCAAATCAAGCATGAGGGACGCCTTCCGGTTGTAAACTTTGCAGCAGGCGGAATTGCAACTCCGGCAGATGCTGCTCTAATGATGCAATTAGGAGCAGACGGTGTATTCGTAGGTTCAGGTATCTTCAAATCTGAAAACCCTGCAAAATTTGCCCGTGCGATCGTTGAAGCAACAACTCACTATCAGGATTATGAACTGATTGCAAGTCTTTCAAAGGGACTTGGAACAGCAATGAAAGGCATTGAGATCTCAACTTTGCTTCCTGAGAACAGAATGCAAGAGCGCGGCTGGTAATGATAAAGGAGTAGAATACAATGCTTAAAATTGGTGTATTAGGCCTTCAAGGTGCTGTAAGAGAACATATCCGATCAATAGAGGCAAGCGGTGCAGAAGGAGTCGTAGTTAAGCGTCCTGAGCAGCTTGATGAACTGGACGGACTCATTATGCCGGGCGGAGAGAGCACAACGATGCGCCGCCTGATTGATAAATATGAGTTCATGGGTCCGCTGAAAGCCTTCGCTGAGCAGGGAAAACCGATGTTTGGAACCTGTGCCGGCTTAATTCTTCTTGCTAAAAACATTGTGGGTTACAGCGAAGGACATCTTGGAGTAATGGATGTTACCGTTGAGAGAAACTCATTTGGGCGTCAGCGTGAAAGCTTTGAAGCAGAACTGAACATTACGGATGTTGCTGAAGATTTCGTTGGTGTGTTTATCAGGGCTCCTCATATTGTCGAAGTTGGAGAAGATGTGGAGATTCTGTCTAAGCATAACGGAAGAATCGTTGCAGCGCGTCAAGGACAGTTCCTGGGCTGTTCGTTTCATCCAGAATTAACAGATGATCACCGGATGACTGGGCTGTTTGTGCGCATGGTTGAAAATACAAAAGCAAAATTAAGTGTATAAAAACCTTGCAACCGTATCAAACTTGTAGTAAATTATGAATTACTTAATTGAACATGAAAAACATGACGACAGGAAATAGTAGCAAGTGCTTCTTTCTTAGAGAGCCGGTGGCTGGTGAAAATCGGTGTTAGATCCTTGTGAATCCATCCTTGAATGAGATGTTGAAATCTTCGGAGAGTAGACATGTCCGGTACAGGCCGTTATCCTGCTTAAGAGGAAGGCAATCTGCCTTCAATTAGGGTGGCAACGCGGATATAACTTCCGTCCCTTTACCAGGGGACGGGAGTTTTTTATTTGCAAAAAAACATAAAGAGGAGTTTTGTCATGCTGGATATTAAATATTTGCGCGCTAACTTTGAAGAAGTAAAAGAAAAGCTGTCTCATCGCGGAGAGGATTTAGGCGACTTCAGCAAGTTCGAGGAGCTTGACCAAAAACGCCGTGAACTGATTTCAAAAGTAGAAGGCTTTAAAAGCAAACGAAATGAAGTTTCAGGGCAAATTGCTGTTTTAAAGCGTGAAAAACAAGATGCCGATCATTTAATAAAAGAAATGCGTGAAGTTGGCGACCGCGTGAAAGAAATGGACGATGAGCTTCGCCAGGTTGAGGCAGAGCTTGAAACGTTAATGCTGTCTATTCCTAATATCCCGCATGAAAGTGTGCCTGTAGGCGAAACGGAAGACGATAATATTCTTCACCGTGAATGGGGAGAAGTCCCTGCATTCTCATTTGAACCAAAACCACACTGGGATGTTGCCGATCACCTTGAGATCTTAGATTTTGAACGTGCGGGTAAAGTAACCGGCAGCCGTTTTGTTTTTTACCGCGGCTTAGGTGCACGTCTCGAGCGTGCACTGATTAGTTTTATGCTTGATTTGCACATCGATGAACACGGCTATACAGAAGTGCTGCCTCCGTATATCGTAAATCGTGACAGCATGACTGGAACAGGCCAGCTGCCTAAATTTGAAGAAGATGCATTTAAAATTGCGGGCGAAGATTACTTCTTAATTCCTACAGCTGAAGTGCCTGTAACCAACATGCACCGTGAAGAGATTCTCTCTATCGATCAGCTTCCGGTCAATTATGCGGCTTACAGCTCTTGCTTCCGTTCTGAGGCTGGCTCTGCAGGAAGAGATACTAGAGGATTAATCCGCCAGCATCAGTTTAATAAAGTAGAGCTTGTGAAATTTGTTAAACCTGAAGATTCTTATGATGAGCTTGAAAAACTGACAGGACATGCAGAGAAAGTTCTTCAGCTTTTGGGTCTGCCTTATCGTGTGCTTAGAATGTGTACAGCAGATCTTGGATTTACGGCTGCAAAGAAATATGACATTGAAGTATGGATACCGAGCCAGGAAACATACCGCGAAATATCATCTTGCAGTAATTTTGAAGCCTTCCAGGCGCGTCGCGCAGGAATCCGTTTTAGACGTGAGCCTAAAGGAAAACCTGAATTTGTTCATACACTGAACGGATCTGGTCTTGCGATTGGCAGAACAGTTGCCGCCATCCTCGAGAATTATCAGCAGGAGGATGGAACTGTTGTTATTCCTGAAGTATTGCGTCCATATATGGGGAATAGAGAAGTCATTTCACGATAATAATAACCATTCAAGAAGGGGCTAAAATCCGTTTTGGCCCTTCCTTAAATTTTTTTGAAAAAGTTTTTTAGAATCGTTGACAAGCCCAAAATCAATATGTTATATTAATTCTTGTCAGCAGGGAGGTATACCCAAGTCCGGCTGAAGGGATCGGTCTTGAAAACCGACAGGGGAGTCAAATCCCGCGGGGGTTCGAATCCCTCTACCTCCTCCATATTACATATAAAATCCAATGTTTAGCGCATAAGTATTGGAGATTGATAAAACCTGCAGCATACATTGCTGCAGGTTTTTTGTATAGATTTTTTGCTTAATACAAAAAAAAACTTCAAAAAAAATAACCGATGTAAACCGGTTATT
The DNA here is from genome assembly GCF_004358755.1 of Peribacillus frigoritolerans. Taxonomy (GTDB): domain Bacteria; phylum Bacillota; class Bacilli; order Bacillales; family Bacillaceae; genus Bacillus_P. Next base: position 12,088 of record NZ_SMZY01000012.1, on the reverse strand, counting down.
TTTTAAGTAATCTTGTCTGCTCGATAAAATGTCCGACACGCTCGACAATCGGTTCAATTGAACCTTCGTTTGCCATAATGTCATAATCGTTTATGTTCAGTCGCAAAACAGGACATGCGTTAAAATTATTGATCCAATCCTCATAGCGGCGGTGCATCTCTTCCCAATATGCAATTGGAGTCTGCTGCTCCATCGGACGTCCGCGTTCTTTGATGCGGGATAAAATATCCTCAAGGCTGCCTTCTAAATAAATCAATAGATCAGGATGAGGGAAGTAAGGTGTCATGACCATTGCATCGAATAAATTCGTGTATGTTTCATAATCCACTTCTGTCATTGTGCCTTTTTCATAATGCATTTTGGCAAAAATGCCGGTGTCTTCATATATCGATCGATCTTGGATAAAGCCTCCGCCGTATTCAAAAATCCGCTTTTGCTCTTTGAATCTTTCAGCAAGGAAATAGATTTGCAGATGAAAGCTCCATCTTTCAAAATCTGCATAAAATTTATCAAGATAAGGGTTTGTATCTACTTTTTCAAATGAGGTGCGGAAATTAAGTGCATTTGCAAGAGCATTTGTCATCGTTGATTTTCCTACACCGACTGTTCCTGCAATGGTAATGACGGCATTGTGGGGAATGCTGTATTTCTCTCTCAAGTTCATTTACTGGTAACTCCTTCATGTAAAGATTCATCCAGGCGTTTAAATATATAGGTTAAATCTTTTTCGTTTTGTACAAAATCAAGCTCATCTCCGCTGAATCTCAGTACGGGGATGGATGGGTGTTCTTTTTCCCATTGTGACATGGCCACTTCGTAATCCTCTGATAACTGCTTTAAATAGCCGGGATCGATCTTTTTCTCGATCTCCCTTCCGCGCATATCAATGCGGTTAAGCAATGTATCAAGACTTGCATTCAAGTAAATGATCAAGTTCGGCTTTGGCATGTCGCTTGTTAAAATTGAATAAATATCAAGGTATTTATCGTATTGTTCATTTTTAAGAGTGCGCTTTGCGAAAATAAGATTTTTATAAATATGATAATCTGCCACAACAGGCTGACTCTTTTTCAAAAATAACTGTGCAATATCTTCAAGCTGTTTATATCGATTACACAGGAAGAACATTTCTGTCTGGAAACTCCACTCTTCAATGTTTTCATAAAATTTGCCGAGAAACGGATTCTCATCCACAATCTCTTTCAGCAAATGAAATTGATAGTGTTCTGCTATCGCTCGTGCAAGCGAAGTTTTCCCAACGCCGATCGGTCCTTCCACGGTAATAAACGGTACGCCATTCATCACGGGTCCTCCTACGCAAAAAAATCTATCAAAACAGACAAATTTTATTGTATCACAGTGACAATATGAAAAGAGTAAGCTTTTTACAAAAAAGAAAAGTTTCCAATTATCCTCTCATAGTTGTACAGGTTTTATGCGGATGCACTAGGGGTTGCATCATTGCAGAAAAGCGTTATAGCTTTACTCAGCACTCTTGCTTCCATCTCTGCTTTTTCCGTATGATGTATTCGGAATAGTAATAATATTCATAAAATGGAGGGGTTTATATGCGTGAGGAAACAGCAGCGATGGACAGTCAGGTTGAAGATTTTTTTCCGGTGAAAGATGTTGATTATCTGGAAATGTATTCAGGCAATGCCAAGCAGTCGGCTCACTATTTCTGTACAGCCTTCGGTTTTAAAATCGTCGCTTATTCAGGACTTGAGACAGGGAACAGGGAAACTGTATCCTATGTGCTGCAGCAGCAGAAAGTACGCTTAGTTATTACAGGTTCTTTAAATGATACCTCACGCGTAGCTGAATTCGTCAAGAAGCATGGGGACGGTGTCAGAGACATTGCTTTAGTCGTTGATAATATTGAAAAGGCTTACAACGAAGCTGTATCTAGAGGAGCTATTGCGATTACACCGCCATTTGAGCTGAAGGATGAACAAGGATCCGTTAAAAAAGCCGTAATCGGTACATACGGAGACACCATCCATTCTTTAATAGAGAGAAAAGAATACAAGGGTGCATTTATGCCGGGGTTTGAAGCGGCTGAAATGAAAATTCCTTATACAGAAGCAGGAATCATTGGAGTCGACCATGTTGTCGGAAATGTAGAGAGCATGCAGGAATGGGTTTCTTATTATGAAAAAGTTATGGGTTTTAAAGAAATGCGCCATTTTACAGATTCAGATATCAGCACAGAATATTCATCTCTTATGTCGAAGGTTATGCATAATGGAGGGCGGATTAAATTTCCTATAAATGAACCTGCAGAGGGAAAACGCAAATCACAAATTCAGGAGTACCTTGAGTTCTATAAAGGACCAGGTGTACAGCATCTTGCGATTTTAACAGAAGATATTGTATCTACAGTAGCTATTCTAAAGAAAAATGGCGTGGAATTCCTGAATACGCCTGAGACTTATTATGAAACCCTCAGCGAACGTGTCGGAGACATTGATGAAGAGATTGATAAGCTGAAAGAACTAAATATTTTAGTAGACCGTGACGATGAAGGGTATTTGCTGCAGATTTTCACCAAGCCGATTGTCGACCGTCCGACAGTCTTTATAGAAGTGATTCAGAGAAAAGGAGCGAAAGGCTTCGGGGATGGCAATTTTAAAGCGCTTTTTGAATCCATCGAGCGGGAGCAGGAGCGACGCGGTAATTTATAAATACTTAATCCCCATGAAAGCAAGGTGATAAAGATGGATGTCATGCCCGAATCGCTTCACTGGAAAGACGCCTATAAATTAATGATTGGCTCGATCTTGCCAAGGCCTATCGCTTTCGTGTCGACTATTGATGAAAAAGGAGCGGCAAACTTGGCTCCGTTCAGCTTTTTTACCGCGATCTCAGCAGAACCGATGATGGTTTGTTTCTCTCCTATGAGAAAAGGGACAGATGGATCTAAAAAAGATACTCTCATCAATATTGAAAACACGAAGGAATTTGTCATCAATATTGTGAGTGAGCAGATAGCAGAACAAATGAATCGCTGCGCAGGAGATTTTGAACCGGAAGTGGATGAATTTATTCAAAGCGGGCTGACGAAGGCAAAAAGCAAGACAGTTGCCCCTCCTCGCGTAAAAGAAAGCCTGGTTCACCTGGAATGCGGGCTGCATGAAGTCTTGCATTTTGGAGAGAAAGCGGGATCAGGCAGTCTTGTCATTGGCAAGGTGAGGCATATCCATGTTGATGATGGTCTTTTCTATGAAGGGAAAATTGACTCTGATCAATTAAAGCCGATCGGGCGTCTTGCCGGACACATGTATACAAAACCAATGACAGATACGTTTGAGATTATAAGAAGGTGAAATCTAAATGAAGTTTGTGACATTTCAAACCGGGTCCGGCAGACAGGCAGCGGGATGGCTTCAGGGAGATGATCTGGTCATTGATATGCATGCTGTCAGCCATGGTTTCCTGCCCAAATCTATTCAAGAATTTTTAGCAGAGCATGATCGATATCTGCCATCTATTCATGCCATGAATCCGTTTAAAGAGGAGGAACAGGGGGTTTACAGGCTTTCAGAGGTGAAGCTGTCCGCGCCTATTCCGAGGCCGGTGAGCATTCGCGATTTTTATGCATTTGAAGACCATGTGAAAACCGCCCGCCGGAAAAGAGGACTTGATGTCATTCCAGAGTGGTATCAATTTCCGGTGTTTTATTTTACAAATCACCTGGCAGTGAAGGGTCCAGATGAATGGATTGAAGTGCCTCCGGGCTGCGAGGCGCTTGATTATGAACTTGAGATTGCCTGTGTTATTGGAAAGGAAGGGAGTGACATCCCGGCAAGTGAAGCAGACGCATATATTTTTGGATACTGCATCATGAATGACTGGAGTGCGCGTGATCTTCAAAGAGAAGAAATGAAAGTGGGTCTTGGTCCTGCGAAAGGAAAGGATTTCGCGACCTCGCTTGGACCATACCTTGTGTCAAAACAGGAGCTTCAACCACATAAGACTGGAGACCGGTATGATTTAACGATGAAAGCGGCTGTTAATGGAAAAGTGATATCAAAAGGGAATTTAAAAGATATCTACTATTCATTTGCCCAAATGGTTGAACGGGCTTCTGCAGGGGTCACCTTATATCCGGGGGAAGTGATTGGTTCAGGGACCGTTGGAACCGGGTGTATTCTAGAGCTTGGGGAAGAAGTGCATCGATATTTAAGACCGGGAGATGAGGTCGAATTAACAATAGAAGGTCTGGGCTCGCTGAAAAATAAAATTGCAGCTAAAAGCAGGTGAGAGCATGTATTATCGCGCGTTAGGCAAAATCCCGCATAAGAGACATACAATGTTTAAAAAAGAAGACGGAAGCCTTTACCGGGAGCAAGTTATGGGGACGAAGGGGTTTTCAGGCACACAATCCATTCTGTATCATCATTACATGCCTACAGAGGTAGCGAAATCAGAGCTTCTTCATTCCTATCTTCCTGAATATGAACAGATGGATTCTTTGAAGCACAGGCATTTCTTTACAGACGCTCTGCAATCTAAGGGGGATGCTTTTGAGGCTAGAGAGTATATCCTTGGAAATGACGACCTCTTAATAGGCACAGTTCTTGCAGAAAAGCCGATGGAATCCTATTACCGGAATGGTGATGGAGATGAACTGCTTTTTGTCCATTTTGGGAATGGAACGATTGAGACAATGTTCGGAGTCATCACATACCGTCCTGGTGATTACATTAACATCCCAATCGGCACTATCTATCGTGTTGTTCCTGAAGCGGAAACAAAGATCCTTTTTATCGAATCGTTTAGCCAGATTACAACTCCTAAACGATACCGGAATGAATACGGCCAGCTTTTAGAGCATAGTCCGTTTTGCGAAAGAGATTTTCGGGGGCCGGAACAGCTTCTGACGTTTGAAGCAAGAGGCGAGTTTGAAGTGCTGACGAAATCCAGGGGCTATATGCATAAGCATACCTTTAACCACCATCCTTTTGATGTAGCGGGGTGGGACGGCTACTTGTATCCGTGGGCATTTAATATCGAGGATTTTGAACCGATTACAGGACGGATTCATCAGCCCCCGCCTGTTCATCAAACATTTGAAGGCCATAATTTCGTTGTCTGCTCCTTCGTGCCGAGAATGTACGATTATCATCCTGAATCAATTCCGGCGCCTTACTATCACAGTAATGTCAACAGCGATGAACTGCTTTACTATGTAGAAGGAAATTTTATGAGCCGAAAAGGGATCAAACAGGGGTCCATTACGCTTCATCCGAGCGGAATACCGCATGGACCTCATCCTGGAAAAACGGAAGCAAGCATCAGGAAAAAAGAAGCACTTGAGCTTGCAGTGATGATTGATACGTTCCGTCCGCTTAAAATCGTCAAACAGGCTAAAAAAATAGAAGATGGCGATTATATGTATACATGGGTTGAAAAATAAGAAAAGCGCAAGCGCCCGTTCTGGCCGAGGAGCCTGAGCGATTCCGCTCGCCATCGAAGCGTAAAATTTTATACTTTCTTATCTCATAAAAAAGCAGCCGGATCAGGCTGCTTTTTATGTTGGTGTTTTGACAACGTCGAAGTTATCTGCAATCAATAACCAGTTTTGCGGGAATGAGAGCCCGAGTTTCCAATAGCTCATACCTCTCAGCTTAAGTTCTTTCATTAAATCAAATTTAGCCTGTATGGAACGTGCATCCTCAAACCAGACTTCATGCTCTCTTCCTTCTTTATCGCGATAGTTGAAGTGAGGAGCCTGAGCCTTCATATCATATTGAATGGCGACGTTATACTGACTTGCCAAGCGGATGGCCTGCTGGGGGCTGATGGCTTTTGCAAATTCTCCCCCAGGCTTAAACGGCAAGGTCCAGTCGTAACCGTATAAATTCTGCCCCATCATGATTTTATTTGCCGGTATTTCAGTCAGTGTGTACTCAAGGACATCCCGAACCGGTCCAATCGGGGAGACAGCCATTGGCGGTCCGCCGCTATAACCCCATTCGTAGGTCATCACTACTACAAAATCGACAATTTCGCCGTGTGCTTTATAGTCATGTGCCTCGTACCATTTTCCTTTTTGATCTGCACTTGTTTTAGGAGCCAGTGCCGTAGAAATGAGCCAGCCTTCTTTCTTAAAGCGGGCTTTTGCTTTTCTTAAAAAACGGTTATAGGCTTCTCTGTCTACAGGCCTTAAATACTCCATATCGAAATGGATATCGCGGAAGCCGTATTTCTTAGCGGTTTCAACGATGTTATTGAGAAGCTTATTCTGGACATCCTGATTAGTAAGAACGATTCGTCCAATTTCGTCGCTGAAACCTTCATCATCTAAATTCGTCACGATCATCATTAACGTGACTCTATTGTTTTTGGCGATATTAGCAAAGTCATTTAAGAGCGGCTCTTTTAGAGTGCCATCCTTTTGAATACGAAAGCTGAACGGTCCGAGGTAGGTTAAATAGGGCGCTGCTTCACGGGCGCTTTCTTCCAGTTCAGGACTTACCTGATTTCCGGAAGGTTCAATATAAGCGTTGAATTCAGCTTTTTGTTTTGGACGGTCGGGAATATAAAGCCTGAACCCTATTTGAAGCGGACTGTTGATCGAGATTTGGTTGACTTCAGACAATTCCTTTGGAGTTGAACCGTATCTCCTGCTGATTGACCATAAAGTATCTCCCGGCTGCACCCAGTAAAAGCGCCCTTTTATCGGAATGACGATTGTCTGGCCAATGACAAGCTGGCCTGGATTAGGTATTTCATTTGTCCGGATAATCTCTTCAGCAGTCGTGCTGTAAGCTTGGGCTATTCCATATAAAGTTTGTCCTTCCCGGACAATATGTATCTGCATATTGATTCCCCTCACTCATTCGTCATAATCTCTCTGTTACATCTTATGAAGGAACGAGCGGCAGCATGTTATATTTTTATTTGACGGGAATCGCCTATATCTGCCTGAAGGACATTTTTCATCATGCGCAGAGCATATTCATTATCTTGTTTGTCGTTTGAAGCAATACAGTCAGACGGAACGGACAGTTTATATCCCCGCATATAGGCATCATTGGCTGAAAAAAGAACACAGATATTTCCGGCTATCCCTGTCAAAATAAGATGCTTCACTTTCAGGTTGTCGAGAAGCATGTTTAAGGCAGTTCCGTAAAAGGCTGAATGCATGGGCTTAATTAAGAAATAATCCGTATCATCCGGATAGAGCTGTTTGATGATGGGCCTGCTCAATTCATTTGTGCACTTTTCAGAAATCTTTTGAAAATCAGCCTGCCATAACTTATAATGATCATTTATATAAATGATGGGACATTTTTTTGCCTGCATTCTCTTTTTTAACGAAAAAATGTTTTCAGAAACTTGTTTTGCTTCATCAGCCAGCACTTCACCATGCTTAAACTTAAAATTATTTATCATATCTATAATGAGCAGGGCACAGGTCTCTTTTTTATCCAAGCGTCATCTCTCCTTTACAGAGATTAGCTTGTGCCATAATGAATAAATCTATAAGGAGTACATGATGGATAAGGACACATTATATATGGAGCTTGCAATAAAAGAAGCATTAAAAGCAAAGACACTCGGCGAAGTTCCAATCGGTGCGGTCATCGTACATAACGATGAAATCGTAGGATCCGGCTATAATCTCAGAGAAAGTGAGCAAAGGTCGATTGCCCATGCGGAAATGATTGCGATTGATCAGGCATGCGCCTCAATGGGAACGTGGAGACTTGAGGATTCGACGCTTTACGTAACCCTTGAGCCTTGTCCGATGTGCGCTGGGGCGATTGTTCTTTCGAGAGTAAAAAGAGTGGTTTACGGCACTGCAGATCCGAAAGGCGGATGTGCGGGAACCCTTATGAATCTTCTGGATGAAAAAAGATTTAATCACCAGGTTGAGGTGACCAAAGGAGTCCTTGAAGATGAATGCGGCAATATGCTCAGTGATTTCTTCAGGGATTTAAGAAAAAAGAAAAAAGCTGAAAAGGCTGCTTCAAAAAATTTACAGTAGCTGGATATTGCATTTTTCTCTAAAAGACTATATACTAGGTTATGCGTCGTACTAAACGGCGCACCTTAATCAGGTATCAATTTTGCCGTGCTAAGCGGGGAGGTAGCGGTGCCCTGTACTCGCAATCCGCTCTAGCGAGGCCGAATCCCTTTCCCGAGGTTAGCTGTCTGTAGGGCCTGCCTTAAGTAAGTGGTGTTGACGTCTGGGTCCTGCGCAATGGGAATCCATGAACCATGTCAGGTCCGGAAGGAAGCAGCATTAAGTGGAACCTCTCATGTGCCGCAGGGTTGCCTGGGCCGAGCTAACTGCTTAAGTAACGCTTATGGACACTAATCGACGGAAGGTGCACGGCAGTTTAATTTATAATGAACAACCCATCCTCTTGCAGGGTGGGTTTTTTATTTTGTAAAGATAAGAAAGTATTTTGCGCTTCGTTGTCCAGCTTCACCTCCTAGTCCCTCGGCCAGTCGGTTCCGCTTTTCGGTGTTGTCCCCTTTGTAAAATAGTAATTCCATAAGGTATAATAGAAGAGATGAATTTGAAGGAGGGCGTTATGTGAGTTATCAGGCTTTATACCGTGTTTGGCGGCCGCAGCAATTTCATGATGTCGTAGGTCAAGAACATATTACAAGAACACTTCAAAATGCCCTGCTGCAAGAAAAATTCTCGCATGCCTATCTTTTTTCCGGACCAAGAGGAACAGGAAAAACGAGTGCGGCCAAGATTTTTGCGAAAACAGTCAATTGCGAAAAAGCTCCGGTTGCGGAACCGTGCAATGAATGTTCTGCCTGCCTTGGCATCACAGATGGTTCCATTTCCGATGTGATTGAAATAGATGCTGCTTCAAATAACGGAGTAGATGAAATACGGGATATACGCGATAAAGTAAAATATGCACCGTCTTCGGTGAAATATAAGGTTTATATCGTTGATGAAGTGCACATGCTCTCAATTGGAGCTTTCAATGCCTTGTTAAAAACGCTTGAAGAACCTCCTAAGCATGTCATCTTTATATTAGCCACGACAGAACCCCACAAAATCCCGCTGACGATTATCTCCAGGTGTCAGAGATTTGATTTCAAACGAATTACAGCGGCTGCAATTGTCGGGAGAATGCAGGAGATCATTACAGATCAGGAGATAGAAGCTGATACTGCTGCCCTTCAGGTCATAGCCAGTGCAGCGGACGGAGGAATGCGTGATGCCTTGAGTTTGCTTGATCAGGCCATTTCCTTCAGTGATGAAACCGTTACATTAGACGATGCGCTGCTCATAACAGGCTCAGTCTCACAGGCGATGATAGGCGAATTAATTTCCGCTATGTTCAATAAAAATGTATCTGGTGCTCTGCAGGCTTTAGATGAACTGATGAATCAGGGAAAGGATGCATCTAAACTTGTAGAAGATTTTATCTACTACTACCGGGATCTGCTGCTGTATCAAACAGCGCCGCAGCTTGAGGAAGTTTTAGAGCGGGTTACAGTAGATGAACAGTTTGTGGAATTATCTAAACAGATGCCTTCCGGTACCATTTATCACGCGATTGATGTGCTGAACAAAAGCCAGCAGGAAATGAAATGGACAAATCACCCGCGTATTTTCCTTGAGGTGGCAATTATTAAGCTTTCAGAGCATGAGGCAAAAGCTGTTCAGCCAGGCGGAAGTGCAAATCATACTGAGCTTGAAGCAACAGTAAAGAAACTTGCAAATGAATTAGAGCTTCTGAAAAAACAGGGAATCACAATCAGCGGACAGCAAGCCCCGCAAAGTGAACAAAAGGCCCCTAAAGCTGTCCGGAGCGGGTACAAAGTGCCAGCAGGCAGGATTCAGGAAATTCTGAAAGATGCTACTAAACAAAACCTGGCAGCTATTAAGAGCCGCTGGGGAGAGCTGCTTGATTATTTGCGCAGGCAAAACAAAGTATCACATGCGGCCCTTCTGACAGACAGTGAACCTGTAGCTGCATCAGAAACGGCATTTGTGTTAAAGTTTAAATATGAAATCCATTGTAAAATGGTAGCGGATAATAACAATCAGGTCCGCAGCAATATGGAAGCCATTCTTTTGGAATTAACGGGACGAAACATGGAAATGGTTGGCGTTCCAGAACAAGAATGGGGTAAAATAAGAGAAGATTACATACGTGATCAGCGTCAGAATGAGGACGGCGATTCCCCTGATGAAGACGAGGATCCACTCATAGCTGAAGCAAAAAAACTAGTGGGTACAGATCTCATTGAAATAAAAGATTAATATTGGAGGAGATTTATTATGAACCGTGGCGGAATGGGCAACATGCAAAAAATGATGAAACAAATGCAAAAAATGCAGAAAGATATGGCCAAAGCGCAAGAAGAACTGGCTGAAAAAACAATCGAAGGAACAGCTGGCGGCGGAATGGTCACTGTTACGATTAATGGAAACAAAGAAGTCATCGATGTAAACATTAAAGAGGAAGTTGTAGATCCGGAAGATATCGATATGCTTCAAGATTTAGTTCTTGCTGCTACAAATGACGCTCTGAAGAAAATGGATGAGCTCACAAACGATACAATGGGCAAATTCACAAAAGGCATGAACTTGCCAGGCATGTTCTAGGAGGAATGGAATGCATTATCCTGAACCGATATCAAAGCTGATTGACAGCTTTATGAAACTGCCAGGAATTGGCCCGAAGACGGCCGTTCGTCTGGCTTTTTTTGTACTGAATATGAAAGAAGATGTTGTACTGGATTTTGCAAAGGCTTTGGTCAATGCCAAAAGAAATCTCACGTACTGTTCTGTGTGCGGCCATATTACAGATCAGGATCCCTGTTATATCTGTGAAGACCAAAGAAGAGATAAAACCGTCATTTGTGTCGTTCAGGATCCAAAAGACGTCATCGCGATGGAAAAAATGAAAGAATACTCTGGACTGTATCATGTGCTTCAAGGTGCAATCTCTCCAATGGACGGCATCGGACCTGAGGATATCAAGATTCCGGAACTGCTGAAAAGACTTCAGGACGATACGGTGCAGGAAATCATACTTGCTACCAATCCAAACATTGAGGGTGAAGCAACAGCTATGTATATCTCCAGGCTATTAAAGCCGACAGGAATTAAAATAACGCGGATCGCACATGGCCTTCCTGTAGGCGGAGATCTGGAATATGCGGATGAAGTAACTTTATCAAAAGCTCTAGAAGGAAGACGCGAGCTTTAATATCGGGATGGCCGGAGAGGGGAAGTTTCATTGTTTTTTCGCAGAAAAGGCTGGCTCAGAAAAGAATATGATCAGCTGCTGGTGGATGACCTCATTTATATGAAAGATGACTGGAATCGTCAAAAACAGCTTGTTGATAAAAGTGTGGAGCCATCTCCTGAAATACTGTATGCATTAAAAGTTGCTCAATCTAAATACTTCTTCTTATTAAGAGAAGCAAAAAAGAGAAATATTACAATCGGCAAGAAATAGCTTGTTCTATTTTCACCAGGCTTTCATAGATATTTAGAAAGTAATAATGAAAGTGAGTGGTGGAATGGAACCCGTCTACGTTTTTTCCATTCTCGGAGGAATCATCATCCTGCTGCTTGTTGCGGGCGCACCGCTCAGATCCATGCGCTGGGCAGGTCAAGTGCTTGTGAAAGTTGTAATAGGTGCATTATTTTTATTTTTCATTAATGCATTTGGTACAAGCATAGGGCTGCACATCCCCATTAATCTGACGACTGCGGGTATTTCTGGATTGCTTGGTTTGCCGGGTGTTGCTGCATTAATTATTATAAAAATGGTGATCTTATCTTAGAACAGGCGGATTGTTTCGCTTGTTCTAATTTTTTTGTTGACACCCCTTAGAGGAGGTGGTATATTAATAAACGTCGCTGATGACGTTACATAAAACTTTTTAAAAAAGTTGTTGACGAAACAGAGTGATGAATGATATATTAAAGGGGTCGCTTCGAGAGAACGCGACACAAAAAGTTCTTTGAAAACTAAACAAAACCAAAAGCGTACCAAACGTTTTAAATTTTTAAGTCAGCAACAAATTGAGTCACAAATTTTCTTCGGAGAGTTTGATCCTGGCTCAGGACGAACGCTGGCGGCGTGCC
>NZ_SMZY01000011.1 GCF_004358755.1 Peribacillus frigoritolerans | reverse complement strand
TTGTTTTTTTAACTCGACAATCACATTCGTGTACTTGTTTTTTTCAAAGGCCTGTATGACCTTCGGGTCCATCTTCCCTTCCATTGGGGTTGGATTCGATCCTCCGTTTTGAACCGCACCGCCTTTTACAGGAAAGATGGTTCCTAATAAAAGAAAAATCATTAAAATAGCTACTAAATTCCGTTTTCTCCTTTTTAACCCTTTCATTTGAATCCTCCTTGTATAAACGTTGTAAACACATCATTCAAAATTACTATAAATTCTGAAAATACAAATCATTCACTTTCTTCTTTTTCTAGCTAGTTATTTGTCTAGAAATATCTGTTTTAATAAAAAATTAACGGCCTCTTAGTTCAAAGATTACTGAATAAATCAATTCCTAATTTGTAAAACATCGCTGTCTTTTAATATCTTTCATTCTCATAATCAACCTGTTTGTCCCAATTAACAAAATAGCATAAGGAAATCTTGAAGAGAGAGAGACAGGATCTAAGATGATGTGAACTCCTCTCAATATTAAATTAGTTAAATCTACTTAATGGTTTATAACTTGATTCAAATCCCTTCTTTAGAATTTATAAACTACTAGTCACAATAGTATTAGTATTCTGAAATGTTAACAATACAACATTTTTGATCGTATCAATCAAGAATATAAATGGATAATAAAGGATGATCAGTCCATATAAGAAATAAGCTTTTTACTATTGCTAACGATGTGTTTTTTTATCCCTTAACAGCGTTCTTAAACAACTATATTTGTAATGGAACATCTTAACAGCAGCTGACATCAGACTTTCAATTACCGAAAAGAGCAGTTCTCACTGCTCTTTTAAAATATATTTGCTTGTTAATAATTCTTTATTATGAAAACTAAATGATAAGGAATTGTTGAACAACTGAAGGCAGAGATAGAGCAAAATCGATAGGTAAACACATGGGTCGTCCTTCACAACCAAAAAAGAACAGAGAAGAAGCGTTACAACTATATAATAGTAGAAACACGAATGGAATAAGTGTGAAAGACATTGTGACACCCTAAATTGGGATTGTCCCGATTGTTGAAGATTGGAAAATGCGAAAAGCTGTAATAATAGCACCTTTTCTAAAGGACCTCCATAGTTTAAGTACACATAAAAAAGAGCTGCCCTCAGCAGCTCTCGCATAGATTTTTTTGAAGTTCATTATAGTAAAAATATAGTTGAGTCATCATTATAAGCAACAAAAATTCTAGGTTGTTTGCACGTTTCTTTTAATTTCCACATATAAAGTTGCTTTAGACACACCAGTGACGAATCACTCACTTACCGAAAAATCGCGATTAAATTTGACGGAATACATCAGCACATAAACAACAATGAGTGCCGCAACCAAGTTTAGCACGATCAGCGAAAAGTTTAAATTGAAAAATTGAGTAAGCGCTCCGACTCCAATAACCGGAACGATAAATCCAGAATATGCGCAAAAATAAAAAGCCGAAATGACTCGTGGCCGCGCTTCTGGTTCCGGTAACTGTCCGGCAAATCGTAACGCAATTTGAAAAGTCCATCCGCCGCCGATAGCCTGGATGATAATGCCTGTCCAGAGTAATGCCAAACTTGATGTAAGACCAGAAGAAACAATAACCCATGACCCGATTGCAAGAAGCAGGGTGCCAAATCGGATACGTGTAACTGGATGACTCGGCCAAGGTATGAATTGAGCTAAAGCCGCTCCACTGAGAAGCACGAAAATGATCAATCCAGAAACGGAGAGGTTAGAAGTATGAATGACATTTTTGACGAAAGTAGGAATAAGGGAAAACGCTATTCCTTGTATTGTGAAAACAGTAAAGATAGGCAATCCGACCATTGACCAAAAATGAGAACGAATATTGCTAGGTACACCAAGTGATATCTTCGTTTTTACACGTGTTTGCTCAAGGGAAACAACATCTTTTGGAATTGTTTCCAGGATGATGAGCGTAATAATGAGCAGGACGAGCAGAATCCCAAATGGCAATCGAAGTGGCTGAAGCTGTAAATATTGCAAGATTAACCCTGCGATAGCTGGTCCCAGACCAAAACCAACGAGAATCGTGACTCCCGATAACTTGATAGCTGTACTCACTTTATTTGGAGGAGTTAGTTTCATGAGAAAAGCAACAGCTGTACCTGTAAAGGCTCCGTATGCAATACCCTCCAGTAACCTGGCGACATAGAGCATCCAGTCATCTATGCTTCCCAGGAAGAATAAGGTAGATATGATAGAAATCCATATGCTGCTGCGAACAACCCTCTTTAATCCCCAAGTGCTACCTTCGTTTCCAGTGACAAGCAAAGTCGGCAACAGGAAAGCAGCATAAATGGCAAACAAAATCGTGATTTGCAAACTGTTCATTTGATAAGTCTCACTATACAAAGGAAATAATGGAGTAATAAAGGTAGCCCCACTCGACATCAAAAGAGAAACCAATAACATTCTTTTCATTACAGTAATCCCTGCTTTCCATAATCAAATTATAGATACACTGATTTTTTACGATAATGGAACGAAGATTTAAACATTTTAACTGCACATTAAACTTATACTCATTATCAGATTTCTCACTTACTAGTAGATAAGTTTTTGAAATAACAGGTTCTCACGAGTTTTTAAGAACCGGTTTATTTGGTTTAGTATAACAACGAATACATCATCGACTAGAACACTTAGGTATAGTAATAATCCCAAATGTTGATTCTTTGTCAGATGAAGTTTCAGTGATTTTTTTAATACCTTCAATGTACGACGCCCCAGCCCGCATCCAACGATTTTCATGTATTTAGAAAGAATTACTGATTCATGAATAATCAAAAATTTTATTGACAAACTATAAAAAGAAATTGGATCTTTAGGGGGTATAAAAATGAACGTAAATGAATTAGGTTCCCTTTGGTACTTAAAATCTAGTTCAAACATGATCAATTTATTAATAAAATATCTTATTGAAACTTCAGAGGATACTGATTTAAAGAATATTTTAAATGAAATGTATAAAATTTCTACATATCAAGAACAAGAGGCAACTCAATTATTGTCTGAAGAAGGTTATAAAGATACACCGTTCTTCAGTGAAGATGATATATATAGTTCAACAGCAAAGCTATTTTCTGACCAATTAATTATAGAAATCTTAAAGCATATAACGAGTAATGGATTGCGAGCGCTAGCTGTTCAATATGTTGAATTAACAGATTATAAAGTAAAAAATTTTTATAAAAAACTGCTCAATGATGTAATTCAATTAGATTTTTCTTTATTAAAATTACTTGATGAAAAAGATTTATTACAAAATAATTCCTTCTCTTACAAAAAAGCAGATGAAAGAGATGGTAAACTATTCAAAGTTGCATCAACTCAGCGACGGCCACTTAATGCGGTAGAATTGGCAAATATGTTCAGTTCCCTTCAATGTAACAATGTTGGGGTTGCTCTTTGTATCGGTTTTTCTGAAGTCGTAGAGGATATGGACACAAAGAAATTTATACTAGAAGGGAAAAAGTTAGCATTTTATCAATCAGCCTCTTTATCCGATATCTATAGAGAAAATGGAATTCCAACTACAACTGGACTAGAGGCTCACGTTAATAAAGTAAAGAAATCACCTTTTTCAGATAAATTAATGGCAAACTTAATAATGTTCCTAAATCCAGTTGGTATAAGCAATCTACAAAATGCAGTGGTATCCAGTTATAAAAAGGATCATATAGATTCTTTAAAGGAACTAATCAAGTTGGTTGAAGACTACTCAGAGAAAGGGCTGAAGTTATTAATAAGGAAAAATTGGTTTAATGAACCACCAGTGTCTAATTGGTCACATAAATAGAAACGGTGGCATCTACGTCTTGCAAACCATCGACTAGGGGAAATATCAGGCCTGGAATCTGTAGCAATGACAATTCGTTTACCATAAAACTTCGTTACCATTAATTTGATATGATGCGTGTCCCGGAATTGACCGTGTCCGTGATACACGTCCACCCCCATTGAGCGAAACCGTTCCGAGCTGTCGTGATGTTGAATGGCAGCTTTGGCTCCCTGGACTCTTTAGAAAGCTTCATAGTAATCGGCTTTCCCTTTTAGCTCCAAACCAAATGTACTGCAGCTTTCTTTGCCAAATGGAGCTCCTTTGCCGCGGTAATCAGTGCTTTGGAAGGAACACACCCGGTATGCATCAGTCTCCTCCAGATTCAGGTTCTTTTTCTATCAATGAACCCTTACGGTTAGTCCTACCGATCCACCGCCAACAATTTCATAGCTTTTCAAAGTAAGCTTTCTTTCCGTTTATGAATCTTTAACCATTCGTTTTTTAAGAAATAAAGGAATCAGTGTGACAAGGATAAACACGGCTGCTGCAATGATCACGTATAGCGTCTTTCCTTGAAAAAAACTGGAACCGAGAAAATTATATGCAAACGTACCAGGAATGATACCCAAGAGTGTACCGAACAGAAATGCCCAAAACTTCACTTTCGAAATACCTGCCGCGTAGCTGACTAGATCAAAGGGGAATACGGGAATCAGTCGAAGCAGCAAAATATAGAGAAAACCCTTCTCCCATAATTGTGTTTCAAGCTTTCTCCATTTCTCCAACCTTACACGAAACAGGTTTTCGCCTAAAACTCGGGCTAACCCAAAAGATAGCACTGCGCCAAGCGTGGCGCCAATGACAGTATAAAAGGTGCCCCAAACCGGTCCAAAAGCCAATCCGCCTGCTAACGACATGATAGAGGCTGGGAACAGGATCAAAGGACGTATTGTGTAAATAAGAATAAACAATACGGGAGCAGCCCAGCCACAGGATAAAATCCAACCCCTTATCTCTTCGGGAGCCAGATGCAAAACATTATGATTAAACCACACTAACCCCACTACTACTGCGATGCACAATAATGAATTGATCAGCCATGATTGTCGTTTCATTCTAATCTCCTCAAATGCTTTTCTACTATTGTTTATTTTCAAATAAAGCAGTCAAATATAGTATTTTGACTGCTGTTTTTGTATTGCATGTTTTTTTTGTTTCAGCACTTGCAGCATTGCAGCCTCAACACCATTATGGTTGGATAAATGCGCCGCAGTCGTAAGAATCAACTCTCCAAAATTTTCAACTTTTTTCTCTGGTACAGATTCATCCAGTCTGTTTTTCAACGTATTGTAAATATGTTCGCGTTGTTCTTTAATCAGAGCGATCATGGTATCCCAATCAGGCAGCTGCTCAAGCTGTTCTGCATTCCATTCTGTTGCCTTCGTTCCATAGAAGAAAAGTTCATGGTACTTTTGCGGAAGGGTTTTTGGTTGTGCTGCAAGATCAAACACATGAAACTCAGTAACTCGAAGAACATGCCCTAAATGCCAATAAAGGCTGGTGTTAAAACCTTCAGGGACTACCATACGCTTGTCCTCAGAACATTTTGAAAGCAGGTCTAGAAATCTATCATGTTCAACATTATATAAGTGATATACAAAATCTCTTCTTATTTTTATATCTCCTCATGTTTACAGTTATAATTTAATCATGAAAAAGTAAAAAATATTGCAGGTACTATTTTTTAAATAACTTCATATAATCGGTATATCCATTTTCTTCAAGCTTGCTTTTCGGAATAAACTTCATAGCCGCTGAATTAATGCAGAACCGCTGTTCGTTAGGGTTTGGCCCATCATCGAACACATCGCCCAGGTAGGAATCAGCATTACGGCTTTTAGCTACGGTTTTCCTAGAAAGGAATCCTCTTTCCTCTTTCAATACAACATTGTTTCCATCTATAGGCTTTGTAAAACTAGGCCAGCCCGTGCCTGCATCATATTTATCCTTGGAGCTAAACAAAGGCTCACCTGAAAGAATATCAACGTAAATACCTTCTTCTTCATTGTCCCAATATTCGTTTTTAAACGGCAACTCATCTGCGCCCTTCTGAGTTACGTTATATTGTAGTTTAGTCAGCGCCTTGAGCTTTTCTTCTTTGTTAAAATCGTCACTTGTTTTCAATTCGCTACCCCCTCTAAAATTATCCAAATGATTACAATTATATTTTTTGTCATGAAACTGTTAATGATACTGCTGGTACTATTTTTTGAACAGCTTTAAATAATCGTCATATCCACTTTCTTCAAGTTTATCTTTTGGAATAAACTTCAAAGCCGCTGAATTAATGCAGTACCGTAGTCCTATTGTTTTCGGTCCGTCACTAAACACCTCACCCAAGTAGGAATCAGCATTAAGGCTTCTTGCAGTGGTTCTCGAAGAAAGGAACCCGCTTTCTTCTTTCAATACAACATAGCCTCCATCGATAGGCTTTGTAAAACTAGGCCAGCCTGTACCTGAATCAAATTTATCCTTGGAACTGAACAAAGGCTCGCCAGAAACAATATCTACGTAAATACCATCTGCTTCATTATCCCAATATTCGTTTTTAAATGGCGTCTCATCTATGTCGTTTTGAGTTACGTTAAATTGGAGTTTAGTCAGCGTCTTTAGCTTTTCTTCTTTGTTAAAATCGTTATACGTTGCTTGCTTGTCGCTATTAGTTGCTTTTTTGTAACTAATTTCCACTTCGCGTTCTTTCCCCCAAGCATCATCCAAAAATTCATCACGCCCGGATAAAAGCTCACTCATTTGGTAGCTTAACGGACTTTTTTCATAATAATTTTGATGTTCTGACTCGGCTTTGTAAAAAGTTGTTGCTGCATCGATTTTCGTTACAATCGGTTTTTCAAACCGCTTTGAACCTTCTAACTCTTTTACAGATGCTTCGGCAGCCTCTTTTTGTTCATTGTTCGTGAAAAAAATACCGGATTCATAAGGGGTCCCGCGATCACCAAATTGACCGCTTGCATCTGTAGGATCGATATTACGCCAGAAAGTCTGAAGCAACTCGTCATACGATACAACATTAGGGTCATAATGAACTTCTACTGCTTCAAAATGTCCCGTAGCTCCGGAACCGACTTCATTAAAGGTTGGATTTTTCACGTGCCCTCCCGTGTAACCGGTATATACACTCTCAACCCCTTTAAGCATTTCGAATGCCTCTTCCATATGCCAGAAACAGCCTCCAGCAAAAATAGCAGTGCCAGTATACGAATTCGAATTTTCACTAGTTAAAGTATTTTGAGCCTTCGCTATCTCGGCTTGTTGATTCGAACCGTAGAAAGAAAATCCAGCAAGTACTACTAGTGCACTTGCTATCAAAAATAATGCACTTATTTTCAATTTCATTCAAAGTCAACTCCCTATCGGAAATCGTGGACGCTACTAATACCAAACACTAAATCCTCAGGTAAAATAATTTCGGTCCAATTCGTTCAGCATAACTGAATAATTCCTGATTACACAGCAGGTTTTTTCTTCTCGAATTATATAATTCCGTATGCGATTTTGGTGGCTTTCACCTCCTTTTCTTACACTTGCATAATAACAAGAGTCGACCGGATCCTGATTCTGTAATAATGTATTTCCAATATTATTTAAACGCCAAGGCATGATGAAGTTCACGCTCCATTTTTCAATTAAATTATATTACTGAAAAAACTTACTAACTAATAGGTAAGTTCCGCTCCCAAAAACCGATCTTAAGATTTTCTTAAATTAAGGTTTATTTGATCTATTACTCCGGCTAGGATATCATCGCCCAAAGCACGTCGGTATAATAATGCTCCCTTAATGCTAGATAATATAGTTACCGCCACCGATTGTATGTCATCAGTATCGTTTAAGATTTTTTCAGTTTGGGCCTCTGCAACAAGTTCTTTCATTATCGAGAGTTCTAATCTGCTGACTTCCTCAATTTTTTTTTGTACGATATCTGGTAAAGAATTAAAATCCGTCTGCAATGAAGAAATTGGACAAATTTCAGTACATTCGAACCGTTCAGCCTGTAGAATGAACTTCTTTAGCTTCTCTTCCACCGAACCCGATGCATTAATCAATAAAAAGGTTTGCAAGCTTTTCGCAAGATGTTCGGTAATGGCAACTCCTAAATCCTCCTTCTTTTCAAAATGATAATGAATACTTGCCTTGGTTACGCCAAGTTGTTTAGATATGTCATCATAGCTGAACCCTACATATCCTTTTTTTTGAACTAATTTTATTGCTAAATCAATGATTTGTTTTTTTCTGTTTTCCATATCCGAATATTAACTTACTAATAGGTAAGTGTCAAGTCAAAGTCCTCAGGCGAAATTAATTTTCTTACCTCAAAAAATCAATTTAAATATGTTATATAAGAACTTATCTCACTCTTTTCTTAAAAAATGTATCTATAATCGTTTTTACAATAAAAAGGAATGGAATATAAACATAAATAAATCCGAACCCTACATCAGACGTAAAATTACTAAGCTTTTCTATACTTTTAAGTTCCTTTAAGTTTATTGAAGTAATAATTAATATAAAGAGAAAAAGCCCAAGTGAAACTTTAGGAGGAACTGAAAAAGTTCTTTTTGCTATTCTTGTACACGCCCATAATGAGATACATAATGGAGGGATAATTACGAAAACCCAAATAAATATAAATACATACTCAAACCTTTCCATGAAAGAAAATTGAACGATTTTCACCATCATCAGAGTAGCCCACGGTAGTTGTTGTATTACCTCTTGATTAAAATAAAGAAATGATACAAATGTTATAATTAAATAAACAATAAGAGTATATAAAGTTCCTAAATGCGCCCATTTAGAAATTCCCTTTGGATTTTTAATAAAAGGATAATACATTAAAATCCATTCAAAACCTAGAAATAAAAATGTGGAAGCTTTGGCGGAAAGCAGCAGCTCCCCGAAAGAATGGCTGAAAACCGGCTGTAAATAAATAGGATTCATATGTTTTATGGGGAAATAAATTAGGACAAATAAGAAAGATGGTATAACCACCCCCCAAAAACTAAAACCAGCTAAAATACGAAAACCACTTGATACTAAGTAATAAAGCGTAATTCCAAATATGATGCAAAGCTGCCAGGTTTTTATTGTAGGATAAACCCAAATCTGAATTACCTCGATGTAAGTTCGAAAAACTGTTAATGTAGCTAACCAAAAATACACTAGTGCTAAAATAGACACTAAATTGCCTATTCTCTTTCCAAAACAATGTAAATTAACAGCTACCAAATCATTGTTATTATCATCTAACAGCTTAAAGATAATAAAGAGTATTATATGAATTGTAACTCCAGATATAATTAGAGAAATCCAAGCATCCTGTTGAGCAACCTTACTAATTTGGCTTTGGAAGCTTAAAATACCAATACCAGTCTGTGAAGCATGGATTAAAAAGAATGTAAAGAAAGTCGAAACTTGAAATTGTTCTTTTACTTTAATGTTCACTATTTTCCAACTCCAGCTTGTCTAATTATAACTTTTGTATTAACTTCGAACGTCATTTTAGGATATATATTTTCATAAAAATTATTCTCTGACCAGTTTTTATGTTTAGTCCTATGTATTCTACCTAAACCAACAGGATCCACTTCATTTGCTTGGAAAGTCCTAAGAAGTGATTCAGCTTCGCTTGAAATTGATTTCTGTAAGCTATATTTAAGTGATGTATAATCATTTTCTTTTTTCAGAACAACCCAATCGGGTAATCCTTCAAGTTCTATATTTAGAACAAGGTTTATTTTTACCTTTTCTTCATGATTTTCATTAATAATATTTGTTTTATGTTTTCCATAGAGAGTCTCTACTCCAATATTGGTATTATGATCATTTTTGTTTAGATTAAAATCGTATGTGCCTCTTTTGTTTTTATCGGTCAGTAACTTCAATAATAATGCCTCTTTATCGGATATCTTATATTGCAATTTATTCTTCTTAAAAATCGCCATCCCATCAACTATAATCTTTCCATCAGAATCTAAATTAAGGTTTGGAAAGTACATATCTATCCCGCTGCCAAAAAATTGATCATACATTGTATGAAGGTCAGTATTTGGAATTCCTTCATTCCCCATACTTTTGTCAAGTAAATCTATTAAGTAGAGTGGACTCTCATTAAGTGTTTTTTCAAGGACATCCTTTGAAGAGCCACTTGAAATTGCAATCCTTGCAATGCCATACTTTGGATCTTTGCAGATTGCGTCTAACATTTGTGATAAACCATATCTACTAAGTTCATCCCCGAAAATAATTACCCTCACTTGGCCCATTTCGACATTATATTGAGATTTATGACCGAGCTCCATTTTCAAACTAGATGGGTTCCTAGCATTTGCCGTAATTAAGGAAGAATTATTTTTCTGAGCATAATTAGGATACACAACAACTCCCTTTAACATGCTATTTTCTCTATCGAATCCAACATAATGCATTAATGAAACCTCATCAACAATACTTTTGGGTATACATCCCGATAGGAAAAAAAATAGAACAACACAACCAATTCTAATTAATGTGTTATTCGTCATTTATATCCTCCCTTTTTTCATTCCTCTTTTTAGGAATATATTTTAATTTTTTTTCAGTTTTTAAAAAATCAGCCCTTAAGTTTAATTTTTCATAAGATGATCTAATAAAACTGTCGTTAAAACTTTTGATTCGAAATGGATATAAAGGAACCATGTAAGGGGTATCAAAAGACTTTAATTTAAACAAATGACATAGCATTAATATAATACCTAACATAATACCCAACCCACCTAGAATGGATGACATAACAATGAATGGAAATCTTAATAATCGAATGGTGTTAGACATAGTTACAGTTGGTGTCGTGAATGAAGCTAGAGCTGACAGGGCTACAATTATTAACAAGATATTACTCGTTAGTGATGCCATAACTGCTGCTTGTCCAATTACAATACCTCCCACAATCCCCAATGTTTGTCCTATCTTTGTAGGTAAACGAGCTCCTGCCTCTCTCAATAGTTCGATTGTTACTT
This sequence comes from Peribacillus frigoritolerans, assembly GCF_004358755.1. GTDB lineage: Bacteria > Bacillota > Bacilli > Bacillales > Bacillaceae > Bacillus_P. The sequence goes on along the minus strand of NZ_SMZY01000011.1, from coordinate 13,833 downwards.
CTAAAAAAATCACTTCCAATAAAGGTGGAAACGGTACATTTACTCTGGACTCAATTATTGGCCCTAATAAATCCACTGGTATTATTTCGTAATGAAAAGTTACTACCGAAACATAGAGCGATGAAGAAAATATCGAAAAGAAGATACAAAGTATACGAATTAAGCGGAAGAATGAACCAATAACCCAGTTATAATAATAATCTTCTGACGAGACAAAAAAGTCGAGTATTGTAGAAGGTCCTGAAATTGCGTAAGGCGAGCCATCACTGAATATAACTACCTGACCAACAGTAAGAGCATAAGCAATTCTATCTAACCTCTCTGTAGATAAATAAAGAGGAAAAGGAGTATTAGAATTATCACTAATTATTTGATCTAAAGCCGTCGTATCCCAGACAATATCAAAGTCTATTTCATTTAGTCTTTTTCTGGCCGTTTCAACGTGTTTTTTATTAGTTACTCCATCTAGATAGACAATCATGATTCTTGTTTTGGACATTGTGCCAAGAACTAATTCTTCAGTAACAAGTAATGGTGATTTTACTTTTCTGCGCAGAATATTAATATTAGTATCTAAATTTTCAACAAAGCCCACTTTAGGTCCAATAACACTAAACTCATTTTCTGAATCATTAAATTGCCTAGCACCTTTAGATAAATTACTTATATTTATTAAAAGACATTCATCTAATGTATTATCAAACTTAATCAATACGTAGCCATTATGAATCTTATCTTCAATTTCTTTTACATCATTAGTTTTAACTACATCCTCAAGAGGTAGATTGTTTTGGAATTTACCTATATCTAGAAATGAATCTTGATTCTTTTCGTATTCAGTAATATATGGAAGCAAGACTCGCTGCATTGTCTCACCGTTAATTAATGTATTAAAGTAATATATGAATATCACGGATCCTAATACATGTTTTTTTATTTCTGTAAAGTCATTGGATTTTCTAGCACAAGTCATCACATCATTAAATGTATTGTTGTTTACTATGGGCTTCTGATCATTTTTTTTCTTAAACATCCATATGTTTCTCCCTATATAGTGTCGGCATTTATCATACTTACTATCAAAAAATGTATTCAAACTACTTTAGATTCTTAATTCTTGGTGTGACATGCTTTTAGCTGGAACATTCTTATCTTTTATCAAAGCAAATGTAGCATTAAGGTGATTGTCATTAAAAGTTATTACAAGTACATAGAAAATTCTCCAAAAGTAAACTATATTTTTATTTTCCTTAAATTATTATTCCACTTTGTTAAGCTTATTATTTGTTTTTTTCTTCTTTAATGATTTTTTAATCTAATTGAAGTTTTATAACTAATTGAAATATAGTTCACCCCAACTGTCTTATCTCTAGTAGTATGCAAATAAAATGATCACGTCTATGTAACAATGGAGGTATTCGAGTTACTCATCGGTTTAAAAGATAAAAGAAAATTCAGAAGGAAAAAGTATTTGTTTAGAAACTGAAGAATATGACATTTTTATTGAGGAATGATAACTGGAATTCGCAAAATCTCTGTCTTTAAGCAAGTTTCTCAATAAGGTATTACATAAAAAAGCGCAATCCATATTCTGGGATGTGCGCCGGTTTAATATTACATTATCTCTAAGGACAATAGTTATTTAATTTGTTTAATTCGCAACATTTCCCATAGAAATAGAAATCCTGTTCCAGTTATTAATTTGATTGATTAAAATAACAAGATTTACATATTCCTTTTCATTGAAATGTTCCCGTACACGATTATATAGTTCATCAGGAACACGCATATTCGAAATCAAAGTCACATGTTCAGTCAGCTCTAGAGCAACCTTTTCTGCATCTGAGTAAAACGTACATTCTTGCCAAGCACTGATACAGTATAAGCGCTGCTCTGTTTCCCCCATTTTTCTAGCATCAGCTGTATGCATGTTAATACAGTATGCACAGCCATTTATTTGAGATGCCCTAATTTTTATAAGTTCACGAAGATTACGGTCAATTCCTGAAGTTTTGGTATATTTCTCCATTTCCATTAAAATTTTAATTGCTTCTGGTGCTACATTATAATAATCAATTCTTTCCACTCTAATGACCTCCTAAATATATAATGTGTTTTTATGAATTAGTTTCTTATCTGAAAAAATAGCGCAAATTTGTCGCTAGTTAATCTAATGTTTATAATTTTGCGATAAATGCGTGGCAGCTTCTTCAGCTTCTTTGTATGCTTTTTCTAAAATCTCATCGTGATTCAGCACAGCTGTCCCTTGGACCCTAATTATTTGATAATCTTCAAGTCCCATGAAGTTGAACATTGATTTCAGATATTTATGAGAGTATTCAACTTCAGTATACCAATCGTTATTTGTGTACACTGCTCCGCTTGCTTGTATAACGAGTATGCTTCGGCCATCTTTTAATAAACCCACTGATCCATTTTCCGTGTATTTAAAAGTCTCGCGAGCAATAAGAATGTTATCCATATAATCTTTTAGCTTTGACGGTATGTTGAAGTTATGCATTGGCATAACGATGACATACTTATTTGCGCTTTTAAATTGATGTAATATCTTAGTCATGCGCTCAGTTATTCTTTGCTCTTCATCGGTAATCTGTTCACCTTTTGCTAGCTTTCCCCAAGCACTTAAAACAGTCTGGTCTACTGAGGGTACATCTACACTGTAAAGATTAATTTTTTCAATTTTCTCCGTTGGGTTTTTTAGTTCCTTATAAACCTTCAAGAAATGGTTGAATACCTGCAAGCTAAAAGAAGATGTTGAATCAACATTCGGATGAGCATTAATTATAAGCATTTTATCCATTAATAATTCTCTCCTTTAAAGTAAATAGTTGAATACTTATTGTCGACTTATTTAATCGACGATTAACTATATCGATAATATACACGTTTGATTCACTTTCGTCAAACCCAAAGTATGGATGTGCTTAGAAAGGAACTGTTTGACATTGGAATTCAATACTCCTAAGATTATATTAATTACTATTTAGACTAGGAAGCAGGTGTTAACATGCAGTATAGTGTTGGAGTTGAATATGGCCTGCATTGCCTTGTTTATTTAATTGATATTCCACCAGATTCAAGTATCGGAATTAAGGAGCTTTCTGACTTTCAAGGGATTTCAGAGACATATCTCTCAAAGATTTTCGGCAAATTAGCTAAGGCAGGTATCGTAAGTTCAGTACCAGGTGTAAAGGGTGGTTATAGATTAGCGAAGTCACCAGAAGAAATTTCTTTTTGGGATGTAGTTGAAGCAGTTGAAGGGGAGAAGCCCATATTTCAATGCAAAAACATAATTAATAATGGCTATCTGTATCGAGATAAAGAATGTTCTGCCTGTTCTTCAGGTCCTTCCTTTTGCACAATTAACTTAGTTATGCTCGAGGCAGAAGAAAGTATGCGGAATTTTTTACGTAAAAAGACATTATCATGGCTGAATGAAGAGCTAGATCGAGCTTTACCTAAACAAATACGGAAGGATACTAGTGCATATTTTTCAAAGAGTAAAAGGTAATATAAATATGTTTTAAAATGCTTTTAAGGAATTTACAGAGAGATTTAGCGGTACGCATTTCTGTTACTTGAGGAGATTAAGACCTTAATAATAGGGAGAGCCATCAAAAAAAAGCTGAAGATTGTCTTCAGCTTTTTTAAATTAAGGTGTGGAAAAGAAGAGCACTGGCATAACAGCAATAGCAATGCCTGTACTTATTTGCGACCCTATAACTTACCATTTCTTATATACATATATTCCCATCACATTTATACGTTTTGAAGAAAACAAGAACCCCCGGCTTCATATCACTGAAAGATACGGATTTCCTCAAAAAAATTAAGGATATTAAATACATAAGGTAAAGTAGAGACCCATTGAACATAGCTTTATTCTACTTATTTCTCAACATAAAAACGATATATAGATTTATTTCACCAATTCCTTGCTATCAGATATTTTAATAACTTTTTCTATATAAATTTGATGCCAAAGCATAAATATTAATATAGTCCATAACTTTCGGCTGTAATCAGCTTTATCTTGGCAGTGATCTTCAAGCATCTTAAGTATAATAGTCTTATTTAACAGATGATTTGTATCACTTGAGATAATTAATTCTCGTGCCCAATCAAACATTTCATTTTTTAGCCAGTGTCTTATTGGGACAGGAAAACCAAGTTTACGGCGTTTAAGCACACTATCTGGAACTATGCCTTTCATCGCTTCCCTTAAGGCATATTTAGTAGTCCCATTAGTAACTGTTAAATTCGGATGCAACCTTGATGCAACCTCGAACACTTCTTTATCTAGAAAAGGGACACGCAATTCTAATGAATGAGCCATAGTCATTTTATCTGCTTTTACTAAAATGTCCCCTCGTAACCATGTGTGCAAATCAATAAATTGCATCTTGTGTACATCATGATAGTTTTCCGATTTATTATAGAGAGGTCTAGTAACATCCTGATAATTAATCAATTTGTTGTAATTTGTCAGAAGACTTCTTTTTTCAAGTTCACTAAACATTTTTGCATTCCCAATATATCGCTCTTCCAAACTCATTGAACCACGTTCAATATAGTTTTTCCCTTTTACCCCTTCAGGAAAAATTTTCGCTAATGCAGTTAGGCCATTTACTAATACACTTGGAAGTGAAGTAAGATGACGTAATGAATTAGGTTCATGATAAATGTTGTATCCTCCGAACAATTCATCTGCACCTTCCCCCGATAATACAACTTTGACATGTTTGCTTGCTTCCCGTGCCACGAAATATAGTGGGACAGCAGCAGGATCTGCCACAGGTTCATCCATTTGCCAAATAATTTTCGGTAATTCTTTCAAAAAATCTTCAGGTTGAACTAAATAATGAATGTGTTCTACGTTTAATTCTTCAGCAGTTAGAATAGCTAAATCAATTTCACTAAATCCTTCCCTTTCAAAACCGACTGTAAATGTCTTTAAATTTGGGTGGAATTCACTAGCTAATGCAACAATTGAACTTGAATCAATTCCACCTGATAAGAAGGCTCCAACAGGTACATCTGCACGCATATGCTTTTTCACTGAATCGCGAAGTACATTCTGAATTTCTTTTTTAGCGGTACTTAATGAAATATTTTCAGGATGGAAACTTGGCTGCCAGAATGTCTTGATTTCCATTGGTTTACCCTGTTTTTTAATAAAGTAGTGACCTGGTTGCAATTTCTTTATATTTTTATTCATTGTAAAAGGCTCAGGTACAAACTGATAAGTTAAATAATGATGAAGACTTTCAGCGTTTATTTCTGGTGTATTTTTCATGTAGGTTATACTTTTCATTTCAGATGCACAATATAGTGAAGAACCGTCATTTAAATAGAAGAAGGGTTTTATACCAAAGTGATCTCTTGCTCCAAAAAGTTCTTTTTTGTGTTTATCCCATATTAAGAAACTAAACATTCCTCTCAAATCTTTGAAAGATTCTTCTCGTTTATGGCTAAATAAGGAAATAACCACCTCTGTATCTGATTGAGTTTTAAAATCGTAACCTAATTCCTGTAATTCTTCTCGAAGCTCGATATAGTTATAAATTTCTCCATTAAAAATTATCCAATATCTTTCATTTTCATAGGAAAGTGGTTGATTTCCACCTTCTATGTCAATAATACTTAAACGTCTAAATCCAAAACGAACATAATTATCAACAAAATACCCACTATCATTTGGTCCCCTGTGACTGATAATCTCTGTCATATTCTCCAAATGTTGAATCTCATTAGTTGTAGCTATTTTTGAATCACTGACTATATATCCTATAAACCCACACATTCTATTTCCTCCTACAAAAACTAAAAGCAACTCTAGGTCGCTTTAAATTATCCGTTATCTGTAAATGTTAGTTTCTAAACTTATATCATCAGTACGCAAAAAGAATACTCTAAATGATATGTTGAAGCTGCCTACCATAGTAGGAAGGGCACCAAAAATACTTAAACTGAGAATCGTTAATTAAGGATATTTTTCAATAATATTCCTCATGAAAAAAATAATAATAAGTAACAGTGGCTGGTTGGGTCTTGATGTTAACGATACTATGGGAACAACTTACGCGATTCATGGCAATAATGATCGCATTAGAATGGATAATATAGACATAAAATGGATATTTAATAGAATAAAAGAAAATACAAATGTGGTAATAGTAGATTCATATCATCCGTTTGAGACGATCTCATACAAATGACGGCATTTAAAATTCGAATAATTAAAAAAAATATATACAAATACATCATGATTACCAGTGCTGAAAATGAGAATATTCCAAATCTCTTGTACTTTTTCTTTTGGATATTCCGGTAGTTGCTTTTTAATATTTTTTTCGAAATATTTTTGGGATTAGAAAAATTACTAAGGTTATTATAGCTATTTTTAAGTTCATTTAGCCTTTTAATAATCTTACCATCGTCCATAAACCACCCTCCTTCGCATTACATATAACCACAGATATTGTCGAATTGTTGCATGAGATTAAAGATATTTCTTTTTTTCTTTTAAAACTTGATTAATTAAGGTTAAAACGTAAAATCCTTCGTCCCCTAGAACATGTCGTTAAGTAGTTTATCTAATTGTTCACTTCATAAATGGTTTTATTGGATCTGTGAATCTTTATAAGCAACTTTAATAAGTAGCCGTTTATGTTTTTTGAGTAACTCTGAAAAAGCAATTTCATTTCCTATCTCAGCTTTTACGACTGAGTTAATAAAAATTCCCCCTTTCTTCGCTCTTTATTCTAGATGATTTGTTACTTGATTACATATTTCAACAGTTTGATAAAGCATGGTATTTAAACCTTTAAATAGCTAAACCCTATACTAAAAACATGACTTTATTTCACTGATTTGTTTTAGATTACTTTATTTGTACATTTATATTTCAAGAATGATGAGGTTTAATTCCCTCCCTAATTTTTACAACTGGGTCAGAGAAACGGAGTTACACATAGATAAAAATAAGAGAAGACAGCTTGTCTTCTCTAGATGGAAATACTATACAATTAATACAGTGGTTCCATTTGGAATAGCCTGATATACCCATTTTAAAAAAGATACCCCATCAACCCTATTGAGCCCCACCAATACTAGGGTTTAATTGAAGTCCGCGAGAAACAATCCATTATTTGTTTCACTTGTAAAGTTTTGTTCTGTGATATTTACAATTGTCATATCAATCATTCCAATTTTCCCGAATAAATTGTGCTCTTCCAGAACCTTCTTTGTAATTATTATAGTGGAAGGAATGTTTTTTATAATAGTGTTGATGATCTTCTTCTGCAGGATAAAACACAGATGCTTCTTTAATTTCTGTTACAATTGGCTTTTGAAATTTTTTACTATTTTCTAATTTTTGCTTAGATTCTTCTGCCAAATGTTTTTGCACCTTATTATGATAGAAGATAGCTGTTTTATAGGACTCCCCTCGATCATTAAACTGACCATGTGCATCAGTCGGATCAATTTGCTGCCAAAAAAGCTCTAACAGCTTATCATACGGAAAAATGTTCGGATCGTATGTGATTTGGACTGCCTCATAGTGGCCAGTTGTATTAGAGCATACTTCATCATAGGATGGATTGTCCTTATGCCCCCCTGTATAACCAGAAACTACTTTTATAATGCCAGGTAACTCATCAAACGGTTGAACCATACACCAAAAACATCCACCAGCAAAAGTAGCTAATTCATAATTTTTTGACATAAATATATACCCCCAATTAGTAATTAATAGAAAGACACCCCCCAATAATGTGTAAGGGTGCTGAAGAGACCTCATCCTAAATTTCTTTTGGTGTTTTTTGCTTTTCTCCAAATGGTTCGTATTATTTAGATTAACAAAATCTATATTTGTATCCTTTTGTAAGAAAGCGCTCCATTCAAGTACCTTCCTTTTGACCAATATAATTTCTATTGTTTGCCATTAATTCTCAAATATACATATTTACAAAATAGATATTGAAGTACATAAAAGGCCGTGAATAGTCAATTTATTCAAACATTAAGAAGGGCAGTCATAACAACTGCCCTAAACTAAACTATGGTTTTTGTAAATATTCTTCAAGGGTGATGCCCAGTTGGTGGATTTTATTAGCATGTTCAACACCAACGTATCTTAAATGCCATGGTTCATAGTTATAACCTGTAATATCTTCTTTCCCTTTTAGATAACGTATGATAAAACCATATTTATGTGCATTCTCAGCTAGCCATTTACCTTCTTTTGTATCTCCGAATGCCTCAGTAAGTTCATAATTAACTTCTGGTGATGTTACATCCATGGAAAGGCCTGTCTGATGTTCACTCTGTCCAGGTTTTGAACTGGTTTTATTGGCTATTTCTTCCCCTTTTTGTTCAGCGTTAAAAGCAAAAATAGAATCTTGAGTATCATACGAGCGGTAACCGGATTGAGCAAGAAGTTCTAAACCCTTATCTTCAGCCACCTTAAACAACACTTCTAATGAAAGTGCTGCTTCTTTTCTCATTTTTTTCTTTGGCAGGTCCTCTTTAAATGGAAACGGTACATCTGGTGTAACTAAATCGGTTGGCTCATAATCTTTCGGTAAGTTTCTTTCCTTATTCGCAACGATTAATAAATCATCCAGATTTTGAACGACTGCCTTTCCATCGGCTGAGACTGTCACTGTTTCTTCTAGCCAAGGGAGGTCTTTCTGAGTTGGCTCCTCTTTAGACGGCTTCTCTTTAGATGGCTCCTCTTTTGATTCATCTGGGTTGGGTGTCGGTTGATCGTACAGGATTTCTTTCCATTTCTCTTCTTGAGCTGTTTCAACATTAAAAAAGGCATTCCATTGTTTTTCAGCCCAGTCAACCGGTTTGCATCCAGAAAGGATTAGCACTGTTCCAAAAATCACTGAAGATAGAACATATTTCCTCAAAACACAATCATCCTTTAGTTTGTTTTATCGTCTTCCATCTAATTCTTAAATCGTGTACGTTACTAGTTCGATATTGCCACGAGCGTTTCTCCATGTTAATTTCCAGTACATAGCCGTCGCTCGCATCCTTGCCGAATTTAAAGATATTTTATCTATTCTTATTATTATCATTAACTTACTAACTAGAAGGTAAGTTAATGGTGAATTTTTGACGGTTCTATCTAAGTAATATCAAAGAGTAAATGATGCTTACCATGCAATCATAAGTGTAATTCAAAAATATTTGTTAAACTTCCCAATCACACCTTTCGATAATTTTCTAACTGGAAATTCAGGAACATTTTTTAAAATTACTTACTAGTAGGGAAGTTTCACTCTCAAACAACCGACCTTAAGATGTTTTTTGGTTCCGTACCTCGATTAATATATGATCATACAAATATCGTCCGTATAAAGTTCCCATAATAAAGAAAAATAAAGCTACCGCCACCGATTAAATGTTATCAGTATCGTTTAGGATTTCTTAGGGCCCTTGCAGCAAGTTCAGAATAGTTATATTTAAGTTGCTATATTCCCCATTGCAATAGAAATTCTATTCCAACTGTTAATTTGATTAATTATTAGTACAAGGTCCACATATTCTTTTTCACTGTAGTGTTTACGCAGGCGGTTATATAATTCATCTGGTACACGCTTATTCGGAATCAATGTCACATGTTCAGTTAACTCTAAAGCTAATTTTTCTGCATTTGTGTAAAATGTGCAGTCTTTCCAAGCACTAATAGAATCTAAACGTTGTTCTGTTTCTCCCATTTTGCTAGCATCTTCTGTATGCATCTTTAAACAATATGCACAGCCGTTAATTTGAGTTGCACGAATTTTAATAAGCTCACGAAGTTTACGATCTATACCTGTAGTTTTCGTATACTTCTCCATTTCCAACATTAATTTAAGTGCTTCTGGTGCTACTTCGTAATAATCAATTCGTTGTTCCATTTATTAACCTCCTAAAAAATAATTAAAGATAAGTGAAATCGACGATTAACTTAATCTTAAAAATAATCTCCTTATGGCGGTGTTGTCAAAGGTATTTTTTGTAAGTTTGACATAAAAAATAATACTTCTAAGAGATACTTATGTAATATATGTCATGTAATGGAGGCATTTCAGATATGCAACATAGTGTTGGAGTATAGTACAGTCTTCATTGCCTTGTTTATTTGATTGATATACCTCCTGATTCAAGTAAAGGTATTAAAGAACTCTCCATGTTTAAAGGTGTCTATGAGACATACCTTTCAAAACTCCTCGGTAAACTTTCAAAAGCAGGTATTGTTAGCACTGTACCAAATACAATGGGCAGTTATAGATTAGAGAAATATCCCGTTTACATTACTTAAATATCCATAAAATGGTCTAATTAACTAAATTCCAAATCTACCATATACCCCTAAGATTTCTGTAAATTCATTTTAAAATTAAACTCATATAATATACATTCGAAATAATTTACAATTTTTTATTAAATCCCTTTTTTATTATATTTCAAGGATTCCTATGAACTTCGTTGATAGAAAAATAGATAATAAAATCGTTCAAATATTCTAAAACTAACAATCTTTTCTCTAATTAAAGAGACAGTTCACCTATACTTAAATATGTGAACTGTCCCAAATCAAACTATAACTTTTTCTTTGACTTAATAAATATCAAAATGTACAACAATCTACATGAATTGTTTTTCACTACATGTTTCCAGCTTTATCAGTCGCCACTACGATAATAGTATTGTTCATTTTTTTCAGTACATCTCGATGATGGACAGCACCTTTTTAATCCACTTCTGCTTCTAACCTTCTTCTAAATGGCCTTTTATAATATCTATGGTAAACTTAGGATTCTTCTAATCTAAAGATGTTGACCGGAGAAGATAGATCTGTACTTCTTTCTTTTTCCAAGGCTGGTGCGTTTAACGTATTCAATCCATTCTTCAATTTAATCGAGATGTTGACGGTACCGTCCTGTTTGCTGCTTCAGGATTCTACATTTTTGCCGTTATTTTGAAATCATAGCCATGCTTGCAGGGATTGCTGTCCCCTAATCCGGCAATAACCGGAATAGGGCGTGAGAGATTTTTATTTGGTTTCATAGGAAACGACAGAGCGAATCATCGGATTACCCGCACCTATTGCTGCAGGACCAACTCCATCCATTGGATTAGCACCACCACCAGTTACTTTATACCACGGCTCTCTGGATTTCCACCATAAGCGGTCTGTGAACGAGCTGTTATCATAACCAAGGGTCGGCACATTTGGAGACGGAGCTTGAGTGCTGAATACAAGGAAATATTCCTTCGGTACGTAAATGGAGTAAGGGCTAAGATCTACTCTGACCCAGCCAGGAACGACATCCGATTTTGCAGGAATGGATTCCGTTAATTTCTTTCCAGGCCCTCCTTCAGGCCCAGTCGCATCATATACATCCACTTGAAAATTTTTCCCGCCTGGGGTATACCAGCGTGGGTCGATATAAAATAGGCCGGCAGTCAGTAATGCTTGTTCCTGTCCATCCTTCAATGACATTTTTAATGCGGCCTCGTCTAGTCCAGTGACCGCATAGACACTTTCAGCTGAGCCATCATCATAACTGATGATTTCACCTTCTGTACCGATATAAGGTTTTAACTGTATATCGATTGAACGAATGGTATTGCCCTTAATTTCTACCCGTTCCCGGTAGGTATGAAAATAGGGGGCACTTACTTCAAGCGTATATGTTCCTATAAAAGGGTTAAGCGAGTATTTGCCGTTTGCACCTGTTTTTACCGGGGCGACAGCGGCGTCTTCAATGAGTTTCACCGTGGCTCCCTTAATCGTTTTTTTGGATTCGCTGTTCTTGACTGTTCCCTTGACGATGCCTTTTTCTAATGGGGATAACTGTATATCTACGTTGGTCGATGCATCTTTCGTTACTCTCGCCATTTGAATCTTTTGCTTAAAGCCATAGGCCTCGGCTTGTAGGTGGTATTCATCTGCTGGCAGCTTCATGCGAAAGCTGCCATCCGTTGGATCGGTCGCTAAAAGCCTACCATTTTCAACAATCTGTATGTGCGCGGTAAGTGGGATGAGAACTTGTTTTTCATGGGTGCCTTCCAGCCTTGCAGCCTCCTCTAATGATTCAAATGCAGTCGTTGATTGGGAGGGTTGATAGACGTCGCCGGAAGGCTTGGCTTCTATGGCCACATCATCTAAGTACCACCCTAAATTTGTTTTCACACTGTCTGAATGGAGGCGGTAAGCTACATATATCGTTTTCCCTGAGAAGGAAGACAAGTCGACCGAAACGGCTTCCCATTTTGTCTCTAAATGCCCTTCGTTTGTTTTCGCCACATGCCAGTTCTTCATGTCTTCAGAAACGAGCACTTGGCCGTAATCATCCGCCCCTACCAAAAACGGAAATCCAAAGGTCTGTTTAAAGTTAAGGAATATCGCTTGTCCTTCCTTGACCTGGATCGGAGGCATAGTTAGCATGGATTCCTCGTTATTGTTATAACTCCAGTAATCGAGACCATTTTCGAGATTTTTTCTCCAGTCATCGTTCGTGGTCGCGTACACATTGGTCCCAGAAGGTGCATTCAGGTAATGCACCATGACCTTCCCCCAATTCCACGAACTGCTTCTACCGGTACTGGACCACCCGACAGGTGTTGTTTCAAAGTCTGTTGCATACCCGACCGACAGCCCTTTCTTCAGGGGTAGGCGAACAGGGACGGTTTTCGTACTGTTTCCGGCATAGTCCGTAATTTTCCAGTAATACGTCATTTCTTTCCCCCTTACTTGTTCTAAAGGGAGTTCACTTGAATAGGAACCGCTTTTAAAGGTGCCTTGAAAAAGTGTGCCTGTTGATGTTTGCGCGGGTGCTCTGTCGATTTGGTAATGAAGTTCCACCGCGGAAACGGCAAAATCGTCAGAGGCTTGTACAGAGAGTTTTAAAGGCGCATTCGCATAAGCATAGGGAAGAGGCTCATGGCTGGCTGCTGGTTTCTTTTTATCGACAGCTTTATAGCCTACTGTTCCTGCTAGACTGCCGACGCCGTTAGAACCGCTCTTAACCATACCTGTTAGGTCAAGAATCCCTCTCCCATAGGCGTCATTTGGGGAAGATGGATATTTTGAATCGGATAACGGAATCAATCCGGCATATAAGGTTTCTTTCAGCTTGTCGATCGGCATGTTTGGCTGCATTTGCTTTAAGATGGCAATGGCGCCTGACACATGTGGTGCAGCCATGGAGGTCCCCGATGACAACCCGTATTCGTTATTTGGGAGGGTTGAAAGAATCGCTTCCCCCGGTGCAACCAAATCCGGCTTTATTTCACTGCCGCCATACGGAGAAGGCCCCCTTAAGGAAAACCATGAGATTCGGTTGGCTGAATCCGTTGAGCCAACTGCAATGGTTTCAGGGTAATTAGCTGGATTGGTTATAGAACCTGGCCCGACGGGCGTCCATTCACTGTGGTTCCCTGCGGCAAAAACCGGTGTAATATCGGCAGCCACCCATGCCTTCACAACCGATCGAAACCATTCATTCAAGGTAGAACTGCTACTCCATGAGTTATTAATAATGTCCGGTGCCATCTCAGGATGAGGAGTTCCCTTTTCATCCCGTGGGGCGAGAAGCCATTCTCCTGCTTTTAGCAAGTCTGTATCCAGCGCGCCGTTTTCTGAAAATGCGTTAACTGCAATCCAGCGTGCCCCTGGTGCCACTCCGGTACGCGTGCCTGTTTCCGGGTCATAACCAACCATGGTCCCTGTCACATGTGTACCATGTCCATGTAAATCAATTGGAGCAGGACTATCCCCAACCAAGTCCAGCCAATTGAAGGTGT
>NZ_SMZY01000010.1 GCF_004358755.1 Peribacillus frigoritolerans | reverse complement strand
CGCCAGCGTTCGTCCTGAGCCAGGATCAAACTCTCCGAAGAAAATTTGTGACTCAATTTGTTGCTGACTTAAAAATTTAAAACGTTTGGTACGCTTTTGGTTTTGTTTAGTTTTCAAAGATCATTTGTTTCAAGTGCAACTTTCTAATCATAATCTATCTGACTAGCAAAGTCAACAACTTTTTTCATTTCATTTTATCGCTTGTTTGCGACAACAGATATTAATATACCACGATAACTTTAGAGAGTCAACGTTTTTTTAAAGGTAATTTATTTATCTGAAAGGTGCTCTTAAAAGGCACAAGAGATAGAATACCAATCTATTAAACTAAAGTCAACAAAAAAAAGAGATGCCGAAGCATCTCTTTTTTTGTTTCTTCTATTATCCTGCTAAAAAGACGAAGTAGAGAATGAAGATGACGAACAGTCCATACATAATTGGATGAATCTCTTTTGCTTTTCCTTTTACGATCATCGTAATTGGATAGAAGATGAACCCGATGGCAATTCCTGTTGCGATGCTGTACGTTAACGGCATTGCAATGATTGTCAAGAAAGCCGGAACAGCCATCTCAAAGCGGTTCCAATCAATTTTTCCAAGAGAAGAAACCATGAGAATACCTACTATAATTAATGCAGGTGCTGTAACTGGCGCTGTGATGACACTAAGCAGCGGCGAGAAGAACAGAGCAAGCAAGAACAAAGCAGCCGTTACGACAGAAGCAAATCCTGTTCTCGCTCCTGCTGCTACACCCGCAGAAGATTCTATATAAGATGTAGTAGTAGATGTACCTAAAATAGATCCGATCACTGTTGCTGCTGAATCGGCAAATAAAGCTTTGCTCGCTCTTGGCAGCTTGTTTTCTTTAATCAGTCCAGCCTGATTGGCAACAGCTACAAGTGTGCCCGCGGTATCAAAGAAGTCCGCAAACAGGAATGTCAGAATGACCACAAGCATTTGAAGAGTAAACAGCTGATCTAGATTTTGGAACGCTGCGCCAAATGTTGGTTCAAGACTCGGAACAGCCCCTACCACTTGGGTCGGTACATCAATTAATTGAAAGATCATGCCCATAATAGCTGTAAGGATCATTCCATAGAAGATTCCGCCATTGATCCGTTTAACCATAAAAATGACTGTGATGACTACCCCAAAGATAGCAAGCAATGCATTTCCGTCTTTCAGATTCCCAAGACCCACTAACACTGCATCATTATTTGTGATAATGCCAGCATTCTGAAAACCGACAAATGTGATAAATAATCCGATACCTGCTCCAACTGCGTGTTTCAATTCTTCCGGAATGGAGTTGATAATTTTCTCACGAAGACCTGAAGTCGTTAAAACAATAAAGATCAATCCTGAAACAAGCACCCCTGATAAAGCAGTCTGCCAAGGGATACCCATTGTAAGAACAACAGTAAAAGCGAAGAAAGCATTTAATCCCATACCCGGAGCAAGCGCAATCGGATACCTGGCTATCAGCCCCATCAGCAAGGACCCAATTGCAGCAGCAAGTGCTGTTGCTGTGAATACCGCACCCTGATCCATTCTAAGTTCATTAGGGAAATCAGGCACAGACGCAAGAGATAGTGTCAGCGGATTGACAAATAAGATATAAGCCATGGACAGGAAGGTTGTTAACCCTCCAATAAACTCGCGGCGGTAATTCGTGCCCAGCTCCTCAAATTGAAAATACTTCTTCATCTAAAATCCTCCCAATATCTTAAACGCCGTTATAAGCAGGTGGCCCGCAAAAAGATAGAATAAGTGCAAAAAGCGCTCCCTGCTAACGGGAGCGCTTGACGACAATGATATTAGATAGGACGGGTTCCGGAAATAGATCACGGATTCCCAATCTTATATAACACCTCGTAGTCAAGCTCTTTACGGTAGCTTGGTAGAAACTTTTGGGCCATATCCCCAACTTTATACGACGTATTTAGACAATTTTTGTGTACCTTCATCTTAACAGCATAGGTATAAAGTCGTCAATAAAAAAAACGAACATTTAATTAAAAATGTTCGTTTTCGTTCGTCTATTCCCACTCAATTGTTGCTGGCGGCTTGCTCGTGATGTCGTAAACTACACGGTTAATATGTTTTACTTCATTCACGATGCGGGTCGAGATGATCTCAAGCACTTCCCATGGAATGCGCGCCCAGTCAGACGTCATCCCGTCAATTGAAGTTACCGCACGGATGCCGATTGTATAATCATATGTTCTTGCATCACCCATAACACCTACACTGCGGATGTCAGGAAGAACAGTAAAGTATTGCCAGATATCTCTTTCAAGTCCTGCCTTAGCAATTTCATCGCGTAAGATTGCATCAGATTCGCGAACAATCTCAAGCTTTTCTTCGGAAATGGCTCCTAATACACGGATTCCAAGTCCCGGTCCAGGGAAAGGCTGGCGCCATACGATTTCATCAGGAATACCAAGTTCAGAACCAAGTGCACGCACTTCATCTTTAAAGAGGGTGTTCAAAGGCTCGATCAGTTTAAACTGCATGTCCTCTGGAAGTCCGCCTACATTGTGATGAGATTTAATCGTTTGAGCTGTAGCCGTGCCGCTCTCGATAATATCTGTATAAAGAGTTCCTTGAGCCAGGAATTCAATGCCTTGAAGTTTTGTTGCTTCATCATCAAATACGTAGATGAACTCATTGCCGATAATTTTGCGTTTTTGCTCAGGATCAGAGACTCCGCGCAGTTTTTCCATGAAACGCTCTTTTGCATCCACTTTAATGACATTCATATTGAAGCCTTCACTGAATGTTTTCATAACACCCTCTGCTTCATCTTTACGAAGAAGACCGTGGTCAACAAAGATACATGTCAGCTGATCTCCGATTGCTTTATGAATAAGCACTGCTACTACAGAAGAATCGACTCCTCCGCTTAATGCACAAAGAACTTGCTTGTCGCCGACCTGCTCACGGATTTTCTGAAGCTCCATTTCAATGAAGTTTTCCATTGACCATTCTTCTGAACAGCCGCAAACTCCGAATACAAAGTTTTTCAGCATGTCAGTCCCGAACTCTGAATGGCGTACTTCTGGATGGAACTGTACCCCATAAAGACGGCGCTCTTCATTACTGATCGCCGCAAAAGGACATGCCGGACTTGTTGCATCGACAATGAAGCCGCCCGGAATATCAGCAACTAAATCGCCATGGCTCATCCACACGATCTGCTGTTTTGGCAGATCAGCAAACAATGCTGTTTCTGTTTGAACGTTTAAAGTCGCTTTTCCGTATTCACGATGATTGGCAGCTTCTACTTTTCCGCCCAGGTAATGTGTCATCAATTGCATGCCGTAGCAAATGCCGAATACTGGAATGCCAAGGTCGAAAATTCTTTCGTCACAGCGGAAAGCCTGTTCGCCGTACACACTGTTTGGCCCTCCAGATAAAATGATTCCTTTAGGATTCATCTTCGTGATTTCTTCAGCCGTAAGTGTATGCGGATGAAGCTCACTGTATACACCTAGCTCACGAATCCTGCGGGTAATTAATTGATTATATTGACTTCCAAAATCCAACACTAAAACCATTTCATCTTGCATGTTTATCACGGGTGGTCACCTCATTCGAAAGATATCCTCTTAATGAATAAAGAGGGGTCAGGCGTCAGACACTGATGCATCTTGTGCTTATTAAAAAAAGCTAGAACTATGCCTTCAATTCAAAAAGAAAAGAAGGCAGAATTCTAGCTTTTACACTCGTCTATTCTGCCTTCATAGTCAGATTATTTGCGGCAATCCGGTAGAGACTCTCGAACCATATTATCGAGGATATATGAAGGATAAGTACTATTAATTTTCCCTATTCTAACAATGTCCCGTCATTCGGTCAAGATGATATCTTTTTAATTAAATTTTCCCACAATTCCTTTGATTTTATCCATTCTTCTTTTGAATTATCTCCGCGGTAGAGAGATTTCTCATAACTGGCTGTCAGTCTGATCATATCCCTTACGTCAAAAAAGGAATCAACATACCTTGCATAATCCCGAAGTGTTTGCCCTTCTTGGCGCTTCAATCCATAACGCTCCAGCTGTTTTAATAGTGCGGCATATGCATCACCATACACTCTTTCGTCTTTACGGTGCTTATAGGTGTATAAAATCACATATGGCATCCATTTCAATCTCGTTTTATATAAAATAAAAAGAATCAGCGCACCTGCTAACAGGATCAGATAGAAGGCCGTACTTCCGATTTGGATGGAAAATGGCCATGAACTGCTGTTTGAACTGCTTGACTGCGGCGTATTGTTCTCCTCAGGGACAGGCTCTCTCTCAGGCTGGGATTGTTCCGGTGTTTCCGTTTCTGCAGTCTCCTCTGAATCTATGTTAAACGTAAAATCATATGGATTTGAAAAGCTTTTGGTCGGTTCAAACGGCACCCAGCCGATCCCGCTGAAGTAAACCTCTACCCAGGAATGGGCATTATTGTTCGTAATCTTGTACTCTTTCTGATTCCCGCCAAGGTTTTGGACAAATGCCCCGTCTGAATACCCTTTTACCCATCGGGCGGGAATATCTGCAGCCCGAAGCAAAACAATCATCGAGGTCGAAAAGTTATCACAATACCCTTTGAATGTTTCAAAAAGGAATTGATCCACGTAATCCTCCTCCCCCCTTGGTACAGCAACGTCTGTTGTTTCATACGTAAACTGCGACCCTCCGAGGTAGGTTTCAATGGATTTCGCCTTATCATAGTAATTTTCGTTATCAGATGTTAATTCCTGCGCCAAATCGCGGACCCGCTGCGGAAGCTCCTCAGGCAGCTGAGTATAACGGGCACGAATATCGTCTGGTACACCATTATTTGATGAAACGTTACGGAGTTCATCAATTTTAAAGTCCGGAAACTCATAGACTGTTTCATAAGATCCAGGCGAAAAGTTTCCTCTGTTCTCAGCCAGGCGCGGAGTCATGAGCTCGGTAAGAGGATTAACATCTAAAACTGAATCCCTGGGAAGAGTAACAGACTTAATTCCAGCAGGATATATGACATGGTCATATCGGTATCGATTATCAATCTCTACACTTGCTGTTAGCTGAACAGTGTCTACTCCTTCTTCAGTCGATAAAATGGAGATATTTTCAGGATCCATCTGAACAGAATCTGCATCAGGATCTGATACATCCCAGCCTTTTCCCGTGTAGACATCCTTTGTTTCCACTCTCCAGTAATGACGGTCTTCGGCAACCGCAGTAAAAACAGGGGTATCATCCGCGACAAAAGCTCCGCCAAGCTGTTCGTCATTCGGGCCATAGCCAATTTTGTTAACCGTGCCGTTCGGTCCTTCCTCCTGACTCCCATATGCCGTTAAATATGGAACAGGATCCGGCCATTGCGGTTCAGCCTTTGGTGCGAGAAAACCGACAAGAACAGCACAGCCGATTAAAGCGGAAAGCGGCAGCACCCACTTCACCGTCATATAACGCTCTCTCTTAATCCTTTCAAGAATCTTGAGCCTTTCCAGATAAAGCAGCCCGATCAGCACAAAGCCAATGACGACAATCCTTACAATGGCAAAGCTTGCATCATATTCCGTAAATGTATCAAGCACAGTCACATAAACAATCGTAATGATAAAAAAGAACATGATGCGTTTTTGGAAGATGATCCAGTAATTAATCAGATACACAAGCAGCCATAAAAGGACAAAGAACAGCAGCGTACGGAATGGAGAGGAAATCTCCATCCATCTTGCTTCCATCATTAAGACTGAGTTATTACTAATATCTCCCAAAAACATTCCCAGCCATGCAGGACTGAAAAAAGATCCCTCAAAGAACAAAAGATGCTGGACAAACAGAATGTAAAAGATTTTCACTAAAGCCCCTATATACCAGCGAGCCTTTATGGATATGAATAAAAAGCTGAGGCCAATAAAAAGGACAAACACTGCGGTATTCCCTGTTTCCGTGAAATCCTGAAGCGGCCTCAGCCATTCCCACAGCAGCAGAAATGCAAATCCATAATAGATGTAGGCGGATGTCTGTTTTTCAAAGTTTTCACTCACAGCGTACTCACCTCTTTAAATGCATCTTCAAATCTGCCCGCACTTACTGCTTTTATTATAATTCTCCGTTTCATCAGCCGTTCTATCATCACTTTTTCTTCGCTTGAAATACGGTCACCTGCTTTTTTTATCAGGAACACAAACGTTGAGTGATTCCGGCTTCCAATCAGTTCAAGCTTTCTGACTAAATCAAGTGATAAGCTTGCCGTTACAAGCAATGGCGTCACATTTTTTGATTGCCAAGCCGGCAGTTCGCTTTCCGTTACATCTGCAAACGAACGCCCGCTGTCACAATCGACTTTTGCCAGGTGATAGTAAATCTGCTGCAAATGCTGTTCGGTTTCCTGCAGGTTAAACACCGTTTTTTCCCGTCCGGCGGAAACAAAGCCTATCTTTGCCCCGCTTTTTATAATCGCTCTTGCAAGCGAGGCCGAAAACGTGACGAGTTCTTCAAAAGCCTCAGACTTTACCCGGTCCATCATCACCACGACATCATGACTTTGCATTTGTTCAAACTCTTTTGTCATGATGCGGTCTCTTCTTGCTGTGGCCTTCCAGTCAATCCACGAAAAACGGTCTCCAGGCTGATACTCCCTTATCCCGATTGCCATTGTGGTATCCTGCCAGAATTTCGCTTTCGAATTGGTTGCTCCCTGCTCAAACTGCTTCTCGTGTTGACGGTAAGTCAAGTCTACTGAATGAGGATAAACGAGGAAGTAATTTTCAGCTTTAAATGTCATCTCTTTATCGATAAGGCCAAACAAATCTCCCGTTCTGACCCGCACTTCTGTAAAGCGGTGCTCGCCCCTAGGCATCCGCTTCAATTCATATTGCATGGTGATCGTTTTTTTAAACCATGGAAACAAAAGCTTCTTCGGTTCTTTCATTAATTTCTGCTCTGTCAGCTTCTCAGGCAGAATGTCTTCTACTATTAAATAGAACAAAGGAAAAGGCACGTTCCTTTTTATCGTGATTGTCCCGACTAACTGTTCCCCTACTGAAAATTGCTCCTGATTTATGGAACGTGTTACTTGAAACGTTCTGATTGGGTAAATGGCAATCAACAGTGAATAAATGGAGATCGGCAGAAAGCTGTAAAATAAAAACCAGCTCACAAATCCCCCCTGAAACATGGCATAGGCATATGTGACCGCCGTAAAAAACAAAAGGCTCACGAGCTTCCAGACATAGCGGATTTTAAGAAAAAAGGATTTCATTAACGGCTCATCGACCTTTGCACCGGCACAGAAGTCCTTGAAATGATTTCAGAGAGCAGATGTTCAGCAGACTTCCCTTCATATTTCGCTTCTGATTTTAAAATCATCCGGTGAGGAAGCGTATATGGGGCAAGATATTGAATGTCGTCCGGAATAACATAGTCACGGCTATACAGGAAGGCATAGGCTTGAGCGGATTTCATAAGTGCGATGGATCCGCGGGGACTTGCTCCTAAGTAGACGGAAGGATGTTTGCGCGTCTTAGTGACCAGCTCGACTATATATCGTTTCACTGTCTCATCTACATAGACTGACTGGATTTCTTTTTGAAGCTCGACTAATTCTTCTTTCGTAATGACTGATTGGATATGATGGATGGGTCTTTCTTTTTCTGCGAGGTTTAAAATTTCAAGCTCTTCTCCAGGAGTTGGATAGCCCATTCTGATTTTGAAAAGAAAACGGTCAAGCTGGGCTTCCGGCAGCGGATAAGTGCCTTCGTATTCGATCGGATTCTGCGTAGCCATAACAAAGAACGGACGCCCGAGTGATTTCGTTACACCATCAACCGTCACATTTGCTTCTTCCATTCCTTCTAAAAGTGCCGATTGGGTTTTTGGCGACGTACGGTTAATTTCATCCGCAAGGACGATATTTCCCATAATTGGACCCGGGCGGTATTCAAATTCGAGTGTTTTCGGATTATAAATAGAAACTCCTGTTACATCAGACGGCAATAAATCAGGAGTAAACTGAATTCGTTTAAAATCTGCTCCCACCGATTTGGCAAGAGATCTGACCATCATGGTTTTACCGACGCCAGGGACATCTTCAAGCAGAACGTGGCCCTCAGCCAATATGGCAACAAGACTGAGCACGGCCACATCCCGTTTTCCAACCATGACACGTTCTATATTTTCAATCACTTTACTGAGTTTAGGATGCATCATTTCATTTTGAGCCATTCTATTCCTCCTAGAACTAGTTATCGATAAGCTGCTTAACTATAATAGAGTTCTGAACGAAGCGACAAATTCCTGTTTGTTTTTACATATTTAATCTTTTCTTAACAATAACACGGAACCTTTTGAACAAATCAAATCTCAGCACATTCGCAGCAGATTCATAGAAAAGCGGAACCGACTGTTTAGACCCGACAGACAGATAAGGATTCGTCAGAAAAGGAGCTTTTTGCCTTTACTGACGAATCCGTTCTGGCCGAGGGTCTAGGAGGTGGAGCTAGACACCTCGAAAAGCGGAACCGACTGCTCAGCCCCGACAGGTAGATAAGAATTCACCCATAAAGTCCGATTTTGACTTTTTGGGTGAATCCGTTCTGACCGAGGGGTTAGGAGGTGGAGCTAGACACCAATGCGCAAAACTTTATCCTTTCTTATCTCTTGAAAAAAGCCGCTTCACAGGCTTGAAGCGGCTTCATATCTATGCTTTTAGTTCACTGTCCCGCGGTCGACCTGCTCTCCCAGCATTTCCATATTGGACGTCACCCTTTGAGAAACGTCGCAAAGAGCCTCGATGGCATTTGCTTTGTTTTGTCCGAGCTGTGTAACCACATCTGAAAATGTCATTTCCATTTCTCTGAGAATGGCAAAAGCTGCAAGATTATATAGTTGGACATTCGCATAACTCGTTGCATTGAAAATGGCTTGATCGAGGTACGGCCTGAAGTTTGAAACAAGGGTTGGAAATTGAATCATCAGCCTTTCCGCCCCATCTCGGATCCCTTCAACAGTAGCAGCCATCTCATCCAAGGGTTTAAGCGTGTTATGCACATATGCCGTAATCTTGTCATCAAAATCCGTAAACATGCCGATTAGTTTTCCAGGCAGTGTATGGTTCACTCCAAGGTATGCTGCTCCTTTTATTGCTGAAGAAATCCCTTCAAGAGTAATCTCAATAAGCTCCGTTAACGTTTTTAAAGCAACGATGAACGGGAAAACCTTACTATAAGCAAAACCGGTAAACGCTGTGAACGCCAAATCAAGCTGTATCTCTTTGATCCGCATGCCCACTTTCAAATAAGGAGATTCCTCTAAAACAAAGGAGGTTGTTTTTTGGACAGGGCCTGCTTCATCTGCTGCCTCTGCACCTGCTCTTATGCTTTCTCCTATTGAATGATCTCTGCTCTCAAATGAATCAGCTGTGCCATTTACTTGAGCTCTGAATTGTTCAATATGTTCAACCAGTTTGTCTTTGTTTCCATTTATTATATCAAAATGAGCTCTAAGCTCTCCTACTACCGCATCATACCAAAGATCCGTTCCGCCTTTGAACAGCTCCGGAATCAGGTCAGAAATCACGTTCCCGAGCATTCGAGAGAGTCCGTCTGCTTCATCCTTCATCTCACAAAGCTGATTCCTGGCTTTTCCAAATAAGCCTTCTACACTCACATCAACATTAAACACGTGTTCCATAAGTTCTGCCGGCGGGGAATTTAAAACAGAGTTTAGAGATCTGCAAGAACCTTCCGCGCGCTCCAGCAGAGAAATCAGATCATCTATTTCTCCTTTTAAACGGCTGCCTGCAGATGTAATCCCAATAAAAAGAGGATCACCAATCGAGTTTTCAAATGACTCCTCAAAAATCTGCTGCAGCATTGAAATCCGCTGATACAGCCTGGTCCCCTCATCTTCAATAATTTCTGCAGAATTTGCGAGATAATCATTTGCTGTTGCAATCCTCGCCTTTACCTGACTATCGATTCTTTCAGCAAGCAAAATGAGATTTTCTTTATTGATTTCGATGTATGCTGTATTTCCTCCGTAGAGAGGACTTCCGGTCCAGAGGCTCGTCACAATATGTGCATCGGCATCTATAAAGATCTCTCCCGCTCCTGGCTGACCTGGCATCCCAATTTTATAAGATTGAGAGCCGTCATCTTTTCGCAAGTACCCTGTGTGGTTTGTCCCTAAATGTTCAAATGCAGGTACTGGGATTCCATTGAAAATTTCATACTGATGGCCGGGTATACGGGAGTGAAGGTCAAGACCAGACAGTCCTTTTGTTAAAGGGTCATAGCTGCTGAAGTAATTTGTAATATGGCTGTATTCCATGGCAGGTTCCATCATGCCTGCAGGAAGGAGGGCGGGATTCAGAGTCACTGCTTTTACATCAGGGTGTTCAATGGCAACTGACCCCACAAGAGCTCCGCCGAGGGAGTTCCCTGACATCGATTTAATTCCGCCTGCACTCTGATACTTTTTATCCATCTCATTAAAGTATGCTCTCGCATCTGCGATTTGTGCGGGAGTCAGATCGCTCATCAGCTGGAGATCTGTCAGGAGATCTTGTTTTTGACTCGGGTTTGTGCCGACGTAGACGACGGTATATTCTCCAGTTTCATAGTTTTGAACTGTTAAAGCGTCTAAACCGCTTTTTTGATTATATTTAGTGTTAACTACTGTATAGTTTCTTCCGTTTACAGTGATTGTCTCATCCACATCAAAGCTTCTATATGCATGGTAACCCGCTAGTTCTACTAAATCTTTATCACTTATTGTGGAATCAACACGGTTAACTTCATTAACTTTAACAGTCGATGTACCAGGTTTTTTCATAGTAGAGACTCCTTTTTCATTGCCTATTCTTTTACAATATAATCCGGGTTCGAGCGCTCTAGCGTATTGTCCTTCGTTCCTATACCATTCGTTTTATCGATTAAATTATCATTAAGATAGACCGAATAAGAACCACGGGGGAATCCATCCATCTCTTCAAGATCTTTTACAACCTTGTCAAAAACCTTTTGATCAGGCTTTGCACCTTCTTCTTTCATATAGAGATATAGAGTAATAATGACGCCTTTTGACGGGTAATCATTTTTTGTGAAAGTTTGTTTCCATTCTTCTTTTGACAGATCCGGATTTTTCAAATATGCGTTGTAAAGCTTGTCAAAAGCAGGATCTAATGTGTTTACATAGTAATATGGGGTACTATATCCTCCAGCACGAACAGTTTCCAGCGCTTCCTGAGTGATGCCGACAACAGGATTTTCTTTTACAACATCTTCTACATATTGATCTAGCGCAGAAAATTCCTGATCGAAAATCATAGCAAAGATACCAGTCTTTATCGCATCTTCAACCTGCCCCTCCTGTGACCATACCTTATCCGATAACACTTTATCTCCTTCAATCGGTACAATCGCATACGTATAAAAATGCGGCTCCCCAACGGACTCCACAAACACTGTTGCCCCGTCTGCAGCTCCTACAACATTGTGAACTTTAACTTCTGTCTTATATGTATCCTGAAAGAACGCCTTCACTGCCTCGTCAATCTCTTCCCGATTGGATTCAGCAATTTTGTCGGTTTTTTTGCCGTTATCGAGTTCGTAGCCTTCTCCCTTGTAATCTTGGACACTTACATACACATCTTCCATTTGCTTTTCTTGTTGCGCTGCTGTTTGTTTTTCAATCTCTTTTTCAGTCCCTGCGTTATTCATGTCAGAACACCCTCCGAGCATTAATGATAGACCCATGCTTGATATGATTAATTTCTTTTTATAGTTCACTCAGCTGTCCTCCTATTGGATGGCATCGAATTATGATTTTCTTTTATTTTATCGGAATAAGGAAGGTTTTTACATGAAGGATTAGCTTGACCTCCTGAAATAAGTCAATCCTCATAGGGTTCTTGGAATAGGAGTGCTACTTTCCAACTAGTAAAACTAAAGAGCAGATAAAACTTTTGTTATACTGGTTATACGTGATATCTGAACTATCAATTGTATAATTACCCCATATTTTGAATTTTCAAGCATGTTGTTTAACTATTTACTAAAAAAAGGACTTCCCTATACGGAAAGCCCTCTCTCAATCGATCCCTCTATTTCATCATCTCTTTAACTAACTCCCTGTTCCGCTCTTTAAACACTTCGTTATGAGAGGAAACCATTGCAGACTTATGTGCATCTGGCTGTATATACTGCTTTGCTTTGTTTACCGCATTGGCCGCATCCTGGAAAGCTCCCGCGATTAAGTGCAGCTTCCCGCTGTGCATGAGTATGTCGCCTGCAGCAAATAGTCCTTCAACAGAAGATTCGCTCGATTCATTGCCTGCAATATAGAATTCTTCTGCGAGCGCGATGTTCAGCTGACTTTTTTGAAGCAGTTCAGCATCCCGTTCATATCCATGATTGATGACCACCTCATCAATAGTGAGGTAAGATCTTTCTCCAGTTTCATGATTTGTCAGTTCGACACGTTCGATTTTTTCATGGTCATCAGAGGCTATCAGTTTTGTAATAGATGTCTGAAATACGCACGTTGCTTTACTGTTCATCAGCTGGGACACTTGTGCTTCATGACCTTTAAGTGCATCCTTCCGGTAAACGACATACACTTTTTCAGCAACAGGCTCAAGCTCAAGCGCCCAGTCTATGGCCGAATTCCCTCCGCCTGAAATGATGACCGTTTTATCTTTAAATCGCTTTAATGATTTGATCGTATAGTTCAAGTTTGAGACTTCAAATCTCTCTGCCCCTTCAATCTCGAGCTTTTGAGGATTTAAGATGCCTCCGCCTACTGCTGCAATGACCGTTTTTGAATAATGGGTGCGTCCGGATGCAGCTTTCATCACGAAAATGCCTTCTTCATTTTTTGAGATAGACTCTACTTTTTCATTCAGCACAACTTCCGGATGAAACGTTAATCCCTGTTTAACCAGCTGATTAATTAATTGTGCCCCTGATATGGGAGTAAGTCCCCCTATATCCCAGATCATCTTCTCAGGATATACATGAACTTTTCCGCCGAGCTTGGGCTGATACTCAATAATCTTAGTTTTCATTTCTCTCAGTCCGCTGTAAAAAGCCGAATAAAGCCCGGCAGGACCGCCCCCAATAACCGTCACATCAAAAATTTCATGCCCCTCCACACTCAACACTCCCTCTTTGCAAAACTCTTTATTTATATAGTATTAATTATTATTGATTATCATTCTCAATTAAATATATCTTGTTATCTTAAAATTGACAAGTAAAACTGTTATTGACAATAGTCAGAAAGAATTATAGACTTTTCTTATTCGACACTGAGAATCATTATCAGTAAATATTACCAATTTATCAGCAAATGGAGGGAGAAAAATGGTTCGCCTACTTACCGAGTCAGTAAACATTGGCTATGGTGAACGTTTAATAGTAAAAGATCTTAGCGTGAGTATTCCGGATAAAAAGATTACAACCATCATCGGTCCAAATGGCTGCGGAAAATCCACTTTGTTGAAAGCGATTACCCGTATTATCTCTCTTCAGTCAGGGGACGTCGTTCTCGACGGAAAATCGATTTCCAAAGAACAAACAAAAAAACTGGCAAAGAAAATGGCGATCCTTCCTCAAACACCTGAAAGCGCCGCCGGCCTTACAGTAGGCGAGCTTGTATCATACGGGCGTTTTCCTCACCAAAAGGGCTTCGGCAGATTAACGAAGAAGGATTATGAGGTCGTTGAATGGGCTCTTGAAGTGACTGGAACTGCCGACTTTAAATTCCGTCCTGTCGATTCACTTTCTGGCGGCCAGCGTCAGCGTGTATGGATTGCGATGGCCCTCGCGCAGGAAACAGACATTATCTTCC
The DNA here is from genome assembly GCF_004358755.1 of Peribacillus frigoritolerans. Taxonomy (GTDB): domain Bacteria; phylum Bacillota; class Bacilli; order Bacillales; family Bacillaceae; genus Bacillus_P. Next base: position 33,132 of record NZ_SMZY01000010.1, on the reverse strand, counting down.
TTGACGAGCCTACTACATATCTTGATATGGCTCACCAGCTTGAAGTGCTTGAACTGCTGCAAACGTTAAATGCTGAGCAGGAACGCACCATTGTCATGGTTCTTCACGATTTGAATCAGGCAGCCCGCTTTGCAGACTACATCATCGCTCTTAAAGACGGCGAAATCGTGAAAGCAGGATCATGTGAAGAGGTCATTTCCCGTGATGTGCTGAAAGAAGTTTTTCACATTGATGCTGTGATCGGAAATGACCCGCGCACTAATAAACCAATGTGTATGACCTATAACTTAATAAAGGGTGAAAAAGAAAATGAAGAAATTAATGATTCCATTCCTGCTGCTGCTCTTAGTCTTGCTTAGCGCTTGCGGCAATGATGCAGCTAAAGATAAAGGCTCAGATAAGAAAGAAGAAAAAAGCACCATCACTTACGAGTCAGAAGCAGGACCTGTTGAAGTGCCTGCAGATCCAAAACGCGTCATAGTCCTCTCCTCTTTCGCAGGAAATGCGATGGCCTTAGATACAAACCTTGTCGGAGTTGATTCATGGTCAAAAATGAATCCGCGCTTTGAGGACAAATTAAAAGGCGTAGAAGAAGTAACAGATGATAACCTGGAAAAAATCATTGAATTGAATCCAGACTTAATCATCGGCTTATCAAACGTCAAAAACGTTGATAAATTAAAAGAAATCGCTCCAACGGTTACATTTACTTATGGAAAAAATGATTACTTAACCCAGCACCTTGAAATAGGCAAACTTTTAAATAAAGAAAAAGAAGCTCAAGCCTGGATTGATGACTTCAAAAACCGTGCGCAAACTGCCGGTAATGACATCAAAGCAAAAATCGGCGAAGATGCAACGGTTTCTGTTATTGAAAACTTCGAAAAACAGCTCTACGTATTCGGCGACAATTGGGCTCGCGGCACAGAAATACTTTATCAGGAAATGAAATTGAAAATGCCTGAAAAAGTAACGGAAATGGCCTTACAAGAAGGTTTCTATGCCATCTCTGCAGAGGTTCTTCCTGAATTTGCGGGCGACTATATGATTTTCAGCAAAAACACAGACGGAGATACTTCCTTCCAAGAGACTGAAACATATAAAAATATTCCTGCCGTTAAAAACAATCAAGTATTCGAAGCGAATGCAAAAGAATTCTACTTCAACGATCCAATCTCACTTGACTACCAGCTTGAATTCTTTAAGAAAAGCTTTTTAGAAAACTAATGCAAAAAAGAGGGATTCTTACTAGTAAGAATTCCTTTTCCTTTATTCCTAAAAGAAGAGAATGATTGACTGATGACAAAAAACATGTTGTTCCCACTAAAAATGACCGCTTGCATTCTCGTATTCATAGCTGCTTTTACTGCGGCTATGATTTTCGGTGCAGCAGATACGACTCTGAAAGATGTCCTGCTTGCCATGACGAGCTCAGATCTGAATGATAAGGCAACCATGATTCAGGAAATCCGCCTGCCGCGTGCGCTCGCGGCCATTTCAGTCGGCGCTGCCCTTGCAGTATCTGGTGCCATCATGCAGGGGCTGACGAGGAACCCGCTAGCTGACCCTGGATTAATCGGGCTGACAGCAGGCGGTACGGCAGCTCTTGCTGTCACACTCGCTTTTTTCCCTTCAGTGAATTATTTCGGCATTATGATTGCCTGTTTCATTGGCTGTGCAGTTGGAGCCGTTATGGTTTTTGGTATAGGTTCGATGAAAAGAGGCGGATTTTCGCCAATGCGCATCGTATTAGCTGGTGCAGCCGTCTCTGCTTTCCTATTTGCGGTCGCCGAAGGAATCAGCATTTATCATAAGCTTTCAAAGGATGTTTCAATGTGGACTTCAGGAGGCATGGCAGGCACATCGTGGAATCAGCTTCAGTTCATTGTTCCGTTTATTGCGGCTGGTATTGTCATTTCCCTGATGCTTTCGAGACAGCTTACTATTCTAAGTTTAAGTGAAGAGGTTGCTGTAGGATTAGGACAAAAAACGGTTTATATTAAGGCTACTCTTTTTGTTGTCGTCGTTTTGCTTGCAGGCGCAGGCGTTGCTCTTGCAGGCAATCTGGCTTTTGTCGGACTGATGATCCCGCACATCGTCCGGGCGATAGCGGGAACGGACTACCGTTATATCATTCCAATGTCCGTTGTCGCGGGAGCAACGTTTATGCTGATTGCTGACACGCTTGGCAGAACCATCAATGCTCCTTATGAAACACCTGTGGCGGCAATCGTCTCCATTCTCGGTCTGCCATTCTTTCTCTTTATAGTCCGCAAAGGAGGCCGAGATTTCACATGATACATTCTGCCTTAGTCAAAAAACAGCGAATCACCATTTTGATCTTGTTTACCCTGCTTATAACGACCATTATTGCTGGAATGGGGCTTGGCTACGCTTCTCTTTCTTATGACAGGCTGATTCCCGTTCTGCTCGGACAAGGTACATTTAAAGAAGAATTTATTCTCTATTCCATTCGCCTTCCGCGGATCATCATCACGATTCTCGCTGGAATGGCGCTTGCTCTATCAGGTGCCATTTTGCAGGGCATCACAAGAAATGATCTGGCTGATCCCGGCATTATCGGCATTAACTCCGGCGCAGGAGCAGCTATCGCTGTATTCTTTTTGTTCTTTCCTATTGACGCAGGTTCATTCGTTTACATGCTGCCTCTAGTTGCATTTGCGGGAGCCCTGCTGACCGCTATTCTCATCTATGCTTTTTCGTACAGCCGCACCGGGGGCATGCAGCCAGTCAAACTCGTATTGACTGGTGTGGGATTTTCTATGGCCCTCTCAGGTCTGATGATTGTCCTGATTTCATCTGCTGATCGCCAAAAAGTGGACTTTATTGCAAAATGGCTGTCAGGGAACATATGGGGTGCGGATTGGCCTTTCATTTGGGCCATCCTTCCATGGGCTGCCATTCTTATCCCATTTACCCTGTACAAAGCGAATCGGCTGAATCTTCTTGGGATGAGTGAACCTGTGCCTATTGGCTTAGGTGTCTCAGTTGAAAAAGAAAGGGTGATCCTGCTGATGACTGCGGTTGCGCTTGCAGCTGCTGCTGTCTCTGTCACAGGAGGCATCGCCTTCGTCGGACTTATGGCTCCGCACATTGCAAGAGCTTTAGTCGGGCCCCGAAATCAGCTTTTCCTGCCTGTAGCGATTCTGATTGGTGCCTTCCTCCTGCTTTTAGCAGATACGATAGGACGGAACATCATCGAACCCGAGGGTATACCTGCTGGAATCATGATTTCGCTGATAGGAGCTCCGTATTTTATATATTTGCTGCTTAAAAAATAGGATAAATCGATTCTAAAGCTGAAGATCTCTTCAGCTTTTTTGTTTGCCCATCATTTCGTCAAGGGAACATAATATGAGACATCCCTGCGAAAAATATAAGGGTAATTGGCCTTTTACAAATCCTACTTGTGCACGATTGACTTGGATTTTGGGTTTGATATAGTTTTAGGATGCTAAAGAGAGAAAGCCGTATTTCAGCCTTCCGCGAAAGGAGTGACTCCTGTGAAAAGCATACAAAGCCGCCTGTTGATCATGCTGCTGATTTTCATTGTTCTGCCCTACTTCCTGTCTGTTTTTTTCATCTACACCTATACAAAAAGCAGTGTGGAGCAGCATGAACTTGAAAACAGCCGGGAACAGCTTCAGAAGAATGCGGATGAGCTGGAGCAGTATTTTGACGGCATGATCGATTTTCCTTACATCCTTTACCGGAACCCTGATCTTTTCCGGATTTTTAACAACGGCTTTGAAGACTCTATTTATTTCAGCCCCAAGACGATGGAAAAGAGTCTCGAAACCTTTTACCTGATGAGAAACGAAATCAGGCAAATTAGGTTCTATATTAATAAAAACAAAGAATCATTCACGCTGTACAATGCGATGATCAGCACACGCAGATATCAGCCTGAATTTCTTAAGCAGAGTCCAATTAAAGAGCTGTATGCTTCTGATTCGAATTATCTAATAGAGCCTCCCCGCCCGCTTGTCAATTACAACAACGCAGCGATTGTTCCAAAGTCAGACAAAACGATGGTGATGACGTTTCATCACAAGATTACAGATGTTCTCTCCAGGAAATTTCTCGGGATCATCACGATTGACATTGACATGGGCGGCTACGCGCGCATCTGCAATAACCTTGTGCAGGGTGATGAATCTTCTGTTCTGCTTATTGATTCTGAAGATCGTGTTCTGTATTCAAATGACCGTGAACTGATTGGAAAACCTCTTTCTAAGCCGCGTCTGAACGGAAATGGGAGCGGCAAGGATGACAATATTCTGCTTTCCAAGGAGCTATCCGGCTCATTAAACGGATGGAAGCTGATCAAAATCACCTCCAGTCAGGCCTTATATGAAGATGTCAGAAAAACCGCGTTTACGAATATCCTTGTCGGACTTGGCGTAGGTTTGCTGGGCCTCCTGATGATCGGCATTATCTCAAATCGAATTACCCGCCCGATCTCTAAGCTGAGCAGCAAAGTCCGTTCCATTGAAGGCGGAAATCAGAATGTGCCGTTTGATGATGATAGAGATGATGAAATCGGCCATCTTGAATCTCACATGAAAGATATGATGAACCGGATCAATTCCCACATTGACCGGGAATATAAGCTTGAAATTGAAAACAGGAAAAACCAGTTCAGAGCATTGAAATCACAGATTAACCCGCATTTCCTGTTCAATGCCCTGCAATCAATTGGGGCAGTTGCTTTAAGGTCAAATGCTTCAAAGGTGTATCATTTGATTACCTCGCTGTCCAGAATGATGCGCTACTCCCTGCAGGCGGATCAATGGGTTCGGGTACGGGATGAAGCCGACTACACAAAAGCATACCTGTCTCTGCAATCCGAACGATTCGGTGAAACGGTCAGCTATTCAGTCGATATCGATGAGTCTATTATGGACATGACCATTCCAAGCATGATTCTGCAGCCGCTCGCTGAAAATTTCTTTAAACACACATATGAGGATGGCTACAGCAGCGCTCATCTATCCATTATTGGGAAGAAAAATGGGGACCATCTGCACTTTCTTGTGGAGAATGACGGCCCGGGCATTGCACCTGATGAGCTGCAGGCCCTGAGGAACAATATCTGCACACCGCCATACGAAGGGACTTATTCACATGAACATATTGGCCTGAAGAATATCCGCGACAGATTGCTGCTGAGGTATGGGCCTGTTGCCGAATTTAACGTTGATTCAAAAAACGGAAAAGGTTTTTCAGTAAGCATGAAAATCCCGATAGATGTCTCTCAATGAAGGAAAGGAGTTGAACACGGTGAAAGCACTGATTGTCGACGATGAATTCAATGTGCGGGATGTCATCCGCCATTTAGGCCAGTGGGAACAGCACGGAATTACCAAGCTGCTTGAGGCAAGCAACGGCAAGGAAGCGAAGAAATGGATTGAGAAAGAAAAGCCCGAGCTGATTTTTACAGATATCAAAATGCCCGGAATTACCGGCATGGAACTGATTGAGTGGCTTGATTCGATTTCATATCCGGGAAAAGTGATTTTCATCACTGGATACAACGATTACTCCTATATGCGCAAAGCCATCCAGCACAGCAGCTTCGACTATTTGCTGAAGCCGATAGAATATGAAGCGTTCAACAATACCCTGGAAAAATCCGTACAGGCCTGGAAGGATGATTACCAGCATGCAGAAGTGCTTGAAGATGCGAAAAAACTGAGAAGAAATCAGCTGGCCACTGCAATCTGTCTTGGAGAGCGTTCCGACGCAGACAGCTTGACCGAGTTTCTTCCACAATCGGAAGGCTATGAGCTGACACTCCTCTCCTTTTATCAGATGCATAATCCAGATGCTTATGTCGAAAAATTAGCAGATGAACTGACAGAACGCAAATTAGGAAATGCATTTTCCCTTCAGACAGATTTGAATCTTTGCCTTGTCATCACAATCCGCGGCCAGTGGCTGTCTGCAGAAGAATGGATCAGCCAGGAAATCACTGTTCCTGTAAGACTTGTTACCGGAGAACCGATTGAGGCGCTGGCTGCAATCAGGCCCTCTTTTCAAGCATTGGAGAAAAAACTTGAGGAGCAGGATTTCAGATCGATTCACAGGCTGGATGAAATCGATGCCGCCCGGCGCATGGAGGATATCGTTTCCTATGTTGAAACGTATTACATGGAGGATTTAAGTCTGGAAAAGCTGTCGAACGTCTTTTTTTTAAGCAGAGAGCATATCTCACGTAAATTCAAGCAGGAAACCGGTATGACCCTTTCCAAATACATTACCGATCTCAGGATCAAACAAGCAAAAACATGGCTGCGGGGAACGGAAAAAAGCATCTATTCCATCGCGATCATGCTCGGCTATCAGGATGAAATCTATTTTTCTAAGCTGTTTAAAAAAGTCGTCGGCATGACGCCGTTTGAATTCAGAAAGGGAGCAGCAAAATGAAAAAGATCATTTTTCTACTAATGGCCAGTCTGCTGCTTTCTGCCTGTCAGAACGAAGCAAAGCCTGAAAAACCTGAAAAGAAAGAGCCTCAGATTACGCTTGATCTAAGAAATCCAAAAGTAGAGGTATCCACCCAATTTGAGGAAATGACGCGTGCATATGAACAGGAAAATCCACATGTGAATATCCGCGTGCATACCGTTGGAGGCGCGATGGATGACCTGTCAGACCTGAAGGCGGAAATGGCGACTGGCGCCGGACCGGATATTTTCACAAATACCGGCTATGAAAATACCAAGCTGTGGCAGAACTATCTTGAGGATCTGTCAGAAGAGCCATGGATTGATCAGGCATATCCGGAAGCACTGACACCGGTCACGTTGAACGGCAAGGTGTACGGAATGCCGATTAACCTTGAAGGATATGGATTTATTTATAATAAAGACTTATTTGAAAAAGCCGGCATTGCGCAACCGCCTGACACTCTTACTGAGCTGACAGCAGCTGCCGAAAAACTGAAGAAGGCGGGCATCACACCATTTGCAACAGGCTACTATGAAGACTGGAAGCTTGGCGATCACCTGATGAATGTCGCATTCGCCCAGCAGGAGAATACAAAAGCGTTTATCCAAAATCTGAATGACGGAACGGAAAAAATCAGCACGAACCAAAACTTTGAGGACTTGCTTAACCTGCTCGATCTCACCTTAAAATACGGAAACGATAATCCTTTGACTACTGACTACACGATGGAAGTCAATCTCTTTACTTCTGAAAAAGCAGCCATCATTCAGCAGGGCAACTGGATCCAGCCGATGATTGATCAAGCTGCGCCGAACATGGACATCGGCTTTATGCCAATACCAATTAATGATCGTCCCGTTAAAGAATCCCTTGTGGTCAGTGTTCCAAACTACTGGGCCATCAACAAACAGTCCAGTCCAGATAAGAAAAAAGAGGCAAAAAAGTTTTTAAATTGGATGGTGTCTTCCGAGCAGGGCAAACGGTACATGACGGAAGAATTCAAATTCATCCCTGCCTTCCATCATATCAAGTCTAATAATCTGGGCCCGCTTGCAGAAGAAACGTTGCGCAATTACAAAAATGGCAACACCGTCCCTTCTAATTGGTTTCACTTCCCTGTCGGAATCCGGGAAGAATTCGGCGCCGCCACTCAGCTCTATGTCGGGAAACAGCTGAACCGCACGCAGCTGCTTAATGAATATCAGAATTCCTGGGAAAGGTTTTCGGGGGATTAAGCATACCGCTTTTGGGAGGCGGTATGCTTTTTTTCTTATAGGTGAGGCTGAATCGGTGAAGATTGTGTTGCATAACTGAGTTTGGCGCACTTCCTTCGGCTTTTCCGGTGATGATTGTGTTGCATAACAGGGGTTAGCGCACTTTCTTCGGCATTTCCGGTGATGATTGTGTTGCATAACTGAGTTTGGTACACTTCCTTTGGCCTTACCGGTGATGATTGTGTTGCATAACTGAGTTTGGCGCACTTCCTCCGGCTTTACCGGTGATGATTGTGTTGCAAAAAAGGGGTTGGCGCACTTCCTTCGGCTTTTCCGGTGATGATTGTGTTGCAAAACCAGGGTTGGCGCACTTCCTTCGGCTTTACCGGTGATGATTGTGTTGCAAAAAAGGGGTTGGCGCACTTTCTTCAGCTCAACCGCTGTTGAAATTGTTCCAATACAGCGATAAGCGAACTCTCAGTTTCTCTACAGATAAAACCGCTCAATTATCACACCTCAAAAAAACTTTGTCTCTCAACTTTGCACACCCTTAGAGAAAACGTTTTGTACCATTCCGCTTTTCCTCGATCCTGGGCTGCCAAATGAGCAGAGTGCTCCTTCCACTTTCGGATGGAGTCCAGCGAATTCCAATACGAAACGGTAATCCCCAGTCCTTCATCCCGTGCGCTTTCCACTCCTAAAAACCCGCTCTGAAGAGAGGCAAGCTCCACCATCTTATCCGCCATTCTTCCGTATCCATTGTCCGCCTCGGTTCTCTCTGATGCAAAAATCACTGCATAATAAGGCGGTTCAGGTGTCTTGGCAATTCCGCTCATATGTACTCAGTTCCCCCTCTTCATCCAATCTTCCCTTGTCAATTTCATAAAAATCGAATCGATCCATTCCCCTTCAAACTCTAATTCATTTTTATCTACACTGCATGTAACAAAACCCAGCTTTTCATATACTTTCATTGCTCGCGGATTAAATGCAAAAACACTAAGCATCAGGAATTTCAGGTCCGTATTCTTAAAAACATAATCGATGATCAGCCTGGTTGCTTCCGTACCCAGACCGCGGTCTCTCCCTCTCGGACCAATAAGAATTCTGAAATTCATGCTTTGCTGCTTCTCATCATAAAGATTGACGACGGCTTCTCCTACCAAAACATCCTGTGCCTGATCAATAATCGCAAGATCCAGGCGCTCGATTTGTTCATTTCTGGACCGATACCACTTGAAAACCTCTTCCCTGTCGTACTCGTCTGAACTGCCGGTATATTTTAAAACGACTGGATCCTTTAAACACTCTTCTAAATAAGGGAAATCTTCCTCTGCTTTAAACGGTCTAAGAATCACTTTTTCTCCTGTAATGACAGGCTTCATGCTTAAATCCACCATTTTTCTCCTCTCTTCACCAATCCAGAAACTAAAAACACATTTATTGCCCGGCATTTTCTTCAGCAGATTTTCGTTTATGTTTTTCCGCAATGATTTTTTTGTTAAAAATCCTCACATTGCCAACCATCAGCAGCCTCATATCTTCTACAATATATTTGGCCAGCTCCTCATTAGAAATGTCTTCTCCTTCAATATCAAGCCGAAATTCCTGCCCCTGAAGTCCGCCCCCGTTAGTAAACTTGATTTCAAAATCGAATTGAACTCTTTTATCCATTTGATGCCTCCTTAAACGTTTGGTTAAATCTCAATGTCATTGTAATTTCCACAAAAAGAGCATTAACCCTTCTTTCGAGCCAATATCAATATACGACTAAATTCCAATCAATATGTGCCATACCTCTTCCCGGAGGACTGGCCTATAATTCTAATTGTATTAATAAAACAACATAAAACGAGGAGGAAGACTTATGAACTTTAGCAGGCTTGCCAAACAGGCAACAGCAGTAACACTCAGTACTGGAATTCTATTAAGCGGTACTGTTACCCAGTCTTTTGCGGCTCCAAAGGATCCGGCAGATTACAAAGAAACGTACGGTACTTCACAAATCACTCGTTCCGCAATGAAAGATATGATTAATCAGCACGGTGATGCAAGATATACCGTTCCTAAGTTTGATGAATCCACCATTAAAAACATCCCTTCTGCCAAAAAAGTAACCGAATCAGGCGAAACGATTGACCTTGATGTATGGGATACATGGCCTCTCCAAAATGCAGATGGCACTGTAGCAGAATATAACGGCTATCATATTGTTTTCGGCTTAGCCGGCGATCCTAAAAACGCAAACGACACATTCATCTACCTGTTCTACAAAAAAGCAGGCGACAACTCTCTTGACGCTTGGAAAAATGCAGGACGCGTATTCGATAACAATGACAAAAACGTTCCAAATGATCCTTACTTAAAGCATCAAGCAGAAGAATGGTCCGGTTCTGCAACATTCACTGAAGACGGCGAAGTCCGTTTGTTCTACACAAACCGCGAACCATATACAGCTGATACAGGCCATTACGGGAAGCAAACCTTGACGACTGCTCAAGTTAATCTTTCTCAGCCTGATTCTAAAACATTAAAAGTTGACGGTGTTGAAGATTACAAATCCATCTATGAAGGCAAAGACAGCAAGTACTATCAAACGGTAGACAAGTTTGTTGAGGACGGAGCACCTTCTGATAACCATACGTTCAGAGACCCTCACTACATTGAAGAAGACGGCCGCAAGTATCTTGTATTTGAAGCGAATACAGGCACAGAGTATGGCTACCAAGGAGAAGAATCTCTTTACAATCAAGCCTACTACGGCAACAGCAACAAATTTTTCCAAGAAGAAAAAACAAAGCTTCTGAACAGTGACAAGAAACAGCTGGCTGAAGTAGCAAATGGCGCCATCGGAATCATTGAAATCAACGACGATTATTCTCTTAAAAAAGAAATGAAGCCGCTGATCGTATCAAACACAGTAACGGATGAAATTGAACGTCCAAACATCTTCAAAAAGGGCGGCAAATGGTACCTGTTCACAAGCTCACGCGGATCTAAGATGACGATTGACGGAATGGACAATCAGGATATCTACTTGTTAGGCTATGTGTCTAATTCCCTTACTGGCGACTACAAGCCGCTAAATAAAACGGGAATTGTGCTGCATCAGGACCTGGATCCAAATGATATCACTTGGAACTATGCTCACTATGCCATTCCTCAAGAAGGCAGCGACAATACAGTTGTCACAAGCTATATGACGAACAGAGGATTCTTTGAAGACCACAAATCAACATTTGCTCCCAGCTTCAAGCTGAACATCAAAGGAGACAAAACAACGGTTGTAAAAGACAGCATTCTTGAACAAGGTCAAATTACGGAAAAGTAAGAGCCAAAGAAAAAAAGAGAAAGAAAATGTCACTTGGCATTTTCTTTTTCTATTTTAAAAAGTGGTGAATTTAATGAGCAAAAAACGAGTTTTCAAGAAAAGCTACAAGATTGCCGGAATCGTGATCATTGGATTGTGGATGGTGATCAGCACAGGTTTTTTAATTCAAACATTCTTTGAAACAAAAGAAGTGCCGCCAGAGGAAAAAGAAGAGTATTCCTACCGGGCAGCTTATCATTTTACGGCACCTGATCATTGGAAAAACGATCCGCAGAAGCCGGTTTACTATGAAGGAACGTATCATTATTACTACCTGTATAACGGGGACTATCCGGATGGCAACGGAACAGAGTGGCGCCACGCCACCTCAAAAGACCTAGTGCACTGGAAAGACGAAGGCGTTGCCATCCCAAAATACACGAATGAAAACGGAGATCCATGGTCTGGATCTGTTGTCATAGATAAAGAAAATACGGCCGGGTTCGGAAAAGACGCTTTTATCGCCGTCGTAACCCAGCCATCAAAGAACGGCCAGAAGCAGGAACAGTTCCTCTGGTACAGCACGGACAAAGGCAAAACGTTTAAGCCATACAGCGAAGAACCGGTCATGAAGAACCCAGGCCCAAAGGATTTCAGAGATCCAAAAATCATCTGGGATGACATCCATCATAAATGGATCATGACCATGGCAGAAGGCAGCAAAATTGGCTTTTATGAGTCTGACAACTTGAAGGATTGGCGCTACAGAAGCAGCATTTCCACCGAAAACCTCGGCGTGCTTGAATGCCCTGATCTCTTCCGTATGCGCGCCGATGACGGCACTGAAAAGTGGTTGCTGGGCTTCAGCGCAAACGGTAAAATCGCCGGCAAACCAAATACCTACGCTTATTGGACAGGATCCTTCGACGGTTCCGAATTCAAACCGGACAGCCAAGAACTCCAATGGCTTGACTACGGCTTTGACTGGTACGGCGGCGTCACATTCGAAAACGCAGAAAGCGATCCTTTGAAAAAACGCTACGCCCTCGCCTGGATGAACAACTGGGCCTACGCCGATAATACGCCAACAATGGACGAAGGATTCAACGGCTTGGACTCCATTGTGCGTGAAATCGAACTAAGGCATGAAGGAGAAAATCAGTATTATCTTTCTTCTCAGCCCATAGGAGCATTAGATGAATCTTCAAAAGTATCGAATGCATATGACGAAATCAAAGTGAATGGCTCGAAAACACTTGAAGTGAAGGCTGATGCCTATCAATTAGAGGCAGACATTTCATGGTCCGATCTTCAGCATGCAGGCTTTAGGCTGAGAGAATCAGCAGACAAAAAACGGCACATTGACGTCGGGGTATCCTCAGAAGGGAATTACTCGTTTGTTAATCGGGCGTTTACAGAGCATCCTGATAAAACAAATCAATTCGTTGAAAGCACTGCACCGTTTGATGCTAGTAAGAAGAAAGTTCATTTAAAGATTCTTGTTGATAAAACTAGCATCGAAGTTTTTGTGGATGATGGAAAGATTGCACATTCTAGTCTGGTATTCCCCCAGCCTGATGATAAAGGCATTACTCTCTTTTCTGAAGGTGGAAAAGCAGTTTTTGAGAATGTGAAGGTTAAGCATTTTGATTCGTTCAATTGAACCTCACCCTCAAAGAAATTATTCTTGGTGCATTCTAAAAAACACAAAATAAAAAAGCGTCAAATCCTTTTAAATCAGGGTTTGACGCTTTTTTACGGGATGAAATAATCATAAAGCTCTTTTTCTTAAATAAAGTATGTCTACTTCCTTATCAATAAAACAAATGGCTATTTTGGAGCTCCTGATTTTGTCGATATCTACTCAGAATATGTAGATATTTCCCGGGAATTAGTCGGAATATGAAAAATGGCGATGTAGAATATTGGTATAAAGTTTAATAAAGATTGATTAGGATTAATTGTTTATGTGTGACTGTATCGCTATTCACTCGGTTTCTAGTTTTATCGTTGGTATGACCATATCGCGCAGCGCTATTAGCGCTTTGATGGCGGATTGGAAATGATCCGCCAATCACTTTTAAAACTCATAAAGATTCTGGGGATATATTTGCAAGTTGTATCGCCCTGCGATACGAAACCCATCAACCCTTTCCTTGATTACAAAACTAAGGATAAGATGACCCTGCTTAGTTTTAATCCATTGGTTTAAATCATCATTTGTTTTATGTATCGCTATCTGTCTTTAGCTTAATCGTCTAGGATCTTTCCATATCGCCTCACGCTACAAGCGCTTTAATACCTAAGGTGAGGATTCTGGGATTCATACGCACGTTATATCGCCCTGCGATACGATACAAAAAAAGAGCCGATTCGCCCCTCTCTTGAACAACTCCATTAAGGATGATGTTCTTGAAAGAAGCAACCGCCTCCAATTCTTAGCTGAGCCTCCGTTTGCTTTGTAAGAGCGCGGTGATACCTTGTTATCCACACGCTCTTACAAAGCATGCACCCAAACCTGTTAATTAATGAACTATGATTTTATTCATTCTTATTCCGGAATAAAGAAAAAAGCCAGCTCCAATTTTCTCTAGGTTTTTGTATCGCTTCTTCTAAGCGTTTATTAAACTCATTTTGAGAGTTCCACTCTTGCTTTTGTTCATTGTGCATCGTTTGAATTTGTTTTTGCAGGAGCTCACTTTTTTGTTTTTCTTCCTGCAATAATGCTTCGTAGTGATCCGTTTGCTGTTGAAGCAGTTTTTCAATTTTGGCATTCGTTTTATGTGACGAATTTCCAATCGTTGAACTTATTACATGATGATCTTGCTGTAGCCGGGAAACCGATGTTTTGAGCTGTGTTAGATCGTTTTTCAGCGCCACATTCATTTCACGTGCAGCTGCAAGTTCATTGACCACATACATAAATGCCTCTTTCAACTGACTGGGATCATTTGGAAAATGGTTGTATGTATCAGCTAGCGCAATTTCTGATGAATCGGATTCTTCTAATCTCTCTTTTTGTTCATAAACAAGGTCTTTAGCCGTATCGTCCAGGGGCTTGTCTGTATCGCGCAGCGCTATAAGCGCTCTGATGTCAGATTGAACAAAGATTCGCCGTTCGCCATCTTTCAGAAACTCATAACCGTTCCGCTCTAATATTTGGCCATACTTACGGACAGTGGGAGTCGCAATCCCAACTTCTTCAGCCGCTTCCTTTGAAGAGAAAGCTCGTTCATTCGGTTGTATATCACGTCGCATATCGGACCTCCTTTACTATTAAATATGAGGGTTATTAAACTTATTTGCAAGCTGTATCGCCATGCGATACAAACAGTTCTATAAAAATAAGTTCGAGAACCAATAGTTATTTATGGCTTGCCAGCAGTTATTAAAAATTAATCTAATTTAAAATATTTGCTTTCTTATAATGAATGATGAATTTACGCTATACCTGCCTTGTGTCAAGGCAGGTATAGCTGCGATTTTGTTAGAGCGGCATCTGCGCTTCTAATGCATCCAAAACCGTTGTACCTCATGATAGGCATCCGCACACTCATTTAGGTATCTGCCCGCATAAAGTACATAAGTGTACGAAGGATGGAGGCTTATGTATGATTAATTTTTATGCGTTTCAAGGAATCGTCACAGCGATCAATGATTTTAACACAGGACAAAGCGGCGAAGGCTGCTTCAAAGTATTCTCAGTAGAAAATCAATCGGGCACCACTGTAAATTTCATTGTGTCACCTTCTACCTATTTTGTCGACTATGCAATGGTATCTGCCGGAGACCTGGTAACTGGATATTATGACGGAAATGCACCTGTCCCCCTCATTTATCCGCCCCAATATCAGGCGCTGGTGATGGTAAGAGAAAGCCAGAATCAAAATGTGAAAGTTTCGTATTTCAACAATCAGCTGGTGAGCAGCGATGGACAGCTGAAGCTGAATGTATCACCTTTTACTCAGACATTGCTGACAAACGGCCAGGCTTTTACGGGCAATCCCGCTAACCGTGATCTTGCTGTCATTTACGGTGCTTCCACGAAAAGCATTCCTGCTCAGACAGTTCCTTACAGGGTGATTGTGCTTTGCTGAATACAATGGAAAAAGCTCATTCTTTGCTGGTAATCAGTTAAAGAATGAGCTTTTCTATTTTTATTCTACCAGAAAGTTAAAGAAATAGAATGTTTGGAAGTAGAGAATCATTCAGAGGTATAAAGAGGTGATTTGAAGGAAGACATCCCGTGGCCTAACTAAAACTAACCCTTACATTTCCTTCTTTTTCTGCTGCTGACATACAAATGGATAGAAAGTCCTGTATTTGTTTTATCTCCCACTTAACGAATTCACTTTCCGGTATTTTATTGCTTTTCCAAAAACTCTGATATTCATTCAAAGCTTTTTCCATTTGCTGCATGGAAAAGGAAGAACTGTTGCCTGTGCCGCTGACTCCTCCATTGAATTCGTCAGCATCCAGTACACTGTATACAATTGCTGCATGTCCATTACTCATGCCAAAACGAAGGTATGCAATTTCTTCTCCTGCCTGATTATATCCTGCGATATCGTGACCCATAAGTGTCCTCCTTTGAAATTAAAGGTACATAAAAATACAATTCCTATAAAATTTAAACGTTTGTTTACAAATGAAATCACCTCCTTGAAAAAGAGAGTTTGTGATGCAGCTTTTTTGAATGATTGTAAAAAAAGGGGATTTTCACTAATTTTAAACGTTCACAGAGAGAGGATTTTTTGCCGTTTAATAGGGAGATTTTGTATAGGATAAAAGACACAGATTCCTGCTTCAATCATTACACTTCCTGTAATTCCAGTCAATATAGGGGCAGGAAAATTAACCGAATTTTTACAATCAATTCCCTTTTTATTTTTTAAATATGCAAAGGCTGCCCAATCATTTGAGCAGCCTTCTATATGACCAGCGACTTGCCTTCCTTACCCCAGCTTGCGTTTAAATTCTTTACTTGCAAAAAAGGAAGCGATGACCATGATGCAGAGGCACCAGGCAAGCGCGGTCCAGATATCGCTTCCAGCGGAACCTTCGTACAAGAGAGCACGCAGTGTATTTACAATTGAGGTTACAGGCTGGTTTTCAGCGAATACGCGGACAACTTTCGGCATCGTCTCAGTGGGAACAAAAGCCGAACTGATAAACGGCAGAAAGATCAGCGGGTACGAATAAGCAGTCGCCCCTTCCATAGACGATGCTTTTAATCCCGGAATGACAGAAAGCCATGTGAGCGCCAGCGTAAACAGCCCGAGTATACCGGCTGCCGCCAGCCAGCCCAGGATATCCGCGCCGGAACGGAAGCCAAGCAAGAGCGCAACGAATATGACCGCCAAGACAGAAAGAGCATTGGAAACAAGCGAGGTCAGAACGTGAGCCCATAATACCGACGACCGCTTAATGGGCATGGTCAAAAAACGTGCCATTAGACCGCTTTTCACATCCGTATACAGCCGGAGGGAAGTGTACGCGACCCCGGATGCGATCGTAATCAGCAGAATGCCCGGCAGCAAATAATTGACGTAGCTGTCTGTCCCAGTCTCTATGGCACCGCCAAAAACATAGACAAATAGCAGCATCATCATAATCGGCGTAATCGCCACAGTAATAATGGTATCCGGACTGCGCATCATATTGCGCAGCAGACGCCCCAATAATACACCTGTATTGCTCTTCATCTACATCTCCTCCTTTTTGCCGGTGATTGCGAGGAAGATTTCCTCCAATGTCGGCTGCTTCTCAATGTACTCCACTTTGACCGGCGGGAACATTTCCTTGAGTTCAGTAAGAGTACCGCCAGTGATGATTTTCCCCCCATGAAGAATGGCAATACGATCCGCCAGTTGTTCCGCTTCCTCCAGGTACTGAGTGGTCAGGAAAATCGTTGTGCCGCCTCCGGCAAGCTCCTTGACGGTATCCCAGACTGCCTTCCTCGCTTCTGGATCAAGCCCTGTTGTCGGTTCGTCGAGAAAAATGACTGCAGGCGTCCCAATCAGGCTCATGGCAATGTCCAGCCGGCGCTTCATCCCGCCGGAATAGTGATCTGCACGGCGGTTGGCCGCATCGGTCAGACTGAATCTTCCAAGCAAATTGTCTGCAACTTGAGCAGGATGGGAAACTCCACGGAGCCTGGCAATCAGCATCAGGTTTTCACGTCCGGTGAGCATGCCGTCCAAAGCTGCGAACTGCCCTGTCAGGCTGATGCTCTGCCGGACATGATCCGGCTGCCGCATTACGTCAAAGCCGCAAATATATGCTTCACCGTCATCAGCCTTCATAAGCGTCGAGAGAATGTTAACCGCAGTTGTCTTGCCCGCTCCATTCGAACCCAGCAGTGCGAAAATTTCTCCGCGCCGCACTTCAAAATCCACACCCTTCAGAACCTCTTTGTCTTTGAAGGATTTTTTTAACCCTTTGACAGAAATGACAGTTTGATTCATCCTTTTTCCTCCTTATTTATAATCTGCATCCGCTAATTAGTGAGACTGATATTCTGTATCACTTACTACTAGAGCAAAAAATATCTGAACAGCAAAAGCGGCCATTAAACCAGCTATTCAGTCAAAATTATTTATTAAACTTCTCTTTTCCCAATCGCTTCATGATACTCTGATTCAAATCTTCGCGATGTTTAGCTGTATACGTTCTCGCGGTTGCGACCAGGTCGTCGGCAAAGGTCGCTACGTCTTCCCCTGTAATTTCAAGCACTTGTCTGCCTTCTGCGGCTCCGCTTTCGAACAATTCGATCAGCTCATACTGGATATGCAGCATATCCATCCCACTGCCTGCAGAGAAACTCCACATGTAATTTTGGATTTTCTTAAAGACAAACTGATAATCCTCCGGCAGGACTTCAACCCGTGCCATCATCGTCCTGTACTCTTTTTTATCACCAATCATTTTTCTAAACCATTCCATCATGCTGTTTTTCCTCCTTTTTATGAAGCTGCTTTATTTCTATGAGACTAATTGGACTTCAAGACGTTGATTTTCGCAGATACAAAATCCCATTTTTTCCAAAACAGGTCAAGTTCCTCCCGGCCAGCCTCATTGAGTGAATAAAACTTCCGTGGGGGCCCCATATCTGACGGTTTTTTTTCAATGTTCACCAGTTTCTTCTTTTCTAATCGCACAAGAATGGTATAGACTGTCCCTTCCACTACTTCAGTAAACCCAAGTTCATTCAGACGGCGGGTTATCTCATAGCCATACGTTTCATGGCGGCTGATAATTTCCAGCACGCACCCCTCAAGCGAACCCTTCAGCATTTCCGTTAAATTTTCTATGTTGAGAACCTCCTTTATTTTGTGTGGCATATTCAAACACTATTCAGTATTGCTTATTACTTATATATAGTATTACTTAGTAGTAATGGTGTCAACTGTTTTTAACATTTTTTTTGCATTTGCGGTTTCAAGAGCAGTAAAAAGAAGCTCCCCGCAAGTTTAATCAACTCACGAGAAGCCTCCTTATTGTTTCCTATAGTAAGGGATGAGGATGTGCTTGAAAGCCGAGATTCCTTGATAACCCTGTCACACATTATGTGATAAAGAAGGTACAGCTGGCAGCCCCAGTGCAGAATGGAAGCAAGATTTCCAAACGTAACGGTACGGTAGATTTTGACGGAATCTTCAAACGTTCGATTTGGATTGTAAGGGACAGGAGCCGGGATGTACTCAAACCAGACCTGGTTCGCAACGAGGCGGCGTGTTGGATCAGATTCCGGATTATCGTCTGGTGCCACGGCCGGATAATACGTGTCATTGGCAAACTCATGGTCATCCCAGATTCCAATCATGGCATGCTTTTCATGAAGCTTTTGCAGATTTAAAGGCAGTAATAAGGACTTATTACAAGGCGTTTATAAGAATGTAAAGGGGCGGTAAAAAGCGGTGAAGGAATTGGGTGGGTTGGAAAAGAGAGGTAGGAGAGGGAATACACAGGTGATTAAAACCTTGCAGTTGATAATCAACTATGCGATTTAATTAAAATGCTTCAAAGAAGGATCACCAAAAATTGAATTTTTGGCGACCCCGAATGTAACCGTTACTGCTTTACATTAGTCCTATCACATTGTACTAATATCAATGACGAAACGGTACTTCACATCTGAATTCAATACACGGTCGTATGCTTCGTTAATTTGATCGGCTGAGATGACTTCAATTTCAGGAGCAATGTTATGTTCTGCACAGAAATTCAGCATCTCCTGTGTCTCACGGATCCCGCCAATTAATGACCCCGCAAATGAGCGGCGATGACCAATCAGAGAGAACACGTTTAATGACAGCGGTTCTGCCGGTGCGCCTACGTTTACCAGGCTGCCGTCAAGTGCAAGAAGGGAAAGATAATCATCCAGCTTCAGCTTGGCACTTACCGTGTTAATGATCAGGTCAAACGTACCGGCAAGCTTTTCAAACGTCTCCGGATCACTTGTGGCATAGTAATCAGCTGCTCCGAACCGAATGCCGTCTTCTTTTTTCTTCAAGGATTGGGACAGCACTGTTACTTCTGCACCCATAGCGTGTGCAATTTTAACAGCCATATGGCCAAGACCACCGAGACCGACAACCGCTACCTTTTTCCCTGGACCTGCTTTCCAGTGATGAAGCGGTGAAAAGGTCGTAATGCCCGCACAAAGAAGCGGCGCAGCCTGATCAAGCTCAATCTCATCCGGGATGCTCAGCACAAAGTCCTCAACCACGACAATATGAGTAGAATAACCGCCCTGCGTCGGCTCGCCGTATTTGTCGACACCCGCGTAGGTAGGAACATTACCTTTCAGGCAATATTGCTCCTCCCCTTTCTGGCAGTTCTCACAATCCCCGCAGGAGTCTACCATACATCCGACCCCTACCCGGTCACCGACCTTGTATTTTGTTACCTCGGGTCCTACATCCGTAACAATTCCCGCAATCTCATGTCCTGGTACTAGCGGATAGTTCACCTCGCCCCATTCCCCGTGCGCCGTATGAATGTCAGAATGGCAGATTCCCGCAAATTTAATTTCAATCAATACATCCTTGGAATCCAGATCGCGACGCGTAATCTCAGCTTCTTTAAATGGTTTGTCCGGACCGTCAACAGCTCTTGCTTTAGCAGTAATCATAGAAAAACCTCCAGTAATGATAGTTTCATAATAAGAAAAAGCAAAGTACAGAGCAGAATACTCTCTACATCTCTATACCTCTTTTTTCTCTTATGAAACCATGGTAACTCTTAGAGTTGACTCTAGGTCAAGTGATAATGTTATTCTATCTGGCGGTTTTGAAATGCATACAACACTGTCTTATCGCTTTTGTAAACTTATGTTGAAATGTAAATATTAAGTAAACAGGAGGAAACATATTGAAATTTTTAAGAGTAATAGCACTTATTATTGCTGTCTTATTCCTATTATTTTGTTTAGTCGGTTCCCAAAGAGCATGGTTCGGAATCATTATTTTCATTATTGGACTTTTCTTACATAAGCAATATCGGAAAGGGAGAATTCAGTTTTCTAAATCTAGATATATTATTACTCTCGGTCTGCTTTCTGGGTTCATCCTGGCGCTTACATCTCCAGCTGATACTAAACCTAAACCTGTTAAACAAACTGCTTCTGAAGCAAAAGCTGCAGACACTGCAGTGAAAGCTGAAGAGGAAAAGGCTAAGGAAGCTGAAAAGAAAAAAGAAGAGGCAGAAGCCAAAAAACAAGCCGAACAAAAGCGTCTTGAGGAAGAAGCCAAGAAGCAGGCTGAACAAAAACGCCTTGAAGAAGAAGCTAAGAAGCAAGCTGAACAAAAGAGACTGGAAGAAGAACGAAAAAAGAAAGAACAGGAGCAGGCAGAAGCTGCTGCGCAGGAAGCCGAGCGTAAAAGAAAAGAACAAGAAGCAGCTGCAGCTGCAGCCGAGCCGGTTCAATCAACAGAAACATTTGATAATTGTACTGAAATGAGAAAGGTTCACCCAAAAGGAGTACCATCATCTCATCCGGCATATGAATCACAGCATGACCGAGATAAAGATAATTGGGCTTGTGAACGTTAGAAGAAGTTGCATGACAGCTTCTTTTTTGTAAGCATCATTTCATGAATCCGCAACCTTGTTCTTCAATTAGAAACAGACCTGATTTTATACATGGAATTTCACTACTTTGCTTGAATGTTTGCTCCAAATATGATGTTAGTGCTGCTTTCCAGATGCTCAGTATGTCTGTCTCCACGTAACGTATGGAATAAAAAAGAGGCTTCCCAAATCCTATTGGGAAACCTCTCATTTTGTTTCTGACGATAGCATATTATGCTATTTCAGGTTTCGGAGCAAGATTACATCATGCCGCCCATTCCACCCATGCCGCCCATATCAGGCATTGCAGGAGCGTTTTCTTCTGGCTTGTCAGCAACTACTGCTTCAGTAGTTAAGAACATAGCAGCTACAGATGCAGCGTTTTGAAGAGCTGAACGAGTTACTTTCGTTGGGTCAACGATACCGGCTTCGATCATGTTTACCCATGCGCCAGTTGCAGCGTTGAATCCAGTGCCTACTTCAGCATGCTTCAGGCGCTCAACGATAACTGAGCCTTCAAGACCAGCGTTGTGTGCGATTTGGCGTACTGGCTCTTCAAGAGCGCGCAATACGATGTTTACGCCTGTTGCGAAATCGCCTTCGCCTTCTAGTGATGCTACTTTGTTGTATACATTTACTAGGGCAGTACCACCGCCTGATACGATGCCTTCTTCTACTGCAGCGCGAGTAGAGTTAAGGGCATCTTCAATGCGAAGTTTGCGCTCTTTTAATTCTGTTTCAGTTGCAGCACCAACTTTGATAACTGCTACACCGCCAGCTAATTTAGCTAGACGTTCTTGTAATTTTTCTTTATCGAACTCAGAAGTTGTTTCTTCTAATTGAGCACGGATTTGTTTTACGCGGCCTGCAATTTTGTCAGACTCTCCAGCACCTTCAACGATTGTTGTGTTTTCTTTTGTTACAACAACTTTAGAAGCGCGGCCAAGTTGAGTGATGTTCGCTGATTTAAGATCTAAGCCTAGATCTTCAGTGATCACTTCTCCGCCAGTAAGAACTGAGATATCTTCAAGCATTGCTTTGCGGCGGTCGCCGAATCCAGGAGCTTTAACAGCTACTGCATTGAATGTTCCGCGAAGTTTGTTCACTACTAATGTAGCAAGTGCTTCACCTTCAACATCTTCAGCAATTAATAATAGAGGCTTGCCTTGTTGAACAACTTGCTCTAATACAGGCAGGATCTCTTGAATGTTCGTGATTTTTTTATCAGTGATTAAGATGTATGGGTTGTCAAGGACAGCTTCCATTTTATCTGAATCAGTAACCATGTAAGGAGATGCATATCCGCGGTCGAATTGCATACCTTCAACTACTTCAAGCTCAGTTGTGAAGCCTTTTGATTCTTCGATTGTGATAACGCCGTCGTTTCCAACGCGCTCCATCGCTTCTGCAATCAATTGGCCTACTTCATCGTCAGCAGCAGAAATCGCAGCTACTTGAGCAATTGATTCTTTGCTTTCGATTGGTTTAGAGATCGCTTTTAATTCTTCTGTTGCAATGACAACAGCTTTTTCGATTCCTTTGCGGATACCCATTGGGTTAGCGCCAGCTGTTACGTTTTTAAGACCTTCGCGGATCATTGCCTGAGCAAGAACCGTTGCAGTTGTTGTTCCGTCACCGGCAACATCATTTGTTTTGCTTGCAACTTCAGCAACAAGCTTTGCACCCATGTTTTCGAATGCATCTTCAAGCTCGATTTCTTTTGCAATTGTTACACCGTCATTTGTAATAAGCGGAGAACCGAATTTCTTTTCAAGAACCACGTTGCGTCCTTTTGGTCCAAGCGTAACTTTAACTGCATTAGCAAGTGCATCAACCCCGCGCAGCATTGCGCGGCGAGCGTCTTCACTGAATTTAATGTCTTTAGCCATGTTCCATTACCTCCTAAGAATGATGTTCTATGATATTGGAAATTTATTAATTAGCCGATAACTGCTAAAATGTCACTTTCGCGTAAGATTAAGTATTCAGAACCCTCATACTTCACTTCTGTACCAGAGTATTTTGAGAAGATGATACGATCGCCTTCTGCAACTTCAAGAGCAACACGCTCACCGTTGTCAAGCACACGACCAGTACCTACTGCCACTACTTTACCTTCTTGCGGTTTTTCTTTCGCACTATCCGGCAGTACGATCCCACTAGCAGTTTTTTCTTCAGATTGTACAAGCTCAATTACGACACGATCACCTAATGGCTTTAACAAGTGAAACAACCTCCTCAAGATTTCATTAATTTAAATTTTCATTTTATTAGCACTCATATGTCTTGAGTGCTAACACAAGTACTATATTATATAATCTCTCATTCAAATTCAAGTAATATGTAAAAAAAAATTGAAATCCTTTTCCTTATCCCGCTTTCACATGTTTCTAGCGCCTTCTGCATACTCTAAAGGCGTTATCCTCCTACATCCGGCCTTATTTATGGTACAATTATGCCTAGCTGAAATTTTGCTTATCCTGACTTAAACCATCCGGCAAGTAAAGGAGTCGTTCGTTTGAAGAAAGAATATTGGCTTATTATTTTGACATATATCGTCATGCAGTTTTCAGGCATTCTTGGCATTCCGCTTCTGCTTAAACTTGGCGTCGGGGATGACGAATCGATGCGCATGGCGCAGATAACAGCATCAGGCTATTGGACCGTGTTCAGTTTTGCAGCAGCCTTTATGATTGTACTTCTTCTCCTTCGCAGCCATTTTAAAAGCAATGATCTAAGGGGCGATGCCGCTCCAGCTGGTCCATCCATTTTATGGGCTGTAGGCGGAGTGTTCATGGCGCTGTCTGTTCAAGTGATTGCCGCTAATATAGAAATTCAGGTATTTGGCATTGAAGGTGAATCAGAAAATACAAAGGTCATCATGGAAGTATTGAAGGTAACGCCTTTGCTTATAGTCGTCACTTCCATCATCGGCCCAATTCTGGAAGAAATCATTTTCAGAAAAATTTTATTCGGTTCTTTGTATCAGCGGATGAATTTCTTTTTGTCCGCACTGATCAGTTCGATTGTATTCGCACTTGTTCACGGTGAACCTCAGCATCTTCTTCTTTATGGATCCATGGGGTTTGTGTTTGCTTTTCTATATGTAAAAACGAAGCGCCTCATGGTACCTATTTTTGCCCATGTTGCGATGAATACGTTTGTGGTCATTCTGCAATCAAACCGGGAACAGCTTGAGGAAATGATGAAGAAGGCAGAACAAATGCAATTTATTTTTGGAGGCATGTAAGCATGAGAACAAGCCCAATTTCAATGGGAGTCTTTTACTTGGCAATGGGTATTTTGTTTACCTATCTTGCCGTAAACAGTTCAGAAAGCGGGATCTGGTCGTTTCCGACAATTCTGCTTATGTTAATCGCTACGTTTGATCTTGGAGTAGCATTTAGAATGTTTAATCTTTCTTATAAAGTGAAAACGAAGAAAAAATAAAAAGAAGGGTGATCCTATTAACAGGATCACCCTTCTTTATTTGCTTCTTCAAACTGTGTGCGCTGCGCCTTGCGGTAAGCAAATCTTGAGACAACTATGCTTATTTCATAAAGGATAAACAGCGGTACGGAAACCATGAGATGCGAGACAAGCTCCGGCGGTGTAATCAACGCTGCAATAACGAGAAGGGCAAAGTACGCATATTTCCTGATTTTCGAGAGGAACATCGGTGTTACGATGCCAAGCCTCGTTAAGAACATGATGACAACCGGAAGCTGAAACAGAAGTCCAAACGGCACCGTCAGCTGAATTAAAAACTGAAAGTATTCATTGATGCCAATGACTTGATTAATCTCTAAGTCATTGGAGATCCCCTCCATGAAATCCACGACATATGGAAAGAGCAAAAAGTACGAGAAGCTGATGCCGGCAAGAAACAGTCCAATGGAGATCGGAATATAGCTCAGCGTGACCCGTCTTTCTTTTTCATAGAGACCTGGACTAATGAATGCCCACAGCTGATAAAGAATAATTGGAGATGTAATAATAAAGGCAATGATAAATGCAAATTGCATATAGACCATGAGCGGATCGGTCATTCGGAATGAATTCAGCGTTAAGTTCTGAGCTTCATTCGTATGCTGTAAATAGATGATTATCGGCTTTGCTAATAAAAAGCCTGCAATCACAGAGATGAAAAGGAAAAAAACCGTAATGATGAGCCTTTTCCGCAGCTCGGCGATGTGATCGTAAACCGACATTTCGTTTTGTTTCATGACAGCTTTCATCCTATCTTACTTCTCTTCTTTCTTTTTATCTTCATCATCATCCGCGAGACCCTTCGTTGCATGCTTAAATTCACGCAATGAATTTCCGATCGCTTTTCCAAGCTCAGGCAGTTTCTTTGGCCCGAAGATTAAAAGTGCAGCAAAAACAATCAGCAATAAACTTCCAAAACCGATAGTAGGCATATCATTCACCTCAATTCTTAAGCGTTAGGATAGTGCTTCAAAAAGTACACGAGTGATTGCAGTTCTACTGCAAGATCAATATGATGAATTCGTATTTCCTCGGGTACATTTAACCGTGCCGGAGTAAAATTCAGAATCCCTTTAATTCCTTTTGCAATCAGCCTGTCCGTAATGGGCTGGGCAGCCTGTGCCGGAACCGTTAAAATCGCCACGGTCACATCATCAGGAAGGTGTTCTTCAAGATCATCCAGATTAAAAATAGGCACATCTCCGATTTCAGTGCCGATCTTTTTCTCATCGACATCAAAGGCAAGTGAGATTAACGTATTATTATTCTTAGTAAAATTATAATGCAAAAAAGCTGTGCCTAGATTACCGACACCTATCAAGGTAACTTTTGTCACTTCGTCCTGATCGAGCGTTTTTCTGAAAAAAGACAGAAGATAATTAACATTATACCCATATCCCTTTTTGCCAAGGGCTCCAAAATAAGAAAAATCCCTGCGGATCGTTGCAGAATCCACTTTTACCGCATCGCTCAGCTCTGCTGAAGAAACACGCTGTTTCCCTGATGCATGAAGATTCTTTAAAAAACGATAGTATAAAGGCAAGCGCTTAGCAGTAGCTTGCGGAATTTTCGATTGTTCGATGTTGTTCACATTCTATCCCCCACATTCAAAGCTACATCTACGTCTCGTGTATAATCTCCGCTTTTCCCGCCAGTTTTTAAAGATAAATAGGCAGGTCCGATGATTAACCCTTTATCAAGTGCTTTACACATATCATACACGGTCAGGGCACAGACTGAAGCGGAAGTTAGCGCTTCCATTTCCACACCTGTACTTCCTGTTGTTTTCACAGACGCAGCAATCATCAGATGGAAAAGATCGTTCTCTTTTTTCCATTCAAATTCAATATCAATTCCCTTAAGAGGAATCGGGTGGCACATTGGAATGATGTTCCATGTGTTTTTGGCAGCCATGATGCCTGCTACCTGGGCAACAGCCAGCACGTCCCCTTTTTGGAGCTTGTTATTTACAATTTGTTCATATACATGTTCTTTCATGACAACGCTTGAAACAGCCACAGCGGTGCGCACAGAATCATGCTTACTTGATATATCAACCATCTTGGCTCTGCCCTGCTGGTTAAAATGAGTAAAATTTGACATCTTTTAACGCCCCTCATACTAGACTATACACTATTTTTACAAATCTGTCTTTTTACTTATTGTGACAAATGTCTGCACCCTGAAAGCTACAATCATTGCGGCTCTCTCTTCTATAAGCTACACTTAAACTATCATAGCCTGAGGTGAAAATACATGATTTTGCTACAAATTAACCAGCTGACGAAATATTTTGCAGCTGATCTTATATTATCCAATATCAAACTTGAAGTTCAAACAAGGGATAGAATTGCTCTTGTCGGCCGAAACGGGGCCGGAAAATCAACCCTGCTCAAAATTATTGCAGGTCAGCTTTCTTACGAATCCGGAGAGATCATCAAGCCAAAAGGTGTCTCAATCGGTTATCTTGCTCAGGATACGGGTCTCGAATCCAGTCTATCGATTTGGGATGAAATGGTTTCTGTGTTTCAGTTTTTAAAAAATATGGAACAATCCATGCGTGATCTTGAGCAAAAGATGGCGAATACAGATCCAGCACAGCGCGAATTTGACCAATACTTGAAAGAATACGACCGTCTGCAAATTGAATTTAAAGAAAAAGGCGGCTATCAATATGAAGCGGATATCCGCTCTGTCCTCCACGGGCTGGGATTCGCGGAATTCGATGTCTCTTCTCCTATCCAGCGTTTGAGCGGAGGCCAGAAAACGCGCCTGGCACTTGGCAAGCTGCTATTGACAAGTCCTGACTTATTAGTGCTGGATGAGCCGACAAACCATCTGGATATTGAAACACTGTCCTGGCTCGAGCAATATCTGCAAAGCTACAGCGGAGCGATTTTAATCGTTTCCCATGACCGATATTTTCTAGATAAAGTTGTAAACCAGGTCTACGAAATTTCGAGAAACACCAGTATTAAATATGCAGGAAACTACAGCCGCTACTTAGAGCAAAGCGCGGAAAACTATGAGCGTGAATTGAAACTCTACGAAAAACAGCAGGACGAGGTGGCAAAGCTTAAAGATTTCATCCAAAAGAATATGGCCAGAGCGTCTACCACAAAACGCGCTCAAAGCCGAAGAAAAAAACTGGACCGCATGGAACTGATGGACAGGCCTCTAGGCGATGAAAAATCAGCTCATTTCCGTTTTGATATTGAAAAACAAAGCGGAAATGATGTGCTGAAAGCCAATGATATAGCCGTTTCATATGATGGTGTGCAGCCAATCATCTCAAACGTTTCTTTTTCCATCTCAAGAGGTGACAGCATTGCTCTTGTCGGTCCAAATGGAATAGGCAAATCTACGCTTTTAAAAACAATCATTGATAAGATGGCTCCATTTAAAGGAGCATTTGAAATAGGTTCAGGAGTGAAGATCGGTTATTACGATCAGGAGCAGGCGAATTTAACTTCAAACAAACGCGTGCTTGATGAATTGTGGGATGAATATCCGATGCTTGCTGAAAAAGAAATCCGCACCGTACTCGGCAATTTTCTATTTTCAGGCGACGATGTTTTAAAGAATGTATCAACTTTAAGCGGCGGGCAAAAAGCACGACTCGCTCTTGCCAAGCTTATGCTGCAAAAGGCAAATCTGCTCATCCTTGATGAGCCCACAAACCATCTCGATCTTGACAGTAAAGAAGTTCTGGAAAATGCCCTGATTGATTATCCAGGCACAATCCTATTTGTATCCCATGACCGATATTTCATTAATCGCATTGCAACCAAAGTATATGAACTATCAGCAAACGGCGTCTATGAATATCTGGGCGACTATGATTATTATCAAACTAAAAAGGCAGAACAGCTGGAGCTTGCAGCACTAGACGCAGTTCCTGATTTGAAGCCTAAAGAAAATCAAAACAAGCTATCCTATGAACAAGATAAAGAAGCAAAAAAACTGGCAAGACAAAAACAAAGAAGACTGCAGGAAGTAGAAGAGCGAATCTCGTTCGCTGAACAGCAGATCGAGAAGAATGAAGAACTGTTATGTGATCCGGAGATATATCAAAACCATACGAAAGTGCAGGAAATCAACACAGAAAACGATGGTTATCAACAAGAACTCGAACATCTAATGAATGAATGGGAACAGCTTCAAGAGGATTAACAGCTTATACACATATTTTATGAATCAAAAAAACTCAGTGCCGATAATAGCACTGAGTTTTTTAGTTATCCACATAAGAAAATCTTATTTTATAAGGTTCCCACTCTTTTATTCACATTATCCACAAAATAGCGCTTTTTTATCCACATTATCCACAGGTTATTCAATGCTTATTCCACAAGCTTTTCTAAAAGCGAAATAATGTTATTAGACTGCATGTGGATAACATGTTAATACAACATATTAACTAGGCAGTTCCAGTCCAGGATTCGCATTCATTCTCAAATTGCCCCTATGACCCTTTGTAAAAAGGACGCTTCCAGCAGCAGCAATCATCGCTGCATTGTCTGTACATAGAGATAATGGCGGAATCAGCAGCTCTACATCCTGAAATTCTTTAAACTTCTCTTCTAAAGCCGCCCTTAAACCGCGATTGGCTGCTACACCTCCAGCAAGAAGAACCTGCTTTACCTTGTATTTCTCAGCTGCTGATGCTGTCTTTGTGACAAGAACATCGATAACGCTCGCCTGAAAGCTTGCCGCTAAATCATTGGGATCAATGACTTCACCCCGCTGCTCTGCATTGTGAAGAGTATTGATGACAGCCGATTTCAAGCCGCTGAAGCTGAAGTTGTAAGAATCCGGCTCAAGCCAGGCTCTCGGTAAATTGATAACAGGAGACCCTTCCGCTGCCATCCGGTCTATATGAGGTCCACCCGGATAAGGCAGATGAAGCGTTCTTGCCACTTTGTCATACGCTTCACCTGCAGCATCATCAAGCGTTTCTCCAATTACTTCAAATGATCCATGTTCTTTCATATAAACAAGTTCAGTATGCCCCCCGGATACAACAAGCGAAAGCAAAGGAAACTGCAGTTCCGAGATCAGCTGGTTTGCATAAATATGACCGGCAATATGATGAACGCCTATTAATGGCAGCTGGTGGGCAAATGCCAGCGCTTTTGCCGCATTGACTCCAATCAATAGTGCGCCAACAAGACCCGGTCCTTCGGTAACTGCGATGGCATCGAGGTCTTTAAATGTCATTTCAGCCTGCTGCATCGCTTCTTCTAGCACAAGTGTCATCTGCTCAACATGATGTCTTGATGCGATCTCAGGTACAACCCCGCCAAAACGTTTATGGCTTTCAATTTGAGAAGCGACAACATTCGAAATGATTTCACGGCCGTTTTTTACAATCGATACGGCCGTTTCATCACAGCTCGTCTCGATTCCTAATATATATTGATCTATTACAGTCATTTTAATTTCACCCACATTACTAACGCATCTTCCCCGTTATCAGTATAATACCGTTTTCTAATTCCGCCGGGCTGAAAACCGAGCTTCGTGTACAAAGATTGCGCGATATGATTTGAGACTCGTACCTCTAGAGAAATTTTCCCTGCTCCATATTCCTTCGCCATTCCAATTGCCTGTTTCAGCAATGTTTCACCAATCTTATTCCCTCTGAAGTCCGGCAATACGGCAATGTTCGTTACTTGAGCCTCATCCATAATGATCCACAGTCCGCAATAGCCGATAATTTTCTGGTCAAATTCTACAACAAGATATTCGGCAAAATGATTTTGAGTCAATTCATTGTGAAAGGATTCCTTCAGCCAAGGTGTTGCAAAGGATTGTGTTTCAATTTCATAAACAGCCTCAATGTCATCTACATTCATAAGCCTGACCCTGATTGTATCCTGTTCCTGTTTCAACCTTCTCACC
Source organism: Peribacillus frigoritolerans (assembly GCF_004358755.1). Classification (GTDB taxonomy): domain Bacteria; phylum Bacillota; class Bacilli; order Bacillales; family Bacillaceae; genus Bacillus_P. Next base: position 2,667 of record NZ_SMZY01000010.1, on the reverse strand, counting down.
CACTTATTTCTGTTGTTCGAGCCACTTTACTTCCGCCTCTGCTAAACGGATATAGTTCGGCACGAAGGTATGTATATCCACAGGCTCTTTCATCAAGCCGATTTTTCCAAGCATGGCCGGTCTTGGATTATGTTCGGTCATACTTGCAATCACTGCCTGATCACCAAGCACTTCAATGATTAACTCCTGATGCAGGCTAACATCATTTCCGATAAAAAGAATTTGCTTCTCTTCCTTTTTTAACTCTAAAAGCCAATCTGACAGCAGGAGATTTTGATCGTTTCTTCTATTTAAAAGATCCCCATCTGCATACTCATACAAGCCTGTATACACCTGACCGCGCCGGGCATCAAAAATCGGACAGATAAAACCATTAAAATAGCATCCGCCAGCTGCAAGCACCTCAAGACTTGAAACACTGGCAAGGGGAATGTTTAACGTCCATGCAAGTGTTTTAGCAATGCTGACACCAATTCTGAGGCCGGTATAAGATCCAGGACCACCCGCAACAATGACACGATCCAGTTCACCAGGCGTAATACTGCATTCCTGCATAAGCCATTCCACAGCAGGCATTGCCCGAACCGAATGATTCTGCTTGATGTTTGTTACATATTCTCCAACCACTTTGGTGTCTTCCACTATCGCCACACCAAGCGTCAAATTGGACGTATCAATCGCGATTGCTTTCATCTATAAGCTCCTTACATAATCCAATATAGTGATCCCCGATAGGTTCGAAGATAATTTCACGGGACTCATCTTCCACACGAAGTATACGAATACCAAGTCGATCTGGAGGAAGCTGCTCCTGAATAAGATGTGCCCATTCAACCACTGTGACACCCTCTCCTTCAAAAAACTCATCAAAACCTAAATCCTCTTCGCTGTCTTCCATTCTGTACACATCCATGTGATAAAGAGGCAGTCTCCCGTCCCGGTACTCCTTCATAATCGTAAATGTCGGGCTGTTTACGTTTTTTTGGATCCCCATTCCTTTAGCTAAACCCTTTGTAAACGTAGTTTTCCCGGCTCCCAAATCACCTTCTAATGTAATTACATCTCCAGGATTCACAAGTTCACCAAGCCTGACGGCAAGCTTCGTTGTTACCTCAGGGCTATTTGTTCTCACTGTATGCTTAGTCATATACTCACCTTACTTAAAATGATTGTATCCCGATTTTTCGAGCTTTGTTTTCTTGCCATTATGCAGAAGCAGCACCTCGGATGAGCCTGCTTCTACCTGCCCAATCCTTGTTAGAAAAATGCCTTCTTCGCTGCACTTCTTTTGAAGAAGGTCAAATGTTTCGGGAGGAACCGTGCCAACCAGCTCAAAATCTTCTCCTCCATATAAAATCCACTCATCGAGCTGCTCAGAATGTAAAGAACGCAGTGAATCACTGAGTGGAACGCGGTCTTTTTCTATGACCATTTTAACACAGCTTGCCTCGCATAATTCATTTAGTTCACTTGCAAGGCCGTCACTTATATCATTCAATGAGATGCGCTCAGCGGAAGACATAAGCTGCCCTGCCTTAACCTGCGGCACTGGACGCTTATGGCGATTCACAAGAAATGCAGAATCATTTTCTTCATGAACTGAAAGGTTTCCAAGCAGAATCTGGAGTCCTGCAGCTGAATCACCAATTGTCCCTGTAACAAATACCACATCACCTGGACGTGCATCCTTTCTTAAACGCTGTTTCCCTTGCTGAACTTCTCCTATGACCGTTACCGTAATCACAAGCCTATCTGAGGTTGAAACCGTATCCCCGCCAATCAGATCCATGTGGTATAATGCAGCGATCTCATCCATCCCTGCATAGAGCTCCACTAATTCCTCTTCAGACCAGGTTTTAGGGACAGCAATGGTGACGAGATAGTACTTTGGAACACCGCCCATAGCTGCAACGTCACTGATATTGACAGCCACAGCTTTATAGCCGATGTCCTTTGGAGAAGAAGCATCTTTGAGAAAATGAACCCCCTCTGTCATTGTATCTGCACAAACAATTTCCAAATATTCGGGTTTTGCTCTATACAAAGCAGCATCATCCCCTATGCCTTCTATTAATTCCGGCTGGCGATTCTTACTTTGCCTGATTTTATCTATAAAATGAAATTCATCTTCTATGGTCATGTGCTGCACCGCCTTTTCTGATGTAGCCTCGGACTCTTATAAAAAAACCTTAGAACCCTGCAGTTCTAAGGACCGTTCCCTGTAATCAAGTGTATCGCATCTAATTAGTTTGTCCAAGTTTCATTAACAGTCTACCCTAAAAAATGCATAAAAAAAACGAAACACGTAGTTTCGTTGTTGTTTATGTAATAATGGCGGTCCCGACCGGGATCGAACCGGCGATCTCCTGCGTGACAGGCAGGCATGTTAACCGCTACACCACGGGACCAATTGGTTGCGGGGACAGGATTTGAACCTGCGACCTTCGGGTTATGAGCCCGACGAGCTACCAGACTGCTCCACCCCGCGATAGTAATAAATATCTATGAGCTTTTATGCTCATTGATAACATATATAATTGATACTGCCTGGCAACGTCCTACTCTCACAGGGGGAAACCCCCAACTACCATCGGCGCTAAAGAGCTTAACTTCCGTGTTCGGCATGGGAACGGGTGTGACCTCTTTGCCATCATCACCAGACAATAT